>OZ241326.1:0-3043534 GCA_965199855.1 bacterium | reverse complement strand
CTCCCGGAGCTGGACGGGATTTTCGGCAGGGTGAGCCTTGAGGAATTTCGCGGGCTGTGCGAGCGGCTCCTGGAGACGGGCGGCTTGAGGGAAGGGGGGGAGGAGCTTCTGGCGAGCCTCTCCTCCATCCAGGGCGCGCGCGGGCTTTCCTTCGACGTCGTGGCGCTCGTCGGCGCGGCGGAGGGCCTGTTTCCGCCCCGGGGCGAGGAGAACCCCCTTCTGCCCGACGCCCTGCGCGAGGAGGTGAACCGGGCGGCGCGGAAGGCGCTGCCCGACGGGGGCGCGGAGCTCCCGCTCAAGAAATCCAGGGAGCGCGAGGCGCGCTTTCAGCTCTGGACGATTCTGCAGTCCGTCCGCAGGCGCCTGATCCTCACGGCGCCGGAGGCGGAGGGCGAGGCGGGCCGGGAGTCGGGCTCGTTTCCGAGCGCGTTCCTGGACGCGCTGGCGAAGGCGCACGGGGAGGAGGGCGACTCGAATCTGTTCACGCGGCTGCCGGGCTTCCGCGCCGCCCCCGCCGTCCTGAGCCGAGAGGACATGGCGGAGCGTCCCGTCCACGCGCTCGAATGGGACCTCGCGCGCATTCTGGAGCAGATCGAGGAGGAAAGCCCCGAGGCGGGCGCCCTCTCCTGGCTGGACGCCTCGCCCGGCTTCGCCCGCAGGCGCGGCGCCCTGAACGAGCGATGGAGGCGGGGCGCCCTGACGGCGCACGACGGGGCGTTCTCCGACCCCGCCTTGCGGGAGCTCGTTCGGAAGAAGGCTCTTCCGCCCGCCCGTCCGATAGGCGTTACCCGGGTGGAGACGTTCTTCGGATGTCCCTACCGCTTCGTCAACGAGCGGCTCTATCCCGGGATGGAGAAGCGGCCGGAGCCCGAGCCGCCCTTCGCCGCGGACGGCCTGCTCTGGGGGCGGCTGACGCACGGGGCGCTGGAGGCGTTCCATCGGCGGCTCCTGCCGGATGCTGATCGCCCGCTCGATCTGGAAGACGAGGCGAGCCTTCGCGCCGCCCTGCGCCGCGCCGTTCAGGAGGCGATGCGCGAGGCGTGGAAGGACGCGGAAGCCCCGCCCCTGCCCGCCCTGCCCTGGGGGATTCTGGAGGACGCCCTCCTCCTCCGTCTGTGGCGGTATGTGGAGGAGAAGCGCGAGGACGGCTCGGCCTGGCGTCCGGTGCGGCTGGAGGAGTGGTTCGGCGGCGGGGGTTCGGCGCCTTTGCGAATCCCGCTGGAGGAAGGCGAACTCCTCCTGAGCGGACGGATAGACTTGCTGGAGCGGCATGAGGACGGCGAATACCGCGTCGTCGATTTCAAGACCGGAAAGGCGCCGGCCGCAAAAACGAGGCTGGGCGGCGGCGCGCGCCTTCAGGTCGATCTTTACGCGAGGCGCGAGGCTGAAGCCCTGCCCGAAGGGAGCGAGATGAGCGGGGCATACGCCTACGTCACGGAGGACGACGGCGTCGTCTATCGCGCGCGCGCCGGCGCGGAAATCCGGGAGGACGTGGCGAACGTGGACGCGCTTCTGGATTATTTTCTCTCCACCGTCGAGGCGGGGCGTTTTTTCCCGACCCCCTCCGACGCCTGCCGATACTGCGACTACAGAACCCTTTGCGGGCCCGACCGGGCGGAGCGCGCGCGGAGAAAAGAAGAGGCGGCGGCGCGGGTCGAGCTTCACGAACTGAGAGAGAAAACCGTATGAGCGCGCCGCCGGACGATCAGCGCGAAAGGGAGCTGGCGGCGAGGTGGATGGATGGCCCCCTCCTGGTCGAGGCGGGCGCGGGTACGGGCAAGACGACCCTCCTCGTGGAGAGGTTGCTGCGTCTGATTTGGGAGGAGGGCGTCCCGGTCGGCGAGATCGCCGCCATCACCTTCACGAGAAAGGCGGCTCTCGAGCTCAGGGCGCGGATTCGCGCGCGCCTGCTGGCGGCGGCGCGGGACGCGAAAGAAGGTGAGGCGCGAACGCGGCTGGAGGACGCGCTGGAGAACCTCGAATCCGCGCGAATCTCCACCATCCACGGTTTCGCCCTGAGCCTTCTGCGGGCGTTTCCCGTGGAGGCGGGCCTTCCTCCCGACCTGACGGACGTGAACGAGATCGAATGCGAGGCGCGCCTCGGCGCCGCGTGGCGCGGCTGGCTGGTTCGGGCGCTGGAGGGGGACGATCCCCATCTGCGCGATTTTCTCTCTCTCGGCTTCTCGACCAGGCATCTGACGGAAATCCGCGACGCCATGCTCGCGCTGCCGGAATTCCGCGAATCCTTTCCCCGCTCCCGGGGGCTCTCTCCCGATGAGATGCGCGCGGCGATTCGAGAGAAGCATTCCGCCTGGGCGGAGTTCGCGGCGGCGCATTGTACGGATTCGACGGACAAGGCGCTTCAGGAGGTGGGCGAAGCGAAGCGCTGGCTGGCGGACCTCGCCGGGCTCTCGCCCGTGGAATTGCTCCGCGAGCTCTGGCGT
The DNA here is from genome assembly GCA_965199855.1 of bacterium. Taxonomy (GTDB): domain Bacteria; phylum UBA8248; class UBA8248; order UBA8248; family UBA8248; genus Bin107. Next base: position 3,041,090 of record OZ241326.1, on the reverse strand, counting down.
CCGGGCTTCAGACTGAACAAGCGGATGGGTTCCTTGAAGAACTGGACGATCGATGAGGAAACCGGGAAATCGGGCCTCGTCGCATTTCGCGCGCGCCATGATCGGTTTCTGGAAGAAAGCGCGGCGCTCATCGGCGCCGGGCTGCTGGGCGGCGTCGTTTCGCTCGTCGGGAGCTTCGTCGAATCCTTCGAGCGCGAGGCGCGCGAGGCGGGGCTTCTGTCCTACCAGGACATCCTCTTTCTGGCGGCGCGGCTCGTTCGGGAGCGCCCCGCCGCGCGCGAGAGAATCAGGAGAAGCGTCAGGCATTTTCTGGTCGATGAGTTTCAGGATACCGACCCCCTGCAGGTGGAGCTGGTCTTCCTGCTCGCCGGAGAGGTTGAGGACGGCGCGGGCGATTGGCGCGAGGCGCGCATGGAGCGGGCGAACCTGTTTCTGGTGGGCGACCCCAAGCAGTCCATCTACCGGTTTCGCCGGGCGGACATCGCCATGTACGACGAGGCGAAGAAGATGATCGGCGGCCTCCCGAAGCCGCCCGGGCTGGCCAGCCGCATTCTGCACATCCGGCGGAACTTCCGCAGCGTCCCCGGCGTGATCGACTTCGTGAACCGGGCGTTCGGGAAAATCATCGTCCCGGATGAAGAGGACTCCGGCGTCCAGTCCGAATACGTCTGCTTGAAGGCGAGCCGCGAATCCTCGGGGCCTTGCGTTTTCCTGATAGAAGACGCGGCGCCAGAGGAGGACGCCGAAAGCGGGAGCAGCGAGGACGAGAGGCGCGGGAGGGAAGCCGCCCTCCTCGCCGCCGCCGTTCGGCGTCTGGTGGAGGAGAAACGCGGGATAGAGAAGGAGGGAGGCTCGCGCCGGCCGATCGAGTGCGGGGACATGGCCGTCCTCTTCCGGACGCGCACGGGGTATCCCCGGTTCGAGGAGGCCTTCCGGGAGGCGGGCGTCCCCTTCGTCTCGGACGGCGGGCGCGGGTTCTACCAGAAGTTCGAGGTCGGCGCGGCCATCGCCGTCCTCTCGGCCGCGCTGCGGCCGGGCGACCCCCTCGCGCTGGCCGCCGCCCTGCGCTCTCCCCTCTACGGCTTCTCGGATGAGGATCTCGCCCGCCATTTCCTGGAGGCCGCCGACGCGCCGGAGGAGCTGGAGGAGGCGGTTCGCGAGATTCACGCCCTCCACGAGAAGAAAAAGGAACTGAGCGCGCGCGCGCTTCTGGAGGAGATTTATCGCCGCGCGGGGGCGTTCGAGCTGTTCCTGGCGTCCTCCGGCGGCGAGCAGCGCGTCGCCAACCTTCTGAAGCTTCTCGACATGGCGCATGAGTTCACCCAGGACGGGCGGCGGGGCGCGGATGCGTTCGCCGCGCATCTGGAGGCGCAGGAGGCGCTGGGCGAAGAGGCGAACGAGCCCGAGGCGCTTCTTGGCGGCGGGGCGCGGGCGGTTCGCTTCATGACGGTTCACCAGGCGAAGGGGCTGGAGTTTCCCGTGGTCGCCCTGGCGGACGTGAGCGGACGGCCCGACGGGCGGCAGAAGCCCTGGCTCTCGGATCGCCGGAAGGATGCGGTCGAGTTGCGTCTGGGCGCGGGGCCCCGGCGGCTGGAATCCGCCGGATACGCGGACGCGCTTGAGCGGGAGATGCGGTTTCAGGACGCGGAGCGCAAGCGTCTCCTGTACGTCGCCGCGACGAGGGCGCGGGATTGTCTGCTCTGGCCGATGGAGAGCTTCCGCGCGGTCATGGAGAAGGCGGGCGCGGGAGAGGAGGAGATGGAGGCGATTCGGGAGGCGGCCTGCGTCCTGAAGGTCTCGCCCGAGGCGCGGGCGGCGTCCGACTCCATCTTCCGCCTGCCGGAGGAGGCGTTTCGTCCGAAGGAGGGAGGCGCCGCGCGCGTTCCCGAAGAGCGCGCCATGCGGGAGAAGGAGCTGATGCGCCTGAAGGAGCCTGTCGCATCGCCGTCGCCCCTGGCGCCCAGCCGCCTCGTCGAGGGGGGCGAGCTTGACGCGGCGGCGTCCGGGGCGTCATGGATTGATTCCGAAGAAGGCGAACCCGCCGGCCGGGAGGCGCACGCGGACGGGCTGGCGTTCGGGGAGCTGACCCATGCGATTCTCGCGCGTCTGGAGCCGCCCGAAGCCTCGCGTCTGGACGCCTTGCGCGGGGAGGCGCGCGCCCGCGCCCGCGCGCTCGGCCTGGACGAGGCGGAAGCCGCGCTCGCGCTGAGGCTGATTCGCGTCTCGACGGAGGAGGGCGTCCTCGCGCGCGCGGCGGAGGCGTCCCGGCGCTGGCGGGAGCTCCCCCTCGTGTTCGAGCGGGAGGGGAGGCTCATCCGGGGATACGTCGATCTCGCGTTCGAGGAGGCGGGCAAGCTGGTGGTCGTGGACTTCAAGACCGACGCCATCAAGGCGGGCGAGGCGCGGGCGCGCGCCGACTTTTACGCGAACCAGGGCCGCGCCTACGCCATGGGGCTGAAGGCGGCGACCGGTCTCGAGGTCAAGGAGCTGGTGTTTTCTTTTTTGCGCCCGGACGTCGATGTTTCCCTGCCCGTAGATGATACTCTGTGAGAGGGCGTGCGCGAGGCCGCGCTGGCGGCGGAATGGATTTTGGGCGGGCCTGAGGCTCTGACGCGCAGGCGCGAACGGAGGGAGGATGCGCCTTGAAGGTCGAATCCATCGAGATATTCCGGGTCGACGTGCCCATGCGGGGCTACTTCCGGAACGCGAGGCACAACCACAACGTCCAGCCGGCGGTCGTCGCGCGCGCGACCTCGGACGACGGCTGGACGGGAATCGGCGACGTCGAGCCCGTGGCGGGATATTCGGGCCTGGGGCGCGACGAGACGGCCGAGGCGATGGAAGCGGCGCTCGCCCCCGCCCTGCTCGGGGCGGACCCCCGGCGCGCCCGCGAGATCAGCGCGAGGATGGACGAGGCCTGCGAGGGCTGCGAGGGGGGGAAGGGCGCCCTGTCGCTCGCCCTGGCGGATCTTCACGCGAAGTCCCTGGGCGTTCCCCTGCACGAGCTCCTGGGCGGCGCGGTGAAGGAGGAGGTGCGCTTCAACGCCTGGATCGGCATTCAGCCGCCCGAGGAGGCGGCGCGCGAGGCGCGGGGCTTCCGCGAGCGGGGCTGGCGCGCCTGCAAGGTGAAGGCGGGGGGAGACGTGGCGGCGGACGCGGCGCGCGTGCTGGCCGTGCGCGAGGCGGCGGGCGCGGACTTCGAGATACGGATCGACGCGAACGAATCCTACGCCAGGGTGGAGGACGCCGTGGCGCTCGCGCGCGAGGTGGAGGGCGCGGACGTCCGGCATTTCGAGCAGCCCGTCCCGCGGGAGGACGTGGAGGGACTCGCCCGGGTGCGCCGCGCCATCCGCATCCCCGTCATGGCGGACGAGTGCGTGTTCGGCCCCGAGAGCCTGCTTCGCGTCATCCGGGCGGAGGCGGCCGACGTCGTGAAGGTCAAGATCATGAAGCAGGGCGGCCCCCTCCGCGTTCGGGAGATGGCGGCGACGGCCGAGGCCGCCGGCATGAAGCTGGTCATCGGGCACGGGTTCGGCCTCTCGCCCTACACCCTGGGCGAGATTCACGTGGCGGCGACCTCGAACGCCTTTCTTTCGGCGATAGAATCCGTCGGCCCCGAGAAGATGCTGGACGACGTCGTGGACTCTCCCGTCGACATGAGCGCGGGGCGGTGCGCGGTTCCGCAGAAGCCCGGCCTGGGCGTCTCCCTGGACGAGGAGAAGCTCGACAGGCGCCTCGCGCGCAGGCCGGTGAAGGTATGAGGCCCGGCGCGGCCGCCCGCTTCCGCTTCGCTTGCGCCGCTTCTTCCGCGGCGGGCTAGGAAACTCCATTGTCGCTTCCCTTCCAGGAGCCGCTCTCGCTGGTCGATCACCTCCTGGCGGCGGGCCTCGCCCTCTCCTTCGCCGCGGCGGCCGCGTGCGTCATCGGCGGCTCTCTTTTCATGCTCGCCGCGGAATCTTATGGGCGCGAAAGCATGGATCCGCGATGGGACGCCCTCGCCCGGCGGTGCGCGGGGCTCGTCCGCGCCGCGGCCGCGTGGGGGGTCTGCCCCGCGGGGGGGGCGCTCTGGCTGCTGGCGATGGCGCGGCAGCCGCGCATGATGGAGCAGCTCCACGCGATTTTCATCGTCCCCGCCCTGCTGGGGCTGTCGGTCTTCTTCCTGGGCTTCTGCTTCCTGCGTCTCTACGGCGACTCCTGGGCGGCGGGACGCCGCGAGGACCCGAGCCATTTCACGTGCGGCGTCCTGGCCGCGAGCTGCTTCTGGCTCGCCGCCCTCCCCCTGGCTTCGATTCGCGCCTTCGCGTCGCGCCCGGGGGCGTGGACGGCGCAGTCCGGCCTCTGGAGCGCCTTCTGGAACCCCACCTTTCTCCCGACGTTCGCGGCGTGGGCGGCCGCCTCGCTTCTGGCGTTCGGCGCCCTCGGCTGGATCTACGCGGCAGCGCGAAGGGACGGCGCGTGGCGCGCCGCCCTGACGCATCGGCTGGGCGGGTGGATGGCGGCGGCGTCCGCCCTGGGCGTTCCCGCGCTGCTCTGGTGGGGCGCGCGCCTGCCGGAGGAGGCCGCGGGGGGGCTCTCGCTCCGCCTGATGAGCGCGGCGGTCGCGCTGGCGGCGGCGCTGGGCGCGCTCGGCTATTTTCGGGGCGTTCGCCGCCCCGAGGGGGAGCAGCGTCCCTTCGCCTTCGCCGCCTGCGCGCTGGCCGTCCTCCTGATGGCGGCGCTCGGGTGGATTCTCGAGGAGGCGCGGGGGAGCTTCTGGATTCACGGGCACATGTATCGAAACGGCGTCGTCATCCGGGAAGCCGAGGCCATCAGCCGGTCGGGCTTGTGGCGCTTCGAGAATCCGGGGCGCCCCCCGCCGGAAGAGGAGCGGCTGGGCGCGTTCGTCTTCAGGGCGCAGTGCGCGGCCTGCCATGGGGACTGGGCGGACGCCTCCGGGGCGCCCGGGTTCCGGGCGCGGGGCGAGGCGCTGCGGTTTCTGGAGGAAATGCGCTCCGGGCATCCCTGGTATCCTCTTTTCGCGGGCGCGCCCGAGGAGCGCTACGCCCTGGCGTCCCGGCTGGAGACGATGATCGAGAAGGCGGGCGGGACGCTCGCCCCGGCCCCCTCGCCCGGGGCGCGGGAGACGGAAAAAGCGAAAGAGAAGAAATCGCCATGAATGCGCTCATCGCCCCCTCGGGCGCGTGGCTCCTCGTCGCGTGCGGCGCCGCTCTTTGGGCGTGCGCCGGCGCGGCCGCCTCGCTGCCGTGGTTCGCCGCGCGCCTGGCTTTCCGGGGCCGGCGAAAGAACTGGCCGGAGGACGCGGAAGCCGCGCGCCGCGTCTCGCGCCTCTGTCTGGCCTGCTTCATGCCCCTGCTCTTCTTCTGCGCGGCGCTCCTGCTGCTCGCCTCCGTCCTCCATCCGCCCGCGTTCTTCAACGCCCTGGTCGGGATGCGCGCGCCCGCGGGGGCGCTGCCGCTCCTGCTGCTCGGCGCCGCGGCGCTCCTGTTCGCGCACGGCCACAGGGGGACGCCGCGGGCGAGGCCCGGGCTCGCGCATCTGCCGCCGGCCGCGGCGGGCGCCGCGCTGCTCCCGTGCGCCGGCATAGGCTGGGCGGTCGCGCTTTCCAACGCCGACCCGACGCTCCTGGAGGGCGGCGGCGCCGCGCTCTTTCTGGGGCTTCCCGCCTTCTGGTGGGGGATGGTTCATTTTTCGCTCTCGGCGCTTTCCGTCGGCGGCGCCGCTCTCATGGCTCTCGGGGGCTGGGCCTTCCGCTGGGAGAGCCGGACGACGCCCGCGCGCGGGGCGCGGCTGGTCCGGCTGGGCGCGGCGTTCGCGCTGTGCTTCTTCCTGGCGCAGGCCGGCGCGGCGGGGGGCTGGCTTCTGCTGCGCGGCGCAGGCTTCGTCGAGGAGGCGCTGGCGGCGGGCGGGCGGCCCCTCCTCGCGCTGTGCGTCCTGGGACTCCTCTGCGTCGTCGCGCTCGTCGAGTCGCTGCTGGGCGCGCTTCGCAGGCGGGGGAGCGCGCCCGCGGCCGGGGCGGTCGCCCTCTCGCTTCTCTTCGTCTTGGCCGTCTGCGCGGGGGCGGCGCGGCTGACGCTGGACCAGAGCGGCTTCTTCATGTCCGGTGCCGCCGCTTCGCCCCGGCATCATCAGGGAGGAGCGCCTTGATCATCGACGTCTGCAGCTTCCTGCCCGTGGCCGAATCCTACCGGGCGCGCCTGGAGGGCTGGGCCGCGATTCCCGGCTATTTCAGGATGTTCGCCAGGGGGCTGAGCGCCTTTTGCGGCGTCGGGGAGGAGGAGTTTCGCCGCAGGGCGGTGGAAGCGGCGCCGGGAGAAGTCCGGTCCTGGATCGAGGAAATCGCGGCGAGGCTCGGCAGGCCGCTGGAAGCGTTCATCGCCATGCTCGATGAGGCGGGCTACGACAAGGCGGTCGTCTTCAGCATCGATCAGGAGAGCGCGACCGGCGTCTCCCCGCTCGCGCCGGAGGTTCTCGCCCGCGCCGTCGCTTCGCATCCGGAGCGGATTCTCGCCTTCCAGGGCGTGGATCCGCACAAGGACGACGCGGCGGCGACCCTGGAGAGAGGCGCGCGCGAGCTCGGCCTGGGCGGGGCGCTCCTCGTCCCCTTTCTGCATCGCCTGCCCGCCGACGCTCCCGCGTATCGGCCGATCTATAGAAAATGCGTCGAGCTGGACGTTCCCGTCTGGATCCACGCCTCCGTGAACTGGGCGCCCGCCCATCCGATGGAGCTGGGCAGGCCCCTCGCGCTGGATCGCCTGTGCGGCGAGATGCCGGATTTGAAGGTCATCGCCGGCCACGGCGGCTGGCCCTGGGTGCCGGAGATGGTCGCCGCCGCCTGGCGGCACCCGAATCTGTATATCGACCCCTCCGGCCACAGGTGGAAGTATCTCGCCGCGCCGCGCTCCGGCTGGGAGATGCTCCTTCACTTCGGAAACTCCACGATACAGGACAAGGTGCTGTTCGGAACCGACTGGCCGCTTCTGCCGATGTCCATGGGCGAAATTCTCGAGGAGGCGAGGAGTCTTCCCCTCAAGCCGGCCGTTCTGGAGAAATGGCTCGGGGGAAACGCGGCGCGCCTGATGGGGCTTGGCGGATGAGGGAGGAGAACCCGCGCTGGCGCGCCATTCTGGGCGCCGCCTGCTTCGTCATCTTCGCGATCTTCGGCTCGCTCGTCTCGACGAGCGGGCTCATCGGCTTCATCCGGGACGACCTGGGCCTCTCCTACGGCGCGGGCGGCTTCCTGCTGTCCGTCCCGTTTCCGGTGATCGCCCTTTTCGCCGTCGCGGGCGGACGGCTGGTGGATCGGCTGGGCGTGCGGAAAATCGTCTCGATCGGCGTCTCCTTCGCCCTGCTGGGCGGCGCCGTCCGCGTCCTGGGCGGGAGTTTCTGGACGCTCGCCTCGGGCATCGCGCTCGTGGGCGCCGGCACGGGCCTGGTGTTTCCCGTCATGCCGAAGGTGGCGGCCTCCATCCTCCCCGCCGAGCGCAAGGAGTTCGGCTCCGCCCTCTACACGGCGGCCATCACCGCGGGGGCGGGTTCGGGCGTCGCGGCGTCGCACTGGATGGCGCCCGCCGCGGGCGCGCTGCCCGCCGCCTGGGGAGGGAGCGTCTGGCGCGGCGGCTATCTGGTCTGGGCGATCATCCTGCTCGCGGCGTTCGCCGTCTGGCGAGGCAGCGCGGGCGCTATCGCGGAGGAGGCTCGCCTCGAATCTCCCTCGGCGAAGGGCGGCGCGGCGTATCGGATGCCCGTCGTCTGGGCGGTCGGCGCCTCCCTGTTCATCAACAGCGTCGTCTTCTACACGAGTCTGGGCTGGCTGCCCACGGCGCTGGCGGGCAAGGGCTGGACGCGGGCGGACGCCGCCCTGCTCGTGTCGAGCGTCTCCTGGCTCGGCGTTCCCGCCTCGCTGACGGCGCATCGAACGGCGGCGGCCCTGGGCGGCGAGAGGATGGCCGTGCTCGCGTGCGCGCTTCTCGCCGCCGCCGCCCTCGTCCTGACTTCGGGGGGAGACTCGTGGGCCGCCGCGGCGGGCGTCGCCGCGCTGGGCTGGGTGCTCAACTGCTGGTATCTGTTCTGCCTGTCATGGCCCGCCCAATACGTGGAGAGGGCGCGGGTGGGCCAGGCGGGCGGCCTGATCATCGGCATGGGCTATCTGGGCGGGTTCGTCGGCCCCTGGGCGATCGGCGCGGTAAGGGACTGGGCCGGCTCGTTCGCCCCCGGCTTCTACGCGCTGGCGGGGCTGGCGATCTCGGCGGCGGTGTTCGTTCCGTTCTTCGGGCGGCGCGCCGACCTGGACGGAGGGTGAGGGATGGCGGAGCCGGCGCGATTCAAGCTGCGTCCCATTGAGGCCGTCCCCGTGAACCATGAGGGCCGGAGGGCCTTGATGCTGCGGGATCCGCTCCGACTGAGCGAGGATGTCCTTCTCGTCCCCATGCCTCTGGTTCCCGTGCTGCAGCGGCTGGACGGACGCCACGACTTCGAGGCCATACGGGAGGAGTGCGCCGCCCTGCATGGGGCGCGCCTCTCGGAGGAGGATTTCCGCGCCGTCGTCTCGCGGCTCGAGGAGGCGCGCTTCCTCGAAGGCGAGAGCTTCGCCTCCTGGAGCGCGTCGCTCAAGGACGCCTTCCTGCGCGCTCCCTCGCGTCCGGCTTTTCTGGCGGGCAAGAGCTACGAGGCCGACCCCGCGCGGCTGCGCGCGCGAATGGACGGCTTCTTCGCGGCGGAGGACGGCCCCGGGATGCCCTCGGCGAATCGCGCCGCCCCCGCCGCGCCGCTTCGGGGGGTGATCGCCCCGCACATCGACTTTCAGCGCGGAGGCTCCGTCTTCGCGTGGGCCTACAAGGCCGTCGCCGAGCGCGCCGCCGCCGACTTGTTCGTCGTCCTGGGAACGGCGCACGCGCCGACGCGGGGACTCTGGAGCCTCACCCGCAAATCCTTTGAAACGCCGCTGGGGACGCTGGAGACGGACGCGGAGTTCGTGGACGCGCTCTCGCGCCGGCTGGGGGCGGACGCCTTTCGGGATGAGTTCGTCCACCGCGCCGAGCACGCGCTCGAATTCCAGGCGGTTTTTCTGCAATATCTCTTCGCGGGCGCGCGGCGCGTCCGCTTCGCTCCCGTCCTGGTCGGGTCGTTCGGCGCGTTCGTCGCTCGGGGAGAATCCCCCCGGGGCGACGCGGAGGTGGAGGGCTTCATCGCCGCGCTCAAGGAGGCGATGGCCGAACGCGAGCGGGAGGGGCGGAGAGTCTGCCTGATGGCGAGCGCGGACCTCGCCCATGTCGGCCCCCGGTTCGGCGATGAGGCGCCCGTCGATGCGGCGCGGCTCGAGGCGCTCGCGCGGGCGGACGCGGAATCCCTGGAGGCGGCGCGCCGCGGGGACGCCGAGGCGTTCTACTGGAGCGTGGCCGAGGATGGGGACGCGAGGCGGGTGTGCGGCCTGCGCCCGTCTATGCCATGCTGCGCGCTCTGGACGGATGCGAGGGGGAGACGCTTCGCTACGCGCAGTGGCCGGACCCGAACGGGACGGTCACCTTCTGCGCCGCCGCCTTCGCGTGACGGCTCGCGGCTTCCATGAACCCCGAACGGAAAGGAGAGAGGGACGTTGCTTTATCTGAGTGAATCCGACGTGAAGGAACTGGTGGACATGTCCGACGCGATGGACGCGGTGGAGAAATGCTTCAGGGCGCAGGGGGAGGGGCGCGCGCCGAACCAGCCGCGGCGGCGGGCCTTCGTCCCGAAGGGGACGCTGCACGTCATGTTCGGCGGGGTGGTGGATGGCGAGGAGGGCTATCTGGGCCTCAAGGCCTACACCACGTTTCCGGGCGTCGGCGTCCGCTTCATCTTCCTGCTCTGGGACGCGAACACCTCGGAGATGCTGGCGCTCATCGAGGCGAACGTCCTGGGGCAGCTGCGCACCGGGGCGGCGAGCGGGGTGGCCGCGAAATACATGGCGCGCGAGGACGCGAGGCGCGCCGGCCTCATCGGCACGGGCTGGCAGGCGCGGGCGCAGCTGGAGGCCCTCTGCCGGGCGCGGAGGCTCGAGGTCGTGAAGGTCTATAGCCGAAGCGCCGAGAAGCGGGAGAAATTCGTCGGCGCGATGCGCGGGAGGGTGGAGGCGGAGCTCGAACCCGTGGAATCGGCGAGCGAGGCGGTGCGGGAATCGCGCATCGTGTGCGCCATCACCACGGCGCGCGAGCCCGTGTTCGACGGAGCCGACCTGTCGCCGGGGACGACCGTCATCGCGGCGGGGTCGAACCGCGCCACGCACCGGGAGCTGGACGATGAGACCTTCCGGCGCGCGGCGGCGGGCCGAATCGTGACGGACAGCCTCGAGGGCGCCGAATTCGAGAGCGGGGATCTGGCGGGCGCCGCGCGCGCGAACGCCATCCATTGGGGGCAGGTATCGGAGATCGGGCTGATCGCGGCGGGCGTCATGCCCGGGCGCGCCTCGGATGAGGAGATCAACCTGTTCCTGAGCCAGGGCGTCGCCATAGAGGACGTGGCGCTGGGCGCGGAAATCTACTGCCGCGCCAAAGAGCGGGGCGCGGGGGCGGAGCTGCCCGTCGAGGGGTTTTTCAAGAAGCGGACCTGAGGGCCGCTCAGGCTCGGCCGCCCAGGCCCGCCGTCTTGTCGAAGAACTCGCGCACGGCGTTCTGGTCCGCCTCGCCGAAGCCCATGGCGGAGGCGGCGACGAATACCTGCCGCGCCAGGGCGGCGAAGGGGGCGGGCGTCGTCGCGTCGTCGGCCATCTCGGAGACGAGGCGCAGGTCCTTCCGCATCAGATCGACCTTGAAGTAGGGCGTATAGTCGCGCCGCGCTAGGGCGGGGCCCTTGATGCCCAGGATCTTCGGGATCGAGGCGGACTTCAGATACTCCATCATCTCCACGGGGTCGAGTCCCGCGCGCTCCCCGAGGGTGAGCCCCTCCGACACCACGGAGAGGAACACCGAGACGATCTGGTTCGCCACGAGCTTCATGCGCAGCCCCGCGCCGTTTCCGCCGAAGCGGTGGACGGACTCGGAGACGGCTTCGAGCACGTCGCGGTGCCGCTCCATCGCCGCCGCGTCGCCGCCCACCATCACGTTCAGCTCCGCGCTGATCGCGCTGGGCGCGCTCCCGCTCACGGGCGTGTCGAGGAATATCGCGCCCTTCTCCGCCGCCCGCGCCGCTATGTCCCGGCTGCCGGCGGGGGCGATGGTCGAGAAGTCGAAGCAGACGACGCCCTCCCCGGCGGCGAGGAGCGCCCCCTTCTCTCCGAGGTAGGCGTCGGCGACGTCTTCGGTTTCGGGCACCGACGAGCAGATGACGGCGGCCTCCGCCGCGGCCTCGGCCGGGGAGCCGAAGGTCCTCGCGCCCGCCTCCTCCGCCCGGGCGCGGGCCTCGGGGGAGGGGTCGAACCCGCGAACCTCGAAGCCCGCCTTCAGGAGGTTGGCGGCCATGGCGCCGCCCATGGTGCCCAGCCCCAGATACGCGACGATTTTCGGCACGGCGCCTTCTCCTTCGCTGTGCGGGTCTGCGGACGCTTCGCGCGCCTCCGCGCCCCGGCTGATTCCGGACGCGGGGATTCTAGCGCATCGGCGCGGAAGAAAATACCGCCGCGGCTTGCCTTTTTTCGCGGCCTTGGCTATGCTCGCGCCTTCTTTTCGACCCCGCGGGGGCGAACGCCCCCTGCGGCGTTGATTCCGGATGAGGTTTCGGAATGCGCGAGAACGTTCAGCTCGAGTGCACGACCTGCAAAAAGATGCGCTACGCCACGACCAAGAACAAGCGCAGCACGCCGGACCGGCTCGAATTCAGGAAGTATTGCCGGTTCTGCCGCAGCCACCAGCCGTTTCGGGAGACCAGGTAGATGAAGACCGCCAGGAATCCGGTGGCGCGCAAGCGGTGCGCCATCACCGGCAAGAGCGTGATGTACGGCAACAGCGTCTCCCATTCGCACAAGAAGACGAGGAGGCGCTTCGAGGCGAACCTGCACGTGAAGCGCTTCTACCTGCCCGAGGAGAAGCGCTGGGTGAAGCTCCGCGTCTCCGCGCGCGGCCTCAAGATCATCGCCAAGCGCGGCGTATCCAGGGTCGTCGCCGACATCAGAAAGCGCGGCGGGAAGGTCTAGGCGAAAGGCCGCGGCCGCCTTCAGACCGCGGCGGGCAATTCCTCCCTCTTGTCGGGCCGCTTCTCCCGAAGTCCGAATGAGGCGGGCTTCTCACGCGCGGCGGCCGCTTCGCTTCATGTTTTCCATGGCGGCACGGGACGCTTGGCCAGGGAGTTCAGATACTCCAGGTCGCGCGGCGTATCCATGCACTGCCAGAATCCTTCATGGCGAAATACCCGCAGCTCCCCGTCCCGCGCGAGCCGCTCGAGCGGAGCGCGCTCGAGAACGCACCGGACGTCATCGTCCAGATATTCCAGGAATTTTCGGGAAAAGACGAAGTAGCCGCCGTTGATCATGTCGCTCGCGGCGGTCGGCTTCTCCTGGAACGTCTTTACCTGATCGCCTTCTATCGCGAGTTCGCCGTAGCGCGACGGCGGGCGGACGCCGGTCACCGTCCCGATTTTTCCGTGCTTTCCGTGAAACGCCTCCACCGCGGAGATGTCCAGGTCGGTGAGGCCGTCTCCGTACGTCAGCATGAACGGATCCGAATCGATGTAGGGCTCCACCCTCTTCAGGCGCGCTCCCGTCTCCGCGGCGGGCCCGGTGTCAATCAGGCTCACCCGCCAGTCGAGGCGGGGAGAGCCGCGATGGACGATCGCCTCCCCGGTTTTCAGGTCGATGGTGATGTCGTTCGTCAGGTATTCGTGGTTGAGGAAGTAGTCCTTGATCATCTCTCCCTTGTAGCCGAGGCACAGGATGAAGTCGCAGTAGCCGCGGCGCGCGTACGTCTCCATGATTTGAAGCAGGATGGGTGCCCCGCCCACCGGCACCATGGGCTTGGGCCTGGCTTCGGTTTCCTGCTCCAGGCGGCGGCCCGCGCCGCCGCAGAGGATGACGACTTTCACTCTTGAAAACTCCCTGACGGGCGCGCGAAGATTGAGCCTTGGCCGCTTTGCGGGGCGGGGCGAATGGTGGCCGGGCTTTCGCGTCGCCGCGCGGATTTCAGCGCCGGTAGGTGTGGGGAAGCCCGAAGCCCCGGGAGCGGAGGAAGTCAAAAAGCCGGACGAGCCCTTTCGCCCCCAGCAGGGCGCGCCCCAGCAGGATGCCGGCGAGCGGGACGGTCATGCGGCACCCGGCGCTCCGCCGGGCGGCCTCCCGAAACGCTTTCGCGTCGCCCGCGCGCATGCAGTGAAACGCCAGGCGCGCGTAGTGAACGGCCAGCGCGGAGTCCGCGAGTTTCCGCGGGAGACGATGCGTCTCGCAGATTTTCTCCACGACGCGAATGGCGGGGACGAGCCATTCAAACGGGTCGGCGCCCTTCGTCATGCTCGCCGCGTGTATTCTGTAGAGGCCGCCGACCTGCTCCACGTACTCGAATTCAAAGTCATGGGTGATTCTCAGCCACATGTCGTAATCCTCGCAGCGCCTCAGATCCGTATCGAACAGTCCCACCTTTTCAAGCGCGGCGCGGCGCGCCATCGCCATGGACGGAAGGATGAAGCCCGTGTGGAGCAGCTTCTCGAACACCTTGCCGGTGGGAACGTTGCTTCGCAGAAAAGCCTTGTCCACGAAGGAGTGATCGCCCACGCATCGAAAGTTGCAGGCGACGATTCCGCAGTTCGGGTTCGCCCGCATGGCCCTCACCTGACGCTCCAGCTTGTCGGGGAGCCATAGGTCGTCCGAATCCAGAAAGGCGATGAATTCTCCCCTCGAGCGGGCGATGCCGGCGTTGCGCGCCGCGGACAGGCCGCTGTTCTCCTGCCGGAAATAGCGCAGCCTCGCGTCGTCGAACGATTTGACGACCTCCGGCGTGCCGTCGGTCGAGCCGTCGTCGATGACGTGGAGGTCGAAATCCTCGAACGTCTGCTTCAGGACGGAACGAATCGCCTCGCCGATGAAGGCGCCCTGGTTGTAGGCGGGCATCACGACGCTGACGAGGGGCATTCGAGCCTCCGGATTTCCATTCGGCGCATGAGAGTTTTCGCGCAAGCTCCGCGCGCCGCTCGTGAAGTGAAGCATAGCGTCTCGCCTTGAATCGTCAAGCCGGGCGGGGAGGGCTGTCCGCGCGGCCCTTGCGGGCCTGGGGGGTCTTTTCGCCGCTCGCTTCAGCGAACGTAGGGATTCCCGGGGTTCAGCCCCCGGGAGCGGAGGAAGCGGAAAAGCCGGATGAGGCCGCTCGTCCCCAGCAGGGCGCGCCCCAGCCGAAGCCCGACGCCCTTTATCGTCCAGCGGCGCCTGGCGCCCTGCCGGAGGGATTCCCGAAACCGCGCGGCGTCGCCCATGAGCAGAAAATGAAACGCCTGCTTCGCGTAGTGTTCGGCCAATGCGGAATCCCGCAGCTTTCGGGGCAGGCGGTACATCTCGTGGACTCTCTCCACGACGCGAACGGGGGAGAGGACGGACCTCGCGGAGGCGCCGCCTTCGCCCAGATTCGATTCGTGTATCCTGTAGAGGCCGCCGACCTGCTCTATGTACTCGAATTCAAAATCATGGGTGATTCTCAGCCAGAGGTCGAAATCCTCGGAGCAGTTAATGGCGGGGTCGATGTGGAACAATCCCACCTTTTCAAGCGCGGAGCGGCGCGCCATCGCCATGGAAGTGGATATGAAATTCACGTACAGCAGCTTCTCGAACACCTTGCCGGTGGGAATGCTCCTTCGCAGGACAGCCCTTCCGGCCAGGGGATGTTCGCCGGCCCAGGCGTAGTTGCAGGCGACGAGTCCGCAGTTCGGGTTCGCTCTCATGGCCTCCACCTGACGCTCCAGCTTGTCGGGAAGCCATAGGTCGTCCGAATCCAGAAAGGCGACGAATTCTCCCCTCGAGCGGGCGATGCCGACGTTGCGGGAGTCCGCGGGGAGGCCGCTGTCCTCCTTCCAGAAGTAGTTCAGCCTCTCGTCGCCGAACGATTCCACGACCTCCTTCGTGTCGTCGGTCGAGCCGTTGTCGATGACGTGGACGTCGAAGTCTTGGAAGGTTTGATCGAGCGCGGAGCGAATCGCCTCGCCGATGAGGTCGGCGCGGTTGTGCGTGGGCATCACGACGCTTACGGAGGGCACGTATCCTCCCGTCCCCGCGGCTCAGCGGGAAGGAGCTTTTTCGCACATCTCGAGGGTGTCTCTTATCTCCCTGCTCCATTCGTGCCGCGGATTATAGCCCTTCGCCCTGAGTTTGGAAATATCGAACCGGACGGGCAGGTTGTCCGCCGGGCCTTTTTCCGCGCCGGCGGACAGGGGGAGCGCCCTGCCGTGGATTGCGGCGTATTCCGCCGATATTTTTTCGGCGAGCTCGAGGATGGACATGGAGCGATCCCCGCCTACGTTGTAAACGTCGCCTCTCCAGTCGGCCGACGGCCACCCCAGCGCCAGAATGACGGCGCGGCTCAGATCCTCGATGGAAACGAAGTCGCGGTGGGCGAGGCCCGAGGAGGTCAGGCGGAGCGCTCCCCGCCGCGCGGCTTGGCGGCAGAGATCCAGGAAAACCAGCGTCCACCTGTCCACGCCGGGGTCCGCCGGGCAGCCGTAGCCGTTGGAATAGCGGAAAATGAGGGTTTCCATCTCTCCGTTGCGCGCGGCGGCGGCGATGAAGTCCTCCGCCGAGAGGTGCGTGACGGCGTAGGGGTGGACGGGGCGGGGCAGGCTGCTTTCGGAGATATGCTCGCCGGCGATGGGCCCGTATACGTGGATGGTGGAGAGGTAGAGAATCCGGCGAACCTTCGCGCGCTTCGCCGCTTCCAGGAGCCGGAGGGCGCCGCCCGCGGTGACGTCGAGAGCGTCGATGGGGGATTCCGCGGAGCGCGCCTCGTTCATGGCGGCGAGGTGAATCACGGTCTCTACGGACTCGAGGCAGGGCGGAATGCTCTCCGCATGGCGGACGTCCGCCTGAAAAACCTCGAACGAATCAGTCCACGCCGGTCTGGCGGCGGGGTCTTTTCGGGTGAGGAGGCGGATGTTCCCGGCGGGCAGCGCTTCCCGCAGGCTTCGGGCGAGGCGTCCGCCGAGGTAGCCCAGCCCGCCGGTGATGAGAATCCTTCCCGGCGCTCGCGTCACCGGTGCCTGAGCTCCCAGTCATAGGGAATGTGGTTCTCGAGCGGGTCGAGCCGTTCGATTTCATCGGGCGAATGGGGGATGGTGGCGCAGTTCGCCACGATGGCGGGCGCGCTCCCCATCCCCTTGAATCCGTTCCACACCAGGGGGGGGATTCTGACGAGGGCGTAGTTCTTGTCGCCCAGGAAAATCTCCTGCACCTCGCCTCGGGTCGCCGACTCCTCCCGCTCGTCGTAGAGAACCAGCTTGATCATGCCGCAGGGAACGGCGTAGTTCAGCGTCATCTCCCTGTGGATGTGCCACCCCTTGATGACGCCCGGGTAGATTTCGGAAAAATAAATTTCGCCGAAGCGCTCGAACTCCGGGTCATCGCGGCGCATCATGTGCATGACGCTGCCGCGCTCGTCGGGCATCTTCCCGAGCGGCTTGACGATGACGCCCTCAATCACGGATGAAGGCCCTCTCCTGGCCGATGCGCTCCTCATACCAGCGAATCGTCTCCAGAAGCCCCTCGTCCAGCCCGAACGAGGGGCGCCAGTCCAGGACGGCGCGCGCCTTGGCGGAATCCAGGTACTGCTCGGGAATCTCGTTCGCCGCCTGGTTCAGGACGACGGGCGAGAGGGCCGCCGCCCCCATCAGCGCGAGAATTTTCTCCACCATCTCCCGCGCGGTGAGGCGAACCTCGTAGCTGAAGTTGAAGGCCTCCCCCGCAAGGCCGAGCTCCCGCATCTTCCGCGCCAGCAGCAGGCAGGCCGCCGCGCCGTCGCGCGCGTAGATGTAGTCGCGGACGTAGGTCCCGTCGCTGCGGATGACCGGCGCCTCGCCCTCCAGAACGGAGCGAATCGTCCCGGGGACGATGCGGCTCCCGTTCAGGTCGCCGCCGCCGAAGAAATTGCCGCATCGGGTGACGCACACCGGCAGCTGAAAGGAGCTCGCGTATGAGCGCGCGATGATGTCCGCGCAGCTCTTCGACGCGTCGTAGGGGAATGCCCCGTTCATCGGCGCGGATTCCGCGTAGGGGAGGGAAGCTTGCGCGCCGTAAGCCTTGTCGCTGGACGCGACGACGACGCCCTTCACCGTCGGGCAGCGCCTGCATCCCTCCAGCAGCGTCCAGGTTCCCTTGACGTTGGTCTCGAAAGTCGAGAGGGGGTTCCTGTTGGCGATGGTGACGATCGTCTGGGCGGCGAGATGGAAGACGGTGTCGATCTCGTATTCGTTGAGCGCCCGCTCGACGACGGCCAGATCCTCCACGGCTCCCCGGACGGAGGATATTTTCTCCAGGGCGCCTTCCGAAATGACTCTCGATTCCGGAACCCAATCCCGTATGAGGCCGACGACGTTCGCCCCTTCGCGCAGCAGCTCGTCCACCAGCCAGCCTCCGAGAAGGCCGGTGCAGCCGGTGACGAACACGTTGCGGGATTTCCAGAATTCATCCATCGAGGTCTCTGTCTTTTCGCCGTCGGCGCGGGCGACGCGGCTCCTCTTCGCGCCGCCCGCGCGGCGGAAATGGCGCGAGGGCGTTCGCCCCGAAGCTCTCCCCGGGCGCGGCTTTGAGGCCGCGCGGACGCAAGCCCCGTCAGGAGCGCGGGGGGCGTCGCGCTTTTCGAGCCGGCGGAATCAGCGTAAAGCTCGCGCGTTCGCGGGCGATTCGCCCGAAACCCTACCACCGGGACGTTTCGGGGAGCAAGGCTTTCGGCGAAATCCGGGGGCGCGCCCGCCGCTCCTTCCGGTCTCCCGCCCGAGGCTACCCCCCTCGTCCCTCCTCCAGGCGGCGATGGGGTTCCGACCCCCGGAGCGGGGAATTCGCCGGGACGTGATCCCAGGGCGTCCTGCCCGCGCCGTCCTTCGCCGCCGGGTCGGCGCCCGCGTCGAGAAGCGCCGTCAGAATCTCCGGCGTCCCGCAGTGCCGCGCCGCTCCGTGCAGGGGCGTCATCCCGTCCTCATCGCGCGCGTCCACCTCGGCGCCGGCCTTCACCAGCGCCTCCACGACGCCCGGCGCCTCGCTGAAGAGCGCCGCCCAGTGCAGGGGGACGCGCCCCTTGGCGTCGCGCGCGTTCACGTCCGCGCCCTCCCGCGCCAGCGCCTCCACGACCACCGGCGTTTCGCTGAGCAGCGCCGCGCGGTGCAGGGGCGTGGCGCCCGCCTCGCCTTCTCCGTCCGGTTTCTTCACGTTTCGCTCCCGTTCACGAATGAAGTACGCGCCGCGTCGGGCGCGTCCGACGCCGGCCCGACCGGGGGCGTCATCCCTTCGCCTCCCCGGCGTCTTTCGCGGGCGCGGCGTCCGCCTCCCCCGCTTCTTCCTCCAGCATCTCCCGGTATCGCTCGTAGGCGGGCGGGAAGCCGCCCGCGTAGTTGAGCCAGTTCGTCACCGGGTAGCGCGCCGCCCCCGCCTTGTGGGTGGCGGCGAGCCCCGCGAGAATCTCCTCCATCGCGGCGTAGGGGAAGGAGAACGCCACCTCGTCGTCCTGCGTCTGGCCGAAGATGCGATCCCCGGTGCAGGGGACGACCATCTGCGGCTCGCCGCTCAGGTGCGGGGCGATGGCGAGGTCCGCGCAGTCGATTCTGCCCCGGAACTCGCTGGAGAGCGTTCCGCCGCGCTTCCAGAGCCAGGCCTGGCCCAGGCGCATGACCTGCGCCCCGTTGCCGTAGATGACGATGGAGTCGGGCGCGAAGGCGGCGCGGTGAAGCGGCGCAACGAGGACGCCCACGCATTTCCCCTCGGGAAGCCGGGGGACGCTCTCCTCGCTCAGGCGGCCGGCCTCCAGGCTCTCCGTGTAGAGGTCGATGCACAGGTTGCCCTCGGCGTAGTGGGGCAGGCGCTTCTCGAGGCCGAGCGCCATCGCGCCCAGCACGCAGCTGCTGTCCTCGCGCCCGAGCGCCAGCGCCCAGCCGTAGCGCCGCGCCATGGAGACCGCTTGGCAGGTGGTGAACCGGTTGCCCAGGTCCCGCGCGGGCCGCTTCGTCCGGGGCGGCGCCTCCTCCCAGGATTCCAGAAACTTCACCGCCACCGGAAACGAGGCGAGCCGCAGGTATTTGTTCAGTTCGGCGTCGCATTCGGCGTTCGTCATGCCGCTCTCCCGGATTGCTCCCGTCACGCGGCCATTCTACCATCATTCGCGGGAAAATGTGACGCGCGCCGCCCCGGAAGCCGCGATGGGGGGCGACGCATCCTGAACGTTGGACGCGGGGGAGGGCCATGCGATTGGGTATGACGTTTGACCGCAGCCGCTCAAAAGAATACCGCCGGAGCCTGGAGGAGTATTGCGGCGCGATACTCGAACCTGGGTCAAACCGCTTCTGCTGTGAAAAATACGAAGATTGCGAATCATCCGTGAGGGAGGGACATTATTTCGCCAAGGGCCAGCTGAGCTACGTCGGCGCGGGGTATGCGGCCGCCCTGGACGGCCGATCGATGCGGATTCTCGTGGTTTCCATACAGACGGGGGAAACCGAAGAATGCGTAACCATCGGGAAGCGGGGCGAGCAAATCCGCGATAGGCGCGATGAACCGTTCACGGAGCGCAACCCGCACATGAAGGGGGTGACGCTCGCGCTGCAGACGCTCTTAGGCCTTGAGCCGGGAGAGGAGGAAATGGTCGCGGACGGCCTGCGCGTTCTCGACGCCTACGCGATGGCCAACGCGAGCCTGTGCTCGACCGGTCTGGTTCGCAAGTTGAGAAACGGCAGGCAATCGAGAAGCGGTAGCCCAACCGGCAAGATGTTCGAGAATTGCGCCTCGCATCTTCGGAAAACGATAGAGCTGCTTGAGCCAACCATTATTCACACGCAGGGAGCACGAAAGCAGGGAGCGTCAACGAAACAAGCGTTTGTAGATCATGTCGCCGACAGTTGCGAATGGATTGACGAAAATCAAAATGTCGGACGCGCGGAGATAGGCCGCGTTCGGGCCGTGGCGTGCGGCCTGCATCATCCCTCAACACTTGGCAAGGGTAGCTGGAGCCGGCCCCGGAGCAGGTATTTTCTCGAAACCGCGAAGCCCGCGCTTCTTCGCGCCCGGGAGCTGGCGCTGTCCCGGTGATGGGGCGGGACGCTCCCGGAGCGGCGGCGGACTCCCCGGGGGCGTTTTAGGGCTTATAGACCCCGCAGCCGAAAATATGCCCCTTGTGGCGGACGACCCAGGAGGACTTGGCGAGGGTCTTGCCCGAGAGGGGGTCTTTCCACAGGTAGTCCGACCACGCGCCCTTCCCGGTGGCGCGGGCGAGAATGTCGCGGCCGATGTTCCGCCCTCTGGCGTCGATGAGCGTGGTGGAGTCGCGGCCGACGAGGGAGCTGTCCGCCGCGTGGGCGAGGAGAACGGCGTCCTTCGCCCGCGCCACGAAAATGTAGAGGTCGCCGCGGCGGAACTCGGGGCCGGGCCGGCTGTTGAAGCGATCGAAGGCGGCTTTCGCGCCCTCCTTGTCGAACAGGGCGATGGCGCGGGCCACCATGGCCCGGGCCTGGGCGGGGGTGCCGCGTTCGGCGCCGCGCGCGGCGAGGGGGGCGGCGAGCGACAGCAGGCAGGCGGCGAGGACGCTTTTCACGAGCAGGGCGCGTTTCATGTTCTGGGCTCCCGGTTTGGCTTCGCCTCTCGGCGGCGCTGAAAAAGAGGGAGGAATATAGGGCGCGCCCGCGCGGGTTGTCAATTTCGGGAGCGAATGGCATCTATCCGGGAGACCGCGGGCGAGGCGTCCGCGCGGCGAGGGGGAGAGGGAGATGGCTTCGGCGGCGATCGGCTTCATCGGTCTGGGGCTGATGGGAAAGCCGATGGCGCGGCGCCTTCTGGCGGCGGGGCATCCCCTCTCGGTCTCGAACCGAAGCCGCCCCGCCGTGGAGGAGCTCGCGCGCGAGGGCGCGGCGGCCTGCGCCTCGCCCGCCGAGGTCGCCCGCGCCGCCGGCGTCGTCTTCACCATGCTGCCCGACGCCCCCGATCTGGAAGATGTCGTGTTCGGGGAAAACGGGCTGGCGGACGCCATGCGGCCCGGAAGCGTTCTGGTGGACTGCACGAGCAACGACCCGGCCTGCGCCGCCCGCGTCTCGGAGGCTCTGGGCGCGAAGGGGGTGGGGATGCTCGACGCGCCGGTGTCGGGCGCGCCCGAGGGCGCGGCGGCGGGGACGCTCGCCGTCATGGTCGGCGGCCCCGCGCCCCTGTTCGCGCGCTGCCGGCCCCTGCTCGACCTTCTGGGGGCGAAGGTGGTTCACGTGGGCGAGGCGGCGGGTTCGGGGTGCGTCGCCAAGCTGGCGAACCAGATTCTCGTGGGGGTCACCTTCCTGGGCGTGGGCGAGGCGCTCGTGTTCGGCGCCAAGGCCGGCCTCGACCCCGCCGCGCTCGTGGAGGCGATGGGCGCGGGCCTCGCCCGCTGCGGGGGACTGGAGGTCAAGGCGCCCAAGGTTCTCTCCGGCGACTTCTCCCCGGGCGGCAAGGTGACGAGCCACGCAAAGGACTTGCGCTACGCTCTTGAGCAGGCGCGCGAGCGCGGGGTCGCCCTGCCCGGCGCGTCGCTCGTCGCGCAGATGTTCAACGCCCTGGCGGCGAACGGGGAGGGGGAGCTCGACCACATCGCCCTCGTCAGGGTGCTGGAGCGCATGGCGGGCGTGGAGGCGCGGGCGCTTTCGCGGGAGCCGCCGCGAGGCGACGCGGGAGGTTCATCCTGATGAGGGCCGCGGGAGAGCTCGCCTGCGGGAAGGAAGGGAGGCGCCGTTGAGGACAGAGCCCGTTCTGGCGAAGCTGAACGACCTGAGGAAGGACGCCCGGGGGGAGGGGAGCGTCGAGGAGAAGGCGCTGCACCACGCATTCTGCTTCATCTCCTACGAGGTGGGCGCGTTCGCCGGGTTCGTCGAGGCGGACGAGGCGCCGACCGGGAAGAAGGACGCCTCCCCCGGTCCCGTGGCCGAGGCGTATCTCGCCGCCCTCGCCGGGCTGAGGGCCGAGGTCGAGGATGATCCGGAGGATATGGAGTTCATCGCGCTGGATCGCGTCCTGGGCTTCATCTCGCGGATTCCCGGGGATTTTCAGTCCTACCTGAACGAGGCGGATGAGGCCGCGGAATGACGGCGCGGCGGCGCAAGCCCCTGTGGCCTTGCGCGCGCGGGCGATGAACGCTGTCATTTTGATGGCTCTTATATTTTCAAGGAGGGGCATTCATGGCGACTGTGAACGTGCGGCGGCTTGATGATGGCCTTGGAATGAAGGCTGAAAATAAGCAATACGATGTAGGCTTATCTTTCGCCGGAGAGCAACGCGAGTATGTCGAGCTTGTTGCTGAAGCCCTTAAGGGCAGGGGAATCTCTGTATTCTACGATGCCTTTGAGGCTCTCGGACTCTGGGGAAAAGATCTCACCGAAGAATTGCAAGAGGTATTTGAGCATGGAGCTGCTATCGTAGTGATGTTTATATCTGAAGAGTATGTTGAAAAGGCTTGGCCGCGACACGAAAGACGCTCGATATTGAGTCGTGTTGTGCAGGAGAAATCCGAGGCCGTTCTGCCGGTGCGCTTTGACGACACGCCTGTTCCCGGTTTATCGAATTCCATCAGATACGAACGCGCCGATAAGCATACGCCGGAAGAACTTGGAGCGATGATCGCCGAGAAGATCGGGATCATGCCTTTCGCGAGTAAGGCTTCGCGCGTGTCGCCTCCTCGGATGGCTTCTCTGACTGGCGAAGTTGAGTTCGATTACAGTGGCTATAATGGTCGTTATGTTATTGGTCGTGGACAAATGGAATTTGAAACGTGCTGGAGTAAGGCGAGCGACAGAAGCATCTATATTTATCATGATCCTCCCTCAATCAATGGTGTCGCGCTGGCCCCTGCAAGCTCTTGCATCTCGAATGTCCTCGATGCGGAGTTGCTTGATTACACCTCCCGCGTCCGAAATCCCAGACGCGGGCAGGTTGTCGTCCTGCGGAACGTCCATGGTTTCTACGCCGCTTTGCAGGTGCTGGCTGTCCAAGATGACAGTCGAGGGGATGATGAAGATAAATTACTGTTCAAATACGCTATTCAGCCAAATGGAAACGGTAGTTTTGCCGAGTTCGTGGATTAGCGGACTCTGTTTTGAATACATGGGGTAGGTGCCCCGGTAGCTATTTCTCAAGGTGGTAGTTTTGATTCACCGTTTCACATTACATATTGTCTGCTCTCGTCTGGTGAGTTTTACTCCACCCCAATAAGCCCCCCCTCGCCTTGTCAGCCCCGGAAATGATGGCGTATCATCAAGCCTCTTCGGGGCGGCCGCGTCAGGCGCGAACGCATTTTTTGAAAAGCCGTTTGGCTGCGGGGGCGCCGGGCGTTCGGGCCGCCGCCTGTGGGAATTCGCGCTTTTTCGGGGGAGTCATGGACGCGCCGCTTCCGCTCGAGGGGGTTCGGGTCGTCTCGCTGGGGGTGTCCATCAGCGGGCCCGTGGGGCTGCGGCATCTGGCGGATTTCGGCGCGGAGGTGCTCAAGGTCGAGACGCCGGGGACGGGCGACATGGTCCGCGGCTGGGACAGCGAGGTCTTCGGCGAGGGGGCGGTGCACTTCTGGGTGAACCCCAACAAGAAGAGCGTGACGCTGAACCTCAAGGATGAGCGGGGCAAGAGGATTCTGGGCGAAATGCTCGAGGGCGCGGACGTTTTTCTCGAAAATTTCAGCCCCGGCGCGGTGGGCAGGCTCGGCTTCGCCTACGAGGACGTGCGGAGGATAAGGCCGGACATCATCTACATCCACGCTTCCGGCTACGGGCAGGACGGCCCCTACCGCGACATGAAGGCGTTCGACGGCCTCATCCAGGCGGAGGCGGGCGTCATGGAGATGACGGGGCCGCCCGAGTCGCCGGCGAAGATGGCCCACTCCATCTGCGACGGGGTGACGGGGCTTTTCGTCGCCCTGGGCGCGATGATGGCGCTCCGCCAGCGCGACCGCACGGGCCGGGGCCAGGAGCTCGACGTCTCGATGTTCGACTGCATGGTGAGCATGCAGGGCTACTTTCACTTTCTCTACCACCTTCACGGCAAAAAGCCGCGCCGCGTGGGGGTGGGGCACCACTTCCTGGCGCCCTACGGCGCCTATCCCGCCAAGGGGGGAAAGCTCATCGGCGTCGCGTGCGGCAACGAGAACACCTGGCGGCTGTTCGCCGGCGCGCTCGGGCGCCCCGAATGGGTGGACGACCCGCGCTTCGCCACGAACGCGGAGAGATACGCGAACAGGGAGGCGCTGCTCTCGCTGATTCTGCCGATTCTCGCGGAGAGGGAGCGCGAGGAGTGGCGGCGGATTTTCGTGGAGGCGGGCGTCCCCTGCGGGGCGGTGAACGATTTGGGCGAGGTGTGCGACCATCCCCAGACGGCGCACCGCGGGATTTTCCCCGAGGTGGAGGGCGAATACGGGCGCTTGAGAATGTGCCGCTTCCCGGTGAGGTTCAGCGGGATGACGCCCAGGCTCGCGCATCCGCCCGGGCTCGGCGCCCATACGGAGGAGGCGCTGGCGGCGCTCGGCTATTCCCCGGAGGAGACGGCGGCGCTGCGCCGCGACGGCGTGATCTGAGGCGCGCGGAAATTCCCCTCGATAGAATTCAGGAAGGAGTGTCAGGCATTGGACTTCGAGTTCACGGAGCTGCAGACGAGCGTTCGGAGCATGATGAAGGACTTTGTGGACCGCGAGATCATGCCCATCGCCATGGAATACGAGCTCGCCGACAGATACCCGACGCCCGTCGTGGAGAAGATGCGCGAGCTCGGCTTCTTCGGCTTCACCATTCCCGAGGAATACGGCGGCAGCGGCATGGACGAGGTGTGCTACGCCATCGCCATGGAGGAGCTCTCCGTCGGCTGGATGAGCGTGGCGGGCATCCTGGGCACCCACATGATGACCGCCTGGATGATCCTCCACTACGGAACCGAGGAGCAGAAGAAGACCTACCTCCCGAAGATGGCGACCGGCGAGTGGCACTCGGGCATGGCGCTCACCGAACCGGGCTCGGGCTCCGACGCCGCCGCCCTCAAGACGCGGGCGGCGCGCGAGGACGATCAGTGGGTGATGAACGGCTCGAAGATGTACATCTCGAACGCCGAGCACGGCACGATGTTCAGCGTGTTCGCGCGGACGGCGCCGGAGAGGCCCAAGGCGAAGGGCATCTCCTGCATCCTCGTTCACAAGGGAACGCCCGGCTTCCGGGTGAGCCGGCATCTGAAGAAGATGGGCTACCGGGGCATCCGCACGAGCGAGCTCGTCTTCGAGGACGCGCGCGCGCCGCTCGAGAATCTCCTGGGCGCGGAGAACGAGGGCTTTCCGATGATCATGAGCGCGCTCGAGGGCGGCCGCGTCAACGTGGCGGCGCGCAGCGTGGGTCTGGCGCGGGCGGCCTTCGAGGATTCGATGCGCTACGCCCAGCAGCGCGAGACCTTCGGCAAGCCGCTGGCCGGCCACCAGCTGATACAGGCGAAGCTCGCCGAAATGGGAACGCGCATTCACGCGGCGAAGCTCATGACCTACCACGCGGCGAACCTCAAGGCGCGGGGCGAGAGGTGCGACCTGGAGGCGGGCATGGCCAAGTTCTTCGCCTCCGAGACGGCGGAGTTCTGCGCGAGCGAGGCCATTCAGGTGCACGGCGGCATGGGCTACATCCAGGAGCTGCCGGTGGAGCGCTACTTCAGGGACTCGAAGCTCCTGGTGGTGGGCGAGGGCTCGAACGAGATTCAGCGCCTCATCATCGCCAAGAGGCTTCTCGAGCGATATCCCGTCTGAGGGGCGGACGCGGAGGAGAAGCCGGCCGCGCGCGCCGGCGCGCGAGGAGGAGGAGAAAAGATGCCGGATTTTCAGATGGGACGCTGGTATGAGGATTTCGTGGTGGGCGAGGTCATCAAGCACAGGCCGGGCCGCACCATCCTCGAGGCGGACAACACCTGGTTCACCCTGCTGACGAACAACACCCACCCGATTCACTTCGACGCCCACTACGCCTCGAAGACCCAGTTCGGCAAGCCGCTCGTCAACTCGGCGCTCACCCTGGCGGTCGTGGCCGGCATGACGGTCACCGACACCTCCTACCGCTCGGTGGCGAACCTCGAGTGGACCTACATACGGATGCCCGCCCCCGTCTTCGCCGGCGACACGCTCTACGCGGAGTCGGAGATTCTCGACAAGCGCGAGTCGAGGAGCAAGCCGGATCGCGGAATCGTCTCCATCAAGACGCGCGCCCGCAACCAGCGCGGGGAGCTCGTGATGGAATACGAGCGCAAGTCCCTCGCCGCGAAGAACGGCATGGGCGCCATCCCCGACTACGAGAACATCGCCCTGGACGGGGAGTAGCTCCCGCGCCGCGCGCGCCCTCTCCCTTTCGGGTGATGCGGCGCTGTGGTAGCATCGCGCCGTCGCGCTTCGGAGCGGGAGGCTGCCGCAAGGATGGCCGGATACCTCTCGTCTGCTCATAAAGCCCTGATTCGAGCGAGGAAAACGTCTTGACCGGAGAGTTGAATCCGCATCTGCGCCTGCTGCTGGGGCCGGGGCCGAGCCCGGTCCATCCGAGGGTCCTCAAGGCCATGAGCACCCACGTGGTGGGGCATCTGGACCCCGACTTCCTGGAGGTGATGGACGACTGCCAGAAGATGCTGCGCGCGCTCTTCAACACGGAGAACCAGGTGACCTTCCCCGTGTCGGGCACGGGCAGCGCGGCGATGGAGGCGGCCGTCTGCAACGTCATCGAGCCGGGGGAGAAGGCCATCGTCTGCGTGAACGGCGTGTTCGGCGGGCGGATGAGCGACGTGGCCGCCCGCTACGGGGCGGAGGTCGTTCGCGTGGAGGCGCCCTGGGGCAGGCCCATCGACCCCCAGGACGTGAAGGCCGCCCTCGACGCCCACCCCGACGCCGTCATGGTCGGCCTCGTCCACGCGGAGACGAGCACGGGCGCGCTCCAGCCGATGGAGGAGATCGGCGGGATGTGCCGGGCGCATGGCGCGCTTCTGCTCCTCGACTGCGTCACCTCGCTCGGCGGCGTTCCCGTGGAGGTGGACGAATGGGGGGTGGAGGTCGCCTACAGCGGCACGCAGAAGTGCCTCGCCTGCCCGCCCGGGGTGGCGCCCATCACCTTCAGCGAGCGCGCCCTCGGCAAGGTGCGCGAGCGGAAGTCGAAGGTCGCGAGCTGGTATTTCGACGTGAGCATGGTGGAGAAATACTGGGGCAGCGAGCGCGTCTATCACCACACCGGGCCCATCTCGATGAACTACGCGATTCGGGAGGCGCTGCGCGTCATCTTCGAGGAGGGGCTGGAGGCGCGCTTCCGGAGGCACGCCCTCGCCAGCCGGGCGCTCCGGGCGGGCGTCGAGGCGCTGGGCCTCTCCATGTTCGCGCAGGAGGGCGCGCGCGCGCCGACGCTCAACACGGTCGCCCTGCGGGAGGGGATGGACGACGGCGCGGTCCGCAGGCGCCTGCTGGAGGACTTCAACATCGAAATCGGAGGCGGGCTGGGCGGCGTGGCGGGCAAGATATGGCGCATCGGGACTATGGGACACGGCGCCACCCAGGCGAACGTGGTCTATCTCCTCTCGGCGCTGGAGGTGATTTTCTCGAAACTGGGGTATATTGAACGCGCCGGGGAGGGCGTCGGGGCCGCCTCCAGGGCGTTCGCCGAGGCCGCTTCCTGATCATTCACACGAAGGAGTCTTTCCGATGTTCCCGATGAACATGGGCATTCCCGAGCTGCTCGTCATCCTGGCGATATGCGTGCTGGTCTTCGGCGCGAAGCGCCTGCCCGAGATCGGCTCGGGCCTCGCCCGCGGCATCAAGAGCTTCAAGAAGGGAATGAGCGACGACGCGGAACTGCCCGAGAAGAAAGAGGCGCCCGCCTCCTCCGCCGCCGGAGAAGGCGACAAGGGCTGAGGCGCCCCCGGAGCTTCGGGGCGTCCGCCACGAGTCGCGGACGTTGGGAAGTCCCGCGCCTTTCGCCTTCGGGAGGGACGCCGGGGGATGCCGCCTGATATCCCCGCCTGATTTCTCGGCCAGCCCCGCGCGCGGAGGCTGGCTTTTTCGCGCCCGGAGACGCCGGATGGAATTCTTCAAGGTCGTATCCCCGCAGGAGGCGAGAGAGGCGCTTGCGGGCTTCCCCCCCCTTCCGGCGGAGACGCTCTCCTCTTTCGACGCGGTGGGCCGCGTGCTCGCCGAGGACGTGCGCTCCCCCGTCGATCTGCCCGATTTTCCCCGCGCCACGATGGACGGCTACGCGATCCGCGCGGCGGATTCCTTCGGGGCGAGCGAGTCCATCCCCGCCTATCTTGAAATCGTGGGCCGCGTGCCCATGGGCGCGGCGCCCGGCTTCGGGGTCGGCCGGGGCGAGGCGGCGCGCGTCCTCACCGGCGGCATGATGCCCGAGGGGGCGGACGCGGTGGTGATGGAGGAGTTCACCTCGACGCCCGAGCCGGAAACCCTGGAGGCGCGGCGCCCCGCCGCCGTGGGCGAGAACGTCCTCGGTGCGGGCGACGATCTGAAGAAGGGCGAGCTCATGCTCGGGGCGGGCGCCCGGCTGAGGAGCCAGGACGTAGGCGCCCTCGCCGGCGTCGGCGTCTCGTCGGTGGCGGTTCGCCGCCGCCCCCGGGTGGCGATACTTCCCACGGGCGATGAGCTCGTCGATCCGCGCGAGACACCCCGCGCGGGCCAGGTGCGCGACATCAACCGCTTCTCGCTGGCGGCGGCGGTGATCGAGGCGGGGGGGACGCCCGAGACGGAGCCGATTCTTCCTGACGACCTGGGCGTCATCAAGGAGCGCCTGGAGCGCGCGGTCGCCCGCGCGGACGTGGCGCTCATCTCGGGCGGCAGCTCCATGGGGCTTCGGGACTACGCGGTGGAGGCCATCGACTCCCTGGGGGAGCCGGGCGTCCTGGTGCATGGCGTCTCCATCAAGCCCGGCAAGCCGACCATCATCGGGCGGGTTCGGCGGGAGGGGGAGGAGAAGGCCGTCATCGGGATTCCGGGGCATCCGGTCTCCGCGCTCATGATCTTTCACGCCTTCGCGCGCCCTCTCCTCGCGCGTCTGAGCGGCGAGTCGCCGCGCGCGGAGGCGGCGCCGGAGGGCGTCCCGGCCGCGCTTTCGAGGAACGTGGCCTCCGCGCCCGGACGCGAGGACATGATTCGCGTCTCGCTCTCAAAAGGCGAGGGCGGGCGCGTCGCCCATCCCCTCATGGGCAGCTCCGCCATGATATCGACCATGACGAAGGCGGACGGCTACATCACGGTGCCGCTCGAGGCGGAGGGGCTGCCCGAAGGCGCCCGGGTGCGCGTGACGCTCTATTGAACGGCTGACGGAATTTCAGACTGGTTGTGTTCGGTGATAATGCGCCGGATGAGGCTCACGCCGGGGGAGAGACGCGCCTGCGGCCCAGGTCCGGGGCGGCCGCGTCGCGCGGCTGCGCGAGCTCGTGTCCCGGCAGGGACGGCTCCATGAAGGTGACCGCCTCATAGAAGTCATCCAGCGGAACGAATGCGCCGTTCGCCTCCGCCCATTTGCGCATTCGCTGGTTCGTGGAATCCGCCCACGAGAGGATTTCCACCCGCCAGCCGCGATCGTGCATGCGCTCCAGCGTGCGATGGAATCCCGCTCCTTCGAGATAGCCCGCGCCGTCTCCGGTGAGCATCGCCACGATGCCGGGGTCGCCGTTGTAG
Organism: bacterium; assembly: GCA_965199855.1. GTDB lineage: Bacteria > UBA8248 > UBA8248 > UBA8248 > UBA8248 > Bin107. The sequence goes on along the minus strand of OZ241326.1, from coordinate 3,011,343 downwards.
TCCAGGGCGTCTTCCAGCATTTGCAGCTGTAGCGCCCGGTCGGGCGTCTCCCGCTCGCCCCGGCCCGCACCGCCTCGATCGAACAGGCGGACCTCCACCCCCCTGTTTTCCAGGCGGTTCCACAGCTGGCGCATTTCCGGCGGCACGGAGCCCGCCGCGATCGCCTTTTCCATCGGGCGGTCGGCGTGGGCGAGGCGCAGCATGTTCTCGAAATGGACGCGCACGCGGTATCGGGCGCGCGGCCCTTCGGCGCGCTCCTCGGCCAAACGCCGTGCCTCGTGAAAGACGTTCGAGTTGTCCCGGTAAATGAAAACGCGCTCCATGACAGCCGCTCCCGCTCCGAAGTCCTCCCCAATCGACTCTACCACGCCCGCCGTGACAATTCGCCGCCGCCGGGTCTATAATCGCTCTTTTTCTCACCGGATAAGGCGCGAGCGGGTGAGCGATTCGGCGCCGGCCCGAGAGGGCCGGAAAATCTACCTCGAAAATGTCCCGCGCGAGGAGGCGCTCGCCCGCCTTCTGGAGGGTCTGGGCGCGTTTCGCCTGGAGGAGGAGGAAATCTCCGCGGCGGAGGCGCTGGGGCGGGTGACGGCGCGCGCGGTCTATGCGCGAATCTCCAGCCCGCACTTCCACGCCGCCGCCATGGACGGCTACGCCCTCGCCTCGGCGGAAACGGCGGGCGCCGCGCCCGTGAGCCCCAGGGAGTTTCGCGTCGGCGAGGAGGCCCATCCCCTCGACACGGGCGACCCCCTGCCCGAGGGGGCGGACTGCGTCGTCATGGTCGAGCACGTCCACGAGGCCGGCCCCGGGGCGATTCGCATCGAGGCCGCCCTCTCGCCCTGGCAGAACGTGCGCGTGGCGGGCGAGGACGTCGTGGAGGGCCAGCTTCTTCTCACGGCGGGGCACGCTTTGAGGCCCTACGATCTGGGCGCGTTGCTCGCCGCGGGCGTGACGCGGGTGGGCGTCCGCCGGCGTCCGCGCGTCGCCGTCATCCCCACGGGGGACGAGCTCGTGGAGCCCGGCGCCGACCTGAAGCCGGGCGAGCTGGTGGAGTTCAACTCGCGCGTCCTCTCGGGCTTCATCGCCGAGTGGGGGGGAGAGGCCGCGCCCGTCCCGATTGTGAAGGACAGCTTCGAGGCGATCGAGAGCGCGGTTCGGGAGGCGCTCGAGCGCGCGGACGTCGTTCTGGTGAACGCGGGCTCCTCGGCCGGGCGGGAGGACTACGCGGCGGCCGTCGTGGAGAAGCTCGGGGAGGTTCTCGTCCACGGGGTGGCGATTTTCCCCGGCAAGCCCACCATCCTGGGCTTTTGCCGCTCGGCTTCGGGGGCGCGCAAGCCCGTGCTGGGGATTCCGGGCTATCCGGTCTCGGCGGCGCTGGCGCTCCAGGCGTTCGCGCGGCCCCTCATGGCGCGCATGGCGGGCGCCCCGCCCGGCGAGGAGGAGCGCGTCCGCGCCGTCATGAGCCGCAAGAGCGCCTCGAGGCTCGGCATGGAGGAGTTCCTGCGCGTGAAGCTCGGCGAGGTCGGCGGGCGGATGGTCTGCCTGCCCGCCCGGCGCGGCGCCAGCGTCATCAGTTCGCTCGTGGAGGCGGACGGCGTGGCGCGCGTGCCCGCCCGCTCCGAGGGAATCGAGGCGGGCGAGGAGGTCGAGGTCGAGCTTCTGCGTCCCCTGAGCGAGATACGGGGCAATCTGCTCGTGGCGGGCAGCCACGACAACGCGCTCGACCTGCTGGCGGACGAATTGAGGAAGCGCCACCCCGACGCGCGGCTTTCCGCCTCGGCGGTGGGCTCGGTGGCGGGCCTCGTGGCCGTGCGAAGCGGCGAGGCGCACCTGGCGGGCAGCCACCTGCTGGATCCGCGGACGGGCGGCTACAACTGGCCCTACGTCAGGCGCTATCTCAAGGGGCGCGAGGTCGCGGTGGTGAATTTCGTCCGGCGCGAGCAGGGCATCCTGCTCCCCCGGGGAAACCCCAAGGACATCAGGGGGATAGCCGACCTCGCGCGCGCGGACGTGAGCATCGTCAACCGCCAGAGCGGGGCGGGCACGCGGGTGCTGCTCGATCATCTGATGGCGCGCGAGGAACTCTCGCCCGATCAGGTACGGGGCTACGAGCGGGTGGAGACCACGCACATGGCGGTGGCCATGGCGGTGTCGGCGGGGCGCGCGGACTGCGGCCTGGGCATCTTCGCCGCCGCCCGCCTGCTGGGCCTCGACTTCATCCCCCTGGAGGAGGAGCGCTTCGACTTCATCGCGCCGAAGGCCCACTGGGAGGCGCCCCCTGTTCGCAAGGTGATGGACATTCTGGGCGAGAAGGCTTTTCAGGATGCCGTGGAGGCGCTGGGCGGGTATAATGCGGAATGGATGGGCCAAGAGATGGCCGAACCCGCGGAGGAAGGCTAGGGATGGGACTGTTCGACCGCTACGGGCGCGAGCACGACGATTTGCGAATCTCGGTGACGGACAGGTGCAACTTCCGCTGCTTCTACTGCATGCCGGAGGAGGGCATGACGTGGCTGCCGCACGATGAGATTCTCGGCTACGAGGAGATCGCTCGCGTGGTGCGCGTCACCACGGCGCTCGGGTTTTCGGGCTATCACCTCACGGGCGGCGAGCCGCTCCTGCGTAAGGATCTCCACCTCTTGGTCGAGCAGATGCTGGAAGTCCAGCCCGATATGGACCTCGCGCTCACGACCAACGGCGTCCTCCTCCCCCAGGCGGCGCGGGATTTATACGCGGCGGGCCTCAGGCGCGTGAACGTCAGCCTGGACTCGATGGACGCGGGCAAGTTCCTGCTCATGACGCGCCGCGACGCCTTCGGCCAGGTGATGGCGGGCATAGAGGCGGCGGCGGCGGCGGGGTTCTCGCCCATCAAGATCAACGCGGTGGCGGTCAGGGGGCTGAGCGAGGAGGAGCTGCCCCGCTTCGCCAGGTGGGCGCGCGAGACGGGCCACGTCGTCCGCTTCATCGAATACATGCCGCTCGACGCGGATCGCGCCTGGGCGACCGAGAAGGTGCTGACGGCGGAGGAGATACTCGAGGGCCTCTCCTCGGAGGGGGAGCTCGAGCTCGTGAGCGGCCACCCCTCGGACCCGGCGACGCGCTACCGCTACAGGGACGGCGCGGGCGAGGTGGGCGTCATCGCCTCGGTCACCCGGCCCTTCTGCCGGGACTGCAACCGCATCCGCCTCACGGCGGACGGCATGGTGCGCACCTGCCTGTTCTCGACCGCCGAGCACGACCTGAAGAAGCTGCTGCGCGGCGGCGCCTCGGATGAGGAAATCAGGGACTGGCTCGCCGGGGTCGTGCTCACCAAGACGCCCGGCCACCTCATCGGCCAGGAGGAATTCATCCAGCCGGAGCGCACCATGAGCGCCATCGGCGGCTAGGCGCCCCGCGCCGGCGCGCTCCCCCTGACGAGGGCTTCGGGCGCGAGGCGCCGCGCCTGAACCGGCGGGCCGGGCCAGGGTTCGCGAATCCCGTCGGGACGGATAAAAGCGGAACGCCCCGGACGAGGCCGGCCGGGCGCTCGTCCCCCGGTTTCGGGCGCCGCGCGCGCGTGGTATTCTCCGCCTTCATCGTGATTTTCCGTTTTTTCCCGGGGGATGGCGTGGCGAGAAAAGCGGCCGGCGCGCGCGCGAACGGGCGGCTTCCCGACGAGAACAGGAAAGTCCGCATCGAGGCCGATTACGTAGAGACGTGCGCCGGAAGCTGCCTGATCTCCATGGGCCGCACCCGGGTGCTGTGCGCCGCCTCGGTGGAGGAGGGCGTTCCTCCCCACAAGCGCGGTTCGGGCGAGGGGTGGGTGACGGCGGAATACGCCATGCTGCCCGGAAGCTCGCCCTCGCGGGTGGACAGAAGGCGCGCGCGGGGAGGCCGCAGCCAGGAGATTCAGCGCCTCATCGGGCGATCGATGCGCGCGGCGGTCGATCTCTCGAAAATGGACGGGCTGACGATTCACGTCGATTGCGACGTGATTCAGGCGGACGGCGGCACCCGGTGCGCCGCCGTCACGGGGGGCTGGACGGCGCTGGCGCGCGCGGCGAACGCCCTGCTCGCGGCCGGGCGCATCGGCGAGTCGCCCGTCCGGGAGGCCGTGGCCGCCGTGAGCGTCGGCGTGGTGGACGGCGCCGCCCTGCTGGACCTCGACTACGCCGAGGACGCGCGCGCCGAGGTGGACATGAACGTCGTGATGACCGGCGGCGGCCGCTTCGTGGAGGTGCAGGGAACGGCCGAGAGCGCGCCCTTTCGCGGGAGCGATCTGAACCGCCTCCTCGCCCTGGCGCGGAAGGGCGTCGGAGAACTGCTGGAGGTCCAGGCCGCGGGCGTCGGGGCGAAGTGAGAATCGTCCTGGCGAGCCGAAACGCCGGAAAAATCCGCGAGGTTCGCGCCGCCCTCGCGGGGACGGGCGCCGAGCTTCCGGGGATGGACGAGGCGGGCCTCGACTTCGAGGTGGAGGAGACGGGCGCGACCTACGCCGAAAACGCGCTCCTGAAGGCGCGCGCCGCCTGCGCCGCGGGCGGCCTGCCCGCCCTGGCCGATGATTCGGGCGTGGAGGTGGAGGCGCTCCCCGGCGAGCTGGGCGTCCGCTCCGCGCGCTTCGGCGGAGAGGGGCTGGACGACGCGGAGCGAAACGCGCTCCTGCTCGATCGGCTGCGCGGCGTGGAGGAGGCGCGGCGCGGGGCGCGCTACGTCTGCGTTCTGGCCTTCGTGAGGCCCGACGGCCGGTTCCGCTTTTTCGAGGGCGCCCTTCACGGGAAGGTGCTGCGCGCCCCGCGCGGGGAGGGCGGCTTCGGCTACGATCCCCTGATGTATCTGCCGGAGCATGGCTGCGCCGTCTCGGAGCTTCCGCTCGCGGTCAAGAACCGCGTCAGCCACCGCGGCCGCGCCCTCGCGGAGTTCCGGGCGTGGCTGGCGAAGGAGGAGGCGGGCGGGGCATAATGAAGAAAGTCCGAAGGAATCCGGCCGCATCGCCCGCGGGCGCGGCCCGGGATGAGCGCCGCGCCCATGCCCTCATGGGACGCGCGAGAGGGGAGGCTCGAATATGTCCAGAGTGCGAATGATTCAGCCCGAGGAGGCGGACGCCGACGTGTCCCGCTTCTACGAGGCGACCACCGCCATGCTCGGCCGCGTCCCGCATTCGATGCGGGTGCTCGCCAGAACCCCCCACGTCGCCAAGGCGATGCTGCCCTTCGTGGCGACCCTCCAGCGCGAGGGCGGGGGCAGCGTGCTCGGGACGAAGATCAAGGAGATGGTGGTCATCAAGACGAGCCATCTCAACGGGTGCGCCTACTGATACGCGCACAACACGGCGCTTGGTCAAGCGGCGGGCATCACCCCCGGGCAGATGGAGGCCATCGGCTCGGAGGACTACATGGAATCGGACCTGTTCACCCCGCGCGAGAAGGCGGCCATCCTCTGGGCCGAGCACGTGACGCTCAACACCGCGCGCTCGCGCGAGGACGTGTTCGAGGAGGTGCGCCGGCATTTCTCCGAGGCCGAAATCGTCGAGCTCACGATGGTGAGCGGGCTGTTCAACCTCTTCAACCGCTACATGGATTCGCTCGGCATCCCCCTCGAGGAGCAGAGCGAGGTGGACAGGATCAGGAAATCCCTCCACCTGGACGGCGCGAAGGTGAAGACCTACTACGAGACGATGGCGGCGCACTGGCCGGAGGAATACCCCGAACCCGACGGCGAGGACCCGAACCGGGGCGCCTGAGCCGCCCGCCGCGATTCTCCAGAAGCGCGGACGCCGCCCGCTCGTCGAGGCTTCTCCGCGCCCTGCTGGAAATCGCCCTCCCGAATCCTCCATAATGCGTTCGCCGTCCCGCGCGGCTTTCCCCCGGCTTCGGAGGGCTGTCTGATGAGGCGCGTCGCTTGCGCGTTCGCCGCGCTCGCCCTGTGGTTCGGCGCGGAGGCGGAGGGGGCGCTGAACTGCCGGGTGCGCTACGCCATCCTGAACGGCTTCGTGGTCGAGCAGAGCGTGCGGCTCGTCCTGCCCGAAGGCGAGCGCGATCTCGCCGTGTGGCTGGTGGAGCGCAAGAAGGGCGCGTTCAAGGAGCTGGCCTATCCCATCGGCGGGGAGGGGACGCTGCGCATCACGCGCCCCTTCAACAAGGAGAAGTCCGTCGAATATCCCTTCATTCTCACCTGGCGGCGCTTCGGCGGCCTTCACCTCACCGGGTTTTTCCTGTCGGGGAGGCGCGTCCACGCCGTCGTCGTGCGCGAGGAGAAGGGAAAGCGCGTCATCGAGATGTTTCCCGCGTTTCCCGGCCACATCTCCGCCCAGCTCGCCCGCGGCGAGTGCGGGAGGTAGAGGGAGCGGCCCGGCTTCCGGGGACAACGATTTCAAAGCCTGCGGGCTGGTGAGGCGTCGTCGCCCCCCCTACAGATAGCACTTGAGGAGGCGGACGCTGCGCTCGGCGGCGACCCGGAAGGCGGGCTTCTGGTCGATCTGCACCGAGAGGACGCCCTCGTAGCCGATCTCGCGCAGGGCGCGGATGAAGTCGCCGAAATGGATGTGGCCGGAGCCGGGGTAGCCCCGGGTGGAATCGGCCACGTGGACGTATTCGATCCACTCCCGGGCGGCGAATACGGCCCCCGGAATGGAGGCGTCCTCGGAGTTCATCCAGCAGCTGTCGATCATCAGGGCGAGGCCCGGGTGGTTCTCGGCCTTCACGTATTCCATCCCCTGGCGGACGGTGTTGATGAAGTTCGTCTCGTAGCGGTTGTAGGGCTCGACGTAGAGCTTCATCCCCCGCTGCGCGGCGAAGTCCGCCCCCGCGCGCAGGGCGCCCCGCATCCAGCCGTTCGACGCCTCCCAGAGCTCGCCGGGGATGCAGGTTCCGCGAAAGCGGCCGATGTTCACGCCCATCGCGCCCAGCCGCGCCCCCGCCTCGACGAGGGCGCGCAACCGGGCGGCGCCCGCCTCGCGCGCGCCCGCGTCGGGGTGGCACAGCATCACCCCGTCCTGAAGCTCGCTGGGGGCGGAGCCTATCATCGCCACGGAAAGCCCCGAGCGCGCGATCGCCTTCTCCACCCCCCGGGCGTCGGGGTCGTCGGGGTCGCGCATGGCGGCCTCGATCGTCTCGTAGCCCATATCGCGGAGCGCGGCGAGGTTCTCGGCGAAGTCCCCGCGCGCCCCCGGCATCAGGGGCGAGCGCACCTCGGGCGTGGCGATGACGTAGCCGAGGCGCATCCGGCTGGGTTCGGCGTATTCGGGGGCGTGGGGGGATATGGGCATCGGTGCGGTCTCCGGGGGCGGGGCGTCTCGCGGGCTTTCCGGGAGGGTAGGGCCTGGCGCCCCTCCTGTCGAGCGCGGCGGGGCTCCCGCCGCCGCCGCCGCGCCCTGGGCGGGCCTTACGCGCGCGAGAGAAACTGGAAGGCGTAGCCTCCGGCGAGCGACCCCAGGACGCCCGCGCCCAGGTAGATGGCGAACGCCCTGCGCCTCACGATCGCCCACACGCCGGCCATGGCGGGCACGCACGTGACGGGACCCGCGATGAGAAAGGCCATGGCCGCGCCCGGGCCCATGCCGGAGGCGATGAGCCCCTTGGTGATGGGGATGGCGGCCATGCCCGAGGTGTAGAGCGGGATGCCCACCGCGCTCGCCAGGAGAATCGACCAGGGGTTGTCCGCGCCGAGCGCCGCGCCTATCCAGGCGGAATCCACGTAGTGGACGATGAGCGCCTCGAGAAAGAAGGCCAGCGCCAGCCACTTGAACAGATAGAGGCCCACGCTCTTCATCTGGGCGGCGAACGCGCCGAGGGAGGCTCCTCCCGCCCGTCTCTCCCCGTCCGTCCCGCGCGCGGGCGGGGCGACGGCGGCGCGAATCTGATCCTCGAGTCCCCCGCCGCGCGCGATGAGCCAGGCGGCGAAGCCCGCCGCCGCTCCCAGGGCGACCGCGGCGGCGAGCCGCGCGAGGGCGTAGTCGGCGCCGAGGACGCCCGCCGTGAGCATGAATTTTTCGGGGCTCATCAGGGGCGAGCTGATCCAGAAGGCCATCACCGGCCCCAGGGGCACGCCGCTCGCGAGCAGGGCGGCGATGAGGGGGATGACGCCGCAGGAGCAGAAGGGAACCGCCGCCCCCGCCGCCGAGGCGCCCGCGATGGCCAGCCCCTGGCGCCTGTCGAACACGATCCGTATCTTCTCGGCGTATCCGGCGACGGTGACCCAGGCCGAGACTGCCACGCTCAGCAGGAAGAAGGGCGCGATGCTCCAGAAGCTCTTCAGGATGAAGGCGGCGTTTCGCTCGAGCTCGAAGGCGAGGCGGTCGGCCGAGGCTTCCTGTCCGGCCTGCGTCCGCAGGATGAGGAGCGCGAGCGCGCCCGCCGAGAGGAGACCCCAAGGCCAGGGGGAGACCCAGACGGATTTGGGCGCGGGCGCTTCGGCTCGCGTGATCATCACGCCGTCTCCCTGGCGGCGCGCGCGAGCTTCTCCACCGCGCGGACGATATCCTCTCCCTCCTCGGGGGAGAACGCGCCCAGAAGTGCTTCGTCCTCGAGCGCGCAGCCTTTCAGGATGGCTCCGTGGAGCGCCGCGCCCGCCTCGCTCAGACCCAGGCAGCACACGCGGCGGTCGCCTTCCTTCACGCCCCGCTCGATCAGCCCGCGATCGACGAGCGGGTCCGCGCAGCGCGTCACCCCGCTCGGCGTGAGGCGCATTCGTCTGGCGATCTCCCCCATGGGCAGGGGCGCCGCTTCCGCGTCGGCGAGCATGTGAAGGAGCATCCACTGGTTGTGGGTGATGTCGTGGCAGCACACCGCCTCCCGGTCGGCGGGCTTTTTCTGGTGAAAGAGGCTGTCGAGGGCGAGGTGCAGACGCGCGCCCAGGGCGGGCGACCCGGTTTCCGCGCGCTTGCGGCAGACTTCCGTGGCTGGATTCATTTTTCCTGAAACTCCTCCATGCGGCCGCTTCGGGGCGCAGGCTCCTCCGCCGGGCGCGGGTTCACGCTTCTCCGAAGCCCCTTTTCGGCGTTCATCAAAACAAAAGCTCCCGGTTGGTCGTCTCTCGTTCTGGCGAATCTCAAATGTGATTCTAATCAAAATTTGACTATATCAAATATATGCTTCCTTTCTCCAAAACGCAAGCTTTTTCCGAAAAAAAAAAAATCTGGAAGCGGGAAGAACGCGCCCGGAAGCCGCGTCAGCGCGGCGAAGGCGGCTTGTCCCTCGCGTCCGCCGCCTCTATACTCGGAATGACTCGGAGCCCGCCTTCCCGCTGGATATCTCGCCGGACCTGACGGGGAAAATCATGGAGCCCATCGCCTTCGATGAAGTCCCGGAAGATCGCGCGACGGGCGAAATCGCCGCGATTTACGAGGATATGCGCCGGACGCTCCGAAGCACCCAGGTGAACTTCATATATCGCGCCCTGGCCGCGCACGAGCCGTATTTCCGCGCGGCCTGGGAGGCGCTCAGACCCAACGCCTCAACGGCCTATTTCGAGCGCTGCGCGGACAATCTGCGGATGCGGATGGCCCCGCCCATGCCGCCCGACGTGCCGGAGGTGGGCGAGGCGCTCGAGGACGAGTGCGGCTGCGCGCCCGAGGAGATCGAGGCGGTGGACGGCGTCCTGGACGTCTACAACGACGCGAACCCCAAGAACCTCATCCTGGCGGCCGCCCTCAAGGGGACGCTCAACGGCATGAAGATGGGCGGCGTCCGCCCGGGCGCGGACTCGGACGCGAACCCCCTGCCCGGAGGCGCGCCCGCCTCGATGCGCGCGCCCGCTCTCGTGGATCCGGCCGCCGTGGATGACGCGCTGGGCGCCATTTACGGGGAGGTTCGCGCGGCGACCGGGGGGCTGGGCAGCGTCTGGCGCGCCCTCGGCCATTACCCCGCCTTCCTCGAGCGCGTCTGGCCCTTCCTTAAGGAGGAGATGGCCAAGCCGGGCTTTCACATCACCGTCGCCCAGGCGCAGGGCGCGGCCGCCGCGGCGGCCCAGGAGTTTCCCTTCGCGGTCGATCTGAGCCGGGAGCGGGCGGCGGCGCTCGGCCTCTCCGAGGGCGAAATCGACCTCATCGATCGGAAGCTGGACAGCTTCATCCACCTCATCCCCCGAACCAACGTTCTGATTCTCCTGATGAAGGCCGCGCTCGTGGGCGAGGGCAGGGTGCGCAGAAAGCCCTTCGAGGGCGAGTAAGCGCGCCCGCTTCTCCGGGCCGGCTCTCCGGAGCGCGCTCCGGGGAGCTCGGAAAGCGCTGGACTTCTCCCGCGGTTTCCCTATACTGAAGGCATCAGCGAAAAATCCGGGGAGAGCGGGGGGCGCTTGCGGGGAGCGGGGGCTTTCAAGGCCCCTGCGCGCGTGCGCTTTTCGATTCTTCGGCGGGCGGGAGCTCCCGGCCGATCCGGCGGTTCGTCCTCCCTGAATATCGTATGATGGCGGCCGGCGCGGAGGCGCGGCCGCGTTCGCGCCGCCTCGGCGGAAATTGCGAAGGAGGACGGAAAATGACGGACCCTCTGCTCGGGAAAAGCCCATCTCCAGAGCAACCGGGAGGAGCTCGCCGCGAATTATCCGGGCAAGTATCCGCTCATCCGGGGCGAGGAAGTTCTCGGCGCCTTTGAAACCTATGACGAAGGCGTCACCGAGGGCGTCAGGCGGCTGGGCGCGGGCCCGTTTCTGGTTCGATCCGTGCTCAGGCCCGATGATGTGGAGGCCCCGAGCATTCCCGCTCTTTCCGTAGGCGTTCCGCTCGTTGCCGATTCTTGAACGCGCGCGCTCAGGCGCGGAATCAGCGGGACGCTCCCGTTCCTGCGGACGTGGCCTTGCGGCGGTTCGGCCCGAGGGTGCAGATCACGCTGGCCCTCCTTGCGGATCAGATCGGATTCTTCGCCGACAAGGGCGAGACCCCGCCGCTCGCGGGGCTTGCCTTGATAGATACCGGAGCGAGTTCGACCTGCGTGGATCGGGAAGCCGCCGAGCGGGCGGGGCTGGCGGTGGTCGATAGCGGGCCCATCGCTTCGGCGACCCATCAGAACGAGGTCGCGCCGATATACGCGGGTCGGTTGAACCTCGCGGGAATCCCTCAAGACATCGACGCGAAGCGGGCTTATGGGGCGAATTTTGAACCGCAAGGGCTGATCGCGCTCATCGGCGGGATATGCCGGCGAACAGCGTGCTGGTGTACAACGGCCCCGACGGATCGTTCTCCCCGTCCCTGTGAGAATCCGCCGGCGCGTCTGCCCGGCCCGCGCGTCTCCCCCCGAACCCCTCCGTCCTCCCCGCGTTGTTGACAGCCCCGGCGTCGGGTGTGATATTTCCCCCTGTCTTTCGGCGGGAGGCGGCGCCCGCGAACGGGGCGGCACGAGAAGCGCCGCCAGCGCGGGCGCCCGTAGCTCAGCTGGATAGAGCAACGGACTTCTAATCCGTAGGTCGCAGGTTCGAATCCTGCCGGGCGCGCCATGTATTTCGGGAAGTCGCGCCGCCCTCTCCCCGGGCGCGCGGGAGAGGCGGGCCGAAGGCGCGGTGGGTGTAGCTCAGTGGTTAGAGCGCCGGGTTGTGGCCCCGGAGGTCGGGGGTTCAAATCCCCTCACTCACCCCAAAGCGCGCGCTTTCCCGCGCGGGGCAGGCGCGGGAGGGGAGCGGATGAAAGCGCGGCGCCCGTAGCTCAACTGGATAGAGCGTCGGACTTCGGATCCGAAGGCTGTAGGTTCGAGTCCTACCGGGCGCGCCATTGATGAACAGCGGGTCGCTAGCTCAACTAGGCAGAGCAACGGACTCTTAATCCGTGGGTTCGGGGTTCGATTCCCCGGCGGCCCACCACTGTTGAACGCATCGGGGCGGAGGGGCGCGCTCATGGAGAGCCGGCTCGACGGGAAGGCGATCGTCTGCGTCGTGGTGGCCGCGGTCGTCATCGCCGCCGCCTGGATGGTTGCGAAGACTCTGGGAATCCTCGCGCTGATCCTGGCGGTCGCCGCCGCCTGCGCGGCGCTGCTCAAGGATCCCTTCGGAATCTACCCGAAGAAGTAATCCTCCCGCTTCCGCGCCGGACGCGCTCTTTTCATTCCGGACGCCCCTGCCTCTCCGCTCTGCGCGCCTCGCGCCCGCTTGACGTTCAGCATCAGGATGATGGGCGCGGCCGAGAGAAATCCCATCCCCGTGAACCGCCAGAGGTCGTTGTGGGCGAGCATCTGCGCGAAGGCCTGCGCCCCGCCCCGGGGGATGGGCGCGGCCGCTTTCCCGCTCAAGGGCCGCGGGCCGGAGGCTTCTCGCTCCCCGGACGCGCCGGCAGGCGCGGCCCGCGCCGGATGCGGGTGTCCACGGTCACGTAGGCGGACATGCCCGCGAGAAGCGGGAAGTTCGCCGGAGGCGCCTCGCCCAGGCGTATCTTCACGGGGATGCGGCGGGTGGCCTTCACCCGGTCGCCGGTGGCGTTCTCGGGCGGCAGCGGGGCGAGGGTCTCCCCGGCGCCGGAATAGAGGCTCTCGACGCGGCCCCGGAACGACCGGCCCGGGTAGGCGTCCAGGACGACCTTCGCGGGCTGCCCCACGTGAATGCCCTCCAGCTTCGCCTCCTTGAAGTTCGCCCGGATGTAGGACTTGTGGAGCTGGACGATGACGAGCAGGGGGCGCCCGGGTCGGGCGTAGGTTCCCGGTTCGACGGACTTCTCCACGTAGCCTGCGGCGGGCGCGCGAATCTCCGCGTAGGAGAGGAGCAGCTCCTTCTCCCGGTAGTCGGCGAGCGCGGCCTCGAGCTCCGCCTTGAGGGAGGCGGCGCCGCGGCTCTTCGCGCGTCTCGCGCGGGCGACGGCCACGGCGGCCTTGGCCTTCTCGAGCGCCGCCTGGAGGCGCCGCTTGTCGAGGACGACGAGCAGGTCGCCCTCGCGCACCGCCTGGCTGTCCCTGACGAGCATCCTTTTCACCACGCCCGGAATCTCCGCGCTCACGGGCGTGAGCGGGCTGCGGACGTAAGCGTTGTCCGTCGAGACGTAGCGGCCGAGGCTCCGCCACCAGAAATGCGCTCCCTCGACGGCGGCGAGCAGGGCGAGACCCAGGGCGAGGAAGAGGAGGAATTTCCTGATGAGGCCGGCGAAGGAGGAGATGAAGCCCCCCCTTCGGCCCCTCCTCCCCCGCCGGGCGCGCTTTTCTCCGGCGGCCGGGCCGGCGAGGGCGGGCTTCTTCTCGGCTGGCCGTCGGTCTCTCATGGCTCGGAGTCCGGCGTTCGTGAAGGCGTCAACCCGTCAAAAACTACCAAAAACGGCGATGAATGGAAAGAACCCCGATCGGAACGAACGGGGGAGAGGGCGCGCCCCGCGGGATTTCGCGCGCGCCGCTAGGGGGGAAGCCTGCCCGGCCGACGCCTTCATGGAGGAGCGGCGGGATGAGGACGCGGGCGGAGAAGAGCCGCCGGCGCGCCCGGCGGATGATTTCCGCGCGTGGGGAACTACTGAAAATCGAGCGTCTTCGCCTCGCGGCCCAGGGCGATTTGCCCGATGGTTTCGAGGCACCTGTCGTTGGCGGGCGGCATGACGAGGCCGGCCACCGCGTCCCGCAGGTGCCGCTCGAGCGGCAGGGCGCGGTGAAGCCCGCGTCCCCCGCACAGGCGGATGCCCTGCTCGGCGAGCTCCTTCGCCGCCTCGGTCGCCAGATATTTCGCCTGGTTGAGGATGAAGGTGAGCTCCATCTTCCCGAGGTTGCCGCGAAGCGCGCCCAGCTTCTCCGCCGCGCGCCGGGCGTTTTCGAGCAGCATGGCCATCTCGCCGATCTGGCGCTGGGTTCTGTCGAGCTCCCCGAGCGGGACGCCCAGGCCCGATTTCGCCTTCTTCGCGTAGTCCGCCGTGAACTGATAGGCCGCCTCCGCGATGCCGATATAGACCGCCGTGTAGCCCAGCGACCACATGCTCATGTCCTTGCCCAGAATGCTGCCCGGCGCCCCGATGACCTCCTCCGGCCGCACCTCCACGTCGTGGAACATGAGGGAGTTCGAGGCGGTTCCGCGCATCCCGATGACGTGCCAGTCGTCGATGACCTCGATGTTCTCGCGCTTCGCGGGAATCATCACGTTCAGCAGCCCCTCTTGGAGGGTCTCCGCCCCGTCGAGGTAGCTCCAGGTGAAGTAGTAGCTCGCGCCGGTGGAAAGCGAGCAGAAGTGCTTCTTGCCGCGCAGGCGGTAGCCGCCGTTCTCCTCGCGGATGGAGGTGCGCACCGCCAGCTTGTCGCGGAAGGAGCTGCCCGGCTCGCTCGTGATGGAGGCGAAGACGGCCCCCTCGTTCACCACCTCGGAGAAGTAGCGCGCCATCTGCTCCTTCGAGGCGATCTGCCCCAGAAAATCCACGACCGCGCTGTGCATGTTGAAGGTGAGGCCGGTGGAGGCGCACCCCCTGGCGATCTTCGAGAGGACGGTGACGTAGGTGAGCGAGTCCGCCCCGATGCCGCCGAACTCCCTGGGCACCATGAGGGCGAGCAGGCCGGCGTCGGCGAGGTCTTCATAATTCTCGGCGGGAAAGCGCGCCTCCTCGTCGATCGTCTTCGCGCGCGGGGCGAACTTCTCCCGGGCCAGGGCGTCGGCGAGGTCGATCCACTTCCGCGAATCGGGGCAGGGGGCGGCGTTCGTCGGGTTCATCGAGAGTTCTCCTTCTTCGCCGCCGCGCCGGCTTCCCCGCGCGTCAGTCGTATTCGGCGAGCGCGGGCAGGGGCGGCGAGAGTGCCTGCGGCTCCGTGTCCCCCAGCAGGGGCATGACCTCGCGCCCGAATATCTCCGCCTCCTCCACGTGCGGCCAGCCGGAGAGGATGAAGGTCTCGACGCCCGCCTCCACGTATTCCCTGAGCGCGCGGGCGATCATCTCCGGCGTGCCCACCAGCGAGGCGCCCGCCCCCGCGCGGACGGTGTTCACGCCCATCCACAGGGTGTCGGTGACCCAGAGGGATTCGCCCTTCGCCAGCTCGTTGACGCGCGTCTGGCCCGCGCTCTCCGTCCGCGTCTTCATGTCGGCCCACGCCTGCACGTTCGAGAGGTCGCTTCCCTCGATGAGCGCCTGCGCCGCCCGCCTCGCCTCCCGCCGGCTCTCGCGGCAGACGACGTGCATCCGCACCCCGAATTTTATCTTCTCCTCCCGGCCGTGCGCGGCGGCGCGCCGCTTCATGTCGCGCGCGTCGGCGGCGATGGTCTCCACGTCCACGGCGTACATCATGTGCACGTCGGAGTATTTCGCCCCCACGCGGCGGCCCGCCTCCGAGCTTCCGCCGAGGTAGATGGGCGGCCAGGGCTTCGAGAGGCGAATCGGGAAGAAGGCCGCCTCCCGAACGTCGAAATGCCTCCCCTCGTAGGTGAGGGGGCCGCCGCCGCTCCATATCCGGGTGACGATGTCGAGGAACTCCTCCGTCCTGTCGTAGCGCTCGTCGTGGGCGAGGTGATCCCCGTAGCGCATCTGCTCCGCTCTGCTCGATCCGGTGACGACGTTGAGGGTGAGGCGCCCGCCGGTGAGGGCGTCGAGCGTGCTCGCCGTCTGGGCGGCGAACACCGGGCTGGCGAGGCCCGGCCGCAGCGCCACGCAGAACTTGATGCGCTCGGTGTGCTGCGCCACCCCCGCCGCCACCAGCCAGGCGTCCATGCAGTGGGTGCCCGTGGGCACGAGCAGGTTCACGAAGCCCGCGTCCTCGGCGGCGCGCGCCACGCGGGAGAGGTATTCGATGGTGGGCTTGCGCTCGGGCGTCTTCGCGTTGATTCTGCGCCCGTCTCCCGCCCGCGCCGAGGGCAGGAACCAGGCGTATTCCGTCCCCATGTCCGGGATCCTCGCTGTCGGGAGGGGCGCGCCCCGGCATGGCCCGAAAGCGGCCGCGCGCGCGTTCGCCCCGCTCGGTCCGCCAAGATACAGGGGAGGCGCGGCGCGCGTCAAATCCCGGCGGAGCGCGGGGGCTTTCGGGAGGCGCTTGGCCCGGAAGGGAAGGAGCGCCTCACGCCCGGTTTTCAGGGGGAGGGGAGATTTTTCAGAAAGTCACGCCCTTTTGTCCGGCGGAATCGTTTTCGAGGGCGCTTTCGCCGTCATTCCGGCGAAGGGAATCATATCGAATGTCGGCCATAGGGTATTTCATGCCTTGAAAGCGTCTCGGGGCTTCCTTCCAGTCGGATATCGAATTTGAGCGAAGGGATGATTTTGGATTCCGCGCTGTGAATGCGGAAGGATACCTGCCAGCCGCGGCTCAGGTGGAGTATCGCCGTTGTCTTTGAGCGCGGCTTCATGCCGAACTGAATAACGGCGTCCGGCAGTCCGATCTTGCTTCCCCATTCGAGCGTCCCGTCAATGTTGAAGGATTGAAGCGACACGTTCCCGTTTTCCTTGATGATCTTGTAGAAGTCATGTCTGCCCAGCAGGTATCTCATCAGCTTCCCGGGGTCGGCGTTTTCCCGCACTTCCTCCATGAACGCATGGAGAACGGGCAGATAGTAATCGTCCTTTTTGTTCGGCAAGGAGCTCCACACTTGCCCCGCTCGCCTTCGCAAATCGCCAAAGATGGGAACGACCTTTTTCCAATATCGGGGCGAGCATGAAACCCCATACCATCCGTCGCCGAAATCGATGGAGTCCGACAGGCGGGAGTGTTTGAGCGCGTTGTGCCGATGCTTCGCCGAGACGCCCACGGCCTCATCGTCCGTTTCTATGACGATATCCCGAACATCTCCGTCTATGCCCATCATATCGCTCTGGATGATCACGCGCCGTGTTTTCAGGAGTCTCGCATCATGCGCCCGAAGGAATACGGCGGCCTCGTTCGCGGCGTGGTCTATCTTCCGCCGTTCACGGCAAGAGAGAAGATTGTATGCGTTTTGAGACTTCAGGCGCGGGGCGTCGAATATAAGAGTCGCCCTGCGGTTGAGCATATCCGCCAGCTGGCGAGCGAGGCCGTATTCCCAAGCCTTGCCGCTCTCGGTCTGCGTGATGCGGGCCATGCTAGACGTTCACGATCAGCAATTCCCTCGATTGCTTCCCGTTCGACATGCCGTAGCCCCATTCGGGCGCGAGAATGTCGCAGCCCTCATACAATTTGCGGACTCTCTCGCAATCGTTGTAGCTCAGAATCCAGCCGCTTCTCTCGAGGAGACGGGCGGCGAGCTCTTCATGGTCAAAGCCCTCGTGCATATCCCCCTTGCTTCCATAGAGTTTCTCGCCGTTGGCGTAGGGCGGGTCGAGGTAGAGCAATTTGTCGCCGTGCTTTTCCAGCGTCTCCTTCCAGTCGGCGCATTCAACCGAGAGGTTCCTTGCCCGGAAGTCTCGCAGGCGGTCTATCGCGCTTTGCGTGAAGCGCGGATGGTCGGGAGACATCCCGCCGGAGAGCGTCGTGCCGGAGAAGGAAGATCGGTTGAGGACGAAGAACACCACCGCCTTTTCCGCGCCGTCCTCCATCGTCTGAAAGCCCTTTTGCAGATTGTAGAACTTCGTCCGGGTGAGCGGGTAGTATTTCCTCGCCCTCGCCATTTCTGAGAGCAGGATGGGTTGCTCCTTCGCGTGCTTCCAGAAATTGACGAGGGGCGCGAAGGCGTCCGCGCCGTGAACCTCGATTCCGTCCGCCGCGCAGGCGAGCTCCACGCTCGCCCCGCCCAAAAACGGGGAGGCCATCTGCTTCGCGTCCGGCGGAATGTATTTGCGTATCGTATTCACGGCGCGGGACTTCCCGCCGGGATACCGAAGGGGCGAGCGATCACTGTCCGGCAGTCCGGGCGTCATTTCCTCGAAATTTCCCTGAACGGGTTGAACAATGCTGGGGAACGGCATTTTTCAACTCCTTGCAGGGCGGAGAGATGCTGATAAAACCGAGCGCGGCTTGCCCGGACTTGATAGCGCAACTTGCTTCGAGAATTGCGGACAAGATAGCATCCCCGGGCATCCTCGCAAAGCCATTTTACCGTTCCCAAGCGATAAATACGCATTCCCGGGTGAGGTTTTCCCCTCCCTCGCTCGCCGCAATATGTCACGGGCCGCTCGCCCGGTCAATGATTCATGAGATTTCACCAACGCTCCCCGCCGTTTTCTCCCGTGCGCGGGAGGAGGGCCGGAAGAACGAGTGCCCGCGGCGGCGTCACGCGGGCAGCCGCCTGTCCAGCTGGCGATACTGCACCGCCTCCGCCACGTGCTGGGGGGCGATGGCGCTCTCGCCGGCCAGATCCGCGATGGTGCGCGCCACCTTCAGCACGCGGTGGTAGGCGCGCGCCGAAAGCCCCAGCTTCTCCACCGCCATCTTGAGCAGGCGCATCCCCTCGGCCTCGATCGCGCAGTGCTCGTTGATGAGGGCGGGCCCCATGTGGGCGTTGGCGTAGATGCCGGGGTGGCCGCCCAGCCGCTCCTTCTGAATCGCCTGTGCCCTGAGGACGCGCTCGCGGATCGCCTCCGAGCGCTCGCCCTCGGGGTCCTCGGCGAGCTCCTTCCAGGGAACCCTCGGCACGGGGACGTGGATGTCGATGCGATCCAGAATCGGCCCCGAGACGCGCGAGCGATATTTCGCCACCTGCGGGAGAGTGCAGGAGCAGGCGCCGTCTCCGAGCAGGCCGCAGTTGCAGGGGTTCATGGCGGCGGCGAGCATGAAGCGCGCCGGAAACGAGAGGCTCGCCTGCGCCCGGCTGATGGTGATGCGCCCGTCCTCGAGCGGGCCGCGGAGCGATTCGAGCACGTTCTTCCTGAATTCGGGCAGCTCGTCCAGAAACAGCACGCCGTTGTGGGCGAGCGAGGCCTCGCCGGGGAGCGGCAGCGCGCCCCCGCCCACCAGCCCCGCGTCGCTGATGGTGTGGTGCGGGGCGCGGAAGGGGCGCTCCCGGATGAGGGAGTCGCGCTTCGTGAGCTTGCCCAGCACGCTCCACACCTGGCTGGTCTCGATGGCCTCGTCCAGCGAGAGGGGCGGCAGGATGGTGGGGAACCGCTTGGCCAGCATGCTCTTGCCGCTGCCGGGCGGGCCGATCATCAGCAGGTTGTGCGAGCCGGCCGCCGCCACTTCCACGGCGCGCTTGGCCTGGCGCTGGCCCCGTATGTCCAGAAAATCGACCGCCGCGCCCTCCCGCTTCTCCGCGCCGTTCGCCTCGCCGCGCCTCGCCGCCGGAATGTCGATCTCCTCGCGGATGAAGCCCACCACCTGGGGGAGCGTGTGGACGGGATAGACCTCGAGCTCCTCGACGACGGCGGCCTCGGGCGCGTTCTCCGCCGGGAGGACGACCCCGCGCTTGCCCATCTTCCGGGCGAGGACGGCTACGTTCAGCGCGCCGCGCACGGGCCGCAGGGAGCCGTCCAGGGCGAGTTCGCCCAGGAACATCATGGCGTCCTCCATCTGCGAGCGCGCGTGAAACACCCCGTTCGCGCGCAGGAGCGAGAGCGCGATGGGCAGGTCGAAGGCGCTGCCCTCCTTGCGGACGTCCGCGGGCGAGAGGCTCACGGTGATGCGCCCCATCGGGTAGATGAAGCCCGTGTTGACGATGGCGGCGCGAATGCGCTCCTTGCTCTCCTTCACGGCGGCGTCGGGCAGGCCGACGGTGGAGTAGTGCGGCAGGCCGGAGGCGAGGTCCACCTCCACTTCGACGGGGTAGGCGTCCACGCCGAGGACGGCGGCCGCCTGGGTTTTGGCGAGCATGGCGTCTCTCCTGTTTTGGTTGACGGGGTAGTGAATATAATGCGAAATCGTATTGCGAAAATAAAACGAAATCAACCCCGAACCGGGAAAATGAGGCGATTTATGGGAGAGACGGGTGGAATTTTCGCTGAATTCACGCTGTCGAGGCGCGAGAGAGCCGGACCGGAGCCGTGAGCCCCTGCCCTCGCTATCGGTTTCGCAGGGGCAACCCCCTGTGGTTGTCCCGCCGCAGGGGCGGGCCCTCCCCGGGGACGCCCCGCGGCGCGTGAACCGCCTCCAATGAATGAGCAGGTTGCCGCCGCGCCCCCGGTTTCGTATGATGCGCGGGACGGGCCGGCGCGAGCGCCCGAATCGGGGCGAAGCGGGGAGAGGAGCGATGACGGCCTCCGAGAAGCGGCATGCCGAAGCGATGACGGCTTCCGAGAAGCGGCACGCCGAAGCCATGGCGGAATCGGAGCGCAAACACGAAGAGACCATGCGAAAGCACGACGAGGCGATGGTCGCGCTCACGGAGCTCATCAAGCGGACGGGGAGCCGGAACTACCCGTAGGAGACGAGGCGCGCGATTCCGCCCGCCGCGCGCTTTTCGCCGCGTCTGCGGCGGCTCAGGAGGCTTCGGCGCGGACGACGCCTGCGGCGAGGAGGGCGCGGACGCCCTCCTCCGTCATGCCGAGAACGCCGCGCAGGATGGCCTCGGCGTCGCCCCCCAGGAGGGGAGCGGGCGCCGGGTCGGGGTTTCCGTTCGCCGCGCGGTTCAGAATGGGGTTGCCCACCACCTTCACGCTTCCGATTTTCGGGTATTCGTATTCGCGGATGAGGCGGCGCGCGCGCACCTGCTCGTTGTCGAGGGCGCGATCCAGCGGGTTCACCGGCGCGGCGGGCACGCCCGCCGCCTCGAAGAGCGCGATCCACTCCTCGCCCGGCCGGCGGATGAGAATCTCCTCCATGACGGGGAGCAGGGCGTCCCTGTTCTCGGCGCGCAGGTCGTTCGTGCGGAAGCGCGGGTCGTCCGCCAGCTCCCCGATGCCCATGACCTCGCACATCTTTCGCCAGAAGCGCTCCTCGCGCGGGGAGAGCACGATGTAGATGGTGGCGGTCGGAAACGCCTGGTAGGGAACCATGTATTCGTGCGCGCTGCCGGGCGGCTCGGGCACGTCGCCGCTGTTCAGGAACATGGTGGCGATGTAGCCGAGCATGGCGAGCTGGACGTCGAACATGGGGACTTCCAGGTGCGTCCCGCCCCCGCCCTTCGCCTTTCCGAGAAGGCCCGCCATGCAGGCGATGGCCGCGTAGAGGGCGGTGGAGATGTCCGCCGTGGGGGAGCCGTTCCTGGCGGGCGGGCGGCCCGGCTCGCCGGTGATGGACATGTGGCCGCTCACGGCCTGCTCGACCAGGTCGAAGGCGGGCTTGTCGCGCCAGGGGCCCCGCTCGCCGTAGCCGCTCGAGTCCACGAACACGATATCGGGGTTTCTCTCCCGCATGGCCTCGTAGCCGAGACCCAGCCGCGTCATGGTTCCGGGCCGGAAGTTCACCATCACGGCGTCGGACTTCTCCACGAGGGAGAGGAATACCTCCCTGCCCTCGGGCGCCTTCAGGTCGATGACGATGCTCTTCTTGCCCCGGTTGAAGGTGAGGAAGATGCTCGAGACGGGGCCGATGCCGGCGATGGCGGGGTTGCGCCCGATGTCGCCCTGGGGGGATTCGACCTTGATGACCTCGGCGCCCATGTCGGCGAGAATCATGCCGCCGACGGCGCCGGCGATGACCTGCCCGAGGTCGAGGACGCGGTAGCCTTCCAGCATGGGCGGAATCCCGGGGTCAGCCGCGGGGCGCGGCGGTGGCCGTCGCCTCGATGAGCGCGTCGCCGCGCTGGTTCGCCGCGCGCGCCTCGATCTCCACGAGGCGCGCGCCCGCCTCCTCGTATCGGCGCGAGACGACGGCCCGGCAGATCACCAGGTCGCCCGGCCACGCCTGCGCGCTGAAGCGGAGCCTGAATTTCCTGAGCGAGTCGGGGCCCAGCCATTCGGCGAGCAGGCGGGCGAGGTATCCGCCCTGGAGCATTCCGTGGGCGAAGGGCTTCTCGAAGCCGGCGCGGATGGCGTATATCTCGTCGTGGTGGTTGGGGTTGAAGTCGCCGCTCGCCCCCGCGTAGCGCACGAGATCCGTCCGGGTGATGGGCCCCGCCCTCAGCTCGCGCTCCGCGCCCTCGGCGAGCTCCTCCCATTTCGCGTATGCAAGGGGTTTCGTCATGTCCGGTCTCGCTCAGCCCTCTTTGGGAGGCGCCGCCGTCTCGATGAGGGTGCGCCGCGCCACCTGGACGAGCTCGCCCGCCTCGTCCTCGAACCTGGTCTCGATGACGACGAAGGTCATCATGCCGCCCCGGCGGCCTTCCTTCTCGCGGGTGGAGACGATGGCGTTTCGGCCCCTCAGGCTCATGCCGGCGACCAGGGGCTTGTGGTATTCAAACTCCTGCTCCCCGTGGAGGCGGCGCTTCGGGTCGTAGCCCAGATGGGGCATGGGGTCGTTCTCGGGCGTTTCGTGCCAGAACTGGCGGACGAAGGTGGGCGGAGCGAGCAGGTCGTCGAAGCCCGCGGCCCTGGCGGCCTCGAGGTTCGTGTGCACCGGGTCGGCGAGGCCCAGGGCGAGGGCGTATTCGCGTATTTTTCCGCGCTCGACGCGGAACTCGAACTCGGGAAACTCTCTTTCCAGCGCGCTCTTGTCGAGTGGCATGAAGCCCGCGTCCCCGTGAATGAATGCCGCCGCGTCGGTTTCGCGGCGCGGCCCGGAAGTGCCAGTTTCGGCTCTTCGGGCGAAATCCTCAAGTCCCCGGAGCGGTCAGAGCCCCAGCGCCTTGGCGATGATGTTTCTCTGCACCTCGCTCGTGCCCGCGCCGATGGTGGCGAGCCGCGCGTCTCGGTAGTGGCGCTCCATGGCGTGTTCCCCGCTGTAGCCGTAGCCGCCCATCACCTGCACGCCCAGGTCGGCCGCCTTCTTGTAGGCTTCTCCGGCGTAGAGCTTGAGCGTCGCCGCCTCGATGCGCCCCGCCTTTCCCTGCGAGACGAGCCAGGCGAAGCGATAGACCTGGAGCCTCGCCGTGTCCACGAGCACGTGCATTTCGGCGAGCATGTGGCTCACGGCCTGAAACTTCCCGATGGGGCGTCCGAACTGCCTCCTCTCCTTCGCGTGCTCGAGCGCCAGCGCGAGCGCCGCCGCCGCCGCGCCTACGCGCGCCGCGGAGAGGCAGAGCCGCTCGGTGGTGAGGTAGGCCATGAGTCCCTTCCACCCCTCTCCCACCGCGCCCAGCGCGTCCGCCTCGCTCGCCTCCACGGCGTCGTAGTGCGCCACGCAGGTGCCCATCGCCCGGTGGCCGAGCAGATCGAGCTTCGACCAGGTGACGCCCTCCGCGTCCGCGGGAATGATGAAATTCGTGATGCCCTCGTGCTTCGCCCCCGAGCTGTCCGTTCGCGCGGCGACGAGGACGTGGGTGGCCGTCGGCATTCCGGAGGTGAAGTTCTTCGTGCCCGTGAGCCGGAATACGTCCCCCTCCCTGTCCGCGCGGGCGATGATGGCGGCGGCGTCGGAGCCTGCGTCCGGCTCGGTGAGGCTGAACGCGAAAAACTTCTCGCCCCTGATGACGGAGGGGATGAACGCCTTTTTCTGCGCCTCCGTTCCGCTTTCGAGCATGGCGTCCACCCCGTAGCAGACGTTTCGGAAGATCATGGTGGCGAGGTCGAGGTAGCGCGTCCCCGCGGTTTCCAGGACGAGCGCCAGATCGACCGCGTCGCCCCCCATCCCCCCGTATTCCTCGGGCGCGGAGACGCCGATCCATCCGTCCTCGGCCAGCGCCCCGTAGGCGTCGATGGGGGCTTCGCCCTTCCTGTCGCAGGCCATCGCGTATTCGGGCGGGCAGACGCGATCGAGGCGCTCGCGGAGGGTGCGGCGCATGAGTTCCTGGCGCTCGTTGAAGGCGAAGTCCAACCTGGAGAACCTCAGGCGCGGGAGAGTTTTTCCGGCTCCGGGAGGAGATTCAACACCGCCTCGCGCGAAAAATCAAGCCCGGCGCGTCAGCGCCTCCGGGTTGTGGACGTTGATGGGCTTTCCTTCGGCGAAGGCGTTGATCTGGTCGAAGGCGAGGCCGAAATACTTCTCGAACGTGCCCCGGGTGACGTAGCCCAGGTGGGGCGCGCAGATCGCGTTCTCCATGGCCAGCAGCGGGTGCGCGGCGCCCCGCACCGGCTCGCTCTCATAGACGTCCACGGCGGCGAAGCCGGGCCTTCCCGCCCTGAGCGCCGCCTCGAGCGCGCCCTCCTCCACCAGCCCGGCGCGGCTGGTGTTCACGAGAAGGGCGTCCGGCTTCATGCGGCCCAGGTCCTCCGCCGTCACGATGCCCCTCGTCTGCGGCGTGAGGCGGATGTGGAGGCTCAGGACGTCGGACGTCTCGAAGAGCGCCTCCCTGCCGCGCGCCACCGCCACTCCGTCCGCCCGGGCGCGTTCGGCGGAGCCCTCCCGCCCGTGGGCGATGACGCTCATGCCGAACGCCTTGCCCACGGCGGCCACCTGGGCGCCGATTTTGCCGTAGGCGTAGATGCCGAGCGTTTTCCCGTACAGATCCTCCCCCAGCGCGGTCTGCCAGCCGCCCCCGGCGAGGCTGCGGATCTCCCGGGGCAGGGAGCGCATGGCGCAGAGGATGAGCCCCCACGCGAGCTCGCACGTGGAGCGCGTGCCCGCGCCTCCGGCGGCCACGGCCACCCCGTGGCGCGTGCAGGCTTCCAGGTCGACGTGCGAGGCGAAGCCGGCCCCCGTCTGGCTCACCAGCCGGAGGGCGGGGAGCCTGGCGAGCAAATCGGCCGTTATGCGGGTGCGCTCCCTGATCAGCACGACAGCCTCCGCCTCCCGAAAGCGCTCCTCGAGCGCGTCGAGGCTCTCCACCGTGTCGTTGTGGATGGCTACGTCGTGCCCCGCCATTTTGGAGAAGCACGCGAGGCGGCGAACGCAGTCCTGGTAATCGTCGGAAATCACGACTTTCATGCGGGAGTCCTTTCCGGAAGGCGCGGAGGGAGAGAGATGTTTTGGGGGATGATGACGTATTTGACGCGCGTTGAATACGTCATCGCCGTTTTTTGTCTATCCCTTCGATGTGTATTATGATTCCCGATAGGAGGGTTTTCCAGGCCGCAGGGCCGTTTTCTGGAGAGGGCATGGCGGCGACGTCGGAGAGAAAGACGCGGCTCACGCGGATGGCCAGGGCGGGCGGCTGAGGCTCGAAGCTGGGTCCGGAGGACCTGCGGGAGGCGCTGAGCCGGTTCGAGCCGTTTTCGGACCCCAACCTGCTCTACGGGACGAACGCCGGAGACGACACGGGCGTATACCGGCTCCGGGAGGATCTGGCCATCGTCCAGACGGTGGACTTCTTCACCCCCATCGTGGACGACCCCTACGCCTACGGCCAGATAGCCGCGGCCAACGCGCTGAGCGACTGCTTCGCCATGGGCGCGCGGCCCGTCACCGGGCTGAACCTGGTGGGCTTTCCCTGCAGCCTCGGGCTGGACGTGCTCGGGGAAATCCTGGCCGGCGGGGCGGACAAGATGCGCGAGGCGGGCGGCGTCATCGTGGGCGGCCACAGCGTGGAGGACGCCGAGCCGAAATACGGCATCGCCGTCACCGGAACGGTCGACCCCCGGGAGATGGTGACGAACCGGGGGGCGAAGCCGGGGGACAAGCTCGTCCTGACGAAGAAAATCGGCACCGGCGTCGTCGCGAACGCGGCGAAGCGGGGGGGCGCGCTGGCGCGCGCCGCGCGCGGCGTTTTCGGGAGAAACGGCAGCCTCCCCGACGGCGTGTTCGAGGAGGCCGTCGATTCGATGAAGACGCTCAACAAGGGGGCGAGCGAGGCCATGATGCGCGTGGGCGTGAACGCCTGCACGGACGTGACGGGCTTCGGCCTCCTGGGGCATCTGCGCAACGTGATGGAGGCCAGCGGCGCGCGGGCGCGCGTCTCCTTCTCCCGCGTGCCGCAGTTCGAGGGGCTGCTTCCGCGCGCGGTCGCCGGCACGGCGGGCGGGGGCGAGCGCAACCGCGCGTGGACGCGGCCCTTCGTCGAGCCGAAGCCGGGCGTGAGCGAGGAGATGCTCGCCCTGCTGAACGACGCGCAGACCTCGGGCGGGCTCATCATCGCGGTGGCGGCGGAGAAGGCGGAGGCGCT
Organism: bacterium; assembly: GCA_965199855.1. Lineage (GTDB taxonomy): Bacteria > UBA8248 > UBA8248 > UBA8248 > UBA8248 > Bin107. The sequence continues at coordinate 2,985,591 of OZ241326.1, read as the reverse complement.
TCTGGCGGAGCTGCGCGGGGCGGGGGCGGCGGCCGCGGCCGTCTTCGGCGAGGTGGCGGAAGGCGCGCCCGGCGGGGTGGAGGTGGAGCCTTAGGTCCGGTTTTCAGCGAGGGGGACGCTCATGGAAAAGGCCATGTTCGGCGCGGGCTGCTTCTGGGGGGTGGAGGCGGCGTTTCGCCGGGTGGAGGGCGTGGCGAGCGCCGCGGTGGGGTATTCGGGCGGCGCGAAGGAGGCGCCCGAATACCGAGAGGTGTGCTCGGGCCGCACGGGACACGCGGAGGTCGTCCATCTGGAGTTCGAGCCGGAGAGGGTCTCCTACCGCGACCTGCTGAACGTGTTCTGGCGGATTCACGATCCCTGCACGCCGAACCGGCAGGGCCCCGACGTGGGCACCCAGTATCGCTCGGCGATTTTCTTCTTCTCGCCGGAGCAGGAGGCCGAGGCGCGCGCCTCCAAGGAGGAGCAGGAGGCTTCGGGCCGCCATTACGCCCCGATCGTGACGGAAATCACGCCGGCGTCCAGGTTCTGGATGGCCGAGGACTACCACCAGCAGTATCTCGAAAAGCGCGGAATCGCCCACTGCCACTAGGCGGGCGCGAAGAGGAAGCCCCCCGACGGCCGCGAGGGGCGGCGCGCCGGGGGGCTTTTTTCGCCTCTCAGCCGAATCGCGCAGCGACGCCGGCCAGCTCATCCAGCTTCGGCAGGACGACGTCCGCCTCCGCCGAGGGGAGGTAGAAGAGGCTCCGCGCCACCCCCGCGCTCTCGAGGGCGCGCAGCTTCTCCGGGTCCGGAGGAGCGAAGAACAGCGTGACGGGAATCTCCCCGCGCCCCGCCTGCGCCGCCAGCGCCTGAAGCTCCCGGACGCGCGGAGTCCAGTCCGCGTCTCCCCGGGGCAGGGGCATCCACCCGTCCCCGTAGCGAACCACGCGCTCGAGCGTCCTCGCCCCGTTTCCGCCCACCAGGATGGGCGGGTGCGGCTTCTGAACCGGCTTGGGCCAGGACCAGATGCGCTCGAAATTCACGAATTCTCCGCGGTAGCTCGCCTCCTCCTCCGTCCAGATGGCCTTCATCGCCTCGACGCGCTCGCGCAGGACGCGCCAGCGCTTCGGGAAGCTGGTGCCGTGGTTCTCCATCTCCTCGCGGTTCCAGCCGCCGCCGACGCCGAAGAGGACGCGCCCGCCCGAGAGGTGGTCGAGCGAGGCCACCTCGCCGGCCAGGGTGATGGGGTCGCGCTCGATGACGAGGCAGACGCCCGTGCCCAGCATGATTTTTTCCGTCGCCGCGGCCGCCGCGCCGAGCGCCACGAACGGATCGAGCGAATGCGAGTATTCCCGCGGCAGCTCGGCGCCGCCGGGCCAGGGGGTTTTCCGGCTCGCCGGAATGTGGGTGTGCTCCGGGAAGAAGACGGACTCGAAGCCCCGCTCCTCCGCCTCTTTGGCGACCCGGTGCGGGGCGATGGAGTAGTCGGTCGGGAAGATGGCGACGCCGAATTTCATGGCCGGCTCTCCTGGCTCGCGGGGCGAACGATTCTCGGGCGGCTTCTATCTCATGCCCAGGGGGTTCGGCTTCTGCCCCTCGGGGATGACGGGGTCGTAGGCGAATCCCTCCGTTCTGGCTTCAAACTCCTCGCGCACCCGCCTGAGGAGGCTCTCGTCGGCGAGGAGCTCGAGCGTCGCGGCCGCCAGGGTTCTGGCGGCGGTCATCATGCCCTTCTCGCCGATTTCCATGCCGTATTGCCGGGTGGCGAGCCAGGAGTGGCCGGGCGTTCCCGGCGCGTGGCACGCCGTCATCAGGTTGCCCAGGGGGGTGAGCCAGCTCACGTTGCCGCGCTCGTTGCTCGGGCGAATGTCCGCGGGGTCGAGGGGGGAGATCGCCTCGGAGAGCGGCTCGTCGAAGCCCAGGCTTCGGGCGAACTCCCTGGCCTCCTCCGAGTAGGCGTGGGCGCCCGCGAACTCCAGGTTGCGTTGCACGCACCGGGCGAGGGCGTCGTTGGGGAGGTTCTCATAGACGGCGGTGAGCAGGGTTTCCCGCACGCTCGTGCCGGAGGCCAGCGCGCCCGCCTGCGCGCAGTTCCGGACGCGCCCGGTCAGTTCCTCGACGATTTTCCTCGTGGGGGCGCGCACGTAATACCAGACGCGCGAATAGGAGGGCACCACGTTGGGCGCCACCCCTCCGTCCGTGATGACGTAGTGAATCCTGGCCGGCTCGATGACGTGCTCGCGCATCATGTTGACGCCGTAGTTCATGATTTCCACGCCGTCGAGCGCGCTTCTGCCGTTCCAGGGGTCGCGCGCGGAGTGGGCGGTTTCGCCGTGAAACTCGAATACGATGGAGTCCATGGCGTTGGTGCTGCCCCCCCGGGTGAAGTTCCGCTCTCCGGGGTGCCAGGTGAGGGCGGCGTCGATGCCCTCGAACGCGCCGTCCCGCGCCATGTACACCTTGCCCTCCAGCGTTTCCTCCGCCGGGCAGCCGAAGCAGACCACCCGCCCCTTCGCCCCCGCCTCCCGAAGGGCGCGCGCCGCCGCGACGGCGGCGTAGGCGCTCGCCGTCCCGAAGAGGTTGTGCCCGCAGCCGTGGCCCTGCTTTTCGTGCGATTCCCCGCAGTGGGGCAGGGCGTCGTATTCTCCCAGAACGCCGACGGCGGGGCCCTCCCCGCCCCATCGGGCGATGAAGGCGGTGGGCAGGTCGCCCACGCCGCGTTGCACCTCGAAGCCGTTGCGCTCGAGGACGTCGGCGAGCAGAGCCGCGGATCTGAATTCCTCGAGCGCGATTTCCGCGAAGCTCCATATCTCGCGGGCGACTTCGCGCGCCTCGTTCGCCAGGGCGTCGAGGCAGTCCAGCGCTTTCCGCTTGAGGGCTTCCACGTTCTCTCCTCCGGTCGGCGGGGGATCGTATGCGCCGAGTATAGCCCAGGCGCGGCGCTTCGCATATCCGGCGGCCCGATTGCGGACGCGGGCGAAGCGGGGATATGATGCGCCCATCTTCGCGCGGTCGCCGTTCGCCGGCCGGGACGCCGGGGCCGTTCGCGGCCGCGCCTCCGGGACGCTGGAAATTCCCCCGCTTTCATCATGGAGACGAACCATGGAGAGAAGAACGCTCGGACGCACGGGTCTGGAGGTCACGGTCATCGGGTTCGGCGCGATGACCATCGGCGGCGCGTTCGGCCCGGTGGACGACGGGGAGAGCGCCCGCGCCCTGCACGCCGCCATCGACGCCGGCATGAACTTCATCGACACCTCCGACGCCTACGGGGCGGGCCACAGCGAGACGGTCATCGGCAGGTTCCTCGCCGAGCGGTCGGACAGGGGCGACATCCTGGTTTTCACCAAGGGCGGAAACGACATGACGACGGGGGTCCGCAACTTCACGCCCGACTACATCGGCGCCTGCCTGGAGGGGAGCCTGAAGCGTCTGGGGGTGGACGCGGTTGACTACTACCAGCTCCACAACCCGGACGTGAGCAACATGGCGGCCGAGGACAGCTACGCGTTGCTGGAGCAGGCGAAGGACGACGGGAAAATCAGGCACTGGGGCGTTTCGGTGAACACGGTGGAGGAGTGCGATCTGGCGGTGGAGCAGAACAGGCCCGCCGCCCTTCAGATGGAATACAACGTCATCAGCCAGGAGGCCGCGCCCGCCTTCGCGCGGGCGAAGGCGGCGAACGTGGGCGTGATATCGCGCGTGCCGATGAAGCGGGGCTTCCTCTCCGGGCGCATCGACGAGACCTTCGAGTTCGCCGAGGGCGACCGGAGAAGGAACATCCTCTCGCCGGAGAACATCAGGAAATTCCAGGGCCAGCTCGGCTGCGTCCGCGAGACGGCGGAGAACCTCGGCGTATCGCCGGCGCAGGCGGCCATCCGCTTCTGCGTCTCGAACGAGAACGCGAGCTGCGTGATACCGGGCGTCAGAACGCCGGCGCAGGCCGCGCAGAACGCCGCCTGCGGCGAGCCGCTGCCCGCCGAGGCCGTCAGGAGGCTGCGGGAGGTCTAGCGGCGGCGGGGGGAGGGATGGATTCCGGCTTCCGCCGGAATGGCGATGAAAGGCGGGAAATCCTTCAACAGGCGTCAGGCGCGCTGGCGCCCCTGAAGAAGCGCGGGAGGAGAGAAAAATGCCGGTGACGAACTGGGACGAGCTGCCCGTGAAAGTCCCCTTTCCGGGGGTGGAAGTGGGGCTGGTGAGCGGGAGGCACTGCATGATCAGCTACATCCACGCGAAGGGCGGCAACTCCACGCGGAGGCACCACCACGAGGCGGAGCAGATTTTCTGCCTCATCAGCGGCGCCGCCCGCGTGCAGGCGGGCGAGGAGCCGGCGGCGGTTCTGAAGCCGGGCGACGTCTGGTACGTGCCGCCGCACACCGAGCACCAGGCGGACTACCTGGAGGATACGGTGGCCTTCGAGGCGTGCGGGCCGATACGGCGGGACAATTTCGCGGGCTATCTGCACCCGGACACCCACTTCGTGGAGCAGCGGGACCTGGCGGCGGAGATGGAGCGGGAGAAGGCCGGCTAGGCTACGCCCCCGGCGGGACGGACGCTTCCCCGGCGGGGGGATGGACTTCGGCGAAGGGGAGCGTCCTCGTCCGCCCCTCGGGGTCGAGTTCCACGATTTCGGCTTCGCGGAGCGCCTTTTCTATCATTTCTCCCGCCCGCAGGCGCGATTCGATCCCGCGCAGGTGCCCCGCGTGGGAGCGGATGGCCGGATGCTTCGGCACGAACAGCGAGCAGCAGTCCTGATCGGGCTCGATGGAGACCTCGAACGTGTCGATGCTCCTGGCCTGCTCGATGATCTCCTCCTTGTCCATGCCGATGAGGGGCCGCAGTATCGGGATTCGCGCCGCCTCCTCTATCGCGGCGAGATTCTGAAGGGTCTGGCTCGCCACCTGGCCCAGGCTCTCTCCGGTGACGAGGGCGCGGGCGTTCTCCAGTTCCGCTATCCGCTCGCCGATGCGCGCCATGAAGCGGCGGTAGAGAACGACGCGGTATTCGGGCCGCGTCGCCAGAACGATCTCCTTTTGCAGGCTTCCGAACGGCACCATGTAGAGCCTGCCGCCCAGCTGGTAGGCGTTCAGGATGCGGGCGAGATCCAGCGCCTTCTCCGCGGAGGCGCGGCTCAGGTAGGGCGCGCCGTGAAAGTGGATGAACGCGACCTCGCAGCCGCGCTTCATCGCGCGCCAGGCGGCCACCGGGGAGTCGATGCCGCCGGAGAGCAGCGCGGCCACCTTCCCGAGCGAGCCGACGGGCAGGCCGCCCGGCCCCGGCGTCTTCTCCACGCATATCCACGCCTCCCGGGGGATGGCCTCGACGCGCACCGTGAGCCCGGGCCGCGTCAAATCCACCGGCAGGTGCCTTCTCGCCTGGATTCTCGCGCCGATGGCCCTGTCCCACTCTCTCGCGCTGACGGGCGTGGAGGGAAAGGCTTTCCGCGTCCGCACCCGGAAGGTCTTGATCTTGAGAGGCGCGATCATCTCGAGCGCCGCCCGCGCCGCCGCCTCCGGGTCGAGGGGAACTCTCCGCGCCCGGGCGAAATGGGCGATTCCGAACACCTTGCCCAGCGCCTCGACCAGGGCGTCCGAATCCTCGAGGCGGGACGTCTCCAGGATGAGCCTGCCCGCGCGCTTCCTGACCTTCGCCTCGCAGAACGGGGAGGCCGCGCGCTCGACGCGGCGGGCCAGGCGATTGATGAAGAGCGGGCGGTTCTTCCCCTTCAGCCCGATCTCGTTGTAGTGAATGAGGAAGCGGGCGCCCCCGGGCTTCTCCGGCGTCATGCCGTCCTCTCCAGGCGAACCTCCTCGCCCGCGCGGACCTCGAGAAAATCCCCGGGATCGCCCTCCACCCTCCCCAGGGGGTTCACGGGGCTTGCCGCGCGGGGGGCGTCGTCCGCGCTCGCCGGCGTGCGGCCGAAGAAGACGCAGAACGCGCCGCCGGGCGGCCAGTAGGCGATTTCGCCGACTTCCATCTCCTCGCGCGCGGAATCCTCCAGGGGCGCCTCCACGGGAATTTGAAAATAAATCTCCTCGCCCCAGACGCTCGCCGCGCCGGCGATCGGCAGGGCGTCCCACAGGGCGTCCGCGGTCTCGCTCTCCGTCAGCTCCGCCTTCATGCGAATCCCGCCGACGACGATCCGGATTTTTCGGCCCACGGCCGGGCTCCTCCCCGCGATTTGAAGGCTTCTCGTATTTCCGGCAACATAGCCGAGCCGCGCCCCGAGGGAAAGGGCCGCTTTGGCGCCTTGACGCCCATGCGCGTCCCCGCGTAGATTGCGCGGCGATCCCGACGGGCGCTTGGCGAGAATGCCGGCGAAGCGGAAGCTCCGGCGCGCGGGCGCGTCCTCGAGGTTCGGAGGCGGAATGAAATTTTCTGCGATCGTGGATTCCATCGCTCCCGACCTCCGGGACGTGGAGAGGGCGATTCAGGCGAATTTTCACTCGGACGTCGTTCTGATACCCGACGTGAGCGAATACCTCATCGGCTCCGGCGGCAAGAGAATCCGGCCCATGCTCCTGGCACTCGCCGCCAGGGCCTTCGGCGGGGCGGGCGCGCGCGTCGCGACGATGGGCTGCGTGGTGGAATACATCCACACGGCGACGCTCCTGCACGACGACGTGGTGGACGGCGCGAAGATGCGGCGGGGCAGCCTCTCCGCCAACTCCAGGTGGGGCAGCGAGGCGAGCGTCCTGGTGGGGGATTTTCTGTTCGCCAGGAGCTTCTCGCTCATGGCCTCCGACGGGGACGGCCGGATACTCAAGGCCATGAGCGAGGCGTGCGCCCTTCTTTCGGAAGGGGAGGTGCTTCAGCTGACGAACATGTACAACCTCCGGCTGAAGGAGGAGGAGTACCTCGACGTCGTCTATCGCAAGACGGCGGCGCTCATCGCCGCCAGCTGCCGCGTCGGCGCCCTGCTGCCCGACGCTCCCCGGGTGTTCGCGGACGCCGTTCACCGGTTCGGCGTCCAGATCGGCCACGCCTTCCAGCTGGTCGATGACGCTCTCGACTACATGGGCGACGCGGAAAGGACGGGGAAGTCCGTCGGCGAGGACCTGCGGGAGGGGAACGTGACCCTGCCCCTGCTCCGCGTCTGCGCCCGCGCCACGCCCCCGGAGCGCGAGAGGCTGAACCGCCTCGTGGTTCACGCCGAGGAGATTCGCGCGGAGGACATGGACGACGTGCTCGAGCTGATGCGCAAATACGGAGCGGTGGGCTACACCCTCGACAGGGCGCGGGGATACGCGGAGGCGGGCAAGGCGGCGCTCTCCGCTCTGCCCGACTCCCCCCACGTCGACGCGCTGCGCGACGTGGCGGACTACGTCGTCGAACGGGACGGCTAGCCCGCCGCGGGCCGGGTTCTTGCGGCAAATCCGAAGCTTCATTCTGGCTTCCGGCTCCCCGCGCAGAAGGCGGCTGCTGGAGGAGGCGGGCCTCGCGTTCGAGGTCGCGGAGCCCGCCCCGGGCGCGGAGGAGGCGGCGGGGCCGGACGCGGACGCCGCCCGCCGCGCCCTGCTCAAGGCGCGCTCGGCGGCGAGGGCGCGCCCCGACGCCCTCGCGCTCGCCGCCGACACCGTGGTCGTCCTGGAGGGGAGGGCGCTGGGAAAGCCCGCGAGCGCGGAGGACGCCTCGCGGATGCTGGGGCTGCTTTCGGGGCGGACGCACGAGGTGATAACCGCCTTCGTCCTCCTCGGCCCGGACTTCCGGGAGGAGGGCGCGGCGGCGACGAAGGTGCGCTTCCGCGAGATCGACGGGGAGACCATCGCCCGCTACGTGAAGAGCGGCGAGCCGATGGACAAGGCGGGCGCCTACGCCATTCAGGGGGCGGGCGGGAGCCTCGTGGACAGGGTGGAGGGGAGCTACACCAACGTCGTGGGGCTGCCCCTGGCGGAGACGCTGGCCGCGCTGGGCAGGGGCGGCGTCCTGGCGCGCGCGCCCTCTCGGGTCGGCGGCGCGGGGATGAGGAGATGAGAAATGCGTCTGGCTGAGCGGATGCGCCTGCTCAAGACGGAGAGCGCCTTCGTGGTTCTCGCCAAGGCGAGCGAGATGGAGCGCGGCGGCCGCGACGTCATTCACCTCGAAATCGGCGACACCGACTTCGACACGCCCCCGGGCATCGTGGAGGAAGCCTGCGCGCAGATGAAGGCGGGCCGGACCCACTACTGCCCCTCCGCCGGCCTCCCGGCGCTTCGGGAGGCGGCCTGCGAATGGCTCGCGCGCGGCGGGCGGGGAAACTACGCGCCGGATGAAATCGTGGTCGGCCCGGGCGGAAAGCCCTTTCTGTATTACGCCATCATGGTGGCGGCGGGGCCGGGGGACGAGGTGATATATCCCGACCCCGGCTTTCCGGTCTACGAGTCCGTGGCGCTCTACGCGGGCGCGAAGCCGGTGGCGCTGCCGATTCTGGAGGAAAACGGCTTCCGCTTCGCGCCCGAGGCGCTGCGCGAGCGCGTCACGGAGAATACCCGCCTCCTCATCCTGAACTACCCGCACAACCCGACCGGCGGGACGCTGACGAGGAGCGAGCTGGAGGCCATCGCGGAGATCGCGGCGGAGAACGACCTCATCGTCCTCTCGGACGAGGTGTACGCCCACATGCTCTTCGAGGGGGAGCACGTCTCCATCGGGACGCTTCCGGGCATGAGGGAGCGCGTCATCCTGCTGGAGACCTTCTCGAAGACCTACGCCATGACGGGCTGGCGCCTGGGCTTCATCGCCGCGCCCGCCGCCCTCGCCGAGCCGCTCGCCCAGCTCGTCACCAACTCGGTGAGCTGCGTGCCCCCGTTCATCCAGCTGGCGGGGGCGAAGGCGCTTCTGGGGGATCAGTCCGAGAGCCGCGCCATGATGGAGGACTTCAGGCGCAGGCGGGACATCTTCGTCGCGGGCCTGAACGAGGTGGAGGGAATCTCCTGCAGGTCTCCCGAGGGGGCCTTCTACGCGTTCCCCAACGTGAGCCGGCTTCCCGTGAGCGCGGACGCCTTCGCCGACTATCTGCTCGAGGAGGCGGGGGTGGCGGCGCTGCCCGGCTCCGCCTTCGGCGTCCACGCGGAGGGGCACCTGCGAATGTGCTTCGCCAACGGCGTGGAGAACCTCGAGCGCGCCATCGACCGCATCGCGGGCGCCGTGAGGCGGCTGGGCGCGTGAACGCCGCGGCCTCCTCCGGCGCGCGTCCGCGCGTGTTTCTCGCCAGGAGGTTCCCCCCCGGCCATTTCGAGGAGCTGAAGGAGCTCGCCGAACTCGTCATGCACCCGAGGGATACGCAGCCGGGCCCGGCCGCCTACAGGCGCGCCGCGCGCGGGGCGGACGTTCTCATCTCGATGGTGGGAGACCCCATAGGCGCCGACCTTCTTGAGGCGGCGCCCCGCCTCAAGCTCGTCGTCAACTGCGGGGCGGGCTTCAACAACATCGACCTGGCGGAGGCCGCGAGGCGCGGCGTCCTCGCCGCCAACACGCCCGGCGCGGTCACCGCGCCCACGGCGGAATGCGCCATGGCGCTTCTGCTCGCGGTGAGCAGGCGCGTGGCGGAGGCGGACGCCTACGTCAGGTCGGGGAAGTGGAGGGGCTGGACGCCCACGCTCCTCGAGGGGCGGGGCCTGGAGGGCAGGGTTCTGGGCGTCGTCGGGCTGGGGCGCATCGGCGGCGCGGTGGCGCGCATGGCGGGCGCGTTCGGCATGAAGGTCCGATACTGGAGCCGGAGGAGAAGGAGCCCGTCGGCGGAGAAGGCGCTCGGCGTCTCCTACCGCCCGTTTCGCGCGCTGCTGCGCGAGGCGGACTTCCTGAGCGCGCACGTAGCCCTCAACGAGGAGACGCGCCATCTCATCGGCGCCGGGGAGTTCGCCCGCATGAAGAAGGGCGCCGTGATCGTCAATACGTCCCGGGGGGGCGTGCTGGACGAGCGCGCCCTCGCGGACGCCCTGCGCTCGGGCCGTCTCGGCGGCGCGGGACTGGACGTGTTCGAGCGCGAGCCCGAGCCGCGCCCCGAGCTCCTGCGGATGCGGAACGTCGTCATGCTGCCGCACCTGGGGACGAACACCGACCTGGGCCGCAGGGCGGTTTCGGCGCGGGCGGCGCGGAACGCGCGGGCCTGGCTGCTCGGCAGGCGCCCCCCCGACCTGCTGAACCCGGAAGCCTGGCCCCGCAGGAGGCGATGATGCCCGCGCGCGGCGCGGCGCTCCGGGTCGGCGTGGACACGGGGGGCACCTTCACCGACTTCATCTCCTTCGACGGCGAGGAGGCGCGGATTCACAAGGTGCCCTCCACGCCCGACGCGCCCGCCCGCGCCATCCTCCGGGGGCTGGAGGAGGTTCTGGAGGGGCGCGGCCTCGCCCCGGACGTCACCCACGGCTCCACCGTGGCGACGAACGCCCTGCTCACCCGCCGGGGGGCGAGAACCGCCCTCGTGACGACGGCCGGCTTCGAGGACGTAATCGAAATCGGCCGCCAGAACCGAGGGGAGCTCTACAATCTGGCCTATCGCAGGCCGCCCGCGCTGGTGCCGAGAAGCCTCCGGATGGGGGTGGAGGAGCGCCTGGACGAGAAGGGCCGCGAGATAGTCCCCCTCAGCCGCTCCTCCCTCCGGGCGCTCGCGGAGAAGCTGAAGCGGGCGAAGGTCGAGTCCGTCGCCGTCTGCCTCCTGCACTCCTACGCGAATCCCTCCCATGAGAGGATGGTGGCGGACGCCGCGCGGCGCGGCGGCGTTCACGTGTCGATGTCCAGCCGGGTGCTTCCCGAGTTCCGCGAATACGAGCGGATGAGCGCGGCGTGCGTGAACGCCTACGTCTCCCCGATGATGAGCAGGTATCTGAAGGATCTGGAGGCGCGCCTCGACTCGGGGCGGCTGCGGATCATGCAGAGCAACGGGGGCGTCATCTCGAGCGCGACGGCGGGCGAGGAGGCCATACGGACGATTCTGTCCGGCCCCGCCGGCGGCGTCGTGGGCGCGCGCGAGGCGGCGCGGACGGCGGGGTTCGAGAACGCCATCGCCTTCGACATGGGCGGGACGAGCACGGACGTGTCCCTGCTCCAGGGCGGCGTCGGCTTCACCTCGGAGGCCGAGGTGGCCGGCTGTCCGATTCGGATTCCCCTCATCGACATCCACACGGTGGGGGCGGGCGGCGGCTCCATCGCCCGCGTCGATCCGGGCGGCGCGCTCGCGGTCGGCCCCCAGAGCGCGGGGGCGGACCCGGGGCCGATGTGCTACGGCAGGGGGAGCCGGTTCACCGTCACGGACGCGAACCTGCTCCTCGGCCGCCTCGACCCCGAGCGGTTCCTGGGCGGCGGAATGCGCCTCGACGAGAAGGCGGCGCGCGCCGGCGCCGCGCGGCTGGCGCGGAGCCTGCGCCTCGACGTCCGGCGGGCGGCGGAGGGCGTCGTCCGCGTGGCGAACCAGCGCATGGCGCGCGCCGTTCGCCTCATCAGCGTGGAGCGCGGGCGCGACCCGCGGAAGTTCGCCCTCGTCTCCTTCGGGGGCGCGGGCGCGATGCACGCCTGCGCGCTGGCGGAGCTGCTCGGAATCCCGCGCGTCGTGGTTCCCGACGCCCCGGGCATTCTCTCCGCGCGGGGAATGCTGACCGCGGACGTGGCGAAGGACTACGCCAGAACGGCGCTGCTGCCCCTGGAGGAGGCGGGCGGAAGGGCGCTGGAGCGGGCCTTCGCCCCCCTGCGAAGGCAGGGACGCCGCGACTTGAGGCTCGAGGGATTCCCGAATCCCGCCTTTTCGCTTTCCATGGACATGCGCTATCTCGGACAATCCTACGAGCTGACGCTTCCCTACCGGCCCGGGGCGGGCGCGGACGTCCGCAGGCGCATGAGGGAGGCGTTCGATGAGGCGCACGAGGAGCGCTTCGGCGTCTCGAACCCCGGCGGCGGCGTCGAGATCGTGACGCTCAGGGCGCGGGCCGTGGGAGAGGTCGAGCGTCCGCCCGCGCGGAGGCTCGCCGGGGCGCGCGGAAGCGCCTCCCGCGCGCTCGCGGGGAGGCGGCGCATGGTGTTTGGCGGCAGGGAAGTCGAGGGCGCGGTGTACGAGCGGGAGGCGCTCCCGCGCGGAAGCCGCTTCAGGGGCCCCGCCCTCGCGTGCGAGTTCAGCGCGACGACGGTCGTCCCGCCGGGCTGGGAGTGCCGGGTGGACGACTGGGGCAATCTCGTCCTGAAGAATCCGGGCTGAGGGGGCGCGCGATGGCCGAACGATGCGACCCGATACTCCTCGAGGTGTTTCGCAGCCTGCTGTTCGCCGCCTCCGAGGAGATGGGCGTGGCGCTGTGCCGCTCCTCCTTCTCTCCCAACATCAAGGAGAGGAAGGACTACTCGTGCGCCGTCTTCGACGCCGGGGGGCGCATGGCGGCGCAGGCGGCGCACCTGCCCGCGCACCTGGGCTCCATGCCGATGTCCGTGGAATACGTCATCGAGCGCATGACGCTGGAGCCGGGCGACGTGGTCGCGCTGAACGACCCCTTCCACGGGGGAAACCACCTGCCGGACATCACGATGATATCGCCCGTCCACGTCCGGAGGCGGGGCGGGGAGGAGCTGATCTACTACGTCGCCAACCGGGCGCACCACGCGGACGTGGGCGGCATCGCCCCCGGCTCGATGAGCATCACGACGGAGATATTCCAGGACGGGGTGGTGATTCCCCCGGTGAGGCTCGTCCGCCGGGGCGAGACGCAGGAGGACGTCCTCGCCCTCATCCTCTCGAACGTGCGCACGCCCGAGGAGCGCAGGGGGGACATCGCCGCGCAAATCGCGGCCAACCGCGTGGGCGAGCGGCGCCTTCTGGAGATCGTCGAGCGCCACGGCCTCGCCGAGACGCTGCGCTACACCGTGGAGCTTCAGAGATACGCCGAGCGCCTGACGAAGGCGGCGATTCGGGAGATTCCCGACGGGCGCTACCGCTTCGAGGACTTCATGGACGACGACGGCTTCGGCAGCGGCCCCGTTCCGATACGGGTGGAAATCGCCGTCCGCGGCGCCAGGATGCGCGTGGACTACTCGGGCTCCGCCCCGCAGACGCGGGGCAGCGTCAACGCGGTGGAGTCCATCGCGCGCACGGCGGCCTACTACGCCGTGCGGTGCCTGGTGCCCTACGACATTCCGAACAACGCGGGGTGCATGGCGCCCATCGAGGTGATCGCGCCCTCGGGCACGGTCGTGAACGCGGAGTTTCCCGCCGCCGTCGCCGGCGGCAACGTGGAGACGAGCCAGCGGATGGTGGACGCGATTCTGGGCGCGCTCGCCCGGGCGCGCCCGGACAGGGTGCCCGCCGCCTCCTGCGGGACGATGAACAACCTCACGATAGGGGGCGTCGACCACCGGCCCGGCCCCCGGCTGGGGCGTCCATACGCCTACTACGAGACCACGGGCGGCGGCATGGGCGCGGGGCCGTGGGGCGCGGGCGAGGACGCGATTCACACCCACCTGACCAACACGCTGAACACCCCGATCGAGGCGCTCGAGCACGCCTATCCATTTCGGGTGAGCCGCTACGCCGTCCGGCGGGGCAGCGGCGGCCGGGGCGCGCATCGGGGCGGCGACGGCATCGTCCGGGAAATCGAGCTGCTCGGCGACGCCGCCGTCTCGTTCATGACGGAGAGGCGCGAGACGGCGCCCTGGCCCCTCGCGGGAGGCGAGCCGGGCATGAAGGGCAGGAACCTGCTCATTCGCGGGGGCAAAAAGCGGCGCTTCCCCGGCAAGGCGCGCGTCCGGGCGAGGCGCGGGGACAGGGTGCGCTTCGAGACGCCCGGCGGCGGCGGCTGGGGAAGGCGGAAATAGCCGCCCCGGCGCCCTCCCCCGGGACGCTCCGGTCACGGCCGGAGCCGGCGGATGCGGCGGGACGCCCCCGGAATCCCGACGGGCGGGCTTCCCCCGGCGGGCTTTTCCCCGTAGGATGGGCGGATGTAGAATGACGCTTCGCTTCTCACGCGCCCGACGCTTCGGGCCCGCTTTTCTTTGCTGCTGACGCGCGTGGAGGACGCCGCCCGATGCCGGGTGATCGCTTCGTCTATCTCAACGGCGAGATCATCGAGGAGAGCGCCGCCATGGTCTCGCCCTTCGACCGCGGCTTCCTCTGGGGAGACGGGGTGTATGAGGTCACGCCCTGCTTCTCGGGCAAGCTGTATCGGCTCGACGATCATCTGGCGCGCCTCTACCGCTCGCTCAGGTACGTCCGCATCGACGCCGGCCTCGACAGGGAGGAGATGCGGCGCGCCACCCTCGCCGCGCTGGAGGCGAACCTTCGCCGCCTGGAGGAGGGCGCGATGTACCGCGTCGGCCACTGGGTTACGCGCGGGATGGACGATCCCTCCATGGCGGCGGGGGCGGCGGGGCCCGCCTCGGTGTTCATCTTCTGGCGGCCGGTGGACGTGGCCGCCTTCGCCGAGCGCTACCTTCGCGGCGCGCGCCTGGCGATAACGCCCACGCGGCGCAACCCGCCCGAGTGCGTGGAGACGCGGGCGAAGGTGACGAGCAAGATGAACCAGATTCTCGCGGAGCTGGACGCGGCGGCCTCGGGCGCCCTCTCCCTGATGCTCGACATTTACGGCCGCGTGGCGGAGAACTCGGTCGCCAACTTCTTCATGGTGAGGGACGGCGCCCTGTGGACGCCGCCCGAGGGGAACGTGCTGCAGGGGGTGACCCGCCTTGCGGTGTTCGAGCTGGCCGCGCGCCTGGGGATTCCGCTGGAGGAAAGGGGCATCACGACCTACGATCTGGCGCAGGCGGACGAGTATTTCATCACCTCCAGCGCGATATGCGCCATGCCGGTGCGCGAGATAGACGGCTTCCGGCCGGCCGCGCCCGTTCCGGGGCCCGTCACGCGGCGGCTGATGGAGGCGTTCGTGGAGGAGACGGGGTATGACTTTCGGGAGCGGCTGAAGGCGGGAGCGCCGCGGGGCGCCTGACGCGCGCGGCGAGGGAGACATGCCGTATTACATCACGAGGACGAGCCTCGAGTCCCTGAGGCAGAGGGTCGAGGAAATCCAGCGCCGCCTCAAGGGCGAGGTGGCGCGGGAGATCGGCCGCGCGGCGAGCCTGGGCGATTTGAGCGAGAACGCCGAATGGGAGGCGGCCATCGAGCTGCAGGGCAACCTGAAGAACGAGGTGAGCCGCATCATGGACAAGATTCGGGAGGCGAGCCTGATAGAGGAGCTCCCCGTCTCGGGCGAGAAGGTGACCATCGGCACGCGGGTCACCCTCCACGATCTGGACAGGGACGAGGAGATCACCTACGAGATCCTGGGCGAGGAGGAGAGCGACCTCCCCAACGGGGTCATCTCCTTCAGCGCGCCGCTCGCGCGCGGAATCATGCAGAAGGAGCCCGGCGACGCGGTCGCGGTGCGGCTGCCGGGCGGGGTGAGGAATTTCGAGATCGTGGACGTCGTCAAAATCGAATTTCCCTGATCCCCATGCGGCGGCTCGACATCGGCGACAGGCTCCTCGCCTACCTCCTCTTCGCGGCGGCGGTCGCCCTGGTCACCTTCTTCGCCTTCCGCGGCGAGCTGCCGCCCGAGTGGCGCCTGCCGGGCTCCCCGACGCTGTATCTGTGCGGCGCCGCCGGCGCCCTCCTCCTGTGCGTCTCCCTGGTCTTCGTGCTCGTCAAGCGCACGGGCCGGGGCGGCTCGCCCCTCGGCTGGTTCTCCGCCCACGTGGTGACGGCCACCCTGGGCGGCGCGCTGGCGGCGATCCACTCGGGCGGGCTCCTCCGCTACGCGCCGGCGCTGCTGCTCGCCGCGCTGCTGCTCTTGGTGATTCTGGGCGTATGGGCGCGCGTCCGCGGCGCAAGGGGCATGGCGGCGGCCTTCGCCGCGCGGGAGGACTCCTTCTCCTCTTCTCCGCCGGACGCGGCCGGCCGCGAGCGCGTGGCGCGCCTGATTCGGGAGAAGGAAGCCCTCCTGTCCAGGCTGGAGCCGGGAGCGAGCGAGGGCGTTTTCTCCCCCACGCTCGGGCACTGGCTCGCCAGGCCCCGCCTCGCGTTCTCCTACGCGCGGCTCGCCGCGCGGGAGAGGGCGCTGCTGGGGGGACGCTCGCGCGCCTCCCTCCTCCAGGCGCGCTGGCGGCTGGCGCACGTCGCGCTGGCGGTTCTCTTCATTCTCGGAATGGCGGCGCACGTCGTCGCCGTCACCTTTTTCGCGGGCTACGTCTCCGGCGGGGGAGAGATATACTGGTGGCATCTGGCGAAGTGGTAGTCCGCGCGCCCTTGAGGAGAGACTCTTGAGCCAGCTGGCGCTGATGGTGGATCTGGAGCGGTGCTTCGGCTGCAAGAGCTGCGAGGCGGCCTGCAAGCAGGAGCACCGGCTGGGGCCCGGCGAATACCGCAACAAGGTGGTCTGGCTGGGCGACGCCTCCACGGGCGCGCCCGACTTCCTCACCCTCACCTGCCAGCACTGCGAGCGGCCCGCCTGCCTGCGCGCCTGTCCCGTCCACCCCAAGGCGATATCGAAGGACGCGGACACCGGCGTCGTGGCGGTGGACGAGGCGCTCTGCACGGGCTGCGGGGAGTGCGTCCTGGCGTGTCCCTACAGCGCGATGGGCTACGACGCCAAAGGGCACCACGCGGTGAAGTGCGACCTGTGCCCCGAAAGGCGCGAGGAGGGGCGGACGCCCGCCTGCGCCGAAGTCTGCCCGGGCTTCGCCATCTCCTTCGGGGAGCGGGAGGCGCTTCTGGCGAAGGCGGAGGGAGAGGGGCGCCGCCTTCGGGATCACGATCATTTTCTCCTGAAGCCGCAGACGATCTATCTGGAAAGAATCGAGCGGCCGGGCGGCGCGAAGGAGGAAGGCGGGGCGCCTCCCTCCGGGCGTCCCCGCTTCGCGGACGCCCCCTCCGCGGCCGCCGCGTTCGAGGGACGCGGCGCGCGGTTTCCCTACGGGCGCGAGAAGGAGACCCTCAAGGCGGACAGGGTCGTCCCCGGGGGCTGCGCCTTCTGCTTCAACTGCTGTAGCGCGAAGTTTCACTTCCAGGGCGAGAGGCTCATCAACGTGACGGGAAACGAGGAGGACCCCGTCCTGGGCGGGAAGATCTGCCCCAAGGCGCAGTTCGCGCTTCAGATGCACCACAGCGAGCATCGCCTGCTCCATCCCCTCAAGCGGGTCGGCCGCCGCGGCGCGGGCGAGTTCGAGCGCGTCGGCTGGGAGCAGGCGCTCGACGAGATAGCGCGGAAGCTCATGGCGCTCAGGGAGCGGTGGGGGCCGGAGGCGCTCGCGCTCTTCGTGGGAACCCGCACGGGGCTCATCACCCAGAAGGGCTACGCGCGGCTGTTCAGCCAGATGTGGGGAACCCCCAACCTCCAGGGGACGGACCCCTTCTGCGCGGCGGGCAAGGTGGTCGCCTACGAGGTGACGCAGGGGATCAACGGCGGCGGAAACAGCTACACGCCCGGGGATATCGGCAGCGCGCGGATGTATCTCTACGTCGGGGACAACCAGGCCGAGACGCGCCCGGTCTATTTCGGCAAGGTGAACGACTGGCGCATCCGCAGCGGCGCGAGGATGGTGGTGGTGGACCCCCGATGCACCGCGACGGCGAGCAGGGCGGACAAGTGGCTCGCCATCCGCCCGGGCACCGACATGGCGCTGGGGCTGGCCATGGCGCACCACGTCCTCTCGGAGGATCTGCACGACCGGGCGTTTTGCGAGGCGTGGGTTCTCGGCTGGGAGCGCTGGCGCGACTTCCTCTTCTCGAAGGGGTATTCGCCCGACTGGGCGGAGGGCGTGACGGGGATAGCCGCGGGAGAAATCCGCGCGCTGGCGGAGGAGGTCGCCCGCGCGGAGGGCTGCGTCATCTTCGCGAGCCGGGGCGTCAACCAGCACTCCAATTCGGTTCAGGCCAACCGGGCGCTGATGTTCGTGGCCGCCATAACGGGAAACTGGGGCCGCAGGGGAGGTGCCTACGTGAACATGACGGCGGGGCCGCCCATCGCCGCCGACGCCCCGGAGGAGAGAAGGGCGAAGATTCGGCGGCCGATGGTCCGCAGAAGCCCGGCCGGCTGGCTGGACGCCATGCGCGAGGGGAAGCCGTATCCCCTCCGGGGCCTCATCGCGTGCAACAACCCCATGGCGCAGTGGCCGGGCCAGGAGGAGGCGCGCGCGGCCTTCCGGGCGCTCGACCTCATCGTCCACGTCGAGCTGTTCCAGAACGAGACCTCGGCCTTCGCGGACTACGTGCTGCCCGCGGCGGGGGGCATCGAGAAGGGGGAGCCCGGCCGCACGAACGACGACAGGCGGATCGTGTGGATAGACAAGATGATCGACCCGCCGGGGGAGGCCAAGCCCGACGGGTGGATATGGACGGAGCTCGGCAGGCGCCTGGGCTTCGGCGACGTGATGAAGGAGGAATACAAGGATCCCGGAAAGTTCTGGGACGAGATGTGCATCGACAACGACTTTCTGCGGGGGGTGACGCAGAAGAGGCTCCACTCGGTTCCTTACCGCTGGGTGCGCTTTCCCGTGGCGAGCGAGGACGCCCCCGAGCAGGAGACGCTCTATCTCGAGGGGACGACGGCCGCGGGCCAGCCCGAGGGCAGGCGCTTCCCCACCCCGAGCGGGCGGCTCGAGTTCTGGACGGAGGCGCTGGAGGAGAAATTCGCGCGGGTCGGCCTCTCCGCGCTGCCGGAGTTCTACGGCGAGAGGGAGAACGCATGGCGGCTGCCCCATCTCGAATACGAGCGCGAGGACGACGACCTGGAGGTTCTCTCGCCCTTCAGCAAAGCGCCGACCGGCTCGCGCGCCGCCCGCATCGTTCAGCCGGACGAGTCGAGCCCGGGCGAGGAGCTGCGCCGCAGGGGCTTCGAGGCGACGCTGATAACGGGCCGTCCGCCCGCGCCCCATTTCCACAGCTGGACGCACTATTTCTGGCAGGCGCAGGAGATGTGGCCGGACCTCTACTGCCAGCTGCACCCCCGAAAGGCGGAGGCGCTCGGAATCGGGGACGGCGAGAGGGTGAGGGTCGAGACGGCGCGCGGCGCCATCGAGGCGATGGCCTGGGTGAGCGCGGGCATCCGGGAGGATTCGGTGTTCATCCCCATCGGCTGGGGCGAGCGCCAGCCCTACCACCCCTGGCGCTCCGTGAACTTCCTGACGGACGGCGCGCAGAGGGACCCGGTGTCGGATCAGACGAATCTGAAAAGCCTGCTGTGCCGAATCACGAAGGCGTGAGGGGCCGGCTCGCTCGAGACAAGGGGCGGGGAAGCGGCTTGTCGGGCGCCGACCGCGCTTCTCCCTCCCGCTTCTTTCGGGAATCGCCCTCTCTTGCTCCATAAGGCGGAAGGCCGTATATTCCATGGGCGAGGGGCTGGAGAAGGAGTCTGAAATTGAAAACAATCGCCTGGATAAAGGAACACGCGGGCTTCTGGACGTTCGGGCTGTTTCTGATAGCCGCCGGGAGCGGAATCTACGCCTGGACGGAAAGCGTGGTTGTCGCCCAGGTCGCTCCGGTCAGGGTTCGGCTCGCCTCTGAAGTCAAAAGAATGGACGGGCGCATAGACGTTGTCGTGGAGAAAATCGAGGAGGTGAAAAAAGAACTGAAGGCGGAACTAAAAGAAGTGCGAAAAGACATAAAGCGGCTGGACGAAAAGTTCGACAGGAAGTTTGAAATTATCCTGCTGAGGCTCCCTCCCCCGGTCGAGTCCAAAAAATAGAAGCCTGAACAGTCGGGAGCGGGCGGGACGGCGCGCAACGCCCCTCCGTCGCGCCCGGGCCCCGCTTTCGCGCCGTCCATGACGGCCGACGGCCAGGCGTGGGCCGCCGCGCCGCCTCCCCTCTCCGGGCTGCGGGGAAACGCCGCCGTCCATGAAGGCGATCATTCAATCGGGTCGGGGACGACGGGAACGCGGATTTCGGTCCGGAGGTCGGCCTCCGCCGCTTCCCGGGGGTCGGTCAGGTAGAGATACACCACGGGGCCTTCCGCTCGCCCGAAGCCGCTGTGGGGCAGCCATCGGGCGAGGACGTCCGCCAGGGCGTCGCCCATCGCGTCGTAGCCGCCATGGTGGGCCGCCGCGGCATACCATCCGCCCGGCGCGGCCGCTTCATGGAGCTCCGCTGGGGCGGGCAGCTCCATGGGCGCCCTCCAGCAGGCCTCGTAGCCCTTCTCTCCGTGGTCGAGGCCGAAGGCGGGGCCCGTTCGGGGAAGGCTCCCGCAGATTTTGAGCAGGCGGGCCTGGAGGAGGCCGATGCGCCCGGGCGTGGCGCGCTCCCCGTCGCGCAACCCCCAGCCCCTGAACCCCTCGAGCTTCAGGACTTTCACCTGCCGGGGCGATCTCACGGGAGGCGCCGGGCCGCGCCCCCGGATTTGAGGGCGTTCTGGAGCACGCGCCGGGCGAGGGCGGCGCAGTGGCGCTTGTGGGAGGGAAGCCCGCCCACGCTTTCGGCGATCTCCTCCGCCGTGATGCGCCCGAGCTCCCCGGCCGTCCTGCCGCGCGCCAGCTCCGTCAGCGAGCTCATCGCCGCGGTGATCGCCCCGCAGCCCAGGATTTTCATCTTCGCCTCCGAGACGACGCCGTCCTCGAATTTCAGATAGAGCGTCACCTCGTCGCCGCAGACGGGGTTCGCTCCGCTTCCCTCGGCGTCCGCGTCCTCGATGACGCCCACGTTGCGCGGATTCGCTATGTGGGCGAGCGCGGTCTCGCTGTAGTGGTAGTCGTCTCTCGGCGCCAAGGCGCTCCTCACGCTCCCGCCGGCTTCGGGCCGGGCGCCATCTCGCGGACCTTGCCGACGGCCTCCGGCAGGACTTCGAGCAGGCGGTCGATGTCCTCGTCCGAGTTTCCGAGTCCGAGGCTGAACCGCACCGATCCCTGAACGGCCTCCCTGGGGAGGCCCATCGCCAGCAGAACGTGGCTGGGCTCCGGGGAGCCCGAGCTGCACGCGGCGCCGGTGCTCACGGCGATGCCCTCCAGATCGAGGCGAATCAGGAGGGTTTCGCCCTCCGCGCCGAGGAACCCGAGGTTCGAGGTTCCGGGAAGCCTGCGCTCCGGATCGCCGTTGACCAGCACGTCGGGAACGCGCTCGCAGACCTCGCTCTCCAGGCGATCCCTCAGGGCGCGAAGACGCTCCGAGAACTGCGGGCGCTCCTCCTTCGCTATGCGGCACGCCTCTCCCATGGCGACGATGCCGGCCACGTTTTCCGTGCCGGATCGCAGATTCCGCTCCTGCCCGCCGCCCAGGACGAGAGGGTCGAGCCTGACTCCCCTTTTGACGTAGAGAAACCCCGCGCCCTTGCAGCCGTTTATCTTGTGGCCGCTGGCGGAGAGCAGGGACACGCCCGCCCGCTGAACGTCGATGGCCTCCTTGCCGAGTGCCTGGACGGCGTCGGTGTGGAGCGGGACCCCGCGCTCCCGGCAGACGGCGCCGATTTCGTGGATCGGCTGAAGAACGCCGACCTCGTTGTTGCCCCACATGACGGAGACGAGCTTCGTGTTCGGGCGAATCGCCGCGGCCACGTCGTCCGCCGAGACGCGCCCCTCCCCGTCGGGCTTCAGGCGGGTGACCTCCGCCCCCTCCGCCTCCAGCGTCCGGCACGCGGCGAGGACGGCCTCGTGCTCGACCTGGGTGGCGACGATGTGGCTCCCGGCGGCGCCCTCGGCAGAAACGACGCCCCGAAGTGCCCAGTTGTCGCTCTCCGTTCCGCCCGAGGTGAAGAAGATCTCCTCGCTGTCCTCCGCGCCGATGAGCGCCGCCGCGCGCTCCCGCGCGTCTTCGACCGCGGCCCTGGCTTCGCGCCCGTATCGGTGGACGCTGTTCGGGTTTCCGAATTTCGCGGCGAGATAGGGCCGCATCGCGGCCAGGACTTCCGGGCGGGCCGGCGTGGTCGCGTTGTGGTCCATGTAGATGGCGTTCATGGCGCCTCCGCCCTTCCCGCGGCCGGCGCCCGCGCCCGCTCGCTTTCGAGGGCCGCGATGCGCTGATGCAGGGCCTGAATGGCCGCCTCCACCGGATCGGGCAGCTCGTGGTGCTCGAAGGAGGGCGCCTCCGCCCTTCCCTCGCCCTCCCGATGGACGACGCGGGCGGGGACGCCCACGACCGTACAGCCGGGGGGCACGTCGGAGATGACGACCGAACTCGCGCCGACGCGGCTGCCCGCGCCGATGACGCGCGGCCCCAGCACCTGCGCGCCCGCGCCGACGACCACGCCGTCCTCCAGCGTGGGGTGCCTCTTCTCCTTCCTGAGGCTCACGCCGCCCAGGGTCACCCCCTGATAGAGGGTGCAGTTCTTCCCGATCCGCGCCGTCTCCCCGACGACGACCCCCATGCCGTGGTCGATGAAGATACCCTCGCCGATTCGGGCGCCCGGATGGATTTCGACCCCGGTGAGGAAGCGGCCGCAGTGGCTCAGCCAGCGCGCGGCGAGCGGGAAGCGCCTCCTCCAGAGGAAGTGCGCCGCCCGGTGCAGGCAGACGGCGTGAAACCCGGGGTAGCAGAGAATCACCTCCGCCTTCGATCTGCAGGCGGGGTCGCGCTCCATGACGGCGGCGACGTCCTTGCGGATCAGCCGGAGGGCGCGGCCGAGGGTGCGGGAGAGGGCGTTCATGTCGCGTCGGGCTCCGCTTCGGGGAAAATCGGGGAAGCGCGCGGCTCCCCCGCCTCGCTCGTCCATGATAGCACAGCGCGCCCGAAAGCGTCCTTCGTTCCGGGGGTTTCCCGAGGCGGCGACGGCCGGGGCGCGCGGGAGATGCCGCCGCCCGGAGAAAACAGGCGAATTTCTGCAAAATCCGGCAAATTCAAGGCCGATACAGACAAATAGGGAGCTGTTTTCCGGCCTTTTTCCACCCCTTGGAGATCCCTTTGACCATCCCGCCCGGCCCCCGGTTCGCCCGCTTTCCCTCCCCCCGGGGGCGCACTTCCGCCGCATCGGGAATATAACCCGCCCCGGCCGCCTCCCGAAGCCGCAGATGCGGGCAGTTGCGGGCAAATGCGCGCGAGGCTCCTCCGTGGAGCGTTTCCGTGGAGCGTTTCCGGGGCGCGATTCCGGGGGAAGCGCCCGTCTCCCGGGCGCCGTCCGCCCCGGTTTTCAGGGGGAATCCCCCGCTCTCGCAACCCGGGGAGGCGCCGCGCCGCGGCCGGCTCCCGCGCGCGAAGCCGCGCTCTTGCGGGCGCGCCGCATCGGCCCATATAATGCGATGAATCCGGGGGAGGCTTTCACTTGCGTTCGGGGCGGCGTCCCCTTCGGCCTGCCCCTCGACGCGCGGAGGAGACGGAATGACGAAGTTCAACATGGCGCCTACCGCGAGGCGAATCGTGGAGCAGGTTCTCGACGTGAAGGAGGGCGAGCTGGCGCTCCTCGTCACGGATTCGGATCGTCCCGCTTCCATCACCGAGGCGCTCGCGCACGCCTTGAGCGCCGCCGGCGCGAGGCTCTCCGTCATGCACATGCCCCCGCATCTGAACGGCGGGATAGACCCGCCGCCTCACGTGGGGGCGGCGATGGCGGCCTCCGACGTAGCGATTCTCCAGACCAGCTTCGCCACGATTCACACCGAGACGGCCAGAAGCGCGCTCAGGCGGGGCGCCCGCGTTCTGGACATGTGGGGATGGCGCGAGGACATGATGGTGGCGGGCGGCGCCCTGGCGGACTATGACGAGGTGGCGCGCGTAACCCGAAAAATCTCCGACATATACACGGAAGCCAAATCGGGCCGGTTCACCACCCCGGAGGGGTGCGACATGCGCTTCTCCCTGGAGGGGAGAACCTGCTTTCCCCTCGTCGGCGTGGCGAGAGGCCCCGGGGAATTCGCGGCGTGTCCCGACGGCGAGGCGGCGATGAGCCCCCTGGAGGGAACGGCCAACGGCGTGATGGTGAACCCCTTTTCCATTGAGCGAAAGGACCTGGGATTCGTCACCGAGCCCATGCGCATCGAGATCAGGGACGGAAAGGCGGCGTCCATCACGGGAAGCGCCGCCGCCGACCGCTTCTGGGCGCTGCTGGAGGAAAGCGGGGATTTGGCGAAGAACGTGGCCGAATTCGCGATTGGCACGAATCCGGCCTGCCGGCCCCGGGAGACGATGCGGGAGGCGAAGAAAACGTGGGGCACCTGCCACATGGCGGTGGGCGACAGCGGGAGCATCGGGGGCGTCGTTGACGCCCCGCTCCACATCGACATGATTTTCGACAATCCCACCGCGTGGGCGGATGAGCAGCTGATCATCGAAGACGGAAAAATCGTGGTCTAGCGGCCAGGCGCGACAGAGCCGCCTCTGGCGTTCCCGACGGCGAAGGATGAAGATGGCGCCGGCCTTGCTCCTGAAAGGCAAACCCGCGGCGGAGAAGGCGATGGAGGAGTTGCGCGCCTCCATCGCCGCGCTGCTTCCCCGGATGGGCAGGCCCCCGGGCCTCGCCGTCGTTCTCGTGGGAGAAGACCCCGCCTCCCAGGTATATGTCCGCATCAAGGGGCGCGCCGCCCTGAAGCTCGGCATCGAAACCTTCGATCATCGTCTGGACGGGAATGCGAGCCAGGAGGCTCTCCTCTCGCTCATCGAAGAATTGAACCATGACGAAAGAGTGGACGGGATACTGGTGCAGCTGCCGCTTCCCGGAGGCTTGGGCGAGGAGGAAATCCTGCGGGCGGTGTCTCCCGGGAAGGACGCCGACGTGTTTCATCCGGAAAACTTCGGGAAGCTGGCGCTCAGGCAGGGCGCTCTCAAGCCCTGCACGCCCGCCGGCGTGCTTGAGATTCTGAAGTTCTACGGCGTCGGCCTGGAAGGGAAAAGAGCCGTCGTCATCGGACGCAGCAAGATCGTGGGGCTTCCCCTGTCCATTCTGATGCTGCATGAGAACGCGACGGTGACGGCGTGCCATTCCAGGACCCGGGATGTTTCCGCCGTCACGAGGGAGGCCGATATCGTCGTGGCCGCTCTGGGAAGGCCCAAATTCCTGACCGCGGACATGATTCGGCCGGGGGCGGTCGTGGTGGACGTCGGCATCAGCCGGGTGGACGGGGAGCTGGTCGGCGATTGCGATTTCGATCCCTTGCGCGAGAAGGCGTCCGCCATCACGCCGGTGCCGGGCGGCGTGGGGCCGATGACGGTCGCCATGCTGATGCGGAACACGGTGCGCGCCTACGCCCTTCGCTCGCGGGAGGACCGAACGCGGAGCCGGCGGGGGGAGGCGGGATGAACGTGGATCTTCTGGGCGGCGGCGCGCCCCGGGCGGCGCCTGCGATGCTCACCGTCTCGCAGCTCAACGCGCGCGCGAAGGCGCTGCTGGAGGGAGAGCTCGGCGAGGTTCTGGTCGAGGGGGAAATTTCCTCCTGGCGCACCTATCCGTCGGGGCATTCCTATTTCGACCTGAAGGACGCCGCCTCCAGGGTAAGCGCCGTGATGTTTTCGGGCCGCAGGCGGTTTCTGCGCTTCGAGCCGGAAGCGGGGATGCGCGTGATGATCCGCTGCCGGGTGACGCTCTATGAGAAGGACGGCCGCTTTCAGATATCGGCGCTTTCGATGGAGCCTTTGGGAGAGGGCGCGCTTGAGGTCGCTTTTCGCCAGCTGCGTGAACGGCTGGAGAAAGAGGGCCTCTTCGCGCCCGAACGAAAGCGGGAGATACCCGGGCGCCCCCGGCGCGTGGCGCTGGTGACGAGCAGGGAGGGCGCCGCTCTCGGGGACATGCTGCGGGTTTTCCGGGAGCGCGCGCCGATTGTCGAGCTCCTCCTCGTCCACACGCCGGTGCAGGGGGAGGGCGCCGCGTCCTCCGTCGCGGCGGCGATTCGCAGGGCGGACGAGGGGCTCGCCGCCATGGGGCGTCCCGCGGATCTCATCATCATGGGCCGGGGCGGGGGAAGCCGGGAGGACTTGCGGGCGTTCAGCGAGGAGGAGGTGGTTCGGGCCGTCGCCGGGTGCGCGGCGCCGATCATCTCGGCGGTGGGGCACGAGGTTGACGCCTCCCTCAGCGACCCGGCGGCCGATGAGGCGGCGGCGACGCCCACCGCGGCGGCGGAGCGCGCGGCCAGAGGCTGGCAGGGCGCCGCCCGGGACGCGGGCGACCTGCTGGGAAGGGCGCGCCGGGCGACGGCGGAGCGGATGAAATCGCTCGAAGCCGGATTCGCCCGCCTGCTTGAGGAGCCCGCGTTCAGGCGGCCGGAAGCCCCCCTCGAGATACTCGCCCAGCGCGTGGACGTCCTCCATGAGCGCGTGGTCAGGGAAGCCCGACACCAGGGACGAATGAGGCGGGCGCGCCTGGGCGCGATGGCCCCGAGGCTGCGGGCCGCGTCGCCGGGGGAGAAGGTCGGGGCTTCCATGCTCAGGCTGGCGGAGGGCGCGAAGCGCCTGCGTTCGGCGCGCGCGCTGTTCATGGAGCGCGGGATGGACGCGCTCGCCGCCGCCGCGGGACGGCTCGAACTGGTGTCTCCGCTCGCCGTTCTGGCGCGGGGGTACAGCCTGGCCTACAGAGAGCGCGACGGCGCCATCATCAAAAGCGCCGGATGCGTGAAGGAGAGGGAATCCATCCGGCTTCGCCTGTCGGAAGGCGGACTGTCCTGCCGCGTGGAAAAAGTCCTGCCCGAAGGAGAGCGCGCATGAGCGCCGCGAATGAACCCGCGAAATCCGACGCGGAGCCGAAGAGCTTCGAGGCCGCCCTGGAGCGTCTGGAAGCCATCGTGGAGGAGCTCGAGGGGGGCGAGCCGTCCCTGGAAGAGGCCGTTTCGCTGTATGAGGAGGGGGTGAGGCTCTTCCGCTACAGCCGCGGGCAGCTGGAGGCGGCGCAGAAAAAAGTGAAGGAACTGGTGGAGGAGTCGGAAGAAGCCTTCTCTTTGCGGCCCTTTGAAGACGATGAAGATGATGGGTGAGGCCGATCGGCCGGACGGCGTCGACGCGGAGGCCTACCTGGGCGGCTGGGCGAAGCGGGTCGAGGAGGAGCTCGACAGGCTCGTTCCGGCGGCGTCCGAGCCGCCCGAGATGTTCGAGGCCATGCGCTACAGCCTTTTCGCGGGGGGCAAGCGCCTGCGCCCGGTTCTCTGCGTGGCCGCGTGCGAGGCCGTGGGCGGGAACCCCGAAGCCGTCCTGCCCGCCGCGTGCGCCCTCGAGTGCGTTCATTCCTATTCGCTGATCCATGACGATTTGCCCGCGATGGACGACGATGACCTCAGACGGGGCGTCCCCACGAATCACAGGGTCTATGGAGAGGCGGCGGCGATTCTCGCGGGCGACGGCCTGCAGGCGCTGGCCTTCGAGCTGATGGCGAACCGGGAGATGGGAGAGAGAATTTCCTCCGAGCGGCGCCTGGAGGCGATTCGGGTGCTCGCCGAGGCGGCGGGCGCGGCGGGCATGGTGGGGGGGCAGCTTCTCGATATTCGCGCCAACGGCCGGGTTCGGGAGGCGGCGCGCCTGGAGGAGATTCACCGGAGGAAGACGGGCGCGCTTCTGAGGGCTTCCGTCCGCCTGGGGGGGCTGCTCGGCGGCGGCGGCGAGGCGCGGATGGAGGCGCTGGGCGTCTATGGCGAAAAAATCGGTCTGGCGTTTCAAATCGTGGACGACATCCTGGACGCGGAGGGCGACGCGGCGCTCATGGGAAAGCCCACCGGCTCGGACGAGGGCTCGAACAAGGCGACCTATCTCGCCCTGCACGGGCTGGAGGCGTCGAAGCGGCTGGCGCGCTCCGCCTGCGAGGAGGCGCTGGAGGCGCTTGACGTCTTCCCGAACCGGGCGCCCGCCCTGGCCTCCCTGGCGCGATTTGTCGTCTTGCGAAGATTCTGAGGGTTTGTTACAATTCGCGTCAGGCTTCGCGGGAGGCCGGAGCCCGAGAATCGAGGACGCCCTCGTCCTGCGGCGAAAGGGGCTTCGTCATGTTCCTCCCTGGCGAGAGACGGCATGGGTGAACTGCTGGATCGCATCGACAGTCCGGCGGATTTGAGAAAACTGCCGGAGGACCACCTTCCCCAGGTCGCGGACGAGCTCCGCGACGTGATCATTCAGGTGACCTCCAACACGGGCGGACACCTCGGCGCCTCCCTGGGCGCCGCGGAGCTCGTCGTCGCGCTTCATTACCTGTATGAGACGCCGAAGGACAAGCTGATCTGGGACGTCGGCCATCAGGCGTATGCGCACAAGATACTGACGGGCCGCCGGGATCGGTTTCACACGCTGAGGCAATGGGGAGGAATCGCCGGCTTTCCGGACAGGCGCGAGAGCGAATACGACCATCTGAACGTGGCGCATGGAGGCACCTCCATATCCGCGGCGCTGGGAATGGCGACGGCGCGGGATCTCTCGGGCGGGGACTTCGAGGTCGTCGCCGTCATCGGGGACGGGAGCCTGACCGCCGGCATGGCGATGGAAGCGCTCAACAACGCCGGCGACGTAAAGCGGAGCCTCACCGTCATTCTCAACGACAACAAGATGGGCATTTCGCACAACGTGGGCGCCATGTGCTCCTATCTGGCGCGAATCATGACGGGCGAGTGGGCGAACCGGGCGCGCAGGGTGCGCGATGAGGTTCAGAAGATAATCGGCCACCTTCCCCTGGTGGGCGGACATGCCGTCACGCTCATGGACAGGGTGGAGGAATCCCTGAAAAACATCATCGCGCCGGGCATCCTGTTCGAGGAGCTGGGCTTTCGATACATCGGCCCGGTGGACGGCCACAGGCTGGACCTGCTGATTCCCACCCTCAGAAACGTGAAAAACCTGGAGGGGCCGAATCTCGTTCACGTCGTTACCCGCAAGGGGCACGGGTATCCCTACAGCGAGGCGGAGCCCATCACCTATCACGGCGTGACGAAGTTCGACCCCGAGTCCGGCGCCTTTCACAAGAAGACGCCGGGGCCTCCCGGCTATTCCAGGGTCTTTGCCGACGCCATGATCGAACTCAGCGAGAAGGACGAAAAGGTAGTGGCCATCTCGGCGGCCATGCTCGAGGGAACGGCCCTCGTGAACTATCAAAAGGCGCTGCCGGAGCGGTGCTTCGACGTGGGGATGTGCGAACAGCACGCGGTGACGTTCGCCGCGGGCCTGGCGCTTCAGGGAATGAAGCCCGTCGTCGCCATCTACAGCACGTTTCTGCAGCGCGCCTACGACCAGATCATTCACGACGTCTGCCTCACGAAGGTGCCGGTCGCCTTCGCGCTGGACCGCGCCGGTCTCGTGGGCGACGACGGCCCCACCCACCAGGGCGCCTACGACCTGGCCTATCTTCGGTGCCTGCCGAACATGGTCATCATGTCCCCGAAGGACGAGGACGAACTGCGGAAGATGGTTCTGACCGCCGTTGAGCATCCCGGGCCGGCGGCGGTGCGCTTCGCGCGCGGCTCCGGCGAGGGGGTGACGATGGCCGAGCGCATCGAGGCGCTTCCCGTCGGGAAGGCGGAGCTGCTCCGGGAGGGCGGCGACGTGGCGCTCATCGCCCTGGGCCCCATGGTCGGGCTGGCGATGGAGTCCGCCGGGCAGCTGGCGGAGCTCGGCGTCCAGGCTTCGGTCCTGAACCTTCGCTTCGTGAAGCCGATGGATGAGGAGGCGGTTCTCGAACTCGCCGGGAGATGCGGGCGCATCGTAACGATCGAGGAGGGGACGCGCATCGGCGGCATGGGCGCCGGGGTTCTGGAGCTCCTGGCGGCGCGCGGCGTTCGAGGCGTTCCCGTTGAGGTTCTGGGCATTCCCGACCGCTTCATCGAGCACGGGGCGCCTCAACTCCAGCGCGAGGACTGCGGGCTCACGCCGGGCGAGATTACCCAGGCGGCTCGCGGCATCGTCGAAGCCGGGTCGGGCTTGACCGACCTGGAGCCGTATGGCGGGAAAGCGGAGGCTTGATAAGCTGGTCGTTGAGCGCGCTCTGGCGCCGAGCCGGGAGCGCGCGCGGAGCCTGATTCTGGCGGGCCTCGTGCGCGTTGACGGCAGGCCCGCCCTGAAGGCGGGCGCTTCATTTTCAGAGAGCGCCTCCATCTCCCTCAAGGAAGCCGCCCATCCCTACGTGAGCCGGGGGGGCGTGAAGCTCGCGGGCGCGCTGGACGCCTTCGGAATTCATCCGCGAGGCAGGTACTGCCTGGACGTCGGCGCGTCGACGGGCGGATTCACCGACGCGCTGCTCAGGCGCGGCGCCCGCCGGGTCGCGTCGGTGGACGTGGGCAGGGGGCTGATTGACTGGAAGTTGAGGAACGACCCCAGGGTCGCGCTCCTGGAGGGGGTGAACGCCAGACATTTGACGCCCGAAGCTTTCAGGGCCGCGGCGGGAGAGGAAAAGCCGGATTTGTGCGCCGTGGACGTTTCGTTCATCTCCGTGCTGAAGGTGCTCGCGCCGGTTCGCGAGCTGCTCGGCGGCGGCGGAGAGATAGCCGCTCTCGTCAAGCCGCAGTTCGAGGCGGGCAGGGGGCGCGTCGGAAAGGGGGGAATCGTCCGGGACCCCGCGCTTCATCGGGAAGTCCTCCTTCGCGTTTGGGACGAGGCGCTTCGGATGCGGCTGGCGCCCCGGGGCGTCGTCCCGAGCGCGATTCCGGGCGCGAAGGGAAACCGGGAGTTCTTTCTCCACCTGAGGCCCGGGGCGGAGTCTCCCGGGGCGCGGGGGCTGATTGAGGACGCATTGGTGCCGCCGCCCGAGGGTTAGGCGCTCCGTATCGCCCCGTCTTCGAGTTTCGGAACGACGCTCGTAATGTCCCGTTGCGCGCAGAAGGAGACGTCGTCTCCGAAGCCCAGGGCGGCCAGGCGCTTTCCCCAGCAGCTCCGAAAGAGCATTTTCTCCAGGCTCCGCCCGGCGCGTCCGGCGAGGTGAAGCGCCGCGCGCGCGGCGTCGGAAAGCTCCGGGTTCTCCAGACTCTCGGACAGAATGCCCAGCAGGACGCCCGCTCCCACGGCGTCTTCTTCGCAGTAGGCGCCTTCCCGGCCCGAGCAGGCGATCAGGAGGGATCGGCCCGGATCCTGGCGCAGGACGGACGCCGCCCGCTCGGCGACCGCGGTGACGTTCACGAACGCGGCGGTGAATACCTCTCCGCAGTCCTTCGCGGCGAAGAGCGCCCTGGTTCCGTTGCTCGTGGAGAACACGAGCGTTTTTCCCCGGATTCTCGGGCTCGCGTATTCCAGCGGGGAATTCCCTCCGTCGAATCCCGGGACGGGTCTGCCGTCCCGCTCGCCGCCCAGGAGTATGTTTTCCGGCCCGCGCTCAAGACGCAGCTTTCGGGCGAGATCAAGCGCCGCCTCGACGGACGCGCATGGATGGACGGCGGAGCCTCCGTTCTCCAGGATGACGGCGATGTTCGTGGTGGCTCTCAGGACGTCCATCACGACGCATACGATGCTCTCCGCCCCTTGCCGGCGCGCCCGGCGCGCGTCCCCGATCCGCGCGGGGATTTCCGGATGGGCGAAAGCCACGTCGCACCGGACGGGCCTGCTCACGGAGACGATTCCCATACGACGTCCAGGTGGAAAAACTCATGGCGCAGGGCGGAGAGGAGAACTTCCGCCCGCCTTTGCCGCGCGCCCTCCCGCTTCGGCACGCGCGCTCTCAGGAGAATATCCGGGCCTTTCATGTCGTCGATGGCGCGAAACCAGTCGTCCGCCGCGCTCCCGTCGCCCGCCGACCAGGAGAGCGCCTTCATGGTGCGCGCGTTGACGGCTTTTCGCTTCAGCCGGATGAGCGCGCCCTTCTCGTCGATTTCCCCCAGGACGATGGAGCGCTCGCCGAGATTGTGATCGCTGAAGCGCAACCCTTCGGGGGAGCCGCTGTAGCACGCGCCGCCGCCGCTCCACCGGGCGACGTCCAGAGGCTTGTGGTAGTGGCCTATCGCCGCGTAGCCGAAGGGCAGGCGCTCGAGGTCGTCGGCCCGGAACGGATGCTCCTCGAACGCGGGATGCTCCGAGGCGAGCGCGGCCTCCGAGCCGTGCAGGAGCAGGATGGCCCTGTCGTTCAGGCGAAGTTTTCGCGTGAGAATTTCCCGCAGGGGCGGCTTGCGGGCGTCCGCCTCGCTCCAGGGGATGCCGGCGACGGTGAGATTGAGCTCGGCGATGTCCGCCTGGCCCAATTCGGCGGCGGGATCGGCGTGAAGCAGATGGAGGTTGTCCGCGATTTCGGGCCGGCTCCAAACGGACTGCGGGCGCACCGGGTCGTGGTTGCCCGGAATGGCGAAGCAGCGCGTCCCGCTCTTCGAGAGGCACGCGAGGTTCTTCGCCACGATCTCGATGTCGCGCTCCCCGGGGTGGGGCGAGTCGAACAGGTCGCCCGATATGAGGAACGCCTGCGCCCCCCACGCGAGCGCTTCTCGAACGGAGCGAAAAAACGCCATGCGGAGGTCGGCCCGCCGCGCCGCCGCCTTCGAGGGCGGGAGGTAGTCGAAATCGCAGCCGAGGTGAAAATCGCCGCAGTGGACGAAGCGAAGATTCACGTATTCTCCCAAGACCCGTGTGTCGGCGATTGTGTCATGCGCCCGCAGGCGTTGGCAAAGGCGGAAGGGGGGAGAAGCGGCCTTCCGCGCCGTGTTGACAGAACGCGCCGCGCCCTCTGATGATGCGGGCTCCGGGGCGCATCTCGCGGGAGAAGGGTTTTGGCGAAGAAGCCGAGGCGGAAATCCTCGAAGAAGGCTTTTCCGAAGGAAGTCCTGCTCCGCGCGGCGGGCGTGGCGGCCGGCCTGGAGGCGTCCTTCACTTCGCCCGCTCCGCCGGGCGCCATGGCGCCCGCGCCCCTGCTGGATGAAATCCGGGAAATGGGCGCGGCGGGCGTCGCCGGCGTCCTGGGCCACTTGTCTTCCACCGCGCCGGAGGGGCGCGTCCCCACCCTTCTCGCCCTGCGGGAGCTGGGCGATCCGTCCGTCGTGCGGAAGCTCGTTTCCCTGATCCGGACGATGCGCTGGTCGCTTCCGGGCCTCGCCGCGCTGGGGGAGACCATTCGCGCGCTGGACCCGGAGGCGAAACTGCCGGCCGGCCTGGACGCGGAGAATCTGGGCGTCGCCCGCGAAGTCGCCGCCCGACTGAAGAAGGACGCCCCCCTCTCCGTCGATTCCGCGAAGCCCCTCGCGTCTTCGCTGAAAAGCCTGCCTCCCTTTCTGGCGGAAGCCGCTCTGCGGGACGGCCTGGAGGGGGCGGACGGCGTTCCGGAGAAGCGCGCGCTTGCGCTGGCGGAAGCGATGTCCGGCGAGGGCGTCTCGCCGCCCGCCCACTTCATTCGGATTCTGGCGCGCCTGGGGACGCGGGACGCCGCCCTCGCGCTCCGGAAGCTCTCGAAGCTGGTCGGGGACAAGGACGCGCTGTCCCTCATCCGCAAGGCGGCGTTTCGCCTGAAAAGCGGGGGGGTGGAAATTGAAAAGCCGCCCGACGCGGACGCGCGCGGCGCCCACCGAGCCGGCCGGCCCGATTACGCTCACGCGGCGGCGAGCGCGGTGGATGGGCGCGGACAGATGCTTTTGTGGCTCGCGCGCTCCAGGGTTCCTCGCGGCAGGTATCTCGCGCAGGCGCGCCTGCGCCGGGGGCGGGGAATCGTCGAGTTCACCGATGCGGAGATGAGCGCCAGGGAGTTGCGCGGCGTTTTCCGCCGGGTTTCGGAAATCCCCGCCCTGGCGACGCGCGAGGTGCCCGCCGGGTACGCCGTTTGGCTTCTTGAGCGCGCCCGGCGCGAGAACGAAGCGGGAGAGACGCCGCTGCCCCACGGCTTCACGCGCGCGAAGCTCATGCTCGATCCCCTGGCGGAGCCCGATGCGTTTCCCCCGGAGGGGCCGCACCCGGTGCGCCGGGCGGTGCGCGCCCTCGAAGAAGGCGGGGAGAGGATGGAGACGCGCGCCGTGTTCGCCCATCGCCCCTTTTGGGGATGGGCGATGGATGAGGAGCGTGCGGCGCCGCATTTCCAGGAGTTCCTGCAGGCGATGGAAAGCCGGGTGGCGATGGACGAGAGGCAAAGGCGGGAGCGGCTGCGGCAAATCGTGGAAAACGGCGCGAAAGAGATTTTTCAGGACGGGGCGTTGCGGGAGCGCATCTCGGGCCAGCTGGAGGACAACGGGTATATTTTCCACCAGGCGGGCGATGAGGCGATGGCCCGGGAGTGCCTGACGCTGGCCGATGAGGTGCTGAAGGACGCGGATGAGCCCCCGGCGCTGTTCGTCGAGATGGTTCAGCATTCCATCAACCTGATGCTCGAGCGAATCATTCGCCAGGCCCGGGAGTCCCGTGGAGAGGAAGGGGAGGCGCCGGAGGAGGAAGCCGGGGGCGGCGCTTCGGAGAGCGCGGACGCGGAGGACTCCCCGGTCATCATCGCGCCGTAGCGCCGCGCCCGGAGGACGCGATGGAATTCGGCCTTGATCACGTTCACTACGTCTGCGCGGACGCGAAGTCGTTCGCCGCGTATTTTCAGGACGTGTTCGACGCCGAACTCGTCCGCTATGACGAGGACTTCAAGGGCTCGCCCAACGCGGCGATTCGAATCGGCGGGCTGATGATATTCGCGCGCGGCGTCAGGCCGGGGGAGACGCCGGATTCGGTGGGGCCGGAGCTGGTTCAGGGGCTGGATCATTTCGGGTTCGGCGTCGCGGACGTGGAGGCGGCGGTCGAGCGGCTGAGAGGCAGGGGGGCGGAGATCATGATGGAGCCCGCGCGCCTCGGCGTCGGCGGGCGGATGATCGCCTACGTCAGGGGGCCGGGGAACATCCGCATCGAGTTGTGCGAGAATCCCCCGGCTTCGTAGGGCGTCCCGCTTTCGGCGCATGGGGAAAAGCGGGCGCGGGCGAGGCTTTTCCCCGGCGCGTGACGCGCCTTCTTTGGGAGGATGAAACCGATGGTCGATTTCCAGCTCACGCAGCGGCAGACGGAGCTCAGGGAGACTGCGAGAAGATACGCCACCGAGGTGATGATACCCGCCGCCGAGGTCGCGGACCGCATCCAGGATCCCGGGAAATCCTTTAACTGGGAGGTCATCCGGGAGGGCTCGAAGCGGGGTCTCAGAACGCTTACCGTCCCGAAGGAGTTCGGGGGCGAGGGCGCCGACGTGCTTTCCTGCGCCGTCGTGGGCGAGGCGCTGGCGTATGGGGACCTGGGGCTCGCCGTGGCCTACGATCAGACGTGGAAGATCATGACGTCGATCGTCAACATGGCGAACGACGAGCAGCGGAAGCGCTGGCTTCCGAAGCTGATGGATGATGAGGAATGCCTTCTGGCGACCGCCTGGACGGAGCCGACGGCGGGCAGCGACAACGTGCTGCCGAATCCGGATCCCGGCGCCGGAATGCAGACCTACGCCGAGAAGAAGGGGGATCGCTGGGTGCTGAACGGCGCCAAGCGCTACATCTCGAACGGCGGCCTCGCCAGAATCTATCAGGTCGTCGCCCGCACGGACAGAAAGAATCCCCTGGCGAACAGCCTCACGGCCTTTTTGATGCCCTCGGACGCCAGGGGGTTCGAGGTCACGGAGGTGTGGGACAAGCTCGGCCAGCGCTGCGTTCAGAACGGCACGCTGGAGTTTCACGACGTGGAGATTCCCGAGGAGGATCAAATCGGGGAAGAGGGCCAGGCCATGCCCGCGCTCGCGAATCTGCTGATCAGGCACGGCAGCAACATTCAGGCGGGCGCCACCGTCCTGGGCGTCGCGCAGCGGGCGTATGACCTCTCGCTCCAGTACGCGCACGCCAGGGTTCAGGGGAGCGCGCCCCTGTTCGGGCACCAGATTCAGCAGGCGCGGCTCGCGCGCATGGCGATGAAGATAGAGGCTTCCCGCTCCTATTTGTGGCGCGCGGCGTGGTCCACCCAGCTGGACGAAATGGACAGGAAAAACGCGATGCTGAGCAAGGTGTTCGCCTCCGAGTCCGCCGTGCAGGTGTGCCAGGCGGCGATGGAGCTTTGGGGGGCGGCGGGATACATGCGGAAGAACCCCGTGGAGAAGCTCATGCGCGACGCCCTGAGCTTCCTCCACTCGGACGGCACGAACGACGTGCTCTCGCTCAAGGCGGCGGGCTTCCTCGAGGAGCCGCCGCAGGTGGACGATCTCGCCTATTCGCCCCGCGTGGCCGAGGCCGCGGCGGGCAGGTAGGAGGTTCGCCGCGCGTCCCGGCGCCGTGGGGTCAGCCCCTGAAGGCCGTGATGAGAACGCCGCCCGCGACCACGCAAATCGTGGCCATGACGGTCCTGCGGTTGATCGTTTCGAGCTTGCCCAGGAAGAAGTAGCTCAGAATCAGCACCCAGATCGGCGCGATTCGGCTCAGGGGCAGGGCGGTGGACACGCTCGCCATGGTGAAGGCCGTCCAGAGCATGTAGGAGCTGCAGACGCCGATGAGGCCCGCGCCTCCCACCCACAGGAGGCCTTTTCGGTCTCCGCGAATGTCCCGCTGGCCGGGCAGGATCGGCCTGGCGAGGAGAAGGAGGACGTTCGCCGTGGCGAAGGATACCGCCATGCCGACGCCGGGCGTCGTCTGATGCGCGTAGGCGAGCTTGGCGAAGATGGGCGCCGCCGCGTAGGCGAGCGAGGCGGCGAGCGGGAACACCAGCGCCCCCTGGAACCAGCTCCTGAAGGATTCGGACTTGTCCTCCTGGACGCCCAGCATGGATACGCCGATGACGATGCCGAGGGTGCCGAGCGCGACCATCGCCGTCGGCGCCTCGCCCAGGAACGCCACCGCGAGGAAGGTGCCCCAGATGGGCGCCGCGGAGGATATGGGCACGGTCCGGCTCAGCCCCATGCGGGCGACGCCCGTCAGATAGCAGTATCTCCCGATGGTCGGGCCGGTGACGCCCACGGCGGCGTACCAGAAGAGGGCTTCGGGCTTCGAGGCGAGGAGCGTGCCTTTGCCGAGGGATATGGCGAATCCGCCCAGGCTGACGACGCCGTTGATGATCAGGGCGGTTGCCAGCGGGGACACGCTTCGCATCCCTTGCCGGAGAAGGGTCTGCGCCACGGAGAACGTGATGGAGGAGGCGATCGCCAGCGTCTCTCCGGGGCCGATCAGCTGAACCCACTTCATCATTCGGCGGGCTTTCGGGAAGCGGGCGCCTCTCCGGCCGCGCGCCTCCCCGGGCGCGTCTCCCGGTAGTAGCGGCACATGCGCCGCAGGTCGCATTCGCCGCATTTGGGGCTTCGGGCGGCGCAGATGGTTCGGCCGAAGCGCAGCATGTTCACGTGCAGTTCGCGGGCGCGTCCCTTCGGGACGAGAGGCGCCAGTTCCGCGTGGGATTTCTCGGGGGTGGTCTTCTCGCCGATGACGCCCAGCCGGATCATGATTCGGTGGATGTGGACGTCGATGGCGAACAGGTCCCGGTTCGAGGCCAGCATCAGGGCGACGTAGGCGGTTTTGACGCCGACGCCCTTGTGCCGGGTGAGATACCGCACGGCGAAGTCGTCCGGCTCGCGGTGCAGGAATTCCAGGGAGAGCCGCTCCCGGTCCTCCCGGAGCCGTCTGAGGAAGTCCCGGATGCGTCCGGCCTTCTGGTTCCCCAGCCCGGCGGAGCGGATCGCCCGGGCGATCTCCCCTTGGGGCGCGTCGGCGACCTCCTCCCAGTCGGCGAAGGTCTTTTTCAGGGAGCGAAACGCGATGTCCCGGTTGTGGTCGGTCGTGCTTTGCGAGAGGAGGGTTTCGACCAGGGCGTCCAGGAGGTCGCCGCGCCCGGCGCGCCCGGGCTTCCCGAAGCGGGCGGACAGCCTGTCCGCGAGCCTCAGGACTTTTCGTCTTCTGGCGGCCGTCGAGGCCGTTTCGCTGGGCATTCCGCTTCCCGGGCCCCGACGGGCTTTGAATGGCTCGGCGTCGAAAGGCTGCTCCCTCTCGCCAAGATATAGAAGGGAGGGGCGGTTTGGCAATCCGCTCGCCGGCGGACGCCCATCCCGCAGGGGTCGTTCGTGAACGACCCGCCCCCGCCAACCGAACGGACAATCGCCGGGTTGTCGGCCCACGCCGCCAAAGCGGGCGGCTCGCGAGCCGCCCCTGCGAAACCATGAAACCCGCATCGCCCGCCGCAGGGGGAATCCCCGGCCGTCATTCCGGCGAAGACCGGAATCCGGGGTTTTGATCGTCTTCCTCCAAAACGGGCGGTTCACGAATTGTGGGGCGGCCCCGGGGAGGCGCCGCCCCTACGAAACCACAAAGCCCGCATCCCCGCGAAACGTCGGGCGGGACGCATATATGCGTCCCCTACAAAGGAAAAATCACCACCCGCGCGGAGGGGGTATCCCCGGCCGTCATTCCGGCGAAGGCCGGAATCCGGGGTTTTGATCGTCTTCCTTCAAAACGGCGATTCACGAATTGTGGGGCGGCCCCGGGGAGGCGCCGCCCCTACGGAACCGTTGCCGCCCCCGCCCGTAGGGGGCGCATTCTTGCGCCCCGTTCCGCGGGATTGGGCGACGACGCCGCGCGCGGCGATTGCGGCAATCGTAGGGACAACCCCCTGTGGTTGTCCTTCGCCGGGACGCCTCCGCCGCGCGAAAATCCCGTAGGGACAGGTCGCGACCTGTCCCTGCGCGTCGGGGGTGGAACCCGCGCATGGATTGACCGGGAACGCCCGTTCGCCGCCGCGCGCCCCGGTTCTGGATTCCGGCCTTCGCCGGAATGACGGCGAAAAACCAACCCCGGCGTCCCTCGGAATGACGGCGAAAGGCCAACCCCGGCGTCCCTTCGATCTGACAGGGAACGACATCGAGACGGCAACGAGGATTTCCCCTCCGCCGCGCGCCGCCCCGGAATCCCGTCATTCCGGCGAAGGCCGGAATCCAGGGTTTGGTTTGTGACCGCCCCCGTCGGGACGATTCCTCCGCCCCGTCGGAATCGATCGCGCATTTGCCCGCATTTGCGGTTATGGGGCTTTCCCGAGAATGCGCGAGAATCCGCCGCGAGAGGGAGGAGGCGAACGCATGGGCTTCGGGAAGCGGATGAGGACGAAGGCGAGGGCGCGCGTCAGGGCGTTTTTCGCTCCGCGCCGTTCCCGCGTCGTCAATTCCGGTGCGGAGGAGGGTTTGCGGAATCCGTCATTTTCCCGCCGGCGTCAAGGCGCGCCCCACAACCCCCGGATTGCGGCTTCCGCAGGCGCGCCG
Organism: bacterium; assembly: GCA_965199855.1. GTDB lineage: Bacteria > UBA8248 > UBA8248 > UBA8248 > UBA8248 > Bin107. The sequence continues at coordinate 2,946,728 of OZ241326.1, read as the reverse complement.
CGCGCGCTCCTCCATCGCCATGATGAAAACAATCCCGTTTTCGACAAAATCCGACAAATTCACGCCTTTATCCCGCAAATTCACAGCCTTTTTTCGACAAATTCAAGACCCTTCGGAGCGCGAAAAAAACATCAACCCATTGAAAATAAACGGATTGTGTGAAAAAGACGCGCCGGGAGGGGGTATTTCGCAAGGCCGCGGCGTTTGCGCGCATCCGCCCGCATTTGCTCCCCCGCTCCGCGCCGCCATCCCGCAGGGGGCGTTCGTGAACGCCCCGCCGCCTGTGGCGCGAATCCTTCCCCAAAACGGGCGGCTCGCGAGCCGCCCCTACGAAGGCGAATCGCGTCCGCCCTCCACGAACGCGGCGCGAATCGCAGGGACAACCCCCTGTGGTTGTCCCTCGCGCATTTCGCCCGCAGGGGGCGTTCGTGAACGCCCCGCCGCCTGTGGCGCGAACCCTTCCTGAAAACGGGCGGTTCGCGAATCGCGGGGCGGCGCCGGGGAGGGGTTGTCCCTACGAAACCATGAACCCGCGCGTGGATTGACCGGGAACGCCCGTTCGCCGCCGCGCGCCCCGGTTCTGGATTCCGGCCTTCGCCGGAATGACGGGATTCCGGGGCGGCGCGCGGCGGAGGGGAAATCCTCGCCGCCGTCTCGATGTTGTTCCCTGTCGGATCGAAGGGACGCCGGGGTTGGCCTTTCGCCGTCATTCCGGCGAAGGCCGGAATCCAGGGTTTTGATTCATCATGGCGGAACCCGCGCGGCGGTTGTTCCTCGCAACGGGCGGCCGCGGGGGCCGCCCCTACGGCCCATCATCCATAGGCAACCATCCCCCAACGGGCGGTTCCCGAATCGTGGGGCGGCCCCGGGGAGGGCGCGCCCCTACGAAATCACGCCCCCGCGTTCCCGGCCGTCATTCGCGGCGTCAATTCCGACAAGGCGGAGGGATTGCGGAATCCGGGGTTTTGATTCATGGCGGAACCCGATCGGCGGTCGATCATCCGACGGGCGGTTCACGAACCGCCCCTACGAAGGCGCAACTCCCGCGTCCCCGCCCGTGGATGAAAACCGCCATCCACGCCGTCTTCCGTTTTCCTCTTGCGTCCCGACGGCTCTTACGTATAATTCATCGGTGATTTATAGCGGGTTTTGTCGATAAGGAATCCGGGAGGACGCGGAAGAATGCGAGGGAGAATGGAAATGGACGAGGCCGCCTCTGTGACGCTTGACCGCCCGTCGGTGACGGGGCATACTGCGCCCTCACCGACTCACCGACTCACCGACTCACCGACTCACCGACTCACCGACTCACCGACTCACCGACTCACCGACTCACCGACTCACCGACTCACCGACTCACCGACTCACCGACTCACCGACTCACCGACTCACCGACTCACCGACTCACCGACAAGTAACCGTCGCCGGGGGCGCGGCGTGAGGGCGCGGGCGGCTGCGCTCGCCCTGGGGTTCTTTCTCGCGCTCCTGACGGGCGCGGCGCGGGCGCAGACGCCGGCGATCTGCGCGCCCGCGCAGACGGTGAGCGGCGAGCCGGACGCGAACGGGCGCTACACCACCACGATCTCCTGCGCGGACACCGCCGCCGCCGAGGGAGCGGCCGACTACCGGCACCTCCACTACAACCAGGGGCCCGGCACGACCGGCACCCCGAACCCCGAGGACAGGACCACGACCCTGGAGAACAACAACGCGGACAACAACGTCAGGCTCACGATTCCGCGCGGCGTCGTGTTCACCGCCACCGGCGGCGCGAACATGAACATACTGCCGGCCGACGGGGCCATCGTCCTGTGGCGGGGCGGCGGCAAGACCCTGGACATCGAGGAGGGCGCGGTGATCAACCTCCAGCGGACGCCCGGGGGGGGCGGGACTTACCCAAGCTTTCAAAGCATTTTGACCCTCCTCACCGGCGTCTACGTCGAATCGGAAGCGGGCCCGGGGAGCGACCTCACGGTGCGGCACGACGGCGTCCTGAACGTCAACTATCGCGTGGTGGGCGGCTACGCCGCCTACCAGTCCAACACCACCGGCGCCATCACGGCGATCGTGCAGGACACGATCGACGACAGCGTCCTCGGCGCCGACGGCGTCCGCCGCGGCGGCGTCCGCCGCGGCGGCGACATTCTCCTCGAGCTGGGCGCCACGGGCGTCGTCCGCCACCTCCCGGGGAGCGCGGGCATGGGCGGCGTTTTCGGGGTGAACCGCTCCGATGAGGGCGGCGTCACGATCAATCTGGCCGAGGGCTCGCTGGTCGACATCACCGAGGGGGGCGGCACCCCCGCCGTCGTGGCCTTCGTCAACGCCTCTTCCAACAACGCCAGGGACCCGCGACCAGAAGGGAACGGAGACCTCATCCCCCAGACCGGAGACATCATGATCAACGCGGCCGGAACGATCAGGGCCGCCGTGAGGAACCGGGGGCTTCACGGGAGACAGGGCGTGGGCATCCGCGCCCTGAATGACGGGGCGGGCGCCATCCGCATCACGTCTTCCGGCACCGTCGAAACCCTGCACGCCCACGCCATCTACCCCACGCACTGGGGTCTGACCAGCACGCAGCGAGACGACCTGAATACGGAGGAGATAGAGGGCAACCTCGTCGACGTGACGGCCGGCAAGGTCCTCACCCGGGGGGGGACCGCCATCCACGTCGACACGCGCGGCGCGAACGCCGCCGGGGTGGTCCGGGTGGGCGAGGGCGCGACCGTCCGCGCGGAGATCGACACGGGGGCGGACGCGGAATACCGGGCGCGGTTCGGGCTCGGAAACTTCTACATCCAGACAAGCTGGGTCTACGGTTGGCGGCCGATTGACACGAACAACGACGGCTCCAACGACGCCCTGCATCCCATCATCGTCGGCATCTACATGAGGCGCACCCCCGGGTTCGAGGTCTCGAATGACTCGGTCGACCGCGTGATCGTCCACGGGACGGTGGAGACGGAGGGCGGACAGAAGGACGTGGACGCCGCCATCTTCCTGGATCAAAGGGTCATCGGCCACGTGGAGATCGGGGCGACGGGCAGGGTGACCTCGGATTCGGGCCTCGCGATAGCGAGCGGCGTCGCCACGCCCGCGGATGCGGACGAGGACTACGCGCCGGCCGCGGGCGGCCTGACCGTGGGAGTGGCGGGATTGGTCGTGGGCGACATCCGCGTGCGGGACGACGGCGACCTGGACGCGGTGATATCGGAATCGGGCGAGGTCGCGGGCGACCTTCAGACGATGGGCGCGGGCGACCTGCGCGCGGTCGTATCGGGATTGGTCGTGGGCGACCTTCAGGCGCTGGGCGGAGGCGACCTGATCGCGCACGTGTCGGGATCGGTCGTGGGCGACGTTCGCGCGGCGGGCGGGGGCGCTCTGACGGTGACGGTGCCGGAGGGCGGCTCGATCTCCGGAACCGTCCACGACCCGACCGCCCCGATGACGGTTCACGGCCGCGTCGGGCGCGTCCTGCTGGGGAGCGGCGGGACGGTGACGGTCGCGAAAACGGGCCGGCTCACGGGCGTCGAGGGAGAGGCGATCCGGAGCGGCGCCGCCCCGCCCGCGGAGCCGCCCGATGACTACGAGCCGAAGGCGAGCGACCTGGTCGCGCTGGTGGCCGGAACGGTGACGGGCGACATCCGCGTGCTGGACGACGGCGACCTGCGCGCGCTCGTATCGGGAACGCTGAACGGCGACCTCCGGACGATGGGCGCGGGCGACCTGACCGTGTCGGTTCCGGAGGGCGGCGCGATCAACGGAACCGTCCACGACCCGACCGCCCCGATGACGATTCGCGGCCGCGTCGGGCGCGTCCTGCTGGGGAGCGGCGGGACGGTGACGGTCGCGAAGACGGGCCGGCTCACGGGCGTGGAGGGAGACGGGGACGCGATCCGGAGCGGGGCCGGCGACCTGAGCGTCGCCATAGCCGGGACGGTGGAAGGCGACATTCGCGCGCTGGGCGACCTCGCGGCCGTGGTGTCCGGCACGGTGGACGGGAGCATCGTGGGCGCGGGAAGCGGCGATCACCGGGTCTCCGTCCGCCGGGGCGGAGTCGTGACGGGCGAGGTTCATCTGGCGGCCAGCCAGGTGCGCGTGGACGGGCGGATAGGCGCCGTGAGCCTTGACGGGGGCGGAGCCGTCACGGTCGGCGCCGAGGGCGTCATCAGCGGGATGAACGGCGTGGCGATTCGCGGGGGCGACGGGACGCTCAGCGTCAGCCTCGAGCTCAACGGCCGCCGGCTGCGGGACGTCGTCGGCGGCAGGATCGTGGGCGGAGACGGCGAGACGATCATGGTCGTCAACGGCGCGCGCGCGGCGGACGGGATGCGGCTGGTCAACGGCGCGTGGGATCTGACCCTCCGCGCCGGGTCGGACGGGACGTTCTCCCCGGAGAATTCCATCGAGACCCTGGGCGCCCGCGCGGGCGTCTATGAGTCGCTTCCGGGGCTTCTGCTCCGCATGGAGAGCGGCCGCGCGCGGGGGGAGCCCAAGGCGACCGCGGCGGGCTCGCCCGTCTGGGCGCGGGTTTCGACGGAGCAGGGCTCCCGCGGGACGGACCTGTCCGCCGCCGGCGCGGACTACGACTTCTCCGCCTACGGGGCGGAGGCCGGGCTGCGCGCGCGCTTCCCCTGGGCGGAGGGCCTCGCCGGTTCGCTCTCGGTCCGCTACCGGAAGGGCTCGGCCGAGACCTCCATGCCCTCCGGCGAGGGGGAGATCGAGCTGGAGGGCGTCGGGCTGGGCGCGGGCCTCTCCTGGAATATCGGAGAGGGCTGGTACGTGAGCGGCGGCCTCTCCCTCATGGAATACGACGCCGACCTCTCCTCGAAGAGGCGCGGCAAGCTGCGCGCGGCGAGCGCGAGCGTCCTCACCCTGGACGCCGAGGCGGGCGTGCGCCTGGCGATTCTTGGCCGAAGGCTCGTTCTCGCGCCGAGGGCCTGGATCTCGCGCTCGGGGGTCTCGATCGACTCCTTCACGGACGCGGTCGGCGCGAGCTTCCGCCTCCTGGACGGAACCCGCGTGACGGCGGGAGGAGGGCTGGTCGTGGAGACGCGGACGCTTCCCGCCGGGGGAGGGGACGGGCTCTCCCTGCGCTACTCGGTGGACTACGGGAGCGTTCTGAGCGGCGAGGAGACCGAGGTCGAGGTCTCCGGCCACAAGCTCGCCGCGGAAGCCGAGAAGAGCCGCCTGCTGATGGGCCTCGGCGCGAAATGGCGCAGGGGACGCCTCACGCTAGGCGGGGAGGTTTTCGCCTCCGGCGCGGGCACCGACGATGAGACCTACGGCGGCCGCCTGAGCGCGGGTCTGCGCTTCTAGACGGCCGGCCGGACGGACGAATTCTCCACCGCGGGCGCGGGGGCCGGACGATCGCCCCCCGCGCCCGTTTCGCTTGCGGGGGGAGGGATCGCGGAACCCGGGGCTTCTGTTTTGACAAGGGACGACCACAGGGGGTTGTCCTCCGCCGCATTTTCACCCCGTCAATCCGCAACCATCCCGTAGGGGTCGTTCGGGAACGACCCGCGCCGTCAACCGAACGGACAATCGCCGGATTGTCGGCCCATGCCGTCAAAACGGGCGGTTCACGAACCGCCCCTACGAAACCGTCACACCCGCCCGTAGGGGGCGCATTCTTGCGCCCCGCCGCAGGGACAACCCCTGTGGTTGTCCGCCCCGCGTCCTTCCGCCGTCATTCCGGCGAAGGCCGGAATCCAGGGTTTGGTTGTCTTCCTTGTAAAACGGGCGGTTCACGAATCGTGGGGCGGCCCCGGGGAGGCGCCGCCCCTGCGGAATCATAAAACCCGCGTCCCCGCGAAACGCCGGGCGGGACGCATATATGCGTCCCCTACGCAAATCAAAATCGCCGCCGCCCGTAATGGACACGAATTCGCGCGACGATCGATTATCGCAACGGGCGGCTCGCGAACCGCCCCTACGAAACCATGAACCCGCGCATGGATTGGCGGGGAACATCCGTTGACCGCCGCGCGCCCCGGTTCTGGATTCCGGCCTTCGCCGGAATGACGGCGAAAGGCCAACCCCGGCGTCCCTTCGATCTGACAGGGAGCAACATCGAGACGACGGCGAGGATTTCCCCTCCGGCGCATTTTCATCCCGTCAATCCGCAACCATCCCGTAGGGGTCGTTCGTGAACGACCCGCCGCGCCGACCAAACGGACAATCGCCGGGTTGTCGGCCCATGCCGTCAAAAAAACGGGCGGCTCCCGAACCGCCCCTACAATATCCCCACCCCATCCTCGCCATTGACGACGGGCGGTCGCAGGGGGCCGCCCCTGCGAAATCATAAAACCCGCATCCCCACGAAACCATGAACCCGCGCATGGATTGGCCGGGAACGCCCGTTCGCCGCCGCGCGCCCCGGTTCTGGATTCCGGCCTTCGCCGGAATGACGGCGAAAAACCAACCCCGGCGTCCCTCGGAATGACGGCGAAAGGCCAACCCCGGCGTCCCTTCGATCTGACAGGGAACGACATCGAGACGGCGGCGAGGATTTCCCCTCCGCCGCGCGCCGCCCCGGAATCCCGTCATTCCGGCGAAGGCCGGAATCCAGGGTTTTGATTGTCTTCCCTTCAAAACGGGCGGCCCGCGAATTGTGGAGCGGCCCCGGGGAGGGGCCGTCCCTGCGGAATCATAAAGCCCGTATCCCCGCGAAACGCCGGGCGGGACGCATGAATGCGTCCCCTACGCAAATCAAAATCGCCGCCGCCCGTAATGGACACGAATTCGCGCGGCGATCGATTATCGCAACGGGCGGTTCACGAACCGCCCCTACGAAACCGTCACACCCGCCCGTAGGGGGCGCATTCTTGCGCCCCGTTGCGGGGTGCCGCGATTCACGCGGCGGCGATTCAATCCCGTAGGGACAACCCCCTGTGGTTGTCCACACCGCGTCCTCATTCCGCCGTCATTCCGGCGAAGGCCGGAATCCGGGGTTTGGTTTATGACCACCCCCGCCGGGCCAATCCCTCCGCCTTGCCGGGATCGATTGCGCATTTGCCCGCATTTGCGCCTGTCGGGCCTTCCCCTGAACGCGCGAGAATCCGCCGCGAGAGGGAGGCGGCGAACGCATGGACTTCGGGAAGCGGATGATGACGAAGGCGTGGGCGTGGATCAGGGCGTTTTTCGTCCCGCGCCGTTCCCGCGTCGTCAATTCCGGTGCGGAGGGAGGATTGCGGAATCCGGGGGTTGTCGTCCGGCGTCGGGGCGCGTCCCGCAACCCCCGGATTGCGGGTTCCACAGGCGCGCCGCGCGCGCGTCGTCCTCGCCATGATGAAAACGATCCCGTTTTCGACAAAATAAGACAAATTCACGGCCTTATCCCGCAAATTCGCAGCTTTTTTCGACAAATTCAAGACCCTTCGGGGCGCGGAAAAAATATCAAGTCATTGAAAATAAAATGGTTATGGAAACAAAGAGGCGCCGGGAGGGGGTATTTCGCAAGGCCGCGGCGTTTGCGCGCATCCGCCCGCACTTGCTCCGCGCCGCCATCCCGCAGGGGGCGTTCGGGAACGCCCCGCCTCCTCCGATGCGAACCCTTCCTGAAAACGGGCGGTTCGCGGGGCGACCCCGGAGAGGCGCCGCCCCTGCGAAGACGAAACGGCGCGGCTCTTGATCGGCCGCTCCCCGCCGGCGCGGCGCGCTAATACAGGCCCGTCCGGTATCTCTCCTCAATCCCCCGGTCGAGCTCCTCGGCGTCGTAGCCGCCGATCTGATCGGCGAGCATCCGCCCCATCGAGGGAAACGACTTTCGGTCGATGCGCTTCTCCGGATCCCAGAGGCTGGCGCGGAGGACGGCCTTGCCGCAGTGGAGATACGCCTCGTCCACGTCCACGATCACGCCCGAGACGGGCGTCCTGCCCTTCACCGAGAGCGGCTCGAGGAGGGCGGGGTCGGTCGTGACGCGCGCCCGCCCGTTCACGCGCAGCGTCTCGCACATGCCGGGCACGAGAAAGAGGAGGCCCACGCGGCTGTTCTCCAGGATGTTGCCCATGGTGTCCACGCGGTTGTTGCCCGGCCTGTCCGGGATGAGCAGGGTGTTCTCGTCGATGACCTTCACGAAGCCGGGCGGGTCTCCCTTGGGGGAGGCGTCCGCCCCGCTCGCCGCGGCCGAGGCGATCACCAGGAACGGAGAGAGGGCGATGAAGTTCTTCGCGTGCTCGTCCAGCTTCGACATCTGCTTTTTGGCGCCCCGCTCGCTCGGCGGCCCGTAGCGCTCGCGGAGCTGCTCCTTCGATTCTATCGTCGTCTGCGGCATCGCTTCTCTCCTCCCCATGGATAATGGCGCATTCGTGACATACAGAACCCGCGCCGCCTTTTCAAGCGCGCGGGGAGGCGCGCGCCCTGGCTTCATCGCGCGACGCGCTGTATGATTTCGCGTCGGGAGCCCTGCGGAACAGCCCCGGAACCGGAGAGCGCGCGAAGTGACGGCGGATCGTCTTCTGGCCACGCTGTGGTTCGTCCTCGGTTGCTACTGCGATTACGTCTCCCTGGACTTCGAGCGGGCGGCGGGGTGGTATCTCAAGGGAGCGGAGGCCGGATGCGCGCGGGCGCAGTTCCGCCTGGGCGAGATGCACGCCGTGGGATACGGCGTCCAGCGCGACCAGAAGGAGGCGCTGCGGTGGATCCGCCAGGCGGCGGAGGCGGGACACGACGCCGCGCAGAACAGGCTGGGCTCGATGTATTACAGGGGGGAGGGCGTCCTTCGGGACTACGTCGCGGCGCACCAGTGGTTCAGGATCGCGGGCGAGAACGGAAATCTGCTGGCGCGAAAAGCCGTCCCCGCGCTCGGCGGAATGATGACGCCCGCCCAGCGGGAGGAGGCCGCCCGCCGCGCCGAGGAGTGGTTTGAAAAGCACGGAAGAAAGTGGTGGCGATGAGGGGGCGCGAGCAGCGGGGACGCTTTCGCCGCCCGCGCCCGTCCGTCGGGGAGGACGCGAATCGGCGCGGCCTGCTGGAGGCGCCACCCGGATTCGAACCGGGGAATAAAGGATTTGCAGTCCTCTGCCTTACCACTTGGCTATGGCGCCGGAGCGTCGGGGCATTCTACCCCGAAACCGCGGGGTTTTCCTAGCCCGTCGGGAGAGCGGCCGTCCAGCCGGGGGCGCTTTCCTTCATTCCCGCGCAACCGGACGCCCGGGCGGCTCCACGGAGCCGCCCCCTCGCCGCCGCCCGCGACATGCGCGGGCTTTTCTTTTGGATTAGACTGCCCCGGCGGGAGGAGGCGTCGGGGCTTTGGGCGCGCGGCCGGATTCGCGCCGCTTCACGGGAGGGGTTCATGTCGGCGCATCGGCAGGCGGAGCGTCCGGCGGCCGCGGGGACGCCGCCCGCGTATGAGGATTCCGCCTTCCTGCGCGCCTGCCGGGGGCTGCCCAACGAGGCGACGCCCGTGTGGCTCATGCGCCAGGCGGGCAGATACATGCGGCAATACCGCGCCCTCCGAGAGAAGGTCTCCTTCATCGAGCTTTGCCGCGCCCCCCATCTGGCCGCCGAGGTCGCCGTCACCGCCCTCGATGAGATCGGCGCGGACGCCGCCATCCTGTTCTCCGACATTCTGCTCATCCTCGCGCCCATGGGCATGGAACTGGAGTATCCGGAAAGCGGCGGCCCCGTTCTCCGCAACCCGCTTCGCGCGGCCGCGGACGTGGATCGCCTGAGCGAGGCGCGGCCCCGGGAGAGCCTCGCCTTCGTGTTCGAGGCGGCGCGCGAGACGAGGGCGGCGATGAACCCGGCGCTTCCGCTCATCGGCTTCTGCGGCGCGCCCTTCACGCTCGCCTCCTACATGATCGAGGGCGGCGGCTCGCGCCATTTCGAGAACACCAAGAGATTCATGTATGCCGACCCGGGGGCGTGGCGCGCGCTGATGGAGAAGCTCGTCCGGGGGCTGACCGAATATCTGAACGGGCAGGCGCGCGCGGGCGCGCAGGCGCTTCAGATTTTCGACAGCTGGGCGGGCTGCCTCTCGCCGGAGGATTACAGGGAGTTCGTCCTGCCCCACAGCCGCGCGCTGATTCAGGGCGTCGAGGCGGGCGCGCCCGTCATCCACTTCGGGACGGGAACCGCGCCGTTCCTGGAGGACTTCGCCGGAGCCGGCGGCGAGGTCGTGGGCCTCGATTTCCGCGTGGAGATGGCCGCCGCCAGAGAGCGTCTGGGCGAGCGGGCGGCGCAGGGGAATCTCGACCCCTGCGTTCTTCTCGCCCCGCCGGAGCGGATCCGCGCATGCGCGGATCGCGTCCTGCGCCAGGGAGCCGCGCGCCCGGGCCACATATTCAATCTGGGCCACGGCGTTTTGCCGGGGACGCCGGTGGACAGCGTGAAGAGGCTGGTTGATTTCGTTCACGAATGGCGGGCGGAGGCGGAATGAGCCAAGGGTTCGATTCCGTTCTCCTCGTCGGCTTCGGCGGCCCCACGAAGGGCTGCTGCCTTCGCTACGCGGAATGCCCGGGCGAGGCGTATTGCTACGTGGAGGGCATCGTCGGCCAGCGGGCGGGAGGCGCCGAGCGCATCCGGGAGGTGGCCGCGCATTACGGGCGCTTCGGCGGCGTCTCCCCGTTCGCGCATTTCTCCCAGAAGCAGGCGGGCGCGCTCGAAATGGCGCTCGAGCAGGCGGGCGCGCGCCTGCCCGTCTATGCGGGCCACCGCTTCTGGACGCCCTACGTCGGGGAGGCGCTGGCCGAGATGTCGCGGCGCGGCCTGCGCCGCGCCGTGGGCGTCGCGCTCGCCCCGCATCGCGCGAAAATCAGCCGGGAGGCCTACCGGAGCGCCGTCTCCGCCGCGCGCGAGGCGCTGGGCGCGGACGCGCCGGAGGTCGAGTTTCTCGACGCGCCCTGGCATGGGCGTCCGGGCTTCATCGAGGCTGTCGTCGGGCGCGCGCGCGAGGCCCTCCCGCAGCCGGCGGCGGGCGGAATGAAGGATGTAGGCGTCATCTTCACGGCCCATTCCATCCCCGTCCCGATGGCCAGGGCCTCCTCCTACGAGGAGGAATTCGCCGAGACGGCGGCGCTGGCGGCGCGCGCCCTGGGTCTCGAAGCGCACCGGGTCGGCTTTCAGAGCAGTCCCGACGTTCCTCTCGGCGCCTGGCTCGGCCCGGACGTGAACGACCTCATCCGGCAGGCCGCCGCCGAGGGCGCGCGGGCCGTCCTCCTGATTCCGGTGGGCTTCCTCTGCGATCACGTGGAGGTGCTCTTCGACCTCGACGTCGAGGCGCGGGAGACGGCCGGGGAGGCGGGCCTCGGGTTCCATCGCGCCCCCACGGTGGGAACGCACCCCGCCTTCATCGCCATGCTGCGCGAGCTGATTCTCGAAAAGACAAAGGAAAGCGGGCGTTGACCCCGAAGGCCGGGCGGGTGGCCGTGCTCGGCGGCGGGCTGACGGGGCTGGTCGCCTGCCGCCGTCTGCTCCGGGCCGCCGGAGAGGGGAATCCGCCCCTGGAGGTCCGGCTCGTCGAGGCGTCCCCCGGGCTGGGCGGGGTGGTCGGGACGGAGCGCGCGGCCGGGTTCCTGATGGAGAAGGGCCCCGACTGCTTTCTGACCTCGAAGCCCGAGGGCGTCCGGCTCTGCGAGGAGCTGGGGCTTGGGGAGCAGCTCATCGGCACGAACCCGCAGCGCCGCCGCAGCCTCATCCTCCGGGGAGAGAAGCTGCTCCCCGTGCCGCAGGGGTATTACCTTCTCGCGCCCTCCCGAATCGGTCCGTTTCTGACGACGCCCGTCTTCAGCCCGCTCGGCAAGCTCCGAATGGCGATGGACGTCCTTTTGCCGCGCGGGAGGAGCGAGGCGGATGAATCCTTGGCCGATTTCGTGCGCAGGCGGCTCGGGCGAGAGGCGCTGGAGAGAATGGCCCAGCCCATGGTGGCGGGCGTTTACTCGGCCGATCCGGAGAAGCTGAGCCTGAAGGCCGCCATGCCGCAGTTCCACGAGATAGAGCGCGAACACCGCAGCCTCATCCTGGGACTCAGGAGGCGTATGCGGGCGCAGGGGGCGGAGGCTTCGGCCAGCGGGGCCAGATACGGCCTGTTCGCCGCGCTCGCGCCCGGCATGGGCGCGCTGACGGACGCCCTTGCGGGGAGCGTCGCCGGGGCCTCGATTCGCGTGAACTGCCGGGCGGAATCAATCGAGAAAAAAGAGAAGGGCTGGCGCGTCCGCCTCCAGGACGGAGAGGAGATGGAGACGGACGCGGTCTGCCTCGCGCTGCCGCCGCGCGCGGCGGGGCGAATGCTGGCGAGCGCCTCGCCGCGCCTTTCCCGCGAGTTGGAGAGCGTTTCCAGCGGCTCTCTGGCGACGCTGAGCCTGGGCTATCGGGCGGAGCAGGTGGCGCATCCCCTGGACGCCATGGGGTTCGTGGTTCCGGCGATCGAGAACAGGACGCTTCTGGCGTGCTCGTTCTCGAGCGTGAAATTCGAGGGACGCGCCCCCGAAGGGCGGACGCTCATCCGCGCCTTCGCCGGCGGGGGGGAGGACGCCCCGCACTGGCGGCTCACGGACGAGGAACTGACCGGGAGGCTGATTGCGGAGCTGCGTCCCGTGCTGGGAATTTCCGGCGCTCCGGAGGCGATGCGCCTTCATCGCCATGAGGCGTCGCTGCCGCGCTACGAGGTGGGCCATCTGGAGAGGGTCGGGCGCATCGAGAGCGAGGTGGGCGCGACTCCCGGCCTCGCGCTTTGCGGTTGCGCTTTTCGGGGCGTGGGGATTCCCGACTGCGTGAAGTCGGCCGAGCGCGCCGCGGAGAAGATTCTGGGCGACCTGCGCGCTGGTCATTTCGGGGGGAAAGGGTGAGAATGCGGGGCGGCGCGCTTTGACCGGGCGCGTCCCCCTCTGGTATCAACGCCCGGGTTTCGCCTGGCCGCGCTTTCTGGAGACGCTTGATGTTCGACGACGGAATGCAACGCGATTTGCATGATTTTCACAAGCGGATGATCAGGGAAATCAACATCGTCCGCCGGCCCTACGTGGGCATCGTGTCGGGCTATCACGAGCTCGGCTACCGGGTGCTGGGGCCGGAGGCGCGCGAGGACGCGGGCTCCGTCCAGATATCCGGAAAGCTTCTGGTGTCCCCCAAGCTGGTGTGGACGCCGGCCCAGGCCGAGAAGACCTTCGGCGAGATTTTCAAGGATTCCGAGATGATGGACGCCGACCTCGTCGGGCGGGTGTTCGCGTTCCCGGCCGTCGCCTCGGGAAACTTCAGCATCGAGAACGAATACCTGAAAATCACCCACCACGAATGGAGTCCGGAGGTTCTGGTGGAAAAGGTGCTGAACGAACTCGCGCGCCTCGAGACCACCGACACCGCCGTGGTGCGCACGCCGGACATCCGGTATTACCCCCTCGCCGTCCAGCGGTTCATCCATGAAATCCTGAAAGAGGAATTCTCCTGACGCGCGCCGCCGCCTTCATCTCCCCCTCGCCGGAAGGCGGAGCCTCCCGCGCGGACGAGGCGCCCCGGAGGCGGTTTTGCGGGATTCAGCGCCTTGGCCGAGGCGGGACGCGCCCCCAGAAGCGGCGCGTTCTCGCCGCGCACCAGTAGCCGATCTCCACGCACCACAGCAGGGGCGGCCTTCCCAGCAGGCGCGCCGCCCTGCGCCACCCCAGCAGGGAGAGCGTCTCCACGCACGCCCGGCCCGCCTCGAACCTCTCGCCGTCGGGAGCGATGAGCTGCGCCGCCCGCCGCGCCCGAGCGCGCAGTTCGGGGGTCATGGGCGGGGAGGGTGCCTCCTGGTAGGAGAGGGGAAATATCCGCTTCATTCTGTCCTTCGAGGCGACCCACGCCGCGCACCTGCGGCACGCCCCGCACTCCCCGTCCAAGAGCAGGAGCCAGGCGTTTTCCGGGATTTTCACCCGGGAGGCTTTCGCGCGGGAGCGCGCCGCGCGCTTTGGGGAGGACGTCACGACGGGATGGGGAACACGCGCACCGCGCCCGGGTATTCGGGGCAGTGCTGCTCGCAGCTTCCGCAGCCCACGCAGGCCGCGCCTATCACGGGACCCCGGCCCTCCTCCCGCGCCTCGATGCGGATGGCGCTCTCCCCTATCGGGCAGCGCGCCGCGCAGTAGTCGCATTCCTCGTCCAGTCCGTTCCAGGCGAAGCAGGCGTCGGGGTTCACCCGGGCCAGACCGACGCGAATTTCCTCCCGGGCGATGAGACTGAGCGCGCCCGTGGGGCAGGTCTTCATGCAGGCGAGGTCGTCGCACACCACGCAGGCCGCGTCCGCCGGGATGATGCGGGGGGCGCGCAGGCCCGACTCGTCCTCTCTGGGAAGCATCAGAATGGCCTCGGCCGGGCAGGCGCGCGCGCATTCCGCCCCGCCCTCGCAAAGGCGCAGAAAATCCGCCTCGGGCGCCGCCCCCGGCGGGCGCAAGAGGGGGCCGTCGAGGGTCGAACGGCTCACCCTGGTCTCTTCCGGGCGCGCGCCCTCCATGAAGGCGCGAAAAAGGGAGAGCGGGCCTTCCCGGAAGAACGTCTTGCGGTCGATTTCGCTGTCTTCGGACATCGGGCCCGGGATTCCTCCGTCTCTTGCCTCTCCTTCGGGATTGTGCGACAAAATCAGTATAGTATCGCCTCTGTGGATGCACAACGAACCCCCCGGAGCCGGGAGCGAGCGACTCCGCGTTTCCCCTCCTGATGGAGAGCGTCTTGGCAGGGGACACCGCCGCGCAGAAAATCTTGGCCCGCGCCGGCGGGCGCGAGCGCGTGGACGTGGGCGAGATCGTCTGGGCGAAGGTGGACGCCCACCTCATGCACGACAACCAGGGGCCCTTCCGCATGGGGAAGGACTTCGCCGAGCTCGGCCTTCCCATCTGGAACAAGAATCGCTTCATGCTCACGGCGGATCACCACAACCCGCCCACCCAGGACTCCCAGGCGCGGGTTCTGAACGTCACGCGCGCCTGGGCGGCCGAGCAGGAGCTTCCCCACTTCTACGACGCGGAGGGCATCTGCCACATCCTCATGGCGGAGAAGGGCTTCGTGCGTCCGGGCGCGCTCGTCACGGGCACCGACAGCCACACCACGAACACGGGCGCGCTGGGCGCGCTGGGCGTGGCGATCGGGCCGACGGAGAGCATCGGCGTTTTGGCCAAAGGAGAAGTCTGGCTCCGCGTGCCCGAGACGATACGGATTCGCTTCGACGGCGCGGTTCCCGCAGGCGTATACGGCAAGGACATGGCGCTTCTCGCGCTCCGTGATCTCAAGGTGGACGGGGCGGAATACAAGACGCTCCAGTTCGAGGGCGAGGCGCTCATGTCGCTTCCCGTGGAGGATCGCATGACGCTCTCCAACATGGCGGCCGAGTTCAGCGCGAAGAGCGCCATCATGGACGTGGACGAGGCGACGGAGGCGTATCTGAAGGAGGCGGGCGTGGAGGAGGGGTGGGAGGCCGTCCGCTCGGACCCGGACGCCGCCTACGCCGCGGCCTGGGAATACGACGTCTCCGATCTTTCCCCCCAGGTGGCGCGTCCCCACCGCATGGACAACGTGTGTCCGGTGGAGGAGGCGGAATCGCCCCCCCTGAACCGCGCGCACATCGGCTCGTGCACGGGGGCGAAGCTCGTCGATTTGCGCGCGGCCGCGGCCGTTCTGAAAGGCAGGCGCGTCGCCGCCGGGCTTCAGCTGCTCATCGCGCCGGCGAGCAAGGCCATCCTGGGCAGGGCGATGGCGGAGGGAACGTTGCAGACGCTCCTCGACGCGGGCGGCGTCCTCATGCCCACGACGTGCGGCATCTGCGCGGGCAGGGGGCCGGGACAGCTGGGCGACGGGGAGGTCTGCGTCTCCTCGGCCAACCGCAACTACAGGGGACGCATGGGGAGCCAGGAGGCGTCGATCTACCTCGCCTCGGCCGCCACGGTGGCGGCGAGCGCGATCAAAGGCCGCGTGGCCGACCCGCGGGAGTTCCTCGCGTGAGCGCGGCGGGGAGCATCGAGGGCGGCGCCTGGGTGTTCGGCGACAACGTGGACACCGGCTACATCATGCCGGCGGCCTACGCGAGCCTGCCGGACGAGGAGCTCGGCGCGCACGCCATGGAGGGCGTCGACCCCGATTTTCCCAAAAGCGTGAAGCCGGGCGACGTGATCGTCGGCGGCAGGAACTTCGGCTGCGGATCGAGCCGGGAGACGGCGCCGCGCGGCATCAAGCGCGCGGGCGTGGGCGCGGTCATCGCCCTTACGTTCGCCAGGAATTTTTTCAGAAACTCGCTTTGCATCGGCCTGCCCGTGCTCATCTGCCCGGAGGCGGGCTCCATCGGGCGGGGGGACAGGCTTCGCGTCGATCCGATTGCCGGAAGGGTGGAGAACCTCACCCGGGGAGAGACTCTCCGGGCCGAGCCGCTGCCCGAGCACATCATGGAGATGGTGCGCGCGGGCGGCCTCGTGCCCTACCTCAAGCGGACGATGCGGCCCGCCGCCCCCTGAAGCGTCCTCCGCGTCTTTTCCGCCTTGCGGGGCCGCCTCTCCTCACGGGGCGGCGACGACGCTCCTGAGCGCCCCGATGTTCTCGATCTCGCACTCGACCATGTCGCCCGGCTTCAGCAGCCCCGGCGGGTCCATGGCGAAGCCCACGCCCTCGGGCGTTCCGGTGGCGATCATGTCTCCGGGCAGGAGCGTGAAGCCTTCGGAGAGCGTCGAGACGAGGGTGGCTACGTCGAAAATCATGTCGTTCGTGTTCGAGGACTGCCGCGTCTCGCCGTTCACGCGCGTGGTCACGGCGAGGCTGTTCGCGTCGCCCGCCTCGTCCTTCGTGACGATCCAGGGGCCCAGAGGGCCGAAGCTGTCCAGCGCCTTGCCCTTGAACCACTGGCCGTGGGCGCGCTGGACGTCGCGGGCGGAGACCTCGTTCATGATGGTGTAGCCATAGACGTGATCCATCGCCCGCTCGGGGGGGATGTCGATTCCCCGCCTTCCGATGACGATGACGAGCTCGCATTCGTAGTCCAGCTCGTTCACGTTCCGGTGATGGATGATCTCCCCGTCCGGCCTGTTGTGGGAGCCCGGCCACTTGCAGAAGAACACCGGAATTTTCGGGTAGTCCCCCACTTTCCGGTCGCCGTGCTTGCGCGCCCCTTCGTCGGCGTGCTTCTTGTAGTTCAGCCCCACGGCGACGACGGGCCGCCGAAGCTCCGCTATCGGCGCGAGCAGTTTGACCGATTCGAGCGCGACGGGCGCGCCGTTCGTCTCGGGGGTTCCGCCCCGCGCGATGACTTCGGCCGCGTCGCCCGTCCGCGGCGACACGTCCTCCACGCCGCCCTCCGTCAGGATGGCGACGCGGGGGGCCGTTTCCGATTCATAGGTCAGCAGTTTCATGTTTTCTCCCTGTTTTCAGGA
Organism: bacterium; assembly: GCA_965199855.1. GTDB lineage: Bacteria > UBA8248 > UBA8248 > UBA8248 > UBA8248 > Bin107. The sequence goes on along the minus strand of OZ241326.1, from coordinate 2,929,407 downwards.
AGCGCGTCCGGTGAGCGACCGCGCGTCGGCACGGGCGCGCAACGGCGCTATCCGCCGCTTTTGTCCGCGCGCTCCCGAATCATGCGCGCCTGCGCCTTCGCGCCGCTGTTCATGAAGGTGAGGTCGTTGCCCGCGAGAATGAAGCGAATTCCCTCCCGGATTCTGCGCTCTATCATGTCGGGCGCGTAGGAGCCGCCCATGCCGGCGACTTTGCCGCGTCTGCGGCAGGCGGCGATCACCTGCTCATATACCTTGTTGACTTTCGGGTGGTCGTGCTGGCCGACGGCGCCCATCCCCGCGCTCAGGTCGTTCGTGCCGATAAGGAGAACGTCGATGCCGGGGACGGCGGCGATGGCGTCCGCCTCCTCGCCGGCCTCGGGCGTCTCGATCATGGCGACGAGAAGCGTCTCGTCGTTCACGCCCTTGAGGAGCGCGGCCGGGTCCATGGCCTCGAAGCCGGTGTGGGCGAGTCCCCCGCCCGCGCTGCGCTCCCCCTCGGGGGGGAACTTGCAGAGGCGGACAAGCGCCCGCGCCTCCTCCGCGCCGTTCACGTGCGGGAGGACGATTCCCTGCGCGCCGGCGTCTAGGACGCGGGCGCCCAGGCTCGCGTCCGCCACGCGAACGAGCGGCGTTATGCCCTGGCTCAGGGCGGCGATGGATATCTGCTGCGCCGTTTCGAGGTCGAAGGGCCCGTGCTCCATGTCGATGAAGAGCCAGTCGAAGCCGGCCGCCCGCATCGCCAGACCCACCTCCACCGTGCGCGCCATGCGCACGCCCGCGCCCAGGGTGACCTCTCCCGCGCTGGATTTTCGCTTCGTCTCGTTCGCCATGACGACCAAGGGCGCGCCCTCCGCGTGATGCTTGGCTTTCGTCGCGGGATTTCCCTCTCATGGATACTCCACTTGACGCGCCTCGGCAAGGGGCGCGCCCGCGCCGTGCTATACTCGCGCCGGCGAACGAAAAAAACCGTCTTGACAGGGGGCGCTTGAGGAGCCGCTTCCGGCATTCCCGGCGGCGCGCCGGACGCCGCCGGGGAGGCGCCCGCGCGAGGCAAGCGACCGAAATATACCCCCGACAATTTGATCCCGATGCTTCGCAAGGCCGCGTCGCTGCGAAACGAGATGCTCTCCGCCGGCTTCACCGACAACGGCGGCGCAATTCACAGCGCTGAGCGCATTTTGGATATTCTTGGAGAGCGACTCAATTGCCCCGGACTCAGCCACGTCAACAATCTTCGGAACTATTCCGACGCGGAATTTTCACCCGCGGCCCTTGATGCCCGTGAGCGGGGCGAGAAGATTCTGATCGAGCATGTATCGCCGCGCCGGGCTTTCACGCGCCGCGCGATTGAGAAGATCGATGGCGGCGCAAGCGATGAGGAATTGACGGAATACGTCAAGCGCCATTATCGCCTTGTCCTTTTGACCCCCGAGGAAACCAAGCGTCTGAACAGAACAAATCGCTCTCGCATGACGCCCGACCGTCTGGGCGAAGCCGGCATCTCGTTGGTGAAGCGTCGCGCTCTCTAAGAGCCGTCATTCCGGCGCAAGCCGGGATCCAGACGAACGGGAGAGACCGGAGGCCGCTCCCGGGTTCCGGCTAGAGGACGCGCCGGAATGACGAGAGCGGAGGGTGTCGCGCCCCTCCCCGCAGGGGCGGCTTCTCCTCGGGGTCTCCCCGCGGTTCTCGAACCGCCCGTTCCCGGGAGCCGTTCGCATCGGAGAGCGCGGGGCGTTCACGAACGCCCTCTACGGACGATATATTCTTTGGTGCCGGAGGCGGCGACGTTCGATTGCAGGGGGCGCATATATGCGTCCCGTTTTCGCTCCCTGACCGGCCAGTTCCCGCCTTCCTTCCGCCGCCCGTTTGCCCTAGAATGCCTGAGTCGCAGCGCGTGGAACCCGACCCGCCTTTGGAGCCTTCGGCATGACGCGGAATCAGGAGCGCCCGGCGCCCCGCTTCGACTGGTTCATCCCGGTTGACGGCGACGGGGCGCATATCGGCACGGCGCGGGCGGAGCGACCACCCACCTATGAATACCTGAGCCGGGTGGTGCGGACGGCGGAGGAGGGCGGCTTCCACTCCCTGCTGATTCCCACGCGCTTCGCCAACGGGCTTTTCGACGAGCGCGCGCCCCTGGCGGAGACCTGGACGATGGTGAGCGCCCTGGCGGCGCGCAGCGAGCGCATCCGCTTTCTGGTCGCCGTTCGGCCGGGGTTCGTGAATACCGGCCTTTTCGCGCAGATGGCCGCCACCCTCAGCCAGATAACGGACGGGCGGGTGGATTTGAACGTCGTGCCCGGCGGCATCAAGGGCGAGTTCGAGAAGATGGGCGAGCGCATCGACCACGACACGCGCTACGAGCGGGCGGAGGAATTCATCGCCGCGATTCGCAAACTCTGGGAAAGGCCCGACCCTGTGCGCTTCGAGGGGAAATTCGTGCGGCTGGCCGGCGTCCACTGCTCGCCCGGCCCGGCAGGGGAGGGGCCGAAGTTCTATCTGGGCGGCGCCTCGCCGGCCGCGCTCAAACTGGCGGGGGCGCAGTCGGACGTCTATCTCGGCTGGATAGGCCCGATAGAGGAGACCGAAAAGCACCTGGAGCGGGCGCGGGCCTCCTTCGGGGCGGCGGGGCGGCGGCCCGCCTTCGGGGTGCGCTCCCATCTGGTGATGCGCGAGACCGAGGCGGAAGCCTGGGAGGAGACGCGCGCCCTGCTCAGCCGGGCGGAGGATTCCGTGAAGGCCCAGCGCGCCGCGCTCCTCGCCGGCTCCGGCATGGTGGGCGCGGCCGCCCAGGCGCGCGCCTTCGAGGATTTTCGGGTGGCCCCGCGCCTCTGGAACGGCATCTCCCAGGTGCGGGTGAACTGCGGCTCCGCCCTCGTGGGAACGCCCGCGCAGATCGCGGAGGCGCTTCTCGCCTACTGGCGGCTGGGGATAGACGAGTTCATCCTCTCGGGCTACCCACACGTGGAGGAGTGCGAGCGCGCCGCGCGCGACCTCGTCCCCCTCGCGGAGGAGTTGATAGAGCGCGAGCGCGCGGCGGCGTGAAGTCATCCTCGCCGGATGCCGGCTCCCCGCTTTCATTCCGTTGAGAATAAGAAGACGCTCTGACGATTCGTCCGGGCGCATAGAGACAAGGAGAGGCGATGCGCGCTGTCTGGCATGAGACCTACGGGCCGGCGAGAGAGGTTCTGAAATTCGGCGAAATCGAGACGCCCGAACCCGGGGCGGGCGAGGTGCGGGTGCGCCTGCGCGCCTCGGGCGCGAACCCCTCGGACTACAAGGCGCGCCTGGGTTCGCGCGGCGAGATGCGCTGGCCGAGAATCATCCCCCACTCCGACGGGGCGGGCGTAGTCGAGAGCGTGGGCGAGGGCGTGGACGCCGCCCGCGTGGGCGAGCGCGTCTGGGTGTTCAACGGCCAGTGGGAGCGCCCCTTCGGCACGGCGGCGGAGTTCATCGTCCTGCCGGAGCGTCAGGCCGTTCCCCTGGCGGATTCGGTGGACTTCGCCCAAGGCGCGTGTCTGGCGATTCCCGCAATGACCGCCCACCGCGCGCTGTTTCTGGATGGGCCGATAGCGGGCGAGACAGTCCTCGTTACCGGCGGGGCGGGGGCGGTGGGCCGCTACGGGGTGCAGCTCGCCAAGTGGGGAGGTGCCTCGGTCATCGCCACCGTGAGCGGCGAGGAGAAGGCGCGCATCGCGCGCGAGGCGGGCGCGGATCACGTGGTGAACTACCGGGAGGAGAACGTCGCCGGGCGCGTCATGACGATTACCGGCGGGGCGGGGGTGGACAGAATCTGCGAGGTGGACTTCGGCGAGAACCTCGAGGTCACCCGCCGCGCGCTGAAAGAGAACGGAACCATCGCCGCCTACGGCTCCACGCGCGCGCCCGAGCCTACGCTGCCCTGGTATCAGATGATGGGGAACAACACGGCCATCCGCATGGTGTTCGTCTATTCGATGCCTGATGCCGCCATCTCCAAGGCCTGCGCGGACATCAACGCCGCCTGCGAGGCGGGCGCGCTCACCCACCACATCGGCGCGCGCTTCCCGCTCGAGGACGCGGCCGCCGCCCACGAGCTCATGGAGAATTTCGGGAATGTCGGGAACGTGGTGGTGGAGATAGACTGAGGGCGATGCGGGCCTCGCCGCCCGCGCCTCGGGACATCTTGAAAAACGGCGCGCGAGGGCGTATATTGAAGACATGAAGGACGAAGAAGAGGAGTGAACGGGATGATGATTTCTAGTCTCCCGGAGCAAGGCGCCGGCCTCCCGGGGGACGGCAAAGAATAGCCGGCGCAAAGAGTTCGGGCGGCCGCCGCTCGACGCGCAGTCTGGGGATTTGAAGAACCACCCTTGAGAGCGGGGCCGCGAAGGCTCCGCTGTTGGGTTTTGAACGCGGGCGGGCGCCTCACATTTCTTCACGCGCGGAGGGAAGCGCCATGAGAATCTACGATCCCCAAAAGATTCTGGCTCCCGTCGATTTCTCGGATCTCAGCAAGGGCGTCCTGAAGGTCGCGGCGGAGATCGGGGAGAATCGCCAGGCGGAGGTCACGGTCATCCACGTGGCGAGAAACCCCGACTTCGGCGCCAAATACGGAGGCTTCAGCGCCGAGCTGGTGGGGTCGATCTCCCCGAGCCGCCTGCTCGAGGACGCGCGGGTCGAACTGCAGAGCAACCTGGAGCTCCTGGTGCGCGAGATCGACTCGGAGGCGCCCATCGAGCCCGTGGTCATTTTCGGGGAGCCCGCCAAGGAGATTCTCGACTTCTCCGAGGCAGGGGATTTCGACCTCATCGTCATGGGCACGCACGGGCGCAACATGGTGAGCCGCTTCCTGATCGGCAGCGTCTCCGAGCAGGTGCTCAGGCGCGCTCCCTGTCCGGTGTTCCTGCTCCGCGACAAGGTGGCCTCCGCGAAGATGGCGGAAATCGAATCGGCGCAGGAGGCCTCGAGCGAGGCGTAAGCCCGGGCCTCCCTCCCCGGCCCGCCGGGGAGGGAGGCTTTTTTCGTCCGCGCCTCTTCGCCGCGGGGGAGCGATTCGACAGCGGTCTCCGGGGCTTCTCGCGCGGTTTTTTTTCGTCCCGCTTCCCTGTTGACAAAAATCGCCGCTTGGCTACAATGCGGCCCATCTTCGCATCACGAGCGAGAAATATGCGGGCTGAGGGTCGCGGCGCGGAGCCTCCGCTTCTTTCGGCTTCCCTCGGGAGGGCCGCGGGGGGCGGGCTTCCCGCCTCTCCCGTCAGCCAATCCCCAAGCACGAAGGAGGATCACCCTGATGAGCGAGAAGAGAATCAACCGAAGAAGCCTCCTGAAAGCCGGGCTGGCTGCGGCGGCCGCGGGCCCCGCTCTCGCCGGGGGCGCGGCGCGCGCCGGCGGGCACAGCGAGGAGGAGAAAATCATCAAGGCGGGCAAGAAGGCCGGCGCCGCCGCGCTGAACGGAATGATGTGGGGCCTCTACTGGCGCAACTATCCCGACCTCAACCGGGAGTTCAAGAAGGCCACCGGCATCTCGATGGAGAAGGTGAGCGACGTCCCCAACCTCCAGATTCCCCAGCGCGCCATGGCCGAGGCCATCACGCGCTCGGGCAAGTTCGACATCTTTCACGTGGAATCCATGATGATTCCCTCCCTCGCGGCGGCGGGGATGCTCGAGCCGCTCGACGGCTACATGAAGGCGGCCGGCTTCGACCTCCAGATGGTGGGCAACTTCGAGACCTTCATGACCTACCAGGGCAAGACCTACGCCATGCCCACGGACGGCAACGTCTGCCCGCAGTTCATCCGCAAGGACCTCTTCGACAACCCCGACGAGCGCAAGGCCTTCGCCGACAAGCATGGCAAGCCCCTCAAGTGGCCGGTCACCTGGGAGGACGAGCTCGAGGTGATGAAGCACTTCCACCGTCCCGACAAGGAGCTCTACGGCTTCGGCGGGCTGCGGGACAAGGCGAACAGCAGCTTCTGGTACTGGATGTATCTCTACAGCGCGGGCGGCTTCCCGTTCGACGACGACGCCAACCCGACGCTCACCACGCCGGCGGCCGAATACGCCTTCGACACCTGGCTGGCGCGCAAGCAGGTCTCCCATCCCGAGGCGAGCGCCTGGGGCTCCCCGCAGATGATCCCCCGCATCCGCAACGGCAAGATCTTCTCCTGCCAGTATTGGGACGGCATCATCGCGCTCATCGAGAGCCCGACGGCGAAGACGAAGACGCGCGGCATGTGGCGCTACGGCCTGGTGCCGGGATCGAAGTTCTCCGGCAAGCTCATCCACCGCGCTTTCTCCGCGCCGGTGATGGGCATGGTCGTCAACCGGCACAGCCCGCGCAAGAAGCAGGCCGTCGCCTGGGCGATGTACATGAGCACCTACAAGAACAGCGCCGAAGTGGTCGGCCATCCGAAGTTCACCTTCCACGACCCCTGGCATCCCAAGCACATGACGGATCCGCAGGTGACGAAGGTCTATACGCCGGAGGGCATCAAGTCGGTGCGGGACAACCTCCTCGTCACCGCGCCGCCGCCGTATGTGACCGGCTACCAGGAGTTCAAGGAAGTCGTCGACCGCAATCTCTCCGAGGCCTACGCGGGCCGCAAGAAGGGCGCCAAGAAGGTCATGGGCGACATCCAGAGCGAGTGGGCCAAGATCATCCGCAAGGTCGGCAAACGCAAGCTCAAGAGGGAGATTCCCTACTACAAGGCGATGATGCCGAAGGTGGACGCCCCCTCTTAGGACGGCGAGAACCTCCCCGGGGATCTGCTCCGGGGAGGAAGCCTGACGCTCCTTCAAGCGCCGGGGCGGGCCGAAACGGCCCGCCCCGGCCGCCGACTCCGACGAGCCCCGGCTTCGAGCCCCGCCTCACCCAAGCGCAGGAGCCTCACGAATGGCCACGGCCACACTCGCGCAGCCCAAGGGCAGACGCTCTGCCCGCGCCCGCGGCGTCCGCGCGTTCAAATGGAGCGTTCTCTCTCCGCTCATCCTTCTGTTCGCGTTCCTGATACCCGTCTTTCTTCTCCAGATATATTTTTCGTTCCACTCCTGGACGGTCTATCTCTCCACCTGGGTCGACGCGGAATTCGTGGGGCTGGAGCTGTTCCAGGAAGTCCTGGGCGAGGAGCGCTTCTGGCGGGCGATGGGCCGCTCGCTCCTGTTCGCGGGCCTCTCGACGCTCGGCTGCTTCGTCTGCGGCTTCGCCCTCGCTCTGCTGATGTATCGCCCCTTCAGGGGGCAGGCGTTCTTCTACATCCTCTTCATCATCCCCATGCTGACGGTGCCCGTCGTCATCGCCTACACCGCCGACATGCTCCTGTATGAGAAGGGCCCCATCAACGGGTTCCTCAGCTACTTCCTGCCGGGCGACCTCTCGAAGTTCACCTGGCTGGCCAACCCGAACGTCGCCATCTTCACCATCATCCTGCTCGAGGTGTGGAACTGGACGCCCTTCGTGTTCATCATCATGCTGGCGGGCCTCTCCTCTCTGCCGAGCGAGCCCGTGGAGGCCGCCCGCATCCTCGGGGCGAACCGCCTCCAGATATTCCGCGAGATTCAGTTGCCGCTCCTGCGGCCCGTCATCTTTCTCGCGCTCATTCTTCGCTTCCTGGAGGCCATGGCGGAGTTTCCCAAGACGTGGGGCCTCATCCAAGGCGGGCCGGGCACTGCCACCGAGACCATCCCCATCTATCTTTTCCACACGACGTGGGTGTCGTTCGACATCTCGAAGGGGGCGGCGATGTCCTACATCGTCATGCTCCTCATGATTTGCATCGTGCTCACGGCCATCTACGTCCTGAGGCGCGAGAAGCGCGCCCTCGACACCCTCTACGACGCGCCGAAGCCGGAGATCCAGGCATGAACCGGGTGATGAAGGGCAGGCTGTTCAACGTGTTCCGCTACGCCGCTCTCCTGGTCTGGTCGGTGATCGTGGCGTTTCCGGTATTCTGGATCGTCTCGACCTCGTTCAAGCCGGACTGGGAGTGGCACGCCTGGCCGCCGGTCTATTGGTCGCAGGAGGCTTCCTGGGCCAACTACAGGGCGGTGTGGGGCCGGGAGGAGAGCCCCCGCTCCGCCACCGAGGCGAAAACGCAGACCGCGCGCTACGAGTCGGCCTCGGCGAACAAGCCCTGGCAGGCGCTGTGGAACAGCCTCTACATCGCCATCACCGCCACCGCGCTTTCGGTCGCCTTCGGCTCGATTCTGGCCTACGGGGTCTCGCGCTACCGGATACTCTCCGAAATTCGCATGTTCCAGCTCCTCGTCCTGCGGATGATCCCGCCCATCGTGGTGGCGGCGCCCCTCACCCTCTATTACTCGGCGATTCACCTGATGGACACGGCGACGGGGCTGATCATCGTCTATTTCATCACGACGCTGCCCTATTCCGTCTGGATGACGAAGAGCTTCGTGGACGAGGTGCCCGTCGAGATCGAGCAGGCCGCCGAGATTCTGGGGGCGAGCAAGTGGCAGGCGATCCGCGAGGTCATCTTTCCGCTCATCCGCTCGGGCGTCGTGGCGACGTTCCTGTTCATCCTTATTCTGACGTGGAGCGAATACCTGCTCTCCCTCATGCTCTCGAAGGTGGACGTGGTGACCCTGCCCGTCCAGCTGGCGAAGTATGAAGGCTCCGACGAGGGCCGCGTCTATGGGCACCAGGCCGCCCTGTCGGTGGGCATCACCCTGCCGCTCATGATCATCGGCATTTTCATCAGAAAGCATCTGGTGCGGGGTTTCACTTTCGGAATGGTGAAGAGGTGAAAAGGCAATGGCGAGAATCGAACTGAAGGGTCTGCGCAAGGTGTTCGGCAGGAGCATCGAGGCCGTCAAGAACCTCGACTTCACCATTGAGGAAGGCGAGTTCGTCGTCATCGTCGGCCCCTCGGGCTGCGGGAAGACGACCACGCTGCGCATGGTCGCCGGCTTCGAGGAGCCGACCGAGGGCGATATCGTCATCGACGGGCGCGTCGTCAACGACGTCGACCCGGGCGACCGGGGCGTGGGCATGGTGTTCCAGACGCACGCCCTGTTTCCCCACAAGACGGTGGCGCAGAACATCGAGTTCGGCCCGCGCATGAAGAAGGTGGACCCCGAGACGCGCCGCCGCCGCGTGCGCGAGGTGGCCGACGTGGTCCGCATCGGTCATCTCCTCGACAAGCTGCCCGCCCAGTGTTCGGGCGGCGAGGCCCAGCGCGCGGCCCTCGCGCGCACCCTCATCACCGACCCCGCCGCCTTCCTGCTGGACGAGCCGCTATCGAGCCTCGACGCCAAGCTGCGCCGCGAGATGCGCGCCGAGATCGACCGTCTGCACGAGGAGCTCAAGAAGACCTTTGTCTATGTGACGCACGACCAGGAGGAGGCCATGACGCTGGCCGATCGCATCGTGGTGATGCGCGACGGCGTCATCGAGCAGGTGGGCACCCCTCTCGACATCTACAACGACCCGGTGAGCTACTTCGTGGCGGACTTCTTCGGAAGCCCCTCGATGAACCTCATCGCCGGCAAAGTGGAGAACTCCAACGGCGCCGCCGCGTTCGCCGGCGCGGGGGTGGATTTCAGACTGCCCGACGCCTACGCGGGCGTCTCCGCGGGGGACTACACCCTGGGCGTCCGCCCCGAGCACGTGCAGGTGGGGGGCGAGGGCGGCGCCTTCTCGTGCGACGTTCAGCTCGTCGAGCCGCTCGGCAAGGACACGCTGCTCTACTTCGATCACGGCGCCGAGCGTCCGACCATCGCCGTCGTCGAGGCTTCGGGCCGCTTCAAAGCGGGCGAGCGGCTGGGCGTCACGTTCGACCCGGCGCGCGTCTATCTCTTCGATTCCGACGGAAAGCGCGTCTCCTGACCCGCGCGAAGGCGTCCCGCCGCCGCTTGACGAACGCGGGGTTTTCGCGTATTCGTGCCCGCGTCCGTCTCCATTCAAGAGTTCCGGTCGAAGGAGAGCATGGCGGCATGTATCCAGCCCGATTCCACCATCTCGTCCCCTTCGGGAAGGACGCCCCGGCGGCCGTCCCCGGCCTGCTTCGCCTGCTCGCCTGCGCGCTCGCTCTGGCGCTGTGCGTCCCGCCGGCGGGGGCGGAGGATTTCCGCCACGGCGAGCTCGAAGGCAGCCTGGACATCACGCTCTCCCACGGAATCGCCTCGCGCGTCGGCGATCGCGACAAGCGGCTCATCGGCAGGGCCAACGGCGGGACGGCGAACTCCGTCAACGCCGACGACGGCGACCTCAACTACGACAGCGGCATAGCGAGCAACGCCTCGAAGTTCACCGGCGAGCTCGAGCTCAACTACCGCAACTTCGGCGCCTTCGTCCGCGCCCACGGCTTCTACGACCTAGAAAACGAAAGGAACGACAGGGAGCGCACCCCGCTCGACTCCAGGGCGAAGGGCATGGTGGGGAAGGATGTGGACGTGCTCGATCTCTACCTCACCGGCGCGTTCCGCCTCGGCGGCGTTCCTCTGGAGCTGCGTCTCGGCAGCCACGTCCTCAGCTGGGGCGAGAGCACCTTCATCCAGAACGGCGTCAACGTCGTCAATCCCTTCGACGTGAGCAAGTTGCGCACCCCGGGGGCGGAGCTGCGCGACGGACTGGTGCCGGTGCCGATGGTCTCGGCCTCGGCCGCGCTGACGGACGCCCTCTCCGTCGAGGGCTTCTATCAGGCGCGGTGGAAGAAGACCGAAATCGACCCGCCGGGCAGCTACTTCTCGACAAGCGACTTCGCCGGCGCGGGCGCGAGAAAGGCCGTGCTCGGCTGGGGCGCCATCCCCGACACGGGCTTCGGGTTCGGCGCCCTCACGCAGGCGATCAACGCCGACCTCCAGGGCTTCTCGGTAGCCCACCCGGCGCTCGGGAGCGTCGCGCTTCCCCAGCCGGCGCAGCCGGCCTTCGACGCCGACTTCCTGAGCGTGCGCCGCGTCCGGGACGGCGAGCCGGACGACTCGGGCCAGTGGGGAATCGCGCTGCGCTACCTCGCCGAGGGCCTCAACAGCGCCGAGTTCGGCTTCTACTTCGTCAACTACCACAGCCGCCTGCCCATCGTCAGCGCGCGCGCGGGAACGGCGCAGGGGGTCGCGGCCGCGCAGCGGGCGGGGGGGGCCGTCGCCGCGCCCGCGTCCCTCACCACGAGGACGATCAGCGCGGCGGTCGCCGCGGTTGCGCCCGCGGGCGCCCCGCCCGAGATTATCCGCTCGCAGGTTCAGGCCCAGGTCGGCCGCGTCGCCGGCCTCCTCGCCGTGGACCGCTACGTGAAGACGGCGGGCTACTTTCTCGAATATCCCGAAGATCTCCAGCTCTTCGGCTTCAGCTTCAGCACCCAGCTGGGCTCGTCCGGCTGGGCGCTTCAGGGCGAATACTCCCACCGCCTGGACGCGCCCCTGCAAATCGACGATGTGGAGCTCCTCTTCGCCGCGCTCACCCCCATCGCCGCCGACCCGGCGAGCGGCGCGCCGTGCCGGAGCGTCTTCCGCTTCTATTGCCGGAACCAGGTGGGCTCCTTCGCCCCGGACGCCTACATTCGCGGCTACATCGAGCGCGACGTGAGCCAGGCGCAGGCAACCCTCACGAAGATTTTCGGCCCCCTCCTCGGGGCGAGCGGGCTGGCGTTCGTCGCCGAGGCCGCGCTCATGCGCGTGCACGACATGCCGGATCAGAGCGAGCTGCGCCTGGAGGGGGCGGGCACGACCACCAGCGGGAATCCCTTTCACGCGACGGCGGCGGGCGCGCACGCCGGCCTCCCGGCGGAGCCTTCGGGCCGGTTCGCCACCGCCACCTCCTACGGCTACCGGCTGGCGGCGCGCCTGGACTACCTGAACGCCCTGGGCGCGGTGAACCTCTACCCGCGCCTCCAGTTCCAGCACGACGTGGAGGGCGTCAGTCCCGGCCCGGGCGGGCCCTTTCTGGAGGATCGCACCGCCCTCACCCTCGGGCTGGGCGCGAGCTACCTCAACCGATGGCAGTTCGACTTCAGCTTCACCATGTACGGCGGGGCGGGCCGATACAACCAGCTGAACGACCGCGACTTCGTCTCCGCCACCATCAAATACCTGTTTTAACAGCATGAGAGCGGACCAGCCATGAAAACCACCATCCTGAGACTCGCCGCCGCCGTCCTCGCCTGGGCGTTCGCCGTCGCCAGCGCCGCCGCCGCGATTTCCGCCGAGGAGGCCGCCCGCCTCGGGCGCGACCTGACCCCCTTGGGAGGGGAGCGCGCGGGTAGCGCCGACGGCGCCATTCCGTCCTGGGAGGGCGGCATTCTCGCGCCGCCGCCGGGCTACGAGCCGGGCGATCATCACCCCGATCCCTACGCGAAGGACAAGCCGCTCTTCGTCATCACCGACGCCAATCTCGAAAAATACAAGGACAGGGTGTCGGCCGGGCACCGCAGGATGCTGGAGCTCTACCCGACGTTCCGGATGCCGATCTATCCGACCCGCCGGAGCGCATCCGCCCCGAAGCGCATCTACGACGCCACCCGGCGCGTCGCCGTCACCGCGAAGCTCGCCGCCGGGGGAAACGGCGTAACGGGCGCCGTGATCGGGATTCCCTTCCCGATTCCCAAAAGCGGCGCGGAGGTCATCTGGAACCACCTGCTGCGCTACCGGGGCGAGGCCGCCCTGCGCGTCATCGGCCAGGCCGCCGTGACCCGCGGCGGGGACTACACGCTCGTCAAGCTCAGGGACGCCTACATCGCGCGCTACTCGCTGCCGGACATGACGGAGGAGAAGCTCGACAACCGGATGATTCTCTTCCGCCAGCGCGTGACGGCCCCGGCGCGGCTGGCGGGCAGCATCCTGCTTGCCTACGAGACGATGAACCAGGTCGCCGAGCCACGCCACGCCTGGGTCTACAACCCCGGCCAGCGCCGGGTGCGGCGCGCCCCGAACGTCGCCTATGACAACCCGGGCACCGCCTCGGACGGGTTGCGGACGAGCGATCAGTTCGACATGTTCAACGGCGCGCTCGACCGCTACGACTGGCGGCTCCTCGGCAAGCGAAAGATGTATGTTCCCTACAACAGCTACAGGCTGCACAGCGACAAAATCACCTTCGCCGACGTCCTCACCCCGCTCCACCTCAACCCGAAGCATCTGCGCTACGAGCTGCACCGGGTCTGGGTGGTCGAGGCGGCGCTCAAGGAGGGCGCGCGCCACATCTACAAGCGGCGGCGCTTCTACGTGGATGAGGATTCCTGGAACATTCTGCTCGCGGACATCTACGACAACCGGGATCAGCTCTGGCGCGTCTCGGAAGGCCACCTCATCAACTATTACGAGAAGTCCATAACGACGCCGACCGTCGAGGCGCACATCGACGTCCAGGCGGGGCGCTACCTCGCCCTGGGCCTCAAGAACGAGTTTCCCATGATCGACTTCAGCCCCGGCCTCACGCCGCGGGACTTCACGCCGGCGGCGCTGCGCCGCCAGGGAAGGCGATGATCCGCGCGGCCTCCCGCGCCGCGGCCCGACGCTCCCGACTCCTGCTTTTCCTGTTCGCTCTGGCGGCCTGCCCGCCGCCCCTCTCGGCGGCCGGGGAGGCGCGCGGCGCGCGGCTCGCCGCGAAGTCCCTGCTGCTGGACGGCGCGGCGGTCGGCTCCCACCTCGTGGCGGTCGGCGCGCGCGGCCACGCGCTTTTCTCGACAGACGGCGGCGCGTCCTGGAAGCGCGCCCGCGTTCCCGTCCGCGTCCTTCTGACGGCGGTGCGCATGATCGATGCGCGCGCGGGCTGGGCGGTCGGCCACGAGGCGGTCATCCTCCGCACGGAGGACGGAGGAGCCAGCTGGCGCGCGGCGCACCACGCGCCCGGGGAGGATCGCCCCCTGCTCGACGTGTGGTTCCGCGACGCGCGCGCGGGCTTCGCCGTGGGCGCCTACGGCTATTTTCTCGCCACCGCGGACGGCGGCCGCACCTGGACGCCGCGAACGATCGCGGACGAGGACGTCCATCTGAACGCCCTGGCCCCGGCGGGGCCGCGCCGCCTGTTCGTCGCAGGCGAGGCGGGCGCGCTCTATCGCAGCGACGACGGCGGCGAGACCTGGCGCAAAATGCCCTCGCCCTACGCCGGCTCGTGGTTCGCCGCCCTCGCCCTGGATGAGAACCGGGTGTTGCTGGCGGGGCTGCGGGGCCGTCTGTTCCGCTCCGAGGACGGGGGCGAGACCTGGACGCGGACGCCCATCGGGACGAAGGCGGCGCTCACCTCCATCGTTCGGATGCGGCCGGGGCTTCTGCTCATCACCGGTCTGGAGGGCGTCCTGCTCGTCAGCCGGGACGGCGGGCGCAGCGCGTCCATCGACGCCGCGTTTCCGCCGCTGGCCTCGCGCCAGGGCGTCTCGACGGCGCTCCCGCTTCCGGGCGGCGGCGCGCTCCTGCTGGGAGAGTTCGGCGTCAGGCGCCTGCCGGGGGCGGGGTAGCCTCTCCCCATGCCGGAAGCTTCTCCCGCCTCCCCCGCGCCGTCCTCCGTCGCCTTCCGGCTCGAACGGGCGCTTTTCTCGCGCCGCCGCGCCGCGCTCGCGGCCTTCGCGCTCATCACGCTGGCGATGGGCTGGCTGGCCTCGGGGCTGCGGGTGGACGCCGGCTTCTCCAAGCTCGTCCCGCTCAAGCACGAATACATGCGCGCCTTCCTCGAGCACCGCGCCGAGTTCGGCGGGGCGGATCGCGTGGCGGTGGCGCTCGTGGCGCGCGAGGGCGACATCTTCACGCCCGGGTTCTTCGCCGCCCTTCGGAAGGCGACGGACGCGGTGTTCTTCCTGCCGGGGGTGGATCGCGCCCAGGTCTATTCGATTCTCACGCCGAACGTGCGCTTCACCGAGGTGGTGGAGGACGGCATCGTCGGCGGCAACGTGCTGCCGGCGGACTTTCGGCCGACGAAGGCCGGCCTCGCCCGGGTGCGCGAGAACGTCATTAAGGCGGGCGTGGTCGGCCGTCTGGTGGCGAACGACTTCACGGGCGCGCTCGTGAGCGCGAGGCTTCAGGAATTTCACCCCGGCACCGGCGAGCGGCTCGACTATCTGCGCGTCGCGCGGGTGCTCGAGGAGATTCGCCGCGACATTCGGGCGGGCGGGGCGGCGGAGGCGCACGTCATCGGGTTCGCCAAGGCGGTGGGGGAGATCGCGGCGGGCGCCTCGCGGGTGCTCATGTTCTTCGCCGCCGCCGTCGCTGTCACCGCCCTCTTCGTCTGGGTCTGGGCGCGCTCGCTGCGCCTGACGGCGCTCCTGCTGGGCTGCTCGCTGGTCGCGGTGGTCTGGCAGCTGGGCGCGCTCGCGGGGCTGGGCTTCGGGGTCGATCCCATGTCCATCCTCGTGCCGTTTCTGGTGTTCGCCATCGGGGTGAGCCACGGGGTGCAGATGGTGGGCGCGGTCCGGATCGAGGGCGGAGGGCTGGACGCCGCGCGGAGGAGCTTCCGCCGCCTGCTGCTGCCGGGGACGGCCGCGCTCGCCTCCGACGCCGTCGGGTTTGTGGCCATCGCCCTCATCGAGGTGCGCGTCATCCAGGAGATCGCCGCGGCCGCGAGCCTCGGCGTGGCCGCCATCATCCTCACGAACCTGGGCCTGCTGCCGGTCGCGCTCTTCTTCATCGAAGGGGAGGAAGCCCGAAGCCCCGCCCCGGCGCGGCACCCGGCGGCGCCGTGGCGGCTCGCCGCGCGTCTCGCCCGGCGGGGGCCGGCGGCGGTGGCATTGGCCGCGGCCGCCGCGCTTCTTGCGCTGGGCGCGCTCTACGCGCCCCGGGTCCGGGTGGGCGATCAGCGCCCCGGCGTGCCGGAGCTGCGCGCGAGCGCCGCTTACAACGTGGACAGCGCGGTGATCGCCGAGCGCTTCGACATCGGCGTGAACGTGCTGACGGTGATCGCCGAGACGAGGCCGCAGGGCTGCGTCGAGCACGAGGTGATGCGCGTCCTGGGCGACTTCGAGTGGCGGATGCGCGGCGTGGCGGGCGTCCGCTCGGTGTCCGGGCTCGCCGGCGTCGTCCGCAATCTCAACGCCGGCTGGAACGAGGGCAGCCTCAAGTGGCGCGTCCTGCCGCGCGACGGACGGGCGCTCGCGCAGTCCGTCGCCCTCGTGCCGACGAGCAGCGGCCTGCTGAACGCGGACTGCTCCGCCATGCCGGTCATGATCTACGCCGCCGACCGCAGGGCGGAGACCATCCGCCGCGTCGTCGCGGCCGTGAAGGCGTTTCAGGAGGAGAGGCGCGGCGCGCCGGTCGCCTTCCGCCTCGCCGCCGGCAACCTCGGGGTGATGGCGGCGACGAACGAGGAGATAGAAGCCGCGCAGTTCCCGATTCTGGGCTACGTCTATGCCGCCGTCGTCCTGCTGTGCCTGCTCTCGTTCCGCTCGGCGATGGCTACGCTCTGCATCGTCCTCCCCCTCGCCCTGGTCTCGCTGCTCGCCTACGCGCTCATGGCGGCGCTCGAAATCGGGCTCAAGGTCTCCACCCTGCCGGTGGTGGCGCTGGGGGTGGGCGTCGGGGTGGACTACGGAATCTACATCTGCGGGCGCCTTCTCGCGCACCTCGAGGAGGGGCTCGACTTCGCGGCGGCCTACGAGCGGACGCTCTCCACCGCGGGGGCGGGCGTCGCGCTCACCGGCCTGACGCTGGCGGCGGGGGTGGCGACGTGGATTTTCGCTCCGCTCAAGCTCCAGGCGGACATGGGGACGGTGCTCTCCTTCATGTTCCTCGTCAACATGATCGGCGCCGTCGCCCTCCTGCCCGCCCTGGGCGCGTTCCTGATGCGGCCGAAGGCGCGGAAGGAAGCGCCGGGCGCGTAGGGGACAGCGAATTCGCGCCGCGTTGCGGGTGGCCGATGACGCGCGCGCCCCGCGGCCACAGGGACAGCCCGCCGCGGCTGTCCCCGCCGGGTTCCCGAACCGCCCCCGCGAAATCAAAATCCTTCCGCCCCTGCCTGTATTCCCGGCGTCTTCGGACGGGGCGCGGCCGCGTTCCCGCTCCCGGCCGGCGGCTCAGAACACCCGGCGCAGGGAGATTTCCGCCTGATGGCGGCTGTAGTCGAATATGTCGAGAATGTTCGTGTCGCGCCGCTCGCGCGCCAGGGAGAGGGCGGGCGTGAAGCCGAACATCTCCAGCGTCTCGTTGAAGATCGTCACCCGGGAGAGCGAGAGCCTGTCGCGGCGCGCGTTCGGGCTTATCAGAAAATAGCCCGGATCGTCGTAGGCGGTAAGCAGAACGTCGTGGGAGAGGGCGAGGCCGAAGCCCGCCACGCCCAGCACCGGCGGCAGCCTGAAGCTGGCGAAGCCGCCCATCTTGCGGGTTCGCGCCCGGAGGCTGGGACTCTTCGCCAGCGTCCTGTTCCAGCCGCCGCGTCCGCCGAGGGTGACGGCCGGCGTCGCCTGAAAGGCCGCGTTCAAGTCGACGTCGAGGCGGGGGCCGTCGTTGGCGCGGGCGCCCCGGTGCCGCCGCTCCATCCGCTCGACCGCCCCGCCGAGCCACAGGCGGCGGCCGACGCGCAGGACGCCTTCGAGCCGCGCCCCGAGGCCGTAGGATATCGGCTCCCCGGCGTACCAGCGGCGCTCGGCGCGGCCCAGCAGGCTCACGCGCCCGCGCGGAAAGAGCGCCTCCGGCCCCGCGTGGAGGAAGGCCGTCATGTCGTCGAAGGCGCTGTGGTCGTATTCGCGCCGGTGAAAGCCGCCGCCCACCCGAAGCCGGGTCATCATGCGGGGGAGGGGTTCGAGCTTCAGGGGATGGCGGTAGTCCCCCGACGCGGAGACGACGACCCCTGCGCCCGAGGTCTTGCGCGCGTCCTCGTTGATCTTGAACTCGAGCGGCAGCCAGCGCAGGCGGAAAGTTTTGGCGTCGGTTCCGGCGTTGACGTTGCTGTCGGGGGCGAACGCCATGCTGAAATGCCCCGAAACCCGCTTGCGCGCCTGGACGACGGCGAGGTAGCGGGCGACCGCGTCCGCGACCTTGTCGGGCAGGCGGCCCGCCAGGGCGCGGCGGAAGTGGTGCGCCGCCGCGTCGCAGTCGTCGCCGAACAGATGCTCGAGGAGGTCTTCGGGCTCCCTCAGACAGCGCCCCCGCTCGAAGAGCGACTGGGCGAGCCGCAGACGCCCGCCGGCCAGGCCGGGCCTGCGCCGGAGAATGCGGCGGTAGCTCTCCACCGCCTCGTCGCGCAGCTTCCGGCGGGCCTTCTCGCCGGCCGGCGCGTCGGGGGCGCCCTTCGGCAGGCGGGCCGCGGCGAGCGCCGCCATGCCCCGGAAGAAATGGGCGTCCGTGTTGTCCGGCTCGAGCTCCGCCAGGGGCCGCAGGAGGTCAAGGGCGTCCAGCGGCTTTCCCGCGAATATCATCTTCTTCGCGCGCGCCACCACGGCGGCCGGGTCGAGCGCCGCCCCTTCCTCGGCGAAGGCGGGCGCGAGCGGAAAAAGCATGAGCGCGAGGGTCGCGGCCGCCGCGCGAAAAGCCCCGGAAATCCTCATGGAATTCCGCTCGCCATCGGGGCCTCCTGAAGGCGACCTCAGAGAGCCGCGCCCGAAGTGATCAGAAACGGGCCGCTCTTATACGACCCGCTCAAAGGAGGTCGGGCCCGGCTCCCGTCCGCCCCTGCGGAACGCCGCCCCGCCGCCCGGAGAAATCGTCCGGGCCCGCCGCAGGCGTCCTTCGCCCCTCATCCGCGGGGACGGGCGCGGTGCCCGTCCCCGCCGGGCGTTTCCAAAGTTCCCGATTCCGCGGATGAGGCGGTCAGGCGCTCTCCGCCGTCTAGGGCGAGCAGCCCCGCGCGCATTTGGCGCCGAAGCTGCCGATGATCGCGCTGCGCCCCGCCGTTCTTGCATCCGACCGGTCGTCGGGTTGCACGTACCACCAGCCCGCGGCTTCCAGGGCGTTTTTGGGGCCGTAGAAGTTGCCGCCGTACCGGGATGTGCCGCCCTCCCCCGGCGCGCCGCTGTTGTAGTGCCAGGAATTGATGGTGCCGTCAGACTGTCTCGGGTAGTCGAGCGCGCCCTTGAAGCTGCCGTCGGCGGCGATCGTACCCTCCAACATCGGGATGGTGCCGTAGCGGAGGGGTACCCACACCCCGTCGTGCCGCAGCTGCTGGAGGTTGGAGATCGAGCCGCTGATCGCGTTGGCGGTCGTGGGGATTCCGGCGCCCGAGCATCCGCTTCCGCCGATGCAGGCGTTGAGCGCGATGTCGCCCCTGAGCGGCGTCATGCCGGTAATTACGACGTGAGTCGCGCTGCCGTCGCCGACCAGATGCCGCGCCATGGTGTGGCCGCTGAAGGTGGCGGCGATGGAGGTCGAGACGTCCGTCGTCCTCATGCCGCTCGCGTCCCTGAAGGCGTCGTAGCCGACGGCGAACGCCTGCGGGCGGACGAAGTTCGGCGTTTGCACGACGGCGTCGAAGAACGTGAACAGGCCGTAGGCCGCGTAGCGGAGGTAGCGGTGCGAGTCGTCGCTCGCGTCGTCCGCGTCCGCGCCCGTATCCAGACCGGCGTAGTTCGACAGCCACAGCTCGTAGGTGCCTATCTCCTGCGGCCGACCGTCGGTCCCGATATTGTCAGGGAGGCCCGTGGCGCGCTGCAGCTGCGTGAACGGCGCCTGAACCTTCCAATGGTGCGCCGCCTCGCCCTGGGGCGACTGCGACGGCCTGCCGAAGGCGATGGTGATGTCGTCGTGCGCCCAGTCGCCGCAATCGGAGAGGGCGGCCCGCCAGCAGGCGCCGGCGTTGTCCGTCGCGTAGCCCTGGAGCGCGGTCGCCTGTTGCGCCGTCAGCGTCCCGCCCGCCGACGCCAGCCCCAGGTCTCTGGCGTGGGAGGCGGTGATGGTCTGGCCCGCCGCCGCGCTCGCGTCGCCCAGCTTCCCGTCCGGGCCGTAGCGCCACCAGTCGCCGTGGTTGGGCGTGTTGATGTCCTTGAAGTAGTTGAACTGCCGCTGCATGTCGTAATAGACAACGCCTTCGCCGCCGAACTTCAGCTCGAGGCCGTCCCGCGTGAGCCGGATCGAGCTCAGCAGGACGCCGTCGGTGTTGGAATACGAGGTCGGCGTGCCGTCGTCGCCCTGGATCTTGATGGGGTGCCTTCCCGCCGCGCGCAGGGTAATCGCCCGCAGGGGCAGCTCGTCCGACGCGTCGAAGCCGTTCTCGTCCAGCAGCTTCCTGCCCTCCGCCCAAGGGACGCCCTCCGTCGCTATGGCGAGCTTCTTCCACCCCTCCTCGCCGGTGTCGGTACGCGGGGTTCCGGTGATTCGCGCCTCGCCCCTCGCCACGAACCGCGCGGCGGCGGGCGCGAGCGGCGCCTCCGTCGCCCAGGGAAGCCCCGCGTCGGCCGCCTGCGCCGCGTCCACCTGGGTCTGCGCCGCCGTCCTCTGCGCGGCCGTGCCCGCCGAGGCCAGCGCCGTCCGCGCCGCCGTCAGGAGGGCCTCGACGGCCGCCCTTTCCGCAACGAGCGCGGCCGCCAGCGCCGCGCGGGCGGTCGCCCTCGCCTCGTCCGTCGCCGCCTGCGCCAGCGCCGTGCGCGCGATCTCCGTCTCCGCGCGCGCCGTCTCGAGCGCCGTCCGCGCCGCGCCCGCCGCCGCCGCGTCCACCTGCGCCTGCGCCGCCGCGCGCTCCGAGGCGGTTCCCGCCGCCTGCCGCGCCGCGGTCGCCGCCGCCGTCAACGCCGCCCGCGCCGTCTCCTCCTGCCGCTGCGCCGAGACGAACGCCGCCCGCGCCGTCGTCAGGCTCGCCGCGGCTTGCGTCCGCGCCGTCCGCGCCGCGGTCAGCGCCGTCTGCGCCGCGGTCAGCGCCGTCTGCGCCGCCGCGTACTCGGGCGTCCCCTGCGTCTGCGCCGCCAGCGCGGTCTCCGCCGCCGTCACCCGCGCGCTGGCCGCGTTGAGCGCCGCCTGCGCGTCCCGAAGGGCGGCTTCGGCTTCCGCCTGCCTCGCCTGCGCCGCGGTCAGGGCGGCCTGGGCCCGGACGAGGGCGGCGCGCGCCTCCTCCGCCTCGTTCAGGCTGGTCTGCGCGGCCGTCTGCGCGGGTGCCGCCGCCGGCCTTTCGATGTATTTCGTTCTTCTGTCGCTGGAGCACGCCCCCAACGCCAGGACGGCGGCGAGCGCGAAAGCGTAGATGAACTTCCTCATTCGTGGCATGTTCGGCGTCTCCTCCCGAGCGGATTGCTCAGCACAGTAAAGTCCCCCCCCCCCCGATATCCGGGGAGGGGGGAGGAGCAACTGGAAATGGAAAGACAGCCTATCGCGCCCGCCGCCGGAATGTCAAACCGCCCCGGGGAAATCCCGCCCGCGCGTCCGTAAGCGACGGGCTCATGCGTCCCCCTCCGGTTGGTTTCCGGCCCGGCGTCCGCCGGAAAGAGGGCGACAGGCTCGCCCGCCATGACGCGGATGGTTGCGTCGGCGAAGCCCCCGGTGCTATAGTGGCTGGCCGGAGGATGAGGTCATGCCCGCGTTCGACACCCTCAAGGCGACGAAGCTGCTCAAGGACTCCGGCTTCGGGGAGACCCAGGCGGAGGCCGTGGTCGCCACCGTGCGCGACGCCGTCGCCGAGAACGTCGCCACCAAGGCCGACCTCGCCGAGACGAGCAACGAACTCAAAATCGAAATCGCCAAAGTCCGCGGGGAGCTCAAGGACGAAATCGCCAATGTGCGCGCGGAGCTCAAGGAAGACATCGCCGGCGTGCGCGCGGAGCTCAAGGAAGACATCGCCAATGTGCGAACGGAAATCGCAGACGTGCGCGCGGAAATCGCCGGCGTGCGAACCGAACTCAAGGAAGACATCCACAAGCTGCGAACGGACATGTATCGCTTCGGGGCGTTCATGATCATCGCCATCGTCAGTCTGATCGTCACCCTGATGAAGCTATTGCCGTAACGTCCGTCTTCGACGCGCGGGGGGCGGATATATGCGTCCTGCGGAATCGGCGGGTCAGCCCTTCTCGCGCCGCGGCTTCTCGTCCCGCGGCGCTTTCATTCGCGCGGGCGGGAGATTTATGATGGCGGGGCGTTTCCGCCCGTTCATCATCTACAAAGGATCTCCGGGATGAACCGAAAGCGGCTCCCCGCGGCGGGCGCGGCCTTCTTCGCCCTGGTTCTGCTCGCGGGATGGGCCGGGGCGGCCCCGCTCTTCGAGCGGGGGGTGGCGCGAATCGCGCAGAACGGGCGCGAGGCGCGGCTGAATGTCGAGATAGCCCGAAGCCCCCGCGCCCGCGAGCGCGGACTCATGGGCCGGGCGCGGCTGGCCGAGAACGCCGGGATGCTCTTCATTTTCGAGAAGGAGGCGCGCCGGTTCTTCTGGATGAAGAACACGCGCATTCCCCTCTCGATCGCCTTCATCCGCTCCGACGGGCGGATTCTGGAGATCATCCACCTCCAGCCGCACAGGCCGGGGCGAAGGATTCCCTCCTATTCCTCCCGTCAGAAGGCGCGCTGGGCGCTGGAGGTGAACCAAGGCTGGTTTCTGCGAAACGGCTTCGGGCTGGGGGCGCGCGTCTCCCTGGAGTGAGCGCGGCTCAGGCGCGCGCCGCGCCTGACGCCTTCGCGCCCAGGGGCAGGAGCGGCATGACCTCCGAGGCGAAGCGCTCCATCTCCTCGAACATGGGGTGAAACTGGAGCAGGAAGAGCTCCACCCCCGCCTCGTGAAACGCCATCATGCGCCGGGCGATCGTCCCGGGCGAGCCGACGAGGCCCGTCGCCGCGCCGCCGTTCGAGCCGACGCCGCCCCCCTTCGCGCTCGTCTTCTTGTGCCGCGCGGCCTTGTCCACGCCCTTGAGCTTCGGCGCCTCGGTGATAAGCGAGAAAAGGCGCGCAAGCTCCGCCCGGGCGGCCGCGTCGCTCTCCCGGCAGACGATGAACGAGCTCATCCCGTGCCGCACCGCCCTGCCGCTCGCCTTCGCCTCCCGGTTCACGGCGGCCATGAGTTCGCGCGCCTCGGAGAGCGGGCGGCCGTTGAACAGGAAGACGTCCGCCGCCTTTCCCGCCAGCCGCGCGGCGGCCTGGGATTCGCCGCCGAAATAGAAGGTGGGCCAGGGCTTTCGGAGGGGCTTGGGGGAGGTTACGCCGTCGGTGATCCGGAAGTATCTGCCCTCGAAGCTGAAGCGATCCTCCGTCCAGTAGGATTTGAGGATGCGCATGACCTCCTCGGAAATATCGTAGCGCTCATCGTGCGGCGGGAAGGGGACGCCCGCCATCTCGTGCTCCTGCGCCCACCAGCCCGATACGACGTTGATGGCGAAGCGCCCGCCGCTTGCGCAGTCGATGTTCGCCCCCATCTGCGCGACGAGCGCGGGGTGGCGGTAGGCGCTTCTGGCGGCGACGATGAGCTCGATGCTCTCGGTGATGGGAGCGAGCGCCGCCGCCGTGACCCACGCCTCGAGAACCGGCGCGCCCACGCCCTTGATGCTGTTGAGGCTTCTGTCGAGCAGCAGGACGCTCTCGAAGCCGAGCGCCTCGGCGCGCCTGACGTAGCGCGCGTTGTGCTCGAAGGAGGCCTCCTTCACCTCCTCGGGTTTTTCGACCCGCCCCAGAAACGTGCCCCACACGGGCGCCCAAATCCCCACTCTCAGCGTCATGTCCGCTCCCCGAAGCAATGGACGCGGGCAATGTAGCATCAACGGGGGCTTTCAGTCTTGGGGAGATCGGAAAACCGGATGAAGCCGGATGACTGGTTCGGGGGACGCGCCTCGCCATATTAAAGGACCCCCGCCCGGGCCAATACCCCCGGGCGGGGGTTCAATCCGGCGAGCCTCTGCGGGCGGGGCTTCAGCCCTCCTTCACGTAAATCTCGGAGCCGCTCTCCCTGAATTCGCCCGCTTTCTTCTTCATGCCCTCCGCCAGGGCGGCCTGCTCGTCCAGACCCTGACGGGCGGCGTATTCCCGAACCTCCTGGGTGATCTTCATCGAGCAGAACTTGGGCCCGCACATCGAGCAGAAATGCGCGACCTTGGCGCCGTCGGCGGGCAGGGTCTCGTCGTGGTATTCGCGGGCGGTTTCGGGATCGAGAGAGAGGTTGAACTGATCCTCCCAGCGGAACTCGAAGCGCGCCTTCGAGAGAGCGTCGTCGCGCGCCCGCGCGCCGGGGTGCCCCTTGGCGAGGTCCGCCGCGTGGGCGGCGATCTTGTAGGTGATGACGCCCTCGCGCACATCCCGCTTGTTCGGCAGTCCCAGATGCTCCTTCGGCGTGACGTAGCAGAGCATGGCGGTTCCGAACCACCCGATCATCGCCGCGCCGATGCCGCTGGTGACGTGGTCGTATCCCGGGGCGATGTCCGTCGTCAGCGGGCCCAAGGTGTAGAAGGGCGCCTCGTGGCAGACCTCGAGCTGCTTGTCCATGTTCTCCTTGATCAGGTGCATGGGCACGTGGCCGGGCCCCTCGATCATCACCTGGCAGTCGCTCGCCCACGCCCTGCGCGTCAGCTCGCCCAGGGTTTCGAGCTCGGCGAACTGCGCCTCGTCGTTCGCGTCGGCGAGCGCGCCGGGCCTGAGGCCGTCGCCCAGCGAGAAGGAGACGTCGTAGGCTCTCATGATCTCGCAAATCTCGTCGAAGCGCGTATAGAGGAAGCTCTCCCGGTGATGGGCCAGGCACCACTTCGCCATGATGGAGCCGCCCCGGGAGACGATGCCCGTCAGCCGCCTGGCGGTGAGCGGCACGTAGCGCAGGAGCACGCCCGCGTGGATGGTGAAATAGTCCACGCCCTGCTCCGCCTGCTCGATCAGCGTGTCGCGATAGACTTCCCAGGTCAGCTCCTCCGCGACGCCGTCCACTTTTTCCAGCGCCTGGTAGATCGGCACCGTGCCGATGGGAACGGGCGAGTTCCTGATGATCCACTCGCGCGTCTCATGGATGTTTTTTCCGGTGGACAGGTCCATCACGGTGTCCGCGCCCCATTTCGTGGCCCAGGTCATTTTTTCGACCTCTTCCTCGATGGAGCTCGAAACGGCCGAGTTGCCGATGTTCGCGTTGATCTTCACCAGGAAGTTGCGCCCGATGATCATCGGCTCGCTCTCCGGGTGGTTGACGTTGGCCGGAATGATGGCGCGGCCGCGCGCCACCTCGTCGCGCACGTATTCCGGCGTCATGCTCTCGCGGATGGCGACGAACTCCATCTCGGGCGTGATTTCCCCCTTCTTCGCATAATGCATCTGGGTCACGGCGCCGCGGCCCCTGAGCGCCTTTCTGGCAGGCGGCATCGGGACATCGGGGTCCGAATGGCCGGGCCGGGGAACGTAGGAGGGCTCCGCCTCGTCATACGCGCCGCGCGCGCGAATCCAGGCGTCGCGCAGCCTGGGCAGCCCCTTGCGGATGTCCTCGCCCTCGGGTCCGCTCGTGTCATAGACCCGAAACGGCGCCTCGCCGCCCGAAAGGGATATTTCCCTCGCGGGGGCGCGAACCCCCCCGCGCCCCTCCACGTAGACTTTCCGGGAGGCCGGAAAGGAGGAGGCGCCGTTGGCGGCGCGTCCGTTCGCCTGAAGAAGGTTGAGGCCGGCGCTTCCGTTGTCGTTCGTCCTGCCGTTCGCTTGCGTCATCTCCCGACTCCTCCGTGGGATGCGTTGTCCGCAGATGGGAATCCGGCGTCGCCTCGGAGAAGGGGCGGGGGCCTTCTCCGAGGCGATGGATTCTCATTCTCTCGCATGTCGGCGGAGGGAAACCACGAGGATGCGGATAACCTGTCGCTTCCCTACGCCGGCGCTAACCGGTTCAGGTTCGAAGGGTTTGTTCTCAGCCTGCAAGGCACCCCCAGCGAACTTTCAGCCTCGAAGCCTATCAGTCGTTCGGTCGGGAGTCAAAAGAAAAACCGAACGGGAGAGGCGTTTTCTCGGCGCTTCATGGCGGCGTGGCGGAAATTCTGCTACGATGGATTGTTGCGATTCGGCGAGTCTCCCGGAACGATGCGGGCCGGGCCGCGTCCCCGGACGCTCCTGTCATTCATGCGCGCGCTGTTCTTCGCGGAGGGCCGATCGGGCGTGAAGTGGATTTGGGCGTGCGTCGTCTCGGGGGCCGCGTTTCTGATCTTCGCGGGCGCGCTCTCCAACCCGTTCGTGCAGGACGACGTCGCCGTCATCGGCGAGAATCCGCTCGTTCGGCAGAGCGGCCGCGTTCTCGAGGCGTTCCGGCGAGACTACTGGGGCCCCGTCGAGACGAACGAGAAGAGAGACCGCCTCTACCGGCCCATCACCGTCGCTTCCCTCGCGCTGAACCACGCCGTGGGCGGCATGAACCCGACGGGCTACAGAGTCCTCAACGCATCGCTTCACGCCCTCGCCTGCGTCCTCCTGCTCTGGCTCTGCCTGCGCTTCGGACTTCCTCCCGGCGGGGCGGGAGCCGTCGCCCTCCTGTTCGCCCTCCATCCGGTTCACACCGAGGCGGTGAACGTCGTCGTCGCGCGCGCCGACCTGATGGCCGCCGCCGGCGTCTTCGGGGGGCTGGGCCTCCTCATGGGCGCCGCGCTTCCGCGGGCGAGACGCCCGGAAGACGGAGCAGAGCGGAAGCAAGGGGAGAGCGGCGGCGCGCGAACCCCGGGCCTCCTCGCTTCGGTCGGCCTCGCGTGCGCGCTTTGCTTTTTCGCGCTCCTGTCCAAGGAAATCGGCGTCGCCATGCTGTTCAGCGCGCTTTTGTGGCAGCTCTGGAGCCGGTATGCGCCGGGGGAGGTTGAGCGCCCGCCCCTTCGGCGGACGCTCATCGCCGCCTGCGCGCTCGGACTCGTCCTCCTCCTCTACGTATGGATGCGCTACGCCGCTTTGGGGATGCTGGCGCGCCCCTATCCCCCCTCGAAACTGGACAACGTCCTCGCCCTGATGCCGGCGGGCGGGCGGCTGTTCGGCGCGCTCGGCGTTTTGGGGCGCTGCTTCCGCCTGCTGGCGTGGCCGTGGCCCCTGAGCGCGGATTATTCCTTCGCGCAGATTCCGGTGGAAGGGGCCGAGGCCGCCCTCTGGATGATGGCCGGGGTTCTGGGCCTTCTCGCGTGGGGCTGCGCCGCCTGGCGCCTGAGGGAGAAGATGCCGTGGATCGCCTTCGGACTGGCCGTTTTCCTGGGCGGCTATCTGCCCGTGAGCAACTTGGCGGTTCCCATAGGCACCATCATGGCCGAGCGGGCGCTCTACATTCCCTCGGCGGGCTTTTTGATCGCCGCCGCGCCGACGGCGGGCGCGTTGCTCGCGCGAGGAGATTGGCGAATCGCCCCGGCGCTCCTCCTCGGCGTCTGCGCGGTCTTCGGGACGCTGACGATGAAGCGAAACCGCGAATGGGGCGACCCGCTTCGCTTCTGGCGGAGGACGGCGGAGGTCTCCCCGAGGAGCGCGCGCGCGCTCAGGGTGTATGGCCAGGCGCTGATCGCGCGGAAAAAGTTCGCCGAGGCCATCCCTCCGCTCAAGAGATCGGTCGGGATTTATCCCGTCTATGATTACGCTTGGGTCGATCTGGGAATCGCGCAGATGCAGAGCGGAGAGGCGGCCGCCGCCGAAGCGTCCCTCAAGCGCGCCCTGAGGCTCAACGCCGAGAACGCGGAGGGACACCTGGCCCTGGGCGCGCTGTATATGGGCGCCGGGCGCGGCGACCTGGCGCGGCCGCGCTTCGAGCGCGCGGTGCGCCTCAAGCCGACGCTCGAGGAGGCGCGCTTCAACCTGGGCACCCTCTATCTCAAGGCGGGCCTGAGGGAGCTGGCGATAGGGCAGTTCAGGGCGGCGCTCGCGCTCAGGCCGGATCACCCGGACGCCCATCACAATCTGGCGCTGGCCCTGCATCTCGAAGGCGACCGCCGGGGCGCCCGAAAACACGCGAGAGAAGCCGACAGGCTCGGCGCGCCGATCCACCCGGCGATGGCGAGGGAACTGGGGCTGGCGCGGCCCTGAGACCCGCGCCTTCTTTGCTTTCTGCTTTCTGCGCGGTATATTTGCCGATGTTCGTCCGCGCGGCTCTCATTGGACGATGAGGCGCGGGCGAAGGCCGCCTTTCGGGCCGCTGTCCGCGCGTGGGGATTCCATGATTTCGCGATTTCTCAAAAAGACGTCCTTCCTTCTGCCGGCGCTCCTGCTCTCGCTCGCCGCCTCCGGCGGCGCGGCCTGCGCGCAGGGGAACGACTATCGCAGGGCGCTCCGGCTCATCAGCGGCAAGCTGCAGCAGAGGTTTCCGGATCTGCGCGGGTCGGTGGTCGCCATCAAGGGGGGCGATCTCTACCTGAGCCTGGGCGAGAAGGACAAGGCGCCCAAAGGCGTCAAGCTCAACGTCTACCGGGAGGGCGCGCCGTTTCGGCATCCGGCGACGGGCGTCGTCCTGGGGAGGCTGGAGGAGGAGATCGGCGAGGCCGAAATCGTGGAGGTGCGGGGCAGGTTCTCCATCGCGCGCATGGCGCGCCTCGCCCCGGGCGGGGATCTCGCCCCCCGCGTGGGGGATTCGGTGCGTCTGGCCTCCTCGAAAATCCGCCTGGCGATACTGCCTTTCGTCAACCGGACGAAAGAGCCCGTCAGCATGGAAACGCTCACGAGAGAGCTGGAGCGGCAGCTCCTCGCCGGCGGGCGATTCGACGTCTACGACGTGGACAGACTCCAGGTCTGGTTCATCGAGAGCGGCGTAGCCACGGACGAGATTCTCAAGGGCGCGAATCCGATTCGCCTGCGAAACGAGATACGCGCCGATCTGGTGATCGGGAGCGAACTGCGCGAAATCAGGGGGCGGAACGTTCTTTCGGCGCGCCTCTTGTCGCTCACCGCGAGAAAGGAAATTTTCAAGGCCGTGGCGCTTGCGGGCGATTTGCCCTTCGAGCAGGGCGATCCGAAGGCGCAGGCGCTGCGGCGCGGCGCGGGAGGCGCGCGCGCGAGTTCGGCGAATCCGAGCTTCGTGCTGGATCGGGAGGGCGTGCCCGGCGCGCGCGGCGGCGCGCGGAGCTATCTGTTCGACGGCGCCTCCTTCCGGGGCGTGTCCGTCGCGGACGTGAACGGGGACGGAAAAAACGAAGTCGCCGTCATTGCGGCGGGGGCGGTCGTCGTCTATCGGCTGGAGGGGGGGCGGATGCGCGAGCTCGCCCGCTTCGACGATGGGGCGAGCGATTTCCGGTGGCTCGACGTGGCCGACATGAACGGCGACGGACTGCCCGAGCTGTATATCGCCGCCTATCGCTCCAATGAGCTGTTCTCGATGGTGCTGCAGCTCAGGGGGCGGAAATTCGAGACCCTGCGCAGGAACGACAGAACGTTCTATCGGCTCCTCCGGGTGCGGCGGCCGGCGAAGGGCGCGAAACTCCCGGATTCGGAAGCCTATCTGCTGCTGGGCCAGAAGGAAGGGCTGGACAAGCCCTTCGAGGGCCCCGTTCACCGCTACCGATGGACGGGGAAGAACCTCGTTTCCGTCGCCCCCTACGCGCTGCCCGAGAAGATGACGATACTGGGCTTCGGCTTGTGGGACATCGACAGGGACGGCGCGCTGGACGTCATCGAAGTGGGCGAGGACGACAGGCTTCGGCTGTTCTCGAGGCGCGGCGAGGAGATTTACAAAAGCGCGGAAGCCTACGGCGCGCCCGTTCATGCGTTCGCGCTTGACGACGAGGACGATGGAGAAGACGCGAAGCGTCTCGCCGTCCGATCCCGCGTTCTGGTGGAGGACGTCGACGGGGACGGGGTGGACGAGGTTCTCGTGATCCGCAACGAATACGCCTCTCCCGTCGTGCCCGGCCTGGGGGTGACGGGGGGACAAATCGTGAGTCTGATATGGGACGGCGGCGGATTGTCCGAAACCTGGCGCTCCAGGAAAGTGAGCCGCGGGGTCGTGGATTTCGCTCTCGCGGACGCCGACAACGACGGCTTCCGCGACCTGGTCGCGGCGACGGCCGGCGCGGAAGTGCTCGCCGACGCGAAAAGCCAGATTTTCTTCTACAGGATCGCGGAATAGGTTTTCGAGGCTCCGGCGGACCCCCTCGGGCGCAGGCGCTTGAGCCGTGAACCCCTGACGCGCGCCCCGACGCCGCGAAATCGGAGCGCTGAACTCGCCGGGGACGCATTTTATATGCGCCCCACGGCGCGGCGAAGACGGACGTTACGGCAATAGCTTCATCAGGGTGACGATCAGGCTGACGATGGCGATGATCATGAACGCCCCGAAGCGATACATGTCCGTTCGCAGCTTGTGGATGTCTTCCTTGAGTTCCGCGCGGACGCCGGCGATGTCTTCCTTGAGTTCCGCGCGGATGTCTGCGATTTCGGTTCGCACATTGGCGATGTCTTCCTTGAGTTCCGCGCGCACATTGGCGATGTCTTCCTTGAGTTCGGTTCGCAGTTTGGCGTGGTCGAGCTTCAGTTCGTTGCAGACCTCGGCGAGGTCGGCCTTGGTGGCGACGTTCTCGGCGACGGCGTCGCGCACGGTGGAGACCACGGCTTCGGCCTGGATCTCGCCGAAGCCGGACTCCTTGAGAAGCTTCGTCGCCTTGAGGGTGTCGAACGCGGGCATGATCTTCTCCTCCGGTTCAGAGCGTCTACTATAGCACCGGGGGCTTCGCCGACGCAACCATCCGAAAAAGAGCGGATTGCCGGGGGACGCGCGGCCCGGCGCCGCGGAAGATATGGCCCGCCCGCCTGTTCTTCGGGCGATATGATTCCCGATATTGTTTCGTTGACAGGAAGCGGCGTTTTCGTCTAACATCGTGAATATGTCATGCTTTTCCAAGAGGCCGGCGCGTTCAGCCGCGAGATTCGAGGGGTGAGAAGCGGCTGGACTTGAATGTTTGCGTTCGGGTATAATCAACCCGCTTGTTCGCCCGATGAGGGCGGAGGCTTTTCGGACTTATTCGTTGACGACTGACGAAAGGGGGTGATGCCAGAGGAGAGACGAACGGGCTCCGAAACCCGGAGCCGGAAAGCAGCGCGAAACGAACATCAAGGAATGCGGCAACACTTTTTGAAAACTCCACCAAGGAGACTGAAATGCGGAAACTTCTACTCGCTTTGTTCGCGGCGACCCTGCTCGTCACGTTCACCGCGCCGTCGTATGCGGCCGACTTCAAGTTCAGCGGCTTCTTTCGCCTGCGCGGCCTGAGCTCGAACAACACGGATCGGAACGACGACAATCACGACGGCATCCAGTATTTCGACGCGCTGTCGCGGCCCCGCTTCACGGCGAAGACCGACGGCGGCAAGGTTTGGGTCGTTTGGGAGCCTGAATGGACGAACGCGAACGGCGGCTTCACGACCGCGGGTCGACATGCGGTGGGAACGAACCGCTGGGTGGTTGATTTCGCGGTTCCGGGAAGCAAGCTGCGCGCCCGCTGGGGCAGGACGGACTACGTATCGCCCGACAAGGAGATTTTCGACAGTAGCGGGCGTTCCCGTAAGCCGGGTCTCGCCCTCTACGGCAAGCTCTCGAGCAATCTTTCGCTGAGCCTGTTCAACACAAAGACCAGAGAGGACATTACGGGGGCTTCGGACGACGCGGACGCCTACTACCTCGGCCTGACCTGGAAGGCTTCGCCGAACCTCGCGCTCACCCCGTGGATAGCGAACTCCCGCGACAACAAGTCCAACATGGGCTATGACTACTGGTACACCGCCCTGCACGCCAAGGGGAAGGTGGGCATCATGAGCCTCAGGGCCACCGGCGTCTATCAGACCGGTGCCGTCAGCGAGGGCGGCACGGTCGGCATGATGGACCGCCCCGACGTGGATGTCTCGGCCTGGGGCTTCATCTTGAGGACCGCGTTCCCCATGGGCAAACTCAAGCTCATGGCCAACCTCGTTTCGTTCTCGGGCGACGACGATCCCATCGTGGCGGCGAGCCATCAGGCGCTCCAGCCCGACAAGGAGCTCAGCCGCTTCACGTTCCCGGGTCTCGGCGGCTATGGCTGGGTCGAAGGCGGCCATATCATGACCTCGCGCCGCTGGACGACCACTGCCAACAGCGTACGGAACGTGACCCTGACCGGCAACGGTGGCCACAAGCAGCTGAACGGCGCGAACGTGCTCGAGGGTCTGTTCGAGTACAAGGTGAGCAAGACCTTCACGCTGGGCGGCGGCCTGTCATTCTACCAGTCGGCGGAGAGCGCGCCCAACCTCTGCGACGACGCGAACAAGAACTCGGTGTGCGACCCCGGCGAAGAGATGAAGACGGTGTACGACGACTCCAAGGACTTCGGCACGGAGTTCAACTTGGGCTTCAAGTGGAAGATCTACCCGAAGTTCGAACTTCGCGTGGTGGGCGCGTATCTGTTCGCCGGCGACTACGGCAAGGTGGAGGGCGGCGAGGATCTGGACGACACTTGGGTCGCCGCGTGGACCATCCGCCACTTCTTCTAGCCTAGGACGCCGGAGTTTCGCAGCGGAAAGAAGCATCCCGTTCGCGTGACGCGGACGGCTGCCGGGGGGCGAAAGCCCCCCGGTTTTTTTTGCGCGGGCGGTGAATTGATTTACCGCGGGGGGGCGGCCCCTTCCCGGCGCCGCCCCGTGATTGCCGGTTCGCTATGATTTCGTAGTGACGCCCCCTCCTTGGGGGCGTCCCACAGGTCGCGACCTGCCCCTGCGCGGCTTCCGGATTCCGGCCTTCGCGGGAGATGATTCCGCGCGGGCGGCTCGCGAGCCGCCCCTACGAAGGCGAACCGCGCCGGGCGGGCACAGGATGCCGCCCTTGCGGAACCGGACGACCATCCCGCCCAGCCGCCTTCGATTTCGGGGGGATGAACTTACGGCGGCGCCGTCCAGTTGTCCGGGTTGTCCTTGTCGAGCGCCCACAGCAACGGATTGTTCTGAATATACTCCCGGACGCGATTCAGTTCCGCGTCGCCCCGGATGATGCGGTCGTAAAACGATCGTTGCCATAATTTTGTTTCGCGCGCGCCGTGATGCTCGTTGAAGCGTTTGGTCGATACTGTTTTGAATGCTCCAATCAGGCGGCCCAATGGCTTCGCATGTCCCGATGTTTTTGCGCGGGCGGTTCCCGAACCGCCCCTACGGACATTCTCGCCCGCGCGCGCGTCGCGAATGCTCACGATGCCGTGCAGGTGATTCGGCATAACCACCCATGCGTCCAGCTCCACGTAACCGTATCTTCCCTCCAGCCATTCCCGTGATTCGGCGACAATGCGCCCCGTTTCGCTTGAGAGCATTTTTCCTTTCACGATCTCGCCGAACATGCTCCTGCGGTTTTGCGCGCAAACCGTCACGAAATAATATCCTCTTCGAGAATAATCGTATTCGCCGAGCCTGCTCATCTTCCTCTGCGGCATTTTCAAAATCGCGGCCCTTTGTTTTTCGTCCGTCCAATCGCGCCTTGATTCCGTATATCACGCGGAAGCGAGGATGATAATTCGTCGTCGATTCGGGAGGAATCTGGATGTCCGATCCGGCCGCGGGGAAGGGAGGCGTAAATTTCCATTCCACGCCATCAAGCGAGAGACCCAGCGAGTCCGTAGGGGCGGTTCGGGAACCGCCCCTACGAAAACAAACCATGCTTGCCCTCCGCGCCGGGCGATCATCCTGCCCCCCGCCTTTCCTCATCGGGCGGCGATGAAGTCCGGCCGCCGTTTTTCAGTGAAAGCCGCAATCCAGAAGCAATCGCATGAGCCATGTATGGTTCGCATGGCGGGCCAGCACCTCATAGCAAGGGAATCAGTGCGGACAGGATGCGAGCCTGGTTCCCGCGCCTTCGGCTTCGGGGGGCGGAGACAGGAATATGGAGAAGGGCTATGCTTGTTGTTTCGGCCACTCAACTGGTCTTTGAAAGTCGGAATGCCAAAGCAGTTCTCGCGCGAGCCGCTGTTGCGGGAGTTGAACGAGCGCGATCTGAAGACCGGCGGTGCGAGCGAGTTTCAGGGCCGGCAAACAGTCGGTGTCTCCGGTGATCAGGATAATTCGCTCTACCGACCGGTTGGCGGCATAGATGGCGATGTCGAGGCCGATTCGCATATCGACGCTTTTTTGCTCGAACTGGGGCTTGAAGTCGCCATCGGATAAAGCGCTCGGTGCGATAGGCGTCTTTTTCGGCGCGAAACCCCGGAACTTCAGGGTTCCCCGTCGAACGGCGAAACAGGGCCGGGCGGTGAGAATTTTGAGCCATTCGTCCGATCCTTGAAAATTGGCGGGTTTGCCCGACACCGGGAGCCTGGGGTTTCCCTGATACGGGGCGCAGTCGTAGTAGAGGACGCGAAGCAGAATTTCATCAGACAGGACGCAGGCTTGTGAAATAGCCTCAATGTAGGCCGGATCGTAGCGATATCCGGCTTGCCGAACCAAAACCCGAAGGTAGCCGCCGTCGATAAGAACCGCTACTTTCAAAAATCAGAAGGCCCCCCACGAATAAACCCGTGAGGGGCCTCGAAATACGCGCCCGCCTACGGGCGTAGCGGATAATAAAATATCTTCTACATGCCGCTGGTTCAGGTTGTCAATAGTGAATCGTAGCAAGCGTGGGGGCTGGCGTCACCCGCGCGGGCGGTTCCCGAACCGCCCCTACGGAGCCGCGCGGCCCCTTCTCCCGGTTGACATCCTTCCCCCGGAGTGGGATACCCTTCGGCGGTTGCGCCCCCGCTTCATCGCCGCGATTCTTGGGAACGCATGAAGGAAAGAACCCGGAAAATGAACAAGCCGCGCCTCATGGCGCCCGGCCCCACGCCGGCGCCCCCCCGGGTGCTCGAAGCCATGGCGAGGCCCCTGACGCACCACCGCGCGCGGGCGTTCGAGGCCCGCTTCGGGGAAATCCGCCGGGGACTCGAATGGCTCTTTCAGACGGAGGGCGAGGTCGTCACCCTCGCCGCCTCGGGCTCGGGCGGCATGGAGGCGGCCGTTGCGAACCTGCTCTCGCCGGGCGATTCCGCCCTCGTGGTCGAGGGCGGCAAGTTCGGCGAGCGCTGGACGGAGATTTGCGCGGCCTACGGGGTCGAGGCGGACGTTCTGAAGGTCGAATGGGGGCGCTCGGTCGATCCCGGCGAGCTCGAGGCGCGCCTCGCGCGCGGGGGGCATCGGGCGCTCCTCATGCAGGCGAGCGAAACCTCCACCGGCGCCAGGCACGACGCGCGCGCCGCCGCGCGGATCGTCCGCGAGAAATCGCCCGACACCCTCGTCGTGGCGGACGCCATCACGGCGCTCGGGGTGTATGATCTCCAGCCCGAGGCGTGGGGGCTGGACGCCGTCGTCACGGGAAGCCAGAAGGCGCTCATGCTCCCGCCGGGCCTCGCCTTCGTCTGGCTGAGCGAGCGCGCCTGGCGGGCGGCGGATAACTCCCGATCTCCCCGGCGTTATTTCGACCTGACCATCGAGCGGCGGAGCCAGAGGAGGAATACCACCGCCTGGACGCCGGCGATTTCCCTGCTGGAGGGGCTGGGCGCGGCGCTCGATATGATGCGCGAGGAGGGGCTGGAAAGCATCTTCGCGCGCCACGCGCTGCTGGCGCGGGCGACGGGGGCGGCCGTCGAGGCGATGGGGCTGGAGATATTCCCCAGGGACGAGAGGAGCGAGGCGCTCACCGCCGTTCGCGTCCCGGAGGGAATCGACGGAAGAGCGATTCCCCTGCTGATGGAGGACGCCCACGGGGTGACCATCGCCGGCGGACAGGGCGCCCTGAGCGGCAGGATTTTCAGAATCGGGCACCTGGGATACGTGGATTCCGCCGACGTGCTGGCGACCGTCGCCGCGCTGGAGGCGACCCTGGAGGAGCTCGGCTTCGCGGTGGAAAAAGGACGCGGCCTCGCGGCGGCGCAGGAGGCGTTCGGCGAATGAGCCGCGCGTTTCGCGTCGTGATCTGCGAGCCGCTCGCGCCGAGGGCGCGGGACATCCTCGAGGCGGAGGAGGGCTTCGAGGTTCTCGACCGCGCCGGCTCCGGGCGCGAGGCGCTGCGCGAGGCCGCGAAGTCGGCTGACGCCCTCATCGTGCGGAGCGGCACGCGGGTGGACGAGGAGCTGCTGGGCGCCGGCGAGTCGCTCAAGGTGGTCGCGCGCGCGGGCGTCGGGGTGGACAACGTGGACCTCGAGGCCGCCAGCCGGCTCGGCATCCTGGTGGTGAACGCCCCCGACGGCAACGTCATCACCACGGCGGAGCACACCATCGCCATGATGTTCGCCCTGGCGCGCAAGATTCCCTCGGCGGTCTCCTCCCTCAAGCAGGGCAGATGGGAGCGGAGCCGCTTCGTGGGCAGCGAGCTCTCCTCCAAGACGCTGGGCGTCGTGGGCATGGGGCGCGTGGGTTCGCAGACGGCGGCTTTCGCCCGCAGCCTGGGCATGAACGTCATCGCCCACGACCCCTATCTCTCCGCCGAGACGCTCTCCAGGCGCGGGGTGAGCCCCGTGGGCTTCGGGGAGCTGCTGGAGAAGTCCGACTACGTCACCCTGCACGTGCCCATGACGGCCGAGACGGGGAACCTCATCGGCGCGGCGGAAATCGCCCGGATGCGCGAGGGCGTCCGCATCATCAACTGCGCGCGCGGCGGGCTGATAGACGAGGCGGCGCTCGCCTCCGCGCTCGACAGCGGAAAGGTCGCGGGCGCGGCGGTGGACGTCTACGCCAAGGAGCCGCCGGAGCGGGACGGCCCGCTCATCGGGCGCGACGACGTGGTCTGCACCCCCCATCTGGGCGCCTCCACCGCCGAGGCGCAGGAGAACGTGGCGATCAGCGTGGCGAGGCAGGTCGTGGCGTATCTCGCCGAGGGCGTGGTGGGGCACGCCGTGAACCTGCCGGCGCTGGGCCCCGAGGTATTGGAGCAGATCGGCCCGCACCTGGCGCTGGCCGAGCGCCTCGGCGATTTTCTGGCGCAGCTCACGGGCGGGGGACTCCAGGCGATCGACGTGATCTACGGCGGCGCGCTCGACATGCCCATGAAGGCGCTGGCCGCCTCGGCCATCAAGGGGATGCTGGGACAGGCGCTCTCGGGGGCGCGCGTGAACCTGGTGAACGGCCTGCCGCTGGCCAGGGAGCGCGGCATCGAGGTGCGGACGACGAGCCGCTCGGAGAACCTGCTCTACGCGGACTTGATCGAGCTTCGCGTGAAGGCCGACTCCGGCGAGCGCTCCGCGGCGGGCACCTTCATCCGCAAGAACGAGCCGAGAATCGTGCGGATAGACGATTTCTCGGTCGACGTCGCCCTGGAGGGCTATCTCCTCGTGTTCCGCAACGACGACCGCCCCGGCATGATCGGCCGAATCGGCACCCTGCTGGGGAGCCGCGGCATCAACATCGCCGGGATGCAGCTCGGCCGGATGCGCAAGCACGACGTGGCCGTCGCCGTCCTGACGCTGGACGATCCGGTGCCCGAGTCCGCGATGGAGGAGGTGCGCGCCATTCCCAACATCTACGACGCCTGCCTCGTCGAGCTGGCGTCTCCCGGAGACGCGGCTCCCGCGCCCGAAGCGGAAGACGCCCTCCCGTGAGGCAGGCGGCCTCCCTGCGCGCCATTCCGGGCGGCTCGCGCGTGTTCCCGCCCGGCGAGGCGCGGCGCAAGCGAGAGGTGGAGAAGCGCCTGCTCCGCGTGTTCGAGCAGTGGGGATTCCGCGAAATCCTCACGCCCGCCTTCGAGTTCTACGTCCCCAGGCCGGGCGCGGAGGCGCTCGACGCGCAGACCTACCGGATGGTCGATCTGGAGAGCGGCGGGCTGCTGGCGCTCCGGGCGGACATGACCCCCCAGATCGCGCGGGCGGCGGGAACGATTCTCGCCGCGCGCCCCCGGCCCCTGCGGCTCTCCTACGCGGCGAACGTCTTTCGCCACGCCCACGTGGCGGGGGAGCTGCAGAGGGAATTCTGGCAGGCGGGCGTGGAGCTGATCGGACTGGTCTCCCTGGAGGCCGACGCCGAGATGATCGCCATCGCCGTGGAGTGCCTCCTGGCGAACGGGGTGGACAACTTCCGCGTGTCCCTGAGCCACGGCGCGTTTCTGCGCGGCATTCTGAACGCCCTGGGCGCGGAGGGGGCGCAGAGGGCCGAACTGCTGGAGGCGATAGCGCGCCGCGACTCCACGGGGGTGGCGAGCCTCGCGGCGCGGCTTCCGCGCGAGAAGACGGACGCGGGCCTCCTCGAGCGGGTTCCCGAGTGCTTCGGCGGCGTCGACGTCCTTCGGGGGGTGGAGAAAAAGGCGAGGACGCCGGCGGCGAGAGGCGCCCTCCGCGAGCTGTTGAAGGTGTACCGGATGCTCGAGCTTTACGGCCTCTCCGAGCGCGTCCTCTTCGACCTGTGCGACTTCAAGGATTTCGACTACTACACGGGGGTGATATTCGAGGGATTCGCCGAGGGCTCCGGCTATCCCGTGTGCGGCGGCGGGCGCTACGACAGGCTCCTGGGGCTGTATGGCGACGACGCGCTGGGGACGGGCTTCGCCGTCGATCTGAACCAGCTCCTCCCCCTCACCGCGCCGGGGCCGGAGGCGGAGAGCGTGAACGGGACGGACTTTCTCGTCATCGACCTCACGCGGGAGAAGCAGGCGGGCATCCTTCTTTCCCGCAGGCTCAGGGCGCGCGGCTGGCGGGTGGCGCGCGACATCATTCGCCGCGACCTCGAAGGCTCGCTCGAATACGCGCGGGCGGCGGGGGTGTCGAAATGCCTCGTCGTCCAGCGCGGCGGGAAGCGGGGCGGCAGGGTGCGGCTCCTGGAGCCGGACGGAGAGGACCTGGGCGCCTGGCCGATCCCGGAAATCCTCGACCGGGTGGGCGGAAGGGACGAGGGGCGATGAGCGTTCTGGCGATCCTCGGCGGCCAGTGGGGAGACGAGGGGAAGGGGAAGGTCATCGACTGGCTGGCGCGCCAGGCGGACGTGGTGGCCCGCTACCAGGGGGGCGCCAACGCGGGCCATACGGTGGTGGCCGGCGGCAGGCAATACATTCTTCACCTGATCCCCACGGGCATCCTGCACGAGGGGGTGAAGTGCATCATCGGCTCCGGCGTGGTGGTGGACCCGCTCGCCCTGGTGGAGGAGATCGAATACCTCCGCTCCGAGGGCGTCGAAATCGGCGAGAACCTGGTCGTCGGCAAGCGGGCGCACCTCATCATGCCCTACCACAAGGCGCTCGACTCCCACATGGAGGAGCTGCTGGGCGTCAACCGCATCGGGACGACGGGCCGGGGCATCGGGCCGGCCTATTCCGACAAGGCGGCGCGGCTGGGGGTGCGGATATCGGATCTGTTCGACGAGAAGACGCTTACGGATCGCATCCGCGTCAGCCTGGCCCTCAAGAAGAAGCTGCTGGGCGGCATCGCGCTGCGCGAGGAGGAGCGCGGCGCCCTGGACGAGGGGCGCGTTCTGGAGGTGTGCGCCCGGGTGCGGGAGACGCTGGGACCTCACGTGCGGAACACGGACGCGGAAATCAGCGACGCGCTGAGCCGGAACCGGAAAATCCTGCTCGAGGGCGCGCAGGGCATTCTCCTCGACCTGGACATGGGCACCTACCCCTACGTGACGTCGAGCAACACCGGCGTGGGCGCGGCGATGAGCGGTCTGGGGCTGCCCTGCAGCCGGGTGAGCGCGGTGTTCGGCATTATGAAGGCGTATTGCACGCGGGTGGGGCAGGGGCCGTTTCCCTCCGAGATGAAGGGCGAGGACGCCGCCCGGCTGCGCGAGGAGGGCGCGGAGTTCGGCGCGACCACGGGCAGACCGAGGCGGTGCGGATGGTTCGACGCCGTGGCGGCGCGCCACTGCGTCCAGGTGGCGGGCATGGACGCGATAGCGGTGACGAAGCTCGACGTGCTCGACGGCCAGGAGACGATTCGGGTGTGCGTGGGCTACGAGTGCGATGGAGAGCGCCTGACGGCGTTCCCGGCGGAGACCTCGATTCTCGAGCGGTGCGAGCCCGTCTATGCGGAGTTCCCCGGCTGGATGGCTCCCACCGGGGGCGTGAGGAACTACGACGACCTCCCGCCCCGGGCGAAGGACTACATCAGGCGGCTTGAGGAGCTGACGGACAGGCCGGTGTGGCTCATCTCCACGGGCCCCGCCCGAGAGGACACGATCTGCATCCGCAATCCGTTCGACGGGAGCGAGGAGGCCGGAAATTGACGCGAACCCCCACGCGCTTCGGGAGCGTTGCCCGCGCTTTGCCGGCCCTGCTGGCGGCGGGGCTGCTCGCCGGCGCGCCGCTCGCGCCCGCCGGCGCGTCGGCCGCCGATGCGGGGCGGGGCGCGCGGGCGGAGAAGCCGCGCTTTCCCGGCTTCGGGAAGTTTCACGTCGCGCGCATCGATCCGGACGGCGTCTTTCCCAAGAAGCTGCGCATCGAACGGGGCGCCACGGTCATCTGGTTCAACGCCACGCGCGGCTATTCCTCGGTGGTGTTCAGCGCGGGCGCCGCGCTGGCGAAGGCGGCGCGCTCGCCGACGCTCTTTTTTCTCGCCCCCGACGGCGCGTATGTGAGCGCCGCCTTCGATTCGGGCGCGACGGCGAGCGTCGCGTTCGCGCGCGCGGGCGTCTATCGGTATTTCGTCACGGGCGTGCCCGCAGGCGAGGGCGCGGCGTTCGCCGAGGTCGTGGTAAGGTAGCCGAAGCGCGGCCGCCGCCTCTCGACAGGGGAAATTCATGGCCCCGGAAGACGTATCCCTCGGGCTGGCCTTTCTGGCCGGGGGGCTGAGCTTCGCCTCCCCGTGCATCCTCCCCCTGGTTCCCAGCTATCTCTGCTATCTGACGGGCCTCTCCTACGAGGAGCTCCGGGAGAGCGGCGAGGCGGCGCGCGTCCGGGGCGCCGTCCTGGCGAACGCCCTGTTCTTCGTGGCGGGGTTCTCCCTCGTCTTCGTCATCCTGGGGGCGAGCGCCTCCTTCCTGGGCGGACTGCTGTTCGCCTACCAGGATCACGTGCGGCTTCTGGGCGGCGTCCTGATCGCCTCGTTCGGGCTCTACGTGGGAGATCGCGCGCTCGACTTCCGGGGGGGGCGATTCCTCGCGGCGAAGCCCGCGGGCGCGGTCGGCGCCTTGGCCTCTCTCGCTTTTCTGGCGGGGCTGGCGGGGCTGCGCGGGGGGTGGCCGGCGCCGGGCGGGGCGCTCGCCGCGCTCGCCCTCTACGTCCTGGCGGCGGCCTTCGCGCCCGCCCTCTCCTCCGAGAAGCGCGTCATGCTGCGCGCCAGACCCGCCGGCTGGCTCGGCAGCCTGCTGGTGGGCGTCACCTTCGCCGCCGGCTGGACGCCGTGCGTCGGCCCGATTCTGGGCGGCATCCTCCTGTTCGCGGGCACGCGGGAGACGGCGGGGCAGGGCGTCGCGCTCCTGGCGGCGTATTCCGCCGGGCTGGGCGTTCCGTTCCTCCTGAGCGGTCTGGGCGTGGGCTGGTTCTTCCGGTTCCACCGGTCGTTCAGGCGGTATTTTCGCGGCGTGGAAATCGCCAGCGGCGCCATGCTCCTGCTCGTGGGCGTCCTGCTCGTCTCGAACTGGCTGAACGCCGTTTCCGCCTGGCTCATCTTCCGGACGGGCTTCGCGGGCATCTGATTCTCGAGGGCAGCCCCCCGCTCGGCGCCATCCTCGGCGCGCGCGTTTCGCCTTCGCAGGGGCGGCGCCTCCCCGCGATTCGTGAACCGCCCGTTTTCAGGAAGGGTTCGCGCCACAGGCGGCGGGGCGTTCCCGAACGACTCCTGCGGGATGGCGGCGGAGCGAAGGGGCGAAAATGCGGGCGGATGCGCGCAAACGCCGCGGCCGCGCGAAATACCCCCTCCGGGCGCCCCCTGATTCCCATAACCATTTTATTTTCAATGACTTGATATTTTTTCCGCGCTCCGAAGGGTCTTGAATTTGTCGAAAAAAGGCGCGAATTTGCGGGATAAGGCCGTGAATTTGTCGGATTTTGTCGAAAACGGGATCGTTTTCATTATGGCGCGGATGGCGCGCGCGCCACGCCCTCGCCTTCGTCATCATTCGTATTCCGAAACCCATGCGTTCGCCTCCTCCCTCTCGCGGCGGATTCTCGCGCGTTCGAGGGAAGGCCCGACAGGCGCAAATGCGGGCAAATGCGCGCGGCGACCGGGCGGGGGGATGCGGGTTTTATGATTTCGTAGGGGCGGTTCGCGAACCGCCCGTTTTGAAGGGAAGGCAACCAAAACCCTGGATTCCGGCCTTCGCCGGAATGACGGGATTCCGGGGCGTCCCGCGGCGGAGGGGAAATCCTCGCCGCCGTCTCGATGTCGTTCCCTGTCGGATCGAAGGGACGCCGGGGTTGGCCTTTCGCCGTCATTCCGGCGAAGGCCGGAATCCGGAGCCGGGGCGCGCGGCGGCCAACGGATGTTCCCGGTCAATCCATGCGCGGGTTCATGGTTTCGCAGGGGCGGTTCGTGAACCGCCCGTTTTTTTGACGTTATGGCCGACAACCCGGCGATTGTCCGTTCGGTTGACGGCGCGGGTCGTTCCCGAACGACCCCTACGGGATGGTTGCGTGGCGGCGGGGTATTCATCCAAGGCGGAGGACAACCACGGGGGGTTGTCCCTACGGGATTGAATCGCCACCGCGTGAATCGGGCGCCCCGAAACGGGGCGCATATATGCGCCCCCTACAATCGAATCGCGCCACCCCCGCCGTAGGTGAAACGCGAGAGCGTTTCCATATATGCGTCCCGCGCCGTTCGGTGACAGAAACCGGGCGCGGGGGATCGCGTCGTCCCCCGCGCCCGGCGCGAATCGTCGGGCGTTCGCGTCCCCTAGAAGCGGACGCTCACGGAGGCGGCGCCGCCGTATTCCTTCGTTCCGCCCCCGCTGGTCTCGTAGCTGCCCGAGAGGGTGAGCGTGGCGCTCTCGCTGATCGGGAAGGCGCCGCCCGCCCCCAGCCGCGCCGTCGTGTCGTTCGCCCGCGCCTTGAGCCTGTCGCCGGCGACCTTCACGGCCGTCTCCCGGGAGAGCTCCCGCTCGAGGTCCGCCGAGAGGAACAGACGGCCCTCGCCCGCGCCCGTCTCCAGGGTGAAGCCCGCCCGCGCCCGCGCGCTCCGCGCGCTCTCCACCGAGACCCGCGCGGTGGAGCCCACCGAGTCCGTGAAGTCGTCCAGGTCCGCGCTCGACCAGACCATCCCCAGACGCGGGGTGACGGCGAAGGCCCCCTCCATGAAGGACATCCGCCGACCGATCTCGACCCCCAGCGCGCCGCCGACGCCGTCCGCGTCCTTCTTCAGCGAGCCGCTCATCGCCGAGTCGAAGTCCGCGTCGAACGCCGTCGCCTGCCCGGCCACGTCGAGATAGAAGTTGCCCCAGAACCAGGAGGCCGAGGCGCCCAGACCCACCCCGTTCAGGGCGATCTCGCCCGCCCCCTTCCGCTCCGCCTTCGCCCGAAGCATGTGGACGGAGACGCCGAAGCGCCCGCCCGCGCCCTCGAAGTCGAGACCCGCGCGTCCGCCGGCTACGTCGTAGTCGTAGCCGAGCTTCTCGCTTTCGGCGACCGAATCCGCCGCGTCGGCCGTCCACTCGCCCTTCGCCCCCTCCACGCGGCCCCAGACGCCGTTCGACCCCCGAGGGGCGGACATCCGCTCGGCGTGGGAGGGCAGCCGCGTCATCGCCAGCAGAAGCGAGGGCGCGGCCTCGTAGAGCTCGCACCGCGCGTCCTCCGCCATCCCGCAGTCGAACCGGAGGACCGGAAGCTCGTCGAGCATCGGGGCGCCCCCGGAGTCGAGCGACACGTCCCGAAGGTGGCCGGTGAGCAATCCGTCCTGGGTCTGGGCGAGGACGAAGCCGATCTCGTCGACGCCGTCCCCGCCGATGCCGCCCTCCACCCGGGCGACCGCGTCCGCGGCGTTGCCCCGGTGCAGGAGGTCGCCCAGGACGTGAAAGATGACCGTCGTCGGAGCGTCGCCCCGAATCGCCAGCGGCGCCCCGTTCGCCTCCACCCGGCCGTTGAGGCCGATGGTCACGCACCCGCCGCCGGCGAGATGCACCGCGCCCTTCACCT
This sequence comes from bacterium, assembly GCA_965199855.1. Lineage (GTDB taxonomy): Bacteria > UBA8248 > UBA8248 > UBA8248 > UBA8248 > Bin107. Next base: position 2,885,719 of record OZ241326.1, on the reverse strand, counting down.
CGCCCTCGACGTGGACGACGGCCTCGCCGACCTCGCCCTCAGCCTGCGGCTGGGGATCGGCGCCCAGAACCACGTTGTAGATGTCGGTGTCGTTGTCCGCCAGGACGGCCACGCCCGAGGAGCCGGCGAGAATCCGCCCCGTCTTCTCCACCAGCAGCGTTCCGCCGTCCAGAATGTGGACGCCCGACACCGACCCGCCCCGCACCGTGCCGGCCACGGTGACGTGCTGCCTGCGAACCGTCTTGTCCGCCCGCATGAACAGCGCCCGGCCCCGCTCCGAGTTCCTGCCCAGGGAGGCGCGGCCCGCGTTCCTGACGTGAATGCCGCTCGAATTCCCGGTGACGCTCGCGCCCTCCTGGACGGTGACGTTCACCTGGCCGTTGTCGTTCTCGCGGACGTTGTAGTGCGCCCAGACGCCGGCGCGCGCGCGGGAGACGACGGAGCCGCCGGTCAGGACGGTGACGCTCACGTCGCCGTTGCTCGCCTTGGGCGCCGCGTAGATCGCCTGGCGCTCCGCCGTGACCGACCCGGCGCTCTCGATGATGACGCTCCCGCTCCTCTGTCCCACGTCGGCCAGCCAGGCCCAGAGGCCGCGCCCCGTCTCGGAGGTGATCTCGACGCCCTCGGAGACCGTGATCTCGGCCCATCCCGCCTCGTAGTTGATCGCCTCGACGGCGTTTCCCTTCGAGGTGATCGACCCGCCCGTGACGGAGACCTTGACGCCGCCCGCGTTCACGGGCGCGGCGTAGCCGTCGCCGCCCGCGTCGTTCTCCGACCTGTAGTGGCCGATCCGGGCGGAGACGCCCACGCCCGCCTCATTTATGCCGCTCCGGTCGTTTCTGACGTCGATGGCGCCGCCCGAGTGGGTGACGGTCACGTCCGCGTCCGCGCCCGCGGCGTCCTTGTTGTGCGTCCGGGCGAAGATGCCGTAGTCCTCCGCCGCGATGGCGCCGCTGTTCGCGACCGTGACGGAGCCCGCGGTCCCCGAGGCCATCTGGTGGACGGAGAGACCGCGCTCGGCGCGCTCGCTCGCCGAGCCGACCGCGCCGCTGTTCGTGACCGAGACGTTCCCGGCGCTCGTCGGGACGTGGACGTGGACGCCGGAGTTGATCGGCATGATGTCGCCGCTGTTCTCCACCGTCACCCCGCCGGCGGAGCCCGTGTACTCGACCGAGACGCCGAAGGTGAACCTCTTGCCCGCCGCGCCCAGGGCGCCGCCGTTCTCGACCGAGACGCCGCCGGTTCCGGAGTCATCGATCCGGATGGCCGACCAGGCGCTGGCGGCGTCCTGCGTCGCGACGGCGCCGCTGTTCTCGACCGCGACGGCGCCGGAGCCCGCCGCGCGCGTGACGGATATGCCGTTCTTCTTCGCGGTGAGCGCGGCGCCCGAGGCGATCGAAACGCCCCCGCTCGCGTTGCCCGGGTCGGTCAGCTGGGCGTAGATGCCGTGATCGTCCGTGGTCGTCATCGTGACGCCCTCGGAGACCGCGATCTCGATCCCCCCCGCCTCGTAGTTGATCGCCTGGATGGGGGCCCACTTCGAGGAGATCGTCCCGCCCGTGACGCTGACCTTGAGGAGGCCCGTGTTCACGGGCGCGACGTAGTCGGCGTGCCCCGTGTCCGTCTCCGACCTGGCGCGGCCGACCAGCGCGTCGATGCCGTTGCCGGCCGAGGAGGTGATGGTACCGGCCGAATGGGTGATGGAGACGCCCGCGCTCGTCCCCGCGTTGTCCTTGTCCCTCGTCTGGACGAAGATGCCGTCGCCCGAGGACGTGACGTCCGCCCCGTTCGTCACCGTGGCCGTGGCGCCCGTGCCGGTGGCTCCCCCGTCCCACAGGTGGATGCCCCGGCCGTTCGAGGAGGTGAGGGCGTCGGTGTTCTCGATCGTGGCGGCGCCCGTGCCCACGTTGTTGATGTAGATGGCGTCGCCGTGCGCCTGGACGACGCCGCTGTTCATGATCTTGACGGTCCCCGCGCTGGCGGCGGTCCGCTGCCGCACCCGGATGCCGACCGAGTTGGTCGCGGTCGCGGTGACGGCCGCCCGGTTGTCGATCAGGGCGGCGCCGTAGCCCTCGTAGTTCATGTCGATGCCAAACCTGCCCGTCCCGGTCGTCGTGACGGCGCCGGTGTTCGTGATGGTCGCGGAGGCCGTGAAGGTATTGGCCGAGGGCCTTCTGTGGTCCAGCAAGATGCCGCCCTGCGTCGCGTTGACGGCGCCGCTGTTCGTGATGGTCGTGGCCGCCGTGGTGTCCGCGGCGCTCGCGTTCCGGATGAGGTGAAGGCCGCGGGTCGCGGACCAGATCGTGGCCGCGCTCGTAAGGGAGGCCGTCCCGCCGTCGTTGTCCTGCAGAATGACCCAGACCCCTTCCGCCCTCACGCGGGCGGTCGAGGTGCCGATGGTCACCCCGCTCCTGAGATCCACCGTCGTCGTCCCCGAGGAGCGCTGGCGAATGAGGATCCCCCGGTTGTGGTTCCAGCTGGAGGACGGGCCGCCGCTCGCCTGCGCGATCGTCACGGCGCCCGAGGCGCCCACCGTGAGCGCGATGGCGCCGCCGGCCGAGGTGGTGTCCATGACGATGCCGCTCGCCCAGTCCGACGTGGACGTGGCGGTCGTGATGGCGGTCGCCGAGCCGCCCGGGACGTTGAGGGTCAGGGCGTGCGCCTTGCCCCTGTAGATGATGCCGGTCCCGTAGGCCTGGTTCGAGCAGGTGGCGGTCGTCGAGCTGCTCGACACCGCCCCGCACTCGTCCGCCGCCCGCGCCGGAGAGGGCGCGAGAAGCAGGCAGACCAGCAACGCCGTCGCGAGCGCGGCGACCCGCGCCCGCGCGCTCACGACGCGGCCCCCGCCGCGACGGTTACCTGTCGGTGAGTCGGTGAGTCGGTGAGTCGGTGAGTCGGTGAGTCGGTGAGTCGGTGAGTCGGTGAGTCGGTGAGTCGGTGAGTCGGTGAGTCGGTGAGTCGGTGAGTCGGTGAGTCGGTGAGTCGGTGAGTCGGTGAGTCGGTGAGTCGGTGAGTCGGTGAGTCGGTGAGTCGGTGAGTCGGTGAGTCGGTGAGTCGGTGAGTCGGCGTCAGTATGCCGCATCATCCCATCAACAGCAAATCTCATGGCGCGTTTCCTCCCCCTTGTTGGCGTCCCCATGCCCGGACAGTCAATTCCTCACGATATGAAGAACGGATGATCACCGCCAATGAAGAACGGATGATCACCACCAGTCTACCAGAAAAGAGCAACGAGGCGCAAGCGCGACTTCCGCCTTCGTGGGGGAGGGGGAGGATCGCGCCGCCGCGCCATTCGGCGGGGTTTTTCGTAGGGGACGCATTCATGCGTCCCGCCCGCATTCAAGGGGCGTTCGCACCACAGGCGGCGGGTCGTTCCCGAACGACCCCTACGGAATGTTCGCGCGGCGGCGGGACGGGAATATGGCGCGAAGGACAACCACGGGGGTTGTCCCTACGATTTGATCCGCGTTATCGCCGGGCCCGCAACGGGGCGCAAGAATGCGCCCCCTACGGGCGGTTCTGGTTTTGTAGGGGACGCATATATGCGTCCCGCCCGTTTTCAATGGAATACAATTAACCCCTGGATTCCGGCCTTCACCGGAATGACGGCCGGGGATGCCCCCTACGGCGGTGAACGCCGGGGTTTGTGATTTCGTAGGGGCGGCCCCTCCCCGGGGCCGCCCCACAATTCGGGAACCGCCCGTATTCCAAAGACATTCGCATCGGAGGCGGCGGGTCGTTCCCGAACGACCCATACGGGATTTTCGCGCGTTGGCGGGATATGAACCCGGCGCGGACAACCTTGGGGGGGCGTCCCTGCGTCCCCGATTCCGCAATCCCTCTTCCTCGCCTCAGCGCATCCAGGCGAGCGCGCCCTTGTAGAGGAGCTGGAGGGAGACGATGCTGAAGAGCGCCGCCAGCACCCGCGCGAGGGTGGCGGACTTCACCCTGTTGGAATACGCCGCGCCGAGCTGCGCGCCCGCTATCGTGCCGAGGGCGAGGGGGAGAACGACGCCCGTCATCGTCCGGAAGTTTCCGTTCAGGAAGTGAACCGTCAGGGCGAGGAAGCTGGTGCAGAGCAGCACGCCCTGGGAGGTGGCGGTGGCGACGTGGGGGGGGATGCGCAGGACGCGAATCATCACCGGGACGTGGATGGCGCCGCCCCCGATGGCGAGAAAGCTCGCCAGAAAGCCCGTGAAGGAGCTGAGCAGCACGCCGAGCCGGAAGCGGAAGGCGTATTCATAGACGCGGCCCGTCCTGTCCACGATGCGCCTTCTGGCGAGCGCGCCCAGTCCGCGCGCGCCCGCCCGCGACTTCTTCAGGGGGGGCGGGGGGTTGATGATGGAGACGCAGAGCGCGAGCAGGAAGAGGCCCAGAAGAACGTCGAACGGCCCGCGCGCGACCTCGCTCGTGGCGTAGACGCCGACGATCACCCAGGGCGCGCCGGCGAGGGCGAAACTGAGGCTGGTCTTCAGGTCGATGCGCCTCATCCGGTAGTAGGCGAGCGAGCCGGAGAGGGCGTTCAGGCAAATCGCGCCGAACGAGGTCGCGGCGATGATCTCGGAGGGGCGGTCCGGAAAGAGCAGCAGAAGCACGGGCGTGAGGATGAAGCCGCCGCCCGCCCCCACCAGCGTGCCCAGCAGGCCGACGCCCAGACCCAGGGCGAGGAACTGTAGAAAGAAGAGCATGAATGAAGAATTCCTTCGCTGAGAGAGCCTCTTCCGGAACGGAGGCGGAAGGGCCGGTGACGCGGGCCGGACGCCTCGCCGCGTCGATGTCGCTTCGGGGAATCCGTTTTCCGGGCGCGCGGCGCGGGCGATTCTAATACGCGGGGGGACGCGGGGAAAGGGAGATCGGGGAAGGCGGGGCTTTCGTCATCGGGAACGGCGCGGCGGGGAGGGAGCAGGCGCCGGAATCCGGATCGGCCGGGCGCCGTTCGCGCGCGGTTTCGCGGAATCGCCGGGCGGAGTAGAATGCCTCCCGGATGATTCGGTCGCGGACGCTTCGGAGGAGGGGGGGGAGATGACAGCGCAGCTGGACGCGCCGCTCGCCGCGCGCGCGGAGAGGTTCCGGAAGACGCTGGACAGGGACGAGGCGGCCGCCTACCGCGCCCTGCAGGAGACGAGGCGCGAATACCCCGAGGCCGAAGCGCCGCCGCCGCGCCCCCCGCGCCTCGCGCGGGAAGGCAGGAGCCTGGTGGCGATGGCGCGCGGCGAAACGCGCGAGGAGGCCGTTCGCCTGGCGGTCGGGATGCTGGGCGGCGTCCGGCGCGCGATCGGCCCGCCCGCCCCCGTCCTCCTCAAGCCCAACTTCAATTCCGCCGACCCGTTTCCCGCCTCCACCCACCCGGATGCGCTCGGCGCCGTCGTCGCCCTCCTGCAGGAGGCGGGCTGCGATGAGCTGGCGGTGGGCGAGATGGGGGGGCTTCTCTCCCTGCCCGCGCGCGGGAACTTCGAGCGCTGGGGGATGGACGATTTCCGGGAGCGGACGGGCGCGCGCGTCCTGCGCTTCGACGAGGAGCCCTGGGCGCGGGCGCGCGTCCCGGGGGCGATTCGCTGGGGGGGATGGGTGCACTGCGTCGAGCGCCTCCTGCGGCGCGGCCAGCGCGTCGTCAGCCTGCCCACCATGAAGAGCCACGGCGGCGGGCCGCGCTTCAGCCTCTCGCTCAAGAACGGCTATGGATTCGTGCACCCCAGAGACCGCGTTCGCGCCCACTTCGTCCCCCAGATGGCCGAGATGATCGTGGAGACGAACCTGCTCTATTCGCCCTCGCTCATCGTGCTGGACGGGACGAAGTGCTGGATATCGGGCGGTCCCTACGAGGGAGAGGAGCGCGCCCCGAACGTGATGATCGCAGGGGACGACCGAATCGCCGTGGACGTCGTGGGCGCCTCCGTCGTGCGCGCCATGGGCGCGGAGCTCCTGCGGGACTGTCCCGTCTGGTCGCACCGGCAGATCAGACGCGCGGTCGGGCTGGGGCTGGGCGCGCGGGGGCCGGAGGAGGTGGAGATTCTCGCGGAGGACGCGACGGGCTCCGCCGACTTCCGGGAGCTGGAGGAGCGCGTGCGCGCCTTCGCGCGGGAGCCCGACCCCGGCGATTGAGGAGAGGGGCGCGGCAGCCCTTTAAGCCTCCGGCGCCTCCCGGGAGGCGGCCCTGAGCTCCTCCTGGGTGAAAAGGGGGCGGGCGGCTGCGTCCATGCGCGCCCTGAGCGGCGGCCGGGCCGTCCGCTCGTAGCTCTTCACGTCCACGCTGAACGGCAGGCGCGAGGCGGGACGCCATTATCGCTCATATCCTGAAAGGGTCGGGATTTGGGAGCCAGGAAGAAGAAGGCCGGCGCCCCGCTGATACCGATGGAGCGGATTGCGCATTCCATTTTTTTGTTGCGGAATCAAAAAATCATTCTGGACGTTGATTTGGCCGTTCTCTACGGCGTCGAGACCAAGGTCCTTGTCCAGGCTGTAAAGAGGAACATCGAACGCTTTCCGGAAGATTTCATGTTTCGGCTCACGAAACAGGAATTTGATGACTTGAGGTCACAATTTGTGACCTCAAGCCGGGGAGGCAGGCGCTATCCGCCTTACGCTTTCACCGAGCAGGGCGTTTCCATGCTCTCCGGCGTCCTGCGCAGCGAGCGGGCCATCCAGGTGAACATCGAGATCATGCGCGCTTTCGTCCGCCTGCGGCGGATGCTTGAGGGCCACGCGGAGCTCTCGCGCAAGCTCTCCGCCCTGGAAAAGAAATACGATGACAAGTTCAAGATTGTTTTCGGAGCGATACGTGAACTCATGGCGCCGCCCGAATCGAAGAAAAAGAGAGAAATCGGGTTTGCGCCGGCGCGGGCCAAGCGTGGATGAAGGAATCCGCACTGCCGCGCGGCGCCGGAAAGGGCCATGCGGCGCGGATGGACAACGGCGCCGGAATGATGGTAAAGGGAGGATGGACGCAGGCGCGGGAGCGCGAAAACCCCTCGCATGAAGGCTCGCCGGGGGGACGCGCGTCGCCGTCCGTCCGGTTTCGCCGACGCGGGGCTGTAGCTCAGCTGGGAGAGCGCATGACTGGCAGTCATGAGGTCAGGGGTTCGATCCCCCTCAGCTCCACCAAACGCCTTCATCGCGCGCGGAGTGACAAAGTCCTCAATCCCGCCGGGGGTTGGGGACTTCGCGCGCCGCCCGCCTCCCGCGCGGAAAGAGGGGCGGCCCCGGTCTTCATCGAGGGCGCTTCGGAGCGCGTCGAGGCGCTTCCCTGACGCGCCTCTTCCATGCCGGGAAATGTGAAATAAGGAGTCCCGCCCCATGAGCGACGAGAGCGGCTTTCATTTCGGCTATCTGCTGCCCACGCGCGGCGTCGTGGTGGCGGCCGCGGGCGCGGCGCCGGACGCGGCGCCCGTCTTCTCGCTCGCCCGAAGAGCCGAGGCGCTCGGCCTCGATTCGGTGTGGCTGGGCGACAGCGTGCTGGCCAAGCCCCGCATGGAGAGCTTCACGACCTGGGCGGCGGCGCTCGCCTCGACCGGGCGCGTTCAGGTGGGCACGGCGGTGATGCTCGCCGCGCTGCGCCATCCGGTGATGCTCGCGCAGGCGGTGAGCACGCTCGACTGCATGTTTCCGGGGCGCGTCCTCCCCGGCCTGGGCGTGGGGCGCAGGGACCTCGAATTCGAGTTCGAGACGCTCGGGGTGCCGCTGAACGAGCGGGCGCGCCGCTTCTCCGAGACGGTGGAGATACTCAAGCTCCTCCTGCGGGAGCCCCGGGCGGATTACCGGGGCAAACACTTCTCCTTCGAGGGCGTGGCGCTCGAGCCGAGGCCGCGCACCCCCGGCGGCCCCCCCGTCTGGCTTTCGAGCAACCTGGTGGATTCGGGCCTCAGGCGCGTGGCGCGCTTCGCCGACGGCTGGATTACGAACGCCGTCACGGCGGACGTCTATCGCCGGTGCTGGGAGAGGATACGCGGCTTCGCGGAGGAGGCCGGCCGGGGCGGGGAGATCGAAAAAATCCCCCAGTGCCTCTACGTCACCATGAACGTGAACCCCGACGGCGCGAAGGCCGAGGCGCGGTGCGGCGAGTTTCTCTCGAAGTATTACCGCAAGAGCTTCGAGGAGGTGCGCAGGCAGCTGCTCGTCCTCGCCGGGGACGGAGACGGGATAGAGGCGCAGCTGCGCGAATACGCGCGGGAGGGGGCGCGCGCGTTCATCGTCCGCTTCGCGGGGGGAAGCCAGGAGGAGCAGCTGGAGAATTTCGTCTCCGAGCTGCTGCCCAGGTTCAGGTAGATGGTGATCGAGAGCGGAGAGGGCGCCTCCCGCGAGGAGATAGAAGGGAGAATCGCCGCCGCGCGCGGCCTCATGCGCGCCGGGGGGCTGGACGTCCTCCTCGTCATCGGGCGCTCCTTCTACGACCGCATGGGGAGCCTGGCCTACCTCACCAACCATTTCCCGCCGTTTCCGCCGGGAGCGTTCAGCGACGCCGTGCGCGGCATGGGGCACGGGGCGCTCGTCCTGCCGCTCGAGGAGGCGCCGACGCTCTTCGCGGATCACCGCAACTATCGCCGCGACATGGTGCGCGTGGAGGACGTGCGGGTGGAGGCGAACATGTCCGCCGCCCTCGTGAGCAGGCTCGAGCGCCTGGGCGCGGCGGACGCGCGGGTGGGCGTCGCCGGCGAGGATATCATGCCGGCGACCATGTATATCGACCTCGCCTCGGTGCTTCCCGAGGCGCGGTTCTCGAACGCGAACGCCCTGGTGGAGCGGCTGCGGGCGCGGAAGAGCGAAGCCGAGGTCGCCTGGCTCAGGCGCGCGGCGGAGATCGTCGAGGTGGGCTACGCCGCCATATTCGAGGCGATTCGCCCCGGCGCGCGCGAGAGTGACCTGTGCGCCGAGGGGCACGCGGCGGGGATGCGCGCGGGGGCGGACTTCGTGCGCTACGTGCGCGTCCACAGCGGCCCCTGGGCGAGCTGGGGTTCGCGCTGGCCGCAGGCGACCCGGAGGAGGGTCGAGGCGGGCGACCTGATTCGCTTCGACTACGTGGGCGCGGTGGAGGGCTACGGGTTCGACGTCAACCGCACCGCCGTGGTTCCCGGCAAGCCGCTGGAGAGCAAGGTGGAGGCCATGCTGGAGCTGACCGCCGCGACTTCGGAGGCGGCGCTGGCCGCCGTTCGCGCGGGGGCGGCCGCCTCCGAGGTTCACGCGGCGGCGAGCCGCTTTCTGGATGAGAACGCGGACGGGGCGGGGCAGCATCTTTTCCCCATGGCGGGACACGGCATCGGCCTCGAGACCGTGGAGGCGCCCATCATCCGGCCCGACAACGACGCGCCCCTCGAGCGCAGCATGGTGCTCTGCGTGGAGCCGCAGTTCGTGCTGCCCGACGCCGGCGGCGTGAACATCGAGCAGATGGCGCTCGTGGAGGAGGACGGCTGCGAGCTCCTCACGAAAACCCCCGCGCGCCCCTGGGCGGCGTGAGGCGCGCCGGCCGGGAAGAGGACGGCCGGAGGCGGCCCGGGCTCTCGCGCGCCTTTCGGGGGCTTCCCCCGCGCGGCGCTTCCCTCCTTTTGGATATTCCGGCGGTTTCCTGCTACCTTTGAGCCTTCTCGCGCGCTCTCGGGCTTCCTCACAGTGGACGGAATCGCCATGAAGCGGTTTTTGAACCCGGTCGCCGCGCTGGCCATCGCCTGGGCGTCCATCCAGCTCTACTGGGCGTTTTTCGGGATGCTGCACGTCTTCATCGCCCGGCCGCTGCACCTGAGCTTCGCGCTGGGCATCGTCTTTCTCACCAAGCCCTTTCGCAAGGAAGGCCGCGTCGGCGCGGCGGACTACGCGCTCGCCGCCCTCGCCATGGGCATCGCGCTGCTCTATCTGTGGGAGTGGAACTTCCTGAACGAGCGCATCCGGGACGTGGACGAGGTGCCCGCGCGCTACATCTGGCTGGGCCTCGTCTATATCCTCCTGACGGTCGAGGCGTCGCGGCGCTACCTCGGCTGGGGCGTCACCTCGGTGGCCGTCGCCGCGCTCGCCTACAACTTTCTGGGCCACCTGATTCCGGGCGCGCTGGGGCACCGCTTCATCGAGCTTCCCTCCTTCATCGAGTTCCAGATCCTGAGCATCGAGGGGCTGCTGGGCGTCCCCCTGGGGGTGAGCGTGGAGGTGGTGTTCTACTTCGTCCTGTTCTCGGCGGCGCTCGAGGTCTCGGGCGGCGGGCGGATGTTCATCGACCTGGCCATCCGCCTGACGGGTGCCTTCCGGGGCGGCCCGGCCAAGGCGGCCATCGTGAGCAGCAGCCTCATGGGAACCATCAGCGGCAGCGCGACGGCGAACGTCGTGGGAACCGGCGTCTTCACCATTCCGCTGATGAAGCGCCTGGGCTTCGCCCCCCACTACGCGGGCGCCGTGGAGGCGGTCGCCTCCACGGGCGGGCAGCTCATGCCGCCCATCATGGGCGCGGGCGCCTTCATCCTCGCCGACATGACGGGCACCCCCTACCTGCGGGTGGCGGGCGCGGCGGCCATCCCGGCCGTCATCTACTACGTCTCGCTGTTCTTCATGGTGGACCTCGAGGCGAAGAAGCTGAACCTGCGGGGGCTGAGCCGGGAGGAGATGCCCGAGCTGCGGAGCATTCTCCTGGAGCGCGGCCTTCTTCTGCTCCCGATCGTCCTGCTCGTGGGCTACATGGTCGCCGGCTTCACGCTCATGTGGTCGGCCACCTCGGCGGCCATCGGGGTGGTCGCGCTGAGCTGGGCGCGGCGGGCGACGCGCATGGGCGCGGAGAAGATTCTCGAGGCGCTCGAGAAAGCCGGCCGCATGACGGTCGCCGTCGCCGTCCCCTGCGCGATCGCGGGCGTCGTCGTCGGCGTGGTGGACGACACCGGCCTGGGGCTCAAGTTCTCCGGCCTCATCGTCAGCATCTCGGGGGGGATGATTCTGCCCGCCCTGGGCCTCACCCTCCTCGGCTGCATCATCATGGGCATGGGGATGCCCACGGCCGCCGCCTACATCATGGCGGGCACGCTTCTGGGGCCCGCCCTCTCGAAGCTGGGGCTTCCCGTTCTGGCGGCGCACATGTTCATCTACTACTTCGCCATTCTCTCGATGCTGACGCCGCCCGTGGCGCTCTCGGCCTACGTCGCCTCGGGCGTCGCCGAGTCGGACCTGAACGCCACGGGCTGGAAGGCGTTTCAGCTCTCGCTGGCGGGCTTTCTCGTCCCCCTGGCGTTCGTGTATAATCCCTCCATGCTCTTCATCGGCGCGCTCGGCGAGACGCTCTGGGTGACGGCGACCTGCGCCATCGGGGTCGCGGCGCTGGCGGCGGCGATTACGGGGCACGTCTCGCTTCCGCTCTCGGGCCGGGAGCGCGCGGCGTATTTCATCTGCTCGCTGGGGCTGATCGTTCCCGAGAAGCTCACGGACGTGATCGGCTCCGCTTTGCTGCTCGCCGTTTTCTGGAGCCACCTCGCGCGCGCGAGGAGGAGCGCGGCCCCGGGTCCGGCGGGCCAGGCTTCCCGGTAGGCGGGCGCGCCATGGGCGCGGGCGCCTCCGCATTCTTTCCAACAGAGGAGTTTCCGGCATGAAGCGCACATCTTGGAAGAGGGGTTTCGTTCTCGCGGCGGCTCTCGGAGCGCTCTTGGCCGTCCAGGCGGCGGAGGCGGCGAGCCGCCTCACCATGGGCAGCTGGCGCAAGGGCAGCGGCTGGCACGTCTATTCGGCCACCATGGCGAACATCGTCAACAACGCGAAGACGGGCGTCCAGATCGACGCCCTCTCGAAGGGCGGCGGCGTGGGCAACCCCGTGAACGTGGGCACCGGCAAGTTCAACACCGCGCTCACCTTCAGCGTGGCGGCGGCGTGGGCCTACCAGGGGAAGGTGGCCTACAAGAAGCCCTACAAGAACCTTCGCGGGCTGCTCGGGGGGCTGGATCAATACTACCTGGGCATCGTCACCACGAACCCGAAGGTGAGCGCCGTCACCGACCTCAGGAAGGTTCCGGTGAACTACGTGACGGTGCCGCGCGGCGGCCTGGGCCAGTGGGCCACGCGCGCCATGCTGGGCGCCCACGGCGTCACCTACGAGGGAATCAAGAAGATGGGCGGCTCGGTCACGCACACGGGCTTCGGCGCCATCAAGAGCCGCATGAAGGACGGCCAGGCCGACATGCTGAGCCACACCGTGAACGCGGGCCATCCCGCGCTCACCTCCATCGCGGTTCAGAAGAAGCTGAAGTTCCTGGAGATCGCCGACGAATACCGCGACAAGCTGCTGGGCATCGGCTTCCTGAAGGCCACCATGCCGGCGAACACCTTCCCGGGGCAGACGGTGCCCCGGAAGACCTTCGGCTTCACGACGGCGGTCATCGCCTCCACCGCCATGGACAACGGCACGGCCTACAGGATCGTGAAGGCGCTGCTCGACAACGTCGCCGACCTGCGGGCGGGCCACAAGGGCCTCCGGAACTTCCAGCCGGCGAAGACGGGCTGCAAGGAGTCGCAGATGGGCGTGCCGCTTCACGCGGGCGCGGCGCGCTACTGCAAGGAGAAGGGCTGGAACTAGCCGAGGGCGCGCCTCCGCCGTCCGCCCGGGCCTGGCCCCCGCGGGCGGCGGAGTGCCTCCATCCAGAAGCCCGGACGCTCCGCCTGGGGGAGAGCCATGCCGTATCGCTTCGTCGATCTCACGCTCACCGTCGACCCGAAGGACACCTACGTCCAGTTTCCGCGCGATGAGATATACGACAAGCCCGCGCCGGGCACGACCATCACCCCCATCGCCACGCTGGACGTGGACCACATCTGCAACTTCGGCTTCTCCACGACCACGCAGAGCTACACGCACTACGACGCGCCCTACCACTTCTTTCACGACGGGCTGAAGAACGACGAGGTGCCGCTCGACCACGTGTGCGGCGACGCCTGCGTGCTCAAGGTGCCGGGCAAGGGCGACTCCGAGGCGGTGACGGCCGCGGACCTCGAGGCGACGGGCGTGGAGGTGCGCCCGGGCGACATCGCCATCGTCAGCACGGAGTGGACCGACCGCATGTGGGGCTCGCGCGACTTCTGGGAGCGCATGGTCTATCTCTCCACCGACGCGGCGGACTGGCTCATCGGCAAGGGCGTCAAGGCGCTCGTCCAGGACTTCATGACGTGCGACTCGCCGCTTCATCCGCCCGAGGAGCGCAGGTGGCCCGCCCCGGACTGGAGCCCCAACCACGTCAAGTTCCTCGAGCGCGGAATCTGCCTCATCGAGTGGTGTACGAACATCGGCGCGATCCGCAGGGAGCGCGTCCTGCTGGTGACGGGCGCGGTGAAGCTCAAGGACACCGAGGGGGCGCCCGCCCGCGTCATCGCCATCGAGTTCTGGGACGAGGAGCCGCCCCGGGAGGGCGCGCCCCCGCTGCCGCCCCTCGACAGCCCCTACGCGGATCGCGGCGCCTGGGCGAAGTAGGGAGGGGCGCGGCGTGGCCGACCAGAGCCTGCGCGGCTTTCTGGCGATGGTGGAGAGGGACCACCCCGAGGAGTTCGTCCGCGTCCGCGAGCCCGTCTCCAGGGAGGACATCACCCCCGCCGTCTTCGAGTTCGAGCGCGCGGGCAGATACCCCGTCCTCCTCTTCGAGCGCGTGGAGGGCTTCGCCGGCTCGGTCGTCACGAACACGGCGGCCAACCGGAAGCTCCTGGCGGCGTGCCTCGGCGTGGCGCCGGGCGACCTGCCCGCGGCCTACAGGGAGCGCTGCCAGAACTACCAGCCCGTGGAGGTGGTGGAGGAGGCGCCCTGGCGCGAGGTCGTCCTCGAAGGGGACGAGGTGGACCTGGAGAAGCTCCCCATCCCCCTTCATTTTCCCGTGGACGCGGCCCCCTACATCACGGCGGGGCAGATCGTGGCGCGCGACCCCGAGACGGGCGTGGACACCACGGGCTTTCACCGCCTCCAGCTCAAGGGGAGGAACCGGCTCGGCCTCTCCCTGCACTCGAGGCGGCGGATGTATCACTTTCACAGGAAGGCCGAGGAGGCGGGCGAGCCCCTGCCGGCGGCCATCGTCATCGGCGTTCATCCGGCGCACTACATGGGCTCGATGGCCTGGCACTACCCGCCGGGGGTGCGGAAATACGAGATCATCGGCGCCCTGTTCGGCGAACCCTACCGCGTTGCCAGATGCGGGACGGGGGCGCTCGAGGCGCCGGCGGAGGCGGAAATCGTGCTCGAGGGCGAGATTCTCGCGGGCGAGCGCGAGCCCGAGGGCCCCTTCAGCGAGTTCACGGGCTACGCCTCCTACCGCAGCACGCAGAACGTGTTCGTCGTGAAGCGCGCGCGGATGCGGGGGGACGCCATGCTCCACAGCGTGGCCTCGGGGATGTCGGCGGATCACATCCTCATCTCCTGCGTGAGCCGGGAGGCGGAAATCCTGAACGTCCTCCGGCGCAACCTGCCCGGCGTCTCGGCCGTGCACGTCCCCTCGAACACGGCGGGGGCGCTTCTGGCCATCGTCCGGATGGAGAAGACGGCGGAGGGGCAGCCGCAGCAGGCCATCATGGCCGCGCTGGGAGCCGAGTTCTACTGCAAGTGCGTGGTGGTGGTGGACGAGGACGTGGACATCTTCAATCTCTCGGACGTGGCCTGGGCGGTTCTCACGAGAACGCGCGCGGAGCGCGACATCAACTTCATTCACGGGGCGATGGGGGCGATTCTCGACCCGACCTCCGACCCGGAGGATCATACCCTCACGAAGGTCGGCGTGGACGCCACGAAGCCCTCGGGCCGCGACTTCGCCGAGCGGCTCCATATTCCCGAGGAGCGGCGCGCGCGCGTGCGCGGCATCCTGGAGAGCGCGGGCGTCCGCCTCCCGGCTTCGGAATGAGCGAGAGAAGGGTAAGGCTCGGCGTGCTGCTCCCCACGCGCGGGGCGCTGCTCTGGAGCGGCGGCGCGCCGGACGCGGCGCCCGTCATCGACCTGGCCGAGCGCGCGGAGGACATGGGCTACGATTCGGTGTTCGTGGGCGATTCCGTCCTGGCGAAGCCCCGGCTCGAGGCCTTGGCCGTGCTCTCCGCCGTCGCCGCGCGGACGAAGCGCGTGAAGCTCGGCACCGCCGTCTTCCTCCCCTGCCTGCGCGACCCCGTTTTTCTCGCCTATCAGGTGGCGACGCTGGACGTCCTCTCGGGCGGGCGCGTGATTCTGGGCGTCGGCATCGGCCCGCCCAAGCCCGAGGAGTGCGTCCACGAGTTCGAGACCCTGGGCGTTCCCTTCCGAAAGCGCATGTTCTACATGCAGGAGCACATGACGCTCATGCGCAGGCTCTGGACGGAGGAGAGCGTGACCTTCGAGGGTCGGTATTATCATGTGCGCGGCGTCACGCTGGCGCACAGGCCCATCCAGAAGACCGTGCCCATGTGGATAGCCTCGGCCACGGTGGAGACCGCCTGGCGGAGGGTCGCCCTCTACGGGGACGGCTGGTTTCCCAACCGCGTGACGCCCGAGGAATTCAGGGAAACCTGGGGGAGGATCGTCCGCCTCGCCCGCGAGAACGGACGCGAGCCCGGAACCCCCGCGTGGTATATGACGACCTGCATCGACGACGACAGGGAATCCGCCATGCGGAACGCCGAGGCGTTCCTGCTCGACTACTACTACGCGCCCTTCTGGGGCGATTCCATCGAGAAGTGGGGCATCTACGGCCCGGCGGAGGCGCTGATAGAGCGCGTCAACGCCTTCATCGAGGCGGGCGCCCGGCACGTATCGCTTCGCTTCACCCACCGGGATCAGGCGGGCCAGCTGGAGCGGTTCACGCGCGAGGTTCTGCCGCATCTGAATCTGGGATGAAGCGGAATCGCCCTCGCTGTCCGGGGCGATGACGCGCCCCGCCGAGCCAGGAGGCTTTTCGCTTCCCTTCGCCGTGGCGGTGGAAGCCGCGAGCCGGAGCCGACGAAAAAGACGCTGGATTCCGGCTTTCGCCGGAACGACGTCCCGAAGGCTCTGGACAGCGGGCTCGCGGACGCTGATAGAGACCGGAGAAGCCGGTATCGCCCCGCCATTCCGCTTGGCAGGGAAGCGGTTGACCATCGCTTTCATTGCCGGGACTGGCGGATTCCATTTCGGGACTGGTGGATTCAGGAGCCGTCCCAAGCCGTCATTCCGGCGAAAGCCGGAATCCAGGGGAATTGCCCGGACGCATGAAGGAGCCTTGCGTCTATATTCTCGCGAACAAGCGCAACGGGACGCTCTATGTCGGCGTCACTTCCAATCTCCTTCGGCGCGTCCAACAGCACAAGAATCATTCGATCGAAGGCTTCACGAGGCGCTATGGCGTCCACAGACTGGTCTGGTATGAAAGCCACGAAACGATGGAAAGCGCGATCACCCGTGAAAAGAACATCAAAAGTTGGAAACGGGCGTGGAAGCTCGCGCTGATTGAAAAAGACAATCCGGCATGGCGCGATTTGCTGGCGGAACTCGCCTGAGCTGGATTCCGGCTTTCGCCGGAATGACGCGCGCTCGGCTGGATTGCCGCCGGAATGACGCGCCTCGCCGCTCCGTCGTCCTTGAAAGGGCGGGTTCCGAACCGCCCCTGCGAAACGGCCGCCTCTTTCAATCCTCCGCGAAATCTCCCCCGCGTCTAGAACGCCGCGTCCTCGGCGCCCGGAATTCTCAGGGGGCGGAAGGCGCCCTCCAGCCCGCCCAGGGGCGCGGTGGCGTCCATGCCCATCTTGGCGGTCACGCCCTCGCTGGCGGAGGGGTCGAGGCGGCTGCCCCAGGCGCCGGGGACGATGAACGAATCCGCGTCCGCCTGAAAGCGCGTCGCCAGCGCCCAATCGACCTGCGCGGGGTCGTGAGCGTCGATGTCGTGATCCACGCAGACGGCGCGCTTCACGTCGTAGTGGGCGGCGAGCGCGGCCATGAGCGCGCTTTTGGGCTCCCCCTCGTTTGCCTTGCGCATCTGGATCACGCAGTGGAAGCGGCCCGCCCCGGAGAGGGGGAGAGCCGCGTCGGTGACGGAGGGAACCGCCTTCTGAAGGTCGCGCAGGAGCGCCGCCTCCCTCGGAATCGCGCCCATGAGCAGATGGTCGCAGCCCGCCGCCAGGATGGAGTAGAACACCGGGCGCTCCCGCATGGCGACGGACTTCACCCGGAACACCTCGCGCTCCGCCGCCGGGCCGTAGTAGCGCGGAAACTCGCCGAAGGGCCCCTCCCGCCTGCGCTCTGCCGGGGGAATCTCCCCCTCGATGACGATTTCCGCCCCCGCGGGGACGGGAATGCCCGACCAGGGGGCGGGCGCCGTTTCCACGGCGCGGCCGCTAAGCCCGCCCGCCGCCTCCAGCTCGTCCTCTCCCGGGGCGAGCACCAGCTGGCTCGCCATGAGGAGCAGGGGGTCCAGCCCCACGCAGACGGCCGCGCGGAGCGCCTCCCCGCGTTCGGCCGCGCGCCGCATCATGCCCTTCAGGTGGCGCGGGAGGACGAGCAGGCCGAAGAGGTCCGGCTCCAGGGCGTGCATCCTGTGAATCGAGACGTTGCCTGCGCCTGTGTCCGGGTCCCGCGCGATGAAGACGCCGGCGGAGACGTAAGGCCCCCCGTCCAGCTCGTGGTAGGTGGGCAGGGGGAGGATGCGCCGGACGTCGATGTCCCGCGTGATGACTTCGTGGAGAAACGGCGCGTCGGACGCCTCTCGGGGCTTGAGCCTGATTTCCTGCCTGCGCTGAAGCTCGGGCAGCAGCGCCTCGGGCGCGACCCCCATGGTTTCTGCGTACCACGACCTCCGGCAGGCGACGTTGGCGGCGACGGGCATCGGCGCGCCGTCGGTTTTCTCGAAGAGGAGCGCGGCTTCGCCGTCCGCCTTCCGCGAGAGGGCGGCGACCTCGTGGCGCAGGGCGACCTTGCGGGCGACGCGCCTCAGCCGCCCGCTTTCCTCGAGATGCGCGAGCCAGGTTCTGAAGTCCGCGGCGTTCATGCGCCCATCATGGCAAACGGGGGACGCGGCGTCAAAAGCGCGGGCGCGCCGCGCCGGCCCCGCGCGCGAGAGGCGGGCGGCGCCGCTTTCCGCCTTGCGCGTCCGGCGCGGCGCGTTTATGCTGGAGGAGACATTCCCTCATGGGACGAGCGGCGCGGGGATTCGCGGGAAATCCCATGAGCCTCCACGGCTTCGGCGCGGCGGGGAGAGGACGTGACGCGCGATTATCTTTCGCTCAGGGAGCGCACCCAGGCGCGGGATCGCAGCCTTCGGGAGAAGGTGATGACCCTGGAGGAGGCCTGCGCGTTCGTGAACGAGGGCGACCACGTCGCCCTCGGCGGCTGCACGGCGTCGAGAACGCCCTTCGCCATGCTCTGGGCGCTGATTCGCGCGGGGAGGAAGGGGCTCTCCTTCTCGCGGAGCATCGTCTCCACCGAGGGCGACCTCATTTTCGCCTCGGGCCTGGGGGATCGCATCCTCACGAGCTGGTTCAGCCAGGGCATCGTCTGGGGCGTCTCGCGCGTCATGCGGCACTTCACCGAAAACGGGCTGGCGCGCTTCGAGGAGTGGAGCCACATGTCGATCGGCCTCAGATACAGGGCGGGGGCGATGGGGGTTCCCTTCATGCCCATGCGCTCCATGATGGGCTCGGACGTGGCCGCCCGCCTCGGGAATCTCGAGGAGATGGAATGCCCCTTCACGGGCGATAAAATCCTCCTCGCGCCGGCGCTCAACCCCGACGTGGCGCTGATTCACGTCCAGCGATGCGACCCTTACGGCAACGCGCAGCTCGACGGCCTCACCTTCATGGACGTCGACATGGCCATGGCGGCGAACCGCGTCGTCCTCACCACCGAGCGCGTCATCTCGAACGATCAGATCAGGCGGGCGCCCGACAGGACGAGGATTCCCTTCTTCGCCGTGGACGCCGTGGTGGAGGCGCCCTACGGCTGCGCCCCGCACGAGTGCTACGGCGTCTATGAGCCCCTGTTCGCGCACATGGACGACTACGCCGAGCGCACGCGGAAGGAGCCGATGGAGGGCGTGAAGGCGTATCTGGAGGAGTATTACCACGCGCCCGGCAGCTGGACGGAATATCTGGAGTGCCTCGGACTGGACGCGCTCCTGGACGCGGCGCGCCGGGGGAGGAGCGTGCATGACGATTGAGGCGAGGGACTTCACGGCGTCGGAGCTGCTGTGCGTGATGAGCGCCCGCGCGCTCGAGGAGGGCCAGGTGGTTTTCGCGGGCGTGGGCGTTCCCCTGCTGGCGGCCACGCTGGCCCAGCGCCTTCACGCCCCGGGCCTGACGATTCTCTTCGAGGGCGGCACCATCGGCCCCCACATCGTCCCCGGCCGGCTTCCGCCCACCACGAACGAGCAGCGCTGCACGCGCAAGGCGAACATGCTCGTGAGCATCACGGAGGTGCTGCTCCTGCTCCAGCGCGGCTACGTGGACGTGGGCTTCATGGGGGGGGCGCAGATCGACCGGTACGGCAACCTGAACAGCTCCTTCATCGGCGCGGCGGACGCGCCCGCCGTGCGGCTGCCCGGCACGGGCGGGGGCAACGACATTTCGAGCCTCACCAGCATGATCGTGGCGATGCCCCTGGAGAAGCGCCGCTTCGTGGAGCGCGTGGACTTCATCACCAGCCCCGGCTATCTGCGGGGCGGCGCGTCGAGGCGCGAGGCCGGCCTGCCGGCGGGGGGGATGCGCCTCGTGGTCACCGACCTCGCGCTTTTCGACTTCGACGAGGAGACGGGGCGGATGCGCGTCAAGGCGCTGCACCCGGGCGTGACGGCCGAGCGCGTGCGGGAGAACGCGGGCTTCGAGCTCCTCATCGCCCCCGACGCGCCGACCACGGAGCCTCCCGCCGAGGAGGAGCTGGCCGCGCTTCGCCATCTCGATCCGGAGAGAATCTACACCGCGTGAACGCAGGGAGCCGCCATGAGCGAAGGGCGCAGGGAAAGGATTCTGGAGCAGGTCGAGGCCCACCGGGAGGAGATCATCGCCCTGCTCTCGACCCTCGTCCGCATCCCGAGCGTGACGGGGGAGGAGGGCGAGATTCAGGCCCACGTCGCCGGGCTTCTGCGCGGGATGGGCCTCGAGGTGGACGTCTGGGAGTCGGACTGGGAGGCGCTCAAGAAGCGCCCCGAATACGTGCCCGTCACGCGGGGCTACGAGGGGCGGCCGAACGTGGTCGGCGTGCTCAGGGGCGCGGGCGGGGGCAGGTCGCTCCTGCTCAACGGCCACACCGACACCGTCCCCCACGGCCCGGCGGACGCCTGGGAGCACGGGCCGCTCTCCGCCGACATCGAGGAGGGGCGCCTCTACGGACGCGGCGCCTCGGACATGAAAAGCGGCGTGGCGGCCATCATCATGGCGGCGAAGTGCTTCATGGCGGCGGGGCTCAGGCCCGGGGGCGACGTCATCCTCGACTTCGTGGTCGATGAGGAGCTGAGCGGCCACGGCACGCTCGACACCCTGCTGCGCGGCTATACGGCGGACGCGGGCATCTGCTGCGAGACGAGCGGAAACGCCGTTCAGCCCGGCTGCATCGGCAGAATCTGGTTCCAGATTCTCGTGCGCGGAAAGGCGGCGGGCATTCAGCGCAGATACCGGGGCGTGAACGCCATCGACCTGGGCTGCAGGATCGTCCGGGCCGTGGCGGCGCTCGAGGAGAAGCGTCTGGAGACGGTCTCGCATCCGCTCTATCCCAGGATCATCGACGCGATTCCCTGCATGGTCGGCTCGATGGAGGCGGGGAGCTTTCCGAGCGCCTTCCCGGACACCTGCGTCCTCAAGGGGAGCCTGGCCACCGTGCCGGGGGAGGATCACGACGCGGCCAAGCGGAGCCTGGTCGAGCAGGTGGCGCAGGCGGCGCGCGAGGATCCCTGGATGCGGGAGCATCCGCCCGAGGTCCGCTTCACGGGGTATTACGCCGAATCGGCCGCCATCGACCCCGCGCACCCCATCGTGCGGACGGTGGCGGACGCCTATGAGGAGGCGTCGGGCGCGGCGCCTGAAATCTCCGGCAGGCAGGGCGCCGCCGACACGCGCTTTCTGATCGGCTTCGGCGTCCCGACGGTGATTTTCGGGCCCGGCCCCACCACCCAGATGCACGCGAACAACGAGTGGGTGGCCGTGGAGGACGTGATTGACGCGACGAAGACGCTGGCGCTCTCCATCCTGAACTGGTGCGGCGCGGAATGACATCGAGGAGGCCGACGTGCCGGAAAAAGACGTGAAATTCGGAATCGCCATGCGCAACTTCACCGCGCATCCCGAACTGCCCGACGCCGGCGCGCTCATCGAATACGGCGTCGCCATGGAGGAGCTGGGCTTCGAGTCCCTGTGGGTGTGGGATCACATCCTGCTGGGCGTGGAGCCGCATTTTCCCATCATCGAGTCGCTGACGCTTCTCACCGCCGTGGCCGCGCGGACGCGCGGCATCCGGCTCGGCACGGGGGTGCTCGTCCTCCCGCTCAGGAACCCGCTCGTGCTGGCCAAGCAGCTCTCCAGCATCGATCAGATATCGAACGGCCGCCTCCTGCTCGGCATGGCGGCGGGCTGGTACAAGCGCGAGTTCGACGCCGTGGGCGTTCCCTTCGAGCGGCGCGGCGCCCTCATGGATCAAAGCATCGAGATTCTCACGCGCCTGTGGACGGAGGACATGGTGCGCGCGGAATACGGCCCCTACAACCTGCGGAATTCCGTCATGTTCCCCAAGCCCGCGCAGCGGCCGAGGCCGCCCATCCTGATAGGCGGCTACGTGGATCGCGCGCTCAGGCGCGCGGGCGAGAAGGGCGACGGCTGGCTCACCTACTTCTACACGCCCGAGAGCTTCGCGCGCTCCTGGGAGAAGGTGCGCCGCTTCGCCGAAGCGGCGGGGCGCGACCCAGACGCGCTCGAGAGCGCGAACCAGCTGCCCGTCATGGCGGGGGCGTCCCGCGCCGAGGTGGAGGGGCCGATGAACGAATGGCTCCACAAGGAGTGGGACTACGCCTCCTGGAGCGAGTCCACGGCCGAAAGCGCCGTCATGGGAACGATCGAGGAGTGCGTGGAGCAGCTGCGGGCGCACGTGGCCACGGGCGTGGATAGGCTCATCTTCGTTCCCTACAAATACGAGATGGCGCAGGTCGAGATTCTGGCGAAGGAGATCATCCCCCGCCTCCGGGCGGGCTAGGGCGGGGCGCGGCCTCTCGGCGGCGATGCAGTTCGCGCGTTTCCGTCTGGAAGCCGGCGGCTTCAAGGCGAGGGGAACAGGGGAGAGAACGCTTCAGAAGTTCAGGGATTCACGGGACGTCGGCGAATGAGTCTTTCTCCTTCATAAGGCGCGGGGCATGGGCATTCGGAAGCGGGAGTGGGATTCCTACAGGCGCCGTTCGGAAAGCATCCTGGACGCCATCGGCGGAACGCCCCTGGTGCGCCTGCGCCGGGCGGCGTCCGGCGTCCGCCCCGCCGTCTATGCGAAGCTCGAGTGGTATTCGCCCACCGGCAGCCTCAAGGATCGCATCTACCTCAACATGATCTCGAAGGCCGAGGAGCGCGGCGACCTGAAGGCGGGCATGACGGTGCTCGAATGCTCCACCGGCAACGCGGGCGTCGCCTGCGCGTTCGTCTCGGCGGTAAAGGGCTACCCCTGCGTCGTGGTCATGCCCGAGGGCATGAGCGACGAGCGCAAGAAGCTCATGCGCGCCTACGGCGCCGACCTGGTGTTCACGCCCGGCGGGGAGAGCGACGTGGACCTCGCGCTGGCGAGGCTCGAGGAAATCCGTGCGGCCGCGCCCGATGGATACTGGGTTCCCGCCCAGTTCGACAACCTCGACAACAACGAGGCGCACTACCTCACGACCGGGCCCGAGATATGGGAGCAGCTGGACGGGCGCGTGGACGCCGTCGTGGCCTCCCAGGGCACGGGCGGCTGGGTGAGCGGGGTGGGCAGGTTTCTGCGCGAGCGCAGCCCGGACGTGAAGCTCTACGCGGTGGAGCCGGCCGAGTGTCCGCTCCTGAGCCGAAGGGGCTGGGGGCCGCACGGCATCGAGGGCATCGGGGACGGCTTCGTGCCGAAGGCGCTCGACCTCTCGCTACTCTCCGGCGTCGTGACGACGACGACGGAGGAGGCGCTGGAGGCGGCGCGGCGCCTGGCGCGCGAGGAGGGTATTTTCTGCGGCGTCTCCTCGGGCTGCAACGCGGCGGCCGCGCTCAAGGTGGCGCGCCTGCACCCGGAGCTGGAGAGCATCGTCACGAACGTCAACGACACGGGGCAGCGCTACTTCACCACCGCCCTGTGCGGCGAGGAGAAGCGCGTCGAAATTCCCGAGCGCGACCACGAGGTGGACCCCTACAGCGCGGCGCAGCTGGATCGGCATTCGGGCGAATGGGAAATCATCGACTGACGCCGGCCGCCATGCTCTGCGTCGGCTGCGCGGCGCAGCGGGAGCTGATCGGCCAGATCGTCCGCACGCCCGTGTTCATGTCGCTGATTCGCATCGGGAAGGCGGGCGCCGTTCCCTATGGAATCGGCGCGGCGGGGATGCTCCGGCGCCGCGCCGGGGCGTAATTTCGAGGAGCGGGACATGGAGCTCTTGCGGGCCGCATCGGTGGAGGAGGCGCTGGCCGCCGCGGCGGAGGGGGCCGCCTTCGTGGCGGGCGGCACGAACCTCGTGCCCGACGTGCTCTTCGGACGGAAGAAAATCGCGCGCGCGGTGGACATCAGCCGCCTCGGGGAGCTTCGCTTCATCGAGGAGGCGGACGGGAAGGTGCGGATCGGGGCGCTGGCGACGGTCTCGGACCTGCTGGCCTCCGAGCTGGCGCGCGAAGCCGCCCCGCCCCTGTATGAGAGCGCCCTCGAGTTCGCGGGGCCTCTGGTGCGAAACCGCGCGAGCGTGGCGGGCAACCTGATGGACGCCTCGCCCGCCGCCGATCTGGCGCCGCCCCTGCTGGCGCAGGGGGGCGTCGTCGAGCTGGCCTCGACGGAGGGCGCGCGCTCCGTGCCGCTCGACGAATTCTTCCTGGACTACCGAAAGACGGCCGCTCGGCCGGAGGAGCTCTTGACGGCCGTCGTCATTCGCCCGCTGGCGCCGGAGGATCGAAGCGCCTACTGCAAGCTCCAGCTCAGGCGGGCGATGGCGATCGCCCTGGTCGGCGTGGCCGTCTCCCTCAGAATGAAGGGGGAGGCTTGCGAGGAGGCCGCCATCGGTCTGGGGTCGGTGGCCGCCGTCCCCTATCGCGCGCGGGCGGCCGAGGCGCATCTTCGCGGACGGGAGATCGGGGAGGCGGAAATCGAGGCGGCCGCCGCGGCGGCGGCCGAAAGCGCGCGGCCGATTGACGACTTGCGGGCGTCGGCGGCGTATCGCCGGAAGATGTGCGGCGTGCTGGTTCGCCGCCTGCTGAGAAAGGCGCTGGGGATGCCGCAGGCGGCGGTGGCGTGACGGGCGCTTCCGGGCGCGAGGCGCAGAGGCGATGAGCGAGCGGGATATGCGGGAGATAAGGCTGCGCGTCAACGGAAAGGAAGAAACCCTCGCGGCGCGCGGAGAGGAGACGCTCCTGCGCGCGCTCAGGCGCATCGGCTACGTGGAGGTGAAGCTCAGCTGCGAGGGGGGCGACTGCGGGGCGTGCGCCGTTCTGCTCGACGGCGCGGCGGTGAACGCCTGCCTCGTCTTCGCCGCTCAGGCCGAAGGCGCCGAGGTCGTCACCGTGCGCGGCATCGGCACGGAGGAGGATCTTCATCCGATTCAGGCGCAGCTCGTCGAAAAGGGCGGCGTGCAGTGCGGCTTCTGCACGCCGGGGATCGTGGTGGCGGCGAAGGCGCTTCTCGACGAGAACCCCGCGCCCACGCGCGAGGAAATCCGGCGCGGCCTCGCGGGAAATCTTTGCCGCTGCACGGGCTACAAGAAAATTTTCGAGGCCGTCGAGGCCGCCGCCCGCCAGATGGTCGGGGGGGAGGACGCATGAGCGCGCGCGTCGTGGGCCGGCCCCATCCGGGCATCGACGCCGTGGAGAAGGTCGCCGGCGCGACGACCTTCATCGACGACATGGCGCTTCCGGGCGCGCTCACCGGCATGGCGCTCAGGAGCCCCCACCCCCACGCGAGGATACTGAACGTGGACGCCTCGGCGGCCGAGCGTCTGCCGGGCGTCGCCGCCGTCCTCTCCCGAAACAACACGCCGGACGCGCCCTTCGGCATCATAGACAAGGACGAGACCGCGATCTGCCGGGAGAAGGCGCGCTACGCGGGGGATGAGATCGCCGCCGTGGCGGCCGCGGACGAGGACGCGGCGCGCGAGGCGCTCTCCCTCATCCGCGTGGAATACGAGGTTTTGCCCACGGTGGCGGACCCCTTCATGGCGCAGGCGCCGGACGCGCCCCTCGTCCATGATTCCGTCCCCGGAAACGCGGCGAACGAGTTTCACATCCGGCGCGGCGAGGTGGACGCGGCCTTCGAGGCGGCCCACGCCCGGTTCGAAGAGGAGTTTCACACCCACCTCGCGCACCAGGCGTATCTCGAGCCCACGGGCTGCGCCGCGCAATGGCATCCCGACGGGAGAATCACCATCTGGGGCTGCCTCCAGTCGGCGTTCGTGATTCGCCTGTTCATGCTCGCCCCCGCCATGGGCATGGCGCCCGACGACTTCCGCGTGGTGCAGACCAAGCCGGGCGGCGCCTTCGGCGGAAAGCTCGACGTGAAGGCGGCGCTTCTGGCGGCGATGCTGAGCCGGGCGGCGAGGAGGCCCGTCCGGTTCATGCTGAGCCTGGAGGAGGACCTCATCGCCATGCGTCCGCGGATGCCGACGCACATCTCCCTCGAGTCCGCCTGGACGCGCGAGGGGAAGCTCGCGGGCAAGCGGGTCGGCGTCGTGGCGGAAAACGGCGCCTACAGCTCGCTCTCTCCCTCCATCATGAGCTCCGTATCGCTCCGGCCGGACAACCTCTACAGGACGCCCGCCGTGGAGATTCGGGGGAAGCTCCTCTACACGAACGTCATCCCCTCGGGCCAGATGCGCGGCTTCGGCAACGTGCAGGCGACCTACGCCTGGGAGAGCCACCTCGACGGCGTGGCCGACGGCCTGGGGATGGACCCGGCGGAGCTGCGCCTGAGGAACTACACCGAAAAGGGCGACGTCTCGCTTCACGGCTGGGAGATAGCGAGCTGCGCCGTGGCCGACGCGACGCGATACGTGATGGAGAAAATCGACTGGAAGGCCGGGCGCGCCCGGGGGGGCGCGGGGCGCGGCGTGGGCCTCGCCAGCTGCATCCACGTTTCGGGGAACAAGGCCGCGGGCGTCGGCCTCGGGCGGACGGACGGCGAGGAGCCCTCGAGCGCCGTGGTTCGCGTGGACGCGGAGGGCGGGGTCGAAATCCGCTCGGGCGAGTCGGACCTGGGCCAGGGCTCCGCGAACGTGATGGCCTACATCGCCGCGGAGGTCATGGGGATTCCCGCTGAGCGGTTCCGCGTGCCGCCCACGGATACGGATATCATGCCCTTCGGCCTGGGGGCGTTCGCCAGCCGCATCACCCTCATCGGCGGAAACGCCGTGAAGCGCGCCGCCGAGGCCGCGCGCGAGAACCTTCTCGAGGCGGCGGCGGAGCTCATGGAGATTCCCGCGAACGAACTCGATATCGTCGAGGGAGAGATTCAGGCGAAGGCTCTCCCCGAGCGCAGGATGTCCGTGGGCGAGGTCGCCAGGCGGTCGGGCGGGGCGGTGGAGGGCGGCGGAAAATGGCTCGCCGGCGGCGTCGTGCCGGGACGGGACAAATACGGAAACGCCTCGACCACCTACTCCTTCAGCACCCACGCCGCCGAGGTGGAAGTGGACATGGAGACGGGCGTCGTGACCGTTCTGCGGATCTGCTGCGGCCACGACCCGGGCCGGGTGATCAACAGGCTGGGGGCGGAGGGACAGGTCGAGGGCGGCGCGGTGCAGGGGATGAGCTTCGCGATGATGGAGAATCTCGCGCCGGTCGAGGGGCGCCTGCGGGGAACGAATTTCCACGACTATCTCATGGCCACCTCGATGGACGCTCCGCCGATCGAGCACGACTTCTTCGAGTCCATGGACCCGCACGGGCCCTTCGGCGCCAAGGGGCTGGCCGAGGTGGCGATCAACCCGATCTCGGCGGCGGTCTGCAACGCCGTCTGCCACGCGACGGGCGGGGCGCGCGTCCGCAGCCTGCCCATCAGCCCGGAGCGCGTGCTCGAGGCGATTGAAGAAGCGCGGAAGTGAGGCGCCGCCCGCGCGCCGGAACCGGCGGCGCGGCCGCTACCGGGGCCGATACGCCCGGTGAACGGCGCGGCTCGCCCCGTTCCAGCCCGGCATCACCGCGCCCAGCGGGCCCTCGCCTCCGGCGACGATCAGGTGCAGATCCTCGGGCTCGTTGATCACCCGGATGAAGAAGTCGTCGTCCTCCCTGTCCACGGGATAGCTCCACCGCCCGTTCGGCCTGTCCTCGCGCCAGGGGCCGCCCCGCTTGAGTTCGCCTGCCGTCCGCCCGGCGTTCTCGCGCACGTAGGCGTGAACGTCCGCGCGGGAGAAGCCCGCCCGCGCGCAGAGGCGGGCGTGCTCCGGCGAGAGGACGAGCGCGACGTCCGAGCGCACCCAGATGGGCCAGGAGCCCATCGCCGCCATGGTGTCCATGTGGGAGACGAGGAGGCGCTTCGGGTCGCGGTCCACGTCGTTGAAGACGATGTGGGGGTTCTCGACCATGACGGCGGTCATCACGTCCTCGTCGGCGGCGTAGCCCCGCGAGACGGCGAGCGACTCCCAGGGGCTCGCCTCCTCGTTCTCCGCCACGCAGAAGGTGAAGCGCGAGGGCTGGCCGAAGATGGTCATGGAGCCCGAGCGCGCGACGCCCCCGCCCAGGTTGAGGAGCATCAGGCGGATGGCGCGGCCGATGGCGGCGTTCGCGCGGAAGCCGGGGCCGAAGCACCCCGCCCCGCCCGTCACCCCGATGCGCTTCGCGTAGGGGCCGTTCAGGATCAGCAGGGGGGCGACGCTGTGCATGGTCGCCTGGACGCCGCCCAGGTTGAGCGGCTCCTCCAGCATGAGCGCCAGCCCCTCGATGACGACGGGGAGGTATTCCGGCCTGCACCCCGCCATGACGGCGTGGACGGCGGCGTCGCGCGCGGTGGCGACTTCTCCCAGGGGCGGGACGGGGCCGATGACCTCATCGGGCGGCCTCCGCGTCCCTTCGAGCATCCGCGAGACGCGCGCCTCCGTCGGCGGGACCACCGGCAGGCCGTCCGACCAGGGCTTTTCCATGAAAAACTCGAATTCATCCACCTCGCTCACCCCGCGTTCCCCTATGGATTCTCGTGAAGGCGCCGGCGGATTCGACGCGCGCTGAAAGGTTCGCCGCCTCGCGTGGGCGTTCAATATATCATCGTCTTCGCGGAAACTCCCCCGACCCGCGCGCGCCTCCCGCGGGCTCAGGCGCTCTCCGCCTTCTTTTTCTCGATGGCGCTTTTCGCCGCGCGCAGGGCGTGGTTCGTCTTCGGGAAGCCGATGTAGGGGCACAGGGAGACGATGGCCTCTATCACCTCCTCCGGCGCCGCTCCCTGGTTCAGCAGCCCCTCGGCGTGAATCTCCACCTCGGCCGGGAGGTCCTGCGCCGCCGTCGCCGCGAGAACGAGCATCTCGCGCGTCCGCCGGTCGAGCAGGGGCTGGCTCCAGCAGGTTCCGAAGCAGTATTCCACGATGGCGCGGGCGTGGGCCGGGGCGACCTCCCGCAGCTCCGTGAACGCGCCGGCGAAGCCGTCCTCCCCGTAGATTCCCAGGGATTTTCTGATCTCCAGTCCCTTCTCGTAGCGCTCCTCGCTCATGGGCTTCTCCTTCGAGGGTTTGATTTTTTCTCGCGTCCCTTCTCTCCGCGGCGGCCGCCCTCAGCCGCTCTCCTCCGGAATCGCGCCCGGGCGGGTGAGAATGAAGCAGAGGACGCACCCGCAGACGAGGGCGAGCAGGGCTTTCGCCCAGGCGGGCGCGTCGAGAAGGAGAATGGAGGAGCCCGCCAGCGCGAGAATGAGCAGGGCGGCCGTCCATTTGACGCGGGGGCGGATGACGCCGTGCCTTTGCCAGTTCGAGATGAGGGGGCCGTAGTATCTGTGGTTCATCAGCCAGGCGTGGAGCCGCTTCGAGCTTCGGGAGAAGGCGAAGGCGGCGAGCAGAATGAAGGGCGTGGTGGGGAGGACGGGCAGGAAAACGCCGATGACGCCCAGCCCCAGGGAGAGAAGCCCCAGCGTCAGGAAGAAGGGGCGGGAGATTTTTCGCCGCATAACGAGTCGTTCCCCCGGACGGCGCGGGCGCCTGCTCGCCCCGCATATTCCCCCGAAGCGGCGGCGCGCGCAAACGGGGGGCGCGGGTTCGACTTCAGGCGGCGGCGTATTAGAATGGAGGCGTTCAGGCCGGCGCATGGCGCGCTCCGCCCCCGACGAGAGACCCGGCGAGACATGGCGACCCTCGGCCTCAGGCCCTCGCACAAGGCCGTTAGGACATATTACGAATCGCTCGCCGACTTCGAGCGGCTCGGCGTCACGCGCGAGACGGCGGTGCGCTCGGCCTTTCAGGCGCTGCTGGAGTTCTGCGCGGGAAAGCGCAAGTGGACGCTCGCGCCGGAGCACCCCGTCTCCCTCCGAAGCGGGGGGCGCGTCGTCGTGGACGGCGCGCTCATCGACGCCTTCGGCCTCGCCCACGGCTGGTGGGAGGCGAAGGACGTTCACGACGACCTGGCCGGGGAGGTCCGGCGCAAGTTCGAGGCGGGCTACCCGCGCGACAACATTCTCTTTCAGACGCCCCGCCGCGCCATCCTCTGGCAGAACGGCCGGCCCGTCCTCGACAGCGATCTGGGCGACCCGAAGCGGCTGATCGAGGCGCTCGAGGCGTTCTTCTCCTGGCGTCCGCAGGAGATCGCCGAATGGGAGGAGGCGGTCGCGCGCTTCAGGGACAGGGTGCCCGACATCGGGCGCGGCCTGGCGAGGCTCATCCGCAGGGAGCGGGAGGGCAGCCGCGGGTTCGCCGCCGCCTTCGCCGGCTTTCTCGAAAAATGCCGGCTGGCGATAAACCCCGACCTCGCGGAAGCGGCGGTCGAGGAGATGCTCGTCCAGCACCTGCTGACCGAGCGGATTTTCCGCACCGTATTCGGCAATCCCGACTTCGCCCACCGCAACGTCATCGCCGGCGAGATCGAGAAGGTCATCGACGCCCTCACCTCGAAGTCGTTCAGCCGCGCGGACTTCCTGAAAAGCCTCGATCGCTTCTACGGGGCCATCGAGCGGACGGCGGCGGCGATAGGCGACTTCTCGCAGAAGCAGCACTTCCTCAACACGGTCTACGAGCAGTTCTTCCAGGGCTTCTCGGTCGAGGTCGCCGACACGCACGGCGTCGTCTATACGCCGCAGCCGATTGTCGATTTCATGGCGCGGAGCGTGGAGGAGCTGCTGCGGACGGAGTTCGGCCGCTCGCTCTCAGCCCCGGGCGTCCACGTCATCGACCCCTTCGTGGGGACGGGCAACTTCATGGTGCGCGTCATGCGCGAGATCAGGAAGACCGCGCTGGAGGAGAAATACGCGAATGAGCTCCACTGCAACGAGGTGATGCTCCTGCCCTACTACATCGCCAGCATGAACATCGAGCGCGAGTTCTACGAGGCGACGGGAAGCTACCGGCCTTTCGGGGGGCTTTGCCTGGTGGACACTTTCGAGCTGGCCGAGGAGCGCCAGCGGCCGCTCTTCGCCGAGGAGAACGCGGCGCGGGTCGAGCGGCAGAAGGCGGCGCCCATGTTCGTCGTCATCGGAAACCCGCCCTACAACATGGGACAGGTGAACGAGAACGACAACAACAGGAACCGCAGATACGAGACGATGGACGCGCGCGTCAAGGAAACCTACGCCAGGGACTCGCAAGCCACGCTCAAGAACAAACTCTACGACCCTTACGTCAAGGCGATTCGCTGGGCGTCGGACAGAATCGGCGAGGAGGGCGTGGTCGCCTTCGTCACCAACAACGGATTTCTGGACGGCCTGGCGTTCGACGGGATGCGGAAGCATTTGGCCGGTGATTTCAACGCGATCTATGTCCTCGATTTGGGCGGAAACGCGCGCAAGGAGCTGAAGGTGTCGGACTCCAACGTGTTCGGCATCCGGGTCGGCGTGAGCGTCAGTTTTTTCGTAAAGAGAAAAGGGAAGCCATCAGAGAAGGCCCGCATCTTCTACCATCGAACCGATGACCTGTGGACCAAAAAACAGAAATTCGATTTTCTGAACGAACGCCGGCATTCAGGCAACGTGGCGTGGCGGCCGCTAACGCCGGACGAGCGGCATACCTGGTTCACGGAGGGGCTGCGCCCGGAATTCGCGGCTTTCACTCCGTTGGGAACGAAGGAAGCGAAGGCGGCGAAGGGCGAGGCGGCGGAAGCGATTTTCAAGACCTACAGCCTGGGAGTGACGACGAATCGAGACGCATGGGCCTGCAACTTCGACCGGGGCGCGCTCGCCGGGAACATGAGCCGGATGATCGCCTTCTACAACGAGCAAACGCTCAAATGGGAGCGGCGCGAGGACAGGGACGCGAACGTAGATCATTTCGTGGCGTCCGATGACAGGAAAATCAAATGGACGGATGTCCTGAAGAAGGAACTGAGAAATGGGAAAACTGTTGATTTTTCAGAATGCAAGGTAAGGGAATTCCACTATCGCCCCTTTACGAAAACGAATCTCTACTTCGACAGGGTGATGAACCAGAGGGTTTATGTGTTTCCCTCCATCTTCCCCACGCCAGAAACCGAAGCGGAAAATCGCGTGATTTGCGTCAGTGGGCCTGGAAGCAACAAGCCCTTTCATGCCTTGATGACAAAGGCGATTCCGTGTCTTCACCTCATCGAAAATACGCAGTGCTTCCCTTTCTACGCCTACGCCGAGGACGGAACGGGACGCCGGGAGAACGTTACCGACTGGGCGCTGGCGCGCTTCCGCGCGCGCTATGCGGACGACGCCATCACGAAGCGCGACGTCTTCCACTACGTCTATGGGCTTCTGCATCACCCGGCCTGGCGGGAGCGCTATCGGGCGAACCTCAGGCGCGACCTGCCGCGCCTCCCCTTCGCCCTGGACTTCCGCGCGTTCTCGGAGGCGGGGCGCCGGCTGGCGGAAATTCACACGGGCTACGAGGATATGGCGGAGCATCCCCTCGCCTTCGTCGAAAAGCCGGGCGCGCCGCTCGACTGGCGCGTGGAGAGGATGCGGCTCTCGAAGGACGGGACGAGCATCCGCTACAACGATTTTCTCGCCCTCGAGGGAGTTCCGCCGGAGGCGTTTCAGTATCGGCTCGGCAACCGCTCCGCGCTCGAATGGGTGATCGACCAATACCGGGTGAGGACGGACAGGCGAAGCGGCATCGTCAGCGACCCGAACCGGAAGGACGACCCGAAGCGTATCGTCCGGCTCGTCGGGAAGGTCATCGCCGTAAGCCTCGAGACCGTGAAAATCGTCCAGGACCTGCCGGATCCGGGCGTCGGGGAGCCGGGCTGAGGGGCCGCGCCGCCCGAAAATCCGGGTTGATTCGTAGGGTGATGATTGCCAGGGTTATTGCAGAATGGAGAAGGGGGAGGGACAATCCCTCAAGCGATCCATGATGGAAATGCCTGGAGAGATAGAAAAATGGATAATACATGGCCAGGCTTCATCGTCGTGGTTTTGACGGTTGTCGCTTCACATGCCCGCCTTCATCGGGATATAGCCGATCTCCGCGAGCGGATGACGCGGCTCGAAATTCAGCTGAGCGAACGCATGGGCAGACTTGCGGGGATTGTAGAAGGCTTCATCGCCGCGCAGAAAACAGGGTAGCGCATCCCCGCGTCAGGCTCGCCTTCGCCCCGCTCTTCTCTCGCTCACACTCCCGCGCAGGGCCCCGGGTCCGCCTCCAGCCCCAGGTGACGCGTCCGGATATGGTTCCAGAGGGTGAGCTTCCCCCAGTCGGGGGCGTCGAGAACCCGGAACGCCTCATCGTAGAAGGGGTTGGGCAGGTGGATGGTCGTCATCTGCTCGCCGTCCCCGTTCAGCAGGACGAGCGAATAGGCGAGGGGGGCGTGGCCCGGAACGGGGGGATTCATGAGGGCGCGCTGGAGCCTGCCGCGCGCGCACCTGCGCCGCCGCGCCAGCGCGGGCGGGCAGGGATGCCCCGGCTCCCCCCGATGCTCGCCGATGCAGAGGTGAAAGTGCCAGTCGCCGAAATCGACGGTGAGATAGCCGTCCCGGTAGGCGATCCGGCGGGGCGGGGACTCGGAGCGGCACTCGAACACGGCGCCCTGGACGCAGGGGCCGAAAACGATGGATTCCCAGTGGTTCTCGAACAAGTCTCGCAGGAGCGCCTCCAGGAGCTCTCGTCTAGGCTCGAACTCCCAGACGGCGAGGAGGCTCCCGTCCGGGTGGGTTTCCTCTCGGTATCGCGCGATGGGCTTCACGGAGCGCCTCGCCTCCCGGGAAATTCCTCTGAACGGATCATCGGGAATTATAGCCCACGGCGGGCGTCTTCTCGACCCTCTCGACCCTCGCGCCCCGAGCGGGCCGGGGGAGGCTCAGGGCGCCGCTCGTCTGAGCCGGTAGCGGATGGTGAGCACGAGCGTCCTGTCGAGATAGGGCAGGGGGGCGGCGCGCCGCACCGCTTCGAGGGCGGCGGCGTCCAGCAGGGCGTTGCCCGAGGTCCGCTTGATGGCGAGGCCGCCCGGCTCCCCGTTCGGCAGGATGCGGAAGCGCACGGTGGCCGCGCCCTCGGCGCCCGCGCGCCGCGCGAGGCGCGGGTAGCGCCCGCCCCGTCCGATGCGGTCGAGTATCGCCCGAAGGCGCGGATCGGACTCTGCGCCGACCCGCCTTTTTCGGAAGGTGAGGCGGGGCGCGCCGGGGGGGGGGGAGCGGCCGGGCGCCGCCTTCGCGGGCGGGGCGGCGATGGAGGCTTCGATCTCCTGGGCGTCGGGCCGCGCGGGCGCGGCGAGGGCGAGGAGCAGGAGGCAGGAGAGGATTTTCACGCCGTTCCCTCCCCCGCCGGGCGATCCTCCGGCGCGCGCATGACGAAATGCCGCTCCCCGTCCGCTTCGAGAACCCGCGCGCGCACCTGAAAGGCCCGTTCGATGCGCTCCGGCCGCAGGACGCTCCGCGCCTCCCCGTGGGCGAGGATTTCCCCCTCGTGGAGGAGGAGCAGATCGTCGCAGAAGCGGTGCGCGAGGTTCAGGTCGTGCGCCGAGACCACCACGGTGCGCCCCTCCCGCGCCTGCGCGCGCAGGATGCGGAGGATGTCGAGGCAGTGCCGGACGTCGAGGTTCGCGACGGGCTCATCCAGCAGGAGGATGGGCGTTCGCGCCGCGAGGGTTCTGGCGATCAGGACGCGCTGGCGCTCCCCCCCCGAGAGTTCGCTGACGAGGCGGCTTCTGAGCGCGCCCGCGTCCGCGTGGCGGAGCGCCTCCTCCACCGCCTCTCGATCCGCCGCGGTCTCGGGCGCGAGCCTCCCCAGGTGGGGATAGCGGCCCATCAGCACCGCCTCGTCCACGCGAAAGGGGAAGGTCGGCCCCTGGCTTTGGGCGAGATAGCCGACCCGGCGCGCCGCCTCCCTCCTGTCGAAGGAGCCGATGGGCCTGCCGTCCAGCAGGACGCTTCCCGCCGCCGGCGGCAGGAGGCCCGCCAGGGCGCGCAGGAGCGTCGTCTTCCCCGCGCCGTTCGGGCCGATGACGCCCGTGAGCGCGCCCGGGCGAAAATCGACCGAGGCGCCCTTCAGCGCGGCGCGCCCGCCCAGTTCCACGCGCGCCCCCTCCGCGGCGAGCCGCATCAGAAGACCTCCGCGCGGCGGCGGTTCCGGATGATCAGCCAGAGGAAGAACGGCCCGCCGACACTCGATGAGAGAACCCCCAGGCGGATCTCCTCGATGGGCGAGAGGGCGCGCGCCGCGAGGTCCATCCCCATCACGAACAGGGCGCCGGCGATCATGCTCGCGGGCAGGAGGCGGCGATGATCCGGCCCCGTCCATATCCGCGCGACGTGCGGAACGAGCAGCCCCACGAAGCCGATGACGCCCGAGACGGCGACGGAGGCTCCCGCCGCCGCCGCCGCGATGACGAGAATCCACGCCTTCGTCCGCGCCGCGTCCACGCCCAGGGCCATGGCCGACTCCTCGCCCGACATCATCAGGTTGAGATCGCGCGAGAAGAGCATGGCGGCGAGCGCGGAGGCGGCGAAAAAGGGCGCGACCAGGAGCGCGTGCTCCCAGGTGCGGTTCGTCAAGCCGCCCATGAGCCAGAACAGAATCTGCCGGCCGATCTCGAAGTCGCTCACGCTCCAGCTCAGCACGAGCGTCGTCAGCGCGCCGGCGACGGCGTTCACCGCCATCCCGCAGAGAATGAGCGCGCCGAGAGGGGCATGGCCCTTGTGGGTCGCCGCCGCGGAGGCGCAGAGGACGGCCAGGAGCGCGCCGGCGAACGCCAGGAGGGGAATCGCCCAGATCGAGACGGCCCCCAGGCCGAGGGCGATGGCCGTGGTCGCGCCCAGGGCGCCTCCCGCGCTCACGCCGATGACGCCGGGGCCGGCCATCGGGTTTCTGAAAAGCCCCTGGAGCATGGCGCCCGAGAGGGCGAGCGACGCCCCGACGAGGGCGCCCGTCAGCGTCCGGGGGACGCGGATGCGCCAGATGATGACCCGCTCGTGGGCGGGAGCGGCGATCCCCTCGGGGGAGAGGAGGCCCGTCTCCGCCAGGATGATTTCGAGAATCCTGCTCCAGCCGATGTCCGCCGCCCCGAGCCGGACGCCGAGCGCGGCGATCAGCAGGGCGGCGGCGGCTGTCCCCGCGAGGACGGCGCGCTTTTTCATGGATGGAGCGCCTTCGCCAAATCCTCGATTCCGCGAACGATGTAGTGGGACGCGCTCGAGAAGCGGGGATAGGGAATCTCGATGATCCTCCTGTTCCGCAGGGGGGCGTATATCGCGCTCTCGCGGAGCATGGTCTTGAGGCTCGCGCCCGACTTCGGGTCCGCGCCCACGACGAGGACGTCGGGATTCCAGGCGAGCGCCTGCTCCGCCGACACCCGGCGGGTTCCCCGGACGCCGCCCTTGGCCGCCGCGTTTTCGCCTCCCGCGAGGCGGATCATCGCGTCCTGCGAGGTGCGGCCGCCCGGCGTCCAGCCTCCTCCCAGCAGGGCGAGAACGCGGGGGGGCTTCGCGTTCCGCGGGACGCGGGAGCGAATGGCGCGGAGGCGCTCGCGGGCGCGCGCGATGAGGCTTCGCGCCTTCGCCTCCTCTCCGATCACCCGCCCCATCTTCTCGACGTTCGCAAAGATGTCCTCCACGCTCCCGAAAGCGGAAAACCGGAAGACCGGAACCTTCGCGGCGCGCAGGTGGTTCAGGAACGAGGCGCTCGTGTAGGAGGCGACGAACACCACGTCCGGCCGCAGGGCGATGACGCTCTCGGGCGCGCTTCCGAGCAGGGGGACGCCCCGAACCCTGTCCGCCACGTTGGAATAGGCGGGGTCTCCCGCCAGTTTGTGGAGACCCACGATTCTTCTCCTGGGCGCCAGATCCACGAGCGTCTCGGCGGAGGCGAGCGTCATGGCGATGAGGCGCGCGGGCTTTCGGGCGGCGAGCGCGGGCTCGCCGGGCGCGTGAAGGCAGAGGAGGAACAGAAGCGCCGCCGCCGGATGCGGGACTTTCCGTTTTCCGCCCATGCTCGCCCCGCCTCTTCAGAAAGCCAGCCGGAAGCCCGCGAACCACTGCGCGCCGGGCGCGCTGAAGTTGAGAACCTCCTCGTAGTCCTCATCGAGGAGGTTGTTCACCTTCAGTTCGAGCGTGAAGTCCCGGATCCTCGCGCTTCTCGTCCCGTCGAGCAAGGAAATCCGATCCTTCACGAGGTCGAGAGAGAGCGCCGCGTCCACCCTCGTGAATCCCGGGTTGCGCGTCCGGGGATAGGGCCAGGGCGCGGAGTCGTCGATGTCGCGCCGATCGCTCACCGAGTTCACCCGCAGCGCGGCCTTCCATCGGTGCGGGTGGTAGGTGATCGAGCCGCTCCACCACCAGTCGGGCCGCCTCAGGAGCGCTTTTCCCTTTACGAAATTCGGAGCGCCGTCAACGCCTCCTTCGTCCACCGTGATCGCGTTCATCGCGTTGAGGCTCGCATACGCCGAAAAGTCGTGAAAATTCACGAGGGCGAGGGAGAATTCCGCTCCCTTGATCCGCGCTTTCCTGACGTTCTCGTAGTTCGCGCCGCCGGGGAACCCGCTGAACGAATAGGCGATCAGGTCCTCTATGTCGTTTTCGTAGTAAGTCGCGCTGAACTTGAGGCTTCTGCTTCCGATAAACTGATCGAAGCCGACCTCCCGGCTTTTCTGCCTTTCGCTTCTGAGGTTCGGGTTGCCGGGTCCATACACATCGAGCAATTCACTGAAGGCGGGACGCTTGACCCCTTCGCCCAGAGCACCCCGAATGCGGGTTCCGGAGCGCGGGATTCGCCAGGAGGCGGATATTTTTCCGGTCGCCGCGTCCTCGCCGACGTCGAAATCGTCCACCCGAACCCCGCCCGCGAGGGTGAAGCCCGCCCGAAACCGGAGCTGCTGGTGCGCGTAGAGGGAGACGGCCCGCCTCGCGCGGTCGTAATCGCTTCTCCCGAAGTTGGAGGCGCTTTTCCCCGCGATTTTTTCCTCTTCCCATTCGACGCCGAGCGTGGAGACGGAGCGGCGCAGGCTCCTGAACCCCAGGCGCGCGCCGGAGAGCCGGACGTTGACCTGTCCGTCCAGGCTCAGTCTCGTCTCGCTCGAGTCCCGCTTCGAGAAGGCGCTGCTGAGCGCGTCCGCCTTGTTCTCAAAGAGCGTGTCGCGCAGATACATGGAGACGCGCGGGACGAATTCGAGCCATGGAGAGGGGCGGACGCTCGCCCGGACGCCGATGAGCTGCTCGAGGTTCTTCAGGGACGTGTTGGGCTCTGCGTAGTTTCTGTGGTCGGGCCCCGGGACGTCGTATCCGTTCCGGTTGGCGTGGTAGAGGAGGCGCGCCTTCGCCTTGTCCGAGAAGAAGTAATCCAGGGCGAGCGTTCCGACGGAGCGCGAATAGCCGTCGTTGGGGAGGTGGCCGTCCGTGTCGAGGCGGCTCAGGGTCGCCGCGTATCCGCTTTTCTCCGCGCCGCCCTTGAGCTTGAAGACCTCCTCGAACGTTGAATGGCTCCCGCCCCGGAAGCGCGCCGCGAAAGTCGGCGCCTCTCCCGGCCTTCCGATGTCGGGCAGGAAATTCACCACGCCCGCCGCCGCGTCCGAGCCGTAGAGCGGGCTTTGGGGGCCCTTGAGCACCTCGGCGGAGCCGATCCACTCGGGCGAGAGATGCGAGAAGTCATACCCCCCCCCGCCGGGGTAGGTGAGCTTGAAGCCGTCCAGCAGGACGCTGGTGAAGTTGCTTTCGCTCCCCCTGAGGAACAGGCTCGTCTGCCCGCCCCTTCCGCTCGTCCGGGGGAGGGAGACGCCCGCCGCCTCGGTGAGGAATTCGGCGGCGTCGCCCGGCAGGAGGCTCTCGATTCTGGACGGGGCGAACACCTCCACCGAATCGGCCACGTCGCCGAGCCGCTCCGGCGTCCGCGTGGCCGTCACGGTGATGGGGTCGAGATGCAGCTCCTCCTCCGGCGCGGCGTCCTGGGCGCCGATGCGCCCGGCCCCTCCGAGCAGGACGAGGAGCGCCGTCCAAAGGATGAGCGCGCTCCGCGCGGATGCGATGCGGAATGTCCGGGTGTTTTCTGCGTATTGCTTCATGGTTCGCCTCCCCGAGCGGCCCAAGCGCTCGAAATGGGCCCCTTGGCGGGGCCCGGCGTGGAAGATGCCCGCAGGCCGGTCTTCTGGCTCGCGCCGATGGCCGCCTCCCATTCCTTCCCGGGAACGTCCCGGTGGATCGCATGAGAGGCGCGTCGCTTACAGCTGCCGGGCAGCTCCGGATTCGCACCGGATTCCCGAACACCTGCGGGCTGTTCTCGCGGCGGACGGCGTCCGCCGCGCGTATGGCGTAAATCCTCCCTCGCTCGCGCCGGCGCGCCCGACTTCGCGCGCCGCGATGAAAAAAAGCGCGGACCGCCCCCTGCTCTACGGGGGCGCGGCAGGCTCATACGGCCTGAAAGCCGCCGCCCCCGGTCGAGGCAGGCTCAGACGGCCTCGTATTTGTCGCGCGTGATCGTGTCCAGGTTGATTCCCTCGATGCGGATGAGGCGCGTCTCGCCCTCTCGCTTTGGAGAGTGGAACTCGCCCACGTCGTAGGCTTTCGAGACGCCCGGGGCGAGGTCGTAGCTCCGCACGGCGCGCACCTTGCCCGGCGCGCCGCCGGCGGGTCTTTCGACGAGCTCGTAGTCCGTCATCGTGGTGGTGCCCACCGCCTGGCCGTAGATGGCCCAGGAGGCGCCGTGGTCGTGGGGCGGGCTTCCGCTGCCGCTCTTGTGAACGTGGGCGAAGATGCAGAATCCCAGCTCGGAGTCCTCATACAGAAGCGTTCTCGGAGATTCGTTGTCCGGCCCCAGATGCTCCTGGACGAATTCGCGGTTCACCAGGATTTTCTCGAGGCTGTCGCTCACCTGCTGGAGGCCCGCCTTGCCGGAGTCGCGCCTGAGGATGCCGCGGCACTCGGCGGCGAATGCGTCGAGTATTTCCCCCATGATATGGTCTCCTCTTCGGAAGGTTGGCTTTTCCCCATTCTAGCGGCATCGCGCGCATTTTTGCAAATCGGGCGAAAGCCGGCGGCGGGGGAGCGCATGAACGACGCGAACCGGCGCAGCGTCGAAGCCTTCACGAGGCGCGCCGAGGGCTACGGCGGATACTTCAGCGGCGAGGAGCAGGAGCGCCTGGACGGGATGGCCCGCCGCATCGGCTTCGGGCCCGGCAGCCGGCTCGTCGATTTCGGGATGGGCACGGCCACCTCCGCGCTGCCCTTCCTCAAGGCGGGGGGGCGCGTCGTGGGGCTGGAGCTCACGCCGGCGATGGTGCGGAGCGGGCGGGCGCGCCTGCGCGAATGGGGCGTTCACGCCCGCGCGCGATACGTCCTCGCCGACGCGGGCGCCCCGCCTCTGGCGGAAGGGGCGGCCGACGCCGCCGTCTGCCGGCACACGCTCCATCACCTGGAGAATCCCGGAGGCGTTTTTCGGGAGATGGCGCGCTCGGTGCGGCCGGGGGGGCATCTCTTCCTCATCGACTACCACTATCCCGACGAGGCGGCGGAGCGGGCGCGCATAGAAAGCCTGGATCGCGCGCGTGAGCCCTCCATCACCCGGCATCTCTCGCAAAAGGAGATGGAGGCGCTTTTCGAGGAAGAGGGCGTCCGCGTCGAGGAGGTCGCCTTCGACAGGCTCGACGCGCGCTTCGATGAATGGATGAACGCCTCCCACGCCCCGCCCGGGGCGGTTCCCGCGCTCAGGCGCGCCTTCGAGGCGCTGCGCGACGAGGGGGGAAGCTGGTATGAGGAGCGCGGCGCGGGCGCGGAGCTCTCCATCACCAGAAAGCGGCTGACCATCCTGGGACGCAAGGCGCCCTGAGCCCGCCGAAGGCGGCGGCCGCTCCTCCCCGGAATCACTCGCCCCGGACGATGGCCCACGCCCCCAGGACGGAGGAGACGCCGCCGATGACGACCCGCGCGCTCACCCTCTCCTGCTTCCTGAAGAAGAGCCAGGAGAGGAGGATGACGATGAGGACGGAGAGCCGGTTGATGGGAACGACCTGGATGATCTCTCCGTTCTTGATCGCTCCCCAGAAGAAGAAGGCGGCGAGGAAGTTGCACGCGGCGCCCAGAACCGTAATCGTCAGGGCGCGGCGGGTGAGGGGGCCGCTCTTGAGGCTCGGCAGAAAGAAGGCGCTCGCCATGAGCAGGGCCAGCGTCGTGAGGTTCGAGACGCCCATCCCCAAGGGCACCGAGGGGATGTGGAGGAAGCCGTATTTGCGGATGACGTGCGAGACGCTGGCGAAGGCCGCCCCCGCCACCGGAATGAGGTAGTAGGCGCGCGGGATGCGCCGCGCGGCGGCTTTCCCGTCGTAGAGGAGCAGGACGCCGCCCGCCATGACGCCCAGCGTTCCCAGCGTCACGAGCGGGGTGAGCCGCTCGCCCAGCAGGAGGACGGCCAGGCCCGAGGACCAGACGAGGCCGGTCTGCGTGAGGATGGGCGTGCGCGCCAGCCCCACGAGCTTGATGGAGATCATGCCCGCGTAGCGCCCCCCCAGCCCGCCGATCGCGCCCACGAGCGCGAACCACAGAATCCCCCGGAGCGGCCAGCGTTCCAGCCCCTCGTCCAGGGCGTAGAGGCCGAAGGCGAGGATTGTCGTGATGATGGTCGCCGCCGCCGTCGTCGCCAGGGGGCTCAGGCTCGCGAGCGCGCCCCGGTAGAGGGTTCTGGCGACGGAGATGAACAGTGCCGAGAGCAGCGCCAGCAGGTTGGGATGCGCCGAATCAAGCAAAAGGAGCGGCCCGGGCGGGGGAAAGCCCCATTATCCGCCCGGAGGCGGGCGAGGGCAAGCGGGCGCCGAAGCCTCCCCCCGCGCCGCGATTCGCGTCCCGCCGCCTGACGGATGGGGTTTGCAGGGGCGCATCCATGCCTCCCGTTCGCCGTTCGGCCGCCGATCCGGAAACGGACGGCTCCCGAACCGCCCCTACGCCCTCCCGCCGGGCGGCGGCCCGGGCCCGGAAACGGGCGCATTCCCCGAGAATCTCGCCCTCGAACCACCCCACGGAGGAGCCTCGCGCGCATTTGCCCGCAACTGCCCGCATCTGCGGGGCGGAGACGGCGCCGGGCCGGAGTATATTCCTGACGCGGCGGGAGTGCGCCCACGGGGGGAGGGAAGGCGGGCGAACCGGGGGGCGGGCGGAATGCTCAAAGGGGTCTCAAAAGGGTCGAAAAAGGACGGGAAATAGCTGCGTATTTGTCTGTATCGGCCTTGAATTTGTCTGATTTTGTCGAAATCGGCGCGAGCGCATCCATCGCTTTCGCGGCGCGGGCGAGAGGCATGAATGGAGGCGCTCTCGCGCTTCACCTGCGGGGCCGGGAGGCCGGTTTTCCGGACGCGGGGCGGAGAGCGGAGAAATGAGATCCGCCGGGCGAGGCGGCGCTCGTCTTCTCCCGGTTTCATGCGTCCCGTAATTGTGGGAACGCGCGCGGGAGGCGCGAGCAGGGAAACGGCGAATGTCGCGGATGCGCTCCGCGCGAAATGCCGCCTTCGCCGCAAGCCTCTTTTTTGATAGGATTGCCTCGAATCGAAAAGAGAATCTCCCGAAAAGCGACGGCGGCGGCGCGGAAACCTCTCGTTTTCTCGCCCAAGGCGCGGGTGAAAGCAAGCCGCAAGGGGAGGGGTGAAAAATGGCTCAGGAGCGGTCGGGGGGGCTGAGAGGAAAAGGCCGCCTCATCGTCGCGCTCGACGTCCCCACGCACGAGCGGGCGTTCGAGATGGTCGAGCGGCTCGACAACGTTTCCTTCTTCAAGGTCGGCCTCGAGTT
Source organism: bacterium (assembly GCA_965199855.1). Classification (GTDB taxonomy): domain Bacteria; phylum UBA8248; class UBA8248; order UBA8248; family UBA8248; genus Bin107. The sequence goes on along the minus strand of OZ241326.1, from coordinate 2,843,355 downwards.
GTTTCTCGCCGGCGACGTTCTCGGGTTCATCAAGAATCTTCAGGAGCGGCGCGCCGGGCGCGGGGGCGTCTTCCTCGACCTCAAGCTGTCGGGCGACATTGGCAATACGATCGCCAGATTCGTCGAAAGTTGCGGCAATCTGAACGTCAAATTCATCACCCTGGTGGAATCCGCGGCGCTCGCGATCACGGCGAAAACGATTGAAATCGCCATAGATGCGCGCGGCGATCGGAAATATCCAAAACTGCTGATGGTGCCGTTGCTGTCCAGCCTCAACGCCGACGATTTGCGGAGCGCCAAGGGCGTGAAGCTCGACCCGACCGAATATATCGTTGAGCGGGGGGGGGCGATGCTGGAGCGGGGATGCGACGGATTGATCGTTTCCGGCGGTGCCATAGGCGCTTGTCGAGAGCGTTTCCCGGAAGCGGACATCGTGAGCCCCGGAATCAGGCCGGCGGGGGCGGCGGCGGACGATCACAAAAGAAGCGCGACTCCGGGCGAGGCGATAGGGCTGGGAGCGGACTATCTCGTCGTGGGCAGGCCCGTGTTGAACGCCCGGGACCCGCGAGCCGCGGCGCAGGGGATCATGGACGAAATAGACGCGGCGCTTGAGCCGCGAACGTCGGCTCCGGCGTAGCGGACGCTGGCCCGCGAGCCGCGGGCTTTCTCGCGGCGCCGCGCGGGCCTAGCCGTCCTCCTCCTCCCTCTCCCGCTCCGCCTCGCGCTTCTTCTTGCGGCGGACGATGACTTTCGAGACGAGGATGCTGATCTCGAACAGGACGATGATGGGCCCCGCCAGAAGCGCCTGCGTCACCACGTCCGGCGGCGTGAGCAGGGCGGCCATGACGAAGGCGCCGACGCAGACGTATCCCCGGTTCCTGGAGAGGAAGGCGGGCGTGATGACGCCGAGCCGCACGAGCAGGACGGTGAGAACGGGCACCTCGAACACCAGCCCGAACGTGAGGATGAGCTTGAAGGCGAAGGAGATGTAGAAGCCGATGGAAATCTGGGGGGTGAGGGCGTCGGTGGCGAAGCTCAGGAGAAAGGCGAGGCCGTAGGGGAGAATCAGGAAGTAGCAGAAGAGCGCGCCCGCGATGAAGCTCAGGGTCGAGAAGAACACGAAGGGCGCGGCGTAGCGCTTCTCCCGATCCCGCAACCCCGGGGCGCAGAAGCGCCAGATCTGGAGCAGGATGACGGGCAGGCTCACGAACACCGAGCAGAAGAACGAGACCTTGATGTGGGCGAAGAACGCCTCCGTGGGCGAGAGGAAGACGAGCTTCTGGCCGGCGATGGGGCGTTGCGCGATCGCCAGCAGCTCGTTCGAGAAGAAATAGGCGCCCAGAAACGCGGCGAGGATTGCTCCGAGGATGTAGAGGATTCGGTTGCGCAGTTCCGTCAGGTGCCCGGTGAGGGACATGGAGGCGTCGCCGCTCACGTCTTCGCGCCGTCCTCTCGCGCGGCTTCGGTCTTTCCGGGCTCCGTCCCGCTCCCGGGGGCGGCCTCCTCCTCCTCCCCGCTCTTCCCGCCCTGCGCCTCCTTCCTCTTCTCGTCCTCGTCGAGAAGGTCGTAGTCGTCCTCCAGGCTGAAGCTGTCCTGAAAGTCCGAGGTCGCGCGCTTGAAGTCGCCCAGCGCCTTTCCGAGCGTGCGCGCCAGCTCCGGCAGACGCTTGGGGCCGATGACGACCAGGGCGACCACGAGGATCACGATCAGCTCCGTCATGCCGATGCTTCCGAACAAGGCTGCTCTCCCCGATGGCGGACGATTCCCCGCGTTTATACCAGAACGGGCGGGCCCGGTGAACGCGCGCGGCGGCGGCTGGGATTCCCGCGCGCTTTCTGCTACATTCGCCGCCCGCGCGTCGGCGCGGAGTGCCCCTTGGGTTTTCACGAAAGCGCAGGCTCGGATGGATCGCGAAGCGGAGAGAGAGCGGAGAGAGGCGATTCGGGAGTCCCCCGCGTTCCGGCGCGTCCGGGACGCCCTGGGTCTCGAATGCGCGGACGATTCCGCGGCGCTCGCCGCCGTCGCCCCCCTTCTCGGCGGGATCGACGGCAACGGCCGCGGCCCCCTGGACGCGGACGAGGCGGCGCGCCTGCTCGCGCGCCCGCATCTGCCCGAAACCACCTTCGCCGTGGTCGACATAGAGACCACGGGCGGACGCCCCCCCCAGCACCGCATCACGGAGCTCGCCGCCCTCAAGGTTCGCGCGGGCCGGGCGGCGGACTCCTTCGACGCCCTGGTGAATCCGCGCCGCGAGATTCCCTGGAACGTCTCGCGCCTCACCGGCATCACCGACGCCATGGTGGCGGACAAGCCGGGCCTCATGGACGCCCTGCCCGGGTTTCTGGACTTCATCGAGGGCTGCGTCTTCGTCGCCCATTGCGCGAACTTCGACTTCGGCTTTCTGCGCTATTACGCCGAGGAGTTCCTGGGGCGCGATTTTTCTCCTCCGGTTCTGTGCACGTTCGAGCTGGCGAGCCGCCTCCTGCCGGAGCAGAAGCGCTTCAACCTGGGCGAGCTGGGCGCGGCGCTGGGGGTTCGCGGCGGCGGGGAGGACAGGCACCGCGCCCTGGGCGACGCGCGCGCGACGGCGGAGATTTTCATCCGCCTCACGCGGATGTGCAGGCTTCTGGGCCTTGAGAGCCTGGAATCCCTGCTCGCGTTCCAGGCGCCGGCCGAGGCGCCCCCGCCCCCGATGGCGAAGGGGGTCCGCATCGACCCCTCGGAAATCGAGGCGCTCCCCCGGGAGCGCGGCGTCTATCGCCTCTACGACGGGGCGGACGGGCTCCTGTTCGCGGGCAGGGCGAACGACCTGCGGCGGGCGGCGCGGGATTTGCTCCACCCCAGGAATCGCGCCGCCGGGCGCTTCGCCCTGAAGCTGAAGGACGCGCGCCGCGTGGAGGCGCAGCCGCTCCGTAGCGAACTCGTCATGAACCTGGAGGCGTTCCGCGCGATGCGGAAGGCGCGCCTGACGAACGGGGGACTCTCCGTGGCGGGGGCGGGCTTTCTGCGGATCGCCTCCGGCGGGGCGCGGCCCGGGGCGTCGGTCGCCGCCCGCCTCCTCCAGGACGGGGCGCGCTACTACGGCCCCTTCCGCAAGAAGGCGCAGCTGGCCGATTTGCTGGAGGCCGTCTGCGGCGTCTTTCCGATACCGGGCGAGACGCCGGCCGAATACCGCGGCGACGGAGAGCGCGGCGCCCTCCCGCGCGGAAGAAAATCCACCGGGCCGGCGGATTCCGGGCGCGAGGCGCTGCTGGGCGTCCTGGAGGCCGTTCTGGAGGGCCGCCTCCGCAGGCGGGACGAGGGGGAGGCGCTCGCCCTCCTGCGGCGCGCCTGGAAGGAGGAGGCGCCCCCGGCGGGCAGGCTCAGGCGGCGCCTGGGCCGCCTTGTGCACCTGACGCGGACGTACGCGCTCTCGGGCCCCTCCGTCGAGAGGAGGAGGATCGTCATCGTCGAGCCGGGCGAGACGCGCGAGCGCAGGCGCTGCTACCTCATCCGGGACGGGCTGCTGGCGCACGAGCTCGCCTTCGAGCGGGGCGCGCCGCCCGTTCGCGCCCTGGAGGAGAAGATAGGGGAGATCTTCCGGGATGAGGGCTTCAGGCGCCCGAAGGCGGCGCCGGAGGCGCTGGACGAGGCGGCGGTGGTCGCCGGCTGGATGCGGCGGGAGCTCATGGAGGGCTTCGTCCTGAACCTGACGGGCCGCCCCTCAACGGCGCGGGTGGTGGGCGCGATGCTCGACGCGCTGGGAGACCCGCAGGCGGCGGGAACCACGATAACGCCCTGAAGCCCCCGGCGCGCCGCCTAGACGGCCTGGTGGGGCCTTTCCGCCCTCTCGCGTCTTGCCGAAAGCGCGGCTCCTTGCGCGGCGCGGCGCGGCGTGCTATTTTCGCGGGCGATTTTCCCGGAAAAATTCTGGGGCGGTTCGGAGACGCCGCGCGCGTCTTCCGTCCTCTTTTTCTCGTTCCGAAGGGCGCTCGGCCGTGGCGGGAAGCGGGGATTTCTGGGATGAGCGCGTCGAGCGCATGGCGAGGGACGAGCTCGCCGCCCTTCAGCTCGAGCGCCTGAAGTGCCAGGTTCGCCGCTGCTATGAAGGCTCGGAATTCTACCGCGAGCGCCTCGACGCGGGCGGCGTGGGGCCCGGCTCCGTGCGCTCGCTCGACGATCTCCGGAACGTTCCCTTCGTCACGAAGCAGGAGCTCCGGGACGAGCAGCGAAGCCACCCGCCCTTCGGGCGCTACGCCGTCGCTCCGCCGGAGACGTGGGCGGAGCTGCACCCCTCCACGGGCACGACGGGGGTTCCCGTCAGCACGATCTGGAGCCGGGCGGACGTGGAGAGCATCGCGGACTTCACGGCGCGCACGATGTGGAGCTTCGGGGCGCGGCCGGACGACGTCGTCCAGAACGCCTTCAGCTACGGCCTGTGGGTCGCCGGCATGAGCGTCCACTACGCCGCGCGGAAGATCGGCTGCTTCATCATCCCCATCGGCGCGGCCATGACGGATCGGCAGATCCTCTACCTCACCACCCTCGGCTCGACCGCGCTCCTGAGCACCCCGAGCTACGGCCTCTACATCGGCGAGAGGCTCAGGGAGAGCGGCGTGGACCCCGGGGAGATTCCCCTGAAAATCGGCGCCTTCGGCGGCGAGGCGGGCGCGCAGAATCCCGCCACGCGCGCGCGCGTCGAGGCCGCCCTCGGAATCGACGCCTACGACTATTACGGGCTGGGCGAGATCGGCCCCACCTTCGCCAGCGAATCGACGGCGAAGTCGGGCCTCATCTGGTCGGAGGATCACCACGTCGTCGAGGTGATCGATCCGGAGACGAAAAAGCCCGCGCGGGAGGGGGAGGTCGGCGTTCTCGTCATCACGCACCTCACGCGCGAGGCCACGCCCATGCTGCGCTACTGGACGAACGACTTCGCGCGCGCCGTCGGCGCGCCCAGCCCCTGCGGGAGGACGCACCTGCGCTCGCCGGGGGGCATTCTGGGCCGCCTTGACGACCTCGTCATCTACAAGGGGGCGAAGTTCTACCCCGTCCAGGTGGAGGAGGTGGTGCGGGGCTTCGCCGGCCTGAGCAGCGAGTTCCGCGTGGAGCTGCGCCCGGACGCGGCGACGGGGCGGGATCGTTGCGTCGTCGTCGCCGAATCCGCCGGGGGCGAGGCGGGCGGCGGCCTGGCCGACGCGCTGCGCGAGCGGCTGGGCGCGGCGCTTCTGGTGACGCCGGAGGTGGAGGTGCTGCCGGCGGGCTCTTTCGAGAGGACGACGTTCAAGGCGCAAAGGCTTCTCGACCTGCGCGGGTCGAGGCTCTGAGCGGGAAGGAGGACGGGCGTTGCGCGAGGTGTCCATCATCGGAATCGGCGTCACGCCCTTCGGGGCGCGCGAGGAGGGCCTGGCCGCCCTGGGCGCGGCGGCCTGCCGGAGCGCGCTCGCCGACGCCGGCCTGGCGCCCGGGCGAATCGAGGCGTTTTTTCTCGGAAACTTCGCGGGCCACGCCTTCGTCGGGCAGAGCCATCTGGCGCCCGTGGTGGCGCACGCGGCGGGGCTGGGGGCGATTCCCTGCGCCCGGCTCGAGGGGGCGTGCGCCTCGGGCGGACTCGCCATGCGCCAGGGGGCGCTGGCGGTCGCCTCCGGCCAGGCGGATTTCGTCCTCGTCGCCGGCGCGGAGAAGATGACATCCGCCTCCTCCGAGGAGACGGCCGCCATCCTCGCCGCCGCCGGGGACGTGGGGGTCGAGGGGCGCGTCGGCGCCACCTTCCCCGCGCTGTTCGGCCTCATCGCCCGCCGCCACATGCACGAGCACGGCACCACGCGCGAGGAGCTCGCCCACGTGGCGGTGAAGAACCACGCCCACGGCAGGCTCAACCCCAACGCGCACGCGCGAAAGGAAGTCTCGCTCGCCCAGGTGCTGGACGCGAGGCGCGTGGCCGAGCCGCTCGGCGTGTTCGACTGCTCGCTCATCAGCGACGGGGCGGCGGCCGTCGCGCTGTGCCCGACGGAGATGGCCTCCGACCATCGCGCGAAGCCCGTCCGGGTGCTGGCCTCGGCGCAGGCGTCCGACTCTCCCGCCCTCTCCGACAAGCGCGGCATCACCTCCTTTCGCGCCGCGCGGCGGGCGGGGGAGGAGGCCTTCGCCCGGGCGGGGCTCGGCCGCGAGGACATCGACCTGGCGGAGGTGCACGACTGCTTCACGATCGCGGAGATCGTGGCGCTCGAGGACCTCGGGTTTTTCGCCAGGGGCGAGGGCGGCCGCGGCGCCGCCGAGGGCGTGACCCGGCTCGGCGGGGTGCTGCCGGTGAACGCGAGCGGGGGGCTCAAGGCGAAGGGCCACCCCGTGGGGGCGACGGGGGTGGCGCAGATTCACGAACTCGCGCTGCAGCTGCGCGGCGAGGCGGGGGCGCGCCAGGTTCCGGGCGCGGAGACGGGGCTGGCTCACAACCTGGGCGGCTCGGGCGCCACGTGCGCCGTCCACATTCTGGCCGCCGCCTGAGCGCGGCCGGGGACGGCTGAATCGCCCATGGACGCATCCGTTTGCGGGGGCTGCGGGCGGGTTCGCCTGGAGGCCGCTGCCCGCTGCGCGCATTGCGGCGGGGAGACGGAGGCGCGGGAGGCTTCCGGCCGGGGGACGCTCTACGCCTTCTCGGCCGTCCACGTGGGGCCTCCCGGGACGCCGACGCCCTACCTGCTCGCCCTGGTGGAGCTGGAGGAGGGAGGACGGGTTCTCGCCCGCCTGGAGGACGCGGGGGGAGGCGAGCCGGCCATCGGCGACCCCGTGGCCTTCTCGGGCCTCTCGGAGGCCGGGCCCGTGTTTCGGAAAGTTTCTTGAGGTGGCGCGCCGGTGAGCCTGATCGAAAAAGAGGCGTCTCGCGCCAGGATGCTCTTCGTCGGCGGCATGACGCCGGGCAGGGAGCGCATGATCGGCGGCCTGCGCGCCGCCGGGGTGGAGGCGCTCCACCTGGAGAGCGCGGCCTCGGCGCGCCCCCGGCTGGAGTGGTGCGACTTCGTTCTCCAGGCGGTGGCCGGGCGCGCCGGGGCGGGCGCGCTGCGCGGAATCGGCGCGGCGGGCAGGCCGGCGGCCGCGGTGCTTCGCCCCGAGGACAAGGGGCTCGCCCCCCTGAGCATCGAGGCGGGGGCGCGCGCCGTCTTCGTGGACGAGGTGCAGCCCGAGGAGGTGCTCCAGTTCGCCCGCGCCCTGGGCGAGGAGGGCCTGCGCCGGCGGGAGCTCGGCTGGCTTCGCGCGGAGGCGCGCGAGGGGAGCGGCGGCTGGCGGCTCGAGGGGGAGAGCGCGGCGGCCGGGCGGCTCAGGCGCGCCATTCGGGCGGCGGGCGCGAAATACCGCGCCATCCTGCTGGAGGGCGAGAAGGGGCTGAACTTCCGGCTGGTCGCGCGCGCGCTGCACGCCCGGCACCCGGGGGCGCGCCACCCCTTCCTGCGCTGGGGGCCGGGGATGCGGCGCGCCTCGCTTCTGGACAGGGGCATCCGGCGCGTCGCGGAGAGGCGCGGGGAGGAGGGCGACGTCATGCGGCGGGGCGGGACGCTCTTCGTCGAGAGCGTCCAGCTCATCGACGCGGCGCGCCAGAAGGCGCTGGCGGAGGCGCTGGAGGGAGGCGGCGTCTCCGAGGGGTTCCGCCTGATACTCGCGCGCGAGCGCGACCCGGAGAGGCTGATACAGGACAAGGTGATCAAGCGCCTGCATCGGGGGGAGGCGGCCTGCGCGGTCGAGATTCCCCCGCTGCGCGAGAGGAGAAAGGACATCGCGCTCGTGGCCCAGGGCGTTCTGGATGAGTTCGCCGAGCGCGTGGGGCGGCCGAGGCGGCGCATCGCGCCCGCCGCGCTGGCGTGGTTCTCCCGGCAGAAGTGGTGGGGAAACGAGGCGGAGCTGGAGATGGCCGTCTGCCGCGCCTTTCTCACGAGCGAGGGGAGATCGATCTCGCTCGGGGACCTGCGGCCCGCGCCCCGAAAGCGGGCGAGCGGCGACATGGAGGACTTCTTCCGGGAGCGGCTCTCCTCCGTGGTCGCCGCCCTGGGGGAGGGAGGGGGCGGCGACTTCTACGAGCACGCCATCCGCAGCGTGGAGAAGCCCCTGCTGGAGCTGGCGCTGCGCGAGGCGGGCGGCAGCCAGACGCGGGCGGCGCGCCTGCTGGGCATGAACCGCAACACGCTCAGAAGAAAGCTCCGGGAGTTCGGCCTCCTCAAGCCGCCCGCCGCCCGGCGGAGGTGAGGCGCTTGGCGTCCCGGAGGGCGGGGTTCGCCGCCGTCGTTCTCGCCGCCGGCCGGGGGACGCGCATGGAATCCCCCCTGGCGAAGGCGCTCCATCCCCTGGGCGGCAGGCCCATGGCGCGCCGCGTGGTGGCCGCCGCGCGGGAGGCGGGGGCGTCGCCCGTCGTCCTCGTCGTGGGCCACCAGGCCGGGGCGGTGCGGGAAGCCTTCGCGGGCGAGGGCGCGGACCTCCTCTTCGCCCGTCAGGAGGAGCAGCGCGGCACCGCCCACGCCGCCGGGGTGGGCCTCGCCGCCCTGCCGGAGAGCGCGGAGCGCCTCTTCCTGCTGTGCGGCGACGCGCCCCTGCTGCGCGCCGGGACGCTCGGGCGGCTGGCGCGCCTGCACGAGGAGGCGGGCGCGGCCGTCACCATGCTCACGGCCGTCCTGGACGATCCGCGCGGCTACGGGCGCGTGCTGCGCGAGGGCGGCGCGCTCCTGGGCGTGGTGGAGGAGGCGGACGCGTCGGAGGCGCAGAGGGAAATCGCGGAGGTCAACGCGGGCGCCTATGCGTTCGAGGCCGCCTTTCTGCGCGAAGCCCTGCCGCGCGTCCGCCCCGGGAACAGCCGGGGGGAGTTCCACCTGCCCGACGTCATCGCCCTCGCGCGCGCCGGGGGGCGCGCGGTTCTGGGCGCCGCCCTGGCCGCGCCCGAGGAGGCGCTGGGGGTGAACACGAAGGCGGACCTGGCGCGGGCGGAGGAAATCCACCGGCGGCGCCTCGGGGATGCGGCGCGCGAAAGCCGCCCCGGTTCTGCTATACTGCCCGGGCCTTCGATGAGCGAATGAGCGCAGCCGCCCGCTTCCGGGCCATGCCCGGCGAACCTCCGAGAGGCGTCTTTTGAGAGCTCTGGTTCTGGCGGCCGGCCAAGGTGCCGGCCTCTACCCCTTCACGAGCACCCGGCCCAAGTCCATGCTGCCGGTGGCGGGCGAGGTTCTCCTGCGCTCGGCCGTGGAGAAGATGCGCGCCGCCGGCGTGAGCGACCTGGTCGTCGTGGTCGGGCATCGCGCCGAGTGCATCATCGACGAGTTCGGCCAGGGCGCGCGCCACGGGGTGACGATTCGCTACGTTCGCCAGAGCGAGCCGACGGGCATCCGCGACGCCGCGCGGCTGGCGAGGGAATGCTTCCGGGAGGACGAGTCGTTTCTGCTGGCGTACGCGGACGTGCTGGCGTCGGAGGGCATGTATCGGCGGGTCGTCCAGATGTTCGGCTCCTTCGGGCAGCCCGTGGCGGCGATTTGCCACACCTCCGACGCCCAGAACTACGGGACGGTCTACCTCGGCGAGGACATGCGCATCGAGCGGCTGGTGGAGAAGCCCGCGGCGCGCGAGATGGGCAACTACGTTCTCGCCGGCCTGTTCGTCATGCCCTACCGGCTGTTCGACCTGCTGGAGCGCCTCGACATGGACGAGGCGATGAACGAGCTTTGCGCGAAGGAGGGCCTGCGCTCCTCGATCCAGGAGGATCCCTGGCTGGACGCCCGGCATCCCTGGGACCTGCTCAAGGGCAACCGGATGGTCATGGACGGATGGACGGAGGCGCGCGTGGACGGCAGCGTGCGGCTCAGGGGCACGGTGCAGTTTCGCGGCCCCGCGCGGATCGAGAGGAACGTGGTGATCGAATCGGGCACCTCCATCTTCGGCCCCTGCTTCATCGGGGAGGGCGCGTTTCTGGGAAACGGCGTTCTGGTGCGCCCCTACACGGCCATCGGCGCGAACGCCGTCGTCGGGTTCGGCGTGGAGCTCAAGAACTGCACCCTGCTGGACGGCGTCCGGGTGGGGCGCATGTCGTTCGTGAGCGACAGCGTGGTCGGCGAGGGCGCCGTCGTGGGCTCGGGGACGATGACGCTCATCCAGAACGAGGATCAGTCTCCCGTCGCGGTGCGGATGCCGGGGGGAGCGGTGGATTCCGGCCTCGACAAGGTGGGCTCCTTCCTGGGCGACGGGGCGCGGGTGGGCGCCTCGAACACGCTGGCGCCGGGCTCCGTCGTTCCGCCCGGCGAGGTCATTCCGCACCACTGCACCTGGCCGGCGGAGGCGGACTAGAATGCGCGGCGCCCGGCGCCTCCCGAGGACGCCGCCCTCTCGCCCGGGAGGAGAATGAAAATGTGCGGCATCGCGGGCATGGCGGCGCGCGCGAACGTGTCGAGGAAGCTCCTGCGCTCGATAGCCGCCCTGGAATACCGGGGCTACGACTCCTGCGGCATGGCCGTCCAGCGGAACGGCGTCATCGACATCCGCAAGAACGTGGGCACCGTCGAGGCGGTGAACGCCGTCGAGCGCTTCTCGGACATGAAGGGGGCGGTGGGCATCGCCCACACGCGCTGGGCGACGCACGGCGGGGTGACCCGGGCGAACGCCCACCCCCACGCCGACGGCGAGAGCCGCCTGGCCGTGGTGCACAACGGCATCATCTCGAACTACAGGGAGCTGCGCGGGCGGCTGGCGGCGGGGGGCGCCGCGTTCCGCTCCGAGACCGACACGGAGGTGATCGCGCATCTGGCGGCGGAGAAGATCGCGCGGAGCGGCGGCGACGCGGAGGCGGGCTTCGTCGAGGCGATCGAGGAGCTGGAGGGCGCCTTCGCGCTGGCGATGGTCTCCGCCGACGCGCCGGGGACGATTTTCTGCGCGAGGCGCGAGTCGCCCCTCATCATCGGGCTGGGCGACGACGCCAGCTACGTGGGCTCCGACTTCAGCGCGTTCATCGAGTTCACCCGTCAGGCGATCATCATGGAGGACGGCGAATACGCGCTTGTGACCCCCGCCGGCTGCGTGGTCAGGAGCCTGCTCACGCGCGAGAGAATCGACAGGCGGGTCACCGAAATCGAATGGAGCGCGGAGACGGCGCGCCGGGGCGGCTATCCCCACTTCATGCTCAAGGAGATTTACGATCAGCCCTCCACCGTCCAGGCCGCCCTCGACATACCGGCGGAGGAGATTCGCGCGCTGGCGCGGATGATTCACGGGTCGGAGCGCTGCTTCCTGGGCGGGGTGGGCACGACCTTCTACGCCGCCTCGATGGGCCAGTATTTCTTCAGCCGCCTGGCCGGGAGATACCTGCCCGTCGTCAGCACGGACGAATTTCCCCATCTCGCCGAAGTCGGCCCCGGGGACGCCTTTTGCGCCGTCAGCCAGTCGGGGGAGACCTACGACACCCTGAGCGCCCTGCGCCACGCGAAGGAGGGAGGGGCGCGGACGGCGGCGATAGTGAACGTGCCGGGCTCCACCCTGGCGCGCTCGGTGGACGTCCCCGTTCTCCAGCGGGCGGGGCCGGAGAAGTGCGTCATCAGCACGAAGGCCGCCCTGAGCCAGGCGGTCATCCTGCTGCTCGCCGCCCTCGAGCTGGGCCGCCTCGGCGGACGCCTGGACGCGCGCGGGGCCGCGGCGCTGCGCGAGGAGGCGGCCTCCCTGCCGGAGCTGGTGCTGGAGACGCTCAACGAGCGCTCCGGCTTCCTCCACGCGGCGGCGGGAGCGCACCAGCACATGAAAAACTGGTTCTACCTGGGCCGGGGCGTCTATTACCCCGCGGCGCTCGAGTGCGCCCTCAAGATGAAGGAGGTCACCTACCTCCACGCCGAGGGCATGAGCGCGGGCTTCCTGAAGCACGGCACCATCTCCCTGATAGACGAGAACATGCGCAGCGTCGTCCTCATGCCCGCGCCCGAGGAGGCCGCGCTGCACGCCCTCACGCGGAGCAGCGCGGAGGAGGTTCGCGCGCGGGGCGGCTTCCTGCTGGGCTACCGCTTCGACGGGGACGAGGCGTCGCGGGGGCTGTTCAGCGAGGAAATCGCGCTGCCGAGGGTCTCCGCGACGCTCGCCCCCTTCCTGCACATGGTGGCGGGGCAGCTGCTGGCCTACTTTCTCGCGGTGGCGCTCAAGCGCGACGTGGACAGGCCGCGCGCCCTGGCGAAGTCCGTCACCGTCGCCTGAGACCTCAGGCCCCCTCTCCCGCCATGCCGAAGGCCGCGCTTCAGGGAACGGACGGGGTTCGCGGCCTGGTGGTGGACGAGTCCCACCCCCGGGCGGCGGGGGCGGACGCCCGCGCGGCGTTCGCGGAAAGCGGCGTCCTCACGCCCGCGTTCATCGCGCACTACGTCTTCGAGACGGGCGTCTGGCTGCTGGAGAGGGCCTCCGAGCGGCTCATCTCCCCGACGGCGGTCGTGCTGGCCTGGGACCCGAGGGACGAGAGCGGAGAGCTCTCCTCCGCGTGCGCGGACGCCCTCGCCCGCGCGGGGGCGCACGTCCTCGTGACGGGCGTGCTGCCCACCCCGGCGGCGGCGGTCTATCTGGCGGGCGTGGGCGGGGCGGGGGCGGCGGCGCTCACCGCCTCGCACAACCCGGCGGAGCAGAACGGCGTGAAAATCCTCCTCTCCCCCGATTCGGCCAAGCCCCTGCCGGAGGAGGACGCCGCCCTGAGCGCCCGCGTCTGGGCGGGCGGCTGGCCTCCGGCCGAGAGCGTCCGCGCGGGCGGGCGCCGCGTGGAGGCGGCGGCGGAGGCGCGCGCGTTCTATTCGGACTACCTCGCGCGGCTGCCCAACTGCTGGCTGCGCGAGGGCGCGCTCGCCGGGTGGGACGTGGCGATCGACGCGGCGGGCGGGGCGTGGAGCGGGCTGGCCGCCCAGATTGTCGAGGGGTTCTCCCCCCGGAGCGTCAGGGAGGTGAACCCCCTGGGCCGCGGGCGGGTGAACGAGGGCGGCGGCGCGGTCGCGCTCGAGGGCAGGCGCGCCGTCCGGAGGACGGACGAAAGCTTCCTCGCCGCCCACGCGGGGGCGCGCGCGCTCCTCGAGGCGGGCCGCGCGCGGCGCGGGGCGCTTCGGCGCGGCGAGGGGCTGGCGGCGGCCTGCGTCTTCGACGCGGACGGCGACAGGAGCTGCGCCCTCTTTTACGACCCCTTCGGGGACGCGCTCCGCGTCCTGGACGGGGACGACGCCCTCGTCCTCCAGGCGCGCTTTCTCGCGCGCGAGGGCGAGCTGCCCGAGGGCGGGGCGGCCGTCCTCACGATAGAGAGCGACTCCGGGGCGGCGTCCGCGCTCGCGCGCATGGGGCTGCGGGTGGTCTTCACCCCCGTCGGGGACAAGTGGATTCTGCGCGAGGCGCGAAGGCTGGGGGACGGCTTCGTCATGGGCGGGGAGGAATCGGGGCATACGGTCGTTCCGGGCCTGCTCGCCAACGCGGCGGGCGAGGGAAGAAGAATCGCGGCGGGAGACGGCCTCAAGAGCTTTCTCAACACCTGCGCGGCGGCGCGCGGCCTCCTTGAGGACGCGACGCCGGAGGAGGCGCACGCCGTCCTCGCCGCCCCGTTTCCGCGGGGGTTCAAGGAGTCGCGCTACGCCTACCACGTGGACAGGCGCCGCCTCGCGCCGGGGGGCGCGGCGCGCGAGGCCGTGGCGGCGAGGCTCATGGCGAGCGCGGAGGCCGCCTTCGAGGGAGCCGCCGCGCCGCGCTGGGCGCCCCTGGAGGACGACCCCGGCGTCCTGCGCCTCGTCCTGGAGGACGCGGCGGGCGCGCCGCTGGGGGCGATCTACGCGAGAAGCTCGGGCACCGAGAGCAGGACGGGCGTGGTTCTCAGGGGCCCCGCGGCCTGGGCGGAGAGGCTCTCCGCCGTCGGGGAGGAGGTTCTGCGCGAGATTCTGGCGCGGATGAAGGACGCCGCCTCTCCCGGCGCGCGGGCGGAGAGGCGCCTGCTCGAGGCCCTGCGGGAGGGCGGCATGGACGCGGCGGCGATGGACGCGCTTCTGGACGCGGACGACTTCGGCGCGCCCGTCCGCCCGGCGGGCGTCCGCGGGGAGGCGCTGCGCGGCGGACTGGCGGAGACGGAGGGGGACGGCCTGCGCATCACGCCGCTGGGCGCGTGGCATCTGGGGGTCGGCGAATGAGCGCGACCGCCCCCGACGCCTATTTCCGGGAACTCGGCGCGTTTCCCCACCGGGAGCTGTTCGAGGGCGCGGAGCGCGTCTGGGAGGCCGTCGCCCTGCTGGGAGGCTTCCTCCGCGCGCTGGCGGACGCGGCGGACGCTCCCGCGCCCGACGTCCCCGCCCTGCGCGTCGAGGAGGGGCTGGCGGTGAGCGAGGGGCTCCTCGTCCCGAAGGAGAGGCTGAAAGTCCCCTCGCTCGGCCTGCTCATCGAGGCGGGGGCGCGGGTCGAGCCGGGCGTCGTCATCAAGGGCCCCGCGCTCCTTTGCGGGGGCGCCGAGCTGCGGCACGGAGCGTATCTGCGCGAGAACTGCCTCATCGGCCCCGGCGCGGTCGTGGGCCACGCGACGGAGGTGAAGAACAGCGCGCTTCTGAACGGCGCGGAGGCGGGGCATTTCGCCTACGTGGGGGACAGCCTCCTGGGGGCGCGGGCGAACCTGGGGGCGGGCGTCAAGCTGGCGAACCTCCGGTTCCGGACGGAGGAGGAGAAGCGCGCGGGCGCCGCGCGGAGCGTCCGCGTCCGGGCGGAGGGCGGGGAGCTCGACACAGGGCTCGGGAAGTTCGGCGCCGTGGTGGGCGACGACGCCGAGCTCGGCTGCAACGCGGTGACCTCGCCGGGCGCGCTTCTGGGCCCCGGCTGCTGGGTGGCGCCGGGCGCCGTCGTCGCCAGGGGGGTCTGGCCCGCCAAGTCGTTCTTCCGGGGCGCGAGGCCGCGCGTCGCCCCCCGCCCGCTGTAGCCCCCCCGCGCGCCCGTGTCCGCGGACTACCTGGCGAACCTGAACCCCCAGCAGAGGGAGGCCGTGCTGGCGCCTCCGGGCGCGAACCTGGTTCTGGCGGGGGCGGGCTCCGGCAAGACGCGGGTGCTCGTCCGCCGCGTCCTGCGCCTGCTGGAGGAGGGCGCCGCCCCCTCGGAGATCCTGGCCATCACCTTCACGAACAAGGCGGCGGGCGAGATGCGCGAGCGCCTGGCCGCCGCCCTGGGAGAGGGGGCGCGGGGCGTCTGGCTGGGCACCTTTCACGCCGTCTGCGCCCGCATCCTGAGAGCCGAGGCGGAGGCGGCGGGCCTTCCCCGGAACTTCGCCGTCTTCTCGCGCTCGGAATGCCTCGCGCTCGTCAGGCGGCGCATGGAGGCGGCGGGCGTCAGCGCGGAGCGCTATTCGCCGCGCGCCGTCCTGGAGTGGATAGGGCGGCGCAAGACGGCGGTCGGGGAGGAGGAGCCGCCGCTCCCGTTCAGCGTGGGCGAGACGGCGCGGAAGCTGGCGCCCGGCTACGAGCGCGCCCTGCGCGAGGCGGGCGCGGTGGACTTCGACGATCTGCTGGCGCTTCCCCCGCGCCTGTTCCGCGCGCGTCCCGGCGTTCTCCGGAAGTATCAGGAGCGCTTCGTCGAGATACTCGTCGATGAATACCAGGACACCAACCCAGCCCAGGACGCGCTGGTCGCCCTGCTCTCCCGCGCGCGCGGGCGCGTGTTCGCCGTGGGGGACGACGACCAGGGCATCTACGGCTGGCGGGGGGCGCGCGTGGAGAACATTCTGAACTTCGAGCGCAGGTTCCCCGGGGCGCGCGCGTTCCGCCTGGAGGAGAACTACCGCTCGAGCGGCGCCATCCTGGCCTTCGCCTCGCGCGTCATGGGCGGCGCCGCCGCGCGCCGCGCCAAGCGCCTGGTCACGAGCAACCCGGAGGGGGCGGCGGTCCGCTTTCTGGCGGCGGACGACCCGGAGGCGGAGGCGGAGGCGATCATCGCCCGCCTCGTCGAGGCTGGAGCGGGCGGGCGCGTTCCCTGGGGGGAGGTCGCCGTCTTCTACCGCGTCAACGCGCAGTCGCGCCCCCTGGAGGCGGCGGCGCGAAGGCGGGGAATTCCCTACCGGGTGGTGAAGGGCCAGCGCTTCTTCGACCGCGCCGAGGTGCGGGACCTCGCCGCCTATCTCAGGACGCTCATCCGGCCGGAGGACGGGGCGGCCTTCGCCCGCGTCGTCAACCGCCCGCCCCGGGGCCTGGGGGAGACGCGCGCGCGGGCGATCTCCCCCGAAGGGGCGGAGAGCTTCACCATGGCCGACGCGGAGGAGGCCGTCGCCGCCGGCCGGATAAAGGGGGAGGCCGCGCGGAGCCTCGGAGAGCTGACGGAGACGATCAGGGCGCTCGCTTCCCTCAAGGCCGGCCCCGCGCGGCTGATCAAGGAGCTGCTGGAGCGGACGGGCTATCGCGCCTGGCTGGAGGGAGCCGCGAACGCGAGCGCCTCGGCCGATCGCCGCCGCGCCGCCGCCCGCGCGATCGAGGGGACGCGGGAGTTCGCCGCAGCGGCCGCCGCGTTCGAGGAGCGGATTCGGGAGGAGGGCGCCGCCGCGCCCGAGTCGGAGGAGGCGAAGGCGCTGTTTCTCGAGGAGCTGGCGCTGATGGGCGAGGCGGACGAGTTCTCCGCGGAGAGCGGCGCGCTCTCGCTGATGACCCTGCACGCGGCGAAGGGGCTCGAGTTCGCGGCGGTGGGAATCGTCGGCGCGCAGGAGGGGCTGATTCCGCACGGCCGCGCCCTGGACGCGCCGGCGTCCCTGGACGAGGAGCGGAGGCTTCTCTACGTGGGCGCGACGCGGGCGAAGGAGATTCTGTGCCTCTCCTGGGCGAAGGAGAGGCGGCCGGAGGGGGCGGAGAAGAGCTGGGCGGGCAGGCCGAGCCGGTTCCTGGAGGGAATCGCGCCCGAATTCCTGAAGCGGGTGGGCGACCACGCGCCCGTCCGCAAAAAGCCCCCGCGACGCCCGGGCGCGCCGCGCGACGCCGCCGGGGCGCGCTACGAGGAGATTCTCTCGGAGGCGGGGGAGGCCGCGCCCCGCGCCGGGGCGGACGCCGCGTCCGCCGTTTCGCCCGCCGCTCTGGGCCCCTACGCGCCCGGGGCGCGCGTGCGGCACGAGAAGTTCGGGCGGGGCGTCGTCGTGGAGCGCCATGGAACCGGGGATCGCGCGGTGGTGAGCGTGGACTTCGAGGAGGCGGGCCGCAGGAAGCTCGTGCTGAACTACGCGCGCCTCTCGCCCGCGGAGGAGGGCGTTGACGCGGGCGAGAGGCCGAAGGTATAAGGGCGGGCGTCGAAGCGGGGGAGGGGAGCGTCATGCCGATTTCGCGCGAAGAGGTGATTCACGTCTCCAGGCTCGCGCGCCTGAACCTGAGCGAGGAGGAAGTCGAGAAGTTCACCGGGCAGCTCGGCGCGATTCTGGAGCACGTCTCGAAGCTGAACGAGGCGGACACCGAGGGCGTTCCGCCCACCTCGCACGTCCTCGACCTGGTGAACGTGTTCCGCGAGGACGAGGTCACCGAATCCCCCATCGAGAACATGGAGCGGATGGCGCCCGACTTCAGGAGGGGCCACTTCCGCGTCCCGAAGGCGATCGGGTAGCCTTTCCGGGGCGGGCGGCGGAGACGCGGGGACGATGAATGCGCAGGCGTCTTTGTTCGGGCGCGCCGCGGAGGCGAAGCCCGGGGAAAGACCGCGTTCGAGAAAATCGAATTCGCCCTTCCGCTATCCCGGGGGAAAGTTCTACGCCCGCCGCCTCGTTCTCGATCTCGTCCCGCCGCACGCCTGCTACTGCGAGCCTTTCGCCGGCGGCGCCTCCATCTTCTTCGCGAAGCGGAAGGCGCGGGTCTCCATCCTCAACGATCTGGACGCCGAGGTCATCAACACGCTGGCGCAGATCAGGGACAGGGTGGAGTCTTTGATCTCCCTGCTCGACGGCGTGCGCGCCACGAAGGAGAACCACGCCTTCTACAAGAGCGAATACAGGCCGGAGAGCGACCTCGAGCGCGCCTTTCGCTGGTATTATCTGAACCGGACCTCCTACAGCGGCATCATGCGGCCGGAAAACTGCTACTGGGGCTTCGGCGAGAAATACTCCATGCGCCCAGAGAACTGGCCGCCGCACCTGCGGACGGTCTCCGACAAACTGCAGGGGGTGGAGCTCTCCTCGCGGGACTTCGAGGGCGTCATCGACGAGCTGCCGGACGGCAGCTTCCTGTTCGTCGATCCGCCCTACTACGACGCCGACCAGCAGAAGTTCTACAACTGCCCGTTCTCGCCGGAGGATCATGAGCGGCTGGCCGCGTGTCTGCGTCGGAACGAGAAGCGCCTGCCGTTTCTTCTCACCTATGACGATCATGAAGAAGTGCGGAGCCTCTACGGGTGGGCGTGCGCCATCGACGACCGAAGCTGGCACTACACGATCAACCGGACGGACGACCAGAGAAACGGGGCGAAGAAAAAGGACGGCTTCCGAAGCGCGCGATACAAGGGGCGGGAGATATTCATCCGGAACGATCCCCGTTGGTTCCGCGCGGACGAACTGACCGGAAACCTGAGAAGCCTGATAGAATGATCGCCCCGCTTCCCGAAGCGAACACGGGGAAAACAGAGGGTATTCCCGCCTCGCCGCCCGCGCGGGCGGACGCGGAATGAACCGGAAGGATTCGGCGGCGTGAGGAACGAACGCGACGCGGAGCGGATTGTTCGCCGACATTTCGAGAAATACGGGAGCGGGATCCGGAGAATCGACGAGCAGGCGTCGAAGAATCCCCGCATCGACAAATTGCTGAAATCGGCGTCCAAGGGCGGCCCGGGGCGGGGGTTCCCCGATTTTCTGATCGAATTCGACGGGCATCCCGACTTCCTGATCGTCGTCGAATGCAAGGCCGACCCCTTGAAGCATTCCAGCCCCGGGCGGAATCGATACCGTGAGTTCGCCGTTGACGGCGCGCTTCTCTACGCCTCCTGCCTCGGCCGGGAGTTCGACGTTCTGGCCATAGGCGTGAGCGGGACGGACGAAAGAACCGCGCGGGTCTCCCACTATCTGCTTTTGAAGAACGATCACCGAACCGAAAGAGATGTTCGGGGACAAGCTGCTGCCGCCGGGGGATTATCTCGAAGGCTGCATGAAAAGCCCCCACAAGCGGAGGCAGGATTATGACGCCCTGCTCGCCTTCATTCGCGGGATGAACGCGCGGTTGCACGTCAACAAGGTTTCGGAGAGAAACCGGGCGCTTCTCATCAGCGCGATTCTGATCGCCTTGGAGCGCGAGTCCTTCCGGCAGTCCTATTCTCTTGAGCCGAATCCCCGCGCCGTCGCCGGCCTGGTCGTCGACGCCGTCATGCGGGAGCTGTCGGAGGCGGGAATCGAACGCCCCAAGCTCGACATCCTGAAGCAGAAGTTCGGCTTCTTGCCGGTCGATACGGTGCTGACCACCAAAAGAGGCGAACTCGCCGACATCATCAGGCTGATTGACGCCGAGGTGAACTCATACATCAGGAATCATCAATACCGCGACGTGCTCGGCGGCCTCTACACGGAGTTTCTGCAATACGCGAACAGCGACAAGGGGCTGGGCATCGTCCTGACGCCGCCGCACATCGCGGATTTTTTCGTCGATCTGGCGCAGGTGAACAAGGAATCCGTCGCGTATGACAACTGCGCCGGCGCGGGGGGCTTTCTGATTCACGCTCTGGGCAGGATGGTGGAGGACGCCGGGGGCGACGCGGAGAAGATAAGGAGCATCAAGGAGTCGCAAATCTACGGCGTCGAACTCCAGTCGGAAATCTATCCCTTGGCCGTTTCCAACATGTACATCCACCAGGACGGCAAATCGAACATTCTGCTCGGCGACTGCTTCAGCCGGAAAATCATGGACGCCATCAAGGCGAAGAAGCCGACCGTGGGCCTTCTGAATCCGCCCTACAAATCCGACAAGAAAAACGATATCGAGGAGCTGGAGTTCGTCTTCAATAATCTGGAATGCCTGCAGCAGGGCGGCGCGTGCGTCGCCATCGTCCCCATGCAGTGCGCTCTGGCGGCATCGGGAAAGACGGGGCTGGTGAAGCGCCGCCTCATGGAGAGGCACACGCTGGAAGCCGTGTTCTCCATGCCGGACGAGCTGTTCTTCAACTCCGGAGTCGGGGTCGTGACCTGCGTCATGGCGTTCACGGCGCATCGCCCGCACCCCGCCGGCAAGGAGACGTATCTGGGCTATTGCAAGGACGACGGCTTCGTGAAGCGCAAAACGACCGGCAGATCGGACCTGCACGGCCGATGGGAGGAGGTCAAGCGCGAATGGCTGGACGCTTACGTCAACAGGCGCGCGGCGCCCGGCCGCGGCGTCAAGAGGCGGCTCGCCGCGGAGGATGAATGGGTTGCGGAAGCCTACATGGAGACGGATTATTCCAGGGTAACCCGCGACCTGTTCGTCGACGCCCTGTATGGCTATTCGGCGTATCTGTTCGCCAACAGGATCGTGGAGAGCGCCTCCTCCGAGCCCGCAACGCGCGGCGTGGAGGAGCCGCTTGACGCGCGGGCGTGGAAGGCGTTCTCCTTCGGCGATCTCTTCAGAATTTCGGGAACGAGGACGACGCTCTACCGCGATCTGGAGCCCGCCGCGCCGCGGGAGGGCTGGCCTTACGTAGGAACGCAGGCGACCAACAACGGGGTCAAGGGATTTTGCCGCGCGTATACGGAATCCGTGGGCGAGGGCGGCGCGCTCACCATCGACAGCGCCGTCTCGGGATACTGCGCGTATCAGGACAGGTCCTTCTCGGCGTCGGACCACGTGGAGAAGCTGACGCCCAGGTTCCGCATGAACAAATACGCCGCGATGTTTCTGGTTGCGGTGATCAACCTCGAGCGGTATCGGTATAATTACGGGCGCAAATGCAGCCAGACGAGGCTGCGGAAGGCGAAAATCAGGCTTCCCGCAGCGCTCGGGGGCGAGCCCGACCTGGAGTTCATGGAAAGGTTCGTGAAGTCGTTGCCCTATTCGGCGAACCTGTAGCGGAGCGGGGAAGGGCGGGCGCGCCGCGAATCATCGAACGGGGGGATTTTGAGCGCATGGCCTACGCATCTCTCAGGGAATTCGTGGACGCCCTCGAACGCGCGGGGGAGCTGCGCCGCGTCTCCGCGCCGGTGGACGTGGAGCTCGAGATCACCGAAATCGCCGACCGCATGGTGAAGGCGGGCGGCCCCGCCCTCCTGTTCGAGCGCCCCGTCGCCCCCGACGGGCGGACGTTCGACGCCCCCGTCCTCATCAACGCCTACGCCTCGGACGAGCGGATGCGGATGGCGCTGGGCGTCGAGAGCCTGGAGGCGGCGGCGGACGAGGTGGCGGAGCTTCTGGAGATCAAGCCGCCCGAGGGCATCATCGAGAAGGTGAAGATGCTGCCCAGGCTCGCGCGGCTCGCCTCCTTCTCCCCCAAGACGGTGAGCGCGGCGCCCTGCCAGGAGATCGTCGAGACGGAGCAGCCGGACCTCTTCTCGCTTCCCGCCATCAAGTGCTGGCCGGAGGACGCGGGGCGCTACATCACCTTCGGACACGTCTATTCGCGGAATCCGCGAACCGGCCGCAGAAACGTGGGCCTCTACCGCGTCCAGCTCTTCGACGCGGCGACCGCCGGGATGCACATGCACCTCCACCACGACGGGGCGCAGAACTTCCTGGCGAGCTCGGAGAGGGGCGAGCGCATGGAGATGGCCGTCGCCCTGGGGGGGGACCCGGTCTACGTCTACGCGGCGAGCGCGCCCCTGCCGCCGGGAATCGACGAGCTGAACCTCGCCGGCTTTCTCAGGCGCAAGAGCGCGGAGCTGGTGAAGTGCAGAACGGTGGACGTGGAGGTGCCCGCCGATTCGGACATCGTGGTGGAGGGCTACCTGAACCCGAACGAGCTGCGCGAGGAGGGGCCCTTCGGCGACCACACGGGCTGGTATTCGCTGGCGGACGACTACCCCGTCTTCCGCGTCACGGCCATCACGAGGAGGCGCGAGGCCATCTACCCCACCACCATCGTGGGCCGCCCGCCGATGGAGGACTACTGGCTGGGCGGGGCGACGGGCCGCATCTTCCTGCCCCTGATGAAGATGCAGCTGCCCGAAATCGTGGACGTCCACATGCCCGCCGAGGGCGTGTTCCACAACATGGTCATCGTCTCCATCCGCAAGGCGTATCCCCACCACGCGCGGAAGGTGATGTACGCCCTGTGGGGGATGGGGCAGATGGCGCTCGCCAAGGTCATCGTCGTCGTGGACGAGGACGTGGACGTGCGCGACGTCAGCGAGGTCTCCTGGAAGACGCTGGGCAGCATCGACCCCCGGCGCGACCTCGTGTTCGTGGACGGCCCGGTGGACGCGCTCGAGCACGCCGCCCCGCTCCTCCACGTGGGGAGCAAGGTGGGGGTGGACGGCACCCGCAAGTGGGCCTCCGAGGGCTTCGCGCGCGAGTGGCCGCCCGAGATCGTGATGTCCGAGGAGATCAAGGAGCGCGTCACGAGGCGCTGGGAGGAATACGGGCTTGGCGGCTGAGGCGCCGGTTCCGGGAAGCGTCCGGCGCTTCCTGCGCATGGTGAAGTTCGAGCACACCATCTTCGGGATTCCCTTCGTGCTGATGGCGGGCGTGATGGCCGCGGACGGGCTTCCCTCCGCGCGGGCGCTCTTCTGGATGGTGGCGGCGGCGGCGGGGGCGCGGAACTTCGCCATGACGCTCAACCGCTTCGCCGACAGGGACATCGACCCCCGAAACCCCCGCACGGCGCACCGCGCCGAGTTCCAGCCCATGCTCCGCTCGAAGGCGATCCTGGCGGTGATGGCGGGCTTTCTCGCCCTCTTCCACCTCTCCGCCTGGATGCTGAACCCGCTCGCCTTCGCCCTCTCCTTCGCGGTGACGGGCTGGATCGTCCTCTACAGCTACGCCAAGCGCTTCACCTCCTGGACGCACCTCATTCTGGGCGCGGCGCTGGGCTGCGCCCCCGCCGGCGCCTGGGTGGCCGTGCGCGGCGAGGTGGGCCTCGTGAGCGTTCTCCTGTTCGCGGGCGTCGCCGTCTGGGTGGCCGGCTTCGATCTGATTTACGCCTGCCTGGACGCGGACTTCGACGAGGCGGCGGGACTCCATTCCCTGCCGCGCCTGCTGGGGACGCGGGGCGCGCTCATGCTGGCGGCCGCCCTTCATCTCGCGGCGATGGCCTGCTTCTTCGCCGCCGGCCGCGCGTTCGGGCTGGGCGCGCTCTACTGGGCGGCGCTCGCCGCGGCGGGCTGCCTCCTGTTCTGGGAGCACCGGATCGTGCGCCCCGACGACCTCAGCCGCGTGAACCTCTCCTTCTTCAACCTGAACGCCTGGGTGTCCGTCGTCATCTCGGCGGGGGCGATAGCCGACGTGCTCGTCGGCGCGGGCTGAGGGCTTTCGCGTGCCGACCCGAATCGAGAGGGGCGAGGTGCGGGCGATGTTCTCCGACATCGCGCCCACCTACGACTTCCTGAACCGCGCGTTCAGCCTGGGGGCGGATCGCCTCTGGCGAAGGCGGGCGGCGGCGATCCTGCTGCGCGGCGTCGCGGGCGAGGCGCGCCCCCGGCTTCTCGACCTGGCGGCGGGCACGGCGGACGTGGCGCTCGAGGTTCGCCGCCAGGCCGGGGCGCGCGCGCGCGTGGCGGGGGTCGATTTCGCCCTCCCCATGCTCGCGCGCGGGCGAAAGAAGGCGGCGAAGGCGAACGCCGCCCTCTCCCTCGTCCAGGGCGACGCGCTCGGGCTCCCCTTTCGGGACGGGGCGTTCGACGGGGTAATCGTCTCCTTCGGCCTGCGCAACCTGGAGGATCGAGAGGCCGGCCTGCGCGAGATGGGGCGGGTCACCCGCGCGGGCGGCAGGCTCGTGGTGCTGGAGTTCGGCCGCCCCGGGGGGCTTTTCGGGCTTCTGTACGCCGCGTATTTCCGCGTTCTCGTCCCCCTCGTCGGCCGCCTGGTCTCGAGCCATCCCCGGGCGTATAGCTACCTGCCCCGCACGGTGTCGGAGTTTCCCGGAGCGGAGAGGCTCTCGGAGATGATCCGCGAGGCGGGCTTCGGCCAGGTGCGCCACCGCCCGATGACGGGCGGCGTCGTCATCCTTCACGAAGCCGCGCGCGAGCCCTCCTGACGCCGCCGCTTTCGGGGGGCGGGCTGAGGTTTCGGGCGCCTCTTCGGGTTTTCCGCCGGGGCGGTTCGTGAACCGCCCGCGCGGGGCGGCGAGGCGAATCGCCAAGCCCCCCCCCTGACGCCCCCGCGGCGGGCGTGGTATTCTCCCCGCGTGACGCCTCGCTCTCCATCCGCCCGGAAGGCGCGCCCCCTTGAAGCCGAACTGGAAGAGCAAGACCATCTTCACGGGCGACAACCTCCACGTCATGCGGGGGATGAACTCCGGTTGCGTCGATCTCGTCTATCTCGACCCGCCCTTCAATTCCAACAAGGCGTATGCGGCGCCCATCGGCAGCCGCGCGGCGGGGGCGGCCTTCAAGGATTCCTGGACGCTCTCGGACGTGGACCTGGTCGAGCACAACCGGCTGAAGGACGAGAACGTCGGCCTCTACGCCCTGCTCGCCTCCGCCCGGCATGCGCACTCGAAGGGGATGTTCTCCTATCTGGTGATGATGGCGACCCGCCTCATCGAGATGAAGCGCGTCCTCAGGCCCACAGGCTCCATCTACCTGCACTGCGACCCCACGGCCAGCCATTATCTCAAAATAGTGATGGACGCGATTTTCGGCGCGGAGAATTTCAGGAACGACGTGATATGGGAGAGAACCACCGGGAGAAGCGACGCCAAGAGATTCGCAAGAGTGCATGACGACCTCCTCTACTACGGCATGGGCAAGGGATTCATCTGGAACGGCGCGTGGCAGCCGCTCGGCGAGAGGCAGATCCGGCGCGATTACAGGCACGAGGACGAGCGGGGAAGATATCAGTCGGATCAGTTGACAGCGAAAGGCTTGAGCGGCGGAGGATATTCCTACGACTTTCACGGCCATCGGGGGCCGTGGCGGTATCCGGAAAACAGGATGCGCGAACTGGAGAAGGAGGGAAGAATACATTTTCCCAAAAAGCTTGGGGGAGTGCCGCGCTACAAGCGCTATCTCCACGAATCGAGAGGCATCGCCGCGCGCGACGTGATAAAGGACATATATCCCGCTCCGAGATCCGAGCGCACGGGCTATCCCACGCAGAAGCCCCTGGCGCTGCTGCGGCGCGTCATCGAGGCGAGCTCGCGCGAGGGCGACGTGGTGTTCGACCCCTTCTGCGGGTGCGCGACGACCCTCGTGGCGGCGGACGAGCTGAGGCGCGACTGGGTGGGCATCGACATCTCGGCGCGCGCGGCCGAGCTGGTCGTTCAGCGCATCCGCGACAACCAGGGGCTGTTCCGGGACATCACGGCGCGCGGCGACATCCCCATGCGCACGGATCAGGGGGACGAGCTTCGCCCCGCCGAGATGGCGGACTTCAAGAGAACCCTCTACGGCCTCCAGGAGGGCTACTGCAACGGATGCCAGGAGCATTTCGAGGCCCGGCACCTGGAGATGGATCACGTCACCCCCCGGTCGAAGGGCGGGACGAACCACGCCGCCAACCTTCAGCTGCTGTGCGGCAGCTGCAACCGCCGGAAGGGCTCCAGAACCCAGGCCGAGTTCAAGGCCGAGCTGGCGAACGAGAGGGGCGTCAACCTCTCGTGGCTGTAGGGGGGAGAAGGTAAAACAGCCGCGTTCCGGCGCGCGGCGGGATCATCTCAGGGATGCGGGCGGCGGAGAGAATTTTCAGGGAGCGCGCGGATGCTCACGAAACTTACCATTCGCAACTTCAAGCGTTTCGATGAAGTCGAAATCGAGCTGGGGAACCCCGTGGTGTTCATCGGCCCGAACAACTCGGGCAAGACCTCGGCCATGCAGGCTCTGGCTCTCTGGGATATCGGACTGAAGCGCTGGCGCGAGAAGCGCTCGGGGAAAAAGGCGCCGGAGAATCGGCCGGGCGTCACCATCAACCGCCGCGACCTTCTCGCCATTCCCGTTCCGACCGCGGAGCTCCTGTGGCGCGAACTCCATACGAGGGACGCGCGAAGGGACGATGCCGGGTGTCAGCGAACGAGCAACGTTCGCATCGAGCTCATCGTCGAGGGGGTCAGCAAGGGCGAGGCGTGGGCCTGCGGTCTCGAATTCGACTACGCGAATCCCGAATCATTTTACTGTCGCCCCCTGCGGCTGGGCGAGGGCGAGAAGCCGAAGCGGATGCCGGTTCCCGAAGCCGCCGCCTCGACGCGCATCGCCTTTCTTCCCCCCATGTCCGGCCTCGCGGCGACCGAAACGCGGCTCGATCAGGGCGCGGTGAACGTGCGCGTGGGAGAGGGGCGCACAGCCGAAGTTTTGCGCAATCTTTGCTACAGGATTCAAAGCGGCGATCCCGACTTGTGGAAAGAACTGGTGGAGCGGATGCGCGATCTCTTCGGCTCCGAACTTGAGGAGCCCCGCTACGTGGAGGAGCGGGGGGAAATCGTCATGGGGTATCGGGAGCCCGGGATGGACCTCGATCCTTCTTCCATCGGGCGGGAGTTGCAGTCGAAAAGAAAGCGGCCCCGCGCCTCCAAAAGTCTCGACCTGTCTTCCAGCGGACGGGGGCTGCAGCAGACCCTGCTGATTCTGGCGTACATGTCCGCGAATCCCGGCGCGGCCATTCTGCTGGATGAACCCGACGCGCATCTCGAAATTCTTCGTCAGCGCCAAATCTACAGGCTGATCGCCGATAGCGCCCGGGAGCGCGACAGCCAGATCATCGCGGCGAGTCATTCGGAGGTGCTTCTCAACGAGGCCGCCGACAGGGACATGGTCATCGCCTTCGTCGGCTCGCCGCACCGGATCGGAGGCGCGGACAGGGGAAGCCAGGTGCTGAAGGCGCTCAGAGAGATAGGGTTCGAGCAATACTACCAAGCCGAGCAGACGGGCTGGGTTCTTTATCTCGAAGGCTCGACGGATTTGGCGATCCTGCAGGCTTTCGCCGAGCGCCTCGGGCATGAGGAGGCGGTCCGGGCGCTCGAACGTCCGTTCGTGCATTATGTCGGCGACCAGTTCACAAAGGCGGAACGGCACTATTACGGCCTCAAGGAGGCTTCGCCGGACCTGAAAGGCGTGGCTCTCTTCGACCGTCTTGAGGGGGCTTCGCCGGAAGGCGGGCCTCTCGAATTTTTGATGTGGAAAAAGCGGGAAATCGAAAATTACCTTTGCGCCCCGGCGACCCTGGAGGCTTACGCGCGAGGCTCCGGGCCTGAGGATCTCTTTGCCAGGAGTCGGATCGACGCGATGCGGGAGGCCATCGCCGAGATAGAAGAAGCCATGAAGACGCTGGGGAAAGGGTCGCCATGGGATGACGACGCCAAGGCGAGCGATGACTTTCTCGCCCCTTTGTTCTCGGCGTATTACAAAAAACTCGGATTGCCCAACCTGATGGCCAAGAAGCGGTTTTACGAGCTCGCCTCTTGCGTTCCCGAGGAAGAAATCGCGCCTGAAGTCAGGGAGAAGCTGGACGCGATCGTGGGCGTGGCGGAGAGCGCCCGGCCCGGGTCGTGAGCCGCCCCCCGCGAGCCTCCCCGCAAGTCGGGCGCCTCGCCCCTAGTTCTTGCTCAGGACGAACACGCTGGAGACGGCGCCGGGGCCGCCCAGGGTGTGGCCCAGGGCGCGCTTCGCCCCTTGCACCTGGCGCGCCCCGCAGCGCCCGAGGAGCTGGTTCGTCAGATCCGCCACCACGCGCGCGCCCGTCGCGCCGATGGGGTGGCCGCAGCTCTTGAGGCCGCCCGAGGTGTTCACGGGAAGCTCGCCGCCGAGCCGGCTCGCCCCGCTCTTCACGAAGTCGGGCCCCTCGCCCTTCTCGACGAAGCCCAAATCCTCGTAGTTGAGAATCTCCGTGATCGTGAAGCAGTCGTGCACCTCGGCTACGTCTATCTCCTCGCGCGGGCTGCGCACGCCGGCCTGCTCGTAGGCCTGGCGCGCCGCCTCCTTCGTCGCCTCGAAGCCGATGAAGCTGAACCTGGGGTTGAACGCCGTGGTGATGTAGCCCGTCGCGCAGGAAAGCCCCATGCCCTCGATGAGGACGCAGTCCTTCCTGCCGAAGCGCGGCTCGGCCAAATCCGCCCGGCAGAGCACGAGGGCGGCCGCCCCGTCCGTCGTGGGACAGCAGTCGTAGAGCCCCAGGGGCTCGGTCACGGGCGGGGCTTTCAGCGCCTGCTCCTTCGTGATCTCCCTGCGGAAGTGCGCGCGCGGGTTCAGGCTTCCGTGATGGTGGTTCTTCACCGCCACCTCGGCCAGGTCCTCCCGGTCCGCGCCGAACTCCTCGAAATAGCGCCTCGCCAGGACGGCGAAGCTGCCCGGCGCCGTGCGGCCCTTGGAATACATCGGGTGCAGCTTCTCCACGTGCTGCGCCACCAGACTGCCCCGGGGCGGAACCTCGCGCATCTTCTCCGCGCCGACGGCGAGGACGACGTCGTGCATCCCCGAGGCTACCGCCATCGCCGCCATGCGGACGGCCTCCATGCCCGTGGTGCAGTAGTTCGACACGCGGGAGACGGGCTTGGGGTAGAGGTTCAGGGCTTCGGCGAGCGAGGGGCCGCCCGTGCCGTCGAAGCCCCAGCCGAGCGGCAGGTAGGTGCCCAGCCAGGCGGCTTCCACGTCCTCGCCGCTTAGGCCTGCGTCCTCGTAGGCCTCGAAGGCGGCCTCGACCACGAGGTCGTTGTAGCTGCGCTCGAAGAGCTCTCCGAATTTCGTGATGCCCGCGCCGATGATGGCGACTTTCCCCGCGATGCTTCCGCTCATGTCGAACTCCTCGAAAAAAGGCGTCTGATGCTCCTCGATCCGCCGGGCCCGGCCGGGGGGCGCGCCCCTATCCGGCGGGGCGCAGCTTCCAGAAGTAATTGTAATACCCGTCCCCCCGATGGAGAAGCCGGAAGACGAGCTCGCACGCCATGCCGATGCGCGCCTCCTCCTTCTTGTGGTTCGTCATCTGGCCGTAGAACCGCCCGCCGCCCTCGAGCTCCGCCGTCGCCATCGTGATGAAGCCCTCGGGCGAGGGGGGCAGGTAGTCGTGGACGAAGGTGAAGACGCTCCCCCGGCGGCCCAGCTTGCGCTCCTCCCATTCCCCCCGCGTCCCGCAGGAATTGCAGACCTGCTGCCGGGGATACTGGAGCTCCCCGCACGAGCGGCAGACCCCGGCCATCAGGCGCATGGTCGCCCGGCTCTCCTTCCACAGGACGCTGGGCGAGGAGAAGGGGCGGATTTCCTCCTCGGGAGAATGCCCCCGGAACTTGAGCCACTGCCCGTAGTTCGGGACGGGGCGGGCGCGAGAGAGAGACCACGCGAGCCCCCGCTGCGCCCTCAGCTCGCGCACCTTGTCCGTCGCGCGCAGCAGTATCGCGTCGCCCCCGCTTCCGTGCCCCGCGACGATGATGTGCTCGCCCGGCTCCGCGCTCTGGAGCGCCTCCACGAGAGCGAGCAGGGGGGCGGCCGCTCCGGCGTCGCCCAGGCGCGCGACGAGGGGCGGCGCGGGGCAGGCGGCTTCGGGAAAGCCCAGCTTTCTGGCGATGGCCGCGTGGGCGCGCGCGTCGGGGGCGTAGAACAGCGCGCGGGAGACGTCCTCCCGCGTCGCGCCCGTCTGCCTGAGCAGCCCCTCGATGGTGGCGGCGCTCTGGCGCGCGTAGCCGTAGTCCTGGATGAACTTGGCGTCGCCCGCCGAGACGGCGTCCTCCCCCGGCAGGCGCCAGCGGTCGATGAAGTCCTCCGACCAGGAATAGACCGCCTCGATCTCGGCCGCGACCTCCTCGCCCTCGCCCAGCAGGAGCGCCGCGGCGCCGTCGCAGAGCCCGAGCTCGTCGGGACTCCCCGGCGGGGCGGGGCGCTTCTCGGCCGCCACGACGGCCGCTGTCCCGGAGGACCCCGCCCTCACGGCGTCCCACGCGGCCCTGAGCGCGGACGTCCCCGCGCGCAGGGAGCCGCCCGCGTCCAGGGTGAAGAGCGTCTCCGGCAAATCGGCCGCCGCGGCGAGGACGGCGGCGTTCGACTTCTCGGCGTAGGGGTGCGACGTGGAGGCGAAGTAGAGCGAATCGACCTGCGCCCCGCCCCAGCCCGCGGCGTTGATGAGCGCCTCCGCGCCCATGGTGATGGCGTCCTCGTCGAAGCCGGCCAGCGGGCGCGACGCCTTCGGGCTGCCCGTCCCCCATACGGCGCGGACGGTTTCGCCTTCGAGCCGATGGGGGGGAATGTATGCGCCCACGCGGGTGATTCCGGCCATTTCCTCTCCTTGTCGCCTTCGGGGAAGCCGGGGAGATTCTTCTACCGCGCGGGCGCGTTCGTCAAGCCGCGCGCGGGCGAATCCGCGCTTCGGAATCCGGTTCGCCCGCGCCCCTTCTCCCGCGGGAGAAGTTCTTCTATGATGGGGGACCGCCGCCCTCGCCTTCCGCGGGAGAGAATGGATGAGGCTTCACGTCGAATACTGCGAGAAATGAAACTACGGGCCGCGCTATGAGCAGTTGGCTCAGGAATTGAAGAAGCGTTTTCCCGACCTGGAAATCGCCGGAAACGAGGGCGGCCGGTTCCGCGTCGGCGCCTTCGAGCTGACGCTGGACGGCGAGCTCCTGTGGTCGAAGCTGGACTCGGGCGCCTTTCCCACGGAGGCGGAGGCGCTCGCGCTCCTTCGGGAGCGGGCGGCGCTGTGATGTTCGAGGGCGAGGTGGTTTCGGTGCACGTCGGCGCGGTGGCCGGCGAGCCGATGATGGAGGTCGCCCGCGCGCAGGCGCTCGCGGGCAGGGGGCTGGCGGGGGATCGCTACGCCGAGGGCGCGGGCACCTACTCCAGAAAGCGGGGGCCGGATCGCCAGGTGACGCTCATCGAGATGGAGGCCATCGAGGCGCTCGCGCGCGATCTCGGCATCCGCCTCGACGCGGGCCAGAGCAGGAGAAACATCGTGACGCGCGGCGTTCCGCTCAATCATCTCGTGGGCGCGGATTTTCAGGTGGGCGGGGCGAGGCTGCGCGGCGTCCGCCTGAACGAGCCGTGCAGGTATTTCGAGAACCTGCTGGGCATCGAGGGATTATACGAGGGCCTTTTGAACCGCTCGGGGCTGAACGCCCAGGTTCTGGGCGAAGGCGCCATTCAGGCGGGCGACGTCGTCAGGCGCGTCTGACCCGCCTTCTTTCCGCGAGAGCGCCCATGTCGTTTCCCCTCTTTCAGGTGGATGCGTTCGCCGACGCCCCTTTTTCGGGCAACCCGGCCGCCGTCTGCGTCCTGCCGGCGGAGGCGGACGCGGGGTGGATGCGGCGCGTGGCGGCGGAGATGAACCTCTCCGAGACGGCGTTTCTGACGAGGCGCGGGGACGGCTGGGGCCTGCGCTGGTTCACCCCCGTGAGCGAGGTGGACCTTTGCGGCCACGCGACGCTCGCCGGCGCCCACGTTCTCTGGGAGGAGGGGCGCCTCGACCCCGGGGAGACGGCCATCTTCCACACGAGAAGCGGCGTTCTGACCTGCGAGCGCAGGGAGGAGTGGATAGAGATGAACTTTCCCGCCGTCCGGGAGGCGCCCGCCGACCCGCCGGACGGCCTGGCCGAGGCTCTGGGGTTCGCGCCCCGCTACGTGGGGAAAAACGAGTTCGACTACCTCCTGGAGGCCGACTCCGAGACCGCCGTTCGGGTGCTCGCGCCCGATTTCGGCCTTCTGGGGAGGATTCCCATGCGCGGCTGCATGGTCACGGCGCGCGCGGACGATCCGGCCTATGATTTCGTCTCGCGCTTCTTCGCTCCCGCTCTCGGCGTCGATGAGGACCCGGTGACGGGCTCCGCCCACTGCTGTCTGGGGCCGTTCTGGGCGGCGCGCCTCCGCAGGAAGGAGCTCGCCGCCTGGCAGGCGTCGGCGAGAGGCGGCGCGGTGCGCGTGGGCATTCTGGGAGATCGCGTCGTCCTGGGGGGCAGGGCGGTGACCGTCATGCGGGGAGACCTGCTCTAGTCCGCGCCCCCGGCGCCTCGCCCGCGATGGAGCGAACGCCGCCCGCGCGGCGGTTTTTTTTCGCTCTTCGCCGGGCTCAGCCGGCGGCGCCGGCGGTCGCCGGGCTCGCGCCGCGGCGGACGCGCCTGCCGTTCAGCATGGTTCCCACCCAGGTGTAGCGCACGCAGAGCTGATAGCTCGCCACCAGGACGGCGCAGGTGACCGCGAGAATCAGGGTGAACTGCGCGTGGACGCTCATCGGCGAGCTCACGAGCAGCTTCTGCCCGACGAGCACGAGCGGCAGGTGCGCCACGTAGAGCCAGTAGCACGCATCCGACAGGTAGCGCACCCAGAAGCGCTCCCGCGCCGCGATCATGCGGAACAGGCCCATCATGGCGAAGCACATCAGCCAGGCGAAGGATATCTGGAGGAGCGTCGCCGCGCTGATCACCCACGCCGCCGATCCGGGGAGTCCGGACGTTTTGGGGAACGCGAAGGCGAGGCCCGCGAGGAAGAGAACCGGCGCGGGCGCCAGGCCGACCGCCCACCAGCGCCGCACGGCGACGCCGCGCTGGTAGAAGAAGGCCCCGAACAGGAAGAAGGCGCTGAAATAGGCGAAGGGCAGGAGCTCGGGCATGGTGGTGAGCTCGCGCGCCGGGCCGAACGAGCCCCGCATGAAATACTGCGGCGCGGCGGTGAGCGGAATGAGCAGCCACCAGAGCGGACGGCGAAACTCGAGCCCCAGCCGGGCGAGAATGATGAACAGCGCGACCATCAGCAGCAGATCCCGCAGAAACCATAGGTGGTAGAGGTTGTCCAGCCAGACCAGATGCCACCGGGCCGGAAAGAAGCCCCGGGCGGTGTCGAGCCAGGCGAGAGTCTGCGCGCCCCAGGGCTCGCCCCAGGTGAAATGGGAGCTCCTGGTGGCGTCGATCCAGCCGAGAAAGGGGATGATGGTGAACATGCACGCGGCCAGAGGCAGGGCGATGCGCTTGAGGCGGTGCGTTCCGAGCGGGAGCAGTCCCCGCCTCCGCCAGAGCATGGCGCTGAAGAAGCCGCTCAGGATGAAGAACAACTGGAGCCGGAACCCGTAGATGAAGACGAAGACGTAGCCGTATGGATTGCCGGCGAGCGGCGTCTCGCGCGCCCACGCGCTCTGCACCGGCCAGAGGTCGCCGGGGGTGGGGATGAGAAAGGCGGAGGCGTGCGTCACGATGCCCAGCGCCATCATGAAGCCGCGCAGCGCGTCGAGATCGTGGTATCGCTCGGCGGCGGGCTTTCCGGGGGCTGTCATGGCCGGCGGCTACCAGGGCGTGGACTTGCCGGCGTCGACGTCGTCGGGAAGCTGATAGGTGATGCCGACTTCCTCGGGCGCCTCCTCGGTGATGGCCGCTTCCATGAGGGAGATGAACTTGTTGGCGATGCGTCCGTGCCGCCGTCCGGGAATCAGGCGGGCGAGGGCGTTGCCGCACCGCCGCTGCCACCGCAGGTGCGTCAGCAGTCCGAGCGTCCACTGCGGGGGGAAGCGGAGGCGGTCGGCGTTCTCGCGGCCGATGAGCGCGCGCGAGACGCGGTACACGTAGCGCGCCAGGGCCTTTCTCTCGACGGGATCGGTGATTCCGGCCACCAGCGGCGCCGAGTTGATCAGGCAGTGCGCCATGATGATGGCCTCATCGTCCGGCGGCGGCTCGCAGGCGAGGGCGACCCTGCACAGTTCGAGGGCGTCTTCCTCCCCCTTGAACAGGAGCGCCTCCGGCGCTCCCATCAGCCAGGCGGAGTAGCGCCAGAGGCGCATGAAGCTGTCGCGATCCTCGCGGCTCAGGCGCACCCCCGCCTTCATCGTCATCCGCAGCAACATCGCGGAGAAATTGGCGGAGGCGAACGCGATGGTCGCCGCGCTGAGGGGCTGGCCGAAGGAGGCGGCGTCCCAGTTCGGGGAGGCGGCGATGAGCCGTCTGGCCTGCGCGTGAACCAGCCGGATGCGGACGGAGAGCTTCCAGCCCTCCCCCTGCCGGTCCAGCCCTCCCGGCAGGGTGATTTCGATCAGGTGGCGGATGTTCCGCCGAAGCCGCTTGATGCCGAAGTCGGTCAGCCGTCCGGTGGCGAAGAACGACTTGCTGATGAGGGTGGAGAACCCCAGAACGAGGACGCCCGCGACGTGCGCGGCCAGAAAAACGTCCGAGTTGGCGTGATAGGCGCGGTAGCCCGCGTGGATCGCCGCCGGGTCGAACCACGCGGGGGGCGGGGAGAGCCGCTCGAAGAATTCCCGCAGCGGCCGGGGCGCGTTCGCCAGGGTTTTCGCGTCCTCCTCCATGCCCGCCTCGATGAAGCGGTGCACCTGCAGCGGCTTGAACGGGGCGAGCGACTCGACGGCGGCGTCGGCGAGCGGGTCGCCGATGGAGGCGTGCCGGACGTAGGCGTCCGCGAGGTCCGCGTTGGAGCTCCGCGTCCGCTCGTGCCCGTCCCGATAGGCGGAGGGCATCGAAGCCCCGGGCTCCGGCCGCCTTCGCGTCTGCGCATCGCCCGCAATCACGACTTCCCCCTTTCTCTTCGCGCCCCCAGTATAAAGCACGTCGGGCGTTCTGACAAGAGGTCTTCCGTTCCGTCCCGTCGGTCTCTCCGCCCGCGTCCGCCGCCGCTTTCCCGGAAGCGCGCGCGGATGCTATATTGAGACTGACGGTAGCGGCCGGGCCGGCGCGACGCGCGGCGCGCCCGGCGCGAAAATGAAGCGCCTCGCCGGAGGATGCGCGCCATGCCCGATCAAATCACCCCCTGCCCGCGGAAGCCCAACT
The DNA here is from genome assembly GCA_965199855.1 of bacterium. Lineage (GTDB taxonomy): Bacteria > UBA8248 > UBA8248 > UBA8248 > UBA8248 > Bin107. The sequence continues at coordinate 2,808,648 of OZ241326.1, read as the reverse complement.
GCGTATGCAGCCGCAGCGACGCGCCGGCGCGGCGCCGCGTCGAGCCGCTCGCCGTCTCCGGCGACCCCCGCGCCGCCTTCGGCCGGCTGAAGGATTCGCTGGCCGCCGCGCCGCGGACGACCCTCGCCGAAGCGAGGGAGGACTACCTCCGCGCGCATTGCCGCAGCCGGCTCGGATTCATCGACGACCTCGAATGCTGGCTTTTCGAGGACGAGGGCGTCATCCACGTCCGCTCGGCGTCCCGGGTCGGCTACTACGACTTCGGCGTGAACCGCCGGCGCGTCGAGGCGCTCCGCCGCAGTCTCGGCGCGGGCGGCTGAGGCGCCCGGGAATTTCAAGGGCGCCGCGCCGTCCCGTCGGAGGACGCTCTTGCGCCTCGATTTCCCGGGGGCCATAAGGGCGGCTTCCCTCGCGTTTTCCCGACGGCGTTCGCTTCTTCGGAAGGAGGCTTTTCGGATGAGCGCCGCTTTTGACGCGGACGCCGCGGGCGCGGATCGCCTGAAGCGGATTCCCTTCTCGGGCATTCGCAGGGTGTTCGACGCCGTGGCGAGGCTGGAGGCCCAGGGGCGCGCCGTCATCCACTGGCAAATCGGCCGCACCGACTTCGACACGCCCGAACACATCAAGCGGGGCGCCGCCGAGTCCCTCGCCCGGGGCGACGTTCACTACGCGCCCAGCGCGGGGGTTCCCGCGCTGCGAAGGGGCATCGCCCACAGGACGGAAATCGACACCGGCGTGGAGGTGAACCCGGATACGCAGGTGATCGTCATGGCGGGAGCGAACGAGGGCATCCTGGTCTCCATGCTCGCGCTGGTCAACCCCGGCGACGAGGTGATCGTCGCCCGGCCGAACTGGCATCACTACAAGTCCTGCGTCGCGCTGGCGGGCGGCGCGGCCGTCGAGGTGGAGACGAAGGAGGAGAACGACTTCGCGCTGCGCGCCGGGGACATCGAGCGGGTGCTCACGCCCAGGACGAAGCTCGTCTGCCTCACCTCGCCCGGCAACCCGACGGGCTGCTCGATTCCGGAGAGCGAGCTCGCCGGAATCGCGGCGCTGGCGGCGGAGCGCGGCTTCATGGTGCTGAGCGACGAGATATACGCGCGCATCTACTACGGCGGCGCGCCGTGCGCCCCGAGCGTCTTCTCGCAGCCCGGCATGGCCGAGCGCGCGGTGATCATCAACGGGTTCTCGAAATTCTACAGCATGGACGGCTGGCGCCTGGGCTGGACGGTGGCGAGTCCCGAAGTCACCCGCCACCTCCTCAAGATTCGCCAATACACGACCGTGTGCGTCAACACCTTCATCCAGCACGGCGCGGCGCGCGGCGCGCTGGAGGATCAGGCGCCCATGGAGGCGATGACGCGCGAATTCGACAGGCGGCGGCGCGTCGTCTCCGAGGGGCTGCGCGCCATCGAGGGCGTCACCCTGGCGGAGCCGACGGGCGCGTTCTATGCGTTCCCGAACGTGAGCGCCTTCGGCGAAACCTCGGGCGAGGTGGCGGACTATCTGCTGAACGAGCACGCCATCGCCACGGTGAACGGCGCCGTCTTCGGCGGCGAGGGGCATCTGCGAATCGCCTATTCGTGCTCGACGGAAGAGTGCGAGCGCGGGGTGGAGCGGCTGGCCGCCGCGCTGGAGCGGCTTCGCTAGGGGCCGCGCCTCGGGGGGGCGCCCTCTTGCGCGCGGCCCCGGGCGCCTTCGCGTCTCGCCCGGCGCGCGGCCCTCCCGCGTCTGCGGGCGCCCGAATCAGACCCTTCCGTAGTCGTCCTCGCGCCGCTCGATGTCGTCCTCGCCGAAGTAGTCGCCGGTCTGCGCCTCGATGAAGACGAAGGGGGCTTCTCCGTCGTTGCGAATCCGGTGCCACGCGCCCCGGGGGACGTCCAGGCTCTGGCCGGCGGAGAAGGCGACCTCCTCCGCCTCCAGGGTTACGACGGCGCGTCCGGATATGGCGAGCCAGTGCTCCGCCCGGCGCGCGTGCCGCTGGAGGCTGAGCCGCCCGCCCGGCCGAACGACGATGCGCTTGACCTTGTGGTCCGCCTCATCGGCCAGAACGGTGAAGCGTCCCCAGGGTCGATGCTCCGCCTCCGCGCCGGACATCTGGCTTCCCGAAGCGAAAGGCGCCGCGCCGCTAGCGGCGGGGGAGGGCGAACGCGCGCCGGACGTCGCGGGCGGCGTCATGCGGAAGCCGCGGCCGGGCGAATCCCGCGCCGTAGAGAACGAACGCGCCCGGGAGAATCGCCGGTATGGCGGGCCTGACGGCCTCCGCGCGGCGGATGCGTCCGCCGGCCGCGGCTCGCCGGTTCGCTGCGCTCTCATGCAACGCCATCGCGCCGCTCCTTGAGGTCTCCGCGCCAAGCGTATGGGAGGCGCATGGCGGCACGTTTCGCCGAAAAGCCGGGCGCCCGGCCCGATGCCTCCCGGAGGCTCGCGCCTACTCGTCGAGAATCGCCACGGCCCGGCACCACGCGCCGCTCGCGCGCTCTATCTTGACGGGCAGCATGGAGACGGTGAATCCGAACTCGGGAATTTTGTCGAGGTTCGCGAGCTTCTCCGCGTGGACGTATTCCTTTTTCCGCCCCAGGTAGTGGCTGCCGAAAAAGTCCTTCGCGTTTCCCCCGCGCCTGAGCTGCGCCATCTTCGGGACGGGAATGTCGAAGCCCCAGGCGTCTATCCCCATCACCTTGATCCCCTGATCCACGAGCCATTCCGTCGCCTCCGCGCTCATTCCGGGGTGGGTCTGCTCGAAATCGGGGGAATACAGGTATTTCGTGGTGTGGTCGGTGCGAATGAGAACGATGTCCATCGGCTTGAGCGAGTAGCCCTTCTCCGCAAGCGCGGCCACCTTCGCCCGGGTCTCCTCCGCCGTGATGTTGTGTCCGCGCTCGGCTTCGTGAAAGTCGAGGACGACCCCGTCGCTCACGCACCACTCGAGGGGAACGAGGTCGATCGTCTTCGAGGGCGTCCCCCCGCACTCGGGGCCGTAGTGATAGGGCGAGTCGAGGTGGGTGCCGCTGTGCGTGCTGATGGCGGTGATGTTCTCGGTCGCGCAGTGCATGTGGTCCGGAAAATAGCTGGTGTCCGGGAATTTGTAGGATTTCGCCCGCATGCGCGCGAGCTCGAAGTGGCTCACGTATTGGATGACGGCCGGGTTGTTCTCCATCGGCGCGTTCTGAAGCGGAACGCTCAAGTCGACGATTCTGCGCGCCATTTCCGGGCGCTCCTCTCGGCTCAGGACTTCCGCGCCGTCCGGCGCCCGGGCGCCCCGGGCGGCGCCTCCTCGATTTTCAGCCCCGGCGGCGGGGCGGCGGCCTTCTCGCCGCGCCTGAGCGCGGGGAATACGTCGTTCGCGGCGACCCGCGCCGCCTGCAGCATGTAGGGCATTCCGCAGTAGACGGCCATCTGGATGATGACCTCCATGATCTCGCGCTTCGTCGCCCCGCAGTTCCACGCGGCCTGCACGTGGGTGCGCAGCTGCGGGTGGGCGTTGGCCATGACGCACGCGGCCACGGCGCAGAGCTCCCGGGTCTTCTGGGGCAGGACGCTCCTGTCGTAAAGCCCCCCGTAGCAGAAGTTCATGAACAGCTCCATGAACTCCTCGTCCGCCCATTCGGCCATGTCGCGGCCGATGCGCTCCGTGAATTCCCTGGTCCACAGCCGCGCGCCGCGCTTGAGCGCCCGCGCGGGGATTTCGGGCTTTCGCTTCGGAGGCATCGCGTCTCCTTGAAGGGAGGGGTTCGGCGAAAACGGCCTGGGTTCCGCAGATTGCTAGCACGCCCGGCGCGGCCTGTCAAACCGAAGCGGCGCGCGCGCGGGCGTTATTAACCTGCGGGCAACGCGGCGGAAACGGCGCCGAAATAATGCCCGCGTACATGTCGGGGAGACGCATTTCCATCAGGGCTCTCGCGGGAGCCGAAGCGCATCGGGAGGAAGGGGCATGAGACGAGGAAATCTCCATATCACGGCGGCGCTGGCCTTTGGCGCGGGGTGGCTGGCCTTCGCCGCCGGCGCCTGGGCGCAGGACTTGAAGGCCGTGGCCGCGGGCCTCGCGGATCTGAGGGTCGCGGCGGACACCATGCTGGTGATGGTGGCGGGCTTTCTGGTGTTCTGGATGCACGCGGGCTTCGCCATGCTGGAATCGGGGCTTTGCCGGGCGAAGAACGCGGTGGCCATTCTCTACAAGAACTTCGGCGTCGTGGCCGTCTCCTCCCTGGCGTTCTGGATGCTGGGCTTCGCCCTCATGTTCGGGGACGGCGGCGCGCTCCTCGGAACGAACGGCTTTTTTCTGTCGGGGGCGGACAACAGCCCGGCGACGGGCGACCTCTACAAGGGCGTCTTCTCCTCCCTCAGCTGGACGGGCGTGCCGCTCTACGCGAAGTTCTTCTTCCAGCTCGTGTTCGCGGCGACGGCGGCCACCATCGTTTCGGGCTGCGTGGCCGAGCGCGTCAAGTTCTCCTCGTTCATGATCTTCAGCTTCCTGCTCGTCGCCGTCATCTACCCCGTTCAGGGACACTGGATCTGGGGCGGCGGCTGGCTGGGCGGAATGGGCTTTCTCGACTTCGCGGGCTCGACCGTGGTTCACTCCGTGGGCGGCTGGGCGGGCCTCGCCGGCATCATCGTCCTCGGCCCCCGGCTCGGAAAATACGGCGCCGACGGCCGGACGCAGCCCATTCCCGGCCACAACATGCCGCTCGTCACCCTGGGCGGCTTCATCCTGTGGCTCGGATGGTTCGGCTTCAACCCGGGCAGCGCGATGGCCGCCGACCCGGACGCCATCGCGCGCATCGCGGTGACGACGAACCTCGCCGCCTCGGCGGGCGTCGCGGCGTCGAGCCTCACCTCCCGCGCCATGTTCGGCAAGGCGGACCTTTCCATGAGCGTGAACGGCGCGCTGGCGGGGCTGGTCGCCATCACGGCGCCCTGCGCCAACGTCACCCCGCTGGGGGCGGTCGTCATCGGCCTGGCCGCGGGCGTCATCGTGTGCCTCTCCGTTCCGTTCCTGGACAGGATCAGGATAGACGACCCGGTCGGCGCGGTCTCGGTTCACCTGGTGTGCGGCGTCTTCGGCACGCTGGCGCTCGGCCTGTTCGCCGCGCCCTCCGTCGACGAGAGCGTCGCGGGGCTGTTCTACGGCGGCGGCGCGGGGCTTTTCGTCAAGCAGCTCGCGGGCGTCGCCGCGGTCGGCGCGTTCACCTTCGCGCTCTCCTTCGTCCTCTGGCGCGTCGTGCGGGCCGCCATGGGCGTGCGCGTCTCCGCCGAGGAGGAATCAGCGGGCCTCGACCTGACCGAGCACGGCATGGAGGCCTACGCGGGCGAGAGGCTGGCCTAGGGAGCGGGGCGCGCTTCCGCCGGATGCGTCCATCCATCATCCTGGAGAGGAATGAACAATGCGTTTGGTCACAGCGATCATCAAGCCGTTCAGGCTGGAGAACGTGAAGGAGGCGCTGGGAGAGGCCGGCGTGACGGGCATGACGGTGAGCGAGGTGAAGGGCTTCGGCCGCCAGAAGGGGCACGCCGAGCTCTATCGCGGCAGCGAATACGTGGTCGATTTCCTGCCGAAGGTCAAGGTCGAGGTGCTGACGCGCGACGCCAACGCCGAGGCCGTCGTCGCGGCGATTCGGGAGGCGGCGAATTCGGGCCAGATAGGAGACGGCAAGATATTCGTCCAGTCCGTGGAAGACTGCGCGCGCATACGCACCGGCGACAGGGGCGACGACGCGCTCTAAGGCTCCGGGCCGACCCCGCCGCGTCTCCGATTCCATCGGCGAGCCGGGGCGGGGAGGCGGACGGCTTCATGGCCGCGAAAGCCCGGCCCCGAATCGGCCGCTGAAAAAACAGGCGTCGGGCTTTCGAGAGACCGGCCCCGCTTCGGGGCCGGTTTTTTCGTCGCTTTTCCGGAAGCGCCCCCTTTTTCCATTTTCGGCGGCTTCGGCCGGAGCCGACAGAGCCGCCGTTCGCCGGGCGATTCAACGGCGCGCCTGAAAGTTTAGACGCATCTAAAAATATATTGGCGGATGCGTTGACATCGTTTTCGGAATCGCCGTAGAATTTCCCCCGTGATGCGTTTTTCGTTGCGGGGGGCATGAAAGCATGAGCCGTGACGCCGAGGTTCCCGGGGAGAAATGCCGCCCGAGCGGGAGGCGATTTTCCCTTTCCGGGATGACGGCGCGTCTTCTGGCCGCCGTCTCGCTCCTGACGGGCTTCGGCGCGGCGTGGGCGCACGTCGTCCCTCCCGAGGAGCTGCACCCGGTCGCCGAGAGCTATCGCCGCGCCGCCTTCATCCTGAACCTGAATCCGGTGGTCTGGGAGCAGGTGTGGCCCGACGTGAGGCGCATCGGGCGCGCGCTCGAGGCCGTGAACCGGGAGGCCGCCGGAAGGTTCCGGGAGGAGCTGGCCGCCGCGCGGCGGGCGGCGCGTCCCGGGGAGGGGAGCGGCGGGAAGCGGGACGCGACCGCCGCGCGCGAGAGGGGCAGGCGCCTGGTTTTCTCCCTGGCGACGCGGGGCGTCGCCGCGCTTCTCGTCTCCCGGCTGGATCGGATCAGGGCGGATTCCGCGCGAGCGGAAGTCGAGAGCGACCTGGCCGAGGCGCGAAGAATTTCTCACGCCTTCGGCGAGGCGCTGCCGCATCTGGACCCCGAGGGGTGGCGGAACGTGCAGCTCCGCTGGCTGGAGGCGCGCTCTCATCTGGGGGCGGCGGGCGTGCTGGGCGCCGGCGCGAAGCCGATGGATATCGGGAAAATCCGGGAGAGCCTCGCCTTCGTCCGCCGGTATTTCCACGCGAACTTCTCCGCCTTCCGCGCCGACGGGCGGGAGCGGCTGCTCCCCCGCCCCGGGGCGAGCGCGACGTATGTCGAGACGGCGAAAGTCCCCTGGCGTCTGCCGCCCGGCGCCGACGTCAACAAGCAGCTGCCGCGCCCCCGGCAGATTCTCGGCATGGCGGAGCGCGGGGCGAGCGAGGCGGAGACCTTTCTCATCGCCCTGGGCGACATGGCCTTCGACAGCCCGGAGATATTCGGCGAGCCCGCGCGCGGCCTGGGCATCAGCTGCAACACCTGCCACAACAAGGGGGTGACGAACCCGAAGCTGTTCATCCCCGGGCTTTCCCGGAGAAGGGGCGGGCTGGACGTGTCCAACAGCTTCTTCGCCGGCCACGCCAACAACGGCCTGCACGATCCGCTGGACACGCCGGATCTGCGGGGCATCCGCTTCACCGCGCCCTACGGGCGGAACGGGCGCTTCGCCTCGCTGCGGGAGTTCGCGCGCAACGTCATCGTCAACGAGTTCGACGGGCCGGAGCCCGACCCGATGCTGATGGACGGCCTCGTCGCCTACATGAACGAGTTCGAGTTCCTGCCCAACCCGAAGCTGCGAAAAAGCGGGAGGCTCGACCCCGGACAAGTCTCGCGGGCCGCGCTTCGGGGCGAGCGGATATTCCACCGGAAATTCCCGCGGATGATGGGCGGCATGAGCTGCGCGGACTGCCACGTTCCGGGCGCGAATTTCCTGGATCACAAGCGCCACGACATCGGCTCGACCGGAAGGGGGACGCCCTTCCGCCAGGGCGGGCTGGACACGCCCACCCTGCTCTCCTCCGGGTTCACGGCGCCCTATTTCCACGACGGGAGCCTGCCCACCCTGCGGGCGGTGAGCGAGTGGTTCAACGAATCCTTCGGGCTGGGCCTGGGCAAGCGGGACGTTGACGACCTCACCGCCTATCTCGAGGCCGTGGGGGACGGCGTGGAGGGCATGGAGGATACGACGCGCACCCTGGAGGCGGAGCTGGAGGAGTTCCGGTTCTTTCTCTCCACCTACGAGCGCCTGAAGCGCAGAGGGAAGAGGGGGCTGATCGCCATCCTGCTGAAAACCACGGCGCGCGAGGTGCGCGCCCACAAGTGGGACGTTCAGGACAAGGGGAATCTGCCGATTCTCGACGAGATGGAGAACAGGCTGGAGGAGGCGCTGGCCGCCCACCTCGCCGGCGACGCGAAGGCGGCGGACGGGAAGATAGCGGCCTACCGCGCCCTCTACGAGAAAAACGCGGACAGGCTGAAATGAGGAGCGCCATGCGCATCGCCCGGAAATTCTTGTCAGGCGCGTCGGGGAGGGTTCTTCTCGCGGCCTCCCTGCTTCTCTCCGCGCCGGGCCATTCGGCCGAGGCCGGGGAGGAGCTGCGAATCGCGTTCGTCCCGATCGAGAACCCGGAGAAGCTCATCAGCGGCGCGCGGCCCGCGATGCGGTTTCTCGAAAGGGAGATGGGGCGGAAGGTTCGCCATTTCATCACCCTGAACTACTCGGCGGCGGTGGAGGCCATGATCTCCGAGAAGGCGGACGTGAGCTTCCTGCCGCCCCTGCCCTACGTTCTGGCGAGCAGGCGCGCGGGGGTCGAGGCCGTTCTCGGCGAGATATACGAGGGGAAGCCCTACTATTACTCCCGCATCTTCGCGCGCAGGGACGGAGGCGTCAAAACGCTCGCCGACCTCCGGGGCGGGACGATCGCCTACGTCGATCCCATATCGAGTTCGGGCTTCATGTATCCCCACGACGTCTTCGTCCGCGCGGGGCTCGTGAAGGGCGGGCCGGAAAAGCCGGAGGGCGGGTTTTTCCGCAGGGTCTATTTTGCCGGCGGGGATCAGCAGGCGATGGAGGCGGTGGCGGGCGGCTTCGTGGACGCCGCCGGCGTCAGCCAATACGCCCTCAACCTTCTGCCGCCCGAACGGCGCGGCGAGATCGCGGCCATCGCGCAGTCCGCCCGCATTCCCAGCCACGGCGTGGTCGCGCGCAGGGGGCTTGCGCCCGACGTGAGGCGAGCGTTCATCGAGGCGATGCTGAAGCTGAACCGGCCGGAGCGCCGCGCGCTCAGGCGCGCCCTGTACGGGACGGACGGCTACGTCCGCGTCGGCCCCGCCCATTACGAGCCGGTGGCCGCCATGGCCCGCAAGTATGGCTTTTTGAGGGAGTAGAGAATGCCGAGAGAAGCGGTCATCCGGGTGGAGAACGCGCGCGTGACGAAGGCGGGGCGGACGATTCTTTCGGTCGATCGCCTCGAAATCTCGCGCGGGGAGCGCGTGGCCGTCATCGGCGAGAGCGGCTCCGGCAAGACGACCCTCATGCGGATGCTCAAGGGCTACGCGCCCTGCGAGGAGGGCCGGGTGGTCGTGCTGGGGGACGCCCTGCCCATCCGGGAGCGGAGGAGGATGAAGGCCCACCATCGGCGCATCGGCATGATCCACCAGCACTTCGACCTCATCGGGCGCGAGACCGTCTGGCGGAACGTCTGGCACGGCAGGCTGGGCTGCGTCTCCCTGCTCGGGAGCGCGCTGGGCGTCCGCTCCGCGCGCGATCTGGCCGTCTGCGGCCGCGCCATCCGCGAGGTGCGCCTGGACGACAAGCGGCTCCGCTCCGCCCGCACCCTCTCGGGCGGGGAGCAGCAGCGCGTGGCCATCGCCCGGGCGCTGGCGCAGGAGCCGACGGTGCTGCTCGCCGACGAGCCCGTGTCGAGCCTCGACCCCGCTCTGGCCGAGGAGGTTCTCGAACTCCTCCTCTCCGTCTGCGCCGCCCATGATCTCACGCTCCTGATGAGCCTCCACCTGCCGGCGCTCGCGCGGAAATACGCGGACAGGATTCTCGCCATGCGGGGAGGAGAAATTATATGGGACGGCTCTTCGGATTCTCTCTCGGATGAGACGATGGATGAAATCTACGGGTTCACGGGAGCGAACGGCGCCTCGAACGGAAGCGGAGCGGGAGCGGGCCGAATCGCCTTCGCCTGGCCGTATGGCTGGCGGGGCCGCCCTGTTCCTGACGGCTAGCGCGCTTCTGCTCTGGTCGTTCCGGGGCTCCGAGTTCTCCTTCGGCCAGTTCTGGCGGGGGATTCCCCGGCTGCTTCACTTCTTCGGCCGCATGGCGCCGCCGGACTGGTCGGTGTGGGACGTTCTGCTGGCCGCCTCGGTCGAGACGCTGCAGACCACCATCGCCGGCACGTTTCTGGGCGCGCTGTTCGCCTATCCGCTCGGCGTGCTCGCCGCCTCGAACTGGACGCCCGCCTGGGTGCATCTGCCCGTCAAGGCGCTCATGGCGTTCATCCGCTCCATTCCGCTCCTGCTGCTCGCCCTGCTGTTCGTCTCCGCCGTGGGGCTGGGGCCCTTCCCGGGCGCGCTGGCGCTGGCGGCCCACTCCGTCGGCGTCCTCGGCCGCTTCGTGGCGGAGGAGATCGAGGCGACCGACCCGAGACCCCTGCTCGCCCTTCGGGGGACGGGCGCCTCCTCCATCCAGATCATCCAGCACGGCCTCATCCCCCAGGTGCTGCCGCAGATGGTCGCCCACCTCGCCATACGCTTCGAGATGAACCTGCGCGACTCCGCGGTTCTGGGCCTGGTCGGCGCGGGGGGGCTGGGGTTTTACGTGTTCCTCTACGTCAAGCAGTTTCAGTGGCAGAAGTCGGGCGTGCTGGTGCTGGCCATCATCGCGCTCGTCTTCGCCGGCGAGTTCGCCGCCTGGCAGGTGCGAAAGCGCCTGATGTGATCTGACGAGGCGTTTCGGATAGTGTCGAGGGTGAATCGGCGAGAAAGCGAGATTGCCAGATGATAGGTTTTTAGCGGATAAAGTCGTCGCTATCCACAGACTGTTCTGGCTTTAAGTTCCTTGTACATCCACTCAGCTCTAGCTTGAAGGAAGGCGTCGTAGTCATCGTTTCCGATGCCAAATCCTTCCATATCTATCAGGTGGGAATGTAATGCTTCATTGAGATTAGGGTTCTCTTTTTGAAAATCAGCGATATATCTGGAAGGTGATTTCGCTCTGATTTGCTGTTTATTCAGGAGATCGCTGACCAACGTGATATTTACCAAACTGTTGCTTTTAGGAGCGGTGGGTTTGTCCTTCAAATAAGCCCTGGGGAAAAAGTGATGGTAATTCTTGCTGCTCGCTATTTTCAGCCACGAGTTATCCAGAATTACTTTACCGTTATCCAGAAAGTCTTTGGGTTCCCGGGAGGCCAGCAAGCATAGAACTGCTTTGCAGTAACTATTTCCTGTGCTGAAATTCGTATCAATCAAAGACTGCGGAGAGTAGTCAAGGTTGCCTTTAATATCGCTGTAATCGGGACGTTCATTATCCAATATGCGGTTGATTCTTCTAATGTCTTGAGCTAGCCTCGATTCCGTTGAGCTGGAGTAACGAGATGACAAGGACATGCGCCAGAAAAACTCCTGAAGATAATCTCGCTGAGCGCCCTCCGGCGATTTTTTGTTGATGTAAAAGAAATACGCGAAAGGCACCAATAAAAAATCGTATGGAAGGAGTTGGGATACCGGGATACGGTATTTGGTTCTAAAATAGTCGATGCTTTCCTTGAGAGCGGAAATAGCGTCATCCCAACAGTTGATAATAGGTTGTTTGTCCAGTGCCAAAATAGTTTTACGCTTGCATTCCTTGGTCCGACTCAATACCAGTGAAAGCACGTTCAAAATAACTGTGCTGGAAACACCCTCATAACCGATTTTTTCAAGTTCTTCGTTGCAACCCCTCCACTTCTTTTGCATGTCAAAGTCTTGGGTTTCGTCATAGGTTTTTGCTGACATGATTTCAAAAAGCGTGAGGGTTTGCCCGCCTGTGTTAATGCGCGTGAATACCTCGATTGCCGAATCAATATCTTCTTTTCGCAAGACCACAGTGGAAAACTCGTAAGTCTTGAACTCCATAGAGTACTTACTAATAATCCCCAATTCTTTTTTACTGAATCCATTTTCTTTTAGCTCTTCGCTTTTCTCAAAGTCGAAATGCAAAACGTCATGAAGCGATAGGTATTTATCCCCTGTTGGTTCGGAAGTTATTATCTGCTCGTCATTTTCGCAGTCGAGGTTGACGAAGATGTCATGGTAATTGGTGGTCATTTTTTCGCCGGACTTTTGTATTTTGGCACCACGATAAGCAGCGAAAAGCGACGTGATACGCTGTTGACCGTCAAGGACATACTACACTTTGGTTCCGTCCGGAGTGTCGGGAATTTTCAAATTGCCGACATTTTTGACGTCGTTGAGTCGTTGCTCGGTTTCCCAAAGGATGAATGTGCCGATTGGATAACCCCTAAGGATGCTGTCCAATAATTTGGCGGTTTTATCGACACTCCAAACAAACTCGCGCTGGAATTTCGGAATTTTGATAATTCCCTTCTCAATTTCATAGATTAGTTCAGAGTATTCCTTTGAGTCTGGTTTTGGTTGTCGATAGCTCATGCCGAAATCCGCTCTTTGATCTCGCGTGGTGATTGATTTTAATTGTTTTCAAAATCGCTAGTCTCCCGTTTATACTCTCATTCAGGAATCTTTCGCAAATTGTATTTGCAAATAACGTAAAAGCTGATCTTCGATCAGGCTAGCTTGTGTTTCGGATGTAGCCTTAGACAGCGGGAGAAAACCCCATGGACACCCTGATCGGCCTCCTGAGCGAGGCGGCGGCGAAGTTTCCCGATTCCACGGCCCTGGAGGGCGAGGTGGAGGGGCGGGGGCGCGTCTCGCTCACGAGGCGGGATTTGCTCGGGCGCGCGTCCGCCCTGGCGCGCGCGCTCATGGAGGCGGGCGCGAAGCCGGGGGACATGGTCGCCCTGCTCGCGCCGAACCAGCCGGAGTGGGCGGTGGGCTATTTCGGCGTATTGCTCGCGGGCGGCGTTTTCGTCCCCCTGGACGTGAACCTGAAGGACGGCGAGCTCTCGAACGTCCTATCGAGGGCGCGGCCCGTCTGCCTCCTGACGGACTCGGGGGGAGAGGAGCGCGCCCGCGCGCTGGCGAAAGGCGCGTCCGCTCCCTGCGAGGTCCTGCGCTTCGACGGGGAGAGGGAGGCTGGTCCATCGCCTGCGGAGCTTCCGGGCGCGGGGCGGGGGGCGGACGACCTCGCGCTCATCTCCTTCTCCTCGGGAACGACGGGCGCGCCCAAGGGCGTCATGCTCACCCACGGGAACATCGCCTCCAACGTGCGCGCCGTGCTCGGAACCTTCGAGGCGGGGGAGGGGGACGTCTTTCTCTCGATTCTGCCGCTTCACCACATGTTCGAGAGCACGGGCGGCCTGCTGATTCCCCTGATGAGCGGCGCCGGCGTGCGTTACCTCGCCTCGCTGAACCCGCGCCTCATCGCCGACGCCATGCGCGGCGAGGGCGTCACCATCTGCCTGATGGTGCCGGCCCTCGCGCGGCTCATCCACAAGCGCGTCTTCGCCGGCGTCGAATCGCTGGCGGGGGCGAAGAGGGTGGTCTTCCGCCTCCTGTTCGCGCTCTCCGGGCTTTGCCTGTCGATGGGCTGGCGCGTCGGGGGGGCGCTGTTTCCGCAGGTGCGGAAGAGCCTCGGCGGGAATCTGCGCTATTTCGTGAGCGGGGGCGCCGCGCTCGACGCGGGCGTGGCGCGCGATTTGCTCGCGCTGGGAATCGAGGTGATCCAGGGATACGGCCTGACGGAGACCTCCCCCATCACCCACGCGAATCCGCCGGGGGCGCGCAACAGAATCGGAACCGTCGGCCCCCCGATACCGGGCGTGGAGGCGCGGGTCGAGCCCGTGGAGGGCGCGGACGCGGGCGAGGGGGAAGTCCTCATACGCGGGCCGAACGTGATGCGCGGCTATTTCGAGAACCCGGAGCTCACGGCCGAAGTCCTGCGCGAGGGGTGGTTCCGCACCGGGGACGTCGGCCGGGTGGACGAGGCGGGCTACCTCACCATCTGCGGCCGCTCCAAGAACGTCATCGTCTCCGAATCCGGCCGAAACGTCTATCCCGAAGAGGTGGAGGAGCATCTTCTGGGAAGCGCATGGTTCCGGGAGGCGTGCGTCCTGGGGAGGAGAACGCCGCGCGGCGGGGAGGAGGTCTTCGCCGTCCTCGCCCTCGACCCCGAGGCGGCCGGCCTGCCGGAAGGGCGCGAGGAGCGGACGGCGCTGGCCGACGCCGAACTCAGGCGCCTGGGGGCGCAGCTGGCGGACTACAAGAGGCCGGCCGGCTTTTTCCTCTGGCTCGACGAGGAGATGCCCAAGACCACGACCCGCAAGCACAAGCGCGAGGATATCAAGGCGGCGCTGAGGGCGCTGCCCGAGTTCTCCCCGGAGGACTTCTGATTTTCGGGGAAGAAGCCTTCCTGCCTGCTCCGGGGGACGATCAGGCGATTTCAAGGGGTCCGTGATGGATACGCCGCAATCGATGCGCGACGCCGCCCTGTCCCTGCGGCCCTGGCTTTCGGAGATCAGGCGCGGGATTCACATGAACCCGGAGCTCGGCTACGAGGAGCGCGAGACGGCGCGGCTCATCGCGGAGAATCTCGAAAGCCTGGGTCTCGGCGTCCGCGCGGGCGTCGCGGAGACGGGGGTGGTCGGCCTGCTCGACGCCGGACGCCCCGGCCCCGTTCTCGGCATCCGCGCCGACATGGACGCCCTCCCCATAGAGGAGGCGAACGAGGCGCCCTACAGGAGCCGCCGCCCGGGGAAGATGCACGCCTGCGGCCACGACGCCCACGTGGCCATGCTGCTGGGCGCGGCGCGCCTGCTCGCCGGCGGCGGGGACCGGCTCGACGGCCTGGGCGGCGGCGTCAAGTTCATCTTTCAGCCCGCCGAGGAGGGCAAGGCGGGCGGCAGGAGAATGGTGGAGGAGGGCGTGCTGGAGGAGCCGCGGGTGGATATGCTCATCGCCGCCCACGTGTGGCCCGGTATGCCGGCGGGCCGCATCGGCGTCCGCGCGGGCTCCGTCATGGCGACCTCGGACAAGCTCTTCCTGCACGTTCGGGGAGAGGGCTCGCACGCGGCCTACCCCCATCAGTCGCAGGACGCCCTGCTCGCCGCCTCGCATCTGGTGAGCGCGCTCCAGAGCGTCGTGAGCAGAAACGTCGCCCCTCTGGAGGCCGCCGTTCTCTCCGTCACGGGCTTCGAGTCCGGCGTCGCCGTCAACGTCGTCCCCCGGGAGGCGCGGCTGCGGGGAACCGTCCGCACGCACGCTCCGAGGGTCAGGGAGATGGTTCGCAGGCGGGTGCGCGAGGTGGCGCGCGGCGTGGGGGAGGCCTTCGGCGTGGAGATCGAGGTCGAAATCGCGCCGGGCTATCCCGCCCTGGTGAATCACGAGGCGGCCGCCGCGCTCGTCCGGGACGCAGGCGAGCGGGTCCTCGGCGCGGAGAACGTGCGCGAGATGCCGCTTTCGATGGGGGCGGAGGATTTCGCCTACATGACGGCGGAGCGTCCCGGGGCGATGTTCCGCGTGGGCGTGCTGAACGAGGAGAAGGGCTTCGTTCACGGGCTGCACTCCGACCGCTTCGACCTGGACGAGGACGCCCTGCCGGTCGGCGCGGGCGTCTTCGCGCAGGCGGCCGTCGGGTTTCTGAAAGACCCGGAAAAGTATCTCGCCTAGCTCCTTCGCGCGGCGCCGGGGCGGGATATTCCGGGCGCGCGCGCGTTCGATCGCCGGGGCGCCGCTCGTCGTCCTGCGCGCCTGAGCGCTCCGGCCGGATGGCTTCGCGCTCCGAAAACTGGTATAAGCCGCCCCTTGAAGCGGGGGCGCCGCGCCTCCCGGACAACGAGCCGCCCGCCCGTCCCCATCGTCTAGCCTGGCCCAGGACACCGGCCTTTCACGCCGGCAACAGGGGTTCGAATCCCCTTGGGGACGCCAGGAGCAGGGCGCGCGCGACGGCGATTGATAGAATGTGGCGGAGACGAATGAAGCAGCTGATTCTGACGAAAATGGATCCTGTCGAAAGCGGACGTGAAGTTGAGCATCTGGGGCCTTGGTCGCTTTTGGACGAGCAGTTTTTCGAGTGGGAATGGGAAAAATACGGAATCAGACGGGCATTGAGAAGCGAGGATATCTGGCGCGTTTCGAGGAGTCTGGAGAAGGTCTGCGAGTTTTACGCTCTTCAGTTGAGCCGCCGGCAAAACGAGAGGCACAGCCGCTCCTATTCCGATCGGTATTGGCGAATACTGATGATGCCATGGCTGTTCAGGCTGGTCATGTGTTCTTTCGAGCGATTTCTGCGAATCAGAAATCGGGCGTCGAGCGGCGTTCCGTATCTGGCGTATCTCTCGCCCCGGGATGAGGCCTTTTCGCCCGTCACAACGCCCCATTTTAATCTGATGATGATGTTCGGCGACCCGTTGAATCGGCTTATCCTCAGCAGGTTTCTGCGCGCCTATGATCCGAAGGGATGGGAGATGCGGGACGGCGCGCCCGCCCCGCCGGACAAGTATTTTTCCGCGGACGCTCAGAAAAACAAGCTCGTCCGGGACGGCCACGCCAACCATGCCGGATTCAGGAAATCGCAAAGAAAAATGGAAATATACCATTGGGCCAGCATCCTTTTCTCCAATCCGGGATATGTCCAGTTTCAGAGGGTTTCCGGTTTGGGCCTGTTGGACAGCCTGTATCTTTCCCTCCGCCTCCGGCTTCGCAACGGGAGGCGCTGGAGGGATGCGGCAAGATCGTTTCAGAAAATGCGCGGGGCGAAAAATGAAAACCTCACAAGGGATGAAGCGATTGAAGAAATCAAATCGCTCCATGGCATGGACGCCGAGGGAGCCGGGATTTTCCTGCGGGAGCTGGATGGATTGATCGAGGAGACGATTCCCAAAGCGTTCACGGATGACTTTCGGGAAAACGAGAGAAGGTCGCTGAGGAAGATAAAAGCGACGGCGTCCTGGACGGACGCGCTCATCAGCGGGTTTTTGACGGGCGAATATGACCCTTGGAGGTTCTACGCGGCCGGCCTTTTGGAAAGTCGCCCCGTAAGGCTTCTTGGCAGTCAGCACGGGGGAGTGGTTGGCCTGGTCGAAACGGCGTCTTTTTACAATCTCGTGGACTACGAGGTGGCTGATCGATTCGTATCATGGGGCTGGGAGCGTCAATCCGACTATGAAGCGTCCGCCGTCCCGGCTTCCTCTCCCCTCCTTTCAAAAATGAAGCGGCGCAAAAAGCGAAACTCATCCATCATTATGATAAGTTCCTTCTTGCCCGTCTATTCAAAATGGGTGCAGACGGATTTTATGCCTGAGGACTTAAGCCGGTGCATGAAGGAAAAGATAAGGTTCATCGAACATTTGAAGGACGGGCCGCGCGCCGCCCTGTGGTATAGGCCGCATATACACCAAACGAGCGATCGATACGACCGGGCCTATATGGAGAAAAGATATCCTGAAATGAAAATTTTGTCCGGGAAACTGCTAAGCCATATATCGGGTCGGCTGGCGCGCGCGCTGTCTCAATGCGGCGTCTGCGTTCTCGATGCGCCGGGATCGGTGCCGCTATTCGTGATAGCGGCGAGGATACCGACCCTCTTTTTCTGGAACGAGAACGTCTGGCGCATCTCGCGCCATGCGAAATCCTACGTCGAAAAACTGGCCGACGTGAACGTTCTTCACTCCTCGCCCGAGAGCGCGGCGAGGCACCTGAACGCCGTCTGGCCTGACGTTGATTCGTGGTGGGAGGACGGCCGCACGCGGGAAGCCGTTGATGAATTCGCGCATCACCACTGTCGAGGCAGCAGAAACTGGCGTTCGGAATGGGTGGATCTGTTCTCCTCGGCGGATTCGGGATTGTGGAAAAGCGAGCCGGAAGCGCGCTGATGGCGAAAATATCCCTGACGAAAGATCTGTTCGGCGATTTCGAGGTGGAGGACGAGCGGTTGCTGGGCGTTTATGGCCCTGAGCCGCCGGACGGCGAGGGCCTTGATGACGAAGCCCTGCGAAGGCGAATTCGGAACCCGATCGGCGCGCCGCCCCTGCGGGAGACGGCCCGGGGCGCGAAGAGGGTCTTGATCGTCACGGACGACAATACGCGCCACACCCCTCTTCATCGCGTGATCCCCCCCATCTTGGAGGAGCTCGCCGAGGCGGGCGTCCCGGATTCGTCCGTCCGCGTTCTGATCGGCCTGGGGACGCATCGCGCCATGACGAATGCGGAGATGCGCCGCAAGTTCGGCGATGCGCTGGTCTCGCGGTTCCGCATTCTGAACCATGAATGGGAAAACCCCTCGCGGCTGGCCTCGCTGGGATTCAGCGACCTGGGGTTCGACGTTCAGATGAACCGGGAAGTCCTGGAAGTGGATTTCCTCGTATCCGTCGGCAGCATCATCCCCCACGCGACCGCGGGGTTCTCCGGCGGGGCGAAGAGCGTCATGCCCGGCATTTGCGGAGAGGCCACGATAGAGGCGACCCATTGGGCCGCCCTGGATTACGAAATGCGCGAGATCCTCGGCAATTTCGACAACAAGGTGAGAGAAGCCTGCGTTCGCGTCGCGCGCCAGGCCGGCGTCCGCTTCATCGTCAACACGATCATGATGGATGACGAGAGAATCTATGACGCCGTCGCGGGAGACGTGGAATCGGCCCACAGGGCGGGGTGCGAGCGCTGTCTGGAGTTATACGGCGTGCCGGTTGGCGCGGCGGCGGACGTCGTCGTGGCGGAAGCCTGGCCGTCCGACATCGATCTTCGCCAGGCCATCAAGGCGGTATGCTCGGCGGACGTGGTCTGCCGGGACGGGGGAGTCATCATCCTGGCCGCGGATTGCCGCGAGGGCGTTTCTCCGCAATTTCCGAATTTCGAGCGTTGCGGATTCCGGGAGCCCGATTCTCTCTACCGGGCGGTTGAAGCGGGGGAATTTCAGGAAAAGCTCCTGGCCTATACGCTCGTCGCCATCGGCAGAATCATCTCCGGGCGCGTGAAGGGCGTATTGGTTTCTCCCCACATCGATCGGGAGGCGGCCGACAGAATGGGGTTCGGCTGGGCCGGGTCCATACAGGCGGCGGTGGACGGCGCCCTGGAGACGGCGCGGCCGGACTCGAAAGTCATGGCGCTTCGGCAGGCGGGGCAAATCATGCCTTTGGTTCCGCAGGTTTTCTGAGGACGGAGGATCTCGGTGAGAATGAAAAAGAGCATCAATTTCGCGTTGACCGGGAAGGGGACAGGCTGATGCCCGCTTCGGGAAACGCGCCTTTTCAGGAGTTGCGGTATTGCGTGCGCTGCTGCATGCCGGAAACCTCTGAGGGGATCGATTTCGACGAGCTGGGAATTTGCAGGGCATGCCGCAGCTCCGAGATGAAGATGCACATCAACTGGGCGGAGCGGGAGAAGCAGCTGAGGAGCATCCTGGAGAATGCGAAGGCCGGCTCGGGAGACAATTACGACTGTCTGGTTCCCATAAGCGGCGGCAAGGACAGCTGCTTTCAGCTTCATATCCTGACGCGGGTTTATGGCATGAGGCCTCTCGCGTGCACGTTCAGCCACAACTGGTGGACGGAAACCGGCTGGTGGAATCTGCGGAACTGCCTGGAGAAGTTCAATGTTGATCACGTCATGTTCACGCCGAATCGCGAGGTGATCAACAAAATCGCCCGCAAATCGCTGACGGCGATTGGCGACTCCTGCTGGCATTGCCACGCGGGCGTGGGAGCCTACCCCCTGCAGGTGGCGTTGCAATACCGGATTCCTCTTCTGGTCTGGGGAGAATCGACGGCTGAAATGGGGAGCAAGTCAACATACGCCGATCCCATTCCCTATGACGAGACACTGTATCTGAAAGTTTCGATGAAGGTGGATTCGTCAAAAATGGTGGATGAGGAAATCGGGCTGGCCGAGCGCGATTTCCTTCCTTTCCTGATCCCCCCCAGGGAAGAACTGGACAAGCTCGGAATGCGGGGAATTCATCTGGGCGATTATCTGTTTTGGGACGGGGAGCGGCAGGTGGAATTCATAAAGCGAGAATACGGGTGGCGGGAAGACAAGGTGGAGGGAGCGTATAAAGGATACAAAAGCGTGGAATGCCGCATGGCGGGCGTGCACGATTATTCCAAATGGGTGAAGCGGGGATTCGGGCGAGGGACCGACCAGGCGAGCATAGACGTGAGAAACGGAATCATGTCGCGCGAGGAGGCGTTCGCGCTTGCCGCGAGAGTTGACTCGGAGCGGCCGGGCGCTCTCGATTATTACCTGCGGATAACCGGATATACCGAAGATGAGTTTCTGACCATCCTGGAAGGCCTGAGAGAAGGACAGGCGAAGGAGCTGCCCAGGGTAATTCGCCCTGATCAGGTCGGGATAGCCGGCCCCGCCTCCCAATGAGCGGCGCGGATCCGAATTCGCTTCTCGCCACCGAGGCGATTGAATTCATAAAGCAGGGGAAGCTGAGCGTCGGCGAGTGGACCCTCTCCTGCATTGAGCAGGTGGAGCGGCATGAGCCTTCCCTGCGCGCGTGGCGGCGCTTCGATCGCGAGGCGTTGATTCTCCGGGCCCGCGAAATAGAGCGGAGAATCGAGGCGGGCGCGTTCGACGGCTCCCTCTGGGGCGCGCCCTTCGGCGTGAAGGACGTCATCAACACCGTCGATTTTCCAACCTGCATGGGGAGCCCCATCTGGGAGGGGTTCACGCCCGGCAACGACGCCCGGGTCGTTTCCCACCTCAAGCGCGAAGGCGGGCTGATGTTCGGAAAAACCGTCACCGCCGAATTCGCCGTCCATCACCCCGGCCCTACGGTGAACCCGCATCATCCGGACTATTCTCCCGGCACCTCGTCCAGCGGCTCGGCCGCGTCCGTCGCCGCGTGCATGGTTCCGCTCGCCGTGGGCACGCAGACGGCGGGCTCCACCATACGGCCGGCGAGTTATTCGGGAGTGTATGGATTCAAGCCCTCCTTCGGAGTCGTTCCCAGAACGGGCATCCTGAAGACTCTCGACACATTGGACCACGTGTCTTTTTTCGCGAGAAGCATCGCCGATCTTCGGCTGGCGTTCGAATCCGCCCGGGTGCGCGGAGCGAACCATCCCTATGTCAAGGAGAGCCTGGACGACTGGTCGCCGAGCCGCGCGCGGCCGCCATACAGGGTGGCGTTCGTCAAGGGGCCGGGCTGGGAGCGCGCCGAAGCGTATGCGAAGGACGCCGTCAGCCTGCTGGCGTCCCGCCTCTCCCGATGCAGGGATGTTGAATTGAGAGAAGCGCCGCTGCCGCCGGCGCTCTCCCAGGCCCATGACGTTCACGCGCTCTTGTACAGCAAGGGGCTGTCCTACTATTTCAACGAGGAATACGAGTCGCGCCGCGATCAACTCAGCGATGTTTTCCTGGAGATGGTGGAGCGGGGGCGAAGAATCACCGCAGAGCAATACTGGGAGGCTCTCAAGCGGCAGGAAAGCCTGAAGGCCGCCCTTTCCGGCTTTTTTGAGGATTTCGACATGATTTTGAACCTCTCGACATCGGGGCGCGCGCCAAGGGGAATCATGGGCCGGGACAAGAAGGACAATTGCCTTCTGTGGACGCTTTGCCACGTCCCGGCGCTCAGCGCGCCCGCGTTCGAGAGTCCTGACGGCTTGCCCTTCGGCGCGCAGCTTGTCGCGCGGCGATACGACGACCTCTCCCTGCTGAAGATGGCGGAAGATATCCAGGAACAGGGCTTCATGCCGCCATGGCGTCCGCTGGCGCCGTATAAGGGCGCCCGGAAATGACGAGTTGCTGTCCCGTTTGCGGCTCCGATCGGACGCGGCTCGTTCGAGATGCCGTAAAAGGAGGCAAGGTAAGCCGCCCGGCGAGCGTCGGCCTGTATTCTTGCAGCCTCTGTAGCCTCATGTTTCTTGAGACATGGGACGAGGCGCAGGCGATCCACGACTGGTATTCGGAGAACGATTATGTTTTCGTTCCCGATCAGTCGGGGGGAGGGAGCAAGTTCAACGACCATGAAATTTACAGGCGAGAGGTCGAGCCGTATTTGCATCGCGGGTCCCGGGTTCTGGACGTCGGCTGCGGGGACGGATCGTTTCTGCGGGCGATTCGGGAGAGGGTCTCCCATGTGCGGGGAGTCGAGCTTACGCCCGCGCACGTTCAAAAATTGCGTGAAGCGGGCATTCCCGCGTGGGACAGGCCGCTCGGCGATTGCGAGGCAGGGCAGCCGTTTGACGTCGTCGTGATGCACGCCGCGCTGGAGCATGTCCCGCGCGTGAAGGATTTTCTGATGGATTTGAAGCGATTCCTCCATTCGGAGTCTGTTCTTTTCCTGGCCGTTCCCCACGGGCTGGATCCGCTTGCGAGTTATTATGACGTGCCGAATTACAGGGATTTTTATTTCCGCGAATATCACCTCTATTACTTTACGGAGAAGAGCCTGGGCAGGCTTTTGACGGACTGCGGATACGGCTTCGAGTGCGTCCCGCGCCTCGCCGCCTCCATGACGAATCATTTCAAATGGCTGTATTCAGGAGAGGGCGACTCGGGCGCTTCGGGATACACGAACGTGAATCTGCCGAGGGAATTGCTCAGGGCGGAAACCCCCGAAGGGAGGGATTTTCGGGATATTCTCGAGGAAGTGGACGATTTTTACCGGCTGAAGCTTCAGGAGGCGGGCGTGGGCGATCTGCTGCACTGCAGGGCCTGGCCGAAGCCGTGAATCGCGGCGCCCATGCGAAGCTCGGAGGGGCTGCCCATGTTTAGAAGCGGTCATCAGACGCGCCTTCGCGCGCTGAAGGCGGAAGATATCCCGGTCTGGCGCGACTGGTTCAATTCCGCCGAAGTCACGCGGAACATGAACAAGGGAATGTTCCCCGTGAGCGAGGAGCGCCAGCGGGAGATATTCGATTCGCTCGTGAGGAGTCGAAGCGACGTGCAGCTCGGCGTCGTCCTGAAGGAAGGAGAGGGCCGCGCCGGGGCCGACCCCTACGGCGGGGGCGGATACGAGGAAGGCTCCCTGGTGGGGATTGTCGGCATTCACAAGATCGACTGGATTCATCGAACGGGGGACATGAGCATCGTCATCGGCGAGGCCCGCTGCCGGGGAAGAGGCGTCGGGACGGAGGCCATCGCCCTGATGACCGCTCACGGCTTCGAGAAGCTGAATCTTCGGAAGATTACGGCGGGCATGTGGGCGACGAATGAGGGTTCGAGGCGAAGTTTCGAGAAGAACGGATACCTCCATGAGGCGACGATCAAGGAGAGTTTTTTCTGCGAATCGAGCTATGTCGATGAATATCGGCTGGGGATATTTCGCGCCGACTGGGAGAGCATGAGGAAAGAGGGGCGCGGGTGAAAATCGTCGCGATCATCGAAGCCAGAACGAGCTCCTCCCGGTTGCCGGGGAAAGTGCTTCTGGATCTGTGCGGGAAGCCGATGCTGACGCGGATGGCGGAGAGGGTGCGGCGGGCGAGGCGCGTGGACGAGGTCGTCATCGCCACTACGACGAATCCGCTCGACGATCCCATCGAGCGAATGGCCGAAGAGAGCGCCCTGGGTTGCTTCCGGGGCAGCGAGCGGGACGTTCTGGAGCGGGTTCTCCGGGCGGCCGAGGCCTGGAGCGGGGACGTGATTGTCGAGCTGGGCGGGGACGCTCCTCTCGCGGAGCCGCTTTTGATTGACGAGATGGTGGAGGCGTATCTCGAGGGCGAATCGGATTATGTGGCGAATACCGCGATGCGCCACAGCGCCGCGTGGCGGAAGGAGTCAACGTTTCCCGTCGGAACGGGCGTTGAGATTTTCTCCACCGCGCTTTTGCGGCGGGTGGCCGGGTGGACGGACGACCCCCTCGATCGCGAACATGTCACCTCGTATATCTTCGAGCGTCCGGAGCGATTCAGGCTGAGGGCTTTCGAGGCCGTGGGGCGTTGGGTGGAATGCCGCAGGCCGGAGGTTCGCCTCACCGTGGACAACCCGGAGGACTTTGCGCTGATCCGCGAGATTTACGCCCGTCTTTATCCCGGCGACCCTTGCTTCTCGCTGTTCAGCGTGATGGAGCTCCTGGACGCGGAGCCGGGTCTTCTCGACATCAATCGTCAGGTTGTTCAGCAGCGTGTCTTTGAACAGCGGCAAAGCCAGATATAGGGCGGTCGTCATCGGCTGCGGCGGCGTCGCCTCCCGATACGACGAGTTCTCCGAAGGGAAGTGGACGGCTACGCACGCGGGAGCGTATGCGGCCTGCCCTGATGTCGATCTTGTTTCGGCTGCGGATCTGGACGCCGAGGCTCTGGCGGCCTTCGGTCGTCGGTGGCGCGTGGACGGCTTGTATGCGGACTACCGCCGGATGCTCGATCGGGAGCGTCCCGACATCGTGAGCATCTGCCTGCCCGTGGAGCGTCATCTCGACGCTTTGCGCGCGGCCTGCGGCGCGGACGCCAAAGCGGTTTTTCTCGAAAAGCCGGTCGCCCGCTCATCCGCGGACGCGCGCGAGTCGATTCGCGTCGCGGGGGCGCGGCCCGTGGCGGTCAACTACTTCAGAAGGTGGAATCCGACTCTTCGTCAGCTGAGGGATGAACTCGCCGGCGGCGTTCACGGCTCGGTCATCCGCGTTACGGTTCACTACGTGAAAGGCCTGCTGGGAAACGCCTCCCACTACATCGATCTGCTGCGCTGGTTTTTCGGAGAGCCGAAAGAAGCGCGTCTCCTGAGGGTCTTCGGCGGCGGGAGCGAGGACCCGGGCGCGGATTTCGAGGTCATTTTCGGGCAGGGGATATTGGCCGCGTTTCTCCACGTGCCCGACATAAGGCACATCCTCGTTGATGCGGACATCATGACGGAGAGGGGGAGAATCGTCATCGGGCAAAGGGGCCAGAAGATTCTGCGGTTTCGACCGCGCGAAGACCCGCACTTTCGCCTGTTCCAGGTGCTGGAACTCGCCCGGGGCGTGGAGGAGACGGCGTGGCGCGACTGCACCCTTCGCGCCGTAGAGGAACTTGTAGAATGCCTGCGAGTCGGAGGCGCGCCCGCGTGCGCGCTGCGGGACGGGGCGAGGGCGATTGAAATTTGCGAGGCTGTTCTCTCATCGAATACGATTGGGGAAATGAAGCCTCTTTGACGCGGAGGGGACGTCGTGGGCGGAGAACTGGCGCTGCTGGGCGGGGAGCCTGTCCGCAAGGAGCCTTACGCCGCGCATACCACCATGGTCGATCAGGCCGAGGAAGCGGAGGTTCTCGACTGCCTACGAAGCCAGCGCCTTTCAGGGTTCTCTGGAACCCATTCGGATCGCTTCCTCGGCGGCGCGAAGGTCAAGAAGCTCGAGCGGCTTTTCGCCGAGAGGTTTGGCGCAAGGCACGCGGTATCGGTGAATTCGGCGACGTCCGCCCTGCATTGCGCCGTGGCGGCGACGGGGGTCGAGCCCGGGGAGGAAATCATCACGTCGCCGTTCACCATGAGCGCCACGGCGAGCAGCATCTTGATGCAAAACGCGATTCCCGTCTTCGCCGACGTGGAGGATGCGACCTTCTGCGTCGATCCTTCTTCGGTCGAGTCTTTGATAAGCGAGAGAACCCGCGCCATTCTTGCGGTCAATCTGTTCGGGCATCCATCCGCCTTGATGGAGCTTCGCGCTCTGGCTGACAAGCATGGTCTCCTGCTGATTGAGGACAACGCGCAGGCGCCGCTTGCGGAGTGCGCGGGACGAAAGACGGGAACCATAGGGGATGTGGGCGTCCAGAGCCTGAATTATCACAAGGTCATCCAATGCGGCGAAGGGGGAGTCGCCCTCACGAGCGATGAGGAGCTGGCGCTTCACATGCGGCTGAAGCGCAACCACGGGGAGGTCGTCGTCGGGCCCATGGGCCGGGAAGAGATGACGAACATGGTCGGCTTCAACTATCGCCTGGCGGAAATATGCGCTGCCGTCGGCATCGCGCAATTCGCCAAGATTGACGAACTGACGGGCGTTCGCGTCCGCCTCGCCGAAGACCTGACCCGCCAGCTTGCCGAATTCGATTTCCTGGCGCCTCCGGCGACGGCTCCGGGCTGCGCCCACGTCTATTATCTTTACGCCATGAAGTATGACGAAAGGAAGACGGGCGTCTCCCGCGAGGTTTTCGCGAGAGCCCTCAGAGCGGAGGGCGTTCAGGCGGCGGAGGGGTATGTGCGGCCCATATATCTCGAGCCGATGTATCGGAAGAGAAGCGCGTATGGAAAAGGGGGATACCCTTTTTCCGCCGGCGCGAACGGCGGCGCATCGTATGCGAAGGGAATCTGCCCCGTCGTCGAGCGGCTTTGGGAGAAGGAACTGCTTGTGACCAACATTTGCCGATACCCGAACACCGGGCGGGAAATCGAAGAGTTCGTCCTCGCGGTGGAGAAGATACGAAAGAACGCCGATGCGCTGCGGGCCTTCGCGTGAATGCCGATGGTCCCCTTGTTTTGGTTTATGCCCAGGACGCGGGCGGCGCGCGCGCAATTTCGCCCGTCGTCAAGAGGCTTGTTCGCTCAAGGAAATATCGCCTTCGCGTCGTGGCGCATCTTTTCGCCAGGGAGGTGTTTCAGGAGCAGGACATCGAGGCCGTCCATCTGGGCGCCCTTGCGGATTGGCCGCCGCTAAGCGTTGAGGGCGCAAGGGGTCTGCTTTCGCGCTTCTCGCCTGACGCCATGTTTTGCGCGCTGTCGAACAATGAATACGATCCTTCAAACGGACGCCTGGTCGCGGCGGCAAGGGAACTGGGGATACCGAGCTTCGCGCTGATGGACCACTGGAAGGGCTGGGGCAGTGTTCATGGCGGGGAGAAAGACTTCGCCTATCTCCCGGACGTGCTTGGCGTTATTGACGAATGGTCGAGGGAGAGAGGGATGGCGGAGGGAATACCGCCCGGCCGCATGGCCGTCGTGGGACACCCGCGCCTCGATGCGCTGCGTTCGCGCAAGCGGAGAGGAGCGGAGGAGTTCAGAAAAGCGCGCGGCGTTCGCAAGGGTGACTTTGTTTGCGCTCTTTTTACCCAGCCGGTATTCGTCCGCCGCGGCGGAAGGCTCGCTGTTCGCCCGTTTCTGGAGGGAGAAAGGGCTGGAATCGTCGCGGATGCGCTTCGCCGCTGCGAGGAAAAAATCCGCGAGACAGGGCGTGAGGCGAAATTTTTCGTGGGCCTTCACCCCAAAGAGATCGAGGAATGGAAAGCCGATGCGTCGCCGCTTCCCGGCGCGACCATAGACGCCGGCGCCTCCTCTCTTGAAATCGCATGTGGCTCTGATCTCGTATTGGGATTCGACTCGATGATTCTGTATGAGGCGATGTATTGCGGCCGGCCAACGATCAGCCTCCGGCTGGATTCCCTCTCCGGCGTCCCCGGTTTTTTCGAGGACTCTCCCGGGGTGCTTCAGGAGGCGCGTTCACTTGCGGAATTCGCCGAATTGCTTGATAGTTGGCTTGTAAAGCGGGAGCCGGGCGCGCTTCGGCGCGCCCCGATCGATGAGCCGCAGCTGCGTTCGGTGGATTCCTGCGTGGGTGTTCTGGAGCGAATGCTTCAGGGCGAGTTCGCGCGCATACGGAAAGCGGCCAGAGCCAAATGATAGTCGCCGTCATACCGGCCAAGCGGCATTCCAGCCGTCTGGCGGACAAGAACCTCCTGGAGGTCAACGGCGTCTCGCTGGTCGCGCGCGCCATTGATTACGCGAAGAAATTCAGGAGCGTGGACAAAATCGTCGTATCGACCGACTCCGAGGATATTGCGGAGATTGGCAGGCGAAACGGCGCGGCGGTTCATTTTCGGGGCGAGGAGCTCGCCGGCGAAGCGCCTCTTGTCGATGTGTATCGGGCGGTCGCCGGCGAATTGAGGGACGAGGACGCTTCTTTCGTCGTCGGAATCCAGCCCGATCATCCGAACAGAAGAAGCGACCTCGACGCCCTGTTGCGATACGTCAAGGAGGAGGGGATAGACGACCTGTGCACGGTGGACGGAAGCGGAAGGCGAAACGGGGCGCTCCGCATTCTGAGCGCGAGGGCGCTGGCCTCGAACCCGCCTTTGTATCCGTCCGCCGTCCGGGACGACTGCGTCAACGTTCACACCGCTTTCGACCTCGCCATGGCGCGGCATGAAATGAGCCCATACGCGAAGGAGATTTCCGTCGGGAGCAGAAGGATAGGCGCGGGCCATCCCGTCTTTCTGATCGCGGAGGCCGCCTGCAACCACATGTGCGACATGGGGATGGCCAGGGAGATGATCGACCTGGCCGCCGAAGCCGGGGCGGACGCGATCAAGTTCCAGACCTACAAGGCGGAGCGCCTGACGCGCAAGGAGGCCACGACCTACTGGAAAGGGAAGCGGATACCGCAGATAGAGTATTATCGTCAGCTGGATCGCTTCGGCGCCTCCGAATATGAGGAGCTTTTCGCATACGCCCTTGGCAAGGGCGTCATCCCGTTCTCCACGCCTTTCGACCCGGAGAGCGCGAGCATGTTGAACGACTTGGGCATGTCGCTTTTCAAGATAGCTTCCTGCGATCTTCCCGACAGCCGGCTGCTCAGACGAGTGGCCGGCTTCGGCAAGCCCGTGATTCTTTCGACCGGCGGCTCGACGGCGGAGGAGATTGAGCGGGCCATTTCGACGATCCTCGGCGCGGGCAACCATCAACTCATCATCATGGCCTGCATGTTGAGCTACCCGACGACGAATGAGGACGCGAACCTTCTCCGCGTCCGCTCCCTGGCGGAGAGATATCCCGGCGTCATCGTCGGCCTCTCCGATCACACGGAGCCGGACGCGCGCATGATCATCCCTTCCCTGAGCGTGGCCCTCGGAGCGAAAGTCATTGAAAAGCACTACACGCTGGATCGCGAATTGACCGGCTCGGGGCATTTCTTTTCGATGAACCCGGGGGATTTGAGGAAAATGGTGGAAAACGTCCGCCTCGCGGAGACCGTTCTGGGCAGCGGCGCGCTCGAGGTCGCCGATCGTGAAAGCGCCGCCCGGAGCGGCGCGAGGCGCAGCATCGTCGCCGAGCGGGACATTCAGCGCGGGGAGACGATAGAATCCGCCATGCTGGGCATGAAGCGGCCCGCCGACGGCCTGCCGGGCTGGATGATCGACGACCTCATCGGCAAAAAGGCCGGCACGGACATCCGGGCGGATCAGGTGCTGACCCTCGACATGGTCGAGTAGGGCAGTCGCGGACCCGAAATTCATCGCGCATGGGATGGAGCGACATGCCTAAGGTTACGGTGTACATTCCCGCCTACAACTACGCCCGCTTTCTCGACGCCGCCGTTCGCAGCGTGCTGAACCAGACCATGGACGACTGGGAGCTGATCGTCATCGATGACGGATCGACCGACGACACGCCTGCGCTCCTTGAAAAATACAGGGCGCATCCCCGGATCCGGGTTTTTCAGCAAGAGAACAAGGGGTTGAACGTCACGAACAACATCGCCATGCGCATCGCCAGGGGCGAATATCTGATGCGTCTGGACGCGGATGATTTCCTGGACGAGAACATCCTGCTGGTTCTTTCCAACGCGCTCGACAAGAAGCCGGAGGCGGGACTCGTTTTTCCTGATTATTACGAGATTGACGAGAACGGGGAGATCATCAGGATCGTTCGCCGCCAGAAGATAGATGAAGAAGTCGATTTGCTGGATATGCCGGCCCACGGCGCCTGCTGCATGATTCGCAAGGAAATCCTGCTGGGCATAGGCGGCTACTTCGAGGAGTTCAATCGCCAGGACGGCTATGGAATGTGGTTGAAGTTCATCCAGAGTCATCGCCCTTGCAACGTGAACGTGCCCCTTTTCTATTATCGCCAGCACGGCGGCGGTCTGTCGAAGTCCCGGGAGCTTCTGCTGGAAGCGCGCCGCCGAATCAAGCGGCGGGTGGTGGCGGAGATGAAGCTTTCCCGAAAGCCCGCAGTTCTGGCGTTCGTTCCCGTTGTCGTGGACGCCGAATTCGCGCCGGGGAATCCTCTTGCGGAATTCATGGGAAAAACCCTGCTGGAACGGACGCTGGAGCAGATCCAGGAAGCGGAGTCTGTCGATAGGGTCGTCGTATCCTCAGGAGACGAGGAGGTCCTGGATTACGCGAAGCGATTCGAGGGAGTGGACTGCGTTCGCCGACCCAAGGGGTTGACGAATCGAATTTCCAGGGCTTCGGACGCCGCGGTCCATGCCTTGAGGACAATGGAGGAGAAGCAGGGCTATTCTCCCGACGCCGTTTGCACCTGCTACGTCAACACGCCTTTTCGGAAAAGCGGGCATATTGATAAAGCCGTAGACACGATGACGATTTTCGGCGTTGATTCCGTCATATCGATAACCGAGGACATTTCTCTTTTCTATCACCACGGGAAGAACGGACTTGTTCTCCTGAATGGCACCCTCGACAGAACGCTGCGTCTGGAGAGGAAGGCGATGTTCAGGGAAAACGGGGCGATTTATCTGAGCCGGGCGGATTCGATACTGGCCGGAAAATTTCTGGGAGAGAAGATAGGGCATATCACGATGCTTCCGGAGGAGAGCGTCAAGATCAACTCCGAGTATGAGCTCTGGCTGGCGGAGAAGATAGCGGCGGAACGGGAGAGGGCGCGATGAGGCCTTCCCGCGCTTCAGGGCCGGAAGAGCCTCCGACGAGCCGCTTTCCGGCGTTGGAAGCGCAAGCGTTTTCGCGTGAATGGAGGCCGCTGCGGAGATGTCCGAAATAGACGTGCTTTTGTTCGAGAGTTATTCCTTCTCGAAGGTCATTTTCAACGCGAGGAAAATCAGAAGCGCCGGAACTGTCCTTTTTTTTCGGGATACCTTTGCCCAGGAGCGCGGTCATTGGGATTCCGCAAGGCAGAAAAACATCATGAGGCTGGCGAGCTGGATCAACCCCGGCGCGCAGACGCGGGCGATTCGGATAGGGGATATAGCGGAATATCTTTTTGGCGTGAGTCGGGACGCGGTGAAGCTGATCAGCGAGAAAAGAGACGACATCCGGAGGACGGAAGCGTATCGACTGCTGGATGGCGTCGTTCAAAGCGAGAGCATCGTCAAGTTCTACCAGAGGTGGCTGGCGCGGAAAATTCCCTATAGATACGCCTTCATAAAATTTTACGAGAAGCTGAAGAATGAAAGCGTCAGCGTGGCGGCCGTATCGGATGGAAGCATGGAATGCTTCGGAGAGATTCACCCTTTGCTGCGAAACGCGGGAGACGGCGGCGGCTTGAACCATTCGGGCCTGCTTGTGCGGCTCTCGAACGCGCTCCGAGTCTGCGGCTGGCGTCTGGTGTCTTTGTCGCTCCCCTTCATGCTTTTCCTGCGGCATATCAGGGGCGGCTGGATTTCTTCGCGGCGCGGGAGCTATGCGCTGGCCCTCCCGGTTGTCTATGGCGTGTTCGAACCCGACAAGGCGGATATGGACGCTCTTCGGGCGCGCCATGGCGATTCTCGCGCGCATGGCCGGGGATTCCAGCGCGATGGAATGTCCCGCGAGCTGGAATCCCAGGACTTCGGCTTGTATCGCAGGGGATTTCGGCCCGGGGAAATCGTTCACGTCTTCGGCGATTGGAAACTTCCGCCGGAGAAAAGAAAAGAGTTTGAAGATGAAATGAAGGAAAGGGGCTACCATTACGCGGATAAAAGAAAGTATGGCGTAAATCTGGCTCTTCTGAAGTTCACCTTCGTCTGCTCGTGGCGCATCGCGAGAAACCTCCTTCTCCCGCCGGGTTCCAGCTGGCTTTCAGCCACGATGTCGCAGGCGACGGCGAAGGCGCTTTACCGCTACATCCTGAAGCAATATGAAATGGAGAACGTGAAATATAACGTCGAGTTGGTGCGGAATGAGTATAATGAAGGGCATATTCTGGAAACCATCGCCACGGGTCGAAACGGGAGGAAGCGAATCGGCATCGTCCATGCGTCGACAATTTCTCATCAACCGGAAAACAGCTTTGTTCACCTTGATAGGATGATGACCCTTTGCGCAATCTATACGAGGACATTCGCCCCGTCCTGGAGCGATTTGAAGCTGGAAAAAACCGGCCGGCACACGGTGGACCGGCTGATCGAGGAAATGGAAAGATCGGAAAAAATCGCTTCGGACATTCATCGTCTATACGGAAAGCGGAAGTGGGTTGTCACGATTCTGCTTCCGGGCGTCAGCAGTTTGTGCAAGCTTGAGCAGTGGGATAGGATGTTCGAGGCGCTGATGGATTTTCGGCGTCATCGGATGGATTGTCATGTATTCATTCGCTTCAGGAATCTGGCCGATGTCGGAAGGGTCGAATACGCCCGTCGATTTTTCGACCTTCCCGATATGGACGCCCGATTCCTCATAGACCATGAGACGTTTACGACGCATCAGCTGGTGACGGCCAGCGCCCTTGTGATTGCGGCGAATTCCTCCTGGGGGATCAACGAGGCTTCCATTGCGGGCGCGCGGGTATTTACCTTTTCGTTTCTGGGAATGGAGTGCTGCAGTTACGGGGAATATGGCGCTGACTTCGTTCTCGAGAGCGCCGGGGACCTGCTTGGCGCCCTGCGGGGGCTGGAGTCCGGGTTCGAGGGATTCGATTGCGACTGGGAGCGTCTGCGCATGGATTCCGACTACCAGCATGATGGCAGAAACGCCGAACGCTTGGCGCGGGTATTGAGACGGGAAACGAACGCCTTTCGGGAACGAACGTAATCGCCCGTTCCATTCCGCCGGCCTCCATGGATTCCTTCTCCAATGTTCAAGAGCAGGAAAGATATTCTCTCCATCGCCCGGAACTACAAGGGGCTGCTGCTCCTGTATTTTTCCATTCTCGTTTTGGCGACGATGTTCGAGAGCATCGGCCTGGGGACGCTGGTCCCCATTTTTCAGACGCTGCTGGACGTGGATACGAATCATATCTTTGCGGACTACGCCAAATGGGGAGTCGGCTTCGTCGGCCTGGAGTATTCGTTCACGAGCCTCATCACGCTGTTCACAATCGCCATGCTCGTAAAATACGCCCTGGTTGCGGCGTCCACGCACTTCGCGCGGGTTCTGAGCTCGAGGATCACGTATGACCTGAGAGGAGAGGCCTTCAAAAACCTGATGCGCCTTCCGCTTTCGTTTTTCTACAAGAGAAAAGTCGGCGATTTGGTCGCCGTCCAGCTCACTTCCTCGCAAAACGCGGGCGTGGTTTTTGAATGCGGGACGCACATCGTCAACAGCGTTTTATTCTGCGCCCTGTATCTGGCCATAAATCTGGCGATCTCCTTCAGGCTCACCGTTTTCGTGGCGGGCCTGCTGTCGGTCGCCTATATTTTTCTGTTTCCCCGCTTTCGGAAGGGGTATTTGAAAGGCAAAGAGGAATCGCAGGGCGTGGAGGACATCAGCTCCTACCTTCATGACGTCTTCTCCGGGATCAAGACGGTAAAAGCGTTTGAAAATACCGTGCGGCACGCAGAATGCTACAGAAGCGTCACGAACGATTATCGCCGGGTCTCTCTGCAGATTATGGACAACAGGATTATCACCTTCCTGTTTTCCGAGCCCCTGCTTTTTCTCTTCATGGTAGCCTGTCTGGTTTTCGCCGTCTCGTTTCTGGATATCCCCTTTGCGATTCTCGCCGTGTTTCTGGTCATCTGCCTGCACGTTCTGCCCAAGCTGAAAGCGCTCAACCACTATTGGGTCGTCGCCAACGAGCTCTCCCCCCATCTGGCGAGGATTCGGGAGTTCTCGAAAAGCGAAAGCGGGGAATATCTGCCCGAAGGCCGCGCTTCCATCGGCGCCGTGGAAAAGGGCGTGCGCTTTGAAGACGTATCGTTCACCTATCCAGGCTCCCGGGACAGCGCGCTGAGCGGGATAAGCGCGTCGATTGAAAAGGGCGGGACGACGGCGATCGTGGGCTCCTCGGGAAGCGGAAAAACCACTTTCATCGATTTGTTTCTTCGCCTTCACGATCCGACGCGGGGCGTCATTTACGTCGATGACGTTGACTTGCGGGACGTTTCCGTGAATGAATGGCGCAGCCGAATCGGGGTGGTGGAGCAGGACCCTTATCTTTTCAACGACACGGTGCTCAGCAACATTCGCTATGGAAACCAGGAGGCGGATGAAAGGGAGGTGCGAAGAGCCGCGGAAACGGCGTATGCCCACGAATTCATCGAGGAGCTGCCCGAGGGCTACCGGACGATCATCGGGAATCGGGGGTTCAATCTGTCCGGCGGCCAGAGACAGCGTCTGGCGCTCGCGAGGGTGCTTGTCCGCTCTCCTGAAATCCTGGTTCTGGATGAGGCGACAAGTTCGCTCGACAGCGAGTTCGAACGTCTCATCCAGGCCGCCATCCAGAGTCTCGCTGGGCGGGCGACCATCCTGGTCGTCGCCCATCGCCTTTCCACGATAAAAAACGCGGACAAGATTCTGGTTCTCGAAAACGGGCGAATCATTCAGGAAGGAAGCCATGCCGAGCTCGTTCGGGACGAAGGCCAATATCGAAAACTCGTGGAACTGCAGTCGTAAGGCGATCCGAAAGCCGCGATGGAGCGCGGCGCGATGGGGCTTGAGAAAATGAATGAGAAGCGAAGTTGCATAGCCGCCTTGTCGCTGGGGAGAAAGGGAAGCACGGGCTTTCCCGGCAAGAATACCCGTCCGGTTCTCGGGAGGCCGCTTTCCTATTATTCCCTGAAGGCGGCCCTGGACGCGCCGAGCGTGGATGAGGTCTATCTCTCTACGGACGATGAGGAATTGATGGTGCTCGCCCGCGGCATGGGCGCCCGGGTGATTGTCCGGCCTCCGGAACTGACGACCAAAGAGGCTCTCAGCGAAGACGCCTACGTGCACGGGCATCGGGTCATAACGGATGAGCGGAAGAAGCTGGGCGTGGACGTGGAGTTCTTCGCGCTTCTTTACTGCAACGCTCCGACTGTCCTGCCCGAGGCGATTGAGGAGGGAATTCGGGTATTGCGGGAAAACCCGTCTTACGACTCCGCCATTACCGTTTCCTGCTATAATATGTGGAGTCCGCTTCGGGCGCGGAAGATTGGCGAGAATGGCCTTTTGTGCCCCTTCGTGCCGTTCGAGTCGTTCGGCGACCCGGCGACCCTGAGTTGCGACCGCGACTCACATGGTGATTCGTGGTTTGCCGACGGGGGGCTGGCCGTCGTTCGCCCCCGGTGCTTTGAGGACATCGAGGGCGGCCTGCTGCCGTTCAAATGGATGGGACGGAGAATTTACCCTTTGCGGCAATGGGGAGGCCTGGACGTTGACCATGAATGGCAGATGCCGCTCGTGAAGCACTGGCTGATGGAGCATGGGTTCGACGAGGAGGGGCGCAGGTCTTCTCCATTCGATGAGAAAGCGTGAGGCGTCAAATTCCCATGAACGTGCTGCTGACGGGCGCGAGTTCGGGCATCGGGCTGGCTATCCTGCGCCTTCTGCTCGACAATGGAGACAGCGTTTTCGCCCATTACAGGACGAGCAGCCCCGGGCTGGAGAAACTGGCGGAGGAATACGCTCCCGGGGGCCGCTTGAGGGTTCACCGGTCCGATTTTGAATATCCGGAGCAGGTGAAATCCCTCATGGACGCCTACGATGCGGAGTGGGGGCGGCTGGACGCGCTCGTCAACAACGCCGGCGCGGTCATCGAGGAAGCCAGGCTGGAGGAGATAGACCTGCAGCTTTGGCGGCGCGTATTCGCGGTCAACGTGGAGACCCCCTTTTTGCTGTCGCAATGGGCGTTTCGGAAGATGGCGGAAGAAGGGGGGAAAATACTCAACATCGGCTCCATTTCCGCGAAATACGTTGGCGGGGAGACGACTTTTCACTATGGCGTCTCCAAGGCGACGGTGGACGCGCTGACCCTGGGCTTCGCCCGCCGGGGCGCGGAGAAGGGCATTTGCGTCAACGCCGTGCGGCCGGGGGTTACGGATACGGACGCGCATCAGAAATATACGCCCGGCAAGGATATGAAGAAAAGAATCGCCATGGTTCCAATGAAGAGAATGGCGCGGCCGGATGAAATCGCGTCGCTGGCCGTTTATTTCCTCTCGAAGAGCGCGGATTACATAACGGGGCAAATCGTATCCGTGGCGGGCGGAGACTGACTCGTGGACGAGAAGTTGAAAGTCGTCGTTTTCGGCGGCTCGGGCTTCGTCGGCAGCCATCTGGCCGACGCGCTGGCGGATGAGGGACATGAGGTTCTTCTGTTCGACCTGAAGCGCTCCCCGTATCTGCGGCCGGGTCAGGAGATGCGCATCGGCGATATTCTCGACTTCGGTCAGGTGCGCGAGGCGCTGAGGGGCCGCGACGCCGTCTATAATCTCGCCGGGATCGCGGATCTTGAGGATGCGAAAACGAAGGCCGCCCAGACCGTCGCCCAGAACGTTCTGGGAACCGTGAATATCCTGGATGCGTCCCTGGAGGCGGGCGTCGCGCGCTATATCCACGCCAGTTCCATATACGTCTACAGCAACCGGGGCGGCTTCTACCGGTGCAGCAAACAGGCGGCGGAGCTCTACATAGAGGAATACCGGAGCCAGTATGGCCTGGATTATACGATTCTTCGCTTCGGGACGCTGTTCGGCACCCGGGCGGACGAGAGAAACAGCGTCCACCGCTATCTCCGCCAGGCGCTCTCCGAAAAGCGCATTCAGTGCTCCGTGGCCGGTGATGAGGTCCGTGAATACGTCAACGTGAAGGACGCGGCCCGCCTTTGCGTCAGCGTTCTCGATGAGGAGCACGCCAACCGGCACCTGATAATCACCGGCCCATACCCCATCCGCACCAGGGAATTTCTGGAAATAATACGGGAAATCGTAGGGGGAGACGTCGAGCTGGAGTTCGATCGGAATGGCCAGTCAGGGCACTATCGCACGACGCCCTATACTTTCGAGCCGAAAATCGGCCGGAAGCTCGTCGCCAACGAATATATGGACATGGGGGGCGGGTTGCTGGAGTGCCTGCGGGAAATTTATGACGACATGCAGCCGGATTCACTCGAGAAAGTCAGAAGCCTTTCTTGACTCGCCCATCTTCCCGGGCGCCCTCCCGTCGGCGGATGAGAATGAGCCCGGAATCCGACCGTTCCGTTCGTTTTGAACCGCCGTCACGGGAAAATTCCTTCGTTCGCCCGGCTGATTCCGGACCTCTCGCTTCGGCTTGAGGGGTGAGCGCCATCCGAAGACGGCGGTTCAGGCATGTTGCTGTTCATTTTTGACGGGAGTTTCCCGTATGAAGAAGCGCGGGACGGGATTCCGGGCGGACGCGATTCGATTTCTCTTTTTCCGCTAACCGGAAACTGGACGCTGATACGACGCATTGAACGAGCGCTCTCGAAGCGCGGCCCGGCGCCGGTCGCCGCGCTGGATTCGGCCCGGCTCGTCGAGCGGGAAGTTGAAACTCTTTGCCGCGAACTTCCGAAGTGGTCCGCCGAGCGGGGAGACTCGCGCGTCCGCGGCGTTTCCGTCCGGCGCTTTTTCAGGACGAGCGAGAACGGGATAAGCGGCTTCTGGCTGGGGCCGATTTCAGAAAAAAACCCCCTGAAAACGGACACGTTCCTCCGGCTTGCCCAGGCGCTTGCGGTTCAAAGGGAATTGCGAACCGGGAAATACGAAAGCGCGGCCGTGGCCGTGAAAAGCAGAAATCTTCGAGAGACCATCGAGCGCATGGCGGACGCTTCCGGCGTCTCGTTCCGCCTTGTGAAAAAGCCCGGGACGTTCGACCCGCAAAATATGAGGGCCGCCCTGCCGGGCGCGCTGTTGCTTGCGCTTGCGGGCTGGTTGCAGGCGTGCTGGAAGGTGCTGCTCGCCAGGGCGGTGATGGGCTTTTCCCGGCGCGAGGCGGCTTCCACGGCCTCCCGCGTGTTCGTCAGTTATTTTCCGTATCTGAACGAGGGCGAGGGCGGCTCGTTTCGCAACAGGTATTTCGAGCCGATTCAGAATATCCGCGCCGGGCGGGAAGAGCCCATTTTCTGGCTTTTGATGTTCGCGCGCATCCAGGGCGCCGCCTTTTGGGAAGCCCTGAAAATCGCCAGAAAGTTTCAGAAAAACGGCGAGCGCCTCGCCTTCCTTGATGAATTCGTCGGCTTTCGGGAGGCTGTTGGCGCGCTTTACCTATGGCTGCGGCAGGCGGGCAGATATTTCATGCTGGAGAGAAGCCTCGATGAGGCGCGAATGTGCGGGGATTTGTTTCCCGTCGAGTGCTGCCCCCTCGTTCGGAGTTTATGGCGACGCTCGTTTTGCGGCGTAGAGGCGATGCGCGGACTGATTCAATACAAGGCGTTCAGGAGGTTTTTCCGCGCTTCGGGCGGCGCCTCGCAGTGCGTGTATCCGTGCGAGATGCAGGCTTGGGAGAAGGCGATGAATCGGGCCATTCTATGCGAAAGGCCCGACCTGGAGTCCATCGGCTTCATCCACACGGTCATTTCCCGCAATTACCCGTTTTTCGCTCATCACAAATCGGAGATAGAATCATCCCGGCTGCCCGACGGCCTGCCGCTCCCCGTGAAAATCGCCGCCAATGGCGCGGCGTCGCGCGCGCGCCTCTCTGAATGGGGATATCCGGGCCTTTGCGAAGCGGAGGCGATTCGCCAGTTGCCGCTGGTCGAGAGAATGAAAGCCCTGCCGCCTCCGAAGGGAGACAGGCTGCTCCTGCTGGTTGCGGGCTCCTCTGTCCGGGAAGAGACGAAATCCCTGCTGGGTTTTCTTTCGAGCGCTTCCGGGCTTGCGGGGGAATGGATGGTTTGGCTGAAGGGCCATCCTGCAATGCCCCTGGGTCCTTTGCTGAGAGAACTCGATATTCAGCCGGAAGAACGCCATTGGGAAGTCAAGGAAGGAGATATCAACGCCTGTCTCGAAAAGGCCGATGTCGCCCTCGTCCCCACGAGCGCCGTGTCGATAGACGCTCTCGCTTTCGGGTGCGAGGTTTTCACGCCCGTTTTCAGTTCCGCGTTCACCATGAACGCGCTGGCGGGATATGAAGACTATTGCCGCTCGGTAAGTACGCCGGATGAATTGAGGGAAAAACTGGAAGCCTACCTGAAAAACGGCCCCCGAAAAGGATGGGACGAGAAAAGGGCCTTCGTGCGGGACTACTGGAACCTCGACCCCGA
Source organism: bacterium (assembly GCA_965199855.1). Classification (GTDB taxonomy): domain Bacteria; phylum UBA8248; class UBA8248; order UBA8248; family UBA8248; genus Bin107. The sequence continues at coordinate 2,769,949 of OZ241326.1, read as the reverse complement.
ACTCCCGAAATGGCGAGCGTTGCTGGGCATGGAGGCGAGAGACGGGGAAGTCCGCGGCGGCTGAAAAGTATTCGAGGCGTTTGATATTCGGGAGAGGTTTGGGGATATTGCGGCGGCGCATCAGGGGCGTCGTCCGGAAGCCGAAAACGGGACAAGGGACGCAAATGGTCGAATACGCTTTGGAAAACAGGGACGCCGATGGACGGCCGGAGGGGCGAAGCGCGAATTCCGTCGGGAGGCCTTGCCGTCTTTTCGCCGTCATTACGGTGGAATGAGCGTGGCGCTCAGGGCGGGCATCGTCGGGTTCGGCGGCATGGGGCAGAGGCACTATCGCGCCTACGAGGGAACGCCCTGCGAGGTGGCCGCCATCTGCGAGTGGCGGCCCGAGCGCGTAGGCGAGGTTTTGCCGGATTTCCCCCGCGACCGCGTTTATTCGGATTATCGGGATCTGCTGGCGAAGGAATCGCTCGACGTTCTGAGCGTGGTCTCGAACGGGCCCACCCACGCGGAAATCGTCATCGCCGCCGCCGAGGCCGGAATCCCCCGCATCGTCTGCGAGAAGCCGGCGGCGACGAGCCTCAGGGACGCCGACCGGGCGCTGGAGGCCGTGAGCCGGACGAAGGCGCGGGTGTCGGTCAACCACATACGCCGCTGGAGCCCGGCGTATCATCGCCTGAGGGACGCCATTCGGGAAGGCGCCATAGGCGATCTTCGCCATCTGTACTTTCATATCGGCAGCGTGGGCCTCGGAAATTACGTCATCCACATTTTCGATTTGATGCGGTTTCTCTCCGGCTCCGAGCCCGCCTGGGCGATGGGCGCGCTGGATCGCACGGGCACGCCCAATCCGAGAGGCGCGCAATACGAGGACCCCGCAGGCTTCGGCGTCGTCGTGTTCGAGAACGGCATGAGGGGCTACGTGGAGTCATGCGAGGACACGGGCGTTCAGTATCTGATCGTTCTCGCGGGCAGATACGGCAGAATCGTCATCGACGAACTCAACGCTTCCTGGCGGCTGGAAGCCCGCGCGGAGAAAGACAGGTCCGCTCCCCTGACCCGATACGGGACGCCCATGGAGCGGAGGCCGTTCGACGGCGGCGATTTCGACATCGTGGAACTCACGAGAAGCGGCATTCTGGAGCTTCTGGGGACAGGAGAGTTGAGTTGCGCCCTGGAAGACGGAATGAAATCCCTGGAAATGGTGATCGCTTTCCACGAATCCGAAGCGCTGGGCAACGCGCGCCTTGACTTTCCGCTGAGCCGGAAGGCCCGGGAGCGGGTCGTCCACATCGCCTGAGCGCGGCCGGGGACATGGGGAATATCCTGCCGCGAAAGAGGCTTCAAGGCGCCGACGCGCCCGACCCTGAACGGAAAACGCGGGCATGAGCCGGGCGCTGATAAGTCTTTCGTCTTTCGGGGCGTTCAGCCGCAGGCCCCTGGAAATTCTCGAGGAAGCGGGAGTCGAATGCGTCTTCCGGCCGCGCGGGCGCCGGCCGCGCGAGGGCGAGATGCACGGCCTCGTGGGCGAGGCGCGCTACATCATCGCGGGCGTGGAGCCGATTACGGCGAAGGTGATGGAGCGCGCCCCGAACCTGAGGCTCATCTCCCGGGTCGGCGTCGGCCTGGACAGCGTGGATCTTCCGGCGGCGCGGGAGCGGGGGATTCAGGTGGCTTATACGCCCGAGGCGCCCTCCGCGGCCGTGGCCGATTTGACCATCGGCGTGATCGCGTCCATGCTTCGGGGAATCCGCAAGGCGGACGCGGCGCTGCGCGCGGGAAGATGGGAGAGGGACATCGGCCGGGGGATTGGCGATGTGACGGTTGGAATTGTCGGGGTGAACCGCATCGGCAAGCGCGTCGCCCGGCTTCTCGGGGCTTTCGGCGCGAATCTCCTGGGCCGTGACGTCAGGCCGGACCCGGAGTTCGGCGCCGAACTCGGCATCGCCTGGGTGGAGAAGGAAGAGATTTTCCGGCGGGCGGACGTGATTACCCTTCACCTCCCCAGGACTCCCGGGACGGCGAATTACGTCGGGGAAGCGGAATTGTCGCTGATGAAGCCGGACGCCGTTCTCGTGAATACCGCGCGCGGTGGGCTGGTTGACGAAAAAGCCTTGGCGGAGGCGCTTGAGGGGGGAAGAATCGGCGGAGCGGCGCTGGACGTGTTCGAGGAAGAGCCTTACGCCGGCCCGCTGGCGAGTCTCGACAACGTTCTGCTGACGAGCCATATCGGCTCTTATACGAAAGAATCGCGGGTGCGGATGGAGTCGGAGGCGGCGGAGAGCGTGGCGCGCTTCCATCGGGGCCTCCCCGTTTCCCGGCTGGCGCCGGAGGCGGAATACGAACTGCAGGGGAATCGCGCCCAGGGGCCGTCGGGCGGGAGCGGCGCGACCTGAAAGCGCCGATGATTTGACGCCGCCGCGCGGGCGAATTTTCTGACGGACGGAGAATCCGGGGAATGGAAGTCGAAGATCGCATATCCTTTCAGGAGGTCGCGGGGGCGCTCAAGAGGCGCTGGCGCCTGCTCGTCGCGCTGCCCCTGGCGCTGGCGGCGATAACGTCCGCCATCACCCTTTTGCAGAGAAGGGACTACAAGGCGACGGCCATCCTGCTTGCCAGCGTATCGAAATTGCAGAATTCCGGGTCTGTGGACAGTTTTTCAGACATCAGAACCCGGACGGCCGTCAGACTCATCCCGCATCTGGTGCCCGCGGAGCAGGTGGCGCGAAAATTCGGGCTGGACGCCGAGCCTTACAGCGTGCCGGCGGACAGGCTGTGGGGCGGCTTCCTGAAGGTGAAAGCGTTGACGAACACGAGACTGCTTCACCTTTCCGCCACGACGCCGGAGCCTGAATTGTCGAGAGACTTGGCGAATTATGTGGCGGATCGGGTGGAAAGGGGATTCTCGAACTACGGGCAGTCCGATGCCGCGCGAACGGCGAAATACCTCAAGGAGCATCTCGCCGCCGCCAAGCGACGGATGGACAGCGCGGGAGACGCCCTGCTGAAGTTCGACCAGACGTCCCGGCTGAGTGAATTGACCCAGGACGTCAACGCGCTGCTGGCCGAGCGGAACCGGCTGCTTTTCCTGCGCTTCGAGAACGACCTCCGACTGAAGGACGGCGGGCGGGACGATCTTCTGAGGGAAAAGGAGGAGGTTCTGAAGCTGCTCCGGAGCGATGACGGATTTTCCGAACTGAACATATTGGCGGACAGAAACGATGACCTGCTGGCGTTTCGCCGCGCGCTTTCCGGAAAGATGCTGGAGGCGAAAAGCGAGCTGTCCGGCGTTCTCGAAGCGGCGAACGGCGGCCTGGGCGCGGGCGCGCGAAATGAATCCGTGAAAAACGCAGGGGCCGACGACGCCGTTCGGGACGCGGCCGCTCTTGAGAAAATCCGGGCCGAGAAAAAGGCGCTGGAGGATGAGAGAAGAAGCGCTTCGGCCGCCTTGCCGGCCCTGGAAATCGAGATTCAGGTTTCCGGAAGCAAACTGAAGGCGCTGAAGAAGACCATGGAGAGGACGAGGCGCGCCGGAGCGGCTTCCGGGGGCGAGCGGGCTTCATTGGCCGCGCCGCGCGAAAACGGAGCCTTGGACGGCGGGGACGCTTTCGACGCGCGGCGCGGCGCGGTGGCGGCGAGAATCGTGAACGAGGAATTGCGCCTGGTGGAGCTGGCGGAAAAGAAGAGGCAATACGAAAAGAGAATCGCCAGGATTGATTCGGAACTGCCGGCGACGGCCGAGAGGCTGCGGAGGCGAAAGGCGAAATATCTCCTGCTGGAAATTTCCAGAATGGCCGGCGAGATAAAGGGAGCCGAGGCTGAAATTCTCGCCAACGAAAGGAAGATGGCGGAGCGTCGGGCGAGGAGGCGCGGTCTGCTCGCGAAGGCGGGCGCATTGGGAGACGCGGCGCTGGACATCGGGAAACTGGAGGCCCTGCTCGCCCCTCCTTCCGTCTTCGCCCGGGAGCGCGGCTTCGACAACCGGCCGGCGGACGGCTTCCCGACGGACAGGAGCATATCGGAGAGGCTTGGGGACAGGCTGCGAAGCCTCGACAAGGGCATCCTGACGACGGCGCATATGAGGCATCGGCGGAAATGGCTCGACGCCCGATTGGAGGAGGTGCGGGAAAAAATCCAGGAGAAGAGCATTGAGCAGGCGGGTCTGCTTTCTCGCCGCGACATGCTGCAGCTGGAGCGTCGGGTGGCGAGCGAGTCTTATACCGCCGCGTCCAATATCTACGACCGGACGGAGACGCTCACGCTGTCCGGCGAGACGAGGCTGAACGTCGCGAGCCGCGCGGAATTGCCGCGCCGCCCGACCCCCAGGCATTTGGCGATCAAGGCGTCGCTGAGCCTCATCCTTGGCCTGTTTCTCGCCGCGTGCGCGGCTTTGTTTCTTGAATTCCGGAAAACGGATCCTGCGCGCGAGGAGCCGGGAAGCGCCTGATTTCGCCGGGGGCAAGCTTCTCAATCCGCGGAGCGGGCGGCGAACGCGGGTTGACGCCGCCCCGCGCCCCATCGCGCCGGAGCGTGGCGGCGGGAGTTGAAAGCCGTCGAATCATTCTCGCAGGGATGGAGAACGGATCCTGGACGCCGGGCGCGCCATGGGAAGCGAAGGGCAGTCTCCTTTCTGGCTCACCAACGCGGTCATTTCCCTGCACGCGGTCTATTTTCTGATTCCCTGGAGCGCCGTTCCCTATTTCCCGGGCCATCTGGTCGGTCCGTATAAAATCTACGCATTCCTTTTCGTCCTGCTCTGCGCCGCGTGGATGATCGAGTTCGTGCGGTTCGGCTTCAGAAAGCCCTCGCCCGCGTTCCTCGTCGTCTCCTTTTGTTTCGGGCTGGCGTTCCTGGGCGGCGCCCTCCAGGGCTACATGGCGGGCGATCCCGTGAAAACGTCCGCGCCTCTGGGTCGGATTCTGGCCGACGCCGTCCCTTACATGGACGGGCTGCTCGTATGGTATCTGATTCAAAACAACGAGTGGGGCAGAGCCGAGTTCGAGGGCGCGCTGAAGCGCGTTTTCTGGGTTGGCCTTGTTCTGGGCGTCGAGAGCGTTCTGTTCTTTTATCTGGGGATTCCGAACGCGTACTCGCTAGATTCCTACGCGCAAACGTTCATCAGCATGTTCACGCGGCACCATGTCCTTCCCGCCCGACTCGGGCTTATACTGGCCGGCGTCGGCTTCTATTTCTTCCTGAGAAGCGGGAGATATTCTTATCTGTTCGCGTCATTGTCCGGCGCGCTCATGCTTTTCTCCACGGGGAAGCGCGCTCCCGCGTTCGCGCTGGTTCTGGGCGTTGCGCTCGCCGCCGTCTTTTTCGTGAAATTCAGGAGGCGAGCGGGCGCGAGCGGAAGACTCGGCGCCCTTTACGTTTTCTGCCTCGCGCCGCTGGTTCTCGCCCTTCTCGCTTCCGCCATGCTGGTGGCCGGAACGATGGCGAGAAAAGAGTTCTTCGACGCGTCGAATCTGGCCCTGGGCGTCAAGGTGAGAGCCTTCAGCTACGCGCGCGCGATGGACGTGTTTTCAGCGCGGCCCTTCTTGGGGGGCGGGCCCCGTCGGGGATATTTGTACGGATATTCAGGCGATACGCCGCCCACGTTTTCGGAGCGCATTTACGGAGACATCAACCAATACTACCACAGGATGCGCGCCGAATGGGAGGACAAGAATCTGTTTCGGGACAATCCGCTGGAGGGGGTGGTCTATACCCTGCACAGCCTTCCGCTGAACCTGGTTGTGGATTTGGGGCTGCTGGGACTTGTCCTGCTGGCGGCCATGCTCGCGACCGGCGCGGCGTATTTTTTCAGGATCATCCTCCTGCGGCGGCGCGGGAATTCATTCGCCGTCGTGACGCCGTTCGCCGTCATTTTCTCCACCTCCTTCGCCCTGCTGCTCAGCGTTTCCACCACGGCGAAGTTCTATCCCTTCTGGCTGTTCGCCATTCTCCTGTCCTTCACGCGCCATCTGTACCGGGAAGCGATGAAGGCTCACTCCTCAACGGCTTAGGCGAGCCCGGCGCGGAATCATACGGTCGATGAGAATCGCCGGACGGCGCGGGAGAGGGTTCTGGAATCTCTCCTTCCGGCCGCTTTCCGGTCATCCATGGTCGGCGGCTTTTCGCGCCGTCAGGCAAAGCGCCATCAGCGCCCAGTAGAGGCAGGCGGTTTTGGGAAACGAAAAGATAATCTCGGTTCCGGCCTGAAAGAGGACGCCCGCGCAGCCGGCCCACGCCCAGGCTTCCGGCGCGCCAGGCGAGAGCCTCCCCGTTTTTCTCAGATGAAGCAGCGCCTCCAGAAGCCCCCCCGCCATCAGGCAGAGGAAGAGGACGCCTCCCGGAAGCCCCGTTTCGACGAAGGCGTTCAGGTAGGAAGAATGAGCGTGAAGCGGGCGGCCCTCCTTTTGGGCTCTTGTCCTCCAGGGAATGATCTTCAGCTCCCCTTTGTCCGCGTATTCCTTTTCCGCGCGCAGAAACGATTCGAGGAAGAGTCCGCTGCCGTGGCCCGCCCAGGGACGCTCGGCGATCATCTTTCCCGCGACCCGATGGATATAGACTCTCGGCGGCACCGATGTTTCCATGAACCCGCTATGGGTGGCGACGGAGGCGGCCGTGAACAGGAGGACGGAAGCGCCCGCGAGGGGAAGGAGGAGGCGGGCTTTCGCGGGAGAGACGCGGGCGGAGAGCATTTTCATCAGGCGCGGCCCGCCGATCCACAGGAGCGCCAGGACGAGGATGGCGAAGCCTATCAAACCTCCCTGACTGCCGTTGAGCGCGAATATCGCCGGCAGCGCGGCGCAGGCGATGAACCCCGCCCGGCGGGAGAAGCGGAAGATCAGCGGGACGGAGGCGGCCCACAGGAGCAGCCAGGCGGCGAGAAAATTCGGATTCCCGATGGGGCCGGGCCGGAAATAAAAGAACAGATTGGACAGGGGAAACGGCGAATAGAACAAGTCCGCGCGGAAGCTCGAGTGCCAGCCCCGGATTTTCCAGGGAACGTGGAACGCCAGATTCTGCAGGACGACGGCCGCGACCATGACGAGGCCGCCGCAGAGGAGCGCCCGCAGAATCCGCTCGCGGGAGGCTTCGCGCGCGCAGATGTCGAGGAAAGCGAGAAACGTGATGAAGTAGGCGGCGGCTTCGGCGAGGCCCCAGAATTGCCGCCGGACGGGCGCGCCGCTCAGCCACGCGGCCGCGAGGCTCCAGGCGAGCCAGGCGAGCCAGGCGTACAGGGTGAGCGGCCTTCTTTTCAGCATCGCGCCGCCGCCGCTTCGCAGAACGCGCCAGGCGAACCCGGCGGCCAGGGCGATGAGCGCCAGCTTGTCGTATGAAACGCTCCTTCCGGTCTCGCCGAAGGCGACCTCGACGTTGACGAGCGGGCTCAGAAGCAGAAACAGCGCGCCGCCGGCGGCGAGGCTGCGGAGGCTCGCCGCCGCGATCGCCGCCGCGCCCGCCGCCATGACGCCGATCACCAGGAAATCAGGGTTCATCACGGAGGAGGCGCCTTCGGGCGTGAGCGGTGGGGGAAAGCGGAGCGCTTTTTTCGGACGCGAAATAATGTATCATGGACGTCTCCGAACGAGCAAGTTTCATTCACGAGGGCAGTATGCGCGATCACGGGGAAAGAGAAGGGGTGGTCGGGGGGGGGGGGGCTTCTATGATCGCGGAGAACCCGGGCGTCCCGAGAAGAAGGAGCTTGCGGCAGCTGGCGCTCTCCGGCCAGGATCGCTCCTTCATGCTGCTCGACGTTCTCGCCCTCATTCTCGCCGAGCGGATGACGCGCTTCGCGTGGGACGGCCTGCTGCTCTTCCGCCCCGAGAGCGTTTGGCTGCCCTTGCTGAACTTCCTTCTTTTCTACTGCCATGACCTGTACGCGTATAGCCGTTACGTTCGCGTCTTTCTCTCCTCTTGGGGGATATTCAAGGTTTTGGCGATCAGCTTCGTCCTGCGCGAGGTGATCAACGGCGTTTTTCTCGACGCGCGGGAGGGCGTCTGGCTCCCGCTTTCGCTGTATGCCGTCACGTTCGCGGTCGTTCTGCTCGGGCGCCTGCTCGCCAAGAAATTCATCCTGAACGGCAGGCTGGAATGCAAGGTGGTGATTCTGGGGTCCGAAGCCGCCGGAAGCGGGCTGTCCTCCGCGCTGTCGGAGGAGAACCGCCGGAACCTGGAGGTCGTCGCGGAGATTCCGAAGAGCGAAGCCCCCGGCCGCGCCGCCGGGCGGATCAGGGAAATCCTGGAATCCGTCCCCGGCGTTCAGTTCGTCGTGCGCGAGGGAGCCCCTCTTGAACGGCGGGAAGCCGCGAGGCTCCTCAAAGCCTGCATGGAGCATCGGGTCGCCTGCGTCGAAATGGGGGATTTCATCGGCGCCATGGAGGGCCGGCTTCCGCTGGCGTCCGTTTCCGAGGCCGGAAAATTCTCCGCCCTGAGGAACCGGCGGCGGATATTCAGCCGGCGGCAGTGGATGCTCAAGCGGGGGCTTGATTTGGCGTTCAGCGCCGCGACCCTGGCGCTGTTCGCTCCCTTCGGCCTCCTCATCGCCCTCATCATCAAACTCACGAGCGAGGGGCCTGTCTTCTATTCCCAGCTCCGCGTCACCCGATACGGCAGGCTGTTCACCGTCTACAAGTTTCGGACGATGCGCGTGGATGCTGAAAAACTGGAGCAGGCGAGATGGTCCGAAGCGAACGATGCGAGAATCCATCGGTTCGGGCGCTTTCTGCGCCGCTATCATCTTGATGAGATTCCGCAATTCTGGAACGTCATCAAGGGGGATATGAGCCTCGTCGGCCCCCGACCCGAGAGGCCCGAATTCTTGAACGAACTGCGGGAGCGCTATCCGGAGTTTGTGTATCGGGAACTCGTTCCCGCGGGCATCACCGGATGGGCGCAGATTCAGCAGGGTTACGTCAACAGTATGGAAGGCTCAAAGACGAAGCTGGAATACGATTTGTACTACATTCTGAGTTACTCGTTTTCTCTGGACATTCAGGTGATGTTCCTCACCGCCCTCGCGTTTTTGCGTCCGTGGCGTGGCGGCGTCTAGGCCGTCATCGCGCGCGGCGGCGCCCGCTCAGTCCCCCTTGTCCGGCGCCGCTTCCGCGCCGCCCAGGCGCTCATACAGCCCCAGAACGCTTCGCAGGACGATCGCGTCGGCGAACTCCGCTTCCACGATTCGCCGCCCCGCAGCGCCCATCTTTCGCCTGAGCGCCGCGTCGCGCGCCAGCGTTTTGATGGCGCCGGCCAGCGCCCCGGCGTCCCGGGGCGGGACGAGAATGCCGTTCACGCCGTCCCGGACCACCTCCCGGCAGCCGGGAACGTCGGTCGCCACGAGCGGGCGTCCGCGCGCCGCCGCCTCCAGCAGGCTTCTCGGCAGCCCCTCCCGATAGGAGGGCAAAACGGCGACGTGGCAGCCTCGCCACATTTCGGGCGCGTCCTCCCTGTGGCCCCACCATTCGATCTCGCCGCTCTCGCGCCAGCCCTCGAGCGCGCTCTCCGGGATGGAGGAGGGATTTTTGGGGTCCGGCGCGCCCGCAAGCGCCATGCGAACCTCCACGCCCTCCGCCTTCAGCAGGCGCGCGGCCTCCACGAACTCGCGCACGCCCTTGTCCCGCAGCATCCGGGAGGCGAGAACCGCCAGGGGCGCGCCCGGAGGCTCGGGCGCGGGGCTGAAGGACTGGACGTCGACGCCCGAGCCGCGAACGAGGAGCAGGCGGGATTCCTCGGCGAGCCCCTTTCGCAGGAGCATCGCCCTGTCGTCGTCGTTCTGCGCGATCACCCAGGTGTTTTTCCTCCGGTGAAGGCGCCTCAGAAGGGGAAAGACGAGCTTTCCGAGCAGTTTCATTTTGAGCGAGTCGGGAGAGAAGAGCGAACCCAGCCCCGTGAATGAATTCACGACGGCGGGCGTTTGCGCGAGCCAGGCGGCGATCGAGCCGTGCGGGAGGTTTCGCGCGCCGATGTGGTGGGCGACGCGCGGCCGATGTTTCCGGTAGGCGCGAACGAGTTTGACAAGCGCCCGAAACTCCGCCCACGGCCTGACGCCCTCCCGGTTCTCGCCCAGGGCGAAGCACTCGAAGCCCTGCGCGCGCATCTGCTCCAGACGTTCCCCGCCGATTCTCGCGCACGCGACGACGCGCCAGCCCGCCTCCCGCGCCGCCCGCGCGAGGGCGAGCCTGTGGCTCAGGAAATATCGGTCCTCCAGATCCAGCAAAAACAGCGTTCGGCTCATCTCATCGCGCCTGCGCGTCCAGCCACGCCTGGAACATCAGGACGTCCCAAAGATGGTATTGCCGGTCTCTCGCGCCGGAGAGATGCTCCGCCCACATGTCGCGGATGGGCTTCGGGTGGAAAAACCCCTCCCCCGCAAGGCGCGATTCCCGCAAGAGTTCCTCCGCCCAGTCCCTGAGCGCGCCGCGCAGCCATTCGCCTATGGGCGCGCCGAAGCCCATCTTGGGCCTTTCAAACAGGGCGGGGGGAAGGTAGCGGGCGAGCAGACGCTTGAGCAGCCACTTCCCCTCGCCGCCGCGCGTCTTCATTTCCGGCGGCAGGGACCAGGCGAATTCCACGACGCGATGGTCCAGATAGGGCGCCCGCGTCTCAAGGCTCGCCCCCATCGCCGCCCTGTCCACCTTCACCAGAATGTCGTCGGGCAGGTATTCCGTCATGTCCCGATACATCATCCTCTCGACGGGATGGAGGCGATCGAGTTCGGGGTCCGCGGAAAGCGCGTCTTCCCGCGCCGGATTCGCGTCCATGCGAACAGGCGCCTCCCGGCGCGCGATCAGCCGCTCGTACATTTCATCGAGCCCCGATGCGTCGAGAACGCTCCCCAGTTTTCGGAGTTTCTCCCCGGCCAGCTCGACGCGGAAGCGGCCCGGCAGGAGCGGGGACATTTTCTCATAGGCGAACGCCAGCCCCGCCCCCCGCCGCGTCAGCGCGCTCGCCATGGCTTTCCTCAGAGGCCTCGGCAGCCGGCGAATCGAACGCCAGACCCTGGGCGCCCAGAAGTAGCGGTTGTAGCCGCCGAAGAGCTCGTCGCCTCCGTCGCCGGAGAGGGCGACCTTCACGTGCTCCCGCGTGAGGGCGCATACCAGGAAGGTGGGCGTCTGGGAGGAGTCCGCGAACGGCTCATCGTAGAGTTCCGGCAGGCGCGGAACGACCTCGAGTGCCTCCTTCGGGCCGGCGTAGAGTTCGGCGTGCTCGGTTCCCAGATGGCGGGCGACGGCGCGGGCGCGAGGCGCCTCGTCATGGCCGGCCGCGTGAAATCCGACCGAAAACGTCCGGATGGGAACGCCGCTTTGCGCCTGCGTCAGGGCGGTCACCATCGAGGAATCGACCCCGCCCGAAAGCAACGCGCCGAGCGGGACGTCCGCCCGCATCATCCCCCGCGCGGAGCGTCTCAATACGCCGTCGAGTTGATCGAGCGCCTCATCGTCCGACCGGGCCGGCCGGCTGGATGACGCCTTCCTCACGACGTCTTTCATGCGCCAGTAGGCGGCGGGCGCGGGCAGACGTCCGGGCGGGTCCTGCGCGCGGACGCTGAGAACCGCGCCGGGGACGAGCTTGCGGATTCCCCGATAGATGGAATGCGGGGCGGGAACGCAGCTGCGCTTCATGTAGAGAGCCAGCGCGTCGGCGCAAATCTCTCCCTCCCAGTCGGGGTGCGCCCGAAGAGCCTTCAGCTCCGAGCCGAAGAGGAAGGACCTGCCCGCCCAGCCGTAATAGAGCGGCTTCTCGCCCATGCGGTCGCGCGCGAGGTGCAGCGTTCGCTCCCGGCGATCCCACAGGGCGAAGGCGAACATGCCGACGAATCGCCCGAGCGCCGCCTCCAGCCCCCAGGCTTCCACCGCGGCGAGGAGCGCCTCGGTGTCCGAGCCTCCCCGGAACCGCGCGCCCCCGCGCGTCAACTCCTCGCGCAGCTCGATGAAATTGTAAATCTCCCCGTTGTGGATGACGACGTAGCGCCCGCTGCTCGAGATCATGGGCTGGCGGCCGTCCGCGCTCAGATCGATGATGGAGAGCCGCCGGAACCCCAGGGCGGCGCCCGCCGCCTCGTCCGCCCAGCTTCCCTCATCGTCCGGCCCCCGGTGCCGCAGACGATTCGCCATGCGGATAGCGACGTCCCCGGGGGCGTCCGTTTCCCGATGCGCGAAGAGAAAGCCCGCGATGCCGCACATGATAAGGAGTCTGTCCCGGTTTTCACCCCGGCTCTTTGCGCAGGGCGAGGCTGAAGGTTTCAGCCGCCTGGTCTCTTGCGAGGAGGCGGAAGACGACAATCCATAATCGCCAGAGAACGTGAAGAGGAGCGAAGAAGATGAAGTAATCACTCCGATAATAGGGCTTTTTCTCGATGACGGCCAAACCCTGCGCGCGCGCCAGCTTCTCGAGCGCCGCCAGCGTGCAGCGGTCGCAATAACTCGGAAAGCCCACGATGCCATCGAGCTCGGGGAAAAGGAGCCGCAACATGCTCCTTTTCCATTTCTCGGGGATGATGAGGTTGATGCGCGCATAGACGGCATTTCGCGACGGCGCGAAGACGAGAGCGAGGCCGTCTTTTTTCAGAATGCTGCCCAAGCCGGCGAAGGCGGCCTCCGTATTGGAGACGTGCTCCAGCAGCGCTTGGCAAATCACAACGTCGGCGTTTTCTCGCCCACGGTATTTCATAATGTCGGCGCAGACAGTTTCATCATAAGTCCCGGTCGGAGCGCTCGTCAATTCCTTGCTGTCGATATCAGGACCGACGACCGACAAATTCCGACGCGCCTTCTCCTCGGCCGAAAAAAAGGGGCGTTTTCCGCCGCCGACATCATACGCCAGCGCGCCGTCGGGGATATGAGGAGGCGCGAAGGCTTCCCGGAAATGAGTGTTCCCGTCCACGTGGAATTTCTCGGGCAGAAGCCCATCGAAGCGTTTCGACAGATATTTGTTGAAACCGAGGAATCTCGCCGGCAGCCCCCTCCCCCGCGCTTTCACCCCAGCTTCTCCCGCAGCCAGCGGAACGAGGCCGGCGCCCACTCGTCGAAGTATTTGAAGGCGCAATGGCCGTCGTCGGGGTAGATGCGCGCCTCCCGGCCCGTGACGGGGCCGCGCTCCAGCATGTAGTAGATGTTCCCGACCGGAGCGAGGTGATCCTGCTTTCCGTTGATCATCAGAATCGGGCAGACGATCTTCTCCGCCAGCCCCAGCGCGCCGAGCGACCACTTCTCGAACAGCGCCTCCTCCTTCTCGACCGTGGTTCCGGGAAAGGAGGGCGCGTCTCCCGGCGCGCCGAAGACGTATGCCGCGCGCCTGTTGACGTTCTCCACGAAGTTCTCCATCTCCGCCCTCGTCATGCGGTAGCCGAAGTGATGCCCCGCGCTGGCGACGGCCGCCTTCACCTTTTCGGGGCAGGAGCCGGCGAGCAGCATGACGGAGTGCCCGCCCCGGCTGATGCCGAACGCGCCGATGCGCGCGGCGTCCACCTCGGGGCGGGCGGCGAGCCAGTCTGTCGCCGCCTTCCACGCGGACACCGAGCGCGGCTCGTAGGGAAAGGGGTTCTCCCCCGTGCCGGGGCCGTCCATCACCAGGGCGGCCAGCCCGTTCTCCACCGCCATCTCTCCGGCCCAGCCGCGATCCTCCTTGAACATGTCCCCGCCGCACATGACGAGGACGGCGGGGACGGGCCGCCCCGCGCTCGCCTCCGCCGGCGCGCGGAAATGGGAGGTGATGGACTTCCCCTCGCATTCCACCCGGACGACCTCGAGCGGCGGGTCGAGGAATTCGCACGATTTCAGATACGCGCGGATGCAGTCGCGGTTCGCCTCCTCCTTGAGCGGGGTGAGGGGGCGGGGGAAGCGCGCGATGCTGTACCAGGTTTTCGCGTGGAGGAACTTCTCGCGGGCGGCGGACGCCTCCCCCCGTGCGGCGAGCTCCTCCGCCCGCTCCTCGCAGCGCGCGCCGAGCCCGCGCCAGAGGGGCGTCCAGAGATCGTCGGTCGTTCCCTCGAGGGAGGCCGCGGCGCGCCTGAGCTCCCCGACGTCCTCCACCATGTGGAGCCAGCGCCGGTAGAAGCCCCCGTGCTCCACGACGAAGGGATCCTCGCCGGGGGCGAACGGAAGGCTGTCGAGAGAGGCTTCGCTCATCGGTTCGTCCTTCTCCGGCGGGCGCTGCTGAAGCAGCCACGTGGCGGGGGGAATCATGCGCCCGGCGCCGCGTCCAGGTGCTCGTAGATTTCGACGATCATCCCGCCCTTGACGACGCCGTCGCTCAGGTGGCCGGCCAGGACTTTTTCCGGCTCGCCCGGGCCGCCGCTGATGGCCATGTGCACGTGGACGTAGGGCTGCGGCTCCTCCCACCGCTCATCGCCCAGGGCCGCGGGCGCCTCGGCGGGCCAGGTGATGTTCCCCAGGGCGACGAGCTCGCGCCAGCCCTCGAAGTGGAGGCGGTCGACGTCGTAGCCGTCCATGCTCCTGAAGCCCGAGATCATCTTCGTTTCGGAGAGGGCGCCGATGAGAAACACCGAACCCGCGCGGACGTTCTTCTCCTTCACGAACCGGGTGAGGTTCGCGTGGAAGCGATCGCCCGCCTCGAGCGTGACGCGAAAGATGCGCCCCAGCCTTTTCTCCTCCGCCTTCATCCGCGCCTCCTTCCCGGGCGGCGGGGGTTTTATCGACGGCGCTCCGACGCGGCTTCATCATACGCGCGCTCGAGCCCCTCGCGGAAGGCGTCCCTTCTCTGGCGGAGCCAGTATTCGCCGAGCGAGTCGTCCGCGTGGAAGTATTCGAGAAGTTTCGGATCCGCCGCCGCCTCCGCCCTTTCCTTGCCGGCGGCGACGGCCCCGGCCATGGCGTCCATGATTCCGCTCAGGCGGTCCTTCAGCTCGCGGGCCGCCTCCTTGCCGCATATCTCGCCGTGGCCGGGGACGATCGTCTCTATGTCGAGGCTCTCCACCCAGGCGAGCGCCTCTATCCACTCGCCCAGACGAGCGTCGCGCATCCCCGCCGAGGGGCCGTTGATTACGACGTCGCCGGCGAAGAGCACGCCCTCCTCCGGCGCGAGAACGGAGGCGCACGCGGGCGAGTGCCCCCCCTTTCGGTGAATCTCGAGGGTGAGGGGCGGAAGATGCAGGCTGAGGCTCTCCTCGAAGCAGAACTGGGGGAGGGGGACGGCGGCGCCTTCGATTTCGTCCGCCTCGTCCGTATGCCCCCGGTCTCTGAGCGTTTTCACGAAGATTTCCCTGGAGAAGGCGTTCTCGCCGCCGGCGATCTCGTCATGGACGCGGCGGGGGGCGATGAAGTTCACCTCCCCCTCGATGAAGGCGGCGCCCGTCGTGTGGTCGCCGTGATAGTCGGTGGCGACGAGGTAGCGGACGCCCAGCGGGCTCAGGCGGGAGACGGCTTTCTGCCATTCGCGCGAATCGCCCGGCCGCACCGGGCAGTCGAGCAGGAGGACGCCCTTGTCGGTGACGGCCGCGCCCACGTTCGCCCAGTCGTAGGCGGTCTCGGCATACAGATGCTCGGAGAGGCGGCGCATGGCGGTCGCTTTCTCTTTTTTTGTCGGCGCGAACGGGAATTGTCGAACGGGGCGAGAATACCCCCGATGGCTTCTTCCGGCAAGCGCCGGCGCAGCCGCGCGCGGTTCCGCCTGAACCCGCCTGAATCCGCTTAAGCCCGCATAGACCCGCGTAGGCCCGCTTTCCTCGCTTCGCCTTGATGCAATCCGGGCGCGTCTGTGGCATACTCTCCCTATCCAGTTCAGGGAAGCCGTTCGCCGCGCGCCGCCGCAAGCCGCGCATTCCTGTTTTCCCGAAGAAGGAGGAAAGAGGATGAAAAAGCCCCTGGGTTTTCTGTGTCTGGTTCTCGCCTTGGGCCTCATGCCCGCCGGCTTCGCCGCCACCGACGCGCAGGCGGCCAAGTTCCGCATCGGGATGCACCGCCAGACGTTCGGCTCCTTCACGGCGGTCGCCATGGGGATGGGCTATTTCGATGAGGAATTCGGAAAGGGCAACTGGTCGGTGAAGGTTTTCCCGCAGGGCAAGCTCGTCATCGAGGCGCTGCTCTCCCGCAGCCTCGACGTGGGCCACGGCGCCACGCGGCCCTACGTGGACGGCGTGGCCAAAAAGGCGGGGCTTACGATGATTTCCGCCAGCTCCTCCTGGTGCAAGTCCATCTCCATCTGGGTGCCGCTGGACTCCCCGATCAAGACGGTGGCCGATCTCCGGGGCAAGACCATCGCCGAGAAAAAAGGCACGTCCACGCACTTCGTCCTGGACAACGGCATCCTGCCCGCCTTCGGCATGAAGCCGAAGGATATCAAGATCATGAACACCACGACGGCGGAGCGCCTCTCCGCCTACAGGGCGAAGGTGGTTTCCGCCATGGTCATCGGCGCGCCCACCTCGTTCCGCCTCACGGACAAGAAATGGGGCCGCCCCATCGTCGATTACTGCAAATACGACAATCCGCCGGCGATGATCTTCATCGAGCTCGCCAACCCCAGAACGCTGAAGAGCAACCCGGAAGGGGTGGTGAAGTATCTGCGCGCCTATCTGAAGTCCGCGCAGCTTTGGAAGAAGGACCCCGACAGGTTCGCCAGGGTCTATCACAAGTGGCTCATCTCCAAGGGCCGCAAGGTGGACTACTCCATCGCCAGGCGCTCCGTCGAGGTGGTGCGGCCGCTCTACAAGATCACCCCGCGCATCATCAACGCCCTCAACGCGACGGCGAAGGTGCAGAAGGGCCGGGGCAAGATTCGCCGCCTGCCGGACTTCGCGGGAGGCGAGGGCATCGAGGCCGGCCCGCTCAAGAAGGCGCTGGCCAGCATGAACATGAACTAGATTTGCGGACCCGACTTCCGGGGCTGCGGAGGCGTCTTTCGGCTCCTCCGCAGCCTTTGCCGCGTTTGGGGCGTGAAGCGGGAAGGAATGCGCCGGATGGCCGGGCTGAAAATCGCGGAAATAGAGGCGAAGTCGCTCAGGATTCCCCTGGCGCGCCCGATAGGAAGCGCGAGCGGGGCGAAAGCGGCGCTGGATTATCTGCTGGTTCTTCTCCGTACCGAAAACGGCCCGACAGGCTGCGGCTTCGTGATGAGCCTGGGCGGGGAGGCCTCGACCGCGCTTGTCCCTTACGTGGAGAAGGAGCTGGCGCCGCTGGCGGTGGGGCGCGACGCGCTCGCGCCCGAGGCGCTTTGGCTGCGCCTTTGGGGGCCGAACAAGGCGAGAATGCGGGGCGGCCTGGGCGTTCAGGCGCTCTCCGCGGTGGACGCCGCCTGCTGGGACGCGCTCGCGAAGGCGGCGGGGACGCCGCTTTCCCGCGTCCTGGGCGGCTTCAGAAGCAGGGTTCCCGTCTATGGAAGCGGAGGCTGGCTCACGCTCACGGACGCGGAGATGGTCGAGGAATGCCGGGGCTTCATGGAGAAGGGAATCGGCGCCTACAAGCTCAAGCTGGGAACGGAGCGGGACGAGGAGCGCATCCGCGTCCTGAGAAGGGAGGTGGGCGAGGGAATCGCTCTGCTCGCGGACGCGAACCAGAAATACAGCCCGCGCGAGGCGCTCGAAGCGGCGGCGATGCTCGCCGAATACGGCGTCGAGTGGTTCGAGGAGCCCGTCCCGGCGGATTCCGTGGACGATCTGGCGCGGGTGGCGCGAAGAAGTCCCGTGCCCGTCGCCGCGGGAGAGAACGCTTATATGCGCTGGGGCTTTCGGGAGATTTGCGAAAGGAGGGCGGCCTCGTTCCTCCAGCCCGACGTGGGCCGCTGCGGCGGCGTGACGGAATTTCGCAGGGCGGCGCATCTGGCGGAAGCCTGGAATCTTTCGCTGTGCAGCCATCTGCTCCAGGAGGTATCCGTGAGCCTCGTCGCCGCGACGCCCGGCGGCCGCATGGTGGAGTATATGGAGCTCCTCCCCCCGGACGCGCTGACGCGGGATTTTCCCGTCGTGGACGGCTGCATGGAGGTTCCCGACGCGCCGGGGCACGGGGTGGAATTCACCGAGCGCGCCATACGAAAATACGGCGCTTGAGGAGGGGCGGGCTTGGCTGAAAAAGTCGCGTTTCTGGGCCTGGGCAACATGGGCGGCGCCATTGCGGCGAATCTCGTGAGGGCGGGCTTCGAGGTCGCGGGCTTCGATCCGGCCCCGGCCGCCCGGAAGGCGGCGAAGGAGGCGGGCGTCCGCGCTTTCGACTCTCCCGCCGGGGCGGCGCGGGGCGCGGATTACGTCTGCAGCGCGGTGCCCACGGGCGCGCAGGCGCGCGACGCCTATCTGGGGGAGCGCGGCGCGCTGCTCGCCGCCGGGGAGGGCGCCGTCTGCTTCGATTTCTCGACCATCCTGCCCGAGGAGAGCATCGCCATCGCGGAGGAGGCCGGGGCCCGCGGCTTTCATTTTCTGGACACCCCCATCAGCGGGAACGCGATCATCGCGCGCGACGCGAAAATCGGCCTCATGGTGGGAGGCGACCGGGAGGTGCTGGACGCGCACCGCAGGGTGCTGGACAGCGTGTGCGAACTGCTCGACCATTTCGGCCCCAACGGCTCGGGGCTGAGAATGAAGCTCATCACGAACCAGCTCGTCTCGTGCCAGCTGTGCGCGCTGGCGGAAGGATTCACCCTCGGGGTGAAGTCGGGCCTCGACCCGGATCAGATGATGGAATATCTCTACTCGAGCACGGTCTTCGGCGTGATGCGCGCGCGCGGCCGCGGCCTGCGAAAAAAGGAATACGAGCCCGTGAAGTTCTCGCTCGCCCTCATGCGCAAGGACCTGGGCCTCATCCGGGAGTTCGCCCGCTCGAACGGCGCTCCCCTGCCGCTGACGGACGCGGTTGAAAAGGCTTATCAGGGGGCGATGGACATGGGGCTCGGCGCGCTGGATCAGGGCGCCATACGAGAGTGGTTCGAGCGCGAGGCGGGGCTGGGCGATTAGGCGGAGCGTCCTCGCGGACGCCGTTCAAGAGGATGGACGATTGGAGCAGCTGACCGAAAGCGTCTTTTTCTACGACTGCTACCCGACGGTGGGCATGGCGGCGACCGATGAGGGCGTCCTCGCCATAGACGGCCCCATGCGGCCCTCGGAGGCGGTCGCCTGGCGCGGCTTCATCCGGGAGAAGGGCCCGCTTCGCTACCTCGTCAACACGGAGCACCACCAGGATCACATCGCGGGCAACTGGCTCCTTCAGCCCGAGACGATCATTGCGAGCGAGGGCACGAACGCGGACTTCTACGCGTCCATCGCCACGGCGGCCGAGGGCAGGGAGCGGATGCTCAAATACGACCCCGGGAGCGAGGCGCTGCTCGATGGCTTCGAGCTCCGCCCCCCCGACGTCACCTACAGGGAGCGGATGACGATTCGCATGGGCGGCAAGACGTTCATTCTCATCCATTCCCCCGGCCACACGCGCGGACAGACCATCGTCCACGCGGTGGAGGATCGCGTCGCCTTCACGGCGGACAACCTGACGCCCGCCTACAACGTGGCGTGCCACTCGGCCGACGTGTGGGGCTGGTTCCAGTCGCTGGGGATGCTCGAGGTGCTGGACGTGGACTGGTACGTCCCCGGACACGGGCGGCCCTGCGGGAAGGACGAGCTGCCGCGCCAGCGCGAGAAGCTCCACGCGCTGATCGAGAAGGTCAGGGCCCTGAAGGGCGAGGGGCTGAGCCGGGAGGAGGTTTGCGCGAGAGTATTCGAGGTCTATGAGACCGACCTCAAGAGCAACGATCACATGGGAGAGCGCCTCACGATGCTGCGAAAAGGGGGGCTGGGCAACGTCTATGATTATCTGGAGGAGCACCCCTCGGGGCCGCTCGGCGTCCGGCCCGACCCCGTGTGGCCCCACATGTAGCGCGCCGCGCGCCCCGGGGGCGCCCTCCGATGGGAGAGCCTTCGATATGGAGCCGATGAACCTGCTCGTCATCATGTCGGATGAGCACAACGTCAGGACGCTCGGCTGCCATGGCCACCGGCGCCACGCCCACACCGGGGAATTACGCCGACGATGGGTATTGAGGGGGGGAGGCGAATTAAGCAATTATTCTTTGTGTGTTGGAAAAAATCGTTATTTCTATTCTGAGGTGAAGAATGGCATTGATTGATCAAGAGGGAAGAGACTTTGAGAGAGCTAGGGCCGAAGAATACGGCGGTAAATTAGCGGCATGGATCAAAGAAGATGAAAGGGTTGGCGACTTATTGTCGCTTGATTATACAGAGGCGACCGTTCTAGTCCATGATGCACAGAGGCAAGAGGTAGGCGGATTGCCAATGGGGTGCTTCTTGCTTGCTACGAGGGTAGAGCCGGACACCAAACCCCGATCAGATCAGGAAGACACTGCACTCATCTTGCTTCGCGTCTTAGGACATTCATCTTTACCCAATCGAACGGATACAGACCAATGGCGTTTTGATGCGGCGCGTCGCTCCATTGATTCTTCTAAGCAGTGGGATGCAGACAGCAACACCGATCAATTCACGTTGAATCAACTACGGCATGCGGGAGTGCGTTGTAGCGTGCTGGGAACTTTTCGATATGCCCATGATAAAAATAGCGATAAATGGGAGCCTACCTTTGGTGCTGACATCTCCAATTTTTATTCCGGGCAGGGGATGAAGGTATACAAACCGATAGACACTGCGTTATACAACATAGTTAACTTCACCAAGCCTATGGGCGTCTTGCATCCGCTCGCTGGACATCCTGTCCCAGTTGGGCGAGTTCGCTATTCCTCCAGTGAAATTGCAGTTGACGAAAATCGCGAAAACGTCTCCGTCCATATTGAACCAACAGATATGTTGGCTCGGCGCACCGCGCTTTTCGGGATGAGCCGTAGCGGTAAATCAAACACCATTAAAACTCTTTCATCCGCCATATTCGATCTGCGAAAGATTGATCCGAACAAAGGGCGCATCGGCCAACTGATTTTCGATGTGAACGGAGAATACGCTAACGACAATCCGCAGGATGCCGGGTGTCTGCGCAACATTGGCTTGGATGATGTTGTGACCTACGGACTCTTTGAGCACCCTAACGATTCAGGCCGGCGTTTGATCAAGCTGAACTTCTTTGGTGAAGGCATCGGAGACTGGAGCGATAAGGAAGCTGTCCGCTCCGCTCTGGTCATGCTCTTCGCCGGGAAAGGAATAATTGACGAGCATCTTCGGGTCCGGTCTGACGCCCAATACGTTAGCAGATTCATCAATACCAATATAGAAGCCCTTGCCGATGATTGGGACAGAGGGACTCAAACTCGCTTTCGGCGCAACATCACATTGTATAGAGCCATACTCGCCGCGGCCAATTTTAGTGCGCCGCCCAACCTGCGAGAAGCCAGTATCAAAGGGCTTTTTAGTAACGAGTTAATAAAAGCCCTGCAATCTACCAATGAAGCCAAATATCAAGGGGTCGCCCATACTTTCGAGAAGGCAAGCGTTTCATGGAACGAATTACATCAAGCGCTAACGGCTTTTCAAGAGTTCGTTATAGGAGGCCGACAAGGGACGGGTAATAGTGCATTTCAGGAATTTAACAAGAAGTATCAAGCCAAAAGGGGCAAGCCGTGGAATGACGACACTTTGAACGGATTGCTTTCTCTTTTGAGTTGGGCAGGAGGGGTCGGCAGAATACGGGAGTTGCAAGAGCGGCACAGTCCGGCCGTCGGGGCCGACTATTCCACGGAAATTGTTGATGAGCTTGTTCGTGGTAACTTGGTCATTGTTGACCAGTCGATTGGTGCACCGGCTGAAATTAAGCACACATCTGAACGCATCATGTGGGAGCTTTTCGGCCGTCAGAGGGAAGTCTTCACAAATCCGCCGCGCGGCGCGGACGGAGAGCTTCTCCGAGATGATAACGGCAACATCACGCCGCCGCCGGATGTAATTGTGTATGTTGAGGAAGCCCACAATTTGCTTCCCTCTCAAAATGCTGAATTAGACTCAATATGGGCGCGGACAGCCAAAGAAGGCTCTAAGTTCCGCATTGGTTTGATGTATTCCACCCAAGAGCCAAGCTCTATTTTGGCGAACATCTTGAAGAACACCGACAACTGGTTTGTGGCGCACTTGAACAACCGGGACGAAACACGGGAGTTGAGGAAATACTACGACTTTGAGATGTTCGTTGATCAAATTCTGAGGGTGCCGGATACCGGCTTTTTGCGGATGCGTTGTTTATCCAACCCATATATAGTGCCAGTGCAGATCAATAAATTCACGGCAAATCCTATAACAGACGAGAAAGAGAGTACCTAGATGCCCCATAAGAACGAAAAAGCTAGCGGGGACAGCTTGATATGGCTGGAAAACAGCCAAGCACTGAAAGAATTTGAAGGAACCATCCTTGCGAGGGACAGAGATAAGCCTGTAAAACCACCGATTTTTCAAACGCGGCGGCGCGGCTGGTGTCCAAGACGAGTCATTGCCATTGATGGTTCCCATCTTATGCACCGCGTCAACGGTGGATTCCCGGGTGCGGAAGCAGGTTTGTTGATGATATCGGTGGTAGCTATCAAACTGGATCAACTAAATAGCTTAAGTACGAATGTTATTCCTCGCCCATCATTTTTTCGTGAGATCGAAAAAGCTCATACTCTGGAAGCCGCAATGCCGGGCATAGGAGTTGTTCGCAAGGATGTTGACCATGATGCGCCGATAAATTTCTTCCGGCAAAAAACTTATGACACCTTGTCAAACGTCATCGCGGACGACCATGAGACATTGCTGGAAACCATGCGGACAATTTGTGTCGATCTCGAATCCCGGATTCCTTGCCCCGCGGTAGATTGCGAAGAAAAATATGAGCGCAACACCGGAGAATATCTGTGTCATTGCGAGAGACGCGAAAAGATGTTTGAAACTGACCTGTTGCGTCTGCATGAATACTTCGATGGGATTCGCACGGGGGGCGAGGCGTTGGGCCGACTACGCTCCGTGCTTGAAATCTTGATACTATTAAATATCCTGCGTTTCTTTGTCGAAAAACATCCGGCTTACCTTGATACGTGTGCTTTTGTGCTAGATGGTCCTCTAGCTGTTTTTGGAACTCCAGCTTCCATATTGCGCCCAATCCGTGAAGAGCTGAGACGATTAAACCATAAAGCACGCCAAGCCAATGGAACCGACATAGTCGTATTCGGAATAGAAAAAACGGGCCGTTTTAAGGAGCATTGGGAGGAGATCGATTGGCAGGATCAAATGGGGCCGGGCTCGCGTTTTCCAGAACAGACTACAATCCCACTGGATGCTGAATATATCAGTAGCAACGTTGTCCCCTCTGATAAAAAGGGAAAATGCTTTGGCGAAGACACTCACTTTGGCCGTATCATTCTTTACAAAACCAACAAAGGACAGCATGTAGTCATTCATACTGCTATGCTGGACCAACTCGCGGAAAATTTCAGGAATAATTCTCCTGGATGCTTTCCTAGACTAGGAGATATTCTAGATGTCATGGACCACTTGGCAACTTACATCTATGATGGCGGATTCTTGCCTCTGATACGCGCTCATGCGCATGCCGCAATTCCACTAAAGCGGGGGACAGACATTATTCGGAGTTTGCTGGAGGATCCATGAGCCTGCCAATAGGAAAATATGGTAGTGCATCCGGTCGCTGGTCTGGCTTTGGCCCATACTATGCTATGTTCCCGGTTCAATTTGCCCAGCAAGTTATAGACACGATGACTCCGAAAGGCGGCCACATCCTGGATCCATTTTGCGGACGTGGAACGGCACCTTTCGTCGCTCAAACGTCCGGGCGTTCTGCTCTTGGGATCGATATCAATCCAGTGGCTTGGCTCTTTGCCGAAGTGAAGACCCTGCCTGAATCAAATGTTGTGAAGCTATTGCAACGTTTAGAAGATCTGCGCGGCAAAGGACGGCCGCGTGACACACAACCAGAAAACGAGTTTCAACATTGGGCTTGGTCTCCTGGTGTTCTCGGCTTCCTCAATACCGCGAGACGCGATCTTGACTGGCGTAAAAATATAACGGATCGGACTCTCATGGGATTTATTCTTGTCAACCTTCACGGCAGGTTGAACGATGGCATTAGCAATCAGATGCAGAAGTCACGGGCAATGGGCCCTGATTACGCCGTTAGATGGTGGAAAAAGAGGCGAATGCGCCCACCGGAAGTCGACCCATATACCTACTTCCGCAAGAGAATCCAGTGGCGATATGCACACGGTGTTATCAAGGACCGGGGTGCCTCAAAGATTTTGCAAGGAGATGCGGCGAAAGTTCTTTCCGGTTACAAAGGCAAGGATTTCGATCTCTTGTTCACGTCTCCACCGTATTTTGGCATCACCAACTACCGTCAAGACAGCTGGATACGATTATGGATGCTTGGAGAGGGGCCACCTTTACCTGATTGGAAGAAAGATCCGCGAGACAGCCGGCAAGCCTCCTACCGCCGTATGTTGTGTGAGGTGCTTTCTAAAGCGAAGAAACGCCTCAAGCCTAACGGCGTTATTTGGCTACGGACGGACGCGAGAACATTTACGAAACATACGACGCTACACCTAGTGCGCGAACTTTGGCCGAACAGAAAACGGTTTATGCGATATGATCGCCCGAGAGAGAGGACGCAGACTGCACATTTTAACGATGTATCAACCTCACCGGGAGAAGTCGATTTTTTGATGCCTGGAAACAGGCGCCGAAACATCGATGCGGCATGGACCCGCCTTGAATAGACGCCCTTGTCAGTCCCCCCTCACTCCCCCGCCTCGGGGAACTCCTCCGGCCAGTCGGCGAGCAGCGCCTCCAGATACGCCCGGAGGTCTTCCGGCCTTTTCCGGCGAATCCTGTTGCGGTCGATTTCCTCCTGCGCCTCGAGGGGAATCGCCAGCGCGTCGTTGAACTTGTTTCTCATGCTGAAGTAGGTGATGACCATGGTGAGCTCCACGATCTCCGCGTCGCTGAAGCGCTTTTTCACTTCGGCGAACACGTCGTCGCGCGCCCGCGCCGTGCCCAGCGTCACGTGCTCCGCCCAGAGGAGGACGGCGCGCTCCTTCTCCGAGAAGGAGGCGTAGTCGCCCGCCCCGATGGCCTCGATCTGCTCCTCCGTGATGCCCGCCGACTGACCAACCGGCGCGTTGTGCGCCAGTCAGTAGGCGCACCCGTTGAGCTGGCTGGTCCGGATGATGGCGAGCTCCTTCGTCCTCGTGTCCAGCGCCGAGCCCAGCCCCTGGCGCAGGAGCGCCGAGGTGAGCGGCAGCATGAACTTCGCGACGAAGGGCTGGTTCGCCATCACCCGCCAGGCGTTGGGGACGCGGTTCAGGAGAACGCCGGCGTGGTCGAACAGCCTCCTCACGGCGGGGTCGTCGGCGCCGGATTCGAGCATGGGGACGCGGGACACGGGTCTGTCTCCTCCGTTCGGGCGGGAGAGGCGCTAGTCCATCGTGGCGGTCGGCGGCGGCCAGTCCCCGGACTTGTTCTTGAACGAGAGGTAGATGAACTCGCCGGCGCCCTCGTTCCTGAACTCGTGCTCCGTCCCTTCGGGGATGTGCACGACGTCGCCCGATGTGACCGTTTTCTCCTCATCGCCCACCCGGAACCACGCCGTTCCCTCCACGACGTTGATGATTTGCTCGCAGCCGTGCGTGTGCGGGCGCGCCAGCTTGCCCGGCCGGCTCACCGAGCGGTTCAGGGTCACATGCTCGCCGATGATGATGCTGCCCTCCGAATCCGAGGGCTTGGCCAGGTTTTTGCGCTTCATCTCCTCCCAGCGGTAAAACGGCATTTTTCAGGCTCCTTTCCCGGGAAGCGGCGCCTTTCGGGCCGTTCCTCGTGCCGGAGCGCGAACGCGCGCGCCCCTCGCGTGATTTGTTGACAGCGAAGCGCTCCCGTCTGTAAGATGTCCGAAAGCATACATGAAAGCCCGTTCGCTGGGAATGAGGCCGGCGCGCATTCAGGGCCGGTGGCGCGTCTCGCTCCCGAAGGAGAAAGCGGCGCGATGAACCCCGGCGAGCGGCGGATGCCGTCAAAACGCAGCACACTTCATCAAGGGAGAGGAAAAATGAAGAAAATCACCATGATGCTGGGCGTCCTGGCCTTGGCTTCGCCGCTTCTGGCGGCGAGCGGCGCCTGGGGCGCGCCCGCGAAATACGACCTGGCGGTCGGTAGCCTGCGCGGGACGATGGGCCGGCTGGGGGCGGGCCTCACCGAGATTTTCAACAAGAAGCAGGACAAGACCATCATCAGCGTGGTGCCCGGCGGCGGACGGGCGAACCCGGCGCGCCTGGGAACGGGCGGGGCCGACTTCGCCTATTCGTTCTCGAATTTCGCCAGCGCGGCCATCGCCGGCAAGACCCCCTACAAGAAGGCGTACAAGAACATCCGGGGCGTCGCCACGTTCTGGGCCTCCTGCTACCACCAGTACGCGGCGAAGGAGCTCTACGACGCGGGCGTGAAGACCTGGGGCGACATCATCAGGTCGAAAAAGCCCCTGAAGCTGGCGCCCGCCAAGAAGGGAACCAGCTCGGAGTACGTGGCGAGCCTCATCGTCAGGCACTACGGCACGAGCTACAAGGAGCTCACCGGGCGGGGCTACAAGCTCACCTTCCCGGGCGCGGGCGGCATGTCGCGCGCGATTCGGGCGCGCCAGATCGACTTCTACTTCCACAACTCGGGCGACCCCAACGGCGCGGGCATCCAGGCGGCGCTGGGCCGCAACCTCGTGTTCCTGGACATGGCCGACGACGTGAGGAAGATGCTGGCGAGCCACGGGTTCACGCCCTGCCGGATTCCGGGCGGCATCTACAAGGGCAATGACAAGCCGAAGGATTCGATGGGGCTGTCCGGCGTGCTGCTCACCACGACCAAGATGAGCGGCGACGTGGTGTATTCGATTCTCAAGACGGCGCAGAGCGAGAAGAAGTTCCTCTCGGGCGTCCACAAGATCTACAAGAGGTGGGACCCGAAGAAGGCGGGCATGAACATCGGCGCGCCCCTGCACGAGGGCGCCGCGCGCTTCTACAGGGAGATCGGGGCGCTGAACTAGCCCCTTCGGCGAAGAAGAGGCGCAGGCGTGATCGACGACAGGGAAAGAACGCCCCTGGACTGGCTCGTGCTGGCCATCGCGGTCGGCATGTCCGTCTTCCACATACAGGTCGCCTATACGGGAGGCTACGAGCCGCTCTACCAGCGGGCGCTCTCCTATCTGTTCGGGATGGCGCTGATCTTCATCGTCTATCGAAGGCCGGCGGGAGGAGGATGGCGCGCCGCAGCGGCGGCGGCCGTCTTCCTCCTGGCGGTCGCCTCGGTCGCCTACCCGATCCTGAACATCGACTATTTTCTGGATCGCCTCTACTACGTCGATCCGCTGACGCCCCTCGACCTGATTCTGGGCACGGCGGTTCTGGCGCTCACCTTCGAGGCGGCGCGAAGAACCATCAATCTGGCGCTGCCGATGATATCGCTCTTCTTCATCGTCTATTCCTACTTCGGCCCTTATTTCCCTGGCATCTGGCGCACAAGGGCGCGTCCTACATGCACATCGTGGATCATCAATACATGACCTACGACGGCCTCTGGACGGCGCCCCTGAGCGTCTTCTCGGTCTATATCTTCCTGTTCATCCTGTTCGGCGCGTTTCTGGACCGCATGGGCGCCGCCGACTTCTACGTCAGGCTCTCCATGTCGGCGGCGGGCAAGCTGCGGGGGGGACCCGCCAAGGCGGCGGTGTTCGCCAGCGCCATGACGGGAACCATCATGGGCAGCGCCAACGCGAACGTGGTCACCACCGGCTCGTTCACCATTCCGATGATGAAGCGCACGGGGTTCCGGCCCGAGACGGCGGCGGCCATCGAGACGGCCGCCTCCACGGGGGGGCAGATCATGCCGCCCGTCATGGGCGCGTCCGCGTTCCTGATCGTGGAGTTCACCGGCATCTCGTATTGGGAGATCGTCAAGGTATCCATCCTGCCCGCCGCCCTGTATTTCTTCTCCGTCTATGCGATGGTTCACCTGGAGGCGAGAAAGGGGGGGCTGGTGGGAATGCCCCGGGAGATGATCCCCCCCCTGGGGCCCATCCTGAGAGACGGGTGGTTCTACCTTCTTCCCCCCGTCGTGATTCTGCTCGTTCTGATGACGGGGCGAAGCGTTCCCTACGCGGGCCTCGCCGGCATCGCGTCCGTCGTGCTTCTGGCGGGGCTCAAGGGCGGCGTCGCCCTGTGGCGCAAGGCGAGGCGGGAGGGAACGAGCGCGGGCGAGGTCGGGAGCGAGGCTCTCCGGGGGCTGTGGAACGTCGTTCTGGCGCTGGAGAAGGGCGCGGTGCAGTCGCTCCCGATATGCGCCGCCGTGGGCGCGGTGGGCCTCATCATGGGGGCGCTCTTTCAGACCGGCCTGGGCCTCAAGTTCTCCTCCCTGGTCACGAACCTGGCGAACGACAGCCTGTTTCTGGGGATTCTCCTGGTGGGCGCGGCCTCCTTCGTACTCGGCATGGGCCTGCCGACGAGCGCCGCCTACATCGTCCTGTCGGTCATGGCGGTGCCCGCGCTGCTGGAGCTCGGCGAGCCGTATGGCCTCACCCTCCTCGCCGCCCACCTCGTCGTCTTCTGGTACAGCCTGGACAGCTGCTTCACGCCGCCCGTGTGCGTGCCCGCCTACACGGCGGCGGGCATCGCCGACGCCAATCCGGCGAAGGCGGCCTGGGCCTCCTTCCGCGCCGCCAAGGGCATGTACATCGTCCCCCTCATGTTCGCCTTCACCCCGATTCTGCTGATTCGCCAGCCCTGGCTTTCCCTGGAGACCTTCGCCGCCGCCCTGCTCGGCTTCCAGGCGCTGGCCGCCGCGATGGTCGGGTTCATGTATTTCTCCTTCGCCGGGCCCGCCCGCGCGCTCCTGTTCCTCTCGGCGGGGCTTCTGTTCTGGCCGGCGTATTGGTGCCACGCGGCGGGCGCGCTCATCCTGGGCGCGATCTTCCTCGCGCAGAGAAAGCGCCTCGCGCGGGAGGGGGAGCCCGCGCCCCCCGCCGCGGCGGGAGAGGCCGCCTCGGCCTGAGGCGGGCGAAGCGTGGCGCTCGCCGCTCCCCGTCAACGCTCCTTTTCCGCGGGGCGCGGCGAATCCGGCCCGGGGCGCGTCGGGAGGCTCGCTTGAGAATCACGCTGCTCGAGAACTTCCGCGCCCTTTTCTACGCGCCGTTCTACCTGGCCTTCGCGCTGGGGGCGTATGAGAGGGAGGGCCTGGACGTTCGTCTGGAAGCCTCGCCCGCCCCGGATCGAACCGCGGATCTGATCGCCTCCGGCGGGGCGCAGGTCGGCTGGGGCGGCCCCATGCGCGTCCTGGCGGCGTATGATCGCGCGCCCGGCTGCGATCTGAAAATCTTCTGCGAGGCCGTCCGCCGCGATCCTTTCTTCCTCATCGGCGCGGAGCCGAACCCCGCGTTTCGGATGCGCGATCTGCTCGACGCGAGAATCGCCGTCGTCAGCGAGGTGCCCACCCCCTGGCTGTGTCTTCAGCGCGATTTGCGCCTGGCCGGCCTTGACCCCGAGGCCCTGGACGCAATCCCGGATCGGACGATGGCCGAGAACGCGGCGGCCCTGCGCGCGCGCGGGGCGGACGTCATCCAGACGCTGCAGCCCCTGGCGGAGGAGCTGGTCGAGGAGGGGGCGGGCCACGTCTGGCGCGCGGCGGCGGAGCGGGGCCTGACGACCTATACGGGGTTCTACGCGCGGGAATCGTTTTTGCGGGACGCGCCCGAAGCCGCCCTCGGCATGACGCGCGCCATGCGCGAGACGCAGGCGTGGCTCGCCGGACGCGGCGCGGAGGAGGTCGCCCGGCGCGCGCGGCCCTGGTTCGAGGAGGCTCCCTTCGGGCTTCTGACGCGCTCCATCGCGCGATACCAAAGCCTCGGCCTCTGGAACGAGGAGCCGCGCCTCGCGCGCGAGAGCTTCGAGTGGCTGCGCGCCGCGTGCCTGGACGGCGGACTGATCGAAGCGGGCGTCTCCTTCGAGCAGGCGGTGGACATGCGCTTCGTCGACGCGGCGGCCGAACGATCCGCTTCGTAGGGGCGGCCCTTCCCGGCGCCGCCGGGGTTTCGCGGAGAGAGGCCGCGGCCCGTAGGGACAACCCCCATGATTGTTCCTCTTGAAAAGCCGATGGATGAAGCGGCCCCTCTATTCTGGATTCCGGCCTTCGCCGGAATGACGGCGAAAGGCCAACCCTGGCGTCCCTTCGCTCTGATCGGGAATAGCATCGAGACGGCGGCGAAGATTTCCCCGCCGGCGAACGCCGCCCCTGCGCCCGTCATTCCGGCGAAGGCCGGAATCCAGGGTTTTGATTCCCTTCCCTTCAAAACGGGCGGTTCCCGAATTGTGGGGCGGCCCCGGGGAGGGGCCGGCCCTACGGAACCATAAACCCCGCGTCCCCTCCGAACGCCGGGGCTACAATCGGATCACGCCGTCCGGCCCCGTAGGGACGCCCCCGTGGTTGTCCTTTGCCGCATTTCCATCCCACCGATTGTGCAACCACTCCGTAGGGGGCGTTCGGGAACGCCCCGCCTCCTCCGATGGCGAATGCCTCTTGAATGCGGGCTGTTCACGAATTGTGGGGCGGCCACGGGGAGGGGCCGCCCCTACGAAGGCGCAAAACCCGCATCCCCGTGAGAAACGCCGGGCGGGACGCATATATGCGTCCCCTACGGCGAGGGTGGCGACGGTTTCGTAGGTGAAGCGCGAGAGCGTTTCCATTCTTGCGCCCCGTTGCGGGTCGGCGATGCCGCGGCCCGTAGGGACAACCCCCATGATTGTTCCTCTTGAAAAGCCGATGGATGAAGCGGCCCCTCTATTCTGGATTCCGGCCTTCGCCGGAATGACGGCAAAAGACCAACCCTAGCGTCCCTTCGCTCTGATCGGGAATAGCATCGAGACGGCGGCGAAGATTTCCCCGCCGGCGAACGCCGCCCCTGCGCCCGTCATTCCGGCGAAGGCCGGAATCCAGGGTTTTGATTCCCTTCCCTTCAAAACGGGCGGTTCACGAATTGTGGGGCGGCCCCGGGGAGGGGCCGCCCCTGCGAAACCGGTCACACCCTCGCCGTAGGGGGCGCATTCATGCGCCCCGTTCGCGGGGCGCCGTTCCGGGTCGCGCGGCGGTAGAGAAACCCGCGCAGAGGGCGATCATCGCCAAGGGCGGCCACAGGGGGCGCCCCTGCGCCCCATCATCACCCATAAGCAACCATCCCCAAACGGGCGGTTCCCGAACCGCCCCTACGGAACTATAAACCCCGCGTCCCTTCCGCCGTCATTCCGGCGAAGGCCGGAATCCAGAGAGCGCGTTTCGCCGCGGCACGCCCAATCTATTCCCCGCATCAGAACAATCCTTCCTCCCCATTCGGAATCGATCGCGCATTTGCCCGCATTTGCGGTTATCGGGTCTTCCCGTGAACGCGCGAGAATCCGCCGCGAGAGGGAGGAGGCGGGCATGGACTTCGGGAAGCGGATGACGACGAAGGCGAGGGCGTGGGTCAGGGCGTTTTTCGCCCCGCGCCGTTCCCGCGTCGTCAATTCCAATGAGGAGGCAAGATTGCGGAATCCGGGGGTTGTCGTCCGGCGAGGGGCGGCTCGGGAGTTGTGGGGCGGCGGCGAGGAGGGGGCGCCCCCGCGCGTTTCAGGAGTGACGCGCGCGCTCCGTCCGCGCCATAATGAAAACGATCCCGTTTTCGACAAAATCCGACAAATTCACGGCCTTATCCCGCAAATTCGCGCCTTTTTTCGACAAATTAAAGACCCTCCAGAGCGCGGAAAAAATATCAAGTCATTGAAAATAAACGGATTGTGAGAAAAAACGGCGCCGGGAGGGGTCATTTCGCAAGGCCGCGGCGTTTGCCCGCATCTGCGCGCACTTGCGCCGCCCCGGCGGGAGCGTAGGGACAACCCCCTGTGGTTGCCCTTCGCCGCCTCCTCATCCCGCCGAGGCCCAAAAATCCCGCAGGAGTCGTTCGGGAACGCCCCGCCGCCTCCGATACGAACCCTTCCTGAAAACGGGCGGTTCGCGAGCCGCCCCTGCGAAGGCGAATCGCGCTTGCCCTCACGGGAGCGCCTGGCGGGGCGCGGCGCTCCCTCAGTCCGTCCGGTAGCGGCGGGTGACGGCCTGGCTCGACGTGTTCCAGCCGGGGATGACGAGGCAGGAGGGGCCGGGAACGCCTCCGGCGACGATGAGCAGGATGTCCTCGGGCGCGTGAACCATGGGGACGGGAAAGTCGTCGTCCGCGTGATCCACCCAGTCGGGCCAGCGCGAGAGGGCGGGGCCCCGATAGCGCCCGCCCTGCTTGAGGACGCCCAGGGGCATTCGCGCCCGCTCGAAGAGCTCGCGCTTCACGTCGGCGCGGCCGAGCCCCCCGCGCGCGAGAACGTCCGCGTGGTCGGGACCTACGACGACCACCCAGTTCGTCCGCGTATACGCTGTCGTGGAGCCCATCGTCCGCATCGTGTGCGCCAGGGTGGTGAGGACGCCCTCGGGCGCCGCGCTCACGTCGTCCATCGCCATGCGGGGCGCCTCGGCGTTGCAGACGGTGAGCGCGTCCTCCTCCGCCCCGAAGCCGAAGTCGGTCGGCAGCGGCGGCCAGGGGCTGCGCTCCTCGTTCTCCCGGACGCAGTAGGTGAACTTGGAAGGGCTGCCGAAGGTGCTCATGTCGGAGACGCCCGGCAGGGCGCCGCCCAGGTTCATCATGATGAGGCGCAGCGCCCGGCCGATGGCGGCGTTCGCCCGAAAGCCGGGGCCGAAGCAGCCCGACCCCCCGTGCGCGCCGATTCGCTTCGCGTAGGGCCCGTTGAGGATGAGGAGGGGGCCGCCGGTGAACATGGTGGCCTGGATGCCCGCGAGGTTGAAGGACTCCACAAGCATGGCCTCGACCGCGCCCAGGACCACGGGCAGGTATTCCGGCCGGCAGCCCGCCATCACCGCGTGGAGGGCGGCGCTCTCCACCGTCGCCGGGTTCATGGCGGGCGGAATCTCGCCCAGGGCCTCGCCCGGCGCCCTGCCCGTTCCGCCCAGCATCCGGGCGAGGCGATCGGGGGTGGGCGGGACCACGGGCAGCCCGTCCGACCACGGCATATTGAAGAAATGCTCGAATGGATCCGCCGCTTCGCTCAATCGTCCGTCCCCAGAGAGAGATCGTAGAACCGCTTCGCGTTCCCGAAGGAGACCTTGCGGATCGCCTCCTCCGGCAGCCCCGCGCTCCGCATGGCGCGCAGCGTTTTGGGAATCGAGAGAATGTCGATGGGCCGGTAGCCCAGGTGATCCGAGTTCAGCATGATGCGGTCGGGCCCGAAGGTCTTCACCCACTCGACCACCTGGGCGGGCTGAACCGGGCGAAGCGCGCTGCCGATGCTGACGGCGCAGACGGCGCGGGTCTCCTCGTGGACGTACCGGATCGTCGTATCGTCGGAATGATCCACGGCGACGCGGCTCTCGTCGAAGCCCGCCCTGTTGATGATTTCCAGGTCTTTCCTGAGGTAGTGGAGGCGGAGGCTCCCGGGCGGCGGCGCGTCCTCCCGAACGGCGACTTTTCCGAGAAAATCCCCGCTCTTCTTGGGAGTGGGCGTGTGCAGGATGATGGGCTTGCCGCGCTTTTGGGCGATTTCCGCCTGCGCCTCCAGGCAGGCGGCCTGCTCCTCCATCGGCCACGCGAGGGAGAAATACTGCGTGGGGTCGAGGCCGACCTCGCCCAGGGCGACGACGCGGGGGTCGTCGAGGAAGCCCGGAAGCTCCTCCAGCAGCTTCTCCCAGTCCCGCACCCGGGTCATCGAGCTCACGCCGAGGGCGCACCGGACCTGGATGAAGTGCTCCGCCTCGAAATCCCGCGCCGCCCGGAGGGGGCCCTCCCAGAAGCGCATGATGTCGTCGAAGCCCGGCGCCTCCTCCCACACCTCGCGGTAAAGATGGGGGTTGCCGCAGGAGAGCACCGCCGCGCGCATTCCCGTCGTTCCGAGGAGCTCCCAGTCGTCCCAGGCGAGGGCGTGCATGTGGTTGTGGCTGTCGATGTATTCGCCGAACATGGGATTTCTCGCTCGGCCCGGCGCCGCGCGTCCTTTCAGGAGCCGGAAGCGCGGCGCGGGAGGGGCGTGGGCGCGTCCCCCGCGCCCGCTCGGGCCCGGGCCCGCTGGTTTTATCTGGTGCGCGTGGCAGGAGTCGAACCTGCGGCTTCCTGCTCCGGAGGCAGGCGCTCTATCCTCTGAGCTACACGCGCGTCCTCATGGTTGTGTAAGCCGCGTCCCCTAGAGCTTCGCGTGGGTGCCGTCGCACATGGGCGCGCCGCCCGTCCGCTTGCAGCCGCAGAAGGCGCAGGTCTTGCCCGCCTGAACGTCGAGCACGACGGGGCGGAAGCTCGAACCCTTGTGGGAGCCGTCGCAGAAGGGCTGCGACTCGCTCAGCCCGCACGCGCACCAGGCGACTTTCTCGTCCTTCTCCGGCTTGTAGATGTAGGGCGATTTCTGGGCCACGCGAGGTTCGGCCATCGGTTCGCTCTCCTTCGTCCGACGCGGTTAGGCGATGTGGATTTCGTCCGCTATTCTAGCCGCAATCGCCGCTATTGAAAAGAAGGCGGGGCCAGGGCCGGCCGACAGCGGCGAACGGGAGAAGGAGTCGCCTCCCGAAGCCGGGCTTTTCAGGGGAGAGGAGAGTCGGATGCCCGCGTCCCCGGTCGCGCGCCTTCTGCGCGTCCTGGAGAATACCTACCCCGACGCGCGTTGCGCGCTTCGCTACGGCAGCCCGCTCCAACTGCTGGTGGCGACGATGCTCTCCGCCCAGTGCACGGACGAGCGGGTGAACGGGGTGACGCCCGCGCTTTTCGCCCGCTACGGGGACGCCGCCTCGTTCGCCGAGGCCGCCCCCGGCGAGCTCGAGCGGCTGATTCGCTCCTGCGGATACTACCGCCAGAAGGCGAAGGCCATCCGCGCGTGCTGCCGCCGCATCGCCGGGGAGTTCGGCGGCGAGGTTCCCGACGCGCTGGAGGATTTGACGAGCCTGCCCGGCGTCGGCCGCAAGACGGCCAACGTCGTCCTGAACGAGGTCTGGGGCCGGCCCGCCATCGCCGTGGACACGCATGTCCTGCGAACGGCGAACCGGCTGGGCTGGATATCCACGAAGGATCCGGTGAAGGCCGAGTTTCAGCTCATGGAGGCGGCGCCGAAGAAGTGGTGGGGCCGCGTGACGCTGCTGCTGATTCATCACGGAAGGAGCCGCTGCTCGGCGAGAAGGCCCGACTGCGGGAACTGTCCCCTTCTGCGGGACTGCCCCCACGGACGGGAGGCGGTCGCCTCCTGAGAGCTTCGGGAGGGGGGCATCTCTGACGAACGCCGCCGCAAAACCCGTCATTCCGGCGAAAGCCGGAATCCAAAACCGGCGAATCGCCCGAAAGCCCGGATTCCGCCCGGAATCCCGGCGTCGCGCATGTGAGCCGCCTGGCGGAGGTTTTCCCGTCCGGCTGGACAATTCCGCTTCCGCCTTTCTATAATCGGGCGTCCGATGATTCCCCGTTCGGGCGCGAGCCCGCAACCCGGAGGTGATTCATGGCCAATGGCGCAGCCGTCGGCACCGACACGATTCTCGATCTGAGGAATCTGCACACCTACTTCCACACGCCGGAGGGGACGGTGCGCGCCGTCGACGGCGTGAGCTACAGCCTCAAGGCGGGAGAGACGCTCGGCGTCGTCGGCGAGTCGGGGTGCGGGAAGACCGTGACGGCCCTCTCGGTGCTTCGCCTCATCCCGGAGCCTCCGGGCGAGATATTCGGCGACGGCATCTTCTTCGAGGGGCGCGACCTGACGAAGCTCGGCACGAAGGAGCTGCGCGGGATTCGGGGCAACCACATCTCGATGATTTTCCAGGAGCCGATGACGAGCCTGAACCCGGTGTTCACCGTCGGCTTCCAGATCGCCGAGGCCGTCATGCTCCACCAGGGGATGACGAAGAAGGACGCGATGGACAAGGCCGCCGAGATGCTCGACCTCGTGGGCATCCCCCTGCCGCGGCAGAGGGTCAGGGAGTATCCCCATCAGCTTTCGGGCGGCATGAGGCAGCGCGCGATGATCGCCATGGCGCTCTCGTGCAACCCGAAAATCCTGCTGGCGGACGAGCCCACCACGGCGCTCGATGTGACCATTCAGGCGCAGATTCTCGATCTCATGGTGAAGCTCCAGGAGGATCTGGGAACCGCGGTCATCCTCATCACGCACGATCTGGGCCTCGTGGCCGAGACCTGCAGGCGCGTCGTGGTGATGTATGCGGGGAAGGTGGTCGAGGAGGCGCCGACGGAGGAGATTTTCGGGAATCCGCTCCATCCCTACACCCGGGGGCTGCTCAACTCGATACCGAAGCTCAACACCGACAAGCCCGGCGAGCGGGTTCGCCTGGAGGAGATCAAGGGCATCGTGCCGAGCCTGAACCGCCTGCCGACGGGATGCAGCTTCAACCCGCGCTGCCCGGAGGCGAAGGCGATGTGCCTGGAGCACGAACCGGAGCTGAAGGAGGTCTCCCCCGGCCACTTCGTCCGCTGCCTGCTCTATTAGCTTCGGGCGGCCTGGGCTCGCTTTCTCTCTCCCTCTTGGAGAAGACGCGCGTTTTGGGATATAGTCGCCTCTCTGTGGAAGCGGCTGTTCGCAGCGAATCGATGAGCCTTTGAATCCGCATGAGCGTCGCCGACGAACGAAGCCCCGGCGGAGGACTTCGATCCCGAAGGCGTCCCTCGGGCGCGCGCGGCGGCAGGGCAAGAAAGGAAACCCGGTTATGTCCCCCATTCGCATCGCCATCGCCGGCGTGGGCAACTGCGCGAGCTCCCTGCTCCAGGGCATCGAGCATTACCGCCATCATCCGGAGGAGGAGCTGGGCCTCATGCACCGCAGCCTGGGCGGCTACGCGCCGGAGGACGTGCAGGTGGCCGCGGCTTTCGACGTCGACGTCCGCAAGGTCGGCCAGCCGCTTCACGCCGCGGCCTTCGCCCGTCCCAACTGCACGAAGACCATCTGGCAGGACCTGCCCGACTACGGGGTGAGCGTGCGCATGGGCCCCATTCTGGACGGGGTGGCGCCCCACATGGCGGAATACCCTTCTGACCGCTCCTTTCTGCCCGCCGAGGCCGAGCCCTGCGACGTGGCCGCCGAACTGCGCGAGAGCGGCGCGGAGATTCTCCTGAACTTCATGCCGGTGGGTTCGGAGCGGGCGGCGCGCCACTACGCCGAGGCGGCGCTGGAGGCGGGCGTCTCCCTCATCAACTGCATGCCGGTCTTCATCGTCTCGAAGCCGGACATGGCGGCCCGCTTCACCGAGGCGGGGATTCCGGTAGTGGGCGACGACGTGAAGGCCCAGCTCGGCGCCACCATCCTCCACCGCGCCCTCGCGCGGCTGTGCGCGGACCGGGGCGTCAAGATCAAGCGCACCTACCAGCTGAACACGGGCGGGAACACCGATTTTTTGAACATGCTGGAGCGCTCGCGCCTGAAATCCAAAAAAATCTCCAAAACCGACGCCGTCCAGAGCCAGCTGCCCGAACCCCTGGACGCGGACGACATCCACATCGGCCCGTCCGACTACGTGCCGTGGCAGGAAGACAACAAGATATGCTTCCTGAGAATCGAGGCGGAGGGCTTCGGCGGGGTGCCGCTCGAAATCGAGGCGCGCCTCTCGGTGGAGGACTCGCCCAACTCGGGCGGCGTCGTCATCGACGCCATTCGCCTGGCGCGCATCGCGCGCGATCGGGGCGAGGCGGGGCCGCTCTATCCCGTGAGCGCCTACCTGATGAAGCACCCGCCGGCGCAGATGCCCGATTCCGTCTCGCGCCAGATGATCGACGAATTCATCGCGGGCGATCTTCGCGCGAGCGATCAGGTCGAATTCAACGGAAACGGCTTGCCCGCGAGGTATGGCCACAGGCAGGTCTAAGGCCTTTGGCGCTCCCGTCCCGGGCCTTGACGCCGGGGGCATGAAAATTCTCCTCCCGACAGACTGCCTCGCCGCCGAAGACGTCCCCGAACCAGGCGATCATTCTCTCCTTATCCTCGCGGATGACGCGCGCGTGATCGAACGACAGGCGCATCGACGCATCCTTCCCGTCGCGTGAAAATTCCCTGAGCATCCGTGAAGCGCGCCTCGCGCGCGCCCCGATGCCGTCCGGCGGGGGCTGGTCAATCGCGCGCAAGGGCGTAGAATGAGAAACCGGAGGCGAGAGAGGAGATGGAGATGGCCCGGGCGGATCGTCAAATGCCTTCCAGGTGGAAAACGGGGCTGCGGCGCGTCGCCCCCGGCGTCTATGCCTACGTTCAGGCGGGCGGGCTGAACGTCTCGAACGCGGGGCTGGTCGTGGGCGACCGGGACGCCCTCGTGGTCGATGCGCTCTACGCGCCCTCCATGACGCGGGCCTTCCAGCGCGCGATTCAGAAGGCGACGCGAAAGCCGGTGCGAAGAATCGTCTGCACCCACCACCACGCGGATCACACCCTGGGCCTCGTCTGGTTCGACCGGGACGTCCCCGTCATCGCCCACCGCCGGACGCGCGAGCGGATGCTGGAGACGGGCCTCGACCTCGCGCATTACCGGAGCGTGAACCCCGAATACGCGGATGAACTCAAGGGGCTGAAGCAGCGCCTCCCCGACGTCGTCTATGAGGGCGGCATGACGCTCCACCTGGGCCGGCGCGCCGTCGAGCTCCATCACCTGGGCCACGCGCACTCGGCGGGCGACACCCTCGTCTGGCTGCCGAAGGAGCGCGTTCTCTTCACGGGCGACGTCTGCTTTCACCTCGTCACGCCCGCCACTTTTGACGGCCACGTCGGCGGGTGGATACGAATCGCCGGGAAAATCCTGAGAACCTTCCCCATCGAGACGATCGTCCCCGGCCATGGGCCGCCGGGGGACGCGCGGGCGCTTCGGGAAACCCTGGGCTACCTCCGGCTGGTGCGCCGGGAGGCGAAGAAGCGCTTCGAGAGGGGGACGCCCGCCCGCCGCGCCGCGCGCGAGATTCCCCTGGGAGCGTATGCGGGCTGGATGAAGCCCGACCGCGTGGAGCAGGCGGTGATGAAGCTCTACAACGAGTTTCGGGGCAGGGGGGAGCGGGGCATATCCCTTCACGCCGCCCGGGGCGGATGAGGGAGACGCGGCAACGGCTCGAAGCCCGATACGTAATGAATTTTAGCTGGCATGACAAAGAATCTGTAAATGGGTTTGTCTCCTCAATGCCGAGGAAGCAAGACACCGAAAGCAAATGTATATCCCGCCCTTGGATGACATTTTTTCTTAAATATGGGGAGGGCATGGCATGAGCGAGACAAACGGAACGGGGAGGGCGTTGGCGCGGTCTCCCGGATACGAAGCAGGCTTGGAGGGAGAAGGCTACCGCTTCTACTGCCATTCCTCTCTCGAAATGCCCGAATGCGCCGATGATTCCATCGCCCTCACCGTCACCTCGCCGCCCTACTGGAACGCCATCGACTACGACATCCACGCGAACGGAGACAAGGAGGCGTGGCATCGGGAGCGCGAATACGGGGCGTTCGGGAGAACGTTCGAGGATTATCTCGACAACATCCAACGGGCGTTCAGGGAAGTTCACAGAGCAACCCTGCCCGGCGGGTTCTGCGCCGTCGTAGTCGGCACGATTCTATACAAAAGACGGCACTACCCCGTTCCCATGATGATCACGAGCCGCCTGCTGGATATCGGATGGGATTTTCACCAGGACATCATCTGGAACAAGGTGACGGGCGGCGTGAAGCGGGCGGGCAGCTTCATTCAGCGCCCCAAGGCCGGCTACTACTACCCCAACATCATGACGGAATACATCCTCGTGTTCCGCAAGCCGGGCGCGCCGAGGCGCGGGAAGAAGCAGACCCTTGAAATAGACGAGCTCTTCACGCGCGACATCGCGAACAACGTGTGGCACATCGCGCCCGTGCCGCCTCGAACTATCGATCACCCATGCCCATACCCCGAGGAGCTTGTCCGCCGTCTCGTCCTTCTCTACTCGCAGGAAGATGATGAGATTCTCGATCCTTTTCTGGGGAGCGGCCAAACCGCCATCGCCGCCTTGCGGGAAAAGCGGCGATGCGTGGGATACGACATCGAGCCGTCCTATCTTCGCATGGCGGCGGAGGCGATTCGCGCGGGCGCGGGCGGAAAGCGAAAATACAACCTCATTCCTGAATGGAAAAAGGTGGCGGCGCGATGAGCGGATTCAGGCGGGAGCGGCGCGCCTTCGAGCGGTTGAAGGACGATTCCCGCGGGAGGCGCAAGAAGAAGATAATCCGGCTTTCTGATTCCGCCGCTAGGCGCTTCTCCTCGTCTATTTCTCCGCCCCCGCTCCTATGAACCCCCGTTGAGGGCGGCGGGGGCTTCCGTGAGGCCGCAGAAGAACTCGTAGTCGATGAGCTCCGTGATGGAGGGGCTGTCCCCGCAGACGGGGCAGGCGGGGTCGCGCCTGATCTTGAGCGTCCGGAACTGCGATTTGAGCGCGTCATACATCAGCAGCTTGCCGATGAGCGGCTCGCCGAAGCCCACGATGAGCTTGGCCGTCTCCGTGGCCTGGATGGAGCCCATCGTGCCGCACAGCGCGCCGAGGACGCCGGCGTCCTGGCAGGAGGGCACCATGCCGGGGGGCGGGGGTTCGGGATAGAGGCAGCGGTAGCAGGGGCCGCCCGCGCCCGGGTGGTAGACGGTGGCCTGGCCCTCGAACTTGAAGATGGAGGCGTCCACGACGGGTTTGCCCAGGAAGACGGCCGCGTCGTTCACGAGATAGCGGGTGGGGAAGTTGTCCGCCCCGTTCACGATGACGTCGTAACTTTCGAGGATGTCGAGGGCGTTCTCCCGGTTGATTCGCTCCTCGTGGGCGATGACGTTCACGTCGGGATTCAGCGCGGTGAGGGCGGCGCGCGCGCTCTCCACCTTGGAGGTTCCCACGCGCTCGTTGCTGTGGACGATCTGGCGCTGAAGGTTGCTCATGTCCACCACGTCGAGGTCCACGATGCCGATGCTCCCCACCCCCATGGCCGCCAGATACAGCCCGGTGGGAGAGCCGAGGCCGCCCGCGCCGATGAGGACGACCCTGGCGTCCAGCAGCTTCGCCTGGCCCTTCTCTCCGATCTGGGAGAGCAGGAAGTGGCGGCTGTAGCGGTTGAGCTGCTCCGCGCTCATCTGCCTGTCCACCTGGACGGGAAAGCCCAGATCCTTCCACTTCCCGTAGCCGCCCGCCATGGACTTCACGTTCTCATAGCCCATCGACCGGAGGACCTGGCCGGCGAGCAGGGAGCGCACCCCGCCCGCGCAGTAGGCGACGATGGGGGTCGCGCGGTCTGGCACCGCCCCCTCGATTTTGAGCTCGAGGAACCCCCGGCTCACGTGCTCCGCCCCCGGCAGGTAGCCGCCCCGGAATTCGTCGGGTTCGCGCACGTCGATGAGAGCGGGCGCGCTTCCTGCCTCCATGGCGGCCTTCACCTCCTCCGCCGTGACTTCGGGCACCTCGCTCCGCGCGGCTTCCAGCAGGTCTCGTCCTGTTCTGGGCATCGTTCGCGTCTCCTTCGCCGCCCGGCGTTTCATCCGGGTGGGCTGGGTTGGTATGATCGCATGGCTGACGCCGTCTCGGCGGAATCCGCCGCCCCGGCAATTCCATGAAATACTAAACCAAAATGCTCGGGAATAGCAAGCCTTTCGCGCCGGAGTTGAAAAGCGAGTCGCGCCGCGTCCCGAAAAGGGACTTCTCGCCGCCTTCGCTCCGCTTTCGCGCGGTTTCGGGCGTGAGCGGAGAAGAGGCTCCCTCCCGGCTCACCCGCGCTCATCCATGCCGGCGCTTTTCTCGAAAAACTCGATGATGGCGTTCTGGTCGGCCTCCCCGTGGCCCAAAGCGGCCGCGCTCATGTAGACCTGCCGCGCCGCCGCGCCCAGGGGAATCGGCGCGTCCAGGCCGTCCGCCATCGCCGCGATGATGCGCAAATCCTTGAGCATGAGGTTCACCGTGAAGGTGGGCGCATAGTCCTTGGCGATCATGGGGGAGGCCTTGTATTCGAGAATTTTCGGGATGACGCTCGCCTTCAGGAACTCGACCATCCGCTCCGGGTCGAGTCCCCCTTTCGTCCCCATGGTGAGCGCCTCGGCGATGGCGCAGATGTGCGCCGCGAAAATGTGGTTCGTCACCAGCTTCATCTGGAGGCCCGCCCCGTTCGCCCCGAAGTAGTGGATCGAGGCGCTGAAGGCCTCCAGCACGTCGCGGTGGGCTTCAAGGGCGGCCTCGTCGCCCCCCGCCATAATGGCGAGGGTTCCCGCCCGCGCGTGGGGGACGCTTCCGCTGACCGGGGTATCGAGAAACCGCGCGCCGCGCTTTTGCGCCTCCTCGGCGAGATCCCGGCTGTCCTCGACCGTCAGGGTCGATAGATCGAAGCAGACCGCCCCCTCGGGAGCGGACGCGAGCGCGCCGGCCTCGCCCAGATAGGCCCGTCTCGCGTGGGCGACCTCCGGCACCGAGCTGCAGACGACCTCCGCGCCCGAGGCGGCTTCCGCCGCCGTCTCGAACACTCGGAGGCCTGCGGCCGCCGCCCGCTCGCGCGCGGCGGGGACGGGGTCGAACCCGCGCACAATGAAGCCCGCCTTCGCCAGATTCTCCGACATGCCCGAGCCCATGTTGCCCAGACCCAGAAAAGCGACTGTTTTCGCCATGGCTCACCACTCCTGAAGTTTCATGCGCCGCGCCGGACGTCCCTTGGCCCCGGATAGCGGGAATCCCTCCTCTCCGTCGGGATTGACTCCGCAATGACGATGAAAGGCGAGGAATTTCTCCCCTATTTTTTCTTCGGCCTCACGCCCATGGCGTTCAGAAAGGACTCGAACACCGCGTTGAAGTCCGCCCCTTCGAGTCCGAGCGCGACGGCGGAGGTGTATTGCTGGCGCGCGGCGGCGCCCAGGGGGACGGGCGCGCCCAGGTCGTTCGCCTCGGCGATGCTCAGTCCCAGGTCCTTGTGGCTGACGCCCACGTTGGCGATGACCTCGGAGTAGTCCCGCGCCGCCATCGTCGGGCCCTTGTAGTGCATGACGTGCGGAACCGCGCTTCCCCGGAGGAACCGCATCATTTTCCTGGCCGGAAGCCCCGCCTTCATCCCGAACGCCAGCCCCTCGGCCATGCCCGCGTGGTGGATGTTCAGGATGTGGTTCGTCACCAGCTTCATAATGAGGCCGTTGCCCGTTTTTCCCATGTAGGTGATGGATTTGCTGAAAGCCTCGAGCACGTCGCGGTGGGCGTCGAGCGCGCCTTTGTCTCCGCCCACGATGGCGGCCACTTCCCTGCGTTCGAGGTGGGGGACGCTGCCGCTGACGGGCGCGTCGAGAAAGGCGATGCCTTTCTTCTCGGCCTCCGCGGCGATCTCCTTGGCAAGAGCGACGGCGCTCGTCGAGAGCTCGAAGCAGACCGCGCCGCGCCGCATCGCTCCCAGCGCGCCGCCCGCGCCGAGATAGACGCTCCGCACGACGGCGGGCGTGGGCAGCGAACTGCACACCACATCGGCGCCCTTGACGGCCGAGGCGGCGCTTCTGGCGATTTTCGCTCCGTTTTTCCGGGCGGCGGCGACCGCTTTGGGGACGGGGTCGTAGCCCGTGACGTCGAAGCCCGCGTCGAGCAGATGCTTCGTCATCAGGCCGCCCATGCGGCCCAGTCCCAGAAACCCGATTTTTTTCGTCTTCTCGCGCGCCATGGATTCTCCTGTCTCCTGGTGGGGAAGCGGCTGCGCGCCTTTTCAGGCGAACGCCTTCATCCGGGGTCTCGTCCATCGGCGGAGCCTGCGGGCCGCCGCCCCGGGCGCTGGCGTCCGCATTCTCGATCTAGTCGAGGCCGCTCTCCCGGCCATAGACCTTGTGGCTCGGCCGTCCCGCGAGAATTTCCGCCTTGCCCCAGTCCGTGACGGCGCGGAACGCATCGCTTTTGATGAAGGCCGTGAAATCCTCCCTCGCGCTCCACTCCGAGAGGATGGCGTAGGAATTCGGCTTCTTCACCTGCCGATAGAGAAGGCTCCGCACGTGGCCGGCCTGTCCTTCCAGGGCGTTCTCCACGGCCTCGAATTTCTCCTCGAATTCCTTTTCCCTGCCCGGCAGGACTTCGTAATGCATTCCTACGGTAATCATGTTTCGCTCCCAAGAAAGACGCGGCCCGGCGCTACAGATATTCGCGCTCCCACCCCCGGATTTCCGCGATGCCCAGGGCGTCGTTGTATTCCTCGAAAGTCGCCATCATTCCGCGCGCGGAGCGCGTGGATCGCTCCTCTTTGAGGATGCGCAGAACGTCCCGCACCGCCTTCAGGTAGGCGCAGCGCACGACGCCCGGATAGATGAGGACGCCGAAGCCGAGCGCTCCCAGATCCTCCGCGCCCAGGGCCGCCTCGCGCCTCGATTCGTCCAGCGTGGTCGCGCGGGGCGGGGGAACCTCCGCCGCGATTCTCCTGAGCTCCTCCTCGGCTCCTTCCACCTCGATGAACGTGAGGTCGGCCCCCGCCTCCCGGTAGGCCGCCGCCCGGCGAATCGCCTCGTCCAGCCCGTGGTCGGCGGCGGCGTCCGTGCGGGCGAGGATGAGGAATTC
Source organism: bacterium (assembly GCA_965199855.1). Classification (GTDB taxonomy): domain Bacteria; phylum UBA8248; class UBA8248; order UBA8248; family UBA8248; genus Bin107. The sequence continues at coordinate 2,725,457 of OZ241326.1, read as the reverse complement.
CTCGCTCTTTCTGGCGTCGAGGGCCGCCTTCAGCTTGCCGAGCTGCTCCTTGAGCGGGACGACGGGCACCGAGCCGGGCAGAAAGCCGCATCGCTTGGGCGTGACCTGATCCTCGAGCTGGATGCAGGCGGCGCCGGCCGATTCCATCTCGCGGACGGCGCGAACCACGTTGAGGGCGTTGCCGTAGCCGGCGTCGGCGTCGGCGATGAGGGGAATCGAGGTGGCCTGGACGACGTTGCGGCAGACGTCAGCCACCTCGCGCAGCGTCATGAACCCCACGTCCGGCTTGCCGAGAAGCGCGGCTGACGCGCCGTTGCCCGTCAGATAGTTCACCTCGAACCCCGCCTGCTCGACCATGCGCGCGCTGAAGGCGTCGATGCAGGCGGGGGCGAGCACAGGCTCTCCCGCTTCCAGAAGCGCCCGCAGGCGCGCCCCGGGGTGGCTCATGGATTCATCCCTCGAATGGGTGAATGGATGGCTCTCGGCAAGTTCTCCCACGCGCTGGCCCGTGTCAAGCGCGCCTTGCGCTTCGGCCGCTCCCAGGGATAGAGTGCGCCTCGCCCTCGCCTGCGTGGAATCGCCGGTTTTCGCACGAGCGAAAACACGCGAGGCTTCCGAGCAGCGCGCCAAAGCCGGCTCTGTCAAGCGTAGCGCGTCATCAACCCGGGAGGAGTAGGATCGCGCGCGTCTTGATCTCCTCCCGCATCATGCCGGGCAGCCGGGTGACGCCCGGCGGGAAGACGCATTCCCCCCGCGAGGAAACCCTGATGGTTCGCATGGACGCCGCATGGACGAGGTGAGGCGGGCGGCGAAGAATTCGGGCTGGGTGTTTTTCGGCAGAGCGTTCGAGCGCCTCGTCCGGCTGGGCGTCATCATTGCGCTGGCGCGCCTGCTGGAGGTGCGCGGCTTCGGGGTCTATGCCTTCGCCTTCGCCTACGCGGAGATGTTCGCCGTCTTCACGGACTTCGGGCTTCACAGCGTTCTCGTCCGCGAAATGGCGAAAGACGCCGCGCGCGCGCCCGCGATATGGGGCCAGGGCATCGTTCTCAAGCTGGTTCTGTCCCTGGCGAGCTGGCTGGCGGCCTGCCTCATCGCGCTCTACGCCGCGCCGGCGGGCGAGGTTCGCTGGGCCGCGCTCGCGGCCTGCTTCTTCATTTTCGGCTCGTTCCGCATCGTCTCGCTGCGCTCGGCGCTCGATTTGCCCTTCGAGGCGAGGCTGAAGATGGCGACTCCGATGCTCGCGTCGATTGCGGCGGAGACGTTCTCCGCCCTCTGTCTGCTCTGGGCGGCCTGGAGCCGGTGGCCCCTGCCGGCGATCATCGCCATTCAGTTTCTCGCGCTCGTTCCGGGCGCGCTCGTTCTCGGCCGGCTCTCCTTCCGCGAGATGCGTCCGGAATTCGGCCGCGATTTCGCGCTGTGGAGGCGCCTGCTTGCCGCCGCTCTGCCGGTGGGGGCGGCGAATTTCTTTCTGGTCGCCTACGTGCGCAGCGACATTCTGATGCTGGAGTGGATGAGCGGCCCGGTTTCCACGGGGATGTACAGCGCGGCGCAGCGGCTGGCGGGCTCCCTGGGCGTCATTCCGCTCGCGCTCACGACGAGCCTGCTGCCGCTGGTCTCGGAGGCCGGCGCATCGGAAGACGCGGAGCGGGTGGCGAAGCTCTATCGCGGCGCGCTGTCCCTGGTCCTCGTCACGGCTCTGCCTCTGGTGCTGGGCGGATTCGCATTCGCCGACGAAATCATCTCCGTGGTCTATGGGGCGAAATATCTCGCGGCCTCAGCCGCCCTGCGCGTTCTTTGCTGGATGGTGGCGATAAATTTCGCGCTCTACGTGATGACCACGATCGCCGTCGCCCTGGGGCGCGAGCGCGCGTTCATGGGCTTCGCGCTTTCGCTCGCCCTGCTGAACGTCGCGCTCAACGCCCTGCTCATACCCCGCTTCGACTTCGTGGGGGCGAGCTGGGCGAGCCTCATCACCGAGGGCGTCATGCTGTGCGCGTGCGCGGCGATCCTGGGGCGATGGGTCGCCTCGCCCCCCTTCGGGTCGATGCTTCGGGCGTCTCTGGCGGCGCTCGCGGCGGGGGCGGCTCTCCTCTGGCTGCCCGCGCCGGCTTTCGTTCGTCTCGCTTGCGGCGGCGGCGTCTATCTGGCGGGAATTTTTCTGGTCGGCGGAATTTCCGCCGAAGGACGAAGCGCGCTATATTTCCTGCTGCCGAAGAAGATCGCATTCGCCCCGGGAACGCGCGATGGATGAAGCCGGAAAAGCGCAAGCGCAGGGAGCGCCCCTCGACGCGGCGAGCTTCTTCGCCGAGGAGCGCCTGCGGCCTCCTCCGAAATCGCCCCCGCCCCGGAACGGAAACTTCGGGAAACCGCCTCCCGGGCGGATGCAGGCGCCTCCGAAATCTCCCCCGCCTCGGGACATAGAGCCGGGGAAGCCGCCGATCGAGCGTCTGCGGCCTCCCCCGAAATCGCCCGCGCCCTCGCTGGAGACGATCTCCTTCGGGCGAGCGCGGCGGCGGATTCCCGTTTTCCAGAGGAGCTATGCTTGCCGGGGCCGCCTCGCGCGGGCGGCGCTCCGCGCCCTCGACCTCGCGGGCGAGGCGCTGTTCGCCAAAGCCAGGGAAAGACCCAGCGAGGTACATCGCGTTCTGCTGATGCGTCCCGACAATATGGGCGGCGTCGTCTGCGCGCTGCCCGCCGTTCGCGCGGTTCGCGAAAGGCTGCCGGACGCGCATATCGACCTCTTGATAGGCGCATCGGCCCGCCCCCTGTTCATCGGCCTGGAGAAAGAGCTGGCCGGCGTGGATTTTCTCGTGTTCAACGCTTCCTGGCTCCGGGGGCCGCCCGGAGGCGGGAAGTTCGGCCTGCGCTCGGCGGCGCGCCTGCGGCAGCTGCTCAGGCTCAGGATGGCGGAAATCGGCGGGCCCTACGATCTGGCGGTGGATTTCCGGGGGGATTTTCAATCCATCCTAGCGGCCCGGCTCGCGGGGGCGCGCTATCTCGTCGGGCGGGGTCTCGGGGGGGGCGGCTTCTGCCTCGACGCGGAGGCCGGGGAGATTCCCGGAAGGCATCACGTGGAGAGGAATCTGGACTTGCTCGAGTGCGCGGGCCTGGGCCGCTTCGAGACGAGAAACCCCGCGCTCGCCCTCTCCGAGGAGGAGACGGCGCAGGCGTGGGCCTGCGTCTCCTCCCTGGCGGAATACGACGCGGAGGCTCTCATCGGGATTCACCCGGACGCCGGAGGCGAGGAGAGAATCTGGCGGCCGGAGCTCTACGGGGAGCTGATCAGCCGGCTTGTCTCCGATCTTTCCGCGAGGGTGTTGCTGCTGGGAGGGGCGGCCGACAGGGAAGTCATTGACGCCATTCTCGCGTCCATCAGGGGCGTTCGCGCCCGGGGCTCGGTCGTGGACATGGGCGAGAAGGTTCAGGGCCTCAGGACGCTCATGGGGGTGATGAAGTGCTGCCGGCTCTATATCGGCGGCGATTCGGACCCCACCCACGTCGCTGCGGCGCTCGGCGTTCCGGCGATCTGCGTTTTTCAGGGACAGAACGAGCCGAGAGAATGGGGGCCGCGCGGCTCGAACGTGGTGGTGCTGCGCAAGCGCCCCGCCTCCGGAGGAGGCTCCCGGGCGGGAGCGGAGCGGGAGCTGGAGCGCGTATTCGAGGCGGCGAGAAGATGCGTGTAGGAATCGACGCCCGGATGCTCTCCATGAGCGGCATGGGAACCTATCTGCGGAGCCTGCTCGCCGGGCTGAGCCGGCATGATGGGGAGACGGAATACGTCCTGTTCCTGCGGAAGGAGGACATGGAGTCCTGCGCCGATCTGGGGAGCAATTTCAGGCGGGTGGCCTGCGCGGCGCCGCTCTATTCCGCGGCCGAGCAGACTCTGCTGCCCCTGCTGGCGGCGCGCGCGCGCCTCGACCTGATTCACCATCCGCATTACTTCGCGCCTTTTTTCGGCGGGACGCCCATGGTGGCGACGATTCACGACCTGATTCATCAGCTCTTCCCGGCGCTTTGCCCCTCCCCGCTTCACTGGCGCGTCTCGAAGTGGATGCTGAGGCGAACGGCGCGAAGGGCGCGTCTGATTCTCACAGTTTCCCAGCATACGAAGAAGGATATTTCGGAGCACGCGGACGTCCCGGAGGAGAAAATTCGCGTGACCTACAATGCGCTGCCGCCTGGCTGGGGGGAGGCGCCCGCGCCCGAGGCGCTGGAAGAGCCGGGCGATGCGCCCTACTTCTTCTACGCGGGCAACCACAAGCGTCACAAGAACCTGCCGCTGCTGCTTCACGCCTTCGCGGATTTGCTGAAGGAAGAGAGCGGGGTTCGCCTCCTCCTGACGGGCGAGACGGGGGCGCTCGAAGCCGTTTTGCGCTCTTTGGGCCTGGCGAGAGAAGTCGTCTTTCTGGGACGGGTTCCGCAAGAGGCGCTGCCCGGCGTCTATCGCTCCGCCATCGCCCTGGTGTTCCCCTCGCGCTATGAGGGGTTTGGCTACCCCCCCCTGGAGGCCATGGCCTGCGGGACGCCGCCGATTGTCTCGGACGCCGCCGCCCTGCCCGAGGTGGTCGGCGACGCGGGGATCATCGTTCCCGAAGGGGACAGGGACGCCCTGCGAAACGCGATGCTGCGGATGCTCAGGGAGCCGGGCCTCAGGGACGCGCTCGGCGAAAAAGCCAGGGAGCGCGCGCGCCTGTTCCGCTGGGAGACGCTCGCCTCCGAAACGCGGCGCGCCTACGGGGACGCGCTCGAACGCCCGTCTGGGGAGGCGGCTTCCCGGCCCGCCGGGGCGTAGGCTTCCGGAGCGCGCATGAAGGTCGCTATCGTTCACGATTGGCTCACAGGCATGAGAGGCGGGGAGAAGTGCCTCGAGGCGTTCTGTGAAATTTACCCGGAGGCGGACATTTTCACCCTGCTTCACCTGCCGGGGTCGGTTTCGGAGGCCATCGAGCGGCATTCCATCCGCACCAGCCCCCTGCAGTGGATTCCCGGCGCCGGGCGCGGCTACCGGCATCTGCTGCCCCTGATGCCGACGGCCGTGAGGATGCTTCCGCTCGAGGGATACGACTTCATCCTCTCGAGCTCGCACTGCGTCGCCAAGGGAGCGCGGGGAGGGCGCGACGCCTGCCACATCAGCTACTGCCATACGCCGATGCGTTACGCCTGGAGCGGGTATGAGGAATATCGCTCCCGCCTGGGCGGCGCGGCGCGGCGGCTCTTTCCCCGCGTTGTCGAGTATCTGAGGCGCTGGGACAATGAGGCGAACAAGGGGGTGCACGAGTTCATCGCCAACAGCCGCACGGTGGCGGAGCGCATCCGCCGCTATTACGGGAGGGAGGCGGACGTGCTCTATCCCCCGGTGGATACGGAGTTCTATAGGCCGGCGGACGGGCGCGCCTCGGAGTATTATCTGATGGTCACGGCGTTTGCGCCCTACAAGCGCGTGGACATAGCGGTCGAGGCGTTCGGCCGGCTTGGCCGACCCCTCAAGGTGGCGGGAGCGGGACAGGAGTTCGAGCGCGTCCGCGCGATGGCGAAGCCCAACGTGGAATTCCTGGGCTGGCAGGACGATGAGACCATCCGGGAGCTGTATCGGGGGTGCCGCGCCTTCATCTTTCCGGGAGAGGAGGATTTCGGCATCACGCCGCTTGAGGCGCAGGCCTGCGGCCGCCCGGTGCTGGCTCTTGGCGCGGGCGGCGCGCTCGAGACCGTCGTGGGCGTGAACGCGGAGGAATATGAGCCGCCGCCCGGCTTCGCCCCGTGGGAGGAGGCGAACGGCGGCGCGGCGGCGCCCACGGGAATGTTTTTCGCCCGCTCCGACGCGGAGCATATCGCGGAAGCGGTGCTCGCGTTCGAGGAGATGGAGGGCCGCTTCTCGCCGCGCGCCGCGCGCCGGCAGGCGGAGCGCTTCGGCCGCGAGGACTTCAAGAAGAAGGCGGCCGAGCGCTTCGCGCGGGGCTTGCGGGAGCATCGGGAGCGCATCGAGAAATTCGCCGAGGACGGCTGAGCGATGCTGGTAGAATGCGGGCGCCCTGAAATCTTTTGCGCTAGGAGCGCGCGGCCGGGTTCGACGAGAGGCGGTGGATCATGCTGAGCAAATACGGCCAGTTGAACGTGCTCCTCCTCTTCGCCGGGGACGCCGTTGCGCTGACCCTGGCGTGGCTCGGGGCCTACTGGCTTCGCTTCGGGGCGGGCGTCATCCCCGCCACGCTCGGGGTTCCCGACCCGGGCGTCTATCTGGTTCTGCTGCCCCTGCTTCTCGCCGCCTGGCTTCTCGCCGCGAGAATTTCGCATCTGTATCATTACCGGGCCGGCCTCAAGAGCGCGCAGGAAATCATCCGCCTCACGGGCACGATGATCTGGACGGTGCTGTTCATCGCCTTGTTCATGTTCTTCTATCGGGAGCAAAGCTACAGCCGCGCGCTGATCGTCCTGTTCATGGGGCTGGGGCCCGCGCTTCTCTTCTCCGTCCGGCGGGTGGTCTGGTCGCTGGTTCGCCATCTGAGGCGGCGGGGGGTGGACATGCGGCGCATCCTCATCGCGGGAACGACGCCCCTCGCGCGCCGGCTCGCGGAGCGTCTGGAGTCGTATCGCTATCTCGGCTTTCAGGTCGCGGGCCACCTCTCCGAGGGCGGAGACGCGCCGGCGCTGGGAATGCTGGACGAGGCGCGCGAGGTGGTGGAGAGAGAGCGCATCGACGAGGTCTACGTGGCGCTTTCTCCGGATTTGCGCGCCGAGGCGGAGCGGCTGCTGGGCGATCTGGCGGATTCGAGCGTGGACATCCGCCTGGTGCCCGACGCCGTCGAGCACATGCGGCTGAACGCCGGCATCGAGGAGCTGGACGGCCTGCCGGTGATTCTCCTGTCGCAGACTCCGCTTCTGGGCTGGAGCCGCTGGATGAAGGTGATGATGGATTACTCCCTGGGCGCCCTTGCCCTGCTGATTTTGAGTCCGCTGATGGGCGCCATCGCGCTCGCCGTGAGGTGGACGAGCCCGGGGCCCGTCCTTTACCGCCAGGAGAGAATGGGGCTGGACGGCGTCCGGTTCGAGATGTACAAGTTTCGTTCCATGCGAACGGACGCCGAGGCGGAATCGGGCGCGGTGTGGGCGCGCGAGGACGACGACCGGCGCACCTGGATCGGCGCGATCCTCAGAAAAACGAGCCTCGACGAGCTCCCGCAGCTGCTCAACGTGCTCCGCGGCGAAATGAGTCTGGTGGGCCCGAGGCCCGAGCGTCCGGTATTCGTCGAGGAATTCAGGCGCTCCGTGCCCGGCTACATGCTGCGCCACAAGATGAAGTCCGGGATGACGGGCTGGGCGCAGGTGAACGGATGGCGCGGGAACACCTCCATCGAGAAAAGAATCGAGTTCGACCTCCACTACATCGAAAACTGGTCGCTGGGCTTCGACGTCAAGATTTTGTGGCTTACGATCTGGAAGGGGCTGATCAACAAAAATGCGTATTAGACGCCGCCCCGGGAGGGGAGCGTGAGCGGAGGCCGGGTACTCGCCGTCATACCCGCCCGGTGGGCCTCGTCCCGGTTTCCGGGCAAGCCCCTGGCTTTGCTGCGCGGGCGGCCCATGATTGAATACGTCTATCGGCGCGCGTCGAGAGCGCGGCTGGTGGACGCCGTCGTCGTCGCCGCCGATGACGCGCGCGTCGCCGAGGCGGTGCGCGGGTTCGGCGGAAGCGTGGAGATGACGCGCGGCGATCACCCGAGCGGAGCCGACCGGGCGGCCGAGGTCTCTGCCCGGCGGGACGCGGAGGTGATCGTGAACGTCCAGGGGGACGAGCCCCTGATTCATCCCGACGACATCGACGCCGGCGTCCGGCCCCTGCTGGACGGACGCGGGGCGGGCATATCCACCCTGGCGGTGCGGCTCGACTCGCCGGAAGCGTTTCTCGACCCGAACGTCGTGAAGGTGGCGAGGGGCGGCGACGGCGGCGCGCTGTATTTCTCCCGCGCCCCCGTTCCGTATTCGCGGGACGCGCTCGCGGGCGAGCGGGCGGCGCATGAGAGAATCGCGGAAAAATGGGAGGAGATGTCCCCCAAGCCGCTCAAGCACGTGGGCTTCTACGCCTACAGAAGAGAGACCCTGCTGCGGTTCGCGGGCCTGCCCCCCTCTCCGCTGGAGGAGGCGGAGCGGCTGGAGCAGCTTCGCGCGCTCGAGGCCGGAATCGCCATTCACGTCGTGGAAATCGAAAGAGACGCGCAAGGGGTGGACGTCCCCGAAGATCGGGATCGTCTGCTGGGGGATGACGCGGCGCTTCGCGCGCTCGAGGAGGAAAAGGGCAGGTGGCCAAGCATATCTTCGTGACGGGCGGCGTCCTGAGCTCCCTGGGGAAGGGCCTCGCCTCCGCGTCCATCGGCGCGCTGCTCGAGGCGCGCGGCCTGCGCGTCAACATCCAGAAGTTCGACCCCTACCTGAACGTCGATCCGGGAACGATGAGCCCCTTCCAGCACGGAGAGGTGTTCGTGACCGACGACGGCGCCGAAACCGACCTCGACCTGGGCCACTACGAGCGCTTCACCCACGCGCGCATGAGGAGGGAGAACAACTACACGGCGGGCCGCATCTACTACAACGTCATCACGAAGGAGCGCGTGGGCGATTATCTGGGCGGCACCGTCCAGGTGATTCCCCACATCACCGACGAGATCAAGCGCTGCATCCGCCTGGCGGACCAGGGGGAAGACGTCGTGATCTGCGAGATCGGCGGAACGGTGGGCGACATCGAGAGCCTCCCCTTCCTGGAGGCCATTCGCCAGTTCCGGTTCGACCATGGGCCGGGCAGCGTCATCCACATTCACGTGACGCTGGTGCCCTACGTCAAGGCCTCCGAGGAGCTCAAGACCAAGCCGACGCAGCACTCCGTCATGAAGCTGCGCGAAATCGGCATCCAGCCGGACATCCTTCTGTGCAGGACGGAGATGCCCCTGGAGGAGGACGTGAAGCGAAAAATCTCCCGGTTCTGCAATGTGCCTCCAGACGCCGTGATCACGGCGATCGACGTGGACAGCATCTACGAGGTGCCTCTGAAGTTCAACGAGGAGGGCCTCGACCGGATTGTCGTGGATCTGCTGAAGATCGAAAAGGCGCGGGCGCCCGACCTGCGCGTCTGGGAGGAGATCGTCCGCAAGGGGAAGGACCCCAAGACCGGCAGCGAGGTCGCCATCGTCGGGAAATACGTGGACCTGAAGGAATCCTATAAATCGCTCTCCGAGGCCCTGATTCACGCGGGCTTCGGCAACGAGGTGCAGGTGAACCTGCGCTACGTGGACAGCGAGGAAATCGAGCGGCGGGGAAGCGCCCCCCTTCTGGCCGGGGCGCACGGCATCCTGATCCCCGGCGGGTTCGGCGGGCGGGGCATCGAGGGGAAGATCGCCGCCGTGCGCTACGCGCGGGAGCGGCTGGTGCCCTTCCTCGGCATCTGCCTGGGGATGCAGTGCGCGATTGTGGAGTATTCGAGAAGCGTCTGCGGCCTGGAGGCGGCGAACAGCGCGGAGTTCTCGGAGGAGACGCCGCATCCCGTGGTGGCGCTCATGCCGGATCAGGAAGGGGTGGACATGGGAGGAACGATGCGGCTGGGCGCCTATCCGGGGACGCTGCGGCCCGGCTCCCTGGCGTCCCGGATGTATGGCGAGGCGCGGCGCTTCGAGGAGCGGCACCGCCATCGCTACGAGGTGAACAACGCCTACCGCGAGGCGCTGGAGGAAAACGGGCTTCGCTTCAGCGGCCTCTCGCCGGACGAGCGCCTGGTGGAGGTGGTCGAGCTGCCCGGGCATCCCTATTTCATCGGGTGCCAGTTTCACCCCGAGTTCAAGAGCGCGCCCTACGCTCCGCACCCCCTGCTTCAGGGGTTCATCGCCGCCGCCAAAAAGGCGAGCGGGGAGCTTTTCGACTAGAAGCGCGGCCGCGCCCGGCGCGAAGCCCGGAGAAGACGGGAGCATGACGGAAAGAAACGTCGTGAAAATCGGGGACGTCTCCTTCGGGCTGGAGGGCGCGCCGTGCCTCATCGCGGGGCCTTGCGTGATCGAGAGCGAGGATCTCGCGAGGCGATGCGCGGAAAAAATCAGGGAGGCGGCGGATGCGTGCGGGGTGGGCGCGGTGTTCAAGGCCTCCTACGACAAGGCGAACCGCAGCTCGGGGCGCTCTCCGCGCGGCCCCGGCATCGGGAGGGGACTCGAAATCCTCGCCAGGGTGCGGGAGGAGACCGGCCTTCCGGTGATGTCCGACGTTCACGGCCCCGACGAGGCCGCGCGCGCGGCGCGCGCGCTGGACGCCGTTCAGGTTCCCGCTTTTTTGTGCCGCCAGACGGATCTTCTGCGCGCGGCGGGGAGCGCCGGCAAGCCCGTAAACGTGAAAAAGGGGCAGTTCATGGCCCCGGAGGACATGAAGAACGTGGTCGGCAAGCTCGAAGAGGCGGGCTGTCGGCGGATTCTTCTCACCGAAAGAGGCGCCAGCTTCGGCTACCGCGACCTGGTGGTCGATATGCGCTCGCTCGTCCGGATGCGCGAATGCAGCTACCCCGTCGTTTTCGACGCGACGCACAGCGTTCAATCTCCGGGCGGACTCGGCGAGAGCTCGGGAGGGGACAGGCGCATGGCTCCCCACCTGGCGCGCGCAGCGGCCGGCGTGGGCGTCGATGCGTTCTTCATCGAATGCCACCCGAAGCCGGACGAGGCCCTCTCCGATGGCCCCAACATGATCAGCCTTGACGACCTTGAACCCCTCCTCGCCTCCCTGCGGGCGATAGATTCGGCGCGCCTGGGCGCCCGATAGGGCTTCAGGCGGTGCGTCTATTCTCCGGCCTGCTCTTCTCCCTTGCGCTGTCGATGCTCTCCTGCGCCCGCTACGAACCCATCCCCTGGCGCGACGCGGGCGCGCGCCGCCCTTCGCTCGGCGAAGCGGCGGGAGGGCTGGTCGGCTCCCTGGCGGCGTCCGCGAGGGAGGATCGCCTTCAAGGAGATTCCGAAGGGAGGGCGCGGAGCAGGCCGCTGCGGGTGGTCGTCGCCGGATTCGCCGAGGCGCGCTCGGGCGCCCGGACGACGCTGAGCCTTCGGATCGAGCAGGCCGTGCGGCGCCGGTTGGCCGAGGCGGATGTTTTTCGCGTCGTCGGCGGGCGGACGGGCGCGGCGTGGCAGGAAGCGTTTTCTGACCATCGGACGCCGCCCGCCGGGGGGGAAGGAGGCGAGGTGGAAATTCGCTACGCCTCCGCGCGGGAGCTGGACGCCGATCATCCACTGGAGGGCTTGTGGCCGAAGGCGCGCGCGAGCCGGTATGGGGAGGAGTCGGCGATATACGCGGCCTCGATGCTGGGAGCGGAGGCGGCCGTCTATGGCGCATACGCCCTGGATGAAAACCGGGTTCGCGTCTGGGCGGCGCTCGCGCTGAACGCGCCGTCTCGCTCCGGCTATTACAGAAGGGGGATAAGGGACGTTTTCGGGGAGGCGGTTCGCCGCCGGGCCTCCCGTCCCTCCCTCGGATACGCCCGGGTCGCCCTGCCCCTTCGCGCCGTTCCGCGCGCGTGGCTGACGAAAAGGGCGTTCGCTCGTCCGCGCGCAAGGCCCGCTCCCCGAAAGTCCTGGGGGCGTCCCTTGTTTGAGGCCGCCATCGAGCGGATGAACAGGAACGGCGTCAGAAAAAAACTCTACGGCGGAGAGACGATTCCCTCCCATGCGCTCGTTCTCGGAAGATTGCGGGTCTATGCCCCTTTATACGTCTACGGGTTCTCGATTGATGAGGCCGGAAAAGTCTCCGAGCTGCTGGGTTCGGCGGAAAAGAGGGGCGAGGCGGTTCTGTTGCGTCCCGACGCCTATTCCCGCTTTACGATGAGGCTGCGGGACGAATCGAAAAGCTACCGCATCTATTTCGCGTCTCGTGCGAAGCCCTTCTCCGGCGCTTCGGTCATACGGGCGGCGCGCGCGCGGCTCGGGCTGTCCGCGCGGGGCGAAAAGCGCGCCTTCACCTACAGGGACGTGGCGAGAGGCGCTCCCGAAAGGCCCTGGACGCCGCCGGCCGGGCAGGATCGCCTGATCCTCGGCGAGGGATGGGGGCAGGAGGTTTTCTGGTTTCACGCGCTCTCCGGCCGCGCCGGCCGGCTTTGAGGCGAAATGCGGATTGGCGCGATTTTCGCGCGTTTTGGTAAAATGCGGCTCATGCGGGCTCGTTGAGGCTCGCAAACTGACGCCTTTATCGGAAACGGCTCATGCGACATCGACCCCCAGGCTTGCGGCCGCAGCTTGATTTTTCCTTCATCGGCCCGGAGACGCGCCTTGAGGGCTCCCTGCTCTTCCGTGGCAAGGTTCTCATGGGCGGGGACTTCAGGGGCGAAATCAACGGCGAGGGACGCCTCGAAATCGCGGAGACGGGAAGGGCCGAGGGCGACATGCGAGCGACGGAATTCGTCAATTACGGCCATACCCGGGGCTTGATACGCGCGGAGCGGCGCGTCGAGCTCGGCGACGGATGCCATCATCGGGGCGACGTTGCGACCCCCAAAATGAAGATCAGCCCGGCGGCGAGGTTCGAGGGCAGATCGGTGATGCCGGACGTCGAGCCGACGCCCGCCCCCAAGCCCCTGTTTTCCAAGCAACGGATGCGGATCGCGGCGGGGCTGGCTCTGGTTCTGGCCGCCGGCGCCGCCGCTGCCGCGATGCCCCGCGAATCTCCGCAGTATTTCTGGAGCATCTGGAGGCGCCTCGACGCCGTCTGGGAGGCGAAGGTTCGCGCGCGGCCGGAATCCGGCGAGCGGGAAGGCCCCGGGCCCGCGGCTGAAAGACGGCGGAAAGAGCATATCGCGGAGGCGATTCGCCATGAAGGCAAAGGGGAGTTCGAGCAGGCGGCGATCAGCCTGAGAAAGGCGCTGGAAGTTGAGGGCGGCGGCAATCAGAGCGTCGCACGATACCTCCTGGCGAAGGTTCTCGCGCGGCGCAACCGCGTCGGGGACGCCATACGCGAAGCGCGCGCCCTTCTCGCGGACAGTCCCGGGCACATCGAAGGCATGATTCTGCTCGGAGACCTGTACGTTCGCAGCGGGCGTCTCCCGGAGGCGCTGGAAACGTATCGGGAGGCTTTCCGGCGCGAGCCCGAGGACGTCGTCCTGAAAAGGCGGCTCGAGGCCGTGGCGGCGCGCGTCGAAGCCGCCCGGCCGAAAGCGGCCGCGTCCGCGAGGCGCGCCGCGCCGGCGGAGCGGATTTTCATCGACGCGGAGCGCCTCATCTCCGAGAAGCGGCCGGCGGAGGCCGCGCGCCTGCTGAGGGACGCCATCAAGAAAGCGGCGGACAGCGCGAGGCTGCATTTTCTGCTGGGCGCCGCCCTGGTCGAGATGAACCGAACGGGCGAGGCCGTCCGCGCGTATAAAAAAGTCGTTTCGCTCTCCCCCGACTGGCTGGACGGATACGTTCGCCTGGGCGCGCTTCTCGAAGCGCAGGGCCGGGACAGGGAGGCGATCGCCGTGTATGAGAAGGCGGGCGCGCTGGACCCCGATGACGTCGATATGCCCATTCGCATCGCCCGGCTTCACAAATCGAGAGGCCGCAAGACGACCGCCCGCAGGATGCTCGGGGATTTGGTGAAGAAGCGGCCGCGCTCCTCCCTCGCCCTGGTGGAACTGGGCGATTTTCTCTGGGAAAGCGGGCAGGCGGAAGAGTCGAAGAAGGCGCTGAGGCGGGCGCTCGAAATAGACGGAAACTCGGCGCGCGCCCTCAACCGTCTGGCGTGGTTTCACGCGACGGAGAAGAAGGACATCGAGCGCGGCATCCGGCTTTCCAAGCGGTCGCTCGAAATTCAGCCCGATACGCCGGCCTACCTGGATACCCTGGCGGAGCTGCACTACCTGAACGGGCAGTCGGTCAAGGCGCTTCCGCTCATCCAGAGAGCCATTGAACTGGAGCCGGGAAACCGCTATTTTCGGGTGCAACTGGAAAAGTTCAAACGAGCGAGCCGCAAATGACGTACCGGGGGGACGGCGGCCCGGGCCGCCGCGATGGCGCCCGGCGATTGTCTGAGGGTCGGAAAGGGGCTTGACGCGACGGCTGGCGAGGAGCGCCATGGGCGCGCTTCGATGCGCCGCCGCCCGCAGTCTGGAGGGCCGACGATGGGGATCCTGACGATATCGAGAGAGCTGGGAAGCGGCGGCGACGTGATCGCCAAGAAAGTCGCCGAGGAGCTGGGCTGGTCCCTCCTGGACAACGACGGGTTCGCGGAGGCGGCGCAGTCCTACGGCTATGTCCGGGCCGAACTCGAGCAGGTGGACGAGCGAAAGCCCGGGCTGGTGGATCGCTTCTTTCGGGACAGGCAGCTCGTGTATCTCGACATCATGCGCGCCATCGTGTATGAATCGGCCCTGAAAGACAATTTCGTCATCTTGGGCCGCGGCTCCAACATCCTGCTGCAGGGAATCGAGGGCGTGTTCCGGGCGCGCGTCGTCGCGCCCCGTGAATATCGGCGGCGCGCGCTGGTGCGGAACGAGGGCATCACCCCGGCCATGGCGGAGCAGTTCATCCGTCACAACGATCATGAACGAATGGCCTACACGCGCCATTTCTTCGACGTCCGGTGGGGGGACGCGAGTCATTTCGACCTCGTGCTGAACACGGGGCTGTTCGGCGAGGAGATGGCGATGCGCCTGCTGGCGGGCGTCCTGCGGGGTGAAAAATTCTCGCGGGCTCAGCCGGCGGACTCCCAAAGGCTCCGGAATCTGGCCTTCGCGCAGAAGGTCAAGGCGACCATCATGACGGATGAGCGCATCGACGCGAGCGGCGTCGTGGTGGACTGCCCCGAGCCCGGCAAGCTGCTCCTGCACGGGCGGGTCAACAGCGACGAGGAGAAGGAGCTGGCCGAGGGGATCGCCAGAGAGTGCGCCGGCGTCGTCGAACTGGAGAGCGAACTGGTGGTGATGCCCCCCATCGAGGGATGGTACCCCGTATGAGCCTGCGGAAGGACGCGCGAGGAGGGCGGCTGCGCGCGGGGCTTGCCTGCGGGCTTGCTCTGTTGATCTCCGGCTGCGGCCTCGGGGTGCGGCGGGCCGCCTACGAGAAGGACAGGGAGGAGACCCGAAAGGAAGTCGGCGCGATTCGCAGCCAGCTGCTCGCCCACACGCAGATACTGGCGAATCACGGCAGGTCGCTGAACGAATTCAAACTGCGGCTTCGGGACGCGGCGTCCAGCGCCGAGGAGAAATTCAAGGGGCTGAAGGCGAAGTCCGCGCGGGAGCAGGGCGCGCCGCAGCCGGCGCCGAAGAAGGCGTCGGCCGGAAAGCCCGCAGGCGGAAGCGAAGCGCGCGTGAATACGAGATACGTCCGCCGCGCATATCGGGGGCTGCCGCTCAATTTCGCGGGCGGCTACCGCGCGCCGCGCGGCGCCAGCTATCCCTACAGGCTCGCGCCCGGAACGCGCGTGGCCGTCCTTTCCGCGGACAGCCGCGGCTTCACCCGGGTTCAGGTGAAGTCGGGACGCTGGGCGGGGGAAACAATGTGGGTGCGCACCCGCTGGCTCATCAGGCGGGCGCCCTCTCTCTCGCGCGGCGGGAGTTGATTCAGAGTTTTTTCAGCCCTTCGGCGAGGTCGTCCCTCAGCGCCTCGAAATCCTCGAGTCCCGCCGAATATCGAATCAGCCTCGCGGAGACGCCCCGGCTCGCGGCGCCCTCCGCCCCGACGTCGGCGTAGGCCATATCGACGTGATGCTCCGCCTGGCTCTCCGCGCCGCCGAAGCCCGGAGCGAGGACAGGCGCCCGGAGAGAGGCGACCAGAGCGCCCGCCTTTTCGGGGCCGCCTTCGGGCTCGAAGCTGAGCAGTCCGCCGAAGGCGTCCATATACCGGGCGGCGCGCGCGTGATCCGGATGGGACGCGAGTCCGGGGTAATGAATGCGGGCGACTTTCGGATGGCCCGAGAGGAATTCGGCCAGTTTGAGCGCCGTCTCGCTCATGCGCCGGACGCGCAGGTCAAGCGTTTTCAGTCCCCGTTCGACCAGAAACGCATCCTGCGGCCCGAGGACGGAGCCCAGCAGGGTTCGCTGCTCGCGCAGCGCGTCGATGACGTCCCGCGCGCCCGACGCCGCGCCCGCGACGACGTCGTTGTGCCCGCCGATGTATTTCGTCGCGCTTTGGATCGACAGATCGGCTCCGTGCTCGAGCGGGCGGAACAGGGCGGGGGAGGCGACGGTCGCGTCCACGACGAACCTGGCTTTTCTCTTGCGCGCCCATTCGGCCATTCGCCCGACGTCCGGCACCCGAAGCGTGGGGTTGGAGGGAATTTCCGCGAACAGCACCCGCGCCTGCCCGTCGGGGAGCGCCTCCAGGGATTCGGCCGCGTTGTCCGGCAGAATATCGACGCGGACGCCGTAGCGCGCGAGGAGACCCTCGGCGACGTCCCTCGTGTGCCGGTAGCATTCCCGGGGAAGGACGAGTCGCGCCTTCGGCGCCAGCAGGGAGAGAAGCGCCGAAGAGAGGGCCGCCATGCCGCTCGCATACAGGAGGGAGGCTTCCGCCCCTTCCATCAGGGCGAGGCGGCGCTCCGCGGACTCGTTCGTCGGATTCCCGAACCTCGAATAGAAAAACGCCTCCTTCTCGCCGAGATGGAAGGCTCGCAGGTCGTCCGGGTTCTCGAAGGCGAAAGTCGCGGTCTGGAAAATCGGCGGCGAGAGCGAATTCATCGCCTGGCGGCGCGCGGCACTCCTCCTGTCGTCAGGCAAAGTGGCTCGTCTCCCGCTTCCCGCGCCGGGCGAGGCGCGCTGAAAGTTGAATGAACGCTACCTCGCGGAGAAGGCGCCGAGCTGCTTCTCGATGGCGTCCTGAACCGCGTCGATGTCTTCGGGGAGCTCGATGGGGGCGTTGGCGAATCGGCTCTCGATGCCCGGAATGTCCTTTTGGTGATAGCCGACCTTGAACTCGGTGAACTTCAGCCCGTGCGCCGTGGAGATGACCACCACCCGATCCTTGGGGCGGCACTCTCCGCGCGCGATGATTTTCTCGAGGGCGGCCAGCGCCACCCCCGTCTGGGGGCAGTTGTACATGCCGGTTCTGTCCGCGCGGGCGGCCGTGTTTGACAATTCCTCCTCGCTGGTCTGCTCGACGGAGCCCTCGAACGCCTTGAGAGTCCGGATGGCGCGCTCGACGCTCACCGGATTGCCGATCTGGATGGCCGTCGCCAGCGTCGGCTCGGCGTCGACGGGATGAAATTCCCGAAAGCCGGTCATGAAGCTTCTGTAGAGGGGGTTGGCCTTCTCCGCCTGGGCGCAGACGATGCGGGGCAGCCTGTCGATGAGTCCCAGATCGCGCATCTGGGTGAAGCCCTTGCCCAGCGCGCTCACGTTTCCCAGGTTGCCGCCGGGGATGACGATGAGGTCGGGAACCTCCCAGTCGAACTGCTGAACGAGCTCGATGCTGATGGTCTTCTGGCCCTCGATGCGAAGCGAGTTCATGCTGTTGGCGAGGTAGATTCCCTGCTCCTCGCACACCTGCCGCGCGATGCGCATGCAGCCGTCGAAGTCGGCGTCGATGGCCATCACCGCGGCGCCGTTCGCGATCGGCTGGATGAGCTGGGCCACGGAGACTTTCTCCCTCGGCAGAAAGACGATGGCCGGAATGTCCGCCGCCGCGGCGTAGGCGGCGAGCGCGGCGGAGGTGTCGCCCGTCGAGGCGCAGGCGAGGGCGCGAAGCTTCTTGCCGTCGGCCATCATCTGCCGGGCGGCGGAGACGAGGACCGTCATGCCCAGGTCCTTGAAGGAGCCCGTGTGGCTGTTCCCGCACTGCTTGATCCACAGCTCGCCGACACCCAGCTCCCGGCCCAGGCGGTTCGCCCAGAAAAGGTTGGTTCCGCCCTCGTAGAACGAGATGATGTTCTCATCGCCGATCAGCGGGCAGACCCATTCCTTCTTCCCCCACACGCCGCTGCCGTAGGGCCACGTGTTGCGCTGGTAGCGGTCGTCGAACAGGTGGCGCCACTCCGAGGCGCTTCGCATCCGCAGGGTTTCCAGGTCGTGCGCGACCTCGAGGAGGCTCCCGCACTCGCGGCACTGATATACGGAGTCGAAGATGGAGTAGGTCGCCCCGCATTCGGGGCTGATGCACTCGAACCAGCAGTTGCAGTCCATGTCTTCACCAGGCGCGGGGGGCGAGGCCGGGCCTCGCCCGGGCGAGACGGAATTATCGCAGAGGCTTCCTGACGCGGCAAACCGCCCGTTCGCTTCGGGCCGCGCGGCTTGGGGGCGCCGCTCGCGCGCGGCTACGCCGCCGCGGTCCCGGCGACGCGAACCTCTCTTTCGTTGATGAAGGAGACGATCACGGCCGCCTGGAAGCAGAGGTAGGCGGCCAGCGCGAACGCGAGGTTGTAGCTGCCGGTCACGTCGTAGATGTATCCGCTCAGCCAGGCGCTCAGGCCCGAGCCCAGCTGGTGGCTGAACGTGATGAGGCCGAACAGGATGGCCACGTTCCTGGAGCCGAAGAAGTCTCCCGTCAGCGCCGAGGTGAGGGGGACGGTCGCTATCCAGGAGAGGCCGATCATCATGGGCGCGGCCCAGACGGTGAAGTCGTTCTTGAAGAAGATGAACAGGATGAAGCCGAGGCCCCGGAAGGCGTAGACCAGGCTCAGGGGGACTTTCCGCCCGATTTTGTCCGAAAGGGGGCCGACGGCCAGAACGCCCACGGTGTTGAGGCCCCCGCCCAGGGCGAACGCCGTGGCCGCCACGGCCGCCGAGAAGCCCACGTCCGTCGCGAAGGGCACCCAGTGAACGGAGACGACGGTCACGGTGAAGCCGCAGGTGAAGAAGCTGGTGAGCAGGAGGACGAACGGCGCCTTGTGCAGGCATTCCACCCAGGGCAAATCGTAGGGGACGACCATGCGGACGCCGCCGGGGGCCGGCGCGCTCCCGGAGACCTCGCCGGCCTTCGGGGCGTTCCTGACGACGAAGAGGGCGATGGGCATCATGGCGACCAGGAACATGACGCCGATGACGAGCGAAGTCGTCCGCCAGTCGAGAAACCCCATGAGATGCGCGAACACGGGAAGCAGGAGGAGCTGGCCCATGCTCGCGCCGGAGCTGACCAGGGACATGCCCAGCCCCCGCCTGTCCGGGAACCAGCTGGAGACCAGCGGGGTGAAGGCGGTGAGGCTGTTGCCGATCCCCCCCATGCCCAGGAGGATGCCGAAGAACAGATACACCCCCCAGAGGGAGCCCGCCTGGCTGATGCCCAGCATGGCGATGGTCGTCAGCGCCGATCCCCAGATGATGACGGTTTTGGGGCTCCACCGGCGCATCATCAGCCCGCCCAGCGGCTGCGACGCGCCGAAGAGAATGAGGGAGAGGGAGAAGGGCAGGGACAGGGCGGCGCGGCTCAGGCCGAAATCCTCAATCATCGGCTTCAGGAAGAGGCCGAAGGAGTTTCTGGTGGCCATCCCCAGGAACATCATGAAGAAGCAGGCGGCGAGGATGTACCAGCCGTAGTAGATCTTTTTGGGAGAAGCGCTTTCGCTCACCGGCAGCCTCGAAGTCATTCATGCGCGGGCGAAATTTCCGTATGCCCGCATCCTATACCATGAACGGCTGAATCGCACCCGCCCCCGCCGCGTTTTTCCGAAGCGCCGCGGGCGGTTCCTCGCCCCTTTCGGAATGTGGTAGAGATGGAGGCGTCAACAGAGGAGGAGTTCCGCGTGAAAGCGCCGGATTTCGTGGTTCCCCATCCCGGCCCCGAGACGCGAAGGGAGCTCGCGCGCCTCAGGAGCGCGGAGGGGCGCGCCGCCCTCAGCTTCGGGATGAGCCCGGAGACCGTCGTCGTGGAGCGCGCGCGGGGGGCGGTCGTCGAGGACGTGGACGGCAACTCGTTCCTGGATTTCGTGGCCGGCTTCGGCTCCCTCAACGCGGGGCACTGCCACCCCCGGGTGGTCGCGGCGATGCGGGAGCAGGCGGGCGAGGTTCATCAGGCCATGTCCCTGGGTTCGAGGGTGCGGAACCGGTTTTATGAAAAGGCGCTCTCGCTTCATCCCGGCGCTTCGCCCAAGCGCATGATCCTCGCCTCCTCGGGCAGCGAGGCGGCCGAAATCGCCCTCAAGCTGGCGCGCCGGGCGACGGGGCGCGATGAAGTCGTGGGCTTCACGGGCGGTTTTCACGGCAGAACCCTGGGCGCCCTCGCCCTGATGGGCAAAAGAAGCCAGCGCGAGGGGCTGGGCGCGATCGTCGCGGGGACGCATCACGTCCCCTATCCCTATCCGTATCGAAGCCCCTTTGGAGACGGCGCGGAGCAGTGCGCGGCGGGAACGATTCGCTACCTCGAGGAATTTCTCGGCAATCCGGCGAGCGGCTGGGGGGAGGTGGCCGCCGTCATCATCGAGCCGGTGCAGGGAAACGGCGGCATGATTCCGGTGCCTCCGGGCTTCCTGAAGGCGCTTCGCGAGACCTGCGATCGGCACGGGGCCCTGCTCATCGTCGATGAGGTGATGAGCGGATTCTGCCGCGCGGGCAGGATGTTCGCCTATCAATACGAGGAGGTGGAGCCCGATCTCGTCGTGATGGGAAAGTCGATCTCCGGGGGGCTGCCCCTCGCCGCCTGCCTGGCGAAAAAAGAGATCGCGGACGCCTCGGCGCCCGGGACCGAGAGCGGCACCTACGCGGGAAACGTCATGGCGTGCGCCGCCGGCCTCGCCTCCATCGAGGTGTATGAGGAGGAGAGCCTCGCGGAGCGCGCCCTGGCGCTGGGCGCGCATTTCCTGCGGAAGCTGGAGGAGCTCTCCGGGCGCCACGCCGTCGTCGGCGAGGTTCGGGGACGCGGGCTGATGACGGCGATCGAGCTGGTCGCCGACCGCGAGACGCGCGAGCCCCTGCGCGCCGCCAAGCGGGCGAGCGAAGCGGCCCTCGGGAAGGGGCTGCTCCTCTATCCGGGTGGCCACCACGGGAACGTTCTGGGGTTTTTGCCTCCCCTGAGCGTCGAGGAGCGCCAGATCGACGCGGCCGTCGCCATCGTGGACGAGACGCTGCTCGAAATGGGCGGCTGACCGCCGCGGCGCGGGAGGCGGTGAAGCGCTCGCCCTTGTGGTAAGATGGGGGCGACGCCGCCGCTCCGGGGGATGAGATGCCGAGGAAATTTCCGAGAAGGGCGCATCTGGCGCTTTGGTGCTTTCTGGCGGCGGCGGGCGCGGCGCTGGCCGCTCACCACGCCGCCGACGCGCGGAAGGCGCCGCCCGTCCTGATCCTCGACGTGGCCGACGCCATCTCGCCCGGCACCGCCGAATACATCGCCTTCGGAGTCGAGGAGGCCGCCCGCAGGGGGGCGCAGCTTCTCGTCATTCGCCTCGACACCCCCGGCGGGCTGGTCACCAGCACGCGCGACATCGTGAAGTCCATTTTCGGCTCCCGCGTGCCGGTGGCCGTCTACGTCGCTCCGGGCGGGGCGCGGGCCGCCTCCGCCGGCACCTTCATCACGATGTCGGCCCACGTCGCCGCCATGGCGCCGGGCACCAACATCGGCGCGGCCTCTCCCGTCTCGGGCGGCGGAAAGCAGATTCAGGGGGACATGCGCAAAAAGGCCATGAACGACGTGGCCGCCTTCGCGCGGGCGGTGGCCTCGCGCACGGGGCGCAACACCGAATGGGCGGAGAGCGCGGTTCGGGAGGCGATCTCCGTGGACGAGGCGGAGGCGCTCAGGCAGAAGGTCATCGACCTGGTGGCGGCGGACGTGAAGTCCCTGCTCCTGGCGATTGACGGCAGGAAGATCAGGCTCGCCGGCGGCGGCGAAGCCGTCCTGGCGACCGGGGACGCGGAGCAGGTCGCGCTCGGCAGGAGCTGGCGGCAGAAGGCGCTCACCCTGCTGAGCGACCCCAACATCGCCTACATCCTGATGCTCCTGGGCATGTACGGGCTGTTCTTCGAGCTCTCGAACCCCGGCTCCATCCTTCCGGGGGTGGTGGGCGCCATCAGCCTCCTCCTGGCGCTCTACGCCCTGAAGGTGCTGCCGGTGAACTACGTCGGGCTTCTGCTCATGGGGCTCGCCGTCGTTATGTTCCTCCTGGAGATCAAGGTGGTGAGCTACGGAGGGCTCACCATCGGCGGCGTCATCGCCATGACGCTCGGCTCGATCATGCTCATCGACTCCCCCGACCCCTACCTGCAAATCAGCCTGAAGGTCATCCTGCCAGCGGTGGCGGGAACGGCCATGTTCTTCGTCTGGATCGTGGGGGTGGGCTTCCGCGCCCAGCGGCCCAGGCCGGTCTCGGGCGCCGAGGGAATGCTCGATCAGGCCGGCGTCGTGAGCGCTTCTTCCAGGCGCGGCGCGCCCGCCAGGGTGCGGGTGCGCGGCGAGACGTGGCTGGCCGACTCCCGGGAGCGGCTGAGGGTCGGCGACCGGGTCCGCGTGGTGGCGATGGAGGGCCTCAGGCTCCGCGTCGAGAAAGAGGAGGGGGAGAAATGAACCTGGGCTTGATCGTCGGCGTCCTCATCGTCCTGCTGTTCTTCGTCAGCGCCATCCGCGTCCTGAACGAATACGAGCGCGGCGTCATCTTCCGGCTGGGCCGCTTCTGCGCCACGAAGGGGCCGGGCCTCATCATCGTGCTTCCGGTGATCGACCGCATGATTCGCGTGGGGCTGCGCCTGGTGACGATGGACGTGCCGCCGCAGGACATCGTGACGAAGGACAACGTGTCGGTGAAGGTGAACGCGGTGGTCTATTTCCGCGTGCTGAACCCCGAGCGGGCGGTCATCGAGGTGGAGGACTTCCTCTACGCCACCGGCCAGCTGAGCCAGACCACCCTCCGGAGCGTGCTGGGCCAGATGGACCTGGACGACCTCCTCTCCGAGCGCGAGAAGATCAACGGCCAGCTGCAGGAGCTTCTTGACCACGCCACCGACCCCTGGGGCATCAAGGTCACCAACGTGGAGCTCAAGCACGTCGATCTGCCCGGCGAGATGCAGCGCGCCATCGCCCGCCAGGCCGAGGCGGAGCGCGAGCGCCGCGCCAAGGTCATTCACGCGGAGGGCGAATTCCAGGCGAGCGCGCGCCTCTCCGAGGCCGCCGCCACCATCGCCACCGCTCCGGGCGCGCTTCAGCTCAGGTTCCTGCAAACCCTCTCGGAGGTCGCCACCGAGAACAACTCCACCATCGTCTTCCCCCTGCCGCTCGATCTGCTGCGCCCCTTCGTGGAGGAGCGCAGGGGCGGCGGCGCGCCGCCGGAGGACGAGGGCGCGGCCTCCTGAACCGGGGGGATTCGTCCGTCCGCTCGCGCCCGCGCCGGGGAGCGGCCCGCGCCCTCGCCGACCCGCAAACGGGGCGCATATATGCGCCCCCTACGGCGGTGCTGGCGACGGTTTCGTAGGGGCGGGGCGCGAGCCGCCCGTTTTGGGGAAGGGTTCGCATCGTAGGCGGCGAAGGGCAACCACAGGGGGTTGTCCCTACGCTCCCGCCGGGGCGGCGCGGATGCGCGCAGATGCGGGCAGATGCCGCGGCCTTGCGAAATACCCCCTCCCGGCGCCTCTTTTTCGCACAATCCTTTTATTTTCAATGACTTGATATTTTTTCCGCGCTCCGAAGGGTCTTGAATTTGTCGAAAAAAGGCGTGAATTTGCGGGATAAAGGCGTGAATTTGTCGGATTTTGTCGAAAACGGGATTGTTTTCATTATGGCGCGGACGACGCGCGAACGCCGCCTCTAAAACGTGTAGGGGCGGTTCGGGAACCGCCCGTTGCTGGACGACAACCCCCGGATTCCGCAATCCTTCCTCCTCGCCGGAATTGACGACGCGGGAACGGCGCGGGGCGACAAACGCCCTGACCCACGCCCACGCCTTCGTCATCATCCGCTTCCCGAAGTCCATGCGTTCGCCTCCTCCCTCTCGCCGGCGGATTCTCGCGCGTTCGAGGGAAGGCCCCATAACCGCAAATGCGGGCAAATGCGAGATCAATTCCGACGGGGTGGAGGGATTGTCCCGGCGGGGGCGGTCATAAGCAAAACCCCGGATTTCGGCCTTCGCCGGAATGACGGCGGAAGGACGCGGGGCGGACAACCACAGGGGGTTGTCCCTGCGGCGGGGCGCAAGAATGCGCCCCCTACGGGCGAGGCGGCAACGGTTCCGTAGGGGCGGCCCCTCCCCGGGGCCGCCCCACAATTCGGGAGCCGCCCGTTTTGAAGGAAAACGATCAAAACCCTGGATTCCGCAATCCCTCCGCCTTGTCGGGATTGACGCCGCGAATGACGGCCGGGGATGCCCCCTACGGCGGGCGATGCGGGTTTCATGGTTTCGTAGGGGCGGTTCGTGAACCGCCCGTTTTGGCGGCATGGGCCGACAACCCGGCGATTGTCCGTTTGGTCGGCGCGGGCGGGTCGTTCACGAACGACCCCTGCAATCGAAATGCGCGAAGGACACCGCAGGGGTTGTCCCTACAATCCGCCCTACGCGAATGCGCCGTCGGGCGAATCCTAGAACCTCACGCCCAGGCTGATGCGGGCGCCGAGGGTCTTGTCGTTCGAGCCGAGACCGGAGGAGGAGATTTCCCCGCCTATCGTGAAGCGCCCCTTGCGCCAGCGCGCCCCCATCCCCAGCAGAAGGCGGGTCTTCTCCGCGCGCGAGTGGAGCCGCTCGCCGGAGACCTCGACCGTCGTCCTCTCTCCGCTCAGGATCTCCTCCACGTCCGCCGAGCCGCGCCAAGCGAGCGTCCCTCCCCCGACCGCCAAGGGACGGGTGGTCTCCGCAACCGCGCCGAAGCCCCCTGCCAGGCGATTCGCCCGGACGAGCCGGAAGCGCTCCCCGTAGGCGTCCGCGAAGCCGCCCATCGAGATCTCCGAGCGCGTGAGCCAGCCCCTGGGCGCAAGCGCGATTTTCTCATTCAGCGTGAAGCGCCTGCCGGCCTCGATATCCAGAACGCGAACGCTCGCGCCTACGTTGTTTTCGAGCTTGCCCCATTTTTGGGAGGCGAGGTCGGCGGCGTAGTCCATGACGGAGAAGTCCCCGCGCAGATACCAGCCGTCTCCACTTCGCCAGGAGAGGCCCGCGCCCAGGCCCACGCCGGCCAAGTCAATCTCCCCCTTGCCGTCGGCCAGCGAGGTTTCCGCCGCGCCCCTCTGATGCCGGAGGGAGAGCGAGCCCGTGAGGCCGCTCGTCCAGGGGAAGGAGACGTTCAGCCCCGCCTCCGCCCCGAAAGAGGCGAAGTCGTATTCGGCGGAGGAGGTGGAGCCCTTCGCCCCGCGGGAGCCCTCCACCGCCGACAGCCGGACCCAGACGGGCGAGCCGGGGGCGGTCATCCGCGCCTCCCGCGTCCGGCCGCTCTCCATCCTGTGCAGAAGCCCCGGCAGCGCCTCGTATATTCCCTGGTACAGGCCCCGCTCGATGAATTCCTCCGCCGTGAAGATTCCGTCGTCGCCCGCCCCGGGGAGCAGGGAGACGACGCGAGGGCCGTTGCGCGCCCGCGCGCCCGTCTCGCCCGTCTCCGCGTCGTGCAGCTTCACCCCGTTGACGAGGAGCGTCGTCTTCCCGCCCGCGTTGTGGATGATGACGCCGCCGCCCGCCACGCTGTGGAACCGGCGGCCGCTCGGGTTCAGATCGGCGCGGAGCGCCGCGCCTCCCGCGCGGATCGCCGTCCCTCCCGCGCCCCGGATGACGCCGCTCCGCCCCACCGTCACCATCCCGCCGCGGTCCAGACGAACGGCGCCGACCGTCCCGTCCACCGTCACGGTACTCGCCGCCAGATGAATCGTTCCCGTCACCTCGCCGCCGGGGGAGACCGTGACCGCATGATCGCCCGCGCCCACGCCTCTTATATCGCCTGTCACCCTCCCCGCCACCGTCGCGTGGAAATCCCCGGGACCATCCGCCAGAACCCCCACGCCGGAGGTCGCGCCCACGCGGCCCGTCGCGCCGATGGTCAGCCTGCCGCCGCCCTTCATATAGACGCCCGCGCCGGCGCCGCCCCTCACCTCCCCGTCAATCGAGACGCTCTGCGCCAAGAAATTCCCCGCGCCCGCGCCCGCGCCGGAAAGATAGAGCCCGTTCGCGCCGCCCGAGACGCTCGCGCCCTCGGCCACGCGCACCGCTATGCCCCCGTTCCTCTCGTGCGGAACGGCGTAGAGCGCCTCCACGCCGTTGCCCTCCGCGGCTATCGCGCCTCCGGTCACGTCCACGCGGATGTCGCCCGCGTTGTAGCTCGCCGCGAGCCGGCGGACGTCGTTCTTCCAGGCGTCCGCGTAGCTCTCGGGAAGGGCGGCGAGGGCGCCCTCCAGATCGCCGCCCGTCAGCGCCGCCGCCAGAACCGCCCGCTCGGCGGCCGAGAGCTTCTCCTGCTCCGCCAGCGCCGCCTGCTGCCGGGTCGCGCGGCTCGCCTCGGCGATGGCGAGAATCGCCGGGTCCCGGTCGCCGCCCCGGACGTAATCGGCGATCGCCGCGTGGGAAAGCGCCAGGGCGCGGACGCCCGCGAGAGAAAGACCCAGAATCTCCCCGGCCGCCCGGATCGCCAGCGCGGCGGCGGAGGTCGGCTCATGGCCGCGCTTGCGAAGAAGCTCCCGCGCCTCCGCCTTCCAGTCGTCGTCGTAGGCGGCGGGAAGGGCGGCGAGCGCCGTATCCAGCGCGTCTGAATCACCCGCCGTGACGGCGTCCAGGACGGCGCGCTCGCCCGTCGAGAGCGTCCCGTCCTCCCCCGCGATTTTGTTCCGGATGAAGGCGTCCGTCACGCTTTCGCCGACGGTGACGTCCCCGCTCGACGCGACGTGAATCATCGGCCCGGTTCGCGCCGCGTCGTCCGCCGTCCGCGTCCCCTCCCCGAAGGTGGAGCCGCTCGAACGCGCCGCCCGGGCGCGAACGCCGACGTCGCGCGCCTCCACCGCGCCCCCGTTCGTGACGAGGAGGCGGCCCGCCGCGTTCGCGTCGTTCGTCAGGCGCGCCTCCACTCCGACGGCGAACGGCGCCTCGATCACGTTGGCGGCGTCCGTCGTCATCGAGACGGAGCCGAGACCCCGGTGGTATCCGTAGAGACCCCTCGCGCCCAGTCCCTCCACGGCGACGGAGCCGCCCGCCGCGCCGACGGTGACGTCCGTCTCGCTCGCGGCGTTTGTCGCCCAGGCGAAGACGCCGTAGGAGTCCACGCCCGTCGTCGTGATGGCGGCGTCGTTCAGATTGACGGAGACCCCGCCCAGGCCGTCGCTCCGGGCATAGACGCCGGCGGCTCGCTCGCCCGCCGTCCTGACGGAGCCTCCCGCCGCGCCGATAGAGACGTCCGCCTCGCTCGCGGCGTTCCGGATCCAGGCCAAGGCGCCGTAGGCGCGCTCGCCCGCCGTCTCGATCCGCGCGCCGTTCAGCTCAATGTCGATTCCCCCCGCGCCTTCGTTCCGGCCATAGGCGCCGTAGGCGGTCGCGCCCGTCGTTTCGATATCCGCGTCGTTCAGACTGATGGATACGCCCCCCGCGCCCGGGTGGTAGCCATAGACGCCGTGGGCGTACATCCCCTCCGTCGTAACGCGAACGTTCGCCGCGTCGAGCCCGACCCGCCCCGAGCCGAAATGACTGCCCCAGAGACCCAAGGCTTGATCGCCCGTCGTCATGATGGAGCCGCCCCGCGCCTTGATGGAAAGATTTCCGGCGGACGTCCGCCTGGAATCGAAGGTGCCGAAGACGCCGTAGCCCTGGTAGCCCGTCGTTTCGATGGCGGCGTCCCGGAGGGTGATGCCCATATCGCCGGCGCCCCGAAGACGGCCGGTGACGCCGGCGGCGGTTCTTCCCGTCGTCGTGATGGATCCGCCCTGAACGTCGATGGAGACGCCGCCCGATGCCCCGAAATGAAAGCCGCTGACGCCGGGTGAGTGCTGGCCTTTCGTCGAACTGCCCGTCTTGACGGCGAGATTCCGCGTCGAGATGGAGATGCCGCCCGAGCCGCTATGCTGCGCCCGGACGCCTTCGGAGTTGTCGTCCGCCGTCGTGATGGATCCGCCCTGAATCTCGATGTCGATGGCGCCCGCGCCTTGGTGGTAGGCGGAGACGCCCACGTTCGCCGTCGTCGAGATGGCGGAGTTCGCGAGGTCGATGTCGATATCCTGCGTGACGCCGCTGGCGACCTCGCACTCGACTCTGTCGCCGACCCCCGGCGCGTTGCTGCACACCGCCGCCGCCCGCGCCTCGCCCGCGCAGAGAGCGAGCAGGAAAAGCGCGAGAACGAGCAGCGGCCGTCCGCCCCCCCACGCCCGGGCGTTCCTCATAAGGTGAGGCGGTGAGGCGGTGAGGCGGTGAGGCGGTGAGGCGGTGAGGCGGTGAGGCGGTGAGGCGGTGAGGCGGTGAGGCGGTGAGGCGGTGAGGCGGCAACAGTATGCCGCGTTTTCGAGGTGGGCGCAAACGCCATTGCGGAGTCCCGGTTTCTCCCGTCCGCGCGGAGCAACGCGGATGCGTTGAGGCTTCGAGCTTGATCTGAAAGCCGAATCTTATGGAAGGAAGGCGCGCGGGGTCAAGCGCGGCTCGCCTTCGGGGGGATGCGGGGTTTGTGAATTCGTAGGGGCGGTTCGGGAACCGCCCGTTTTGAAGAAAGACAATCAAAACCCCGGATTCCGGCCTTCGCCGTCGCCGGCCCGCAAACGGGGCGCATATATGCGCCCCCTACGGGCAGGTGGCGACGGTTTCGTAGGGGCGGCCCCTCCCCGGGCCCGCCCCACAATTCGGGAACCGCCCGTATTCAGGAAGGGTTCGCATCGGCGGCGGCGGGTCGTTCCCGAACGACCCCTACGGAATGTCCGCGCGTTGGCGAGACGGGAACCCGGGGAAGGACAACCCCCCGTGGTTGTCGTTCATCAAAAAACAAAATCCCGGATTGCGGCCTTCGCCGCAATGACGACCATAACTCCCCCCTCGGATTCCGCAATCCCTCCGCCCCGGCGGGACAATCCCTCCGCCTTGTCGGAATTGACGCCGCGGATGACGCCGGGGCGCGCGGGCTTCAGGTTTCGCAGGGGCGGCTCGCGGTCGGTTTCGGGGTGGATTTCGCGGGGCGACGGGTTCATAATGCGCGAAGCGGGGGAGGGCCGGAGCGGGCCGCCCGCCCCGCGCGTTCTTTGGCGAGCGGCGTCCGGCGGACGCGAGGGAGAGAGGAAGGATGGGCGGGACACTCGGAGCGGGAGCGGCGCTTCTCGCCGCGCTTCTCTTCATCCTGGGCGGATGCGGCGACATGGTGCCGCGCGGGGTGGAGGTGATCACGGAGCCGCCGGGCGCCACGGTGAAGCTCGGCCGCGAGAAGATCGGCGAATCTCCCGTCCTCATTCCCTGGAAGAAGATCAAGGATCACTACGCGGATACCTTCACCATCGAGATTCGCAAGGAAGGATACCGCCCCCGTCATCTGGTGGCCGCGCAATACGGCGGGACGATGCGGGTGGCGCTCCAGAAGAAATAGCGCGGCTTCCCCCCTTCCGCCCCGAAGGATGAGGCGCGTATGCGAACCCACGGCATGGGCCTGCTCGCGGAGCTCTTCGACTTCGGGGAGGGCGCCGAGGAGGAGGCGCGCGCGTGGCTCGACGGGACGCGCCTCGCGCGGATGCTCGAGGTCCCCGGCGCGCGCGGGGGAGCGGGCTACGAGGCCGTTGACGGCGCCCCCCGCTTCCTGAACCTCGTGGAGGCGGACAGCGTTCACGTCTTCTACGGGGCGGAGTTCGCCGCGCTCGAGGATTCGGACGGGGCGCGCCCGCCCCGCCCGCCGAAGGAGCGCGTCCGCCTCGTCTGCGCCCAGATCTATCCGGGGCTTCCGGCCGCCCCGCCCGACTTTCCGACGGTGGACGCGGCGGGCCTCGCCCCCGTCGTCCAGTTCGGCAGAATCCGCGCGCCCGAGGAGCGGCTCGCCGACTTCAACGGGTGGTACGCGCGGGATCGCGTCCCCCTCTGCGGCGAGGTTCCGGGGGTGCGGCGGGTGCGCCGCTACGTCCCCGTGGAGGGGGAGCGGCTCATGGTCGTTCTCTACGAGATGGAGGAGGAGGCCGTGCGCGAGACGCCCGGGTGGAGGCGCATGAACGCCTCCGAATGGACGGCGCGCGTACGCGGCTACTACCGCCAGGCGCCCGGCTCCCCCGGCCTCTACCGCCGCCGGGGCTACGCCCGCTAGGGTTCCTGGCGATACCCCGCCGCGGGCGGGGCGCATGAATGGAAACGCTCTAGCGCTTCCCCTGCGAAACCGCCGCCCTCGCCGCGTATATGCGTCCCGCGTTTTTCCCGTTAATGCGATGCGGGCGGCTCCCGAACCGCCCCTGCGGGACTTTTGGACCTCGGCGGGATGAGAAATCCGGCGAGGGACAACCCCGCGGGGCTGTCCCTCGTCAAAAGACAAAACCCCGGCTTCCGGCCTTCGCCGGAATGACGGCGGGGGTTTCCCGCCCGGGCTCTCCCGCCGCTCCTAGCGGGGGAAGCGGCTGAAGTCGGGCGGCCGCTTCTCCTTGAAGGCGTTCATCCCCTCGACGGACTGCTCGTTGTTCCACACGGCGTTCAGCAGCTCGCTGCCGTGCATCCAGGAGGGGTAGTGCAGGTCGCCCAGGAAGTTGAGGTTCGTCTTCATGTAGCGAAGCGTCGCCGGGGCGTGCGAGTTGATCGTGGCGCACCATTCCTCGGTCGTCTTCTCGAGCTCGGCGTCCGGCGCGACCTCGTTGATGAGGCCGACCTCCTTCGCCTCGCGCGCGGAGTAGCGCTTCGCCATGAAGAGCATCTCGCGCGCGCGGCGATCCCCCATGAGGAGGGGGAGATACTGCGTCGCGCCCACCACGGGCAGGGCGCCCACGCGCGCCCCCGACTGCCCGAAGGTCGCGTTCTCGCTGGCGACGCACAGGTCGCAGTAGAGCTGCCACTCGTTGCCCCCGCCGATGCACCAGCCGCGCACCATGGCGATGGTGGGCTTGCCCGAGTTCCTGAGCGTCATGCACAGGCGGCGCATCTTGTTGTTCCACACGTGGCCCGTCTGGTAGTTCAGCCCCAGCATCATGTCCATGTCGCCGCCGGAGGAGAAGTTCCCGTTCAGCCCGTAGAGCACGCCCACGCCGACGTCGGGGTCCTCGTCCAGCCGGGTGAAGGCCTCGATGACCTCGTTGATCATCTGGAAGTTCATGGCGTTGAGCGTTTCGGGGCGGTTCAGCCCCACCCAGAGGGTTTTGTCCCTGACCTCCACGACGGTGACTCTCTCCGACATTTCAGAAGTCTCCTTCCCGCCCGCCGGCTCCGGCGGGACGCGTGGTGAAATGAAGCGGGGCGCGTCGGCCGCCCTCGCGGGAGGGGCCGCTCGCGGGCTCTCCCTTCTCAGGAGCCTCCCCCGCCCCCCGTCCGCCTGATGAGCTCGGTAAGCGCGGTCATCGCCTCCTCGTGCCGCTTCTGGGATTCTTCCCGTTCACCGGCGAGGGCGGTCATCGTCTCGTCGTGCTGGCGCTTGAGCGCGGCCATCGCCTCCTCGTGCCGCTTCTCCGATTCGGCCATCGCCTCCTCGTGCCTGCGCTCCGAGGCGGCCCGCTCCTCGGCGAGCGCCGCCATCGTCTCCTCGTGCTGACGCTCGGAGAGCGCCGCGCGCCGCGCGCCGCCGCGCTCCATGAGGCGAAGGCCGTAGGCGATCAGGGCGACCTGCAGAAGACCGACGACCCACTGCGCCGCCACCTCCCACTTCTGAAACTCGACCCCCCATTTCTGAAATTCAAGGGCCGCGTTCTGAAATTCGAGGGTCGCGTTCTGAAACTCAATCGTCGCGTTCTGGAAAGCCGTCGTCGCCAGCTCAAACTCCGTCATCGTCCGTCTCCTCGCTCCCGGTTCACGCATTCACGCCGGAGGATCCCGCATATCATACGAAATCGGGCGCGTCGCGGCAACGCCAATCCCCGATGGGGCGCGAGAATGCGCCCCCTGCAATCGAATCGTCCCCCCCCCGTAGGGGACGCATATATGCGTCCCGCGCCGTTTTCGTTGACGGGGCGCGGGCGGTTCGTCAACCGCCCGTTTTGAGGAACGGCCGACCTTCCTGGATTCCGGCCTTCTCCGGAATGACGGCGGGGCGCGCGGGTTTTGTGATTTCGCGGGGGCGCTAGCCGCCCGAGGAGAGGAAGCGGGAGACGGAATCCGCCGTCCACTCGACGAGGGAGACGGCGCGGTCGTAGCGCATCCGCTTGGGGCCGATGATGCCGATGCTGCCGAGCGGGCGCTCGTCCATGTAGTAGCGCTGGGCGACGACGCTGCAGTCCTTCATCTCCTCGAAGTCGCTCTCCGAGCCGATGAGGATGGTGATGTCCGAGGACTCCAGACACCGATCCAGCAGGCGGACGAGCTTCTCGCGCTCCTCGAAGGCGCGGTAGAGGGAGCGGAGCTTCTCCGCGCTGGCGGCGAAGTCGGGCTGGGAGAACACGCGCGAGGCGCCCTCCACGAAGACGGACTCGCGCGCGCTCCCCTCCTCCGAGAGCGCCTCCCCGCCCAGCTCGAGCGCGCGCCGGCGCAGGGCGTCGAGGCCGTCGCGCGCGCCCGCCATCTTCTGGAAAATTCTCTCCCGCGCCTCCCTGAGCGAGAGGCCGCTGAACTCCTCGTTCAGAAGGTTCGAGACGCGGTTCAGCTCCTCCTGGTCCAGGGGCGCCTCCATCGGCACGACGCGGTTCTGCACCACCCCGCTCATCGAGACGATGACGGCGAGAATTTTCTCCTCCGACATCCGCACGAAGTTGATGTGCTTGAAGCGCAGCTGCTCGCCCGCCGGCAGGAGCGCGAAGCCCGCCGTGTCGGCGAGCTCCGAGAGCGCGCGCGTCGCCCGGGCGAGCGCCTGCTCTATCCGCGCCGCCTCGGCGGAGGGGTCGAGGCGGATGGACTCCTCCTCCTCGGGCGTGAGGGTGTGGGCGTCCATCAGGTCGTCCACGAAGACGCGGTAGCCCAGGTCGGTGGGCATCCTGCCGGAGGAGGCGTGCGGCTTCGTGAGGAAGCCCGCCTCGGCCAGGTCGCTCATGATGTTGCGGATGGTGGCGGGGCTGAGCGCGACGTCCGAACGCCGGGCGAGGGTGCGGCTGCCCACGGGCTCGCCCGTGTCCACGAAGATGTTGATGATGGCGCGCAGGATTTCCCTGTCTCTGCGGGCAAGCTCCGGGGCGTCCATTCCGTGAACCTCGCGGCTGGGCGTCCGCCGCGCGCGGCGCGGCGACCGGGGGCGTCGGCGCGTTCACGATAGAAAGGGAAGCCCGGCCTGTCAAGCGCGGGGGAGGGGGCGGTTTTTCGCCGTCATTCCGCCGCAGTCCGGAATCCGGAGCGGAGGGGCGTTTCCTTCGTCGGCTTTTCAAGGCTTGTCCCCGCCGGTGTGGAAACCGGCGCGGGGATGCGTCCTCCGCCTCGCGTTCGTATCCCCGGCAACTCGAATATCCCGCAGGGGCGGCGGAATCCCCGCGCGTCGAAAAACCGGGGCGAAATACGGGAAAATGCGCGGGCCCTTCTGGTCACCCCCGCGCGATGCGCTAGAATGAGGCGCGGGCGCTCGCCGCGCCCGGGTTGGATGGGAGCGCGCCGCGTCTTCGGAGGACGCCATGCCGGGCCAGGGAACGCGGGGTTTCTGGAGGGAGGCGCTCGGTCGCCTGCGCGGGCCGGAGAGGCCGCCGCCTTCGCCCCCGGCGCGCGAGGCGGAGGATTCCGCGCGCTCGCGCATCGCGCGCTCGCGCCGGGCGGGGCGGAAGTTCCAGTACTGCACGATAGCCTGCACGGTCGTCCTGCTGTGCGCGCTGAGCTTCCTCTCCTACCGCATCTACGCGGACGCCAAGGCGGAGACGGAGGAGCGCTTCAACCGCCGGCAGCTTCTTCTCGCGGAGCAGGCCGGCGAGGGAATCGCCTCGTTCCTGGAGGCGCTCACCGCGTCCCTGCGCTACAGCGCGGGCTTTCTGCGCACCATCGAGCCCGACCACCCGGGCAGGATGGCGGCGATGGCGGGCCTGTATGAAAGGCTGGGCGGGCGGTTTCGCGTGAGCGAGGTGGGCTATCTTCAGGAAGCGGGAGAGCCGAACGCGGCGATTCCGCGGAAATACCTGCGGAAGCTGCCGCTCTGCGCGCGGAAGCGGGGCGCGTGCCTCCTCGTCGTCCGCGGCGAGGAGGGGAGGGTCGCCGCCCTGTTCGCGGCGGCGCGCGTGGCCTCCGGGGGGGACGCGCCGGAAGGGGGCGGGGCGCGCGACTGGCTCTACGCGCGAATCTCCATGGCGGACCTGGCGCATTCGTTCGTCCGGCCGGTTGAGTCCGGAAGCCGGGGGCGGGCGTGGGTCGCCGACGGGACGGGCGAAATCGTCATCGCGCCGGACATCTCCCGATTGAAGGGACTCCGGCTCTCTGCCCTCGCGCGCGGGCTGGGGGATGAGAGGCTCGGGAGAATCGCGCGGCGCATGAAGAAGGAGGACGCGGGGTTCGACTGGCATCTCGACCTGCGCCCCGGAGGGGGGCAGAAGGGGCGCCGATACCTCACGGCGTTCAGCAGCTTCGCGGTGGGGGAGGAGCGGTGGACGCTCGCCCTCACCGCGCCCTCCTCCGAGTTCGTCGGGCTGATCGGGCGCCTCTTCCGAAAGGGGCTGCTCCTGACGGGCTTCGGCTTCATCGCCGTGATTCTGGCCGCCGGCCTGATGCTGGACAGGGAGCGCAGGCGCATCCGCGCCGAGGACAGGATGCGCTGGTCCGAGGAGGCGCTGGAGAGCAACCGCCGGCTCCAGGCGCTCTTCAACGGCATCGCGGACGCCATCGGCATCCTGGACGAGGCGTTCCGCATCCGGATGCTGAATCGCCCGATGGCCGCGCTCCTCGGCCGCGAGATTGACGAGCTGCTGAACCAGAAGTGGGAGGCGTCGCCCGGAAGCCGGGTGCCCGCGCCCTTCGTGGATCGCGCCCTGGTCGCCGGGACGTTCGAGACGGGCGAGCGCGGCTTCGCCGAGAGGACGGTCGCGCTGGAGGACGGCCGCGAGATGGAGATGGAATACTACGCCTATCCGATTCTCGACGCCTCCGGCGCGGCGCGGCAGGTGATTCTCTATCTCAAGGACGCGACCGAGCGCAAGGCGCTCGAGAGGCGGGCGCTCCAGCGCGACAGGCTCTCGATTGTCGGCAAGATGAGCGCCCAGGTGGCCCATTCCATCCGCAATCCGCTCTCGGCCATCAACTTGAGCGCGGAGCTGCTCGGCGACGAGCTGGCGCAGTTCCGGGAGGCGGACACCTCGGAGGCGTGGGCGCTGCTGCGCTCCGTGAAGGCGGAGGTCGATATTCTGAGCCAGGTGACGGCCGACTATCTGAAGTTCGTGCGGATGCCGAGCGAGGCGAGGGCGCCGGTTGACTGCAGCGAGATGCTCGAGGACCTGCTGAACGCTCACGCGGAAGTGGCGGCGAGCCGGAAGATCGAAATCGAAAGGGAGCTGGCGGCGGATCTTCCCGACCTCGTCCTGGACGAGGCGCAGGTGCGCCTCGCGGTGCAGAACCTCATCCTCAACGGGTTCGACGCGATGCCCGACGGCGGCCGCCTCGTGGTGAGGACGGAGCTGGAGGACGACCGCCTCCTCATCCGCGTCTCGGACAGCGGCGCGGGCGTGCGGCCCGAGGATCAGGCCTCCCTGTTCACCCCGTTTTTCACGACCAAGGCCAACGGAACCGGCCTCGGCCTCGCCCTGAGCCAGCAGATCGTCAGCGAGCACAAGGGGAGCGTCCGCTTCGAGAGCGAGCCGGGGGCGGGCGCCGCCTTCATCGTGGAGCTCCCGCTCGCCCCGGCGCGGGAGGCGAGGGCGTGAGCGGCCGCGAGGGAGCGCGCGTGCTGGTGGTGGACGACAAGCGCGGCAGCCGCGAGGCGCTCCGCAAGATGATCGCCAAGGAGGGCTTCGAGGTCGAGATGGCGCACGACGCGGAGACGGCCGCCGGGATGTTCGGGGCGCGGCCCGCGAATCTGGTGATCACCGACCTCCGAATGCCCGGCATGGACGGCATCGGCCTGCTCAAGCGCGTCAAGCGCGAAAGCCCGGAGACGGAGGTGATTCTCATTTCCGGCGCGGGCAGCATCGAGTCGGCCGTGGAGGCGATGCGCGAGGGCGCCTACGACTTCCTGACCAAGCCCCTGGAGCGCGTGGTCGTTTTGAAGGCGATGGACAAGGCGCTCGAGAAGCAGGCGCTTCTGCGCGAGAACGCCGACCTGCGCGCGCGGCTCCGGCGCCTGATGGACGAGTCGGGCATGATAGGCAGCCACCCCTCGATCCGGCGGGTGAAGGAGATGACGCGCCAGGTCGCGCCCACCTCGGCGACCGTCCTCATTCTGGGCGAGAGCGGAACGGGCAAGGAGCTGGTCGCGCGCGCCCTGCACGAGGGGAGCGAGCGGGCGGGCCGGGCGATGGTGCGGGTGAACTGCGCGGCGCTTCCCGAGACCCTGCTGGAGAGCGAGCTCTTCGGCTACGAGCGCGGGGCGTTCACCGGCGCCGCGGGCCGCAAGGAGGGCCGCTTCAAGCTGGCGCACGGGGGCACGCTGTTCCTCGACGAGATCGGGGACATGCCCCTCGTCCTGCAGCCGAAGATCCTGCGCGTCCTCCAGGAGGGGGAGTTCGAGCGCGTGGGCGGGACGGAGACGCTCAAGGTGGACGCGCGCATCGTGGCCTCCACCAACGCGGACCTTCAGAGCGCGGTCGCCGAGCGAAGGTTCCGGGAAGACCTCTACTACCGCCTGAACGTCATCACCATCCACCTGCCCCCCCTGCGGGAGCGGCGCGGCGACGTTCCCCTGCTCGCCGAGCACTTCCTCCAGCGCTTCGCCGCGAAGAACGACCGCCCCGCGCTCGCGTTCTCGCGCGAGGCGCTCGACGCCATGTCGAACCACGACTGGCCGGGAAACGTGCGCGAACTCGAAAACGCGGTGGAGCGCGCCGTGGTGCTGGGGCGGGGAGAGGTGCTCTCGGCGGAGGACCTGCCGGCGAGCGTCGCTCGGGGCGGGAGCGCCGGCGAGGAGGGGGCGGCGTCGGACGCGCCGCTCATCAGCGTGGAGGTGGGCGCCACGCTCGCCGATGTCGAGCGCCGGGTGATTCTGGAGACCCTGCGGCACACGGGCGGGGACAAGAGCGCCGCCGCCCGCCTGCTGGGAATCGCCGCGCGCACCATCTACCGGAAGCTGGACGGGCGCTGATCGCCGCGCGCGCGGCTTGTGGTAGGCTCTCTCGGGGAGGGGGCTTTCAGGGAGTTTCCGGAGGGACGATGCGGGGCAGCTTCATAACGTTCGAGGGGGTGGAGGGTTGCGGAAAATCGACGCAGCTGGAGCTTCTGCGGGCGTGGATGGAGGAGGCGGGCCTCCCCGCGCTCTCCACGCGCGAGCCCGGCGGCACGCGGATAGGGGAGGGAATCCGGGATTTGCTCCTCGACGATCCCCGCGGCGAGAGCATGGAGCCCGCGGCCGAGCTCCTCCTCTACGAGGCGGACAGGGCGCAGCACGCGCGGGAGGTGATTCGGCCGGCGCTCGAGGCGGGCGTTCACGTGCTCTGCGACCGCTTCCATGACTCCACGACGGCCTACCAGGCGTTCGGGCGCGGGCTGGACGAGGGGATGACGCTCGAGCTGAACCGGATGGCGAGCGGGGGGCTCGTCCCCGACCTCACGCTGCTGTTCGACGTCCCCTTGAAGAAGAGCCTCGCCCGCGTTCGGGGGGAGGGCGCCGACGCGCAGCTGTTCCTGCGGTTCGCTCCGGCGCAGTCCCCCGATCTGCTGGAGCGCGAGAGCCTCGCGTTTCACGAGAGGGTGCGGGCGGGCTTCGAGGCGCTGGCGAGGCGCGAGCCGGAGCGCTTTCGCGTTCTGGAGGACGGGACGATTCAGGAGGTGCGCGAGCGGGTCGCGGCCGTTCTGAAGGAGAAATTCGCGTGGGCTGGGAATCCATCCGGGGGCAGGACGCGGCGCTAGACCTGCTGCGGAGGGATATCTCCTCCGGTCGGACGGCGGGCGCCTACCTGTTCTACGGCCCCGACGGGGTCGGCAAGGCGGCCGCGGCGCGCGTCTTCGCCCAGGCGCTCCAGTGCGCGGAGGAGGCGCCGCCCTGCGGGGAGTGCCCCGCGTGCCGGAAGGCGGCCGCGGGCGCGCATCCGGACGTCGTCTCCGTCCGCCCGGAGGCGGGGGCGCGATCCATCAAGGCGGAGACGATTCGGGAGGAGGTCGTCCGGCGCGCCCACCGGCGGCCCAACGAGGGGCTGCGGCAGGCGTTCATCATCGAGGAGGCGCACGCGCTCACCCCCGCGGGCCAGAACGTCCTCCTGAAGACGCTGGAGGAGCCGGGCGCGCACGCGATTCTGATTCTCGTGACGCCGAACCTCCATTCGCTCCTGCCGACCGTCGTCTCGCGCTGCCGGAGGCTCAGGTTCCGGGCGCTCTCCCGCGCGGATCTGGCCGCCATCCTCGCGGCGCGGTGCGGCGGCGAGGCGGAGGTGGAGAGGCGCGTCGCCCTCAGCATGGGGAGGCTGGGCGTGGCCGTCTCCGCCGATCTGGAGGCGCTCGCCGGGCGCAGGGAGGAGGCGATGCGGTTTCTCGAGGAGGTCAGCGCGCCCGCGGGCCGGGCGAACGAGGCGGCGCTCATCACCCTCGCCTCGAACAGGGCGGGCAGCGGGGCCGCGGGAAGAAGCGAGACGCTTCTCTTTCTGGAAATGCTTCGGGGGCTGCTTCGCGATATACTCATCGCCCGGGAGGCGCCCGGGGCGGCGGAGCTGTGGCACGAGGACGTTCGGCCGGCCCTCGCCGGGATGGGGGCGCGCTGGGGAAGCGTCGGCCTGACGAGGGCGCTCGAAAGGGTGGGGACGGCCATGCGGGACGTCGGGAGCGGGAACACGAACCCCTCCCTGACGCTCGAAACTCTGGTATATTCGCTGCGGGAGACGGTTCCCGCCGGGAGGTGATTCGGGGATGAGCGAGAGCGAGACGCCGGACGGAGGCGCGGAGGCGCCCGGGGCCCGGAAAATCGGCGTGGTGGGGGTCAGGACGCGCTTCGGCGCCCGGCCCGTCCCCCACGCGTACGAGGGTCTGCGCCTGCGGGTCGGGACGAAGGTGATGCTCAAAACGAGCGGCGGGGACGTGGAGTTCGGCGAGGTGTCCGAGAACCCCCGGGTGATGGACGCGCGCTATTATCCCTCCCCTCTGCCGCGCGTGGCGCGGCTCGCCACCGAGGAGGACGAGAAGAAGGTCGCGCGCGCCGAGGCGAGCGAGAAGCGGGCGTATGACTTCTGCCGGGCGAAGATCCGGGAGATGAAGCTGCCCATGCGCCTCATCGAGGCGCGCTACGTCCACTCGAACAAGAAGGCGACGTTCTACTTCTCGGCCGAGGGGCGCGTGGACTTCCGAAAGCTGGTGAGGGCGCTCGCCGAGCGCCTCTCCGTCCGCGTGGAGATGCGCCAGATCGGCGTGCGCGACGAGGCGGGGATGAAGGGCGGCTGCGGGGACTGCGGGCGCGTCTATTGCTGCAGCTCCTTTCTCAAGTCGTTCGACCCCATCTCCGTGCGCATGGCGAAGGATCAGAACCTGAGCCTGAACCCCGCGAAGCTATCGGGCGGCTGCGGGCGGCTCAAGTGCTGCCTGCGCTTCGAGCATTCCCACTACCTGGCGGCGAAGAAGAAGCTGCCCGCCTGCAAGAAGAAGGTCGGCGGCTGCGACTGCGGCGCCACCGTCGTGCGGCAGGACCTGCTGAACGAGGAGGTGACCGTAGCTCTCGATACCGGAGACTTCATGACGATTCACGCGAGCGATCTGACGCGCCTGCCCACCGGCCAGTATTCTCTCAAGACCGCCGCCGGAGCCGGCGCGGCCGGGGACGCGCCCGCCGGGGAAGCCGACGCGAAAGAATGAGCGACCCAAAGCCGTTCTACGTCTCCACGCCGATCTACTACGTCAACGACAAGCCCCACTTGGGCCACGCCTACACGACGGTGGCGTGCGACGCCAAGGCGCGCTTCCACAGGCTCCGGGGGGAGCCGACGCGGTTTCTCACCGGCACGGACGAGCACGGCCAGAAGCTCGAGCGCGCCGCCCGCGCCGCGGGCATGGAGCCGCTCGCCTTCTGCGATATGAACAGCGCGAAGTTCCGCGAGCTCTGGGAGAAGCTCGACATCTCCTACGACGACTACATCCGCACGACCGAGGAGCGCCACGTCCGCGGC
Source organism: bacterium (assembly GCA_965199855.1). Lineage (GTDB taxonomy): Bacteria > UBA8248 > UBA8248 > UBA8248 > UBA8248 > Bin107. Next base: position 2,685,396 of record OZ241326.1, on the reverse strand, counting down.
GTGCAGGAGCTCTGGCGGCGCGTGGAGGCGGCGGGCGACGTCTACCTGGGCGCCTACGCCGGGTGGTACGCCGTGCGCGACGAGGCCTTCTACGCCGAGAGCGAGCTCGTCGAGGGCGCGGGGGGCGAGAGGCTCGCGCCCACGGGCGCCGAGGTGGAGTGGGTGGAGGAGCCGAGCTACTTCTTTCGCCTGAGCCGCTTCCAGGAGCCGCTCCTCGAGCACTACGAGAAGAACCCCGGCTTCATCCGGCCCGAGAGCCGGAGAAACGAGGTGATGAGCTTCGTGCGCGGAGGGCTCAGGGACCTCTCCCTCTCGCGCACGAGCTTTCAGTGGGGAATCCCCGTGCCCGGGGACGCGAAGCACGTCATCTACGTGTGGTTCGACGCGCTCAGCAACTACCTCACCGCGCCGGGCTTCGACGAGGGCGGGACGCATGAGGGGAGTCCCTGGCCGGCGGATCAGCACTTCATCGGCAAGGACATCCTGCGGTTTCACGCGGTCTATTGGCCCGCCTTCCTGCTCTCGGCGGGAGTTCCCCTGCCGGGGCAGGTGTTCAGCCACGGGTGGTGGACGGTCGAGGGCCGGAAGATGTCCAAGAGCCTCGGCAACGCGGTCGATCCCCACTGGCTGATCGAGGAATACGGCGCGGACGCCATCCGCTACTTCCTGCTCAGGGAGATTCCCTTCGGGCTGGACGGCGACTTCTCCCACGGCGCCCTCATCGACCGCGTCAACAGCGACCTGGCGAACGATCTGGGAAACCTCCTGCGCCGCGTCCTGAGCATGGTGAAGCGCTATCGGGAGGGCCGCCTCGCGCGCGCCGAGGCGGGCGAGGGGGAGGCCGAGGAGGCGCTCTGCGCGCTCGCCGCCGAATCCGCGCGCGAATACGAGGAGGGCATGGCGCGGACGCGCTTTCAGAACGGCCTGCGCGCCGCCTGGGAGGTCGTCTCCGCCGCCAACAAATACATCGAGGCGAGCGCCCCCTGGGCGCTGGCGAAGGAGGGGAGCGCGGCGCGCCTGGACGCCGTTCTCTGGCACGCGGCGGCGGCGATTCGCGTCGTCGCGGCGATGCTCTCCCCCGTCATGCCCGCCGCCTCGCGGAAGATGGCGGCGCAGCTCGGCCTGCCCGGGGACTGGGCGCGCGCCCCCTTCGCCGAGCTGATGGACATGCGCCGGCTGCCGCGCGAGCTGCGCGCCGAGCCGGGCGACCCCCTGTTTCCGCGCATCGAGGAGGACGCGAAGGCGGCGATCCGCGAGAAGGTGGCGCGGCGCATCGCCGACGCCGGGGAGGACGCGCCCGAAGGGGACGGAGAGAAGGCGCGAATCTCCATCGGGGAGTTCGAGAAGATGGACCTGCGCGTCGCCGAAATCGTGGCGGCCGAGCGGATTCCCAGGTCGAAGAGCCTGCTCAAGCTCGCCGTCTCGCTCGGGGACGAGACGCGCACCGTCGTGGCCGGCCTCGCGAAGGACTACGCGCCCGCGGAGCTTCCGGGGCGCAGGGTGATCCTGGTGGCGAACCTCGAGCCCGCCCGCCTGATGGGGGTGGAGTCGCGGGGCATGGTGCTCGCCGCCTCCGAGGGGGAGAAGTTCGCGCTCCTGGAGGTGGGCGGGGAGATTTCGCCGGGCGCGCCGATCAGCTAGGCGCGGCGTCCGCCTTGCGTGAAGGCGATGGTATGCTTCGCGCGCGTCAATCCCGACAAGGCGGAAGGGTTGCGGAATCCATGGCTTTCCCGTCGGCTTCGGGCTTGCGGCTTCGCCCGCGATGACAATCGAAATATCCTTCGACGCGCGGCGAACGCGCTGCCGCCTTCGTGAAATGCGCGCCCCTCGCGGGCGCCTGGAGTTCATGGCGTGAGCGAATCATCCGAATCCGGCGAGGGGGAATCCCGCCCGCGTCCCGACGGCGAGGGCCGGGGGCGCCACAACCGCCGCAGGCGCAGGCGGGGCCGCGGGGAGAGCCATCGCCCCGAGGCGCGCAAGTCCGCGAACCAGGCGGCGGGGCGGGCGCCCGGGGCGCGTCCGCGGAAGGCGGCCGCATCCGGCGCGCCCGCGGAGAGCCGCGAGGCGCGCGACGCCTCCCGCCGCCGGCGTCCGGGCCGGGGGGGCGGAGGCCGCAGACCCCCCGGGCGCGCCCCCGCGCCGCGCGTCATCATCCCCGCCCTTCCCGCCGCGGACGGCCTGCCCGTTCTGGTCGATACCCACGCCCACCTCATCGACAAGGCGTTCGATCCGGATCGCCGGGGGGCGGTGGAGCGCGCCATCGAGGCGAGGGTGCGCTACGTCATTTCGATGGGCAGCTGCCTGGAGTCGAGCCGCAGGACGGCGGACCTCGCCGTCTCCTACGCGGGCGTCCACGCCGCCGTCGGCGTTCACCCGAGCGAGGTCGGGGGCGCGGACGAGCGAACCATCAAGGGCCTCGCCCGGCTCCTGGAGAACCCGAAGGTCGCGGCCGTGGGCGAAATCGGCCTCGACTACTACCGCGAGGGCGCGCCGCGCAAGCTTCAGCGCAGGTGGTTCCGCGAGCAGATACGGCTCGCCGTCGAGGCGAGAAAGCCCATCGCCGTTCACTGCCGCGACGCGGCGGAGGACGTCCTCGCGATCCTCGAGGAGGAGAGGGCCTGGCGCGCGGGCGGGGTCATCCACTGCTTCACGGGCGGCGCCGGGGAGGCCCGCAGGTTCCTGGACATGGACTTCCACCTGGGCGCGGGGGGTGCCATCGCGTTTTCGCGCTCGGAGGAGCTGCGGGAGGTATTCGCGGGCGTCCCGATGGAGCGCGTCCTGCTGGAGACGGACAGCCCCTATCTCGCCCCCCCGCCCCACCGGGGCGGGCGCAACGAGCCGGCCTACCTCGTTCGGGTGGCGGAGGTGCTGGCGGAGCTTCGGGGCGTCCCGGTCGAGGAGGCCGCGCGTGCGACGACCGAGAACGCGCGCCGCCTCTTCGGCGTCGGGCCGCCGCCCGAGGAGGGGCGCGTCGCCTATGCCCTCGGAGACGCGCTCTACCTCAACATCACGAACGAGTGCCAGAACGCCTGCTTCTACTGCGGCCTGCTGAGCGACCGCGTCTATCGGGGGCGCAACCTCGCCCTCGGCCACGAGCCGGACCTGGCCGAGGTTCTCGCCGCCGCCGGCGATCCCTCGCGCTTCTCCGAGGTCGTCTTCAGCGGGTTCGGGGAGCCGACCCTGCGGCTCGACCTCCTGAAGGAGGCGGCCGGCGAGCTCAAGCGGCGCGGGGCGCGGCGCGTCCGCCTGACGACGAACGGGCTGGCGAACCGGACGCACGGGCGCAACGTCCTGCCCGAGCTGCGCGGCCTGGTGGACGCCGTCTCCGTCTCCCTCCAGGCGGAAAGCCCCGAGGCCTACGCGAAGGTCTGCAAGACGAAGGGGGTGGAGGATCCCTACCCCGCCGTCAAGGAGTTCATCCGCTGGGCGAAGAACTGCATCCCCGAGGTGGAGGTGACCGCCGTCGCCATGCCCGGCCTCATCGACATTGAGGCCTGCCGCAAGGTGGCGGCCGAGGAGCTCGGCGCCCCCTTCCGCGCCCGGGAGTACGTGATGACGGATTAGGGGGGCAAGACTGTATAAATAATCTGATTCGGTTTAATTTGGGAAATACCGTAAAATTTAGGGGCAATCTATGGTCATACCTGAGCGGCAACTTGAAAGCTGGTCCCAACTAGGCGCGCAAAAGGGCTCCGCCGATACTTACGCCTCCATCAAAACAGCGCTTGGCGCGCATAAATGGCCTAGTGATATGACTTACACTGTATATCTCCAGGGTTCTTATCCAAACCACACCAACATTCGTGGAGACAGTGATGTTGATATAGTTGTCGAAACGGACGCTTTTTGTCACAACGTGCCAGATCGCGAGCAACATAGATATGGATGGACTCCCGGCTCGTTCACGTGGGCGCAATTTCGGGACGAAGTGAAAAAAGCAATGTCGAATTATTACGGGGCCCATTTAGTCACCCAAGGCAATAAGTGCATCAAGGTGACTGGACCTGGAAGTCGGCTTAACGCTGATGTTGTTCCTTGTAGCGAATATCGTAGATATTCGAATATCAACCAGTACGTAAAAGGGATAACGTTCTGGACTCGGAACGGAATACAGGTGATCAATTATCCTAAGCTGCACCTCAAAAACGGTTCGGAGAAAAATCAGGGTTGCAACGATTGTTACAAGCCCAACGTTCGGGTTTTCAAGAACGCCAGAAACGCGGCCGGCAACGATTTCCCTTCGTATTTTCTAGAATGTCTGCTCTACAATGTTCCTAGAAATAACTTCACTGTGAATTATCAAAATACATTTCGCAATGTGTTGATTTGCCTTGGGAAAGCCAGCGAAAATAACTCTCTTGATTCTTTTGTCTGCCAGAACGGCCAACAAAAAATGTTCGGCGTGGGCGAACATCAAACAAGTATTCAAGCCGCCCGTGCCTGCATCAGTGCGCTCATACATCTATGGGACAATTGGCCATGAGCCAGCCTTTTTTCATCCTTTCGCTCGACGGCGGCGGCTCGCTTGGGGTTTATACTCTCGGCGTGCTGGTCGAAATAGAGCGCATGTTAAAATGCCCCTTGCACAAAAAATTCACCCTTATTTATGGGACCAGCACAGGCTCAATCATAGCTTCGATGATCGCTCTGGGTGATGGAGTCGAGACGACGATTCGAAAGCGCTATTTTGAGATTGCACCCGATGTCATGGGGCGTTTTTCAGGATGCTCAAGAAGCGCGGCGTTGCATCGCCATGCGCGAAAAATCTATGGTGAAAAAACCTTCGAAGAATTCAAGGTAAATGTTGGCATTGTTGCTACCCATCTCGAATACAACCGCCCTAGGGTGTTCAAACGGCTCGTCAGTCAGGCGCATGGGAGATCCAGCAGTTTTAAGGCGGGTTTTGGCGTAAAAATATCAGATGCGGTAATCGCTTCCTGCGCCGCTTATCCATTTTTCAAGACAAAGCTCATAACCACCCCCGATCACGGAGAGTTTATGGCCGTAGACGGGGGATTCACGGCAAATAATCCCACGCTTTTTGCCTTGGCGGACGCTTTGGGGCCGCTTGCAGTCCATCGCAAAGACATTCGGATATTGAGTATCGGAACAGGAAGCTATCCAGCGAAGCGGCGACTGATATCAGGACTTCTCACGGCTATACGTCCAACCAAAACCTTCATGACGCTCTTGAGGACAAGCTCCAACACTGTTGAAAAATTGCTGAAGTTGTTTTTTCCAGACATTGAAACCTTGCGGATTGACGGTTCGTTTTCCGACAGTTCCTATAAAACAGATTTCATGGAGTCTGACCCACGCAAACTGAAAAAGATATTTCAACTCGGTCGCGAATCATTCGGGAAAGTCGAGCCTGATCTTCGCAGCTTTTTCACGAATACCCATATCCCACACTCGACAAATTAGACGCCACACTTGATTGACAGGCTTCCCCGTCTGGAATTTCGCAAACGATGCGGCCGCAATGCGTCCTTGCCTAGAAGAGATAATAACGAAGCGACGTTTCACCCACCTCTTTTAGAATTTTGAGCATTTCTTCCCGCGTCCACTCCGGCTCCCTGAAATACATCGAAATCGGGGAGAAACGGTTTTTATCGGACGAGCCGTCTTTTTTGAATACGTAGGTCCGGTTGAGCGGATAAAACTCGTTCATCATGGATAGTTTCGACATGACGAAGGAGTCTCTGGTGTAACTTTCCTCGAAATCGCAGCCCCAGCCGAAGCATACGAAGGGAGTGAGGACTTCGTGGTTCATGGCGGCCCGGATGCCCGTGAGATTCTTCCCCAGTCGCTCTATGGCGTTTCCTTGCGCCTGTCTCGGTTTTCCTTCCTCTTGCCGCGCCCTGTTGGTTCCCTGTTTTTTGATTTCCGATACCAGAATCAGCCGCAGGTAATCGCTGTCATTTGTTTTCCTGAGCCAGATGACCCCGCCATCAGGCTTGATGGTGCGATCATCGAAAACGGTGTCGAACTCGTGGCGTTGCCTGGAATGCCGGATGAGCGAGATCAATTGGCCGAAGGATATTTTCGTGCCGAAGTCGAGTTCATATCCGTTCAGGTATTCTTGAAGACGGTTTTCGAGATATTCTATGCAGTCCCGCATCGCCAGATGAATCGCCTTGTCGCTGCGCTTGGATTCGATATTTTTGGGACTGCGCTGCGCTGCGCTCCTTCGCAGATCCGCTGATCTAGCCATCGTAGAAGTAGTGTCCTTTCAATCCTTCAACGTTGAATATCAATACCTCGCTGTGAAACAGCACCTCTGCGTAAATGTTTTTGGGCAGTGAGACGATGGACGCGATTTCCGGGTAGGTTCCATCGGCGAAATTTCGCCAGCGTCTGCTCGTGAGCGTTTGATTCAGACGCAGGCCGTAGGGAGCGAACAAGGCTATGGGGATATCCTTTCCCCACAGGTCAATGATTTGTCTCAGCCAGACTTCGGGCAGCAAAGGCCGGCGGCCAAAGGTTCGAGCGGCGATTTCCTGTGTTTTGCGGTCGATGTTGAACGGCGGATTGACGATCACCAGATCTGGCGTCGGGAGTTCGTCCGCCTCGAACAGGAGAAAATCGCGGATGATGGTGTTGGAAAATCCCTGCCCTTCAATGTCTATGCCCAGAGTGGAAAAGCCGGCCTCGCGGAAGGGGTGAAGCAGCGATCCGGCTCCGACGCACGGGTCTAGAACCATGCCCGAAGGGTTGATTTTGTCGCAGAGAAGTCCGAACAGAAAGCGGCTGACGCCCGGCGGCGTGTAAATCGTGGCGTTCTTTTGTTCGCTGTAGAAATTGTTGCGATCAACGCGATACATCACGTTGCCCGCCCGATGCGGTGCGGCTGATTTTGTCGGAGCAGGGCAGGTGTTGCTATAGCTATGAGGATAGCAACCTTCAGGCGCCTCCCGCGCCCTGTGCTCCGGAAGTCGGAAATCATGTCACATTTCCCGTTTCTGCGTCTTTCCGGTCGGGGGCGCGTCGCTCCGGGAAATTATACGCCGCCGCGGCGATTTTGCAAATTCGCGGGCGGGCTGAAGTTGCAATAGAATGCCCGCATGATGAACGCGGACGGCGCGCGCGCCTTTCACCCCCGGCGCGCCCGGCGGTCTGCGTGATGAAGCGCCGCGCCTGCGGTAGAATGAGCCGTTGCGAACAGGGAGAATCACGCGGGGAAGCCGAGGCGGTCGCGCAATCGCCTTTCGGTGAATCAACGGGAGCCGCGTCATGCCTGCGGAGAAGCGGGAGGCGTTCTACGCGGAAAAAAACGCGAGGATCTTCAACGGGGACGCCGTCGAGGTCATGGCCGGCATTCCCGATGAAAGCGTCGATCTGGTCTTCGCGGACCCTCCCTACAACCTTTCCAACGGCGGCTTCACCTGCCACGCGGGAAGGCGCGTGAGCGTGGACAAGGGGAAATGGGACGCGAGCAGGGGAATAGAGAAGGATTATGAATTTCATTACGCCTGGATCGAGGCGTGCCGCAGAATCCTGAAGAAGAACGGCTCCTTCTGGGTTTCGGGAACCTATCATTCCATATACGCCTGCGGGTTCGCGCTTCAGAGCCAGGGCTGGCATCTGCTCAACGAGATATGCTGGTATAAGCCGAACGCGGCCCCGAACCTGGCCTGCAGAATGTTCGCCGCCAGCCATGAAACCCTGATCTGGGCGCGCAAGACCGGCAAGGCGAAGCATAAATTCAACTACGAGTTGATGAAGACGACGGAGTGGGCGGGAGACATGATGAAAAAACCGGGCCGGCAGATGCGCAGCGTCTGGGCGATCGGAACCCCCAGGAGCGGGGAGAAGAAATACGGGAAGCACCCGACGCAGAAGCCCGAGTCTCTCCTGGAGCGAATCATCCTGGCGTGCACGGACGAGAGCGACGTCGTGCTCGACCCGTTCTGCGGAAGCGCGACGACCGGCGTAGCCGCCCTGCGAAACGGCAGGAGCTTCATCGGGATTGACGCCGAGAGATCGTATCTTTCAGAAATAGCGGTCAACAGGCTGAAAGACGCGATACAGCAGGAGAAACCGCCGATAACTACAACGGCGTTCAGATGATCGACTCGGCGCGCTGCGGAATATCGGAGCGGGTTTGACGCCATGCTCTCCCCCCCCTTTCACCCCCTCGTCGCGCGGTGGTTCGCGGAGAGGTTCGGCGCGCCGAGCGCCCCGCAGGAGGCGGGCTGGCCGCCCATCGCGGAGGGGCGCGACGCGCTCATCGCCGCGCCCACGGGCTCGGGCAAGACGCTGGCCGCCTTCCTGTGGTCGATCGACGGCCTCGTCCGCGGCGCGCTGGCGGGCGAGCTCGAAGATGAATGCCGCGTCGTCTACGTCTCCCCCCTGAAGGCGCTCGGCAGCGACATCCAGAAGAACCTTCAGGCGCCCCTGGGCGAGATTCGCGCCCTCGCGCGCGCGGAGGGCCTCGCGCTCCCCGAAATCCGGGTATCCGTTCGCTCGGGCGACACCCCGGCGCGCGAGCGCAGGCTCATGCTGAGGAAGCGCCCCCACGTCCTCATCACCACGCCGGAGTCGCTCTACATCCTCCTGACGGCGGAGCGCAGCCGCGCCGTGCTCGAGACGGCGCGCGCCGTCATCGTCGACGAGATACACGCGGTGGCGGGCGACAAGCGCGGGGCGCACCTCGCCCTCTCGCTCGAGCGCCTGGACGCCCTCTGCGGGCGGCGGCTTCAGCGCATCGGCCTGAGCGCCACGCAGAAGCCCATCCGGGAGGTCGCGCGGCTGCTCGTCGGCGCGGGGGGGCTGCGGGAGGACGGCACCCCCGCCTGCGCGATCGTGAACGCGGGCCACAGGCGCGAGATGTCGCTCCGCGTGGAAGTCCCCGATCAGGAGATGGGCCCCGTCGCCTCGCACGAGTTCTGGGGCGAGACGTTCGACCGTCTGGCCGCGCGCGTCGAGAAGCGCCGCGCGACCATCGTGTTCGTCCACACCCGGCGGCTCGCCGAGCGCGCCGCGCACCAGCTCGCCGCCCGGCTGGGGGAGGGGCGCGTCGCCGCCCACCACGGCTCCCTCTCGCGCAAAATCCGCCTGGACGCCGAGGCGCGGCTCAAATCAGGCGAGTTGTCCGCCGTCGTCGCCACGGCCTCGCTCGAGCTCGGCATCGATATAGGCCACGTCGATCTCGTCTGCCACCTGGGCGCGCCCAGGGCCATCGCCTCCCTGCTGCAGCGCGTGGGGCGCTCCGGCCACTGGAAGGGCGCGGTGCCCGAGGGCGTCGTCTTCCCCCTGACGAGGGACGAGCTCCTGCAGAGCGCGGCGGCCGTTCGCGCGGCGCGGGCGGGCGCGCTCGACAGCGTCATATTCCCGCGCGCGCCCCTCGACATCCTCGCCCAGCAGATGGTGGCCGAGGTCGCGGCGCGAGGGGAGATGGACGAGGAGGCGCTCTGGGCGCTCGTCAGGCGCGCGCGGCCCTACGCCGGGCTTGAGCGGGCCGCCTTCGAGCAGACGCTCGCCATGCTCTCGGAGGGGGTCGCCACCAGCCGGGGCAGGCGCTCCGCCTGGCTGCACCGGGATCGCGTGAACGCGCTCGTGCGGCCGAGGCGCGGGGCGCGGCTGTGCGCCATCACCTCGGGCGGGGCGATTCCCGACGCGGCGGACTACGACGTGGTCGAGGGCGCCGCCGAGACCTTCGTGGGCAGGGTGAACGAGGACTTCGCCGTGGAGTCCATGGCGGGCGACGTCTTCCTGCTCGGCAACCACTCCTGGCGCGTCAGGCGGGTGGAGCGCGACCGCGTGCGCGTGGAGGACGCGGAGGGGCTTCCCCCCACCATCCCCTTCTGGCTGGGCGAGGCGCCCGCGCGAACGGAGGAGCTCTCCGAGGCCGTCTCCTCCCTGCGCGAGGCGCTGGCGGCGCGCCCGGAGGCCGTGGACGAGGCGGCGCGCCTGCTGCGCGCCGAGTGCGGGCTGTGCGAATCGGGGGCGGCGCAGCTCCTCGCCTACGCGCGCGAGACGGCGCGGGCGCTGGGGCGCGTGCCCACCCGGGGCGAAATCGTGGCGGAGCGGTTCTTCGACGAGGCGGGCGGGATGCAGCTCGTCATCCATTCGCCCTACGGCGGGCGCGTCAACCGCGCGTGGGGCCACGCGCTCAGAAAGCGCTTCTGCCTCACCTTCGACTTCGAGCTCCAGGCCGCCGCGACGGACGACGGAATCGCCCTCTCGCTCTCCTCGCAGCACAGCTTCCCGCTCGAGGCGATCTTCGGCTTCGCGCGGCCGGACTCGCTGCGCAAGGACATGCTCCAGTCCGCCCTCCAGTCGCCCGCGTTCGCCAACCGCTGGCGCTGGAACGCCGCGCGCGCCCTCGCCCTGCCCCGGCGCGGCGGGGGGCGGAAGACGCCGATAGCGATTCAGCGGATGCGCGCGGAGGATTTGCTGGCGGCGGTGTTTCCGGCCCAGCTCGCCTGCCGGGACAACCACCACGGCCCCATCGAGCCGCCCGATCACCCCCTGGTGAACGAGACGGTCGAGAACTGCCTGACCGAGGCGATGGACCTCGAGAACCTGACCGCGCTCCTCCGCGGCATCGAGAGCGGAAGCGTCCGTACGTTCTGCGTGGAGACGCCCGCGCCCTCGCCCATGTCCCACGAAATCCTGAACGCGAACCCCTACGCCTTCATCGACGACGCCCCGCTGGAGGAGCGCCGCTCCCGCGCCGTGCCGCTCAGGCGCTCGCTGCCCGAGGGGGCGGAGGGCGCCCGGCTCGACCCCGCCGTCATCGCGGAGGTTCGCCGGGAGGCGTGGCCCGCCCCGCGCGGCGCGGACGAGGCGCACGACGCGCTCCTGTCCCTGTGCGTTCTCCCCGAGGAGGACGCCGCCGGGGAATGGGCGGGCTGGACGGAGGAGCTTCTCGCGCGGAACCGGCTGGCGCGCGCCGCGTGGGAGCGCGGCGGGCGGCGGCGGGCGGGCTTCGTTCCGGCGGAGCGGATGGCGCTCCTCCGCGCGGCGATTCCGGGCGTTGCGCTCGCGCCCCGGGAAATTCCCGTTCGGGGGGAGGCGGACGAGGCGCCCGCGGGCGAGGAGGCCCGCCTCGCCCTCGCGCGCGGCTGGATGGAGGCTCTGGGGCCCGTGAGCGCGGAGGCGCTCGCCGCCCGCGTCGGGCTGGATGTTTCAGACGCGGAAATCGCCCTGGCGGCCCTTGAGGGAGAGGGGACGGTTCTGCGGGGCCGCTTCGCCGACCTCTCGCCCGGAGCGCCCGTCGAGTGGTGCGACCGCGCCCTGCTGGGCCGCATCCACCGCGGGACGCTCGGAAAGCTCAGGCGCGAGATCGAACCCGTCACGATCGCGGACTTCATCCGCTGCCTCCTGCGCTGGCAGCGCGTCCACGAGGAGAGCCGGCTGCATGGGCGCGAGGGCGTCCTCGAGGCGGTTCGCCAGCTCCAGGGCTTCGAGTTGCCCGCCCCCGCCTGGGAGGAGGAGGTTCTCCCCGCCCGCGTGCGGAATTACGATCCGGCGGATCTGGAGGAGCTCTGCCTCTCGGGCGTCCTCGCGTGGGGACGCCTGCGGCCGGGCGCGCAGCCCCCGCCGCGAGAGGCGGCCGGGCGCGGCCGCCGGAGCGCGCGGCCCACCCGCCGCGCGCTGCTGGCCTTCGTGCTGAGAGAGGACGCGCCGATGCTCGTGGATGCCCGGGGCGCCGGCGAGGAGGCGCCGGCGAATCTCTCGCCCGCCGCGCGCGCGATTCTGGACTTCCTGGAGGAGCGGGGCGCCTCGTTTCTGGCGGACGTCGCGGCGGCGACCGGCAGGCTCAGGACGGAGGTCGAGGAGGCGCTCTGGGAGCTCGTCGCGCGCGGCCTCGTGACGGGAGACGGCGTGGCGGGCCTGCGCGCCCTCCTCATGGGCGCGAGCGAGAAGAAGCGGGGCGAGCGCAGGCTGCGCGCCTTGCCGGGAGGCAGGGCGCTCGCGCGCGCGGCGAAAGAGAGGTTCCTGCCCGTGGGCCGCTGGTCGCTCTGGGGGGCGCAAGACGCCCCGCCCGACGCGGAGGCGCGGCGCGAGGCCTTCGCGCGGCAGCTGCTGAGGCGCTACGGCGTGGTCGTGCGCGAGCTCGCCGCGCGCGAGTCCGCCGCCCCGCGCTGGCGCGAGCTCGTCCGCGTCTTCCGGCGGCTCGAGGCCAGGGGGGAGATTCGCGGCGGCCGCTTCGTCTCGGGCCTCATGGGCGAGCAGTTCGCCCTGCCGGAGGCGGTGGAGTCCCTGCGCGCCGTCAGGCGCCTGCCGAAGCGGGGCAGGCCGACCATCGTCCACGCGAGCGACCCGCTGAACCTGCTGGGCGTCATCCTCCCGGGCGCGAAGGCGCCGCTGCGCCCGCGCGACGTCATTCTCTACCGGGACGGCCTCGTCGCCGACGTCGGCCCCCTGGGCGAGGTGCGAAGCCGCCTCGAGAACGAATCCTTCGGCACGGGCGGGGGCTGAGGCTTTCCGCCGGGCCCCTCCCGGACCCCGCTGGACGCCCGGCTTGTCCGCGCGATGGATCGGTTGTTTTCACGGGGGCGGCTCGCCAGCCGCCCGCCCCGCGTTCGTAGATCGAATCGCCTGCGCAAAACATAAAACATGAAAACCCCGCCGCCGCCGCGCGCCGCCCCGGAATCCCCCCGCCGGCGAACGCCGCCCCTGCGCCCGTCATTCCGGCGAAAGCCGGAATCCAGGGTTTTGATTGTCTTCCTTCAAAACGGGCGGTTCCCGAATTGTGGGGCGGCCCCGGGGAGGGGCCGCCCCTACGAAACCATGAAACCCGCATCCCCGCCGAACGAAGGGCGGGACGCATGAATGCGTCCCCTACGCGCCATCCGACCGTAGGGCCCCGTTTGCGGGCCGGCGATGCCGCCGCGCGCGGCGATTTGGCCCTCCGTAGGGACAACCCCCGTGGTTTCCCTTCGCCGGGTTCTCATTCCACCGGGGCGCGAACGTTCCGTAGGGGTCGTTCGGGAACGACCCGCCCGCGCCGACCAAACGGACAATCGCCGGGGGGCGGGCCGTGTCGTCAAAAAAACGGGCGGTTCCCGAATTGTGGGGCGGCCCCGGGGAGGGGCCGCCCCTACGAAACCATGAACCCGCGCATGGATTGACCGGGAACGCCCGTTTGCCGCCGCGCGCCCCGGTTCCGGATTCCGGCCTTCGCCGGAATGACGGGTTTTGCGGCGGCGCGCGCCGGAGGGGAAACCCTCGCCGCCGTCTCGATGTTATTCTCTACCAGATCGAAGGGACGCCGGGGTTGACCTTTCGCCGTCATTCCGGCGAAGGCCGGAATCCGGGGTTTTGCTTATGACCGCCCTCGCCGGGACGATTCCTCCGCCCCGTCGGGATCGATCGCGCATTTGCCCGCATTTGCGGTTATGGGGTCTTCCCGCGGATGCGCGAGAATCCGCCGCGAGAGGGAGGCTGCGAGCATGGACTTCGGGAAGCGGATGATGACGAAGGCGTGGGCGTGGGTCAGGGCGTTTGTCGCCCCGCGCCGTTCCTGCGTCGTCAATTCCGGCGAGGAGGAGGGTTTGCGGAATCCGTCATTTCCCCGCCGGCGTCAAGGCGCGTCCCGCCGGCCCCGGATTGCGGGTTCCGCAGGCGCGACGCGCGCGCGTCGTCCGCGCCATGATGAAAACGATCCCGTTTTCGACAAAATCCGACAAATTCACGCCTTTATCCCGCAAATTCGCGCCTTTTTTCGACAAATTCAAGACCCTTCGGAGCGCGAAAAAATACCAAATCATTGAAAATAAAAAGATTATGGGAATCAGGCGGCGCCGGGAGGGGGTATTTCGCAAGGCCGCGGCGTTTGCGCGCATCCGCCCGCACTTGCTCCGCGCCGACCGGAGGAGCGTAGGGACAGCCCCTTGTGGTTGTCTCCGCCGTATGAATATCCCGCGCCGGCGAGACGCGATAATCCCGTAGGGGGCGTTCGGGAACGCCCCGCCGCCTACGATGCGAACCCTTCCTGAAAACGGGCGGTTCACGAACCTGCCTTGCGAAACCGGCGCCACCGCCGCTTTAAGGAGCTCATATTCGCGCTCCGTTTGCGGGGACGGCGATTGCCGCCTCTCAGCGCGCGGCGGCGTTCTTCAGTCGGGCGAAGGCGTCCGTGAAGCCCTTGAGCGAGATGGTCACGTCGAAAGACTTCCGCGCGGTGGTGGTCATCTCGAGCTTGACCTTCTTTCCCTTCCGGAGCAGCGCCATCTTCGCCGGGTCGAGCGGGCCTCGAAGCACGCAGCCGCGCCGCAGGCAGGTCCAGAAGGGGAGCGGGCCGAGGGGCTCGCCCCCGTCGATTCGCAGCTTCGCCCCGCTCGCCAGCAGGAGGCCGAAGGGGGTCAGCGCGCTCAGCTCGGCGGCGCCGTCCTTCTTGGGCGCCGCCAGCGTCACGATCATCAGGCGGTGCGAGCGGCCCGTCTTGTCGTCGCGGACGTGGAGCTGCTGCTCCATGGCGCACTGGCGGGCGCCCTTCTCCGGGACGCCGCCGCAGTTCACCCGCCAGTCGCCGTAGGTCTCCGAGAAGGCGCTCGGCTTCCGGGTCTGCGCGGCCTGCGCGCCGCCCGCCGCCAGAAGCGCGGCGGCCATGAGGAGGAGGGCGCGGCGCCCGAACGCCGCCCGGCGCGCCCTCGCGCCCCCCGGCTTCCGCGCCCCGCCCGCGCGTTCGTGGATGCTTCCCTGATTCGACACTGTGCGTCGCTCCCGTTGCGAGTGGTGAGAATGCTTCCCGAAAGGGGGTTTCCGCTTCGGAAGGGGATATGTAGCAGGAATCGCCCGGCGGGACAAGGCGGCGGCGGAATCGCCGGCCGTGACGGGCCGATTCAGGCCGCGCGCTTTGCGGCGTTGCTTCCGAATCCCTTTTGTGGAACCCTGAACCGCTCGGGGACAAGGCACGAAATTCTCTTTTCCCGGGTCGCTTCGGGCGGGCGGCCCATTTCCGAAGGGGGAGCGAACATGAGCGCATTCGTGGTCGGGCACTTCGAGATCAGGGACGAAGAGGGATTCAACAGCTACGCCGAGAGGGGACTCAAGATCGTCGCCGCCGCCGGCGGCGAGGTCGTCATGGGCGGAAAGCTCGCGAGGGTTCTCAACGGCGAGCACGACGGGAGCACGTTCGTCCTCCTGAAGTTCCCCGACCAGGAGGCGGTGGGCAAGTGGTATGATTCAGACGCCTACCAGGCGCTGATTCCCGAACGGAACAAGGCGGCGGATGTAACGTTCCTCTCCTATGACGAGACGTCGTAGGAGGGCGTTCGCCGAGGGAGCCGGCGGGGCGCGGCCGGCCGCCGCTCTCGCGCGGCGCGCCGGGAGGGCGAACCCGCGCGCTTTCTACTTCCCCTGAAAGGCGGCGGCGCGCTTCTCCAGGAAGGCGGAGGTTCCCTCGATTTTGTCCTCGGTCGTCATCAGGCAGGCCTGCCCCAGCCGCTCGGCGATCATGCCGGCCTCGGGGCCGAACCTGAGGCCCGCGTTGACGGCGATTTTCGCCATGCGCACCGCCAGGGGGCCCTTGCTCATCATCTTGCGGGCGCATTCCCGGGCGGCCTCCAGTAGCCGCTCCGCCGGGACGACCCGGTTGACCAGCCCGATGCGGTGCGCCTCGCGCGCGTCGATGACGTCGCCCGTCAGAATCAGCTCCTTCGCCCGTCCGGCGCCCACGAGGGAGGCGAGCCGCTGGGTGCCGCCTGCCCCCGGCATGATGCCCAGGCTCACCTCGGGCTGGCCGAACCGGGCGTTCTCGCCGGCGATGCGGATGTCGCACGCCATCGAAAGCTCGCAGCCGCCGCCCAGGGCGAAGCCGTTGACGGCGGCGATGGTGGGCTTCTCGACCGCCTCGAGCCGCGCGAGGGCACGCTGGGAGGAGGCGGCGAGGCCGTCGATGAGGCCCCGCTCCCTGATTCGGGAGATGTCCGAGCCTGCGGCGAAGCATTTCTCCCCCGCGCCCGTGAAGATGAGGACTTGGACCGCGCCGTCCGCTTCGAGCGCCTGCGCGGCGGCGTCCACCTCGCTCCACGTCCGGGGATCGAGGGCGTTTCGCTTCTCGGGGCGGTTGATGGTGATGAGGGCGATTCCCCGCTCTTTCTCGACGATCAGGTTCTCGTAGGGCATTTCGGGACGCTCCTTTCGCGTTGGCGCTGCGGGCTTGGTGAATGCGGCTTCGCCCGGCGGGAATGTCCGGGCCGCGCTTCGCAGGAAGATAGCCCATCGATCGGCGCCCGTCACCCGGAGGCGCGGGGGGAGGGGGCCGGAATTTCGTGAAAATTTCAGGAAATTTTTCGCGCCGGCCTCGCGATCGCTTCGCCTCCCGGAAATAATCGGAAGAAAATCAAATAATTGCTTGATGAAATTCGATTGTTAGCACTCGCGCGGATTGAGTGCTGATTTTGCTTGACAAAGGTTTTCGTTTCCCTATAAATTCGCGGCGAAAAGAGGCGGGGCGGCGATTCGCTCGGCGGCCCGCGAGGGATTCCGGTCGTTTTCAGTCAGGCCCCCCGATGCGGGGGAACGTCTCCATTTTTGCGAGGGAGGAAGTGATGGCAAAGGTCAAGACTAGGATACAGCCTCTTCAGGACCGCATTTTGGTGAAGCGCCTGGATGCGGAAGAGGAGCAGATCGGCGGAATCATCATCCCCGATTCCGCGAAGGAGAAGCCCCAGGAGGGCAAGGTCGTCGCGGTGGGCCCCGGCAAGGTGACCGACGACGGCAAGCGGCAGGCGCCCGAGGTGGGCGAGGGCGACAAGATTCTCTTCGCCAAATACGCCGGCACCGAGGTGAAGTCCGACGGCGAGGAGTATCTGATCATGCGCGAGGACGACGTGCTGGCGATCGTCGGCTAGACGGTCTCCCGACAAACTCTTCCAACCAACGAGGAGCAAAACGCAAATGCCGAAAATCATACTCTTTGATGAAGAGGCCCGCTCGAAGATCAAGCGCGGCGTGGATCAGCTGGCCGACGCGGTCAAGGTGACGCTCGGCCCCCGGGGCCGCAACGTCGTGATCGACAAGAAGTTCGGCTCCCCCGCCTCCACGAAGGACGGCGTGACGGTGGCGAAGGAGGTCGAGCTCGAGGATCAGTTCGAGAACATGGGCGCGCAGATCGTCAACGAGGTGGCGAGCAAGACCTCGGACGTAGCCGGAGACGGCACCACGACGGCGACGGTGCTGGCCCAGTCCCTGTTCCAGGAGGGGCTGCGCAACGTGACGGCCGGCGCCAACCCCATCGACCTGAAGCGCGGCATCGACGCGGGCGTCGAGAAGGTCGTCGCCGAGCTCAAGAAGCTCTCCAAGCCCGTGCGCGACAAGAAGGAGATCGCCCAGGTCGGCACCATCTCGGCCAACAACGATCCCACCATCGGCGACCTCATCGCCGAGGCGATGGACAAGGTCGGCAAGGACGGCGTCATCACCGTCGAGGAGGCCAAGTCCATGGAGACCTCCCTCGACATCGTGGAGGGAATGCAGTTCGACAGGGGCTATCTGAGCCCCTACTTCGTGACGAACTCGGATCGCATGGAAGCCGCTCTGGAGGAGCCCTACGTTCTCTTCCACGAGAAGAAAATCTCGAACATGCGCGAGCTGCTGCCCCTGCTCGAGAAGATCGCCAAGATGAGCCGTCCGCTCCTCATCGTCGCCGAGGACATCGAGGGCGAGGCGCTGGCGACGCTGGTGGTGAACAAGCTGCGCGGCACGCTCAACTGCGCGGCGGTGAAGGCGCCCGGCTTCGGGGATCGCAGAAAGGCGATGCTCGAGGACATGGCCATCCTCACCGGCGGCAAGATGCTGAGCGAGGACCTGGGCATCAAGCTCGAGAACGTGACCGTGGACGACCTCGGCGTGGCGAAGCGCGTGACCATCGACAAGGACAACACCACCATCGTCGAGGGCAAGGGCAAGGCGAGGGACATCGAGGGCCGCGTCAAGCAGATCCGCAACCAGATCGAGGAGACCACGAGCGACTACGACCGCGAGAAGCTCCAGGAGCGTCTGGCGAAGCTGGTCGGCGGGGTGGCGGTGATCAACGTGGGCGCCGCCACGGAAGCCGAGATGAAGGAGAAGAAGGCCCGCGTCGAGGACGCCCTGAACGCGACCCGCGCGGCGGTGGAGGAGGGCGTCGTGCCCGGCGGCGGCGTCGCCCTGGTTCGCACCCAGAAGTCCCTGGGCGGCGTGGCCGTGGAGGGGGATCAGCAGGTCGGCGTGGACATTCTCTCCCGCACGCTGGAGTCGCCGATGCGCGAGATCGCCAACAACGCGGGCATGGAAGGCTCGCTGGTCGTCCAGCACGTGAAGGGCCAGAAGGGCAACAACGGCTACAACGCGGCGACGGGCGGCTACGAGGACCTGGTGAAGGCGGGCATCATCGACCCGACCAAGGTCGTGCGCTCCGCCCTTCAGAACGCCGCCTCCGTGGCCGGCCTGATGCTCACGACGGAGTGCGTCATCAGCGACAAGCCCGAGGAGAACGCGGGCGGCGGAATGCCTCCGGGCGGAATGCCTCCGGGCGGCATGGGCGGCATGATGTAGATAGATCGTCTTCGCGCTTCAAAAGAGGGGCCTCCTCCGGGAGGCCCCTCTTTTTTCGCCGAAGTCCGCTTTCGGGGCGCCTTGAAGCGAAGCCGCGCCTCTCCTAAGATTCGCGGGGACGGAGCGCTTTCGACGGATCGGGCCGCCGGTTCGCCCTCCCGCGGATGAGGATGGGCAAAGGGAAATTCATGGCGAGACGCGAGTCGAAAAGGCTCCCCTTCACCCTTCTGCTGGCGTCGCTGCTGCTGCACCTGCTGGTGTTCGCCGCGTCCAGCCGCGAGGCTTTGTGGAAAGAGCGCCCCCGGCCGGGCCGGCCCCTGAAATTCCGCGTCGTGTCCGTCGAGGAGAAGCCCGCCGAAAAGCGCCCCCCCAATCCCGATAGCCGGTTCCTGTCGAACGCCAACCGCAAGGAAAGCGGCGCGGGCGCGCCGGCGAAGCCTCCGCGTCTGAGACGCGAGCGCGAGGAGCGGCTTGCCGCCCGCCGGGGCGCGCCCGCCCCCAGGGTCGCGGCGCTGCCGCCTCCCGAGTCGCGGCCTCCCGCTCCGCCCGCGCCTCCGCCCGCCGCCCCGCCCGATCGCGAGCCTGAAAAGGCGCGGAAGCCTTCGGCGGCGTCGGAGAAGCGAAAGCCCAGGGCGGCGAAAAAGCCCCGCCGAAGGAGAGCCAGGCCCGCGCCGGCGGTTCGGAAGAAAGCCCGAAGGCGGGTCGTCAGGAAGGAGCCGCCGAGGGTGAAAAGGAAGGCCCGGCCCGCGAGAAAGCCGAAAGAGAGGGTGAAAGTCGCCGCCCTTCGGCCGCCTCCCCGGCCGCGGCGTCCCGCGCCCCGGCCGCCCGCGCCCGCGGATCCGCTGGCGATGTTCCGGGTGAAGCCGCGGCCCGAGGGAAAGCCCCGCGCGCCCAGCCTCGACCTTTCGGATGAGCATCTGGACAGAATCGCGAAGAGAAGCGCGGACAGTGAGGCGGAGGGAGCGGGGGAGGTCGTTTCGCTCGACACGCGCGATTCCCGATACGCCGCCTACTTCGCCCACATCAAGAGAAGAATCTACGGCGCCTGGATATGGCCCGTCGAGGCGCAGAGATACAGGGGGCGCCTCTCGCTGGTCTTCGCGCTGCGAAAGGACGGGACGCTGGGGGCGGTGCGCGTGACCAGCTCCTCGGGCGCCAAGATTCTGGACGACTTGGCGCAGGCCGCCGTCACCAAGGCGGCGCCCTTCGAGCCTCTGCCTCCGGGCATCAAGCGCGCGCCCCTGCGCATCGAGGCCAGGTTCCTCTACGAATGAGCGGCCGTAGGGCGCTTTCGGGCGGTTGACACCCGAAAGCGCCGCTTCTAGGATCGCCCTCATTTTTCTTCGCGCGGATGACGGGGGACGCTCCCTTGCCCGAATCGACGCTGCGCCTGAGCAAGCAGATCGAGGATTATCTGAAAAACATCTTCAAGCTGCAGCAGGAGGCCTCCCCCGTCTCGACGAGCGCCATCGCCGGGCGCATGGCCATCTCGGGCGCCTCGGCGACGAGCATGATCAAGAAGCTCGACCAGATGGGCCTGCTCGCCTACACGCCGTATAAGGGCGTCGTCCTGAGCAGGAGGGGCGAGAAGGTCGCCCTGGAGATCATCCGGCATCACCGCCTGCTCGAATTGTATCTGAACCAGAAGATGGGGATCGACTGGGACAAGGTGGACGCGGAGGCCGAGGAGCTCGAGCACGTCCTGAGCGAGGAGCTGGAGGCCGTCCTGGACAAGGAGCTGGGCTACCCCACCCTCGACCCCCACGGCGACCCCATCCCCGCGAAGGACGGCGTCATCATCGACACGAAGGAAATCGTCCTCGTCGCTCTTGAGGCGGGCCGCCCCACGAAGATCACCCGCGTCCTCCAGGACGATCCGGCCGTCCTGCGGCACCTGGGCGAGCGCGGCTTCTTCCCCGAAACGCCCATCGAAGTCATTGAACAGTCGCCCCTCGCGGGCACGGTGACGCTGCTGGTGAACGGCGACAGGCATACGCTGGGCCGCGAGGTCGCCTCCCGGATTTTCGCGCTGAACGAATAGGCGCGCCTTTTCAGACAACGCGCTTCCGGAGGCCGGGGCGGGGGAGCGCCGTGGAGGCGTCCGTTCGGGGACTCGCGCGGCCGGGGGGAATTGCTTTTCAGGGTTTTCGAGGGAGACCGCGCGGGCGAGGCGTCCGCATCGTGAATTTCTCAGGCGCTTTCATGGAGAGAAAACATGCCGGCGAAGAAGACGACGACCAGAAAGAAGACCGCGGCCAAGGATTTCGACCACCGCTTCCGCGCCATCCACGACGGGGAGGTCGAGTGGCGCGAGGACGTGAGCGGCGATCTCCTCACCCTGCCCAAGGGGGTGAAGGTGAAGATTTTCGCCCACGATCCGGTGATGAAGCGCATCGACATGAAGGTGAAGTTTCCCAAGGGCTACGTGGAGCCCCGGCACACGCACGGAAGCTGGCATTCGATTCTCGTCACGAAGGGCAGAATGTGCGTGGCGGGCAAGGATTTGCGGCCGGGCGACTACGTGTTCGGGTGGGACCTGCCGCACGGCCCCTATGAATACCCCGACGGCTGCGAGGTGTTCGTCGTGTTCATGGGCGAGGGGACGCAGCACGAGTGGGAGGAGGAGAAGCACCTCAGGCACAGGCTGAAGTGGGAGGCGAACACGGCGGCCGGCGAAAAGGCCGCCGCCCGAGGCGAGGCGGCGCGCAGGCGGGCGCTGGCGGAGAAGAGGGCGGCCGCGAAGTTCGCCTCCGCGAAAAAGCCGGCGAAGCGAAAGCCGCGCCGCGCGGGATGATGACGCCGCAGCGCGTCGCCGTCATCGGCGCCGGCGCCTGGGGGACGGCGCTGGCGGACCTGTTCGCGGAAAGCGGCCACGAGGTGACCCTCTGGGTCTTCGAGGCCGATCTTCGCGCCCGCATGGCCTCGCGCCGCGAGAACGACCTCTATCTCCCCGGCGTCGCCCTGCATGAAAATTTGCGGTTCACCTCCGATCTCGCGGAGGCCGCCTCGGCGGGCCAGGACGTTCTCGCGGGCGTCATGCCGAGCCGCGCGATGCGGGGGGTGTGGCGGAGGCTCGCGCCCGCGCTGCACGAGGAGACGATTCTCGTCAGCGCCACCAAGGGGGTGGAGGAGGACGCCCTGCTCCTGCCCACCCAGGTGATCGCGCAATGCCTCGATGAGGCGGGCGTCGGGCGTCGGGCGCTCGTCTGTCTCTCGGGGCCCACCTTCGCCCGGGAGCTCGCGGAGAGAAAGCCCGCGGCCATCACGGCGGCGTCCGGGGATTCCGGCGCGGCGGAGGCGATTCAGAAGGCGCTCTCCGCGCCCTGCTTTCGAATCTACGCGAGCGGCGACCCCACGGGCGCGCAGCTCGGCGGGGCGCTCAAGAACGTCATCGCGCTGGCGGCTGGCGTGGCGGACGGCCTGGAGCTCGGCCACAACGCGCGGGCGGCGCTCATCGTGCGCGGCCTGGCGGAAATCGGGCGGCTGGGCGCGGCGATGGGCGCGCGCGCGGAGACGTTCGCCGGCCTCTCGGGAATGGGCGATCTGACGCTCACCTGCGCGGGCGATCTGAGCCGGAACAGAACCGTCGGGCTGCGGCTGGGGCGCGGCGAGCCTCTGGAGGAAATCCTCGAATCCATGACGGCCGTCGCCGAGGGCGTCTCCACCGCGCCCGCCGCCGTGGGGCTGGCGGAGAAGTTCGGCGTGGAGATGCCGATCTGCCGGGAGACGCGCGCCGTCCTCTTCGAGGGGCGCAAGCCCCAGGACGCCTTGCGCGCCCTCATGTCGAGGCCGCTCAAGGCCGAGCTGGCGTAGGGTAGATTTCCGCTTCCGCCCGTCGCGCGCGGATGCGCCCGCGCCTTATCGGCCCGGCGGAGTCGTCTTCCCGCCTTGATGAGGACGCGAATCCTCGCCCGCCCCTCATGCGCTCCCCAGGCTGTCGCGGAGCCGATCCAGACACTCGCCCCAGCCCGTTTCATGCTCCTCGCGCATGTTCTCGTCCGGGAATCCCTCGTGGGTGAGGAGGAGCTCGGCGCCGTCCCCGCGCTCGAGAAACTCCACAGTGAGCAGGGTTTCGGGATATTCCCAGTCCCCCCTCTCCCATTGAAAGACGCAGACGAGCCGCTCCGGGGGCGTGATTTCGAGGAACTCCCCGTTCAGATGGAACGATTCCCCCTCTGGCGGTTGCATCTCGACGCGGTATTTCCCGCCGACCCTCGAATCCATCTCCACCTTGGGGGTCGTGAACCCTTTCGGCCCCCACCACTGCTTCAGTCCCTCCTCTTGCGTCCACGCGGCGAAGAGCTCCTCTCGCGCGGCGCGAAAGGTTCGCCTGATTCGCAGGGAGAGTTTTGATTCGGGCATGTCTTCGTTTCCTCCCCGGGCGCTTCATCGAGATGCCGGGCGAGGCTTTCCAGTCGCCCCTCCCGGAATTGTCGATGGAAATCAAGCCATTCGGACGCCTTTTTCATCGGCGCGGCGCGCGGACGGAGGCGATGGACGCGCCCCCGCTTCTCCCGGCGCGCGAGGCCGGCCCGCTCCAGTGCGCGCAGGCGCTTCAAGACGGCCGGAAGCGAGATGCGAAACGGGGCGGCCCAGACCCGTGACGGTGACCTCTCCCCGGGAAAGCCGTGAGAGGATGGCCCGCCGGGCGAGGCCGCCGCGGGCTTCCTGATCGTTGGGGGCGCTTTCGTGGCGCATTTTACATTTAATCATCTGGTTAAATGCAAGCCTCCCGCGTCCCGTTGTCAGCGCTTTTCGGGCGACAGGGCGTTTTCGGGTATTTTCCGCCGCGCGGGGATGGGATGCGGACGATGATGCGCTATGATCCGGATCGGCGGCGAAAAACATGAAGGCGAGGCTCGATGACGGCGCTCCTGAAAAAAATTCTGGGCCGACCCCTGGTCTGGCTGATCTCCGCGCTCCTGCTGCCCGCCTGCTGGGCGGCCGCGCTTTCTTTTTTCCGGGTATTCCCGTCCGCCTTTCTCTCGGGGGCGCCAGTCGCCGGCCTGCCCGCGCCTGCGCCCGAGGGCTGGGCCTTCCTTGCGGGCGCGGCGATCTACGCCGTCTGGCACCGGCTCCGGCCGCCCGAGTTCCTCTACACCTTCGCGCACGAGTTCACGCATCTGGCGTTCGGCCTGCTGACGGGCAAGAAGGTGAACTCCTTCGAGGTGAACCGGGGCGGCGGGAAGGTGGGTCTGAGCGGCACGAACCCCGTCGTCACCCTGGCGCCTTATTTTTTCCCCCTGCTCACGATGGGGGCGCTGGTTCTGGGAACCCTCATCGGCTGGGCGTTCGGCGACGAGCGGATTCGCTGGGCGACGGCGTTCCTCGCCGGCCTCACGCTCTGCCTGCACGCGCTGATGACCTTCCGGGCGCTCGGGACGGCGCAGCCCGACGTCGCGCGCGGCGGGCGGATTTTTTCCTGGGCGTTCATCTTCTTCTGGGGGATGGTGTTCATCGGCGGCGCGGCGCTCGTCTCGACGGGGGGCTGGGCGGCGGCGGCTTCCTATCTCCAGGCCATCTGGCGCGAGGGTTGGGAGGCGTATGCGTTCGCGCTCGGCTGGCTGGGGCGAATCCTGCGGGACTGGAATCCCGGCGCGTGGCTACGGTGATGCGGCGTCGATTCCGCCCGCTGCTCGTTCTTCTCCTCCTCGCTTCGGGCTGCGCGTATCAGGTTTCGAGAGTCCAGGGGGTCGCCAGCCCGGAAAGGATACGGACGCTCAGGCGCGTCGCCGTAGCCCCTTTTCGCTACGCGAGCGACTGGACGGGGCTTTTTCGCGCCATCTACGAGCAGGCGGGCCTGAAGGCGCCCGACGGCAGGAAAATCGAGTCGCTCGAAGGCGCGTTCCTGATTCGGGACGCCCTCGCCGCCAAGGGCTACGAGCCGGTTCCATGGCCGGGAGATCCGGGAAGCGCGAAAGCGGGCGATGCGTCTCGCCCCGGGGAGGAGCTTACGAAAGCCCGCCTGCTTTCGCTGCGGAAGGCGAAGGCGCAGGCCGTCATCTTCGCCGGGGGCGCGCGGCGGTGCGGCGGCATCGAATCGTGCGCGGCGTGGGTGCGGGTGCGCCTCGTGGACGTCGGCTCCGGGGCGGTGGTGTGGAAATCGGAGGCGCGAGGGGCGACGGCGTTTTCCCGGGGGGACGAGATGAAAGCCGCCGTCCGGTATGCGCTGGAAGGGCTTCCCGCCAGCCTCTCCGGTTCACGGCGGGAGCGGACGCCGGCGGCCGCATCCTCCGCCGGGAGCGGCGCGCCATGACGATTTGTCGCTTCGGGCGGCTCATGCGTGACAAAATGGCAATTCCGCTCATGCGCCTCTCCTCTTTATATCGTTGATACGCAAGAAGTTATGTGATAATCAAAAATGGCACGACTCTTGCTATCAATGAAGGAACGCTGGTCGGGGCGTTCATAGGCGGCACGCCCTGACTGGCCGGCGCGAGGAGTGGCTGATCGGGTCGGCGCTCCTCCGCCACGGCATCATTCTCTCGCGTCTCCCTCCCATGCGAGAGCCTCCTCCCCGAAAGGGGAGGGGGTTTTTTTTTGCGCCATTTTTCGGGTCTCGGCGGCTCGATTCCCCTCTCTCGCTTTTCAATCGCCCGCGATTGGTTTATGGTGCGTCCCGCATGAAGCCGCGCGGCGTCCGGGAGGCGCCGGGAACTCATCCATTCAACAAACGAGGGATCGAAAATGGCGAACGACAAGGTGCGCCTGGCCTCTATCGGGCTTGGCTGGTGGGGCGGCGTTCTGGCGGAGGCGGTGAACCGTAGCGGCGCGGGCGAGGTGGTTTCGGGCTTCGCGCGCGGCGCGGACGCCCGCAAGGCGTTTTCCGAAAAATACGGCTGCCGGGCGGCGGCCAGCCTGGACGAGGTGTGGAGCGACCCGGAGGTGGAGGGCGTCCTCGTCGCCACGCCCCATTCCACGCATCCGGACATGATTTCCGAGGCCGCCTCGGCCGGCAAGCACGTTTTCGTGGAGAAGCCGCTCACCCTGACGGTCTCCGAGGCCAGAAAGGCGATTGCGGCGACCTCGGAGGCGAACGTAACCCTTCAGGTGGGGCATCATCGCCGCCGCTTCGGCGCCAACCGGAGGATCAGGGAGATGATAGACGCGGGCGAGCTGGGGATGCTCCACCAGCTGGAGGCGAACCTCTCGCTCCCGATGGGATTCGAGCCCAAGCAGGGCTGGCGCAACGACGCGGAGGAATGCCCCGCGGGCTCGATGACGGGCCTGGGCGTCCACATGATCGACAACCTGCAGTATCTCGCCGGCCCCGCCAAGAGGGTGTGCGCGTTCAGCAAGAAGCTGCTGGGCAAGACGAACCTCGACGACACGACGAGCGTCATCATCGAATACGAGAGCGGGCCGCTGGGCTACATCGGCACCACGTTCGTCATTCCCAAAATCTGCGACACCGCCGCCTTCGGCACGAAGATGCGCGCCTACAGCACCGAGGAGGGCGGAAGACTGCGCGTGGCCAAGGTGGGCGAGGAGGCGCTGAGCGAGGTCGAGGTCGCGGGCGGAGACGCCCTGGCGGACGAGATGGGCGAATTCTGCCGATGCGTCCGGGGAGAGGCGACGCCCGAGACGGGCGGCCCCGAGGGGCTCGAGGTCGTCGCCGTGCTCGAGGCTGTCGTTCGGAGCGCGCGCGAGGGAGAGGTCGTGGAGGTCTCGTCCGTTCGGGACTAGCTTCCGCGTTCCGCATAGGAGAAAATGATGCCCCTGATGACGCACGTCGGCGCCTCGCCGACGAAGGACGACGCCCTGGCGAAGGCGGTCGGCGACACCATCTACGGCGATGATTTTCATCTGCCGGGCGAGATATACGGAAAAGCCGTTCGCGCCTCGATGACGCCGGCGAGGATCCGGAAGATAGACGCGCGCCGGGCGCTCGCCCTGCCGGGCGTCCACTGCGTCCTGACCGCGAAGGACATTCCGGGGAAAAACGCGGGCCGCTATCCCGATTTCCCGGTGCTCGCCGAGGACGTCGTCGCCGACATCGGCGACGCCGTCGCGCTCGTGGCCGCGGACACGCGGGACCTGGCGGAGGAAGCGGCCGCGCTCGTCGACGTGCTTTACGAGCCGTTCTCCGGCGCCTACGACTTCGCCTCCCTCGAGGAGGGCGAGGTGATCTGCGACTGGAAGACGGAGAAGGGAGACGCGGCGGCGGGCTTCGCGGCGGCGGACGTGATCGTGGAGAACGACTACTTTTCCGCCTGCCTCGATCACGCCTTCATCGAGCCCGAAGGCGGGGTGGCCTGGGTGGACGAGCGCGGGGTGGTGAACGTTCGCGCGCCCACCCAGATGATAGAGAACTACCAGAACGTGGCGCGAACCCTCGGCCTGCCTCTCAGCCGCGTTCGATACGACTGCCCCATGCTGGGCGGCGCCTTCGGCGGAAAGGAGCATCCGCTTCTGGGCGCCTTCATGGCGCTGCTGGCGATGAGGACGGGGCGGCCGGTGCGCAT
The DNA here is from genome assembly GCA_965199855.1 of bacterium. GTDB lineage: Bacteria > UBA8248 > UBA8248 > UBA8248 > UBA8248 > Bin107. The sequence goes on along the minus strand of OZ241326.1, from coordinate 2,658,439 downwards.
GGCCTATTCCAGGGAAGAGACCATGAACACCGGCAGCAAGAAGCACCCCTTCGTGATGAAATACAGAACCGGCGCCACGAAGGAGGGGAAGCTCACCGCGATCGAAGTCGATATCATCGGCGACGCGGGAGGCTACGCGGCCAACAGCAGGGGACTGCTCCTGGGCGCGCTCGTGGTGAGCGGCGGCCCCTACGAGATTCCGAATGCCAGGGGCCGCGCCCGCGCCGTGAGGACGAACAACCCCTTCACCGAGGCGATGCGCGGCGTGGGGGCGAACCAGGTGTGCTTCGCCTACGAGGCGCAGATGGACGAGCTGGCGGCGCGGCTGGGGATGGATCCCCTGGCGTTCCGGGAGAGGAACTTCATCAAAAAGGGCGCGACGCTCATGCAGAAGCAGCCCGTGCCCTCGCGGGTGATGCTGCCGGAGCTGGCGGAGGAGACCAGGGCGCTCATCGGCCGCCCGGCGGGCCGCGTCCCCGAGAAGGATCATGGCCCCTGGCGCGCGGGCATCGGCGTCGTCGCCAACGTCGGCGGATACGGAAGGCCCAGAAACGAGGGCGAGGTCTATGTGTCCATCGACGCCGACGGCAGCGTGAGCGTGCGCACGGGCGTCTCGGACGTGGGCGCCGGCCAGACCCAGACGAACCGCCAGATCGCGGCGGAGACGCTCGGCGTTGCCCTCGAAGACGTGACGGTGACGACGTCGGACTCCCACGTCACCCCGCTCGTGGGCGTGACGGCGGGCAGCCGCCAGACGATGATATCGGGCGGCTCCTGCCACCGGGCCTCGGTCGAGCTGAAGGAACGCATCCTTCGCGGGGCGGCGGAGCTGCTCGAGGCCGCGCCCGAGGATATGGTGGCGCTGGACGGCAGGGTTTTCGTGAAGGCCGCCGAGGAGCGCGGCGTCAGCTTCGCCGAGGCCGCCGCGCAGTGCGCGAAGATGGGCGTCGACCTTCACACGGTGGGAAAGATGCGGCTCGGCGCCCACGAATACGAGGGCAGCGAGCAATACGGCGACGCCGGCGGCTGGATGGACTACGTGTTCGGGATTCACGCGGCGGAAGTGGAGGTGAACGTCGATACGGGGGAGTTTCGCGTTCTCAACTACTGGTCGGGGCACGACATCGGCCAGGCCATCAACATGCAGCACGTGGAGGGGCAGTTCGAGGGCGGCTCGATGATGGGGGTCGGCCACGCCCTGGCCGAGGAGGTTCTGACGGAAAGGGGCGCGCTCCTCAACAACGAGTTTCACGGCTACCTCATTCCCACCTCGGCGGACACGCCCGAGTGGGACAACGTGGTTCTGGAATCGGGCGAGGGGCTGGGGCCCTACGGGGCGAAAGGCATCGGGGAGCCTCCCTGCACGGCGGCGGCGGCGGCGGTGGCCTGCGCGGTCGGCCAGGCGATTGGGGCGCGCGTCACGCGCATCCCCATCACGCCGGAACACGTGCTGGAGACGCTGGGCCGCCTGAATAAGAACGGAGAATGAAGCCAGGCGGGCGCGGCCTGCGAGAGCGCTTTCCTCTCCTCGCCATTGGCGGGAGGGCCGAAGCCCCCGGTTCCGCGCTCCCTCCGCCTTGAGGATGACGACGGAGGCTTCCCCTCCGGCGCGCGCCGCCTCGGAACCCGTCATTCAGGCGTCGTCCTCGACCGGGAAGGGAGTGGTCGGCGAAACGCTTCGGGCATGCTCCGTTTTTCGGAAAAACTCTCGAAAAGCATCCGCCATCGGTGATATCGCGCTGTCCGCTCCCCCTCAAGGCGCGTTTTCGGCCCGCCCGCGCCTGCGGAAAAGAGCCATGCTCTCGCTTTTGGACTGGTCGCTCATCCTCGCCTATCTCGCGTTCGCGTGGGCGGCGCCGAGCGCGTTCGTCTTCTCCCTGATGTTCCCGGTGGGCGCGCCTCTTCCGGGCGCCTGGACGCAGGCGGCTTGGCTCGCGCTGCTTCTCGGCTTCTCCGCCCGCATGGCGTGGGGAATCGACAGGCGATGCCGATACGGCGTCCCGTTCGTGTAAGGCCGCCGGGCGTCGAAGCTCCGGGAACGGCGGACGCTCCCGGGGCCTCGTCCCTCAGGTTCGCTATTCTTCGATTTCCTCGAAGTCGGCCGAGAGTTCGACGGCGATGCCGCGCCGCACGCTCTGGCTGGCCGGACAGCCCTTCTCGTGCACGGCGAGGGCGCGCTCGGCGTCCGAGCGCTTTCCCTTCGGAATCCTGCACGTGTAGTGGACCTTGATCTTCGTCACCAGCGCCGTGCCGTCCACGTTCTCGATGACGCCCTCGACCTCCGCCGTCAGGTTGTCGGGACTGCTCTTGATTCCGCGCGCCTCCAGCGCGCCTCCCATGTTGCCCGTCAGTCAGCCGGCGACGGCGGCGGCCAGGTGATCCAGCGTGGCCGGCCGCTCCTCCACGGGCTCCGCCTTGTAGAAGTTCTTGATTCCCCCGTGAATGCCGTAGGGAACCGGCGCGTCGGGGAATGCCTCGAAATACGCCGTCTTCATCCCTCTGCCCGGCTCCTTGACGACGCGGGCCTTTGTGACGTGGATGACTTCGCCCATGAATGCTCTCCTTCCGGGAATGAGGCTTCGGCAAGCTGCCTGAATGAAAGACCGCGGCGCCAGCGTAGCACACTTTCCATGAGGCGGGAGAAGCCGCGCCTCCGCGGCTCTTACGTGATGACGACGATGGTCCCGGCCACGGTGAGAAGCGCACCGAAAGCGAGCCGGGGCGTGATGTTCTCCGTCTCGCGCATGAAGAGCCAGCCGAGCAGGAGCACGACGAGCGGCTGGGCGGAGACGATGGCCGTCACGCGCACGGCCAGGGCGTGGACGAACGCGAAGTTGTAGAGCGGCACGGCAATCGCCTGGCACGCGGCGGCGGCGAGAATCCACCGCCACGCCGAGGAGGGAATGCCGCCCCGCGATTCTTCGCCCCTGTCCAGCAGGACGAGGAGGCAGGCCGTCATCGCGCCCACCCAGAGCGCGATGGAGGCGGTGGCGAGCGGGTGGAGAACCAGGGACGCCTTCTTGAAGAACACGGCGGCCACGCCCCAGAGGAGCGATGTGACGCCGGCGGAAAGCCAGCCGAACAGCTTCCACCTCGCGCCGCGAGCCTCCGAGGAGGCGGGCGCGGGCGGCTCGGCTTGAACGATGAGCGTGATTCCCCCGAGGAGAACCAGGAGGCCGGCGAGGATGGAGGCGGTCGGCGCCTCTCCCAGGGCGAAGGACGCCGCGAACGCCGTGACGACGGGATACGTCAGGGCGATGGGGATGGAGCGGTTCGGACCGATGCGCTGGATGGAGCGATAGAAGAAGGAGCGCGAGATGCCGATGTGGAAAAAGCCCGCCAGGAAGCAGAAGAGCAGGGCGCTCGCGTCGGCGCGCGACGCCTCCTCGACCGGGACGAAGAATGCGGCGATGAGCGTCACGAGCGCGGCGTTCGCGGTCGTAACGGCCGCTGTGATCTTGAGAACGGGGGCGTTCGTCAGCGCCCTTTTGATGAAATAGGTGAACACCGCCCAGGAGAACGAGGCGGCCGAGGCCAGCAGCACGCCGTAGGCGTTCGAGTCCATTTCAGGAGAGGAGGACGCGGGGGGAGCCGCCGCGCGCGGAGATTCCGGCGGGCGGGGGAGCGGACGAGAAGGCTATTTGTCGGAGTTGATGCAAAGCACCGCGCGCCAGTAGTCGAATATGTTGACGCGCTCCTGGCGCTTGAGGGTGATGTCGTTCGCCTCGAGCAGGGGTTCGATGTCCAGGGTGGTCTCCCATCCGAATTTCTTGCAGACCCCGTTGATGAGCTCCTCGAACTTCGCCAGGAGAAGGCTGTTGCTCTTGAAGTGGTTGATGAAGACGATGCGCCCCCCCGGCTTGCACACGCGGGAGATTTCCGAGACGACCCGGGCCGGATCGGGCGCCGCGCTCACCACGTAACAGGCGATGACGCAGTCGAAGCTGTCGTCCTCGTAGGTCATGTTCTGCGCGTCCATCACGCCGAGCCGGACGTTGGCGAGGCCCATCCTCTCGATTTTTTCCCGCGCCTTCTCGAGCATCTTCGAGGAGATGTCGATGGCGGCGATCTCGGCGGTGCGCGGATAGAGCGGCAGGGAGAGCCCTGTGCCCACGCCCACCTCGAGCAGCTTCTCGCTCGGCTTCAGGTCGAGCAGATCGACGCCGACGTTTCTGCCCTCGTTGAAGACGTGCTTGAATACAAAGTCGTAGAATTTCCCCCAACGGTCGTATATCTTGACGACGGCGTCTGGCGATTCCACTTTGCGCTCCTGAATCGGGCTTCCCGTCCTCATGGCCGAGCGGAAGTTCGCCGGGCGATCACCGCGCCGCCCGCGAAGGTGGCCGTCGCTTTTTCCGGCCGCGGTCGCTCCTCTCCTTCCATCCGGCGATTATATGCCATATTGTAGGGAAAGTGACAATCCGTCGCCGCCGCCGGGCAGGGAAGCATAGCATAATGACATGGGAAGCCATAAGCTTCGAGAAAGAAGGCGGCCTGGCCGTCGCGCGGCTGAACCGTCCCGACGCGCTGAACGCCCTGAACCGCGAGATGGCGCGCGCGCTGCGCGAGGTCTGCGAGAGATGCGACGAACCCGACATCCGCGCGATGGTTTTGACCGGCGCGGGGCGCGCCTTCTCCGCGGGCGGGGACCTGCGGGAAATCGAGGAGCGCGTCGGGGCGGGCGAGCGAATGGAAGAGTTCCTCTGGCCGGACTACCAGAGTTCCCTGGCGCGCCTCTACGAGGTTCGGTGCCCGACGGTGGCGGCGGTCAACGGCTTCGCCGTGGGCGCGGGATGCGACATCGCCCTGGCCTGCGACATTCGTCTGGCGGGGGCGAGCGCGTCGTTCGGGCAGGCGTATCGCCACGTGGGGCTGGCGCCGGACTGCGGGGGCACGTTTTTCCTGCCGCGCGTCGCGGGCGCCGCGAAAGCCCTGGAGATGATATTGACGGGCGAGAGCGTCGACGCGCGGACGGCGCTCTCCATCGGCCTCGTCCGCTCCGTGCATCCGGACGAGTCGCTCATGGAGGAGGCGATGGCGCTCGGCCGCAAACTCGCCGAGGGCCCCTCCCTCGCGCTTCGGGCGGCGAAGAGGCTGGTTCGCCAGTCGGGCGGCCTGGACGTGGGCGCGGCGCTTCGCGCGGAGGCGGCGGCGCAGGCCGAGACGAGCGCCAGCCGGGATTTTCAGGAAGGACTCGCCGCGTTTCGGGAGAAGCGCGAGCCCAGGTTCGAGGGCAGGTAGCCGCCCGTCCGCGGCGCGCCCTCCCCGCCCGAGTGAAGGACGCCTCCTGAGCATGGAAGCCTGGTTTGCGGGTTTGCCTCTCTGGGCGAATCTCCTCCTGTTTTCCGCGGGAATTCTCGTCATAGCGAAAGGCGCCGACTGGTTCACCGCCGGCGCGGTGGGCGTCGCCCGCGTCACGGGAATTCCCAAGGTCGTCGTCGGCGCCACCCTGGTGAGTCTGGCGACGACGGCCCCGGAGTTCAGCGTCTCCGTCATCGCGGCCTGGCTGGGGCATCCGGCCACCTCGATGGGGAACGCGGTCGGCTCCACCATCTGCAACATCGGGCTGATTCTGGCGGTCGCCTCCCTCATCGCGCCCGTCGCCCTCGCCAGGGAGGACGTCGCGCCCGAGGGCGCCTTCATGCTCGCGCTGGGCGTCCTGCTGGTTCTGCTGGGGCGCGACGCGGAGCTCGGCGCCGCGGAGGGGCTGCTCCTGTTCGTCCTGGCGCTTTCGTATCTGTGGTTCGGCATGAGGCGGGCGAGGCGGGCGAACTCCGGGAGCGCCGGCGAGGCGGCGAGCGCGGGAGGCGAGCGCGGCGTCGGGCCGCGGTTCGCGGCCGGGGCGGCTCTGGTCGTCTCCGGCAGCGTCCTGCTCGTGCAGAACGCCGCGCATCTGGCGCGCGCCATGGGCGTTCCCGAGCTGGTCATCGGGCTTACGCTCGTCGCCGTCGGCACGTCGCTGCCCGAGCTGGTCACGGCCGTTTCCGCCTCTTTGCGCGGGCACGGGGACATCGCCGTCGGCAACGTGATGGGGGCGAACGTCCTGAACATCGCCTGGGTGCTCGGCGGGGCGTCCCTCGTCGCGCCCCTGGGGGTCGAGCGGCAGTCGTTCGTTCTCGATTTTCCCTTCATGCTGCTGCTGATGCTTCTGTTCCTGTCTCTCGCCCTGTGGAGGCGCGGCGTGGGGCGCGGGGCGGGGTTCGCCCTGCTTTCCGCGTATGCGGGCTATCTGTTCGTGATGTTCGCGTATTTCGCGTGAGGGGGGAGCGGATCGGCGTTTTTGTTCCGCGCCGTTTGTTCGTATATTGACCTTGGCTTTCGACTTTCGCGCGATGATGGGGAGCGGGATCGGATGAACGTGAAAAAAGCGCCCGCGCTCGCGGCGGCGGCCCTGCTGCTGGGAGGCGCGCCCGCCGGGGACGCGCAGGAGAAGAGCGGCGCGCCAACCCGGGACGCGAACGCGGTCGTCATCGAGGTGAACGAGAAGAAAATCACCCTGAAGGATATAGAGGAGAGGCTGAAGCTGCTCGCCCCCGCCGTCCGCATCCGCATCCGCGAGAACAAGGGGCGGTTTCTGGATGGCCTCGTCCAGGGGGAGCTCCTGTATCAGGAGGCGATTCGGCGGCGCATGGACGCCTCGCCCGAAATCCGGCGGAAGGTGGAGAGTCTGAGGCGCAGGCTCGTCATCGAGCGGCTCCTGAATCGGGGGTTGGAGAAGGAGGAAGCGTCCGATCAGCAGCTGCGGGATTTCTTCCTCGCCAACAGGGAGCGCTTCCGGCGCAAGGAGTCGGTGACCCTGGGCCACATCGTGCTGAAAACGGAGCGGGAGGCGTGGGACGCCGTCGCCGAACTGAGGCGAGGGGTTCCTTTCGCGCAGGTGGCGCGGCGGCGCTCCATCTTCGAGTCCACGCGCGATTCGGGCGGGATGATGGGCACGGCCGAGCGGGGGGCGCTGGAGAAGGCGCTGGAGGAGGCCGCGTTCCGCCTGCCCGTCGGCCAGCCGAGCGAGCCGATCAAGACCTCGGCGGGCTGGCAGGTGATACGGGTCACGGAGCGCGTCGGGGCGTCGGACGCGGAATTCGAGGACGTCGAAAGCGACGTGAAGCTCCTGTATTCGGAGCTCAGGCGCCGGGAGAAATACGAGGCGCTCATCCGCAAGCTGCGCGAGGCGGCCAAAGTCGAGGTTCACGCGGAGAGGTTCCGGTAGGCGCCGCGCTCCGGGGCTTCTTTTTCCACGCTTTTTTCACAGGTTCTCCCCCGGGATATCCCCAGGTTTTGCGCGAACTGTCCACAAGAAATTGTGTTTTTCCCCTCGAAAAGCGTTGACGCGGCGCAACATCTTGTGTTTATATCCTTTCGTTCCGAGTGCGGATTTCAGATGCGAATCCCGACGCCTCGCCGGCTTCATCGGAGCCGGCGAGCGGGAGAATCGCCCTCGTTTCGGGCGGACGAGGGCGGTCTTTCTGGGGGCGGGGGGAGTTGGCCTCCCTTCGCCCCCGGATGCTTTTGCGCCGCGTTTCACAGCGCCGGGGGCGGGGGGCGCGATGTCGATCAAGCCGGACAGGTGGATCGCCAAAATGGCGCGCGAGCGCGGCATGATCGAGCCCTTTGAGGACAGGCAGGTGCGCGGCGGCGCCATCTCCTACGGCGTCTCTTCCTACGGCTACGACATCCGCATCGCCGACGAGTTCATGATCTTCACGAACGTGAACTCCACCATCGTGGACCCGAAGAACTTCGACGATCGCTCCCTCGTCCGCGTGAAGGCGGAGACCTGCGTCATCCCGCCCAACTCCTTCGCGCTCGCGCGGACGGTGGAGTATTTCCGCATCCCCCGCAGCGTGCTCACCGTCTGCGTGGGAAAGAGCACCTACGCGCGCTGCGGCATCATCGTCAACGTCACCCCCTTCGAGCCGGAGTGGGAGGGCTTCGTCACCCTCGAGGTGTCGAACACCACCCCGCTCCCCGCCAAAATCTACGCGAACGAGGGAATAGCCCAGGTGCTCTTCTTCGAGAGCGACGAGGAGTGCGCCACCTCCTACGCCGACAAGAAGGGCAAATACCAGAAGCAGCAGGGCCTCACCCTGGCGAAGCTGTAGGGCGCGCGCGCGACGGCCCCGTCCGCGGCGCGTTCCGCCTGGTGTTCAGCGAACAGGAGTTCCCGACCGCACTGGCCGCCCCGTAGCTCCTTCCGCGACGAAATCGGGCGAAACCGCTTATTTCGCATCCATCTCCGCTTGACAAGCCCGCGCCCGCCAAGCATTATTCTCCCCGGCACATGATCCACGAGCGGTTCGATTTCGGGTCGCTCGCCGAATACAAGACGGCTCCCCCCAGGAGTCGGAATAGGCGGGAACCCACTTCTCAATCGTGGATTGTGTGCCAACCGGCCCGGACTGCGTCTGGACGCCGGACGCTTTCACGATTGAGGAGAGAAAGATGGATGCGGCTCCTCCGTTCGCCGTGGCGGAAAGCTTCATATTCTGGATCGGCGTTCACCGCGGCAGCTTCTAACGTGCGGGTTCTCCAACTCGCTTTCTGGGTTTTGATTTTGTATCTCGCCATCCTGTTTTATTTTTGGGGAGAGAGTCTATTATATTTCTTCGAGTCGTTTTTTGGGCCGCTCTGATCTATGTCGTTCTGCTCCGCTTCTATGGACGGGAGCCCTGACCTGTGCCGCATGACTGAACCCTCTCGCTCCGCATGGAAGGTTCCACTCGCGCCGGGAGCGGCGAAAGAAGAATGGACGGGAACCGATGGCCGCCCTCGCGGGTGCGGCGGCGTCGCATCAACGCTTCAAAGGAGGCGTGGCGGTGCTGTCGAGCAACCTTTCCGCGAGGCTACGAGTTCACTTCGGGAAGCGCGCGCCGCTCTCCAGACTGGCGTTCGGCGGGCTTTTGGGCTTCGCCGTCTGCGTCCCGTTTTCGATATCGCTCGCCCAGATTTGCGTCTTCACGGCCATCGCGGCGTGGCTGGCTTCCATCGTCAGGGAGGCCCCCTCGCGGACCCTGAAGTTGCCTTTGTGGAAGCCTTGGCTTCTTTTCGCGCTTTTGACCCTTGCGAGCGCGCTTCATTCCGCCGCTCCTGTCGAGAGCCTCGTCAAGACCAGGGAACTGACCCAGATACTGATTTTTTATCTGGCGATGAACGTCTTGGAAGACGAGCGGGAGGCCCTCTGGCTGTTGCGGCTGCTCCTCATCGCCGTGGGCGTAGCCGCTTCGTATGCCCTCTTCGCTTCGTTGCAGGCCCTTGGGCCGTCGATGAATCGAGGGGCGGGCTTTTTCAGCAATCCCATGACGTTTGGCGGCTTTTTGCTCGTGGTGGGCCTCCTGCCGCTTTCATACGCATTTACTCTCGGTTGGAGGCGGGCGGGGGTGGGGATTTGGCTTGTGATCTCGCTCATCGTCGCCGCGCTCGCGGTTTCCCTGTGCCGCCATGCGTGGGTCGGCTTCGCCGTTGGCGTGGTTGTCATTGCCGCCGCGAACAAAAGCAGAGAAGCAGTCCTGTTTTTGATATTGCTGGTTTTGCTGGTGGCGTTTATGGCGCCCCAGCCGATGCGCCAGCGTGCGAAAAACATCCTGAACCCGTGGGAAGAATCGGCCGCGGAGCGTCTGTATATGTGGGAAAGCGGCTTCCGAATGTGGATGGACAAGAAGTTTCTTGGCGTCGGACCCGCCCAGATCAAGCGCAACTTCGCGCCATACGCGAACCCCGGGGCGAGAGTGAAAGCGCGGGGTCATCTGCACAACAACCTGATGAACCTCGCCGCCGAGCGGGGGGCTCTCACCCTCGCCGCGTGGATATGGCTCTGGATCGGGTATTTCGTTCTGGTGATCCGCAGACTCCGTCACGCGAGGGACGGCCCCTTTGTCGCGCGATTCCGGATTGTGAGCGGTCTCGCCGTGGCGGCGGGTTTTCTGAGCGCTGGCATGTTCGAGTATAACTTCGGCGATTCCGAGGTGGTGATGACCGCGTTTCTCGCGCTCGCGCTGCCCTTCGCGGGAAATGCCGGGAATGCGGGCGAAGCGGACGAGGCCCTCTGCTCCTCGCTGGCCTGACGCCCCGTAGCTCCCCCCGCGGCGAAATCGGGCGAAGCGGCGCGCTTCGCGAGCCCGCGCCTTTTCCGTTTCCTCCCCCTGTTGTATGATGCGCCTTCGGTGAACGCGGAACCGCCCGCTTTGCGGGGCTTCCCCGAAACCGCGCTGGAGGCGCGTGGCGTCCGATGGCTCGCGAACTCTCTCATCTGGATGAAAAGGGGCGCGCCCGAATGGTGGACGTGGGGGGCAAGCCCGTCACCCGCCGGGAGGCCGTGGCGCGCGGCCGGCTGGAGATGGCGCCGGAGACCCTGCGCCTCATCCTGGACGGCGGAATCCCCAAGGGCGACGTGCTGGGGACGGCGCGCGTGGCGGGCGTCATGGCGGCGAAGGGGTGCGCGAGCCTCATCCCGATGTGCCACCCGCTCCGCGTATCGAGCGTGGAGCTGAATTTCTCGGCCGATGAGCCGGCGGGCCTGCTCCGCATCGAGGCCGCCGTCCGCGCCGAGGATCGGACGGGGGTGGAGATGGAGGCGCTCACGGCCGTGGGCGTGGCCGGCCTCACGGTCTACGACATGTGCAAGGCGGTGGACAAGGGCATGGTTCTCGGGGACATCCGGCTCGCGCGGAAAACGGGCGGAAAAAGCGGAGATTACGTTCTGGATGAAAGATAGCCGTTCACGGCGTTTTCTTATCCATAAGACACGGCGGGAGAAGCGCATGAAGGATCCTGTGAAGAGCACGACGAACGCGTCGCCCGGCGGCGGGGCGCCCGGGCGTCCCGCCCTCGTTTCGGGCGTTTTGCTCCTCCTCCTGTGCGGAGGATTGGGCGCGGGAGCGGGCGAGGCGCTGATGAGCGCCCACGGCGCCGCGGTCGGCGCGGCGGCCGGCGTTCTGGCGGGCGCCGCCTGCTGGGGAATCGCGCGGGAGCTCGCCCGACTCGGAGTCGGCGCGCTGGCGGGGGCGGCGGCGGGCCTGCTGGTCGGCCTGGCGGCGTCCTGGCTGCTCCTCGGCGTCGCGGGCGAGGCGATTCCGGCCGCGGCGCGGCCCATGGCCTCCGCCTCCGTCGGACTGCTCCTCGCCTGGACGGGCGCTTTTTCCGGCGCGGCGGCGGGGAGCCGATGCGCGCCCCGCCTCTCCCCGGAACCGGACGAGGCGCCCGGGGAGAGGCGCGCTCACCCGAAAATTCTCGACACCAGCGTCATCATCGACGGGCGCGTCGCGGACGTCTGCGAGGCGGGCTTCGTCGAGGGCCCCCTGGTGCTGCCCCGCTTCGTGCTGAAGGAGCTGCAGCAGATCGCGGATTCCTCCGATTCCCTCAAGCGGAACCGCGGCCGCCGCGGACTCGATGTCCTGAAGCGGATGCAGGAGAACCAGGAGGTAGGCATCCGCATCGTGGAGACGGATTTTCCCCGCGTGAAGGAGGTGGACACCAAACTCGTCCTCCTCGGCAAGGAGCTTTGCGGGGCGGTGATGACCAACGACTTCAACCTCAACAAGGTGGCGGAGCTTCAGGGGGTGCGGGTCCTCAACGTCAACGAGCTGGCGAACGCGGTGCGGCCGGTCGTCCTGCCCGGCGAGGACATGAGCGTGCTCGTGGTCAAGGAGGGCAAGGAGCCGGGGCAGGGCGTGGGCTACCTGGACGACGGCACGATGGTGGTGGTGGATCACGCGCGCGAGCGCATCGGCGAGCAGGTGTCCGTCTCGGTGACGAGCGTTCTGCAGACGACCGCCGGGCGGATGATTTTCACGAAAATACGGGATGAAGCGGGGCTTGCGAGAAACGGCGCCTGAACGCGCGTCCTCCTCCCTCCCGAAGCCGGAGGAGACGGCGGCCGTCGTTCTCGCCGCGGGCAGAGGCTCGCGCCTGCCCGGAGCGGTGGAGAAGCAGTTTCGGGAGCTGGCGGGAAGGCCCCTGTTCCACCACGCGCTTTTGCGGATCGCGGGCGAGGGGCTGGTCGGGCGAATCGTTCTGGCGATTCCCTCCGGGTCGGAGCCGCCCCCGCTTCCCCACGGGCTGGAGACGGTCGTTGAGGTTGTCGAGGGCGGCGCGCGCCGCCAGGATTCGGTGGCGAACGGGCTGGCCGCCGTCGGGGACGCCGCCTGGGTGGTCGTGCACGACGCGGCGCGCCCCCTTCTTCCGGGGGGCCTGACGGCGCGCTGCCTGCTGGGCGCAGCCGGGACGGGCGCAAGCATAGCGGCCGCGCGCGTTGCGGATACGGTGAAGGCGGCCGGCGCGGAGGGCTTCATCGAGCGGACGGTGCCGCGCGAGAGCCTCTGGCTCGCCCAGACGCCCCAGGTCGCCCGCCGGGAGCTGCTCGCCCGCGCGCTGGCCTCGGCCGAGGCCGGGCGGTTCGAGGGAACCGACGAGGCGGCGCTTCTCGAGGCCATCGGCGTCCGGGTGCGGCTCGTGGAGGGATGCGCGCGTAACGTCAAGGTGACGACGCCGGAGGACCTGGCGCTGGCGGCGCGTCTGCTGGAGGCGGAAGGGGGCTGAGCGCGCCGCGCGCGCCCTTCGTCCGGCGTGACGCGCGCCGCCGGATGGAGCTTCGATGAGCGCGGGAAGCGGAGAGGCGCCTTTGATCCGGGTCGGCATTGGCTGCGACGTTCATCGCTTCGAGGCGGGCCGCCGTCTGGTGCTGGGCGGGGTGGAGATTCCCCACGAGCGGGGTCTGGCCGGGCACTCGGACGCCGACGCGCTCACCCACGCGATTTGCGACGCCCTGCTGGGCGCGGCGGCCCTGGGCGACATCGGACAGCACTTTCCCGACGCGGACGAGGCGTATCGGGACGCGGACAGCCGGGAGCTCCTGGCGAGCGTGGTGGGGCTTCTTGATGAAGCGGGGATGAGGCCCTGGAACGTGGACGCCGTGGTCGTGGCGCAAAGGCCCAGGCTCGCGCCCTGGATTCCCGCGATGCGCGAGGCGCTCTCGGAGACGCTGGGCGTCTCCCCCGGCATGGTGGGAATCAAGGCGACCACGAGCGAGGGTCTGGGCTTCGCCGGACGCGAGGAGGGAGTCGCGGCGCAGGCGGTCTGCACGATACGGATGCTCTCGCCTTGACGACCCTCCTCGCGGCATGACAAGTTCCCCGCCGGGCGCGGGCCCGGCGCGCCGGCCCGTTTTTCGACTTCCGACCCTCATTCGCGCGAATTCCGGAGAAAGCCACTTGGGCGTTCGGCTATACAACACGCTGAGTGGGAAGAAGGAGCCCCTGGAGCCCCTTGAGCCGGGGCGCGTGAAGATGTACGTGTGCGGGGTGACGGTCTACGACCACTGCCACCTGGGCCACGCGCGCGCCGCCATCGTCTTCGACGTGGTTCGCCGCTATCTCGAATATCGCGGCCACGAGGTGCTCTTCGTCTGCAACTTCACGGATGTGGACGACAAGATCATCGCGCGCGCCAGACGCCTGAAGACCCCCATCCACGAGCTGACCGAGAGGTTCATCGGGGAATACTACGCCGACATGGACGCCCTCGGCGTTCGGCGGGCGGACGCCGCTCCCCGCGCCACCGAGAACATCGAGGGCATGATCAAGATGATCTCGGAACTGCTGAACAAGGGATTCGCCTACGAGGTGGCGGGCAGCGTCTATTACGACGTGGCGAAATTTCCGGGCTACGGGAAGCTCTCGGGTCGGAACACGGAGGAGCTCGAGGCGGGCCACCGCGTCGAGCCCGGCGAGGGCAAGCGCAACCCGCTCGACTTCGCCCTCTGGAAGGCGGCGAAGCCGGGCGAGCCGGAGTGGGAGAGCCCTTGGGGGGCGGGCCGCCCCGGCTGGCACATCGAGTGCTCCGTCATGTCGAGCCGCCACCTGGGCGAGAGGTTCGACATCCACGGCGGCGGCGAGGACCTCGTATTCCCCCACCACGAGAACGAAATCGCCCAGAGCGAGGGCTGTTTCGGCCACGACTGGGTGCGCTACTGGATGCACAACGGCTTCGTGCGGATCAACCACGAGAAGATGAGCAAGTCGAAGGGGAACTTCTTCACCATCAAGGCGATTCTGGAGGATTATCCCCCCGAGGCGATCCGGTATTTCCTGCTGGGGGCGCACTACCGGCATCCGGTGGACTATTCGGATCGGGTCATGGGCGAGGCGCGCAAGGGGCTGGATCGCCTCTACAACGTGCGGCTCAGGCTCGCCCGGACGGGCGGGGAGGATTCAGGCGGCTGGAAGGAGAAGGTCGAGGAGGCGGCCGCCACCTTCCGCGTCCGCTTTACGGAGACGATGGACGACGACTTCAACACCGCGCGCGCCCTGGGGCATCTGTTCGACTTCGCGCGCCGGGTCAACGGACTCATCAGCCAGGCGGGGGGGGTGCTTCCCGAGTCGGCGGCCGCGCCCGCCCGCGCGGTTTTCGAGGAAGCGGGCGCGGTTCTGGGCCTCTTCGCCCACGCGCCCGATGCGTGGTTCCGAAGCGCCGCGCTCGCCGAAGGCGGCGCCGCTCCGAACGGCGCCCTGTCCGACGAGGAGATCGAGACGCTTCTGAGCCGGCGCGCGCAGGCGCGCTCGAACAAGGACTTCTCCGAAGCCGACCGCATCCGAGAGGAGCTCTCGGACGCCGGCGTCGTTCTGGAGGACGGCCCGGGCGGCACCCTCTGGAAGCGAAAGGTCTGATTTGGCGGCGGGCAGGCGCGCCGCGCCTGAATGCGTCTGCGGGACGCACAGCGCGCTGGCGGCCCTGGAGCGCGGGCCCGTGCGGGTCAGGCGTTTGTTCGTGGCGGACGGGCGTCGGAGCGGGAGGATCGCCCAAGCGGTTCGGCTCGCGGAATCGCAGGGAATTCCCGTAGAGACGCTGCCCCTCCCGCAGCTCGACGAGAAGGCCGCCGGCGCGCGGCATCAGAACTTGGTCGCCGAGGTGGTTCCGACCCTCCTGCTCTCTCTTGAAGATATGATAGAGCGCCAGCCCGAGGCGGCGCTCCCCATCCTCCTGCTGGACGGGGTGCAGGACCCCAGGAATTTCGGCGCTATTCTCAGGAGCGCGGTGGCGCTGGGGGCGGGCGGGGTCGTCTGGCCGAAGGATGGAGCCGCGGCCCTCACCCCCGCTGTGGCGAAGGCGGCCTCGGGCGCGCTGGAAGTCCTGCCGCTCGCGCGGGTGCCGAACCTGGCCCGCTCCGTCTCGACCCTCAAGGAGGCGGGCTACTGGGCGCTGGCGGCGGACGCGCGCGGCGAGAAGACGCTGGGCGCGGACGAATTTCCCCGACCATGCGCGCTGGTGGTCGGGGCGGAGGGCAGAGGGGTGCGGCGGCTGGTTCTTGAGAAATGCGACATGCGCGTGAGAATCCCCATCGAGGCGGGCGCCGTCTCCTCTCTCAATGCCTCCGTCGCCGCGGCGATTCTGTTGTACGGGCTAAGGGGGGCTGGCGGGAGCGTTTGACGGAACCGGTACATGCTCCAACCCACGGTATCCAACTTGGGGAGAGGAAAGCGGGAATTGGCAAAAGATAACATACAAAGTGAGCGAAAAAAGGCACTGGGCAAAGGCGCGGATGATGTTATTCATTATACTCCCGCGCATTGAAAAAGGGCGTTGCGCCAGAAAAAGTTGAAGAAACGCTGGGGAGGAGAGGATTGTTTCAAGTCTTAGGCGGCAAGCTCGGTACCGAAGAAATTCAAAAAAACTGAAAGCGAAGGATCCCGGGAACCTTGCCCGTTTTTTTATCAAAGAAACCGACATGATTCCCTACGGCGACGAAATATACGTTTTGAGTTCCCAGTGGAAGAAAATATAAGAAACCTGACGCAAGAGATGCGGTGCGTGCCGCCGAGACGATTAACGCCAAATTCCCGTATTTGAATATCGAGTTCCAAAAATCTAGCCCCGAAGGTATTGCCGACGGAGATGATGCCCCCAACTCGCCCGAAACCGGGGGAACGGAGATGGATGGCTTGCAGCGCAGGCCGCAGGGGCGAAGGCGAGAATCATTAAAAAGCAGAAATTGTGGGTGAAGGACAATCCGGCAAAGTCTGAGGAGCGGCTTGACGGCGCCAGGGCGGAGACGGAGGTGGAACTCCTGTCGGGCGACCGCATTGACGTGGTGATATACGTAGAAAATGCGACCGTGGCAGTAGAGGTCAAGAATAGCACCGATCTTGAACGCGGCATTTACCTTCGCATAGTGCGTCAAATATAGAGCCGTCCTCTGCGCTCAGCTTCGCGCCAAGGACGAGAACTTGCCCGGCCGTCGGCCCGTCCGCGCATTGCTTGTGACCGAATCGAAGCTCCCCGTCGATTTGCCGGCGCTTGCGAAGATGCTGCGCGTCAGGCACAAAATCGTTCAGCCGCCTGAGCAGTCGCCCGCGACGTTCTCGTCCCGCGCTCGCCCGCCGCCCGACAAGAAAAAGAAAGGGTTGACAAAACGGGCCTGCGCGCCTAATTTGCCTCGCCCTTGTCGGCTGGCGTAGCTCAGCGGGTAGAGCGGCTGATTTGTAATCAGCAGGTCGGAGGTTCGAGTCCTCTCGCCAGCTCCACGGCGGGATTTGGACGCCGGAATCCCCGCGGCGAACGTCGGGCGTTCCGCTTCCTCCGCTTTCCTCACTCTTGATTTCGGCGGACGCGGCGGCCCGCAAGCCGGCTTGTCATGGATGACGGACGGCGGACTTCAGGGGAGGTTCCCGAGTGGCCAAAGGGATCAGACTGTAAATCTGACGGCTCAGCCTTCGGAGGTTCGAATCCTCCCCTCCCCACCAACGGATGACTCGCCCAGGCGGCGAGAGCGGACGCTCAGGATTCAGGCGCGGGAATAGCTCAGTTGGTAGAGCATCAGCCTTCCAAGCTGAGGGTCGCGGGTTCGAGCCCCGTTTCCCGCTCCAGGAGAATTTCGAGGCTTCGGCTCCCGGGGTTGTCGGGGGCGCGAGAAGCTGTATTATTCGCCCGGGACGGGCGTCGGGAGTTCATCGCCCGAAAGAGCGGCTTCGGGTTGAAGAAAGCCGTAGCCCGCGCCGGCCCACGTAGCTCAGCCGGCAGAGCACTTCCTTGGTAAGGAAGAGGTCACCGGTTCAAGTCCGGTCGTGGGCTCCAGGGCAGGCGGAATTCGTTGAGCTTTTGAGGTTCTCACGCTATCCTGCGAGCCGCGTGGAGGCCTTGGAATCCGAGGTGTTCTCAGGTTCTCCCGTTCGCGTTGGACAAGGCTTCGGCCAAGCGGGTATAAAGGCGCGTTTTCCGGCGGCGACTGCTTCCGCGAACGAGTGTGAGGAGTTGCGGCGTTTCCCTCCCGCGGCTGGGGTTGTTTCCGGGGGTTCACTGGGCTGTTCGGAGTAGGAGAAGGGGGGAGTAGGGGTTATGGCGAAGGCGAAGTTTGAGCGGACGAAGCCTCACGTGAACGTAGGGACGATAGGTCACGTGGATCACGGGAAGACGACGTTGACGGCGGCGATCACGCGTCATTTGTCTGCTCGTGGGATGGCGGAGGAGGTTGGTTTTGACGAGATAGACAAGGCGCCGGAGGAGCGTGAGCGTGGGATCACGATAGCGACGGCGCACGTGGAGTATGAGACGGAGAATCGTCATTACGCGCACGTGGATTGTCCGGGTCACGCGGACTACGTGAAGAACATGATCACGGGTGCGGCGCAGATGGACGGGGCGATTCTGGTGGTGTCGGCGGCGGATGGTCCGATGCCTCAGACGCGGGAGCACATTTTGCTGGCGCGTCAGGTGGGCGTTCCCTACATCTGCGTGTATTTGAACAAGGTGGACATGGTGGACGATGAGGAGTTGCTGGAGTTGGTGGAGTTGGAGGTTCGGGAGCTTTTGTCTGCGTATGAGTTTCCTGGGGATGACATTCCCGTGGTTCGGGGTTCGGCTTTGAAGGCGTTGGAGGGGAGCGAGACGTCCTCGATAGATGGTTTGATGGAGGCTGTGGATGGTTATATTCCGGAGCCTGTTCGGGACGTGGACAAGCCGTTTTTGATGCCTGTGGAGGACGTGTTTTCGATATCGGGTCGTGGCACGGTGGCGACGGGTCGTGTGGAGCGGGGCGTTGTGAACGTGGGCGATGAGGTGGAGATCGTTGGGATCACGGAGACGCGGAAGACGGTGGCGACGGGCGTGGAGATGTTCCGGAAGTTGCTGGATCAGGGTCGCGCGGGGGACAACGTGGGGGTTTTGCTTCGCGGCGTGAAGAAGGACGAGATAGAACGGGGGCAGGTTTTGTCTGCTCCGGCGTCGATTCTTCCGCACCTGAGGTTCAGGGGGGAGGTGTATATCCTGACGAAGGAGGAGGGGGGGCGCCACACGCCGTTTTTCAACGGGTATCGTCCGCAGTTTTATTTTCGGACGACGGATGTGACGGGTCTTGTGACGTTGCCTGAGGGTCGAGAGATGGTGATGCCTGGCGACAACGTTTCGCTGTCTGTGGAGTTGATCACGCCGATAGCGATGGAGCGGGAGTTGCGTTTCGCGATACGCGAGGGGGGGCGCACCGTCGGAGCAGGCGTCGTCACAGATGTCATCGAGTAAATCGCGCGGGAGGGGCTTGATCCTTTCGTGGCGCGGGGGTTTTCAGAGGCCAGTGGCTCAATCGGCAGAGCACCGGACTCCAAATCCGGCGGTTGGGGGTTCGAGTCCCTCCTGGCCTGCCATGAACCGAATGTCGAATCCCGGCCGCGAGCGGCCGGGCAGAGCGGATGAATGAACAAGGTGATGGGCTGGATTCATGACGGGCGCGCCTTCCTGCGGGACGTGCAGAGCGAGGCGAAGCGCGTGACGTGGCTGGATTTTCGCCAGACGGCGGCCCAGACGGCAGTTGCGCTCGTGTTCGTCTTCATCATCGCGGTCTATCTGGGCCTCGTCGATCTGGGGCTGTCCCGCCTGATCGGCTACCTTCTTGATTTCGGCATCTAGCCGGAGTTTTGCGCATGTCGAAGAAGTGGTATGTGGTGCACACCTACTCGGGCTTCGAGAACAAGGTGAAGCTCTCCATTGAGGAGCAGTTTCGCGGACAGCCCTACGCGGAGGCTCTCGGTGAAGTCGTGGTGCCCACCGAGCAGGTGGAGACGGTGAAGGGCGGGAAGAGACGCAAGATTTCCCGCAAATTCTTTCCCGGCTACATCCTGATCGAAATGGAGTGCGACGAGGAGACGGGCGAGATTCCGATAGAGTTCTGGCACATCGTCAACAACACCCCGAAGGTGACGGGCTTTCTGGGCGGAACCTCTCCGAGCTGGCTCTCGGAGGCCGAGCGCGACAACATTTTCAAGCAGATACGCGGAGAGGCCGAGAAGCCCAAGCCCAAGATCGATTTCGAGAAGGGCGAGAACATCCGGGTGATTGACGGGCCTTTCGTGAATTTCACCGGCGAGATCGACGAGGTGCAGGCCGAGAGGGGGAAGCTCAAGGTCATGGTCAGCATCTTCGGCCGCCCGACGCCCGTGGAACTCGAGATGCTCCAGGTGGAGAAGGTTTAGGCAGGAGGAAACATGGCGAAGGAAGCGGTTGGCGTCATCAAGCTTCAAATTCCGGCCGGCCAGGCGAATCCCGCCCCGCCCGTCGGGCCCGCCCTCGGCCAGCAGGGCGTGAACATCATGGAGTTCTGCAAGGCCTTCAACGCCCAGACGCAGGGGCGGGAGGGCGCCATTATCCCGGTCGTCATCTCTGTCTATGCGGACAAGAGCTTCACCTTCATCATGAAGAGTCCGCCCGCCTCGGCCCTGCTGAAGCAGGCCGCCGCTCTGGCGAAAGGATCCTCGGAGCCCGGCCGTGAGGGGGTGGGAACCGTGACGCGCGCGCAGCTCGAGGAGATAGCGGAGATCAAGAAAGAGGATTTGAACAGCGCGGACCTGGAAGGCGCCGTCCGCATCATCGAGGGGACGGCGCGGAGCATGGGAATCGAGGTCAGCGGGTAGTCCGGCGCCGGGATGGCGCGAGGGGTTGATTCTTTGGCGGAGGAAGCGCATATTCTCCCGCTTGCCGCGTTTCTCCCGGCGAGGAGGGCGCGAATCCGCTCAGGTGGACGCTTGCAGCGGGTTTTTGAGCGAAGTGGGAGGCGCCTCGGTTCGCGCGCCGCTCGAACCACGATGGAGGAGGTGAGAAATGCCCCGGCGCGGCAGGAAATACAAGGAAGCCCGCGAGCGGATCGAGAGGGAGAAGCTTCACGACCTCTCCGAAGCCGTGGATCTGGTGAAGGAGGTTTCTTCCGCGAAGTTTGACGAGACGGTCGAGATCACCGCGAAGCTGGGCGTGGACCCCCGCCACGCGGATCAGATGGTGAGGGGGAGCGTCGTTCTTCCCAACGGCATCGGCAAGGAGGAGCGCGTCGCGGCGTTCGCCAAGGGCGAGAAGGTGGCCGAGGCCCGGGAGGCGGGCGCCGACCACGTGGGCGCGGACGATCTGGCCGAGAAGATACAGGGCGGCTGGATGGATTTCGACCGCGTGGTGGCGACGCCCGACGTCATGAGCGTCGTGGGCAAGCTCGGACGGCTGCTCGGGCCGCGCGGCATGATGCCGAATCCGAAGTCCGGCACCGTCTCCTTCGACGTGGGACGCATGGTCCGGGAGATCAAGGCGGGCAAGGTGGAATACCGGGTGGACAAGGCGGGCATCGTGCACGCCCCGGTGGGGAAGGTGAGCTTTGAGGGGGTTGCGCTCGCCGAGAACGTCTCGGCCGTCGTGGACGCCCTCGTTCGCGCGAAGCCCGCGGCGAGCAAAGGGGTGTATTTCCGGAGCCTCTCCATTGCGAGCACGATGGGCCCAGGCGTCCGGGTCAATCACCAGTCGCTTCTCGCGGCGCTGAAGTAGGGAGTCGCGGACATGGCGACGGTCGTTGCGCAAAAAGGCAGGCTGGCGGCGGGCAAGGCGCCGCGCGAAGACAAGGTCGAGGCGGTGGAGGCGCTTCAGAAGCGCTTCGAGGAGACCGCCTCCCTGGTGCTGTTCGACTATCGCGGGCTGAGCGTCGCCCAGATGACGGCGCTGCGCAGGCGGACGCGAGAAGCGGGCGTCCGGCTTTCCGTCGTCAAGAACTCGCTCGCCGAGCGCGCGGTAGAAGGGACGGATTTCGAGGAACTGCGGGGGCGGTTCGTCGGGCCGGTCTCCATAGCGACGACCGAGGGCGACCCCGCGGTTCCCGCCAAGCTGCTCAAGGATTTCGTGAAGGGCGAATCCGTCGGCGCGATCAAGGGCGGCGTTCTGGATGGCATGTTCCTGGAGAGCGCCGAGGTGGAGGCGCTGGCCGCCTTGCCCCCGCGCGAGGCGCTTCTCGCCAGCCTGCTCGGTACCTTGCAGGCGCCCGTGGCGGGCCTGCCGAGGTTGCTGAACGGCGTTCTGGGCCAGCTGGTGAACGTCGTCGATGCGATTGCTAAAAAGAAGGAATCGGCGTAAAATACGCGATTGGCTCCGGAAAGGGGGACCTGCGGCGAATTTTCCGAAATAAAGGGCCATGACTTGGCCCATGGTTATCGTGAACGCTGAAAAGGGGCGGAATTGTGGCGACCAAAGAGGAAGTAATTGACTACATCGAGAACATGACGGTGATGGAGTTGAGCGATTTCGTCAAGGAGCTCGAGGAGAAGTTCGGCGTATCCGCCGCCGCGCCCATGATGGTGGCGGGCGCGGGAGCAGCCGCGGGCGGCGACGCGGGCGAGGCGGAGGAGGAGAAGACGGAGTTCACCGTCACCCTCAAAGCCTTCGGCTCCGAGAAGATCAAGGTCATCAAAACCGTGCGCGAACTGACCAGCCTCGGCCTCAAGGAGGCGAAGGAGCTGGTGGAGGGCGCCCCGCAGGCGGTGGTGGAGTCGGTGCCCAAGGAAGACGCCGAAGCCG
This sequence comes from bacterium, assembly GCA_965199855.1. GTDB lineage: Bacteria > UBA8248 > UBA8248 > UBA8248 > UBA8248 > Bin107. The sequence goes on along the minus strand of OZ241326.1, from coordinate 2,636,641 downwards.
CCGCCGAGAAGCTCAAAGAGGTCGGCGCGGAGGTGGAAATCACATAAGGCTCACCCGGGAAGTGATGACCTGGTCTTCGCCGGCCGAAGCCGCGCCGGCGCTTTACTGGAATCGCCCCCATCTTTGAGGTGAGCCTGCATGAGCGCAAAAAATGGAAGAAACGGCCGTCGGGTTCGGGAGGATTTCGCCTCCATTCCCGATGTTATCGACATTCCGAATCTCATCGACATCCAGCTCCGCTCCTACGAGAGATTTCTCCAGTCGGAGACGCACCCTTCCGAGCGTCGGCCGGACGAAGGGCTGGAAGGCGTGTTCCGCAGCGTGTTCCCCGTCTCCGACGGTGGCGAGAACGTAACGCTTGAATATCTCGGATATCAGATAGGCGACTGGGAGTCGAAGGCCGGCGAATATCCGGGCCTCGGCGGCCCCGGCGTGAAGGACGACGACGGGGCGGAGGTGTCCTGCCGTCAAAAGCGCGAGGACGAGACGGATGAGTGCCGCCAGCGGGGGATGACCTACGTCGCGCCCCTGCGCGTCATGCTGCGCCTCACGGTGCACGAGCGCGACGAGGAGACGAAGAAGCGCCGCGTCCGCGAGGTGAAGGAGCAGAAGGTCTATCTGGGCGACATCCCCCTGATGACGAAGAACGGCACCTTCATCGTCAACGGCACGGAGCGCGTCGTCGTCAGCCAGATGCACCGATCGCCGGGCGCCTTCTTCAGCGCGGACAAGGCGAAGCCCGCCGCCAAGTCGGCCTTCACGGCCAGGCTCATTCCCTACCGGGGCAGCTGGCTGGACTTCGAGTTTGACAGCAAGGACCTGCTCTACGTCCGCATCGACAGGCGCCGCAAGCTTCCCGTCACCATCCTGCTGCGCGCTTTCGGCCTGGACAAGGACGCCATTCTCAACTCCTTCTACCAGAGCGAGGAGCTCTTCTACGACGAGAAGCGCGACGCCTACTACAAGAAGCTCTCCGAACTCATGGTGAACCAGAGGATTTTCGAGGACATCGTTCTGCCCAAGACGGGCGAGCTGGTTCTGCGGGCGGGGCGGAAGTTCACGCGCTCCGCCCTGCGGAAGCTCCAGGGGGCGGGCGTCGAGAACCTCGAGCTCAAGGACGAGGAGGTCGTCGGCGGCATTCTGGCCCAGCCTGTGGCCGACCCTGAGACCGGCGAGGTGCTCTTCGACACGAACCTGGAGATCACGCCGGAGGTGCTCGCCGCTCTGCGCGAGAAGAAAGTTCCCAAATTGGCGATTCTCTACGTCTCCGGCGTCGGGGCGGACAGAACCATCCGCGACACCCTCACGGGGGACAAGTGCGAGACGCACGAAGACGCGCTCGTGGAAATCTACAAGCGCCTGCGTCCGGGCGATCCGCCCACGAAGGACACGGCGCGCCTGCTGTTCGAGAACCTCTTCTTCAACGCGAAGCGCTACGACCTCTCCCGCATCGGGCGCCTGAAGCTGAACACGAAGCTGGGCCTCAGCCTGCCGCTGGATCAGCGCACCCTGACGCTCGAGGACGTCATCGCCACGGTGCGCTACATCATCGAGCTCCGGCACGGGCAGGGCGCGGTGGACGACATCGACCATCTGGGCAACCGCCGCGTGCGCTCGGTGGGCGAACTGCTGGAGAGCCAGTTCCGCGTCGGGCTGGTTCGCATGGAGCGCGCCATCCGCGAGCGGCTGAGCATTCAGGATCTCGACAACGTCATGGTGCGCGACCTGGTCAATTCCAAGATGATCACGGCGGCGGTCAAGGAGTTCTTCGGCTCCAGCCAGTTGAGCCAGTTCATGGACCAGACGAACCCCCTCTCGGAGATCACCCACAAGCGCAGGCTCTCGGCCCTGGGGCCCGGGGGGCTTACGCGCGATCGGGCGGGCTTCGAGGTGCGCGACGTCCACGCCACCCACTACGGCCGCATCTGCCCCATCGAGACGCCCGAGGGGCCGAACATCGGGCTGATAGCGAGCCTTTCCACCTACGCGCGCGTGAATCAATACGGCTTCATCGAGACGCCCTGCCGCAAGGTGGTGAACGGGCGCGTGAGCGAATCCGTCGAGTGGCTCTCGGCGATCGATGAGGACAAATACAAGATCGCCCAGGCGAACGCCCCCGTGGACGAGAAGGGCGGCCTGGTCAACGAGTTCGTCTCCGCGCGCACGAGCGGCGAGTTCGTCATGGTGCCCCGGGAGCAGGTGGACTACATGGACGTCTCCCCCAAGCAGCTGGTGAGCGTGGCCACCTCGCTGATTCCCTTCCTGGAGAACGACGACGCCAACCGCGCGCTCATGGGCTCGAACATGCAGCGCCAGGCGGTTCCCCTGCTGCGGCCCGAGGCGCCCTTCGTCGGCACCGGCATGGAGGGCATCGCGGCGCGGGATTCGGGCGCGGTGGAGCTCGCGCAGTGCGACGGCCAGGTGGCGAGCGCGGACGCGACGCGCATCGTCATCCGCGCGGCGGAGAAGGCGGGCGACATGGGCGAGAAGGGCGTCTATATCCACAACCTTGTGAAGTATCGCCGCTCGAACCAGAACACCTGCATCAACCAGAAGCCCATCGTGCGCGCGGGGCAGAAGGTGAAGAAGGGCGACATCGTGGCGGACGGCTTCTCGACGGATCAGGGCGAGCTCGCCCTGGGCCGGAACATGCTCGTCGCCTTCATGCCCTGGAACGGCTACAACTTCGAGGACGCCGTCGTCATCTCCGAGAAGGTGGTGAAGGAGGACATCTACACCTCTCTGCACATCGAGGAGTTCGAGATAGAGGCGCGCGACACGAAGCAGGGCCCCGAGGAGATCACCCGCGACATCCCGAACCAGAGCGAGGAGTCGCTCAGCGACCTGGATGAGAGCGGCGTCATCCGCGTGGGCGCGCGCGTCGGCGCCGGCGACGTGCTCGTCGGGCGCATCACGCCCAAGGGAGAGACGCAGCTCAGCCCCGAGGAGAAGCTCCTGCGCGCTATCTTCGGCGAGAAGGCGGGCGACGTCCGGGACTCCTCGCTCCGGGTGCCGCCCGGAATCGAGGGGACGGTCGTGGAGGTTCGGGTCTTCTCCCGGCGCGGCTCGGAGAAGGACAGCCGGACGCTCGAGATCGAAGAGGCGGAGATCAACAGGCTGGAGAAGGACTACGGCGACGAGATACGGATTCTTATGGAGGAGGGCGACGCGCGAATCCGCTCCCTGCTGATCGGACGGCGCGTCCGCGCCAAGGTGGCTCACCCGAGAACGGGCGAGCCCCTCTACGCCAGGGGTGATGCGTTCGAGGCGAAGGGCCTCGCCAGCTTCAGCGGCGTCAACCTGCTGAACCTCCCCGTCGAGAAGGATATGGCCGCGCGGATCAAGCTCATCTCCGATCAAACGACCGAGCAGGTGCAGCTGCTCGAGAGCATTCTCGAGGAGAAGGCCGCCAAGCTCCAGCGCGGCGACGAGCTGCCCCCCGGCGTGCTCAAGATGACGAAGGTCTACGTGGCGATGAAGCGCAAGCTTCAGGTGGGGGACAAAATGGCGGGCCGCCACGGCAACAAGGGCGTCGTCTCCATCATCGTTCCAGAGGAGGACATGCCCTACCTCGAGGACGGCACGCCCATCGAGATCGTGCTGAACCCCCTCGGCGTGCCCTCGCGTATGAACGTGGGCCAGATTCTGGAGACGAACCTGGGGTGGGCCGCGAAGGTGCTGGGCAGGCACTTCGCCACGCCGGTCTTCGACGGCGCGACGGAAGAAGACATCGTTCGCTATACGGAGGAGGCCGGACTGCCGCCCTACGGCAAGACCCAGCTCTACGACGGGAAGAACGGCCTGCCCTTCGAGCAGAAGGTCACCGTAGGCATGATCTACATGCTCAAACTGCACCACCTCGTGGACGACAAGATTCACGCGCGCTCCACGGGGCCCTATTCGCTGGTGACGCAGCAGCCCTTGGGCGGCAAGGCGCAGTTCGGCGGGCAGCGCCTCGGCGAGATGGAGGTATGGGCGCTCGAGGCCTACGGCGCCGCCAAGACGCTCCAGGAGATACTGACGGTCAAGAGCGACGACGTCTCCGGCCGCACGAGGATGTATGAATCCATTGTGAAGGGGGAGAACTCGCTCGAGGCCAGCCTGCCCGAGTCCTTCAACGTGCTGATGAAGGAGCTCCAGAGCCTCGCCCTCGACGTTGAGCTCATCGAGAGCGGCGAGGTGCCGGGCTAGCCGCGGCGTCATACCGCTTCTCCGGCGGATCCGCCGCCGGCGCCCAGAAGGCGGCGCGTCCGCCGCCAAGGAGGGTTGAATTGGACAGCAGCCTGAACCTCTTCGAGAAGCCCAAGGACCCCGTTTCGTTCGACGCGATACGCATACGCATCGCATCGCCGCACACCATCCGCGCCTGGTCCTCGGGCGAGGTGAAGAAGCCCGAGACCATCAACTACCGCACGTTCCGGCCCGAGCGCGACGGGCTGTTCTGCGCGGTCATCTTCGGTCCGGTCAAGGACTACGAGTGCCTCTGCGGCAAATACAAGCGCATGAAATACAGGGGCGTGGTGTGCGAGAAGTGCGGCGTCGAGGTCATCTCCTCCAAGGTGCGGCGCGAGCGCCTGGCCCACATCGAGTTGGCGACGCCGGTCTCCCACGTGTGGTTCTTCAAGGGCCTGCCCAGCCGCATCGGCAACATCCTCGACATGACGTTGCGCGAGCTCGAGCGCATTCTCTATTTCGAGAACTACGTCGTCATCGACCCGGGCGAGACGGAATTCAAGAAATTCGATCTCATCAACGAGGAGCAGTACCGCAGGGCGCGCGAGGAATACGACGAGGACGAATTCAAGATCGGCATCGGCGCGGAGGCGATTCGCGAGCTGCTGGCGCAGACGGACCTGGAGGCGCTCTCCGCGGAGCTGAAGGAGGGGATTCGGGAGACCGCGAACGTCCAGAAGCAGCGCAAGCTCATCAAGCGCCTCAAGGTGGTGGACGCCTTCAGGAACTCGGGCAACCGCGCCGAATGGATGATCCTCGAAGTCATTCCGGTGCTGCCCCCCGAGCTTCGCCCGCTGGTGCCGCTCGACGGCGGCCGCTTCGCCACGAGCGACCTGAACGACCTCTACCGCCGGGTGATCAACCGCAACAACCGTCTGCTCAGGCTCCAGGAGCTGCGCGCGCCGGACATCATCATCCGGAACGAGAAGCGGATGCTCCAGGAGGCGGTGGACGCGCTGTTTGACAATGGTCGCCGGGGCCGCCTCCTGCGCGGGCCGAACAAGCGCCCGCTCAAGAGCCTCTCCGACATGCTCAAGGGCAAGCAGGGCCGCTTCCGCCAGAACCTTCTGGGCAAGCGGGTGGACTATTCGGGCCGCTCGGTCATCGTCATCGGGCCGGAGCTCAGGTTCAACCAGTGCGGCCTGCCGAAGAAGATGGCGCTCGAGCTCTTCAAGCCCTTCATCTTCAACCGCCTGGAGGAGAAGGGCCTGGTCGCCACCATCAAGGCGGCGAAGAAGATGGTTGAGGAGGAGCGCCCCGAGGTCTGGGACGTCCTCGAGGAGGTGGTTCGCAACCACCCCGTCATCCTCAACCGCGCGCCCACTCTGCACCGGCTCGGAATGCAGGCGTTCATGCCGGCTCTGGTGGAGGGCAAGGCCATTCGCGTGCACCCGCTCGTGTGCGCGGCGTTCAACGCGGACTTCGACGGCGACCAGATGGCGGTGCACGTGCCCCTCTCCGTGGAGGCCGTGGAGGAGACGCGCGTGCTGATGCTCTCGGCGAACAACATTCTCTCGCCGGCCAACGGAATGCCCATGGCCGTGCCGAGCCAGGACATCATTCTGGGTTGCTACTACCTCACGAAGCCTCGCGGAGGCTCCCTGGGAGAGGGGCACGTGTTCAGCAGCCCGGCCGAGGCCAGAATCGCCTACGATCAGGGCGAGGTGGGCCTCCAGACCCGCATCCGCATTCGCCTCGGGGGCGATCTGGTGGAAACCACCGTCGGGCGCGTTCTCCTGTATGAGATCCTGCCCGAGGGCGTTCCGTTCGAGGCGGCGAACCGCGTCATGGACAAGCGCGCCCTCACGCGGCTCGTTGCCGCGTGCTACGAGCGGGCGGGCCGCTCGAAGACGGTCGCGTTTCTCGACGCGCTCAAGAACCTCGGCTTCACGCACGCCACCCAGGCGGGCATCTCGATCTCCATCGCCGACATGAAGGTGCCCGACAGCAAGGGGGCGCTCACCGGGCAGGCCAGGGGCGAGGTGCTCGAGGTCGAGAAGGAATACCGCGACGGCCTGATCACCGACGGAGAGCGCTACAACAAGATCATCGACATCTGGTCGCACGTGACCGAGGAGGTCTCGGGCGAGATGTTCAAGGTGCTCGAGCGGGAGGACGACACCGCGATGAGCGGGCCCGGCGGCGAGGACGGGATGCCCTTCGACTTCAACCCCATCTACATCATGGCGGATTCCGGCGCGCGCGGCAGCACGGCGCAACTGCGCCAGCTGGGCGGGATGCGGGGCCTGATGGCGAAGCCCTCGGGCGAGATTATCGAGACGCCGATTACGGCGAACTTCCGCGAGGGACTCTCGGTGCTTCAGTATTTCATCTCCACGCACGGCGCGCGCAAGGGGCTGGCGGACACCGCTCTCAAGACGGCGAACAGCGGCTACCTCACGCGGCGGCTGGTGGACGTGGCCCAGGACATCATCATCAACGAAGAGGACTGCGGCACCATCAACGGCATTGAGATGAGCTCCCTGGTCGAGGGCGGCGAGATCATCCAGACGCTGGGCGAGCGCGTCATCGGCCGCATCGCGCTCAACGACATCCTCGATCCGTTCAACGGCGAGGTCCTCTGCCCGGCGGGCGAGGAGATCGACGAGGAGAAGGTGCGGCTCATTGAGAACGCGGCCGTAGAGAAGGTCACGATTCGCTCGGTGCTCACCTGCGAGTCCCACACCGGCGTCTGCTCGAAGTGCTACGGCCGCAGCCTGGCGACGGGCCAGCTGGTGGAGGTGGGCGAGGCGGTCGGCGTTATCGCCGCCCAGTCCATCGGCGAGCCGGGCACGCAGCTCACGATGCGGACGTTCCACATCGGCGGCACGGCCACGCGCGCGGGCGAGCAGAGCGCGGTGGAGGCCAAGCGCGAGGGCTTCGTGAAATACATCAACCTGCGCATCATCACGAGCAAGAAGGGCGACCTGATCAACATGAACCGAAACGGGCAGATCGCCATCTGCGACGAGACGGGCCGCGAGCTTGAGCGCTACCCGGTGGTCTACGGCGCCTATGTCCGCTCGCGTGAGAACTCCAAGGTGAGCGAGGGGGAGATTCTCCTCGAGTGGGATCCCTACACCTTCTCCATCATGGCGGAGAAGGAGGGAGCCATCCGGCTGCTCGACGTCATTGAGGGCCTCACGATGCAGGAGGAGATCGACGAGATCACCGGCCTCTCCCGCCGGGTGATCCTCGATCACGCGGATGAAAAGCTCCAGCCGAGCGCCGCTCTGCTTGACGCGGCGGGCGAGGAGATCGCCGTCTATCCCCTGCCCGCCGGGGCGCACATCAGCGTGCAGGACGGAGAGGCGATCTCCGCGGGCGACATCATCTTCAAGATCACGCGCGAAACCTCCAAGACCAAGGACATCACGGGCGGCCTCCCGCGCGTCGTCGAGCTGTTCGAGGCGCGCAAGCCCAAGGAGAACGCCGTAATCTCCGAGATCAACGGATACGTGAAGTTCGCGGGCACCCTTCGGGGGATGCGCCGCCTCATGGTGGTTTCCGAAGAGAGCGACGAGCGCGAATACCTCATTCCCCGGGGCAAGCACGTGAACGTGCAGGAAGGCGACTATGTAAAGGCGGGCGAACCGCTCATGGACGGGGCGGTGAATCCCCACGACATTTTGGCGGTGCTCGGCGAGAGCGAGCTGCAGAACTATCTCGTCAACGAGGTGCAGGAGGTCTATCGCCTCCAGGGGGTGCACATCAACGACAAACACATCGAGATCATCGTTCGCCAGATGCTCCGCAGGCTCGAGGTGATTGATCCGGGAGAGACCGATCTCGTCATCGGCGAGCAGGTGACGCGCGATCTGTTCCAGCGGCGCAACCAGGAGGCGGAGACCGAGGGAAGGGCGCCCGCCACGGGCCGGCCTATCCTGCTGGGCATTACGCGCGCCTCGCTCTCCACGGACAGCTTCATCTCGGCGGCCTCCTTCCAGGAAACCACCCGCGTCCTCACCCAGGCGGCGGTGTCCGGCAAGGTGGACTTCCTGCGGGGCCTCAAGGAAAACGTTATCATGGGCCGGCTCATTCCTGCTGGGACCGGCGCGCGTCGATACCAGCAGGTGGAGCTGCTCTCCCCCGAGGTGGAGCTGGCGTCCATGGGCGAGGACATCCCCGCCATCACGGACGCGGAAGAGGCGACGGCGCCTGTTGCGGCGGAAGAGGGGGCGCTCTCGAAATAACTCCTTGAAAATCCGTATTTTTCGAGCGATCAAGGTTGACAAGCGTGCGAGTCTGGCTATAATCGCCGCTTCCTTGGCTGGCGAGCTTCACTTCCGGGTTCGCAGAAGCCTTGTAAGTAGTTGAAATAATTATGGATACTTGATCGTCCCGTCTCGGGATGTGGCTGAAAGCGATTCAAGCGTCCCGAGATGAGGGCGAAGAACGCTTTGATATCGAAAGCGGACGATTTTTGAGGCGGCTTTTTCAGACTTTGGGGTGAGGCGAATGGCGCCGACGATCAGCCAGTTGATACGCAAGGGCCGCAAGCGGATTCAGGCGAAGACCGACAGCCCGGCGCTCAGGAACTGCCCTCAGAAGCGCGGCGTGTGCGTGCGGGTCTATACCACGACGCCCAAGAAGCCGAACTCGGCGCTTCGGAAAGTGGCGCGCGTGCGGCTCACCAACGGCATGGAGGTGACCACTTACATCCCGGGCGAGGGGCACAACCTTCAGGAGCACTCCATCGTCCTGATTCGGGGCGGGCGCGTGAAGGATTTGCCCGGCATCCGCTATCACGTCGTGCGGGGGACGCTCGACAGCGTGGGCGTGGAGGCGCGCCGCAACGGCCGCTCCAAATACGGGGCCAAAAAGCCGCGCTAGGCGGCGGCGCTTCAGGATAGTCGGCGAGGAGGCTCATTCACCATGGCGAGAAGAAAGCGGGCCACGAAGCGGATCGTGTTGCCGGACCCGAAATTCAACGACCGCATGGTGACGAAGTTCATCAACTGCCTGATGCTCAAGGGTAAGAAGAGCTTGGCCGAGCGCGTGTTCTACGGGGCGATGGATGTGGTGGAGGAGAAGATGAAGGAAGACCCCATCAAGGTGTTCAAGCGCGCCATGGACAACGTGAAGCCCGCCCTCGAGGTACGCTCCCGGCGCGTGGGCGGCGCCACCTACCAGGTGCCCGTGGAGGTGCGGCCCGACCGGCGCACGGCGCTCAGCATCCGGTGGATCATCCAGAACGCCCGCAGCCGCGACAGGAAGATAGCGAACGGCCTCGCCGCCGAGATCATGGATGCGGCGAACGAAACGGGCGGCGCCGTTCGCCTCAGGGAGAACATCCACCGCATGGCGGAGGCCAACAAGGCTTTCGCCCATTACCGCTGGTAGGCTCGGGGAGAGGATAGCGCCATGTCCGGCGAAGCGGGGCTCGAGAAGACGAGGAACATCGGCATCATGGCGCACATCGACGCCGGCAAGACGACGACGACCGAGCGCATCCTCTTCTATACGGGCAGAACCCACAAGATGGGCGAGGTTCACGACGGCGCGGCCACCATGGACTGGATGGCGCAGGAGCAGGAGCGCGGCATCACCATCACCTCCGCGGCGACGCGGTGCGCTTGGGACGATCACGTCATCAACATCATCGACACGCCCGGCCATGTGGACTTCACGGCCGAGGTCGAGCGCAGCCTGCGCGTTCTCGACGGGGCGGTGGCGGTGTTCTGCGCCGTGGGCGGCGTGGAGCCGCAAAGCGAGACGGTCTGGCGACAGGCGGAGAAATACGGCGTCCCCCGCCTCGTGTTCGTCAACAAGATGGACAGGACGGGGGCGGATTTTCGCCGCGTCGTGGAGGAGGTGCGCGATCGCCTCGCCGCGAACCCGCTCGTGTTGCAAATCCCGATCGGCGCGGAAGAGAACTTCTCGGGCATGGTGGACCTCGCGACCATGAAGGCGCGGATGTTCGCCGATCCGATGGGGACCTCCTACGAAGAGGCGGAAGCGCCTGATGAACTGCAGGCGGAAGCGGAGGAGGCGAGGGAAAAACTCCTGGAAGCCCTCTCGATGCTTGATGATTCCCTGATGGCCAAATACCTGGAAGGCGAAGAAATTCCCCCCGGGGAGATTCGCGCCGCCGTTCGCAAGGGGACGCTCTCGGGCGAATTCGTGCCCGTCGTGTGCGGTTCGGCGTTCAGGAACAAGGGCGTTCAGCTGCTGCTCGACGCCATCGTCGATTATCTTCCCTCACCCCTCGACATCCCGCCGGTGCAGGGGGTCTGCTCGGATGCGGATCTGGAGCTGGGCAGAAAGGCCGAAGAGCGGGCGCCCTCGGACGATGATCCCCTCTGCGCTTTGGCCTTCAAGGTGATGACCGACCCCTATGTGGGCCAGCTCGTTTTCATGCGCGTCTATTCCGGCGTGCTCAGGACCGGCGCGTCCGTCCTGAACACCGCGACCGGCAAGCGCGAGCGCGTCGGGCGCCTCATGCGAATGCACGCGAACAAGCGCGAGGAGATAGGGGAGGCCCATGCGGGCGACATCGTCGCCGCACTCGGCATCAAGCAGGCCAAAACGGGACACACCCTCTGCGATCCCGCCCGTCCCGTCCTCCTTGAAGACATCAAATTTCCCGAACCCGTCATTTCCATCGCCATAGAGCCGAAGACGAAGGCCGATCAGGACAAACTCGGCAGCGCGCTGGCGCGGCTTTCGGGCGAGGACCCGACCTTCCGGGTGCGCTCGGACGAGGAAACCGCGCAGACCATTCTCTCCGGCATGGGAGAGCTCCACCTGGAAATTCTTGTGGACAGGCTTTTCCGGGAGTTCGCGCTCGAGGCCAGCGTCGGCAAGCCCCAAGTGGCGTATCGGGAGACGATTCGCGCCGAAGCCTCCGCGCGCGGGCGCTTCGTGCGCCAATCTGGCGGGCGGGGGCAGTTCGGCGACGTGGAGGTCTCGATACGCCCGCTTCCTCCGGGCGGCGGCTTCCGGTTCGTCAACGAGATCGTGGGCGGCGCCGTTCCGAAGGAATACATCCCGGCGGTCGAAAGCGGCGTCCGGGAGGCGATGGGAAACGGGGTGATCGCCGGCTATCCGTTGCTTGACATCGAGGCGACGCTTTGCGACGGCTCCTTCCACGCGGTGGACAGCTCCGAGATGGCGTTCAAAATCGCGGGCTCCATGGCCTTCAAGGAAGCCGCGAAGCGGGCGAAGCCCGTTCTTCTCGAACCCGTCATGGACATGGAGGTGGTCTGTCCGGCGGATTTTCTGGGCGACGTGATGGGCGACCTCACCTCCAGGCGGGGCCGGATTCGGGAGATGGAGGACAGGGCGGGGGCGAAGGTGGTGAACGCCTCCGCGCCCCTTTCGGAGATGTTCGGCTACGCGACCGACCTGCGCTCGATGACACAGGGCAGGGCGACCTACACGATGCAGTTCGGCCGCTATGAGGAAATGCCGCGGCCGCTGGCCGAGGAGCTCGTGGCGCGCAACGCCGGCGCGGTGGTGCAGACGGCCTAGACCTTCTTTCCGGAAGAGGGCGCGCGTAGCGTCCTCTCTTCGCCGGTCGTTCGGAGTAGGAGAAGGGGGGAGTAGGGGTTATGGCGAAGGCGAAGTTTGAGCGGACGAAGCCTCACGTGAACGTAGGGACGATAGGTCACGTGGATCACGGGAAGACGACGTTGACGGCGGCGATCACGCGTCATTTGTCTGCTCGTGGGATGGCGGAGGAGGTTGGTTTTGACGAGATAGACAAGGCGCCGGAGGAGCGTGAGCGTGGGATCACGATAGCGACGGCGCACGTGGAGTATGAGACGGAGAATCGTCATTACGCGCACGTGGATTGTCCGGGTCACGCGGACTACGTGAAGAACATGATCACGGGTGCGGCGCAGATGGACGGGGCGATTCTGGTGGTGTCGGCGGCGGATGGTCCGATGCCTCAGACGCGGGAGCACATTTTGCTGGCGCGTCAGGTGGGCGTTCCCTACATCTGCGTGTATTTGAACAAGGTGGACATGGTGGACGATGAGGAGTTGCTGGAGTTGGTGGAGTTGGAGGTTCGGGAGCTTTTGTCTGCGTATGAGTTTCCTGGGGATGACATTCCCGTGGTTCGGGGTTCGGCTTTGAAGGCGTTGGAGGGGAGCGAGACGTCCTCGATAGATGGTTTGATGGAGGCTGTGGATGGTTATATTCCGGAGCCTGTTCGGGACGTGGACAAGCCGTTTTTGATGCCTGTGGAGGACGTGTTTTCGATATCGGGTCGTGGCACGGTGGCGACGGGTCGTGTGGAGCGGGGCGTTGTGAACGTGGGCGATGAGGTGGAGATCGTTGGGATCACGGAGACGCGGAAGACGGTGGCGACGGGCGTGGAGATGTTCCGGAAGTTGCTGGATCAGGGTCGCGCGGGGGACAACGTGGGGGTTTTGCTTCGCGGCGTGAAGAAGGACGAGATAGAACGGGGGCAGGTTTTGTCTGCTCCGGCGTCGATTCTTCCGCACCTGAGGTTCAGGGGGGAGGTGTATATCCTGACGAAGGAGGAGGGGGGGCGCCACACGCCGTTTTTCAACGGGTATCGTCCGCAGTTTTATTTTCGGACGACGGATGTGACGGGTCTTGTGACGTTGCCTGAGGGTCGAGAGATGGTGATGCCTGGCGACAACGTTTCGCTGTCTGTGGAGTTGATCACGCCGATAGCGATGGAGCGGGAGTTGCGTTTCGCGATACGCGAGGGGGGGCGCACCGTCGGAGCAGGCGTCGTCACAGATGTCATCGAGTAGCGGGAATAGCGGGCGGGCATGAGCCAAAAAATTCGGATTCGACTGAAGGCGTATGATCACCGCCTGCTGGATCAATCGGTGGGCGAGATCGTCGATACGGTGAAGCGGACGGGAGCATCGCTCGTGGGACCGGTGCCGCTGCCCACCTCCATCAACAAATATACGGTGTTGCGCGGCCCGCACATCGACAAGAAATCGAGAGAGCAGTTCGAGATTCGGACGCATAAGCGGCTCGTGGACATCATGGACCCGACGCAGCAGACGGTGGACGCGCTCATGAAGCTCGAACTCGCCGCCGGCGTGGACGTCGAGATCAAGCTGAGCTAGGCGGGGCGAGACGGATGGAATTTCTGCTGGGGCGCAAGATCGGGATGACTCAGGTGTTCTCGCCGGACGGCGGGGCGGTTTCGGTGACGGTGGTCGAGGCCGGTCCCTGCACCGTCGTGCAGAAAAAGACCGAAGAGAAGGACGGCTACGCGGCCGTTCAGCTCGGCTATATGTCCCGAAAGGAGAAAGGTCTCTCGAAGGCGGCCTTGGGGCATTTCAAAAAAGCGGGCGCGCAGCCGTTTCGCTACCTCCGGGAGGTGCCGTTGACGGAGGAGGACGCGGAGCTCGAGGCGGGGAGCCTGATTGACGTCACGATATTCGATCGGGGGGATCGCCTCGACGTTACAGGCGTGAGCAAGGGCCGCGGCTTCGCCGGCGTGATGAAGAGGCACGGCTTCGGCGGCGGGCCGGCCTCTCACGGCGGCATGTTCGACCGCCTGCCTGGAGCGATGGGCGCCTCGGCCTATCCCTCGAAAATCATCAAGGGAAAGAAGATGCCGGGGCAAATGGGCGGCGCGAAGGTGACCACGCAGGGGCTTCTGGTGGTGGACATCGTTCCCGAGGAGAACCTGCTCCTGCTGCGGGGGGCGGTGCCCGGAGCGAGCAACGGGTTTCTGGTTCTGCGCAAGAGCGTCAAGGGCAACAGGGGCGGTCTGGAGAAGCCGAAGGAGCAGACCAGAAGCCTGAATCCCTTGAAAGCTTCCAAGCGGGCCGCGCGCGGGAGTTGAGGAGCGACATGCCCTGCGTTGACGTCTACGACCTCGAGGGCGAGGTGGTAGAACAGATGGAGCTGCCCGAAGCCGTCTTCAACGGGCAGGTGAGGATGCACCTGATTCACCAGGTGGTGAAGGCGCAGCTCGCCGCGCGGCGCGCGGGCACGCATTCCGCGCGGACGCGCAGTGAGGTGCGCGGCACGGGGGGCAAGCCCTTTCGGCAAAAGGGCGGGGGGCGCGCGCGCGCGGGCGACGTGAAATCTCCCATCTGGCGGCACGGGGGAACGACCTTCGGCCCCAAGCCGCGCGCCTACGGCCACAAGGTGAACAAGAAAGTGAGAAGAAGCGCGCTCCTGAGCGCGCTCAACCTGAAGTGGAAGGAAGGGAAGCTCCTCGTCGTGCGCGACCTCGCTCTCCCCGAGGCGAAGACGCGCCTCATGGCGGGCGTCATCGAGCGTCTGGGGCTGGGGCGCAAATCGCTGCTCGTGGACGGCGCGGAGGACAGGAATTTTGAATTGGCGGCGAGAAACATCCAGGGGACGAAACCGATGCGGCCCGAGGGACTCAACGTCTACGACATCATGGGCCACGAGCACCTGGTCTGCACCAAGGGCGCGCTCGGCGACATCGAGCAGAGACTGGCGGGCTAGGGCGTGGAGAGCACGTTCATCATTCGCCGGCCCTGCGTGACGGAGAAGAGCGTCGCCGGCTCGGAGGAGGCCAACAAGGTCGTCTTCGAGGTCGCCATGGATGCCAACAAGATAGAGATCAAAAACGCGGTGGAGGAGCTCTTCAGCGTCGCGGTGCTCAACGTGAACACGATGCGGGTGCCCGGCAAGAGCGTCCGCATGGGGCGGCGCCAGGGCCGCAAGCCGCCGTGGAAGAAGGCGATCGTGACGCTGCGCGAGGGCGACGCCATCGAATTTTTTGAATCCGCTTGAGTTGGGGCGAACGTCATGCCGGTCAGAAAATACAAGCCGACTTCTCCCGGACGGAGATTTCAGGATGTTCTCACGCGCGAGGAGATCACGGCGGAGCGGCCCGAGAAGACCCTCACCAAGGGAATGTCGAAGTCCGGCGGGCGCAACAACCGGGGACGCATTACCACCTACCAGAGGGGCGGAGGCCACAAGCGCCGCTATCGGGCGGTGGACTTCCGGCGCGAGAAGACGGGCGTGCCCGGCAAGGTGCGCACGATTGAATATGACCCGAACCGATCCGCGCGCTTGGCGCTCATCGTTTATCTGGACGGAGAGAAGCGCTACATCCTCGCGCCCGGGGGGCTGGAAGTGGGCGACACCGTCGCCTCGGGGCCGGAAGCCGAGATTCGCACGGGCAACGCGCTGCCCGTGGCGCGGATTCCGCTCGGCACGACGTGCCACAACATCGAGATGAAGCCTGGGCGAGGCGGGCAGATCGCCCGCAGCGCGGGGGCGAGCGCCCAGCTCATGGCGAAGGAGGGCGACTACGCGCAGTTTCGGCTCTCCTCCGGAGAGGTGCGCATGATTCACCTCTCCTGCTACGCCACGATAGGCGAGGTGGGCAACTCCGATCACGCCAACGTGAGCCTCGGCAAGGCGGGGCGGAAGCGCTGGCTGGGCCGCCGCCCCAACGTGCGCGGCGTGGCGATGAACCCGGTGGATCATCCCTTGGGCGGCGGCGAGGGAAAGAGTTCGGGCGGCAGGCACCCGGTCACCCCGTGGGGCAAGCCGACGAAGGGCTACAAGACGCGGAAGAAGGGCAAGCCCTCCTCCAAGTTCATCGTGCGGCGCAGAAAGTCCAGGTAGCCGGATTTCAGGGAGGTTCGACAGCGATGCCTCGTTCTCTTCATAAAGGGCCGTTCATCGACGATCATCTCCGCAAAAAGGTGGAGACGATGGATCAAAGCGGCGAGAAGCGGATGATCCGGACCTGGTCGAGGCGCTCCACCGTCATCCCCGACTTCGTGGGGCATACGTTCGCCGTGCACAACGGCAAGAAATTCATCCCCGTCTATGTGACGGAGAACATGGTGGGCTTCAAACTCGGGGACTTCTCCCCCACGCGCACGTTTCGCTCGCATTCGGGCATGACGAAGCGGCAGGTGACGCTGAAATAGGCTTTCTGAGAAAGGCGGGACGGGAAACCGGAGACATGTCGAAGGCGACCTTGAAGTACTACCGGGCCAAGCCGCGCAAGACGCGCCAGCTGGCCGACATGATTCGAGGCAGGCGCGTATCGGACGCCCTCACGCTTTTGCGCCTCTCCACGCGATCCTCGGCGAAGGTGGTGGAGAAGGTTCTTCTCTCCGCGCTGGCGAACGCGACCGACAAGGGGGAGAGCGACGACCCCGAGGGCCTGATCGTGAAGAGCGTGCAAGTCGACACGGGACCGACGCTCAAGCGGTTTCGCGCGCGCGCGCGCGGGCGCATCGGCCGCGTCAAGCACAGGAGCTGCCACATTCGCGTGGACATCGGCGAAGCGGGCGAGGGAGGATAGGCATGGGTCAGAAGGTTCACCCCGTCGGATTTCGTGTCGGCATCACCAGGGGCTGGAATTCGGCTTGGTTCGCCAAGCGCAATTTCGGCGATCTGCTGCTCGCCGACCTGCGCATCCGCAAATACGTGAAGGAGCGCCTCGCCCACGCGGGGGTGAGCAGCGTGGAGATCGAGCGCGCCAGCCAGCGCGCGCGCATCAACATCTGGACGGCGCGGCCGGGCATCATTATCGGAAAGCGCGGCGCGGAGGTGGATAGGCTGAAGGCGGATCTGCAGGAGCTCACCGGCAACCAGGTGAACGTGAACATCAAGGAGGTGCGCAAGGCGGAGATGGACGCCCAGCTCGTGGCGGAGAACATCGCCATGCAGCTCGAGCGCCGCATCGCCTTTCGCCGCGCGATGAAGAAGGCGGTCACCTCCGCCCTTCGCTTCGGCGCCAAGGGCGTGAAGATTCAATGCTCCGGCAGGCTGGGCGGCGCCGAGATTGCGCGAACCGAGTGGTACCGCGAGGGGCGCGTGCCGCTCCAGACCCTGCGCGCGGACATTGACTACGGCTTCGCCGAGGGCCGCACGACTTATGGAATCATCGGGGTGAAGGTGTGGATATTCAGGGGCGAGATGATTCGTCACGCGAGAAGGACGCCGGCTTCCCAGCCTGCGGGATCGTAGCGGGCGTCTAGGAGCGGAAGATGCTGCAGCCGAAGCGAACGAAGTTCAGGAAGATGCAGAAGGGGCGGCTGGACGGGAAAGCCCAGCGCGGCTCGACGCTCGCGTTCGGCTCCTACGGGCTTCAGACCCTGGAGACGTCGCACATCACGGCGCGCCAGATCGAGGCGGCGCGCATCGCCATGACGCGCCACGTCAAGCGCGGCGGGCGGATATGGATTCGCCTCTTCCCCGACAAGCCCATCTGCAAGAAGCCGGCCGAGGTTCGCATGGGCAAAGGCAAGGGCGCGCCCGAATCCTGGGTGGCGCCCGTGCGCGCGGGCAAGGTGCTCTACGAGATGGATGGCGTAGCCGAGGACATCGCTCGCGAGGCGCTTCGGCTCGCCGCCCAGAAGCTGCCATGCAAGACGAGGATTCTGACCTCTTCGGCTAGGGGCATGACGGCGTGAAGTACAGCGAGGTTCACGATTTGAGCGACGGGGAACTCGGGGCGAAGGAGAAGGAATTGCGCCAGGAGCTGTTCAACCTGCGCTTCCGCAAGGCGACGGGCCAGCTGGACAACACGGCGCGCATCGGCCTTTTGAGGCGCGATCTGGCGCGGGTGCTCACTTCGAGGCGCGCGCGCAAGGGCGAGAGCGCGGGCGAGGGGGCAGAGGGGTCGTAAATGAGTGAGGCGCGGGGCAGGCGAAAGGTTCGGGAAGGCAGGGTCGTGAGCAGCGCCATGGACAAGACGGCGGCCGTTGAGGTGGTGCGCATCTTCAAGCATTCGACCTTCAAGCGCGTGGTGCGCAGGCACAAGAAATATCTGGTGCACGACGAGGAGAACTCCCTCAACGCGGGGGACAGGGTGCGGATCATCGAATCCAGACCGCTGAGCCGCCGGAAGCGCTGGCGTCTTCTCGACGTGATCGAGCGCACGAAATAGGGAACGGGAGCGATGATTCAGGCCGAAACGATGTGCAGCGTGGCGGACAACTCGGGGGCCAAGCGCGCCCAGTGCATCAAGGTGCTGGGCGGCTCGCGCCGCAGATACGCGCGAATCGGCGACATTATCGTCGTGGCGATCAAGGAGGCCATGCCGAACAGCCCCGTGAAGAAGGGCGAAGTCCGGCGCGCCGTGGTCGTGCGCACCGTCAAGGAGACCGGGCGCGAGGACGGCACCTACATTCGCTTCGACGACAACGCCGTCGTCATCATCAACGAGGCGCGCGAGCCGATGGGGACGCGCATTTTCGGGCCCGTCGCCCGCGAGCTGAGGCGCAAGCGGTTCATGCGCATCGTCTCCCTCGCCCCCGAGGTCTTGTGAGGAGCGCGATGGGGCCAAACGCCAAGAAAGCGCACGTGAAGAAGGGCGACATCGTTCAGGTAATCGCGGGCCGCGAGAAGGGCAAGACCGGAAAGGTGCTTCAGGTGCTCAAGAACGAAAATCGCGTGCTCGTCGAGAAGCTGAACATGATGAAGCGGCACACGAAGCCGACCCAGGCGAACCAGCAGGGGGGCATCCTGGAGCGTGAGGGGAAGATTCACCTCTCGAACGTCATGCCCGTGGACCCGAAGACGAACCAGCCCTCCCGCGTTCGCAGAAAGCGGCTCGAGGACGGCGCGCGCGTGCGCGTGACGCACCGAAGCGGCGAACTGCTCGACACGGTGTAGGCGGAGAAGGATTTTTACCAGCATGGCTTATGTCCCCAGGATGCTTCAGCTGTATCGGAATGAGATCGCGCAGAAGCTGCGCCGGGAGTTCGACTACGCGAACGTCATGCAGATTCCGCGGCTTCTCAAGGTCACGCTGAACATGGGCCTCGGGGAGGCTGTTCAAAATGCGGCGGCCCTGGAGAACGGGGTCGCGGAGCTGACGGGCATTGCGGGCCAGAAGCCGGTCGTCACCCGGGCGAGGAAGTCCATCGCGAACTTCAAGCTGCGCGAGGGAATGCCCATCGGCGCGATGGTGACGCTTCGCGGCGCGCGGATGTGGGATTTCGTGGATCGCCTGGTGAACGTGGCCCTTCCCCGCGTGCGCGACTTCCGGGGGCTGAGTCCCAAGTCGTTCGACGGGCGGGGGAACTACAGCCTGGGAGTCCGCGAGCAGATCATCTTTCCCGAAATCGACATTGACAAGGTGGAGAAGTCGCGTGGCATCGGCATCGTGATGAACACGTCGGCGAACACGGACGAGGAAGGGAGGGCGTTGCTCCGCGAATTGGGGATTCCCTTCCGGACGAGTTGAGAGGATAGGCAGTGGCGAAAAAGTGCTTGATAGCGAAACAGAAGAAAGCGCCCAAATTCGGCGTCCGGGCCTACAACCGCTGCCAGCGTTGCGGACGTTCGAGGGGCTATCTGAGGCGTTTCAAAATTTGCCGCATCTGCTTCCGCGAATTGTCGCTCAAGGGCGAGATTCCGGGAGTCACGAAATCGAGCTGGTAGCCGGAGGCCCGAGAACATGAGCATGACGGACCCCATCGCCGATCTTCTGACGCGCATTCGCAACGCGGTGCGCGCGGGGCATCCGAGCGTCGTGATTCCGGGCAGTCGGCTCAAGGCCCAGGTCGTCGGAATCCTGAAGACACAAGGCTACATCAAGGGATACGGGATCGAGCCGGGGCCGACGGGCCAGAAGGAGATTAAGGTCGAGCTCAAGCCCCTCCAGGACGGCAAGCCGGTGCTGAGCGGCCTGAAAAGGGTCAGCAAGCCCGGCCTGCGGGTTTACGTGGACAAGGAGTCGGTTCCCAAGGTGCTCAACGGCATGGGAATCGCCATTCTCACGACCTCACGGGGCGTGCTGACCGACGAAGAGGCGAGGAAACTGGGGGTGGGCGGTGAGGTTCTCTGTGAAATTTGGTGAGGGCGCCTGAATGTCGCGCATCGGAAACATGCCGGTTCCCATTCCCTCGGGCGTGGAGGTGAAGCTCGACGGGCGGCGCATCTTCGTCAAGGGACCGCTGGGCGCGCTTTCGCGCGAGCTGCATCACCGCCCGAAGGTGGAGATAGACGGGGAGAGCATCGTCGTCTCGCGGGTTAGCGAGTCCCGCCAGGACAAATCGCTGCACGGCCTCACGCGCACCCTCATCGCCAACATGGTCGAGGGCGTGGCCAAGGGCTATGAAAAGGAGCTGGAGGTCATCGGCCTCGGCTATCGCGTAGAGGAGAAGGGCGAGGGCATCGTGCTGAACGTGGGCTATTCGCACCCGGTGAACATCGATCCGATCGAAGGCATCACCTTCGAGGTGCAGAGCGACCGCAACCGGACGGCGATAAAGGTGAAGGGCGTGGACAAGCAGGTGGTGGGCTGGGTGGCCGCCGAAATCCGCAAGGTGAAGCCCCCGGAGCCCTACAAGGGCAAGGGCATTCGCTACGCGGGCGAGACGGTTCGCCGCAAGGTCGGCAAGGCCGGCGTGTAGTGCGGGGGGGTCGGAGAAATGGGCCGGTTAAGCAAGGTGGAGGCAAGGCTCAGGCGCAAGGCGCGGATTCGCAAGAAGAGCCGCGGAACGGGCGAGCGGCCGCGTCTGTCCGTCTTCCGGAGTGCCGCGCACATCTACGCCCAGGTGATCGACGACGCCTCGGGTAAGACCTTGGCGTCGGCCTCCTCGCGCGAGAAGGATTTTGCCGCCGAGGCGAAGACTGCCGAAGGCGTAGGCGGGAGCAACGCGGCGGGCGCTGCCGTCGTCGGCCGGTTGCTGGCCGGCCGCGCGAAGGCGAAGGGCGTGGAGAAGGTGGTGTTCGATCGCAATGGCTATCTCTACCACGGCCGCGTGAAGGCGCTGGCCGAGAGCGTGAGAGAAACGGGGGTCAGTTTCTGATGGCGCGAGAAGCGAGAAGAGGCCGGAACAGAGAGCCCGAGAACCCCGAGGAGCGCGAGTTCATCGACCGCGTCATCTTCGTGAACCGCGTGGCCAAGGTGGTCAAGGGCGGCAGACGCTTCAGCTTCAGCGCGCTGGTGACCGTGGGCGACAGAAAAGGACAGGTCGGCATCGGCATGGGCAAGGCGAACGAAGTGCCCGAGGCCATTCGCAAGGGCGTGGAGAAGGCGCGCAAGTCGATGGTGCGGGTCTCCCTCGACAAGGCAACCATCCCCCATCGGACGATGGGCCGCTTCGGCGCGGGCCGCGTTCTGTTGAAGCCGGCGGCGCGGGGCACGGGCGTCATCGCCGGCGGCCCCGTGCGCGCGGTGCTGGACGTAGCCGGCGTGCGCGACATCCTGACGAAGTGCATCGGCACGAACAACCCGCACAATGCGGCCAAGGCGACGCTGGCGGGCCTGTGCTCGCTGCGCAGCAGGGAGGACGTGCTCGCCCTCCGGGGAATCGGCGCGGAAGAGGGCGGCGTGGAAGCCGCCGAGGTTGAATCGAGCGACGCGCAGGAAGGCGACGCCCGGATCGGCGATGCTACGGACGCCGACGCGGACGATGCCGGGGCCGAAAGCGCCGACGCGGATGAATAGGGGCGAGAGATGGCGGAAGACAAGATTAGAATCACTCTGAGAAAGAGCGTCTCCGGCTCGAACGCGAAGCAGCGCGCCGTCTTGCAGGGTCTGGGTCTGAGGCGCATCGACCAGACGGTCGTGAAGAAGGACAACGCCTGCATTCGCGGCATGGTGTTCAAGATCAAGCACTTGGTGGAAATGGAGGAGGGGGCTTGAGCCCCAAGATGAATATGTCCGAGAACGAAGCGGCTCAAGAGGCGGCCTGGACGGGCCTGGGTGATTTGTCTCCCCCCGAGGGGGCGGTGAAGTCCCGACGCCGCGTGGGGCGCGGAGCAGGCTCCGACCGCGGCAAGACCTCGACGCGCGGCCACAAGGGACAGAAATCGCGCTCCGGCTATCGCCGGAAGGTGGGCTTCGAGGGCGGGCAGATGCCGCTCCAGCGGCGTCTGCCGAAGCGCGGGTTCAACAACCGCTTCAAAAAGGAGTTCTCGTTGCTGAACGTGGGCCGCCTGTGCGCGCTGGCGGCGGGCGCGAGCGTGGACGCCGCGACGCTTCAGGCCGCCGGCCTCGTCCGCAAGGTGGCGAAAGACGGCGTCAAACTGCTGGGCGAGGGCGAAGTGGATCGCGCGCTTCACCTGAAGATTCAGAAGTGCAGCGCATCGGCGCGCCGGAAAATCGAGGACGCGGGCGGCAGCGTGGAACTCGCGGCTCTCCCCTCGAAGCGGGGGGATGAAAGCGCGTGAGGGAAGGCGGCGTTCCCAACATCTTTCAGGTGCCCGAGCTCAAGAACCGGATTCTTTTCACGCTCGGAATTCTGGCGGTCTATCGCATCGGAGCGCACATCCCCACGCCGGGAATCGACACCGTGGCGCTGGCCGCCTTCTTCGCCGAGCTGAGCAGAGGCGGCGGCACGCTCATGCAGTTCTTCGATCTGTTCACGGGCGGCGCCCTGAGCCAGCTGACGATTTTCGCCCTGGGCATCATGCCCTACATCAGCGCCTCCATCATCCTGGAACTGCTCACGGTCGCGGTTCCCCACCTCGAACGCCTGAAGAAGGAAGGGGAGTCGGGGCGCAAGAAGATCAACCAATACACCCGCTACGGCACGGTGTTCCTCTCGACGGTGCAGGGCTTTGGCATCGCCGTCGGCATCGAGCAGATGGCCGCTCCCACGGGCGCTCTCGTGGTGCCGGAGCCCGGCTGGGGCTTTCGCCTGATGACGGTGCTCACCCTGGTGGCGGGCACCTCGTTCATCATGTGGCTCGGCGAGCAAATCACCGAGCGCGGCATCGGCAACGGAATCTCCCTCATCATCTTTGCGGGCATCGTCGCCGGCCTGCCCGGAGCGATCATCAACACCTTCCGCCTGCTGGGCACAGGGGAGTTGCAGCCCTTCGTCATGATCGTTCTGGCGGTGGGCATGGTGGCCGTCGTGGGCCTCGTGGTCTGGTTCGAGGCGGGGCAGCGGCGCATCCGGGTTCAATACGCGAAGCGGATGGTGGGCCGCAAGATGGCGGGCGGCCAGGAGACCCACCTGCCGCTCAAGGTCAACACCTCCGGCGTCATCCCGCCGATCTTCGCGAGCTCGATGATTCTCTTTCCCGCGACAATCGCGCAGTTTTCGAACGTGGCCTGGCTCCAGCAGCTGAGCGCGGCGCTCACGCCGCCAAGCGCTTGGTACGTGGTGCTGACGGTCGTGCTGATCTTCTTCTTCGCGTATTTCTACACCGCTATCATCTTCAACCCGATGGACGTGGCGGAGAACCTGAGAAAATACGGCGGCTTCGTTCCCGGCAGGCGACCGGGCCGGCCCACCGCGGATTTCATCGACCGCACCCTGAGCCGGCTGACCTTCCTGGGCGCCATCTACCTGAGCGCCATCGTCATTCTGCCCACCTATCTCATCCAGTGGTTCAACGTGCCGTTCTTCTTCGGCGGCACGGCGCTGCTGATCGTCGTGGGCGTGGCGGTGGACACCCAGCGGCAGATTGAGTCGCATCTGGTGATGAGGAACTACGAGGGCTTCCTGCGGCGGGGCCGCATCCGGGGCCGGGCGGGATAGCGCGCGTGAGAATCATCCTTCTGGGGCCGCCGGGATCGGGAAAGGGCACGCAGGGCGCCGTTTTGGCGAAATCGCTCTGTATCCCCGAAATCTCGACGGGGGACATGTTGCGCCAGGCGGCGGCGGAGAAGACGGCGCTCGGCCAGCAGGTGGAGAGCATCATCAACCAGGGAAGGCTCGTGCCGGACGACCTCATCGTATCGGTCATCGAAGAGCGCATCGCCCGAAAGGACTGCGGCAGGGGCTTCATCCTGGACGGCTTCCCGAGGACGATCGAGCAGGGCGAGGCCCTGGAAAGGGTGTTGCCCGAAAGCGTGGACGTGGTCCTCTACATGAGGGTGTCGGACGAGACCGTTCTGTCGCGGCTCGCCGGCAGGCTTACTTGCCGGAAATGCGGCGCGGTGTATCCCCGCACGGACATCTCGCTCTGCTCCGTCTGCGGGGGCGACCTCTACCAGCGCGAGGACGACATGAAGAGCACGGTGCTGCGCCGCCTTCAGGTGTATCGGGAGCACACCGAGCCGCTGGTGTCGTTTTATCGCGCGAAGGGCCGGCTTGCGGAAATCGACGGCGAGGGCGACTCGGAGGATATCGCCAAAAGGGTGGAGGCGGGTGTTGCCCAAGTGGTCGCTTAATGGCTATCATCCTTCGTTCGGGCAAAGAAATCGAGCGTCTGCGAGACAGTAACCGGGTGGTGACGCGCGTCATGGAGAAATTGAGGAAGGCGATTCGGCCGGGCGTCTCGACGCTGGAGCTGGACGCCATGGCGGAGCGGACCATCCGCGAGGCCGGAGCGATACCCGCTTTCAAGGGCTACAGGGGCTACCGGCACACCATCTGCGCTTCGGTGAACGAGGAGGTGGTGCACGGCGTGCCCTCCGGGAGGAAGCTGAAGGAGGGCGACATTGTCAGCGTGGACGTCGGAGCGAAGTTGTATGGCTACTTCGGCGATCATGCGATCACGTTTCCGGTGGGCAGCGTCGGCTCGGGGGCGAAGGACCTGTTGCGATGTTGCGAGGAGTCGCTTTTCAAGGGAATTGAGCAGGCGCGGCCGGGCAACCGGCTGTTTGACATCTCCCACGCCGTGCAGAAGCACGCGGAAGGCGCCGGCTTTTCGGTGGTTCGCGCCTATGTGGGACACGGGGTGGGAACGAATCTTCACGAGGAGCCCCAGATTCCGAATTTCGGCGAGCCCGGCACGGGGCCGGAACTCAAGGCGGGCATGGTTCTGGCGATTGAGCCCATGCTGAACCTGGGCGTTCATGAGGTGAAGGTATTGAGCGATGCGTGGACGGTCGTCACGGCGGACGAGAAGCTTTCCGCGCATTTCGAGCATTCCGTCGCCATCACGGAAGCCGGTCCGGATATTCTGAGCCGCGCCGCATGAAGAGGCCGCGCCGGGGGGGAAGCCGGAGGCGAAGAAAGCGCGAGCAGGTGGAGCGCGAAGAGCGCGCCCCCAAGGAAGGCGTGATAGAAGTGGACGGCGTCGTTTTGGAGCCCCTGCCGAACGCGATGTTTCGCGTCGAACTCGAGGGGGGGCATAAGGTGCTGGCCCACATCTCGGGAAAGATGCGAATGCACTTCATCCGCATCCTCCCGGGCGACAACGTGAAGGTGGAGCTTTCGCCCTACGATTTGACGCGGGGGCGGATAACGAGCCGCTATAAATAGGCCGGGGTTTTCGGTTGAAGTTCGGAGTCATGCCATGAAGGTGAGAAGTTCCGTCAAGCCGATGTGCGACAAGTGCAAGGTCATCCGCCGCAAGGGGGTCGTTCGCGTCATGTGCTCGAACCCCAAGCACAAGCAGCGCCAGGGCTGAGGCGGAAGCAGAGGAGAACGCGAATGGCCCGCATCGCCGGAGTGGACATACCCAACGACAAGAACGTCGATATCGCGCTGACGTATATCTACGGAATCGGACGCACCTCCGCGGGGAAAATCGCGGCGGAGGCGAAAATCGACGCCTTCTCCAAGGTGAAGGACCTCACTGAGGGCGAGGTGCAGGCCCTGCGCGAGATCATCGAGCGCGGCTACGCGGTGGAGGGCGACCTGAGGAGCCGGGTGACCATGAACATCAAGAGGCTGATGGACATGGGCTCCTATCGGGGGCTTCGGCACCGCCGCGGCCTCCCCGTGCGCGGGCAGAGAACCCATACGAACGCGCGCACCCGCAAGGGCCCCCGCAAGACGGTGGGCGCAAAGAAAAGGGACAGCTGATTTCACTTTTTTCGTTTCGTCTCTCAAGACAGGAGATTTGAGTTGGCGCAGGCGGGCAGAGGCAGGCGCGGCGGAAGGCGGCGCCGCGAGCGCAGGGCCATCGGCAAAGGACAGGCCCACATTCTGGCGACGTTCAACAACACGATGATTTCGATTTCCGACACGGCCGGGAACGTGGTCTGTTGGTCGACGGCGGGCGGCCAGGGCTTCAAGGGCTCGCGGAAGAGCACGCCCTTCGCCGCCCAGATGGCCGCGGCGGACGTCGCCAAGAAGGCGCTGGATCTGGGCGTGACCTCGGTGGAGGTCTATGTGAGCGGGCCCGGCTCCGGCCGGGAGGCGGCGATTCGCTCGCTGGCGGCGGCGGGGCTCGAGGTGAGCCTCATTCGGGACGTAACGCCCATCCCCCACAACGGCTGTCGGCCGCGCAAGCGGCGCCGGGTCTAGTCGGAGCAGAGAAGGAGTCTGAATTTTGGCGCGATACAAGGATTCGGTCTGCCGGCTTTGCCGCAGAGAAGGGATGAAACTTTTCCTGAAGGGCGACCGTTGCATCGGGGACAAATGCTCTTTCGAGAAGCGCAGTTTCCCGCCGGGACAGCACGGCGCGGCGCGCTCGAGGGGGAAGGTGAGCGAATACGGGCTTCAGCTCCGTGAAAAGCAGAAGGCGCGTCGGGTGTATGGCGTTCTGGAGAAGCAGTTCCGGCTCTATTACAAGGAGGCGGCGCGGCGCAGGGGCGTGACCGGCGACAACCTTTTTTCGTTGCTCGAATCCCGCCTCGACAATGTCGTGTTCCGGGCGAGCTTCGCGGATTCACGCAACCAGGCGCGCCAGCTGGTGATTCACAACCACGTCCGGGTGAACGGAAAGAAGGTGAACCGCCCGGCGTTCGCCGTGCGAAAAGGCGACGTCGTGGAGATCAAGGAGAAGAGCAGGAAAAACGGGCTGATCCTCCAAAGCGCGGAGAAGGGAAAGGCGCGCGGCGCGCCCGCTTGGCTCGACGTGGACTACGCGGACCTTCAGGCGCGCGTCCTGGAGCCGCCCAGCCTGCTTGATTCCCAAATCGACATCAACGCGCAGCAGATCGTGGAGCTCTACTCCAAATAAGCGAAGCGCGCGTCTCGACCGGTTTGTTCAAAAAATGGTCAACCGCCGAACGGAGGACCCATGGAAATGACAGCCATCGCCGATCTGGTCAAGCCCTCCGGCCTGGAGCCGCAGCCGGAGAGCCTGACCGATACTTTCGGCCGCTTTGTCGCCGAACCCTTGGAGCGTGGGTACGGCGTCACGCTGGGCAACGCGCTTCGCCGGGTGATTCTGTCCTCCCTCCAGGGGGCCGCGTTCACGGGCGTGCGCATCGAGGGGGTGTTTCACGAGTTTTCGAGCATTCCGGGCGTCATGGAGGACGTGACGGAGATCATCCTGAATCTCAAGGATGTGGTCATTCAGGTGGACTCGGAAAACGCGCCCTTCCACATGAATTACCGCCATTCGGGCTCGGCCGGCGTGTTCAGGGCGGGCGATATTGAGACGCCCCCGGACGTGAAGGTGCTGACTCCCGACATTGAGATCGCCAACATGAACGACGAGGCGGAACTCGACGTGGAACTCGTGGCGAACATAGGCCGCGGCTACGTTCCCGCCGAGAGAAACATGGATGTGGATTTAGGCCCCCAGTTCATCCCGATGGACTCCGTCTTCTCTCCCATCCGCCGCTGCGCCTTTCAGGTGGAGAAGACGCGGGTGGGCGACATCACGGACTACGACAAGCTGATTCTCGATGTGGAGACGAACGGCACCATCGCCCCCGTGGACGCGGTCGCCCACGCGGCGAAGATATTGAAGGACAACCTCCAGATATTCATCAATTTCGAGGAGGAAGAAGCGCCCCAGACGCCCAAGGTGGACGAGCGCAAGCAGAGAATGGCGGAGAACCTCGCCAGGAGCGTGGAGGAGCTTGAGCTTTCGGTTCGCAGCTACAACTGCCTGAAAAACGCGCGCATCGGCACGCTGGGCGAACTGGTGCAGAAAACCGAGGGCGAGCTTCTGAAAACGCGCAACTTCGGCCGCAAGAGTCTGAACGAGATTCGTGATATTCTTACGGGGATGGGCTTGTCGCTGGGCATGGATTTGAGCCACATGGATCTCCCGCCGATAGGCCTGAGCGGGCGGGACGACTCACAAGAAGGGTAGGGCGTGGAAAGATGCGGCACCGATGGCACGGAAGAAAACTGGGGCGCACCTCGAAGCATCGGGATGCGATGACGCGGAACATGGTGACCTCCCTGATCGACGAGGAGCGGGTGCGGACGACGCTGGCGAAGGCCAAGGAAGTTCGCCGCCACGCTGAGCGCATCATCACCGTGGGCAAACGGGGCACGCTTCACGCCCGCCGCCAAGTCGCGGCCTATCTCAAGACCCCGGCGGCGGTGGCCAAGCTCATGGACGCCGTCGCCCCGAGGTATGCGGAGCGGCCCGGCGGCTATACACGAATTCTGCGCCTTCCGCCCCGGCAAGGGGACGCCGCGCCCATGGCGATTCTGGAGCTGATCGACAGGGACACCTCGAGAGAGGAAGAGAGGATCGAGCGTCGCCGGAAGAAAAAAGAGGCCCAAGGGGAAGCTTAGGGGCCAGAACATGAGCGGCGCCTGAAGGAGAGCCGTCGAGGCTCTCTTTTTTTATGGAATGTCGAATGAAGCGGAGGCGCGCCGTTGTCTGACTCGAGAGGACGCCCGGACGCGGATGAATGCTTCGTCTGCGGGCCCGGGAACCCGATTGGCCTGAAAATCCGTTTTCGGCTCGAGGGCGATGTCTGCCGCGCCGAATTCACGCCGGGTCCCCATCACCAGGGCTACGACGGCGTCACGCACGGCGGAATCATCTTCAGCGTTCTGGACGACGTGATGGCGAACTGGCTCTTCCTGAAGGGTGTCCGCGCCTATTCGGCGCGAAGCGAAATTCGCTACCGCGACCCCTTGCCGGTCGGCACGCCCCTGTTGCTTGAAGGAAGATTGAAGAGGAAAAAGGGCAGGTTCGTCGTTCTGGCGGGCAGGGCGATCCGCGCCGGGGACGGCCGCTCCGTCGCCGAGGCGGAAAGCACGTTTCACGTCGTGGAGGAAGGGACGGAGGAGCGATGAGAGTCGGTATCCCGAGGGAAATCAAGCGGGATGAGTACAGGGTTGCTCTTTCGCCCGGCGCCGTGGAGGCGCTCTCGGAGGCAGGCCACCTCGTGATGGTCGAGAAGGGCGCGGGCCTGGGCGCGGGCATCCCGGATGAAGACTACGAAAAAGCGGGCGCGCGCCTCGTCTCCTCCGCTGAAGAAGTCTGGGCGAAGGGGGAGATGATCGTCAAGGTGAAGGAGCCCCTGAAAGCGGAGTTCCCGCTGATGCGCGAGGGGCAGATTCTGTTCGCCTTTCTGCATCTGGCCGCCTGCCGGCCCCTCGCGCGCGCCCTCTTGAGGCGGGGAGGCTATGGGGTGGCGTTCGAGACGGTGAGCTCGCCCAACGGCGTCTTGCCCATCCTTCAGCCCATGAGCGAGATCGCGGGCAGGATGGCGGTGCAGGAAGGGGCGAAATATTTGGAGAAGAACGCGGGTGGGCGCGGCGTTCTGCTCGCCGGGGCGCCGGGCGTTCCCCGGGGGAACGTGGTCATCCTCGGAGCGGGCATCGTGGGGAAGAACGCGGCCAAAATCGCGGTCGGGATGCACGCGGGCGTCACGGTGTTCGACATCAACCACGCGCGGCTCGAATACATTGACGACATTTTCGACGGCCGGGTCAAAACACTGGTGTCCACGCGCTTCGCCGTCCGGGAGGCCGTCTGCGAAGCGGACCTGGTCATCGGCGCCGTCTTGGTGCCCGGCGCGCGCGCGCCCGTTCTGGTGCCGCGCGAGATGCTGGGGGAGATGAACCCGGGCGCCGTTGTCGTGGACGTGGCGGTGGATCAGGGTGGTTGCGTGGAGACGATTCGCCCCACCTATCATTCCAGGCCTACCTATGTGGTTGACGGCATCGTCCACTACGGGGTGGCGAACATGCCCGGAGCCGTTCCCCGCACGAGCACCATCGCGCTCTCGAACGCCGTGCTCCCCTACGTGCTGGAACTGGCCAACCTGGGGATCAGGGAAGCGATGGCGCGCAACCCCTACCTCGCCGACGGCCTGAACGTGGGCGAGGGGCGCATCACCCACGCCGGCGTGGCGAAGGCCCTGGGAATGAAGCCCGTGAGCGCGAGAGAAGTTTTTTTTGAAGTCCCGCCCGGCGTTTGAACCGGAAGCGGGTTATTTCTTGATGAGGTCCAGCACGAATTTTCCCTGAATTTCCAGATGCCTTATCACCAGACGCTCGGCGGCTCTGCCGTCGCCTTCGAGAATGGCTCCTAGAATTTCCTCATGCTCGGCCATGGAGCCGTCGAGGCGATCGGGCGCGTGGAGCGTCAGCACGCGGGTCTTCATGATTTGCTGCCGCAGGCTTCCGATGAGCGTCTGAAGCCTCGAATTCCCGCAGGCGCTCGTGATGTGCCGGTGGAAGTCGCGGTTCGCCGCCCAGTAGGCGTCCACTTCGCCGCGCTCGTGACGCCGCTTCAGCTGTTGAAAAAAACGGTGGAGCGCTTCGCTCGCCCGCCCTTCCCGGAGGCTCGGGGTGGCGAGGCGCGTGGCGAGGCCCTCCAGCACGCTGGTGATGGCGTAAATATCCAGAACTTCGTCTTCGCTCAGGCGGCTCACGCGCGCGCCCTTGTAGGGGACGACGGTGATGTAGCCTTCCGCCGCGAGCTCCCGGAAGGCTTCCCGAAGCGGGGTTCTGCTCACGCCCATGGACTCGGTGAGCGAGGTCTCGACAAGCTTGTCGCCCGGCTGGAGGGTTCCATTCAGGATGGCGTCCTTTATCTGCTCGGCCGCCATTTTGCTCAGGGATTTGGGCTTTTTGATTTGAACGCCCGGTATCCGCATGTTTGTCCTCAGCTCGTTCCTTCCTGCCCCTGCGGCCTGATGACGCGGGAGCCCCTGTCGGGCGTCCGCGCGCCGGGCCTCAGACCGCGCCCGCTTCCCGAAGGGCGCTTCTTTGCGCCTCGTCCAGCCCGAGGACGGCTTCGAGCACCTCTTCGGTGTGCTGGCCCAGGGCGGGCGGCGGAGTCCGCACGGCGCCCGGGGTCGCCGAGAGCTTGATGGGCACGCCCGTTACCTTCGTGGGGCCGGCGACGGGCGCGTGGATGTCCACCACCATCTCGCGGGCGAGGACCTGGGGCTCGGTCAGCGCCTGGCCGAGGTCGTTGATCGGGCCGCACGGGATGCCGGCTCCCCGCAGGGCCTCGAGCGTCTCCGCCACCGTCTTTTCGGCGAAAAAGGCGTCGAGAATCTGCTGGAGTTCTTCGCGGTTGTTCACCCGATCCTTGTTGACGGCGAACCTGGGGGCTTCCTTGACGCTCTCCAGCCCCATCGCGTCGCAGAATCTTCGCCACAGGCTGTCGTTGCCCACGCCCAGGTTGAAGTACCCATCCCGGCACGAGTAGGTCTCGTAGGGCGTGATGGAGGGGTGCCTGTTCCCCCGCCTCGGCGGAACGCGGCCGGTGGCGAAGTAGCCGTTAGCATGGTAGGTGAGCAGGGCCACCTGCCCGTCCAGCATGCTCACGTCCACCATCTGGCCGACTCCCGTTTTCTCCCGGTGGTAGAGGGCGAGCATGACGCCCTGGGCGGCGAGCATTCCCGCCGTGATGTCCGCGACGGAGGCGCCCACCTTGGTGGGCGGGCCGTCGGGGTCTCCCGTGATGCTCATCACCCCGCCCTCGCCCTGGATGACCACGTCAAAGCCGGGTTCACTCTTGCGGGGGCCGGTCTGGCCGAAGCCGGAGAGCGAGGCGAAAATCATCCTTGGGTTGAGGCGGTGGATTTCCTCCCAGGAGAATCCGAGCTTCTCCAGCGCGCCGGGCCGGAAATTCTCCACCATCACGTCGCCCTTGCGAATCAGATCCCGCAGAAGTCCTTTTCCGCGCTCGTCCTTGAGATTGAGCGTGAGGCTTTTCTTGTTCCGGTTGATGGAGAGGAAATACGTGCTCACCCCGTTCAGGAAGGGCGGGCCCCAGCTTCGCGTATCGTCGCCGCCGTCTGGGTTTTCGATCTTGATGACTTCGGCGCCCATGTCGCCCAGCATCATGGTGCAGTAGGGCCCCGCCAGAATTCGCGTCAGATCGACGACCCGGATGCCTTCGAGTGGTCCAGCCATGAGGGTTTCGCTCCGTCAGGTTTGGATTAGCGATATCAGCACGCCGGCCGCAATCGCCGAGCCGATGACGCCGGCCACGTTGGGACCCATGGCGTGCATGAGCAGGAAGTTCCCGGGGTTTTCGTCCGTCCCCACTTTCTGAACCACGCGCGCCGCCATGGGGACCGCGCTCACCCCCGCCGCGCCGATGAGAGGGTTGATCGACGCGCTGCTGAGCGCGGCCATGATCTTCCCGAAGATCACGCCGGTGGCGGTTCCGATGCCGAAGGCGACGAACCCCAGCAGAAGGATGCCGATGGTCTCCCATTTCAGAAAACTCTCGGCCGTCATTGAGGCGCCCACGGAGACGCCGAGGAATATCGTCACCATGTTGAGCAGCGCGTCCTCGGAGGTTTTCAGAAGCCGCTCGACGACGCCGCACTCGCGGAAGAGATTGCCGAGCATGAGCATCCCGATGAGGGGCGCGGCCGAAGGCAGCAGGAGGCCCGTGAGCAGCGTTGTGACGATGGGAAAGAGGATGCGGACGGGCTTTTCGATTTCCCGGAGCTGCGTCATCGTCCGTCTGCGCTCCTCCTCGGTGGTGAGTGCCCGCATGATGGGGGGCTGGATCATGGGAACGAGCGCCATGTAGCTGTAGGCGGCCACGGCGATGGGGCCGAGCAGGTGGGGCGCCAGTTTGGAGGCGGTGTAGATGGCCGTGGGGCCGTCCGCTCCGCCGATGATGCCGATGGCGCCGGCTTCGGGCAGGCTGAAGCCCAGGAAGATGCTCCCGATGAGGGTGGCGAAGATGCCGAACTGCGCCGCCGCGCCCAGGAGAAGCGTCTTCGGGTTCGCCAGCAGGGGGCCGAAGTCCGTCAGCGCGCCGATGCCCATGAAGATCAGGGGTGGAAACACGCCGGCCTTCACCCCGAAATAAAAGTAATGGATGAGGCCGCCCTCCTCGAATATGCCGGTCTCGGGCAGGTTGGAGAGCAACATTCCGAATCCGATGGGCACCAGCAACAGAGGTTCGAAGCCTTTCTGGATGGCGAGGTAGAGCAGAAGACAGGAGACGCCGAGCATGAGGAGGTCGCCGGCTTCCATGGCGGCGAAGCCGGTGACGAAGACGAAGTCGGCGACCGAGGAGGAGAGGCGGCTCATGCTCATGAAACTTCCATCAGCAGCTGGGAGGCTTCCACCTTGTCGCCCTTTCGCACGTGAACCGCCTGAATCGTGCAGTCGGAATCCGCCGAAATCACATTCTCCATCTTCATCGCCTCCAGGACCAGAAGCGCGTCCCCCGCGCGCGCCTTGTCGCCCGGCGCCGCCTCGACGGAGAGAACCACGCCCGGAAGCGGAGCGAGTATTTTCCCGCCGCCGCCCGTCGGCTGAGGAGCCGGCCTTCGCACGGCGGATGGGCGGGGAGCGGAGGGAGCGGCCGTCTCCTCCTCTTCCACCTGTACGCGATGCGTCCGGCCGTCTATTGTGACTTCGAGCTCCTTCGAGTCGGGGACGCGCTCGACGCTCACCTCGCGGCGCTTTCCGTTGACGATCAGGCGAAAGTTCTTCAACGCCGTCTCCGCCGGATGGAGGGTGGCTGGAAATCTGGGTTCGTCGTCCGGGCCGTTAGCGGCCGGGAATTGCTCAACGCCTGCTCCATAGGTCAAGGGATCGGCCTGGGCGGGCGGCTCTTGCCCACGCGGAATCCGCGGCGCGCCGCACGTTCGGAACGCGAACCTCGGGGCCTTCGGTCTCCAGAAAATATCCGGCGGCCGCCGCCAGGACGACCTCCAGGTCGTCGTCCCCGGGCGCGGCTCTGCCCCCCTCCGCGCCCGCATCCCCTGCTCGCCCTCCGCCGAAGAACCTCTCCAGCAGCTGGATGACGACCATCAGGACAATCAGGGAGCCGAATACGACGCCCATGCCGATGATGGTCAGCAGAAATCCTGGCGTGAACGCATTCACAGAGAAATCCTCGCTTCAGAGCGGAATGTTTCCGTGCTTTTTCCGGGGGCGCTCCTCCCGCTTGCGCGCGGTCATCTCCAGGGCGCGGATGAGCGCTCCTCTCGTGCTACGCGGCTCGATGACGTCGTCCACGAGCCCCAGCTTCGCCGCCGCATAGGGCTTGGCGAAGCGTTCCCTGTATTCCGCTATTTTCTCCCGGCGAACCCCTTCGGGGTCCTGCGCTTCGCCAATCTCGCGCCTGAAGATGACGTTGGCGGCGCCGTCGGGCCCCATCACGGCGATCTCTGCGAACGGATAGGCGAGAACGCGGTCGTAGCCCAGGCCGAATCCGCTCATCGCGATATAGGCGCCGCCGTAGCTTTTCCGGACGATGAGGGCTATCTTCGGAACGGTCGCTTCGCTGTAGGCGAAGAGCACCTTGGCGCCGTGCCGGATGACGCCCCCGTATTCCTGCTGGGTGCCGGGCAGGTAGCCGGGCACGTCCACGAAGTTGACGAGGGGGAGGCTGAAGGCGTCGCAGAAGCGCACGAAGCGAGCGAGCTTGTCGGAGCTGTCGATGTCCAGGACGCCTGCCAGATGCGTGGGCTGGCTTCCCACGACGCCGACGGGCCGCCCGCCCAGGCGGGCGAATCCGACGACGATGTTCCTGGCGAACTCCGGCTGAACCTCGAGAAAATCGCCTTCGTCGAAAACGCCCGCGATCAGATTCCGAACGTCGTAGGCGCGCGCGGCGTCGGAGGGGACGACATCGTCCAGCTCGGGGTTCTCATCGGGCGGCCACGCCGAGGCTTCGGCAAGAGGCGGATCGTCGAGGTTGTTCGAGGGGAGGAAGGAGAGCAGCTTCTTCACCAGCAGGAAGCATTCGCGCTCGTCTTTGGCTAGAAAGTGCGCGTTCCCGCTCGTCGCGCTGTGAACCGCCCCGCCGCCCAGCGCCTCGACGGACACGTCCTCTCCCGTCACCGCCTTGATGACGTCCGGCCCCGTGATGAACATCTTGCTCAGCCCGTCCACCATGAAGACGAAGTCCGTGAGGGCGGGCGAATAGACCGCGCCGCCGGCGCAGGGGCCGAGGATGACGGAGATTTGGGGGATGACGCCCGACGCGCGCGTGTTGCGCTGGAAGATGCGCGCGTAGCCGTGAAGCGCGAGAACGCCCTCGTGAATGCGCGCTCCGCCCGAGTCGAGAATCGTGACGATGGGCGCGCCCGCCTTCAAGGCGAGTTCCTGGATTTTGACGATTTTTTCCGCGTGCATCTCCCCCAGCGAGCCGCCGAGGGTGCCGAAGTCCTGCGAGGCCACGAACATGAGCTGGCCGTTCACGCATCCGCTGCCGGTGACGACGCCGTCGCCGGGCGCGCGCCTTGCGTCCATCCCGAAATCCGAGGAGCGCGTTTCGACGAAGAGGTTGATTTCCGAGAAGGTACCTGCGTCCAGCAGGAGATCGATCCGCTCCCTGGCGGTCAGTTTCCCCTGCGCGCGCTGGCGCTCCTTCGCCGCCTCGCCGCCCAGCGCCCGCGCCTTGGAAGTGAGTTCTTTCAGTTCGTCTATCGATTTTTGCTGGTCAGGTTCCGACGGCAACGATAGTCTCCCAGAGTGTATATTGCATACAATCAGTTTCGGCGAGCGAAGTCAAGGATTCATCGAATTTATAGGGAGGTTCCGCGCCAAATCGGAATGTTAAGCAGGATGAACGGCGATCCAGCCTTCGGTTTCCGCTGCTTTTCTATTCTCGCAAGGCGCTGCGCCACTCGCCGCCGCGATAGCTGAGAAGAGGCATAGCACAGCGTCCAGCGCGTCCGCGTTGTCCAAACACTTAGAGCGTAGCGTAGCGGGCAGAACGATTCGGTTGCTGAGCCTTTGGAGAATCTTGCGTCGGGTTGATGCTCCATTCGCATAACCCCTATCAGGCAATCCCCAACAACGTAGTTGCCCTGCTGGGAAGGCTTCCACGAGTAGTCCGGTCCCATTTTTGGCCCAAGGCCAAACCGGCCGCCCCGCCTTGGCGAGCAAAGTAAGGCAGGCGGTAGTGAAAGGCGCTCCGCCCCGCGGGCCGTTCCACAGTGTTGATCGAACATTAGCGCCTTGCCGCTTCCAGAGAGCTTCGGTCGCGCGCATCGGCTTATTTTCTTTTTTGGGCTTAATGCTTTCGGCGTAACGGACTAATTGTTCGGCTTTTGCGAAAGGTTGGCCTTCCTTTTCAAACGCATTAACCGCTTTCAGAAGCGCCGGAAAACCGCCCTTCGGCATGTGGCGGGCTGGAAGCGAGAAAGGAGCGTCGATCGAGGTTGCGATATAATTAGCGTCTGTGAGCAATTTCACCAGTCGGTCGAAGGGATGAACCTCGCCCGGCAATTCCTGCACACTCCCGAGCTTTAATAGTTCGGGCTGATTCGCTCCCAGTCTTGCTGTTGCGATCCAGACGTTGGATCTTCCGCAACGCGGCTCCCACATTTCCACGTTGCCGGAAAAGTCGATTCCGTGAATGAGATTTTCCGTCATTCGATTCTTCCGTTGTCTGCAGATGATGAGAGCATGGAATGGTCAGACTCGGCAAAGGTCTGAAAAATGCTCATTCGTTATCCCCCAAATTGCCTCATGCTGCGGACGGCGTCCACTCGGGGGCGCCTGCGTGGAGGAGCTGTCCCGGCAGCTGGCGGTTCAGGATTTCCTCGGCGTGGGCGACGGCCTCCAGGAGTTTCGGGAGGCGGACGCCGGTTTCGATTCCCATCTCGTGGAGCATGTTGATCGCGTCCTCGCTTGCGATGTTGCCGGTGGCGCGCGGCGCGAAGGGACAGCCGCCCAGTCCGCCGATGGAGGCGTCGAACGCGTCGACGCCCGCCTCCAGGCCCGCCAGCAGGTTGGCCAGGCCGGCGCCCCTCGTGTTGTGGAGGTGGAGCGCGCAGCGAACGGAGGGGAATTTGCCGCGGACGCGCTGAACGAGCCGTTTTGTCTCCACCGGGTTCGTCATGCCCACGGTATCGGCCAGGGCGATTTCCTCGCAGCCCATGTCCGCGTATTCGCCCACCACCCATTCGACATTCTCATAGGGAACGCGCCCTTCATACGGGCATCCGAACGCGGCGACGACGCCTCCCCTGAGCTTGAGTCCGGCGTTCCGCGCCATCGCGGCGACTTCGCGCCCCGCTTCGAGCATCGCCTTCCGGCTCGCCCGCAGATTTTTCTGGTTGAACGTCTCGCTGGCGGCGACGAACAGCATGACGCGATCCAGCTCGCACTCCAGGGCGCGCTCCATCCCGCGCGCGTTGGGAACCAGGGCTTCGTATTCCGCCCCCGGGCCGCGCCTGCAGCCGGCCAGCACTTCTTTGGCGTCGCGCATCTGGGGGACATGCTTCGGGCTGACGAAGCTCGTCGCCTCGATGCGGCGGACGCCGGCGTCGGCGATGGCGTTCAGAAGTCGGATTTTCTCCTCCGGCGAAACGTATTGTTTTTCACTCTGAAGGCCGTCTCGCGCGCCCACCTCGACGATGGTGACCTGCCTGGGAAGGCTCATCGCATGTTCGCTCCTGAATGAGAAATGGATTTGTTCTCCGCTATGCGGGGAGCCCCGCTATCTTCTCGATGCGGTCAGGAATGCCGACCCGTGAACCCGCGCTCGTGGGCCCTGTCGGCGTTCTCCAGGACGAGGGCGAATCCCGCCGATTTGGCGATGAACGACTCATGGGGAGAGCTCAGGAGGGCGGTTTTTCCGGCGGCGCGCGTCGTCGATGGAAAACAGCGACTCGTCCACGGCGACCTCCATCCCCCGGGCGATAAATGAGCAGCCGCCGAAGCAGGCCTCACTCGGGCGTATAGATTCGG
Organism: bacterium; assembly: GCA_965199855.1. Classification (GTDB taxonomy): domain Bacteria; phylum UBA8248; class UBA8248; order UBA8248; family UBA8248; genus Bin107. Next base: position 2,598,818 of record OZ241326.1, on the reverse strand, counting down.
ATGTCCGGCAGAGTGCGGTAGTCTTCCGCGCAGTCCACCCCGTATCCGACGACGAAATGATCTTCTATCGTGAAGCCGACGTGATCCGCCCTTATCTCCGCTTCCCTTCTCGCGGGCTTGTCGAGCAGAACGCACGTCCTCAGCGAGGCGGGGCGCTTCTCCCGCAGGAGAGGGAGCGTATTCCAGAGCGTATGGCCCGTATCCAGAATGTCGTCGATGAGCAGGACGTTTCGCCCCTTGATGTCGCCGAGAAACTTCGCCTCGATTTCCACGTGCCCCGTGCTTTTCGTGCCCGCGCCGTAGCTCGAGGCCACGAGAAAGCCGAGCGTGGCGTCGCGCGTGAGGGCGCGGGTCAGATCGACGCCGAAGAAGAGGGCGCTCTTGAGCAGCATGACGACATGAATCGGTCCGGCGGGCAGAGCCGCGTTGATTTCGGCGGCGAGCTTCGGGATGCGGCCGTGGATATCCGCCTCGGGTATCAGGATTTCGTTCGCGGGCATGGCTTATTCGAGCGCCTCCAGCAGAAGGCGCTTCATGTCCTCCTGGGTCGAGGGAACGGGGTTCGTGTGGACCTGGTGGCTTTCCGCCGCGTCCTTCGCCAGAACGTCCAGGTCCTCGTTCACGACGTCCGCCTCTCTCAGGGTGCGCGGGATGCCGATGTCCCTGTTGAGTTCGCGGACGGCTTCTATCGCGGCTTCCGCCGTCTGCGCCGCGTCCCCCCTCCTGTCGGGACGAACGAGAAGCGGGACCATGCGCGCATAAGACTCCCGCATGGCGGGGAGGTTGAACTCCATGACGGGCGGCAGGAAGATGCCGTTCGCCGTGCCGTGGTGAAGCCCGTGGTAGGCGCCCAGCGGATGCGCGAGCGAATGCACGATGCCGAGGCCGGTGTTGGTGAACGCGCGCCCGGCGAGTGTGGCCGCCATGGAAACGGCGTCGGCCGCCTCCGGATCCGAGGGATCGTCCACGTACGCTCTGCCGTGGTCGCCGATGCAGGCGATGGCCCGAAGCGCCAGGGCTTCCGTCCAGGGGTTCGAATTGGGTGAGCCGATGGATTCGACCGCGTGGGTGAGGGCGTCCATCATCGCGCCCGCCGCAATGTGGGAGGGGAGCTCCGCCAGCAGCGCCGGATCGACGACGGCGACTCGCGCGAACAGCGAGGGGTCTGCCAGGACTGTTTTGATCTTCAGCTTCGTGTCCGTGACGATGGAGCTCGATGTGACCTCGCTGCCCGTGCCCGCCGTGGTGGGCGCCGTTATGAGCGGCGGACCGGGCTTCGTGGCCTTTCCCCGGCCGTAGTAGTCGCTCGGGACGCCTCCGTTCGCAATGATGGCCAAGGCCGCCTTGGCGGTGTCCATGCTGCTCCCGCCTCCTGCCGCGATGAAGCCGTCGCAGGCGCGCTCTTTATAGAAATCCCCCGCCCTGAGGATGCTGGCGTCCGTCGGGTTCGCCTCGGCCTGATCGTAGAACGCATAATCGGGCGACGCGCTTTTCAGCCCCTTCAGCAGGGAGTCCAGCGCCCCGCTTGCGGCGAGTCCCGGGTCGGTGACGAGCATGGGCCTCGACATTCCCAGGCTCTTCGCCTCTTCTCCGACGTGAGCCGCCTCTCCCCGACCAAAGCGAACGCGGGGGCCGGATGCGATTTGAAACGCCTTCGCCATGCGGATGCTCCTTCGTTGCGCGAGTTAGGCTTCGGGGAATTTCCGAAGCGCGATTTCATAGTCTTTCTCTGTGTCGATGTCGAGGAAGATACCATCATCGGGCAGATCGAGGAAAACGACTTTGCCGGGCGACTCGATTTCCAGTTTCTTGATGATTCGCCTCCCGCCTTCGTCCCCGGTCGCTTGCAGCAGTTCGCCTCTCAGGGCGGCGGAGAACAGAACGGGGTTGCCGCGCCGGCCCTCGAACCGGGGCGCCGCGATCCGCGCATTCGGTCGGGACGCTTCATAAAGACGCATCATGTCGTTCACGATTCGGGGAGTCAGCAGGGGCTGATCCCCCAGGGCGAACAGATAGGCGTCGGCGTCTTCCGCCGCCGCGCGCAGCCCGGCGATCATGCTCGCGCTCTGCCCCTCCGCGTAGCGGGGATTGTGCGCGAGGCGAACGTCCAGGCCGTTCAGGGCTTCCCTCATCCTGGCCTCGTCGCGGCCCGTGACGAGGACGACCTCGGAAGCCGCGCTTCCCAGAAGTGCCTTCGTCGTTTTTCGGATGACGGTCTCGCCGCCCAGGGGCAGCAGGAGCTTGTTCCGCCCCAGACGCTTCGAGAGGCCGGCGGCGAGCACGATCGCCGAGACGCGGAGTGAATCCGCCATCGGGTCGCTTTCCATGAAAGTGAGAAAAAGAGGGCGCGTTCGTTCGCCATCGTAGGAAGGGGGGCTTTTGCGTGTCAATGCCCGGGTCCCCCGCGCGCCGGGGCGTTCCGTTGACAAGGCGCTCCCGCGGTCTTACTATCGGAACGCTTGTCAAAACCCGAGACGCTCCACTGCCGGAATCCGGACGAGGGTGAAACCGCCCGTTTTCGGCTTCCATTCAGAGGATGCGCTTCGCTTGACGCGCCGCGAAGCGCAGAGGGCCGAAGGAGAATCCCATGGCGTATAAGAATCATGAAATCGTCGATCTCACGCAGGAAATTTACCAGGGGCAGCCGGTGTTCGTGGGCCATCCTGAAACCTGGCGTTGGACGAACATGACGCACGAGGAAAGCGCCGCCAGCGGACGCTTCAAGAGCGAGATGAGCTATTACTCCGGCATCGTCCAGTTCTGCGAGCACGGCCCCACGCACGTGGACTCCATCAGCCATCTGGACCCCTCGCCCGACGCGCCGCACATCGACGAGATGAACTTCGATTCCTTCTACAGCCGGGGCATAGCGATTGACTTCGAGAACGTGGAGGACAACGGCTACATCAGCGCGGACGACGTGAAAAGACGGCTCGATCACCACGATTGCGAGATCAAGCCGGGCGACACCCTCCTCTACACCTACGGGCACTACAAGCGGCACTACCCGACTCCCCTCTACACCACGGCCTACGCCGGCTGGACGCGCGACGCGGCAGAATACGTGTATGGCGAGTGCGGCGCCGTCAACGTGGGCACCGACGCCCCCAGCATGGACATGGCGCACAGCCCGGAATACCCCTGCCACCTCGTCTGCCGCGAGCTGGGACGCACCAACACGGAGAATCTGCGGAACATCGAGGACGTGGTGGGCAAGGAGTTTCTCTACATCGGGCTTCCGCTCAAGATTCGGGGCGGGTCGGGTTCGCCGATTCGGGCGATCGCCGTGCTGAACGCCTGATTTCCCCGCGTGAGGCGGCCGTGAAGGCCTTGGTGAAGCAGGCGAAGGGCCCCGGCGAGATGGCGCTTCTTGACTTGGAGGAGCCCTTCGCAGGCCCCGGGCAGGTGAAGATAGAAATCGCCCACGCCGGCATCTGCGGCACGGATGTGCACATCGCTCAGGGAGATTTCTTTCACTATTTTCCGCCCGTGGTGCTGGGCCACGAGTTCTCGGGCCGGGTTGTGGAGACCGGCCCTGGGGTTGAGGGGATTCCACCGGGCGCGCGCGTGACGGCCGAGCCCACGAAATCGACCTGCCGCGCGTGTCCGCACTGCATCTCCGGCCGCTACAATCGGTGCGACGCGCGCGACATCGCGGGCGTGGTGAGCCACGGCGCCTTCACCGATTACGTGGTCACGCGGGCCGCGTCCGTCCACCTCCTGCCGGACGGCGTAAGCCTGAAAGCGGCCGCTCTCTCGGAGCCTCTGGCAGTGTGCGCGCACGGCATGTGCGAGCAGTGCCGCGTGCGCGAGGGGGACGTCGTCCTCATCATGGGGCCTGGAACGATTGGGCTGGCGTGCGCCCAGGTGGCTCTCGCCCACGGCGCCCGGGTTCTGATGGCGGGAACGGCGAAAGACGCCCGCAGGCTCTCTCTCGCCCGCTCTTTAGGCGTCGAACGGACCGTAACTGTGGAAGATGAGAGCGTTCTCGATGCGGTTCGGGAGGCGACGAATGGCTGGGGAGCCGATTTGGCGGTCGAGGCGGCGGGCGCGCCCGGCGCGCTGGGGGCTTGCGTCGAAGCGGTGAGAAAGGGAGGAGAAATCCTGCAGGCCGGGCTGCCCGGCGCGCCCGTTCCCGTCGATATGGATCGGCTGGCGTTCAAGGAGGTTCGCCTGGTCGGCACGTTCGGCCAGAAGCGCTCCGCCTGGCTCCTGGCGATCGAGCTGCTCGAGACGGGCCGAATCGACGCCGAGGCCATGATATCCGACATGCTGCCTCTCGATGAATGGGAGGCCGGCTTTGAGATGATGAGGCGAGGCTCCGGGCTGAAGGTGCTCCTCTCACCCGCCGGGTAACGGGGCGCGTGGACGCCGCGGCCCCTGCGATTGGCCGGGAGATTCGCAATAACCCCGAGAATTCATTGGATGAAAGGACGGCGCGCATGAGCATCGACCCCAAAGAGTTCAGAACCGCCCTCGGCAGGTTCGCCACCGGCGTCACGGTCGTCACCGCGAAAGCCGGCGCCGAAGCCCGGGGGATGACGGCGAACGCCTTTTCCTCCCTCTCGCTCGATCCGCCGCTCATCCTGGTGTGCTTCGACAACAAGGCGTCGAGCCTGAGGGTCGTTCAGGCGGCGGGGAAGTTCGCCGTCAATTTCCTCTCCGAGGAGCAGAAGGGCGCTTCCGACTGGTTCGCGGGCAAGGGCAGGGACGCTGAGGATCAGTTCGCGGACATCGCTCACGAGGCGGGCGAGAACGGATCGCCCCTGCTGGCGGGAAACGTGGGCGCGCTGGAGTGCGGCCTGCACGAGGAGCTTCCGGGCGGAGACCATACCATCGTCGTGGGGCGCGTGACCCGCGTCCTGATGGAGGAGGAGGCGCGCCCCCCGCTTCTTTTCTACGCCAGCGCCTATCGCAAGATGGACATGGACGGCGGCTACGACTGAGATTCGCGCCCGCCCCCGGGTTTTACGAATTTCGCGGGAGTTCCCTTGGCTTCGCATCGCGCGGTGGCGTTCGACCTTTTCGACACGCTCGTCGATTTCGACGTCTCCCTCTTTCCCGTGGTGGAAATCGACGGAAAAGAGGAGAGAACCACCTCGAAAGCGGCTTACGACGCGCTCTACGAGGGCGGCTTCCCGGTGCCGAACTATTCCGCCTTCCATCAGCTCTGGATGCGGAACTCGCGGGAGGTGTGGGGGGAGCGCAACCGCGACCCCGAGCACAGGGAGGTTCGCTCGATAGAGCGCTTCGAGCGTCTTATGGCGCTTCTGGTGGCCATTGCCCCGAAGGACAGGGCGCGGGCCGCGAAGACCGCCCTGAACGCGCACATGCGCGGCATCGAGAATTCCGTCGTGTTCGACGCGGGCCGCCTCGACGTTTTGCGGAAGATCAAGGACGCGGGCCTGGGCGTGGCGCTCGTCAGCAACTTCGACCACGCGCCCACCGCCTGGCGAATCATCGAGCGGGAGGGCATCGCTCCGCATCTCGACGCCGTGCATATTTCCGAGGAGGAGGGCTTCAGAAAGCCGGCGGCGTCCCTGTTCCTGAACGCGGCGCGGAGGCTGGGCGCGGCGCCGGGCGAGGTGCTCTTCGTGGGCGACACGTTCGAGGCCGACGTGGAAGGCCCCCAGGGGGTGGGGATGCCGTGCGCGTGGCTCAACAGAAAAGGAGCGGCCGTTCCCGAGGGCGCCAAGCCGCCCGATTTCGAGATCGAAAGTCTGGAGGACGCGCTTTTGATTCTCGGTCTGTAGGCTCGGGGGAGGGGCTTCGCCTTGTCGGTTCTCGCGCTTCAGCATGTGGACGTGGAAAGACTCTCGACGCTGAAGGGGACGCTCGCGCGGAGAGAGATTCCCTTCCGCTACCTCGCCCTCCACAGAGGCGAGCGCCTCCCGCGCTCCTGGGGAGAGCTCGGGGGCGTGAAGGCGCTCGTCGTCCTGGGCGGGCCGATGGGCGTTTATGAGAGCGGGAAATATCCCTGGCTGGCGGAGGAGATCCGCTTTCTGGGCGAGGCCCTTCGCGCGGGGCTTCCCGTCTATGGCCTTTGCCTGGGCGCGCAGCTCATGGCGGCCGCGCTGGGCGCGCGCGTCTATCCGGCGGAGGAGAAGAAGGAGATCGGCTGGTTTCCGGTGGAGTTGACGCAGGCGGCGCGGGCCGATCCCCTGCTTGGCGATGAGGAGCCTTCCTTCCCCGTTTTTCAATGGCACGGCGACACGTTCGACCTCCCGGAGGGCGCGGTTCATCTGGCGTCCTCCGCGCGATGCCCCCATCAGGCGTTTCGCTGGGGAGAGCGCGCCTACGCCTTTCAGTTTCACCTCGAGGTCGGGATGGAGGATATCTCCGCCTGGCTGGATGCGTTCGCGGGCGATCTCGATTCTCCGCGCTCGGACGCGGACCCGCAGGCGATGCTGCGCGACGCCCCGGCGCATCTGGAGACGCTGAACGGGCGCGCCACGCGGTGGTTCGGGTGCTGGCTCGACCTGTCGGGGCTGGGCGCGTCTCCCTGAGGGCGCGCGCCCCTTGTCGGCGAAGCGCCGCTCCCCTAAGATGCGGCTCCCCGACGAAGAGCGTCATCTGACGAGTTCGACGCGAGACGAGATAAAGGAACCCTTCATGCCGGAACCCGTTCGCGGCGAGATTGTCGCCATCGGCACCGAGATGCTCCTGGGCGATCTCATCGACACCAACAGCGCCTTCATCGCGAATCAGCTCAAGTCGATCGGCGTCAACATATATTTCAAGACCACAGTCGGCGACAACCTGGAGAGAATCGCGGGCGTCATCGGACAGGCGCACGAGCGCTCCCAGGTGGTCATCACCACGGGGGGACTCGGCCCCACGGTCGACGACCTCACGCGGGAAGCCTGCGCGAAGGTGATGGGCGTGGAGCTCGAGTTCCGCCAGGATCTGTATGACTACATCAGCGCCTATTTTCAGCGCCGCGGCTTCCGGATGAGCGAGAACAACCGGAAGCAGGCCTACGTTCCCGCCGGCGCGGCCCCCATCGAGAATCCGCGCGGAACCGCGCCCTGCTTCCTGTGCGAGGACGAGAAGGGGGTCATCATCGTGAGTCCGGGCGTTCCGCACGAGATGCGCTACATCATCGCCGAGCGCGCGGTGCCCATCCTGCGGGAGAAATTCGACCTGGGCGAGGTCATCAGGACGCGCGTGCTGAAGACCTGCGGCCTGGGCGAATCGCGCGTCGATGAGATGATTTCCGACCTCTTCCGCGAATCAGTCAACCCCAGCATCGGCGTCCTCGCCCATCCCGGCCAGGTGGACGTGCGCATCACCGCGCGGGCGGCGAGCGTCGAGGAGGCGGAGACGATGATCGACGGGCTGGAGGTCAAGGTGCGCGAAATCCTGGGTTCGGCCATCTACGCCGCGGGCGAGGCGACGCTCGCGGAGACGCTGGCGCGCGTCCTCGCCCGGAGCGGCAGGAGTCTGGCGATCGTCGAGTCGAACACCGGCGGGGCCGTCCTCCAGAGCCTGAGCGCCTGGCCCGAGCGCGTGAAGTTTTTGAAGCGCGGCGTCGTCGGCCTGCGCGCGGAGGAGCTGGCGGCCATGTTCGGAGTGGAGGAGAGCGAAGACGCCGGGCGGTTCGCCCGCGCGCTCGCCCGAAGGGTTCGGGAGGAATCGGGCGCGGACATGGGACTCGCCGTCTTCGGCCCCAATCCCCCCGAGAACATCGAGCCGGAGAACTCCCGCCGCGCGCCGGCGCTTGGCCCTACCCACATGGCGCTGGACGCGGGCGCGGAGACGTTCGCCTTCTCGTCGAGCTTCGGGGGCAACGAACAGTTCGTGCAGTCGCGCGCGCCCGTCTATGCGATGGAGCTCGTGCGCCGCGCCGTGCTGGGCCTCGACCCGATGGTCTGACGAGGCGCGAAGCCCCGCGGACGCCTCTCCCGTTCAGGCGCGTGTGAAGATATCTTGGCTTTTCGCGAGACCCCCCGGAAACTCCCGCTCAGACGCTCCCGTAGCGGCGCCGCCGCCTGCTGATCTCCTCCAGCTTGCGCGAGAGCTTCTCGAGCGTGCGGTCGTCGCTCAGGTTTCCCTCGATGTGGATGTGGTAGGTATGCGACTCCCCACCGCGTCCGCCCGCCTCCTCGCGCATCGCGTCGCGGATGATGGGACGCACCCCGCGCTGGAAGAAGTCGATGGACTGGGGGTGGTTCACGTTCACGATGTGCTCGGGCCCCGCCTCGCCCACGAGCCTGAGGGCCGAGCGCCTGATGAACCGGCCCGCCGCGTCTCCCTCGACTTCGACGGGCAGCGCTCCCATGTAGGTACTGTAGAGACCCTCGCCGAAATAGCGGCGCACCCCCTCCTGGGGCGATACGCCGGAGGCCGCCGCCGCGCGCTGAACGGCCTGGAACGTCGCGCCGACCTTCTTCAGCAGGATGGCGTCCACGTCCATGTTGCCCCGGTAGGCCTCTTTCGGGAAATGAACGTCCACCGCCTCGATCGCCTTGCCGGTCTCGCGGAAGCGCTCGAGCGCCAGATAGAGCCCGCCCGCCTGGGCGAGGTTCGCCAGCCCCTTGGTGAAGGGCGTGGCCCTGTTGCGAAAGCCCTTGAGGCCCAGGAGCGAAAGCCCCTTTTTGATGGCGCCTCCCTTGTTGAACAGGACGTCGGTCGCCAGAAAGGCGCCCGCCATCGGCGCGAAGGCGGCGAGGCCCGCCGCGCCCGCCAGCCCGGGGACGGCGCCCGCGACGTTGACGCCCAGGTTCGCCGCGCTCTTCAGGTTTTTCGGGCCGCTCAGGAACTGCGCCGCGGAGGCGGCGATTTGCAGGATGGAGGACGCCTTCGAGGCGGCGATTTTCGCGGCCAGCTTGCCGCTCGCCTCGGCGCCGGCCCGGGTGGAGATCGCCGTGCCGCCCAGCTGGTTCGCGGCCTTGATGTCGGAGGCGGACTTGAGGAGCCGCGTGAGTCCCGCCTCGCCTCCGAGCTTCGCCAGCGGCAGGACGAGCTCGGGCCCCGCCTCGCCGAGGAGCGCCAGGGTCGGCTTTTTCACCAGGCCGCCTTTCGAGAGGCCGAAGAGGCCGAACAGATTTTTCGCCGCGCCCAACAGCCCGCCGAACAGACCGCCCAGCGGCCCCTTGCCCAGACTCTCTAACAGGTTCTTGACCATATCCTTGAGCGTGTTCAGCAGGCTCTCGCCCATTTTTTTGAGCTCGTCGCGCATCGGATCGAGGAACTGCTTTTTCATCAGCTCCTTGAGCGCGTTCTTCGCCGGCTCGAATAGCTGCTTGTTCGCTATCTCGGAGGCGGCCTCCTTCATCGACTTGACGGCGTGGGTCTTGATCTCGGTGAACGCGCCCTTGAGCCCGCGCAGCAGATCCCTGGCGCTGTTGATTTTCCCTTTGAATACGTCGTCGAAGAGCCGATCGAACGATTCCTCGCTCGCTTTGGCGATGTCATCTATTGCTTTTTTGACGATCTTAAAAGAAGGGGAAAAATTCGTGATGGTCTGTTTGATTTTATCAAGGGCTTCGGTGAAGTGATCAGTATTTGTATTCTTTGCGGTCTCGCTCACTTGTTTCATGCCGGAGGACAGGTTTTTGCATGAAGCGGCAACCGCGTCTAGTTTTGGTGCTGTTTTCGCGCCGTCAGCTCCTATTTTCTTCAGAACGGCGCCGACCTGCTTCGTTGGTTTGACCAAAGCGGTATAGCTCTTGCTCAGCTTTTGAATCGCTTCGCGCTGTTTCGTGGTAGCTTCTTCGGCCTCCTTGAGTGCTTTCAGGATGTTTTCGAGATTCAAGCCTATTGTTTTCTGAATGCCCTCCGTCATAGGGCTCTCCCTTTGAAATGCAATGCCTGAACAACACGCGGCGCGGGCCCGCGCCCCGTCGCTCCCCGCGGCGGGGAAGGGCGCAGTGTATTGGAGCCGCTAGGAGGAGAAAAAACCGCAAATGCGGGCAAATGCGGCGTCTTGTATTTTCCGCGTTCAGGGGCTTTGGAGGGAGGAAACGCTCCGGTCGGTTGGGCGCGGCTTTATTTTTTCAGCGCGGCGCAGCGGCTCCGGAAGTCGTTGATGGCGCCTGTGGTGTCCCCGGTGAAGGGAATGGTCGCCCATCTGTCTCCCCGGCCTCGAAGGTGAGGCGCTCCCGCGCCGCCATGCCGCGTAGAAAATCTTTTATGAGAACGTCGGACAGAGTGCCCGCCATTTGCTTCTCTGGGACCCAAAACCAGGCTTTTTCCACAGTCGCGCGTTGATTGAAGCGATAGCGAACGTTGATGAGCTGCCCGGAATGCGACTGCGCCTTGCCTGGATATAGAGTAAGTCCGAGCGAAGCATCGGGGAGGCAATTCAGTCCCGCTGCCGGGCGTTCTGATCCCGGAGAGCCATCGGCGAAGCCGAGGCAGGTGAGCGTATGGCTCGTTTCGCCCTTCAGGTGATCTATCAAGGTGATGACGCCGCACCTTCCGTACGTCCGCGTGTCTGTTCCCCGTGGTCCCAACTCCAGAGGCGCGCAGGCTGTAATCAGGAAGCACGGCAGGGCGAGGCTGAAGACGCCTCTGTGGATGCGGCTCCGGGACGCCGGGTTCATTCTCGTCTCCCTTGAGCGGCGTTCGTCCGCTCTCGCCCCGGTCGGTTGGGCGCGGCTTTATTTTTTCAGAGCGGCGCAACGGCTCCGGAAGTCGTTGATGGCGCCTGTGGTGTCTCCAGTAAAGGAAATTATAGCCCAATCTTCCCCAATTTCAAAAATAAGGCGCTCCCGCGCCGCTATGCCGCGCAACAAGTCATCTATGACGGTCCGAGAGGGAGTCCCCGCCATTTGCTCTTTCTGTACCCAAACCCAAATTTGTTCTATGAGTGGACGTTGATTGAAGCGATAGCGTACCTCGATGAGCGACCCGGAATGAAACTTCGCCTTGCCTGAGCGCAACATGCCGATGGCTGGGGTCTCGGTATAGCAGCCGATTATTACGGCCGGTCTGTCGTCTCCCGGAGATTCATCGGCGACGCCGAGGCATGTGAGGGAATGTCTCGTCTTATCGGGCGATCCGCCTTCCAACGTGATGACGCCGCACCTTCCGTACGTCCGCGTGTCTGTTCCCCGTGGTCCCAACTCCAGAGGCGCGCAGGCTACAATCAGGAAGCACGGCAGGGCGAGGCTGAAGACGACTCTGTGGATGCGGCTCCGGGACGCCGGATTCATTCTCGTCTCCTTGAGCGGCGTTCGTCCGCTCTCGCCCCGGTCGGTTGGGCGCGTTTATTTTTTCAGCGCGGCGCAGCGGCTCCGGAAATCGTTGATGGCGCCTGTGGTGTCTCCGGTGAAGGAAATGATCGCCCATCTGTCTCCGACTTCAAAGGTGAGGCGTTCCCCCCCCGCCATGCCGCGTAGAAAATCTTTTATGAGAACGTCGGATAGGGTACCCGCCATTTGTTTTTCTTGCCCCCAAAACCAGGCTTTTTCCACAGTCGCGCGTTGATTGAAGCGATAGCGAACGTTGATGAGCTGCCCGGAATGCGACTGCGCCTTGCCTGGATATAGAACGAGAACGAGCGAATTATCGGGGAGGCAATTCAGTCCCGCTGCCGGGCGTTCTGATCCCGGAGAGCCATCGGCGAAGCCGAGGCAGGTGAGCGTATGGTTCGTTTCGCCCTTCAGGTGATCTATCAAGGTGATGACGCCGCACCTTCCGTACGTCCGCGTGTCTGTTCCCCGTGGTCCCAACTCCAGAGGCGCGCAGGCTGCAATCAGGAAGCACGGCAGGGCGAGGCTGAAGACGACTCTGTAGGCGCGGCCTCGAGACGCGAAAGGCATTCTCGTCTCCGGGCAGGCGGGGAATGATTCGCTCGCGGGAAACTTGCATCATATTCCCGCGTGAAGCAAGGAGAGGCATCCCCCGGCATGAAGCGCCGGCCCGGCTTCGGCGCGGGCGTCCTCGCCAGCCTGCGCACCCCTGGAGTTGGTACCACCTAGTCCGCCCAGGGGTTGATGAAATGCCACAGATGATTCGTGATGAGGCGCGGATCGACCGCCGCGATGACGCAAACGGGGACGGCGACCGCGAACAGCGCGGCGAGAAGGTGGGGAATCATGGACGCTCTCCTTATTCGAGGCGCTCGCTCAGTCTGGCGAGCGCGAGTTCGACCTCGCGCAGACGGCGGAGCATCCGCTCGAACGCCCGCGCGTCCGCGCGCGTTTTCTTCATCGACGCTTCCTTGAGTTCGTGGAATCTGAGGTCGGCTATCGTCTTCGCTTCCCGCAGCCGGGTTTCCACCTCCTGGAAGCGCACCCGCGCGCCCGCGTTTTTCTCCAGCAGCCAGGGGTGGCCGCGCTCGCGCATGTGGGCCGCCAGGCGCGCCTCCACGTTCACGATTTGATTGTAGAGCGGGGTGTAGGCGGCGACCCCGAGGCCCGCGATGCTCAGGATGGCCAGAAAAATCTGAAGCCCTTTTCCGTTCGATTCCGAGGACATCAGCGCGCGGCGTCGAAAGAGGCGGCGGCCTCCTCGATCCTGGCGTCGAGGGCGGCGCGGGTGGGGGTCGCGCCCGCGTCCCGGGCGTCGCGCACGCCCTCGTCGTAGATTTTCACGAGCGAGGCGAATTTGCCGAGCAGCGCCGCTCTCATGGCCTTCCATTCGTCCACCACGCTCTGACCCGTCGCGTAGCGCGCCGGGTGGGCGTCTTTTCTGTTCTTGACGAGCGCGAAGGCGGGCTTTTCGAGCTTCGCCGGATCCGCATCCCTCACCCAGGCTTCGATGAGCCTGGCTTTTTCCTCATACTCGGCCAGCTTGCCGCCCAGCGCGCCGGGCGTCGCGTCCGCGGCGCGCTCCTTCGCGGCGTTGAGCAGCAGGCCGAGCTTCTTCTTCGCCTCATCCCTGTGGATTCGCGCGAGGCCGTCGGGCTCGTGCGCCTCGTGAACGGCGAGAACGGCTTCGCGCTCCGCTTCTGTACTCTCGTCGGCGAGATGGAGAATCCACGAATCCGCCCCGGGCCCCTCGGTTTCGGGACGGGCGGATTCCGCCTCGCCGGGGGCGGGCCGCCAGTCGGGGTCGGGAATCCTGTTCGCCTTGCGCCTGTGCGCGCAGCCCAGGCAGAGATGCGCGAGTCCGGCCGCCTCCAGTTCTCCCTGAAAATGCGCGCCGACGCCTTTGGTCACCTCGATTTCCATGTCGCCCTCCTAAATCCACAAGACGCTTTGAAAGGAATAGTCGCCTACGCTCAGCGTGGCCGGGCGCGCGGCGCGAAAGACGAGCGCGGAGTACGACCGGGCGAGCCTTCCCTTGTAGGTTCGCGTTCTCACCACCCCGAAATTGTCCTTCTCGCCGCTCGCCGAGCCGATGACTTCGACTTCCGGGTAGGCCTGCGTCGTTTTGTTGTAGAGGTCGAGGCCCATGTCCAGCCCCAGCCGCCCCGGCGCGATCGCCGAATTCACCCAGCCCTGTCCGCCCGCCGCCTGGTGCACGACGTCATAGCCCGGCCACAGCAGAACCGCGTGCGTGGCGATCGAGGCCCAGGTCGTCGAGGTGGTGACGGCGAGGACGCCCCTGGATTCGGCGGCGTATTCCGCCCGGTTCCAGAAGCTTCTGACGAACACGTCGTCGGCGAGAACGAACTGCGAGGAGTCGTTCGTCCTCGCGATGCCGACGAGGGTGCGGCTCGCGTCGCCCGTCTTGTGCGCGAGTCCCGTGGCGGAATCGAGCGTCCACGTCCCCGAGCCGTCGAATTCGAGCTTGAGCGCGCCCTTGTCGTCCCGGACGAAAACCGCATAGACGCGGCCCGCCGCAAGGCCCGCGTTCGTCGCCGTGATTCCCGCCCAGGGCAGGTCCTCGTAATAGACCTCGCCCGAGCTCCCGTCGATGAAGGGCGCGTGGCGGCCCGCCACGGGATTCGGAATGGCGGGATGATGGACGGAATTGAGCGCCGGCTTGAACGCCAGGGTGGTGGCGTTCACGTAGTCGAGCCTGCCCGCGCATTCGATGGGCAGCCTGCCGGCCCTGATTTTCCCGTCCGGGAACAGGGCGGCGAGCGCCAGACGGTCGATGACGCGGGCTTTCGTCGGGTGGTCGCCGCCGACGGCTTCCTCGGTGTAGCGGGCGGACAGATCAGCGCCGATGGGCATCGTCCTCTCTCCTTTATGCGTAGGCGGCGGCGTCGCGCTCGGCTCCCAGCAGCCAGCCGCCTTCCAGGGTTTTGACGCCTCCCAGGGGAGAGGCGGTCGTCAGGAAGAATTCGGCGTCCCGGATTTTGAGCTCCATGGCCTGCTCGTCCAGGTCGTAGTTCACCTCGATCACCTCTCCGATCCGGTTGAGGAGGGGTTCGAGATTCTCGGATCGCATCCAGGGAACGCTGAAGGCCACGTAGTCGTCGGGTTCGACTTCGAGCGTCCGCAGGGTGGCGTTCTCGAAGGTGATCATCCGGGCGGGTCTGCGGCAGCGCTCCACGATGCGCGCCTGGATTGCGGCGGCCACGCTCTCGCGCCGAACCCATTCGAGCCTGAGCGGGCCTTGCGGAGGCCTCCTGACGCCGTAGAGCCTCTGGGAGGAGACGCTTTTGGCCGCCTCTCCGTCGTCGTGCTTGAGATAGCGCCCGTGGAGGTAGTCTCTCGCGTAGAGCGCGGGCGCCTGATTGATGATGGAGTCGCGCGAGACTTCCGCCTCGACGCGCGCCTCGCCGAAGCGGGGGAGAACCTTTGCGGGGAGCCTGGAGGACGGCTCCGCGCCGGCGATGCGGATCGCCAGGCGGCCGAAGGGGTCGATTTCGTAGCGGCCCAGAAAATCGCCCAGAAGCGCAGTGAGAACGTCGGCGGGCGCGTGGTCGTCGAGGAGCATCCCGCCCGCCCGGTAGCCGAGCGCGTCCGCGCGCGCCGCCGCGCGCGAGAGGGCCGGCATGTCGATGTCCCGCTCGCCGAACCCCCAGACGTTCGTCATCAGGTCCCGAACGACGTCGGCGGGGTTTTCGATCAGCCTCCCCGCCGCGTCCTTCCTGCCTCTGCATACCGCGGTTACGCGGCCTCTGGGTTCCGCGGAGAAGGCGGCGACCGCGATGACGCCCTTACCCTGGTAGTCCTGGGAGAGCGCCAGAGCGTAATCGCCCGTCCCGATGCGACCGTCGTCGTCGAAGAGGCTGACTTCCCCTTCTATTTCGTGCGCGGCGACGCAGTAGGCTCCCGCGCCCCTCTCGTCGATTTTCGGGAGCGCATAGACGCCCGCGCGCTCGCAGGGCGGGATGGTCAGATCGCCGTAGATGACGGGGAGGCTCTGATCCTCGAATTCGGGCGCGTCGTATGTCGAGGCGCGCCGCATTTGAAAGGAATCCGAGAGGCGATCCTTCGTCAGGTCGGCCATCTAGCTGCCCTCGCACTCGATGATTACCCGGTCGGCGCGTTCGATGATTCGGCGGACGGCGAAGCTCGCGAGCGAACGTCGGCTATGGTTCCGCCCGAGAACCCGACGCGGACGTCCAGCCGCCCGCCCAGGAGCGGCTCCGAGGCGAGGATGCGGCTCATGCGGGCGCGTCCGTCCGCGTCGGGCGCGTTGCTGATGGATATCGAGAGGCCGGAGAGTTCCTTTTCCCGAAAGGCTTCGAGGGCGGAAGTCCCCCGGAGCGCGCCGAGGGAGAAGCGGCCGCCGTCCTCCACCCAGTCGTGAACGCCGAGCAGGACTTCCGCTCCCTCGCCGAGAGGAAGGGAGCCGTCGAGAACCCGCGCTCCCTCCAGAAAATGGACTCCTCCGCCCTGTCCGATCAGGGAGTCGGGGGGGCGCTTCGCGCAAAACACGCGCTTTCCGCCGCCGGTGGACAGATGGTAGAGGACGAAGGCGTTTCTCCCCTCGTGCCGGGCGATGTCCGCGATGGCCCGCTCCGTGGCCTCTCTCATGGCAGCCTTTCCCTGAGTTCGAGATCGAAGGAGAAATCATCCGGCCCCTCCTGGCGCGGCAGGAAGCCGCCCACGAGGTCGGCGAGCATGAGCGAGGCGGGGTCGTCCACGTCCAGATGGGCGAACAGCGGCTTGGCGCGTCCCGCCTCAATGTCCTTCACCGCCCGGTACATGGCGAGAAACTCGGCGCGCTGCCGGCCGGAGACGCGCCGGTAGGGGAGGATGGCCGCGCGGCCGCGGTTCAGGAGCGTCGGGCGTCCCGCCCCGCTCCCCTTGCGGCCCGGCTCCTCGAAGGCCTCCTCCCCCACCACGTTTTCGAGCCAGAAGTGCTCGGCGGGCTCGAAAAAGCCGCCCAGATAGATTTCCGAGGCCTCCAGATAGGCGTCCGGGTTGGCGGCGTCGCCTTCCACGAGAAGACGCCAATGGCGATGGGAGCGGGGCTTCGCGGCGAGATAGTGGACGAGCGCGCCGCTTCGCCAGGCGACCGCTTCCTCCAGCGCGGGCGCGCGCCAGCTCGCCGAGGCGTTCGCCTGAATCTTGAGCCTCGCTACCGACGAGAAATTGTGGCGATGAACGATGAGGACGTCGGGAGATTTCGCCGCGCCGAAATCGACGGCGAGCGACCAGGGGTCCTCGGGCGGCGAGGCGCTCCTCACCCCGGCGCCGGGGTCGAGGTCGTAAATTCCTTTCGGCGAGCGCGGGCGGCTCGCCGCGGCCTGCCAGCGATCTCCCAGAGGAAACGCCGGCGAATCCGCGCCGTTGACGAAGCGCACCTTCACGCCCGAATCCAGGGCGACGTCCCGCAGCGCGGTGAGAACGCTCGAGGCTTCCCAGTCGTCCCCGGAGGTCGAGGTTTTTCGCCACCTGAAGCGGGCGCCGCCCGCGTCGCCCGGGGCGTCGATTTCCACGGTATAGACTTCGCTGTCGTCTCCGGCGTAGGCGCCCGAGAAAATCATCGTCCCGCTCCCGTTGGCGACGCGGGGCGCGCCCGCGCCGACGAAGCCCTTTTCTGCGGAAGAGGCGCTGATGGCCGCCGCGTCGTCGATGAAGTTTCGATACATGAAGCGATGTCCCATCTCACCTCCGGGATGAAGCCTCCGTTTCGGGAGGGCGAATTTGTCCCGTCGCGTCCCGGCCGCCGCTTCAGCGCGAAAGCGGGCGGCGTCGGGGGACTATATGGAAGCGAGGCGCGGCTGTTCGTCCCGCAAATGCGGGCAAATGCGCGGGTGGACGCCGATTTTCTGAAAAAACATCGCATTCGGCCGAGGACGGGGAGGCTGAAACCATGTTTTGGGGCCCGGACGCGCGGCTTCCCGTCGCCGGCGAACGGAAGAGGCCGCGAAGCGGAGCATGACGGAATCGGGCTGGGAAACCCTTGCGTTTTCAACTCTTTCCGCTCGGCGAGGCCGCCTCTTCCCCCCGGAAGCCGGATGTTCCCGCGGCTCGTCCGCCCTCCGCCGGAATCTCGGCGGCCTCCTCACGCCCCGGGAGTCGGATGTTTCCCGTGAAAATCGCGCCGCCTGAGCGATTTTCGTGAGGCCGCGCGCATTTGCGCGAATCTGCCCGCATTTGCGGCTGCCGGAGCGGGCCGGATCGGGTTATATTCCTGACGCGGAAGAAGCCCCGCAAGGAGGCGGGCAGGCGAATCGGAGGCTGACAAAGGATGATGAAAGGGGGGGATGGCCTTCAAATGGCCGGGAAACGGCCTGCAAATGGTTGCCAAATGGCCGTGAATTTGTCTGAATTTGCAGAAATTCGCAGGAATCGCCGGACGCGGCCCCGCACGGGATCGGAAGCCGGAACGGGCGCCGGATTTCGGGCGAAGACGCCCCGGAGACGAACGACGTTTGACAACCCGCCCCCCTTGAAGGACTCTCGGGCTTCCCCCGCGGCGGCGAAGGGCCGTCCGTCGCCGCGGCCGGGAATCGCGCTTTTGACCCGAAAGCGAACAGGGAGAGGCGTCATGCTGATTCCCTTCGAGGGAACCATGCCCAGAGTCCATGAAACCGCCTGGCTGGCGGAAACCGCCGTCGTCATCGGCGACGTGGAGATCGGCGAGCACAGCAGCGTCTGGTACAACTGCGTCCTGCGCGGCGACAACATGCCCATTCGCGTGGGCAGGCGCGCGAACATACAGGACGGCTCCGTCCTGCACATCGAGGGCGGGAAATACGACTGCGCGCTGGGCGATGACGTTTCGGTGGGCCACATGGCCGTCGTGCACGGCTGCCGGGTGGAGGACGGCGCGCTCATCGCCATGGGCGCCATCGTGCTGAACAACGTCAGGGTGGGCGAGGGCGCCGTCGTCGGCGCGGGCGCGGTCGTGCCCGAGAACAGGGTGATCGAGCCGGGAACCCTCTGGCTGGGCGCGCCCGCGAGATACGTCCGCGACCTGGACGACGAGGAAAGAGAGCGCTTCAGGAACACCGCCGTCTCCTACGTGAACAACAAGGAACGCTTCAGGAATTCATGAACCCGCCGCAGGTCCCGCTTTTCCATGCCTGAGGAGTCCCGCGCCGCCGCGTCGGCCCCGCTCGCCGCGGTGGTGGACCTGGGCGCGAACGCGGCGCGCCTGGCGATCGCCGCGCTCGATGGGGCGGGGCGGCTGGAATCGCGCGGCCGCTGGCGCGAGCTGATACGCCTGGGCGAGGGCGTCCACGAAACGGGCCTGCTCTCCGGGCGCGCCATGGAAAGGGGGCTCGCCTGCCTCGCGCGCTTCTCGGAGGTCATTCGGGCGCATCGCGTCGGCGTCGTGGACGGCGTGGCGACGAGCGCGCTGCGCGAGGCGCGGAACGCGGAGGCGTTCATCGAGCGCGCCGCGCGGCTGGGCGTGGCGCTTCGCGTCATTCCGGCGGAAGAGGAGGCGCGGCTCGCGCTGGCGGGCGTCCTCGCCGGCCGGGACGCCGCGCCCGGGCGCGCCCTGGTGTTCGACGTCGGCGGGGGAAGCCTCGAGCTGATACGCGCCGAGGGCGGCGAGGTGCGGAAGATGGCGAGCCTGCCCGCCGGCGTGGTGTATCTGACGGAGCGCTTCCTGAAGGGAATGCCCACGGCGGAGGAGGAGGTTCTGGCTTGCGCGGAGGCGGTGGACGCGATGCTGGCGGAGGCGGATTTCGGCGATATGGAGCCGGCTGGGCTCCCCTTCATCGGGTGCGGGGGCGTGGTGGCGCTGGCGTGGTTTCTGACCGAAGGCGCGCCGCCGGGCGGCGTGAACGGCCTCTCGCTGTCCGCCCCGCTTCTCGATGAGTGGATCGGTCGGTTCGCCGGAATGTCCCGCGAGGAAAGGCGCGGGCTTCCGGGCTTCGAGCCGGGGCGCGAGGACGTGGCGCTCGCCGGCCTGATCGTCGTGCGCGCCCTGCTGCGATGGGGAGGCAAGGGCGCGTTCGACGTGTCCACCGGCGGCGTCCGGGAGGGGAGGCTTCTGGAGTTGCTGAGGGGGATTTCGCCGCCCCCGTGAGGTCGGCGAAGTGCGCCCCCCCGAATCCGTCCCCGCGCTTCGTTGTTTGACAGGCCCTTCCCGCCTCCTTATATTTCACCCGGGCGATGCGGGTCGGCGCGCGCGCTCATCCGCCGGCGCGCCGTCCCTGGAGAAGCGGCATGGGGAAGACCCTTCAGTTTCCTCTCTCCCGGATTCCGGATGGCGGAATCGACGTAAGCCTGGATTTGGAAGCGGATGATCTGGGGGAGGCCTGGTTCAGCGATTCGCGCCTCAGGCTCGTCGGCAGGCTGGAGAAAGCCGGCGCCGACGAGGCGGCCTTCCGGGGCCGCGTGAGCGGCCGGCTTCTGCTGGAATGCTCGCTCGGGCTGGCGGAGTTTCCCCATCCGTTCGATGAGCCTCTGGCCGTCTATTTTTCCCGGGCGCCGCGGGGTCTCGACGCGGGCGGCGAGATAGAACTGAAGGAAGAGGATATCGAGGTCGCATACGTCGAGAACGGAGCGGCGAATCTCGCCGCGCCCGTCCGGGACCAAATCGGTCTGGCGATTCCCATCCAGCCGAGATGCCCTGAAAAATGCCTGGGAGAGGCGCCCGGGACGTGCCGCAGGCTCGAGGCGGGGGAATCCGTCGGCGCGGAAGCGGAGCCGGACCCGAGGTGGGGCGCGCTCGGAGGCTGGGAGCCGAAGGCTTCCGCGTGAGGGGTTCGCGGGACTTCCGGGAAATGACGGGCCCGGAACGCCTGATATGTGGTAGGATATGGCGATTCTTTCCCGGGAGCGGGACTCAGGGGCCGTGAAGCGGGAACGACCGCTTTGAACGCATCGTTTTGAAGGGAGCGCGGAGACCGTGGGACTTCCCAAGCGCAGGCACTCGCAGACGCGGGGCCGCAAGAGAAGAACGCACTACAAGGCGGCGAAGCCGTCGATCGCCGTTTGCCCGAACTGCGGCAATCCGACGCTGCCCCACCGGGTATGCCTCGTCTGCGGGTACTACAAGGGACGGAAAGTCCTGGAAGTCAAGGAATAGCTCCGCCGCCGGAGCGAAGCCGTGAAAATAGCGATAGACGCCATGGGGGGAGACCACGCGCCTTCGGCGGTCATCGAAGGGGCGGTGGACGCTCACCGGGAGGAGGGCATCGAGTCCGTCCTGGTGGGCGCGCCGGAGCGAATCAGCGCGGAGCTCGCCCGCCTGGGCGCGAGCGAGAGCCGCTTCGAGATTCGCGCCGCGAGCCAGGTCATCGAGATGGGCGAATCGCCCACGAAGTCGGTGAAGGCGAAGCCGGACTCCTCCATGCGCGTCGCCCTGGAGCTGGTCCGCGAAGGCGAGGCGCAGGGGGTGTTCAGCGCGGGCGACACCGGAGGCGCGTTCGCCGCGGGGCTGAGCGTTCTGAAGCGGATGCGCGGGGTGCATCGCCCGGCCATCGCCGCCCTGATTCCCACCCTGAAGGGATTTTCCGTCATGCTCGACGTGGGGGCGAACCTCACCCCGCGGCCGCAGCACCTGTTTCAGTTCGGCGTCATGGGCTCCGTCTATACCGAGGAGGTGTTCAGGAAGCCCGCCCCCACCGTGGGGCTGCTGAACGTGGGCGGCGAGGATTCCAAGGGGACGGGGGTGCTCAAGGCCGTCCACGAGATTTTCGCCAAAAGCGACCTGAACTTCGTGGGCAACGTGGAGGGGAGCACCATCTTCCAGGGCGGCACGGACGTAATCGTGTGCGATGGATTCGCGGGCAACGTGGCCCTGAAGGTGAGCGAGAGCCTCAGCGAGATGCTGACGACGCTGCTCCGGGAGGAAATCGTCCATTCGGTGCGCAGCAAGATCGGCTACATGTTCCTGCAGAACGGCCTGAAGTCCATGCGCCAGCGAACCGATTATTCCGAATACGGGGCGGCGCCGCTGCTGGGCCTGGGCGGAATCTGCGCCATCGGGCACGGACGCAGCAGCGCGAAGGCGGTGAAGAACGCCATCCGCACGACGGCGAGTCTCGTCAAGGCCGACCTGAACGCCAAGATGCAGAAGGAGATCGACAGGCACGCTTCCATACAGCGCAGCGGCGACGCCGGCTGGCGGCTGTGGAACCAGATACGAACCGGCATCTTCAGCGAGGGCGCGTCGGGGGAGGAAGAAAAAAAAGAGCCCTCTTGATATCCGGGCCGCTTTTCGCATACCATCACGCCCTGCAGTCCTCTCGTCCGAATAGGGAATCCCAACGTGCCCCATTCCGTCATCCTGGGGACAGGCTCGTATGTCCCCGAGAGAATCCTCTCGAACGCCGATCTGGAAAAGATGGTCGATACGAGCGACGAGTGGATTCTCGAGCGAACGGGAATCAGCGAGCGGCGCGTGGCGAAGCCCGACGAGGCGACCTCCCACCTCTCGATTCACGCCTCCAACCAGGCGCTGGAGACGGCCGGCGTGGACGCCGAGGACATCGACCTCATCATCGTCACCACCATCACGCCGGATACGATGTGCCCCGCCGCCGCCTGCTGGCTCCAGTCCCACATCGGCGCGACGAGGGCGGCCGCCTTCGATCTGAACGCGGCCTGCTCGGGCTTCGTCTATGGCCTTCAGGCGGCGGACGCCTACATTCGCGCGGGCGTCATGGGCAAGGTGCTTCTGGTTTCCGCCGACGTCATGACGCGGGTCGTCGACTGGGCGGACAGGGGCACCTGCGTCCTGTGGGGCGACGGGGCGGGCGCCGTCGTGCTGGGAGCGTCGGAGAACGGGCGCAGGGGCGTCATGGACTCCAGGATTCACAGCGACGGGAAGGAGGGCGAGCTCATTCTGGTTCCCGGCGGCGGCTCGCGCTTCGCTCCCATGACGCCGGGCGACGTGCAGAACAAGGAGCACCTGCTTCAGATGCGGGGGCAGGAGACGTTCAAGACGGCCGTCCGCCGCTTCTCGGACGTGTGCGTCGAAACCCTGGAGCGGGGCGGCCTCACCCTGGACGACGTGGACGTGTTCATTCCGCATCAGGCGAATCTGCGCATCATCGAGGCGGTGGCGAAGCGGCTCAAGCTGTCGATGGACAAGGTGGTCGTCACGATCGGCAAATACGGGAACATGTCTGCGGCCACCATCCCGGTCGCGCTGGACGAATCGGTGCGCGAGGGGAAAATCCGGAGCGGAGACAACGTGCTCATGGCCGCCTTCGGCGGGGGCCTCACCTGGGGCGCGGCGCTGGTCGAATGGAATTGACGCGGCATGAACCCCCGACGAGAATCCGCCTCGCGCCCGTCCCGGCTCTATCCGCGAGCCTGATGGACCATTAGGGCTCCGCCGCTCACGCCGCAGGCAAGGATCGCAAGATGGGCGCGAAAATCGCGTTTTTGTTCCCGGGCCAGGGCTCGCAGTATGTCGGCATGGGAAAGCAGCTCCACGACGAGTTTCCGCTCGCGCGGGAAGCCTACGAGCAGGCGAGCGACATTCTGGGGTGGGACCTCGCCAGGCTCAGCTTCGAGGGCCCCCGCTCGGAGCTGACCCTCACCTGCCACACCCAGCCCGCCATTCTGGTGCACAGCTACGTCGCCTGCGCCCTGCTCCGGGAGCGCGGCTTCCGCCCCGCCCTCGCCCTGGGGCACAGCCTGGGGGAGTATTCCGCCCTTCTGGCGGCCGGGGCGATTGACTTCCCGACCGCCGTCGAACTCGTGAAGAAGCGGGGCCGCTTCATGCACGAGGCCGTCCCCATGGGGGGAGGCGCCATGGCGGCCCTGCTCGGGGTGGAGCGGGAGGCCGCCGAAGCCCTTTGCGGGGAGGCGGAGGGCGTGGTGGAGGTTGCAAATTACAACGCGCCCGGCCAGTATGTGCTATCGGGAGAGAAGGGCGCGGTGGAGTCCGCCGCGCGCCTGGCGAAGGAGAGGGGCGCGCGCAAGGTCGTCATGCTTCCGGTGGGGGCGCCTTTTCACTGCTCCCTCCTGAGCGAGGCGGCGGAGCGCATGAGCGGGGTTCTCGACGAGGCGGACGTCGCCGACCCTTCGATTCCCGTCTATGCGAACGCGACCGCCGAGCCCGTGCGCGAGGCCGCCCGCGTGAAGGAGCTGCTCAAGCGGCAGATTCGCTCCGCCGTCCGCTGGGAGGATTCCGTGCGCGCGGCGGGAGGGGAGAAGCCGGACGCGGCGGTCGAGCTGGGCCCCGGCAGGGTGCTCTCGGGATTGAACAGGCGGATTTTGCGGGACCTCCCGACGCACGGCGTGGAGGACGCGGACAGCCTGGAGAAGACGGCCTCCGCCCTGGACGGGTTCGCATGAGCCTCCCGCCCGTGTATGATGCGGCCGGGGCTTGACGACGATGGAGGACGACGGGAGGCGGCGCGGGGCCGGCCGCGGAGCGAACGCCCGGATGGCGCGAAAAGAGGATTGCCCCGCTTCCCTGACGCGCGGACGGCCCAATGCAGGCATGGGAAAGAGATTTCTGAATCGGAGGAATCGGCGTGACGGAAAACATCGAAGAGCAAATCAGGGAGATCATCGTCGAGCAGCTGAGCGTGGATCCTGAAAAGGTGGTGCCGGAGGCTTCGTTCACCGATGATCTCGGAGCGGATTCGCTCGATACCGTGGAGCTCGTCATGGCTTTCGAGGAGAAATTCGGCCTCGAGATACCCGACGAGGAAGCGGAGAAGATATCCAAGGTTCAGGATGCGTATGACTACATCGCCAAGGTGTCCGGAGACTGAGGAAGCCTCGTCGGGCGGCGGAATGAAGAGAAGGCATGGATAGCCGGGATTTGGTGAGGTCGGACGTCCGCGTCGCCGTTACGGGGCTGGGGCTGATTACGCCGCTGGGCCTGTCGGTGGAGGAGAACTGGGAGGCCCTGATGCGGGGCCGCTCGGGCATCGGCGGGATATCGCGCTTCTCCCCGGAGCGCCTGCCGTCCAAGATCGTCGGCGAGGTGAAGGGCTTCGAGCCCGAGAACTACATCAGCCGCAAAGAACTCAAGAAGATGGATCTGTTCATCCAGTACGTCCTCGCGGCCTCGCAGATGGCCTTCGACGACGCGGGGCTGGCGGCGCCGGAGAAGGAGGAGGCGCCGAGGTTCGGCACCATCATCGGCGTGGGGCTGGGCGGCCTGCCCGCCATCGAGGCGAACATGGACGTCATGCAGAAGCGGGGCCCCATACGCATCACCCCCTTCTTCATCCCCATGCTGCTGGCGAACCTGGCCGCCGGCCAGGTTTCGATGCGCTGGGGGCTGAAGGGGCCGAACACCTGCACCGTGACGGCGTGCGCCTCCGGCAACCACGCCCTCGGCGACGCGATGAAGTGCATCCAGCGCGGGGTGGCCGACGTCATGGTGGCCGGCGGCAGCGAGTCCTGCGTCACGGAGCTGGCCATGGCGGGGTTCTGCGCCATGCGGGCGCTCAGCACCCGCAACGAGGAGCCCGAGCGCGCGAGCCGCCCCTTCGACGCGGACAGGGACGGATTCGTGATGGCCGAGGGGGCGGGCGTCATCATCCTCGAGCGCTACGACCGCGCCGCGGCGCGCGGCGCGGACATCTACGCGGAGCTCGGCGGCTACGGGCTGACCTCCGACGCCCACCACATCACCTCCCCCGATCCGGGCGGCGACGGGGCGGCGCGCTGCATGGAGATGGCGATCGACGACGCGGGGCTCGCGCCCGGGGACGTGGACTACATCAACGCGCACGGCACGTCCACGGGAGCGGGCGACAGGCTCGAGACGACGGCCATCAAGAGAACCTTCGGCGATCACGCCTACGGGCTCAGCGTGAGCTCCACGAAATCGATGACCGGGCATCTTCTGGGGGCGGCGGGAGGCGTGGAATCGGTGTTCACCATACTGGCGGTGAAGAACCAGCGCATTCCTCCCACCATCAACCTGGACACCCCGGACCCGGAATGCGACCTCGACTACGTACCCAATTCGGCCCGGGAAGCGGACATCGGCTGTGCCCTCACGAACTCCTTCGGCTTCGGGGGAACCAACGCCTCGCTCCTCTTCAGAAGAGCGGAAGCCGGCGCGGCCTGACAAGGGCGCCGCCGGAAAGGGGGAGCCCTCCGGCTTCGGCGAGGGAGAAGTCTCCCTCGATGAGGTCGAGGCCCGCATCGGCTATTCGTTTTCGCGCCGGGGGCTTCTCGTTCAGGCGCTGACGCACCGCTCCTTCTCCCAGGAAAGCTCGCCCGCCGTCCCGGACAACGAGCGCCTGGAGTTCCTGGGCGACGCCGTTCTCCAGCTCATCGTGACGGAAAGGCTCTGGAAGGGCTTGCCGGCGGCCGACGAGGGCGTCCTCACCCACCTGCGCTCCGAGCGGGTGAACGGCCGCTCCCTGGCGGGCGTTTTCAGGCGGCACGGGTTCGACGGGCTTCTTCGCCTGGGCAGGGGGGAGGAGAAGACGGGCGGCCGAAAGAAGGTCTCCATCCAGGCGGGGGCGTTCGAGGCTCTTGTCGGCGCCGTCTATCTCGACGGCGGCTACGCCCGCTGCGCGCAGTGGGCGGAATCGTGGGTCTGGGCGCCGGGCCTGCCCGAGGAGGACGTCCTCTCGCAGGACTTCAAGAGCAGGCTCCAGTGCCTGGCGCAGAAGAAGGGGGACAAGCCGCCCGGCTATCGTCTGGTTCGGGAGAGCGGCCCCGAGCACGAAAAGGAGTTCGAGGTCGAGGTGCGCCTCGGCCGCAGGGTGGTGGGGCGCGGGCAGGGAGCGGCCAAAAAGGCGGCCGAGCAGGCGGCCGCCAGGGAGGCGGTTCACAGGCTCGGCGAAGCCTGACGGCGCGATTTCCGGACAAGCGGTGTTTTTCGCTTTGCGAATCCTTAGAATCTGTGATAGGTTCTTCCGTCAAGTGATTGATTCCCGCCGCCCTCGCTTCTTCTTTTTTCGCCCCGCGACCGTGAAGTTCCTTCGCCCGCCGAGGTTTTGATTTGCGATTCCAGCGTCTGGCGATGCAGGGGTTCAAGTCCTTCGTTGACAGAACCGTCCTTGAAATCGGCGAGGGGCTTACCGCCGTCGTCGGGCCCAACGGGTGCGGCAAGAGCAACGTGTGCGACGCCGTCCGGTGGGTTCTGGGCGAGCAGGCGCCGAAAAACATGCGCTCGAAAAAGATGGAGGACGTGATTTTCAACGGCAGCGCCGAGCGCAGGCAGCTCGGAATGTCCGAGGTCTCGCTCACCATCGCCGACCTCGGGGGCGCGGTGACCGCGCCCGCCTTCAGGGACTTCGACGAGGTGGTGGTCACCCGCCGGCTGTATCGCTCCGGCGAAAGCGAATACCTCATCAACCGCAACCCCTGCCGGCTGAAGGACATCGTCGATCTGTTTCTCGACACCGGCGTCTCCCTCGACACCTTCTCCATCGTGGAGCAGGGCAAGATCGAGACCCTCGTGAACGCGCGGCCCCTGGACAGGCGGATTCTGATAGAAGAGGCCGCCGGCATCATGAAATACAAGAGCAGGCGAAGCGAGGCGCTGCGGAAGCTGGAGCTCGCCCAGGCGAACCTGTTGCGCGTGGCGGACATCATGCGCGAGAAGGAGGGGCGCCTGCGCTCCCTGCGGCGCCAGGCGAGGAAGGCCGCGTTTCACAGGGAGTATCAGACCGAGATCGCCGACCTCTCCCGCAGGCTCGCCGCGCTCGACTACCTCAGGCTTCTGGATGAGCTCGCCCCCGCGGAGAGGGCGCATGACCGCGCGGCGGAGGAGGAGCGGGCGCTTCTGGCCGGAATATCCTCCCTGGAGGCGGAAAGGGAGAAGGAGCGCATTCTGCTGGCCGAGTGCTCGGAGGCGCTGGGGGAGTCGCGCCGCCGCTCGGTGGAGGCGGAGGGCGGCCTCCGGCGCCTGGAGAATCGAATCGAGATGCTCGAGAGCCGCCTCTCGGAGCTCGACGCGGAGGACGCGCGCCGCGCCGAGGAAATCCGGGCGCTGGACGCCGAAACCGCGGCGCTGGAGAGCGAGCGGGGCGGGCTCTCCTCGACGCTGGAGGCGCTCGCCGCGCAGTCGGGCCTCGCGCGGCGGGAGCATGACGTCAGCGCGGCGGAGCTGGCCGCCGTCCGCGAGAGTCTGGGAGAGCTCGAGCGGACGCTCGAGGAGGCGCGGCGCGCGCAGGGGGAGGAAAGGGAGCGCCTGAGCGCGGCGCGTCAGCGCATCGCCTCCGCCGAGTCGAGGCGCGAGGGGCTGGCCGGCTCCATGGAGAAGATGGCCGCCGAGGCCGCCGAGGTCGGGGAGCGCCTCGAATCGGCCCGATCCGGCGCGAATGGCGCGAGAAGCCGGGCGGAGTCGCTGGCGGCGTCCGAAGGCCGCGCGAAGGAGGAGCTCGAGCGGGCGGAGGCCGAACGCGCCGGAGCGTCCGAAGCGCTGCGCCGCCACGAAGAGGAAGCGGCCGGGACGAAGGAATCCCTGATGGAGGCGAAGTCCGCGCTCGCGGTGCTGGAGGACGTCCTCGGCTCCGGCGCGGAGGCGGACGCGGAGGCGTTCAGGGCGCGCGGCGCGCGGGTGCTGGCGTCCCTGTCCGACGTCGTTCGCGTGGAGCCGAAGTTTGAAAAAGCCGTCGAGGCGGCCCTCGGCGACAGGCTGCGGGGCGTGGTGGTGAAGACGCCGGGCGACGCGGTGGACGCGGTTCGCGCGCTGATGAGCCCGGAAGCCGGGCGGGGCGTGGCGCTGCCGATGGAGGTTGGCGACCCGCCGGTCGCCGTCGTCCCGCTGGGGGAGGGCGTCCTGGGCGCGGCGGCGGATTTCGTTCGATGCGGCGCGGAATACCGCCGTCTCGTCCGGTCGCTCCTCGGGAACGTCGTGGTGGTGGAGGATATCGACGCCGCGCAGGCGGCGTGGTGCAACGGGCCCCGGGGCGTCGCCTGCGTGACCCTGGGCGGCGAGATGATTCACGCGAACGGCGCGGCGGAAGGAGGGCTGGCCCGGGGCGAGGGCTTTCTGGAGCGTTCGAGGAGGTGCGAGGAGACGCGCCTGGAGGCGCGGAGCCTCGAGGCTCGCCTTCTTGAGCTGGCCCCGACCTCCCGGGAGCTGGAGGAGCGGCTCGCGCGGGCGGAGCAAGGGCGCGGCCGGGCGGTTCAGGCGAGCCAGCGCGCGGAGGTCGCGCGCGTGGAGGCCGGGGGCGCTCTTCGGCAGGCGGAGGAGAGGCGCGGGGAGCTGGAGGAGCGGCTGGCCGCTCTCGAATCCGCGCGGGAGGGGGCGCGCGCTGATCAGGCGCGGCTTGAGGAGGAGGCGCGCGCGGCCAGGGACGAGAGCCTGCGCCTGGAGGAAGGCGCGCTGGAGATCTCCGCGCGCATCCGGGAAATCGAGCGGGAGACGGGCGTCGTCAGCCGGCGGTATTCGGAAGTGGAGGCGCGGGTTACGGACAAGAAAGTCGCCTTGACGGAGATCGACGGGCGGGCGGCGGGCGGCCGCGCCGAGGCGCGGCGGCTCGAGGAGGGAATATCCCGGAACGCGGCCCGCAAGGCCCGCAGGGAAGAAGAGCGGCGCGAATCGAAGGAGAAGAGAAAAGATCTTCAGGAGAGCCTCGCGGCGAGCGGGGAGGAAATCGCCGCTCTTCGGGAGGAGAGAGCCGGGGCGGAGGCCGAGGAGGCCGAGCGTCACGCCGCCCTGCGGAAAGCGCAGTCGCGCGATGAGGAGCTGGGCGAGTCGGTCCGCGAGATGAAGTCGAGAGCGTCCGGCCTTCAGGCCGAGGTGAGCGCGGCGGCGGAGCGGCGGACGACGCTTCGGGTGAGGCGCGAGGACATGGTGAAGTCCGCCGAGGCGGAGCACCGGGTCAATCTCGAGGAGACGGCCGAAGGCCGGCGGGAGGAGCTCCCCCGGTATCAGGAGACGGCGAGCCGCCTGGCGATGCTGGAGCAAAGGCTTTCCCGCATGGGGGCGGTGAATCCCCTGGCCGCGGAAGAGTATGACGAGATCAACCAGGAATACGCATTTCTGCAGGGGCAGCAGGAGGACCTGGAAAGCTCCATCGCCGATCTGCACGCGACCATCGAGAAGCTCAACAAGACGACGAAGGCGCGCTTCCTGGCGGCGTTCGAGGAGGTGGGCGCCGCCTTCTCGGACATTTTCGGGCGCCTCTTCCAGGGAGGCGAGGCGCGCATGTATCTGCTCGATCCGGACGACCCCCTGGAGACGGGCGTCGATATCGAGGTGCGGCCGCCGGGCAAGCGCCCCTCGAACATCATGCTCCTCTCCGCCGGGGAGAAGGCGCTCACCGCGCTTTCCCTGCTGTTCGCGGTGTTCAGCGTCCGGCCGAGTCCGTTCTGCATTCTCGACGAGGTGGACGCCACCCTCGACGACGCCAATGTCGGGCGCTTCCGGGAGGTGCTCGCCGAACTGGAGGATCGCAGCCAGTTCATCATCATCACCCACAACAAGAAGACCATGTCCTGCGCGGATCAGCTCTACGGGGTAACGCAGCGGGAAAAGGGCGTTTCCGAAATCGTTTCCGTCCGGCTGAACCGCGAAGACGAGAGCTTGAACGGCGTGGAGGAAGCGGCGCTGGAAGCGCGGGCGTAGCGCCGCCCTGCCGTTCGGAGAAAATTTCGCCGCGCGCGGCCCCGGCGCCCCTGGCGTCGGGGCCGGTTTTTTCACGGCGCGCGCCGGAGGCCGGGGGACGTCTCCTTGACGCCTGATTCCGAAAAAAAACCGGGGAAAGCGGCCGGCGGGGCGGGCTGGTTCGGCCGCCTGCGCGGGGGGCTGGCGAGGACGCGCGGAGGCTTCCTCTCCAGGGTGAGCGGCCTGCTTGGCGGAAGCCTTGACGAGGGGACGCTCGAGGAGCTGGAAGAGGCGCTCTATATGGCGGATTTGGGTCCCGCTCTCGTCGGGACGCTCATGGAGAGGCTCAAGGCGGGGGAGGGCGCCGGGGCGGACGCGCGGGCGCGCCTGAAGGAGATCATGCGCTCATGCCTCGAGAATCCCTCGCGCCCGCCCCCGTTCGCGCCGCGGACGCCCCCCGAGGGCGCGCCCCGGGTTGTTTTTTTCGTGGGGGTCAACGGCGCGGGCAAGACGACGACGGCGGGAAAGCTCGCCTCGCGCCTCGCGGCTCGGGGGCAGAAGGTCATGCTCGCGGCGGGGGATACGTTCCGCGCCGCGGCCGGCGAGCAGCTGGCGGCGTGGGCGGAGCGGAGCGGCTGCGGGATCGTCCGCCATCAGGAGGGCGCGGATTCCTCCGCCGTGGTGCACGACGCCGCCCGGGCGGCGCGGGCGCGCGGTGCCGACGCGCTGCTCGTGGATACGGCGGGGCGCCTGCACGCGAAGAAGAATCTCATGGAGGAGCTGAAAAAGCTCGGGCGCGTGGCGGGGCGGCTCATCGAGGGGGCGCCCCACGAGGCGCTGCTCGTCCTGGACGCGGCGGCGGGGCAGAACGTCCTCTCGCAAGTGCGGGAGTTCGGCCCGGCGATGGGCGTGACGGGCCTCGTCCTCGCCAAGCTGGATGGAACGGCCAGGGGCGGCGTGGCGCTGGGCGCCGCCTACGAGAGCGGCATCCCGATGCGATACGTCGGCGTGGGAGAAGCGGCGGAGGACCTTCTCGACTTCGACGCGGACGCTTTTCTCGAAGCGATTTTCGGCGAACGGGAACCGGAGGGCGAATAGGCTCAGCCGCCGCCCAGCAGTCCCGGCAGGCTCGATTTTTCAGGACAGGGCTCGGAGGGCTCCGTTCCCGCCACGAAGGCCTCGAGTATCGGCTTTCCCTCGCACCAGGCCGAGGGCAGGCGCCCGGAGCGCGAATCCACCTCCACCAGGGTGACGCCCGGCGGCGGATCGGGCGGGCGGGCGTCCGCGTCCCTGCCCGCGAGCCAGCCCTTCATCACGTCGATCCAGATGGGCAGGGCGGCGGCGCCTCCCGAAGCCTTGTAGCCCATGTGCTTGTTGTCGTCGCGGCCGACCCAGACGCCCACGACGAGATCCTCCGAGAACCCGATGAACCAGGCGTCCCGATACTCGTTCGTCGTCCCCGTTTTTCCGGCGAGAAAGGCGGCGAGCTCCCCGGCCTTTTTCCCGGTTCCGTTCTCGATGACGCCCCGCAGCATCATTTTCACCTGATACGCCGCCTCGGGCCGGATGGCGCGGTGCGCCATGGGCACGTTCTCCTCCAGGACGCGGCCGCTTCCGTCCGTGACCTTCGTGATTTCGTAGGGCCGCGCGTATACGCCCCCCGCGGCGAAGGGGATGTACGAGGCCGTGAACTGGTAGGGCGTCACCTCGATCGAGCCGAGGGCGAGCGAGAGGTAGGGGCGCATGTTCGAGCGGATGCCGATCCGGCGCGCGAAGGTGATCGCCTTCCGCGGGCCGAGCTGATCCAGCAGCTTGATGGTGGCGAGGTTCAGGGACGCCTCCAGCGCCCTGCGCATCGTGACGGGGCCGTAGAACCTGTCGGTGTAGTTTCTGGGCTTCCATTCCCGGAGCGTGCCGGGCATCCGGCGGACGAAGGGGGTGTCCATGAGAATGTGGGCGGGCGTGTAGCCCTGGGAGAGCGCCGTTCCGATGATGACGGGCTTGAAGGCCGAGCCGGGCTGGCGGCGCGCCTGGGTGGCGCGGTTGAACGGGAAGCGGCGGAAGTCGACGCCGCCCGTCAGGGCGCGGAGCGCTCCCGTCCCGGGGTCGAACGCGACGACGGCGCCCTGGACGGTCGGCTGCCATTCCAGAAAGAGCTTCTTCCGCGCGCCGTCCACCCGGATCACGCGCCCCAGGAGGAGGTCTCCCTCCCGGAGCCTTTGGGGTTCGATGCGGTCGGGAAGCGCCATCTCGGCTTCGTGGTCTCCGATGAGGCCGCGCGCCGCGCTTCCCGCGACGTCTATGGCGCGAAACTGAAACCCGTCCCCCAGGCGCGGCGGCCTCCCCGCCTCCTCTCCGGGCGCCCTGAATCCGCGCGCCCGGTTTATCTTTTCGATTCCGCCGACGAGCGCCCGATGGATGATTTTCTGCAGATCCGCGTCGATGGTCGTATGAATCTGGAGGCCGCTCCTGTAGAGGGACCTCCCGAACCTGCGGCTGAGGCCGATGCGCGTCCTCTCGACGAAATAGGCGGCTTCGGGCGCGAGATTGGCCGCGCGGGCGGCGAGCCGAATCGGCTCCTCGCGGGCGGTCCGCTCCTGCTCGGCGGTGATGAAGCCGGCCTCCCGCATTCTCCTGATGACCAGGTTCCGGCGGCCCAGCGCCCTCTCCGGATGGATTCTCGGGTTGAAGCGCGCGGGCGCCTTGGGCAGCGCGGCGATCATGGCGGATTCCGCCAGGGTGAGCCGGGCGACGGTCTTGCCGAAGTAGATTTGGGCGGCCGCCTGCACGCCGTGCGCCCCGCCGCCGAGGTAGATCTGGTTCAGGTAGAACTCGAGAATCTCGTCCTTCGTGAAGCGCTGCTCGATTTCGAGGGCGAGAAGCGCCTCCCGGATTTTCCGCCTGAGCGTTCTCTCCGGCGTCAGGAAGAGGACTTTCGCCAGCTGCTGGGTGATGGTGCTCCCCCCCTGCACGAAGTCGCCCGCCCGCAGGTTCTTGACGAACGCCCGAATGATGTCCGGGTAGCTGACGCCGGGGTGATCGTAGAAGCGGCTGTCCTCGACGGCGAGAAACGCCTGGCGCAGCGCGGCGGGAATCCGGCCCAGGGGGATGGGCTTCCTTCTTTCCTCATACAGTTCCGCGAGCAGTTCGCCCCCGCCGGCGTAGATGCGCGTGATGGCGCTGGGCCGGTAGTTCCGCAGACGTTCGATTTCGGGAAAATCGTATAGATAGCTGAAGCCCGCGCCGACGCCCGCTCCGCAGACGACGGCGAGAACGCCCAGCGTCAGGATGGCCGCTTTTCCGCGTCGGGAACGGGGTAGCAACGAAGGGTCCTCTTTGGGATGGCGGCGCGCGGCGGCGTCTCGCGTCCGGCGAAGCGGCCCGATTATAGCTTCGGGTGCCCGCTTTCGCAATGCCGGCGGAAGGCGCCCGCGCGTTGACAGGCGCGGACGGGGCCAACATAAAGGGGGGACGCGGTCTGCAGCTGCCGGAAACGCAACGCGAAAAAAGGAGACCGCGCGCCCGAGGAGGCGGGCCCGGAGCTGCGGGCGCGGCCCCGGAGGCCGGGGCCGCTCGCGCCGCGTCCGCTGAGCCGCCGCCTTCCCCGCGCCGCGCGTGGGACAAATCCCTCGCCCCCGCCCGGCTCGCCTGAGCCGCGGGGTTTCTCCGGCCCTCCTTATTCGCTAGACTCTCGTCCGCTTGTTTTTCGGGCCGTCCAGGCGGAGGCAGCCGGTCGCCATGAGCAGCTTCGAGCTTCACTCGAAATTCTCTCCCACGGGCGATCAGCCCGAAGCGATCGACGCCCTCGTCCGGCAGTTCCGGGAGGGCCGGAGCCACCAGGTTCTCCTGGGCGTCACCGGCTCCGGCAAAACGTTCACGGTGGCGAACGTCATCGAGAAGATCGGAAAGCCCACGCTCGTCATCGCCCACAACAAGACCCTGGCCGCGCAGCTTTACAACGAGTTCAAGGGATTTTTTCCGAACAACGCGGTGGAGTATTTCGTCAGCTACTACGACTACTATCAGCCGGAAGCCTACGTGCCCACGACGGATACGTTCATCGAGAAGGACGCCTCCATCAACGACGAGCTGGACTGCCTGCGCCACGCAGCGACGCGCTCCGCCCTGATGCGCGAGGACGTCATCGTCGTGGCGAGCGTGAGCTCCATCTACGGGCTGGGCTCGCCGGCCGACTACTTCGATCTGCACATCGACATTTCCGTCGGCATGGAGATGGACAGGGAGGAGCTGCTCGCGCAGCTGGTGAGGATCCAGTATCGCCGCTCGGACGCGGGCCTGCGCCGCGCCTCCTTCCGCGCGCGCGGAGACGTCGTCGAAATTCTGCCCGCCCACGAGGAGGAGCAGGCGATTCGCGTGGAGTTTTTCGGGGAGGAGATCGACGGCATCGCGGAAATCGACCCGGTGCGGGGAGTCGTTTCGAGAAAGCTCGACCGGGCGGAGCTCTACCCCAACAGCCACTACATCACGCCCGAGGAGAGGCTCTCCTCCGCCATCGAGGGCATCCAGAAGGAATTGGAGGAGCAGACGGCGGAGCTGAGCGCGCGGGGCAAGCTCCATGAAGCCCAGCGTCTTCAGCAGCGAACCCTTCAGGATATCGAAATGCTCCGGGAAGTCGGCTACTGCCACGGGGTGGAGAACTACAGCCTCCACCTTGACGGGCGCCTGCGGGGCGAGCCGCCCGCGACCCTGTTCTCCTATTTCTCCCGCGACCATCTGGTGGTGATAGACGAGAGCCACCAGAGCATCCCCCAGCTGCGGGGAATGTATCGCGGAGACCGCTCGCGCAAGGAGAACCTGGTGGCTTACGGCTTCCGGCTGCCCTCGGCGCTGGACAACCGCCCGCTTCGCTTCGAGGAGTTCGAGGCGAATCTGGGGAGCGCGCTCTACGTCTCGGCGACCCCCGGCCCCTACGAACTCGAGAAAAGCGAGGGCGTCGTCGTGGAGCAGCTGCTCAGGCCGACCGGGCTGGTCGATCCCCCGGTGGAGGTGCGGCCCGTGCAGGGGCAGGTGGACGACCTGCTGGCCGAGGTGCGCCGGGCGGCGGCGGCGGGAGATCGGGCGCTCGTCACCACGCTGACGAAGAGGTTTTCCGAGGATTTGACGGAATACTACGAGGAGCTGGGCGTCCGGGTCCGGTATATGCACAGCGACATCGACGCCCTCGAGCGGGTGCGGATCATCCGCGATCTGCGCTCGGGCGCGTTCGACGCGCTGATCGGCATCAACCTGTTGCGCGAGGGACTGGATTTGCCCGAAGTCGCCCTGGTGGCCGTATTCGACGCGGACAAGGAGGGGTTCCTGCGCTCGGACACCTCCCTGATTCAGACCTCGGGCCGCGCGGCCAGACACGTCAACGGCCGCGTCATCATGTATGCGGATCGCGTCACCGACAGCATGCGCCGCGCCCTCGACGAGATGGGCAGAAGAAGGAGCGCGCAGCTCGCCTACAACGAGGCGAACGGAATCGTCCCCCGCTCCATCAGCCGCAGGATGGACGATCTTCTCGAAGCCTCCGCCGATCCGGATTTCGACGCGCTGCTCGGCCCGGAGGACGCGGAGCCGCCCCCGCTTTCGGAGACGGACGCATCGGCCCTGGAGGAGCTTCGCGCCCGGATGCGCGAGGCGGCGCAGAGGCTCGAATTCGAGAAGGCGGCCGGGATACGCGACCGGATTCTCGCCATCGAGCGCCGCCAGCTCGGCCTCAAGACGGTCAAGGCCGCGACGTGAGCGATGCCCTGCTTTCCGCCGGCCCGATCCCCGTGGGGGAGGACCGCGCGTTTCTGAAGTCTTTGCCGGAGAAGCCGGGCATCTACGTCTTCAGGAGCCGGACGGGAGCCGTCCTCTACGTCGGCAAGGCGCTGCGCCTGAGGAGCCGGGTGCGCAGCTACTTCTCCGGGCGAAGCGGGCGGGGCCCCTGGATTCAGAAGATGCTGGAGGAGCTGTCCACGGTCGAGCACGTCGTGACGGCCAATGAAGTCGAGGCGCTCATCCTCGAAAGCAATTACGTGAAGAAGCACAAGCCCCGCCACAACGTGCTGCTGCGCGACGACAAGCATTTCCCCTACCTGAAGCTCAGCACGGGCGAGGACTATCCGCGCCTGAGCGTCGTGCGCCGCCCCGCGGGAGACGGCCATTCCTACATGGGCCCCTTCCCCTCGGCGAGCGGCCTCAGGCGCACCATTCGCTTTCTGCAGAAAACGTTTCACATCAGGCCCTGCGCGGGCGGCGTCGAGGACAAGACGGCGAAGCGGTGCATCTATTTCCAGATGGGCCAGTGCCTGGGGCCCTGCGACGACCTTCAGAGCCGGGAGGCGTATCGGACGGGCGTCGGCGACGCCCTCGATTTTCTCAAGGGGAAGAACCGGGAGCTGGCGCGAAGGCTCAAAGGGCAGATGGAGGAGCATTCCCGGCTCCTGGAGTATGAAGCCGCCGCCAGGGTGCGGGATCAGATTCGGGGAATCGAGCACGTCACCGAGCGGCAGACCATGCTGTCCGTGAAGGGGGGCGACCAGGACGCGCTCGGCTGCCGCCGGGAGGGGGGGAAGGCGGCGTTTCGGCTGTTTTTCATCCGGGGAGGGAGGCTGCTGGGCGACCAGGGATTTCAGGTCGCCGCCCGCGAAGGCGTTCCCGACGGCGAGGTCGTCTCCGCGTTCGTGAAGCAGTATTACGGCGACAAGACGTTTTTTCCCGACGAGGTGCTTTTGCCGTCCGCCGTGGAGGACGCCCCGCTCATCGCGCGGTGGCTGTCGGAGAGGCGGGGCAGGAAGGTGTCCGTTTTTCATCCGCGCCGGGGGGACAAGCGCCGCCTGGTCGAGATGGCGAGCGAGAACGCGGCGCGCGCCCAGGAGCGCGAAGGCGTCCTGGCGGCGAAGGAGCAGAGGACGCTCGATGAGATTCGCCGGGCGCTGGCGCTCGAGGAGCTGCCGGCGCGGATCGAGGCGTTCGACGTGTCGAACCTCCAGGGCAGCCACGTCGTCGGCGCCAGCGTCATGTTCCAGGAGGGGCGCCCGCTCAAGGACGGCTACCGCCGCTACAAGATCAGGAGCGCGGCGGGGTCGCCCGACGACTGCTCCGCCATGCGCGAGATCGTTTTCAGGCGCCTGGAGCGTCTGGTGAACGAGGGGGGCGAGATGCCCGACCTGCTGCTGATCGACGGGGGACGGGGGCAGCTCTCCGCGGCCGCCTCGGCGCTCGAGGAGCTCGGCGCGGCGGACGTGGCGCTGTGCGCGATTGCGAAGGGCAGAAGCGCCGAGAACCCCGAAGCGCGGGACGTCATCTTCCTGCCCGGGCGCGCCGACCCCGTTCAGCTGGCGGAGGGGAGCGCGGCGAAGCTCATGCTTCAGAGGATTCGCGACGAGGCGCACCGCTTCGTCCTGACGTTTCACCGCGCGCGCCGCAGGCGGACCGTCATCAGAAGCGGCCTCGACGACGTGCCCGGGCTGGGCCCGAAGCGCAGGCGCGCGCTTCTGCGGGCTTTCGGAAGCCTGCGGGGGGTGCTGGAGGCGAGCGACGCGGCGCTCCTCGAGGTGGAGGGCGTCACGCCCGGAATCGTGAGCGCCTTGCGGGAAAAACTCGGGGGAGAGGGCGCGCTCGCCGAAGAAGCGGAGAAAAGCGCCTGCGGGGCGAGCGGCCCTTGAAGTCGAGAAGCGCGGAGTACGCCATATTTTCGGGGCTTCTGCTGGCCTCCCTGTTTCCGCCGTTTCGGTTCGAGGTTCTCGCCTGGGTCGCGCTCGTTCCGCTTTTGTGGGCGCTCGAGGGCCGAAAGGCGCACGAGGCGTTCGCGCTGGGGCTGCTGACCGGGCTGGTTTCCTTCGGAATCACCATCTGGTGGGTGAAGATTTCCATGGCCGCCTACGGCGGTCTGTCCGCCCCGCTCGCGTGGGCGATTACCGGCGTTCTCGCGGCGTATCTGGCGCTGTATCCCGCGCTGTTCGCGTTTTTCATGGTCCGGATGCGGGCGGGCGGCTCGCTTCTCGCGCTTTTCGCGGCGGCGCCTCTCTGGGTCTCCCTGGAGCTGGCGCGCGCCTACGCCCTGTCCGGCTTCCCGTGGGCGCTGCTGGGCTACAGCCAGTACCGCTCCCTGTACGTCATTCAAATCGCCGATCTGACGGGCGTATACGGGGTTTCGTTCCTCGTCGTGTTCGTCAACGCGGCGATTTGGCATTTCTTTCGCTATCCGCGGCGGGCGCCCTGGGCCGTGATCGCATCCGCTTCGCTCGTGGCGGCGGGCGCGCTGGGCTACGGCTGGCTGCGGATCGCCGAAGTCCCTCTGGAGGCGCGGGCCGCGCCGCGCCCGGTGGGCATCGTCCAGGGAAACGTGGATCAGTCCGTGAAGTGGTCTCCCCGGTGGCAGAAGGCCATCGTCGAGAAGATGGGAAGGCTGACGAAGGAGCTCAGGAGCCGCTTTCCGAAAAACGGGCCGTCGGCTCCCCCCCTCATCGTCTGGCCGGAGGCGGCGGCGCCCTTCGTCTATGAGCGGCAGGCGGACAGGAGGGAGTATATTCGCCGCCTCGCGCGGGAGACGAACGCCTATCTGCTGTTCGGCGTCCTCGGGGAGCGCGACCTGGGAGGGACGTCGGCGCTGACGAATTCGGCGTATCTCGCGGGCCCGGGCGGCGAGGAACTGGGGCGATACGACAAGATGCACCTGCTTCCCTTCGGCGAGTACGTTCCGCTGGGCGACCTGCTGTTTTTCGTGAGGAGTCTGGCACCGGTGATCGGGACGTTCCGGCCCGGGGACGACCCCACGATATTCGACGCCGCTCCGGGCAGGTTCGGCGTCCTGATCTGCTTCGAGGCGATTTTCCCCCGCGTGGCGAGGCGGATGCGGGACGCGCAGTTTCTCGTCAACATCACGAACGACGCCTGGTTCGGGAAAACGGCGGCCTCCGAGCAGCATCTGGCGATGGTGGCGTTCCGGGCGGTGGAATTCCGGATGCCGATCGTTCGCGCGGCCAATACGGGGATCAGCGCGCTGATCGAGCCCACCGGGGCGATTCGGCGGCGAAGCCCCCTGTTCGAGGAGTGGACGCGCGCCGACGCCGTTTCGCTGAAAAAGGGCCCGCCGAGCGCATACGCCCGAATGGGCGACCTGTTCGCGTATGCGTGCGTCTTCTTTTCCGGGGCGGCGCTTCTGCTGTATCGCTCCAGGACGGGCCCCCGGATGTGGTATGATGAATAGAACCGCCCGGGCGGACGCCGCGCGTCCAGGCCGAGAGGCCGGCTTCGGAAGGATGGGAGATACCATGGAAGAGTTGCGCAGGAAATGCGAGCAGCTGGAGGCGCGCCTCCTCGAACTGCGGGGGCGGCTTTGACCTCGATCGCCTGGAAGCGGAGCGCGCCGGGCTGGACAGGCGCGCCGGGGAGGCGGACTTCTGGAGCGACCCCGAGGCCGCGCAGAAGACGCTGCGGCGGCGCGCCTCTCTTCAGAAGACGATTCGCGGCTGGGAGAGCCTGAGCGGCGATCTCGGGGAGCAGAAGGAGCTTCTCCAGCTTCTCGAAATGGAGGAGGCGTCCGAAAGGGAGCTCTTGGGCGACGTCGAGAGCGCCCTCGCCTCCCTTCTGGCGCGGACGGAGCGGCTGGAGTTTCAGCTCGTCATGGACTCCGGGGAGGACAGGGCCAACGCCATCCTCTCCGTGAACGCGGGCGCGGGCGGCGTCGAGAGCCAGGACTGGGCCGAGATGCTCTTTCGCATGTACGCGAGGTGGGCGGAGGAGAGGGGCTACCAGGCGCGCCTCGTCTCCCTTCTCGAGGGGGAGGAGGCGGGCGTCAAGAACGCCACCCTGATCATCCGGGGAGACTACGCCTACGGATACCTTCGGGCGGAAGTGGGCGTGCATCGCCTGATAAGAATCTCGCCCTTCGACGCCAGCTCGAAGCGGCACACCTCGTTCGCTTCCGTGGACGTCGCCCCTGAAGTGTCGGATGACGTGGAAATCGAGATTGACGAGAACGACCTGAGAATCGACGTGTTCAGAAGCTCCGGCGCCGGCGGCCAGCACGTGAACACCACGGACTCCGCCGTGCGGATTACCCACCTGCCGACGAGCATCGTGGTCTCGTGCCAGAACGAGAGAAGCCAGCACAAGAACCGCGCCACCGCCATGAAGCTGCTCCGCGCTCAGCTGTATGAGCGGGAGAAGCGGAAGCGCGAAGCGGAGAAGGAGGCGCAGCACGCCCTGAAGAAGACGATAGGATTCGGGAGCCAGATTCGCTCCTACATACTGCACCCGTACCGGATGGTGAAGGATCACCGCACCGGCGCGGAGCGCTCCGACGTGAACGCCGTGCTGGACGGGAGCATCGACCCGTTTATCGACGCCTACCTCCTCTCCCTGATAGAGGCGAAGGCGGGCGCGCGCGCCTGACCGTCGGGCGCGGGGCGGGCGGAAAGACGGGAATTTCTCCGGATGAATGAAAGGGGAGGCGCGATGAGCGGCCCTGCGGCGGACGAGGCGGCGGCGCCGGACGAGCGGGACGACGAAAACGTCCTGATCCGGCGGCGGCGCAAGAAACTCGGGGAGCTTCGCGCCTCGGGGGTCAACCCTTTCGTGAACCGCTTCGAGACGACGCACCGGATCGGCGACATCGTTCGGGAGTTTCGCGGCGTTCCGGAGGACGGCTTCGACGAGGCGCGGGAGGCGCGCTTCGCGGCGGCGGGCAGAATCATCGCCAGGCGGGTGCAGGGGAAAGTCGCCTTCGTCGATCTGCGGGACGGGACGGGGCGCATCCAGCTGTTCATCCGGATGAACGAGGTCGGCGAGGAGGCCTTTCGCTTCGCCAGGGAGCTCGACATCGGCGACATCGTAGGGGCGGAGGGCGGCGTGTTCCGCACGCGGACGGGGGAGCTCTCCATCCGGGCGCGCCGGATAAGCCTCCTGACGAAGAGCCTGCGGCCGCTGCCCGAGAAATGGCACGGCCTCCAGAGCGTGGAGGCGCGCTACCGGCGGCGCTACGTGGACCTGATAGCGAATCCGGACGCGGCCGAGGCGTTTCGCGCGCGCGCGCGGATGATTCAGGCGATGCGCCGCTTTCTGGACGACATGGATTTTCTCGAGGTCGAAACCCCGATGATGCAGGCCGTCGCCGGCGGCGCGGCGGCGCGGCCGTTCGAGACCTACCACAACGCGCTGGAAATGCCGCTGTATCTCCGCGTGGCGCCCGAGCTCTACCTCAAGCGCCTGGTGGTCGGCGGCATGGATCGCGTCTATGAGATCAGCCGCAACTTCAGGAACGAGGGCATATCCACGCAGCACAACCCGGAATTCACGATGCTCGAATTCTATATGGCGTATGCCGACTACGGCGACCTGATGCGCCTGACGGAGGAGATGCTGGGCGCGCTGGCGCGGGAGATTCTGGGCGGGGACGCGCTGCGGTATGGGGACGAGGAAATCTCCTTCCGCGCGCCCTGGGCGAGGCATGAGTGGCGGGCCTCCATCGCGGAGGTGGGCGGCGCCCCCGGCGACGTTCTCGAAGACGAGGAGAGGGCGCGCCTTTTCGCGCGGGAGGTCGCCGCTCCGAAGGGCTACCCCATACCGGACGGGATGAGCCACGCGCGCGTCCTCGAGTATCTGTTCGAGGAGCTGGTGGAGCCGAAGCTCAGGCAGCCCACCTTCATTCACGATTTTCCCAAGGCGCTTTCGCCGCTGGCGAAGAGCAGGGAGGACGACCCCGATACGGCGGAGCGGTTCGAGCTCATCATCGCCGGACGCGAGATCGCCAACGCCTATACGGAACTGAACGACCCGGACGATCAGCGCGCGCGCTTCGAGGAGCAGGAGGCGGCGAGGGCCGCGGGCGACGAGGAAGCCCACGAGATGGATCGGGACTATATCGAGGCCCTGGAATACGGCCTGCCGCCCGCGGCGGGCGAGGGGATCGGAATCGACCGGCTCGCGATGCTGCTGACGAATTCGCATTCGATTCGGGACGTGATTCTTTTTCCCCTCATGCGGAGGCGTCAGGGCTGAAGATGCCGCTGTCCACGGAGCTGTTCATCGGTCTCAGACACCTGCGTTCGCGGAGCAAGCTCGCCTTCATCTCGCTCACTACCTGGATATCGGTGCTGGGAGTCGCGCTGGGCGTCGCCACCCTCATCGTCGTCGTGGGGGTGATGACGGGGTTCCAGCGCGAGTTCCGGGAAAAAATTCTGGGGACGCAAAGCCATGTCGTCGTGGTGAGGTCGGGCGACGCGCTGATGAACGAATGGCGGGACGTCCTCCGGAGGGTTCGCGGGCAGGCGGGGGTGTCGGCGGCGAGTCCTTTCGTCTATGGACAGGCCATGTTCTCGGCCGAGGGGCGGGTGACGGGCTCGGTGGTGCGCGGAATCGACCCCGCCCTCGAGGTTCATGTGACGGACATCAGGAGATACATGGAGGACGCCTCGCTGAAGGAGCTTGCCGCGGAAAAAGGCGGGGCGGGCGGCGCGCCCGGCGTCATTCTGGGGGCCGAGCTCGCCAAGAGCCTGCGCCTCGGGGCGGGCGATTCGGTGACGATGGTCAGCCCCGTGGGGGCGGTTACCCCGATGGGCCTGGTGCCCCGGACGAAAAAGTTCCGGGTGGCGGGCGTCTTCCAGAGCGGGTTTTATCAATACGACGCCGGGCTCGCCTTCATCTCCATGCGGGAGGCCCAGAAATTCTTCGGGTTCGGCGACGCCGTATCGGGCGTGCATCTGCGCGTTAAGGATATTTTCTCGGCCGAGCGCGTTTCCCGCCGGATTCAGGGCGCGCTCTCGGGGGCGTATTGGTCGCGCTCCTGGCAGCAGATGAACAGGCATCTGTTCTCCGCGCTGAAAACGGAAAAAACCACGCTGACCATCCTTCTTCTTCTCGTCGTCGTCGTCGCCGCCTTCAACATCATAGGCTCGCTCGTCATGGTGGTGATGGAAAAGGGGCGCGAAATCGCGATATTGAAGTCGATGGGGGCGACGGGCGGCGCCGTTCTGAGGATTTTCTTCGTTCAGGGCGCCTTCATCGGCTTCACGGGCGCCGCGCTGGGAGTCGTCGGGGGCCTCGTCCTGGGATGGAACCTCCACGTGGTTGAGGATTTCCTGGAGCGCGCGTTCGGTCTGGACATCCTGCCCCCCAGCGTCTATCATATCGAGGAATTGCCGGTGCGGATGACGCCTTTTGACGTCTCCCTTACGGCGGCGGCCGCTTTTCTCATCTGCCTGGCGGCGACGCTTTATCCCGCGTGGCGCGCCTCTCGCGTCGATCCGGTGGAAAGCCTCCGCTATGGCTGATTCGGGCGCGTCGGCGGCGGCGGAACGCGCCGCGGAAGAAGACGCGCCGCCGCAGGCCGTCGCCGCCCGGGGACTCGAGAAGACCTACGCGATG
Organism: bacterium; assembly: GCA_965199855.1. Classification (GTDB taxonomy): domain Bacteria; phylum UBA8248; class UBA8248; order UBA8248; family UBA8248; genus Bin107. The sequence goes on along the minus strand of OZ241326.1, from coordinate 2,555,768 downwards.
GGCGGCGGCGAGGTGGCGGCTCTGAGCGGGGTCGATCTCGCGGTCGGCCGCGGCGAGATGGTGGCCGTCATGGGCGTTTCGGGAGCGGGGAAAAGCACCCTGCTTCACCTGCTGGGCGCCCTCGACAGGCCGACGAGAGGCGAGGTGATTCTGGCGGGCAGAAGCCTCTCCGGCTGCTCGGAAGCGGAATTGGCGCGGCTGCGAAATGAGCGCGTGGGCTTCGTGTTCCAGTTTCACCACCTGTTGCCGGAGTTTTCCGGCCTGGAAAATGTTATGATGCCCGGGCTGATTCGCGGCGCCCGGAAAAAGGAAGCGGAGGAGCGGGCGCGGGAATTGCTGGGCCGGGTGGGGCTGGCGGACAGATGGCGCCATCGCCCGGGCGAGCTCTCCGGCGGAGAGCAGCAGAGGGTTGCCATCGCCCGCGCGTTGATGAACAATCCTTCCGTAGTCCTCGCGGACGAGCCCACCGGGAACCTGGACTCATCGACCGCGGAGACGATATTCGAGCTGCTTCAGGAGATTAACGAAGAGAGCGGGCAGACGATTCTGGCGGCGACGCACAACAGTTCGATGGCGGAAAGAATGGATCGCGTCGTCGTCGTGGTGGACGGAAAAATAGCCCGGACCAGGTAAGGAGGGCCGTATGTTCAAGCGATTCACCGAGCGCGCCCGCAAAGTCATCATTCTGGCGAGAGAGGAGGCGGAGCGCTACCGGCACGAGTATCTGGGAACCGAGCACGTTCTCCTCGGCGTGCTGAAGGACGGGGGCGGAATCGCCATCGCCGTCCTCCAGAAGCTGGGCGTCGATCCCAAGCAGCTCCGGCTGGAGCTTGAGCGCAACCTCCCCAAGAGTCTGAGCGGCCCCGTGGAGGGGGACATTCCCTTCACCCCGAAGGCGAAGAAGGTGCTCGAATACGCCGTGGAGGAGGCGCGGCTGATGGGGCACAACTACATCGGAACCGAGCACCTCCTGCTGGGGATCGTCCGCGAGAAGGACGGCCTGGCGGCCAAGATTCTGGCCAGCTTCGGCGTCAAGCTCCAGCAGACGCGCGAGCAGACCATCAACCTGCTCAGGGAGCCGGTGGCGGCGCGCTCGCGCGAGAAGAGCAAGACGCCGGCGCTCGATGAGTTCGGACGCGACCTCACGGAGTTCGCGGACGAGGGGAAGCTGGACCCCGTCATCGGGCGGGAGGGGGAAATCGAGCGCGTCATCCAGATTCTCGCGCGCAGAACGAAGAACAACCCCGTCCTGATAGGCGAGCCCGGCGTCGGGAAGACGGCGATCGTCGAGGGCCTGGCCCAGTCCATCGTCTCGAAGGAAGTGCCCCAGATTCTCTACGGCAAGCGCGTGGTTCAGCTCGATCTGGGCGCCCTGGTGGCGGGGACGAAGTATCGCGGGCAGTTCGAGGCGCGCCTGAAGGCCATCATGAAGGAGATCACGCAGAGCCGGGACGTGATCGTCTTCATCGACGAGCTGCATACCCTGGTGGGCGCGGGCGCGGCGGAAGGCTCCATCGACGCCTCCAACATGCTGAAGCCCGCCCTCAGCCGCGGAGAGATTCAGTGCATCGGCGCCACCACGCTGGATGAATACCGGAAATACATCGAGAAGAACGGCGCCCTGGAGCGCCGCTTCCAGAGTGTGATGGTCGATCCGCCCTCCGCCGACGACACCGTGAGCATCCTCAAGGGACTCAAGGACAAATACGAGAAGCACCACCGCGCGCAGCTGACCGAGGACGCGATCGTCTCCGCCGTTCGCCTCTCCTCGCAATACGTGTCGGATCGCTTCCTGCCGGACAAGGCGATAGACGTCATCGACGAGGCGTGCAGCAAGGTTCGTCTCGAGAAGGAGACCTTCCCGAGCAACATCCGCGACCTCCAGCGCCAGATCGAGGAGACGGTGCGCGTCAAGAAGGACATGATCGAAAAGCAGGACTTCGAGAAGGCCGTCGAGCTGCGCGACCAGGAGGAGCAGGACAGGGGCAGGCTCGACGAGCTGAAGGCGGAGTGGGAAGCGGGCCAGACGGACGAGGAGCCGCTCGTCACCGAGGACGACGTGGCCTACGTGGTGAGCCGCATGACGGGCATCCCGCTCCAGCGCATCGGAGAGGTGGAGAACGAGCGCCTTCTCCGCATGGAGGAGGAGCTGAACGGCCGCATCATCGGGCAGGAGGAGGCTACGCGCGCCCTGACGAAGGCGGTTCGCCGGGCGCGGGCGGGCCTCAAGGGCCCGAAGAGGCCGATCGGCAGCTTCCTGTTCCTGGGCCCGACCGGCGTGGGCAAGACCGAGATGGCCAGAATGCTCGCCCAGTTCATGTTCGGCGATCCGACCGCGCTCATCCGCATCGACATGAGCGAATACATGGAGAGGTTCAACGTCTCCCGCCTCACCGGGGCGCCCCCCGGCTACGTGGGGTATGAAGAGGGGGGGCAGCTCACCGAGCGCGTCCGCAGAAAGCCCTACTCCGTCGTGCTGCTCGATGAAATCGAGAAGGCCCACCCCGACGTCTATCACGTTCTGCTGCAGGTGATGGACGACGGCCTGCTGACGGACAGCTACGGCCGCAACATCGACTTCAAGAACACCATCATCATCATGACCTCGAACCTGGCGGCGCGCTCCATCGAGAAGGGGACGACCCTGGGCTTCCAGAAGGCGGACGCGGGCCTCGGCTTCGACAGGATCAAGGACAGCATCCGCGATGAGCTGAAGCGCACCTTCAATCCCGAGTTCCTGAACCGCATCGACGACGTGATCATCTTCCGTCCCCTGGCCCACGAGGACATCCTCAAGATCGTGGACATCGAAATCGCCAAGGTCAACGAGACGCTGCTGGAAAAAGAGATGCGGGTCGAGCTCAGCGAAGAGGCCAAGGACTGGATCGCCCGGCAGGGCTTCGAGCCGTCCTACGGGGCGAGGCCGCTGCGGCGCGTCATCCAGAGGCACATCGAGGACACCCTCAGCGAAGAGGTTTTGCACGGCAAGTTCCAGGACGGCGGAACGATTCTGGCGAAGCTGGCCGGGGACGAGCTGGTGTTCGAGCTCAAGGAAGACGCGGAAGTGCTCAGTGTCCAGGACCTGTAGCTTCATCGAATTGCTGAAACCGCCCCCTTTTCGCCCTCGCGAGGCGTCCTGATGCGCTGCGCGGTGAAGGCGTTCGCCTGCGCCTTTGTGGCCCTCTCGGCGCTCGCCGCCGCCTCTCACGAGGCGATGGGGCAGGCGCCCTCGCCGGCCATCACGGTCCGGGCCATCGAGGTCGAGGGAAACCGCCGCGTCGATCGCTCCACGGTTCTGTTCTACGTCCGGCTGAAGGAAGGCCAGGGCTACACGAACGTGGAGCTGGTCAGGCAGATACGCGAGGACGTGCGGACCATATACGGACTGGGGTTCTTCCGGGACGTCAGGGTGCAGGTGGAGTCTCTCGAGGGCGGCCTCCGCGTCGTTTATCGGATCGCCGAGAAGCCCACGATCAACAAGATTGAAATCATCGGCAACAACAACGTGGAAGACGAGAAAATCCGCGAGCGCGTCACGGCGAAGGTCCAGACCATCGTCAACGAATCCGTCCTCAAGGAGACGGTGCGGAACATCCGCAAGCTGTATCAGGAGCAGGGCTACTACTTCGCGCGCGTGGAGGCCGTGCTGAAGGAGAGCGGGCGAAACGCCGTGGCCGTCACCCTGCTGATCGACGAGGGGGAGAAGGTCCGCATCGAGTCGATCTCCTTCCGGGGAAACGAGAACGTCTCCCGAAGGGATCTGCTCAAGGCGATGCAGACCAGCGAGGTGGGCTTCTTCTCCTTCGTTACGAACTCGGGCGTATTCGACGAGGAGGAGCTGCAGAGGGACCTGGCGCGCATCCGCCTCCTATATGAGAGCCGCGGATACGCCAGGATCCAGGTCGGGCAGCCCGTCGTCCGCGAGTCTCCCGACAAGGGCCGGATTGACATCACGATACCCATCACCGAGGGCCTGCGCTACGACATCGCGAAAATCGAGATTCTCGGCGGAGAGGACGTCATCCCCACGGAAGAGATCAGGGAGCAGATGCTTCTCTTCGAGGGCGACGTCTTCAACAGAAGCCGCCTGATCGCCGACGTGCGGGAGATAGCCGCCCGGTTCTCGAATCGCGGCTACGCCTTCGCCGAGGTTCGTCCCGCCACCAGGACGAACGACGAGAAGAAGACGGTCGACGTCACCATCCGGATCAGCGAGGGACGGAGGGTCTATATCGGCAGGGTGGAGGTCAAGGGCAACACCCGAACCCGCGAGAACGTGATACGCCGCAACGTCCGGGTCGTCGAGGGGTCTTTATACAGCAAGAAGGGCCTCGAGCTGACGCGGCGGCGGCTCGGGCGGACGGAGTATTTCGAGACGGTGAAGGTCGTCGAGAAGCGGCGGCCCGCCAGCGACGAGATACTCGATATCGAAATTGAGGTGAAGGAGAAGCCGACCGGCTCCATCACGGGCGGCGTCGGCGTCAACAGCGACGAGGGTGCCTATCTTCAGGGCGAGATACGGGAGTCGAATCTGCTGGGCAAGGGCTTCATCGGCTCGCTGTTCTCCAGAATTTCCGAGGATCGCTTCGACGTGATCGGGGAGTTCATCGACCCCAACTTCCGGGACACGGGATACTCGCTCGGAACCAGGCTGTTTTTCGGCGAGCAGGAATTCGAGACCTTCGACAACGAGACGAAGGGCGGCCGCGTCACCGTCGGCAGGGAGCTGGGCGATTTCCTGAACGCCTCGGTCGCCTACGAGCTGTCCTCCTCGCGCGTCAGCAACGTCGCGGCCACGGCGGCGTCCACGATTCGCGAGCAGGACGGACAAACCTACACCGAAAGCAAAATCATCCCCCGGCTCTACTACGACAGCCGGAACAGCCGCATTTTCCCGACGAGCGGAACGCTCTGGAGCCTTTCCCCCACTGTTTCGGGCGGGGTTCTGGGCGGCAACGTGGACGTGTTCTCCTTCGAGGCCGACTTCAGGCAGCATCACAACGTAGGCGAGGCTTTCCGGCTTCGGGGGCTGCGGCAGCTCATCGCGAGCTTCAGGGGGAACATGCGCTACGTGGACGCGTTCAAGGGCGATCTGCCCGCGTTCCGCCGGCTGTATGCCGGCAGCAGGCACACCATCCGGGGCTTTCGCTCCAACGATCTCGGCCCCAAGGACGCGCAGAACAATTCGATAGGCGGGCGCTCCGCCGCCCTCGTTTCCGTCGAACTGCGGCACCCGTTCATCGGCCCGACCCACATAGCGACCTTCCTGGACGCGGGAAACGTCTGGGAGACGAGCAATGCGTTCGACGTGAATGATTTGCGCTACGGCGCCGGACTGGGCCTGCGCATCGTGACGCCCATCGGCCCCATGCGCTTCGACATTGGATACAAGCTCGACCGGGAGACCGGCGAGCGCAGAAGGGAAGCGCATCTGGGCATCGGCGCGGCGTTTTAGGATGCTTGTCTTTCCGCGCCGCCCTTGTCGTGGAGGCCGTCTGTCGTGAGGCGATCTGGATTCCTGATTTTGCTTCCCGCGGCGGCTTTCGTTCTCGCCTGCGCGGGCGGGGCGGAAGCGGCGGACGCGAAATACGGCGTGGTGAACGTGCAGCGCGTGCTGCGGACTTCAAAGGGCGGACGGGAGGCGAGCGCGTCCCTGGACGCGGAGAAGAAGAAGCTCGAGAGCGTCATCAGGAAAAGGCGCGACGATTTGACCAGGCTCGCGGACAAGATTCGGGATTTGCAGTCGGAGATCGAGCAGAAGGGCGCGATTTGGCGCGAGGAGGAAAGGGAGCGCAAGGCGTTCGAGCTGAGGTCCGAAAGGAGGGACTTCGCGCGCGAGCAGGACGACCTGAAGCGGCTGGTGCGGGAAAGCCAGCGGGATCTCCAGAAGCGCCAGAGGGCCGCCCTGACGAAAGCCCTGAAGGAAGTTCGCGGCGTCGTTCATGAAATCGGAAAGAAAGAGGGGCTGGACGTCATCGTGGACAGCGGCTCGGGCGGCGTTTTGTTCGCCAGCCCCAAGGTGGATCTGACCGAGAGGGTGATCAAACTCTACGACCAGAAGAAGAAATAGAATGCTCCTTGCGGACATCGCGAATCTGGTCGGCGGCGAGTTGATCGGCGACGGGAGCCTGGACGTCCGGGACGTGGCGGAGTATGAAAGCGCCTCGCCGAAGGATTTGAGCTACGTGGAATCGGCGAAGAAGCTGAGCGCGCCCTCCGCCGCGGGCGCCCTCATCGTCCCCCGGGGGCTGAAGGCCGACCGCCCCGGCATCTCCTCGAAAAACCCTCGCCTCTCCTTCGCCCGCGCGGTCTCGCTGCTGCGGCCGCCGCGAAAATTCCGGCCGGGCATCGACCCCGGCGCCAGCGTTTCCGGGGCGGCCGTCGTCGGAGAGGGCGTCTATGCGGGGCCGTTCGCGTCCGTCGCCGCCGGCGCCGTGGTGGGCGAGGGCTGTTATATCGGGGCGGGCGCGCGCGTCGGCGAGAGCGTCAGGATGGGCGCCGGGTGCTTCATACATCCGAATTGCGTTCTGTACGCCGGCGTGGAGCTGGGCGCGAGGGTGATTCTCCACGCGGGGGTCGTCGTCGGCTCGGACGGCTTCGGCTATGTGTCCGATGAGGACGGCCGCGCCTTCAAGTATCCGCAGACGGGCGTCGTCGTCATCGAGGACGACGTGGAAATCGGGGCGAACACCACCATCGACCGCGCCGCGCTGAGGGAGACGCGAATCGGCCGCGGCACGAAAATCGACAATCTGGTGCAGATCGCGCACAACGTCGCCATCGGGGAGGACTGCCTCCTGGCGAGCCAGGTGGGCATATCGGGCAGCGCGCGAATCGGCCGCGGCGTCGTGATGGGCGGGAGCGTCGGGGTGGCGGATCACGTCGAAATCGGCGACGGCGCGACGCTGGGGGCGAGAACCGGCGCGCCCAAGAGCCTGGAGGGCGGCAGGGTCTATCTGCACTCTCCGGCGGCGGAGATTCGCGAGGCGCGCCGGCGAATCGCGGTGCTCAGGAATCTGCCGCGAATATCGGAGAAGATTCAGGAGCTCGAAAAGCGGATCGGCGAGCTGGAGTCATGATGGACGCGCGGCGGATTCAGGAGCTCATCCCCCACAGGCATCCGTTCCTGCTGGTTGACGAGGTGCTCGAGGTGGACCCGGAGGAAATCTCCATCGTCGCCCGGAAGGTCGTCGCCCCGGACGAGCCGTATTTCGAGGGCCACTTCCCCGGCCGTCCCATCATGCCGGGCGTGTTGATCGTGGAGGCGCTGGCGCAGACCGGCCTGATCTGCATGTTCGCGCTGAACCTGGTCGAGCGGGGGACGGAGTTCTTCTTCGCCGGCATCGAGAAGGCGAAATTCAGGCGGCCGGTCGTTCCCGGCGATTCGCTGCAGCTGCGCGCGAGGCTCCTCAAAAGCAGAAGAACGCTGTGGAAGTTTGAAATGCAAGCGCTCGTGGAGGGGCAGACGGTCGTCGAGGGCATGTGCTCCGCCTATACGATTCCGAAGTCCTGACGCGCATTGAGCGACATAGCCCCCACCGCGTCCATCGACCCGAAGGCGGAGCTCGGCGAGCGCCTGAAGATCGGGCCGGGCGCCTTCGTGGGCGCGAACGTGACGCTCGGGGACGGATGCGAGGTCGGGCCGAACGCGGTCGTGCACGGCCCCGCGGCCCTCGGCGAGGGCTGCCGGATTTTTCCGGGCGCCGCCGTCGGGCTAGAGGCGCAGGTCGTCGGGCTGGGGCCCGAGTCGGGGGGCGTGGAAATCGGGGCGCGCTCCGTCATCCGCGAGATGGCGACCGTGCATCGCTCGATGCGCCCGGGCCGAAGCACGACGATGGGCGAGAAGTGCTACATCATGGTCGGGGCGCACGTGGCGCACGACTGCCGCGTGGGCGATGAGGTGATCCTGACGAACCATTGCTCCCTGGCGGGGCACGTGGAGGTCGGGAGCAGGTGCTTCATCTCCCACTTCGTCGGCGCGCATCAATACGTCCGCATCGGAGAGGGTTCGATTGTCGTGGGTCCCTCGGCGGTGAGGAAGGACGCGCCGCCGTTCGTCAAGGTCCTGGGCGAGCCGCCGCGCGTGGCGGGCCTGAACGTGGTCGGCCTGCGCAGAAGCGGCGTTTCGGCAGAGGCGCGGGACGGCATCAAGAGCGCGTATAAGGCGCTTTTCGGCGCGTCGGGCGAGATGGCGCGAAAAATAGAGCAGATAGAGGCGCAGGCGCCGCTGGGGGCGGAAGTTCGCGCCGTGCTCGAATTCGTCCGCAATTCAGAGCGCGGCATCTACCAGGGGCGCGTGTAGGCGTCCCGTCGAGGTCGAGGCCCATGACGGATCATTCGCGGGTTGGCGTTGTCGGCGCGGGGCACATGGGCGGCTACCACGTGGCGGTGTTTTCCGAAATGCCGGAAGCGAACCTGGTCGCCGTCTGCGATCTCGACGCCGATCGCGCCCGGGAACTGGCCGACAGATACGGTGCGGAGGCGTTTTCCGATCCGGCGGACCTCATCGGCCGCGTGGACGCCGTCACCATCGCCGTTCCCACCCTGCGGCATTTCGACGTGGCCCGCGCGTTTCTTGAAAGCGGCGTTCACGCCCTGGTGGAGAAGCCCGTCTGCCCGACGATGGAAGAAGCCCTGGCGCTGTTCGATATAGCGGCCGCAAACGGCGCGGCGCTTCAGATCGGCCACGTGGAGCGCTTCAACGGAGCGGTTCAGGAGCTGGGAAGCATCGTGGAGCGCCCCACGCTGATCGAGTGCCGCAGGCTGGGGCCCTTCGCGTCAAGGACGCGGGAGGACGGGGTCGTGCTCGACTTGATGATCCACGATATCGACATCGTTCTGCGGCTGGTGGACGAGAAGATCGACCTGCTCTCGGCGACCGGCGCCAGCGTCCTCTCCGATAGCGAAGACGTGGCGAACGTGCAGATTTGCTTCGCCGGCGGATGCGTGGCGAATCTCACCGCGAGCCGGGTGACGCAGAGCAAGATCAGGACGCTTTCCATATCCCAGCCGGATGCGTTCATTACGCTCGACTACGCGGACCAGGAGCTCAAGATTCATCGCCAGGCGATGAGCGAGCGCCATCTGACCCGCGATGAATTCAAGTATCGCGAGCAGTTTCAGATAGAGCGGGTGTTCGTCCACAAGGACAATCCGCTCAAGCTGGAGCTGCGCCACTTCCTGCGGGCGGCGCGGGCCTCGGAGGTCGTTCGGGAGCCGGAAAGGGAGCTACGCTCCCTGGACGTCGCCATTCGCGTCGTAGAGATGCTGAAGAGCTCCGTCCCCTCGGCGCCCTGATATCTCTCATGCCGGATTCCGGGGAAAGAATCGGCCTGATCGCGGGCGCGGGGTCGCTGTCCTCCGAATTCGTCTCGCGCGCCAGGGAGCGGGGCAAGCGCGTGTCCGTGGCGGCGCTGTCCCCCGAAATCAGGGACGCCCTGGCGGGAGAGGCCGACTCCGTCTCGCACATCCCGCCCGCCCAGCCGAACCGGATCATCCGGTTCTTCAGCGACGACGGCGTTCGGGAAATAGGGTTCGCCGGAAAGGTCGAGAAAAGCCTCCTGTTTCAATCCCTGCGCTTCGATCTGACGGCGCTGCGCTTCGTGAAGAACGCCAGGAACACGGCCGACGCGACGATCATGGACGCCGTCGTCGCTTTCGTGGAAGAGAACGGCATGAGGGTGGTTTCCCAGACGGAGTATCTGGCGCATCTTCTCACCCCGAAGGGGACGATCACGAAAAGGAAGCTGCGTCAGAGCCAGCGCAGGAGCGCGGCGTATGCCTTCCAGATCGCCCGAAGCGTTGCGGAGCTCGAGATAGGACAGACCGTCGTCGTCCACAAGGGGACGGTGGTCGCCGTGGAGGGCGTGGAGGGAACGGACGAGACGATTCGCAGGGGGTGCGCCCTCGCCGGCGGCGGGGCCGTCGTCTGCAAGGTGGCGCGCCCCGGGCAGGATATGCGCTACGACGTGCCCACGGTCGGGCCCCGGACGCTTCAGGCGCTGCGGACGGGCGGCGCGTCGGCGCTGATTCTCGAGGCGGACCGGACTTTTCTCATCGAGCGCGAGCGCTTGACGCGGGAGGCCGACGCCGCGGGCGTCGTCGTCGCCGGCTGGTCGGAAAATGAGCGGGGATGAGCGCCCGGCTCACGGCGTCATGGTGGTCGCCGGCGAATCGTCGGGCGACCTGCACGCCGCGCGTCTGGTGAAGGCGCTCTCCGCCAGGATTCCCGGCCTCGGGGCGTGCGGCATGGGCGGGCGATGGATGGCCGAGGCGGGCGTCCGCCTCATCCACGACATCGGCGCCGTCTCCATCGTCGGCTTCGCCGGGGTTCCCCGCGCCTATCCCAAGCTCCGAAGAATCAAGAGGGATTTGCTGGAGCGGATCAGGGAGCGGAAGCCGCGGGCGGTGATTTTCGTGGACTACCCCGGCTTCAACCTCTCCCTGGCGCGCTCGGTGCGCGCCCTGCCGCGGCCGCCGAAGAGCGTCTATTTCATCACCCCCCAGGTGTGGGCCTGGTGGAAGGGACGCGCCCGCGTCATCGCGGAGGTCTGCGATCTGGCGCTCAACATCTTTCCCTTCGAGCCCCGCATTTTTCGGGAACTGGGCGGACGGGCCGAGTTCGTCGGCCATCCGATCGCCCATGCGCTTCGGGACGCGCCGTCAAGGGAGGCGGCCCGGCGCTCGCTGAACATATCGGCGGACGAGAGGGTGATAGCCCTTCTCCCCGGCAGCCGCCTCAAGGAGGTGGACGCCCACATGGAGGCCATGGTGGGCGCGCTCGGCATCCTTCGGGAGGAGGCGCCGGGGCTGCGCTTCCTGATATCGGAGGCGGATTCGCTGCCCGAGGGGTACGTTTCGGAGCGGCTGAGGCTCTCGGAGGTCGAGGCGCGTCCCGTCCGGGGCGATTCTTCCCGGGTGATTCGCGCGGCCGACGCCGTCGTCGTGGCGAGCGGCACGGCGTCCCTGGAGACGGCTCTTCTGGGCGCGCCGATGGTTGTCGTATACGCCGGGGACGCGCTTACATACGTGCTGGCCAAGTATTTTCTGCTGCGGGTGGACTACATCAGCCTCGTCAATCTGCTGTCCGGCCATGAGGCCGTTCCCGAGCTGCATCAGAATCGGGTGCGCCCGCGGCATATTGCGAACGCGCTGCGGGGCGCGCTGTGGAGCGATGACGTCAGGGCGCGGCAAATCAGGGCGTTCGAGAGAATCCGAAGTGCCCTGGAAGGCGAGAACCCCTACGCGCGCGCCGCGGCGCGCATAGCGGCGGAGCTTGGCTTCGATGGAGAAGACGCGCGGGATGAGTGAGTCCCCGACTGCTTATGACGAATGGGGGCGAGACCCCGCCGCGGCGCTTTCGGCGCGGCTGGGCGGCGCGGCCGTCGCGGGCTACCTGAGGGCGGTCTACGCCACTTCGAGGAGGGCCGCCCCGCAAGGGGATTTTTATGAAAAACTCGCGCAGGGGCCCGGAGAAAAATATATCTGGGCGCTCTGGCATTGTCAGGTGGGGCTGGCCTCCTTTTTCTATCCGAAGGATTATCATCGCACGTGCATGGCGAGCAGAAGCCGGGACGGGGAGCTCCTCGTCCAGGTGCTGACCCGGCTCGGCACGCATTGCGTGAGAGGCTCTTCCTCCTCGCTGGGCGGCGCGGACAAGGGCGGCGGCGCCGCCTTTCGGCGGATGATCGGCGTAGCGAGGGCGGGACGCAGCCAGCTCGGCATCACGCCGGATGGCCCGAAGGGCCCGCCCGGCAAGGCCAAAATGGGGGTGATCGCCCTGGCCGGCGTCACAGGCCGCAAAATTTGCCCGGTCGCCTTCGCGGCTTCTCTCTTCCTCACCCTCCCCACGTGGGACGGGACGATTCTTCCCCTGCCGTTCGGGAAAATCTCCGTTTGCTGGGGCGAGCCTCTGGCCGTGCCGCGCACCCGGGACGCGGAGATGCTGGAGGCGAAGCGCGCGGAACTCGAAAGGCGGCTCATTCGCGCGAACCGGGAGGCGGAATCCTGCCTGGGGCGTTCTGCGGGAATCTGAGCCGCCATGCTGTTCTTCTACAACGTCCTCATCCTTCTCGCCTCGCCCGTTCTGCTCGTCTTTTTCCTGCTCCGGCTGCGGCGGCGCGGGTTCGACTTTCGGGCGCTTCGGGACGGATTCGGGCTTCCGCCGCGATCGCCGGACGCGGCGGGGGAGCGGCTTTGGCTGCACGCCGTGTCCGTCGGGGAAGTGGGCGTGGCCGCCCTTCTGATCCCCGCGCTTTTGAGCAAAAGGCCGGGGCTGAGAATCGTTCTTTCCACGGTGACGCCGACGGGAAGGAGCGCGGCGGAGAAAATAGCCGGGGTCGAGCGGCTCCTATACCTTCCCCTTGACTTCTCCCCGATCGTCCGCTCGGCCTTCGGGCGGATTCGTCCTTCCATGATCGCGCTCATCGAAACGGAGATATGGCCGAACCTCGTGAGCGAGGCCGCGAGGCGGGGCGTTCCCGTCTCCATCGTGAACGGAAGGCTTTCAGAGCGATCCTGTCGCGGCTACGGGCGCTTCCGTTTTTTCTTCTCCCCGATTCTCGGGCGCCTGAAGGACGTGCTGGCGCGCGGAGAAGGGGATGCGGAGCGCTTTTCGGGCCTGGGGGCGATTTCCGCGCGGGTCTGCGGGAACATGAAATTCGATGCGCCTCTGCCGGTTCGGGCGGCTTCGGCCCGGTCGTATGGCCTGGGCGCGCGCCGGGAGGTCATCGTAGCGGGCAGCACCCACCCGGGGGAGGAGAAGCTGATAGGCGAGGCGGTGGCCTCCATTCGCCGGGAGGCGCCCGGGGTCGGCCTCCTCCTCGCCCCGCGCCATCTGGAGAGGGTTGATCAGGCGGAAAAGGCGCTGCGGGACGCGGGCGTTTCTCCTGCGCGATGGAGCCTCGTCAAGGACGCGGGCGGCGAGCACCAGACCGTCATCCTGGACGTGATGGGCGAACTGGCGGACGCCTACGCCTGCGCGGCGGTGGCGATTATCGGGGGGAGCTTCATCCCGCACGGCGGCCAGAACCCGATAGAGGCGGCGCGCTGGGCCGCGCCCTGCCTGTATGGCCCCCACATGGAGAATTTCGCGGAAATCGCGCGCGAGCTGGCGGAGGAGGGCGGCGCGGTTTGGCTGGGCGATCCGAAGGACCTGGAGGCGGGCATCCTCAAATGGCTGAACGACCCGGCGGCGCGTGAGCGCGCGGGCGAGGCGGCGCGCGAGGTGGTGCGGCGCAACCAGGGTGCCGTCGAGCGAACGGCGGAATACATCGTTCAAACCCTGGCGGAATCGGGCGGGCGAGCCTCGTGAGGCTTCGGCGGGGCGTTCTGGCGGCCTGGGAGGGCGATCCCGCGTCTCCGGTCTGGTCGCGCGCGCTGGCGGGGAGTCTCTCGCCCCTGGGAGCCGTCTATGGCGCGTCCATGGCGCGTCGGCGCAGACGCTATGAGGACGGGAAGGCCCGCGCGGAGAAAATCGCCGCGCCCGTCGTTTCCGTCGGCAACCTCACGCTCGGGGGGACGGGCAAAACGCCCACCGTCGCCTGGGCGCTGGAAAAGCTGCTCGCCGGGGGGCGAAGGCCCGCCGTGGTGAGCAGGGGCCATGGCGCAAGGCCCGGGGACGCGATGGTCGTGAGCGACGGCGAGGGCGGACTGACGGCGTCGCCGCCGGCGGCGGACGAGGCGGCGATGCTCGCCCGGCGATACCCCGGGGTTCCCGTCCTGACGGGCGCGCATCGCGCCCTCGCCGCCCGAAAGGCGGCGGAGGAGTTCGGCGCGGACGCCGTCGTGCTCGACGATGGGTTTCAGCATCTCTCCCTTTCCCGGGAGATGGACCTGGTGCTTCTGCGCGGGGATCGGCCTTTCGGAAACGGGCGGGTGACGCCCGCCGGAGCTCTGCGGGAGCCGGCTTCGGCCCTCGCGCGCGCGGACGCCGTTTTGGTGACGGGCGAATGCTCCGCGCGCGCGAGAAGCGGGATTCAGTCTCTCGCGCGGGGCGCGCCCGTTTTCGGCGGAAGGCTGTCGCCCGATTCCGTCCTGGACGCGCGGGGGGAGAAAGCGGGATCGCCGGACGCGCTGCAAGGCGCGAGGGTCGTCGCCGTGAGCGGATTGGGGAATCCTCGCGGCTTCGAGAAAACGCTGGAATCGCTGGGCGTCGAGGTTCTGGCGCATCATGCGTATGCGGATCACGCCCGCTACGCGCCGGCCGACGGCGCGCTGCTCGCCTCGTCGCTGAGGGAAGCGTCGGCCGACTTCATCCTGACGACCGAGAAGGACGCGGTGAAGCTCGCCCCGCTGCTGGGCGGGACGCCGCTTCGCGTCCTCCGGGTGGTGATGCGAATCGACGAGGACGCGGCGCTGGCCGCCCTGATCGAGCAGAAGCTGTTTTCTCCATGAGCGCGGACGTCATCCCCGCATGGAGGCGAGCATATAGGCGCCGCCCGTCAGGAAAATAGCGCTGGGCGCCCAGGCCGCCAGCACGGGCGGCAGGCGCCCGGCGTGCCCGAACGAAAGGCTCGCGTAGAAAAGAACGAGATAGGCGGCGCCGACGGCTACGGCGATTGTGACCCCCAGGGCGGCCCCGCCGCTTCTGCCGCCGCGAATGGCGAAGGGGACGCTCACCAGCGCCAGGATGAAGCTGATGAAGGGGGCGGAAATTTTGGCCCACATGTCCACGAGATAGCGGGTGGGGTCCGCGCCGCTCTTCCTTAAGCCTTGAATGTAGCGGGCGAGCTCCTGATAGTTCATCGCTTCCGGGTCTCTGCCCGTTCTTTTGAAGTCCTCCGGCTCCGCCTTGAGCGCGAAGATTTTCTTCTCGAAAGTCTCCCGTCGGATTTGCCCCTCGTCCGCGAGGTGATGGACGACGCCCTGGTGGAGCGTCCAATGCTTTCGGGCGGACGACCAGATCGCCGTCTCCGCGTCGATGCGCCGCGTCAGGCGATGCTCCCCGTCCACCCGGTAGAGCGTGACGCCTCGCATTTTTTCGGCATACGGATCGTAGTGCGCGATCTGCCAGATGGTGTCGTCTTGCGAGCGATGCCAGATTTTGTCCCTCTGGATGTGCGTTCGCAGGCCGACTTTTTTGATGTTGACGCGCCAGACGTAGTCTCCGCGCCTGTTGGCGAGCGGAACGACGTATTCGTTCGCCAGAAAGGCCAGGCAGCTGATTCCCAGGCTGGCGATGAGGATCGGCGCGGCGATCCGGTAGAGGCTCATCCCGTTGGCGCGCATGGCGACCACCTCGCTGCCTCTGGAGAGAAGAATCAGCGTGAACGCGCTCGCCAGCAGGACGGTGAGCGGAACGGAGAGAAAAACGAGGCGGGGCGCTTTGTAGAGGAAATACAGGGCGCTGTCGAGCAGGGTCGCCTTCTTTTCGATGAAGTCGTCCACGCGCTCGATGAACTCCGCGATCAGGAACAGGGTGATGGCCCCCGCCTGGCAGAGAAGCGTCATTCTCAGAAACTGCGCGAGGATGTAGCGGCTCAGGATGCTCATCGGCGCGAGTTCAGGCTTTGCTTCGGATGAAGGGGAAGCCGGGCTTCAGGAGCAGCCCCGGGACGCTGAAGGAGCCGCGCCGCCCCACGGTTCTGACCATGTATCCCGCGGCGAGGGCCAGCAGCATGTTGGGGCCCCAGACGGCGAGCGAAGCGCGGATTTGTCCGCTTTCCGCCATCCCTTCGGCGAAGGTGACGAGCATGTAGTAGAGAATCAGGACGCCCAGGCTGAGGGCGAAGCCCCCGTGGCGCCCCGATCGCCTGTTCCGCACGCCGAGGGGCGCGCCCAGGAAGGCGAGGATGAGGCAGGCTGCGGGAACCGCGAATTTCTTGTTCATCTCCACGAGAATGGCTCTGTAGCGGCTGGTTCCCGGCTTTTCCTCCTTCAGTTTTCTTCTGAGTTCACGCAACGGGTAGGAGCGCAGGCTGGCCTGGAGCGCCTTCGCTTTCCCGATGGTGGTCGTGAGGTCCACATTGAGGTCGTAGGTCTCGAAGCGCGCGATTCGGTAAGGGGACTTCCAGATCGCGGAGGCGCCGCCGCCCGCGTCCCCTTTTTCGCCGGAAACTTTCCCGGATTCGCCGACCGTGTGGATGGTGCCTTTGACGAGGCGTAGCCATATCCTCGGGGAGGCGGGGGATTTGACGATCATGCCGTGGTCGGCGAAGATGACCTGGCTTTTCCCCGCCTCTCTCGCGTCTGAAATCATGATTCCCTTCATCACCTTGCCCGGCGATTCGATTTCCCGCGCGTAGATCATGACGCCGTCGAAGCGGTCGTTGAAAATCCGCTCCCGCACCTCGAACCCGGCGGCCCGGCCGTGAAGGATCTGCCGGCGCAGCTCCGCGGTGGCGCTTTGGCTCCAGGGGAGAGAGAATATCATGAGGAACCCGCTCAGGACGGCGGCGGCCGCGCCCACCGCTCCCACGGGGATGAGCTGGGAGTAGAGGCTCATGCCGGAGGCGGTCATCGCCACGAACTCGCTGTCGCTCGACAGGCGGCTGAACGCCATGACGCAGGCTATGAGGGTGGCCATGGGCAGCGTCGCCAGCAGAAGAACGGGCAGGGCGGCGGCAAGGAAGCGCGCCACAATCGAGAGCGGCACGCCTCGGTTCACCACCAGATCCGTGAACTGGAAAATTTTGTTGAGCAACAGGAGAAACGTGAGGAAAAACAAGGCGATGAGGAGATACGCCGCCAACTCGCCCAGAATGTATCGGTTCAATATCCTCAAGGGGAATCCTCTGGGCGGCGGCGGTTCAACGCCCTGGCCGGCACACTATATGAGCGGCTCCTCGATTGCAAAGCGCGGCTTCAGGATCGTTGACGCTCCCGGCGTCGATTGATAGCGTTGAAAGAAGTGGAGTTTCGCCTGTTCTCCCCTCCCCGGTGCATGGCCGCGCCTGTGAGGAATCGGATGTGAGCGACGAAGAGCGCGGAGGAGAGCTGCACCTGGTCGTGGCGCCCTCGTGGATAGGCGATACGGCTATGGCCGCTCCCTTTTTTTCATCGCTGAGGAAGGCGCATCCTGGGGCGCGGGTGGTGGCGGCGGCGACCCCCTGGACTTCCGGGCTTCTCCGCGCCTTTCCCTGGGTGGATCGGGTGCTGGAAATCGATAAGGGGAAGTGGCGAAGCCTCTTCGCCTTGAAGAGGATGCTGAAGGGCGAGACGGTGGAGTATGCCTGGATTCTGCCCAACAGCTTTCGCGCGGCGTTGCTGGCGAGGCGGGCCGGGGCGCGCCGCCGCGTCGGGTATGCGACCGACGGACGCGGCTGGCTTCTGAGCCACCGCGTCGAGCCGCCGCCGGACGCGCCTCATCTGGTGGATTACTATCTTGGCCTTCTCGAAGCGCAGGGGCATGAAGCCCGGGCGCAGGCGGATGATTTCCGCGTTGCGCCGAAGGCGCGGGATTTCGCGGAAAATCTTCTGAAGGCGCATCACGGCGGGCGGGACGCGCCCCTGGTGGGGGTTCACCCCGGGGCCTTCTTCGGAGAGTCGAAAACCTGGCCGCTGGAGCATTTCGGGGAGCTCATTCACCGGCTCTCGGACGACGCGGGGGCGCGGGTTTTCATATTGGGCGGGCCGGACGAGGCGCCGCTCGCGGCGCGGCTGGACGCCATCTCCGGCGGGCGGGCGGCGAACCTCGCCGGAAAGGACACTCTGGAGACGCTGCCCGCCCTGCTGTCCCGCCTTGACGTATTCATATCCGGCGACACGGGGCCGCTCCACGTTGCGGCGCTTGCGGGAACGGCGACGATTGCGCTGTTCGGCCCCACGGATTATCGCCGAACGGCGCCGAGAGGCCCCCGCCACCGAACCATTCGCAGGAATCTCGATTGCAGCCCGTGCTTCAGGAGGACGTGTCCGCTTCGTCACCACGACTGCATGAGGAAGATCGCGCCCGAGGAGGTGGCGGGCGAGGCGGTCGCGCTATTGCGCCGGAAGCCCGAGGATGCGAAAGCGCCGGTATAGAGGAAGCCATGCCCGGAAAGCCTGCGGTATTCTTCGACAGGGACGGAACCCTGAACCGCGACGTGGGCTACGTCACCCACCTCGACGCATATGAACTCCTGCCGAGGGCGGCGGCGGCCGTCCGGAGGGTGAACGAGGCGGGCTGGCTCGCCATTCTGGTTACGAACCAGGCGGGCGTCGCCAGAGGCTATTTTCCGGAATCCATGGTGGAGGCGGCGCACGGCAAGCTTCGGGACGAACTCCGCGCCGAAGGCGCGCGGCTCGACGCGATCTACTATTGCCCGCACGCCCCGAACGGAGACGTCCCCGCCTACGCGATTGACTGCAGGATGCGAAAGCCCTATCCCGGCATGATTCTGAAGGCGGGGGAGGAGCGCGGCGTCGATTTGGAGAAATCCGTCATGCTGGGGGACAAATACTCCGACCTGGAGGCCGGCTGGCGCGCGGGCTGCGGGGCGGGCCTTCTGCTCACGGGGTATGGGCGAGGGGAGCGGGAGCTTCGCGGCGCGCGGTGGCCCCGGCAGCCGGACTTCGTGGCCGAGGACGCCTACCACGCGGTGGAGATCGTTTTGGGCGCGCGCGGGAATCGCTAGCATGGGCTTGAACCCGGCGGATCGCATCCGGAAATTTTCCTCCGCGCGCGTGGCCGTGCTCGGGGACTTCATAGCGGATGAATTCATCCACGGCGCCACCTCGCGCATCAGCAGAGAGGCGCCCGTTCTCGTTCTGGATTTCCTCGGCCGCGAGGTCGTTCCCGGCGGCGGGGGCAACGCGGCGATGAACGCGGCGGCCCTGGGCGGGCGCGCGCGCGCCGTGGGCGTCCTGGGCGCCGACGAGGCGGGCGGGGAGCTCCGCCGCGCGCTGGAGGGGCGCGGGGTGGACGCCGGCCTTTTGTGGGAGGATTCCGGGCGCGTCACGCCCACGAAAACGCGCGTGATGGCGGGAGGCCGGAACACCGCGCGCCAGCAGGTGATTCGCGTGGATCGCGAATGGAAGCGGGAGTTGAGCGGAGCGCTCGAATCCCGGATGATCCGGGAGGTCGAGCGAATGGGAAGCGGCGGCCTGGACGCCCTCATCGTCTCCGACTATGGGCTGGGAGTTCTTACGAAGGGCGTGAAGGCGGCCATTGGAGGGCTGCCCGAGGGCTTCATCGTCACGGTGGACAGCCGGTATGGGGGAAATTCCTTTTCGGGCGCCACCGCCGTCACGCCCAACGAAGAGGAAGCGGAGGCGCTGCTCGGCTGCCGGATCGACGAGGATTCTCTGGATGAGGCGGGCGCCGCCCTGCTTCGGAAAACGGGCGCCCGGGGGGTGCTGCTCACCCGGGGCGACAAGGGAATGAGCCTCTTCGAGGAGAATTCTCCCCGGGCGGATATTCCCATTCACGGCTCGGAGCGTGCGGTCGACGTGACCGGCGCGGGGGACACGGTGATCGCCGCGTTCACGCTCTCCCTCGCCTCGGGCGCGCCGATGCGCGAGGCGGCGGAAATAGCGAATCGCGCGGCGGGCCTGGCGGTGATGAAGGCGGGAACGGCGGTGGTGGAGCCGCATGAACTTCTGTCCGCGTTCGGGGAGGACGGTGCGTGAGCGTCCGGGACGATGCGTGCCGGGGGAAGCGGATGCGGCTGGACGCGCTGCGAAGCGCGCTTGAGAAGCGCCGCGAGGCGGACGAGCGCGTCGTCCTCGCCAACGGCTGCTTCGACATTCTGCACGTCGGGCACGTGCGGCATCTCCGCGCCGCGAAGGAAAAGGGCGACGTTCTCGTGGTGGCGGTCAACAGCGACGCCTCGGCCCGCGCCCTGAAAGGGGAGGGACGGCCGTATGCGCCGCAGGACGAGCGGCTGGAGACGCTCTCCGCCCTGGAGTCGGTCGACTACCTCCTGCTCTTCGATGAACCCGACGCGTCGAGCCTCCTGCTCGCTCTCAGGCCCGACGTGCACGCCAAGGGGACGGACTATACGGCGGAGACGGTTCCCGAACGCGAGACGGTGCGCAGCTACGGCGGAGAAATCGTCATTTGCGGAGACCCGAAGGCGCATTCCTCCACGGAGCTCGCCGCGCGCGTCGGGAACGCGGGCGCTGATGGGTGAGCGCTTCCTGATAGTTCGTCTGGGCGCCATGGGCGACGTGGTTCACGCCCTTCCCCTGGCGGCGGCCATCAGGGACGCGCGGCCCGGCGCCCATATCGCGTGGGCGGTCGGGCCGGGCGCGGCGGACGTGCTTCTTGAAAATCCGGATATAGACGAAGTTTTGATCATAGACCCCGGGGCGTGGCGAAGGAGCCCGCCCGCCGGCGGCTTCTCCGCCTTGAGGCGGGATCTGCGCGCCGTGAGGAGCGTGAACGCCGACGTGGCGCTCGACGCCCAGGGGCTTGTCAAGAGCGGCCTGGTGACGCGGGCGTCGGGAGCCCCGATGCGCGTGGGCTTCGAGCATCGCTCCTGCAGGGAGGGCATGAACGTCCTCTTCACCACGCATCAGGCGCTTCCTCCCGAGAACCCGCATCACGTGGTCGAGAAAAACCTGTCTCTCCTGAGACCCCTGGGCCTGCCCGTTCCGCCGAAGGAGAAATTCCGCTTTCCCCTTCACGAGACGCGGCGGGAGGCGGAGCAGGCGGAAAAATATCTGGAGAGCGCGGGCTGCGCGGACGATCGCCCCTTGCTGGTGATTCACCCGGGGGGCGGATGGGCGACGAAGCGCTGGGCGCCCGCCCGGTTCGCGGGGCTTGCCGATCATTGGATGGAAAGCGGGGCGGGAGGGGTTCTCCTGATATGGGGGCCGGATGAGCGGAGGATCGCGGAGGAGGTGGAGAGCGCCATGCGGGCGCGTCCTCGCGTCGCGCCCGCGACGAGCGTTCGGGAGATGATGGCGCTGATCCGGCGCGGTGACTGCTTCGCGGGCGGCGACTCGGGCCCCATGCACCTCGCCGCCGCGATGGGCGTGCGATGTCTGGCGATCATGGGTCCCACGGAACCCGTCAGAAACGGCCCTTGGGGGCCGGGGGGACGCTTCGTTTTGCATCATCGTCTCGCCTGCAGCGGCTGCTACGCGAGGAAGTGTCCCGATGTCGAGTGTCTGGATCGCGTGAAGGTCGAGGAGGCGATAGACGGAATGAACCGCCTGCTCCGGGGCGATGAAAAACATGGCTGAATATGCGAGAATGGCGGAGCTTTCCGAATCGGGGGGATTGTGGATTTCGGGACGAGCGCCGTCATCGGCTTGAATGCGCGGCCGCCGCATCGGCGCCTTGGCGAGAGAATGGAGACGAGCGAAAGATGAGCGTGGACAAGGAGTTGCTGGAGATATTGGCGTGTCCCGTCACCAAGACCCCGCTCGAGCTGAGCGAGGACGGGAATTTCCTGATCGCCCGGGAATCGGGGCTGGTCTATAAAATCGAAGACGACATCCCCATCATGCTCGTGGACGAGGCCATCCCGCTTGAGGAGTGGGAGAAAAGCCAGGGGAAAGGCGGATAGGGATGTCCGGCCTGGCGGAAGCGCCCGCCGAAGCCGACGCGGGGATGACGCCCGCGTCCGGATCGGTCAGAAGGCCGCTCAGCGTCGCGATTGTCGCTCACAACGAGGCGCCGCGCATCGGCGCGTGCATCGACAGCGTTTCCTGGGCGGATGAGATTGTCGTCGTGGATTCAGGCAGCGTGGACGACACCCGCGAAATATGCCGGGAACGCGGCGCGGCCGTCATTCATCATCCCTGGCGGGGCTATTCCGCTCAAAAAAACTTCGCCCTCTCCCAAGCGAGTCATTCCTGGATATTGAGTCTGGACGCGGACGAATGCGTGAGTCCCGAGCTTGAAAAGGAGATCTTCGCCGTTTTGTCGGCCGACGCTCCGGCGGCGGGGTATCGCGTGCCCCGGAAAAACATCTTTTTCGGCCGCTGGCTCCGTCATGGCGATCTTTGGCCGGATTATCAGATGCGCCTGTTCCGGCGCGGCGCGGGAGCGTTCAACGAGCGGAGCGTACATGAATCCGTCGTGGTGCGGGGGCGGGTGGGAGCGCTTTCCGCCCCACTGGAGCACCGCAGTTATGACGATCTCCCGGATTTTTTCCAAAGACAGCTGAAATACGCCCGCTTGTCGGCGGAAGACCTGTTCTCCAGGGAGGAGCGGCCCGGGATGGATGATTTTCTCATCCGCCCGCTTTGGCGCTTTTTCAGGAGCTATATCCTGAAGATGGGCTTTCGGGACGGTGTCGAGGGGTTGTGGGCGTCCGCCGGCTCCGCCTGCTACGTGTTCATGCGCGCCGCCTTCTTGTGGGAGCTGTGCAGAAGACGTGAGCGCCCTTAGCGTCGTTCATACGGAAGCCTCCCGGGGACTGGGCGGTCAGGAGAAGAGAATCCTGCTGGAAGCCGCCTCCCTCATCGAGCGCGGGCACGAGGTTCTGCTCGTCGGACAGCCGGACGGCAGGCTCAGGAAAGAGGCGGACGAGGCGGGCGTGCCTTTCGAGCCGATGCGCATGAGGACTTCCTGGGACGCGCTGGCGCTGCGCGGGCTCGCCGGGCTGATTCGCAGGCGCCGCCCGAATTTGATTCACACGCACAGCAGCAAGGACTCCTGGCTCGGAGGCGTCGCGGGCAGGATGCTCGGCGTGCCCGTGGTCAGAACCCGTCACGTCTCCATCCCCGTGAGTTCGCACGGGCTGAACTGGGTGTATCGCTTTCCGCGCCGAATCATGACGACGGCCGATCTGACCCGCAGCCTCCTGATCGACTCGAAGGCGTGCGCGCCCGGGCGGGTGAAGGTGCTGCCGACGGGCGTGGACTTCAGGCGCTTTCACGAGGGCGTGACGGGCGAGGGCTTCCGCAGGGAAGCGGGGCTGGAAGGGGACGCGCTCGCCGTGGGCATCATGGCGCAGCTCAGAGGCAGCAAGGGGCATGAGGAGTTTCTGGCGGCGGCGCGCCTGCTGAAAGACGAAGGGTGCGAGGCGAAATTCTTTATCGGGGGGAGCGGGGAGGGGCGGGCGACGTATGAGGCGGAGGCCGCGCGCCTCGGCCTGCTGAACGGCGCTGTCTCCTTCATCGGATACCGAACGGACGTTCCCGAAGTGATGGCCGGCCTCGACGTGCTGGTGATCGCCTCCACCAGAACCGAGGGCATTCCCCAGGTCGCCCTTCAGGGCATGGCGATGGGGCTTCCCATCGTGGGCACCGACGTCGGCGGCGTGCCCGAAGCATTGAAGCCCTCCGGCGCCGGGGTAGTCGTGCCCGCCCGGGACCCCTCCGCGCTCGCCGACGGCGTTCGGCGCCTGCTTCGCGACCCGGCCGCCAGGGAGAAGATGGGCCGCTCGGGCCGCGAATACGCGCGCAGGTGGTTTTCGCTCGATAAAATGGTGGACGATACGCTGGCGCTGTATGAAGAGGTGCTTTCAACGTGCGGAAGCTGAGCGTCGTGCAGGTGGTCGGCACTCCCTGGTGGTCGGGAGCGGGGGAGCCCGCGCTGCTTCTGGCGTCCGATCTGGCGAAAAGGGGGCATCGCGTCGAATTCGTCTGCGTTCCCGGAGGGCGTCTGGAGGAAAAGGCGGCGGAGGAGGGCCTGCCCCCCGTCCCGGGGCTGGCGCCGACGCGAAGCGTGAACCCGAAAAAAGCGTGGCGCTTCGTCTCCGGCCTGGCGGCTCTGACGAGGCGGGTGAGCGCCGACGTCGTTCACGTCCATCTGACGGCGGATCACTGGCTGGCGCATCTCGCCCTCGAATTCGCGCGTCAGGATGCGCGGCTGATCCGCAGCGTCCACCACCCCCGGGCGGTAGGCGGGGGCTTGGCGTCGAAGTATCTGCTCGCCCGCGCGGCCGACGCCTTGATACCGGTGAGCCGCTATCTGGCGAATCTGCTCTCGAAGCGCGTTGCCCCCCCTCCCGACATGGTTCACGTGGTCTCGGGGGGAGTGGATTTGCGGAGGTTCCGGCCGGCCGACGCGGAGGCCCGAGCCGCGGGGCGGGAGCTGCTGAACGCCCCGGCCGACGCCCTGCTGATCGGCACGGTGACGCGCCTCGCCGCCGACAGGGAACTTTGCGAATTGCTGGCGGCGTTTCGCAAGGTCGCGGAAGAGGCGCCCGACGTTCGCCTCGCGGTCATCGGCCGGGGCGAGTTTCTGCCGCGCCTGAAGGAGAGGGCGCGGGAGCTGGGGATTCGGGATCGGGTGGATTTTCACGGCTACCGCGGGGACGATCTGGCGGAGGCGCTCGCCGCCCTGGACGTGTTCGCGCTCATGTCGCCGGGTTCCGAGGGAACTTGCCGCGCGGCGCTCGAAGCGATGGCAACGGGCCTTCCCTGCGTCGTGACGGACAAGAACGGCCTGGATGAAATCGTCGAGGCGGGCGAGACGGCGCGGGTCGTCCCTTTGGGCGCGCCCGACGCTGCGGACCTGATGGCCTCCGCGTTCAGGGCGCTTCTGGCGGATGAGCGGCTCCGCGCCGCGTATGGGCGCGCGGGCCGGGAGCGGGTCGAGAGGCTCTACGACCGCGCCCGGCGCGCCGAGCTCGTGGAGCGGGTCTATGCCCGGACTCTGCGCACGGAGCCGGAACTGAATCTTGAAGAGGATTTCGGATGAGCCGTGCCCGGGTGTATCTCAGGCTTCTGGGGTATCTGCGCCCGTATCGGCTGAGGTTCGGGGTCGCCGTCGCCTGCACGGTCATCGTGGGCGGGCTGAACGCCTATCCCGCCTATCTCGTTCAGCACGTCATCAACGACATTCTGATATCGAGGCGCTCCGAGGTCGTCTTTCTCATCTGCCTCTCCCTCCTCGTCGTCTATCTCGTCAAGGGCGGCGCCGCCTATCTGCAAAACTACTTCATGTATTGGGTCGGCCAGCGCGTGGTGATGGACGTTCGTAGCGCGCTTCACCGCCATTTCATCCACCTGCCGCTTCGGTTCTTCGAGGAGAAGGCGACCGGAGAGCTGATGGCGAAGGTCATCTACGACATCTCCCTGATGCAGAAGGCGGCGACGAGCTCCGCGCGGGATTTGTTCCGGCACGGATTCACCTTCATCGCCCTGCTCGGCGTGGCGATCTACCAGAGCCCCGCCATGGCGCTCATCTTCATCGTGATCGTTCCCGCCGTGGGGTTCTTCGTCGCGCGGATGGGGGAGAAGGTTCGCCGAATCACGCGCAGGAGCCAGGCGCGCATGGGGGACATGAGCAGCCTGATGAAGGAAGCCTACGCGGGCATTCGCGTCGTGAAGGCGTTCGGAGCGGAGGAGAGGGAGGCGCTCCGCTTCGCGCGCGCCGCCCGGTCGTTTTTCGATACCGTGATGCGCGCCATGCGGGTCCGCGCGCTGGCGCCCCCGACGGTGGAGATCGTGGGCGGCGTCTTGGGGGCGGCCGTTCTGTGGTTCGGCGCCCGGGCGGTCATCCACGGGGGCATGGACCCGGGCAGGCTGACGAGCTTCGTCGTCGCCCTGGGGATGGCCTACAGCCCGCTCAAGTCCTTCACCCGCGTGTTTCACGGCCTGATGGAGGGAATCGCGGGCGGCCAGGCGGTCTTCGAGATGATGGACGAATACGCCCACGAGGACAAAAACTCGGACGGCGAAGTCATGGGAAGGCTCTCCCGCCGCATTCGCTTCGAGGACGTGGGCTTTTCCTATTCCGGCGAGGCGACGCTGGAGGACGTCAGCCTGGAGGCGCCGGCGGGCGGGGTTCTTGCCGTCGTGGGGATGAGCGGGGCGGGGAAGTCCACCCTGCTGGATTTGATTCCCCGCTTCTATCTGCCGGATCGGGGGCGCATCCTCTTCGACGGGAAGGAGGCCGCCGCGTATTCGCTGGACAGCCTGCGCGCCCAGATGGCCGTCGTGACCCAGCGGGTGATCCTGTTCGACGACACGGCGGCGAACAACATCGCCTACGGCGTGGAGCGTCCCGTCGGCCGGGAGGAAGTCGTATCGGCGGCGAAGGCGGCGAACGCCCACGACTTCATCATGGGCCTCGAGGGCGGATACGACGCCGCGCTGGGCGAGGAGGGGGTGCGCCTCTCGGGCGGCGAGCGCCAGCGCATCGCCATCGCCCGCGCGATTCTGCGGGATCCTTCCATTCTGCTGCTGGACGAGGCGACGAGCGCGCTCGACGCGGAGAGCGAGCAGCTGATTCAGGAGGCGCTCGAACCCCTGATGAAGGGACGCACCACCATCGTGGTGGCCCACAGGCTCTCCACCATCCGGAACGCCGATTCGATCGTCGTGCTCGACGGCGGGCGCATCGTGGAGAGAGGAACGCACGATGAGTTGATGGGGCGCGGCGGTTTGTATCAAAGACTCTACGAGATGCAGTTCGCGGGCGAGGAGGCGCCCGTCTCCGATGAATTCGCCGCCGCGCCGCTGCCTGCGCCCGGGAAAGCGTCTTGACCGCCCGCGCCCTGCGAACGCCGCCGCGCAGCCTGCCGGGGGAGGACGGGCGTCCGCTCTCCGTGCTGCAGATCATGACCTGCCGGGGCTGGAGTTCGGACGCCTGGGCGGCCATGCGCCTCACGCTGGGGCTTCAGGCGGAAGGCCATCGCGTGATGATGCTCTGCCGCGGCGTCGAGGGGGGACGCGAAGTCGCCGAGCGCATTCGCGCGGCGGGCGTGGAGGAAATCGACTTCATCGAGGCGAGCGGGAATTTCAGGCCCGCCAGCTATCTGAGGGACATAGCCAAGATAAGGAGGATCGCGCGCGAAAGGGAGGTGGACGCCGCGCACGCGCACAGGGGCGTCGAGCACTGGCTCGCCGCCGCCGCCCTGTCGGGAAGGCGCGGCCCCGCCCTGGTGCGAAGCCGCCACATCCTGCGGCCGGTGAGCCGCCACCTGCTGAACCGGTGGCTTTACGCTTCGGCCACGGACGCGACCGTGGCGGTGGCCGAGAAAATCCGGAAGGGATACGTCGGGGACGGGGCGTTCGCCGGCGGCTCGTTTTTCACGGTGATGGGCGGCGCGGACGCTTCCGCCTACGATCCCGAAGCCGCGGGGGCGGAGTTTCGGGATTCCCGGGGCATTCCTCGCGGCGTCCCCCTGGTGGGCGTGGCGGGCAGCGTCATGTTCTGGATCAAGGGACAGGACGTGTTCCTGCGCGCGGCGGCGCGGCTGATTCGGGAAAAATCCCTCTGGGCGATCGTGATCGGGGAGGGGGAGGACGCCGACCCCCTGCGGCGAATGGCGGCGGAGTTGGGCGTGGAGAAGCGGGTCGCGTTCACGGGGTTTCTTCCCTCGCTTTCAGACGCGCTCGCCGCCTGCGACGTTCTGGCGTTTCCCTCCCTCCGCTCGGAGGGGACGAGCCGGACGCTGTTCGACTACCTCGCGGCGGGCAGGCCCGTCGTGGCCAGCCGCGTGGGATGCGTCGATGAAATCGTCCGCCACGAAAAGGAGGGCCTTCTTGTTCCGCCGGGGGATGAGGAGGCGCTGTCCGCCGCTGTCGAGAGGCTCATTTCAAACCCCGACCTGGCGCGCTCCATGGGCCGCTCCGCCCGCGCGCGCGCCGAGCGCGAGTTCGACCAGGGCGTCGCGGCGCGCCGGATGGCGGAGATTTACCGTGAAGTCATCCGCTCGAAAGGCCGCGCCTCCGCCTCGCCGGAGGCCCGCTTCTCGTGAAAATCGCGATGATCTGCCCCGCCGTGCATCGCCATGGCGGGGTGGAGCGCTACGTCTGGCACTTGTCCAAAGAGATGGACGCCCGGGGGCATGAGGTTCACGTCATCGCAAGAAGATGCCCCGAGCTCCCTGCTCCTTCCATCCGGTTTCACCCCGTGCGCGTCTCGGGGCTTTTCTCCTTCTTGAAGATCCGCTCGTTCGCAAGAGGGGTGGACGAAATTCTGGAAAACGAACGATTCGACGTCAGCCACTCATGCGCTCGGATCAACAGGTGCGACGTCTATCATGCGGAGGAGGGGCTGCATCGCGAGTGGCTGCGCGCGTCCTCCCCGCGCCTTTCGCCCTGGGCGAGGTTCGTCAGAAGCCTGGACCCGCTCCACAAAGTCCTTCTGGGGCTCGAGGAAAACCTCATGGGCGGGGGCGGAGCGAAGATAGTGACGGCCATCAGCCGAAAAGGGGCCGCGGAGGTCGAGAGGCATTTCGGGCTGAGGAAAGTTCCCGTCATCTACAACAGCGTGGACGCCGAGGAGTTCCGGCCGCCGGAAGCGTCGGAGCGCGAGGAGATAAGGAACAGAATCGGCCTGGCGGAGAGCGACTTCGCCGCGCTCTACGTGGGAACCGGTTTTTTCAGGAAGGGGCTGCGCCATCTGATAGAGGGCCTCGCCGGGATGAAAAGCCCGCGAGGCGGCAGGACGCCTCGCCTGCTGGCGCGCGGCCGGGGCGCGAGGGGCGCCTGCGAGCGGCTCGCTCGCTCGCGTGGCGTGGGGGAGCGGTTTCGCTTCGTGGATGACGACGTGCCCACGGCCCTGCTCTATCGCGCGGCGGACGCCTTCGCGCTTCCTTCCCTGTATGAGCCTTTTGGAAGCACTTACCTCGAAGCGATGGCGAGCGGCCTGCCTTGCGTGTTTTCATCGAGAAGCGGCGCGGCGGAAATCATCACCGACGGGAAGGAGGGCTTCGTTCTCGACGACCCGACGGACGCGGACGAGATTGCGCGCCTCCTCTGCCTGTGCATGGATGAGGAGAAAGCGGCCGCCATGGGCGCGGCGGCGCGCGCGCTTTCGCTGAAATTCACCTGGCGGGCGAACGCCGACGCGACCGAAAGGCTTTATCGGGAAATTATCGAATCGAGAGGCCGCGGCTCCTGAAGATTCCGGCGCGGCGCGGAAGTTGTCGAACCCTGCGCGGCCGGCCGAAGCTGTTGAGACGCTCAAGCGTTGAGGAGTGAAGCGGATGCGAATCTTCGTCATCTCCCTGAAAACGGCCAAGGACAGGCGCGCCCGAATGCGGTCTCGACTCGAGGCTTTGGGGCTGGATTTTTCCTGGATTGACGGAGTGGATCTTCGCGGGGAGAGCGAGGAAGTCCTGGCGACTTTGCGCGATCTGAAAACGCAGCGGAGGATAGCGCAAATCTATCATCACGGGACCCTCCCTTCCGCCGGGCAGATTGGATGCTATCTCGCCCATCTGAACGTCTATCGAGCGATGCTGGGAAGGGGCGAAAAATGCGTCCTCATATTGGAGGATGACGCGATCCTCTCCGAAGAGCTTCCCGCGTATCTTGAGCAGTTGCGCATGGCGGCCCGGGAGTTCGACATTCTCATGCTGGAGGACAGGCGACCGGACATGCCCTCCCTGCCCGTCGGACCGATAGGCGCCGACCGTCAGATCCGTCTTAAGAAATACGGCAGTCTTGACGGGAGTTCCGCATACGTAATCAATGAGCGAGCCGCCGCTCGAATACTGGGCCATGGGCGCGTCCAGATGCCGATAGACACCCTCCTGCGCCGCTGGTGGGGCACCGGCTTTCTGGAGGGAACGATTGTTCCGCCGCTTGCCGACCACGACGTGGAGATGGAGAGTGATATCGGGGAGCATTTCATCGTGGATTCATCTTCCGGCCGGATGGCCAGATTGCTTCGGTTCACAAGGCGCATGGAGGATATCCTGCGGAAGCGAGTTCTTTTCAAACGCCAATACAAGAGGGTCGTCCGCGCCTATCGAAGCGCGTTCGATCCCGGCAGGAAGCGAGCTCATGGATGAATTGAGAGCCTCCTTCATCGATCTGGGCGGGCGCTTCCGCAGGCGCTCCCCGCTCTCCCGCGTAGCGTTCGGCGGACTTTTCGGCTTCGCCGTCAGCGCGCCGTTTTCGATATCCCTCGCCCAGATATGCGTCTTCACGGCCATCGCGGCGTGGCTCGCCTCCATGGGCGCGAGGGGGCAGGCCCCCCTGCTCGCCCAGAGGTTTCCGCTGTGGAGACCCTGGCTCCTCTTCGCGATCCTGACCCTCGCGAGCGCCTTTCATTCCGACGATTCGGTGAAGGGCCTCATCCAGTCCAGGGAGCTGAGCCAGATACTGATTTTTTATCTGGCGCTCAACGTGGTCGAGGACGACCGGGAGGCGCTTTGGCTGGCGAAGGCGCTCTTTCTCGCCGCGGGCGCGGCCGCTCTGTGGACCCTCGTCGTCTGGCTACGGCTGCCCTTCTCGCTGCTCAACCGGATGTCGGGCTTTTTCAGCATCTACATGACGCTCGGCGGCTTCCTGCTCCTGGTCGCCGCTCTGGCGCTTTCCTGGCTCTTCACGTCCTCCCGGGGATGGAGGGACGCCTGGATATGGGCGCTGGCCCTGCTGATCATCGCGGCGCTGGCGAGCACCTTCAGCCGCAACGCATGGGTCGGCTTCGCCGTGGGGATGGCGGTGATCGCCGCGGCGAGCCGGAGCAGGAAGGCCGTCCTGTTCCTGGCGATGGTGGCGGTATTGACGGTGTTCCTGGCGCCCGATTCCGTTCGCCGGCGCGCGAAGAGCATCATGAACCCCCGGGACGCGACGGCCGTGGAGCGGCTGTACATGTGGGAAAGCGGCTTCCGGATGTGGATGGACAGGAAATGGCTGGGCTTCGGCCCCGATCAGATCAAGGCCAGCTACGGGCAATACGCGAACCCCGGGGCGATCAAGAAGTCCACCGGCCATCTGCACAACAACGTGGCGCACCTGGCCGCCGAGCGGGGCGTTTTCGCCCTGGGCGCCTGGATTTGGGCGTGGGTCGGGTATTTCATCCTGGTGATTCGGCGAATGCGGGACGCGGGGCCGCAGCCCTTCGGAACGCGGTTTCGGATGGTGGGCGGTCTGGCCTCCGCCGCCGCCTTCCTGAGCGCGGGGGTGTTTGAATACAATTTTGGCGATTCCGAGGTGGTGATGATCGCGTTTCTGGCGACCGCCCTGCCGTTTATGGGAAAGACGGGCGATATCTCCCCGGAGTAGGCTTCATTTCTCGCCGCCGCGAACCGAGAGCCGCATCAGGGACTGGAAAAAGCCCAGCTTCTTCACCGGCTCGGCCGCCACGAGCGTGATTTCGCCCAGTTTGCTTCCGCCGAATTCATAGACGACGCGGCCCACCTTCTGGCCGGCGCGGACGGGCGCGGCGACGGCCTCGGGCAGTTCCGCCTTCATGGAAATGCGCTTCTCCTCGCCGCGCCGCACCAGCGCCTTCACTTCTCCCTTCGGCTGTAGGCGAAGCGTCCGTTTGTGGCCGCCGAGCACCGCGACAGGCCGCGGCTTCCATTTCCCTTGCTTCCAGGCGTCGACCCAGCGGTATTGGGCGAAGCCCCAGGCGAGCAGACGCCTGGCCTCCCTGAAGCGGCGCTTGGAATGGCTCGAACCCATGACGACGGCGATGAGCCGCAGGTTTCTGCGCTTCGCCGTGGCGACGATGCTGAACCCCGCCTTTTTGTGATAGCCCGTCTTCAGGCCGTCCATGCCGCGAAACCGCCCCAGGAGGCGGTTCGTGTTGGTGAGGGTGAATTCTCCGTTGCGGAACGGGGCGCTTGGGGTGGAGCTCCACTTCATGATCAGCGGATATTTCAGCAGTTCGCGGGCGAGGATGCCGGCGTCGCGCGCGCTCATCCGGTTGCCCGGCTTTCCCCTTCGCTCGGGCAGGCCGTTGACGTTGACGAAGCGGGTGTCCGTCATGCCGAGTTCCTCGGCGCGCAGGTTCATCATCTCGATGAAGGCTTCGGCGTCTCCGGCGACGTGCTCCGCCACGGCGTAGGAGGAATCGTTCGCGGAGCTGATGATGACGGACTTCATCAGGTCTCTCAGGCGAAACTTTTCGCCCTGCTTCAGATACACCTGCTGGCCCCCGATTCGGGAGGCGCGCCTGCTGGTGGCGATGACGTCATCGAGGCTGGCGGCGCCTTTCCTGACGTGCTCCATGGCGAGAAGCGACGTCATCATCTTGACGATGGAGGCGGGCCTCGCGCCATAGCGCGCGTTGCGCGATTTCAGGACGCGCCCGGTATTCGCGTCGAGCAGCAGGATGGAGCGATAGGGGACGACCTTCTTTCGGGCTCTCTTTTTTCGCGCGGAGGCCGAATCGGCGCCGAACGAGAGGAGAAGCGCGAACGCGAACAGCGCGAGGACGACGGATTGGAATCGCCGATGAGGGTTCAGGGCAGGTGGCATGGTTTCTCCCTGGAATCCGGGCGGTTCGGGCGAGTTTTTCAAGAAATTTCTTGATATGTCAACTCAACCCGTTGAATTTCAACAACATTACAATTTTTTTATTCGCTTGTCAAAACAAAAGTATTGCGGGGCGGCAGAAAAGGGGCGTCCCGCCGGGCCGTTCGCCCCGCGACGGGCGGAATGCGGGCGCTTCATGCCGGATGCGGCGCAATTCCGTTTCTTGCGTCTCATGGGCCGCTTTGATAGGATGGACGCCATCGGGAGGTTGTGGAACGCTCATGTTCGCCGTGGCGGTTGCGTCATGCGCGCCCCATGATGAAGGCGGGGCTTGAGATTCTTTTTTTCCGCGATGAGCGGAGGAAGAAGGAGGTCTCCTCATGTTCAAGGGCTCTTACGTCGCGATGGTCACCCCGTTCCGCGACGGCAAACTCGACGAAGGGGGCGTTCGCTCGCTGGTGGAATTTCACGTGGAAAACGGAACGCGCGGCATCGTGGCGTGCGGCACCACCGGAGAGTCCGCCACGCTGAGCCATGACGAGCACGACCGGGTGGTGGAGCTCGTGATCGAGCAGGTCGGCGGGAGGATCCCCGTCATCGCCGGCTCGGGCTCGAACAGCACGGCGGAGGCCGTGCAACGCACGAAGTTCGCCATGCGCGCCGGCGCGGACGGCGCGCTCCTGGTGGCGCCCTACTACAACAAGCCGACGCAGGAGGGGCTGTATCGGCATTTTCGCGCCATCGCGGAATCGGCGGACATCCCCGTCGTTCTCTACAACGTGCCCGGCCGCACGGTCGTTCCAATCGCCCCCGACACGGTGGCGCGCCTCGCGGAGATTCCCAACGTCGTGGGAATCAAGGAGGCGACCGGGAGTCTGGCGAACTGCTGCGACATCATCTCCCGCGTCCCGGAGGATTTCATCGTGCTTTCGGGGGACGACTTCGTCACGCTGCCCATGATGGCGATGGGCGCCGTGGGCACGATTTCGGTGACCGCGAACGTGGCGCCCGCCGACGTGGCCGGGATGTGCCAGGCCCAACTCGACGGAGACGCCGCCAGGGCCAGGGAGCTGCACTACGGGATGTGGGAGCTCAACCACATGATGTTCTGCGAGACGAACCCGATTCCGGCGAAGGCGGCGCTGGCGATCATGGGGCGCATCGCCCTGGAATACAGGCTGCCGCTCTGCCCGCCCTCGGACGCCAACATGAAGCGGCTGGAGGCGTTCGTCAGGGAATACGGCCTGATCGGGGAGGCGGTGGCGACCTGAGAAGGCGCAGTCGAACGCGGTGAGCGAAAAGGCGGGGGCGGCTGCCCCCGTCCTTTTTTCTCCCGGGGGCGGTTACGCTTCCAGCCCCAGGACGCGCAGGGCGTTTCCGCCGAACCAGCGCTCTTTCACGTCGTCCCTGAGCGGGAACTTGTCGAATTCGGCCAGGCTCTCCTTCGGGCTGATCATCGGCCAGTTCGAGGCCCAGAGAATCTTGTTCTTGAGCACGGAGCCTCCGTAGCGAATCAGAGGCTCCCATCCGCTGCCGGGGGCGGCGATGTATCCGGGCATCGTTCCGCTGATTTCGATATACAGATTGGGATGGCGCCAGCTCACGGCGATCATCTCGGCGATCCAGGGCCAGCCCCCGTGCACCGCCACGACGCGAAGCTCGGGAAAATCCCTCGCCACCTCGTCCAGATAAATCGGCCGCCCGAAGTCGAGCAGGTTCGAGCTCGAAAGATTCATGGACGTGTGAAGCAGAACGGGAACGTCCAGCTCCACGCACTTGGCGTAGATGGGGTAGAATTTCTTGTCGTTCGCGTAGAGGCCGAGCTCCCAAGGCCCCATGTTCACGCCCTTTAGTCCATAGTCTCTCACGTCGCGCTCCAGATCGCGCACCGCGTCCATGCCCCGGAAGGGGTCGCACCCGGCCGTTCCGATGAGGCGGTCGGGGTGGTCCCTGATGTATTCGTGCAGAACGCGGGCGGGAAACTTCGTCCCCGAGATCGTCGTCATGTCGGAGGCCTTGACGAGCGCCTTGTCCACCCCCTGCTCGTCCAGAAAGGCGACGAACGCGGCCGGCTCCATGCAGCCGTATTCCGCCTTGCCGCCATACACCCGCTCGCCGTAGTGCCTGGCGTAGTCGGCGAAGCGGCCCTCGGGCTTCAGGTATCTGTTCAGCCCCTCGGGGACGGGGCAGGAGACCCTGAAGTCGATGACGGGTGCGGGCATCGGCGCACTCCGGAAAAAGAATCGGGAAAATGCAAGAATATATCAGAACGCCCGCCTTCGGGTAGTCGGAGGGGGAGCGCTCCTCTCTCGTCAGAGAACCGCGAATCCCTTATCATCTTCCCGTCCCCTGGCGAAGGAGGCTTTCATGCGGGAGCAGGCGCTCCGCGCGCCGTCGAACCGATGGCTCTGGGCGCTCTGCGCGGCGCAGGTGCCCGTGATGCTCGTGTATGCGAACTACGTGGCGGCCCTGCCGCTGCTCAAGGCGGAATGGAGCCTCACCAACGCGCAGGCGGGCGCGATTTATACGGCGTTTTACGCGGGCTACATCCTCGCCTCGGCGGCGCTGGCGACGGCGACGGACTACATGAGCGCGAAGAGGATATATCTGGCCTCGAGCCTTTGGCTGGCGCTCCTGAATCTCATGTTCCCGCTCTTGGCCGAGGGCTTCGCGAGCGCGGCGTTGCTCCGGGGACTCACGGGGGTGGGACTGGCCGGAACCTACGCTCCCGCCCTGAGGCTGGTGGCGGAATACGCCCCGGCGGGCGGACGCGCCCGCATGGTGGGGGTCTATACGTTTTTCTACACCGTGGGAGTCGCCGTCTCGATTTACGCGACGGGCGCGCTCGTCCCGCATTACGAGTGGCGCGCCGCGTTCGCGCTGACGTCTCTGGGGCCGGCGGTCGGGTTCTCGGCCATGGCGTTCCTGCTCCCGAAGCTGCCCGCGCCGAGGGGCCGCGAGGACAAAGGCTTTGAATTCCCGAGACTGCCCGCGCCCGCGTGGGCGCTGATGGGAGTCGCGGGCGCGCACCGATGGGAGGTGTTCGCGTTCCGTGGATGGATCGTCACCTTTCTGGCGGCCTCGCTGATGGTGACGGGGGAGGAGACGCGCGAGAGCGCCCTGCGCGCCGCCTCCTCGTCCGCCGCCCTGATCATCGGTCTGAGCGCGGTCTCGAAGCTCATCGGCGGCTGGTGCGCCGATCGCATCGGCCGCCCGCCCACCATCATCTGGAGTCTTTTTCTGAGCGGCCTGGTTTCGGCTTCCATCGGTCTGGCCTTCGGGGCGCCTTTCTGGGTCCTCCAGGCGCTGTGCCTGATCTGGGTGATAGCGATGCACGTGGACGCCCCCGTCCTCGTGGTGCTGACCGCGGAGCTCGCGCCCAGGCGCTATCTCGGCTCGGCGCTGGGAATCCAGTCCGGCCTGGGCTTTCTGCTCGGCTCCCTCTCCCCCATGGTCGTGGGAAAATTCCTGGACATGAGCGGCGATTCGGGGGGCGGGGAACTTCTGCCCGTGAACTGGAGCTGGGCCTTCGTCGGCCCGGGCGCGGCGGCGATGCTGGGCGCGCTCGCCACCATCTGCGTCGCGAGGCGTCTCGCCGCCGGGGACGGGCCGAAGGACGCGGAGGAGGAATTCGCGCGGAGCCGCGCATAATGCCTCGCGGCGAAATTGCGCGCTTGACGATGCGGCCGATTTTGATATGCTTCTCCATACCTTTTCAAAAGCCGCGACACGCTGGATGACTGGCGGGCAGGAGGACTATGCTCTCGCGCGAGCGGGGACGGGATTTTCCGCGCCTCGCGCCCGCCGCCACACGATCAACGGAAGGAGAGGAAAAATGCGGAAAGGAATCATCACCGGCTTCATGGCGGCGGCCTTGCTGAGCGCGCCCGCGTTCGCCGCGGACGAGGCCACCATGCGCGCCGCGAAGAAGGAGGGGAAGGTCACCTGGTATTCCTCCATCACGCTGAACATCGCGCAGGACATCTGCAACCGCTTCAACAAGAAGAAGATGGGGGTTCAGTGCGTCCTTCACCGCGACGGCTCGGGCAAGCTCTATCGCCGGTATCTTCAGGAGCGCAAGGGCGGCATCTACGTCGCGGACGTCCTCCACACGTCGAACCTGGGCCACTTCCTGAACCTCAAAGCCAAGAAGATCATCACGCCCTACAAGCCGGCCGGAACCGGCAACTTCAACCCCGCGTTCGTGACCAAGGACAACTACTGGACGATTCTCCGCGCCGGCGTGCTGATGCCCTTCTACAACACCAAGAAGATCAGCGCGAAGGACGCCCCCAAGACCTACAAGGATTTCCTCGACCCGAGATGGAAGGGCAAAATCGTTCACTCGCACCCGAGCTACAGCGGGTTCGTCACGAACGGCATG
Organism: bacterium; assembly: GCA_965199855.1. Taxonomy (GTDB): domain Bacteria; phylum UBA8248; class UBA8248; order UBA8248; family UBA8248; genus Bin107. Next base: position 2,519,398 of record OZ241326.1, on the reverse strand, counting down.
ATCAACATCGTCAACAAGTTCGGCTGGGGCTACTACGAGAAGCTGGCGAAGCAGGAGCCCAAGATCGTGCAGTCCGCCGCCGGCAGCATTCCGCTCGTCGCGCGCGGGGAGCTCTGGCTGGGCGCGGGCACGACCTCCTACTCGCTGCTCAGTAAGATACAGGGCGGCGAGCCGCTCAAGCCCATCGTTCCCCCGGCGGGTCTGGCGCTGGTGACCTCGCCCAACGGCGTATTCACGAAAGCGCCGAACCCCAACGCCGCTCGCGTGTTCACCGACTACCTGTTCAGTCTGGAGACCATGCAGCTTCTGGCGAACTACTTCCTGTACGTGGGCAACCCCGACGTGAAGTATCCCAAGGCGCTGCCCGCGCTCAAGGACATCAACCTGATGGCCATCGACGGGAACGAACTGAAGAAGAAGAACAAGCCGACGCGCAAGAGGTTCAAGAAGATATTCGGCGTGTAGGAGCATGACGGGCGGGGGCGGCTTCTCGTGCGAAATCGGGAGGCCGCTCCCGCCTCTTCGCTTTGCTTCGCCGGGGCGGATGCTTCGGCGGAAGGCGTTTTTCGGCGGCGGCTGAACGCCGGAAAGGAAAGACGCGGACATGACGCAGGACGCAGAGCGGCTTCCGGGAGCGATCCCCGGCGGCGCCCCCTCGGCCGCCAGGAAATTCGACTACACCGCCATCGTCTGGGTGGTGATCTTCATCCTGTTGATCATCCTGGTGGCGAATCCCATCTTCCAGCTTTTCAAGGAGAGCTTCTTCGTCTCCGAGGACGAGGCCGGCGGCTTCACGCTCCAGAATTATTTCGACGCCTTTCAGACGTCGGAATACTACAAGCCGATGTACATCACGATCATGCTCGCCATTTCGGTCGGCGTCATCTCCCTGGTGGTGGGGGCCGTGATGGCCTGGATGGTCAGCCGGACGGACGTTCCCTTCCCGAACCTGATTCGGAACGGCATCCTGGCGTCGTTCGTCACCCCGCCCTTCCTGGGCGCCATCGCCTGGATATTCCTGGCCGGAAGAAACGAAGGGTGGCTGAACAAGCTGATTCGCTGGGTGTTCGGCCTGAGCGGCGAGTTCTATCTGTTCGACATCTTCACGATGAAGGGCGTCGTGTTCGCCATGTCGCTCTACACGTTCCCCCTCGTATTCATCGTCGTCCTCTCCGGCCTCAACAACATCTCCTCGGACGTGGAGGACGCGGCCAACGTGGCGGGCGGCGGCACCTTCCACACGATGTTCAGCATTACCCTGCCGCTCGTGGCGCCCTCGCTTTTCGCGGGCTTCATTCTGGCGGCGCTCGAGGCGATGATTCTTTTCGGCATCCCGGCCGTTCTGTCGATTCCCGCCGGCCAGCACACGATGACGACCCAGCTCCGCGCCTTCATGGTCTCCGAAGACGATCTGCTCGGTCTGGCCTCCGCCTACGCGATGCCCATGCTCGTCGTGGCGATCTGCATGGTCTGGACCCGGGGCGTGATTCTCGGGCGAAGGGGCTACGCCACCGTCGGCGGCAAGGGGGGGCAGAGGCGCCCACAGAAGCTGGGCGCCTGGCGAATCCCGCTGTTTCTCGTGTGCCTGCTGCCGCTCGTGTGCGCGATCGTGTTGCCCGCGCTGTCCCTGCTCACCACGTCGTTCATGAAGAATCTGGGCGGGGGGCTGAACTGGGCGAACTTCACTTTGTGGAATTATCATTTCATCCTGACGAACGACGCGGTGCGGGTGGCGATTTACAACACGATCCTCCTGGCCGTCATGGCGGCGACGGGCGCCACCATCGTGGCCGCGATCTCCGCCTTCATCGCCCAGCGCCAGCTCATCAAGGGGCATCAGTATCTGGGGTTCATGGCGACCGCGCCCATCGGGATTCCCGGCATCGTTCTGGCGGTGGGCCTCTTCGCGGCCTACACGAAGCAGCCCTTCGTGCTCTACGGCACGCTGTGGATCATGTTCCTGGCCTACCTCACCAAATACCTGCCTCTGGCGTATCAGACCTCGAACGCGGCGCTCACGAGCATCCACCCGGAGCTCGAGGAGAGCTGCCGCATCATGGGCGCGAACCGGCTCCAGGTGTTCAAGGACGTGACGGTGCCCCTGTTCAAGACGGGCGTCATCGCGTCGTGGATTCTGGTGTTCATGCCCTCGCTTCGGGAGCTGAGCGCCTCGGTGCTGCTGTGGACGACGAACACGAAGGTCATCTCGGTGGTCATCGTCGATTTCTACGAGGAATCGCTGCTGGGGCCCATCTCGGCCCTGGGGGTCTTGCTGCTGCTCATCACCCTGGCGGCGATTGCGGCCGGCTTCCGGCTGGTGGGCAGGGACTTCATGCGGTCCGCCGGATAGAGGAGAGGGAGGCTTCCATTGGCTGTTCTGGATTTGAAGGGTCTGCTGAAGATATTCGGCTCGGACGTTCGCGCGGTGGACGAGATAGACCTCCACATCGAACACGGGGAGCTGATCTCCCTGCTGGGGCCGTCGGGCTGCGGCAAGACGACCACCCTGCGGCTCGTGGCCGGCTTCATCGAGCCCAACGCCGGCGAGATCGTCATGGACGGCGAGGTCGTGTCGGACAGCGCGAGCGTCATTCCGCCCGAGCGCCGCAACATGAGCATGATCTTCCAGAGCTACGCCATCTGGCCCCACAAGACGGTGTCGCAGAACGTGGGCTACGGCCTGAAGTTCCGCGGCATAACGGGCGCCGAGGCGGACAGGCGGGTGAAGAGCCTGCTCTCCATCGTGCAGATGGATCACCTGGGCTCGCGGTATCCGGGGGAGCTTTCGGGCGGCCAGCAGCAGCGCGTGGCGCTGGCGCGCGCTCTGGTGGTCGAGCCGGCCGTCCTGCTGCTCGACGAGCCGCTCTCGAACCTCGACGCCAACCTGCGCGAGGAGATGCGCTTCGAGATCAGGCGCCTGCACGACGAGTTCAACATCACGAGCATCTACGTGACCCACGATCAGGCCGAGGCGATGGTCACCAGCGACAGAATCTGCGTCATGAACAGCGGAAAGATCGAGCAGCTGGGCAGACCCTCGGAGATATACGATCTTCCGGCGACGAGGTTCGTCGCGGAGTTCGTGGGCGTGACCAACTCGATTCAGGGGAGAGTGAGCGCCCCGGGTCTTTTCGAGGCCGCAAGCGGCGCGAAATTCAAAATGGGTTCCGACGGCGGAAAAGAGGGCGGCCTCGTCTCGATACGGCCCCACCGCATTCAGGTCCACCCCCGGGACGCCGACGTGGGCGGCGCGGACGGCCAGAACCTCATCGAGGGAGAGGTGACGCGCGGCTACTACTTCGGCAGCACGGTGGATTATCTCGTCAAGGTGGCGGGCCTGGAAGAGCCGCTTCGCGTCATCGGCGATCCGCACGAGTTCTTCAGCGTGGGTAGCAGGGTGAAGCTCACCATCGACAAATCGGCGGTCGTCCTCGTGAGCGACGACTGATTCTCCGCTCATGCGAATCGTCATTCCCGACGACCGCTTCCTCCTGTTTGAAAATTCCGGGGCCTTGGAGCGGCTTCGCGCCTTGGGCGAGGTTCGGTGCCACGCGGACGTCGCCGAAAGCGAAGAGGCGCTCCGAGAGCGCCTCGGGGACGCGGAAATCATTTTGACGACGCGGTATCAGACCGACTTCAAGACGACCGATTTGCTGGATCACGTCCCCCGTCTCAGGATGATTTCCGTGATGGGCACGCGCCCGCGCATGATCGACATGAACCGCGCCAACGAGCGCGGCGTCGTGGTGAGCGTGACGCCCGCGGCGAGCGCCGCCTCGGTCGCCGAGCATACGATGATGCTCATCCTGACGCTGGCGAAGCGAATGCCGCTCACCCTCCCCGCCATGCGCGCGGGCGAGTGGCCGCAGGTTCAGGGAATCGAGCTCGCCGGAAAGACGCTGGGCCTCGTCGGCTTCGGACGCATCGGCCGCCTGGTTTGCCGCATGGCGCTGGGCTTCGGGATGCGGGTGGCCGCCTGCTCGCCTTCGATGACGCCCGAGCGCGCGCGGGCCGAAGGGGCGGAGGCCGCTTCCGTCGATGAATGCCTCGCCTCCGACGTGGTGTCGCTCCACCTGCATTCGCCGGCGGGCGCCGCGCCCTTCATGTCGCGCCAGAGATTCGCCCGGATGAAGGAGACGGCGTATTTCATCAACACCTCGCGCGCCCGGATCGTGGACGAGGAGGCGCTGCTCGACGCCTTGCGGGAGGGGCGCATCGCCGGAGCCGGTCTCGACGTTTTCGAGCCGTTCGAGCCCCTGCCGGAGGATTCGCCCTATCGCGCTCTGGAGAACGTCGTCATCACGCCGCACTCCGCGTGGATGACGGACGGGACATGCGCCAGATTCCGGGACATGCCGGTGGCGAACATCGAGGCGTTCATCCGGGGCGCGCCCATCAACGTCGTCACGAAGAACGCTTGAGGACGAGGCAAGCCCCGCCCCGGCGGCGCGCCGACCGTCGGGGCGGGCTGTCCGTCCTAGTCTTTCTTGATCAGAACGCTGTTGTAGAGCGCCGCCGCCGCCACGCCTCCGATGATGGGGCCTATCCAATAGACGAGGTGGTTGACGCCGTCGAAGCCACCTCCGGCCAGCGCGGGCCCGAACGCGCGCGCCGGGTTCATGGCCGCGCCCGTGAGCGGCCCGCCCATCAGAATGTCCGCGGAGACGGTGAGGCCGATAGCGAAGCCGCCCACGTCGGGGCGCCTCTCGTCCACGGCGGAGCCCCAGATGGCGATGACCAGGAAGAACGTGAGGACGACTTCGATCAGAATCCCCATGCCGAAGCTCACGTCGCCCGCGAGGGCCGGCGTCCCGAGGTTCACCTTCTCCCAGACGCCGGCGTCGAAGATGACTCTCAGCAGAATGCCGGCGACGGTCCCGCCCACGAGCTGGCTGATGATGTAGGCGGCGCCCGTTCCGCCGTCCGTCCTTTTCGTCACCATGAAGCCGATGGTGACGGCCGGGTTGTAGTGCGCGCCCGAGACGTGCCCCATGGCGGTAATCATCACCGAGAGGATCAGACCGTGGGCGAGGGCGATGCCTATCAGGCCCACGGCTCCTCCCGTCTTCTGGTTCAGGATGATGGCGCCGGCGCCGATGAAGCACAGCGCGAAGGCGCCGATGGCTTCGGCCAGGCAGGCCCTTCCCGTAGGACTCATTTTTTTCTCCTCGGCTCATCCGGGCGAAAGGATTGCGGGGGAATTCGCGCCTTTCGTCGATTCTGCGCGAGGCGCGCCGGCGAACGAGAGCGGCTCCTCCCCGCCCGCCCATTATAGCAAATCACGGCGCGGCGACCACGTTCTGCGGATTTCCCGAGAAAGCGGCGGCGATGTTCTCCACCGCCATCAGCAGGCCCGCTTCCGTCACCTCGGGCGTGATGCCCGCGTTGTGGGGGGAGAGAACCGCGTTCTCCAGTTTTCCCAGCGGGTGATTCGGCGGCAGGGGCTCCTCGGCGAACACGTCGAGGCCCGCCGCGGCCAGACTTCCGCTCTCCAGCGCCGAGACGAGCGCCTCTTCGTCCACGATCAGCCCCCGCGCGGTGTTCACCAGAATGGCGCCCGGCTTCATGCGGGAGAACGCCTCGGCGCCGACCATGCCGACGGTGTCCGCCGACTGCCGCGCGTGTATCGAAACCACGTCGGCGCGCGCATAGAGGTCGTCCAGCTCGACGAACTCCAGCCCGACCTCCGCGGCGAAGTCCGCGTCCTGGTGAAACGTCCAGGCGATGAGGCGCATCCCGACGCCTGCGGCGAGGCGCGCCGTCCGGCGGCCGATGGCGCCCAGGCCGATGAGTCCCAGGGTTTTCCCGCTCAGCTGCGTCATCTGGCCCCGGGGCCACGCGCCCGCGCGCGTGGCGGCGTCGTTTCGGGGAATCTGGCGCGCGGCCGCCAGCATGAGCGCCAGGGCGTGCTCCGCCACCGAGACGGCGGCCACGCCCGGCGTGTTCGATACGACGACGCCCGCGCCTTTGGCCGCCTCCAGGTCTACGTGATCCGTTCCCGTCCCCCAAATCGAGAGCGCCCTGAGCGCGCCGCAGCGCGAGAAGAACTCCGCGTCGAACCTGCAGAAGGCGCGGATGTTGATGACGCCCTCGGCGCCTTCCGCGCGGCGGAGCAGCTCCCCGGAGGTCTGCGGGTTCGACGGATGAATTTCCGCGCTCCCGATTTCGCGCAGGCGCGCCTCGGCGGCGCTGCCGGAGAATACGGAAGGATAGTCGTCCGGCACGACGATTCGGCTCATGGGGCGTCCTTTCACGCGCGGGCGAGGGCGCGCGCGGGCGGCTTCCTTTTCGCCGTCTCCGCGCGCGTGATATTCTCTTGCGGCCGCATTCTTATGATACCAGAGGAGAGGAGACAAGCATGACGCCAGAGCAGACGGGAGGGGCGGCGCCCCTCGACCCCCGCAAGGACAGCGCCGTTCCAGGCGAGCGCGCGATCGACAAGCCCGAGCTCCCTCCGCAGGGCTACGCCTTCACCATGTCCGCCGACACCGAGACGGTGGAGGGACAGGGCCAACTCAAGCTCGGCAGGCACAGGCACTTCGAGGTGTATTGCGACGAGCCGCCCCGCATCGGCGGGGAGGATTCCCATCCGCAGCCGCTTTGCTACATCGCCATGGGGGTGGGATTCTGACTGCTGACCCAGCTTGCGCGGTACGCGCACATGATGAAGGTGTCTTTCAAGCGCGCCAGGGTGCGCGTGGACTTCGACTACTTTCTGGGCGGCTCCGTTCTCAAGGGGACGGTGAACGCCGGCTGCTCCGAGGTGCGGACGCATTTCGAGGTGGAATCCGACGAGGAGGCGGAGAAGATGCTCGCCGTCATCAGAAACGCGAAGCGGGGGTGCTTCGCCGAGCAGATGGTCACGGCGGCCGTTCCGCTCAAGAGCACGGCGGAGCTGAACGGCGAGCCGGTTTCCCTGAACGCGACCGGGGAATAAGGGACGGCAGGCCCCGCCTCGCCGCCGAATCGAGAGCTACGCGGAGGCCGGGTTCGCCTCGACGGCGCGGCGGCCCGCGGCGGCTCCCGCCAGACGCCCATAGACGGCGCCCAGGGTGAGGCCGGCGCCTCCCGGATAGTTGAAGTAATAGACGCCGCCCACGAGCTCGCCCGCGGCGAAAAGCCCGGGGATGACCTCGTTCTCGGTGTTGATGACCTCTGCCCTGGGCGTCACGCGGATGCCGCCGAAGGTGAAGGTGATGCCCGTTGTGACGGCGAAGCCGAGGTAGGGCGGCTCGTCGATGGGGAGCGCCCAGTTCGACTTCGGAGGGTTGACGCCCTCCGTTCCCTTGCCGTCCTTGATGGTCGGGTTGTATTCGCCCGGCTGCACGGCGGCGTTGAACTCCCGAACCGTCCTGACGAAGCCGTCAACGTCGATTTCGAGCTGGCGGGCGAGCTCCTCCGGGGTGTTCGCCTCCGCCTTGGTGACCTCGCGGATGCGGTATTCGTCGCGCAGCATGTGCGCGGTCTTCTGGTCGAATATCTGAAAGGCGGCGCGCCGGGGCTGCTGGAGGATGTTCCGGCCGTATTTGGCGTAGGTGTAGTTCCTGAAGTCCGCCCCCTCGTCCACGAAGCGCCTGCCCTCGACGTTCACGATGATTCCGAAGGGGTAGGAGTGCTTCTGGTAGGATTCGCCCACCGTGAGGTCGCCGAAGGGCGGCGCGTTCAAGTCCCAGGCGACGGCGTGGCAGCCGCTCCAGTTGCCGTAGGGCTGCGCGCCGACGTCGAGCGCCATTCTTATGCCGTCGCCCGTGTTGTAGGGGGTGCCGCGAACCTTGGCGAGCTCCCAGCCGGGCCCCAGGTAGCGGCAGCGCATCTCGGCGTTCGCCTCGAAGCCGCCCGAGGCCAGCACCACCCCGTGCGCCTCGATTTCGTATGGCCCCTCGGGCCCCCTGACCTCGACGCCCCGCGCCGCGCCCATCCGGTCCGTGAGCAGGCGGGTCGCCTTCGCCCCGTAGCGCACCTCGACTCCCGCCTCGTTCGCGGCGTCGAGGAGCGAGTCGATGAGTCCGTGTCCGCCGCCCACGATTTCGAGAATCAGCCCGCCCCAGAAGCGCATCTTGCCGTCCACCTTGAAGGCCTGCCGGCCGCTGGCGAGAATGAGCCTGAGGCCCTTCGAGCGCATCCACTGAAGCGTCGGGAGCGACTCGTGAATCAGGACGGAGGCGAGGTCGCCGTCGGTCTGGTATTCGGTGAGGAGGGCGAGGTCGTCGAAGAATTTTTCGGAGGTGTAGGGTTCGATCTCGATGTTTTCCTTCTCGGCGTCGGACATATCCGGGACGAGCGCGTAGATGTCCTCGATGCTCTGGAAGGCGAAGCGGAACAGTCCGCCCGAGAAAGCCGAATTGCCGCCGCGCCACGCCTCGGGCGCCTTCTCGAGCGCCACGACTTTCTTCGCCCCCTGATCCCGCGCCGCCAGGGACGCGCAAAGGGCGGCGTTTCCGCAGCCCACCACGACCACGTCGCATTTCTCTTTGCCGTTCCGCATTTCTTGAGCCTTTCCTGGGAGCCTCGCGTTCTCGGCGGCCCGCGCCTGCGCGGAGAATCCGGCCGGTTTCACGGAAATTTCAGCCAATGGGAACAATCGGGAAAACAGGCTCTTGTCTAGCACATCGGCTGCGCCCGGTCAAAGCGCCGGAGGCGCGGCGGCTCGCCTCGTGCCGGCGCGGGACCCGCGAAAATGCGCCCCGGGGCGCGTCTCGCCCGGTTGACCGCCCCGGTCGTCTCCCATAGACTTTTTGCTCCGCCCTTTTCATTCTTTCCGACTGGACGCTCTCGCTTTCCGGGGTGAGAGAAATATAGCGCTTGCGTATTTTCGCAAAACAGGCGAATATGTTACGAAAATTTAATTCCCGATCCTGAGCAACGCATCGGTTTTCGCTACGGGAGCGCGCGCGATGCCGCGTCAATCAGAACCCAACCTCAACAACGCCCTGTGCGGTCTGCTTCGGCGCATGATGCCCGCCTGCGAGGCGCGCTCCGAGAATACGGCGGTTCTCATCGGCCATTCGGGCCGCCGTCCCGACGTGCTGATCACCTCTCCCGGCCGCTCGCCGGTCGTGGTGGAGGCCGAATACGAACCGGCGGAGGAGGCGGAGGAAGACGCCCGGGAGCGGCTGGGTCTGGGGGTCGAGGGCGAGGGGCGTCCCGTCGAGGCCGCCGTCGCCCTGCGCTATCCGCAGTCGGCGAGAGACGCCTACGACGCGGGCCGCGCGCTCGCCGAAGCGAGGCTTTCCTGGTGCGTCCTGCGCGAGGGCGGCATCCGCTTTCCCGAATCGGGCTGGCTGGAAGGCTCGGCGGACGGCCTGGCCGACCTCATCCGGCTGGTTTCCGTGCCGCAAAAGGAGGTGGACGAGGCGACCGACGCCTTTGAGCAGGGAGTAGAGCGGGCGTCGTGGATTCTGAATGAGGTGAATATCCTGCGGCCCGGCCTGACGGAGAATATCGCCGGGACGCTGGAAATGCGAAACGAGCCTCAGACCCGCCGCATGGCCTGCGCCATTCTCGCAAACGCGGTGGTGTTCCACGAACGCCTCGCCGGAACGCGCCGGGAACTCGGCATCCCGACGCTGGACAAAGTCGGCGGGCATACGCTGCAGGCGGGCGTCCTTGCCGCATGGCGGCGCATTCTTGAGGTGAACTATTTTCCGATATTCGACATCGCCGCGCGCGTGTTGGAGGAACTGTCGGCGGGTCCCGCGGTTCAAGTTTTATCCAGTTTGCTCCCCACCGCCCAGCGCATAGACGCCGCAGGCGTCTCCCACGCTCACGACCTGACCGGGCAGGTGTTCCAGAGGCTCATCGCCGACCGGAAGTATCTGGCGACGTTCTACACGCGCCCGGCCTCGGCCGCGCTTCTGGCGCGGCTGGCGGTGGCGAAGATGAAGGGGGTGGACTGGGCCTGCGCGGAGGCCGTCGGGGGCTTGCGCGTCGCGGATTTCGCCTGCGGCACGGGCGCGCTCCTGTCGGCGGTCTATGATCAGGTGGCCGCCCGCCACGAGCGCGCCGGAGGAGACGCGGCGGCGATCCATCCGGCCATGATGGAGGAAGTTCTCTACGGCTGCGACGTGATGCCCTCGGCCGTCCACATCACCGGCGCGACTCTCTCCGGCGTTCAGCCGGCCGTCGGCTATGACAACTCCCGCATCTATACGATGCCCTACGGACGCCAGAAGGACGACTCGGTGGCGATAGGCTCTCTGGAGCTCCTGGACAAGAGCCGCCAGCTCATCCTCCTGAACATGAACGATCCCGCCCGGCGCATCGGCAGCGCGGGCGAGGAGGCCGCCTCCCAAAACGTGGTGGAGTTTCCCGACGAGGGCTTCGACCTGGTGATAATGAATTCGCCGTTCACGCGGGCCGGCTCCGACTGGGAGGGGGACGAGAGGGAAGCGGACACGGTGAAGCAGTTCCGGGGATTGGGCTCCGACCCGGAAACCCAGAAAGAGATGTCCAGCAGGGAGAAACGGTTCGCCAGGGATACCTGCGCCCACGGCTACGCCGGCATCGCTTCTTCCTTCGCCGCCTTGGGGGATCGCAAACTTAAGCCCGGCGGCGTCCTCGCTCTGGTTTTGCCCCTGTCGGCCGCCACGGGCGTCTCCTGGGAGAAGTTCCGGCAGATGCTCACCGACGGCTACGTGGATCTGGAGGTGCTGAGCATCGCCGCCAACGGCGGGGATATTTCCTTTTCCTCGGATACGGGCATGGCGGAGTGCCTGGTCGTCGCCCGCAAGCGGGAGGCGGAGGAGCCGCCGGCGCGGCGGGCGCGCTTCGTTTCCCTGCGCCGCCGCCCGCAAAGTTTCGTCCACGCCGCCGAGACGGCGAAAAGCATCCGCGCCGCCGAACTCATCAGACGAATCGACGAGGGGCCATACGGCGGCGCGCCCCTCATGGTGGGCGACGAAGTAGAGGGAGAGATGCTGACGCCGCCCTGCGCCGAAAACGGGGAGACGTGGGCCGGGGTGCGCGTATCGGATTTTTCCTTGGCCCAGACCGCTCACGCGCTGGCCGATTCCAGGCTGTGGCTGCCCGGCATCCTTGCGGCCCTGCGCCTGAAAACCGCGCCCTTGAGCCATGTCGGCCGGCGCGGCCTGTATCACAGAAACATCGTAGGCGCTTCTTCCGCGCCCTTCATCAAAATGAGACAGCCCAGCCCGACTGCCACTTATCCGTCCCTGTGGAATCACGACGCGAAGAAGGAAACGCGGATGGTTTGCGAACCGGACTCCGAGCTGCGGGTTCGCCCCGGCATGGAGAAGAGGGCCGCCGAGGTTTGGGCCACGGCCAGCCGCGCGCACTTGACGCTTGATTTTCGCTTCAATTCCCAGCCGCTGACTGCCGCGTTCACGGAAGAGAAATCTATCGGCGGAACTGCATGGCCGAACGTGTTTTTCCTCGATGAAAGGTTTGACTACGCATTTGTCGTATGGAGCAACTCCACGCTGGGCCTTTTGAAATTCTGGTGGCATTCCAACCGGCAGCATAGCGGCCGAGGGCGGATAACCATCAGCGCGGCCGACACGCTCCCCATTCTCGATTTCCGCGCCCTTGATGACGCGCAGCTCGCCGTCGCCCGCGAGATATTCGAGGAGTTTCGGGAGCAGGAGCTGATGCCGGCGTATCTGGCCGACGCCGACCCGAATCGCGCGTTGCTGGACAGGCGCGTCATCTGCGACATGCTGGGGTTCGACGAGAGCGTTTATCAGGGCGCGCGGCGGCTGGCGGTCAAGTGGTGCGCCGAGCCGTCGGTGCGCGGGGGCAAGAAGCGGCCGCCGGGTTCCGGACCGGTGGCGTAAGGGCGGGGGGCGCCTCCCCGGCCCGTTCCGCGACGCCCGGAATGTTCCTCACCCCTTCGTCAGGACGATGTTGAAGCGTCCCGTCTCGTATTTTTTCCCAAGGGAAGCCTGCCGCAGCGGAATGATCAGCGAGGGCTTCGAGCGTTCGCGTCCGCTCAGCCTCGGGTCGCCCTCGAAATACAGCTGCGTTACGAGGGGCCGGTAGTCGGGGTGGCGAACGTAGAAATGGATGTGCGAGGGCCGCCGCCAGAAGCCGGAGCCGTAGCGCCCCGGGTGAACCGTCTCGAAGCGGTAGAAGCCTCCCTGCGCCCTCGTCCATGCCGTGGTAGCGGCCGCCGGCATCCGCCTGCCACACGTCGATCACCGCGCCGTCAAGCGCCTTCCGGGCCTCGCGGCCATAGACGCGGCCCCGAATGAGCATGGGCGTCCCCGGGGCGTCCTCCGGCGCCACGCGGCCCCGGAAGGGCGCGCCCTGCTTGTAGAAAGGCCCCCAGGCGTCGGCGTCTGTCGGATCGAAGCTTCTGGGCGGCGCGTCGGGGCTCTCGCCTCGCGCGAGCAGGAATTCGCCGTATTCCCCCAGCTCCCCGTGCGCCGGCGTGGGCGCGAGCGCGTCCTCGAGCGCGAAGACGCCCGCGCCGATCGTCGTCAGGCCGAGCAGGGAGTCTCTGAGCAGTTCGCGCCTGTTCCATTTCTTCATGGCGAAGCTCCCGGCGGCGGGATGATGAAAGGGAGCGGCCTCCGGCGGACGCGCGGGGTCAGCCGCGCTGGGCCATCTCGATGCTGATGTTGTCGGGCCCCTTGATGAAGGCGATCTTCACCCCCGGCCGTATCTCCCATGGTTCGCATATCCACTCCGCGCCCTTTCCGGTCAGCTCCTTTTGCGCCTCGTCCATGTCGTCCACGAGGAGGCCGAAGTGGTCCAGCCCGTAGCGCGGCTCGGAGCCCGTCCGCACCGGGTCCTCCCCCTTCGCCCGGCCGGAGACGATGAACGTCATGCCGTTCAGGTCCATGTTGAACGCCGGGGCGCCGCCCAGCTCCCGCTCTTCGAGGACCTCGGCGCCGAACATCTCGATCCAGAAATCGCGGGCGGCGTGAGGGTCCTCGCTTCTGAAATGAAGGTGATCGTATGAATATCTGGCCATGCGGCGGTCTCCCCGGAGAAGCGTTTGCCGACCGCCGGCTTCGCTCGCGCGGGCGGTTCCGGCTGGACGAAGCAGTCTCAGGCGAATTGTAGGGATTGCGCTCCGGGACGGCAAGAGGAGCGAATCAGCCCGGTCCGCCTTCTTCTGTCTCGATGAGTTTTTGCGCCTCGGCCATCTCATGGAAGAGCTGGCAGGTGTCCGAGAAATCCTTCTCCAGCCTCTCGAAAAGCTCGCGGATTTGTCCGGGAGAGAGGACGCCTGCGAGCTCGCCGCAGACCGCGCGCCAGGTTTGGGTTCCGCGCTCGCCTCGGCGGAAATCCGTCTCCTCGCTCGCCGTGACGGCGTCGTAGGCTTTGTTCTCGTGCTCGAGCAGATCCCGGAGCGCGGGTTCGTAGTTGGGGTCGCCGGAGAGGAGGTAGCGCATGAGGTAGGGACGGAAGCCGGACGCGCTCTCCGCAGGCTCCGGCGCGGGCGTCTCGCGCATGAGCCGGCAGGTGGCCGAGAAATCCTTCTCCAGACGCTCGAAGAGCTGCTCGATGTGAAACGGCGTCAGGATGTCGGTCAGCTCGGTGAAAACGACGTGCCAAGTTTGGGTTCCGCGCTCGCCTCGCCGGAAATCCGTCTCCTCGCTCGCCGTGATGTCGTCATAGACCGCGTGCTCGTGCTCGAACAGGTCTCTCAGAACCGGCTCGTAGTTCGGGTCGTTCGAGTGCAGGTAGCGCATGAGGTAGGGCTTGAACTGGCGAACCTTGTGAAGTCTGGGCATCGAGTCTCTCTCCCTTCATTTTATACTTAGGATCGCGAACCATTCTATCACGAACCCGCGCCGCCTCGCCACGAAACGCGGGCCGGAGGCGGAGGGAATTCCCCGAAGCGTTTGATTTTCAAAAGATTGCCGCATTAAAAAATCTGTGGAAACAGCGGCGCGAGGCGTTCGGCCTTCGCCGGAACGGCGCGCGGCGGGGGGCGACTGTGTTCGATGATCGGCTCATCCGCTTTTCCGGGCCCGCGAAGGTTTGTATGATGCGCCGTCTGGGATGGGCGGCGGGCCTCATTAGGGTCTTTCCGCCTCGCGCGGCGGAAGAATCATCACGGGAGGAAGTCGATGGAGGATGCGCGCGTAGAGCGGATGGCGGAAATCATCACGGGGTATTCGGCGCGGGTGAAGCGGGGCGACCTCGTGGGCATCCGGGGCGGGACGGCGGCGGCGCCCCTGCTTCGCGCCCTCTACGCCGCGTGCCTCAAGCGCGGCGCGCACCCTTACGTCGACGTCTCGCTGCCGGGGGTGGAGGAGATTTTCTTCGAGCGCGCCAGCCGGCGGCAACTGGCCCACCTCTCGCCCCTGCGGCGGTTCGAGGTCGAGAAGGCGGACGCGCTCATCAGCGTCCTGTCCGAGACGAACACCAGGCGGCTCTCGGGCGCCGACCCCAAAAAGCAGGCGCTCGCCGCCGGAGCCAGGCAGTCCGTCATGGAAATTTTTATGAAGCGCGCCGCCCAATATGAGAAAACGGGCGAGAAGGGCCTCAGGTGGACGCTGACCCTCTTTCCCACCGAAGCCTACGCGCAGGACGCGGAGATGGGGCTGCGCGAATACGAGGATTTCGTCTTCGGCGCGTGCTTCGCCGACGCCCCGGGCGGCGCGCGGCGCTGGCGGGCGCTGGAGAGGCGCCAGGCGCGGGTGATTCGCTATCTCAAGGGCCGCAAGGTGGTGGAGATCGGCGCGCCGGGCACCGATTTGCGCGTGGGCATCGCGGGGCGTCCGTTCATGAACTGCGCGGGCCACAACAATTTTCCGGACGGGGAGATTTTCACCGGCCCCCAGGAGCGCAGAATCGACGGGAAGGTTCGCTACTCCTTCCCCGCCTGCATCTCGGGGCGCGAGGTGGAGGGCGTCGAGCTCGAGTTCGAGCGCGGAGAGGTCGTGAAGGCGCGGGCCTCTAAGAACGAGGCTTTTCTGAAGTCCATGATCGGCATGGACGAGGGCGCGAGAAGGGTGGGGGAGTTCGCCTTCGGCCTGAACGACGGCATCCGGCGCTTCACGAAGAACACGCTGTTCGACGAGAAAATCGGCGGCACCCTGCACCTCGCCCTGGGCAAGGGCTATCCGCAGAGCGGATCGAGAAACGACTCCGCCCTGCACTGGGACATGGTGTGCGACCTGCGGGAGGGGGGCGAGGTCTTCGTGGACGGAAAGCTCTTCTCCAGGAACGGGGAGCTGAAGATCTAGCCGGACGGATGAAGCCCCCGCGGCCGAATTCACGTCGGCTCGCGCGATAGCCGCTCAATTCGCAAAAGTGTTATTCTCCTCGCGCCGCTTCCGCGCGGGCGGGTAGCTCAGCTGGCAGAGCGGCGCCCTTACAAGGCGTAGGTCGGAGGTTCGAACCCTCTCCCGCCCACCAGAAGGGAACTGGATTGTGAGCGCGCCTGAAGTGTATTTGTTCTGGGACAACTCCAACATATTCATATCGGCCCAGAAGGTCGTTCCGTCCAGGGAGCCCGGGTTCGATCAAAGAGCTCTCCGGATTCAGTTTTCGCATCTGTGCAGGCTGGCCGTGGCGGGCCGCCATTGCGACGAGCGCTGCGCGTTCGTGGTCGGCTCCGAGCCTCGCGAACAAAACCAGATTCGGCAGGCTATAGAAAAGGAGACGGGCATCAAGCCCGTATTTTTGGAGCGCGGCGGAATTACGGGGACGGAGCAGGGAGTCGATCAGGTGCTGCAGACGCATATCCTGCGCGCCGGCCTCGACAACCGGGACAATCCGCAGGTAGCCGTTCTGCTTACGGGAGACGGCGCGGGAATCGATGACGGAATCGGCTTTCACGCCGATATGGAGCGCCTGTACAAAGAGGGCTGGGGTATTGAGGTTCTGGCCTGGGATATCTCGTGCAAGAGAGAATTGAAGGAATGGGCGGAGGAAGTAGGCGTTTACGTTCGGCTGGAGGATTACTACGACTCGGTTACTTTCGTGGAAGGGGGACGCAGGGTCAAAGACCTGAGTTTGACGCGGAGACCCAAGGCCAAGCCCGGAGTCCCCCGACGCGCCGTAGAAATCGATGCGCTCCAAAATCAAATCGAGGAGTTGAGAAAAGAGCTGGAGCCTCGCAAGAAACACGAGAAAAGGCTGAAAAACAGGGGCGAATTGAACAGCAGGAAAGCAAGGAAAAAACAGAGGCGCTGACCGTCCGGTTCATATTCTGAAGCCTTGAATCTGTTCTTGCCTGCGAGGAAGCCGTCGGGCCGAGGGACGCGCCCCCGGCCCGAACTTCCCTTCGTCTTCACGGCGAACCGCTGTTTCGCGCCGCCGCTCCTCGCTTCAAATCCCTACTTCACCACCGCGCCGCGCCGCCGCTTCGGGATGATCGGCGCGAGGAGGAAGGATGCGTGCTTCGGCCCCGTGTGCAGGGTGGTGCGCCCGCCGAAGACCTCTTTCGGGCGATCCGCCGGGTGATCGTGCAGAAACGGCCCCGAGCCGCGCGAGGGCACGTAAGCCTCGACCGCCGGACCGGGGCGGTCGAAGTCCTGTCCGGCGATGTTGATGGACAGGCGGAAGCCCTTGGGCAGGACGATGCACTGGGGCCAGATTTCCACGTCGAGCTCGTAGATGCGATCCGGCGTCAGCGGCTGCTTGTCGTCGTGGGCGTGATACGGCCGCCAAGGGGTGGATTTCTCCGGGTCGAGCTTGCGGTGGGAGGCGCGCAGCCAGCCCTGGGCGAGCGGCGTCTTGGGGTCCACCGTCCCCTGGAAATACACCTCGCGCCCCTTGGGCGAGAACGCCTGGACGGTGACGAACAAATCGGCGTCCTTCGTGGAGGAGGAGATGAAGAGTTTGGCCGCCATGGGGCCGGTGATCTCGGTCTCCTCCTTGAGGGGAGGCGTCATCAGCGTGATCCCGCGCGTGAGGGCGCGGAAGGTTTTCGAGCGCTTGACCTTCGGCGCCGTCCAGTCGAGCTTGCCCTTGCCGCCCGCGTGGAGATAGAGCTTCGTCCATTTCGTGCCCTTGAGCGGCCACTCGCGCTCCTTGCGCAGCTCCACTTCGTCGGTGAAGGGGCGCCGGAGGTTGAGCCACACGCGCGGCTCCTTCTCCCAGCCGTTGCGCTCCCCCTTGAGGTAGTAGTCGAAGAAGCGCTTTTGCAGCTGCATTCCGTATTCGAGGTAGAACCACTCCTCGTGCCGGCCCGGGTGCCCCTCCAGCCACTTCTCCTTCGAAGCCGCCTGCGTGAACGCCTCGAAGTTGCCGCGCGGGTGCAGGCCGAAGCCCGCCCAGCTCCCCGCGCTGAGGAAGGGCACCTTCACTTTCGACCAGTCGGGCGAGCGCGAGCGATACCAGTCGTCGTCCATCTCTCGCGCCAGGAAGTTCCCGAGCGTGTCGGCGCGGTTGTCCTTGAGCCGCTCCCTGGAGAGCGCCGCCGGGCCCGTCGAGCGCGTCTTCATCCAATGGTCGCGCGGGCCGTCGGGGTTTCCGTGCTGCACCGCCTCTACCTGGCGCGGATACCAGATTTCCATGAACTTGTTGGAGAGGATGCCGCCGTGCCGCGCCCAGTCGCGGTAGTGGTCAGCGGCGCCCTCCCAGGGGATCATCGCCGTGAGGTGCTTCGGCTGGAGCGCGGCGACCTGCCACTGGTTGATGGCGTAGTAGGAGACGCCGTTCAGGCCGACCTTGCCGTTCGACCACTTTTGGCGGCCCGCCCACTCGATGGCGAGAGCGAAGTCCCTGGTTTCGCGGGGGGAGAAGATGTCGAGATACCCCGGAGAGCGTCCCGCCCCGCGCGAGTCGAGGCGCACGCAGGCGTAGCCCCACGGCACCCAGATTTCGGGGTCCACCGTCTCCCAGGTCAGCCAGCGGTGCTGGGAGCCCGACAGGACGTCGGGGTGCATCTTCACCAGCGAATCCCAGAGCGGCTTGTAGTGCTCCTGGTATTTGACGCCCTTGCCGTAGGGGCCGCCGGCCATGACGACCGGCGCCTTCGCCTTGGTGTCCGGTCTGTAGACGTCGACCCGCAGCACCACCCCGTCGTCCATTTCAACGGGCAAATCGCGTTCGATGATCATGTGCGCCTCCTGGGTTTGAGGATGGGACGGCGCGGCTTCGGCCGAATCCGCCGTCCGCCCCGGTTCGCGTTTTCGCGCTCAGGATGTGGGGAAGTATGCGGCAAAGCGCCGTCTTTTTCAATTTGGGGGCGCGCCTCTCCGGCTCCTCGATCTAGCACCGGAGCGCGGCCGGGGCCTGAAAGCTTTCAGGGAGAGAGGCGCTTCGCCGAGGAAGCGTCGGGAGCCTCGGGTATTTTCACGGACGCGGGGAAAGGCTATCATCCGAAGCGTCGGGGCCTCGCTCGCGGTCTTCGCGCAAGGAACGCATGGATGCGCCCCGCGCGTTTCACGCGCGCCGCTCCCCGCTCCCCTTGAGCCCAAGCCGCCGGACGGACGGAAGCGCCCCTTGAAAATGCGCTTCGAAAAAATCGATCGCCATATCGCGGGCTGGATGAACCGCTACGGCCGGCTTTTCCTCAGAATTTCGCTCGCCGTCGTCTTCGTCTGGTTCGGCGTCCTCAAGCCCTTGGGGCTCAGCGCGGGGACCGACCTCGTGCGCCGCACGGTCTACTGGCTTCCGCCCGATTTTTTCATCCCGCTGCTCGGCTGGTGGGAGGTGGGGATAGGCGTGGGCCTGCTTTTCCGCCCGCTCGTCCGCGTCGCCCTTTTCCTGCTCTTCGCGCAGATGCCGGGGACGATTCTTCCCCTCGTCCTCCTACCCGAGGTCTGCTTCACCCGGATTCCCTTCGCCCCCACGCTCGAGGGGCAATACATCATCAAAAACCTCATCCTCCTGAGCGCCGCCATCGTCGTGGGCGGCTCGGTGCGCCGCGAGGAGGACGCGCGCCCCAGAACCTGATGATGCGCCGCCGTCCGATGAGTTCCGGCGGCGGGCGACGCGCTCGCCGGGCGCTGCGTCCTCTCCCTCATGCGCCGCCGCGCGTCTCATGGCGCGGGAAAAAAATGGTATAGTCCCGAGGTTCAAATCGACGGGAAAATCGCCGTCCCTTCAACCCTTGCTACGGGAGCGAGCATGAGCGAGCCGCAAATCAGCGCGCGGGACGTGCTGAACGCCAGCCGGGGTGTCTTCAAAAGCAGATGTACGTCTATTTCACCCGGCCTGCGAACGGCATGGGGCCCGTGATGGAGAACCTGGAGGAACACCTGAAGTTCCAGGTGGAGCTGGAGCAAAAGGGCGTCATGTTCGGCGCGGGCCCCTTCTGGACGGATGACGAGGAGCGATGGGAGGGGGAGGGCATGGTCATCATCCGCGCCGGCTCCTTGGCCGAGGCGAGACGCATCGCCGAGTCCGACCCCATGCACGCGAGCGGAGCGCGCGAGTTCACCATCCGTCCCTGGCTTTTGAACGAGGGCTCCGTGACGATGCGGATCACCTATTCGGACGGCGGGCGGGAGGTGATGTGAGCCGGCCCGTCCGCGCCCGCCTTCGGGAGGCGGGCCTGAAATGAGCTGGACGGAAAGGCGGGAGAAGTTCCGCGCCCTGCTAGCGGGCGGGGGATGCGCCCATCCCGCCTCGATCTACGACCCCCTCACCGCGCGCATGGCCGAGGAGCTGGGCTTCGAGGTCGGCATCTTCGCGGGCTCGACCGCCTCGCTGACCGTTCTGGGCGCGCCCGACGTCATCCTGCTGACGCTGACGGAGTTTGCGGGCCAGGCGCTCAGAATCAACCGCGCGGCCGGCGTTCCTCTCCTGGTGGACGCCGCTCACGGCTACGGCAACGCCCTGAACGTGAAGCGGACGGTCGAGGAGCTGGAAACGTCGGGCGTGGCGGCGCTCTCGATAGAAGACACCGCGCTCCCGCAGGGATTCGGCTCGGGGGGCGCGGCGCGGCTTACCTCGCTCGAGGAGGGCGTCGGCAAGATGCGCGCCGCCCTTGAGGGACGCCGCGACCCGCGGCTGGTCATCGCCGGCAGAACAAGCGCGCCCCGCCTCACGGGGACGGAGGACGCCATCGCGCGGGCCAAAGCCTACGAGGCGGCGGGGGTGGACGCCCTGTTTCTCGTGGGCGTTCAGGGCCGAGAGCAGCTCGAGGCCATCGCCGCGGAGGTGAGGCTTCCCCTCATCCTGGGCGGGAGCGGGAAGGATACGCGCGGGCGGGATTATCTCGCGGCCCAGGGCGTGCGCGTCGCCCTCCAGGGACACCAGCCCATCATGGCGGCGGCGCAGGCTGCCTACGCAGTCCTGAAGGCGCTCAGGGAAGGGGCGCCGCCCGAGGAGCTGGAGGGCGTTCCCCCGCCCGGGTTCATCAAAAAATACAGCAACGACGCGGACTATCGCCGCCAGATGCGGGCGTTTCTGGGCGACGGGGGAGTCTGATTCATCGCCCTGCGGATTCGGCGCGCCCGCAGGTCGGCTTCTCGGCGTCCGGCGGCTTTTTCCGGTACTTGGTATTCGCCCGAGGATGAGCGCGCCTGAATGACGGGAGGCGACTCGGGGGATATACTGCCCGCCGTTCATCGACGGACGCTGTTCGGAGAGAGCCCGCATGGCGATAGAGCTCGCGTGGTATATGTCCTGCGACGGCGACAGCGCGCACATCGGCCGCAAATTCGCCGAGCATCCCCCCGGCTACGACACCTTTACCCGCATCGCGCGAAACGCCGAGCGCAGCGGCTTCACCACCATCCTGGTGCCCACCTCGCAGGTCAGCGGCCACTACGGGCCGCAGGCGCCGACTTGGGACAGCATGGTGAACGCCGCCGTCATCGGCCCGGCGACGAAGACGATCAAGCTGCTTCTGGCGGTGCGGGTGGGCGTCATCGATCCGGCCATTTGCGCTAGGATGATGGCCTCTCTCGACGAGCTCACGGGCGGCCGCATTCTCTACAACGTCGTGACGGGCGGCGCCGCGCTCTCGAACTACGGCGAGTCGCTCGACCATGACGCCCGCTATGAGCGGACGGACGAATACCTGGAAATCCTCGAGGGCCTCTGGACGCGGGAGAAATACTCCTTTGAGGGGAAGTTCTACCGCCTCAAGGACGCCACCGTGTATCCCCGGCCCCTCCAGCAGCCGCGGATTCCCTTCTTCATGGCGGGCTCCTCGGAAGTCGCGCAGGACATCGCCGTCCGGCGGGCGGAGTATTCGGTGTTCTGGGGCGAAACCCCTGGGCAGGTGGCGGAGCGCGTCGAGCGCATGAAGGCGAAATGCGAGCGCGCGGGGCGGACGCGCCCCCTCAAATATGTGACGCGCTTTCAGATCTTCGCGCGCGCGAGCGAGGCGGAAGCCTTCGAGGCGGCAGAGGAGGTGATGAGCCGGGTCGATCCCGAGGTGCTGGCGCATCGGGGGAAGGTGATCTCCTCCTTCGAGAGCCGGGGCACGAAGGAGCAGCAGGCGCGGACGAGGGAGGAGATGGTGGGGCCCAACCTCTGGGCGGGCATGGGCCGAATTCGCTCGGGTTCCGCCGTCGCCATCGTGGGCTCCTACGCGCAGTGCGCGCGGAAGATCGTCGAGATCGAGCAGGCAGGCGTGGATATGCTGATTCTCTCCGGCTTCCCCCTGCATGAGGAATGCGAAAACGTGGGCAGGCATGTGATTCCCCTCGTGCGCGAGATGGAGCGGGACCTGAGGTTGATCCACGAGGAGGATGCGGCGTTTTTGTCCCTGAGCCAGGGAGCTTCCGTCTAGGCTTCTCGCGGGCTTCGGGCCGCGCGCGGGGGCGCGGGCGCGGTTCCGGTTTCCCTTCAACGATGAGGGCGGGCATTCATGGATTTCGATTTGAACGAAGAGCAGCGGGAGTGGCGGGACAAGGCGCGAAAGTTCGCCGTCGAGGAGATCGCGCCGATCTCCCTGGAGCGGGACATGATAGCCGACCCGCGCGAGACCTTCGACTGGGAGATCATAAAGAAGGGTTCGAGGCTCGGCTTTCGCACCGCCGTCGTCCCCAAGGAGCGCGGCGGCCACGGCATCGACTTCGTCACCCAGGCGCTGGTGATGGAGGAGCTCGCGCGCGGGGACAGCGCGATCTCGAAAACGTTCAGCCAGTGCTGGAAGTGGAGCCACCTGATCGCCGCCTCCTGCACGGAGGATCAAAAGGACAGGTTCCTGAAGCCGTTTCTCGAGGACGACGCGTATCTCCTCGGAAAGGGAGGAACCGAGGAGGCGGCGGGATCGGACAACCGGATGCCCTCGGACGACCCCCGGACAGGCTGGAAGCTCGGGGCCGCGCGCGAAGGCGACGAATGGCTGCTCAACGGCCGCAAGCGCTACATCGCCAACGGAAGCGTGGCGAAGCTCTTCTTCATAGACGGAAGAACCGACCCTGACGCTCCCATCGCGGATGGCACCACGCTGTTCCTCGTGCCGAGCGATTCGCCGGGCTTTCGCGTAGGGAAGGTCTATGACAAGATCGGCTGGCGGTTCTATCAGAACGCGGAGCTCATTTTCGAGGACGCCCGCGTGCCGCACGCCAACGTGGTGGGCGAGGTGAACCGGGGCGTTCAGGCGCGAAAGGGCGACACCTCCGAGTTCGGGGATCTCGAGCTCTCCGCCAACGGCCTGGGCGTGTGCCAAGCGGCCGTGGACATGGCGATGAACCACGCCAGAACGCGCTGGCAGGGCGGCAAATACATCATCGAGCACCAGGCGATTCAGCTCAAACTCTCCGAGATGCACATGCTCACCGAGGCTTTGCGCGCTTACGTCATGCGCACCGCGTGCGACCTCGAAAAGGGCGCCGACCGCGACAGGAAGCACAACGTTCTGCTGATGAACTTCGCCACGGACGCGATCCAGCGCGTCACTCACCTGAACATGGACATCCACGGGGGCGCGGGCGTGATGAAGGACGTGGGCGCGGAGAAGCTCGTGCGGGACGCGGCCATCTGGACGCATCTGGCCGGCGACGCCGTGCAGCGCGTCAAGGTCGTCAGGCACCTGTGAGCGGAGAGGCCCCCATGAGCGGGAGAGCGCTTTCCCTGGCCGTCGTCCCCGGAGACGGCGTGGGCCACGACGTGCTGCCCGTGGCGACCGAGGTGATTCAGGCGGCGGTGGGCGCCTCGGGCGCGGAGGTTCGCCCCAGGGTCTATGACTACGGCGCGCTTCACTACCTGGAACGCGGCGCGCCCCTGCCGGACGACGCGGCGGTCGTAGCGCGAGAGCTGGCGGAGGCGCACGACGCCATCCTTTTCGGCAGCGCGGGCCTCGACCCCAGGATTCCCGAGGACGTGAACTGCCGCGACCTTCTTCGCGCCCTGCGCTTCGAGCTCGACCTCTACGTCAACCTGCGCCCCGCGCCCCTGCTCCATCCCGATTTCTGCCCTCTCAAGCGGGACGCGCCCATTGACCTGGTCATCGTCCGCGAGAACACCGAGGGGGTGAACGTTCGCGTGGGCGGCAACTTCAAGATGGGTACGCCGGACGAAGTCGCCATTCAGGAGGACATCAACACCTACAAGGGGGTCTCGCGCATCTGCCGCTATGCGTTCCGATACGCGCGCGAACGCGGCTACCCCAGGGTGACGATGGCGGACAAGCACGGCTCCCTGGTTCACGCCCACGGCCTGTGGCAGCGGGTCTTCTGGGGAATCGCGGAGGAATTCCCGGACGTGGAGGCGGAGCACTGCTTCATCGACACCCTCTGCCAGGAGCTGCTCTACAGGCCCGAGCATTTCGGCGTCATCGTCACGAACAACATGTATGGCGACATTCTGAGCGATCTATGCGCGGGGCTGGTGGGCGGCGTGGGGCTGGCGGCGTCGGGCTGCATTCACCCGGGCCGCGTGTGCATGTTCGAGCCGGTGCACGGCACGGCGCCCGACATCGCCTTGAAGGGGGTGGCGAATCCCTTCGCGGCGTGCCTGACGGGGAGAATCCTGCTGGACGTTCTGGGGCTGGGAGAGGCGGCGAACCTGATTTGGGAGGCGATCGTCTCCGCCGTCCGCGAGAAGAAAGTTACCGCCGATCTGGGCGGTTCGCTCGGCACCCGGCAGGTGGGCGATTTTCTTTGCGCGCATATTCAGAAAGCGGGCGCGTAGCCCGGAATTTTCATCGTTTTCCCCTTCGGAGCGGGAGCGCTCTTTCGTGGAACTTGAGGCCGGCTCGCTCGTCCACGCGGGCCACATTGTCGTTGACGCCCTCGTCAAGGAGGGCGTCAGGAGGCTTTACTGCCTTCCCGGCTCGCATCTTCTGCCCTTCTACGACGCGCTGAGGGAGACGCCCTCCATCCGCCTCGTCACCTGCAAGCAGGAGTCGAACGCTTCGCTGATGGCGGACGCCCACGGGCGGCTCACCGGAGAGCCCGGCGTCTGTCTGCTCACGGCGGGGCCGGGGGGAGCCAACTCCATCGCAGGCGTGGCGCAGGCCTACGGAGCGGCGTCGCCGATGGTGCACGTCACCGGCTCCGTGCCTCTGGACGCGGCGCGCGAGGCGTTTCACGGGGTGGACGACCCCGATTTTCTCGTGGATATGTTCAGGAAGGTCACGAAGTGGAGCGTTCGCGTCCGGCGAATCGAGGACGTATCGGGCGTCATGGCCAAAGCGTTCCGAATCGCCAGAAGCGGGAGGCCGGGCCCCGTTCACGTCGAGATTCCAAGACTCGGCGACTACAGCCCGCATCTCCTCCAGGAAGAACCGATCCCGATGCCCGAATACGAGCCGGAGCCGACGGAGGCCGTTCCGCCCAGGGAGGAGGACGTCGCGCAATACGCCCGGCGGCTGCTGGAGGCGGAGCGTCCTCTCATCTGCGCGGGCAAGGGGGTGATGCGGAAAGGGGGGATGGGGGCGCTGGCGCGGATTTCCGAAAAATTCTCGATTCCCGTCATCTACCCCCAGGACGCGATGGGCGTCATTCCCGATGATCACCCCTTCGCGGTGGGGCATTACTTCGCCTTCCGGAACACGGCGTTCCTGAAGGCCGTCGCCTCGCGGCGCGACCTGGCGATGTTCGTCGGTCTTCGCGCCGACGCGGCGGAGACGCTGCACATCCAGCCCCATGCGCCCACAGAGCGGATTTTCGTGGGCTTCGACGACGCGGAGGATGCGCGCTACGGCGGCGCGGACGAAATTGTGGCGAATCCCGGAATGTTTCTCCGCGCCCTGGAGGAGCGCCTCTCGGGCGAGAGCGGACGCGCCGATGGAGAATTGAGGGAGGAGATCGCCCGCGGAAAGGCGGATTTGCGAAGGCAGGCGCTGCGGGTGCTTGAAGGCCGCGAGCGCGAGACGCCGATTCATCCGGCTCTCCTGATGGAGAGGCTTGCCGCCCGCGTCAAGCCGGATGCCATCGTCGTCAGCGACGTGGGCAACTGCCAGATGTTCGCGCGCTATTATCTGCCGCTCCGAAACCCTTTTTCCTTCATGCAGTCGGGGGTATGGAACGCCATGTCCTTCGCGCTGCCCACGGCCATCGTCGCCAAGATGGAGCATCCGGCTCGCGACGTCATCGGACTCGCGGGCGACGGCGCCTTCCTGATGACGATGGGAGATTTCGGAACGGCGGGCGAATGCGGCGCGAACGTCGTGATGATCGTCCTGAACGACGGCTCCTACGGCCAGATCGAGCGCCAGCAGCGGAACCTCTACGGCGCGGCCTACGGCTGCGATTTCAAAAGCCCGCGCTTCGCCGAGATGGCGCGCTCCTTCGACGCCTTCGGTCTGCGCGTGGAGCGCCCGGAGGATATTGACGGGGCCATCGAGGAGGCGCTCTCGGCGGGAAGGCCGGCTCTCCTCGAAGTGATGACGCGCGAACAGCCTCTGCCGGACATTTCATAGAGAAAGCCGCAGCTTGGCGACCTTGCGGCCGCCGAGCGGACCTTTCGTGCGCCGTCTCGCGGCTCGACGGGCCGTAGCCTTCCTCTGCGAAGTGAGCGCTCGCCTCTTTGAGATGAAATGCGGACGGGGTTTGACGGCGCGCGGGTTCAGGGTTTCCCGCGCGCGGTCGCGCTCCACGCGAAGCTGAGAAGGAAGAGCAGGGCCGCCGCCACGACGACGGAAGGCCCCGCGGGCGCGTTCCACCGAACCGAGACATACATGCCGAGCCCCACGGCGCACGCGCCCGCCAGGCTCGCGAGCGCGGCCATCCGCTCGGGCGTTCTGGAGAACGGCCGCGCCGCCGCCGCCGGGATGATGAGCATCGAGGTGATGAGCAGAATCCCGATCAGCTTCATGCCGACCGCGACGACGAGGGCGATGAGGAGCATGAAGGCGAGCTTTACGGCGAAGACCGGAACGCCCTCGGCGCGCGCGAGCTCCTCGTTCACCGTGACCGCCAGCAGACTGCGCCATATCGAGGCGAGCGCGCACAGCCCTGCTGCGCCGCCGCCGTAGATCCACAGCAGGTCCGCTGGACCGACCGCGAGGATGTCGCCGAACAGGTAGCCCATGAGGTCCACCCGAAGCATCTCCATCAGGCTGACGGCGATGACGCCGAAGGCGAGCGCCGCGTGCGAGAGAACGCCCAGCAGGGTGTCGGTGGAGAGTTTCTTCCGCGTCTGAAGCAGGAGCAGGAACAGGGCGAGGCTGACGCAGGCGACCAGGATGCCGAGCCGCAGGTCCGTCCCGAAGGAGAAGCCGAGCGCCATGCCGAGCAGGGCGGCGTGGGCCAGCGAATCCCCGAAATAGGCCATCTTGCGCCAGACGATGAAGCAGCCGATGGGGCCGGTGACGACGGCCACGCCCATCCCGCCCAGGAGTCCCCGAAGCAGAAAATCCTCCATCAGACGCTCCCGTTCGCGTGCGGACGGGCCTCGGCGGATTCCAAGGGGGTGACTTCTCCTCCCGGTCCATGGATGCGGTTGTGCGCGTGCTTATAGACGGCCAGGCTCTCCGCCGCCTGCGGGCCGAAGAGGGAGAGGTATTCGGGGTGCCTGCTCACGGCTTCGGGGCGGCCCGAACAGCAAACGCGCCTGTTGAGGCACACCACGAGGTCGGTGGACGCCATGACGAAGTGCAGATCGTGGGAGACCATCAGTATCCCGCAGCCCCGATCGTCCCTGATTCTCTCAATAAGGCGGTAGAGCTCGGTCTGTCCGGCGATGTCCACGCCCCGGAGGGGCTCGTCGAGGACGAGGAGGCGGGGATTGCGCAGCAGGGCGCGGGCAAGCAGGACGCGCTGCCGCTCCCCGCCCGAGAGGCTTGCGAAGGGGTGATCCAGCAGATCGCCCGCGCCCGTCTCCTCGAGGCGCTCCCGCATCTCCTCGCGCGAGGGCTTTTGCGTGAGGGTGAGCAGCCTGCGCACGGTGAGGGGAAGCGACTCGTCCACCTCGAAGGTCTGGGGGACGTAGCCGATGATGAGTTCCTCCTTCCGGCGAACCTCGCCGGAGTCGGGCGCGATCAGCCCGAGCAGGACGCGGAGGAGAGTGGTTTTCCCCGCGCCGTTGGGGCCGATGAGGGTGAGAATCTCGCGTGCGGAGATATCGAGGTCGATATTTTCGAGAATCGTCGCTCCGCCGAGGCGGAGGCGAAGGCTTCTGGCGGAGACGAGGGGGGCGGGCGCGTCAGTCATGGCGGCATTCGGGGCACCGCCCGCTGATTTCCACGACGGGCGTTTCGATCTGGAAGCCCGCTTGGGCGGCGCCCGCCTTGATGGCCTCCCCGATTTGCTCGTTGTGCGTCTCGGCCACGTTTCCGCAGGCACGGCAGATGAGGAATTGCGCCGCGTGGGCGTCCGCCGGCGCGGAGCAGCCCACGAAGGCGTTGAGACTCTCGATGCGGTGGACGAGGCCGTGCTTCAGGAGAAAATCGAGCGCCCGATAGACCGTGGCCGGAGCGTTTCTCTCCCCTTGGGCGTTCATGCGATCGAGCGCGTCGTAGGCGCCCAGGGGCGCGTGGTTCTCCCAGATGATCTTCAGCACCCGGCGCCTGAGCGCGGTGAGCCGGGCGCCGCGCTTTCGGCAAATCGCCTCCGCCTGCTTCAAGGCGTTCTCGACGCAGGCGCGGTGGTCGTGGGCGGGGCCGGGAAAATGTTTTCGCGTCGCGTTCATCAAAATTCCTTGACAGGCTGATTGATATGTTATATTGTATCAAAACTTGTTGTTCACGCAACCCCTTTTCCCACTTTTTTGGAGAGCAAAGCGATGAGGCGCGTTCTGTCCTGCATGATCCTGTTGATAGTCTTTTGCGGGCCGCTTGTCCACCGGGCTTCGGCGGCGACCCGCGTGGTGGCTTCCATCAAGCCTGTTCATTCGCTGGTCGCGGGCGTGATGAAGGGCGTCGGCGAGCCTTGGCTTCTGCTGAAGGGCGCCGCCTCGCCTCATACTTTCGCCCTGAAGCCCTCGGACGCGAAAGTCATCGAGGATGCGCGTCTGATCTTCTGGGTGGGCGGGGTCCTCGCGCCCCCCTTGGCGCGGCCTTTCAGGGTGATTCCGAAAGGGGCGAAGGTCGTTTCCCTGGCGGACGCGAAAGGGGCGGGGCTTACGAGGCTGGAGTTCCGAAAGGGCGGCTTGTGGGAAGCCCACGATCACGACCATGACGAGGCGAAACATGATCACGGCGAGGAGAAGCGCGAGAAGGCCGGGCGCGGCCGCCACGAGCATGGAGAAAAGCATCATCACGACGAGGAGAAGCGCGGACATGATCACGACAGGGAAAAACGCGCCCACGACGAGGCGGATCATCACGATGATGAGCACGCCTTCGATCCCCACCTGTGGCTCGACCCCCTGAACGCGCGTCTGTGGGCGGACGTCATCGCCCGGGAACTCGGAGAGGCCGACCCGGGAAACAGGGAGAAATACGAGGCGAACGCGCGACGTCTGAAAGCCCGGCTCGACGGCCTGCACCGGGAGCTGCGAGGCGCGCTCGCGCCGGTGAGGGGCGCGTCCTACATCGTTTTTCACGATGCGTATCAATATCTGGAGAAGCGCTACGGGCTGAACGCCGTCGGCTCGGTGAGTGCCTCGCCGGAGAAAAAGCCGGGCGCCGCGCGGCTGGCGGAGCTGCGCGCGAAGATCAGAGAATCGAAATCGATATGCGTCTTCTCCGAGCCGCAGTTTCGGCCCGGGGTGATCACGACCATCATCCACGGGACGGGTGCCCGGGCCGGCGAGCTGGATCCGCTGGGGGCGCACATTCCCGCCGGGGAGGATGCGTATTTCACCCTCATGCGCAACCTGGCGAAATCGCTCAGGACGTGTCTCTTGCGAAAGAACTGACGCGGGCCGCCCCGTCGCCTCGGCTGTCGAGGCGGCGGGGCTTCCCGGATGCTTTTCTTGCGGCGCGCGCGTCGCCTGGGGAGTGCGGGCAAATCTCCAGGAGCGGGCATTCGGCGCACCTCGGCCGGGGGCGGCAGCAGGCGTTTCCCAGCCGCACGAGCAGGGCGTGGTATTCGTTGAAGAGCCCGGCGTCCCGGGGCAGGCGCGCGGCGAGCGCCTCCTGTAGGGCGAGATAGTCCTTCTCCCCGTTTTCCGACGCTTGAAAATGCCCGAGACGCGAGAAGATGCGCTTCGTGTAGGCGTCCACCACGAACACCGCGCGCCCGGCGGCGTAGAGGAGGATGGAATCCGCCGTCTCCCGCCCGACGCCCTCCATCTTCAGGAGCGTCTCGCCCAGCTCTTTCTCGGGCAGGCTCAGGAATTTCCCTATGTCTCCCGCGTGATGCCCGCATAGGTAGGCGGCGAACCCCTTGATTCTTCTGGCCTTCACGTTGAAGAACCGCGCGGGACGGACGAGGCGGGCGAGGCGGCTCACCCGCGCTTTCGCGAGCGCGCTCTCCGTGAGGAGTCCCGCTTCCTTGAGGTTCGCAATCGCGCGCGCCGCGTTCGCCCATGAGGTGCTCTGCACGAGAATCGCGCCCACGCACACCTCGAACGCGGTCTCGCCGGGCCACCACTCCTGCGGGCCGAAGCGGGCATACAGGCGATTGTAGATGTCCATCAGGCGCTTTCGGCCGATTCCGGATGGCCGACTCGCGCCGCTTCCGCGGCCCATGCTCGCCTCGCGCATTCCTCTCGTGTAGATTCTTCGAGACGACGCCATGCCCGACGCGCGTCATTCCGGCGAAAGCCGGGGCTTTCCCGCCGGCCCCGGTTTGCGGCGTTCCCCCCTTTTCGGTCGGGAATGACGCCGAAGAAGCCTTCCGTGCGCGTCGAGAGCATCCTTTCTTTAATACGGGCGGGGCGGAATTGGCAACGGCGCGCCTGCGGCCTCGCACGCCCTTTGGCTTTCATCGGGGCGGGGGAGGGGAGAAAACCGGATCGGCTCGCGCCCTGACGCGAAGGATGAACGGCGGATGAAAAAAGGGGCGGGAATCCTCGTCAATGAGTGCGCCGGCGTCAAGCGGGGGGAAGACGCGCTGATCGTCGCCGACGCCGAGCGGCTCGAAATCGCGCAGGCGCTTCGTGCCGAGGCGGAAGCGCGGGGCGCGCGGGCGAGGATAATCGAGTGTCCGCCCCGGCGCATTGACAACGAAGAGCCGCCTCGCGCCGTTGCGGAGGCGATGCGGGCGGCGGACGTGGTTTTTCTCCCCGTCACCCGCGCCCTCGCCCATACGCGGGCGGTGCGCGAGGCGGTGGCCGCGGGCGGGCGCGTGCTATCGATGACGGCCTTCACCCCCCGGCAGATGTGCGAGGGCGGCCTGATGGCGGATTTCAGGGCGAGAAAGCCGCTTTGCGACGCCGTGGCCGCGCGCCTGAGCGCGGCGCGGGAGGTGCGCGTCGCCAATCCGGCGGGCAGCGCGCTCACGCTGGGCGTCGCGGGACGCGCCGGCAACAGCCACGCCTGCGTGCTCGAGGGGCCGGGCTTCACCGCCGTTCCGAACATCGAGGCCAACATAGCCCCCGTGGAGGGGACGGCGAACGGGACGCTCGTGGTGGACGGCAGCATTCCCTATTACGGCGTGGGCGTAATCGAGGAGCCGGTGACGCTTCGGATCGAGGGCGGCTTCGTGCGGGAGATATCGGGCGGGCGGCAGGCCGCCTTCCTGCGCGGCCTGCTGGCTTCCCAGAACGACGAATGGGTCTATAACGTCGCGCAGTTCGCCATGGGGCTGAACCCCGAATGCCGGGACTTCACCGGCGAGATGCTCAACGACGAAGGCGTGAACGGCACGATTCACGTCGGGGTCGGAACCTCCGCCAGCCTGGGGGGAGAAGTGCAGGCCAAAACCCACTTCGACGCCGTCATCCGCGCGCCTTCGATCTGGTTCGACGACGCGCCCGTGCTTCGGGACGGCGAGATGTTGCTGAACGCTGAATGATGGGCGTCCCTCCCCGCGTTCGCCTGGGAATCGACATCGGCGGCACGTTCACCGATCTCGCCCTGGTCGATGAGGCGCGGGGCGCGGTTCGCGTCGCCAAGGTACTGACCACGCCGGACGACCCGGCGCGGGGCGCGATGACGGGCTTCGCGCGCGTCCTGGAAGCCGCCGGCATCGCCGCCCCGGACGTGGGCGTCGTCGTTCACGCCACCACCCTCATCACCAACGCGCTGATCGAGAGGAAGGGCGCGCGCGCGGGACTCATCGCCACGAAGGGCTTTTCCGACGTCATCGAAATCGCCCGCGAGAAGCGCTTCGACCTCTATGACCTCCACCAGGAGATGCCGGCGCCCCTGATTCCGCGAGCGCTGCGGGGCGAAGTCTCCGAGCGCGTTGACGCGGAGGGACGCCTGGTTCTCCCCGTCGATGCCGGGGCCGTGAGAAAAGAGGCGGAAAGGCTCATCCGGCTGGGGGCGGAATCGCTCGCCGTCTGCTTTCTTCACGCGCCCGCGAACCCCGCGAACGAACGAGCGGCGCGCGCCGCCATTGAGGCGGTAGCGGACGTCCCCGTTTCCATCTCCTCCGCCGTGGCCCCCGAGACGGGCGAATACGAACGCACCTCCACGACGGCGGCGAACGCCTACGCGCGCCCCCTCGCCGACGCCTATCTGACGCGCCTGCTCGAAAGCCTGCGGGACGCGGGGTTCACGGGCGAGCTCTTCATCATGCTCTCGAACGCCGGCTTCGCCGCGGTCGAGGCCGCGCGGGAGCATCCGGTGCGAATCATAGAGTCGGGGCCCGCCGGCGGCGCGCTGGCCGCCGCGCGAATCGCCGCGTCCCTGGGCGAGGCCCGCGCGATCGGGTTCGACATGGGCGGCACCACGGCCAAGATATGCCTGATCGAGAACGGAGCGCCCGCGACGGAGAGCCGCTTCGAGGCGGCGCGGACGTCGAGGTTCCAGAAGGGGAGCGGTCTGCCGATTCTCTCGCCCACGGTGGATCTGGTCGAAATCGGCGCGGGCGGCGGCAGCGTCGCGCAGGTGAGCGAGCTCGGGCTGATCCGGGTCGGTCCGCGCAGCGCGGGCGCCTCGCCGGGGCCCGCCTGCTACGGCCTGGGCGGAGCGCTGCCCACCGTCACGGACGCGAACCTGCTTCTCGGCTACCTGAATCCCGATTTTTTCCTGGGCGGCGAGATGAGGCTCGACGCGGGAAAAGCGCGCGAAGCCGTCTCGTCCCTGGGGGAGAGGCTGGGCATGAGCACGGAGGCGGCGGCGTGGGGAATTTACGAGATCGTCACCGAGCAGATGGCGAGCGCGGCGCGCGTGCACATCGCCGAGAAGGGGGGAGACCCGAGAAACTACGCCCTCATCGCCACCGGCGGCGCCGCGCCCCTGCACGCCTGCCGCATGGCGCGAAAGCTCCACGTCCGCCGGGTGGTCTGTCCGCCGGACGTGGGCGTGGCCTCGGCCGCCGGCCTTCTGGCGGCCAGACCGAGAGCCGACGCCGCGCGCGTCCTGATCTCCGACGTGGACGCCATCGACTGGGCGCGCGTCGAGGAATTGTTCGCGCAGATGCGCGCCGAGGCGGAGGATTCCCTGGGGGATGCGGTCGGCGCGGGCGAGGGCCGGGAGTTCCGGTGCGCGGTCGAGATGCGCTACCGGGGACAGACGGATACGGTGCGCGTCGCGTCGCCCGGAGCGGGGGGCGTTCCGGCCCGGGACGCCGGGGCCTTGCGCGAGCTGTTCGAGCGGGCGTATGAGCGGCGGTATTCGAGAAGGATCGAGGGCGTGGCGGCGGAAGTCGCCGTCTGGAGGCTGACGATGCTGGGCCCCGCCCCGCGCGCCGCGAGCGTCCCGCCCCCCGTCGAGGCCGGGAGTTTCGGGAAGGGAGCGAGAAGGATATACGACGACTCCCGGGGCGGCTTCTCGGAGGCGCCCGTCTATCATCGGTATGCGCTGCCGCCCGCGCGGGAATTCTCCGGCCCCGCCGTCATCGAGGAGCGCGAATCCACCATCGTGGCGCCGGCGGGGACGCGCTTCAGGAAGGATGAAGAGGGCCGCGTCGTCATCGAGATCGGAGGGTGAGGATGGCGTTCGACCCCATCACGCTGGAAGTGCTCTGGCGAAGGCTCATCGGCGTTGTGGACGAGGCGGCGGCGACCCTCGCGCGCACCTCCTTTTCCACGCTGGTACGCGAGTCGAACGATTTTTCCTGCGTGCTGACCGACGATCGGGGCCGCTCCCTGGCGCAGTCCTCCGCCAGCATCGCCTCGTTCATCGGCACCCTGCCGATCACGGTTCGCCATTTTCTGAAAAAGTATCCGCCGGAGACGCTCGAACCCGGCGACATCCTCGTCACCAACGACATCTGGCACGGAACCGGCCATCTGCCCGACGTGAACATCGTCAAGCCGGTGTTCCACCGGGGGAAGTTCATCGGCTTTTCCGCCAGCACGGCCCACCTGCCGGACATCGGCGGGAAAATCCGATCCCCCGACCCCAGGGAGGTCTATGAGGAGGGCCTCCAGATTCCCATGATGAAGATGCACAGGCGCGGCGAGCCGGACCGGACGCTCCTCGACCTCATTCGCTGCAACGTGCGCGTCCCCGATCTGGTGATGGGCGACATCGACGCCCAGATCA
Organism: bacterium; assembly: GCA_965199855.1. GTDB lineage: Bacteria > UBA8248 > UBA8248 > UBA8248 > UBA8248 > Bin107. The sequence goes on along the minus strand of OZ241326.1, from coordinate 2,485,641 downwards.
CGGCGAACCGGCTGGCGGAGAAGCGGCTGGACGCCTTACTGGAGGAATACGGCCTGGAGGATTTGCGCGCGCTGACGAAGGAGATTCAGGGACGCTCGGAGAAGGCCATGCGGGACGCCCTGCGCGATTTGCCGGACGGGGAATTCCGCTCGGAGGTCGAGACGGACGGTCTGGCGGAGCCGATTCGCGTGAGGGCGCGGGTCGAGAAGAGGGGCGACTCCTTGGCGATCGACTACGCGGGCTCCTCCCCCCAGGTGGATCGCGCCCTGAACGTGGCCTACAACTACACCTATGCGTATTCGGTCTATCCCGTGAAATGCGTCCTCTGCCCGGAGGTTCCCAACAACGAGGGATGCTTCCGGCCGATCCAGGTCAGAACGGAGGCGGGCAGCATTCTCGATCCCCTGCGCCCGGCGGCCGGCGGGGGCAGGATGCTGGTGGGCCATTACCTGCCCGCCGCCGTTTTCGCGGCGCTCGCTCCCGTCATCCCCGAGCGCGTCCCCGCGGCGAGCGGCTCGCCGCTGTGGTGCGTGAACTACGCGGGACTCGACAGGCGGGGGGCGCGCGCGGCGGGGCTTTTCTTCCAGAACGGGGGGACGGGCGCCACCGCGCGCGGAGACGGCCATGCGTGCCTGAGCTATCCCAGCAACGTCTCGCACACGCCGATTGAGGTCATCGAGCGCATCTCGCCCTTCACCCTGCTGGAGAAGACGATACTTCGGGATTCGGGCGGGGCCGGCAGGTTCCGGGGGGGCTGCGGGCAGCGTATCGTCCTCAGGAACGATTCGCCGGCGCGCGTCACGGTCTCGTTCATGGCCGAGCGCACGAAGTCGCCCGCCCCGGGGCTGTTCGGCGGCGGCGCGGGCGCGCGGGGGCAGGTGCGCGTCAACGGCGAGGAAATCGACCCGAAGGTCACCACCGAGATGGCGCCGGGCGACGTTCTCACGCTCATCACGCCGGGCGGCGGGGGATACGGCGAGGCGGGAGGATGAGCATGAAATCCCTGTTGACGGACGAGGCGCGCGCCTTTCTGCAGGGCGCCCGCGCGGCGCGGCTGGCGACGGCGGACAGCCAGGGCGCGCCCCACGTCGTGCCCGTGGTGTTCGCCGTGGCGAACGGAAAGATATACGTTCCCGTGGACGGCAAGCAGAAGAAGGACGCCGAGCGTCTCAAGCGGCTCGACAACGTCCGCGAGAACGGGAAGGTCGCGTTCCTAGTGGATCATTACGAGGACGACTGGGCGAACCTGGGCTTCGTGATCGTCTTCGGAAGCGCCGCCGTCATCCACGCGGAGACGGACGCCGCCTACGACGCGGCGGCGGAGGCGTTGAGGGAGAAATACGCGCAGTATCGGGGGGATATCGAACTCCACAGGTGGATGATAGAGATAACGCCCGGGCGCGCCGCCTCCTGGGGCGCGCTCGGGCCGAAAGACCCCGCCGCATGAGGCTCGGCCGCCGGAAGCCCTATTTTTCGAGCGAGAAGAGGCGGCGCGCCAGGTCGGCCTCGGGGATGGACGCCTTCCCCTCCCAGACCAGCTCGGCCAGAAGCCTGCCCGTGAGGGGGGCGAACTTGAAGCCGTGGCCCGAGAAGCCCGCGCCGAAGGCGACGCGCGGGTTCTCCGGGTGCAGGTCGATGATGAAGTCCTCGTTCGGGGCGTTGGCGTAGAGGCAATGCTCGGCGCCCGCGAGCGTCCATTCCGGACAGGCGAAGAACCCCGCCATGAAGCGCCGCAAGTCCTCTATCTTCTCCCCGGAGACGGCCGCGGGCGCGTCGTCTGGGTCGTCGTCCACGCCCGCTCTCAGGTGGCGGCCCACCTTGACGCCCGCGCGGCCGAACTCCGGCATCCCGTAGAAAAGGTGGTTCTCGTCCTCCTCCATGTACACCCAGACGGGAAAGCGGCCGGGGCGGTAGTCCGCCGGATCGCCCGCGGGCGAGAAGTAGCCCACCGTCTGGCGGGCGACGGTGATCCTGGGCTTCAGAAACGGGAGGAAATCCCGCGCCCAGGCGCCCGCCGCCACGATCAGGCGCCCGGCGCGCAGCGCGCCCCGGCTCGTCTCCACCCTCACGGGGTCGGCCGTCGGGTCGATGGCGCGGACGACGGCGTTCTCATGGATCGCCGCGCCCCTCTCGCGGGCGAAGGCGGCGAGAGAGGCCACCGCCTCTTCGGCGGCCACGACGCCCGCCGTCCTGTCCAGCAGGACCCGCTCGGCGTTTCCGAAGGTGAACTGGGGGTAGCGCCCGCGCGCCTCGGCCGGGGAGAGCGTCTCGGCGTCCACGCCCTCCCGCTCCACCGCGCGGACGTAGCGGTCGAAGCGCGCGCAGGGCGGCCCGGTGAAAATACCGGGATTCGGGTGGACGAGCCGGCGGCCCAGGTCCTTCTCGAGCCTCGGCCATTCCTCTTGATGCACCCGCTGCATGAGGCGGACGTATTCGGGGGCGGCGTAGGCGCTTCTCGTCACGCGCGCCGCCCCGTGCGAGCTGCCCCGGTCGTGCCCGATGGCGAAGCGCTCCACCAGCCCGACGCGCCCGGCGCCCAGGCGCTTCAGGTGATAAAGGGCGCAAAGGCCGTTGATTCCCCCGCCGATCACCAGGGCGTCGAAAACGTCGTCTTTCATGGAAATGCGCCCTCATGGAATGGTCGCCGCGTCCTCAGGCTTCTCCCGCCTTTGCCGCGCATTTCACCCCATCACCGCGCGAGGCGCAACGCCGCGCGCGGGGAGGGCGGAGAGGAGGAAAAATTTCGCTTCGGCGCGTCCGGGGTCGGGGGCGAAAGCCGCCGCGTCGTGCTAGGATGAGAATTCATCGACCCGATTGAACCAAAAGGCACGCCGCGCAGGGGAGGCTGACATGAGCGCCGACGAGCTGGTTTTTCTCTCGCTGCATGAGCTTTCCCGGCTGATCGGGGAGAAGAAAATCTCGCCCCGGGAGGCCGTGGAGGCGCATCTGCGGCGCATCGAGGCGCTCAACCCCCGGATCAACGCCTTCATCACCGTCTGCGCGGAGGAGGCGACCGAAGACGCGCGAAGGGCGGAGGAGGAGATTCAGGGCGGAAACTACCGGGGGCCGCTCCACGGCGTTCCCGTGGGCGTCAAGGACATCGTGGACACGGCGGGCGTCCTGACGACGCAGGGGTCCAGCTTTTTCTCCGACAACGTTCCGGGCGAGGACGCGGAGTGCGTGAGGCGGCTCAGGGCGGCGGGCGCCGTCCTCGTCGGAAAGTGCAACACGCACGAGTTCGCGGCGGGCTCCACCACCGTGAACCCCCATTACGGCGCCTGTCGAAACCCCTGGGACGAGGAGCGGGTCGCGGGCGGATCGAGCGGCGGCTCGGGCGCGGCGGTGGCCGCGTTCCTGTGTTCCGCCGCCGTCGGCACCGACACGGGCGGCTCCATCCGGGGGCCGGCGGGCGCCTGCGGGACGATGGGCCTCAAGCCCTCCTACGGGCGGGTGAGCCTGCGCGGCGCGTTTCCGAACGCCCCCACGCTCGACCACGCCGGCCCCCTCGCCAGAACGGCGCGCGACTGCGGCCTCGCCCTCCGGGGCATGGCGGGCTACGACCCGCTGGATCCGGGCTCGGCGGATCGCGCGGCTCCCGATTTCCGCGCGGGGCTGGACGCGGGCGTCCGGGGGATGCGCTTCGGCGTCTGCGAGGATTTCCATCTTCCCGAAAACGACGCCTCCGTTCAGGAGGGCTTCGAGGGCGCGCTCTCGACCATGGAGGCGCTGGGCGGCGTCCTCGTCGAGGTTCGCTTTCCCCGCGCGGCGCGGGCGGAGGAGGTTCGCCGCGTCATCGCGGACGCCGAGCTGTTCGCGGTTCACCGCGAGCGGCTCCAAAGCCGTCCTGAAAAATTCGGGGAGGACGTTCGGGCGCGCCTCGAGGGCGCGAGCCGCGCGACGCTCGACGAATACGTCCGCGCCCTCCGGGAGAGGCGCGTCCTCGCCCGCGAGATGGAGAAGGCGTTCGGCGAGGCGGACGTCATTCTCGCGCCGGGCTACCCCTGTCCCGCCGCGCCGATCGCCACGGCGATGGGCCGCGTGAACGGGCGCGAAGTCCCCTTCTCCGGCCTCGGCCGGCCCCAGCTCGGCCCCTGGAACCTGTTCGGCTTCCCCGCCCTCGCCGCGCCGTCGGGCTTCAGCGCGGAGGGCCTGCCCGTCTCCGTCCAGCTCGTGGGGCCGCCCTGGGAGGAGGCCCGCGTCCTGCGCGCGGCCCACGCCTTCGAGGAGGCGACGCCGGAGATCAGGCGCAGAAGGCCGCCGGTCGTCGAGGGATGATTTTCGACCGAGCGCGCCCGGACGCCCGCATCCCCTCGAAGATGCGGCGCGCGCGGAGGATGCGTAGAATGACGCTCCCGGCGGCCGTGAATTCGGCGCCTCGGCGCCGCTCGCTCCCATGCTTCAAGGAGGACGCTCCAGCATGACGCCGGCTGACTCTTCCCCGCTCGTCTCGACGGCGTGGCTCGCCGAAAATCTCGAAAATCCGAATCTCCGCGTCATCGAGGTGTCCGCCTCGAGTGATGACGCCTCCTACCGCGAAGGCCACGTTCCGGGGGCGCATTGGTGGTTCTGGAAGGAGGCACTCTGGCACGAGACGGATCGCGCCTTCGCCGCCCCCGGCGCGCTGGCGGAGCGGCTGGGGCGCATGGGCGTCGGGGCGGACGCGGCCATCGTCCTCTACGGCGACCCCGTGCAGTTCGGAACCTACGCCTTCTGGGTTTTGAGGATGGCGGGCTTCTCCGGCCTGAAGCTCCTGGACGGGGCGAAGAAGAAATGGACGGCCGAGGGGCGGCCCCTCTCGAAGGAGGCGCCGGCCGCCTCCCCGGTTCCCCCTCCCGCGCCGGGAGCGGGGGAGAGCCTGAGCGTGGGGCGCGACGAGATTCGCGCGGGCCTCGGCAGGCCGGGCCGGAAGCTGCTGGACGTGCGCTCGCCCGAGGAATACCGCGGCGAGCGGGTGATGCCGCCGCCCGGCTTCGACCACGGCGCCGAGCGCGCGGGGCGCATTCCGGGGGCGGCGCACCTGTTTTTCCGCGAACTGCTGGATGACGACGACGCCTACAGGGAGCCGGAGGCGCTCAGGCGCGTCCTGGCCGGGGCGGGGGCGGCGGAGGATGTCGAACTGACGCTCTACTGACGCCTGAGCCACCGGGCCAGTCTGGTCTGGTTCGCCATGAAGCATTTGCTGGGCTATGAGAACGTGAAAATCTACGACGGCTCCTGGACGGAGTGGGGCAGCATCGTGGGCTTTCCGATCGAGAGGTAGGAAGGCGCCGCGCGCGAAAAAACGCCGCGGCCCGGGGGCCGCGGCGTCTGAATCCGCGAGACGGGGCTAGCGCAGCTCGTTGCCCGGCTTTCTGGGCGGGTCGTTCGCCGGGCGCGGCTCGACCGGCTCGTTGTTCTTGAACTCCTCGGCGAGCTCCGCGTTGATGGCCGCCCATTCGGGATCGTCGTCCTCGGTCTCCAGGATGGCGTCAATCGGGCACTCCGGCTGGCAGACGCCGCAGTCGATGCACTCCTCGGGGTCGATGATCAGGAAAGGCTCGCCCCTGTATTCGCCCGGGTGCATGCAGTCCACCGGGCAGACGCTCACGCAGGTCGCGTAGCGCTCGCCCAGGCATTTCTCGCCGATGACAAATGTCATGGATGACCCCTCCCTCAGATGGTGAAAACTGCCGCGATCCGAACGCCCGGGAGAGCGGCCCCCGGCGGTTCGCGTCCGGGCCGCCTCCCCGGGGCGATCCCGAACGCGACGTGATGCTACCAGACGCCGCCGGGGAAAATCAAGCGGCGGGGGGCGCGAATTTCACATTCTCCCGGACGAGGCGGGGCGCGCCTCACCCCGCGGGGCCGGCCGGGGCGTCGAATACGCCCTCCAGCGCGCGAAGCATGGCCTCGATGGATTCGGGCGGCACGCCTCCCAGCGCGCCGTGGAAGTCGAAGCCCTCCAGCCAGCGGAACTTCTCGAGCGCGGCGGCGCTGATTCGCGCGTCCACCCCCAGCGCGTCAAGGGTCGCGACGACTCCCTCCATCTCCCGCGCTCGCCTGCCGGCGGCGATGAGGCTCGTGCCCGCCAGGCTGAGCGCGAGGTCCCTGAGCGGGAGTCCCTCCACGGTGCCGGCGATGGAGTCGAGGAGCTCCTCCGCCAGCCCGCAGCGCCTCGCCGCCTCGATGGACTCGAGAAGCGTCATCATCAGCCCCTTCGTGAACGCGCTGCGCACGACCTTGAGGGCGGAGGCGTCGCCCACGCGCTCGCCTATCGCCCGCAGGCGCATCCCGCAGCGCGCCATGATCGCGCCCAGCGACTCGGCTTCCGTCCCCGATATGAGCGTGGCGACCCGGTGGCCATAGACTTCCGCCGGGTCGCATATCGCCCCATCCACCGCCCTGCCTCCGCCCGCCTCGACGACGCGGCCGATCTCGCGCTTCACCTCCGGCGTGGTGGTGTTCAAATCGAGATAAACGGCGTTCGCCAGGAAGGGGGCGGCCGCGCGCGCCGCGTCCAGGGCGGCGTCCGGCGTGAGAAGCGAGAGGACGACGTCCGCGCCCGCGAGGGCCTCTTCGAGAGATTCCGTCATGCGGATTCGGGGATGGGAGGCGGCGGCGAGATGCTCCGGCCGCCAGGGCGCCCGTTTCCAGACGCGCACCCGCGCCGCGCCCTCCTCGGCCAGCCCCCGGGCGATGGGACGCCCCGCCATGCCGAAGCCCAGGACGCACGCGACGGGAGGATTCTCGGGATTCAACAAGGCCGGTTCCCTTCGCTTCGCCGCGCGGCTGGAGGCGGCGACCCGCCCCTTCCCGCCGCGCCTTGACGCCGTTTTGGCCGCTGCGCCGCCATTATAGGGCGAAGCGGGGCGAGGCTCCACCGGGGGAGGGGCGTTTTCCCCGAAAATTCCGCCCTCGAATTGCTCCACGCGGAACATCGCCGTGCATTTGCCCGCAACTGCCCGCATTTGCGGGGCGGAGACGGCGCCGGGCCGGGGTATATTCCTGGTGCGGCGGAAGTGCGCCTCCGGGGGGAGGGAAAGCGGGCGAATCGGGGAGCGGGCGGGATGGTCAAAGGGGTCTCTAAGGGGTGGAAAAAGGCCGGAAAACAGCTGCGTATTTGTCTATATTGGCCTTGAATTCGTCTGATTTTGCAGAAATTCGCAAAAGCGCATCCACGGCTTTCGCGGAGCGAAACGGGACGCATGAATGCGTGGGAACCACCCCTCGGCGGCTTCACCCACGGGCGAGGGCGGCGAGGGTTTCGCAGGGGCGGCCCCTCCCCGGGGCCGCCCCGCAATTCGAGAACCGCCCATTTGGGGGAGGATTCGCATCGGCGGCGGCGGGGCGTTCCCGAACGACCTCTACGGGATTCTTGGGCCCCGGCGGAATGAGGATACGGGGCGGACAACCACGGGGGGTTGTGTCCCCCCACGGAGGGGCCAAATCACCGCGCGCGGCGTCATCGCCGGGCCCGCGAACGGGGCGCGAATTCGCGGCCCCTACGGGCGGTTCTGGTTTTGTAGGGGACGCATTCATGCGTCCCGCGCCGTTCACGTTGATGCGGGCGGGCGGTTTTCGAACCGCCCCTACGGATCCAACGGATTCACCCCGCAAAACGAAAACCGGGCGCGGGGATCGTCGGTGGATCCCCGCGCCCGGTGGTGAATCCGTCAGGCGTTCGCCCGCCTCCTAGAACCGCACCTGGAGGCTCAGGCTTCCGCCGAGCTCGTGGCCGTCGCCGGAGGTCGCGTAGTCCACGGAGCCGCGAACGGCGTATTCGCCGTCGCTCCAGGCGCGGACGCCGCCCGCGCGCAGGCGAAGCCTCGAGGGCTCGCCTTCGGATTCGAGCCGGACGTCCGAGACCTCCACGCTCGTCTTCGCCGAGAAGTCATGCTCGAAGCCGACCGCGACGAACAGACGCCCCGCGCCCGTCTCCTTCTCCACGCGCATCCCCACCCCGCCCGTGAAGCGGTCGCCGTCCTCGAGCGAGACGGCGGAGCCCACCGCGTCCGTGAACTTGTCCATCGAAACGGAAGCCCGCGTCAGACGCGCGCTCGGCGTGAAGAGGAGCCCCGCCGATTCCACCCGGCGACCCAGCTCGACGCCCGCCGCCCAGCCGAAGCCGGAGACGCCGGTTTTCAGCTTGCCGCGCAGGTCGGATTCCAGATCCGCCTCATGCCAGGTCGCCTCGACCTGCCCGTCCAGATAGAGGCCCCCGCCGAACATGTAGGACGCGGAGACGCCCAGACCGTTCCCGGAAACCTCTATATCCCCGCCGTCCGCAACATCCGCCGAGCCGCGCCCGTGATGGGCGGAGAAGCCGAGCAGGGCGTTCGCGCCGAGAGAGGCGTCCACGCCTACGCGGACGCCGTAGCGTCTCGCTTCGTATTCCACGCCCCCGCTGGTCGAGGCGTCCGCCTTCCAGTCGCCGCTCGCGCCCTCCACGCGCGCCCAGACGCCCCTTGACGAGCGGGGCGACGCCATGCGCTCCTCATGCGAGAGAAGGCCGCTCATGCCCAGCAGAACGGAGGGCAGCGCCTCATAGACCCGCGCGCGGGGAGCGAAGACGCTCACGACGGAGACGCCGCCCCCCGCGGACGCCGACACGCCCACGTCGTAGGCGCCCGAGGGCGCCGCCTCCCGCGAGCCGATCGCGCCCGGACGGACGGCGCGCCCGCTCGCCCCGACCAGCGTCACGGTCGTCTCGCCGTCCGCCGCGCCCTCGATTCTCCCCTGAACCCGCGCGGCCGCCTGATCCGGCCGCTCGCCGGAGGCTACGTGAATCGTCACGCCCAGGTCGCCCTCCGCGTTGCTGACCGCCGCCCCCGCCCGCGAGAGAATCCGGCCCGTCGGGCCCACCGTGAGGGTTCCGCCGCCGTCGAAGCGAACGCTGCCCACGGTTCCGTCCACCGTCACGGCGCTCGCCGCCAGATGAATCTCCCCCGTCACCACGCCGCCCGAGGAGACCGTGACCGCGTGATCGCCCGCCCCCAGACCCTCCACGTCGCCTTCAACCGTCCCGGATATCGTCGCCGTGAGGTCGCCGCCCAGGCTCCGGACGTCGCCCTTGATCCTCCCGGCTATGGAGACGCGCAGGTCGCCCGCCTCGCTCCGGAGCGCCTCTCCGTCCACGCCCGTGAGCCGACCCGCGGCGGGAACCGTCACCTCCCCGCCTTCCGCCAGCAAAATCCGCCCGACGCTCCCCGGAACCATCACCGGGCCGACGGGATCGTGGACGGTTCCCGTGATCACGCTCCCCGCCGTCGTCGTCAGCATGAGCGCGCCCCCCGCGTTGCGGACGTCGCCCTCGATCCGCCCGGCCACGGTCGCCGTCAAATCCCCCGACCCGTCCGACAAAACGCCCACGCCCGATTCCGCGCCCACCACGCCCGTAGCGCCCACGGTCAGCCGGCCGCCGCCCTTCATATAGACGCCCGCGCCCGTTCCGCCCGAAACCCGCCCGTTCACGGTAACGCTCTGGTCGCGGAGAGAGTCGCTCCCCTCAACGAGACCCGCGCTCCCGACGTAGATGCCGTTCCGCCCGCCGGTGACCCGACCGCTCTCGGCGATGGTTACGGCGATCTCGGGGTTGTCGTCGCGCTCTGTGGGGTGGCACGCCCGAACGCCGTCCTCCTCGGCGGTGATCGTCCCTTCGTGCGTCAGATGAATCGGCGACCGATTACGAATCTCCACAGTTCCTTCTATCCGGCCCGGGCCTCCAATAAAGATGAAGCCTCCCCCCCTCTGAGGCGCCCTTTCTTCCGGCTCCTCCTGCGTCCCGCAGTCGCTTTGCGCCCGCGCCGCCCCGGCGGAAAGCAGGCACGCCGCCGCGAGAAGCGCGGCGAGGAGCGGGCCGAAGATTCCTCCCTTCGAGCGGCGGCCCCGCGGCCTTCTGAACGAAGAAAGAGCGGGCGCTTCCGCAAAAATCGTCTTTCGCATGTGAACTGTCCTTTCGATTGAACGAGAAGGGCGCGCTGCCATGAACGCGCCGGGACTGTCGTCAGGGGATGACGCGGCGCGCCTCCGCGAGGGGGCGGGCTTCACGCGCCGCTTCACGCCGTCAGGAGAAGAGGAGACGGCGTCCCGATCTTCAAGAAGTTGGGAAGTTGGGAAGTTGGGAAGTTGGGAAGTTGGGAAGTTGGGAAGTTGGGAAGTTGGGAAGTTGGGAAGTTGGGAAGTTGGGAAGTTGGGAAGTTGGGAAGTTGGGAAGTTGGGAAGTTGGGAAGTTGGGAAGTTGGGAAGTTGGGAAGTTGGGAAGTTGGGAAGTTGGGAAGTTGGGAAGTTTCCGATTCACTATAGCACGGGCGGCCGCGGGGCGCAACGCCGCGGGAGATTCGCAGGCGCGGACGGGGAGATCGCTGGTTTTCCGGCGCGAAGGCGGCGGTTCACGCATGAAAAGTATCGTCTCCTCACGGCAGAGAGCGGGCGCGCCTCGGGGGGAGCGGATGCGACGAGTTGCGGGAGGCTATCAAAATCCGCTGCGGACGGCAACCCGCTGCCGGAAAAGCGGCCGGGAAGGGGCGGAGCGCGCGCAGCGCCGCGAGGGTTCGCCCCGTTCGGCGAGGCGCGCGGGTTTCAGGTTTCGCAGGGGCGATCCCTCCCCGGGGCCGCCCCGCGATTCGGGAACCGCCCGCATTCAAAAGACATTCGCGTCGGAGGCGGCGGGTCGTTCCCGAACGACCCCTACGGGATGGTCGCGCGTTGGTGGGGCGGGAATACGCGCGAAGGACAACCACAGGGGGTTGTCCCTACGAATTCAATCCGTGTCGTCGCCGGGCCCGCAACGGGGCGCATATATGCGCCCCCTACGGGGTCGGGCGGCGTTCGATTTCGTATGTAGGGGACGCATATATGCGTCCCGCGCCGTTCCCGTTGACGGGGCGCGGGCGGTTCCCGACCCCTACGGCGACGCCTCGCGCGGCTTGAGGTCGAGCGAGGCGGAGTTGACGCAGTAGCGCTGTCCGGTGGGCGGCGGGCCGTCGGGGAAGACGTGGCCCAGGTGCGCGCCGCAGTTCGCGCACAGCGCCTCCACGCGGCGCATCCAGAAGGAGTTGTCCTCCGCGTCGGCCACGCGCCCGGCCTCGATGGGCGCGAAGAAGCTCGGCCAGCCCGTGCCCGAGTCGAACTTGGCGGCCGAGTCGAACAGCGCCTCCCCGCAGCAGACGCAGGCGTAGAGGCCGTCCTCGTGGCAGTCCCAGTATTTTCCGCTGAAGGCGCGCTCGGTTCCCGCCTTCCGGGTGACGCGATACTGCTCCTTCGTCAGCTGCTCCCGCCACTGCGCGTCCGTTTTCCTGATCATCGCCAGCCTCCCCGATGCCGCCGGTCTCCGCGCGGAGGAGGACGCGCCCGCGCGCGCCGCTCCTCCCGCCAACGCCGCCCTTTCGGGTAGAATCCTCAAAAATCGCGCGGGAGACAAGGGCGCGCGAGGCGGGCCGCCCTCCCGCCCGGCGGGGTTTGAAATGGGCGGGCGAATCCGTTTAATCTGCTCCCGGCGGCGCGGCGCTTTCGGGCGCGGCGAGGGTTGGGGAGAATTCGAGAGCGAGGCGCGGGGGCGCGATGGGCCGGGCTGTGGCGGCGGGGCTTTTGCTGGCGGGGAGCTTCGTCCTTCTCGTGACGCTGACGAAGCGGCCCGCCCCGCCCGCGCCGACGCCGCCCCCTGAATCCGCGGACGCCGGAGGCGCGGGGGCGGGAAAATCCCTGTTCGCGCGCCACTGCATGAGGTGCCACGGGCCGGAGGCCGGGGGCACCCGCATCGGCCCGCCGCTGGTTCACCGGATTTACGAACCCTCCCACCACGCGGACGCCGCCTTCTTCCTCGCGGTGAAGCGCGGGGTGAGGAGCCACCACTGGAAGTTCGGGGACATGCCGCCCGTGCCGGGCCTGGGGCCGGAGGAGGTCGCGCTGATCGTGCAATACGTGCGCCGCCTCCAGCGGGCGGCCGGGATTTTCTGAGGACGCGGGAGCCGCGCCGGATGAGCGAAGAGGACGCGCTGAACGAGCTGCGAAGGAGGCGCCTGCGGCGCATGGTCGCCCTGTGCGGACGGGCGCACCCCTTCTACAGGCGCCGCTTCGCCGAGGCGAACCTGATTCCGGAGGCGATTCGGGAGCTCGACGACCTCCAGAAGATTCCCCTGACGCGCAAGGAGGACTTCATGGCGGCGCCCGGGGACTTCAGCCTCGACCCCGCCTGGCTGCCCGAGCTCCCCTTCGAGGAGCGGACGATGTGGAACGTGGCCTACACCACGGGAACCACGAGCGGGCGGCCCTCCCCCTTCTTCAACACCACGCACGATCAATATCACGTCATGCTCCAGGCGAAGGCGTGCAGCGAGGCGGAGGGTCTGCGCGCCGGCGACCTCATAGCGAACCTCTACCCGCTCTCGCCCATGCCCCTGGGCGGGTTTCTCTGCTGCGTCCGCTCGGCCGAGATCATGGGCCTGCCGGTGGTGAGCGCGCTGACGGGCGGCGCGCATCCGGAGTATCCCGTGCGGAGGTCTCTCGACGAGGCCATCGACGTGGCGGCGGACGCCACGATCATCTGGGGGGTGCCGAGCTTCGTCCGCCGGTTTCTGAGAAGGGCGCGGGAGCGGGGCGCGAAACTCCCCCGCGCGCGCATGGCGCTCACCACGGGCGAGGCCGTGAGCGACGCCCTGCGCGAGGAGTACATGGACCACCTCCGGCACTTCGGGGCGAAGGCGCCGCAGGTGCGGGCGCGCTACGCGGCGACGGAGATGCAGGGCGGCCTCGTCCAGTGCGCGAACGAGGCGGCGCCGCACAACGTCGTGCCCGAGCTCTACCTGCTCGAGGTGGTGGACCCGCAGACGGGCCGGCGCGCGGCCGAGGGCGAGGAGGGGGCGATTGCGCTCACGCACCTGCACCGGCGCGGCACGGTGCTTCTGCGCTACCTCATCGGGGACGTCATCGCCCTGCGCTGGGAGCGCTGCCCGCTCTGCGGCCGGCTGGGCGAGCGCATCGTCAGCCCGCCGAGGAGAACGGGCGACCTGCTGAAGGTTCGCGGGATGCTGGTGAACCCCGGGATCGTCTTCGACCTTCTGGGGAGGGATCGCGCGATTCGGGAGTTTCAGATCAGGATTCGCAAGGCGATCCCCGGCGACGCGGACTCGATGGACGAGATGGTCGTCCGCGTCGAGGCCGAGGAGGCGGAGCGCGAGAGGCTCGGCGCCTCCCTGCCCGAGCGGGTGCGCGAGGCGGTGATGATACGGCCCGTTCTCGAATTCGCAGCCCCGGGCGAGATTCACGACCCGATGCGGGACGTGAAGGCGCGCCGCCTGGTGGATGAGCGCGGGGCGCCCGCCCCGGCCTGAGCGCGCCTAGACGCCCAGGTAGCGCATCCGGGTTTCCTGATCCTCGATCAGGTCGGCGGAGGCGCCCTCCCAGCGGATGACGCCTTTCTCGATGAGGTAGGCGCGCTTCGTGATGCTGAGCGCCATGCGGAAGTTCTGCTCCACGAGCAGGATGGCGATGCCTTTTTTCTGAATCTCCACCAGCACGTTTTCGATGGTTTCCACGTAGGCGGGCATCAGCCCCTCGGTCGGCTCGTCCACCATGATGAGCCTGGGCTCCGTGCCGAGCCCCCGCGCCATGGTGAGCATCTGCTGCTCGCCGCCGCTCAGCTGGTTCCCCTTGTTGTTGACGCGCTCCTTCAGGCGCGGGAAGAGCGAGAATATCCAGTCGAGATGCGCGTCGAGATTCCTGGCGCCGTCGATGGGAATGCGGCTGATCTTGAGGTTCTCATACACGGTGAGGTTGGTGAATATCTGCCGATCCTCGGGAATCCATGAAATTCCCGCGAGCGAGACGGTGTGCGCCTCCGCCCGGGTGATGTCGCTTCCCCGCATGGCGATTCTGCCGCTTCGGGGCGTCAGCAGCCCCATGATCGTCTTCATGGTGGTGGACTTGCCCGCCCCGTTCCTGCCGAGGAAGGCCACCGCCTCGCCCTCGCCGACCTTCAGGCTCAGGTCGTGAAGCACGTGGCTCAGGCCGTAGAACGTGTTGATGGTTTCGACTTCGAGCATCATTCCCTCAGATAGACGCGCTGCACCTCGGCGTTCGCGCGGACTTCCTCCACCGTTCCCTCGGCGAGGAAGGCGCCGTTGTGCAGCACGGTGATCTTGTCCGAAATGCCCAGCACCACCTCCATGTCGTGCTCCACGAGCACGACGGTCAGCGGGTCGGCCAGGCCCTTGATGAACTCGCCCGTCTGAATCGTCTCCTCGGGGCTCATGCCGGCGGTCGGCTCGTCGAGCAGGAGCAGCTTGGGGTCGGTGGCGAGGGCGATTCCGATTTCCAGATAGCGTTGCTCGCCGTGGGCGAGCGCGCCGGCCAGCTCGCCGCGCTTCTCCGTCATGCCGATGCGCTCGAGTATCTCGTCCGCCTTCTCGATGAGCTCCCCGTGGCGCGCGACGGTGGACCACAGGTTGAACGTCGTCTTGCGCGACTGCGCGGCGATGCGGATGTTCTCCATGACGCTCAGCTTGGGGAAGATGTTCGTGATCTGGTAGGTGCGGCCGATGCCGAGATGGGAGCGCTCGTGGGCGGGCGCCTCCGAGACGTCGCGCCCGTCGAAGACGACCTGTCCCGACGTGGGAAGCAGGTCGCCCGCGATCATGTTGAAGAAGGTCGTCTTGCCCGCGCCGTTGGGGCCGATGATGGAGCGCAGCTCGCCGGCCTCCACCGCGTAGTCCACGCCGTCCACGGCGATGAGGGCGTCGAAGTGCTTGCTGAGGCTTTTCGTCTCGAGGATGGGCATTTTCCGCTATTCCGTCTCGGTCGCCGCTTCGGCCGCGCCGATCTTGGCCAGATACTTTCTTTCGCGGTATTCGAGCGTCACGTTGCGGATGGTGCCCAGGATGCCCGAGGGCACGAAGAGCACGATCAGCACGAAGATGCCGCCCACCCACGCCTCCCAGTATTGGAAGATGGCCAGGTATTTGACGAATTCCACGCTCATCAGCTGCCGCAGATACCAGTAGATGAACGAGCCCACCGCGGGGCCCAGGAAGACGCCCGCCCCCCCGAAGAGGGTGATGATGACGATCTGCCCCGAGGTGATGAAGTGGATGTTCTCGATGGGCACCGTCTCGCCGTAGATGATCGCCAGCGCGCCCGCGACGCCGGAGACCGCCCCGCTCATCGTGAACGCCGCGAGCCGCACCTTCGCCACGTCGTAGCCGCAGATGCGGGCGCGGTTCTCGTTCTCGCGGACCGCCCGCAGGACGTGTCCGAACGGCGAGCGCAGCACCTGCCAGATGAAGGCGATGAACGCGGCGCTGAGGATATAGACGAAGTAGTAGGTGACGCTCGCGTCCATGATGCCCACGCGCAGGCCGATGGAGCCGAGCCGCATGTTCTCCAGGCCGCCCAGCCCGTCCGTTCCGCCCGTGAGGTCGTCGAACGTCTGCGCGGAGTAGTAGAAGATCATGCTGATCGAGAGGGTGACCATGGCGAAATACACCCCGCGCTTCGAGCTGCAGATGGCGCCGATGAGCCAGGCGACGAAGGTGGAGACGAGGACGCAGGTGACGAGCGAGATTTCCAGGGGCAGCACCCTGAAGGCGCTCACCATCCAGTCGGGGGCGTAGGTGCCGGGCTTGATCCAGGCGTGCATGATGCCCACGGTGTAGCCGCCCACGCCGAAGAACGCGCAGTGGCCCAGGCTGAGCATTCCGGTGTTGCCGAGGAGGATGTTGAAGGCGACGCCGAAGAGCGTGTAGATGAGAATCTGGATCATCAGGGGCGTGCTGGGAATGAAGCCGCGAATCTCCGCGAGAACCTCCGCGCTCGCCTCCCAGTCGTTGTCCTCCAGCCAGACGATGCTGTCGTTGAGGCCGTTGAACAGGGGCGGGTAGAAGAGCAGGAGGCCCGCGAGTATCAGGATGCCGTAGTTGTCGAAGACTTCCGCGAGCCAGGCCCAGAACTCCCTGGGGGTGAAGCGGTTTTTCGGAGCCGCGCCGTCCACGCTAGAAGCCTCCTCCGGGATGAGCCGGATGCCTAGTCAAAAGCGCCTTCCTGGCCGAAGAGGCCTCTCGGCCTCAGGAGGAGGATGACCGCCATGACGATGAAAAGCAGGATGTCGGAAGCCTTTTCCCAGAAATCGGGGCCGATCACAGTGCCCGTCCAGTTCTGAACCACGTATTGGGTTCTCCCCACCAGGGGGGTGAGCGCCCAGAGCTGTCCCAGAATCAGCCCGCCGATGACGGGGCCGATGAAGCTCCCCATGCCGCCGACCACGACCACGATGAACGTCTGCACCAGAATCAGCTCGCCCATGGTGGCGTCCACGGCGAACAGGGGGGCGATCATGACGCCGGAGAAGCCCGCGAGGGCGATGCCCAGCCCGAACGTGAGCCGCCAGATGCGCGAGACGTTGATGCCCAGCACCTTCACCATCGTGTTGTTGTTGGTTCCGGCGCGGATCATCATGCCCAGGTTCGTCCTGTAGATGAGCAGCCAGAGGAGGGCGACGAGAATCGCCGCTGTGATGATGGCGAAGCTCCGATAGGCCGTGACGTCGAGCGTGCCCGTCTTGAGGAGCGAGAACTGGAACATGGGCGGGATGTTGAAGGGAACCCCCGGCCTGCCCCAGACGAAGCGCGCGAAGTCGGGCAGGAAGATGGACATGCCGAACATGATGAGGACGCCCGAGAAGCGCTCGTTCTCGGTGTTGTAGATGTTGCTGATGACGTATTTCTCAAAGACCATCCCGATGCCGAACATGATCACCGGCACCAGGGCGAGGGCGACGATGAAGCTCAGGTTCGGCCCGAGGATCGGCATGAACACGAGGTTCGAGACCGTGAACCCCACGTACGCCCCCAGCATGTAGAAGGCGCCGTGCCCGAAGTTGATGATGCCCATCAGCCCGAAGATGATGGAGAGGCCGAGGGCCAGAAGAATCCAGAAGGAGCCCTGCACCAGCCCGAGAAACAGATGCTGGACGAACTCCGAGAACTCGACGCCGCCGCCGGGCAATGCGCAACTCCTTGAAAGCCGGGAAAATCGCGGGGCCGCCGGCGTCCGGGACGAAGGCCCCCCTCACGCGCCGCGGGAGAAAAGCCGGGGCGGCTGAACGCCGGATGTCCAGCCGCCCCGGCCGGCGTCCGAAGACGCTTCCGCGGCCCCTTCGTCTAGCCTCTCGCGCTGGCGGGGCCCTTCAGGCCCTTCGCCTCGCAGGAGACGGTGTTGCCCTCGCCGCTGGAGGAGCCGACGACCTCGAGGTGGTCGAACTTGTCCTTCATCTCGGCCTTGGACTTGCCGCGCAGGACGAAGACCTCCGAGACGCACACGTGGTCGCAGGCGCGAATCTGGCACGGGCCCTTGCTGTACTGGAACTTCTTGCCTTCCAGGACGCGCGCGAGCTTGAAGTGGTCGCGGCGCTTGTAGAGCTTCGTCTCCTTCGCCGTGTCCAGGATCAGCCGGGTGAGGTCGTGGGCGAGCATTCCGTAGCTCGAGCACGGGCGCTTGCGGCGCGCCAGGAACTTCTTGTTGAGCGCGTCGGAGGCCGGGTATTGGCCGGCGAGGGAGGGATGCCACATCATCGCCGAGTTGAAGCCCTCGTAGGAGCCGGGGCCCACGGCCTCGGGGATGGTGATCTCGGTGGCGCCGAGGACGATCTTCACCTTCTCGCCGAGGCCCGCCTCGCGCGCCTGCTTGACGAAGGCGACCTGCCGCTGCCCCCAGCACAGCACGAAGAGGATATCGGGCTTCTCCTTCAGAATCCTCGGGAAGGCCGCGGAATAGTCCATCGAGGTCGGGAAGGGCACCCAGGAGACGGAGCTGTCCGCGTTCCAGGAGAGATTGAAGTCCTTCGTCAGCTTCTTGAAGGCGGGGACGAACATCTTGGGCCAGATGTAGTCGTCGAAGAGGCAGTGAATCTTCTTGCCGATATTGTTCTGGGCGATGTAGGTGATCGAACTCGCCGCCAGCTGATACGGCGTGGTGTTCGCCGTGAAGAACAGGGGCGACATCTTGTTCGCGTTGCCCGGGGTGGAGAGGATGTGCTGGGGATAGTTCGCGTAGATGATCTTGCGCTTGCGGGAGAACTCGTTGAGCCGGATCTCCTCGGGCCCGACCATGGAGCCCGCGATGAAGTCAACGCGGTGGTTGTCGATCAGGTCGAGGGCGTGCGTGGTGGTCTGATCCCACTTGAACTGATCGTCGCGGAACAGCAGCTGCACCTTGCGCCCGTCCACGCCGCCTTCCCTGTTGACGTCCTCGATGGCGATCTTGACGCCCTCCACCTGGTCGAAGGCCTCGGTGGAGTAGGGGCCCGTCGTGGGGTGGATGGATCCCCACTTGATCGGGCGCGCGCCGAGTCCCTCCTTCAGGAAAGGGGGCGCCGTCTGCGCGGCCACGACGCCGCCGATGAGGCCGGCGCCCTTCAGGAATTTCCTTCTGTCCAAACGGCTCATGGATGCTCCTCCTCGTGGTGGCTGAGCGGCGCGGGGCCGCGTCGGGGCGACTCCGCGCTTCAGGATGAATGATGACAGGGCGAAGCCGCGCCATGTGCGTCATGCGTCGGGATGGCGTTCCGGGGAAAGGGAGTTTCCCGCCGTCCGCCCTCGCGCGATTCTCTTCACGATGGGGAGAAGCATAGGGCATCGCCGCGCCGATGTCAAGAAAACGCGGACGGACGCCGCGGCTCCCCGCCCCCGCGCGCGGGAGGAGAGGCGCCGGGCGCGCTCTTTTTGACATTCGGGGCGGCGCGTGTCTTGTATGCCGGCGTCACGCGGCGGACGAATCCCGCCGCCTTCTTTCAGGGGAGTCTCGCCATGTTCAAAAAGATTCACCACGTGGGGCTGATCACGGACGACATGGAGCGCACCGTGAAGATGTTTCGGGAAAAGCTGGGCTGCGAGCCGAACCGGGTGCAGACGGCCGACACCGGCTGGGCGCATGCCACCTTTCTGCGGATGGGCGACGTGGAAATCGAGATCATGCAGCCCTACGACCCCGAGAACCATTATACGAAGATGCTCGAGCGAAACGGCGGCCCCTGCCTCTCGCACGTCGCGCTCTCCACGCCGGACACGGGCGCGGCGGGCGCGCATTTCGCGGAGAGCGGCGTGAGGTTCCTGGAAGGCTTCGGGCCGGGAACCTACACCCCCCGGGGATACGAAATCCTCTTTCTCGACCCCGCCGAGACCGAGGGCATCGTCATCCAGGTGGCCTCCGACGCCCCCGCCAGGGACATGGGGTATTGAGGGGGGGGGAGAAAAGCGCGAGAAGTCTGAATCACGATAGCTGATATGCTATGTTTTTACATGTGGCTAACACGGTTTGTATCAAGCGTGATAAATTATCCGTCCTGTACCCGTCTAGTTCCACTGTATTTATATCGGGATCGGGAGAAGGTATGAGCACGGAATTTGACATCAATAAGTTCAGGCGGTCGGAAAAGTCGGCCGATCAGTATGAAAAGCAACTAGACCGCTTAAAAGAACGTGGAATGGAAACCGACAAGATTGAGCATACGGTCACTACCGCCGCCGATAACATGAGAGAAGAGAATCCGGACCCTTTCATTATTTATGGAGAGCCGCAAAGCGGAAAAACAGAAATGATGATATGTCTGGCCGCTAAATTGCTGGATGAGGGCTTTCCTTTTATCGCCCTGTTGCTTAACGACAGCGTTGATCTTCTTTCACAGAATTTGGGGCGCTTCCAGATCAGTGGCTTGGCGCCGTCGCCGAAGAATTTTTCCGAGATACTGGACCCTGAATATCAAATAGAAGGAATCAACCACGTAGTTTTTTGCAAGAAGAACGCGCGAGATCTAGAAAAATTCATAGACAAAATAGACAGTCTGGGCCAAGTGGTCGTCATTGATGATGAAGCGGACTACGCTACGCCCAACGCGAAAATCAATCGCCCGGATCAAACCAAAACAAGGATAAATGAACTAATAGAAAAATTGCTTAATTCGAATGGCAGATATATTGGCGTCACCGCCACCCCCGCGCGTCTCGACCTGAACAACACGTTTGGCAACGACACTTCCAAGTGGGTGGAATTCGGGACGCATGGCGCTTACACCGGCCAAGATCAATTCTTCCCGGTCGATAAAAATATAGCCTACCGATTAAAACCCCTGCCTGCCGAAGGGGACGAACCGAAATACCCAAGAGAAGCACTGTTCAGTTTTCTGGTGGCAACCGCGTATCTGAATCTAGATCGGCCAGATCACCAAATGAAAAATTATTCAATGCTGGTCCATACGAGCGGCAAGGTGGATGACCATCAAAAGGATATGAAAACTATCCGTCGCATATTCGAGGTATTGGATAAAGGCTCGAAAGATTCCGAAAAATACGTCGAAAACATATGGGAGGTAGCAAAGGAGCGATATCCGGATAGCGACCCTGATAAAATTACAGATTTTGTTCTAAAGAATATCTCCCGCTATAAGATCATTATCCTTAATTCCAAGCGAGATGTTTCAGTGAGCGGAGAGGATGCAACAAACCCAAAATCACTGTTCACAATCGTGGTAGGCGGAAACATTGTCTCCCGGGGGGTTACGCTAAACAATTTGTTATCAATGTATTTCACCCGGGACGTGAAGCACAAAATCCAGCAAGATACGTATATTCAGCGAGCCCGTATGTTTGGCGTAAGAAATGACTATCTTGAGCATTTTGAGTTGTCGATACCTGAGCATCTTTACAACGATTGGCGCCGCTGTTTCGTTTATCACAAGCTGTCCCTGGATGGTGCGCGGAAAGGAAATCCGCCCATATGGGTAACAGACAAAAGAGTTGCGGCAGTATCTGGACCGAGTATCGACAAGGCGAATGTATATCACACAAATCGTAGCGAGATGTTTTTTGATTTGTTTAGAATTACCGAAGATATAGATTCACTGTTAAAAGAGCTCGTGGATAAGATGTTCTTATCACCGAACACTCTCCGAGATTTGCACCGTCTGATTGGAGAGCGAGCAATTCCGAATCACCTCGTAGAGTTCGTCGATCATTTTGGGAGCGGAGGCAACAGGATCGTTTTTTACCCCCTTGATGATGTCAGCGAATTTAAGCCTGATCCCGCTCGTGGTGATGATATAGAAAACGTATATCGGTCGCGCGGTTTCTGGGGACAATTTAATCGGGACAAGGAGAAGTCCGCTGTCCATCACTTCAAGATATTTCACTATCGGAATCTGAGAGGAAGGTTGTTCTATAAATACGATTGCGCCGACATCGATAGGTTGACTTTCCTGTGGAACAAGCCGAATGGCTGATTATGAAAGATACCACGGCATTGTTCTGCGGGCGCTGATTACTGAACTATCAACCGGGACGCACATAAAAGCGGAAGATGCCCACGGCGTTGTTAATTCATTTGTTATAGGTGGGAAGGTTGGTCTCTACATTAAACATTCAGCCAAGCGTCTCTCTCCATGGACTTTTGGTTTTGCTGAAGATCATATGGCCGAACTTGCTTTGCTCTCCGATTGCACAACGGAAAGCTTCGTTTGTTTGGTCTGCGGATATGACGGCTTCCTGACCTTGAACATGGCGGAAGTTCAACAGCTGATGGATACTAAAAGCTCCGACCGTTCACTAAGCATCCATGTCAAAAGGCGAAAACGCCATAATTATGCTGTTGGTGGAAGAAACAAATTAGAACGCACGAAGCCGCAAGGCTTCCCTGCGGAGATGCTTCAGGCGATAACGAACTGAAGCACCGATTCGGTTTTCATCCGGTTCGCTATCTGATTTCCGGCATTCTTGATTGGCAAGTATCGCGCCCTTGAGGAGATGGCGCGCTCGGCTTCATTGTTAAGTCGAAAACCCGCTTGGCCGGCGAGCATGGAAATAATCTTGCTATTGAGAATCCTTGTGCCCCGTTGATTTGAATTTGCAACAACCATCACAAGCTTGCCCTCGGGTTTAAGCACTTCACGCATTGCGGTTATTGTCTTTTCGCAATCGGAAATGTATCTCAGCAAATACCTTTTCACCCTGGAACCAAGAACCCGGCCTTTGCATGTCTTATTTGCGATAGCCAGATGATTTTCATTGCCCGACAACTCAGAGAGGCCGCGTTCATTCCCAATCGAGCCACTTCGGATTTTTCTTAGTTGAGGTATCGTATAGCCCATCCATATAAGAGAGAACTTGTGGGCGCGCATGTAGTCTATGGCGTTCAGGTAAGGAGGGCTTGTGATGATCGCATCAAATTTCTCGCGAGTTGTGATTTTTCTGCAATCTCTTACCCCTACCCGAGCATCGCGTTTGCTCGGGTTATTTTTCATCATTTGAGTAAGCTGTCCGACCGATTTGAAAAACTCAGGGATGGTTTCAAAATCATTAGCTCGTTTCTTTTTATGAGGACGGCTATGAGAGACATCCCAAGCCAAAGAGGCTCCTTTGAGTTTTGTTATGATGAGCTTACTCATAGCGATTTGAAAAAAGTCTCGCGTCCTCCCTTTGGCCGGGAACGCATCTTCAATAGCTAGGGACAGACTGTTCAAATCATTTTGTTGTTTTTTAGCAAACCAGAAATCGACAAAATCTTGGGTTTCTTGACAACCAGAAAACCTACTTGGTCGGTTTCCGCTTTCTGCATCAAGTATATTCTCAAGCTTGGCAGTCTGTTCGGACAACCTGCGAGTATTAAACCGTCTACACCATGTCCGTGCCATTTTTACGGACAAAGGATCGATGTCCCAACCGACCGCCAGATGATCATTATCAATGGCATAGCGCAAAGTTGTTCCCGATCCACACATCGGATCAAGAACTTTTGAACCGGGCGGCAGGGAACCGAGTTTGCCACTCACCAGTTCGGGAGCCATTCTGGCAGGAAAAGGGTGCACATATCTCAAAACCGGTTTCCCTCACGCTCCCAGATAGTATTTCTTCACGAGTTCGTGGCCGACGAGGGCCTCGGTGTTCTCGCCCTCGAAGGCGATCTCGCCGTGGACGATGATGTAGCCCCGGTCGGCGATCTTGACCGCCTGGTTGAAGTTCTGCTCGGCCATGAGGACGGTGAGCTGGTACAGCTCCTTGAGCTCGCGGATCTTGGCGATCACCCGGCTCACGAGGATGGGGGCGAGCCCGACGGAGGGCTCGTCCACCAGCAGCACCCGGGGGGAGGACATGAGGGCGCGCGCCACGGCCAGCATCTGCTGCTCGCCCCCGCTCATGCTGCCGGCGAGCTGGCGCCTGCGCTCCTCGAGCACGGGGAACGCCCCGAAGGCGAAGGCGAGGTTGCGGTCGATCAGGCGGCGGGCCTCCTCCCGGTAGGCGCCGAGCAGGAGGTTCTCCTCCACCGTGAGGCGCGGGAAGAGGCGCCGACCCTCGGGCACGAGCGCGACGCCCAGGTTCACGATCTCCTCGGGGCGCCTGCCCGTCAGGCTGACGCGCTCGCCGTCGGCCTCCAGCCAGACCTCCCCCTCGTCGGGCCGCACCATGCCCATGATGCACTTGATGAGGGTGCTCTTGCCGTTGCCGTTCGTGCCGAGCAGCACGACGGTCTCCCCGTCGTTCACCTCGATGGAGACCCCGTGCAGCGCGCGGACGGCGCCGTAGCCGGCCGAGACGTTTTCCACGACGATCCTATGCGCCAAGGTAGGCCCTTTCCACGCCCTTGTCGTTCACGATCTCATCGGGCGCTCCTTCGGCGATCTTCTCGCCCGCGTCGAGGACGACGATGCGCTCGGAGAAGCTCATGACCGCCCGCATGATGTGCTCGATCATGATGACGGTGAGGCCCTCCCCGTTCAGGCGGACGAGGATTTCGAGAATGTCGTCCACCTCGGAGTTCGAGAGACCGGCCATCGCCTCGTCCGAGATGAGGAGCCGGGGTCTGGCCGCCATGGCGCGGGCGAGCTCGAGCTTGCGCAGCTCGATCTGGGTGAGGCCGCCCGTGCGCGTCTCCGCCTTGTCCGCCAGGCTCATGACTTCGAGTATCTCCATGGCCTCCCCGCCCAGGTCCGCCCCGCGCGAGCGCTGGTGGGCGGCGTATTCGAGCGGGATGCAGAGGTTCTCGAGCACCGTCATGCTCGTGAACGGCTTGGGAATCTGGAAGCTGCGGGCGATGCCCAGGCGGGCGCGCTTGTAGGCGGGCGTCCTGGTGATGTCGCGTCCGCCGAACGAGATGACGCCCTCGTCGTTCGCCAGCGCGCCCGAGATGCAGTTGATGAGCGTGGTCTTGCCCGAGCCGTTGGGGCCGATGAGGCCGAAGCGCTCGTTCTCGCGCACGTGCAGGTCCACCCCCGTGAGCGCGCTGAACCCGCCGAAGCGCTTGCTCACGCCGCGAACGTCGAGGAGCCTCTCCTCCGTCACGGCGCCGCCCTCCCGGCGAGGCGCGCGCGGATTCTGGCGAACAGGCCCACGAGGCCGTCCGGGGCGAACACCACGAAGCCCACGAGCAGGCTGCCCACGATGAGCAGGTTCATCTCCGAGGAGAGGGTGACGGTGGCGATCTGCTGGGCGGCGCCCACGAGCGCCGCGCCGACGAGCGGGCCGACCCAGGTGGTGGTGCCGCCGATCATGGGCATGGCGAGGCTGTTCACGGCGTAGTCGAGGTGAAAGGCCGAGGTCGGCTCGATATAGACCACGAAATAGGAGAACGGCGCGCCGGCGACGCCCATGAGCGCCCCGCTCACCGTGGTGGCGAACAGCTTGATCTTCAGGATGGGCACCCCCATGCACTCGGCCGCCTCCTCGTTGTCGCGGATGGCGGCCATGCCCCGCCCGACCCAGGAGTGCTCGATGAGCCAGGCGATCGACACGGAGACCACCGCCAGCGCCGCCATGACGAAGAACAGGAATTCGTCGTAGTTCGAGAACAGGGGCACCCGCCTGGGCTTCAGGACGGCCGTGCCCGCGCCCCCGCCCACGTAGTCCCAGTTCGAGACGATCATCTGGAGCACGACGGCCAGCGCGAGGGTGGCGATGGAGAAGAAGACGCCCTTGAGCCTGAGCGTGAGGTAGCCGATGCCGAGGCCCAGCAGGCCCGAGACGAGGCCGCCCGCGGCGAGTAGCGCGTAGAGGGGCGGCTTCCAGGCCTTGATGAGGGCGACGGCGGCGTAGGCGCCCATGGCGAAGAAGCCGGCCGTGCCGAAGTTCACGTAGCCGGTGTAGCCGCCCAGGATGTTCCAGGCGGTCGCCAGGACGACGTATTGCAGGACGACGTAGGCCGCCTTGTAGTAGAAGCGGTTCTCGACCTGGATGGTGAGGAGGAAGGCGCCCAGAATCAGCGCGGCCGCGACGAGGAGGAAGGCGCCCTTTCCGCTCTTCAAGGGCCTACCTCCCGAACAGGCCCGACGGCCGCACCGCCAGGCAGATGAGCAGGATGCCGAACGAGACGGCGAGCGCCCAGGAGGGGCCGAAGAACGAGGAGGTGAAGCTCTCCGCCACGCCCAGGATGAGCGCGCCCACGAGGGTGCCGGTCATGCTGCCCAGCCCGCCGAGGACGGTCACCGCGAACACGCGGCCTATGTATTCGCGCCCGATGGTCGGCTCGACCGGGCCGATGATGATGAGCAGGGAGCCGGCGACGACGGCGGTGGCGATGCCGATGCCGAAGGCGACCGTCTTGATGCGGATGGGGTCCACCCCCATGAGCTGGACGGCGAGGCTGTCCTGCGCCACGCCCATGATCGCGCGCCCGAAGAACGTCCTGGAGAGAAACAGATAGAGGG
Source organism: bacterium (assembly GCA_965199855.1). Classification (GTDB taxonomy): domain Bacteria; phylum UBA8248; class UBA8248; order UBA8248; family UBA8248; genus Bin107. The sequence continues at coordinate 2,459,987 of OZ241326.1, read as the reverse complement.
AGACGGCGAGGATTCCTCCGACGAGGAAGGGAACGAACAGCCGGTAGGCGATGCCCACCGGGCCGAGCGAGGTGGACTTGCCGATGTAGAACGCCTGCACGAGGCGGTAGTCCACCCCGAAGGCGATGATGAGGACGACCTCGATGAGAAAGAAGATGCCGAAGAAGAAGACAAGCCCGCGCAGGGATTCCGCTCCCGTTTTCTCGAAGCTGTTGTAATAGATCCGATAGACCGCGACGCCCACGAAGTAGAAGGGAACGGCGAAGGCGGCGCCGGCGAGAATCGGGTCGATTCCGAAGTGCTGGTTGACGTAGAAGGTCAGGTAGGAGCCGAAGAGGATGAACGCCGGATGCGCGATGTTCACGACGTCCAGCAGGCCGAAGGAGAGGGAGAGCCCCGCGCTTATCGCGGCGTAGAAGCCGCCCAGCAGGATGCCCGCGATGAGCGCGTTGGCGAAGAACTCGAAACTGAGCATGGCCGCTCTCCTCCCCGGCGCCGAAGGCGGGCCGGGGGGAGAGGCTCCCCCCGGCCGCTGCGCCGCCGGTTCGCTACCTGGCTTTCTCGTAGGGGTAGATCAGGCTGCCGGACTTGAACGCCTCCGGATACAGCACCACCATCTTGCCGGGCTTGGTGAACTCCTCCATCTTGTTGCTCTGGATGTTCTGGAGCTGCACCTGGAACGTCCGCGAGGTGGCCCACTCGCCGTTCTTGCCGAACTTCACGTCGCCGACCACGGTGGAGTGGGTCTTGCCGCGGATGTAGTCGCCGATCTTCTTCTGGTCGAAGCTCTTGGTGGCCTCGATGGCCTGCCCCAGCACCTGCACGTAGGCGTAGGCGAACGGCGGCAGGTAGTAGCCCAGGGGGTCGAGCTTCTGCTTGGGCGCCTCTTTCTGGTATTTCGCCAGGAACGCCTCGATGCCCGGGAACCTCAGGGTCTTCTCCGGCGCCCAGAACCAGTAGTTCGTGATGCCGTTCAGCAGCTTGCCGAGGTTCATCTGGATTGCGGTGTACTGCAGGCCGACCATGCCGCCCCCGAAGAGCTTGGGCTTCAGGCCGATTTCGTGGGCCGCCTTCACGATGCCCACCGAGCCGCCCGGGTAGGAGCCCACGTAGAACAGGTCGGGGTTCGCGGCCTTGACGGCGCGCAGAATCGGCGTGAAGTCGGTCGTGCCGGGGAAGGGATAGCGCTTGTCATAGACGACCTTGAAGCCGTATTTCTTGGCGTTCCTGCGCGCGCCGGAGACGGCGTTGCGCGCGAACTCCGAATCGGCCGAGAGCAGCGCGATCGTCTTGGGCCGGGGCTTCTGCTTCGCGGCGATCTCGAAGAAGCCCTCCGACCAATCGACTATCGGGTCGGGGCCCGCCGGCATGATCTGGAAGTATCTGTCGTATTTGAACTTGGCGTTCGCGTCGAGGCCGAACAGCCCCATGAACACCATCCCCCGCTCCATGACGATGGGCAGGGCGGGGACGATGAGGTTCGTCCCGTAGCCCGATACGACGAAGTCCACCTTGTCCACGTCGAGCAGCTTGGCGTAGATGCCGGGGACGTTGGCGGGCTTGGTCTGGTCGTCGTAATAGACCAGCTTCACCTTGCGGCCGAGCAGCCCGCCCCTGGCGTTCACGTCGTCGCGCCAGATCTGCATCGCCAGCAGCGCGGCCTTGCCCGCCGGGCCGAGCGGCCCGGTGAGCGCCATGCTGAAGCCGATCTTGACCTCCTTCGCCGCCTGCGCCGAGGGCGCGAGGACAACTCCCGCCGCCAGCAGCAGCGAGAACCCGAGAACGACGCCTCTGATTGCCTTTTTCATCTTCTCCTCCTTCTCAGATTTCAGCCTGCCGTGAGGTTTCCGGCTTCGAGAGGCTGCGCCGCGTCCCCCCGCGGCGGCGAAAAGCGCCCCTTCCAGCCCTGGTTTTCGCCTGTGGTGAAAAAACCTAGCACAAAACGCCCCGCTCCACAAACGCGGACGGGAGGGGCCCGGCGGAAGGCGCGAGGAGAAAAACGGGGCGCATAGACGCCCCCCGTTGAACGCGGGGGGCGCCCGCTCAGCCGATCGATGCCCGCAACAAATTACATGCCGCTCTTGGGCGGGAAGCAGGGTTGAAGCAAGGGTTGCGGATTGATTTGCAAGTATCTCGGTCGGAGTTAAAGGAAGAGCGTGACTGCAACGGTTGGACCATAAAATAAGAGGTGAAGGGCTTTCCGCTCTTTCGCCAGTCCGCCGGCAGCGCGCGCCGGGCGCGGGAGACGAACTCCGCCTCGTCGCCCATGACCTCCCGGGCGAAGGCCGCAGCCTCGTCCCGACGCCGCGCCTTCATGGCTTCGTCGATTCGCCCCCCGTCGGGCCAGGATTTATACGTAGTAGAGGAGGACGGGCTTCAAGCCTGCATACTTGCCGCCCGGCTGGACTTGCGTTCTCGGGGCGAAGGCGCGCTTGACGCGCTGGGCGGCGTCGAGATGTTCGTAATGCTTCCCGTTCGCGTCAAGCCTTCACCCGGCCGTCGGCCAGACGCAGGATGGCCGAGGCGAGGATTTCCGCGCCCTTCACCACGTCGCCGAAGCGCGTGAATTCCTCCGGCGTGTGCGAGAGACCCTTCACCGAGGGGATGAACACCATGCCCATCGGGCATATCTCCGCCATGCGGCAGGCGTCGTGGACGCCTCCGCTCGAAAGCGCGAGCGCGGGGTGTCCCGTCTCGGCGGAGGCGCGCCGGAGCGCCCTCTGAATTTTCGGGGAGGCGGGGCATACGGCCAGCCTCTTCACGCCCAGGAGCCTCCCGCGCACCCCGCGCTCCTTTTCTATATCGGCGAGGGTTTTCCGCATCCGCGCGAGGGCGCGCGCCATCGCCGCCTCGCTCCTGCTCCGCAGGTCGAAGGAGAGGCTCGCCCCTCCCGGCACGATGGAGACCCACCCGGGACGCGCCGCCATTTCGCCGAAGGTGATCGTCAGGCGCCGAGAGGCCGGCGCGCGCTTGACGAAGCCCTCCATGCGCACCATGAAGTCCGCCGCCGCCATGCCGGCGTCCCTGCGGTAGGGCATGGGCTGTCCGCCCGAGTGCGCCGAGACGCCCGAGAAGCGAACCTCGCCCCTCGCGTAGCCCACCACCCTGTCCACGATCCCGATGGGCGTCCCGCTCGCCTCGAGAACAGGGCCCTGCTCGATGTGGAGCTCCACGAACGCCTTGAGCGCGCCCTTGCGGACGCGGCAGGAGCGCAGGCGCGCGGGGTCTCCCCCCGCTTCCCGGACGGCCTCGTAGAGGGATTTCCCGCTGGGCGGATGAATCGCCTCCCGCAGGTCCTTCGCGCCCAGGGCGCCCGCCGCGGCGCTGCTGCCGAACACCGTCATCCCGCAGGCGGACTCCTCGCCCACGAAGGCCGCCACCTCGATGGGGTGGTCGTGGGCGCGTCCCGCCTCGCCGATGCGCCGCGCCGCCTCCAGCGCGGCGAGAACGCCCGCCGGGCCGTCGAAGCGCCCGCCCGGGCTTTGCGAATCGAGATGGGAGCCGGCCATCACGGCGGGCAGCCCGCGCCGGGCGCCCTCCTTTCTCCCATAAAGATTCCCCACGGCGTCCACGCGCGTCGCGAGGCCCGCCTCCCGCATCCAGCCCTCGACGAGGGCGCGAACCCGATTGTAGGCGGGCGTGAACGCCACGCGGTCGAGGCCCGTTCGCCCGTATTTTCCGATCTGCGCCTGGGCGTCGAACTCGCGCTTCATGCGGGCGCGGTTCGCCCGAAGGGGAGCGTTGGCTTTGGGCGGCACGGGTCGGGCTCCTCGCGGATTTGATTGAACGGTCGGCCGAGGCCGGCCCTAGAAAAGATCCGCCGGCACGGGGACTTCCTCGTAGTCTTCGGGGCTGAGGGGGTTTTTCGGCTCGATCCCCAGCATCCCGAAGTAGTGATAGGTCTGCCGCAGGTGCTGGAAGGCGTGCCCCAGGGCGAGAATCATCAGCTCGTGCGCGGTGATGGGCCCCATGTAGCTCGCCACCTTCCGGGAGAGCGCGCCCGCGCCGCCGGCGAGAAAGGCGTCGAGCTTCGCCTCGATTTCATCCCCGTAGGCGCAGATGTCCTCAGCCGTCCGATAGGCGTCGGCCGCCGTCTCATACGCCCGCACCATCTCCTCGGTGTATTCTCCCGAGGCGCGCGCCCGCATCACCAGGTCGGGACGCTCGAAGCTGTGCCAGGTGAGCTGGCGCAGCGTGCGGGGCCTGCCGGGGGAGACCCAATCGAGCGTTTCCTGCGGAATCTGGCGAACCGCGCGGCGCAGGGCGTCGAAGACCATCCCGAAGTAGCGCCGCATCTTCTCCGCGGAGAGGGATTCCGCCCCGCTCCCCTCGACGCCGAAGGCTTCCCGGAGCGCGTCCACGTCGTAGCCCACGACGACGCTCTCCCCCCGCGCGGAGACGGGCAGGGACTTCAGCCCCAGCGCCGCGAGCTCCGCCCGCGCCTCCGGGTCGTTCGTGCAGTCCCTGTTCACGACCTCCAGGCCGTTCGACGAGAGAAACTCTCTCGTAAGGGCGCAGGTGTATCAGCCGTGCCGCGTATAGACCTTGACGGGTTCCATGGCTTCTCTCCCGAAGCGGGGATCGCGATGAGCGTGCGGCGCATCATAGCAGAGCGGCGCGGGAGAGAAAACGCCGGGAGGCTCTTGGCGGGCGGGGCGGCTTGCTTTACTATCCGCTCATCGCGCCCGATCGGCTTCATCTCGCGTGGGAGGAGTTCCGAATGTCCAGGTGGTTCGTGAAGGGAGATATCGACGGCTTCTTCGGGCTGTGGATGGACAACCTCGCCAGCCTTCTCGTGGTCGTGAGTCTCCTCAAGTTCGTTCTCGAATTTCCCGACGAGCTCATTTTCGGGCGCGTGCTTCCCGCCGCGGCCCTGAGCATCCTGGGCGGCAACCTTTTCTACTCCTGGCAGGCGCGCCGCCTGGCGGAGCGCGAGGGGCGCGAGGACGTGACCGCCATGCCCTACGGGGTGAACACGCCGACGATCTTCGTGTTCATCTTTCTCATCATGCTGCCCGTCAAGATCAAGACGGGAAGCGTCGAGGCCGCCTGGCAGGCGGGGCTGGCGGCCTGCTTCGTGAGCGGAATCATCGAGACCCTGGGCGCGCTGGTGGGCGACCGCGTCCGGCGGCTCGCGCCCCGGGCCGCCCTTCTCTCCGCGCTCGGCGGCATCGGCCTCACCTTCATCACCATGGGGTTCGCGTTCAGAATCTGGGAGAATCCGCTCATCTCCATGGTGCCTCTGGGAATCATCCTCATCCAGTATTTCGGCGGGTTCCGGCTCCCCTTCGGCCTGCCGGGCGGCCTCGTGGCGGTGGCGGCGGGCGTCATTCTCTCGCTCATCGTCCGGGGGCCGGCCGACGTCCCCGCCGCCGTGGGCCTCACGTTCCCGACCCTCGCCCTGGGCTCCCTGTTCGGCGCGCTCTTCGGGCCGCTGGCGTGGGACTTTCTCGCGGTCTCCATCCCCATGGGGCTGGCGACGCTCGTGGGCAGCCTCATGTGCCTGGAGAGCGCGGCCGTGGGCGGCGACAGGTTCGAGACGCGCAGCTCGCTGGCGGTGAACGGCGCGGGCTCGCTTCTGGCGGCGTGCCTGGGCAGCTGCTTTCCCACGACCATCTACATCGGACACCCGGCCTGGAAGGCGGTGGGGGCGCGTTCGGCCTACAGCGCCGTCAACGGAGTCGTCATCACGCTTCTCTGCCTCACCGGCTCGCTCGCGGCGCTCTCGAAAATCATCCCCGAAGAGGCGCTGTTCGCCATCATGCTCTGGATAGGGCTGATGATCGTCACCCAGGCGTTCCAGGCGACGCCGGCGCGCCACGGCGCGGCCGTGGCCCTGGGCCTCGTCCCGACCCTCGCCGCGTGGGGCCTGCTGGTGGTGGAATCCGCCCTCCGGGGAGCGGGAACGAGTCTGCACAAGGTCGGGCAGGAGGCGTTCGCCAAGGCGGGCTTTCACCTGGAGGGGATGATCACCCTGGAGCGCGGCTTCATCTTCACCTCCCTCATCATCACGGCCGCGGTGGCGAAGCTGGTGGACAGGCAGGCGAAGCAGGCGGCGGGCTGGGCGCTGGCCGGCGCGGTGGCGAGCTGGTTCGGGATCATCCACGCCTGGCGCATCACCCCCTTCGGCGTGGACAGCGTGTTCGCCTGGGCGGCGGCGCCCCGGATGGCGCTCGGCTGGCTTCTCATGGCGGGGCTGTTCTTCGCGCTCTCCTTCATGCCTTCGGAGGAGGGAGCGCCTTCGGAAGAGGGAGCCGCCTGACGCGGACGCCGCGCGCTTGTCGCGGGAGGGGCGGCTTTCGCCGTCCGGGAAGGGGATGCGCTTGAACAAGGAATCGTCATTCGATCTGGTCGCCATCGGCGGGGGCGTCGGGGGGCTCGTGGCCTCGGTCGGCGCGGCGCAGCTGGGCGCGAAGGTCGCCCTCGTCGAGAAGGCGAAGCTCGGCGGCGACTGCCTGAACTACGGCTGCGTGCCCTCGAAGGGCCTCATCCGGGCGGCGCGGCTGGCGGCGCAGGCGCGCTCGATGCCCGCGTTCGGCGTCGACGCCGGCGAGGTTCGGGTCGATTTCCCGCGCGTGATGAAGCGCATGAAGGCGGCCCAGGCCCGCATCGGCGAGCACGACGCGCCCTCGCGCTTCGAGGGCATGGGAATAGAGGTCGTCTTCGGAGAGGGCGCCTTCATCGGCCCCGATGCGTTCCGGGTCGGCGACAGGACGCTTCGCGCCAGGAAATTCCTGCTGGCGACGGGCAGCTCCCCCTTCGTGCCGCCCGTCGCCGGCCTTGCGGACGCTCCCTACCTCACGAACGAGACCGTATTCAATCTGGAGGAGCTACCGAGGCGCCTCGTGGTGCTGGGCGCCGGGCCCATCGGCCTGGAGCTCTCCCAGGCGTTTCAGCAGCTGGGCGCCGAGGTGGACGTGCTCCAGCGCGCGCCGAAGCTCCTGCCGAGGCTCGACGCCGAGATGGCGGCGCTCCTCGCCGACTGCCTGAAAAAATCCGGCCTGAGACTCCATTTCGAGGCGGACGCGCGAAAAATCACGAAGCGCGGCGATGAGATTCTCGTCGAGGCCGACACGCCCTCGGGGAGGAGGGAGTGGGTCTGCGACCGGCTGCTCGTCGCCACCGGCCGCTCGCCCAACGTGGGCGGCATGGACCTGGAGAGGGCGGGCGTGCGCTTCACCCCGCGCGGGGTGGAGACGGACGCCTGGCTCCGCACCTCGAATCCGCGCGTCTTCGCCGCGGGCGACGTGCGGGGCCAATATCTGTTCACCCACATGGCGGAGTATGAGGCGGGCGTGGCGCTCAGAAACATGCTGTTCAGCGCGCCCTTCGGCGTTCCGCTCCCGTTTCTCAGGAAAAAGACGAACTACGACGCCGTCCCCTGGACGATCTACACCACGCCCGAGGCGGCGCACGTCGGCATGGGCGAGGCGGAGGCCAGGGAGGCGTTCGGGGCGAACCGCGCGCGGATCCTCCGCTTTCCGATGAGCCGGGTGGATCGCGCCGTTCTGGACGGCGAGACGGAGGGTCTCTGCAAGGTGGTGTGCGACGCCAAGGGCAGGCTCGTGGGCGCCGATCTGGTCGGGCCCTCCGCGGGCGAGATACTGCACGAGTTCGCCCTGGCCGTCCGCAGGAAGATGCGCGTCAGGGAGGTGGTGGACACGGTGCACGTCTATCCCACGCTGGCGCAGGTGAACAAGAGGGCGGCGGGCCGCTTCTACGCCGAGAGGCTCTTCACGCCCGCCTTCAGAAAGAAGATGCGGCGCCTCTTCGGGCTGAGGGGAAGCCTGGAGGTGAGCGATCCCGCCGACCTGGAGGCGCATGAAGGCTGAGAGGGCTAGGCGCCCGGCTCATCCGCGCCTAGGGCGCGGCCGATTTCGCGCGGCAGAAGCTCCCCCATCTTCTCCCGCCAGCGCTCCGGCTCTCCCCGGCATTCGCTTTTGAGGATCGACCCGTAGATTTCTATCGCGTTCAGGCGGGGTCGCCAGGCCGCCGCCGGATAGCCTCGCGCCTCGCGCACGGCATCGGGAAGCGGGAGCGTCAGGAGCCGGACGGATATCCCCCGCGCCTCCAGTTCGCGCGCCGCCTCCGGGTGAATCTCCTCGCGCATGACGTCCGCGAGGGTTCGCTCCATCCGCAGGATTTCCTCCTCCGACGCTTCGGGGAAAAAAGACTCCATGAACTCGGCGAGCGCCGCTTCGTCGGCGGGAATCTCCGGCTCTTTCGGCTCTTTCGGGGGGAAGACGGCCAGCCTGTATTCGGCGAGTCGGGCGCTTCCCGTGAGGGCGAAGAAGAGGACGGAGCCCAGGGCGATGACGCCCGCGAACCAGCCCAGGCCGACGAGGGGCTCCAGGTAGGGCTTCCACCACCAGTATTGCAGAAAATTCCAGTCGCCCAGAAGGTTCGCCATGGAAGGAGCGTCCGGCGGATGAAAAGCGGGGGGAAGCCCCAGCTCCCCAAGGGGGCTTCGCGCCCGGGGGGCGAGGGCGAGCGGCGCGCCCGACTCCCGGGACGCGGCCGCTCCTCCTCCCGGGGGCGTCAGCCCCCCAGGTTCAGGCGAGCCGGCTTTTCGAGGGCGTCCGCCACCCAGCGCAGGAACCGGACGCCGTCCGCCCCGTCGATGACGCGGTGATCGTAGGAGACCATGAGCGGGAGCATGAGGCGCGGCGCGAAGGCCTCGCCCGTCCAGACGGGCTCCATGCGCGCCCGCGAGACGCCGAGGATGGCGACTTCGGGCCACTTCACGATCGGGGTGAAATAGGTGCCGCCGAGGCCCCCGAGGTTCGTGATGGTGATGGAGCCGCCCTCCATGTCGTCCGGGGCGAGCCTTCGGGAGCGGGCGCGCCCGGCGGCCTCGCCGAGCTCCACCGAGAGCTCGATGACGCTCTTTTTGTCCGCGTCGCGGATCACCGGAACGAGCAGGCCGCTCTCGGTGTCCACGGCGACGCCCACGTGCGCGTAGCGCTTGAGGACGATCTCGCCGGCGGCCGCGTCCACGCTCGCGTTGAACTGCGGGAAGGCCCCGAGCGCCGAGGCGAGAACTTTTATCAAAACGGCGGTGATGGTGAGTTTGCCGCCGGCGGCCTCCGCCTCGGGAGCGAATTTCTTTCTCAGGTTCTCGAGCTCGGAGACGTCCGCCTTCTCGCACTGGGTGACGTGGGGGATGAGCGCCCACGCGCGGGCGAGATTGGCGGACGCCGCCCGGCGGATTCCCGACATGGGCGCGCGCTCGACCTCTCCCCAGCGGGCGAGGTCGGGCAGCTGAACCGGCGCGCGCATCCACGCGGGCGCGCCCGGCGCGGCGCCCCGCGCCGCGGCGAACTCCCTCACGTCCTGCGGAGAGATTCTGCCGCCGGCGCCGCTGCCGGGAACCTCGCGGATATCCACGCCCGCCTCGCGCGCGATTCTGCGCGCCGCGGGCGCCGCGGGCGTCCCGGCGCCGGGGACGGGTTCAGGCGCAGCCGCAGGAGGCGCGGCCGGGGGAGCGGACGGCTCGGCGGTGAGCGGCGCGTCCGCCTCCGATGGAGGTTCCTCGACGCCCCCCCCGGCGCCTCCCTCCGCCTCCGCCGGGGCGGGCTCCGCGCCGCTTTCCTCGACGACGAGAATGGTCGCGCCCACCTCGGCGTCGTCGCCGGGTTCAAGGCGAATTTCCGCGATCCTGCCCTCGACGGACGAGGGCACCTCGATGAGCGCCTTTTCGGTCTCCACCTCGATGACGGGCTGATCCAGCGCGATGGTCTCGCCCACGCTCACCAGAACGGAGATCACCTTTCCCGACTGGATGTTTTCCCCGAGCTCGGGGAGTCTGAATTCGGTGGTCATGCGGCCCCCGGGGTCCGGATCAGGAAATTATCGGATCGGCTTTTTCGGGGTCGATCTCCATGTCCTGAATCGCCTTTTTCACGAGATCGAGGTAGATGCTCTTCTCGCGCGCCAGGCCGTACAGCGCGGCGAGCGCGATGTAGCGCGCGTCGATTTCAAAGAAATCCCTGAGAGCCTCCCTGGATTCGCTTCTGCCGAACCCCTCGGTTCCCAGCGAAATCATGGGAGACGGCACCCACCTGGAGATCGAGTCGGGCGTGGCCTTCACGTAGTCCGAGGCCGCCACGCACACGCCGCGCCCCGGCGTGAGGCACTGCGTCACGTAAGGCGTTCTCGGCGCCTGCCCCGGATGCAGCATGTTCCACCGCTCGGCCTCGAGGGCGTCGCGCCGGAGCTCCTTGTAGCTGGTGACGCTCCACACGTCGGCCGCCACCGAGTAGCGCTCCTCGAGGATTTCCTGCGCCTTGAGCGCCTCGTTCAATATGGGGCCGCTTCCCAGCAGCTGCGCCTTGAGGCCCGACTGCTTCCGCGAGGGCCGGAAGAGGTACATGCCCTTCAGGATGCCGGTTTCCGCGCCCTCCGGCATGGGCGGCATGGCGTAGTTCTCGTTGTAGGCGGTGAGGTAGTAGAAGACGCTCTCCTGCTCCTTGTACATCCGGCGGATTCCGTCCTGGATGATCACCGCCATCTCGAAGGCGAAGGCCGGGTCGTAGGTGAGCAGGTTGGGAACGGGATAGGCGAGGAGGTGGCTGTTGCCGTCCTGGTGCTGGAGTCCCTCCCCGTTCAGGGTGGTGCGGCCGGCCGTTCCCCCGATGAGGAAGCCGCGCGCGCGCATGTCCGCCGCGGCCCAGATGAGGTCGCCGATGCGCTGGAAACCGAACATCGAATAGTAGATGTAGAAGGGAATCGTGTTCACGCCGTGCGTGGCGTAGGAGGTTCCGGCGGCGATGAACGAGGCCATCGACCCCGCCTCGGTGATGCCCTCCTCGAGAATCTGCCCGTTCTGCGCCTCCTTGTAGTAGAGGAGGCTGTCGCGGTCCACGGGCTCGTAGAGCTGGCCGGCGTGGGAGTAGATGCCGATCTGGCGGAAGAGCGCCTCCATGCCGAACGTTCTCGCCTCGTCCGGCACGATGGGGACGACGAGCTTGCCCAGCCCCTTGTCCCGGAGCAGCTTGCTCAGAACCCGGACGAACACCATGGTCGTGGAGACCTCGCGCCCCTCCGTTCCCCGGAGAAACTCCTCGAACAGGTCGCCGGGAGGGAGTTCGATCGGCTCGGAGGCGGTTCGCCTGGTGGGAACGTAGCCTCCCAGCGCCTGGCGCTTCGCCTTGAGGTAGACGATTTCGGGGCTGTCCTCCGGCGGCCTGTAGAACGGCGCCCGGACGACCTCCTCGTCCGAGACGGGAATCTCGAAGCGCTTCCGGAACTCCTTGAGCTCGTCCTGGTTGAGCTTCTTCTGCTGGTGGGTGATGTTCCTGCCCTCGCCGCCCTCGCCCAGCCCGTATCCCTTGACCGTCTTGGCGAGGATGACCGTGGGGCGATCCCTGCACTCCATCGCGGCCTGATAGGCGGCGAACACCTTTTCGGGGTCGTGGCCGCCGCGCCGCATCCTGCCGAGCCGCTCGTCCGAGAAGCCGTCGGCCATCGTCCTGAGCCGATCGTCCACGCCGAAGAAGTGCTCGCGCAGGTAGCGGCCCTTGTGGGCCTCCTGGACGCTGTATTTCTGATACTGCCCGTCCACCGTCTCGCCCATGCGCCGGAGCAGGACGCCCTCCTCGTCCATCGCCACCAGGGGGTCCCAGTCGTCGCCCCAGATGACCTTGATGACGTTCCACCTCGCGCCCCGGAAGGCGGCCTCCAGCTCCTGGATGATTTTGCCGTTGCCGCGCACCGGGCCGTCCAGCCGCTGGAGGTTGCAGTTGATGACGAAGATGAGGTTGTCGAGCTTCTCCCGCGCGGCGAGGGTGATGGCGCCCAGGGATTCGGGCTCGTCCATCTCCCCGTCGCCCAGGAACGCCCACACCCTCTGGCCCGTGGCGATCTTGAGGCCGCGGTCCTCGAGATAGCGCAGATACCGCGCCTGGTATATCGCCATGAGGGGCGAGAGGCCCATGGAGACCGTCGGAAACTCCCAGAAGTCGGACATGAGCCAGGGGTGCGGATAGGAGGACAGCCCGCCGCCCTCCCGGAGCTCGCGCCGGAAGTTCCCGAGGTGCTCCTCCGTCAGGCGCCCCTCCAGGAAGGCCCTGGCGTAGATGCCGGGGGCGCTGTGGCCCTGAAAATACACGAGGTCGCCGCCGCAGGGATGGCTCTTCCCCCGGAAGAAGTGGTTGAACCCGACCTCCAGCAGCGTGGCCGCCGAGGCGTAGGTGGAGATGTGCCCGCCGATGGAGGCGTCCTCCGCGTTGGCGCGCACGACCATGGCCATCGCGTTCCAGCGGACGAGGCTCTTGATGCGGCGCTCAATCGCCCGGTCTCCGGGGAAGGGGGGCTGCTTCTCGAGGGGAATCGTGTTGACGTAAGGGGTGTTCGCCGAGAAGGGGCGGGAGACGCCCGAGCGAACGGCGTGAACCTGGAGATGGCGAAGCAGGGTTTTCGTCCGCTCGGGCCCCTTGGCCTGGAGAACGTAGTTGAGCGATTCGATCCACTCGAGCGTCTCTATGCGGTCGAATTCGGACTCGTCCACGAGGGTGAACGCGCCGCCCGGGTCGGGCAGATACCTCGAATCGTCGAATTCGCTCCGGTTCGCCCCGTTCGACGCCGCCGGCGCCTCCTCATCGCCCGCCGGCGCCTCTTCGGTTCTGCGGGGTTCCGTCTCCATCCGCGCCCTCCGAAAGATTGTCCACAGGCGCTGAATATACCACGTTCGGCGGAAAACGGAAAACGCCCGCAAGGGACGCGGCGGAGCGGGCTTCGGAAACGCCGCGCGGGCGGTTCGGGAACCGCCCGTATCATAGAAGGATTCGCGTCGGAGCCGGCGGGTCGTTCCCGAACGATCCCTACCCCTGTGGCCACCCGTTGCGATGATTGATCGCCGCGCGAATTCGTGTCCATTACGGGTGGCGGCGATTTTGATTTGCGTAGGGGACGCATTCATGCGTCCCGCCCGGCGTTTCGTGGGGATGCGGGCTTTGTGATTTCGCAGGGGCGGCCCCTCCCCGGGGCCGCCCCACAATTCGGGAACCGCCCGTTTTGAAGGGAAGACAATCAAAACCCTGGATTCCGGCCTTCGCCGGAATGACGGGATTCCGGGGCGTCCCGCGGCGGAGGGGAAATCCTCGCCGTCGTCTCGATGTTGTTCCCTGCCGGATCAAAGGGACGCCGGGGTTGACCTTTCGCCGTCATTCCGGCGAAGGCCGGAACCCGGAACCGGCGCGCGCGGCGAAAAAAACCTTTCCGGCCCATCCATACGTGGGCCGCATATTATGCGTCCCGCGTTGTTTTTCATGGATGGCGATGCGGGCGGTTCCCGAACCGCCCCTACGGGGATGGTCGCCTAGGGATGATGAAGGGCCGTAGGGAAAACCACCGGGGGTTGTCCTTCGTCAAAAAACAAAACCCTGGATTCCGGCCTTCGCCGGAATGACGGCCGGGGATGCCCCCTACGGCGGGGAACGCGGGGTTTGTGATTTCGCAGGGGCGCCCCCTCCTCGGGGCCGCCCCGCAATTCGTGAACCGCCCCTATTCAAAAGACATTCGCGTCGGAGGCGGCGGGTCGTTTCCGAACGACCCCTGCGGGATTGCCGCGCCTCGCCGCCTCCCTGGATCGAGGCGCGCGGGGGCGGTATAATGCCCGCGTTCACCGACGGGGCGGCGGAATTCTCGCGGCGGCGGCCCGCGCCGAAAACCAGGATCGAGAGCCGGGGGGAGGCGACGAATGAGCGACTTCAGGACGGAGGACAGGGACGGGATGCGCATCGACTGGGACGCTCCCATCCCGATGGAGGACGGCGTGACGCTGCGCTGCGACGTCTATCGCCCGCCGGACGAGGGGAAATACCCCGTCATCATGACCTACGGGCCCTACGGCAAGTATCTGCACTTCGAGGACCTCTACGAGACCTGCTGGACGCGCATGGTCGAGGAGCACCCGGACGTCCCCGCCGGCTCCACCAACAAATACCAGAACTGGGAGGTCGTGGACCCCGAGAAGTGGGTGCCGGACGGCTACGCGGTCGTCCGCGTGGACTCGCGCGGGGCGGGCCGCTCGCCCGGCGTCATCGACATCTGGTCGGCGCGCGAGGCGAAGGACTTCTACCTGTGCATCGAGTGGGCGGCCGTCCAGCCCTGGAGCTCGGGCAAAGTCGGGCTGAACGGCATCTCCTACTACGGGATGAACCAGTGGCAGGTGGGCGCGCTCCAGCCGCCCCACCTGGCCGCCATGTGCGTCTGGGAGGGGGCGGCCGACTTCTATCGGGACATGGCGCATCACGGCGGCATCTTCTGCAACGGCTTCGCGCGCAACTGGCCGGAGATGCAGGTCTACAGCGTCCAGCACGGGCGCGGGACGCGCGGCTTCAGGAGCCGCTTCACGGGCGACTGGGTGTCCGGCCCCCCCACGCTCACCGAGGAGGAGCTCGGCGCGAACCGCCGGGACTTCGGCGAGGAGTGCTTCTCCCGCAAGCTCGACACCGACGACTACTGGCGCTCCCGGATGCCCGACTTCGGCAAGATACGGACTCCCCTGCTCTCCTCCGCCAACTGGGGCGGGCAGGGGCTGCACCCGCGCGGCAACTTCGAGGGCTTCCTCGAGGCCGGCTGCGAGGAGAAGTGGCTGGAGGTCCACGGCATCGAGCACTGGACGGAGTTCTACACCGACTACGGCGTCGGGATGCAGAAGAAATTCTTCGGCCACTACCTCAAGGGCGAGGACAACGGCTGGCGCGAGCGGCCCCGGGTGCTGCTCCAGGTGCGCCACCCCGGCGAGCGCTTCGTCGAGCGGACGGAGAACGAATGGCCCCTGGCGCGGACGCGGTGGACGAAATACTACCTGAACGCGGCGGCGCATTCCCTGGAGAGCGAACCCGTCGCCGAGGAGGCCGCGGCCTCCTACGCCGGCTTCGGCGAGGGCGCGACCTTCCTCGCCCCGCCGCTGGCGGAGGAGACGGAGATCACCGGCCCCATGGCGGCGAAGCTCTTCGTCTCCTCCGAGACGCGCGACGCCGATCTCTTCGTCGTCGTCCGCGTCTTCTCGCCCGACATGCGGGAGATCACCTTCCAGGGCGCGCTCGACCCGCACACCCCCGTCGCCCAGGGCTGGCTGCGCGCCTCGCACCGCAAGCTCGACCCGGAGAAGACGCTGCCCTACCGGCCCTACCACAGCCACGACGAGGAGCAGCCCCTGACGCCGGGCGAGGTCTATGAGCTCGACGTCGAGATATGGCCGACCTGCATCGTCGTTCCCAGGGGCCACAGGCTCGCCTTCACGGTGCGCGGCAAGGACTACGAATACCCCGGCGGGGCGGGCGGCGGCCTCTCCAACATGAAGAACGAGTTCACCGGCTGCGGCTGCTTCCTGCACAACGACCCGAAGGACAGGCCCGCCGAGGTCTTCGGCAGAAGCGTCACCCTCCACTGCGGCGGGAAGCGCGAGGCGTACGTAATGCTGCCGGTGATTCCCGAAAAACAGCGCCCCGAGCGGGAAGGACGGAAAACATGAGCGACATCGACCCGGACGCCGACCCCCAATACCGCGTCGAGAGGCGCGACGGCTTTCTCATCGAGTGGGACGTCCCCATCCGGATGGACGACGGCCTCGTTCTGCGGGCGAACGTCTATCGGCCCGACGACGCGGGGCGATGCCCCGCCATCCTGAGCTACGGCCCCTACGCCAAGGACCTCGCCTGGCAGGACGGCTACGAGACGGCGTGGGAGCTCTTCTCCACGGCCCACCCCGACGCCATCGCCGGCTCCTCGAACGTCCACCAGAGCTGGGAGGTCGTGGACCCCGAGAAGTGGGTGCCGGACGGCTACGCCTGCGTGCGCGTGGACTCGCGCGGGACGGGCCGCTCGCCGGGCTACATCGACCACTTCTCCATGCGCGAGACGAGGGACTTCGCCGCCTGCGTCGAGTGGGCGGGGGCGCGCCCCTGGTGCAGCGGCAAGGTGGGGCTGACGGGCATCTCCTACTACGCCATCAACCAGTGGCACGTGGCGGGCCTGAACCCGAAGCATCTGGCGGCCATGTGCGTCTGGGAGGGGGCGGCCGATTTTTACAGGGACATGTGCCGCCAGGGGGGCATCCTCACCACCTTCCTCGCCAACTGGTATGACATGCAGGTGAAGACCGTCCAGCACGGGCTGGGGGAGCGGGGGCCCAGGAGCCGCGTCCACGGCGGCCTCGTCTGCGGCCCCGACACCCTGGACGAGGAGACGCTGGCGAGGAGCCGCTCGGACTACGGCGGCGAGATTCTCGCCCATCCGCTCGATGACGACTGGCACCGGGAGCGCTCCGCGCGGTGGGAGAAGATATCCACCCCCTTCCTCTCGGCGGCGAGCTGGGGCGGGCAGGGCCTCCACCCCCGGGGAAACTACGAGGGCTTCCTGCGCGCGGCGTCGAAGGAGAAGTGGCTGGAGGTTCACGGCTTCGAGCACTGGACGGAGTTCTACACCCCCTACGGCGAGAGCCTTCAGAAGCAGTTTTTCGGCCACTACCTCAAGGGCGAGGACAACGGCTGGAAGGAGCGCCCCCCCGTCCTCCTCAAGGTGCGCCACGTGGGCGAGCGCTTCGTCGAGCGGACGGAGAACGAATGGCCCCTCGCGCGCACGCGGTGGACGAAGTTTCACCTCGACCCGGCGCGCATGAGCCTGGACGCCGACCCGCCCGGGGCGGAGCGGACGATCTCCTACGAGGGCATGGGCGCGGGGCTCACCTTCATGCTGCCGCCCTTCGACGCCGAGACGGAGATCACCGGCCCGATAGCCTCCAAGCTCTTCGTCTCCTCGGAGACGGAGGACGCCGATCTCTTCCTCGTGGTTCGCCTCTTCACCCCCGACATGCGGGAGATCACCTTCCAGGGGACGCTCGACCCCAACACCCCCATCGCCCAGGGCTGGCTGCGCGCCTCGCACCGCAAGCTCGACCCCGCCCTTTCCACCGAGTGGAAGCCCTATCAGGCCCACGAGGAGAAGCAGCCCCTGACGCCGGGCGAGGTCTATGAGCTCGACGTGGAGGTGTGGCCCACCTGCGTCGTCGTCCCCCCCGGCTACAGGCTCGCCCTCAGCGTGCGCGGCAGGGACTACGAATACAGCTGCGCCACCACGCACAGGCTCTCGAACATGAAAAACGTGTTCAGAGGCTGCGGGCCCTTCCTGCACGACGACCCCCGCGACAGGCCGGAGGAGATTTTCGGCGGGCGCGTGACCCTCCACTGCGGCCCCGAGCGCCCCTCCTGGCTCATGCTGCCCATCGTGCCGCCCCAATAGCGCCGCGGCCCCGGATGGCGCATTCCGCGGGCCGGCGATGGCGCGGCGCGGATCGCAGGGACAACCACGGGGGGTTTTCCCTACGGCCCTTCATCATCCCTAGGCGACCATCCCCGTAGGGGCGGTTCGAGAACCGCCCGCGACGCAAACGGAAACAACGCGAGACGCATAATATGCGGCCCACGTATGGATGGGCCGGAAAGGTTTTTTTCGCCGCGCGCGCCGGTTCCGGGTTCCGGCCTTCGCCGGAATGACGGCGAAAGGTCAACCCCGGCGTCCCTTTGATCCGGCAGGGAACAACATCGAGACGACGGCGAGGATTTCCCCTCCGCCGCGGGACGCCCCGGAATCCCGTCATTCCGGCGAAGGCCGGAATCCAGGGTTTTGATTGTCTTCCCTTCAAAACGGGCGGTTCCCGAATTGTGGGGCGGCCCCGGGGAGGGGCCGCCCCTACGAAACCATTGCCGCCTCCCCCGTAGGGGGCGCATTCTTGCGCCCCGTTTGCAGGTTGTAATGCGGATCGCAGGGACAACCACAGGGGGCCGCCCCTACGAAAAACCCCGCCGAATGGCGCGGCGGCGCGAATCCTCCCGAAACGCGGCTTGCCTCCCGTCCTCCCCTCGCGTATGATATGGCATTCTTACATGGAGATTTCGAGGGGAAGCGTCCGCCGCGAAGGGAGAATCCGGGGGAGGGACCGCCGTGACGCCGTTTGACCTCGCCGCGAGCCTGCGGCATACTGTTGCCGACTCACCGACTCACCGACTCACCGACTCACCGACTCACCGACTCACCGACTCACCGACTCACCGACTCACCGACTCACCGACTCACCGACTCACCGACTCACCGACTCACCGACTCACCGACTCACCGACTCACCGACTCACCGACTCACCGACTCACCGACTCACCGACTCACCGACTCACCGACTCACCGACTCACCGACTCACCGACTCACCGACTCACCGACTCACCGACTCACCGACTCACCGACTCACCGACTCACCGACTCACCGACTCACCGACTCACCGACATGAAAAGGAGCGCGCCATGAGCCGGAAGAAGCGGGCCGCCGCCGGAACCTCCTCTCTCTCGCCCGGCAGGCGCGGCCGCAGGGGTCGCGGCGCGGGCGCCCTCGCCATGGGCCTTCTCGCGCTCCTGCTCTGCGCGGGGGAGGCGGCGGCGCAGGTCACGTGCGAAGGCCCCAATCAGGCCATCCCCAGCCGGGGCTACGAGTGCGATGTCGGCCTGACCGGAACCGGCGATCTCGAGATGAGCCACAGCGATCTCGACCACACGACCACGATCAACGGCGACCACGTCATCGAGGCCGTCTATCTGGGCCCCACGGGCAGGATCGACGTCGACGTGAGCGACAGCGCCCTCGCGACGACGGGAACCACCGCCCGGGGCGTCTATGCCTATCACAGGGGCTCGGGAACCGGGACGCCCCCCGTCGCCATCGACGTCGACCTCTCGAACACGGCCATCCGGGCGACGGGCGAAGGCGTTTTCGTTAGCCTGAACCCGTACCCGGGTCGGGACAGCCCGTCGGGCGAGGTTCGCGTCAGGGTCCGGGGCGGCTCCATCACGAGCGCATCCACCGCTCTCTCCGTCAGCAGCGAGGCGAAGGAGAAGATCGACATCGACCTGAGCGGCGCGGCGGCGCTCGAGACGACCGGCCAGATCCAGCACGCCCTCTACGCCTATCAGAACGGCGGGGGCGACATCGAGATCGACGTCGAGGGCGGCTCCATCAAGACGGCGGGGCGGCTCTCCTACGGCATCTACGCCAACATGCGGGGCGCGGCCAAGCCGAAGGACGACCCGAGCGACCCGACCGAATACGAATCGGGCGACGTCCGCGTCTCCCTGCGGGACCTGGATATCCGGACGGCCGGCTCGAACGGCGTCGGCGTATACGTCCGGCAGCAGACGAGCGGAAGGGGCGACATCAGGCTCGACGTCGAGGGCGGCTCCATCCGGACGACGGGCAACAGCGCCCGCGCCATCTATGCCCTGCACAGCGGCGCCACGGGCGACGTCGTCCTCCGGCTGGACGACGTGGACATCTCGACGGGAAGCGTCCTGGAGGACGGAACGACGACGGGCAGCAGCGCCCGCGCCGTCTACGCCTACAAAAGCGCCTCGGCGGGGACGGGCGACATCGACGTCGAGCTGACGGGAGGCTCCATCTCGACCGTGGGCTCCTTCGCCTCCGGCGTCCACGCCGAGCACAGGGGAAAGCCGGGCGAAGGAAAGTCGGCCGACGTCTCCGTCAGGCTGATCGGCGTCGACGTCAAGACGACGAGCACCGGCGTCCACGCCTCCCTTAGCGGGAGGCAGCCATACGAGGCGGACGCTCCGGCCGGGGAGACGGCCGACCTCTCCGTCTCCATCCGGGGCGGCTCCATCGAGAGCAGCGGCAACCACGGCGTCTATGCCTATCATTTCAGCGGCGTGGGCGACGCCGTCGTCGAGGTGAGGGACGCCTCCGTCAAGACATCGGCGAACTGGGTCCACGGAGTCCATGGCTACCGCTCGTTCAGCTCCAACGAGATCAGCGGCGGCTCGCTCTTCATGACGCTGGAGAACGCCGTCGTCGAGACGACCGGGGACGCCTCCTACGGCATCTACGCCAGACACGCCACCAGCGCCGGGGACAGCCCCCTGGAGCCCGTCTCCCGCGTAGATCTCTCCCGCGTCTCCGTCACGACGACGGGCGATTACTCCCGCGGCCTCTACGCCACCGGGAACGGCTCCGGCGACGTCATCGTGAATTTCGGAAGCGGGCGGATCAGGGCGGAGGGCGTGGGCGCCCTGGGGCTGGACGCGGAGCAGGGCCTCGGCTCCACCGGCCTTATCTCCGGCACCGGCTCCCTCGAGCCTTACGCCGACGATCAGGGGCTCGGCTCCATCGATTTCCGCATCGGCGCGGAGGCGCGGGTGGAGTCGCCGTTCTTCATCGGCGCGCAGGGCAGACTGTTCAACAACGGAAGCCCGGCGGGCCGCCTCCTCGTCACGAACGCGGGGACGATCGAGGCGCGCGCCGTCGGCGTTCACGCCTGGGCGCCGCGCTCGAGCGGCTCCACCTTCGGGGAGGGGACCCGGACGGCGGACGACGCGGCGCGAACCGAGCCGATGATTCACGTCGCGTCGAGCGGGGACATTACGGTCGGCGCGTCGGTGATGGACGACTTCATAAGAGCCAGGATCGCCGGCGAGGACGGGACGCTCTCGACGGGCGAGCGCGCCGTTCTCTCCGCCGTCACGGCGAACGACTCCGACGCGCTGGAGGCCGCCCTGGACGCGCTTCCCGCCGCCTACGACGACGACTGGAAGGCGGAGGCGCGGGAGCTTCTTCGCAAGCGCGGCTGGACGCCGGACCTCTCCCAGACGCGGGCGGATGCGGCGGCCGACGCGATTCTGGAGCTCGTCCCGACGGGGATTCGCGTCCTCGTTCTGGATCATCACGCGTACGCCCGCTACGTAAGATACGGCGACTACGACAGGGCGCTGAGCCGCTGGTGGCCTCCCCTGACGGACGAGGAGCAGGCGCTCTTCGACGAGCAGACGGAGCTCTCCGCCGTCGAGCGGGCGATTCTCGAGGCCCTCCTGCTGGGGGGCGACCTGGAGGCGGCGCTGGCGAGGCTCTCCTCGCTCTACGCCGACTACAAGGACACGGTGCGCGCGCTCGCCCTGAGATACAACGCGGGCGACGTCCGGGTGGACGTGACGGGAGGGACGATAACCGCCGAGGGCGACGGGGTATACGCGCGCTACGTCATCGCGCACGACAGGAACGGCGCGATCATGGTGAGCGTGGCCGAGGGCGCGAGCGTCTCGGGCGGCAGGAACGGCCTCTACGTGGGCGGGGCGGGCGAAGGCGAGGGGAATTCCCGGGCGCAGAGCGTCTCGATTGACGGGGAGGTGAGGGGCGGAACGGGCGCGGGCGTCTATATGAAGGGCGGCGGCAGGCTCATGGTCGGAGCTGCGGGCGTGGTGGGCGCGACTTCGGGCGTGGGGGTTCTGGCGGACGGGTCGGGGGATTTGACGGCGACCGTGGCCGGGCGGGTCGAGGGCGACGTCCGCAACGCGGGGGGCGCGCTCATGCTGACGACGACGGCGGGGAGCGTGATCACGGGAACCGTCCACGATCCCGTCGGCCCGGTGGTGGTTCCGGGGAGCGTCGGGCGGATTTTGCTGGCGGAAGGCGGGGAGGTGGCGGTTCCCGCGACAGGCGCGCTCACCGGCGTCGAGGTGGACGGCGGGACAGAGGCGCTCCGGAGCGAGGCGGGCGACCTGCGCGTCTCCATAGCCGGAAGGGTGACGGGCGACGTCCGGAGCCTGGGCGGCGACCTCACGGCGATCATCTCCGGCGTGGTGGAAGGCGACGTGGAGGGCCTGGGCGCGGGCGATCACGCGGTCACGATCTCCGCCGGCGGCGAGGTGACGGGCGTCATCCATCTGGCGGCGAGTTCGGTGGTCGTGGACGGTCGGGTGTGCGCCGTGCTGCTGGATCGGGGCGGGGTGGTGACGGTGGGAGCGGCGGGGGTGGTGAAGGAGGTGGACGGGGCTTCGATTCGCGCGGGCGGCGGGACGCTCCGCGTGAATCTGACCCTCGACGCGCGCCGGCTGCCGGACGTGATCGCGGGCGCCATCGTCCTCGAGGGCGGAGAGCCCGATATCTACGTCAACGGGGTGAAGCTGAGCGGCGCCGCGGAAGGCGTCACGGGCGCGGAGGCGCCCAACGGGGCGCGGGACGTGAGCCTGCGCGCGGGGGCGGCCGGGGGAATCGAGCTCATCGAGCGCCACGCTCCCCGCGCGGGGGTCTATGAGGCGCTGCCGGGGCTTCTGCACAGGATGGAGAGCGGCCGGACGCGGGAGGCGAGGACGACCGCTCCCGGCTCGCCCGTCTGGGTCCGGCTGTCGGGGACGGAGGGCTCGCGCGGGGCGAGGCGCTCGACCTCCTCCGCCAAATACGACTTCGCCTCCACGGGGCTGGAGGCGGGTCTCGCCGTCTCCTTCCCCTGGACGAGCGGCCTCACGGGCTCGCTCTCCCTCCGCCATCAGAGGGGCGCGGCGGAAACCTCGCTGGCCGACGGCAAGGGGGAAATCGACCTCGCCGGCGTGGGCCTGGGCGCGGGACTCTCGTGGAGAAGCGGGGACGGCTGGTATCTGCGCGGGGAGTTCTCCGTCATGGACTACGACGCTGATCTCACTTCCAGGAAATGGGGCAGGCTGCGGGGCGAAGTGGGCGCGGGCGTCCGCGTTCTGGACGTGGAGGCCGGCCGCCGCCTCGCGCCCGGCGAGAGGTTCGCGCTCACGCCCCGGGCGTGGCTCACGCGCTCGCGGATCTCGATGGAGGGCTTCACGGACGCTCTCGGGGCGCGGGTCAGGCTCATCGAGGGCGACCGGCTCTCGGGGGGCTTCGGCGCGGCGGCGGAGCTCGTTCGGGGCGCGGCCGGGGGGACGCTCGCCCTGCGCGGCTCGCTTGATCTGGAGACCGTCCTGAGCGGCGAGAAGACCTCCGTCGAGGTCTCCGGCGAGCGGCTCCACGCGGAGGCGGACGGCTCCCGCTTTCTGGTGGGTCTGGGGGCGCGCTGGCGCAAGGGACGCTTCACGATAGGCGGGGAAATCTCCTCCTCCGGCCCGGGCTCCGACGACAAGACCCTCGGCGCCCGCCTGAGCGCGGAAATGCGGTTCTAGGATTCGCCCGGCGGCGCATTCGCGTAGGGGCGAATCGTAGGGACAAACCCCTGCGGTGTCCTTCGCGCATTTCGCCCGTAGGGGGCGTTCGGGAACGCCCCGCCCGCGCCGACCAAACGGACAATCGCCGGGTTGTCGGCCCACGCCGTCAAAACGGGCGGTTCACGAACCGCCCCTACAATATCCCCACCCCATCCTCGCCATTGACGACGGGCGGCCGCAGGGGGCCGCCCCTACGGCCCATCATCATAGGCAACCGCCCCTGCGAAATCACAAACCCCGCGTTCCCCGCCAAACGCCGGGCGGGACGCATATATGCGTCCCCTACGCGGAATCAAAACCCCCGCCCGTAGGGGCCGCGAATTCGCTGCCCCGTTCGCGGGCCGGCCACGATGCGGATCACGGCGATTTGGCCCCTCCGTAGGGACAACCCCCCGTGGTTGTCCGCGCCGGGTTCCTCATTCCGCCGACGCGCGACCATCCCCGTAGGGGTCGTTCGTGAACGACCCGCCGGCTCCGATGCGAATGTCTTTTGAATACGGGCGGTTCCCGAATTGCGGGGCGGCCCCGGGGAGGGGCCGCCCCTGCGAAATCACAAACCCCGCGTTCCCCGCCGTAGGGGGAATCCCCGGCCGTCATTCGCGGCGTCAATCCCGACAAGGCGGAGGGATTGCGGAATCCAGGGTTTTGATCGTCTTCCTTCAAAACGGGCGGTTCACGAACCGCCCCTACGGCCCATCATCATAGGCAACCGCCCCTGCGAAACCACAAACCCCGCGTTCCCCGCCAAACGCCGGGCGGGACGCATATATGGAAACGCTCTCGCGTTTCACCTACGAAGCCATAAACCCCGCGTTCACCGCCGTAGGGGCATCCCCGGCCGTCATTCCAGCGAAGGCCGGAATCCAGGGTTTTGATTGTCTTCCCTTCAAAACGGGCGGTTCCCGAACCGCCCCTACGCCCCATCATCACCCATAGGCAACCATCCCCAAACGGGAACGGCGCGGGACGCATATATGCGTCCCCTGCGCCAAAACCAAAATCAAAACCCCGCCTGCGGGTTGGCGATGGCGCGGCCCCGTAGGGACAACCCCCCGTGGTTGTCCGCGCCGGGTTCCTCATTCCGCCGGGGCGCGAACATTCCGTAGGGGTCGTTCGTGAACGACCCGCCGCCTACGATGTTAACCCTTCTAAATAAATACGGGCGGTTCCCGAATTGTGGGGCGGCCCCGAGGAGGGGGCGCCCCTGCGAAATCACAAACCCCGCGTCCCCCGCCGAACGCCGGGCGGGACGCATGAATGCGTCCCCTACGCCAAAACCAAAATCAAAACCCCGCCTGCGGGTTGGCGATGGCGCGGCCCCGTAGGGACAATCCCCCTGTGGTTGTCCGCGCCGGGCGGCGGATTTGGCCATCTCTTGACAATTCGCTTGATTTTGTATAATTTACTTGAAACAATTTACTTGAAGCGACGCTTGTATCTCTTTTTCTCGCAAGACGTTAGATGGAAAGGAAAATGTCGCCGCCCGAAGCCAACGCATCGCCCGCGCACGCGGGACTTCCCGCGCGCCGCCTCCGAAGAGGCGTTTCTTACGATATATCGCGGCATTCGCGCGCGAGGCGCGCCCTGCCCGGCGTTGCCGATTCGTCCTTCTTCTCTCCTTCTGACCCCGATCTCCGCGCCTTCGCTTCGTCCTTCCGCGCCCCTCTTTCGTCCGAACGGAGGAGAGGCGCGGGGGCGGACGCGGGCGTTTTTTCGCCGGATTTCAGGACGGACCGCCCGAAGCGCCCCGGAAAAACGAGGCGCTTCCCGTCCATGACCCGATTCGACCGCTCGGCGCGAATGGAGCGGAAAGAAAGACGGGAGACGACATGAACGGCTACCGCCCCGAACGAATCCACCCCCTCGCGCGCGCCGCGTTTTCCGCCGTCCTTCTGGCGGCGCTCCTCCTCGCGCCGGGGACGGCGCGGGCGCGGGATGACTGCGGGGCGCTCAATGCGGGCAACTCGTTCACTGAGACCTGCCCGGACGCGGCGTATACCGGCATCGTCTATTGGGATCTGGCGAACGCCGTCACGCTCACCGTCACGGGCGGGGCGGCGACGACGATCACGGCCGGGGCGAACAACGGCCTGCACAACGGCATCACCATCAGAACGAACGACGATGCGACCTCGCCCCGGACGTCCCCGGTCCGCAACATCGGCCTCACGGTCGGAAGCGGGGGCGCCGTCGCCATCAGGCAGAGCGGCACGCGGGCGAGCAGTTGGTACAACAACCGCGGCATCGTCGTCTTCCAGCGCGACGGGGACGGCGCCACGACGACGCTGGACGTCAGGAGCGGCGTGACCATCGGGACGGCGACCGCGAAGATGGAGAGCCGCGGCATCGAGGTCACGACCTACGAGAGCGACGCCGGCGACATTTCGGTCACCACGGCGGCGGCGATCCGCTCCGAGGACGACGGCGTCCACGTTGACAACCGCGGCGCCGGCGGGGTCACGGTCAGGAACCGCGGCGCCGTCACGACGGACGGCAGGGGCATCTACGTCAGCGACTCGGGCGCCGCCGGCGCGGTCGTGGTCGAGAACAGCGGCGCCATCACGTCGGCGGACGCGACGAACGACGAGGGCATCTTCGCCAAAACGACCGGCAAGGACGGCGCGGGCGCGAACGCGGGCGTCTCCATCACCCATTCGGCCGGGGCCATCTCGGTGGCGACGGGCGGCGCGGGCGTCAGGGCGCACGTGGGCGAAGCCAGGCAGGAGACCAACGCCGCCCACGCCAACTACGTCGCCCCCAGGAACGCGGGGCTGGCCAGTGTCTCCGTCACGGGCGGGTCGATCCGCTCGGAGCAGAGCGCCATCCAGGCGATCAACTACGAGGCGGGCGGGGTGGAGGTCAGCGTCTCCAGGGGCGTCGCGCTCACCTCCACGCGCGGCCACGGCATCGAGGCCGCGCTGACCGACGCGGGCAACGCGAGCGGGAAGCTCGCCGTCGCCAACGAGGGGACGATCAAGGCGCCCTTCCACGGCATCACCTCCGTCGTCGAGGCGGGCTCGGGCGCCATGACGGTGACCAACAGCGGCGTCATCGAGGCGGGCGGCAGCGGCATTTTCGCCGTGGCGAGGGCGGGGGCGACCGGCGCCATTTCGGTCGCCAACAGGGGCGCCATCGGCAGGGCGGGCGCGAGGGCGGCGCGCGGCATTTTCGTCTCGCACGACGGCGCGGGCGCCGCCGGCGGCGTGACAGTCTCCAACAGCGCCTCCATCACGGCGACGGAATACGGCATCCTGGCGCAGACGAAGCTGCATGACGCCGACGGCGCGAACGCCGGGACGAGCGTGACCCATTCGGCCGGCGTCATCAGCGTCGCGACGGACGCCGCCGTCAGGAGCAACCGCCAGGGCA
The DNA here is from genome assembly GCA_965199855.1 of bacterium. Classification (GTDB taxonomy): domain Bacteria; phylum UBA8248; class UBA8248; order UBA8248; family UBA8248; genus Bin107. The sequence goes on along the minus strand of OZ241326.1, from coordinate 2,433,615 downwards.
TCGTGGCGCGGGTCGGCAACTGGCGGCAGGAGAGCAGCCCCGCCCACGCCGACTACGTCGCGCCCGCGAACCGGGGCGTCGCCAGGGTCGCCGTCACGGGCGGGTCGATATCCTCCAAGGGGACGGCCATCGAGGCGGCGAACTACGAGGCGGGCGGGGTGGAGGTCAGCGTCTCCTCCGGCGCCGCGCTCGCCTCCGCGAGCGAGCACGGCATCTACGCCGCGATCTATGATCCGGGCAACGCGGACGGGAGCGTGCGGATCACCCAGGCGGCGGCGATCAGCGCGGCGAAAACCGGCATCGCCGTCCAGCACGACGGCGCGGGCGGCGACGTTTCGGTCACGAACAGCGGCGCCATCGGGCTGACCTCGAATTCCCCCTGGCCGGCCATCAGCGTCTCGAAGACGGGCTCCGGGAGCGTCACGGTCGCCAACAGCGGCGCCATCGGCGAGGCGTCCGGGAGGCGCAGGCACGGATACGGCGTCTTCGTCGGGCACGAAGGCGCCGGCGGCGGCGTCGAGATCAGGAACACGGGCGCCATCTCGGCGCAAATCTACGGCGTCCGGGCGCAGGCGCGGGGCTCCGGGAGCGTCACGATCGCCAACAGCGGCGACGTCGGCAGGGCCGACTCGCGGGCCGATCGCGGGCTCTCCGCCTCGCACCAGGGCGCGAACTTCGCCGCGGGCGGCGTCTCGGTCGCCAACAGCGGCGACCTCTGGGCGACGCGCTACGGCGTCTTCGCCATGACGAGCGCCGGGGACGCGACCGGCGCGAACTCCGGCGTCTCCGTCACCCACTCGGGCGGCGACATCGACGTCAGCCACGCCAGCGACATCGAGGACTGCGAGGGGAGCATCGCCCCGGTGCGCCACTGCCAGAAGGGCATCGCCGCCCAGGTCGGCCGATGGAGGCAGGAGGACGCCCCCGCCCACGCCGACTACCGCGCCCCCGTGAACCGGGGGCTCGCCAGGGTCGAGGTCTCGGGCGGCTCGGTCAGGTCGAAGGGGATCGCCGTCGAGGCGGTGAACCACGAGGCGGGCTCCGTGGAGGTGAGCGTAGCGAGGGGCGCGAGGCTCTCCTCGAAGTTCGCCGAGGGCGTCTATGCCTGGCTGAGCGACGCCGGGCAGAGGAGCGGGACGGTCAGCGTCGCCAACGCCGGGACCATCGACGCGCGGCTCTCGGGCGTCTATGCGCATCCGAAGGCGAGCAGGGGCGACGTCGAAGTCGTCAACAGCGGCTCCATCTCCTCCGAGACCGAATCCGGCATCTACGCGCACTACAGGGCGGAGGAGGCCGGCAACGGCCGCCTGGAGGTCTCCGTGGCCGAGGGGGGGAGCGTCTCCGGCGCGAAGTCCGGCGTCCACCTCCGAAACGCGGGCCTTGGCGACGTGAGAAGCAGCTCGGACTGGGGCAGGCGCCTGCTCCTGGCGGAGACCGCGAAGAACATGCGCCGGCAGTTCGTCGCGGTGGAGGGAACCGTGAGGGGCGGCTCGGTCGCGGCCGTTCATCTCGCGGGCGGCGGCGCGCTGTTCGTCGGGCGGCGCGGCCGGGTTCTCGCGGGCGCCTCGGGCGTGGCCGTCTGGACGGGAGACGACCCCGGCGGCGCCGCGACCCGGACGGCGGGGGGCGCCTCGAACGGGGCGGCGGCGGATTCGGTCGGGACGCCGATCGCCCTCCAGGAGAGCGGGCGCGGCGGGGCGCGCGTCGTCATCCACGGGCTGGTGCGGGGCGGGGCGGCGGGAGCCGCGGCGGTGCATCTGCGGGACGGCGGAGCGGTGACCATCGGGCTCAACGGGCGGGTGGAGGCGAACGGCGCCGAGATGGCGATTCGCGGCGACGCCCCGACGTCGGTCGTCATTCACGCGGCGGGCGTGGACGCGGCGTCCGTCGGCCAGGCCATGGCGCGGGTGGAGGGCGCCGTCGGCGGCGACGGCGCGGAGGAGGAGGTAACCTTCGCCGAGGCGAGCGCGAACGGCGCGACCACCGGCTTCACGACGACGAGGCGGCTCGACGGCGCGGAAGGCTCCGCGGCCTCGTCGTTCCGGTGCGGCCTGGCGACGGACGGGCGCTGCAGGCTCTATGAGGCGCTTCCCTCCGTCCTTCTGGCGCTGAACCGGCTGCCCACCTACGCCGAGCGCACCTCCGCCCCGCGCGGGGCGAGCGGCTTCTGGGCGCGCGGGGAGGCGTCGCGCGGGGAGTGGAAGGCGGACAAGGCGGCCTCGGCGGAGGAGCTCAGCTACGACTACAGCATATCCGGCGGGCGCGCGGGGGTTGACCTGGGCGGGAGGATTTCCCGCTTCGGCCTCTCGGCGCACGTTCTGAAGGCGAAGGCGAAGATGTCCGGCACGGGCGAGATCGTCGTGAACGGCGCGGGCGCGGGCGCCTCGGCGACCTGGGCGTGGGGCGGCTTCCATCTGGACTTCTCCGGGCACGCGACCTGGTTCGAGGCCGAGATCGCCTCGACCATCAGCGGCGCGCTGGAGAAGGACGCGAGCGGCGCGGGCGCGGCGGCGGGCGTCGAGGTCGGGCGGAGGATGTCCTTCGCCGGCGGCGCGATCACCGTCACCCCGCGCCTGGGCCTGGTCTGGTCGTCGGCGGACCTGGACGACTTCGCGGATTCGGTCGGCTCCGCCGCGCGGGTCTCGCTGCGGGAGGCGCGGAGCGCGCGGGCGCGGGCGGGCTTCACCCTGGAGGCGTGGGGGCGGGGCGCGCGGGCGTTCCTCTCGGCGGACATCGAGCGCGAGCTCTCCGACGAGACGACCGTGAAGGTCGCCGACGCCAGAATCTGGACGAAGGTCGAGCCGACGACGGCGCGCGTGGTCGTGGGCGGCACCGTGGCGCTGGGCGAGAGCGCGGCGCTCACCGTCTCCGGCCACTACGAGGCGAGCGGAAGCGACACGAACCAATACGGCGGCGACGCGAGCCTCGGCGTGAAGTTCTAGGCGCGCGGGCGGCCTTCGCGCGAACCGCCCGCATTTGAAGAAACCGGGCGCGGGGATCCACCGACGATCCCCGCGCCCGTTTTTTGTCACCGAAAGACGTGGGGCGTAGGGACAACCCCCTGTGGTTGTCCTTCGCCGGGTTCGCGCGCCGGCAAGGCGCGAAAATCCCGTAGGGGCGGTTCGCGCGAAGGCCGCCCGCGTCGCCGTCCATGAAAAACAACGCGGGGCGCATATACGCGGCCCACGGATGGATGGGCCGGAAAGGCTCTTTTCCGCCGCGCGCGCCGGTTCGGGATTCCGGCCTTCGCCGGAATGACGACGAAAGGCCAACCCTTTCCCTGTTTGAAGACGCCGCTCGAACGGCGGCGAGGATTTCCCCTCCGGCGAGCGCCGCCTCAAACCCGTCATTCCGGCGAAGGCCGGAATCCAGGGTTTTGATTGTCTTTCTTCAAAACGGGCGGTTCTCGAACCGCCCCTACGAAGACGAACCGCGCCCGCCCTCCGCAGCGAACAACCACGGGGATTGTCCTTCGCCGCATCCCGCCCCGCCGATGCGTGAAAATCCCGCAGGGATCGTTCGGGAACGCCCCGCCGCCCGTGATGCGAATGCCCCTTGAATGAGGACGGTTCCCGAATTGCGGGGCGGCCCCGGGGAGGGGTCGCCCCTACGGAGCCGCAAGGAGGGGCGCGGCCTCCTCCAGGAAGCGGCGGGCGACGGCGCGCCAGTCGTAGGCCGCCGCGCGCGCGGCGCCGGCGCGTCCGAGCCTCTCGCGCAGCGCCTCGTCCTTCAGGAGGCCGATGAGCGCGTCGGCCAGGGCGCGCGCGTCGGCCTCCCCGCCGGGGGCGTCCCCGGGCGGCAGGAGAACGCCCGCCTCGCCCACGACCTCGGGCGCGGCCGCGGCGCGCAGCCCCACGACGGGCAGCCCCGCCGCCATGGCCTCCAGAAACGCGATGCCGAAGCCCTCCTGGAGCGAGGGGAGGCAGAACACGTCCGCCGCCGCGTATTCCAGGCGCGCGGCCTCATCGTCGGGAATCTCGCCCAGAAGCGTCACCGCCCCGCCCAGCCCCAGGCTGGTCGCCTGCCTTCGCAGGGCGCCCAGGCTCGGTCCCCCGCCCACGACGCGCAGCCTCGCGTCGGGGAGGGCGGCGAGCACCCGCGGCATGGCGCGAATCAGGCTCCGCGTGTTCTTCCGGGGATACTGCCGCGCCACCGAGAGGATGGTCCGGCCCGGCGGCCCCTTCATCCGCCGGACGCGCTCCCAGTGGGCCGGATGAATCCCGTTCGGAACCACGCCGACCTTCTCCGGCGGAAGATCATACGCCTCGCAGGCCGCGCGGCGGCTGTATTCGCTGGTGAGGAGGACCCTGCCCGCGCGCCGCGCGTTGGCGCGCTCGAGGTGGGAGAGGGCGCGGAGATACCGGCGCGGCGCGCCGCGCTCGAAGCGCATCTCGTCCGCCGCCACGCCGTGCAGAAAGACGACGAAGGGGGCGCGGACGTCCAGCCAGAAGCCGTCGATGTCGAAGCCCGTGACGAGGTCGAAGCCGTCCGGAGGGAGCCGCTCCCCGAGCTCGAAGTTGTAGAGGAGCCGCTGGAGGAGAAGGCTCGAGGCGCGCTCGCGCGGGCCGACGATCTCCACCTCGTGGCCGTTCGCCTCCAGCCCGTCCGCCAGGCCCGCGATGGCCGCCGCCGTGCCGGAGCCCCGCGCCGCGTCGAGCATCCAGGAGTTCAGGAAGGCGATCCGCACGCCCCGCCCCGAAAGGAAAGGGGACGCCGCCCCGCGCCCCCGGCTGAAAGCCGCGGCTTCCTACAGAACGCTGTCCGCCTTCGCCGCGAAGACGAAGTCGCTCTCCGTCAGCCCGTCTATCTTGTGCGTCCAGATGGTGATTCCGACCTTCCCCCACGCCAGATGGACGTCGGGGTGGTGGCCCTGCTCCTCGGCCATCTCGCCCACGCGGTTCGTGAAGTCGAGCGCCGCGCGGAAGTCGGGAAACCGGTATTCCTTCTCCAGGTGATGCTCGTCCACCACGCGCCAGCCGCCGCCCAGCCGCTCCTGGAGGGCGGTGAGTTCGTCTCCCTTGAGCGGGGGGACGCCGCCCTTGCAGGGGACGCACTCCTTCGCCGCAAGCTCGCTGCTCATGGGCGCTCTCCTTCATGGGTTCAAGGGAAAATCCGTTCGCCAAAAGGACGCCTCATCATCGCGCCTTTCGCGAAAAGCCGCAAGCCGCCGCGCCCGCCGCTTCCTGGAGAGCAGCCTCTGCGGGGGGTTGGCCGGGCGGCGCCTCAGCGCGCGGGAAGCGCGGGTGCGGGCAAATGCGCGCAAATGCCGCGGCCTTGCGAAATACCCCCTCCCGGCGCCCCCTGATTCCCATAATCCTTTTATTTTCAATGTATTGATGTTTTTTCCGCGCCCTGAAGGGTCTTGAATTTGTCGAAAAAAGGCGCGAATTTGCGGGATAAAGCCGTGAATTTGTCGGATTTTGTCGAAAATAGCGTCGTCTTTATTATGACGCGGACGACGCGCGCGCGTCACTCCTGAAACGCGCAGGGGTGGCCCCTCCCCGGGGCCGCCCCACAGCTCCCGAGCCGCCCGTCGCCGGACGACAACCCCCGGATTCCGCAATCTTGCCTCTTCATCGGAATTGACGACGCGAGAACGGCCGAGGGCGAAAAACGCCCTGACGCGCGCCCCCGCCTTCGTCATCATCCGCTTCCCGAAACCCATGCTCGCCGCCTCCCCCTCGCGGCGGATTCTCGCGCGTTCGCGGAAAGGCCCGACAGGCGCAAATGCGGGCAAATGCGCGATCCATTCCGACAGGGCGGAAGGATCGTCCCGACGGAGGAAGAACGCGGGCGGACAACCACAGGGCGGGGCGCAAGAATGCGCCCCCTACGGCGGGGAGGGTGCGACGGTTTTGTAGGGGACGCATTCATGCGTCCCGCGCCGTTTTGTATTGATGGCGATGTGGGCGGTTCACGAACCGCCCCTACGGCGGAAGGACAACCACAGGGGGGCGTCCCTACGATCCCGGCGGGCGCGACTCAAAGCCCGTCATTCCGGCGAAGGCCGGAATCCAGAACCGGGGCGCGGGGACGGTTCCGCAAGGAATGGCCGCCCGTGTTCAAGAGGCGTTCGCATCGGAGGCGGCGGGGCGTTCATGTTTTGTGTAGGGGCAGGTCGCGACCTGTCCCTACGAATGCGAAGGCGATTCCATCTACGAACGCGCGGCGCATTCATGCGTCCCGGCGCGCCGCGGCTAGTTTCTCACGCGCAGTCTGTAGTCGGGCGTCGGGTTCAGGGGGCAGGAGTAGCGATACTCGCCCTCCGTCAGGGTGACGGCGTAGTCGCGCGTCCGCCCGCGCGCGATGCCGCCGCCCGAGACTTTGGGCAGCGTGAGGCGTCCGACGCCCGCCCCGCGCAGGTAGAAGCCGAGCTCGTAGGGCACGCTCCGGTTCGTCACCCGGAAGACGTAGCGGCCGGGCCGGAGCGTCATCGTCCGGGCGGCGGCGAGGCGCCGCGCCCCGGTCTCGGCGTTGACGCGCCGGCAGTCGGCCGCCCTTTCGGGCCGGAAGCCGCGATCCCCGCCTTCGGGTTCGAGGAACTGGCAGCCCGTCTGGGTGAGGGCGATGACGAGCGTCTCCGCGCCCGAGGCCGCAGGCGCGAGGAGAAGGAGGGCCGCCGCGCAGAGAATCAGCCCCGTCCCGCGGAGGCCCGCTCCTCCCCGGAAGCCGGCGGAGCGGGCGCCGCCGCGCGCGCCTCTCATCCTTCCAGGCCCATCAGCCGGGCGGGGTTTCGCTGCGTCATCCAGCGAATCTCGTCCTCGCCGAACCCCAGGCGCAGCATGGTGGCGATGAACATCCGCAGCATCTCGGGCGGCGGGGGGTTGAGGTCGAGCTGCGCGTCCGTGCTCATCACGCAGCGCTCGGGGCCCAGGGCGCGCGCGGTTCGCGCCACCTCCCAGGGGTCGAGGTCGCGCCACATCGGAAAGGCGGAGATCCAGGTGAACTCGATGATGTAGCCCATATCCGCCACCTCGCGCAGCTGCGCCTCGCTCGCGCGCACGATGAAGATGATCGGATGGGTGAAGATGAACTTCTCCAGCCCGATCTCGCGGGCGCGCCGCGCGAGGGCGACGCCCTCGTCGGCCGAGAGATGGCCGGTCGCCACGGCGACGTTCGCGTCACGGGCGATTTCGAGGACGGCCTCGGCGTCGGGCGAAACCGCGCCGTCCTCGTCCAGGACGGCGAGGCCCGCGTCCGGGGGCGGCCGGCGGTAGGCTTCCGCGATGCGCGCGCTGTAGGCGCCGACCGCGATGTCGTTCGCCGCGGAGTAGGTGGGCATCCAGATGACCTTCGCGCCCAGGCGAACCGCGCTCTCCGCCGCGAAGGGCGAAAGCCCGCCCACGTTCGCGTTCAGGACGATGGCGCCGAAGGCGGCGACGTCGGGATAGACCTCGTTCAGAATACGCGCCTGCGCCATGGTGGGCCACAGGTGGCTCTTCATCACGAAGCCGCGCATCCCGGCGTCGCGGGCGAGTTCGGCCCATTCGTGATCCAGCACGCGCCCGGACTCCTCGACGAACACCTGCGGGAAGATGTGGGCGTGGACGTCGATGGCGCCCTCGAGGAGATCGTCCGCCTTGGTGCGCATGAAAGTCCTCCGAACGCGAGCGGGGCGGCGCAAAACCACCCCATCATGCGGCAGGAAGGGACGCCGGGCAAGTCGTCCCACCCTACCCGGAAGGGCGGAGGGATTGCGGAATCCGGGGGTTGCCGTTCCAAAACGGACGGTTCCCGAACCGCCCCTACGAATCATAAAGCCCGCGTCCCCCGTCGTCATTCCGGCGTCAATCCCGACCAGGCGGAGGGATTGCGGAATCCCTTGTTTTCCCGTCGGTCCTGGATTGCGGCTTTCGCCGCAATGACGATGAAAAGCGAAATATCCTTCAGCGCGCGTCAGATATGCTCTCGCCTTTTCGGATTCGCTTTTACCTTGACGTGAATGCGATGCGCGGATACGTTTTCTCCAACGTAGCCGCCACGCCTCTCATTGAGGATGTTTCTCGATGACGCGGACCTTGGTGGCTTTTTTTATGTTCGCAGCATGGACGCGAGGAAACAATTCGCCAGGGAGCGAAGCGAGACCCTCGCGCTGACGCCGGGCTTGCGGATATGGAGCGAGGGGCGCCGGCTGCGCTTCCCTTTGCCTGATCCCCGGGGTATTATCCCCTGAATTCGTCCCTTTCGCTTTTCGCGCCCGAGGCCCGCGCCGTTGTCCCGCGGTTCGGGCCGCGCCCCTTCCCCGGGGAGAATTCTCCATGCGACCGAGCCAGAGGGTCGGGACGCCCGCGCGCGAGCTCGAAACCCCCGCCCTGCTCATCGACCTCGACGCCATGGAGGAGAACCTCGCGCGCATGGCGGCGCGCCTGGAGGGCACGGGCGTCCGCCTGCGCGCCCACGCCAAGACGCACAAGAGCCCCTGGCTGGCGAAAAAGCAGATCGCCCTGGGCGCGGTGGGCGTGTGCTGCCAGAAGGTGAGCGAGGCGGAGGTGATGGTGGCGGGCGGCGTGGAGGACGCGCTGGTGAGCAGCGAGGTCGCCGCCGCCTCGAAGCTCGGGCGCCTCGCCGCCCTTGCGCGCCACGCGCGGATCGCGGCGGTGGTAGATCACCCGCGGGGGGCGGCCATGCTCTCCGAGGCCGCCGTGGAGGCGGGGGCGGAGATCGGCGCGCTCGTGGACGTGGACGTAGGCCAGGGGCGCTGCGGGGTCGCGCCGGGGGCGGCGGCCGTCGAGCTGGCCGAGCGCGTGGAGAGGCTGCCCGGGCTCGCGCTCCGGGGGATTCAGGCGTATCAGGGCGCGGCGCAGCACGTGGAGGGCTTCGCCGAGCGGCGCGCGGTCTATGCGCGCGCCATCGCGCTGATGGAGGAGACCATAGCCGCCTTCCGCGCCGCCGGGCTTTCCACGGAGATCAGAAGCGGCGGCGGCACCGGCTCCTGGCGCTGGGACGCGGAAGCGTGCGTTCTGAACGAGCTCCAGGCGGGCAGCTACCTCTTCATGGACTCCCACTACCGCAGCATCGGCGGCGAGGACTCCGAAGCCTACGACGACTTCCGGCCCGCCCTGTTCGTGCTGACGACGGTGGTGAGCGCCTCGTCCGACCGCGCCGTCGTGGACGCCGGCCACAAGGCGCTCGCCTCGGACAGCGGGCTCGCCCCCTGCCTGGAGCTCGAGGGCGCCGAGCACGCGCGCGCCTCGGACGAGCACGGCGTGCTGACGCTCTCGCCCTCCGCCCGGCGTCCCGAAATCGGCGAGACGCTCCTGTTCCAGCCCAGCCACTGCGACCCGACCATCAACCTCTACGACGTCTATCATGGAATTCGCGGCGGGACGGAGGAGGGCGTCCTCGAGGTCGTCATTCCCGTCGCCGCCCGCGGCTGCGTCTGGTAGAGGAGGAAGAATATGGCGAATCATCAGCGCGAGGGCGCGAACAGCAATGCGGATGTCGGACGGAAATTTGAGAAGAAGGCCAAGAGGGCGCTGGCCAAGCATGGCCTCGATTTGGAATCCAACTTCAAATTGGCGGTGGGGCTTGGACGAGCCAAGAAGGACAAGAAGGAGCACACGTTCGATTTTGGATCAGAGCGTCCCAAAATCATCGTGGAATGCAAATCGCACACTTGGACAGCAGGGGGGAATGTTCCAAGCGCGAAGATGAAAAACTGGGCGGAAGCCATGTTCCATTTTCACATGGCTCCCAAGGCTTATCGGAAGATATTTATCGTTGAGCGGAGCGTGAGGAAATCTACGGGCGAGACTCTGCTTTCCTATTTCAGACGCGCCTGCTTCCACATGATTCCGTCTGATGTGGAGCTTTGGGAACTCTGATAGCGCAACGGTAGATTCAGGGTTTTGGAAACTCGGGGTCGCTGAAGACGTTGAAAAGGCCGTTTCCATTCCTCCCCGCCATCGCTTCGGCGCCGCGCAGCTTCGCGCCTCCCGCAAGAGACGCGCGCATCGATGACGCGAAGCGGCGCGCCCCCCGGCCTCAGGGCTTTCCGAAGGTGGCGATTCTGTCCACGCGGCACTCGAAGAGGACGCGCTTCTCGTCGATGACGGGATCGCGCAGCGCGTAGGGCGGCTCCTGCCCCGTGTATTTCGTCCAGATGCGGTCGAGCTGCTCGGCGGCCCGCTCCCCGCCCGGCTCCCCCTCGCGGATTTCGTTCACGACCTCGCACTTCACGCTCATCCAGTGGTAGGGGTTCTCGGGGTTGACGAGGAGGATGGTGAGCCGCGGGTTCGCGCGTATCCATCCGCATTTCGCCCGGTGCGCGGCGGTGTTCACCAGAATCATGTCGCCCTCGTAGTCGAACCACATGGGCGTGAGGTTCACCCGCCCGTCGGGGCCGACGAGCCCGAGCGTGACCGTGATCGGCATGTCCAGCAGCTGCCCGTAGATGGGGTCGAGGTCGGCCAGGCCGCTCGCCTTCTTCCGCTCGCCCACGGCGAACTGGCCCTCCTGGAGCCCCCCGGAGACGTCCCTGAAATTCGCCACGGTGAATTCCGCCATCGCGCGCTCCTCCCGATGATGAGAAATGGATTCGCGGCAACGCTAGCAGAGCGAAGGCGGCGCGGCAAGGAGGGCGTCAAAGGGCCTCACGGGGACAGGCCCCCCGCGCCTGCCCATGCCGACAGCGAAGGACAGCCGCGGGGCTGCCCCTACATTCCCGACGACTCGCCTTCGCAGGGTTTGCGTGGAAGAAAACCAACCCCCTGGATTCCGGCCTTCGCCGGAAGCCGGAGCCGGGCGGGGCGTTCTCGAACGCCCTCTACGGGATTTTCGCGCGGCGGCGGGACGGGAACCCAGCGAAGGACAGCCACGGGGGTTGCCTCTACGGCGGGGCGCGTCCCCGTTGGCGCGGGGGCGGGGTTTTCAGGTTTCCGTAGGGGCGACCCCTCCCCGGGGCCGCCCCACAATTCGCGAACCGCCCGTTTGGGATGGTCCCCCGTGGGGGACGTTCCGTAGGGGCGACTCCTGCGGCCGCCCGTTTTTGGGAAGGATTCGCATCGCAGGCGGCGGGGCGTTCGCGAACGCCCCCTGCGGGAGGCCGGGGCGTCTTCACCGCCGGCCCTCGAACGAAGCGCATGAATGCGGCCCTGCGGCCGCGCCTTGATTTTGCGCAGGGAGGACAAGCTGCGGCTTGTCCCCCTACAGTTTCTTATTCAAGAAGGACAACGACAGGAGGCGCCTGCCCTACGGCTTCGCGCAGGGGTTTTTCGCGCGCGCGTTCGGAATCGCGCAGGGATTTTTCGCCGCGCATGGATTTCGGGGGGCGCAAGGGTTGACCCCGGCGGGGGCGCTTGGGGCGGCGCCGGGCTTCCCCGCGCGCGGATTCGAGGGCGCGCAGGGGTTTCCCCCGACCGGTTTCCCTCCGCCCCCGCCGGGGATTCGCGCGGTCGGCGCGGCGGGCTTCTCTCCCCCGCCGGAAGAAGGCGTCGAAGCGCCGCCGCCCGCTCCCGGTCCCGGCGTCCCCCGCATGGCCCGCGCGAGCGCCTTGCGCTTCGCCTCCCAGGCGAGCATCCGCTCGTAGCGTTCGGGAGAGAGCGAGACCACGTAGGCTTCCAGGTCCTTGTATTTCTGCGAATAGGGGTCCATGGGCGGCTCGCCCAGGAAGGTCGTGGCGCAGAAGTCGTTGAACTGCCCGACGCTGAGCGCCCGTCCCGCCGGGCCCAGGCGCGGAAAGTGCTCCGCCGCGCCGATGAGGGTGGGGATGGGAAACGGATGCGTCGCGCCCGTCACGTCCGCCGCGTGGCCGTAGATGGTGCGCCCCCGGGGATGGCAACCCACGCAACCCGCGCGCCTGAACGCCCGCCTGCCGCGCGCGACGGCGTCGCGCACGCTGGCGTCGGGCCGCTGGGTGAAGAGGTAGCGCGGCCGCGCGACGCCCGCCCGGCTCTCCCCCCACTGGACGCCCCCGCCCGGCGACGGAGGCGGCGGAGGGGGTTTTTCGCCGCCCGCCCGCCCCGCGTCGTCGGCGAAGGGATCGAAAAGCCTGCCGCCCTGCGGATTCGTCCCCGCCTTCGCGCCGGCGTCTCCGGCGCGGGGATTCCGGGGCGCGCAGGGGTTTCCTCCCCCGGCGGCTTCGGGGCGCGGGCTTCTTGAGGGCGCGCAGGGGTTTCCGCCGGATGGATTCGCCGCGGGGGGATTGACCGCGCAGGGGTTTCGCGCCGGGGGGCTCGCCGCCCGGGCCGGGGCCGCGGCCCAGAGCGCCGCGGCGAGAAGCGCGAGCGCGGGGAGAAGCCCCGGCTTTCCCCCAGGGATTCCGCCTCGCCCGGAGGAGGGCTTCGGCGCGCGCTTTTCGGTTTCGGGTCGCAAAGGGCGCTCCCCCTCGCGGGATGGCTTCGCCTCGCCGGGGGACGCGAAAGGAGGCGGGGCGCAGCCGAGACCGGGCGGCGCCTCCATTCTAGCGGAATTCCGGGCGTCAGGGGAGCAGCCGCATCCCCAGAAACGAGACGAACAGGGAGACGAAGACGGCGAGGAAGCCGCAGAAGGCGTGAATCTGCCGCAGATCGTCCCTGCCCGGAGCCTTTCGCAGCCTGCGCCCCAGCCAGGCCGTCGTCCACAGAAGGCCCAGGGCGAGGGTGGCGAAGTAGCCGTGCGCCGTCTCGTAAAGCGGCTCCTCCAGGGCGAAGCGCATCCCGCCCAGGCCGAGCGCGTAGCCCGTCGAGAAAAAAGCGGCGAGCCACCGCCCGAGCCTCACGTGGAAGCGGGCGATTCCCGCCCTGCCGGACAGCCTCCCCCGCCGGGCGCGCCTGACCCGCAGGCCGTTCGCCAGAGTGAGCAGACACAGCGAGAGCGTGGCGATCTGAAAGGCCGGATGAACGTATGCAGAGAAATTCATGCGCCGCCGATCCCGGAAAGTCCAGCGAGGGCTTCTTCTCTCCCGCCCTCTTTACCTTGTCGGGGGGCGGGGCGCAAAGATACAATGACGAAAACCGAAGCCGGGGCTTCCGGCGCCCGAACGCCCGATGGAGGAAGCGATGGACATGGAAGACCTGCGCGCCATCGCGCGCGGCGGCAGGGTGTTCGACCTGGGGGTGGAGCTTTTCCCCGGAATGCCCCACGTGCCGCTCCACGGCCCCTTCGGGTATTCGATGATCCGGGAGCACGGCGACTTCATGTATGCGGACGGGGCGTGCGCGGCGGTGGACGCGATCTTCTGCACCGGCCACACGGGAACCCACATCGACGCCCTGGGCCACGTCTCGCGGGAGATGAAGCTTCACGGCGGGGCGGACGCCGCCGCCTCCCAGAGCAAGACGGAGGGGCTGAGAGTCCACGGAATCGAGAGCGTGGCGCCCGTCGTCAGGCGCGGGGTGATGCTGGACGCGGCGGCGCACCTCAAGAAGGACGTCCTCGAGGCGGGCCGCCCCATAACGAAGGCGGAGCTCGAGGCGACCGCCCGCGCCCAGGGCGCGCGGGTGGAGGAGGGCGACGTCGTCCTGATTCGCACCGGCCACATGCGCCACTGGCCGGGCCGGGACTATTACTTCCAGAAGGGAGGCGTCCCCGGAATCGACCTGGACGCCGCGCGGTGGCTCTCCGACGCGGGCGTCTTCATGGCGGGGAGCGACAACTTCGCGGTCGAGGTTCTGCCCGCCCCCTCCCTGCCGGTGCACTGCCATCTGCTCGTGGAGCGCGGCGTCCACCTGCTCGAGGTGGCGATGCTGGAGGAGCTGAGCCGGGCGCGGGCGCGCGAGTTCCTCTTCGTCTGCCTGCCGCTCAAGATACGCGGCGGCACCGGCTCGCCCGTCCGCCCCGTCGCCATCCTGTAGAGCGTCCCCCTCCCGCGTTCGGGTGAGAGCGAATGCCCCGCCTCTATGAGGACAAGGCGAAAGCGCTGCTGGGGGACGCGGGCGTCCGCGTCCCCGAAGGCCGCGCGGCGCGAACGCCCGCCGAGGCGGCCGGCGCCGCGCGCCGCATCGGCGCGCCCGTCATGGTGAAGGCGCTCGCGCCCGTGGGCGGGCGCGGCAAGGCGGGGGCGATTCTGCCGGCGGATACTCCGGAGGAGGCGGAGCGGGCGGCGCGGAAGCTGCTGGGCGGCGTCGCGCGCCGCTTTCCTGTCAGGCGCGTTCTGGTGGAGGAGCGGCTCGCGATCGAGCGGGAGTGGTATCTTTCCGTCTCCTTCGACAGCGCCTCGCGCGGGCCGCTCGTCATGTTCAGCGCCGAGGGCGGCGTCGAGGTCGAGACGCTGCTGGAGGAGAACCCGGGCGCGCTCAAGCGGATCGAGGTCGATATTCTGGAGGGGCTGAGCGAGGAGGCGTGCGTCTCCTTTCTGCGCGCCTGCGGGCTGAGCGGGGAGGCGCTCTATCGCGCGGTGCTCGCCGCTCACGCCTGCTTCGCGCTGTTTCGCCGGACGGAGGCGCGGCTTCTGGAAGTCAACCCGCTCGTCCTGGAGGAGAGCGGCGAGGTCGCCGCCGCCGCGTGCGCGCTCGATCTGGACGCGGACGCGCTGTTTCGCCATCCCGAACTGGAGGCGCTGCTCGATGAGGACTCCCTCGGCGGCTGGCGCCCGCCCACCCCTCTCGAGGCGCGCGTCGCGGAGATAGACGCCCGCGTGCCGCCCCGCGGCGCGGCGCGCTTCACGGAGTTCGAGGGCGGGGAGATCGCCCTGCTGTGGAGCGGGGGCGGAGGCGGCCTGTATCTCCTCGACGTGATGGCGCGCCTGGGCGGGAAGCCGGCGACGGCGTTCGACATCACGCCGGGGCCGCTGGAGGAGAAGTATTTCCTGATCGCGAAGGAAATCCTGAAGATGCCCGGCGTCAGGGGCGCGCTGGCGGGGAGCAACATCACGAGCTTCTCGCGCGTGCAGCTGAAGGTCCGCGCCATCGTCCGCGCCGTCCGGGAGACGGGGGTGGATCTCGCCGCCTTCCCCTTCATCGTCCGCTTCGCGGGCGCGGGCGGCGAGGAGGCGCGCGAGATCGCGCGGACGTGCCCGGGGCTTCAGTATCTGGGCGCGGAGGCGACGCTCGAGGAGGCCGCAGGGCGCATCGTCGCCCAGGTCGAGGCGCTGAAGCGCGGCGCGCCCCGGACGGGGGGCGGGCGTTGAGCGCCCTCATCGACGAGGCGACGCGCGTCGTCGTGGCGGGCATCACCGGCTGGCAGGCGCGCGCCCACGCGGGCTTCATGCGGAAATACGGGACGCGGGTGGTCGCGGGCGTGGTGCCGGGCCGCGGGGGCGAGGACTGCGACGGCGTCCCCGTCCATGATTCTTTCGCCGACGCCCTGGACGCGCATCCGGCGGACGCCGCCGTCCTGTTCGTGCCGGCGGCCGCGGCGGCGGATTCGGCCATCGAGGCGGCGGAGGCGGGCGTCGGGCTGATTCTCGTCTGCGCCGAGGGGCTGCCGCAACACGACGCGGCGCGGATGATCGCCCGCGCCCGGCGCGCGGGGGCGCGGCTCATCGGCCCGAACAGCCAGGGCGTCATCTGCCCCGGACGCGCCAAGATGGGCGGCGTGGGCGGCGACCTGGCGGTCACGAACCTCCTGTTCCGGCGGGGGCCGGTGGGCGTGCTGAGCCGAAGCGGGGGGATGGGCAGCGAGACCTGCTGGCTCCTGAGCCGGGAGGGAATCGGCCAGAGCGCCTACGTGAGCGTGGGCGGCGACGCGCTCATCGGCTCCTCCTTCGCCGATCTCATGCCCCTGCTCCAGGATGATCCCGAAACGGAGTGCGTCGTCCTGTTCGGGGAGCCCGGCTCCTGCTTCGAGGAGGAGGCGGCGCGGCTGATGGGCGAGGGAGGCTTCACGAAGCCGGTGGTCGCCTTCATCGCGGGCATGGTTCACGAGTCCGCCCCGCGCGGGGCGAGCTTCGGCCACGCGGCGGCCATCATCGAGCGCGGCGAAGGCTCTCCGGCGCGAAAGAAGGCGATGCTCGAGGAGGCGGGCGCCGTCGTGGTGGAGGACATGCGCGAGATTCCCGCCGCCGCGCGCGGCGCGCTGGGCGCTGGATTTTCTCCCGCGTAACTGATATCCCTGTTCCGTATTTCCCATGAATCCCCGAGCCGGCGATTGAGCGCTTTTCCCGAGACTTTTCGATGAGGAGACACCGCGAATGCCCAGGATGACAGGCGCCCGCGTCATGGCCGAGATGCTCAAGGGCTACGGCGTGACCCACACGTTCATGGTTCCCGCCGTTCTCAGGCGCTCGATGGCCGAGATGGAGGAGCGAACGGGCATCGCCCGCATCCAGACCCACGGCGAGAAGTCCGCCGCCTACATGGCGGACGGCTACGCGCGCGCGGGCCGGAAGCCGGGCGTCTGCATGGCGCAGGTCATCGGCGCGCTGAATCTGGCGGCCGGCCTGCGCGACGCCTTCCTGGCGAAGTCTCCCGTCCTCGCCTTCACGGGAGGGCGCCTGCCGGAGACAAAGTTCCGAAAGGTCTATCAGGAGGTGGACGACGTCCCCGCCTTCGAGCCGGTGACGAAGTTCAACGCCACGGTGGACGACGTGTCGCGCTTTCCCGATATGCTGCGCCAGGCCTTCCGCGCGGCGACCTCGGGCTGCCCGGGCCCCGTCCATCTCCAGTTCGCCGGAAACGAGGGGCAGCTCGACGTGGAGGAAGCCGAGATGGAGGTGATCATCGAGGAGGACTTCAGAGCGCTGCCCCCCTATCGGCCCGAGCCCGAGCCCGAGCGCGTGAAGGCGGCGGTCGCGCTGCTGGAAAGAGCGGAGCGGCCCGTCATCGTCGCGGGCGGCGGCGTTCGCGCCTCGGGAGCGTCCGCCGAGCTCATCGCCCTGGCGGAGAAGCTGAACGTTCCGGTGGCGACCTCCCTGAACGGCAAGGACAGCATTCCGGGCAATCATCCCCTCTCCGTGGGCGTCGTGGGCACCTATTCGAGAAAAAGCGCGAACCGTGTGGTGAACGCGGCGGATCTGGCGTTCTTCGTCGGCACCGAGACGGGCGGCATGACCACCCACTTCTGGGCCGTCCCTCCCATCGGGACGCCCGCCGTCCAGCTGGACATCGACCCCGAGGCTCTGGCGCGCAACTACCCCCTCCGGGCGGCGGTTCTGGGAGACGCCAGGACGAGCCTGCGGAAAATGGCGGAGGCGGCGAGCGGGGAGTCCGCCGCCTCGCGCGCGGGCTGGGCGGAGAAGGCGCGGGGCTTCGTGGCGGGGTGGCGCGAGGAGTTCCGCGAATATCTCGAATCCGACGCCGCGCCCATGCGCCCCGAGCGCATCTGCCGGGAGCTGACGGAGCATCTGCCCTCCGACTGCGTGGTGCTCGCCGACACGGGCCACTCGGGCATGTGGATGGGCGGCATGTACGACCTCTCGCACCCGGAGCAGAGCTACATCCGGAGCGCGGGGCATCTGGGCTGGGCCTTCCCGGCGGGGCTGGGCGCCAAGTGCGCCCTCCCCGACCGGCCCGTGTTCGCCTTCAACGGCGATTCGGGCTTCTGGTACCACCTCCCGGAAATCGAGACCGCCGCGCGCTGGAAGATCAACGCGGTGACCCTCGTGAACAACAACGCCTCGGGCAACCAGTCCAAGCGCGGCTTCGACCGCGCCTACGGCGGCGCGCAGACCGAGCAGGCCGGCGAGCTGTGGAAGCTCAACGCGGTGAACTTCGCCGAAATCGCCGGGACGATGGGCGCCCTCGGCATCCGCGTGGAGAAGCCGGGCGAGCTCGAAAGCGCGCTCGATCAGGCGTTCAGCGCGAACCGGCCCGTCGTCATCGACTGCGTGAGCGACATCGAGGCCATGGCGCCCCTGGCGGTGACGGAGTGAGACGGGAGACGACGCGGGGGCTTCAAGGCGGGACTTGACGAGCCGCCGGGGCGGTGGCGACGTTGAGACGTCGTGTTGCATTCTGCAGGCGCGACATCCAGCAGAGAAAAAAAGGGGGCGAAATGAGGTATCCGTTCCTGTTCGATTTCAGGGACAAGGTGTTCGGCAAGGGCTTTCTGGCCGACGTGCGCGCGAGGGGCCGCGTTCTGGGCGAGCTCGAAGGCAGGGGAGCGAGCCGGCGCGTGTGGCTCTACGGCGTCACGCCGGGCGGGCTGGCCGCGTCGGGCGAAAACGAGCGCGAAGCATACATGAACTTCCGGCGCGCCTTTTTCAACGTGCTCGAGGACGTCGCCGAAGAGGCGGCCGGCTTCAAGGACTTCAGGGCCGGAGCGCGGGCGTTCTTCTCCGAATCCTGCGCGGAAACGCAGGCGCTGTGGAGCCGGGCGGTGGAAGAGGTGCGGAGTGGAAAAATCCGGCGGAAGGACATGCCGAGGAAGTCGGCCGACTCCCCGGCGCGCGTCGTCATCGCCAGGGTGGCGCTGGAGAGAATCGGTCCGAAAGAAAACGCGAAGGAAAACCTCATCGATCCTCCGACGGCCCTCATCGCCGCCTGACCCGTGCCCTCGGTCGGCAGGGTGAAGCTCAAGGCCGTTTTCGACATGCTGGATGAATGCGCCCCCGGCTATGTGTACAAGCCGACGCCGCATTTTCTGCGCTTCCATTACGGCGGGAAGACATACCCGTCCTTTCCCCGGGGAGAGCATGGCCGGAAGCGCATATCGGAGAACGCGGAGATCGAGCCGGGCCACGTGAAAAAACTCGTCCGGTATCTGGATATTGATCGGGATTGCGCGAACGGAAGAATACCCGTCCTGAGAGCGTAGAAGGACGCGGACGGAGCGAGGCGGGCGGGGCCGACCTCCGGCGGAGGGGAGAGGCTCCATCCCGGGTTGAATCTAGTTGCCTTCTCCCTCGTTCCCATGTTCGGATTCAGCGTAGCTCCCCGTCGAGAACGCCTTCTTCTCCGGAATCAACCTCTCCCCCCGGCTCTGCTTCCACTTGAACTCTCTTACCGCTTTTTCCACCGCCACGAACCTTTTCGCCGTCGGCTGATGCGTAACGCTGTGCATAATCGCCTGTGGATGCTTCGCTCCCATCCTTCTCCAGAACCCCGCTACGTTGTCGAGCTCGTATCCCGCCCTTCCCATCAAATACACCCCGATGTAGTCGGCCTCTCCTTCAAACTCGGGGGAGTACGCCAGTCTTCCCTTTATCGCTCCGGCCGCCATCCCCACCGTCCCCAGTCTCTCGGCGTAATTCGTCGTCCTTTTCTTCTCTCCGCCGGAAGATCGGGAACGTCCGGCGTCCAGCAATACCCCCAGCGCGGCTCCTACCGCCGCTCCAATTCCGGCGCCGATGAACGTGTTGGCTTTCGACTTGTCCACGTGCTTCTCGATGATGTGCGCCAACTCGTGGGAGAGCACGAACGCCAGCTCCTCCGAGGTGTCCGCGAACTTCAACAGCCCCGTGGTAAAGACGATCTTCTTCCCGTCGGTGTAGGCGTTGACCTTGCCGTCCGGCTTTATGTGAACCGGATAGTCGCAGTTCCTGGTCTGTCCTACGCTTATTTCCACCAGTTCCGCCGGCGCTCCCCTCCTTGTCCCTCCCCTGTCCACCACGAGCTGGTTCGTCATCCCCCCCTGCCTGAAATGATTTTCAAGCATATTCTTCCCGCCCGCGCCTGATGTCCCCAAATAATGCCCGTTTATCCTGATAATCCGATCCCCTTCCTTCAAGCCCGCCTTCTCCGCCGGAGAGTCCTCGTACACCTGAAGGACGTAGGCCGCCCGATCTCCCAACGCCCCCTTGTAGAGATACGGCCTGCTCTCCCAGCTGAATCCCGATATGAATCTCGTCTTGTCGCAAAACTCGGCGTTCGCTCGATAAATCTGATAGGCGATCTCGTTCAGCCACTTCTCCGGATCGAGGTTCTTCTCGTTCTTCCTCATTTTCAGCGGGGTTCTTCTGGAAGCCATCGCTATCTGCTTCCTGGCCTCCTCCCTCTGCTCGTACTTCGTCACGGGCGGAACTTTCATGGTGGGCGCAGCGCATCCCGCCATGATCAGCGTCAACGCCCACCCCGTCAGGAGCCGCGTTTTCTTCATGCCTTCTCCTCCCGTTCGATTTTCAGGAGAGGCCCGCCGTCGAGCGAGCCCGGAAGGGACGCCATATCGCCCGCGCCGTCCATGAGCTTCGCCATCCCGCCCCCGTCCGTCCGCCTTGTCTAACAGGAGGCGCAGCCCGCTTGCCGCCCCTCCCGGGGCAACTTACCATGCCCGGCGCGCGCTCCGCCCTCCTCATTCGGACGCGCGGGAAATCTCCCTTTTCAGAAACGCCCGCGTCACGCGGATGAACTCCTCCGGCGCGTCGATGAAGACGTGGTGATGCGCTCCCGGAATCACCGCGATCTCCACGCCCGGCGCGTTTTCGCGCATCCAGGCGAAGCCCTCCTCCTTCAGGCGGTCGGACATCCCCCCCGCCACGAGCAGGGCGGGCGTCCCGACTTTCAGCCAGCCGGGCCGCTGGTCGGTCTCGGGGCGGGTGAGGTGAAACCGCCTGTCCGCCTTCACCGTCCAGGCGTCCTCGCCGCCGCGCCGCACGGCGTGGCGCGCGATGTGGGCGATGACGGCCGGATCCGCCCTGTCCGATGAGGGCAGGAGCCTGAATTTTTCCACGAAAAGCTCCCGCGAGGCCCAGGGCCTCTCGGGCCGCCTCCCGAAGGCGCGCACCTCGGCGAGGATTTCGCCCGTGGTCCGGAGCGGGGCGTCCACGACGATGAGGCCCGCCGCCTCGGGCGGAGCGAGGGCGAAGAGGTTGAGGGCGACGACGCCGCCCATCGAGTGCGCCAGCAGCCAGGGCTTCCGCCCGCCCGCCGCCCCGGTCGCCCACGCCACCCAGGCGGCGAGGTCGCCCAGGAGGTCCTCGAAGCGGTATTCGCTCTGCCACGCGCTGTCGCCGTGGCCCCGGTGATCCGTCGCCACCGGCCGCAGGATGTCCCCGTAGCGGGGCGCGGCGTGATCCCACCAGCGCGCGTGGGCCGCCGCGCCGTGCAGCATGAGGAGAACGGGCCTGTCCTCGCCCCCGTGATCCAGGGCGTGAAGCCGGACGCCGCCCCTTTCGATGAAGACGCTCTTCGGCTCAGCCATGCGCCTCGCCGCGCTTTTTCAAGGGCTTTCCCGCCCCTCGCCGCCGGCTTCCTCCTCCCCGGCCGCGCCCTCTCGCTTCCTGAGGTATTCGCCGTATTCGTCGTGCGTGGTCTCGGGGCAAAGGTCGGGGCCGCGCTTGTAGGCGGCGCGCGAGATGAGGTGCGCGGCGACGGGGGCGGTCAGGAACAGGAAGAAGACGGCGAGGAGCGCCTGCGTCGTCACGGCCGCGCTCTGGAACACGAGGCTCGCCCCCAGGAGGATGCCGAGCATTCCGAAGGTGGTCGCCTTGGTGGCGGCGTGCATCCGGCAATAGACGTCCGGCAGGCGCAGAAGCCCGACGCTCGCCACCAGCATGAAGAACGCGCCGATGAGCAGGAGGGCGCAGGCGAGGGCCTCACTCAATGATTCTCCCCCTCTCCAGGAACTTCGCGTACGCCGTCGTCCCCACGAAGCTCAGAATCGCCAGGGCGAGGGCGGCGATGATGAACAGGCCGTTGCCCGTCTGTATCGCGTAGAGGGCGATGACGCCCAGCACGTTCGTGGCGATGGCGTCGGCGGCCACGACGCGGTCGGAGGTCGTGGGGCCCTTGACGAGGCGGACGAACGCCAGCGCCACCGAGAGGCCCAGCATGACGAGGCTGATCTGGACGGCGGCGGCGATCATTCCACCGCTCCCGCGATGGGGCGCTCCAGCCCCTCCCGGATGCCGGCGGCGACCTCGTCGGGGTGGTCGATGTCCAGGGTGTGGACGAAGATCGTCGCGTGATCCTCGGACACGTCCACGCTCAGCGTTCCGGGGGTGAGGGTGATGGAGTTGGCCAGCATCGTCACCCCCAGGGGCGTCCTGCAGACCGTCCGGTAGGAGATGATGCCCGGGCGAATCGACAGCCGGGGGCTTAGGACGATTCTCAGAACCTGCAGATTCGCCGCGAGGAGCTCCCAGGCGAAGCTTCTCAGGTATCGGGCGTAGCTGCCGAGCCGCAGGAACGTCCGCTCCTCGTAGCAGGATTTTCTCAGAAAGCCGATGATGAGGGCGGCCATGACGAGGCCCACGAAGAAGCGCCCGGGCGTGGCGCTGCCGTGAAGGAAGATCCACAGGGCGGCGATGACGAGGGCGAGGGCGGCGAGCGGCATCCGCTGTTCTCCTATCCGGCCTGCCGCATGGCGGCGACGTAGAGCTCCGGCCTCGTGATCTGGGCGGCCACGAGCTGCGCCCACTCGAAGAGCCAGAACGCGCCCGCCCCGAAGATGACCGCGAAGGCGGAGAGAAAGGCCGCGGCCCCGTAGAGGGCGGGAGACGCCGCGGCGACCTCGCCTCCGCCCGTTCCCCAGGCGTAGCGCTGATAGGTCGTGAAGTTGTAGTAGAGCGATATGACGCCGAACCCCAGGGCGACGCCCGTCGCGAGGGTCGCCCCCTGCGCGAACCCCGCCTGCAGAACGAAGAGCTTGGCGAAGAAGCCCGCGAAGGGCGGGAAGCCCGCCAGGGAGAGGAAGCCCACGAGCATCAGGAGGCTGGCGAAGGGCGCCTTGCCCATCATGCCGCCCATCTCCTCGAGGTCCACCGTGCCGGTGAGCTTCTGGCTGAGGCCCGCCCCCAGCAGCAACGCGCTTTTCAGGTAGGCGTGGGCGGCGATGTAGAAGACCGCCGCCGCCAGCCCCGCCTGCGAGAGCAGGGCGACCGCGAAGGCGATGTAGCCGAGCTGGTTGATGGTGCTGTAGGCGAGGATGCGCTTCAGGCTCGTCTGCGAGAGGGTGCCGAGCGCGCCCATGGCGATGGTGCACAGCCCGAGGGCGATGAGGCCCGGCTGGAGCTCCAGGAACGCGGCCGGGAAGATGAGCGTGGCGCACCGGATGACGGCGTAGAGGCCCACCTTGACGAGCGCGCCCGCCAGGATGGCGCTGACGGGGGTGGGCGATATCGAATGCGCCGAGGGCAGCCACAGGTGCATGGGGAAGATGGCCGCCTTGACGCTGAACGTGAAGATGAAGACGAGGGCGGTCGCCACGACGAGGGGCGTGGGGCCCAGGAGCGCGATTTTCCCGGCGAGGTCCGCCATGTTCACCGTGCCCGTCTGGGCGTAGAGCAGCGAGACGCCGATCAGGAACAGGGCCGAGGCGATGAGGTTCAGGCAGACGTATTTGAAGGCCATCTCGAGCTGGTCGAGGCTGTAGTGGAAGCCGAGCAGCGCGTAGGTGGCCATGAGCATGACCTCGAAGAAGACGAACAGGTTGAACAGATCGCCCGTGATGAAGCAGCCCTGCATCCCCATCAGGAGAAAATGCAGCAGGGGGCTGAAGGCCTCCCTGCGCTGCTCGTCGGTGAGGTAGCTTCCGGCGAACACGGCGCACGCCCCCACGATGGAGGCGGAGAGGCACAGGAGCGTGGCGGCGAGCCGGTCGGCGGCGAGAACGATGGCGTAGGGGAAGGGCCACAGCCCCATCCTGTGGACGAATATCGTCCCGTCCGCCGTGGCGCTCAGGAGCGCGACGGCCAGCATCAGGTTCGCCAGCAGCGAGAGGAGGCTCAGGCTCTCCTGGAGGGCGCGCCTTTTGCGGACGAGGAAGAGAACGACGCCCGTGGCGAGCGGCCAGACGACGAGCAGGGGGAAGAGGGCGCTCATCCCCTGAGCCTCCTGATTTTGTCGATGTCGTCCGTCCCGAACCTGCGGTAGGCGAAGAGCGCGAGGACGAGCAGGAACGCCGTCACCGCGAGGCTGATGACGATGGCGGTCAGCACCATGGCCTGGGGCAGGGGGTCCACGTAGAGGAACGGGTCGAGGAAGCCCTCCTTCTTGGGGACGATGGGGGCTTTTCCGTCCCCCACCCAGCCGGAGGCGACGATCATCAGGTTCGCGGCGTGGCTGAGCACCGACATGCCCAGCACGACCTGGATGATTCTGCGCTGCATGATGAGATAGGAGGCGACCGCGACCAGCGCGCCTATCGTCGCCGCCAGCGTCCAGACCATGGCCCTTCCTCCTCCGCTTCTTCTCGTCCGGCGGGGCGGGCGGACGCCGGAAGCTCCGCCCCCCGCGGGCGTCACCGCCCCTGGGGGTTCGTCCCCTCCGGCGGCGGGCACAGGTTGGTGAGGATGGACATCACCACCCCGACCACCACGCCATAGACTCCTACGTCGAACAGAAACGCGGTGAACAGCTCCGCCTCGCCGATGAACGGCAGGACGAAGCGGTAGATCGAGCTTTTGAGATACGCCCCCTTGAGATAGCCCCACAGGCCCGTGAGGGTGGAGAGCGCCAGCCCGAGCAGGAAAATCGTCTCGTAGGGCCAGTGGAAGCGCCGCCGGCCCTCCTCCGCGCCCACCGCCACCCACTGGAGGATGACGCCCACCGCCGTCATCAGCCCCGCGATGAAGCCGCCCCCCGGCTGGTTGTGGCCGTAGAGGAGCAGAAAGAGCGAGAACAGGAGCGTCAGGTGGAGGACGACGGGCGCGACCGTCTGGAGAATCAGTGATCCCATCGAACCCCCCCCGTCAGCCGCGTGAGGGCGTAGATGGCGATGCCCGCGATGACGAGCACGGTAATCTCCCCCAGCGTGTCGTAGCCGCGGTAGTCGACGATGATCGCGTTCACCACGTTCTTGAAGCCGGCGACCGGCTTGCTCGTGCGCATGAAGTAGTCCGCGATCGTCCGGAAGTGGTGCGCGTTCATGGCGGCGGCCATGCCCAGCGCCGTGAAGGCGCCCAGGGCGGCGGCGATTCCCCAGTCCCGCGCCTTTCTGGCGGGGGAGGAGGGGACGGGTTCGAGCTCGGGCAGGCGCCGGAACACGAGCAGGAACAGCGCGACCGAGGCCGATTCGACCATGATCTGGGTGAGCGCCAGATCCGGCGCCTTGAGGAGCAGATACAGCCCCGAGATGGAATAGCCCATCACGCCGAGGGAGAGAATCGCCGGGATGCGCCGCCGGAAGAGCGCCGTGGCGAGGGCGGAGGCCGCGATCATCGCCGCGATCACGACGAGGAGGGGCGAGACGCCCTCGAGCGTCCGGGGAAAGACGCTCTCCCCCCAGCGCATCGGCCAGACGACGCCCAGGACGAGGACGGCGGGGGCCGCCATCGTCCAGCGCATGTATCTTCTCAGGTTCCCGTCCTGGAGGAGGAGGAGGATCTCCCGCGCCCCGCCGCGCATCCAGCCGATGCAGGCGTCGTATATTCTGTCGGGAGCGGGGGCGCTCCCCCACGCGCGCGCCGAGGCGTCGAGCAGCGCCTTCACGCGCGCGAAGCCGAAGTAGAGCGCGGTGCCCAGCGCCATGGTGAGGACAGACATGAGCAGGGGCGCGTTCACCCCGTGCCAGAGACCCAGGCGGAGGTCGAGCCGCGCGCCTCCGCCCAGGGTCGCCTCCGCCGCCGGCGCGACGAGGGCGTCCTGGATGATCCACGGCGCCAGGCCGAAGGCGAGCGCGAGGAGCGCGAGGGCGGCGGGGGCGGCGAGCATCCCCCAGGGCGGGTCGTGCGGGCGCTTCGGCGCCTCCCCCTCGGCCGCCCGCCAGAAGGGCTCGCCCAGAAAGCGCAGGTGATAGAGCGCGGTGAACGCGCCCGCCAGAACGGTGAGCCAGGGCCAGAACCAGCCCCACGCGCCCGGGCCTCCGGGGCGCAGGCTCGCCTCGTAGAGCATCTCCTTGGTGATGAAGCCGCCCAGGGGCGGGACGCCGATGAGGCTGAGCGCGGCGAGGAGCGCGAGGAGGTGGGTTTTCGGCATGAGCTTCCGCAGGTTCCCCAGCAGCCGCGCGTCGCGCGTGCCCGCCTCGTGGTCGATGACGCCCACCGTCATGAACATCGCCGCCTTCGCCGCCGCGTGGTTGTAGAGGTGGAGCGTCGCGCCCACGACGGCGCCCCGCCCCCCGTAGCCCAGGAAGGTGACGAGGAGGCCCAGCTGGCTGATCGTCCCGTAGGCGAGGATGGCCTTGAGGTCATGGGCGCGCAGGGAGAGCAGGCCGCCCGCGATCATCGTCGTCATGCCGAAGCCCGTCACGACGTAGCCCCAGGCGGGGTGCGCCCCCAGAATCGGGTAGAAGCGCGAGAGCAGATAGACCCCCGCCTTCACCATCGTCGCCGAGTGCAGGAAGGCGCTGATGGGCGTGGGCGCCTCCATGGCGTTCGGCAGCCAGATGTGGAAGGGCCACTGCGCGCTCTTGGTCGCCGCCCCCAGGATGATGAGCAGGAAGACGCCCAGGGAGACCTTCGCGGCCGCGTCGGGCGTGAGGATGAGCCGCGAGAGCCGCCACTCGCCCGCCGCCTCGCCCAGGAGCAGGAAGCCCCCCAGCATGGCGAGCCCCCCGCTTCCGGTGATGAGAATCGCCTTGGCCGCGCCGTAGTTCGAGGCGCCGCGCTCCGACCAGAAGCCGATGAGGAAGAACGAGGTGACGCTCGTCAGCTCCCAGAAGATGAAGAGCGAGAGCAGGTGATCCGAGAACACCACCCCGAGCATCGACCCCATGAAGGCGAGCAGAAAGCCGTAGTAGCGCCCGAGCGCCTCGTCTTCGGGGAGATACCAATGCGAATAGAGGACGATGAGCGCGCCCATGCCCGCCACCAGAAAGCCCCACATGAGGCTCAGGCCGTCCGTCATGAAGGAGACTTCCACGTTCGCCGCCGGCACCCAGGAGAGGGGGCGGACGAGGGTCTTCCCGCCCCCCGCCGCCCATTCGCCGTAGAGGGAGAGCAGCGCCCCGAGGCTTGCGAGGGGCGCCGCCATGGCGAACCACGCGGCGCGCCGGCGGAATCGCGCGGCGAACCGGGGGACGATGAGCGCCGCCAGAAACGGGAAGAACACGGCGATGAGGATGTTGTCCAAGACAGGCGCCCTTCGGGGGTGGTTCGCGGTTGTCCGGGCCGTAGAAGTTCGCGTCCTCGAAAATAATGGCATAATCGGCGGGCGCGGACAACAAAAGGGGGAGGACCGCATCTTGCGCGAGGCGACCTGGCGGCTCTACGCCCTGTGCCAGGGCTGGCGTCGGTGCGACGCCTCCTGGCTGCTGTATCTGAGCGAGTCGGGGCGGACGCGGCGGCTGCCCTACTTCTTCTGGCTGCTCATGCCCGAGGGGGGCGGCGCGCCCGTGGTGGTGGACACCGGCTTCGGCGAGGAGGCGCAGCGGGCGCGCAATCCCGACTACGAGGGCTACCGCTCCCAGCGGGAGCTTCTCGCGCATTTCGGACTCAGACCCTCGGAGGTGGAGCGGCTCGTCGTGAGCCACCTGCACTGGGATCATTTCGCCTCGCCCCGGCTGTTCTCCTCCGCGCGGTTCTGGCTCCAGAGGCGCGAGCTCGACTTCTGGCGGAGCGACGCGGGCGCATACCACTTCCTCAACCATTTTCTGGGCGATCTGGCGGAAGCCGAGCGGCTGCTGGAGGCGGGCCGCCTGGAGCTCGTGGACGGCGAGGCGGAAATCGCCGACGGCGTCCGCCTCCACCGGGTGGGCGGGCACACGCCCGGCCTCCAGGTCGTCCGCTTCCGGGCGAAGGGGGGCTGGGCGGCGCTGGCGGTGGACGCGGCCTGTCTCTACCGCAGCTTCGAGTCGATGATTCCGCCGGGCGTCCACGTCCACGTGGACGACGCCCTGCGCGCCCTGGACGCCGTGAAGGACATGGCGGCCTCCCCCGGCCTCCTCTTCGCCGGCCACGACGAGCGCGACCTGCGCGTCGAGGAGGAATTCCCGGGGGTGAGAAGGCTGGCGTGAGGAGCCGTCCCGCCCGAAGGAGGAGAGATTCCCCGACGGGGCGGAGGGATTGCGGAACCCGGCGAGGCTGGCCGCTCCCCAACGGGCGGTTCCCGAATTGCGGGGCGGCCCCGGGGAGGGGGCGCCCCTGCGAAGTCACAAACCCCGCGTTCCCCGCCGTAGGGGGAATCCCCGGCCGTCATTCCGGCGAAGGCCGGAATCCGGAGGTTTGATTGTCTTCCCGTCAAAACGGGCGGCCCGTCGTCGTCATCCATAGACGACCCACCCCGTAGGGGCGGTTCGCGAACCGCCCGCGTCGCCATTGATGGAAAACGGCGCGGGACGCATATATGCGTCCCCTACAAAGGCGAGGGCGGCGACAGTTTCGTAGGGGACGCATTCTTGCGCCCGTTGCGGGCCCGGCGATAACGCGGATCAAATCGTAGGGACAACCCCCTGTGGTTGTCCGCACCGCGTCCTCATTCCGCCGGATGAAAACCCCGTAGGGGCGGTTCGAGAACCGCCCGCATCGAATCAACGGAAACGGCGCGGGACGCATGAATGGAAACGCTCTCGCGTTTCATCTACGGAACCATGAACCCCGCGTTCCCCGCCGTAAGGGGCATCCCCGGCCGTCATTCCGGCGAAGGCCGGAATCCAGGGTTTTAATCGTCTTCCTTCAAAACGGGCGGTTCACGAATTGTGGGGCGGCCCCGGGAAGGGGCCGCCCCTGCGGAGGCGAACCGCGCTCGCCCTCCGTAGCGAACCACGGGGGGTTGTCTTTCGCCGGATTCCCGTCCCGCCGCCGCGCGACAATCCCGTAGGGGTCGTTCGTGAACGACCCGCCCCGCCAATCGCGAGCCGCCCCTACGGAACCATGAACCCGCGCATGGATTGACCGGGAACGCCCGTTTGCCGCCGCGCGCCCCGGTTCTGGATTCCGGCCTTCGCCGGAATGACGGGTTTTGCGGCGGCGCGCGCCGGAGGGGAAACCCTCGCCGTAGGGGGCGCATTCATGCGCCCCGCCGTAGGGACAACCCCCTGTGGTTGTCCGCACCGCGTCCTCATTCCGCCGTCATTCCGGCGAAGGCCGGAATCCAGGGTTTTGATTGTCTTCCTTCAAAACGGGCGGTTCCCGAATTGTGGGGCGGCCCCGGGGAGGGGCCGCCCCTACGCCCCATCATCACCCATAGGCAACCATCCCCAAACGGGCGGTTCGCGAACCGCCCCTACAATCGAATCACGCCATCCGATTCCCGTAGGGGGCGCATTCTTGCGCCCCGTTGTGGGTTGGCGATGCCTTGGCCCGTAGGGACAACCCCCGTGGTTGTCCTTCGCCAGATTCCCGTCCCGCCGCCGCGCGAAAACCCCGTAGGGGCGGTTCGAGAACCGCCCGCGCCACAAACGGGAACGGCGCGGGACACATATATGCGTCCCCTACGGGTGAATCACGCCATCCGGCCCCGTAGGGACAACCCCCTGTGGTTGTCCGCCCGCGTCTCTCCCCGCATCGGGAGAATCCTTCCGCCCATTCGGAATCGATTGCGCATTTGCCCGCATTTGCGCCTGTCGGGCTTTCCCCTGAATGCGCGAGAATCCGCCGCGAGAAGGAGGAGGCGAACGCATGGGTTTCGGAATACGAATGATGACGAAGGCGTGGGCGCGGGTCAGGGCGTTTGTCGCCCCGCGCCGTTCCCGCGTCGTCAATTCCGATGAGAAGGAAGGATTGCGGAATCCGGGGGTTGTCGTCCGGCGACGGGCGGCTCGGGAGTTGTGGGGCGGCGCCGAGGAGGGGGCGCCCCTGCGCGTTTCAGGCGCGGCGTTCGCGCGTCGTCCGCGCCATGATGAAAACAATCCTATTTTCGACAAAATCCGACAAATTCACGCCTTTATCCCGCAAATTCGCGCCTTTATTCGACAAATTCAAGACCCTTCGGAGCGCGGAAAAAATATCAAGTCATTGAAAATAAAAGGATTGTGCGAAAAAGAGGCTCCCGGAGAGGTCATTTCGCAAGGCCGCGGCGTTTGCGCGCATCCGCCCGCACTTGCGCCCCGACGGGGGCCGGGAACCGAGACGGATCGAGACGGAGCCTCCCCGCCCGAAGGCCCTCACGCCGGGGGCGGACCCGGCGTCCCGCCTGGGCCGCTCTCCGGTCAATCCCCGAAGAGCGACCCCTGGCGCGGCGGCGGGGCGGCTTCCGGGGCGAGTCTTTCGAGGCAGGCGGGGTCGTCGTTTCCGGGGCTGTTCACCCGCTCGCCCACGGGATAGCAGGCGAAGTCCTCCGCCGGCCAGGGACCCAGGAGCGCCCGTAGCGCCTG
The DNA here is from genome assembly GCA_965199855.1 of bacterium. Taxonomy (GTDB): domain Bacteria; phylum UBA8248; class UBA8248; order UBA8248; family UBA8248; genus Bin107. The sequence continues at coordinate 2,403,690 of OZ241326.1, read as the reverse complement.
CGGGGCGCGGCCCGCCTTCGGGTCGAGCCAGGCGCCATGGGCGCTTTCGGGCAGGATGACGGGCATCCGGGGATGGAGGGCGGCGAGCCGCTCGTTCGCCTCCGTCGTGAGAATCGCGCAGGTATCGAGCCGCGCCCCGTCCGCTCCGCGCCAGGACTCCCAAAGACCCGCGAAGGCGAAGGGTCTCCCGCCGCTCAGGTGGATGAACCAGGGGCGCTTTTTTCCTGAATCTCCCGCCCACTCGTAGAAGCCGTCCGCCGGCACGAGGCAGCGCCTGCGGCGGAAGGCGGCGCGGAAGGCGGGCTTCTCCGCCGCCGTCTCCGCGCGCGCGTTGATGGTCCTGGCGGCGAAGTCGGGGCTTCTCGCCCAGTGGGGAACCAGCCCCCAGCGGGCGCGGGCGAGTTCGCGCGGCGTCTCCCCCGCCGCCCGGACGATGTGAATCTCCGTCCCCGGCGCGGCGTTGTAGCGGGGGGGAATCTCTCCGAGCGCCTCTGGGCTCTCCGCGCCCGGCCCCAGGATTTCCGCGAGCCAGGGGGCGGGTTCGGTGAGGGTGAAGCGTCCGCACATGGGGTGAAAATCCCGTCGGGCGTTTTTCGGGGCGGGCGGCTCACGCTTCGGGCGGCGTCTTTCTCAAAAAGCCGAAGTCGCACCCCTGGGGCGCCTGGAGCGCGTTTTCGAGAAACAGCCTGCCGTAGCCCCGCTCGTAATGGGGCGGCGGCGGCTTCCAGGCGGCGCGGCGGCGCGCGAGTTCCTCATCGGGGACGTTCAGGTCGAGCCTGCGGCTCGGGACGTCGAGGGTTATCATGTCCCCGTCCCGCGCCAGGGCGAGGGGCCCGCCCGCGGCCGCTTCGGGGGCGGCGTGCAGCGCGATGGTTCCCGACGCCGTGCCGCTCATGCGCGCGTCCGAGACGCGGACGACGTCGCGCGCGCCGGCTTCGAGCAGCTTCTTCGGAATGGGCAGGGAGCCTGCCTCGGGGAAGCCGGGCGCGCCGAGCGGCCCCGCGTTCTGGAGCACGAAGACGCTCTCGGCCGTCGCGGGGAGGTCGGGGTCGTCAATGCGCTCGATCAAATCCTGGAGCGAGGAGAAGACGACCGCCGGGCCGGTGTGCCTCAGCAGACCGGGACTGGCCGCCGAAACCTTGATGACCGCCCCGTCGGGCGCGAGCGAGCCTTTCAGGATGACGAGGCCGCCCTCGGGGGAGAGGGGCTTCTCCCGGGGGCGGATGACGTCCTGCCAAGCCTGCGCCCTGGGGACGCTCGACAGGTTTTCCCGGACGGTTCCGCCCGTCACCGTCATGCACTCGCCGTGCAGGAGGGGTTCGAGCTCCTTCATCACGACCGGAATCCCGCCCGCCGCCGCCAGATCCTCCATCAGGTATTTCTCGCCCGAGGGGCGGACGCTTCCCAGCAGCGGCGTCTCGCGGGAGATGTCATCGAAGACGGACAGGGGGAGGTCGATGCCCAGCCTTCCGGCGATGGCCGGCAGGTGAACGACGGCGTTCGTGGAGCCGCCCACCGCCATGAGCACGCGGATGGCGTTTTCGAGCGATTCGCGCGTGATGATTCCGTCGGGCGTGAGGTTCTTCTCGATCAGGTCGGTGATGCGCCGCCCGCTCTGCTCCGCCAGGCGGATGCGGCGCGAATTCACCGCCGGAATCGCCGCGAGCCCGGGGAGCATCATGCCCATCGCCTCGGCGAGGGAGGCCATGGTGCTCGCCGTTCCCATCACCATGCAGGCGCCCGCCGAGGGGAAGAGCGCGCCCTGGGCCTCCTCGAGGCGCGCGTCGTCGAGGCCGCCCGCGCGGTATTCGCTCCACATCCCGCGGCAGTCCGAGCACGCCCCCAGCGTCTTGTCCTCGAACCTTCCGCCGATCATCGGTCCCGCCGTCACGCAGATGGCGGGGATGCCCGCGCTGGCCGCGCCCATGAGCTGCGCGGGCAGCGTCTTGTCGCATCCGCCGAGCAGCACCACGCCGTCCATGGGCTGTCCGCGAATCATCTCCTCGGTGTCCATCGAGAGGAGGTTGCGGAAGAACATGGCCGTCGGGTTCATATACATTTCGCCGAGCGAAATGGTGGGAAACTCCAGCGGCAGGCCGCCCGTCTGCCAGACGCCGCGCTTGACGGCCTCGGCGATCTCCCGCAGGTGGCGATGGCAGGGGTTGAGCTCGCTCCAGGTCTGGGCGATGCCGACGATGGGCTTTTCCAGGTCCTCCTTCGTGAGGCCGAACCCCCGCGCGTAGGCGCCCCGCGCGAAAGCGCTGAAGCCCGGATCGCCGTAGCTCGTCAGTCCTCTCAGGTGTCCCCGCATTGCGCGGCCTCTCCCCATGGGCGCCTCACGCTCGCGCCGCATCATTCCCCATGCGCCGCGAATCGGCAAGCGCGTCCGGGGTTCGTCTTCGGAGGCGGCTTCCACTCCCCGGCCAAACAGGATACGTTACGCTGAAACGCGGGATTCGAGAGGAGAGAGGGGCCTGAACATGGAGGAGAGACGCTTGGCTTCGAGGCGCGCGGGGAGAAATCGCATCCGCCCGACGATCATGGCGTTCGCGCTTTGCGCTCTGGCGGCGGGCGGCGGATGTCTGGGAAAGAAGGCCGCCGAAATTCCGCGGGGCATGGGCATCGTCGTGGTGACGAGCGAACCCGACGGGGCGGCCGTCATCTTCGACGGCAATCCGCGCGGGGTCGCATACGCCCGAAAGCCCCTTGAGATCAAGGGCGTGGCCTACGGGCGTCATTCGCTGCGGGCGGAATTTCCGGGCCGAGTCGCGCAGGTCGTGGAGTTCGACGTGCGCGCGGAGAAGGTTCCCCTGAAGGTGAGGCTGACGAAAGACGGCTTCGGCCGCCTGGTCGTCCGCTCGAACCCGCCGGGCGCCGAGGTCTTCGTCAACAGCCGGTATTACGGAAAGGCGGAACCGACGCTCGAGATATCGACACTCGTTCCGGGCGAGCATTCCCTGTGGCTGCGGCTGCCGGGATACCGCATGGAGCGCCGCGGCGTCGTCGTCGAGCGCAGGCGGGAGCGGCGCTATCTGGTCGTCCTGGACAAGGAGCCTTAGACCCGCTCCATCGGCCGGCGAGCGAGCCGCCTCCGGGACGTTGGGCCGCCTCGCCGGTCGGAGCGCGCTTCCTGCCGAGCCTGCCGCGCCGGATTTCGCGGATGCGCTTCGCCTCCCGGGGCGCGTCCTTGCGCCGCCCGCCCGCTCCGCTATCTTGATCCGCCGTGAAAATGCCTTTATCCTGACGAGGAAGCGCAGGCGTGAGCGGTAAGACGCGGGCGCTTTCTTCGCGCGCGGGAGGGGGATATGTCCACCGAATACATCTGGGCGCTTTGCTCCCACAGGGCGGGCGACGGCAGCCAGGTGAACCAGAAGACGCCGGATCGCCCCGCCACGCTGGATTATCTCGCCCAGGTGACGGCGGCGGCCGAGGCGGCGGGCTTCGCCAACATCCTCGTGCCGTGCGGCACGCACTGCATCGACGCCTGGACGACGGCGGGCGCGATTTCGGGAAGAACCAAAAAAATCAGGTTTCTCGTGGCTTTCCGACCCGGCATCACCGGCCCGGTCTATGCGGCGCAGCAGGCGAACAGCCTCGACTACCTCACGGGCGGACGCTGCTCCCTGAACGTGGTGACGGGCAGCACGCCCGTCGATCAGAAGCGATACGGGGACTTCATGCCCCACGACGACCGCTACGAGCGCACGGGCGAGTTTCTCGACGTGGTGCGCAGGCTCTGGCGCTCGGAGGGGCCGATGGACTACAAGGGGAAATTTTTCGAGATCGAGGGCGCGTCCATCTTCCCGGAGCGGGTGACGAAGCCCAACCCCCCGATTTTCCTGGCGGGAAGCTCGCAGGCGGGCAAGCGGGTGGCGTGGGAATACGGGGACGTGCACGTCATGTATGCCGCCGAGCCCGAGGTGGTCGCCAGGGACATCGAGGAGGGCGCGCGGGAGTCCCAAAAATACGACCGCGAGCGTCCGCTGCGCTACGGCGTCCGCCATCTGGTCTGCGTGCGCGAGACGAGGAAGGAGGCGGCGCGCGCCGCCGAGGCGCTCATCGACAGGAGCGACATCGCCAACACGGGAACCTGGGCCGACATGAAGAACAACACCGAATCCACCGGCCAGATGCGCATCAACGAGATGGGCTCCCGCGGGAGCCTGTGGCTCACCGACACCATCTGGATGGGGGTGAACCGGGTGCGCGGAGGGGCGGGCACGATGTTCGTCGGCACGCCGGAGATGGTCGCCGCCACCATCCGCGAGTATTACGACGCGGGCGTGCGGCACTTCATCATGAACGGATGGCCGCACAGGGAGGAAGCGGAGATTTTCGGCAGGGAGGTTCTGCCGCTGCTCAAGGACACCGCCCCCGTCGCGCTGCCCGATCCCGCGGGCGTCGCCGCCTGATCAAGCGCAAGCGCCGGACGTGACTCCCTACATTCTCGTTTTCGGCGGCAGCCGCCGGCCGGGGAACAACACGGACAAGGCGCTGGCGATCGCCCTGGACGAACTGGAGAAGGGCGATTTCGCGATCACCCGGATTCATCTGGGCGAGCTCGACCTGCCCCTGCCGGGCGAGCCGAGCGACTCGAAGGACCCCGAAGCCCTGCGGGGGCTCGTGTCGGGGGCGGCGGGAATCCTCATCGGGACGCCGGTCTATCACGGCAGCGTCAGCAGCACCCTCAAGCTGGCGATAGACAATCTGGGCTATCCCTCCACTCTCGAGGGCGGGAGCGTCGCCATCCTGGGCGTGGCGATGGGGCCGGGCGCGGACGACGCCCTCTCGCACCTGCGGCACATCCTCACCCACGTCGGCGCGGAGGTTCTGCCCGTCCAGGCCTCGTTAGGGAGCGTTCACAAGCGCTTCGACGAGAAGGGGCGCTGCGCGGACCCGGAGGCGGAAGCCGCCATCCGGAGCGTCGCCGCCGGCCTGCTCGATCACCTGAAGAAATCCTCCTAGACGAGAAAGATGCCGCGCGCCGGCTCAAGATTTCTGTCCCGGCCGGGCGGGGCCTCGCTCGCCTTTTTTCGGCTGGAGGGGAAGTCCCCCGGGCTGATGTTCCTGGGCGGCTTCCGTTCGGACATGAGCGGGACGAAGGCGAGCGCGCTCGAGGCGCGCTGCCGGCGCGCGGGACGCGCCTACGTCCGCTTCGACTACGGCGGACATGGAGAGTCCTCGGGAGCGTTCGAGGAGGGAACCATCGGGGCGTGGGCGGAGGACGCCGTCGCGGTTCTGGATGAGGTCGCCCGGGGGGCCCAGGTGCTCGTCGGCTCGAGCATGGGCGGGTGGATCATGCTGCTCGCCGCCCTGGCGCGGCCCGATCGTGTGCGGGGGCTGGTGGGCGTGGCGGCGGCCCCCGACTTCACGGAGGATTTGATAAGGAGCAGGCTCGACGACGCCGCGCGGGCGGAGCTGGCCGAACGCGGCTTTTTCATGCGCGCCTCCGACTACGAGCCGCCTTACCCCATCACCCGGAGCCTGCTGGACGAGGGAGCGAACCACCTGCTCCTGCGCGGCGGGATCGGGCTGACACAGCCCGTTCGCCTCATTCACGGAATGCGCGATGAAAGCGTGCCATGGGAGACCTCGCTTCGCCTGGCGAACGCCCTCGAGGGCGGAGACGCGCGCCTGACGCTCGTAAAGGACGGCGATCACAGACTCTCGAGACCCCGGGACCTCGCCCTCATCGCGCGGACCGCCGAGGCGCTGGCGGAGGAAGCGGGCGCCTGACGCGGCCGTTGCCGCGGACGGTTCGCCAATGTCCAATGGAGGCCGGATCACCGCGCGCGGCTTTGCGTTCGCGGGCGGGGGTGCTACATTTTTTGATATCGCTTCACGCCGTTTCCCGCCCGCCGAAGGAGGCGCGATGGGGAGATTCGTCGGGATTCTGGGCATCCTCGTTCTGCTTGGCGCCGCCTACGCCATGTCCCGCGACCGCGCCGCCATATCGAGGCGCGTCGTCGCCGCGGGTCTCGGCCTGCAGCTTCTCTTCGCCGTCCTCATCCTGAAGACGCCCGCGGGCCGGCCGTTCTTCGCGGCGGTGGACGGCTTCGTCCGCAAGCTCCTGAACTTCGCCGACGAGGGCACCGCGTTCATCTTCCGCTCCGTCCAGACGGGCAACGTCGAGCCCGCGCTGTTCAACCTCGCCTTCCGCTTTCTGCCGGTCATCATCTTTCTCTCCTCGCTCATGGCCGTGCTCTACCACCTGGGCGTCATGCAGCCCGTCGTGCGCGGAATCGCCATCGTCATGCGCAGGTTCATGGGGACGAGCGGCTCGGAGACGCTGAGCGTGTCGGCCAACATCTTCGTCGGGCAGACGGAGGCGCCCCTGGTCGTGCGGCCCTTCCTCGGGCGGATGACCTCCTCCGAGCTCATGGCGGTGATGACCGGCGGCTTCGCCACCATGACCGGCGGGCTGCTGGCCGTCTATGCGGGGATGCTGAAGGACGTGCCGGGAATCGCCGGCCACCTGATGGCCGCCTCCATCATGAGCGCCCCCGCCGCGCTCGTGATGGCGAAAATCGTCTTCCCGGAGACGGAGACGCCGGAGACCCTGGGCGACGCGCGGATAGAGATGGAGCGTCCCGACGCCAACCTCATCCAGGCCATGACGCGCGGCGCGGCGGAGGGGCTGACGCTCGTGATGAACGTGGCCGTCATGCTGGTGGCCTTCGTCGCCTTCGTCGCCATGATCAACGGCGCGCTGGACCTCGCGGGCCTGAGCGTGCAGCAAATTCTCGGCTGGGCGTTCCGCCCCCTGGCGTGGTCGATGGGCGCGCCCTGGGCCGAGGCGGACGTTCTGGGACGGCTGATGGGAGAGAAGGTCGTCCTCACCGAGTTCATCGCCTACCACAACCTGAGCGAGCTGCACGCCGCCGGCGCCCTCTCCGACCGCACGGCGGTCATCGCCAGCTACGCCCTGTGCGGCTTCGCAAATTTCGCCTCCATCGGCGTCCAGGTGGGCGGCATCGGGGGGCTCGCGCCCGAGCGCAGGGGCGATCTGGCGAAACTCGCGCTGCGGGCGATGGTCGCGGGCGCGCTGGCGTCCTGGCTCACGGCGGCTTTGGCGGGCATGATGGTCTGAATCTTCGGGCGAGGCGCCGCGGCCGAAGCCGGGAGGGAGCGGCCGCCGGCTCTCGCTGGCCGCCGGCCCGAAAAGGAGGCGCGCGATGAGAAATCTGGCGGCGCTCCTGCTTCTCTCGCTTTCTATGAGCGCGTGCGCGGAGCTCGTTGACCTCATCTCGCAGGCGGACGCGATCCTCGAGCGGTATCGGGAACCCGGTGCCCCGGGCAGGCGCGGCGCGAGCGCGGGGGAGCGCTCGCCCAACTTCATCCCCCGGGCCGCGGAAGTCCGCGCCTCCGAGAGGCGGATGAGGGAGATTATCCGCAATCCCGAAAAAATCGGGGCGCGGCCCGGAGCGAGGCGGGTGTCGCCCTTCGACCCTCGCTACGAGCGCCTCGCGCGCGTCTTCCATCGCGTGGTCTCCGCGAGCCACGCGGCGGACGAGATCGAGCGCTCCGTCAGGTTCGTCTATTTTGACGACCCGCTTTGGAACGCGGCCGCTCTCGGCGGCAACAAGATGGTGTTCTTCACGGGCCTGACCGACGACCTGGACGACGAGGAGCTCGCCGCGGTGATCGGCCACGAGATGGCCCACAACGCGGCCTCCCACGTCTCCGATCGCGTATCCTCGCAAACGTTCATCAACCTCGCCGGCGGAAGGACGGGTCGGAAGGGCAGGGGCGCGACCTACTCCTTCAAGGAAGAGGAGGAGGCGGACAAGATGGGCATTCTCTACGCGGCGCTCGCCGGCTACGACCCCTACGCCGCCTCGCGCCTCTGGGCGCGCGGGCCGGGCAGGGGCCGCGCCTATTTCAGGACGCACCCGGCGGGGCCCGGGCGCGTCCGCCGCGCGCGGAATATCGCCGACAAGGCGCGGCGCTACTACGTTCCGGGACAGCTCAACCCCCGCGCCCGGCGAGAAGAAGGAGGAGGACGCGCTCTCCGCCGCGATCAACACCCTCGCCTTCGGCTGGTTCGACAAATGGGAGATAAAGGATGCGATCAGAACGGAGAGGAAGAAGATCAAGCGGCGCAACAAGCGCCTGCTCTCCGCCGCGCCCCGTCTCCGCTTCGCCTCGGGCTGGCGCGGATTTCGCGGCATCTGCGAGGGCGAAGGGAGGGATGAGGGCATCGCCGCCGGCTTCCGGGAGAAGGAGGGCTTCATCCAGGGCAGCCGCCTCAAGAGGACGGGACTCAAACTGGACGGGCGGGACTCCAGGGGCTCGTGGTATCGCTGGCGGCGCGGCAGGAGCGAGGGCCTGCTCCTGGTGAAGTTTCTGCCCAAGGGGACGGGCTTCACCGCCGAGTGGTTCTCGCGCGACGGCGCCATCCTCGCCAAATGCCGGGGCTACCGCCGGGACTAGGGGGGCGTTGCAATTCGAAAAAGCCGCCCAACGAACCTCAATGAAAGTGTTTTCGGCTATTCCGCCCCGACGCCTACGGCGGGTAAAAAGGCTTGAGCTCTTTTGCGATTCAAGTGCGGGTGCGCGAACTGGTTGCGGTAGCTGCGCAGACAACCGTAGCAACTTGAGTCACAGCCACATCCGCCTTGTACCCGTTCTCGGGCATTGCCGAGCATTTCTCGAAATATACCCTCGTGTTCCAACTGCGCCACCAGACCGGCACCGCCGGGAACATTGTCATATAAGACAATCGCCGTCTCGTCCGATGCTTTGTCGCCAGTGATAGTGACGTTCAAGTCCGTGTCCGGCACATCCATTGTTTTCGACGCGCCCAGCTGTATGGCGTAAGCGAGGGAGTAAGCGTCCCACTGGTCGCCCAAGTCTGAAAATTGCAGGCGCACTACATCCGTAACCAACTCGTGCCCGAGCGAAAATTTCTCTAATCTCTCGGTACATTTGGATCCTGCCGGCGTCTTGTGCGCGCTCGCTGGCTTCGTCATGTGGCTTCCGCAAGTGCGGCAAATATAGAACCCTTTCTGATTCCGCCCCTCGCACAGGATGACCAAGCTTCCCGGTTGCGCTTTTGTTACCGTAATCCCGAACAGGTCCTTGGATTCCGGTTCTTCATCAAAACCCGGAAAAAACGGTCGTGTTGTGTATAGGCGTTGCGCTCGTCCCCGCGGCTTCTTGGGTTTCTCAAATAGCGGTGTCACGAAACCGAAGACCGGAGAAAGGTATCTTCTGCTTCTGCTGTTTGGAAGATTGCCCTCTTCATCACATTGCTGAAAATAGCGGGCATCGTCGTAAGCGTAACGCTTGACCGGAAATTGCTTTCCGGAAATTACTTTTACACCGCATGATTCCCACTCTTGCTTGTTCGCCACGACTTTACCGCCCGGCGCATATTCGGCAATGGCTTGAGACAGGTCTCTTTGCAACGATACTCTTGCCGAACTTCTGTTTTGCGGCCGGGTATCGAGTTCCCGGGTATCGAGTTCCACCACGTCAACCGGAAAGCCATATTTGGGAATTACGGCTTTGCGTGAGAGGAAGGTCAAGGTTTGTTCGTTAGCGATGGTATCCCTCCGTTGCTTGATACGTTTCGCGTCGCTATATTTGCTGTTGTCCGAGTACTCTTTTTCAAGCGCTTCCATGCGCTGATAGTCGTCGGAAACTTCTTTCTCGGCTCGGTCAAGGCGGCTGTCCGGGCCGGCGATGATTTTAATCCAATCATTGCTGTTGAGTCCGGTTGTTTCGCGCATGGCTTCCGGCACGCTCCGGAGTAGCGAATTCTTCAACGCCTCGTTGTTTTCGCAAAACTGCTTCAGGTCCGAAACGGCGCGAGGATTCTCCCAATCGCCGATGAAGGATTCGACATTCCTGAAGCGTTCCTCGTTTCCCTCATTCTTGAAAAATGCGGACAGAGCGACGGCGGCCATGTGCCGGGAGATGATTTTGTCGTTGGTCATCCGGAGCCTTGGGGGTTGCACCTTTCCCTCTATCACGCGCTTTTCCGGGTCTTCGTAGTGGTACAAGTCATGTGGGTTGCGGCGGCAGTAGGTCAGCGCCAATCCCGGCGTTTCTCGGCGTCCCGCCCTCCCGACGCGCTGGGTATAGTTGAACGGCTCCGGCGGCACGTTGCGGAGGAATACGACCTCGAGATCGCCCAAGTCGACGCCAACCTCAAACGTGGTTGAGGAACTGAGGAGGTGTATTTGTCCGCTTTTGAAGCGATCCTGTCTCTGGCGCGCCTCGCTGCTTTCGATTTGAGCCGTATGTTCTTCAGCGCATAGCGTGGGTGGCAGGCCGGGTTTTTCGTAAAGGATTCGATAGTGGTTTTCTTCAAGCCGTGATTGGCCGGCAGGCGACAGATTTCCGGGGCATCCGTTTCGAGGACAGATGTTGTGAATGTTGTGGGTGCTCAGGCTTGCGCACGTGTCGCACTCCCAAATTTCAGATGGCTCGGCGAGCTTGGTCCGCAGCCAGCGCGAGTTGAGGCGGAATGTCCCGTTTGTGTTAGCGGACGAAAGAATTTGGTCGGCTTTTTGGCCATATTTTTTATCCCGCTCGCGCAATGCGCTCCATACATCCTTCATCAGCATGATCGATTGTGAATGGTCGTCATTGCCGGACTGTCCATTTCGCATAAGGAGCCGGCGCAGGAAGTGACCAACGATTGCGGATTGGGAGCTGCCCCATTCTGCGATGTTTTTTCTTTTGCCGGGGGTGCCCAGACCGTAAGCCTGTTGCCGCCGCAGGGGTGATACGTCGTTCCATAACGGGGTCCCTGCACCGTCCGGCAAAGCCAAGGCGTAGCGCACACGCCACTCGTCTAAAAGATATGCGAGAAGGCGGCGCGCTTCTTCATCCGTTAGATTCCAAGGCGGCTCCAGCATTGAGGCCGGCGGTCTCAAGTCGTCCGGGATTTTGACGAACCACCTGACCAAACCGACTCCACTTAAGGACAGCCTCTTCTCGTCCGTCAACGCTTCTCCGAGGATTGCCGTCAGCACCTTTCGGTCCTTGCTTTCCCTGGTATCCGCTCTCTCAAACAGACCAGACTGTTCCCACTGTTTGAACAGTCGGTTTTTGAGGTCGTCAATGGACAGTCCTTCAGAATCGATTGCCCCAGCCTTCAAAGCGCGCAACATCAAATTGCGGTCGCGTACCTCCGTATAGGAGTCCTGAGCATACCAGGCGAAGAACGCGGCCTCCTGCCGACTGTCGGCGAACGCCAGCACCTTGCGCCTGCTTTCCGGTAGCAACTCGTGAAGGGCGGTCGCGATGACGGTGTTGGGGCCGTCGGAGCCGTGCACGATTTCCTGAACAGGGTCGCCGATGCCGCCGCGGCTATAGCCGCAGGCTTCGCATTTCTTCAGGTGATCCGGATGTTCTTTATGAGATTCGCACTTCTTGACGAGAATTGAGGCGCTGTCGCCGCAATCGCAAGCAGACCCGTCGGCGGAGAGTTGGCCGCAGCATCGGCATAAGACATGAGAAGCGGCATTATCGCTTTCCAATGGCAGGTAATAATCCACGCCAAATTTCGGATGACTGGGATCTCGCACCGCTTCTTTCAACTTGCCATCATTTTCCCGGCCGACGTAATAGTGTTGTCCGCATTCCCGGCATAACGCGATTTCCAAGGGCTCGGCGCGGCACCCAACCTCTCTCTTGCGATTGAGGATGACCGCATCCTCACCGTCATCATGGAGCAAAAAAGCCCCTTCCAAGGCGCGCGCGAACGCATGGAAGCGACGCGGCTCCTTTTTGAGTGACTGTTGTTCGTGTTCTCCCAAAATGATGCCGGATGTCCGAAAAGGCTCGGCAAAGAGTTCCTCGGCGAATTTCGCGACGACCTGTTTGTCTTCTTCGCCTTCGCCGGTGGCGATGGTCGCGCTGGTGGCGATGCAGCGGAAACGATCTTCGCGCCCTCCATCGCGCAACCGTTGCTTGAGACGCCGGATTAACATGCCCATCTCCATCCCTTTGGCGCCCCGGTACTGGTGAGCTTCATCAAGCACGATGAATTGCCAGTGTTTGCCTCGGTCTACGTCGAAAAGCGGGCTGTCGCTCGGACGAATAAGAAGGTATTCCAGCATGGAATAATTGGTCAGCAGGATATGCGGCGGATTGTTCCGCATCTCTTCCCGGAAAACCAACTCGCCGGGCAGGCGTTCCTCTTCCCGAGTAGAGGCGTTACGCCGACGGTCTCTTTGATCTTCGGGTGTTTGTCCGATGTACTGTCCGAAAATGGGGGCAAAATCTGAACCCTCCTTGCGTAGCTGCTCGCAAATTTCGCCAAGGCGTTCTCTTTGATCGTTGGCGAGCGCGTTCATCGGATACAGGATCATGGCCCGCACGCCGGGCTCGCTGAGTTCTCCCGCCAAGTATTGGCGGTACAACTCGAACAGAATCGGGTAGAGAAAACTCTCCGTCTTGCCGCTGGCGGTACCGGTGGCGACCACGATGTTCCGCTGGTCTGTGTGAGTACAACGCACGGCGCGCTCTTGATGGACATACAAAGCGCCTTTCCGTAATGCCGGAAGTAGAGCGCCGCCCCTGTCAGGAAAACATTCTTTCGCCAGTTGCCTCGCGTCTACGCCTTTTTTGAAGTCGCGCGCCGGTTCGGGAAAAGGCCCTTTCAGCAGGCGGCCACCCTGTAACGCATGTTGAAACGATTCACGGAGTTTCGAGTCCTTGAAGTAAAACGAGGTTTTCAAATAATTTTCGTAGCGAGCACCAATCGTATCAACCCATCTCTCAATGTCACGAGTTTCAGGCATCGTTTCCAATCTCCATGAGCCTGTCTATATTGCTATTGTGTTCGCTGCGGCGTCGCCTGTCGATACGTAATTGCAAGCGTTTCGCATCGGCGGCTGTGAGATTGGCCTTCCGCAATTCGCCGCAGCTGAATCCCTTGTTGCCGCTTGGACAAGTGTCTGGCATATTGTTTGTTAGAGGCTTCTTTGTAGGGGCAGGTAAGTCAGCGGCAAGTTGGATTAGAGTTAGCCTTTCACTATTGCATCGAATTCGCAGTTCGACCTCTTCACTTGATGGATTGTCGATTTCCGTATAATCGATAAAGTTCCCAAGTGGCAATCCGTCCCCTATGGGAAGTCTCCGGTCCAGATTATCACCAAATCCCACATCGGCAGATTTGATGCGTGAAGGCAATCGCAATTTTATCACGGTGCTCTTATTGGCCCGATCTCGAAACTCATCGCGCGTCATATTTAGGGGTTGGTCGCCCCACCTGCTTGGCTCCTCTCCTGATCGCTCAAGCCTCCACCAGACGCGCGGCAAGTGGAGCTTGACGGCCACGCTACTTGTATTGGCTTTTAAGACTAAGGTTATTTCATCGCCATCCGGGTGTGGGGCTATTGTCAAAACGCCATCTGGCGTAATGGCCGCGTGAGGGTTGTTTCCTTTCAATTCCAGCCGATCTTGGGAGATCAGCTCTCCATTCCGGGCAATGAATTGCAGTCTTGTTGGCGAATGCCCGTCCGACGTGGGGAGCAACAGCATGTCCTGCGAATACGATACGCCATTCACCTGAATATCTTGCAGATCCGCGTAATAGCGGAACTCGCCGCTGTCCATCAACTTGGGCGCGTCGTCATAGACGCGGACATAAAATCGCCTCTGGCGGCCATTCAGAACTTTCTTGAGAGATTTGTCATCGGGTCTGAAATTTTCTCCAGACCAGCCTCTCTGCCGCTCTTCGCCCACGCGCGCCCAGACGATGCCGGACGCGGGCTTCACCCTTGGAACTGTATCAACGAATAGTTCCCCATCTTCAGAATCATCGAAAATTCTAGTACCTTCCAACTCGAATCCGGTTGGGGTCAACGGGACTTCATATTCCTTAAATCCGCCAATTTCATCGTTTGCGTCGTTCTTGCGCGCATGGAAGTAGTGCGCCCGGAAGTCAGCGTCCACGCAGTTCTCGGCTTCTACCGGAACGCGACCCGTTCGCTTCCATTCAGCAGGCGTGAAAACAATGAAGTGCCCACGAGTAATTCCGCTAATTTTGCGGCCAGACCCTTGCCAGCCGTTCCGCATTTTAAAAACCAGCGGCGTCTTGTCGCAGACCAATGGGATAATCTCGTCAGTTTTTCCGTCGCTGTATTCAACTTTCAGGGTGCCGGAGAATGATGACGGGCGACATTCGCCGTTTTCGTCGACTGACAAGGGGTTGTTGTCATGTTGTATTTTCACAATGCCGCATTCTTCGGGAACGGACAGAATTAACTCCCAGGATGAACCCCGAGCTTGGCGGCAGAGCAACTCCGCCCTGGGAGTGAAGGGGCGGGTGAGTTGTGCGGGGCGATTTGGTTTTTGGCGATTGTTGTCCGGCTTGATACGTCTCGGTCCTATCTTGCGCGGTTCTTTCTTGGGCTCTTCTTTGCTTGCTGAATCGTCCGTTGTCTTGGGTTCCGCGTCGGTGCCTTCGCCTGGGTCGGAAGGAGAGGCCGGTTCTGACTTTGGCGATGCCGTAGTTGGGGGAGACGCCAGTATGTGGGTTGTCTCCGGCCTTGCCTCGTTCGATGGAATTGGTTCGGGTGCCTCTGTGGGATATTCGGGCTTGGTCAGCCACTTGATAAGGCGGCGAATCCAGCTCCGGATCCTATCTTTGGCTTCCGCAAAGAGCACGGTCAAGCCTCCTTTCGCCGGTCTTGGAGTCAAGAACTTGCAATGGGCGGCCCGTTGCCCCCCTCCCCCATGGCTCCGGCGGTAGGATTCGAACCTACAACCCATCGGTTAACAGCCGATTGCTCTGCCGTTGAGCTACGCCGGAGCGAGAGGGGACCTCATGGGGACTGGGGCTTGCGCTGAAATTCCCCCTCTATATGAAGGCGGCGGGAGGGCGTTGTCAAGACGCGCCGGGGGGCTTCTAGGTCAGAATCCGTAGCAGCGCGGGTAGTCCCGCTTCTCCCAGAGAAGCCGCCCGCGTCCTCGTTCGTGAAGAAGACGCAGCGGAGGAACTTCGGGCGCTGCCAGCCCACGTTCGTCGGCGAGGCTCGCCCCCCGCCAGTGGCGAATCGCGCTCCAGCCCTCCACGCAGGCGCGCTTCCCGCGGCGTCTTTTTTTCGCTTCTCGCCCGCCTTCATTTTCGCTCTCCGGGCGCTTCCTCCGTCGGCGGCTTCAGCAGTCTGATGACGAGAGGCGCCATCACCGGAACCGCCAGCATGAGGGAGGCGGGAAACAGGACGCCCGCCCAGCCGAGAAAGCCGAGCCGGAAGCTCGTCGCCCAGGCCATCGGCCCGCTCAGCAGATATGCGGCGGCGAGAGCGAGAAGAGCGTTGGCGCAGACGACGCCCAGCGCCAGCCTCCCCACGAGGAGCCTGCGCCTCGCCAGCCGGGTGGGAAGCGTGAATTCCGCCCGTTCGCGCTCGCTCACGCGCTCACCTCCCGACGCTTCGCTTCGGCGAGAGGCGTCCGCTCCGCCATCCCCGCAGGAGGCCCGCCCGGATGAAGAGATAAAGCGGCGCGCCGAACCACGCGCCCGCTTTTCCGTCTCCATCACTCGGCGAGCAGCTTCTTGATCATCGCCTCGGCGCGCTCGTGGCCCCCCTCGCCAATCGCCTTGAAGCGCACGATTCCCTTCTTGTCGATCAGGTATTTCGTCGGCCAGTAGCGGTTGCCGTAGGCGTTCCAGTTGACGAACCCGTTGTCCATCACAACGGGGTAGGCGATGCCGAGCTTGGCGATGGCCTTCTCCACGTTCGCCCTGCTCTTCTCGAAGCCGAACTCGGGCGCGTGGTTTCCGATGACGACCAGCCCCTTGTCCCCGTAGCGCTCGTGCCACGAGCGCAGCGCGGGAATCTCCCGCACGCAGTTGATTCAGCCGAACGTCCACATGTCGAGAAGCACGACCTTGCCGCGCAGCTCCTTCAGTTGAAGGGGCTTCTCGACGCCCAGCCAGGGGCCGCCCTTCAGTTCGGGGGCGGGCGCGCCGGGCCCGAGCCCCGAGGAGGTCGCCGGATGTATCGCCCACAGGGCGGCCGCCAGGGCGGCGGCGATGACGGGGATGCGGATTCGCTTCATCACGGTCTCCAGAGCGGGGGGGAAGGCGTAAGAATACTCTAAGAGAACGATTGAGGGGATGCAAATACTTCTATACGATGAGGGGAGCGATTCCATAACGCGGGGTCCGCATTTTCCATCGAATTTTCAGCCATCCGGGCGGAGGGAAGCGTGAGAGTCTATCATTTCGGGAAGATGGCGGCGCATGACACCGGGGAGCGGGCGCAGCGGGTGGCGGCGGGGGAGAATCTTACCGTGCTTCGCCAGACGATTCGCGCGGGCGTGGACATGTACAACCCCCATTCGCATCCGAACGAGCAGATGACGATTGTTCTCGAGGGAAAGGCGCGGTTCGCCTGCGGCGGACGGGAGGTGACGCTCGGGCCGGGCGGCGTCGTGGTCTTTCCGCCGAACCAGGAGCATTCCACGCGAAACGCGGGCGAGGGGGAGCTCGTTCTGGAGGAGATTTTCACGCCGGGCGTCGAGAAGCTGAACAGCCTCGCCCCCGAGAGCGGATAGGGAAGCGTCGGGAGGAGACGACCCGCCTCCGGGATGGGGCCGGACGCCGCGCCGAAAGGCCGGCGGGAGCGGAGCGCGCGCTGTCCGGCGCCGTGATTCTCACAAACCAACCCCCCTTTTTCACAGCGAGGCAGGCCGGTGAGCCCTTTGAGAATTGTGGGACTCAGAAAGGATTTCGACGGCGCGCGGGCGGTCGATGGCCTCTCCCTCACGCTGGAGGACGGGGAATTCATGGCGCTCGTCGGGCCGACCGGTTGCGGGAAATCCACCCTGCTGCGCCTGATCGCCGGCGTGGAGGACGAGGACGCGGGCCACATCTACCTCGACGGGGCGCGGATGAACGGCGTGCCGCCCGGCCGGCGCGGGATTCAACTGGTGTTTCAGAGCTACGCCCTGTGGCCGCACATGAAGGTGTTCGACCCGAAGAGACACTCTAACCTGGGTTTCGCCCTGAAAATTCGCGGGTGGCTGCCTGGCGCCCTGAACGAGCGCGCGCGCGGCGTGATGCGCCGCCTGGGGATCGGCGAGAGCTGGGCTGGCCGCCGCCCGGGCGGTCTGAGCGCGGGCCAGCGGCAGAAGGTGGCGATCGGCCGCGCCATCGCCATTCCTCCGCGCGTTTTTCTCCTTGATGAGCCCATGGCGAACATCGACCCGGTCGCCAGGGTCGAGGTCCGCAAGGAGTTGAGGCGGGTGCACGAGGAGCTCGGGGCGATGAGCCTGCTCGTGACGCATGATCTTTCCGACGCTTTTCAAATCGCCGACCGAATCGCCGTGATGCGCGAGGGGGCGATCGTTCAGGTCGATGCGCCGGAGAATCTCGTGAACCATCCGGCCGGCCCGTTCGTCGAGGGATTTCTCGCCAGCGCGCGTCACGAGCGGCTGGTGGAGGAGTTTCGAGAGAGGCGGCGGGCGCGAAAGCCCTGAGGCCGGCCTTCGGCGGCGCGCCGCTCCACGCGGACGGAAGAGCGCGGAGAAAGACGCCGGGCGCGGACTCTTTGCTCAGCTCCCGCTTCGCCCGCCCTCGGGGTTTTGCAGAAAATCCCGCCACGCCTTCCAGTAGAGCGCGCCTCCCGCGAGATACGTGTCGTTGTGGCCCGCCCCCTCGATGGTGAAGAAGCGCTTGCCGGGCGCGCGCGCCGCCTCGAAGAGCCGTCTCCCCTGGGCGTGGGGCACGATGCCGTCCCGGTCGCCGTGCAGGATCAGCAGGGGCGTCTTCACTTGCGGGAGCATGGACGCATTGTCGAACTTCTTGGAGACGAGCCAGCCGACCGGCAGGAAGGGAAACATCTTCTTGCCCATGGCGAGGGTGCTCTCGAAAGGGCTCTCCAGGATGAGGCCGCGCGCCTTTCTTCCCTCCGAGGCGAGTCGGACGACCACGGCCGCGCCCAGCGAGCGGCCGAACAGGAAAACGCGCTCACGCGGCGCGCGCGCCAGCAGCCAGTCGTGGGCGGCCCTGCCGTCGGCGTAGAGGCCATCCTCGCTCGGTCTGCCCTCGCTTTTCCCGTAGCCCCGGTAGTCGAACGCGAAGACGCCCGCGCCCAGCTCCCTTTGAATGAGCGCGATGTTCTCCGCCCGGTGCGAGAGGTTGCCGGCGTTGCCGTGCGCCCACAGGAGAACCGGGCCGCCCGCCTCCTTCGGCGCAACATGCCAGCCGTGAAGTCGCGCGCCGTCAGCGGCGCGGAAACGGACGTCTTCGTATGGGACGCCGTAGCTTTCGGGCGTCAGGTCGAGCTCCCGGTGGGGGTGATACAGAAGAACGTTTTCCAGAAAAGACGGAATTCCCATCGCCGTCAGCGCGGCGAGCGCCAGGAGCGCGTAGCGATGAAATTTTCGGGAGAATCGCAGCGGCCCGCTCTCATAGAGGGGTGGGGGCGAGGCCGCGGTGGGCGACCTTGATGCAGAGGTCCTGAATCGAGGCGATTCCCGCCACCTCGAGGCGGCGCGCGGCCGCAGGATGCGAGACGCCCTTTTGCATCCAGAACGCGCGCGGGCGCTTTTTCAGCGCCTCGTCCGCCAGGGCCGGAATTTCCCCGGAGCGTCTGAACACGTTGACGATATCGACGCGCTCCTCGATCTCGCCGAGGCGAGAATGCGCCTTTTCCCCGAGGACGCGCTCGACGTTGGGGTTCACGGGAATGACGCGGTAGCCCGCCTCTTGGAGATAGGCGGCGATTCGGTGGCTCGTCCGGGAAGGATCGGCCGAGAGGCCGACCACGGCTATCGTCCCGGCGGCTGAAAGAATGTCGGCGATGGCCCGGCTGTCGGGGTTCATGCGGGCGTCTCCTCGAATATCCTTCATCGTATCACACGTTTCGGCGAGCGCATCAAGGCGGCGGAAGAAGCCGCGGCCGCGCGCCTGAATCCCCGGCGGGTTGCGCGCGGGGCGTCGGGGCGTCAGGATGAAAGAGTTACTTTTAAGTTC
Organism: bacterium; assembly: GCA_965199855.1. Taxonomy (GTDB): domain Bacteria; phylum UBA8248; class UBA8248; order UBA8248; family UBA8248; genus Bin107. The sequence continues at coordinate 2,384,747 of OZ241326.1, read as the reverse complement.
TCAGCGAGGAGGCGGTATGGCGAATCCGGCGGTTGTCGAAATTTTTCACGAATACCATTGACCCTGGGCATATATGGCCGCGGCGCGGCTGGACAGGGTGATGCCCGCCTTCCGGGAGAAGCTGCGCCTCAAATGGCGCGCGTTTCCCCTCGAAATCATCAACGACCGCCCGGCGCCTCGCCACATCGTGGATCAGGAGTGGCCTCTGGTGGCGGTGCAGGAGCCGCTCGCCCCGTGCAGAAGCTGGCCGCATGACGAATATGTGAGAAGCACGATTCCCGCTTTTCAGGCCTGCGCGAGCGCCTGGACGCAAGATCCGGAAAAGGCGCGCGCGTTCGACCTCGCTATACGGCGCGGCTTTTTCTTCGAGGGCAGGCGGGTGGATGAGCAGTCGGTTCTTTGCGAAATCGCCGGGGAGGCAGGCCTCGACGCCGACAGGGTGCGTGCGGACCTGGAATCGGGCGCATACGAGGAAGGCGTGATGGACGACTGCCGGGAAGCCATGCGTCTGCGGGACGAGGAGGGCCTGCCGATGACCAGCCCTACCCTGATCCTCCCGAACGGGGAGGCCGTTCATAACCCATACGCATCCGAGAAGACGATAGAGGGCGGAAAACTGACGGAAGTCCGCCCTCCGCCCGCCTTCGGCGAAGCGGTGTATGAGGGCTTTCGGGAGATTCTGTCGAGAGCGGCGGCGGGCCAGGAGTAAGATTGTTTTGTGGGGAAAGTCAGCCGTTTTCTGATTTTTTCGCAGTCCCGCCCATTTTCATGGAATCGACGAGCGCCGCCGATGCTTGCGGCGCGGGCGGTCTCTTTCAGGACGCGGTGGAGATCGCTCCCGCTTCGTTGTCCACGATGACGGGCGAGTCGAAGTATTCCACGCTCGCCTCGACGCCCAGACGCTCGCGCAGCCCGGCGCGCCAGGCGTCGTCGTAGAGCCGCTCGGCGTCCGCGCGCGATTCAAAGAGATACACCCCGCCGCCGGTGCGCGCGTCCTCGGACACGAGATAGTATTTGCGCACCAGCCCCTGAACGTCCCTGTAGAGAGGCGCGGATTTCTCGAAGGCCGCGGCCGTCTCCTCGCGGGTTCTGCCTTCGGGAAGCGTGAAGCGAACGATTGCGGTGACCGCCATGGAAGCATCCTCCTCCGTTCGATGGATTTCCCCGAACATAGCACGAAGCGGAGATCGCTCGCCTTGGCCGCGCCCTGCGTCGCCTTGTCGCCTGAAAAGCGCGGTGAAGGGCGGGCAGGCGCCGGCGACGCGCGCATGGGCTTCGCTCTCCGTCTATCCCGGGCGCGCCGTCTTGCAGCGCGCCTCAATCGAGCGGATACACGCGCGTGACGCGAAGCCGCGCCACGAGCCGCTTCTCATCCTTCATCGCCCGGAGATATTCGTCGCGATCGTCAGGCTCCTTTCCGGTGATGCGCCGGTAGAGGCCGAGGTTCCCGAGTCCGTCAGGATCCTCAATGAGCGCGGCTTCTCCTTCCGCGCAAAGATAGGGGTAAAAACTACTCTCGGGGAGGACGCAAAGAGTCGCCCTCGGGTCGCGCTGGAGGTTTCTTGCCTTCACGCGATCCCAGGTCATGGAGAATTCCGCGACTCCTTCCCGGTAGGCGAACGCGATGGGCGTGGGGTGCGGCCTGCCGTCCTTGAGCAGGGTGCTCAGGACGCCGTGATGCTGTTCGCTCAAAAAGGCCAGCGCCTCGTCCCGCGTCATGGGGGTTCTCCTTCTCGGGCGGTGGATTCGCGCCTTCTCGTGGAGTCTCTTTGCCGCGCGCCGCCTCCATACTTTAATATGAACGCCGCGCTATGGATACGGCGGCATGTTGAAAGCGACTTCCCGGGGAGGGTGGTTCATTCCGCCGGACCGGGGGCGGGGGAGGAATTCCGGGCGTGAACGGGAAAAGAGCGGCGGTCGTCCTCCTGAGCGGCGGCATGGATTCGGCCGTCGCCCTGGCGATCGCGAACCAGGAGGGATTCTTCTGCGAGGCGCTGAGCTTCGACTACGGGCAGAGGCACCGGTGCGAGCTTCTGGCCGCGAAGAGCGTGGCGGAGCAGGTCGGCGCGGCCGGCCACGCCGTGCTGCCCATCGACATGCGCGCCATCGGCGGGAGCGCGCTCACCGACGACATCGAGGTTCCCAAGGAGCGCGAGGACATCGGGGAGGGCGTGCCCGTCACCTACGTGCCCGCGCGGAACACCATTTTTCTGAGCTACGCCCTCGCCTTGGCCGAGGTGAAGGACGCGCGCGACATTTTCATCGGGGTGAACGCGCTCGATTATTCGGGCTATCCCGACTGCCGCCCCGAATACATCGAAGCCTACGCGCGCATGGCGCGTCTGGCCACGAAGGCGGGGGCGGGCGGCGCGCCGCTTGCGATTCACGCGCCCCTGAGCGCGATGCGAAAATCCGACATCGCGCGCAGGGGGCTGGAGCTGGGAGTGGATTTTTCCCTCACCCACACCTGCTACGACCCGTTGGGCGTCGGGCGGCCCTGCGGCGCGTGCGACGCCTGCGTCCTGAGGCGAAGGGGCTTCGAGGAAATCGGCGAACGGGACCCGCTCCCCTATCCCCGAGCGTGATGGCTCGCGAAGCCCCGGAGGAGGGCGCGCGGCCCGAATCGCCCGCCTGGGGAGGCGGCCGCGGCGCCCGCCGCTTTCGCCGCGCGCGGGCGGATGGGCGTTGACACCATGCGGCCGAGAGGATAACCAGAAGCGGCGCGGCGGCCTGAGGCGCGGGATTTTCGTCCACCGATTCGGGGGGAGCCATGCAATACCCATTCACTGAAGAGCAGCTGGCGCTGGCCGATCTCACCCGCGACTTCATGGAGCGCGAGGTGGCGCCCGTCGCCGCGGAGATGGACAGGCGGCCTGACCCGAAGGACTGCTACCCGGGCGAGCTTCTCAACAAGGCGTCGAAGCTCGGCCTGCGCACCATGGCGGTGCCGGAGGAGCATGGCGGCATCGGCGCCGACACTACGACGAAGGCTCTGTGCCTCTGGACGGGAGCGCAGATAGAGATCGGCGTCATCAAGTGCCTGAGCCAGTGCTGGAAGATGTCGAACGCGCTCTTCAAGTGCGGGACGGAGGCGCAGCTCGAGAAGTGGGGCAGGATGTTCGTGGAGGATCACGACTGCGTGGGCTCCTTCGTGATGACGGAGCCGGACTACGGCGCGGACAATCTCTACCGCCAGCCCGACCCCAAACTGGGCCTCAAGACCTCGGCGGTGGAGGACGGCGACTACTACGTCATCAACGGGGCGAAGCGGTTCACCTCGCTGACGAGCTGGGCGAAGATTTTGCTGGTATTCGCGCGGACGAACCCCGACGCGCCGGTGCACGAGGGCACCACGTGCTTTCTCGTGCGCGGGGATCAGGAGGGCGTAACCTACGGCAACGTGCACGACAAGCTCGGCTATCGTCTCTATCCCAACGCGGAGAGCTACTACGACAACGTCCGCGTGCACAAGGACGACGTCCTGGGCGAGGTCAACAGGGGCTTTCACACCTTCGCCACGGTGTTTCGCGGCAGCGCGGAGCTTCCCGCCTGCAACACGGGCATCGCCCGGGGGATTTACGATTTCTGCCTCCAGCACGCGAAGGAGCGCGTCCAGGGCGGCAAGCCCATCATCGAGCATCAGGTGATGCAGCACCAGCTCGCCGAGATGCTGATGAACATCGAGGTGGCCGAGCAGTTCATGTGGCGCATTTGCTGGGGCGTGGAGAACGATGAGAGCTTCAACACGCGCTTCACGCGCTACGGGAAGGTATTCAGCGATCAGGTGGCGCTCAGGACGATTCGCTTCGCCACGGACATTCTCGGCGGCATCGGCATCATGAAGGAGACGCCGACGGAGAAGATGATGCGCGACCTCCTCACCTTCCTGCACGGCGACGGAACGGACTCGATGACGCTGCTGCGCGCCGCCCAGACGCTCGACGAACCCGTCTAGCGGCGGTCGGGCGATGCGGAGGGGCGCGCTTTCGGCCTCTCCGCTCGGGAGGAGAAGCGATGGATTTGATGCTCGCCGACAAGGTGGCGATGATCTCGGGCGCCAGCCGGGGCATCGGCTTTCACATCGCCAGGGACTTGGTCGGCGAGGGTTGCCACGTGGCGATCAGCGCGCGGGGGGAGGAGCGCCTGAACGAGGCGCTTGCCGAGTTGAACGCGCTGGACGGCGGCCGCGCGGCGGGCTTCGTCGGCGATGTGACGCGGGAGGGCGTCCCCGAGGTTTTCTTGCAAAGGGCGCTTGATGCGTTCGGCGGCGTCGATATTCTGGTGAACAACGTCGGGGGCAGTAGCCCCAAGGCGTTTCTCGACATCACGGACGCGGAATGGCGCGAGGGCTTCGAGTTCAACCTGTATCACGCGGTGACGCTCTCGCGCCTCGCGGTGCCGGAGATGAAGAAAAGGGGCGGCGGCGCCATCCTGAATGTCGCCTCCATCTATGGCCGCGAATCGAGGGGCGCGATAACCTACAACGCCTCCAAGGCCGCGCTCATCAGCTTCTCCAAGGGCCTCGCCCAGCAGACGGCGGAGGACAACATTCGCGTGAATTCGATTGCGCCCGGCAGCATCCTCTTTCCGGGAGGGGTCTGGGAGCGACGGATGGACGAGGCGCCCGACGGTCTGAAGGGCTTTATGGATTCGGAAATGCCCCTGGGCAGGTTCGGGCGAGTGGAGGAGCTCTCCGCCGTGGCCGTCTTCATGGTGAGTCCGAGGGCGAGTCTGGTGCATGGGGCCTGCTGGAGCGTGGACGGCTCGCAAAGCCGCTCGAACATCTAGCGGTCCGCGCGCGCGGCGGGGCCGAAGGTTAAGGAGATTCAACGGAGAGGCTTCGCGCTTTCAGTTCGCCGGATAGAGATCCGTCCCGTTGAACCAGTCGCGGCTCTCCTCGGTTAGCAGGAAATAGACGCCCACGCACTGCATCAGCAGCTGGACGGACGAGAGTACCCCCAGCATCCCGGCCTCGGAAATGACGAAGAGCTGCGGGATGTAGAAAACGAGCCCCACCCCGAAGAAGGCGATCAAGGTCCGCATGGCGATCCTGTTCCGTTTTCTGGAGGCGAGGAGAACGAACAGCAGGGTGAAGCCCAAGGTGAAGATCTGGAAAAAAACGACGAACAGCCGCGCCAGATCGCCAAAAATGCCGGATGCCGCGCTGACCATGCCGGGATGGACGATCGTGGCGACGACGATTCCGATGAGCCAGGCGCACAGCCAGGTTCTCTCGAATATCCTAACGGAGCGAGGCATCCGGCGTCTCCCGGTTCGCTTTCCCGAAGTTCATGCGTTTGATGATCCGACCGGCGAGGGCGCCGTCCGCGCTCCCGCAGGCTTCCCGGCCCGCGCGCGCGCTCCGCATCGCCCGCTCAGCCTTCTTTTCGGATGGCTTCTATCTCCGCGTCGCGCTCCGCTTCCAGCGCGTCGCGGTCTTCCCTGAATTTCCGGCGAAACGCGGCGAGCGCCTCTTTGGCCTCGGACTCCAGTTGCGCTTCTACGGCTTCAATGGGCGCGCCCCCCGTCATTTTCGACAGTTCCTGCTGGTGGAGAACGTCTTTTTCGGCGATTTTTCCCTCGTAGCGCTTTTTGATTTCCTCGATTCTGCTTTTTTGCCCGGGGGTGAGTTTTTCCAGCTCCCGACGCGCTTCCTCCCCGATGGCGGAAGTCTTCTCCATCGCGATTTCCAGGGCGCTTTTCATGGCGACAACCCTCCACGGCAGCGTGATGGCCTCATGCGCGAGGACATTCTAGTCCGTGCGCGAAGACGGGTCAACATTCCCGCTTCCGGCGAGCGCCAATCAGAGACGGCCGCTCCCCGCGCCGCCTATTTTGCGATAAGTTTTGCTATAAGGATACGGAGATACGCCCGCCGCCGGGAGGCTCCATGAGCGCGCCCACGTTCGAGGACGTCTTGCAGGCGCGAAAGCGCATCGCCCCCTACCTGCGCCCCACTCCCTTTCACGAGGTGGAGGCGCTGTCGGAGCGTTTGGGGTGCCGGTATTTCGTGAAATTCGAGTCCATGCAGCCCATCGGCGCGTTCAAGGTCCGAGGCGGCTTGAATCTCGTCTCACGACTTTCGCCGAAGGAGAAAAGAGCGGGCCTCATCACGGCCTCGACCGGCAACCACGGCCAATCCATCGCCTACGCCGCGAGAATTTTCGGGGTCAAGGCGCTGATAGCCGCGCCGCGCGGGGCGAATCCGGATAAAATATCGTCCATCAGGAGACTGGGGGCGGAAGTCGCCTTCGTCGGGAAGGATTTCGACGAGGCGAGGGAGTGGTGCGAGGCGCAATGCGGCGAACGGGGTATGCGCTACGTGCACTCGGCCAACGAGCCGCATCTCATCGCGGGCGTGGCGACCCAGACCCTGGAAATTTTGGAGACCGAACCGGAGATCGAAGTCATCATCGTTCCCCTGGGCGGAGGGAGCGGGGCGTGCGGCGCCGGCCTCGTCGCCAAGAGCGTGAACCCCGGCATTCGCGTCGTGGGCGTTCAGGCGGCGAACGCGCCCGCCGTGTTCCGGAGTTTTCACGCGGGCGAGATGCTCTCCGAGCCTGCGGCGAACACCTTCGCGGATGGCCTCGCCACGAGAACGCCCTTTGAACTGACCTTTTCGATGCTCCGGCGATATGTGGACGAAGTCGTCCTGGTGAGCGAGGAGGAGCTCTGCGAGGCCATACGCCTGCTCGTCTCGGAGGCTCGCGTCATCGCCGAGGGCGCGGGCGCCGCCGCGACGGCGGCCGCCATGAAGATGGACTTGCGGGGCAGGCGGGTCGCCGGAATCCTGAGCGGGCGGAATCTCACCCGGGCGCATCTGGACGTCATCCTGAGCGGCGGGACGCCCCGTCCGTGAAATACGCCCTCAAAAAAGAGGCGGGCGAGCCGCGAAGCCGCTACGTCGAGGTCGCCCTCAGCGTGCCCCATCTCGAATCGCTCACCTATCGCGCGTCTCCGGAGTTCGCGGAGCGGCTCGCGCCCGGGCTGCGCGTCCTGGTTCCCCTGGGAAAGAGGAAGCTGACGGGATACGTCCTCGGCGCGCCGAGCGAGCGGCCGCCCGCGGGCGTCGCGCCCGCTTCCATCCGGCCCGTTCTGGAGATGATCGACGAGGAGCCTCTGCTCACGCCGGAGCTTCTGAAGCTCACCAGGTGGGTGTCGCGGTATTACTGCTGCGGCTGGGGGGAAGCTCTCAAATTCGCTCTTCCGGCCCACCGGGAGAAGAAGACCGTGGAACGCTATCGGCTGAGCGCGGCCGGCCGGCGCGAAGCCGCCCTCGAGGAAGGCGGCCTGGGGCTGCCCGGTCTCGCATCCCCGGAGGCGAAAGGGAATCTCAGGACGCGAATTCTGGCGGGGCTTCGCGGACGCCCGAGAACCCTCCCCTCTCTCGCGGCGGCGTTCGGACGGGGAACGCGCCCGGAGCTTGCGCGTCTTCTCGATGCGGGTCTGGTGGAGAAGAGCGTCGAGTCCGTGGGCGGCGCCGGGCCGAGAAAGGTCAGATGCGCGCGTCTGCTCAGGAAGCCTTCGGGGGATGCGTGGAGGCGCCTGGAGAATCGCGCGGAGCGGCAGGCGGAGGTCTTGCGCCTTCTGGGCGGGACGGAAGGCGGGCGGATGCCGTTGCGAGACCTGGAAGCCCGCTTGCGGGGCGCGCGCGCCGCCTGCGCGGCCCTGGAGAAAAAAGGATGGATCGAGGTGGAGGAGGCCCTCGCGCCGGATGGGGCGAACGGGACGTCTGGAGGGGCGGACGCTGTCGCGCGCGGCGCCGCTTTGCCCGTTCTCACGGAGGAGCAGGAGGGATCGTTCCGGGCGGTGAGGGGGGACGTGGGGGCGAAAATTTTTTCGGTCACCCTTTTTCACGGCGTAACGGGCAGCGGAAAGACGGAAGTGTATATGCGGCTCGCGCAGGAGGCGCTCGACAATGGTCTGGGCGCGCTGATCCTGGCGCCGGAAATCGGCCTGACTCCTCAGCTGCTGGGGCGGTTCCAGGAGCGCTTCGGCCGTCTGGCGGTCTGCCTGCACAGCGCATATTCAGACAGGGAGCGTCTCGCCGCGTGGCGGCGCGTCAAAAAGGGAGACGCGCCCATCGTCGTGGGCGCGCGGTCCGCCGTTTTCGCCCCGATTCCGAATCTGGGGCTGATTGTGGTGGACGAGGAGCACGACGGCTCCTACAAGCAGGAGGAATCGCCGCGCTACCACGCGCGGGACACCGCCATCGTGCGCGCCAGGAATCTGGGCGTTCCGGTCGTTCTGGGCTCGGCGACGCCCTCCATCGAGAGCTATACGAGCGCGAGAAGCGGGCGCTACAGGCTTTGCGAACTGTCCGGTCGGCCGACGGGCGGCGCGCTGCCGAAGGTGCGGCTGGTGGATTTGAGAAAGGAGGCCGGCGCGCGATCCGGGGCGCCCGAGCTCCTCACGCCCGATTTGTCCGAGGCCATCCGGGATCGCCTGGCGAGAGGCGAGCAGACGCTGCTGTTTCTGAACCGGCGCGGATTTTCCTCGACCATCCTGTGCCGCGACTGCGGCGAGGCGCTTCAGTGTCCTCATTGCGCCATTCCCCTCACGTTTCACCGGGAAGGCGGGGGAAGGGAGCAGTGCCACTGGTGCGATTACAGCGCGCGTCCGCCCGGTGAATGTCCCTCCTGCGGCGGCGGGCGGGTGGGCTATTTCGGGGTCGGAACGGAGCGCGTGGAGCAGGCGGCGAAGGCGCGGTTTCCGGGCGCGCGCGTGCTGCGAATCGACAGCGACGCGACCCGCCGTGCGGGGGCGCATGAGCGGATATTCGGGGCGATGCGAAGCGGGGAGGCTGACATCCTCATCGGAACGCAAATGGCGGCGAAGGGACATGATTTCCCCAAGCTGACGCTCGTGGGCGTCGTCGTGGCCGACGTGGGGCTTCATCTGCCGGATTTCAGGGCGAGTGAGCGCACCTTCCAGCTGCTGACGCAGGTGGCCGGCCGGGCGGGGCGCGCCGATTTGCCGGGCGAGGTCATCATCCAGACGTTCCGGCCGGATCATTTTGCGATTCAGTGCGCGCGCGCGCACGATTACGCGGGCTTCTACCGGCGGGAGGCTCTGGCGAGGGAGCGGATGGGCTATCCGCCGTATCGACGCTTGGCGCGGCTTCGTTTCGAGTCGAAAAACGGGCGGCTGGCCGCGCAGTCGGCCGAGTGGACGGCCTCCTTTCTGAAAAAGCGCGCCGCCGGAGCGGAGGAGGTCGAATGCCTGGGTCCCGCGCCGGCGTCGGTTCCCAAGGCGCGCGGCGTATGGCGGCATCACATGATTCTCAAGGCGAGGACGTCGAGGCGCCTGGGCGAGGCGCTCGAATCGCTGGCGGCCGAATTCGACGCGCAGGCGGCGTTTTCCTCCGTTCAGCTGGCGGTGGACGTGGACCCGATAAGCATGATGTGAGGCGGTTTTCCTGGAAGCGCGGCGGAAGGATGCGCGGGCGCGTCCGCCCGCGAGGGGCGGCGCGGAGGGCGCTTCGCTTGGGAGACGGTCGGGAAGATGAACGATAAAATTCCTGTGGTGGGCCGTACTGGATTTGAACCAGTGACTTCTGCCGTGTGAAGGCAGCGCTCTGCCACTGAGCTAACGGCCCATGGGCCGTTGCGTGTATCACAGAGCCGGGAGAGGGTCAAGAACGGCCGGATTCGAGGCGCGCGCCCGCCCGAATTTGCGGCGATTCGCGCCGTCCGCTATGCTGGGAAGCGCTGGAATCGCCATCGTCCGGTTTTCGCAAGCGGTTTTGAGGGGATGATTCGAGATGAGCGAACTGACGAACAACGGGGTGAAATACAATCTTCAGACCCGCGAGCACGATCTTTATGGGTTCGGCGTCGACGTCTTCATGCTGGATCGGGAAGGCGCGCAGCCGAAGGAGCCGATAGCGTTCATTCCCGGAAAAGACGAGAACGCCGCGACCATCCTGACGCGGCAATGGCTCAAAATCGCGTTTCCGGCGGAGCTGCCCAAAGGCAAGAAGAAATAGCGCGGCGCGAAGCCGAAACAGGCCGCTCGCGCGTCTGTTCTTCCTCCTTCAATCGGGGGGCGTCTTGGAGTCGCCTCGAACCATTCAGACGGGCCGCGCGCCTTCGCCCACTGGGCCGTTCGTTCAGGCGCGCCGGGCGGGGAATCTGCTGTTCATCGCCGGCCAGCGCGGCATCGACCCCGAAACGGGGGAGCTCGTCGAGAGGAGCATCGAGGCTCGCGCGAGAAGGGCGCTCGAGAATCTGAAAGCCATCGCGGAGGCGGCGGGGGCGTCCCTGGCGACCTTCGTTTCCACCGTCGTCTATGTGCGGGACATGAACGCCCATCGTCCGGTCGTCAACCGGCTGTATGAGGAATACTTCGGGCCGAACCTCCCCGCGCGCACCATCGTGGAGGTGAGCGCGCTGAACCAGGACGACATCGTGGAGATCGAGGCGGTGGCGATGATCCCCGAATCCGGGAGCTAGAGCGCGGGCGACGCGGGCGCGGGCAGCGGCTCCCACCACTTCTCCACGCCCTGGTCGTCCGCGATGACGCCCGCCGCGTTGTAGCCGGGCGCTCCGTTCAGGCCGCCCCCCTGGCAGCTCGAACTGCACAGATAAAACCCTTCCAGCGGCGTCCTCATGCCGGAGAGCAGGGGATGGGGCCTGTTGACGCCCAGCTGCTCGGGAATATAGGCGCCCATGCGCACGCCGCCGCGCACCATGTTCCCGTTCCCGCGCTCCACGTCGAGCGGGGTGTAGAGCTTCGCCGCGCGAATGTTCCCGGGCGTGAGGTTCGGGGCGTAGCCTCGCCACGCGCCCACCAGACGCTCGGCGTATTCCTCCTTTATCTCATCCCATTTTTCGGGGCCGCCGTCCCTGAGGTCGTAGGGCGCGCCCGGCCACCAGAAGGCGACGTGCCCGTCGGCGGGCGCGTAGGAAGGGTCGTGCCGGCTGTTGCACGCGCCGTTGCCCATAGGGCGCGAGGGCAGGGCGCCGCTCTTGCGCTCCTGCGCGTTTTCGGCCATCTCCTCGCCCGAATCCGCGCCGAAGATGACGTTGTAGGCGCGGACCACGTCCGGGTCGAAGTCCTCCGCCGCGTATTTCGGAGGCTCGGCCAGGGCGAGATGCAGCGTGCTGAGGGAGTGGAAGCCCCAGTCCCAGTTTCGCGCCTTCTCGTTCACCTCGTCGGGGAAGGCGTCCTCTCCCGCCATCCGGATGGACGCCGGCGCGTTGAGGCTGGAGGCGACGAACCGCCCCGCCGTCATCCTCTCTCCGTTTTCGAGCGCGACGCCCGCCGCGCGGCCGGCTTCGCGCGTCACTTCGCGGACGCGGCTGTTTCTGAGGACGACGCCGCCATTCTGGAGGATGATGCGCTCGAGCGCCAGCGGCAACTGGAGGGCGCCTCCCACCGGAAGGCCGAGCGTCGTGTGGGTGGAGAACAGACTCGGGAGAAAAATGCCCGTGCCCGGCGCGTCCTCCACCGTGATGGCGTGGGAGAAGAGGAAGAAAAGCGCGCGCATCTTGGGATGCTCGAAGTGGGATTCGATAGCCTCGAAGATGGACGTCTTCGCGAAGCCCAGAACCTCCCGACCCGCTTCGCTCTCCATCCGCTCGGCGATTTCTCCCGGAGGCAGCGGCGGATGAAACAGGAAGCTGCGCATGAGGGGGGCGAGCTCCACGGCGAATCGCCTGTGAAGATAGACGTAGGATTCAGCGTCCTTTCGGGAGAATTTCGAGATGGAAGCGGCGCTTTTCTCCGGATCCCGATGGAGGAGAATCGCCGTGCCGTCCCGATAGAGCGCGGCGTGCTGGGCGTCCGGCGTAAGCCACCTGAAGCCGTGTTTGTTCAGCTCCAAATCCTTGACGATGGGAAAATCGTCGAGGCCGATGAAGAAATTCGCGTGCATGTTCGAGCGGTAGCCTGGCAGGAGAAATTCCTTCGTGCTTGATCCGCCGCCGATTTCGGGTTCGTTTTCGAGGACGGCGACCTTCAGCCCCGCCCGCGCGAGATAGGCCGCGCACACCAGGCCGTTGTGGCCCGCGCCGATGATGATGCCGTCGAATTGCGCCATCGGGTTCTCTCCTCGAAATGTCGGGGCCGGGAGCTCCGGCCTGCGGAACCAGTGCTGAAAGGGTGAGGCGGGCGCAGCCCGCCGAGGCGGCGCCTGCTTCGCGCGGGGACGGCCCCTGAGCGCAAGGAGGGAGCGGCTAGCCCTCTTCCTCTTGCTTTTCGAGCCGCTCCCGCCGGACGCGGGCGACCTCGGCGCGCACGTCGTCGATGACGTCCTTGCCCCAGAAGAGCTTGCCCTCCACCACGAAGGTGGGGATTCCGAAAATGCCCAGACCCTTGCCCTGGGCGCGCTGGCTGCGCAGGGCGCCGATGTAGCGCCCCTCGGCGATGACGGCCTTGATTTCCTGCCCGGCCAGGCCGACCTCCTCGCCGAGCGCGGCGATGGTCTCCGCGTCCTCGAGGTCGAGGTCGTCCACCCAGCGCGCCTTGTAGCAGCGATCCCGGAATTCCCTGAATTTTCCCTTGTCCCGGGCGTAGTAGGTGGCCATGTGGAGGCCCGTCGTGCGGTAGTCCGCCCCCGCCGGGCGGAGCGGCACGCCGTATTTCTCGGCGAGAGGCTTGTGGTGGTTCTCGTAGTTCTCTTTTTTCTGCTCGGGCGTGTAGCCGGCGAAATCCTGCCCGGGGGGTCTGCCCTCCCAGCTGACCCATTCGACGACCACGTCGGAGTCTTCCTCGATCACGGGCGTGCCACCCACGGTGGCGACGTAGCAGAACGGTCACGTGTAATCCGAGTATTTCACCACGACGATGGGTTCTTTCAGTGCGCTCATCGGATCGTCTCCGTCTTGTGTTTGCGGGTTTGAGAAAAGAAAGCGATCTTTATGTTCCGGGCCGCGCTCCCTGATTTATACCACTTCGGCGCGATCGTGGTCGATGGCGTCGTGCCCTCCCGCATCGACCCAGACGCCCATGCTTCTGAGTTCCGCCGCCGCGCGCGCGATTTCCTCCGCGTCTCCTTGGAATTCGCATACCTGCCAGCCCGAGCGGGCGTCGAGCTCGCTTCTCGCCACGTTGACGGAAAACGAGTATCTCTCGCCGAGTTCCCACAAAACGGGTTTGTCCGCCAAGTCGCCGGGAAAAGAGAGAACGAGGCGGCGGCACCCCGGGGGGACGGGGGTCGCGTCGATGCCGATCGCCCCGCCCCTTTCGAGCCTTTCCAGAAAGCCGCCGACGATCTCGGTGAGCTTGTCGTATTGCACCAGAAAGGCGTCGTGACCGTAGGTGGATTCCACGGTGTGCAGCTCCACCTCACGCCCGAGCTTTCGCAGCGCCTCGGCCATCTCAATGCTTCTCTCCGGCGGGAAGAGCCAGTCGGAGATGAAGCACACGAGCATGCACTTGGCGCTCAGGCGGGAGAGGGAGGCTTCCAGGCTCTCGAAGCCCAGCGAGGCGTCGTAGAGGTCCATCATGCGGGAGATATACAGATACGAGTTGGCGTCGAATCGATCGACGAATTTCTCGCCCTGGTGGTCGAGATAGCTCTCCACCTCGAAGCGGGAGGCGATGTCCGCCAGCATCGCGTCCTTGTCCCGCGTCTCGCGCCCGAATTTCTCCCACATGATTCCCCGGCTCAGGTAGGTGACGTGGGCCAGCATCCGCGCCGCGCTCAGGCCCTTGCGCGGCCCCTGGCCGGGGGCGTAGTCGCCGCTTTTCCAGGCGGCGTCCGCCGTAATGGCCCTGCGGGCGATTTTGCCCCACGCGATTCCCATGGGATCCAGGCGGGCGGCGGCCGCGACCGGGATGACGGAGTCGCAGAAGTCCCCGTAGCGCAGACCCCACTCCAGGGTCTGCATCCCGGCGAGGGAGCCGCCGATGACCGTCCTGAGGCGCTTTACCCCCAGGCGCTCGAGGAGCAGCCTGTGCGCTCGAACCGTGTCCTCCACCGTGATGACGGGGAAGCGCATGTTGTAGGGCTTCCCCGTGGCGGGATTTATGGAGCCGGGCCCCGTCGTGCCCGCGCATCCCCCCAGGTTGTTGGAGGAGACGACGAAGTATTTTTCGGTGTCGATGGCCTTGCCGGGGCCGATCATCGGATCCCACCAGCCGGGGCGCGGATCAGCCTCGCTGTGGAAGCCCGCCGCGTGCGCGTCGCCCGTCAAGGCGTGGATGACGAGGACGGCGTTGTCACCGCCGGGGGAGAGCTCGCCGTATGTCTCGTAGGCGACGCGGACTTCGGGCAGCGTTTCGCCCGAATCCGTCCTGAACGGATCGGGCAGCGTTATCGTCCGCGTCCTCGTCAGGCCGACCGAACCGGGGTCTTGCGGGGAGTTCTTCTCGCTCATAGTCGGCTTGCGGCTTCCTCTTCTCGGGAGTTCGGGCTCGCGCGTTGCCTTCCGGCAAGGTTACGTATTTTTCATGCGTCCCTTCAAGTGGACGCCCGGCTCGCGCGCCGTTCCCTTCTCGGACGCCATGGCGGTTGCCGGATTTTCCCCGGGCGCCTACAATGCGACGGAGTTCCCCGCGACGGGGAAGCCGGCAGGCCGTCCGCGTCCTAGCCGCCGCGTTTGCAGGTGCGCCGCATGATAGTTCGTCCGAGAGAGAATGACGTTTGCCTCATTTCCCAGCATGATCACGCCAGGGCGGCGGGGACGATCGCGCGAAAGTGGACGGGCATCGAGTCGCTCCCCGCCCCGCCCGCCGGGGCCAGGGAGAAAGTTCTCTTCGCCGTGGACAACCACGACGTGGGATGGTGCCGCTCGGACGCTACGCCGAAATGGGACGACGTGACGAGTCTGCCATGCAGCTTTTTCGGGGTCACGGCGGATGAGGCCGTGAAAATATGGGCGGAGGGCATTGATTCATGCGCGTCCTTCCATCCGTTTTCCGGCTATCTGGTCAGCGTCCATTTCGCCTCGCTCGCCGCCGGAGGCAGGCGGGGCGCGCCCCAGGAGGTCTCCAGGCTGCTGAGCGGCTTCATTCACGCCGAGGCGAAGCGGCGCGAGACGCTCGACGCCCGCATCGAGCCGGAGTCCAGGGACTCGATTGAGAGCGGCGCGGCGCTGCTCAGGGCCTGCGACACGCTCTCCCTGCTGGCGTGCCGCGCGCCCGAGATCACCCCGCCCGACGACGCCGTCCACCCGCTGACGCAGGGCGGCCTGAAGGTGAGAACCTCGGGCGCGAACGATCTGGAAATCTCCCCATGGCCGTTTTCCATGGGCTCGGTGGAGCTGCAAACGCCCGGATGGATCATCCCCGGCGCCCGCTTCGAGAATGAAAAGGCGCTGGCCGAAGCCCTGCCCCGGGCGGAGCCGGTCGTGTTCTCCAGCACGCTGGCGCGATTGTCGAAGCGCGCGGAGGAGGGGGCCGCGCGGAAGGAGGCGGGAGGCGCCTGAATGAAAGAAGAAGCCGCCGCTTTGGAGCTTAGCGTCGTCGCCGGAATCGTCTGGCGCGAGGAGCGCGTTCTCGTCTGCCGCCGCCCGCAGGGCGGACAGATGCCCGGCCTCTGGGAGTTTCCCGGCGGAAAGGTGGAACCCGGCGAGAACCCCCGGGAGGCGCTGCGGCGGGAGATTTGCGAGGAGCTCGGCATCGAGGCCCGCGTCGGGCGTCTTCGCTGGAAGACGCATCATCGTTACCCCGACCGCGCCGTCCACCTCCGCTTCTATGACTGCGAGTGGAAGAGCGGGACGGCGAGGAATCTGGGGGTGAGCGGACATGAATGGGCGCATCCTTTCGCGCTGGGGGATTTCGATTTTCTGCCGGCCGACGCGCCCCTGATAGAGTCTCTGAGACGAGGCGAGGAGATACCCGGTTCGGGAAAAAACGGAAAAAGCGATCGGGAAGACGCAGGCGCCGCCTATGACGCATGTCGGAGAATCGTGGACGCCCACCCCGAGAATTTCCCTGTCGCTTCACGGCTGCTGCCGCCGAAGCTGAGGCCGCACATCCTCGCGGTCTATGCGTTTTGCAGAAGCACGGACGACATATCAGATGCGGCCGCGCCTCCGGCCGAGCGGCTCGCCCGTCTCGACGAATGGGAGGAAGAGCTCGTCGAGGCCAAGGGAGGAGGGGCGAAGAGGGACGTTTTCGCGGCGCTTTCCCATACGATTCGCCTGTTCGATCTTCCCCTGCGGCCTTTTCAGGATCTGCTCTCCGCCTTTCGGCAGGACGTCACGGTATCCAGGTATCCGGACTACGAGGCGCTGATCGACTATTGCCGCCGCTCCGCGCACCCCGTCGGGCGGATTTATCTCATGTTGCACGGCGCGCGCGGCGCGGCCGCCTTTCGCGCGTCGGACGCGATATGCACGGGCCTGCAGATTGCGAACCATTTGCAGGATATCAGGGAAAACGCCGAGCGGAACCTCATCTATATGCCCCAGGACGACATGAGGAAGTTCGGCGTGTCCGACGATGATTTGCTGAAGGATGCGGCGACGCCCCAGCTGCGCGCCCTTCTCGTGCATCACATCAACAGAACGAAGCGCCACTTCCGGGAGGGCCTGCCCCTTTTTCGCAGGATTCGCGGCAGGTCGGGCCGCGAGTTTCGGGCGATCTGGCGGGGCGGCGCGGCGGCGCTCGATGCGATTTCCCGCGAGGAGTGGAACGTCTGCGCCGGTTCGCCGAAGCTGAACAGGCGGGACAAGGCCAAGTCGTTTCTCGCCGCGTTTCGCCCGATTCATCGGCTCGAATCTCTCGTGGACGCTCGCGCGGAAGAGGAGCTGAACCGCAGATATTGCCTCTGGCTCGTTCGCCAGAGCCGCTCGAATTTCTACCTCTCCTTTTTCACCCTGCCGGCGGAGAAAAGGCGCGCCATCATCGCGATCTACGCCTATTGCCGCATGGCCGACGACATCGCCGACGAGCCGGGCGAGGTTTCCGGAAAAAGAATCCTGCTGCGCGAATGGAGGGATGCCGCGGCGCGTTTGGGAGATGAGAGTCCGGCCCACCCGATCATCGCGGAGCTCGCCCGGGCGGCGCGGAAATACGACTTGCCGCAGGAGCATTTCGAGGCGATTTGCGACGGAGTGGCGATGGACCTCGAGGAGCGGAGATTCGAGGATTTCCGGGAACTGGAAGCCTATTGCGACAAGGTGGCCTCGGCGGTGGGGCTGGCCTGTCTGGGCGTCTTCGGGGTGGCGTCCGAGTCCGCGAAGGATTACGCCGTATCTCTGGGGAGGGCGCTCCAGATGACGAATATCCTGCGGGACGTCTGGGAGGACGCCGGGCGGGGGCGCGTCTATCTTCCCCGAAAGGAGATGGAGGAATACGGCGTAGCGGCCTCGGATCTGAAGGACAAGAGGCATACCGGGCGGGTTGTGGGCCTTCTCAGGTTCCAGGCGCGCCGGGCGCGATCATATTACGATCGCGCCGCCGCGGCGCTGCGCGGCGAACGGAAGGAAAACCTCCTTCCCGCCAGAATCATGGGGCGAACCTACGGGACGCTCCTGCGGAAAATGGACGAAGACGATTTCCGGCACGTGGATTATCGTCCCTCCCTGACGCTGAGAGAAAAACTGCAGGAGGCGATGGCCTGTTTTCTGGAGCCTTGAGCCGCCGGTTTCCCCGCGGGGGAAGGAGGAGCGCGGAGCGAGGTCGTTGAATGGACGCGGGAGACCCGCGCAGGGCCGCGGCCGGAGATCGGATTCCAAACGTTCCGCCGGGCCGCAAGGCGGAGACGAGACCGCGGAGTCGGCGCGGGTGCGTCTTCGAGCGGATGCGTCGCCTTTCCCGATAAAGCGCAATGACGGGAAAGGGGAATCAGAATTCTTCCTGCTTCGTTACGTTCGCCGCCTGAAGCCCCTTGGGGCCTTGCGTCACCTCGAACGTAACCTTTTCCCCCTCTTTCAAGGATTTGAAGCCTTCCGACGAGATGGCCGAGAAATGAACGAAGATATCGTCGCCATCCTCCCGAGAGATGAAGCCATACCCCTTTTTGTCGCTGAACCACTTCACCGTTCCCTCTGGCACCTGTCATCCTCCCGAGCGGGACCCCTGCGAGGGGTCGAGGACATTGCCGCCCGGACGTTCCCTGTCCGGACGTTCAACTCGCGGGGAAACGCGAATTCCTCCGCCTGAAAAGAGATATATGACGCAGGGTGCGTCGTTGGGGGAAATCTTGTCAAGTTATATTATTTTTGCTATTCGGCGCGAACGTCTTTCGAGGCGACATAGCCGTCGGGATTGATGACGGCGTCGATGACCCAGGGCTTCTCCGACGCGAACGCCCGCTTGAGGGCGTCTTCCAGCTCTTCCTCCGAAAAAACCCTCTCTCCCTCGCATCCCAGTCCCCTCGCCACGGAGGCGTAGTCGGAATCGCGGAAGCCTGTGCCCAGACGGGGGAAGGAGCGGGCGTCCTGCTTGATTTTGATCAGGTTCAGGCAGCCGTCGTTGAACACCACGACCACGAAGGGGACGTTTTCCCGAACGGCGACCTCCATGTCGCCTATCCGCATGAGGAAGCCGCCGTCTCCCGTGAGGCAGAGAACGGGCGCGTCCGGCTCCGCCATCTTGGCGGCGATGGCGGCCGGCATGGCGACCGCCATCGAACCCAGGCCGCTCGAGGTGAGATAGCCCAGGGGACGCCGCGTCTCCCAGATGTCGTTGGCCAGGACTTTGTGGCTTCCCGCGTCCGTCGTCATGATGCCGTTGTCGGGCAGGCATTCCCGGGCGACGCGGATGAGCGCGCCGGGCATCAGTCCCTCGCCGGCGGGAAACAGCGCGGCCTGCCGCATTTTCTTGTAGGAGTCCATCTCCTCGGTGTTCCAGGCGTGCGCGGAGGAGACGGAGGCGGCGAGTTGTTCGAGGACGTCGGCGAGATGGGCGACGACCTCCACCTCGGGGCGGATGAGGTCTTCCAGGTGCGGCGTCTCGTCCAGGTTGATCACCCGCTGGGGATAGTTCCAGCAGCCCGGGGCGAACACCTCCACCGTGTCGAAGCCCACGAGAATCAGGAGATCCGACCTGTCTATCAGCTCCCGCTCGGAAGGCGCGCCGCGGAAGGTTCCCATGGCGAGGGGGTGGTTTTCCGGCAGGACGCCCTTGGCCGACGGCGCGGCGAGCACGGGCGCCCCGAGCCTTTCGGCGAAGCGGACGAACTGCTTCTCCGCCTCCCGTCCCGAGCGGTTCACCTGAAGGCCCGCTATTACGATGGGCCTGTCCGCCTCAGAGACGGCGGCGGCGGCCGCGGCGATTCCCGGATGGGCGGAGCCCGCGCGGCCGACGTATTTCCGGGGCTTCTCCTTCGGCGGAAAATCGCCTTCCTCCGCGTCGGCCAGCATGACGTCGTAGGGAAGGTCCACGTGCACGGGCCCCGGCCTCCCCTCCGCCGCCAGCGCCAGGGCGCGGCGGATGACCGCGGCCGCGTTGTCTTTCGCCAGTTTGAAGGTGCCCTTCGTGATGGGGCGCAGCAGGCGATCCTGCTCCAGCCTTTGCCGGCCCTGGCGGCGAAACTGCGCGTCCGGGAAGCGATCCGTCAGAACGAGGCAGGGGGCGCGCTCGAGGAAGTTGTGCGCCACGCCGTGGAGAACGGCCGCCGCCCCCGGCCCGACCCCCGTGCTCACGACCCCCGGCCGCCCCGTCATGATTCCGTAGGTTCCCGCCTTCACGGCCGCGCTGCTCTCGTTGCTGCAAAGGACGTAGCGCACGCCGCGCTTCCTGGCGGCTTCGATGATCTCCACGGAGCTCAGGCTTCCGGGAACCCCGAAGATGAATTCGGTCCCCGCGTCCCGCAGAGCCTCCGCCACAACGTCGGCATACGTCGCCATACGCTTCTCCCGATGGGCGTCGATTGTGAAGATGCGCGGATGATCATACCATATTCGGGGAGCCGGGACGTGAACGGGCGGCTCACCCGAAAGGAGGACGGCGACTTGTCGTTGAGCGATTCCCAGCTCGAAGCCGTCTGCCGCCTGCTCGACGATGGATCGCCGGGCGTGCCGACGGCTTTGGACCGCCAGGTTTCCGGCTTCTCGGCCGAGGAGCGGCGCAGGCTCTTCTCGATGCTCAAAGTGCGCGAGACGAACGAGGCGGCGCTGCCGCCCTCGCTCCTGCGTTTTCATTACGGGCAAATCGAAGCCGCCTTTGCGGATTGGTCGCTCTCTTCGGCGGCGGACGCGGGTCTGGAGGAGGCCTGCTTTCTGCTGGCCGCCTTCGGCCATCCGCTCGAAAGCATGGAGAGGGAAAGGGAAGAACTGCGGAGCATGGAGAATCACTTGCGCGAGCGTCTGCGGGGTCTGCGTGAGGCGGAGGCCGTCGTCGCCGAAGTGGTGGAGTATCTGCACGGCGAGCTTCGCTTCGACGGCGCGCGGGAGGATTACTACGACGCGCGGAACAGCTTCATCAACCGCGTGCTGAATCGCAGGCTGGGAATTCCCATATCGCTTTCCGCCCTGTATCTGGTTCTCGGCGCGCGGCTGGGGCTTCCGTTTCACGGGGTCGGGATGCCGGGGCATTTCATCGTAAAATACCAGACCGATGAGGAGCCCGTCTTTCTGGATCCCTTCGAGCGGGGAAAGCGCCTGAGCGTAGGGGACTGCGCGGCCATCGTGCGGGGACTCGGCTATCATTTCGACATGCGGTTTTTGCAGGAAACCCCGCCCCGGCGCATCGTGGAGAGAATGCTCAACAACCTGATCGGAATCTACAAGCGCGACGGCGAGGATGAAAAGGCCACCTGCCTGCTCCGCTGCCGGGAGCTGGCGCAGCGCGGATGAGGTCGCTTCTTCGGCTTGAATCGTCCTTCAGCCCGGCCAGCCGCCGACGCGGCCCGGACCATCATCGAGAAGGGAAAGCGTCATGAACTATTTCGACCTGGCTGAGAACCTGGCGTTCGGGGGCCAGCCGGACAGGGAGGATTTGGCGTCTCTGGCGAA
Organism: bacterium; assembly: GCA_965199855.1. Classification (GTDB taxonomy): domain Bacteria; phylum UBA8248; class UBA8248; order UBA8248; family UBA8248; genus Bin107. The sequence goes on along the minus strand of OZ241326.1, from coordinate 2,363,895 downwards.
GCGGGGAGTCAGGACGGTGGTCAACCTTCGCCTGGCCGACGAGGGAGAAGCCGAACTCCCGCCGGAGGCGGAGGAGGCGGCGGCGCGGGAGCTGGGCATGAACTTCGCCCATATTCCCGTGGGCGTCGATGCGATGAACGACGGGCTGGCCTCGAAGATTCACGAGACGCTCGCCCAGGCGAGAAAAGAGGGCCCGGTGTTCGTCCACTGAAAAGGCATGGGGCGGGCCGGGATTTGCTCGCTCGTTCATCTGGCCGAGGAAAGCGGCATGAGCGGCGAGGAGCTGCTGCGAAAGGCCGAAGATGCGGGCCTCGACTGGAAGGCATCTTCCATCGGCGCGTATTTCGGGGCGTACGCCGCCCGAAGAAGCAGGGAATGACGCCCGGCGGAAAGCTTGGAGCCTATTCGTCCGTCACGCACCCCTCGGACGCCGAGGAGACGCATTTGGCGTATTTGTAGAGCGTGCCCCTGGTGAACTTGAGCGCGGGGGCGCGCCAACGCTCCCGGCGCCTCTCGATTTCCTCATCGGGTATTCGGAGCTCCATGACGCGCTCGCTCGCGTCGATCAGAACGGGGTCTCCGTCTTCGACGAGGGCGATGAGGCCGCCCGCCTGGGCCTCGGGCGTGACGTGCCCGACGACGAAGCCGTGCGTCCCGCCCGAGAATCTTCCGTCCGTGATGAGCGCCAGGTCGCCGCCGAGGCCGGCTCCCATGATGGCGGAGGTCACTGTCAGCATCTCCCGCATTCCGGGGCCGCCTCTGGGGCCCTCGTAGCGGATGATGACGACGTCTCCTTTCTGAATTCTGTTCTCCTCCAGCCCCTTGAGGGCGTCCTCCTCGGAGTCGAAGCAGCGCGCCGGCCCCTCGAAGCGCTCTCCCTCCTTCCCCGTGATCTTGGCGACGGCGCCCTCGCCGGCGAGGTTTCCGTAGAGAATCTGGAGGTGCCCCGTCTCCTTGATGGGAGAGGAAAGCGGAACGATGATCTTCTGCCCGGCGCGCAGGTCGGGCAGGGCCTCGATGTTCTCGCCGAGCGTTCCGCCCGTGACGGTGAGGCAGTCGCCGTGGAGCAGCCCCTCCTTCAGGAGAATCTTCTGGACGCCCGGAACGCCGCCCGCGTCGTGGAGGTCTTCCATGACGAACTTGCCGCTGGGCTTGAGGTCCGCGACGTAGGGCGTGCGGTCGCTGATTTCCTGAAAATCGTCAATCGTGAGTTCGACCCCGACCGCCTTGGCGATGGCGATGTAGTGCAGGACGGCGTTGGTCGAGCCGCCGAGCGCCATGACGATGGTGAGCGCGTTCTCGAACGCCTCTCGCGTCATGATGTCGCTGGGCTTGATGTCGTTTTCGAGCAGATGATAGACGGCCTTGCCCACGTCGAGGCACTCGCTGCGCTTCTCCTCGCTCATGGCGGGATTCGAGGAGCTGTAGGGCAGGCTCATGCCCAGCGTCTCGATGGAGGAGGACATCGTGTTCGCCGTATACATGCCTCCGCAGGCGCCTCCGCTCGGGCAGGCGTTGCGGATGACCGACCGGAAGCGCTCCTCGTCGATTTTGCCGGAGAAGTATTCGCCGTAGGCCTGGAAGGCGGAGACCACGTCCAGCTTCTCGCCGTTCAGGAATCCCGGGCTGATGGTGCCGCCATAGACCATCAGGCTGGGGCGGTCGAGCCGCGCCATGGCGATGATGGAGCCGGGCATGTTCTTGTCGCATCCCGGGAGCGTGACGAGGGCGTCATACCATTGCGCGCCGACGACGGTTTCGATGGAATCGGCGATGAGGTCCCGCGATTGCAGGGAATACCGCATCCCCTCCGTGCCCATCGAGATGCCGTCGCTCACGCCGATGGTGTTGAAGATGAGACCGACCATTTTCTTCTCGGCGCTCACGCTCTGCTTGATGTATTCGGCGAGCCGGTTGAGGTGGAAGTTGCAGGAGTTTCCCTCCCACCACATGCTGGCGATGCCGACCTGGGGGTTTCCCATGTCCGTCTCGTCCAGCCCCGCGCCGTAGAGCATGGCCTGGGAGGCGGCCTGCGAGGGCGGCTGGGTGACGCGGCGGCTGAACTTGTTCAACGCCGTTTTCCGCTCGGTCATGTTCCTCTCTCCTCGTTGTCCTGACGATGAGGGCGAATCAGAATCGCCCGCGCGGCTTCCGGGGCGTCCGGCCGGCGCGGGGACGCCATGGGCGACTCTACCACAGCCTCGGAAAAATCATGGGCGGAAAGGCGCCGGAATCGTTCTCGAAGGAGGCTTTTTTCGCTCGCGCGCCTGCGGCCGGCCTCGTTCGCCGCGCGCTCGTTTTCGCGGGCGTCCGCGCAAGCGCGTGTTCTTGCCGGACGTTTTGAGGACTTCCGCGGTTCGCCGCTTCCGGTTTTCATGCGTCCGCGACTCGCGTAGCATACATCGATCGGCGGCCGGGTTTCACGCCTCGCCGCCGCCGTCCCCGTCCGCTTCCATATCGGGCAGGCGTCCGTTGAAGGGTTCCCGGAAAGAACTCATCGAAAAAGCGGCGGCCTGGGTGCGGGAATCCCGCTCTACGGTGTGCCTTACGGGCGCCGGAATCAGCACCGAAAGCGGCATTCCCGACTTCCGCTCCAGGGGCGGCATCTGGGATCGCTTCGACCCGAAGGACTTCGACATCCGCCGGTGGCTGGCCTCGAGCGACATTCAGAAGCGCTACTGGGAGGTCGCTCTGGATGGATACGAACTGGTCAAGACCGCCTCCCCCTCCGCCGGGCACCTGGCCCTTGCGCGATTGTCCCGGCATGACCGCCTCGCGCTGCTCGTGACGCAGAATACGGACGGACTTCATCAAAAGGCGGGACACGACCCGGAGAAGATCGTGGAGCTTCACGGGACGAGCCACCTGTGCGTCTGCGTGGGCTGCGGGGCGAAATCGCCGCGCCCCGGGGTTCACGCGCGGGTCCGGGGCGGCGAGGCGATTCCCCGATGCGGGCGCTGCGGCGGCCTGCTGAAGCCGGACGCGGTTTTCTTCGGAGAGAGGCTTTCTGCCGAAAAACTGGCGCGCGCCGACGCGGCGTCCCGGGTGGCGGAGGTTTTCCTGGTCGCGGGCTCTTCCCTGGAGGTGCGGCCGGCGGGCGGCCTGCCCGAGCGCGCCCGAAGGGCGGGGGCGCGCCTCGTCATCGTCAACGAGGGCCCCACCCGCTTCGACGCCAGGGCGGACGCGCGGATTCAGGGGAAGACGGGCGAGATTCTGCCCGCCCTCGCGGACGCCGCCCTCGGCTGAGCCGGCCCGAAAGAGGGATTTTTGATCTTCAAATCCCTTGCTGGTAGAGTTGGCGCCGGATTCCGAACATATCGCCGTAGTCCCGGCGTTCGGGGCTTCGGGTTCGGGAGGCGGCGGGCGATTCTCCCTCCGGGACGTTCCGCGCGCCGCCCCTCGTCGCAAGGAGAAGCGCTTTTGGCCACGCGGGAGCTCGACACGACGGTCGATACCTGCCATTGGGGCTTTTACGACGCGGCCCTTCCCCCCGTCCTGACGATGGCCTCGGGCGACACGCTCGTCGTGAAGACCGAATCGGGCCGGAAGGATTTTCTCCGGACGCGCCCCGAGCGGCTTTCCGGGAATTTGAGGGAGATACTGGAGACGATGACGCCCGGGCCGGGACCCCACATCATGACGGGTCCCGTGGCCGTGGAGGGCGCCCGGCCCGGCGACGCGCTGGAAGTGAGGATTCACGACGTAAAGCCCCGCTACGACTGGGGCTACAACGGATTCAAACCCCTGGCGGGCGGCCTGCCGGAGGATTTCCCCTACGAGCGGGTCGCGCTCGTGGAGATTGACGAGGAGAGCGGGACGGGCGACTGGGGCGCGGGCGTCCGCGTTCCTCTTGCGCCTTTTTTCGGCAATTTCGGCGTCGCGCCCGCTCCCGCGCTCGGGCGCGTGCCCACGCTTCCGCCCGGGGCGTGGGGCGGAAACACGGACTGCAAGGAGTTCACCGCGGGCGCGACGGTCTATCTGCCTGTTTTCACCGAAGGCGCCCTGTTCTCCGTGGGCGACGGGCACGGCTGTCAGGGGGACGGCGAGGCGAACGTCAACGGAATCGAGATGGGCCTCGTCGGCGTCTTCGAGATGCGCGTTCGCAAGGACATGAAAATCGAGACGCCGCGCGCGGAGACGGCGTCCCACCATATCCTGATGGGGTTCGACCCGATTCTCGACAACGCGGCGAAGATGGCGCTCCGGGAGACGATTCGCTTCCTGGGCGAGCTTCGCGGCATGAGCCCGGAGGACGCCTACAGGCTGTGCAGCCTGGCGGTGGACTTGCGCGTCACGCAGATCGTGAACGGCGTCAAGGGAATCCACGCCATGCTGCCGAAGGAGATTCTCGATTAGGGAATCCATCCGTCCGGCGCGCCCGGGCTCGCTTTCGCCCGTCCGCGCGCAATGCTTGTATGCGGAAAGCGGCGGCCCATCGCCCCTGCTGGAGGAGCGCTTCGATGGCGACCCATGAATTGACGGCGAAGCCCGATACCGTTCATTGGGGCTACTACGACGCTTCGCTCGCGCCCGTGCTGCGGGTGCGCTCGGGCGATGTCCTGGAGGTTCATACGGAATCGGGCAGGGAGGAGTATCTGGAGCGGCTCGGAGAAAGGGCGTCGCGGAACCTGAGGGACATTCTCGCGCGGGTTCCCCAGGGGCCCGGCCCCCACATCATGACGGGGCCCGTCTATGTGGAGGACGCCCGGCCGGGGGACGCCCTGGAGGTTCGCGTCCATGAGGTGAGGACGCGCTACGACTGGGGATACAACGCCATCCGGCCGATGCAGGGCGGGCTTCCGGAGGATTTCCCCTATGCGCGCTCCGTCATCGTGGACCTTGACCTAGAGGCGCAGACGGGCGACTGGGGCGCGGGCGTCAAGGTGCCGCTCCGTCCCTATTTCGGGAACTTCGGCGTGGCGCCCCCGCCCGCCATGGGCCGCGTGGGGAGCTATCCTCCCGGCGCCTGGGGCGGAAACCTGGACAACAAGGAGCTCGCGTCGGGCGCCGTCGTCTATTTTCCGGTCTTCAACGAGGGGGCGCTGTTCTCCGTGGGGGACGGGCACGGCTGCCAGGGAGACGGGGAGGCCTGTCTGACGGCCATCGAAACGGGCCTTTCGGGAAAGCTCGAGATCGTTCTGCGGAAGAACTTGCGCCTCGATACCCCCAGGGCGGAAACCGCGACGCATCATATTCTCATGGGGTTCGACCCCATTCTCGACAACGCGGCGAAGATGGCGCTTCGGGAGACGATACGCTTTCTCGGAGAATGGCGGGGCATGGGCAGGGACGACGCCTATACGCTTTGCAGCCTCGCCGTGGACCTGCGGGTTACGCAAATCGTGAACGGCGTCAAGGGAGTCCACGCCATGCTGCCGAAATCGCTGTTCGCCCAGCCGCCGTCGCCCGCGCTTTCCGGGGAGGGAAGAAATTGAGCCAGAGCATTTCGCCGGGGCGGCCGGAGTATGTTCCGGGAACGCCCGAGGAGCTGGACGCCGTCGTCGCCGCGCCCGAGAACCATGAGGTCGTCTTCGAGAACGAGCGGGTTCGCGTCCTGAGAGTGACGATTCGGCCCGGCGAGCTCGAAAAGCGGCACGCGCACAAATGGGAGAGCGTGTTCACCATCACGAGTATGCCGGAGATCACCTACTACAACGAAAAGGGCGAGGTCTGCCCTCTCGGCGAGCGCCGCGAGGAGGGCGTCCCGTTCTGGCTGGAAAGGGAGGGTCTGCACGCCGTCGAGAATCACGGCGACAAACCCCTCGAGGCCATTCGCGTCGAGGTGAAAGACTAGTTTCCATCGAAATTTGGCGATTTCGCGCGCCGGCGCCGCGAAAACGGGAGATTTCCCCTGAATATCGGGGGCCGAATCCTCTCCGGCGGGGCGGAGCGCGCCCGGAAAAAGAGATTTCCCCCCGGAATTTCCCCGTCAAATTGTTCCACGTGGAACAATCGCGCGCGTCTGCCCGCATTTACGCGCATCTGCGCTTCCGCGGGGGCGGCCGGGGCGGGTTATATTCCGGCGTGGGGGAGTTGCGCCTCTGGAAGGGGGAAGGCGGGCGAATCGGGGGCCGGGCGGGATGGTCAAAGGATCGTCAAAGGGGTCTCTAAAAGGTGGAAAACAGCTCTCTATTTGCAGGATAAGGCCGTGAATTTGTCTGATTTTGTCGAAATTTTCATGTCGCCCCGGGCGGCGACGCGCCTCGCCCGCGCCGGGAGATTTTTCGTCTTTCCCGTCGTTCCCCCGCCGTCATTCCGGCTCGCTCCGCGATGGCGCGCGTGAGGCATGTCGTCTCCCTTTCGCCGAAACGCCCTTGCGCGTCCCCGGTTATCCTCCGCGCCTTCCTGAATCCGCCCCCGCGTATTATGATGCGTCCCGCCGGTTCGCGCGCGTTCAGTGAAAAATCTGGCGCTTTTCGTCGGGCCGGGCGCGTGGGGCCGTCGGGCTGGCGATTCTGCAAGCAAAGGGGAAAAAGGGAATGGCGGACAAGAAAGAGATTGGTCTGGCCGTCGTGGGCTGCGGGAAGATCGGCAGAATCCGCGCCGAATTCGCCCGCGACTATCCGGGCGTCGAATGGCTGGGCCTTTGCGACATCGACGAGAAGGCGGGGAGGCGGCTCGCCGGGGAGACGAACGCCGACTTCTTCACCACGGACTACAGGGAGCTTCTCTCGCGGCCGGAGGTGAACGCCGCCATCATCGCCACGGAGGAGAACGAGCACGTAGGCCCCGTCCTGGCGTCGGCGGAGGGGGGCCACGCCCTGTTCATCGAGAAGCCGCTCGCCACGAACGCGGCCGATTCCGCGCGGGTCCTGCAGGCGATCGAGGACGCCGGGCTGGACGCGGTGGTGGGCTATACGCAGCGCTTCAGGCGGCGGTTTCTCATCGCCAAGGAGAAAATCCGCACCGGCCAGCTGGGCGACGTCACCACGGTCGTCACGAGAGCCTTCATGAACCGCCTGGTGCCCATCGCCACGGTGGAGAAGACGGAATACCGCGGCATCCTGACGCCGATGGTCGTCTCGGGAACGCACAGCCTCGACATCTGCATGTGGCTCATGGAGGGGAAGACGCCCGTGGAAGTCTATGCGCGCTCGATGGACAAGGCGCTCGGCGCGACCTACGGCACGAAGGACGCCACCCTGGGCATCTTCACCTTCGAGGATGGAACCATCTGGAGCATGAGCATCTCCTGGGCGCTGCCGACGGTCTGGCCCGGCTCCGTCTACAGCCTGGAGATCGGCATCGTCGGCACCGAGGGCGTCCTCACCATCGACGACACGCACAGGGATCTGGTTCTCGCCAGCGAAAACCCCCAGCCTGCGGGCTACACGCCCGAGGCGAAGCGGAACGTGGACTTTCTGGCGAGCTATCCGCCCGGAGACGTCGTTTTCGATCAGCTCTGGGGGCCGATGCGCGAGGAGACGAACGCCTGGTTCGGTCGCGTCCACACGGGGCTGGAAACGCCGCACGCCACCGCGCGGGACGGACACCGCAACCTGCTGCTCACGATGGCGATGGACGTCTCCGCGCATCGAAAGGCGCCCGTCGGGCTACCCTTGGACGTCCATGAATACGAGGAACTATAGACCCCGGAGGGGAATCGCCCATCTCCCCGAAGCCCGGGATGACGCCCGGTTTGGCGGCTGCTTTCGATGAGAGAGAAATTCTTCGAGGATTTTCAGGTCGGCGAGCGGTTCCGGACGAAGGAGAAGACGCTCTCGCTGGAGGAGATCGTGGAGTTCGCCAGGCTCTACGACCCGCAGCCCTTCCACGTTGACGAGAAGGCGGCGGCCGAGTCTCCCTACGGGGGCGTCATCGCCAGCGGATTTCACACGGTGGTCGCCTCGTTTCGCCTGTTCATCGACACGGGCGTCATCGGAACCACGGGGATGGGCTCGCCCGGCATGGACTCCATTCGCTGGCTGAAGCCCGTTCGCCCCGGAGACGCCCTGCGCGTCGAGGCGGAGGTCGTCGAGGCGCGGGCGTCCCGCTCGGAGCCGCGCCGGGGGATCGTCCTCATGGAGTTCAGGACGTTCAACCAGGAGGGCGATGTGGTGCTCTCGATGCGCGCCGTCCATCTGGTGCGCAGAAAGGGGGGCGGGGGCGCGTGAGGGGGGGAACCTCGGGCTTGCGGCGCGGATGGCCCGCGGGACGCCCCCGCGCGCGAAAGGGCAAGTTGCAAACCGCCGGGCGTTGGATTACCTTTATAGCGGAGGTTCAACTCCCCCAGCCATTCAGGAGAGCATGGAGACATGATGAATATCGGGGAAGAAAAGGCGGGTTCCGCCCTCGTCGTCTCGATTGAGGGGCGCGTTGACGGCCTCACCGCGCCTGATCTGGAGAAGCGGATTTCGGAGGCCGTCGAGCGCGGCGACGTCCGCGTCCTGCTCGATTGCGGCGGGATGGAATACGTCAGCAGCGCGGGGCTGCGCGCGTTTCTCACGAGCGCGAGAAAATGCCAGCAGAGCGGCGGCCGGCTGATGATCTGCGCGCTGCGGCCCGATTGCAAATCCGTGGTAGAAGCCGGCGGCTTCGACACCATCATCGATTGCCACGACACGCGCGAGGCGGCCCTCGCGGCGGCTTCGTAAAGGAGCGCCCCATGCTGACATTCGCCGACGAAATCCTCCTGCTCATGCTGGACGACGAGAAAGGCTCCTTCCTGCCCGTTCGAGAAAGCACGATGGGATACGTGCTCGCCGGCGCCGTCCTGATGGACCTGGCGTTCGCGAACCGCATCGACACCGACCCCGAGCGGCTGCTGGTTCTGGACAAGACCCCGACGGGTCATCCGGCGCAGGACCGGATTCTGGCCGACATCGCGGCCTCCGGGGAGACGAAGGACGCGAAGGCCTGGATCGAGGCGATTTCCGCCGAGACCGCCGACATCCGAAGCCAGGTGCTCGCCGGCCTGGTGGAAAAGGGCATTCTGGAGTCCCAGGAGGAGAAATTCCTCTGGGTCTTCCGGGCGCGGAGGTATCCGACCATCGACGGGCGCGCCGAGCGCGAGGTGAAGCTGCGCATCACGGGCGTGCTGCTGTCGGACGAGGCGCCGGACCCGAGGGACGTCGCCATCATCTGCCTCGCCGACGCCTGCGACATTCTGCGCTACCTGTTCGCCAGCAAGGAGATCAACCGCATCCGTCCCCGCATCGAGCAGATCCGCAAGCTGGATCTGCTCGGCCGCGAAGTGAGCGACGCGATTCTCGAAATCGAGCGCGTGATCATGATGGCGATGACCCACACGCACTGAAGCCCCGGGATTGCCGCGCGCCGCCGGCCGGTCGGGATGCGCATAGGCGCCGCTTCCCTTGGTTTTTCGCGCCGCAAGGCCGCCGGGATGCTCATCTTTCATTATCGAGAGACATCCGCGCCATGAGAAAGCGCCGCCGTAAAACTGCTTTTGCGAGAGCGTCCGTTGTCTGCTTCGCTCTCCTGACGGCGGCAGGATGCGCGACCTTCCGCTTCACGCCCACGTCATTCACGACGGATGCCGTTCTCGCGCGAGGACTGTCGGAGCTGTATGGCGAGCATATCGACAGACTTGTCGCGGTGATGGGTTATCCCAGTTCGGAGACGTCCGTTGCAGGACGCCGGCTGCATATATGGAAGCGCGTGGAGCATGTGGCGGATTCAGTCCCGGAGACCAGATGTACGGAGTATTCCGCATATACTTCCGTGAAAGGCGGCGTCAAGCGATCCGTTCCAAAGAGAACCGAGTGCCTGACGATACGGCACGAGAGAATGCGCGCCTATCACTGCGCGGTTACCGTTGAGGTTGATGATGAATACCGGGTGGTGGGCCACCAAATCGAGGGCGACGGGAAAGGATGCGAAGCGTATGCGGGACATTTCAGGCGGCCCTCCTATTGGTTATGCGTGAGGGAGATTGAAATTCTGGCGTTCTTTGGCCGCGTCCAGGAGGAGGAATTTCGGGCGAAGCGAGGGCGCTGCGAGAGTTTGCGCTGACGGGCGGCAAGATGCGTTCGCGCGCGCAGCCGGCAACGGGGCCGCTCGCCCGCCCGATGCCGGAAGGCGCGTCATCCCTTGAAAATCAGAACGCTCGTCCCCGCGAAAATCGCCCCCGCCCCCGCCAGGACGCGCCGGTTCACCCTTTCTTCGGATTGAAGGAACAGCCGCGCTATCGCGATGGCGAACAGGGGCCTCGACTGCGAGATGGGAAAGGCGTAGACGACGGGCGCGTTCGCCAGGGCGAGGTAGAGGAACGTGACGCCGAGGCTCGCCGAGAGTCCGGCCAGCAGGAGAAAGCCCCGGTTGCGCATGGTCCAGCGCCCGGTCTCCCCCGTCTTTCCCCTGCGGGCGAAGAAGGGCAGAAAGGGCAGGACGGCGAAAAGGTTGGAGTAGAAATTCGCCTCGTTCGCGGAGGTGAAGAAGCCCACCGCCGGGCGCGCGAACACCGCGCCCGCTCCGAACGCCGCCGCGCAGCCGAGCGCCAGCCCCATGCCGGCGTAGGAGCGGCGGCGGGGCGCCTTTCCATGGCCGTCGGGGCGGCTCCGGGAGATGAAAACGTAGCCTGCGAACACCAGGGCGGCGCCCAGCCCGATGGGGAGCGTGAGGCTCTCCCCCAGCAGGACGACGCCCAGGAGGACGGCGAACAGCAGGTTCGTCGCGGCGATGGCGCTCGCTCGCGCCGCGCCGATGTATTGCGTGGCGGCGAAGAGCATCGTGCGCGCGATGAAGACCCTGAGAATCCCCGACGCGCCGATGAACAGAAGCGGCCAGGTCCAGCCCGGCCAGGGGTCCGAGAAGTCTCCCAGCAGGACGGAGACGCTCCAGAGAACGGGGAGGCCGACGAGGGCGGTGAAGGCCGAGCCCGATATGGGGTCGATGCCCCGGACGCCCAGGCGCCCGAAGATGTCCCGGAGCGCGAGCAGCGCCGCGGAGACGAGGGCGTAGAGGGCGGCGGGCTCGGACATGCCCGCATTAAAGCACTTTGGCTCGGAGCGTGAAACTCAGGCGCGGGGGCGGGGGCGCTTCATTGCCTCATGGCGCGGCCTTCTCCTCGAATTCCAGCGTTTCGAGCACCTGCCGGATGCGCTCGTCCACGATCTCGATGAGCTTGGGGTGAAAGCCCAGATGCGGCCCCAGGATGACGTCGATGTCCGCGTATTTCTCCCGGCCCTCCCTGAGGAACGCGAGCAAATCCGTCTTCACGCGATCGCCCCTGAAGAGAAAGCAGGGGATGACGATGATTCTCTCCGCTCCCCTCTCGACGCAAAGGTCGATTCCCCCGGGGATGGAGGGGTCGCCGATCTCCAGAAACGCCGCTTCCAGCACGCGGCGGGGCCACGCCCTTTGAAGATGCGCCGCGACGCGGAAGAGCGCCTCGTTCGCGCCTCTGGCGCGGCCGCCCCGCCCGATGAGCAGCGCCGCCGTCCTCACCCTGTCCGCCGCCGCCTCGTCCAGAAACGCCGGCCGCCTCTCCGGATCAGGCATTCCATGCTCCATGCGGGATTTTCCGTTTTATTATTTCTTCATTGTTGATTGAATTACTCGACATTGCTAAGAAAATATCCGCGTTTTTCGTTTTTGTCAACGCGCCCGCTTTCCCGCGCCCGCTTCACGGCGTATAATGGCGGCGCGTCGTTTCCGAGTCTTTTTCACGGGGAGAAAGCCATGAACCTCACCATGTGGAACTGCTACGTCTGACCCTACGCCTACCGGGCCATGGAGTGGCTCGTTCGTCTTCGGGAGAAGAGAAGCGGCCTCAAGGTCGATTACAGGGCCTTCGTGCTGGAGCAGGCGAATTTCGGCCCCGCAAGGGGCGAGGACTGGAAGGCCTGGGAGGACAAGACCTTCCCGAGCCGGGACATGCCTCCCCATCAGGCGGCGAAGTGCGCGGCGCTCCAGGGCGAGGCGGAGTTCGACCGCTACCACGTCGCCCTCCACAGGGCGCGGCACAGGGACGGCAAGGACATCACGAGCGAGCTCGTGCTGCGCGACCTCGCCGTGGAGGTCGGCCTCGACGCGGCGCGCTGGGAGGAGGACATGAAGAGCGGGGCGACCGTCCCCCTCATCGCGCGGGAGCACGAGGAGGCCGAGGCGCAGGGCATCTTCGGCGTGCCCACGCTGGACTTCGGGGAGGGCAAGCCCGTCTTCGTGAAGCTCGAGGAGGGCGAATGGGAGAGCGGCGGGGACGAGGAGGGCCTCCTGGACGCCGTGCGCGCCGCCTCGGCCGAGCGCCCCTATCTGCTGGAGCTCAAGACGCCCGAATCCGCCCGGCGCACCTCCGCCTCGGCGAAGAAGTATGAGAAATACGGCGTCAGGGCGCGCTAGGCGCGCCGGGGGACGCCTCCCGTGAGCGCGGACGCCGCCACCCCCGTCGATCTCACGGTGGACAAGCGCGCCCGCCAGCTGCGCGTGGAGTGGGCGAGCGGGGAGAGGAGCGCGTTCGGCTTCGACTACCTCGCCGCCCTCTGCCCGTGCGCGAACTGCAAGGAGAAGCGCAGGGAGCGGGAGAGGAACCCCCTCGTCGTCCTCACGGGGCCGGAAGGCCCCGCCGAGCTCGAAAACGCCGAGATGGTGGGGCGCTACGCCATCAACTTCATCTGGCGGGGGGGATGCGGCGCGGGCATCTATTCGTTCGACTACCTCTACGAAATCGACCCCGCCCGGGAGCCGCAGACCGGGCGGGAGGGGTGAACCTGACTATCTTTCCTCCCTTCGCGTCTCGCCGGATTCCGAGGCTCTGATGCGCCTTTCCTGGAACGAGATGCGCGCCCGCGCGGCGGCGTTCGCCCGCCGCTGGGAGGGGGCGGGCTACGAGAAGGGCGAGACGCAGAGCTTCTACAACGAGTTTTTCGAGATTTTCGGCGTCAGGCGCCGCACCGTCGCGCGCTACGAGGAGCGCGTGAAGCGGCTCGACGACACGGGCGGCTACATCGACCTGTTCTGGCCGGGCGTCCTCATCGTCGAGCAGAAGAGCGCGGGGCGCGACCTGGACGAAGCCTACGAGCAGGCGGGGACGTACTTCGACGCCCTGCCCGAGAAGGACAGGCCCCGCTATATCCTGGTCAGCGACTTCAGGACGTTCGAGCTCCGGGACCTCGACGAGCGCGAGCGGACGGCCTTCGCCCTCGCCGACCTGCCCGCGCATCTCGAGAAATTCGGCTTCATCCTGGGCGTGCAGCGCCGGGCTTTTCGGGATCAGGATCCCGCCAACGTCAAGGCCGCCGAGCTCGCCGGCGGGCTGCACGACGCGCTGGCGGAAGCCGGCTACCGGGGGCATGATCTGGAGCGCTTTCTGGTGCGCCTCGTCTTCTGCCTGTTCGCGGACGACACCGGCATCTTCGAGCCGCGCGACCTGTTCATGGAATTCCTGGAGGAGCGGACGAGCGAGGACGGCGCCGACCTCGGCCCCCGGCTGGCGCTGCTTTTTCAGGTGCTGAATACGCCGCCGGAGGAGCGCGCGGCGACGCTGGATGAAGACCTCGCCCGCTTCTCCTACGTGAACGGCGACCTCTTCAAGGACGCCCTGCGCATTCCCTCCTTCGACGCGCCCATGCGCCGCGCCCTGCTCGAAACCTGCCGCTTCGACTGGTCGAACATCTCCCCCGCCATCTTCGGCGCGCTCTTTCAGTCCGTGATGAACCCGGCGGAGCGCCGCGCGCAGGGGGCGCACTACACCACCGAGAAGAACATCCTGAAGGTCATCGAGCCGCTCTTTCTGGACGATCTGCGGGCGGAGTTCGAGCGGCTCAAGGCGCGAAGGGACAGCCGCCGCCGCGCCGAACTGGAAGCCTTCCAGAAGCGGCTGGGGGAGATGACGTTCTTCGACCCGGCCTGCGGCTGCGGGAACTTCCTCATCATCGCCTACCGCGAGCTGCGGACGCTGGAGATGGAGGTGATGCGCGAGCTTCGCTCCTCTCGCGCGTCGGGAGAGCAGCGGGAGCTCGACGCCGCCGCGCTTTCCCGCGTCACCGTGGATCAGTTCTACGGCGTCGAGATCGCCGAGTTTCCGGCGCGCATCGCCGAGACCGCGCTCTGGATGATGGATCACATCATGAACAACCGCCTGAGCCTGGAGTTCGGCCAAACCTATACCCGCATTCCGCTCACGATCTCCCCGCACGTCCGTTGCGCGGACGCGCTGGAGTTCGACTGGGCGGAGCTTCTGCCGCCCGCCGAGTGCGATTTCGTGTTCGGCAATCCGCCGTTCGTCGGCGCGAAATTCCAGACGCCCGACCAGCGCGCGCAGACGCGCCGGGTCGCCGACCTGGGCGGGAGCGGCGGGACGCTGGACTACGTGACCGCCTGGTTCATCCGGGCGGGGGAGTATCTGCGAAAGAGCGGGACGCGGGTCGGCCTCGTCGCCACCAACTCGATTACGCAGGGGGAGGGAGCGGCGCAGCTTTGGCCGGTTCTTTTCGACCGATGCAGGCTGGAGATAGCCTTCGCCCACCGCACCTTCGCCTGGGGGTCGGACGCGCGGGGAAAGGCGCGCGTGCACGTCGTCATCGTCGGGCTGGACGCCCGGGAGGCGGCGCGGGCGGAGAAGCGGCTGTTCAGCTACCCCGACGTCAGCGGCGATCCGCAGGAGAGCCGCCACGCCGCCCTCTCGCCCTATCTGTTCGACGCGGGCGGCCTCGCCGACCCGCATCTGACGGTTCGGGAGGAGAGCAAGCCGATCAACGGGATGCGGAGGCTTATTTTCGGCACGCAACCCCTTGAAGACGGAAACCTCACGTTCTCGGCAGATTCTAAGGCCGCATTTATCGAAAGGGAGCCGGGCGCCGCTCCATATTTCCGCCCTTTTTTGGGGGCGCGGGAATTTCTGAGAAGCAAAGAAAGGTGGATACTTCACACGGCGGATATTCCGCCTCAGAAACTCCGAGATTTGTCCATGGTCAGGGAGAGGCTTCAAGCCGTTCGCAATTTTCGCGCCAAGAGCAAACGCAAGGCGACGCAACGCCTTACAGAGTTTCCGACTGCCTATGGGGTGACCGTAATTCCGGAAACGCCCTTTCTGATTATTCCCAGGGTGAGCTCGGAGCGTCGAGAGTACGCGCCTTTTGGTTGGTTAGAGCCGCCCGTTATTCCCAGCGAAGCCTCCTTGATCCTTCAAAACGCCGCCCTCGCCGACTTCGCCCTGCTCACCTCCGCCATGCACATGGCCTGGCTTCGCTATGTGGGTGGGAGGCTCAAGAGCGACTACCGTTACTCCATCGGCCTCGTCTATAACACCTTTCCGACGCCGCCGAAGAGCGCCGGCCTGTCGAGGCTGGAGCCGCTCGCCCGCGCCGTTCTCGACGCCCGCGCGAATCACCCGGGGGCGACGCTGGCCGACCTCTACGACCCCGACCTCATGCCGCCCGACCTGCGCCGCGCCCACCACTCCCTCGACCGCGCCGTGGACCGCCTCTATCGGCGCGGCGGCTTCTCCTCCGAGCGCGAGCGCGTGGAGCATCTCTTCGCCCTGTATGAGAAAATGCGCGCCCCCCTGAAGCCGGGGAGAGAGCCGAAGCGGCGGCGGGGAAGGGGAAGCTGACCAGCCCGGCTCATGGCGCGCGTTGACGAGGCGATCGCCGCGCGCGGCGGCTGGCCCCTCGCCTGAACGCGCGCGGCGGCGCAAGGCTCGCCGACGCATCGCGTATGACAATGTATGACAATGTTTAACAATATATTGCGATGTATGGCGAATTCTTGTAAAGTCGCAAGGGAGGGTTGTTGTTTGCCCCGCGTATCGTAGAAAGCAGGAAGCGAACAAGCGGAAGGCGAAAGGAGGCGAATCATGGCGCGGCCCATCGAGGTTTCCGCCGACTGGGATTCCGAGGCGCGGGTCTGGGTGGCGACGAGCGAGGACGTTCCCGGGCTCGTCACCGAGGCGGCCACGCCCGAGGAGCTCAAGGAGAAGCTCGAGGTTCTCATCCCCGAACTTCTGGAAGCGAACGCCCACCTTTTGGAAGGCGGCTCCCGTCCGCTTCAGGCGCAAGCCCGCTTCAACGGGTTCGAGCGGGAGTTGGCGTTCGCCTGATAACTGAAAAAACTCCTCGTGGAGGCGGGATGCTCCGTCGTGCGGCAGGGCAAGGGCGATCACGAAATCCGGAGCAGTCCCGTTAGCTCGAAGCGGTTTCCCGTCGACGGCGTCATAAAATCCCGCCGCACGGCCAACGGAATTCTCAAGCAGGCGGGGCTGGAGAAAGCCTTTTGACGTGGCGTCCGCGCTCCCGCTCCGGCGGTCTCGGCTCGCCCCTCGCCTGAACGTTTTTCAGGGCGAAACGGCGCGCCGCATGAATCGGACGGGGGCTCCGTAGAGCGGTCCGTTCACGTCCTCCGCTTCCCCGTGTTCGATGTCTTCCAGGCGGCCGAGCTTGCTTGTCCAGCGCCCATCGGCGAGCTGCTTCGCCGCGTGCGTAGGCGCAAGACGACCCTCCGCATCGCGCCGGGCGAACAGCGCCACCTTCTCGTATCCTCTCTCCGGGGAGCCGTCCCGGCATTCCGCATATCCGAGCGTCGCGAAGGCGGCCGCGAACGCGGCCAGGGTTTCTTCCCTGGGAACGCCCGGGGGCCAAAACCCGTATCTGGTCGGCCACCACCATCTATCGTCTGAGCCGGCCGCCCAGGCGATGCAGTTGTAGCGATTTTTACATGGGCTCGTTACGCGATGATTCAGGGAATGCAGTTTCGGGAAATCATCGGGCGTCCAGCTACCGGGCACTCTTCTTTTCCGCCCATGAAAGCCAGGCCTCGGCCATTTTCAGCGTGTCTCCGCAATCATTTTCCGGGATCGGGTTCTCGCCCGTTATGGCCTCAAGGGCGGCGAACCAGTGATCGGGGTCGTCCCTCTCGCTTCTGAGCCGGGCGAATATCAGCGGGAGCGCCCTTTCTCCCATCCCGATGATTTTCAGATATGAGGGACACGCGAACATATCCGACAGAGAAGACGCGGCTCCTCTCTCCTCGCGCCACTGCTCCACCCATCGCGCGAACATGCTCTCCTTTGGAATGAAGGGCTGGTATTCATCCGGCGCGCGCCAGGTCGGGACGGCCTGCCGCCCCGGCCTGGCGAAAATGAAAATCCGGGGCCAAGCTTCGTCATGCGCGCGGCCGAGAGTCGCTTCTTCCGTCCAATCCTTCCTCTCGACTTCATCGCCTGAAAAAAGCCGCGAACAGGATCGGGACCTCGCGGGAGATGAGCCTGCGCCGCTGTAGGAGAGTAGCGGGGCTTCCGAAGCGGCCATCTTATCGGCTCCTTTTCAGGCGCTCCGGCGATTCGGCGATCGCGACGATGTTGCTGCTCTGGAGAAGGTAAATCGGGTTGCCGTCCTTGTCCCACTGGTCATCGATTCGGGTAGCCTCAATCGCGGACATTTTCGTTTTCAGGATCGTTCCGTCCGCGAGCTTCACTTCGCTGAATCGTTCGATGGATTCGGCTATCTCTACGACTGTGCCCTCCACCAGGTTGCCGGACTGATCCGTCAGGGTTTTTTTGCGCTCCGTCATCTTCGCCTCCCGTTTTCCGCAATCCCGCCCATCATCCGGCCCTGGAAAGCCTTGTTTCGTTGCGATTGCAATTTTGGGCATCAGGACGGCATTGTCAACTCAAAGACTCCAATTCAAGGATTCCGCCCTTCCGGTTTTTGGTGTATACCAATAGCGCATTGTTCCCAACCGTTCCGCAGGGAGAACCCCTTGCCCCGCACGATGGCGGAAAAGATACTCTCCGCGCACTCGGGAGGCGACGCGCGGGCGGGCGACCTGGTGGTCGCCGCGCTCGACTACGTCATGGCGGGCGACGCCAAGGGGCCGAAGGCGATCGACGTCTTCCGGGAGGCGGGCTTCGAGTTCCGGCTGGACCCGAAGAAGACGGACTTCATCATCGACCATTTCGTTCCCGCCCAGGACGTCCTCTGGGCGAACCACCACAGGAAGCTCCGGGAGTTCGGCGCGGAGTTCGGCGTCGAGGTCTTCGAGCCGGGCGCGGGCGTGTGCCACACCGTCGTGACGGAGGAGGGTCGCGTGGGGCCGGGCGCCCTCGCCGTGGGCGGCGACAGCCACGTCTGCACCTACGGGGCGCTCAACGCCATGGCCGTGGCCGTGGAGAGCGTGGAGATAGCCTCCGCCTACGCCACCGGCAAGCTCTGGTTCAAGGTGCCCGAGAGCGTTCGCGTGGAGTTCGCGGGCGCGCTCGCCCCGGGCGTCTTCTCCAAGGACGTGGAGCTCGCCCTGGCGAAGGAGATGGGCGCGAACGGGGCGAACTACATGGCGGTGGAATACGGGGGAGAGGCGCTGGCGGCGCTCTCGATGGACGCGCGCTTCACCATCGCCAACATGTCGGTGGACATGGGGGCGAAGACGGGCGTCATGGAGGCGGACGAGAAGACGCTCGCCTGGGCGCGGGCGCATGGCGCGCCCCTCGGGGAGGCGGTCGCCCCGGACGCGGGCGCCTCCTACGCGCGGGAAATCCGGCTGGACGTCTCCGCGCTCGCGCCCCTCGTCTCCGCGCCGCCCGCCGCCGGAAACGCGCATCCCGTCGAGGCGTTCGAGGGCCTGCCCGTCCACCAGGCGTTCGTGGGAACCTGCACGAACGGGCGGCTCGAGGACATCGAAATCGCGGCGCGCGTCGCGCGCGGAAGGAAGATCGCCCCCGGGGTGCGCTTCTACGTCGCGCCCACGAGCCGGCGAGTCTATGAGGCCGCCCTCCGGAGCGGGGCGATAGCGGCCCTGGTCGAGGCGGGCGCGGCCGTGCTCGCCGCCGCCTGCGGCCCCTGCGCCTCGATGACGGGAAACGGTTGCCTGGCCGACGGCGAGCGCGCCGTCTCCTCGGCGAACCGCAACTTCCCCGGCAGGCTGGGCAGCAAAGAGGCCGAGATTTTCCTGGCCTCGCCGGCCACGGTGGCGGCGAGCGCGATTGCGGGCCGCATCGCCGACCCCAGGGAGTTTCTCTAGCGCGCGCCGGGAGGGGAGATTCATGCTGAGGGGCAAAGTCCACCGCTTCGGCGACGACGTCAGCACCGACGCGCATCTTTCCGTCAAATACCGCCCGCCCGGAACCTCGATGGAGGCGCTCGCGCGCGACGCCTTCCGGGAGCTGGATCCGGATTTCTCCCGAAGGATGGAGCCGGGCGACGTGATCGCCGCGGGGGAGAACTTCGGCCTCGTCAGCAGCCGGCAGGACGCCGCCCTCGTCCTCCGCGCCCTCGGCGTGAGCTGCGTCCTGGCCAAGAGCTTCGGCCACATGTTCTATCGAAACGCGATCAACTCGGGGCTTCCCGTCATCGCCTGCGACACGGACGCGATGCGGGCGGGGGAGGAGATTCTCGTGGACCCGCTGGCGGGGGAGGCGCGCATGGGAGATGAGCGGGTCGCCTTCGCGCCGTTTCCCGCCGCGCTCTGGGCGATGATCGAGGCGGGCGGCCTCGTGCCCTACCTCCGGGCGAAGGGCGATTTCTGAGGGCGCCTCGCGGGCGGCGCGCTTTTTTCTTTTGTATTTTGTTCGCGCTCGTGGTATGCGTGTTGAATCTCCGCCCCGCGTGAGAAAAATGGCTTCAGGCAAGTTGATTGGAGAGAGGCCCCGCCGTGAATGACCAGCGAGAGTTTCCGATGGAAGCGGACCCGCAGACGCCAAGGGCGCGCCGCAAGCAGGGCGGCGTTTCCACCACCGAATTGATCTTCTCCTCGCATCTCGGCGACAACGCCGGGATTTTCCCGGACATCCTCGCCCTTCACGTTCCCAAGGGTTCGGTCGTGGCCGACATCACCTACGGAAGGGGAGTTTTCTGGAAGAACATGGACAAGAAGGATTACAGGCTTCTTCCCAGCGACCTGAAACTGGGCACGGACTGGACGGATCTTCCATACGCCGCCGCCAGCGTTGACGCGGTGGTTTTCGATCCGCCCTACATGGAAGGCTTGTATAGAAAAAGCAAAGAATCTCTCGCCGGGTCGGGGACGCATCAAACGTTTCAGGACGCCTACTCGAACGGCGCGCCGCAACCCCGCCAAAAGGTCCGGAAGTATCACGACGCGGTTCTGGAGACCTACCTGTCCGTCCTGCCGGAAGTGAAGCGCGTCCTTCGCGCCTCGGGCAAGTTCATCGTGAAATGCCAGGATGAGGTTTCGGCGAATCTGCAAAAGCTCACGCACGTCGAGCTGATCTGGGCGTATGAAAGACACGGCTTTTACTGCCAGGACCTCTTCGTCGTCGTCAGGCGCAACGCGCCCGTGATTTCACGCCTGAAAAAGCAGAACCACGCGCGAAAGAACCATTCCTATTTCCTGATCTTCAGGCGCGAAGACCATCAGAAGAAAATATCCTATTCCAATTTCGCGGATTGGCTACGCGAGCCTATCTGATCGTCGAGCAGGTCGAACAAGTCCATTCGCCAGTCATTCGTGAGCGGCCAAGTGATTGCTTCGGTCGTCGCCAGAAGGTATTGCGCGTCCTCCGGGCCGTATTTTTGCTTTTGGTTTTTCGGCAGTCAACGTTTCGCTTGTAGGCGTAATTCCAGGAACCGGTGAACGGGAACATCGGTACCGCCAGAACATCGTATTCCCCTTTTACATAGCAGGTGGTGATGAGGCTGCTTCCGTTTGGCAAATGAACGGTTCTCGCGTCTGACGCATCATTTTGAACGTCGGCCTGCAAAAGGCCGGTTTCCAGGTTGCGCTTGATGCTGTTCGTTTGGACGGATTTCAACTGAACGGAATAGAACCGGCCCCGGAAGCGAATGGTTCGATCTGATTTGTTGAGGCGTCGATCGTGATCGTCATGCGTTTCAATATCCTCCGATTGAATGAACTCATAGTTTCGGAGGACGTATTTCTCGAACATTTCCTCTGCTACGTATCCCATGAACATGCCGCGTAAACTGGGGGCCTTTTTGATGGTCGCCACAATATCTTCCGACCCAATGGAATCAATGATCGTGTGAACGCGATTTCTTGCGGCCACCGCTTCGGGATCCGCCGGATCGTACTTTTTGCGTCTCGCCACCATGAACTATCACTCCTCAGAAGCGAACCTCCGCCAGCGCGGCGTCCAGCGCGGCGGGGGGCAGGCCGAAATCCTCGTATCCCTCCCGGATCAGCTCCACGTATCGCGCCGTCGGGCGCGCCGCCCGCAGGCGCCCCCGCATGACGTAGAGCATGGCTTGCGCCGCGCCCTCTCCCGCCGCGACCTCCAGGGTTTCGCGCCCGTAGAGCGTGGGGAAATCCTCGAAGCGATCCAGGACGGGCAGGTCGTCGGGATGGAGGCGAAAGAGCGCGCCCGGGACGCGCGCGCCCGCCTCGGGCGTCACGGTCGCCCAGCCGGGGGCGCTTCGGGGCGCCGCGGCGGGCAGGGCGATGGCGAGGCGGTGATTCTCCAGACGCGCGGGGCCCGCGGGGACGCTTCGGGGGCAGAGGATTTTCATGTGGGCGGCGTTCAGGTTCGCTCCGTAGGCGAAGTAGAGGAGCTCAGGCGTAGCCGACGTCGTCATCCCCCTCGTCGCCCTCCCAGTCGAGGTCGATGGCCGGCGGGTCGCCCGCGTCGTTCGGGAAGGCGAGCAGGAGCCTGGCCTTCTCCTCGCCCACCTGGGCGGCGCTGTGAATCGCCTCCTCGCGGATGGTGATGACCTCGCCGCTTTGGACGAGGACGAGCTCCTCCTCCACGTTGAACTGCATCCGCCCCTCGACGACAATGACGGCCTCCTCCTCTCTGTGCGCGTGATAGGGCACGAAGGCGCCGGCGGGCTGCTCGACCTCGAAGACGCGGTAGTCGCGCTCGGCGAGCGCCGAGATGATCTCCTCCTGCTCGGGCTCGCACTGGTAGGCCGCGGCGACGTCCTCCACGCGATAGGCCGGCCGTCTGCTCATCGGGATATGCCCTCCCTCACGCGCCCAGGAGCTTGCGGACGGCCGCGGAGACGCGGGCGCCCGCGGCGCGCCCGGCCAGTCGGCGGGTCAGGATTCCCATCACCTTCCCCATGTCCTTCATCGAGGAGGCTCCCGTCTCCTCGATGACCGCGCGGGCGGCGGCCTGAATTTCCTCATCGCCCATCTGCGCGGGGAGATAGCCCCGGAGAATCTGAATCTCCTCGCGCTCCCGGCGGGCCATGTCCTCGCGTCCGCCCGCCTCGTATTGGCCGGCGGCCTCCTCCCGCTTCTTTATCATACTTTGGAGCAGCTTGAGAATCTCCTCCGGCGGCGCCTCCTCGCCGCTCTCCTTGTCCCTGTTCAGAATCTCGGCGCGCGCCATCCGGATCGTGGAGAGCCGGAGCGCCTGCTTCGCGCGCATGGCGTCCTTCATGTCCCGGGCGAGGGCTTCCCTTGCGTCGTCCACGATGGCTCTCCTGCGGCGCCGCCGCGCCGGGGCGCGCCTTCTCGCGGCGCAGGCGCCAGAGGAGGGCGCCTCCTCCGCCCGCGGCGTCCGCCGCCGCGTCTCCCCACTCGGCGGCGCGATGGGGCAGAAAAAGCTGGTGCAGCTCGTCCGCCGCGCCGTTCAGGGCGGTGAGGAGGAAGATGAAGACCGCGGTTTTTCCCGCGGGCCAGTCGGCGAACGTCTCCCGCCATGGCCGCCAGAGGAGCCAGGCGAGAAGCCCAAACTGGCAAAGGTGGATGATTTTGTCCACCCCCGGAGGAAGGGGAGCGGAAGGCGCGAGCGCGCCCGAGGCCGTCTGGAGGTGGATGGCCGCCAGCCAGCCCGCGGCGAGCGCCCAGCGCAGGGCGCGCCTCCCGCTCATCGCCCTCACCCGGGCAGGGGGATGACGGCTTCCACCTCGACCAGAAAGCCGGGCTCCGCCAGGCTCGACACCACGAGAAAGGTGCTGGCGGGCGGGTCGTCGGGGAAGAATTCGGCCCGCGCCCTGCCGACGGCGCCCCTGTAGGCGAGGCTCGTCGCGAAGACCTGAATCTTCGCCGCGTCCTCCATGCGCCCGCCCGCCGCCGCCGCGACCTTCTCGACGTTCCGGAAGCACTGGCGCGCCTGCCCTTCGGGGTCGTCCGGGCAGACGAGGCTTCCCGCCTCGTCCAGGGGCGTCTGGCCCGCCACGTAGAGCGTCCGGCCGCCCTCGACGATCACCCCGTGCGAGAAATGCCCGGCAGGGACGGCGAGCCCCTTGGGCTTGAGCGTCTCGCGCCTCATCGCTTTCCCTCCCCGGGGCGCGCGGCGAAAAGGCGGCCCCCGCGCCGCTCCCGCGGGGGGCTTTCGCGCGCGTCAATAGGACAGGTTCGCCTCGCCCAGGTTTCCCACCACCACGAGGGCGGATTCATCCAGCCTGATGTGCTTTCGCGCCGCCTCCACGACCTGCGCCTTCGTCACGGCGCGGATTTTTTTCACGTATTCGTCCGCGTAGCCGGGGGAGAAGCCGAGGAGCTCCACCGCGAGAATGTAGTTCGCAACGCGGCTCGAGGAGCCGAAGCGCGTGGCGAAGTTTCCGGTGATGAAGTCCTTGGCGTCCTGAAGCTCGGCGCCGCTCACCCCGGCCTCCTGGAGGCGCCTCACCTCCCCGAGCGACTCGCGGATGGCCTCGTTCGCGCTCCTGTTCTTCGTCTTCAGCGTGAGCCGCCAGTGGCCCGCGCGCCTGCGCGAGGCGAAGTAGCTGTAGACGGCATAGACGAGTCCCTTCTCCCCCCGGAGGTTCGCCGAGATTCTGCTGGTGGTGCCGTCCCCGCCCAGGATGTAGTTCATCACGCGCGCGGCGTAGAAGTCGGGGTGCGTCCTCTTGAGCGCGCGGTTGCCCAGAATCACCGTGGACTGGGAGAGGGGGCGGTCGATCCTGACGACCTCCATCCCGCGCGGAGGGGCGGGCGGCTTCACCGCGGGGATTTTCCCGCCGCGCGCCCGCCAGCCCCTGAAACGGGCGAGAACGAGGGCGCGCGCCCGCGCGAGGGAGACGTCGCCCACGAAGACGAATACCGTCCCCTCGAGGCCGTACCACTTCTCGTGGAAGCGGACGACGTCCTCCCTGCGCAGCTTCGCGATCGACTCCTCCGTTCCCTCCACCATGCGGCCCTCGGGCGTCTCGCCGTAGAGCCGCTCCCTGAACGCCCTGTCCGCGAGGCGGCGGGGCCGCTCGCGCCGCTGGCGAAGCATGCCCAGGACGCGCCGCTTCGTCTTCTCGATCTCCTCGGCCGGAAAAGCGGGGCTTCTGAGCGCGTCGCCCAGCAGGGAGAGGCCCTCCTCCACGTCCCGCGTGAGCGCGCGCAGGGAGGCCGTCGCGCGCTCGCGCCCGGCCTCGACGCTCACGCCGCCGCCCAGGGCGTCGTTCGTCTTCTCGACGTCCGCCGCGCTTCGCGTCTTCGTCCCCCGGGTGAGCAGGGCGGCGGTGAGGTTCGCTAGGCCCGCCCGCGCGGGCGCCTCGCGGCGCGCCCCCGCCGGAATCGAGACGACGACGCGAACCATCGGCAGCTGCCTGTTCTCCTTGACCAGCAGGACGGCGCCGCCCGGCAGCTCCTCGCGCTCGTAGGCGAGGACGGCCGCGCCGGCGAAGGAGGACGGCAGGAGGAGCGCCCAGGCGAGCAGCGCGCGGAAAACGCGGCGCGTCCTCATGGCCTGCGCCCTCCGCCGCTTCGCCCGCTCTTCTTGAGCGGGATGAGGGCGGCGGTGGTCTTTCTGCCGTGGTTCAGATATTTCCCGGCGACGCGCGCCACGTCGGCGGGCCGCACCTTCCGGAGGGCGGGCAGATAGCCCTTCAGCAGCCGCCAGTCGCCCGCCACCGCCGCCCGGCCGAGGAGCATCGCGCGGTAGTAGTGCGAATCCATGGAGAAGACCGTGTTCGCCTCTACGTTCCTGAGCGCGCGGCGGAGCTCCTCCTCCTCCACGCCCTTCTCGATGAGCTTCCGCGTCTCATCGAGGAGGGCCTTCTCCACCTCGTCCGCCGTCTTGCCGGGGGCGGGCCTCCCGTAGAGGTAGAAGAGCATCGGGTCCACCGAGAGGTAGGTGTAGTCCGCGCCCGCGCCCAGGGCGATGGCGTCCTTCCGAACCAGCCGCTGGTGAAAGCGCGAGGTTTCTCCCCCGCCGAGGACGGCTTCGAGCATGACGAGGGCGGGGGCGTCCTCGCTCTTCCAGTTGGGGGCGTGGTAGCCGATCGCCACGAAGGGGAGCTGCGCCTCCGCGCGGACGTAGGCCCTGCGCTCGGACTTCTGGTCGAACTCGAAGAGCGCGGGCCGCTTCCTGAAGGCGGGGGACTTGGGAATCTTGCCGAAATGCTTTTCGAGGAGCGCGGCGGCCTCCCCGACCTCGAAGTCGCCCACGACGACGGCGGTGGCGTTCTCGGGGCTGTAGTAGCGCCTGTAGAACGCCTCCATGTCCCGGATGGTGATGGCCGCCAGATCCTCCGGCCAGCCGATGATGGGGTTCCGGTAGGGATGGCTCGTGTAGGCGACGGCGCGCAGCTGCTCCCAGAACCTGCCCGTCGGCCTGTCGGTTCGGGTGCGCCTCTCCTCGTGCACCACGTTCTTCTCCGCGTCGAACGCCGTCTTGTCGAGCGTCATGTTCACCATGCGGTCGGCTTCGAGGGCGGCGGCGAGCCCGAGCCTGTCCGAGGCGATGCGCTCGTAGTAGGCGGTGTAGTCGAAGCTCGTGAAGGCGTTGTCCACGCCGCCGTTCTTCTTGATGAGATTGCTGAACGTCTTGCCGGGGTGCTTCCGGGTGCCGCGAAACATCATGTGCTCGAGAAAGTGCGCCATGCCGGTGAGTCCGGGCCGCTCGTCTCGGCTGCCGACCGCGTACCAGACCATGAAGACCACCAGAGGCGCGCTCGCGTCCGGCAGGAGCAGGGCGCGCATCCCGTTCTTCATCCGGTGCTCGGTCACGTTCCAGGGAACGCGCGGCGGGGCGGCCTCCTTCTGCGCCCCGGCCGCCGGCGCGGGGGCGGCGAGCAGAAGGAGAAGGGCGGCGGCGAGGAGCGCGCGCGGCTTGCTGGCTTTTCGCATGAATCGATCTCTGACGGCGGCGCGTTTGACGCCCGCGGGGCGCGGCGGCCCGGCGAGCGGAACGAGAGCTTCTCCTTCTCCCTAGTCCCGGATGCCGGCCTTTTCCAGCGCCTCGGGGTTCAGGAGGCCGGCCGGACGCCTTCGGGCGATGACGTCGAGGGCGGCGGCGACGGCGAACTCCAGCGACTGCTCGCAGGCGTCCTCGCCGAGGCCCGCTACGTGCGGGGTGAGCACGACGCTGTCGAGCGAGAATACGCGGTGGCGGCTGTCCGCCGGCTCGTTCGGGAAGACGTCGAGGGCGGCGCCCCGGATGCGTCCCCGCTCCAGGGCGAGGGCCAGGGCGTCCAGATCGACCACCGGGCCGCGCGAGGTGTTGACGAGGTAGGCGCCGGGCTTCATGGCGCGCAGGAACGCCTCGTCCACCATGCCGCGCGTCTCCTCGTTCAGGGGGACGTGGCAGGTGATGAAGTCTGCGCTTCGCGCCACCTCCTCGCGCTCCTTGAAGAAGACGCCCGTCTCGGCGGCGAATCGCTCGTCCCGCGCGACGTCGTGGGCGATGATCTTCATCCCGAAGGCCGCGGCGCGCCTCGCCACGCGCTTGCCGATGTTGCCCAGCCCGATGACGCCCAGCGTTTTGCCCCGAAGCGGCGCGATGGGAACCCGCAGCGCCGCCCATTCGCCCGCGCGCATCCTCCTGTCGCTCTCGGCGATTCGGCGCGCGGCGCAGAGCATGAGGCCCAGGGCGTGCTCCGCGACGGAGTCCGCATTCTGCCCCGGCGCGTTGGTGACGATCACCCCGCGGCGCGCGGCGGCGTCGAGGTCCACGGCGTTGAAGCCCACGCCCGTCCTCGCTACGTGCCTCAAGTCCGTCCCCGCCGCCAGGGTGCGCTCGTTGTAGGGGTCGTTGCTCGGAAAGGCGACGACCACGCCGGGGAGGCCGGCGATGACCTCCTCCTCGGTCTTGTCCAGGCCGTTCGAGTCGATCCGCACCTCGAGGCCCGCCTCGGCTTCGAGGGGGCGGAAGTGGCGCATCGGGTCCTCCAGGCCGTTCAGCCAGCTCGTGGTGACCCAGGCGATTCCCTTCGGCAACGGCTCATCCTCTCGTCAGCGGGCGGGCGCCGCGCTCCTCGCCGCCCGCTCAGAAAACCTCGTCTTCGGGATTGCGCACCTCGCCCAGGCGCTTGAGGGTCGGGGCGGGCAGCCCCTCGTAGAGCTTGCCGAGCTCCGCGTTCGTCTCGGCGAGCGCCATCTGGTAGAGGCTCTCGCCCCGGGCGTCGCACTCCACGAGGAAGGGGCCGAAGTTCCGCACCTCGAACACCCACATCGCCTGCGCGATGCCCAGCTCCTCGAGCCAATGGACGTCCCGCACGCCGACGATGCCGCGGCCGTACTGGGCGCCGATGCCGTAGCCCACCGTGTTCAGGAACACGGCGCCCAGCCGCCGGAAGTGCTCCTGGTACACCTTGGGCGCCATGCCGCCCTTGCCGATGACGCAGCGCACCCCGTGCTCGTCCATGAGGAGGGGGAGGTGCTTCTCGAAGCGAAAGCTCGCCGTGGCCGTGACGGCGGCCACCTTCCAGCCGCCCTCTGCATCGCGCCCCACGGCGGGCGAGCAGTGGAAGGTCACGTTCGTGAGCGAGGCGATGTCCGCCGGCGGGGGCGCCTTCTCGTCGAACAGCTTCTTGTAGAGGCCGATTCTGCCGGTGAACACCACTCCGTCGAAATAGACGACGTCGCCCAGCCGGAGATTCTCCAGCGCCTCCGGCGAGACGGGCGCGGCGAGGCGGTGCTCCCGCATCTCCAGGTCCGAGGTGCCGCTCATCCTCCCAAGCCTCCCGCGCCGCTCAGCTCACGGTGTCGCGGCGGTAGTAGTCGGTGAACCATTCCGGGTTTTCCCGGTACGCCACCCGGCCGTCCGGGTGGATTCGCGCGGTGGCGCGCCGCAGCGCGAAGCACTGGTGGTGAATCGAGATGGGCATCCCGCCCGTGTGGGTGTAGGCCACCTCGACGTGGGTGTCCATCACCGCGCCCTCGCCCTTGAAGCCCATGGGGCCCAGGCTCGTCCTGCGGCCGAGCTCGTTCAGCTCCTCCTCGAGCGCGGCGATTTCGGGGTCGGGGTTCCTGTCGCCCACCACGCGGAGGCAGGCCGCCTCCTTGGCGAGGCGCACGCAGGTGTCCTTCGTGCCGCCGATGCCCACGCCCACGATGGCCGGCTGGCAGGAGAGGCCGCGCTTGAAGAACTCGCTGATCACGTCGAGGAAGAAGCGCTTGACGCCCTCGATGCCGTCGGTGGGGAAGAGCATCCGGTAGTCTCCCCCGAAGAGGCCGCCCTTGTGGAAGCTGGTGAGCTCCAGCCAGTCGGCGTCCGGCTCCCAGGAGTAGTCCACCGTGGGGGCGTGGATGCCCACGTTGTTGTTGTAGTCATGCCGGCTGAGGGGGTGGACGCGGTTCGGGCGCAGGGGGACGCGCTCGGTGGCGTCCGCCGTTCCCCGGCGAACCGCGCGCTCGAGCGCCACGAAGCCGCCCTCGACGGCCGCCTCGTTTCCCACCTTGGCGTAGAAGCGCGGCAGCCCCGTGTCGGCGCACATGGGGCGCTGCTCCTCCACGGCGACCTGGTAGTTGCTGACGATTTCCAGGAGCACGAACTTCGAGAGCTTCTCGGTCTCGCGCTCCGCCATGTCGGCGATGCTCTCGCCCACGTCCTTCGGGATGCCGATGGCGGCGCGGCGGTTGAGCTCGAAGGCCACCTCCCTGATCAGTTCGCTGCTGATGGCTCGCGCTTCCATGGTCGGCATGTCGATGTCCTCCGCGCGCTCATCCGCCGGGCGCGCTTCCGCGGAAAATGGAGGCGGCGAATCGCCGGACGCCCCCCGACAGGGCGCGGCGCTGCAGCCCCTTGATGGCGGCCGTCGGGCTGATGCCCTTGGGGCAGCTCTCCGCGCAGTTGTATTGCGAATGGCAGCGCCAGGCGCCGTCCTCCGCGCAGACCTCCAGGAGCCTCCCCGCGCCCCGGGCGTCGCGGCTGTCGTTCACGAGCGTCCAGGCGCGGTTGAGCGCCGCGGGCCCCAGGTAGCCGCCGTCGTGCTCCACGATGGAGCAGGAAGCATAGCACACGCCGCACGTGATGCACTCGACGTGCGGCTCGATGCGCCTGCGCTCGCGCGCGCCCGGCGAAATCCTCGCGGGCGCCTTCGCCGCCTCCTCGGTGGGCTCGAGCCAGCCGCGCGCCCTTTTCATCTTGTCGAAGAACGGCGACATATCGACCGCCAGGTCGCGCAGCGCCGGGAAGTTCGGCAGGGGCGCCAGCGCGATCTCCCCGCCCAGGCCGTCCAGCCGCGTCCGGCAGGCCCAGGCGGGGCGGCCGTTGACGCTGACGGCGCAGGTGCCGCACATGCCCACCCGGCAGGAGTAGCGGAACGAGAGGGTGGCGTCCTGCCCGGTCTGGATGGCGACCAGCGCGTCGAGCACCGTCATGCGCGGGGAGGCCGCGACCTCGAAGGCGTCCACGCGCTCGTCCGCGCCGCCCGCCGCCCCGCCCCTGCGGACGAGAACGCGCGCCGTCCGCGGCTTCTCCGTCCGCTTTTCTTCCTTCTCCGCGCTCACGCCGCGAACCTCCAGTAGTCCCTGTGCGCGAAGGCGAGCCAGAAGAAGGCGGCGGCGCCCGCGGCGGACAGAACCCACAGGAGCTTTCTCTGGTGCCGATCCGGAAAGCCGAAGTCGGTCAGAATCACCTTGACGCCGTGCATGGCGTGCCAGACGACCAGGAGCAGCATGGCGATTCGCACCGAATCGACGTAGGGGTTCATCACGTGAATCGGGAAAAGAACGATGAGCGCGAGGGCGGAGACCCTCTGCAGCGCCCAGGCCCACATGCCCGGATACATCGAGCGCCAGGCGTTGATCTTCCAGGCGGGCGTCCTCGCCGCTTCCTTGGGGCGCGTCATTCCGGCTCCGCTCCGGCGTCAGTCGATGAAGTTGGGCTCGGGCGCGCCCTGGGCGGCCGGAGCCGCCTCTGGCTCCAGGCGGGTGAACGAGACGGGCCTTCGCTCGATGGCCGCGCCCCCGCCTTCGCGCCTGATGAATACGTTGTAGAGGCTCCCGCTCCCCGGCCCGGGGTGGTCGTCCCGGTAGTGGCTGCCCCGGCTCTCGTCGCGCTCGAGGGCGGAGCGCGCGATGAGCTCCGCCGCGCACAGCTGGTTCCTCACGTCAATCGCGTTCTGCCAGGCGAGGTTGTAGGCGCGCGCGCCGCCCGCGCGGACGGAGGCCGCGCGCTCCTGCAGCGCGAGAATCTCCCCGAGGCCGCTTTCGAGGTCCCGGCCGCTTCTTCGCAGCCCCGCCTTTCGCCACATCGTCTCCTTGAGCGCCGCCCGGACGGGGTAGGGGGATTCGCCCTCGCCCAGCGCGTCCAGGGCTTTCGCCTCCGCCTCGGCGATTTTTTCCGGGTCCAGGGGCATGAGGGGGGATTCCGCCGCCTCCTCCGCCATCGCCTCGCCCGCTATCTCGCCGAACACCGTGGCGTTGGCCACCCCGTTTCCGCCCAGGCGGTTCGCGCCGTGCGCGCCCCCCGCGTCCTCGCCGGCGGCGTAGAGGCCGGCGAGGTTCGCGCGGCACGAGGAGTCGATCTCCACCCCGCCCATCATGTAGTGCGCGGTGGGCGTCACCTCCACGGGGCCGCCCGCGAGGTCATACCCCAGGTCGGCGCAGCGATCGACCATGCCCTTGAAGTTCCCGCGAACGAAGGCGCGCCCCAGGTGGCTCACGTCGATGAACACCCCGCCGCGCTCCGTGCCCCGGCCCTCGATGATCTCGGTGTAGCCCGCGCGGGCGACCACGTCGCGCGTGGCGCGCTCCATGTGCCCGGGGTCGTAGCGCGCCATGTAGCGCTCGCCGTCCGCGTTCTTCAGATGCCCCCCCGCCCCGCGCAGGCCCTCCTCGAGCAGCGTGCCCGTGATCTGGAGGCCGTCCCCCGTCAGGATGCCCGTCGGGTGGAACTGCACCATCTCCATGTCGCGGAAGGAGGCGCCCACTTCCCAGGCCATCGCCATGCCGTCCGTGGCGAGCTCCTGCGCGCAGGCGGAGATTTTGTAGAGCGTGGGGCCGCCGCCCGTGGCGAGGAGGACGCATTTCGCGTTGACGGCGATGAACGCGCCGCTGCGGACGTCGAGCAGCAGGGCGCCCGCGACGCGCTCGGGCTCCTTCCTGGCGGGCAGGAGCGCCACCGCCCGCGTTTCCTCGAGCGTCTCCACCTCGCGGCGCGCGAGCTGCTCCGCCACGCGGTTGGTGATCTCGATGCCCGTGAGGTCGCCCTTGTGAACCGTTCTGTCGAAGCTCTGGCCGGCGAACGCCTTCTGGTGAATCGCGCCGTCCTCGTTTCTGTCGAAGAAGCAGCCGCACACCGTCTCGAGCCGCTCCACGCAGCCGGGCGCGCGGCTCACGAGCGTCCAGGCGAGCTCCTGATCGTTGATCCACGCCCCGCCCTTCAGGGTGTCGAGAAAGTGCTTCTCCACCGAGTCGGACTCGGCGAGGGCCGCGTTGTAGCCGCCCTGCACCATGCGCGTGCAGCCGCTTTTGCCGAAGAGACCCTTCACGGCCACGGTGATCTGGGGGCGCGGTCTCGCCTCGCTCGCGGCGAGGGCGGCGAGAAGCCCCGCCCCGCCCGATCCGAGGATGAGAACGTCCGTTTTCAGCGCGCGCAAGGGGGCGGCTCCTCAGGCGAATCAAAGGGCTTCCCTGCGCGAAAGGATGCCACACCGGACGGGAGGGCGGCAAGCCGCGCCGAAGCGCGCCGGGGAGGGGAGCGTTCGGGGGGCGCGCGCTTCGGGGGCGGACGAAGGCGCGGGCGCGGGAATGGCCGGCTACGGCTTCTTCAGGATGACGACGCGGCGGCCGTCCGTCCAGAGGCGCGAGAACCCGAAGCGCTCCTCGATCCACCGAAAAGTCTCCGGCCGGTAGAAGCACAGGTGGGTGAAGTCGCGCCGGTAGTGCCAGTTGTTGATGAAGAGGGATTCATCCCAGAACGCCGTCATGACGCCGAGCAGCCCGCCCGGCCTGAGAAGTTCATGGATTTTCGCGATCTCGCGCGCGGGGCGCCTGAAATGCTCGAACGTCTCGCTCGCCGCGATGAAGTCGAAGGGGCCATCGGGCATGTCCGGGAAAAAGAAGGGGTCGAAGGGCGCGGGCGCGAGCCCGGCCTCCCGCAGGATTCGGCACAGAACGGGGTCTCCCCCGGCGGCGGGCCCCGCGCCGAAGTCCAGCCCCCGCGCCCCTTGGGGCGATCTTCGCGCCAGAGGGCCGCTCAGCCGCCTCAGAAAAGCGGCGTAATTCGCGTCCGCAGGCGAATTCCGGTGCCGCTCGTATCTCGCCTTCTCCTCCTCCGGCGCGGGCCAGAAGGCGGGCGGAACGAAGACGAGCCGGCAGACGGGGCAGTGGAAATACTCCCGCGCGTCGGCGCGGAGCCACCGCCGGGCCTCGCGCGAGCGGCACAGGGGGCAGGCTTTCCGCGTCTCATCCGCAGGGGAGCGGCTCATGCCGCCACCTTATCCTTCATCATCCCTTCCGGCAACGGGAGGCGCGGAGGACGGACGCCGCGCCCCGCCTCCCGTTCGCCCCTTCGCGTTGACACCCCGCCCCCCATCTCCTAGGTTGGGGCGGTTTGGCGGGGCCGATGCGGAGTCGCCCGACCCGCATCGCCGGGGAGCGCGGGCTTGATACTCGAAAAATTTCGCCTGGACGGAAAAGCGGCCCTCGTGACGGGCGCGGGCACGGGGCTGGGCGCCGCCATGGCGCTGGGTCTGGCCGAGGCGGGCGCGGACGTGGCCGCCCTGGGCAGGCGGGAGCGTCTCGTCGCGGAGACGGCGCGCCGCGTCGAGGCGCTGGGACGCGGGAGCTTGGCCATCGGGGCGGACGTCTCCCGGGCGGAGGAGGTGGCGCGCGCCGTGGCGCGGACGGAAGAGGCGCTCGGCGGCATCGACGTTCTCGTGAACGGGGCGGGCGTCCTGAACGCGGACGCGAGCGTGGACGTATCGCCCGAGGATTTCCGCTTCGTGCTCGACGTGAACCTGACGGGCGCTTTCCTCTGCGCCCAGGCGGTGGGGCGCGGGATGCTGCGGCGCGGCGCCGGCAGCATCGTGAACGTGGGCACCTTCCTCGGCGAGCGGGGCCACCGGCCCGCGCGCGCGGCCTACAACGCGAGCAAATACGGCGTCGTGGGCCTCACGAAGGCGCTCGCGGCGGAATGGGGCGCGCGGGGCGTGCGCGTGAACTGCATCTGCCCGGGCGTCCATCGCACGCCGATGCTCGCGTCCGCCCTGGAGGACCCGGCGGCCGAGGCGCGGCTGTCGGAGAAGACGATTCTGGGGCGCGTGGGCGAGCCGGAGGACATCGTGGGGCTGGCGGTTTTTCTGGCCTCGGACGCTTCGGCCTACCTCACGGGCGAGCGGATTTTCGAGGACGGAGGAGGGTGGCTCTAGGCCATCCCGGGAGGAGCGATGCCGGAGCTTGAGGCCGTCATCTTCGATTTCGACGGCACCATCGCGGACAGCGAGCCGCTGCATCTCGCGGCGTTTCAGGCGGTGCTGGCCGAGGAGCTCGACCTCGACCTCGCCGAGGCGGAATACGCCGAGCGCTACCTCGCCTTCGACGACAGGCTGCTGTTCGCCAACCTGCTGAAGGATCGCGGCGTGGCGGTCGCGCCGGAGCGCTTCGAGCAGCTCCTGGAGCGCAAGGAGGAGCGCTACCGCGAAATCGCGCGCGCGCCCGATATTCTGCCGGGCGCGGCCGAGATGATACGCGCGGCCGCGGCGCGCTGGCCTCTCGCCATAGCGAGCGGCGCGCTGGGGCGCGAGGTGCGCCCGGTGCTGGAGAGCGCGGGTCTGCTCGCCTGCTTCCCCGTCATCGTGACGGCGGAGATGGTGAGCCGGGGCAAGCCGGACCCGGAGAGCTTTCTGGCCGCCCTCGAGCGGATCAACGAAAGCGGGGGCGGGGCGATTCCGGCGGACGCCTGCCTCGTGGTGGAGGATTCGGTCGCCGGCGTGCGCTCGGGCGCCGCCGCCGGCATGAGGACGCTCGCGGTGACGACGAGCTACCCGGCCGGGAAGCTCGGAGAGGCCGACCGCGTGGTCGCCTCGCTGGAGGAGACCGTCGACCCGGGCGGTCTGGCCGCCTGGTTCGCCGCCCTGCCCGCCCCCGGAGGGGCGCGGAGCCGGAGGGAGTAGAGATGTCCATTCTGAAGGTCGCCCGCCTGGGGCATCCCGTCCTGCGCGAGCGGGCGCGCGAGCTGACGCCGGAGGAGCTGGGCGGGGCGGGACTCGCCGGGCTGGCGGCGGACATGGTTCGCACCATGGCGGAATACGAGGGCGTGGGCCTCGCCGCTCCGCAGGTGCATCGCGGGCTTCGGCTGTTCGTCATGCGGCCCGACCCGGAGGATGAGGAGACGCTGCGCGTCGCCGCGAACCCGAAGGTCGCCCCCCTGGACGGGGCGGCGCTCGAGGCGTGGGAGGGGTGCCTCAGCATTCCCGACCTGCACGGCCTCGTGCCGCGCGCCGCGCGGGTGCGCCTGGAGGCCTTCGACGCGCGCGGGCGCGCCTACGAGGAGGAGCTGGAGGGCTTCGCCGCCCGCGTGTGCCAGCACGAATGCGATCATCTCGACGGCGTGGTCTTCCTCGACCGGATGCGCGGCTTCGAGAGTCTCTGCTTCGGCGAGGAATACCGCCGATACCACGCCCCCCGGCCCGAGCCGAAGAAGGACTGAGGCCGCGGCCCGGCGCCGCGCCGATCGTCGCTCCCGCTGCTTCCCGATGCCGTGATGGATGAGACCCCGGCGGGTTCCGCGCGGGCCGAATCGCTTGTCGCATTGCGCGAGAAGATTGAGGAATGGTGCCCAAGGCCGGACTCGAACCGACACGGGGTCGCCCCCACTAGCCCCTCAAGCTAGCGTGTCTACCTGTTCCACCACTTGGGCAGGCCGCCTCCGGGCGTCCTGGCGACGCGAGGGCCGGAAGGCGCGGCCATATTGCCCCTCGCGCGCCCGGCTGTCAACGCTCCTCCGCGCGCGCGAATCCGCTCATCGGCCGTTCGCCTTGGGGTTCATGGCGTCGCGCAGCCCCTCGCCGAACAGGTTGAAGGCGAGCATGACGACGAGGATGGCCGAGCCCGGAATGAAGGTGAGCCAGGGGGCGTCGAAGATGTATTTCTTCCCGTCGGCGAAGATGTTGCCCCAGCTCGCCTGGGGCGGGGGAACGCCGAAGCCCAGGAAGCTCAGGCTCGCCTCGGTGAGGATGGCGCCCGCGATGCCGATGGTGGCCGAGACCAGCACGGGCGCCAGGGCGTTGGGGATGAGGTAGCGGAAGATGATGAGGGCGTCCGCCCCGCCCGCCGCCCGCGCGGACTCCACGAAGGGCTGCTCCCGGAGCGAGAGAACCTCGGCGCGGACGAAGCGCGCGGGGCCGACCCAGCCCAGGAGGCCGATGACCACCATGATGATCCAGATGTTGGGCGTCACGAGCGCGAGGATGGTGAGCAGCACGAAAAACGAGGGGAAGGAGAGCTGCACGTCCACGACCGTGGTGTAGATGACGTCGATCCGGGGCAGGCGGAAGCGGCGCAGGCGCGCCGTGAGGTCGAATTTTCGATAGAGGAGGGCGCAGGCGCCCGCGCCGGCCGCCGCCGTCCACAGATGCGCCGCGCGGCCCGGATAGGCGAGGTAGAGGCCCGGCGCGAACACGAGAAAATACGCGAGGCCGAAGCCCGCGACCGCGCTCGACGAGGCGCCGTCCGCCGCGCTCTCCTCCGCGTTCAGCCCCTGCGCCCCGCCGAAGGAGGCGAGCGCGAGCAGGCAGAGCGCGCCGAGGAGGCCCTCCCGCCAGCCGGGAGCGCGCGCGCGCAGGCCGAAATCGGAGGCGAAGCCCCTGAAGTCGAACGGCTCGAAGCTCCCCAGCGCGAGGCCCAGGAGCGCGCCGAAGACGAGGCCCTCGAGAAACAGGGAGCGCCCCGCGCGGCGCATCGCCAGGCCCGCGCCCGCGCCCGCCGCGCAGAACAGGAGCGCGAGAAACCCCGCCTCGTTCCAGACGGCGTAGCCCGCGAGCGCCGCGCCCGCGAAGCCGAACAGGGGCGCGCCGCTGGGCTTGAGCTCCCCGTAGAAGCCGGCGACGCCGCCTATGGCCACCCCGAGGAGGGTGGCGATGCCGATGGCCACGAAGCCCACGGACATCGAGATGAAGGTTCCCTCCAGCATTCTGGCGAACACGTCGCGGCCCAGGTCGTCGGTGCCGAACACGTAGATTCCCAGGCGCGGGAGATTCTCCTTCGGCACGACCCCGGCGTTCGGGGCGGAGAAGGGCGCCTTGAGCTTGTCCGGCAGGCGAACGACGTTGGCGTCGAAGAGAGGATCGCTCATCAGGGCCGAGTTGACGAAGCCCAGCGCCGCGAGACCCAGGAAGAGGAGCAGCGCGGCGCCGCCCGCCATCGCCATCGGGTTCCGCCGCAGGTGCCGCCAGACGCGCTGGCGGGGAGCGAGCTCCTCGCCCATCTCCTCCATCATCTCGCGCATCTCGGCCGCTTCGCTCACAGGCGAATCCTCGGATCGACCACGACGAGCAGGACGTCGGAGATGAAGGTGCCGATGACGACCAGGATGGCGGACATGAAGTTGAGGCTCAGGATGACGGGGTAGTCGCGCGCCAGCACGGCCTCGAAGCCCAGGCGCCCCATGCCGGGCCACGCGAAGATGTTCTCGATGATGACCGAGCCGCCGATCAGCCCGGGCAGGATGAGTCCGAACATCGTGACGAAGGGCAGCGCCGCGTTTCGGAGGGCGTGCATGTAGTTCACGGCGTTCTCGTCGACCCCCTTGGCGCGCGCCGTGCGGATGAAGTCCGAATCCACCACCTCCATCATCTGGCCGCGCACGTAGCGCGAGAGCACGGCGATGCCGCCGATCGCCCCCACGAGGCTGGGCAGCACGAGATGCCAGATGCGGTCGTTGATTCGGAAAAGGGGGGAGGCGCCGCCCCGGCCGAAGGTTTCGATTCCCAGGACGGAGACCTCGAGCCCGGGGACGCGGTAGTCGGTGAAGGGGAGCGGAAAGCCCTGCACCACCGCGATGATGAGGACGTAGGCGAGAAAGAAGCCGGGCGTGGATATCATCAGGTAGCTCATGAAGGTGGTGGAGCGGTCGAAGAAGGTGTAGCGGCGCAGCGCGCCCGCGATTCCGAGCGGGAAGGAGAGGCACCAGGTGATGAGGGTGCCCACGATGAACAGGGGCAGGCTGACG
This sequence comes from bacterium, assembly GCA_965199855.1. Lineage (GTDB taxonomy): Bacteria > UBA8248 > UBA8248 > UBA8248 > UBA8248 > Bin107. Next base: position 2,326,748 of record OZ241326.1, on the reverse strand, counting down.
AGGAAGCGCCGCCATATCTTTCCGAAGACGGGCTGGTTGTCCTTGAGGCTCGCGAGCTCGCCGGTGAAGAATTTTTTGTAGAAGCGCCAGTACTGGACGGGAAGCGGCTTGTCGAGGTCGAAGGCGGCGCGGTAGCGGGCGAGGTCCTCCTTCGTGAAGCGCGGGTTGAGGGGGTCGATCTGGCTCGGCTCGCCGGGGGCGAGATGGATGATCAGGAAGCTCACGATCGAGATGATGAAGAGGGTCGCGAGCTTGAACAGCGTCGTCCGCGCGATGTAGGCGATCAATTCCGGCTCTCGAAGCGGGGGGCTTCGGGGAACTTCACCCACCTGTTGAAGTCGAAGGCGTAGCTTCCCGTGACGGTGGGGCGGATTCTGCGCGGCTGCGTTTTCCCGTCCGCGAGGCGCCGGGCGATGGCGATTTTCCTGTCGAGCAGCGCCGTCCATTTGCTGACGTAGAGGAACGTGTAGGGCTGATCCGCCGCGATGATGCGGTGGAGGGCGCGCGCGTAGCGAACCTGGGTCGGCAGGTCGTATTCCTGGCGGATCTTGACGATGAGGTCGTCCGCCTTCGGGTTCGCGTAGCCGACGAAGTTGAGCCGCCCCTTGCCCGTCTGGCTCGAATGCCATATCTGATAAAGATCCGGGTCGAGGCCGAGGCTCCAGCCGAGGATGACGGCGTCGAAGTCGAGCTGGTTGACGTGCTTTCGGATGAACACGGCCCACTCGACCTGCGAGAAGGTGGCTTTGACGCCGATCTTCCGCCAGGCGTCCTGCGCGACGGCGCCGATGGCGCGTCTGATCTCGTTGCCGTGGTTCGTCATCAGGTTGAAGGCGAGGGGCCTGCCGTCCTTGGTCAGAATGCCGTTTTTCCTGCGGAATCCCGCCTCGCGGAGCAGCCGCGCCGCCCCTTCCGGGTCGTAGGGCAGGGGCTTGACGCTGCGGTTGTAGTGCCGGCTCTGCTTCACGAACGGGCCGGTGATGTCCTCGGCCTCGCCGTTCAGCACGTAGCGCTGGATCTGCCTCGCGTTCACCGCCATGCCGAGCGCCCGGCGCACGCGGGCGTCCCCGAACGGCCAGCGGCGCATGTTGTAGCCGATGTAGGAGAAGCCGAAGCCCAGGCCGGAGAACACCTGGAATCTCGGATCTTTCCGCAGACGCTCGACCTGGTGGGAGCCCGCTCCGTAGCGATCCACGGTTCCGGCGTAGAAGGCGATCTCCTGCGTCAGGGGGTCGGGCAGGATTCTGTAGACGTATTCGTCGTATTCGGGCGCGCCCTCCCAGTAGTCCTCGTTGCGCGCGAGCCGGATGAGCTCGTCCGAGCGCCATTCCCGGAAGACGAAGGGGCCTGAGCCCACGGGGCTTCGGTTGAACGCGCTGTCGCGCAGGCTGAAATTCTTCGGCTCCCTGCCCGCGCGCCTCGCCTCCTCGTCGAGCCTCTCCCGGTTCAGCAGGTGCTCGGGCAGCATCCCCATCCCCCACGTGCCGAAGGCGGGGGAGTAGAGGCGCTTGTAGGTGATCTTCACGGTGAACCTGTCGGGCGTCTCCACGCGCTTGACGGGCTCGAAGTCCGCCGTCCGGGGGGAGAGGTTCGCGGGGTTCATGATGGCTTCGTAGGTGAAGCGCACGTCGCCCGAGTCGAACTCGTGGCCGTCGTGGAAGCGGACGCCGCGCCTGAGCCGGAAGACGATGACGGGGTTGTGCTCCGTGAGCCGCGCGCGCCGCAGGGCGGCGGGGCGCAGCCGCTCGGGAAGCGCGGTCTTGACGAAGGGAGCCGGGTCGGCGGCGATTGCGCCCTCGCCCAGCAGTTTTCCGAGTCGGGCGAACAGGTCCTGATCCACGTTCTTGAGCGTCATCTTCACGCGCTCGGGGTAGGCGACGCGGACGGCCATGCGCCCGGGCCTTTTCCGCCCCTTGGCGGGCGGGGCGCGGATGAAGGTCTTCTCCTCGGCGGGGGGCAGCGCTTCGATTTTTTCGACGTTTTTCAGCCACGCGGCGCCGCCCTCGTCCCGCGCCCGCGCGATGCGCGCGGCCAGGGCCTTCGCGCCCGGCCCGTCGGGATGGGGGACGAAGAACGCCTCCTCGTAGATGCGCCAGGAGGAGGCCAGCCGGCCCCGGTAGGAGAGGTCGCGGTCCCGGTCGATGAGGCCCTCGAACACCTTGTCTACGATCTCGCCGCTCGCCGTGTCGGCGTGAAGGATGGGGTTCAGTATCTGCGCGTCGCCGATGGAGCCGGTGATGAACTGGCGGAGCCGCCCGTCGCCGCCCCTGGTCTGATCGGAGAACGTGGGAACCCAGAAGTAGGACTGAAGCAGAACGGCCGCGAGCAGCAGGGGGAGCAGCAGCAAAAGGCGCTTGATCAGCATCCTCCGCCCTCGCTTATTTGTTCGCGGGGGCGGCCGGCTTCGGGGGTGCGGCGGGAGGCTGCGCCGGCGCGCTCCTGACGGGCGCGGAGGGCACTATCGAGGCGCCCCGGTTCGCGCTTTGCGAGCCGATGTAGGTGAGCAGGAGCGAGGTCGCCATGAAGAGGACGGCGGCGCCGGTCGTGAGCTTGCTCAGGAAGCTCACCGGCCCCCGCGCGCCGAACATCGTGTCGCTGGAGCCTCCGAAGGCGGCGCCGATGCCCCCGCCCTTTCCCGCCTGGAGAAGCACGGACAGCACCAGGCAGATCGCGACGGCTACGTGCAGGATTGTCAGGACGATGGTCATTGTCTCGCTCTTCTCACCTCGATGCGGAAGCCGCCTCCGCGGCGCCGATGATTTTCAGAAAATCCCCGCTGTTCAGGCTCGCCCCGCCGATGAGGCCGCCGTCGATGTCCGGCTGCGCGAACAGCGCCTCCGCGTTGTCCGGCTTCACGCTGCCACCGTAGAGGATACGCGCTTCCCGCGCCCATTCCAAGCCGTAGGCCCTGCCGAGGCGCTCTCGGATGAAGGCGTGCGCCTCCTGCGCCTGCTCGGGCGCGGCCGTGAGGCCCGTGCCGATGGCCCACACGGGCTCATACGCTATGACGAGGCCGCCGGCGGGAGGGGAGGGATAGGCTCCCTCGATGGAGAGCTCCACCTGATGGGCGATGCGCGCGAGCGCCGCGCCCGCCCGCCTCGTGGGGAGCGGCTCCCCGAGGCAGAGAATCGGAACGAGGCCGCCCGCGCTCGCCGCCGCCGCCTTTCGCGCGATGAGGGCGTCGCCCTCTCCCGCCGTCTCCCGCCTTTCGCTGTGCCCGAGGATGACGTGGGTCGCGCCCGCGTCCCTGAGCATCGAGACGCTCACCTCGCCGGTGCGCGCGCCCTCGGGATGATGGGAGCAGTTCTGTCCGGCGACGCCGACCCCGCTTCCGGCCACCGCCTCCGCCACCGCGTGAAGCGCGGGATAGGGCGGCGCCAGAAGCGCGTCCACCCCCGGGAGGCCCGCCCGCGCGGCGCCCTCGGCCACCTCGCGCGCGAGCGTCCGCGCCTCGGGTATCGTCTTGTTCATCTTCCAGTTGCCGGCCACCAGCTTGCGCCGCATCGAGAATTCCTCCCGGGAAGCCTCAGCGCTTGTCCGTCAGGCACGCCAGGCCGGGCAGCTCCTTGCCCTCGAGCAGCTCCAGGAAGGCGCCGCCGCCCGTGCTGATGTAGGAGATGCGGCGCGATTCTCCCGCCGCGTGGACGGCCACGTCCGTGTCGCCGCCGCCCACGATCGTCAGGGCGTAGGAATTCGCCACGTGGTTCACCATGGCGTATGTCCCGCGCGAGAAGGCGTCCAACTCGAACACGCCCATCGGGCCGTTCCAGATGATGGTCTTCGCGTCCTGGAGCGCCTCGCCGAACAGGGTGGTGCTCGCCGGGCCGATGTCCAGGGCGAACCAGTCCTCGGGCACCTCCTGGGCGGGCACCACCTTGGTTTCCGCCGACGCCTCGAACTTGTCCGCCACCACGTAGTCGCTCGGAAGGTAGAACTTCACCCCTAGCTCCTGCGCCTTGTTCATGATGGAGCGCGCCGTGTCCATCATGTGCTCCTCCACGAGGCTGTTGCCCATCTCGAAGCCCAGGGCGCGGTGAAAGGTGCCCGCCATGCCGCCGCCCAGGATGATCTTGTCCATCTTCGGCAATATCTGCTCGACGATGCCGATTTTCGCGCTCGCCTTCGCCCCGCCGAGAATCGCCACCACCGGGCGCATCGGGTTGTTCACCGCGCCGCTCAGGTAGCTCACCTCCTTGATCATCAGAAAGCCCGCGACGGCGGGACGCAGGAATTTCGTGATCGCCGACATGGAGGCGTGGGAGCGGTGGGCGTTGCCGAAGGCGTCGTCGATGTAGAGGTCGGCCAGGGAGGCGAGCTTCCGGGCGAATTTCTCGTCGTTTTTCTCCTCGCCCGGGTGAAACCGGAGATTCTCCAGCAGGAGCACCTCGCCCGGCTTCATCTTCTCCGCGCGGCTTCTGGTCTCCGGGTCGGCGGGGTCGGACGCCAGGGGGCATTCCTTGTCCAGCAGGCGCGCCAGACGCTTGCCGACCGGCGCGAGGGAGTTTTTGGCGTCGAACCTCCCCTTCGGACGGCCGAGGTGGGAGCCGATGACGACCCGCGCGCCCTCGTCCAGCAGATAGTTGATGGTGGGCAGCGCCGCCCGGATGCGCGCGTCGTCCGTGATGTGTCCCTGATCGTCGAGCGGCACGTTGAAGTCGACGCGCAGGAAGACCCGCCTGCCCGCGACGTCCACGTCCTCCACGCCGAGCTTGGCCGCGCCGTTCTCGATGGCGCTCGTTATCGTGCCCATGCCGTTTTCAGGCGCCCTGGAGCGCGGCTCCCACTTTTTTGATGAGGTCCACCATGCGGCAGGAGAATCCCCATTCGTTGTCGTACCAGGAGATGACCTTGACCATCGCCCCGTCGAGCACTTTCGTCGAGAGGCCGTCCACGGTGGAGGACGCCGGGTTGCCGAGGTAATCGACCGACACCAGAGGCTCCTCCGTGTAGTCGAGTATCCCCTTGAGCGCGCCGTCCGCCGCCTCCTTCAGGGCGCCGTTCACCTCCTCGGCCGTCGTCTCCCGCTCCACCTCGGCCACGAGATCGACGACGGAGACGTCCTGGGTGGGCACGCGAATCGCCATGCCGTCGAGCCGGCCGTCGAGCTCGGGAAGAACCAGCCCCACCGCCTTCGCCGCGCCCGTGGAGGTGGGAATCATGCTCACCGCCGCCGCCCGCGCGCGCCTGAGGTCCGAGTGGGGGAGGTCGAGTATCTTCTGGTCGTTCGTGTAGGCGTGCGTCGTGGTCATCAGCCCGTGCCTGACCCCGAATTTCTCGTGCAGCACCTTCGCCACGGGCGCGAGGCAGTTCGTGGTGCAGCTCGCGTTCGAGATGACGTGGTGGGAGGCGTCGTCGTATTTGTCGTCGTTCACGCCCAGGACGACGGTGATGTCCTCATCCGTCGCCGGCGCCGAGATGATGACCTTGCGCGCGCCCGCCTTCAGGTGCTTTTCCGCGTCCGGCCGCTTCGTGAAGATGCCGGTGCTCTCCACGGCCACCTGCGCGCCCAGGTCGCCCCAGGGGAGGTTCGCCGGGTCGCGCTCGGAGAGGACGCGGATGGATTCGCCGTTCACCCGAATCTCCGCGTCGCCGGCCTCCACCTCTCCCTGGAAGCGGCCGTGCACGGAGTCGAACTTCAGCAGATGGGCGAGGGTCTTCGGGTCCGTCAGATCGTTGACGGCGATGAATTCGACCTCCGGATCCGCAAGACCCGCGCGAAACAGGTTTCGTCCGATCCTGCCAAAACCGTTGATGCCGACTTTTATCGCCATTCCTTGAATTCCTCCCTCTCCCCTCTGAAAGAGTCCGGCGAACGGAAAACGGCTTCTTGAGCGCCGCGCCTCCCGGACGCGGCCGCTTCTTCGAGTCGCGGATTCTACCCGATGCGGCGCGCCGCTCCAAGCGCGCGCGGGTTTTCCGTCTCCCGCTCCCGACGGCGGATGCGTCTGAAGGCCGCGGCGGAACGGCTCGGCGCCCGAAGGCGGAGCCGTGGGTTATTTTCCCCGCCTGCGCCTGCGCGTCTCGCTCTCGTCGATCCCGAAGCCGGGCGCGCGCCCCAGAACCACCCCGTAGAGGGATTCCGCCGCCTCCCTGGAGACGAAGCCGCGCAGAACGTCGGCGCGCGCGGCTTGGGGATCGCGCTCCATGGGGTCGCCCCACCCGCCGCCGCCGGGGGTCGCGACGCGAATCGCGTCGCCGTCCGAAAACGGGACGGCCGCGCAGACCGCCGGCATCGAGACGCGCTCCCTTCCGGCGCGGCGCTCGATGCGATAGGGAGCTCCGGCCGACCCGCCGGCCCGTCCCGAAGGAGGCGCCTCCGCGCCGCCCGCCGCGCTCGCCGCCTCGCCGTCCATGAGCAGGCGGTATTCCCTATAGACGCCCAGGCCGCCCCGGTTTTTGCCCGCGCCGCCCGAGTCCTCGACCAGCCCCATCGCCTCGACCCGCACGGGATAGCGCGCCTCCATCGCCTCGACGGACATGCCGCCGGCGCCGCCGACGGGGGGAGTCGCGGACGCGCCGTCTCCCCCCGCGCCCGCGCCCGCGCCCGCGCCCAGCGCCTCCCGGAGGAGGTGGAAGCCGCCTCGCGCGTCATGCCCACAGAAGGCGAGCGTTCGCAGGCTCTCGGAGCCCGCGGGCGCCCGCCCGCCCGACGCCTCGAAGAGCGCCTCGCCGAACGCGGAGAGCAGCTTCCCCAGCGTGAGCGCCCGCAGGCCCGTCGGCGCGGGAAAGCGCGGGGTCAGCAGCGTTCCGGGCCCCGGCAGTCCGACCTCGAACGCCCGCAGGGCGCCGTCGTTCAGGGGGAACTCGGCGGCGTCCTCCTCCAGGCGGAGCAGGGCGGGCGCGAGCAGGCGGAGCAGGCACTGCGCGCCTTCTCCCGCCAGAGGGCAGTTTATCGGCCCCTGCGCCTGGGGGGCGGCGTCCAGCGCGACGCGCAGGGCGTCCCCGCGGCGCGAGAGCGTGAGTTCGAGCGCGTGGGGGCCGTCCAGGCCGTCCGATTCCACGGCCGCGCGCGCCGTCCAGCTTTTTTCGGGAATCCGCGGGATGAGCCGCTCCCGGAAGGCGAGCTCGCACTCTCTCAACAGATCGGCGAAGCAGGCCGAGAGGTTCTCCGCCCCGTATCGGCGCGTCAAATCCGCAAGGCGCGCCGCGCCCACCCGGAGCGCGCCCAGCTGCGCGTCGATGTCGTCGCCCAGGTGGCGGGCCCGCCGGCTGTTCCGCAGAAGCAGGGCCCTGACGTCGCGGACGGTCTCGTCCCTCCGCGCGATTCGCACCGGCGGAACGAGGAGGCCTCGTGGTAGCTCTCCCGCGCCCCGCCGCTTCTCCCGCCGGGCAGCGCGCCGCCCACGTCGTCGTGGCGTCCCCTGATCTGCAGGAAGGCCAGGAGCGCGCCGTCCGCGAACAGGGGGCGGGTGAGGCACAGCTCGGGCGCCTCGCCCAGGCCCGCGGGCGGCGCGTAGGGGTCGTTGTGGAGAAAGACGTCGCCCTCGGCGATTTCGGGATGCGCGCGGAGGACGGGGGCGGGGCCCGAGGCCAGCGCCCGGCCCGTGAGGGCGCGGCCGAAGCGGTCGAACAGGCAGACGGAGAAGTCGCCCGCGTCCCGCAGCGAGGGGCTGCGCCAGACGCGGGCGAGAAGCTCCTCGACCTCCTCCTCGATGGCGCGCAGCGCGCCCGCGAGGATTTCGCTCACGACGGGGTTCGCGTTCATCCCCGCGCCGCTCCCACGCCGTGCGCCCCCGTCGGCCTGCCGGCGCGCTCGCCGCGCTCGGGGATTTCGGAGCGGAAGCGCATCACCAGATTCCCGTATCTGTCCACCCGCGCCTCCTGGCGCGGGAAGATCGCCGTGGTGCTGCCGAAGCTCTCCACGACGGCGGGCCCCGGGATGCAGTTTCCCTCCAGCAGCCTTTCCCGGTAATAGACGGGCGTGTCGTGAAACCCGCCCAGCTCCCGGAACCAGACGAGGCGCGCGCCCTTGTAGGCTTCCTCGGGGCTGTCGTCGCCCGCGGGAATCAGGGGGAGGTTGGGCGGCTCCGTCAGGCCCACGCCCGTGACGCGCAGGCGCGCGATTTCGACCGGGCGGCTCCCCTTGCGGCTGCGGCCGTGGCGGCGCCGGTAGAGCAGGTGGAAGCGCTCGATCGCCTCCGCCAGCGTCGAGGGGGTGAGATAGCCTCCGGGCACGTCCACCTCGATTTCGGTCGCCTCTCCCTGGCAGCGCATCTCGGCCGCGCGCCGCATCTCGCGGCGGTGTTCGGGGACGCCCTCGGCGGCCAGCGCCGCGTCGGCGCGGGCCTCGAGTTCCTCATAGGCGTCGGCGAGGGCCTCGGGGCGGAGGTTTTCTTCCGATTGGCGGTGGGCCGCCGCGTGATCGTTCACCAGATCGACGACCTCCAGCCCGAAGGCGCTCGTCATGCCCGCGAAGGGAGGAACGATGACGGCGTCCACGCCCAGAAGCTCGGCCGCGAGGCCGGCCGTGAGCGGCCCGGAGCCTCCGAAGGCCATGAGTCCGAAGTTTTTCGGCGACGCCCCCCTTTGCGCCGTCGCCCGCCGCGCGGCGTGGGCCTGGTTCCAGGCGGCGATTTCGACGACGCCCGCGGCCATCTCGTAGGGGTCCATGTCGAAGCGGCGCGCCAGATCGCGCATGGCCTTCATGGCGAGCGCCTTGTTGAGCTTCACCTCGCCGCCCGCCAGGTGGAGGGGGCTGCGGGCGAGCAGCAGGTTCGCGTCGGTGAGGGTGGGCTCCTCCCCCCCCTTCCCGTAGCAGACGGGCCCCGGGTCCGCCCCCGCGCTCCTCGGCCCGACGCGGAGCCTTCCCTCGGCGCTTCGCCAGGCGATGGAGCCGCCCCCCGTGCCGATGGCGACCATGTCGATCATGGGCATTCGCAGGTGAAACTCGTCGAGCCGGTGGCGGGTGGCGCGCCTGGCCTCGCCGCCCTCGACGACGGCGATGTCGGTGGAGGTGCCGCCGCCGTCCAGGGTGATGAGCGCCTCGTGGCCCGAGAGCTTTCCCAGGTAGGCCGCCGAGAGCGCCCCCGCCGCCGGCCCCGACAGCACGGTGCCTATCGGCCTTTTGGCGATTTCCCTCGCGGTGGAGACGCCGCCGTTGCTCTTCATCACGAGGAAGGGCGCGCCGCCCAGCGCCTCCTCGATTTTCCGCGCGCTGCGCTCGAGATAGGACTTGACGGGCGGCTTGACGCAGGCGTCGAGCAGGGTGGTGACGGCGCGCTCGTATTCGCCGGGCTCGGGCATCACCTCGCTCGATACGCTCACGAAGCACTCGGGGTATTCCTCCCCGAAGGCTTCGAGAATGACGCGCTCGTGCGCGGGCTCGGCGCAGGCGTGGAGCAGGCAGACCCCCACGGAGCCGATGCGCCGCGCCCTGAACCACCGCGCGAGCCCGCGCGCGTCTTCTTTCCTGAGGGGGCGGAGAATTTCGCCGGAGGCGGAGACGCGCTCGCGCGCCTCCCGGATCCGCTCGGGAGGGACGAGCGCCTCTCCCGGCCCCTGCAGGAGGGGAGCGGCGTAGGTCTCGCGGCCGGCGTCGTTCGCCCGGCCGATCTCCAGAAGATGGCGAAACCCCTCCGTGACGATGAACCCCAGGTTCTCGAAGCGGCGCTCGAGGATGGCGTTCGTCGCCACGGTCGTGCCGTGAAACACCCCGCTCACGAGGGCGGGGCGGATCTTGGCTTCCTCCAGGATTTTGCGGATCCCCCGGAGCAGTCCCTCGCTGAAGTCCTCCGGCGTCGTGGGCGTCTTGGTGGTGAACACCTCGCCGGTGTCCGAGCGGACGCCGACGACGTCGGTGAACGTGCCGCCCGTGTCGATCCCGATGCGGAGTCCGCGCTGGGGCGTCATGGGCCGGGCGCGCGCTCCTAGCGCGTGAAGAGGAACGCGGCGAGCGCCGCGCAGGCCAGCCCGCCCATCTTGGCGACCGAGAAGCCCTCGCCCAAGAAGATCGCCGCCATCACCGCCGTGACCCCCGGGTAGAGCGCCGAGAGCGCCACCACGCCCGCGATCTGCCCGCCCGCCTTCGAGAGGGCGATGACCAGGCAGAGCATCCCCACCAGGGTGACCAGCGTGGCGACGACGGGCAGCCAGACGTCCGTCCGCATCGGCGGCAGGGGGAAGCGCCTGCTCATCAGGGCGAGGGCGACGACGGCGGCGGCGGTCAGCCCCATTCCCATGAGGTGGGGCAGCGCGCCCAGGCGCTCCTGCCCCATCTTCATGAAGAGTCCCCATACCCCGAAGCAAAGGACGGAGAGAAGCGTGAAGCCCAGGGTGGTCGCGTTCATCGTCTTGCCCTCAGCGAAGGTGGTTCTTCCTGCCCGGCGGCGGTGGTTTCGCGGCTTTCGGGCGCGCTGCCCCGGAAAACCGCAAGGCGGATTTATACAGCAAGAAAAGCGGGCGGAACAAGAAAAAAATACGCCGATATCGGGAAAAATATCATAAAAATGAACGGAGCGGCCTGAGGGCGTCCGGGGGAAATTCTTCAGGAGGCGAACGGGGGCTTTTCCCCGGGAAAAACGGGTGGTCGGCTTCAATGATTTTTTCAGGGACGCGCCGCCGCGCGTTCGCCCGGCGGGGGCGCTTCTCAGCCGGCGGGGCGTTCTGGTAGATTGCTCCCGGGGCGCGGGCGCTCCGGTCGGGCGGCGGGCGTCCCGTGAACCGGAAGATTTTCTCCGCCCGCCTCGGATGGCTTCATGCGAATCACCCCTCGCGTCCATTGCCTCTGGCTGGAATTCGGAATCGAGACGCCGGAGGGGGCGCGGATTCCCAGGTTCGTGACCTCCCATATTCTCGAGGGCGAGACGCTCACCCTCATCGACGCGGGCGTCGCCGCCACCGCTTCCCGGATATTCGACTACGTCGAATCCATCGGGCGAAAGCCGGACGAGATAGCCTACGTTCTGCTCACGCATTCGCATTTCGACCACGTCGGCGGCTGCGGGGCGATAGAGGAGAGGGCGCGGCCCGAGTTTCTGGCGTCCGAAACCGAGAGAAGGATGATAGAGGACCTCGACCATCAGCATCGCGTCCGCCCGGTGGGGCGGATGCGCGAGGCGGCGGAGGGCCCCTCGAAGGTCGCGGGCTTCCTCTCGGAGGGGGATGAAATATCCCCGGGCGGAATCGCCCTCCGGGTGATGCGCACCCCCGGGCACTCGGCGGGCGGCCTCTCCTTCTTCCTTCCCGGGGAGGGCGCGCTCATCTGCGGGGACGTTCTGCCCGAGCCGGGCGCGCCGCCCATCTACGAGGGCGTGGCGTCCACCCTGCGGAGCCTGGAGAGGCTGAAAGCCGTCGAGGGAGCGAGGGTTTTGCTCTCCGCCATGAGCCGGGAGGTCTCGCGCGACGAGGCGATCGCCGCCCATCTCGAAAGCGGGGCGAACTATTTGAGGGAAATCGACGCCCTGGTTCAGGAGGCTCTGGCGCGAAGCGGGGGAGAACTTTCGGCGGAAGAGGCGGCGGCGTTCGCCTTCGGGCGGCTGAATCTTCCCCCCTCCGGCATCATTCCCATCGTCGTCCGCAGCTTCCGGGCGCATCTGGACGAGGGGCCGATCGGCGGCGAGGCTTCTTCGCCGCTTTAAGAGGAGCGCGGTTTTGGGCCTGCATCTGTATGCGAGGAGTTTCGAGGCGCCTCTCGGCGAGCGGGGAAAGGACGCCCTCTGGCGCGAGAAAAGAGACCTTCTGGACGACGCCGCGAAATGCGGGGAGATGATAGCGCGCCATCAGGGGGGAGAGGCCATGCCCCGTTTCGCCGTCGAGCGCGCGGACGTGGACGGCATGGAGGCCATGCTCGCGCCGGCGGAGGGGAAGGCGCACGTCGTCGTGGTCGGAAACGGCGGCTCGATACGAAACGCATGGGCGCTCTATCGCGCCCTGTCCGGGCGGGGCTTTGCCCGGAAACTGCATCTGCTCGACGGCACGGACGCGAGCGGCCTGCTCGGCGAGCTCCTGCGCGCGGACGGCGCGCTCCATCCCGGCAGCGCCCTGCTGGTTCCCGTGAGCAAGTCGGGGAGCACGGAAAACGTGATTCAGGAGACGGCGCTTCTGCTGGCGCGCGGGTATGAGGCGGTGGCGATCACCTCATCCGGCCCCAGCAAGCTCGCCTCGATGGTCGAGGCGAGGAGGCTGCCGACCTTTCCGCATCCCGACGAGGTGGGCGGGCGGTTCACCGCCGCGCAGAACAGCGCGCTCCTGCCCCTGGCGATGCTGGAGGGGAGCACGGCGCTCGTCCGCGAGATAGACAAAGCCTTCGCCGACGCCCACCGAACGCTTCGCCCCGACTCTCCCCTCCGCGAGAACGTGGCGAAATATCTGGCGCTGGCGCTGTGGCGGGCGGAAGAGCTGGGCTTCACGGAGGCGTTCATGCCGATATACGCCCACGCGCTCTCGGGGGCGGGCGAGCTCATCGTCCAGCTCGTCCATGAGAGCTACTGCAAGGAGGGCCTGGGCCAGACGATTCTCGCGGCGGCGGCGCCCGAGAGCCAGCACCACACGAACCAGCGCTATTTCGGCGGACGCGGGAGCATGATGGGCCTCTCGCTGCGCGTAGAGCGCCTCGAGGGAGATGAGCCTCTCGAGGGAGGCGAGAGCACCTGCGCGGAATTTCTTCACATGGAGCACGCGGGCGTCGTTCGGGAGGCCGAGCGGAGGGGGACGCCCCATCTCGTCCTCACGCTCGATTCCCTGGGCGTCGGCGACGTGTGCCGCCTCATCGCGCTCTGGCAGTGGGCGGCCGTCTATGGCGGCCTGCTGCGCGGCGTCAACCCCTTCGATCAGCCGGCGGTGGAGGGCAGCAAGCGGGCCACGCTCGAGATGTTCGGGAATTTCGGGGAGGCGGCGCGGCGGAGCCTGGGCCGCTTCGTCCGGGACGCGGCGCGATCGATCCCGTAGAGCCGTCTGAATTCCCCGCGCCCGCCTTTTCTTGTCGTCATTCTCCCGCCGTCGTTGGGGCCGCGCCTCGGCCGCCTGAAGATGCCGCGGCGGTCGCCCGCTTTTTGGGCCTGAGCGGGAGGCCGAGAACCCGCGCCGGGTTCTTGTGCAGCATCGTCTCGATCTCCTCGGGCTTCACGCCGTTCTCCAGCATGAGCTGGACGAATATCCTCAGGCCCTCCCAGGGGGGCGCGTTGTGGAGCTGGCCCAGGTCGGTGGAAAGAATCGTGCGCGCGGCGCCCACCGCCTTCACCATCTTCGCCTGCTCCTTCACGGAGATGGGCGGCGCCTTCTTGTTCGTCGGGTAGGCGCCCCAGTGGGTGAAGCAAAAGATGGCGAGATGCTCGATGTAGGCGCCCATCCCGGCGAACTCCACCTGCTCCTCGATGGAGGCGTCCACGATGTATTCGGGGTGCTGGACGATGATGCGCTTCACCCCCTCCTCCCTGGCGAGGGGGATGAGGGCGCGCACCTCCTCCACGCTCAGGTGCCCCGTGCTCAGGCAGACGCCCGCCTCGGCGATGAGCCTGCAGATGGTCCGCACCTCGGGGCGCACCTTCGCGCGCTTCCGGTCGGCGAAGATGGTCAGCCCCTTCTCCTTGAGCCTGACGCCGCGCGTCTGCTTCATGCCCGGAAAATGGGGCGCGCCCAGCTTTTCGAGGTGGTTCAGCGCGCTGATGGTGGGCATCCACACCATCTTCGCCCCCATCCTGACGGCGGCGTCCACCGCGAAGGGGTTGAGGCCGCCCACCGGACTGTTGAGCGTGACGCCCCCATAGACCTCGATGGCGTCGCCCACCGCCTCCCGGACGAGGGGGATGCGGCCCGTCGTGTCGCCGTGGTGGATTTTGAACACCACCCCCCGCATCCCCGCCGAGGCGGCGCCGCGCGCGCACTCGACGTGATCGCAGACGCGCGGGAACAGGCTGGGCGAGGCGTGAATGTGGGTGTCGATCGCGCCGTGAAGCAGCCTCTGGTCTTCTCTCATGCCCTTCCTCCGGGGTTCGCGTGGAAGCGCCAAGGCTACCGAATCGCCGGCGTTCGGGCAACGGCGCGGCTTCACCCCGCCGGGCGTCGGGGCTATAGTGTCCCCCCGCCCGTGCGGGCGGGGCGCGCTTTCGGAAGAGTCGCGCAGCCCGGATGATGGAATGACGCAGAGGAGCCTCATGGAATGAAAATCGGCTACGTGGTGGCGACGCCCGACGTCACGACCCCCCTGATGCCCGCCGTGCGCGGCGCGTTCAGCGACAATCTCGCGTTTCTGAAGGAGGCGGGCTTCGACGGCGTGGAGCTCGCGGTTCGGGACGCGGCCGCCTTCGACGGGGACGCGCTCCGCCGCGCCCTCGAGGAATCGGGCCTGGAGGTCTCCCTCGTCGGCACGGCGCCCATTTCCTATCAGGACGGGCTGGAGCTGTGCCACCCGGACGCGGAGGCGCGCGCACGGGCGCTGGAGCGCCTCTTCGGCCACGTGGACTTCGCGGGCGGGCTCGGCTGTCCGGTGAACATCGGCCGCTTCCGGGGGAGTCTCCTGGAGGGAGAGGGCAGGGCGGCCTCCGAGGGCTGGATGCGGGACGCGCTGCGGGCGGGCGCCGACCGGGCGGCGGCGCGCGGAATCCGGATGCTCTTCGAGCCGCACCACCGCTTCAACACGAACTTCGCGCGCTCCACCCGGGAGGGCCTGGCGCTTCTCGACGAGATGGGCCACGAGGCGATGGGGCTTCTCATCGACAGCTTTCACATGAACATCGAGGACGCCTCCTTCGCGGGCGCCATCCGCGAGGCGGGCGGGCGCATCGAGTATTTCCACGTCGCCGACAACATGCGCACCTATCCGGGGTCGGGCCACGTTCCCTTCGACGAGATCATCGCCGCCCTGAAGGAGGTGGGCTACGCGGGCTATCTCTCGGCGCAGCTCGCCCAGAAGCCCGACTTCCGGACGGCGGCGACCAGGACGATCGCGTATCTCAGGGCGCGCCTGTGAGCGCGGGCGCGTCGGGAGGCGGGAGGATGATGGAGAAATTCGGGCTCGCGGGCCGCTCCGCGCTCGTTACGGGCGGAACCTCCGGCATCGGGCTGGCGATAGGCGGGGCGCTCGCGGGGGCGGGGGCGCGCGTGGCGCTTGCGGGCCGCTCAGGCGCTCGCGGCGAGGAGGCGCTCGCGGCGCTTCGGGCGGAGGGCCTGGAGGCGCGGTTCCTCCCCTGCGACGTCGCGGACGCGGAGGCGGTCTCCCGCCTGATCAGGGACGCCGCCGCCCTTCACGGGGGGCTTCACGTCCTCGTCCACAGCGCGGCGATCAACCTCGTGAAGCCCGCCCTCGAATGCGCGCCGGCCGAGGTGGACGCGCTGCTCGCCTGCAACGCGCGCGGGGCGTTCCTCTGCGCCCGGGAGGCGGCGCGGGTGATGATTCCGCAGGGGGAGGGCGGAAAAATCCTTTTCCTCGCCTCCATGGTGGCCGAGCGCGCGGCGCCGAACCAGGCCGTCTATGCCGCCACGAAGGGGGCGGTCGTCTCGCTCGCCCGCGCCCTGGCGATCGAGTGGGCGCCGCATGGGATTCAGGTGAACGCCCTGGGGCCGCAGCTCACGCGCACGCCGATGACGGAGGGCCTCTTCGCGAATCCCGGGAAAATGAGGGAGGTGCTGGCGCGGACGCCGGCGGCGCGCGCGGGCCTGCCCGAGGACGCGGCGGGCGCCGCGCTCTTTCTGTGCTCCGCCGCCTCGGACTACCTCACCGGGCAGCACGTCGTGGTGGACGGCGGACGCTCCGCCGCCGGGTGACCCTCAGGCGGGCCGGCCTTCGGGCGCCGCCCGCGCGAGGGCGGCCTGAAGCCCGAACCACCGCCGGACGGCGCGGCTCTCCCTCGCCTTCCCCGCTTCGGCCGGACGAGCGAAATCCTTGCTTCTCTACTCCCCCTCCTTCGGCGGGATGATGGGCAGGAGCAGGTAGGGGTCGCGCCCGCCGCCCGCGTGGAGGGTCACCCTGTTGTCGAAGATCGCCGGCGGGCGGTTGTCCGGGTCGTTGTGCGTCATGCCGCCCGTGCCTTTCGTGGAGTAGTGGAACCGCTTGGCGAACTCGCTGACCTCGCCCGTATATTCGTAGTCCTTCCCGCGAACGGTGAGCGCCACCCGCCAGCCGGCGGGGACGACGATGCACGAGGCGACGATCTCCACGTCGCACTCATAGACCTCGCCGGGCGCGAGCGGCTCGGCCCTGTCGTGGGGGTGGTAGGGGCGGTAGATGGAGCTTTTCTCGGGAACCAGGGCGCGGTGCGACGCGCGCAGCCAGCCGTTGGCGATCGGCGTGTGCGGGTCGGTGGAGCCCATGAAGGTGAGTTCCTTCCCCTCGGGGTCGAACACGCGGACGATGAGGAACAGGTCGGCGTCCTCGGTGGAGGAGGAGACGAAGAGCCTGGAGGCCATGGGGCCCGTGATTTCCGTCTCCTCCGTCATCGGGGGCGTCCGGAAGGTGAGGCCGTCCCCCATGGCGTCGTATTCGAGGCGCGCCTCGCGCGCGGCGGGCGTCCGCGAGAGCGCCTCGCTCTCCAGGTCGAGATAGAACTTCGTCCACTGCGCGCGCGCCAGGGGCCATTCGTTTTCATGGCGAAGGACGAAGCGCGGCCCCGGGTGGCGGACGTTGAGCGTCACGGGCGGGGTCTTCTCCCAGCCGTTGTCCTCGCCCTTCAGGAAATGGTCGAAGAAGCGCTTCTGCAGATCCAGGCCGTAGGCGCTCGAGAAGAGCGACCAGTGCGAGTCGCCGTGCGCCTCGAGCCACTTTTGCTCCGAGGGCGACTCGACGTAGCCGTTGAAGTTTCCGCGCGGGTGAATGCCCTGGCCGCCCCAGTTGGCGCAGGTCAGGAGGGGCAGCGAGACCTTCGAGAGGTCGGCCGAGCGATCCCGGTGCCACTGATCGTCGAAGGGGTGCTTCTTGAGCTCCTCGAAGGCGTTGACGCGGTTGTTCGCAAGCGCCTCCTCGGAGAGCGTAATCGGCCCGGCGGCGGACTCTCCCGTCACGGGGTGCTTTCGCGCGTTCTCCCCCCGGCCGTATTGAACGTTCATCACCTGCACCTTCGACCACTGCTCGGTGAACTGGCTCAGGATGCCGCCGTGGTAGCCCGAATCGCGGTAGGCGTCGTTCCCGCCCTCCCAGGGGATGATGGCGGCCAGATGCGGGGGCTTCAGGCCCGCCACCCGCCACTGGTTGCGGGCGTAGTAGGAGATTCCCAGCATCCCCACCTTGCCGCTGCTCCACGCCTGAACGCCCGCCCATTCGATGCACTGGTAGAGGTCGTCAATCTCCCGCGGCGAGTTGGGCTCCATGAAGCCCGGCGACCAGCCCGCCCCGCGCGAGTCCACGCGGACGCAGACGTAGCCGTGCGGAATCCAGCATTCGGGGTCCGTCACCTCCCAGTTCTGGTACTTGTTCGTGGACATCTCCAGGATTTCGGGGTAGTCCTCGACCATCTTGCTCCACTGGTGGTGATAGCCCTCCTGGTAGGCCACCCCCTTGGCGTAGATTCCATAGGTGAGGATGACGGGATACTTCCCCTCCTCGACGGGCCGGAACACGTCGGCGCGGAGAACGAGGCCGTCGTCCATCTCGATGGGCTGGTGCCAGGTGATTCTCATGCCGTCGCGATCCTCGGTTCGCGCCTTGACTTCGGGGCCCTCGCTCATGCGCGCTTCCTTTTCGTGAACGTTGAAAAGACGAGGTTTCCTCATCGGGGGCGGGCGCCGCGCCCGCCGCTACACGTCGATGGACTCGCCCGGCTCCAGCGCGGCGATCTCGGCCGGGAGTCCGCGCCTGGCGACCTCCTCGCGGAACTGCTCCGGCGTCCCCGTGAGCGGCGGGAAGGTGGAGTGATGGATCGGAACCACCCGCTTCGCGCCCAGAAGCTCGACGGCGAGCGCCGCCTCGCGCGGGTCCATCGTGAACCGGCTGCCGATGGGCAGGAGGCACAGGTCGGGCTCGTAGAGCTCGCCGATGAGCTTCATGTCGCCGAAGACGGCGGTGTCTCCCGCGTGGTAGAGCCTCCTGCCGTCCTCGAAGGCGAGGATGAGGCCCGCGGGCTCTCCGGCATAGACGCCCGGCTCGCCGTAGCTCGAGCTGTGCATGGCGTGGGTCAGCGTGACGGCGATGCCGTCGAAGTCCACCGTCCCCCCCTTGCCCATGGCGCCCGCGTGCTCCTCGGCGAAGCCCTCGGACTGGGCGATGAGGTTCACCAGCTCGTAGGGGCCGGCGACCGGGCATCCGCCCTGGCCATAGACGGCCATGACGCCGGCCACGTGGTCGAAGTGGCCGTGGGTGAGGGCGATGAGGTCGGCCTTCCGGGGGCTTTGGTCGCCCTCGGGGCAGCGCGGATTCCCCTCGAGCCAGGGGTCGATGTAGAAGGTCTTGCCCCCGCCCGATTGTCCGACGAAAGTGGAATGTCCCAGATAGGTCAGAGTCGCTCCCATGATTGTCCTCCGCATCGGGTTTGTGGAAGGTTCCGCCCCGGCCGCGGCCGCCTCCGTCCGCGGCGGCGCGCGGCGTCCGGCGGCCCGGCGAGCGAATGTCCGCGTTTGGCGTATTATAGTCCCGAAAGTTTCCCGGCGAAAGAGTTTGCGGCGTTCGGCGCGGGCTTGCCGCGCGCGGGAGGGGAGGGGGCATGAAGGCGCGGCCCATGCGGGTGGGGGATCTGGACGCCGTGCTCGACATCGAGCGGCGCTCCTTTCCGCTTCCCTGGTCGAGGGAGAGCTTCCTTCGGGAGCTCCGCGAGGTCGAAAACGCCCGGCTCCTCGTCGCGGTGGACGAGGGAGGCCCCCCGGCCGCGCCCGAGCCCCCGCGGGCGGGCGTTCTGGGATACGCCTGCTGGTGGGAGGTGCCGGAGGAGTGCCACATCACGAACTTCGCGGTCGCGCCCGGCCGCAGGCGCAGGGGCGTCGGCGCCCTCCTGCTGGAGAGGGCGCTCGCGGACGCGAAGGGCAGGGGTCTGCTCCGCGCCACGCTCGAGGTGCGCGCCGGCAACGCGGCCGCCATCGCGCTCTATGAAAAGCACGGATTCACGGCGGCGGCCATGCGCCCGCGCTATTATCCCGACAACCGCGAGGACACCCTGGTCATGTGGAAGGAGAAAATCTGAGGAGGACGCGCCTGCCGCGCGCCTGAAAAGGGTTGTCGCCCTTGCCTCCGCCGCCGAAATTTCATGCCCGACAATGGCAGGCGCGCCGCGATTTGTGGTAGGATGAGGGAAACGCCCGCCGGTTCCCCGCCCGAGGAGATGCCGGAATTTCCATGATCTCCTTCTCCATCCCCGACGTTTTCATCCTCCTCGTCCTGGCGGTGTTCGTCATTCGCAGCTGCGTGCGCGGCTTCGTCCGCGAGGCGTTCTCCCTTCTGTCGCTCGGAGTCGCCGTCTTCGCCGCCGCGCGATACGGCGCCCCGGCAAGCCTCTACGTTTCCGAATGGGTCGGCGGCGCGGGCTGGATGGACAAGGTGGTCGTCCCGCTCCTCTTCGCGGCGGTCTGGCTCGTTCTCACGTCGGTTTTCCGGGCGGCGCTGCGCTTCATGTCGACGGACAGCCCCGGTCTCTCCTCCCGAATCGGCGGCGGCCTCCTCGGGTGCGCGAAGGGGGTGTTCGTCGTGGGCCTCCTCCTGGCCGGGTTCGAGACGTCCGCGCCGGACTATCCGCTCGGCGGCGGCTCGGACAGAATCCTGCCCTACATGCGCGAGGTGAGCGCGCGAATCCGGACGCTGGGGGAGGTGGAGGTTGCGGAGAAGCTCGATTCCGCCAGGGAGAAAATCGAGGACGCCTCGGAGGGCGCGGGCGCTCTGAAGGACAGGGTGAAGGATTCGGTGGGCGCCTCCGGCGCGGAGGAGAAGCCGCCGGAGAGGTAGGAAACTCTCCGCTCATGGGCGCCTGAGAAGAATCCGCGCCTCGCAGATCGCAGGCGCGTTTTGTTTCTTGCAGGGATATATTTCTTCCCCCGTCCTGGGTTCCGCCCTCCCGCCGGAGCCGCGCCATGCCGCCTGAGCCCGTGCTCGTCTCCTGGTCGTCCGGCAAGGATTCCGCGTGGGCGCTCCACGCGCTCCGCCGGCGGCCCGACGTCTGGGAGGTGCGGGGGATTTTCACGACCGTGACCGCCGCCTTCGATCGCGTCTCCATCCAGGCCACGCCGCGCTGGGCGCTCGAAGCCCAGGCGGAGAGGCTCGGCCTTCCGCTCTACGAGATGCCCATCCCCTGGCCCTGCCCGAACGAGGAATACGAGGCCGCCATGCGGGGGTTCCTCGCCCGCGTCCGCGCGTTGCCGGAGGGCCTCGGCGCGTCGCGCCTGGCGTTCGGCGACCTGTTTCTGGAGGACGTCCGGCGCTGGCGGGAGGAGAATTTAAGGGGAACCGGCTTCGCGCCCCTGTTTCCGATATGGGGGCGAAACACCTCCGAACTCGCCGGGGAGATGATGGACGCCGGCCTCAGGGCCATCGTGACGGCGGTCGATCCGGCGAAGCTGCCCGCCCGGTTCGCGGGCAGATGGTTCGACGCCCGCTTCGTCGCCGAGTTGCCGCATGGAGCCGACCCTCTGGGCGAGAACGGCGAATTCCACACCTGCGTGGTTGATGGGCCGATGTTCTCCGCGCCGGTTCGCGCCGGAGCCGGGCGCGTCGTGGAGAGGGAGGCGGCCGGCGCGGACGCCGATGGCGCGCGGTCGAAAGGCCGGCGTCCCACAGTCATCTACGCGGACATCGAACCCCTGGAGTGACCCTCGCGCGGCCAGCGATTGGCGGGATTTGGGGAGCGGAGGGCTGTCAATCGCCCCCGGCGCGCATTTGCCCGCATTTGCGCGTTTCGCTCCGCCAGGCCGATGCGTCAGAATCCCGCGCGTGAAGGCCGGAGAGAATCCTCCCGCCGCTCCGGGAGGACGGAAGGATGGGGAATGATGAAAAGGCGCTGATATGTTTGACGCGCGTTGAAGGCTTGCGGCGCTTCATCGTCGTTGCGGCGTCAACCTCGACGGAGAGGAGGGATCGCCGCAACCCGGAGCCGACGAAGCAACGCCGGATTCCGGCTTGCGCCGGAATGACGCGCGTTGAACGGATATGTCGGCGCGAGTGAAAAATCATCCTTCTTTATTCTGCAAATTCAGACAAATTCCCAGCTGTTTTACAGCTATTTCAGACAAATTCACGACCTTTTTCGACAAATTGACGGCGGGAATCGAAAGGCGGCGAGGTTCTCGTTCCGCTTTGAATAAAGCGATTCAAGTTATTGATAATAAATGATGTGCGATTTATGAAGATGAGGCGCTCACGCCTTGGGGAGAACGCCCGCCGCCCGAAGCCCGGCGTTTCGCCTCCTCCGCCCGCCAGCAATGCGGATCGTGGGGTTCGGGTATCCTGCCCACGCTTTCGAGGTAGGCTTCGGCGATTTTGGGGCCCATGAAGACGAATTCCTCGCGGAATATCCTTTGCAGCGAGGGAAGATCGTCAGGCAGGGAGGCGAGGTAGCGGTTGAACGATCCGCGCTTTTTCTCGATGGCCAGGAACCTTTTGGCGTTCCGGATGGTCGCCTCGATTTTCCTGCGGTTTCGCACGACGCCGGGGTTTCCGAGAATGCGGACGACGTCCCGCTCGGTGAAGCGGGCGACCTTCCCGGGCGCGAACCCCCGAAATTCCTCGCGGAACGCCGCGCGCTTGTGGAGAATCGTTCGCCAGGAGAGTCCGGCCTGGAAAATCTCGAGGGTGAGCTGCTCGAAGTGCCTGCTGATCGTCCGGACGGGAAAGCCCCATTCCTCGTCATGGTATTTCTCCATGAGCGGGTCGCCCTCGGCCCATTCGCATCGCCGGGAGCCGGGCGGGGCTTTTCGCGCGCGGGGCGTCACGTCCTCCTCGGGCCGGGGTTCACAGGGGCCAATCCTCCATGCGCCAGCTCATCTCCCAGAAGAGGTATTCGTAGCGCGTCCCCGTCAGAAAGCGCGCGCGCATCCGCTCCCGCTCGGCCGGGCCGGCGGCCGCAGCGGCCGCATCGAGCATGTCGCGCATCCAGCGGGCGAGCCGGGCGAATTCCTCCGAGGCGTAGGTCTTTATCCATTCGGCGTGAAGCGGCGCGTTTTCGGGAATTCCCCGCTCGGCGAGCCGCTTCCCGATGACGGCGTAGTCCCACTGGCAGGGCAGCATGGCGGCGGCGATTTCCCCGAAGGCGCCGGAGAAGGCCGCCTCCAGCAGAAAATCCGCATAGGCCCTGCAGGCGGGGGCGGGCCGCGTCGCCTCGATCTCCTCGGCCGAGACGCCGAATTTTCCGGCGAAGCTGCGGTGCAGCGCCATCTCCGTGTTCAGCGTGGCGTTCAGCAGGTCGGCGAAGCGGCCCATCTCCTCGAGCCCGGGCGCCTTCACGACGGCCAGGGCGATGGCGCGGCTGTATTCCTTCAGGAAAACGTAGTCCTGCCGCATGTAGAAGCGGAACTGCTCCATCGGCAGCGTCCCGTCGCCGATGCCGCGCACGAAGGGATGCTCGTGGATTTTCTCCCAGAGCGGCTCCGCTTCCGCGCGAAGCGCCTCGCTCATGCTCGCTTCAGGCGTCAAGGCGGCCTCAAAGGTTGTCGAGAATCTTCTTCGAGCGGCCCTTCTCGAGGATTTCGCCGAAGGAATCGCCGAGATCCACGCCCATCTGCCGGGCGCGCTTCTGCGCCCATAGCCCGATATTGCGGTCGTCCTTGTAGAAGGACGCATCCTGCGGCCTGGAAGGGTCGAACCCCTCGAGCCGCTGGTCTTCCGTCTGGTGGGAGGAGAAGCGCGACATGACTTTTCGCAGCTTCGTCTCCCCGCAGGCGCGGCAGGCGAGCTTCCTCCTGTCGGAGGGCTTCATCACCAGGTGCCCGGAAATGAAGCCGCACCCCCTGCATTCATACTCGTAGATCGGCATCGGGCGAATCCCTCGCTTCCATCTCGGCGCCCAGCGCGGCCATGCGCTCGCGAAAATCGGGGAAGGTTACCGCCATCGCTTCGGCCGTGTCCACAGACGCCCCCTCGGGAGCGGCGAGCCCGGCGACGGCGGCGGCCATGACGACGCGGTGATCGCCGAAGCCGTGAACCGCCCCGCCCCGCAGCCCGCCCCCCCGCACGACGAGGCCGTCCGCCAGCTCTCTCGCCTCGCCGCCCAGGGCTTCGATGACTTTCCGCATGGCGGAGATTCTGTCCGTCTCCTTGATGCGCGCCTGGGGCGCGTTCAGGAGCCTGGTCTCCCCATCCGCGAACCCTCCGAGGACGGCCATGACGGGCAGGAGATCCGGCGTGGCGTTCAGGTCGAACTCTCCGCCGCGCAGCGCCCGCGCGCGGACTCTGACGCCCGCCTCCGTGGCGGAGACCTCCGCGCCCATCTCCTCCAGGAACCGGAGAATTTCCCTGTCGCCCTGCGGGTCGTCCATGTCCAGGCCCTCGAGGGCGACGTCCCCGCCCGGAAGCGCGCCCGCGGCCGCGAGAAAGGCGGCGGAACTCCAGTCGGCGGGGACGGCTATCTCGAACCCCGACAGCGCCTGTCCGCCGGGGATCGCGAAGCTCCGGCATTCATCCCGCTCATATTCGAGACCCAGGCGATCCAGCCACCAGAGCGTCATCTCGACGTAGGGGCGCTCGTTCAGGCCGATCGGCTCGACGACGCTCGCGCCCTCCCCGAAGGGCGCGTTCAGCAGCAGGGAGGAGGTGAACTGGCTGGTCGTCCCGTCCACCCTCGTCCGACCGCCGCGCCATGGGCCGCGCACCGAGGCGGGGAGGAGGCCGTTGTTCGCCTCCGCCTTCGCGCCCAGGTTGGAGAGCGCCTCGAGCAGCGGCCCCATCGGGCGCTTTCTGGTCTGGGCGTCGCCGTCGAAGCGGGCCTCGCCCTCGCGCAGGAGCGCGGCCGTTCCGAGCGCCATCCGGCAGGTGGTTCCCGAATTTCCCACGTCGAGAACCCCGCGCGGCGCCCCAGGCCGCGCGCCGAAGCCCCTGACGCGCCAGACCTCTTTCTCTTTGTGGATTTCGGCGCCCAGGCTCTCATAGACGCGCGCGGCCGAGAGGCCGTCCGAGGAATCCGGGGGGTTGAATATCGCGCTCTCGCCCGAGGCCAGCGACGCGAGGGCGACGGCGCGGATGGAGTGGGATTTCGAGCCGGGGACGCCGGCCGCTCCCCTGGCGGAGGAGGGCTTTACCGAGAGGATCATCGAAGACGGCGCTTTTCAGTGCTCGCCGCTCAGATAGCGGCCGAGCATGTCGCGCGAGTGCTCGTCCTCATGGCAGTCCACGCAGAGGTTCTCCCAGTTGCTTCCGTCCGGCGGGTTGTTCCTGTGATCGCCGTCCCTGTGATGAACCGTGAGGGCGTGGAGATTGCTCTCGTCGAAGTCCCGGCCGCACTTGGCGCAGAACCAGCCGTGAATCTCGAGCGACCTGCGGCGGTAGTCCCGTGCGC
The DNA here is from genome assembly GCA_965199855.1 of bacterium. Classification (GTDB taxonomy): domain Bacteria; phylum UBA8248; class UBA8248; order UBA8248; family UBA8248; genus Bin107. The sequence continues at coordinate 2,302,416 of OZ241326.1, read as the reverse complement.
TCCTGCCCACGCTCGCCGAGGACTTGAGGCGCGCGGCGATCCGTCTCGCGCTTTCGGCGGAGCCGGCGGGGGGAGCGGGGGCGCTCCCGCGTCCCGGGCGGCGTCTTTTCGCGCTGAATCTCGTTCTCGCCATCGGCGCGGCCTCCCTCGTTCACGGCGCATCCTAGCAAATCGCGCTATAATGCGGAAGATGGAGGGAGGTTCATTCGTCCCGGCGGACGGGCGGGACGGACGCCGGCGCGTCCGCGCCGAGGGGAGCCTGAATGCGAAGCGCGCGGGGGCGTTGGTGGAAATGGCTGATTCTCGCGGCCGCGCTCTCTCCGCTGCTCGGCTTGGGCGGACTGCATGGGATTCGCGCCGTGGAATCCTACGATCCCTTCTGCACGGCCTGCCATCTCCGGGATCACCAGGATTATCTCGACGACGGGATGCGCCCGAAGGCGCGGACGCGGACGCTGGCCGGCTGGCACAAGGGCGCGGACGCGGCGCGGTGCATCTCCTGCCACGGGGAGGAGGGGATCGCGGGGATGATCCGCACGACGCTTCTGGCGGGCAAGGATCTCTACAAGTTCGTCATCGGCGACTTCGAGCAGCCCTCACGCGTGTTTCACCCCATTCCCGACAAGGACTGCGTCAAGTGCCACGACGAGGCGCGCCTGCTGGCGCTGGCCGACGGCGCCTTTCACGCCATCTCGGACCACGCGGAGCTCAAGGCGGACTGCGTGCAGTGCCACAACGGCCACCGGATGGGCGGGGCGCGGGAGAAGGCTTTCCTCGTGGCGGCGACGGCGCAGCCGCGCTGCGACGCCTGCCACGACGAACTGGAGCAGAAGGTGGACTTGAAGGCTCTCGAGCCGTTTCCCCGCAAAATGGAATCCGAGGGCTGAAGGCGGCGGTCCGGCGGGTTTCGCCCTCCGCCCGCTTCCCGGCGCGCGGCGGATTCGTTCAAGGCGGAGATGAGCGTTGCGGTTTTTCGTCCTGATTTTCTCCGTCACCTTCCTCTGGGGGCTGAGCTTTCCGGCGGCGAAGGTCGGCCTGCGCGGGGTGGAGCCCTTCACGTTTCTCTGGCTGAGGGGGCTGTGCTCGGCGGGAATCGTCTTTGCGGTCATGCTCCTGCGGAAGATGCCCGTTCAGCCGCCGCGCCTGGGCGGAGGGCGGGAAAACGCCGATTTCTGGATCAACGCCTGCCTGCACAACCTCATGTTTCTCACCTACTATCACGGCGTGCACCACACCACCGCCGGGCGCGCCTCGCTGTTCCTCTACGCCCAGCCGCTGATTCTCACGGGGCTGGCGGCGTGGATTCTCCCCCAGGAGCGGGTGGGCGCGCGCGCCGTAGCGGGGTTCGGGGCGGCGAGCCTCGGCATGGCGCTCCTGTTCGGCGACAAGCTCTCCTCCGCCGGCGGCTCCACCTGGCTGGGCGACGTCATCGTCATCCTGGCGGCCGTCCTGTGGGCGGCGCAGTCGGTGTTTCTCAAGACGCGGCTCAGGAGCTTCGACGCCTTCCGGATCACCGCCTGGACGCAGGCGCTCGCCGTCCCGCCCTTTTTCCTCATCGCCTCGCTCCGGGGGGAGCCCTGGCCCGACCTGGGGGACGCCAACGTGCTTCTGGGCGTGGGCTACAACGGCGTCATCGGCACCGGCCTCGCCATGATTCCCTGGCTGTGGCTGCTCAAGGACTACCCGGCGGGCCGCGTGAGCGCTTTCATGTTCCTCACACCCGTTTTCGGCGTCTTTCTGGGCGCGCTGCTGCTCGCCGAGCCGTTGACGATTCTCATGCTCGGCGGCGCGGCGCTGATTTCGGCGGGCATCTACCTCGTCAACTCCGAATCCTGAGAAATCCGCCCATCCCTTCACATATCAAACGCTTATGGGGATGACGAAAGCCTCCTTCCGCCTTTTCCCCGCGCCGAAAAAGGTTGTGAAAGGGCCATGAATTTGTCTGAAAAAGCTTTGAAACAGCTGTGAATTTGTCTGAATTTGCAGAAATGCGGGATGATTTTCATTCGCGCCGCCATATCTGTTTCACGCGCGTTGAATACGTCGTCCCATCCTCCGGGAACGGCGGGAGAATTCTCTCCGGCCCTCACGCGCGGGATTCTGACGCATCGGCTTTACGGCGCGCAACGCGCAAATGCGGGCAAATGCGCACCGCGCGGACGCATGGGAAAAACGCAAGGTTTCAGCCGGATGGCGGACAACGCGCCGGAAAGAGCGCCTCTTTCGGCTGATTGCGGGGGGGGATGGAAAACGAAGATTACGACGTTTGGTTTCTATCCTATCTCATTTTGTTTCAGACATTGCGGGCAGAGTTCGCGGACTTGGACGCCGACGGAGGCGATGAACTCGGCATGTTGCGACCAGTCCGAATCCGTGGCGTTGACGATTCGCCCGCTCCCTGCCTTTGCGACGGCCAGAAATTTCCTGTCGCTCCTGTCGAGTTTGTTCGGGGGAAGGTTCGAGAATCCACCGGCCTTGTCCGGCGTTTTTTGAACCGGGACGGGAATGACGCTGTTTTGTGAAAACTCGTTGTCATGCAGGAACTTGAAGAAGGCGTTCCCGGGGCCGGGTTCTCCCGCAAAGCTGCAATGAAGTTTGTACTCATCCATGATGAGATTGCAGGTGTCGATGAGAGCAACCCGTTTCCCTTTGGTAGCTCCCTCCAACATCTCGATACAAGCGATTTGGCATTTGGGATCGGCTTGACGACTCTTTCCGTTCGCCACGACCAAGACGTTGGTGTCAATGACAAACCTGTCCGTCATTGCCCGGCGGCCATTCTGCGCTTCAGAGCGGCCTTTCTGGTCTCCGAGATTTCCTCCATATCGTCGCCGAAGAAATGCTCAGGCCAGTTCTGTATTTCTCCGTATTCGTTCAGGCCGATGTCCGAAAGGCGCGCCTCGCCGTTCTCCTGCGATACGAAATAGAGTTTCACCAAGTCCGCCTGTATGGTTTCGTCGGCCACCCGCCGCTGAAGCCGGCGCAGAATGTGCTCGCTGTGGCTTTCTACGATCACTTGTAAATCCCTCGTTTCGGCAATGGCGATGATAGCGTCCGCCACCTCGCTTTGAACCCTGGGATGCAGGTGAATTTCCGGTTGCTCAAGGATGACCGTAGAATTTTTCGGGACATAATTCAGGAGTACGACGGCCGGAAGAACCTGGGATACGCCGAAGCCCACGTCCGTCAAAAGGACTTCCGGGCTCTCTTTTTTCACCGACACCTTCGCTTGGTAGATGTTGGAGCCCTTGGCGATTTCGGCTACCGAAAAGGAATGGACGAGCCCCACTTCCTGAAGTCTCATGGCGACTACTTCCTGAAAAGAGCGTTTTCTGCCCCTTTTTCTCATCTGATAGTCGCTTCCATTTTCCGATGCGGCGAGGATCGCGTTCATGGTGAGTTCGCCTCGAACGCCTACGTCGAGAGGACTGCCGCCACTCCAGTTGTATTGCCGGTGTGGATATTCTCGGAGCGGGCCGAGATAGAAAACGCTATCAAACAGTTTTTCGTACGCTACCTCCAGATCGCTTAGTAAATCGGCATTCTGGTGATACGTTTTCGCTTGGTCGGGAAATAGATGTGTTTTAATGGGGCCGGGCAGTTGCCAGGGCCTGCCCTGGATTCGGCGGAACTCGAAATCCGAGCCGGATGAGCTAAGGCGAAAACTGCTTTCCTGCTTAGCTTTCGTCTCGATTTTGAAAGTCATATCTCCGATTGCGTATTTGATGAACAGGGTTTTCGGAGACTTTGACCCTTTCGGCATTGTCACAGCTGATTCTGTTGAAAGCTCTTTGGAAGAAACCAGGTTTTTGTTTCGGCCCTTGGTGGTATCTTGGAGTTTGACCTCCTCCTTGGCATTCCAATCCAAACGCCATTCCAGTTTCTGCTTTTCGTCTTTTCCGTGGATGACGTCGCCGAAGCTGCCCAGATTAATCAACTCGCCGAATTCCCCGAAATCCAGGACCAGGTTGCGATCTGGGTTGTTCTTCGTCTCTTTTAGCATGAGCAGGAACTGGATCAGGCTGCTCTTGCCCGAGCTGTTGGTCCCGAAAAGTCCCGTAATTCTCCGGCCTAGGGGGATGTCGAGCTCCCGCCACGCCTTGAAGTTTTTGAGGTTGATATGCTTGAACATCACGCGCTCCCCATGAGCAACCGGAGACGGCAGAGCCTCGCCTTGACGGGTCGGATTCTTCCGGCTACTTTAATCGAATCCTTAGCAATTATGCCAACTGAATGTTTCCCCGTCAAAAATCTCTCCTCCCCCCTCGCTCCCCGAACCCGTAAAGCGCCATCGCGTTCTCGCGCGTGACGCGGGGGCGCGGGCCTTCAGCCGAACAGCAGGCGAATCGAGCCGCCCAGGGCGATGCCCAGCACGCACAGGTTGAAGGCGCGCCCGCTCAGCCTCTCCTGCGCCCGGGCGCCCGTCCTCAGCCCCAGCCACAGCGCGGGAAGCCCGACCAGGCTCGCCCAGAAGGTGTCCGCCGTGACGACCGAGACGCGCCAGTAGGCGGCGACCTTGATGGGGTTCATCACCGAGTAGAGGATCCATATCGTGCTGACGAGGGCGCGCTTGTCCAGCCTCTGGCTGATGAGGACGGGGGTGAGGAAGATCGCCCCGCTGTTGGCGAGCGCGGAGCAGAGCCCGCTCATGAAGCCGAAGCCCGCCCCCTGCCACGCGGGCAGGGGAGGAATCTCGAAGGGGCGCCCCCGGATTTCGACGATCGTCTGCCAGGAGGCGAGGCAGAGGCAGATGACGCCGATGAGGATTTTCAGCCCCGTCCCCGGAAGCAGGGTGAGCAGCCAGACGCCGCCGGCGATTCCCAGCAGGACGCCGGGGGCGAAGAGGAGGACGTAGCGCGGGTTCCACTTGCCCCAGAGGTCGGGGACGGCGCCCAGCCCCGACCAGCAGCTGAGGAGCGCGATGAGGCCGAGCGAGAAGGTGGGCGAGAACGCGAGGATGAGGAACGGCGTGATGGTAAGGCCCACCCCCGCCCCGAACGTGCGCACGAGGAAGCCGCTGCAGAACGCCGCCGCCAGCGCGAAGGCCCACTCGAGGAGGGAGAAGTCGGGCGTCACGGATTCGGCTCGGAGAGCAGGCGCAGCGCCGTGACGAGCGAGAGCAGCAGGAAGATGAGGGTGAACGCCCGCTGGGGGATTCTCCTGAGCGTCGCGCGCCCGCACCAGCTTCCGGCCCAGGCGAGGGGAAAGGCGAGGAGGCCCGCGATGATCATCTCGCCGCGCACGACGCCCCCGACCCAGAGCGAGGCGACCTTGAAGGGATTGACCCAGAGCCAGGTGATGATGATGCTCGCCACCACCGCCGTCTTGGAAAGCCCCTGGCCGATGAAGAAGAGGCTCAGCACCAGGCCGCCCGAGTGGAACATGGCGCTCACGATTCCGCCGCCCACGCCCACGCCCACCCCCACCGCCGGGTGGACGGGCGGCGGCTTCATCTCCCCCCTGAGCTCGCGCCAGACGAGCAGGGAGGCGAAGCAGACGCAGGCGAGGCCGATTCCCTTTCTCAGCCAGTAGTCCGGCGTGTTCACGAGCGCGAATACGCCGACGGCGACGCCCGCGTAGAAGCCCGGCACGAGAAAGCGCAGAAACCGCGCCTCCCACTGCCTCCAGAACATGGGGGCGGCGAAAAAATCCGTCACCCACATGACGACGGCCACGATTCCGATGATGAAGCGCGTGGGCCAGAACATGATCATGGCCGGGACGAGGAAGACGCCGACGCCGGAGCTGAAGGTGGTCTTGAGAAAGCCCACGCAGAAGGCGGCGATTCCCACCGCGAGCAGCTGATGGCCCGAGTATTCCAAGAGAGGAGGCGTCCCCCGCGCGCGTGAATGGAGAGAGGCCACCTTAGCGATTCGGGGGGGCGCGGACAAGGGCGCGGCGGACGGCCGGGAAGTTCGGCCGTCGCCCCCGTTCACTTCGGGGCGGTGAGGGGAGTCGCCCTAGGCGCTCATCCCGCTCACGGAGCCGTCTTCAAGCGTCCGGCCGTTCCGGTGATTCCCCGCGTCTTCCCGCGCCGCGTCGCCGCCGCCCCGACGACGCTCTCTCCCGAACTCGCGCTCCGGCCCTCGCGCGCGGTCATGGATGGAGGGAGCGGGGAGGGCGCGCGCAGCGCCTGGATGCGCTTGATTCCGCTCTCGCCCGAGCACAGCGACAGAAGAAAAACCGCGGCGACCAGGAGCAGAATGGCCTTCAGGAAGCAGCCGAGGATGCCGAAAATCTGATCGAGCGAGGTGGGCCGCGGGTTCAGAACGTAGCCGCAGTTCGGGCAGGATTCGGCCTCCGAGCTCAAGGCTCCCCCGCATTCCGGGCAGTCGAGAAGCACGTCAGGGCGCTTCCCCGCGCGCGGGAGGCGGGAGCGGGAGCCTCACAGCGCCTCCCTGATGGCGTGGAGGAATTCGGGCGTCTCGATGGAGGAGGCGTCGATGCTCGCCGGGTCCTCGCCCAGATGGATTTTGCGGATCGCGCCGCGGACGATTTTCGCCGAGCGCGTCTTGGGCAGGGCGCGGACGAACTTCACCTCGTCGGGCCGCAGGCTCTTGCCGAGATACTTCACGGCCTCGTCCTTGAGCGCCTCGCGCAGCGCGTCGTCGGGCGCCGCGCCCTCGCCCAGCACCACGAAGCAGCACAGCCCCTCCCCCTTGACGGGGTGCGGCGCGCCGATGACGGCGGCCTCCACGACGTCGGGGTGCCGGATGAGGGCGGCCTCCACCTCGGCGGGCCCCACGCGCTTGCCCGCCACGTTGATGGCGTCGTCCGAGCGGCCGTAGAGATACCACTGCCCGTCCTCGTCCGCCATGGCCCAGTCGCCGTGATACCAGACGTCCGGCCAGCGCGAGAAATAGGTCTCGAGGTATCGCTCGTCGTCCTTCAGAAAGCCCTTCGTCATCGAGGGCGTCGGCTGTTTGCAGACGAGATGGCCGATTTCGCCCCGCGCGGGTTCGCCCGCCTCGTTGAACACGTCCGCGTCCGCGCCCAGGGCGGGGCCGCCCAGGGAGCAGGGGGCGAGCGGAGCGACGGGGTAGGGCTGGAGCAGGCAGCCGAACAGCTCGGTGCCGCCCGAGATGTTCATGACGGGGCATCGCCCGCCGCCCACCTTCTCGAAGAACCACATGTAGGATTCAGGATCCCAGGGCTCTCCGGTGGAGCCCAGCACGCGCAGCCGCGAGAGGTCGCGCCTCTCCACCCATTCGTCGCCCCTGCTGATCAGGAGCCGCGCGGCGGTGGGCGAGACGCCGAAGATGGTCACCCCGTGATCCTCCAGGAGCCTCCACAGCCTGTCGGGCGCGGGCCAGTCCGGGGCGCCCTCGTAGATGAGGTAGGTTCCGCCCGCGAACTGGACGCCCAGCATCTCCCAGGGGCCCATCATCCAGCCGATGTCGGTCACCCAGAAGAACACGTCCGGCTCCCTCAGATCCAGGCAGTAGCGAATCTCCTTCGCCGCGTTGATCATGCACCCCGCGTGGGTGTGCGCCGCGCCCTTGGGCTTGCCCGTCGTGCCGGAGGTGTAGATGATGAGCGCGCGCGCCTCGGCGGGCAGGCGCGCGGTTTCGGCGTCGTCGGGCTGGCCGTCGATGAAGTCCTCCCAGAATACGTCGCGCCCCTCCCGCATGGGGACGCTCGTCCCGGTTCTCCGGAAGACGACCGCCTTCTCCACCCGCGTTCCGAGGGCGAGCGCCTCGTCCATCAGCCCCTTCACGCCGACCTCCTTCCCGCGCCGCATCCCGCCGTCCGCGGTGAAGACGAGCCGCGCCTCGGCGTGGGCGAGACGCTCGGCGACCGCCTCAGGGCCGAAGCCCGAGAAGATGGGAATCGCCGCCGCCCCGATTTTCAGGCAGGCGAACATGGCGAATACGGTTTCGGGAATCATGGGCATGAAGATGCCGGCGGCGTCTCCCGCGCCCATCCCCATCCCGCGCATGGCGTTCGCCAGCCGGCAGACCCGCGCGCTCATCTCCGCGTAGGTGAAGCGGCGGACCTCCCCGCCGTCCCCCTCCCAGACGAGGGCGGTTCTGTCGCGCGCGGCGCCCTCCAGGTGCCTGTCGATGCAGTTGTGGACGACGTTGAGCTCGCCTCCGATGAACCACTTCGTCCAGGGGAGGCCGCCCGAGGCGTCGATGATCCGCTCGTAGGGCTTCTGCCAGGAGACGCCCATGTCCTTCTCTATCGCCTCCCAGAAGCGGCCGATGTCCTCCCGGGAGAAGGCGAGCAGCGCCTCGTAGTCCGCCAGATCATGCTTTCGCATGAAGCGGGCGACGTTCGAGTTTTGGAGAAAATCCTCCCCCGGCCGCCAGATGATGTTGTCCGCGCTCATGGCTAGAGCGCCTCCCGGATGGCGTCGAGGTGCGCCGGGTTTTCGAGCGAGTTGAGGTCCATGTGGTCCACCGGCTGGCCCAGATGGACCTTCTTGATCGCGCTGCGCACGATTTTGGCGGAGCGGGTCTTGGGCAGGGCGCGGACGAAGCGCACCTCGTCGGGGCGCAGGCTCTTGCCCAGGTATCGCGCCGCCTGATCCTTGAGCTCCTCGCGCAGGGCGTCGCCCGGCTCGCGGGAGTCGCGCGTGACGACGAAGCAGGTGAGGCCCTCGCCCTTCACCGGGTGCGGCGTTCCCACGACGGCGGCCTCTATGACGTCCGGGTGCTTGATGAGCTGGGATTCTATCTCGCTGGGGCCCACGCGCTTGCCCGACACCTTGATGGTGTCGTCCGAGCGTCCGTAGAGATACCAGAGGCCCTTCTCGTCCACCTTCGCCCAGTCGCCGTGATACCAGACGCCCTCCCAGCGGGAGAAATAGGTCTCCAGGTAGCGCTCCGGCTCCTTCCAGAAGCCGTTGGTGAGCGAGGGGAGGGGCTGCTTGAGAACGAGGTGGCCCACCTCGCCGCGCACCGGCCGGGCGTCCTCGCCGAACACGTCCGCGTCCGTTCCCATGGCGGGGGCGCCCAGCGTGCAGGGGCTCAGCTCCATGACGGGCAGGGGCTGGAGCAGGCAGGCGCCGATTTCCGTGCCGCCCGAAATGTTCATGACGGGACACCGCCCCCCGCCCACTTTCTCGAAATACCACATGTAGGATTCCGGGTCCCAGGGCTCGCCCGTGGAGGCCAGCACGCGCAGGGAGGAGAGATCGCGCTTCTCCACCCATTCGTCGCCCGCGCTGATCAGCACGCGAACGGCCGTGGGCGAAAGCCCCAGGTGGCTGACCCGGTGCCTCTCCACGATGCGCCAGAGGCGGTCGGGCGCCGGGTGGTTCGGCACGCTCTCGTAGAGGAGGCAGGAATGGCCGCTGAAGTGCGCCCCCACCAGCTCGTAGGGCGCCATGACCCAGCCGAAGTCCGTGACCCAGAAAATCGCGTCGCCCTCGCGCATGTCCAGGCAGTATCGGAGTTCGCGCCCGGGGCCGCTCATCAGCCCGGCGTGGGTGTAGACGGTTCCCTTGGGCTTGCCGGTGGTGCCGGAGGTGTACATGATCATCGAGACGGCGTCGGCGGGAAGCCGCGCGGTCTCCGCCTCCGCGGCCTGGCCCTCCGTGAAGTCCTCCCAGTATACGTCGCGCCCGGCGCGCATGGGCGCCGCATCGCCCGAGCGGCGGACGACCACCACCTTCTCCACCTTCGAGGCCCGCTCGAGGGCGGCGTCCGCCGTCCCCTTCAGGGGAACCTTTTTGCCCCGGCGAACCGCGCCGTCCGCCGTGAAGAGGATGCGCGCCTCCGCGTGGATGAGCCGCTCGGCCAGCCCCTCGGGCCCGAAGCCTGAGAACACGGGCAGGACGGCCACCCCCGTCTTGAAGCACGCATACATGACGATGGCGGCCTCGGGCACCATGGGCAGGAACACGCCCGCCACGTCTCCGCGCCCCAGCCCCATCCCGCGCATGGCGCAGGCCAGGCGGGAGACCTCCGCCGAGAGCTCGGCGTAGGTGAATTGGCGCACCTCGCCCGCGTCGCTCTCCCAGACGAGGGCGGTCTGATCCCTGCGGCCGCTCTCCAGGTGGCGGTCGATGCAGTTCAGGACGATGTTCGTCTCCCCGCCGACGAACCATTTCGCCCAGGGGAAGCCGCCGCTCATGTCGAGAAGCTCGTCATAGCGCCTGTACCACGCGAGTCCCATGTCCTCCAGGACGACCTCCCAGAAGCGGCGGATGTCCCGAACCGACCACTTCAGAAACTCCCGGTGGTCGGCGATGCCGAGCTTCCTCATCAGCCTGGCGACGTGGCTGTTCGTCAGAAAATCCTCGTTCGGACGCCAGATGATGTCCGGGGCGCTCATTGTCGTTTGCCCTCCGCTGTTTTCGCCGCGCCGCTACTTTCTCGCGTGATCCTGAATCCACACCTTCACGCGGGGGAAGACGTACTCGTCCACCTCGCCCCACGCGCCGCCGTCCACCTTGGCGGGCGGGTCGTGCGCGCCCGCTTCGAGCTCCTCCATGTTCTGGGCCAGCTCGCCGATGATGGAGGGGTCCGGGTAGGGGGCGGTGTGTCCCGACGTGATCCAGCGCACCTCGTTTTCCCGCGCCACCTTCTCCATCTTGCGCAGCGAGGGCGCGTAGTCGGAGAGCACGGCCGTCGGCACCTGGAGGAAGAGGCATTCCTCGCAGCGGATCAGGTCGCCCGATACGAGAATCTTCTCGCGCTCGTCGTAGAGCGAGATGCTGCACGGCGAGTGCCCGGGCGTCTCATAGACGCGGAATTTTCTGCCGCCCAGGTCGAAGGAGTCGCCCTCCCGGAGCGTCCAGCCGAACGCGGCGGGCCTGATGGAGTAGGTCTCCTCGTCGAACCAGTCGGGAAAGGCGTTTCCGTTCGTCTTCCACGTGTTCACGAAGGCTTTTTCGAGCTTGGAGAAGTCGTTGGCGAGCAGACTCCTGCCGACGGGGTGAACGCCCACCTTCTCCCACCGCCACGCCGCGCCCAGGTGATCCCAGTGGGTGTGGGTGAGGATGAAGTCGATGGGCTTGTCCGTGATGCTCTCGTGGAGTTTTCTCAGGTCGCCGACCCCGATGCCGCCGTCAATGGCGACCGCCTTCTCGTCTCCCACGAGAAGGAGCATGTTGAAGCGGCCGCCTTCGGTAATCTGGTAGCTGCCCGGGGCGAATTCGTTGACGGAATACCAGTCCTGGGTTTCCATGTAGGCGCCTTTCCTGTCGAAGGGTGAAAAGTTCACGCGCTCCTGTCCGGAGGAATGCTCCGCGTCACTCATGCCGCTGGCGTCGATAGAGGCTTTCAATCTAGCCCCATCCCCCGCGCGAATCAAGCGGGCGGCGAGGGGCGTCGCGGGTGGGGCGCGCTTCACGCCCGGCCGGGAAAATGGTTTGTGGAAGCGGCGCTTCCTGTGGGATTCTCGCCCGGAGCCGATCCGGGAGGCGGGGAGGCGGAAAATCGCGGAAGGGGCTTCACGGGTGGAATTTCGATGCGACCACGTTCACTTCCCGCCCCGGAGCGCGCGCCCCGGGGCCGGAGCCTCTCTCCCGCGAGGAGGGCTTCAGGGGCGCGCCCGCGGAGGCGGTCGGATGATCGCCCGCGTCAGGGGGGCTGAAAACGTCCGCATCGAGACTTGCGGGCGGCCCCGCGCTTCCGGGAAAGCCGGTTGAGCGGCCGCCCGGGCGTCCGGCAGCCGTCCGCGGGAGCGCCGCTCGAGCTGGTGTTCGGCTCGCTGCTCCTCACCCTGATCTGGGGGATGGCGCAGCCCGTCATCAAGGGCGCCTACGGGGGGCTCACCCCCTTCGGCCTCATCTGGATGCGCTGCTCCGCGGCCGTCCTCACCCTGACGATCTACGGCCTTCTCCTGGGCGCCCCCGACCGGGCGACCCACAAGAGCGCCTGGAAGGAGAAGGGGCACCGGGCGCTGAGCGGCCTTCTGCACAACGTCTATATCTGGTTCCTCTATCAGGGGATGTTCGGAACGGCCGCCGCGCGCGCCTCGGTGCTGCTCTATTCGCAGCCGATCTGGGTCATGCTGCTGGGCGCGGCGTTTCTGTCGGGCGAGCGCGTCACCCCGGCGCGGGCGGCGGGCTTCGCCCTGGCGATGGGAGGAACTGTCACGGTGTTCTCGAACCGCCTCGGGGCGGACGGCGCGCTCTGGGCGGATTCCTACATCCTCCTCGCCGCCGTCCTCTGGGCGGCGCAGACGATTCACTACCGCCGCTGCCTCTGGAACTCGGACGTGGTGTCCATCTCCCGATGGGCCATGCTCATCGGCGCGCCGGCCTATTTTCTCCTCGCCTCGTCCGATCCCGGCTTCGGGATTCTCTCCTTCGGGGGCGCGCAGATTCTCGCGGTCGTCTATATGGGCGTGGCTTCGAGCGCGCTTCTGCTGGCCTACTGGGGCTACCTGCTCCTGAAGTATTCGCCCGCGCGGGTGTCGGTGTTCCTGTTCCTGAACCCGATCGTCGGCGTGCTGGGCAGCGCCCTGTATCTGGGCGAGCGGGTGAGCTGGCGTCTGGCGGCGGGAGCCGCGCTGACGGCGGCCGGCGTCTGGCTGGTGACGGGAGAGAAGAGGGGCGGGCGAAAGGCGTAGGCGCGGCCCCGCCCCGCCTCACGAATCGGCGGGCACGCACACGAGGCCCTCCATGAGCCTCCGCGCCGTGCGATAGACGACGACCTTCTCGGCCTCGCATCCCTGCGGAGAGGCGGAGACCCGGGCGTTCACCCGCTGGACGCCGGAGGGATGGCCCAGGCGAATGTCGCCCGCCCCGCCCCGGGCTGCCTCGTGAACGAGGGTGCCGGGAATCCGCGCGGCGACCGCGAGGCACATCGCCCCCGTGAGCGCGTAGGCGCGGTGGGTCTTGCCCATCGAGACGACGCGGCTCACGACGTCGCACGCCTCCGCCGGGACGACCTCGCCCCTGATGTCCACGTATTCCGCCGGCGGCGCGACGAGGGCGACTTTCGGCACCGCGCGGACGCTCTCGGAGGCCTCCCGCCTGCTTCGCGCCATGCCCATGCGAACGGCCGCCTCGGCGCGAATCTGCTCGAGGTTCACCATCAGTTCGACGCGGGCGTCGATGGCGCCGGGGGCTTCTCCGCCGCTCAGCCCCAGGTCCTTCGCGCGGAGGAACGCCATCGGGTTGGTCGCGTCCACCATGCTGACTTCCACGCTTCCCAGCCCCTCGATATCGAAAACGTCCACCGGGCCGCCCGAGGGCAGGAGCTTCCCCGTGGCTGCGCCTCCCGGGTCCATGAATTCGAGCGTGATGCGCGCCCCCGCGCCGGAGACGCCCGGCAGCTCGCAGGAGCCGTCCACGGCGGCCGCGCCGTCCTCCACCGGGAAGCGGGCGTGGAAGATTTTCCCCGTGTTCGCGTTGTGGACGCGGACGAGGGCGGCACCGTTCTCCTCCGCGGGCGCCAGCCCCTCGTCCACGGCGAAGGGGCCGACCGCGCTCGATATGTTCCCGCACGCGCCCGCGTAGTCCACGATTTTCTCCCGCACGCCCACCTGCGCGAAGGTGAAGTCCACGTCCGCGTCCGCGCGTTCGGAGAGCGCGACGACGGCGACCTTGCTCAGGGAGGAGACGCCGCCCCCCAGCCCGTCCAGCTGGCGGCCGTTCGGGTCGGGACTGCCCAGCGCCTTGAGGAAGACGGCGTCGCGCTCGGCGCGCGCCTTCGGCAGGTCGCGCTCGTGAAAGAAGATGGCGCGGCTCGTGCCTCCGCGCATGAATACGGCCGGGTATTTCCTCTGCCTCACGTCACGCGCCCTCCCGCGCCCCGGTCGAGGCGGCGGCCCCCTCGCCGCGCGCCAGGGCGAGCGCCCCGCCCGCCAGCAGAACGCGCCGCTCGCGCTCCGTCAGCGGGCAGGAGACGCGGAAGGCGCGGCCCGCGTCCTCGTTCCTCACCTCCAGCGCGTCCTCGGCGAGGGAATCCCGCAGACGGGAGACGGAGAGCCTCTGCCCGGGCGCCGCTTCGTCGTAGTCCGCCTCGTCGAGGAACGAGAGGGGCAGGACGCCCCAGTTGATGAGGTTCGCCCGGTGGATTCTGGCGAAGCTCTTGGCGATGACGGCGCGAATCCCCAGGATCATCGGGCAGATGGCCGCCTGCTCGCGCGCGGAGCCCTGTCCGTAGGTTTCTCCCGCGACGATGACGCCGCCGCCCGCCTCTCGGGCGCGCGGGACGAACCCCGGGTCCACGCGCCTGAACGTGAAGTCGGCCAGGGCGGGCATGTTCGTCCGGTAGGTGATGGCCTCGACCCCCGCCGGGCTGATGTGGTCGGTGGAGACGCCGTCGCCGAGCTTGATGAGAACCTCCCCGTCGAAGGAATCGCCCGGGGGCGTCCCCACCGGAACGGGGCCGATGTTCGGCCCCCGGGGAATTTCCACGGAGGACGGATCCTCCGCCGGGGGAACGATGCCCGTCCTGTCGGAGGCGAGGCGGTAGGGAAGCAGAACCCCGGGGGGCTTTCCCTCGCTCCTCGGGTCGCGCAGCTCGCCGTGCAGGGCGGCTACGGCGGCCGTCTCGGGGCTGGCGAGATAGACGGAATCCTCGCTCAGACCCGAGCGTCCGCGGAAGTTGCGGTTGAACGCGCGCAGGGAGTTCATGCCCGGGGCGGGGACGTGGGCGTAGCCGGGGCACGCCCCGCACGTGGACTCCGAGACGCACGCGCCCGCGGCGAGCAGGTCGGCGAGATGCCCCTCCCGGGCGAGCTCCTCGAACGCCTGCCGGCTGCCCGGGAAGACAATGGCGTCCACGCCGTCCGCCACCTTGCGGCCCCGGAGCGCCTGCGCGAACGAGGCGATGTCGGTGAACGAGCCGTTCGTGCAGCTGCCGATGACGACCTGATGAATGGGCGTCCCGGCGGCCTCGGCGGCGGGAACCACGCCGTCCGGGCTGGAGGGCAGGGCGACGAGGGGCTGCACCTCGCCCAGGTCGAGCGCCATTTTCTCGTCGTAGGCGGCGTTGGCGTCCGCCTCCTGGGGTGACCAGTCGCCGGGGCGGCCGATGCGCTCGTAGAACAGCCGGGTCTGCGCGTCGCTCGGGAACACGCTGCCCGTCAGCCCCAGCTCGGTTCCCATGCTCGCGATGGTGAAGCGCTCCGGCGCCGAGAGCGAGCGGACGCCCGCGCCCGCGTATTCAAAAAACTTGCCGATTCCCCCGTGAATGCCCAGGCGCCGGAGGAGCTCCAGCCCCACGTCCTTCGCCGCGCACCAGGGCGCGAGCCTGCCCGACAGACTCACCTCAACGACGCGCGGGCGGGGGAGAATCGCCGCGCCCGTCGCCATGGCCGCCGCCACGTCCAGCCCCCCCGCGCCTAGCGCCAGCATCCCCACCGCGCCCGCCTGCGGGGTGTGCGAATCGGTGCCGAGCAGGCTCTCGCCCGGAACCGAGAATTCCTCGAGGTGAACGTTGTGACAAACGCCGTTTCCGGGCTTGGAGAAGTGGATGCCGCGCTTTCGGCAGAAGGCGAGCATGAAGCGGTGCGCTTCCGCGTGAAGGCTGTGAACCTGGAGGCTCTGGTGGTCGGCGTACATGACGGCCGTCTTCTGGCGGACTCTCTCGAAGCCCATGGCCTCGAACTGGAGCAACGCCATGGGTCCCGAGGCGTCCTGGAGAAGCGCCTGATCGATTCTGAGCTCGATTTCCTCGCCCGGCGTCCTCGCCGCCCCCGATACGAGATGGGCGTCGAGAAGCTTCTGCGCGAGGCTGCGCGCCCCCGGCTCAGCCACGGCTTCCGAGGGGGCTGTAGGGCCGCCTGGCCGCGCCGACGTAGCGCGCGCGGGGGCGGATGAGGCGGTTGTCGGCCTTCTGCTCCAGAACGTTGGCCGTCCAGCCGGCGACCCTCGACATGGCGATGACGGGGACGAAGAGCTCCATGGGAATCCCCAGCCCCTGCCAGAGGGGAGCGGAGTAGAAGTCCACGTTGGGGATGACGCCCTTTCGGCTGCCCACCGCGCGGTCGAGCGCCTTCGCCATCTCGAACCACTTGCTCTCCCGGCCGGGGCGGCGGCACACCTCCTCGGCCAGCGCGGCGAGGACGCCCGCGCGCGGGTCTCCGCTCTTCGCATAGACGCGGTGGCCGAACCCCATGAACAGCCTCTTTCGCGCGAGCGCCGCCTCCACGAAGGGCTCCACGTTCTCGACTTCGCCGATCTCGCGCAGCGTCTCCATCACCGCCAGGCCGGCGCCCCCGTGCAGCGGGCCCTTCAGGGCGCAGACGCCCGCCGTGACGGCGGAGTAGATGTCCGACATCGTGGATGCGGCGACCCGCGCCGCGAAGGTGGAGGCGTTGATCTCGTGCTCGGCGTAGAGGACGAGGGAGGCGTCGAGCGCGCGGGCGTCCTCCCCGTCGGGCGCCTCGCCGGTGATCATGTAGAGGAAGTTCGCCGCGTGGCCGAGTCCCCTGCGGGGACTTAAGGGCCTGAGGCCCGCCGCCAGCCTGTGCTGGGCGGCGATGAGGGTGGGCATTTTCGCGGTGAGGCGCATCGCTTTTCTGAGGTTCGCCTCCGGCGCGTCGTCCTCCGCCTCGGGGTCGAAAAGCCCCATCGCGCCGACGCCCGCCCGCAGCGCCGCCGTCCGCTGCCTGCCGGGGGGCATCCGTCCGAGAGCGCGCAGGAGCTCCGGCGAGAGCGCGCGCTCGGCCTTGAGCTGCGCGTCGAACGCCTTGAACTGCTCCCGGTCCGGCAGCTCGCCGCGCCACAGGAGATGGGCGATTTCCTCGAACGTCGCCCCTTCGCGCGCCATTTCCGGCGCGTCGTAGCCGCGATAGGCCAGCGCGCCGTTCACGCCGTCCAGATCGCATATCCGCGTATCGGCGGCTACTACGCCTTCGAGACCCCGAACGGGCGCATCCTCCATGAGGGGTCCTCCTTCGCGGGCGCGCTTCAGTCGTAGAGCCCGGGGTTGGCGAGCGAGGTGACCTTCTCGCCCTCCACCGCCCGCCTGATATTATCGCACAAAAGCCTGTAGCTCTCGCGCTGGACGCTCTCGGTCTGGGCGGCGTTGTGCGGGGAGAGGACGACGCCGGGAAGCCGGCGCAGGGGGTGATCCCCGGGCAGGGGCTCCGGGTCGGTGACGTCGAGTCCCGCGCCGGCTATGCCCCCCTCGCGCAGGGCGCGGACGAGCGCGTCCGTCTCCACGTGGGCGCCGCGCGAGACGTTGACGAGAAGCGCCGTCTCCTTCATCAGCCCGAGCTCCCTCGCGCCGATCAGCCCCCGGCTCTCCGGCGTCAGGGGCAGGGTGAGCGCCACGAAGTCGGCGCGCGGCAGGAGCTCCTCGAGCGTCGCCGTCTCCTCCACCCGGAAGCCTTCCGGCCGGAATTTTCCCCGCGTGCGCGTGTGGGCGAGAATTTCCATCTCGAAGCCGGCGGCGCGCCGGGCGAGCGCCCGGCCGATGTTGCCGAGGCCCACGACGCCGAGCGTCGCCCCCTGAAGCTGAACGTGGAGCCTGCGCTCCCCCGTCGGCCAGAGCCGGGGCCTGCGCGCCAGCATGAGCATGAGCGCCATGGCGTGCTCCGCCACGGGGACGCAGCGCATCCAGCCGGGGGCGTTGGCGACGGGGATGCCGAGCTCGGTGGCGGCCGCCAGGTCGATGTTGTCCACGCCGGCGCCCGCCTTGCCGACGACCTTGATGCCGGGCCCCGCCTCCATGAGCTTCCGCGTGATGGGGGCGAAGCCGGTGACGAGCGCGCAGGCGCCTCGCGCCTCCTCCAGCAGGGCGTCCTCGGCGAACGAGTCCGGCACGATGAACTCGTAGCCCTCATGCAGGTATTCCTCCATGAACGCCCGGCGCGCCGGCTGCGTTCTGCTGCGCTCGTCCACGCTTACGACGCGATGCGGCATTTTGCGCTTTCTCTCTCGGTCTCGGGCGTCAGGAGGAGGGCCGGCCGAATTTCTCCTTCGCCCCCGCCATGCTGGAGACGCCGGGCCGCCACGCGGGGGGCGGGTCCGCGGCGTCGCGCGCGTATCCGTCCCGCTCCAGGCGCGCCCGATGCCATTCCTCGCTCACCCGGTTCGCGCCCGCGTCCATCCGCGCCATGTCGCAGAAAATCTCGATTCCGTTTCCGGAGGGGTCGTGAAAGTAAAAGGCGCGGTTCTCGCCCAGGGTGCCGTCCCCCTCGGGGTGCGTCGGGCTGTGGACGAGCGGCCCCGCCGCGATGTCGATTCCCCGCGAGCGGACGTGGGCCGCCCAGGCTTCCAGCTCCTCCCTGGAGTCCACCTCGAAGGCGACGTGGTGGAGGCCGACCTCGGGCTTTCTCATGCCGCCCTCCTTCGGCGAGAGGCCGGCTTCTTCGGGATACGCGATGAGGGATATTTCGTGATGCCCCTCGCCGCAGCGCATGAAGCAGATGCCCCAGGGATTGTGGGGGTTGTCGCCCGGCTCGTAGCGATCCGAGATGGTGAGCCCCATGACGCCGCCGTAGAAATTCACCGCCTCGTCGAGGTCGTGGACTTTCAGACCCACGTGCTGGACGCGCCTGAGGGGAGGAGCGCCGCTCATCTCGCCTCCTTTCGGGGGATGGATGAATCAGGCGGCGCGCGGGCTTCCGCCCGCGCGGGTTCTCTGCATGACGAGCGCCGCCGCGATGGCGAGCAGCCCGACGGCGTATGAGGCGTACCTCAGGTCTCCCTCCATCGGGGTGATGAACACCACGAAATTTCCCACGGGCAGGAGCAGGCACACCGAACTCACGAACATCAGCGCGCGCTCGACGCCGTTGGCGGGGCGCGTCATGAAATTCTCCATCCACCCGGCCCAGCCGACGATGCCGACGAGGCACGCCCCGAAGGTGATGGCCACCTCGGTCGGCGTGCCGTTCAGGAGCAGCGGGGTATAGACGAACAGAAACGGCATGATGAAGAGCCAGGAGGCGAGCTTGAGCGCCTGAAAGCCGGTCTTCACCGGGTCGGAGACGGCGATGGCGCTCGCCGCGTAGGCCGCCAGGGCGACCGGAGGGGTCACCGCGCTCACGACGGCCACCCAGTAGCAGATGAGGTGGGCGTGCACCGTGGGAATCCCCAGGTTGGTGAGCGCGATGACGCCGAAGATGACCAGCACCACGTAGCTCGCCGTGATGGGCAGGCCCATGCCGACGATGTAGCCGGCGATGATCACCCAGATGATGGTGAGCGGCAGAAGCCCGAAGCTGAACTCCGTCAGCAGGATGGAGATGCGCCCGGACAGGTCGCTCTGCGTCGCGCAGGAAAGAAGGATGCCCAGAACGCAGGCGATGCAGCCGATGACGAGGGTGTTTCTCGCGCCGGCCTCCAGGGAGACCCAGGTGATTCTGATGATTTCGAGGACGAATTCGCGCAGCCGCGTGAAGAGGATGGGCCCCGTTTCGTATTCGGGGCCGGCGGAGGAGCCGCTTTGGAGGGCGGCCGTGAGGATTTCGCCGAGCTTCAGGAGGAGGAAGGCGGCTATCGTCCACATCAGGCCGTCTCCCCAGTTCATCCCGCGCAGCGTGTCCGCGAACCAGGAGAAGGGCGCGCCGACCTTCAGCCCGAAGTAATAGGAGAAGACGCCGAAGACGATGGAGATGAGCAGGAACGGGCGCGCCGTCTTCTCCGCCGTCGGGGTTTTGAAGGCCGAGAGCAGTTCGCAGGACTTCAGCATGACGATGATGCAGATGGTCTTGAAGGCCGCCAGGAAGGCGGAGTCTCCGATGACGAGGTAATACACCATCACCGGAATCGGCAGCAGGAAGTGGAGGCGCGGGACGATTTTGCTCCACGGCGGCAGCTCCGAGGCGGGCACGCCGTGAAGCCCGCGCCGCACGGCGCGGATATAGACCATGTAGCCCACGGAGAGATAGTAGAGGATGGCGGGCAGCGTCGCGATTTTGACGATCTCGAAATAGGGCGTTTCGGTGAGCTGCGCGACGAGGAAGGCGGCGCCCGCCATGATGGGCGGCATGTAGGCGCCGCCCGTGGAGGCGGCCGCCTCGACCGCGCCGGCGAACTCGGAGCGGTAGCCCACCCGCTTCATGAGCGGGATGGTGAAGGTTCCCGTCGTCACCACGTTGGCCACGCCGCTGCCCGATATCATGCCGAACAGCCCGCTCGACATGACGGCCGTGAGGCCGGGGCCGCCCGTCTTCTGCCCCGTGAGCCGGTAGGTGGCGTCGATGAGGAACTCGCCGAGGCCCGTCTTCTCCAGAAAGGCGCCGAGCACCACGAAGATGACGATGTAGGTGGCGAACACCTCGACGATGAGGCCGGTGATGCCGTCGGCCTCGAGCATGAGGAACTCGGCCACGCGGTCGAGCCCGAAGCCGTCGTGGAACAGGAGGCCCGGCGAGATCTGCGCGACGGGCCGGAAGGTGTAGATGAGAAACAGGAAGCCGATGAAGGGGATGACGGGGCCGATGACCCGCCGCGCGACGTCGAAGCTCACCGCCGTGAGCAGGGCGGTGTAGATGACCACCGAGGCGGGCACGGGGCCGCCGATGCGCGTGGTGAGCTCGATGTTGTAGATGTTCCACCAGATGATGGGGGCGACGGCGGCGGCGATGAACAGCCAGTCGGCGAGCGTCGGGAGCTCCGGGACGCGCTCCCGCGCGGCCTCGCGGCGATACAGGAAGACGCCGAACAGCCCGCCGCCCAGGGCGACGGGCCACGCCGCCCCGACCATGAACTCGCTCCACAGCCCGCCCCGGTGGAAGGCGGCCCAGTAGAGCCACAGGGCGAGCGACGCGCACAGGGCGGCGAGGGCGAGGAGCGAGAAGATTTCGTCCAGCCAGGCGAAGCCCTCGCGGACGGGCCGCTGCCGGCTTTTATAGACGAGGATGCACAGCGCGGCGGTCGCCAGAATATAGACGCCCTTGAAGATTTCCGAGCGCGGCGGGCCGAAGTAGGAGATGTGCACGAAAAAGTAGGAGAACGCCACCGATATGACGGAGACGACCGCGCGCGAGAAGCCCCGCAGATCGCGGGGCCTGATCATTTCGTCCGAGATGAGGCCGATCTTCATCAGGATGGGGAGGAGATTCCGGAGCATCGCGTCCTTACCTCGGCATGGGCGGTTCAGCCCCCGGTTCAGGGGAAAGAAGCGCGAGGGAACCCCGGGGAGGAGGGCGCCTCCGCGTCTCCTCCCCGGGGGATTTCTTCCGCGTTCGCGCCCGCGGCGCGGGAATTCCCTAGTAGCCCTTCACGACTTCGGCGGGCACGCTCACGCCGCGCTCCTTCCAGTAGCGCGCGGCGGCGGGGTGCACCCAGATCTTGTGCACCTTCAGGGCGTTGAAGTTGCCGCTCAGGTCGCGCCAATACCGCGCCGTCTTGGTGAGCTGCTTGAGGTTGTTCGGATCGGCGATGACCTTCAGCATGTTGTAGATGGCGGCGTCGGACATCTGCTTGTGCGCGATCCACCACACGTCGTAGGCGATGGAGCGGGCGGACTGCGTCATCCCGCGGACTTCCTTCTGGGGCGGGATGGTGACCGGCACGTAGAACTTGTGCCGGGAGGTCACGGCCTTCTGCTCGGCCTCGGTGAGGCTTACGTAGCGCACCGGCTTCTGGATGGAGAGCCGGGTGAGCGCGGGGATGGTGAAGGGGGCGCCGGCCGAGCAGTAGACGTCGATCTGGCGATCCCCCAGGGCGCGGCCCGAGGCGGAGAAGCCGAGATACCGCGGCTGAACCTTGTCGAGAAGCCCGATGGCCGCGAAGATGTTCTTGCAGTTCACGTGGCTGCCGGTGCCCTGCTTGAGCAGGTTCACCCGCTTGCCCGCCATGTCCTTGTAGGACTTGATGGGGCTGTCCGCCAGCACGGCGATGATCTGCCCCTGGGCGCGGACGTTGGCCACGATGCGGAAGTTCTTGTTCGCTCCGTCCTTCTTGAAAAGGCCCGTGCCCGTCCAGGATTGATAGACTTGGCCCACGTGCCCCCACGAGGTGCCGAACTCGCCGAGGCCCACGCGGCGCACGTTGGCCACCGAGCCGGCCGAGGGGGAATACTGGAAGTAGAACTTGCCGCCCAGCTTTCTGTTGAGCAGCTGGGTTCCCGCGCTGATGGCCGGATGCCAGCCCCCGCCGGAGGGGCCGCCCCCGAAGCGGTAGCGCTCCGCCGCGTCCGCCGCGCCCATCATGAGCGCCGTGGCCGCCGCTGCCAGGAAGAACGAGAATTTCTTCATTGCCGACTCCTTTTCGGTGGTGAGGTCATGCGCGATTGCAATGGTGATGACGCCGCATCACCCGATGAAGGCCCTGCCCCTGCGGAAATCTCCCCGAAGCCGCGCGCGTTCTTCGGGCTTCCCGCCTCCATGGCTCGCGCCGGCGGGGAGCGCGTCGATTCCGTCTGGAAGAATGCCTCATTATCTACGCTCCGCCGGCCGTGTCAAGACCTTCGGCGATCGGCCGGCGCGGGAGCGTTTTCTGCGCGGGTGTGATAGAGAATATGGAACAGCTTTATCGAGAGCGGCGCTTCGGGCGGCGGCGAGAAAGAGCCGCGCGCCGCGGCGTCCTGCTTTTTCCAACGGGAGACGACGATGAAAGCCATACATGTGCGCGAGTTCGGAGGCCCCGAGGTGATGGTTCTCGAGGAGGCGGAGGAGCCGACCCCCTCGGCGGGAGAAATTCTCGCGCGGGTGCGCGCGGCGGGGGTGAACCCCGTGGACACGACCTTTCGCTCGGGTGCCCATCCGCTCTCGAAGAGCCTGTCCCTGCCCTGGACGCCCGGCATCGACGCGGCGGGCGAGGTGCTCGCCGTGGGCGAGGGCGTGGAGGGGTTCTCCCCGGGGGACAGGGTATTCGGCGCCGCGTCGAGCGGTAGCTACGCGGAGAAGGCGATTCTGAATCCCTCCCGGACGGCGAGGCTTCCCGAGAGTCTCTCCTTCGAGGAGGGCGCCTCCTTTCCGGTGGTTTTGTATACGGCCTACTACGCGCTGATATACAAGGCGCGCGTCAAGGCGGGCGAGACCGTCCTCATCCACGCGGGCGCGGGCGGCGTGGGCTGCATGGCGATTCAAATCGCCAAGGCGGCGGGGGCGCGCGTCATCACCACGGTGAGCTCGGCCGGGAAGGCGGAGTTCTGCCGCGGCTTCGGCGCGGACGTGATCGTCAACTACCGCGACGAGGATTTCGCCGAGCGCTGCCTGGCGGAGACCGGCGGGCGCGGGGTGGACGCCGTGATCGAAATGGTGGCGACGGAGAATTTCGACGCCGACTGCCGCGCGGTGAAGAAATACGGCTGCGTCGTCGTCCTGGGCGCGGGAACGGGCAAGAACCCCGTGGGCGCGGTGAACTATCCTCCCTTCTACTCGAAGGACATCGACGTCCGGGGTCTGAGCCTCTTCAACTCCGATCCCGTTTTCCCCGAAATGATTCGCCAGCTCGATCTGCTGCTCGCCGAGGGCCAGGTGCGCGCCGCCGTGGGGGAGACGATGCCGCTCGCCGAGGCCGCCCGCGCCCACGAGACGCTGATGACGGGCGGGGTTTTCGGAAAAATCGTCCTGACGATGGACGGCTAGCCGGCTCCTTCGTCCGCCCAGGCGTGCCGACCATGCTTGGCGACCCGCTTCGGCCTGGGCGCGAGGGGCGCGTTCCGCCGCCGCGGTGTAGGAGCGCTTCATCGTCCCTCGCATTTTGGGGGGCGATTGAAAAGCTGATGCGGAAGACAGAAGCTGTTGAGTGTCAGCGGGCGAATTGTCCTAGAAGCACGAGTGCAAGACCTTCCTCGTGGTTGCTAAAAAACCTAAAGCGCAACAAATTTGGGTCGCAGCTCACGAAGCGCCGATCCGGATCGCGGCGGTTTTTGGGGAAATCATGCGGAAAATTATTTTGGCACTGATGCTAATGGTGGTGCTCACAGCGGCAGGATGCGCTGAAATGACCATTCCGAATCCTCCGGTCATATCCGATATCAGCGATTCGATGGTGAGGGT
This sequence comes from bacterium, assembly GCA_965199855.1. Lineage (GTDB taxonomy): Bacteria > UBA8248 > UBA8248 > UBA8248 > UBA8248 > Bin107. The sequence continues at coordinate 2,278,605 of OZ241326.1, read as the reverse complement.
GCGAAACACGAAAGAAAACATGTTCCGGCAGTGGGCGTCGCCGAATCAGATATGGAACGAGGCCCAGAGAGGCTGTGTTCGCTACGGCAAGAGTGCGCAATTTGTGAGCTCGTTGTGCGTAAGTAGCAAGAGGTTTTGTTCGGCCTACAATGGTTTCGTATCTTGCTATGATGGTGAATGCGAGGCCATGGAGCATCTTTTCACTTGTAATTGAAGGCTTGCGAGAAACGCTTCGCCCAAAAGCAGGGATAGGGGATTTTTGATGAGTGAGAAAATGGCGGACGACTACGGTCCCGGATTTCAAAAGGCGCGAGAGGCGGCGCTGGCGCGCTCAAGCGGGGTGTGTCAGGCTTGCGGACACTTCCGGGCGACGGCCGCGCACCACTGGCAAAAGCGCTATAGCCCCGACGCGGAAATCACGCCCGACCACCTTACGGGACTTTGCGACCTCTGCCACGGAATAATTACCGCGCTCCGCAAGACGCTCGCCGCGGCCGAGTCGGAGAAACGCTCAGAAGCGGGAGCGGACGCCGACAGGCTCACCGAAAGACAGAAATCCTACATCGTGGATTTATTGCGGCAGGGAGGTCACCACTTCCCCGACGAGGGGTTCGTGAGGATTGCCGAGACCCTTTTCACGCGCTACGTCTCCGGTGAGGGCGAGCGGCTGGAGTAGCATCACTCGATACTGTTGGGCGCGTGGAGGGCGGAGGGCAAGCGCCGCGTTTCCGAACTCACCAGGCACGAAGCCGACATGCTCATCAGAACGCTCAGAAGCGGGGATTGGGCGCGCCCCGCCCGCGAAGTGTCTCCTGTTGAGAAAGCGGCTGTCCCACTGAAAGCAGGCTCGGGCCAGGCTCCTCCAGGTCGGAGCGTCTCGCCTCCTCGGGCGCGGCGGCGGTGGGCGATAATCAGCGCGTGCGTTCTCGCGACCGGTTGCCTTCTCGTCTATTCGGGAGAAAAAACCACGATGAGCATTATCGGCGCGATCAAGGGAGCCGTCCATAACATGCTCCATTAACAAACGATCAGACAATCAGTCCTGATGTTGGGCAGATGAAATTTCAAGGAAAGACATGGGCGCGCTGGACGGGATTCGGGTTCTGGATTTGACGCATTACGTGGCGGGGCCCTTCTGCACGCTGATGATGGGCGACGCGGGCGCGGACGTCGTCAAGCTGGAGCCGCCGGAGGGGGATCGCGTCCGGAGGTTTCCCTCCTCGTTCGAGGGGGAGAGCCGCCTGTTCCTGGGCCTGAACCGCAGCAAGCGCAGCCTCGCCGTCAACCTGCGGGAGGAGAGGGGGCGGGAGATCGCCCGGAGGCTGGCCGCGCGCGCGGACGTCTTCGTGGAGGGCTATCGTCCGGGCGTCGTCGAGAAGCTCGGGCTGGGCGCGGACGCCCTGACGCGCGAAAACCCCCGGCTCGTCTATCTCTCGATCTCCGCCTACGGGCGGGAAGGCCCCCTGCGCGAACGCCGGGGCATCGACCCCATCATCCAGACGACGGCGGGCATTCCCGCCGAGCAGGGGGCGGGCGGCGCGCCCCGGCTCGTGCAGGGCTCTTTCGTGGACTACATGACGGGGGCGCTGGCGTTCGGCGCCGTGATGACGGCGCTTTACGCGCGCGAGCGCGGAGGCGGGGGCCAGCGCATCGACGCCTCGCTTCTGGGAGGCGCCGCGGCCATGCAGTTCGGGCGCCTCGTCTGGGCGTCGGAGAGCGAGCCTCTCTCGAGGGTGGAGGACGCCCTGAGCGACAGGATCGCCCGGGTCTATGAGGTCGCCGACGGGCACATCTACCTCTACATGGACGTGGACGGCTTCTGGGAGCGCGCCTGCGAGGCGCTGGGGCTCCCCGAACTGCTCGAAGAGGAGGCCTGGCGGGTCTTCCGGGGCAGGCACGCGGCGCGCGGCGTCATCATCCCCCGCGTGCAGGAGGCTCTGCGCGGCGCGACGGCGGAGGAGTGGGTGCGAAGGTTCGAGAGCGTGGGCGTGCCCTGCGCGCGCGCGCGAAGGCCGGCGGATCTGTTCGAGGACGAGCAGATGCGGGCGATGGGCTATCTGGCGCGGGCGGAGCATCCCGAATACGGGGTCCTGCGCATGGCGGGGGTTCCCGTGAGGCTGGACAAGACCCCCTCCGCCGCGCGAAGGCCGCCGCCCACGCTCGGGCAGCACACGAACGAGGCGCTGGGCGAGCTCGGCTTCTCCGGGGAGGAGATAGCCGAGCTGAGGGCGGGGGGAATCGTCCGCTGAGGGACGCCGCCCTCCCGCGCGCCCCCGCGCGATTGACCGCCGCCGCGCGCTCCGCTTAGCATTCGGCGCGATCCGGCGCGGAGAAGCGGCCCTTTTCGGCTGAAGGCGATTTTCGCCGTCAAAATCGTGGAGAGAAAAATGATACGGAAACTGCGCACCGAAAGAGACAACCAGCAGTGGATGCTCGACCTGGCGCTCAACATGCGGGGGCGCGTCCAGAACTTCGAGCGCGACTTCCTGGAAGTCCCCCAGGGCAGGCGCGCCCACAACTACCAGATGCTGCCCAAGGTCTGGCGCGAGTCCGCCGAGGAGCACGAGAAGCTCGCGAAGAAGGCGCAGAAGGAGGGCTTCCGCGCCACGGCCACGGAGCACTACGACCACGCCGTCGAGGCGTATCGCATGGCGCAGCACCCGATTTTCTACGACGACAACCCGGTGAAAATCTACCTCAACAACAAGCTCGGGGAGATGGTGGACAGGCGATCCGAGACGGCCGCCTACCCCATCGAGCGCGTCGAGGTTCCCTTCGACGACGGCAAGACCATCTCGTGCCTCCTGCACCTTCTGCCGGATCGCCGAAAGGCGCCCTGCGTGATCTACGTGCCGGGCATGGACCAGACGAAAGAGGTGTTTCCCCACGCGAGGCGCAACGTCGCCGCCGAGCGGGGCTTTCACGTGCTGGCGATGGACGGCCCGGGGCAGGGCAACTCCAACATGCAGAAGATACGCGCCGTCGGGGACAACTACGAGCGCGCCGGCGCCGCGGTGATCGACCACCTGCTGGGCCGCGAGGAAGTCGAGCCGACGAAAATCGGCATCTACGGCATCAGCATGGGCAGCTTCTGGTCGCTTCGTCTGGCGAGCTACGACCACCGGGCGGCGGCGGTGGCGAGCGCGGTGGCCTGCTTCAACCCCAACAACACCATCTTCACGCAGTCCTCGCCGCGCTTCAAGCAGATTTTCATGTACATGGCGGGCATGAAGGATGAGGACGAGTTCGACGAGATGGCGCGCGCGATGACCGTCAAGGGCTACATGGACAAGATACAGTGCCCCACCCTGCTGGTGACGGGCGAGTTCGACCCGCTTTGCCCGCTCGAGGACGCCATCGAGGTGTATGAGGACCTCACCTGCAGGAAAGAGCTGTGGGTGTTCGAGAACCAGTTTCATCCCCTGGTGAGCCTCACGAACCTGGGCGGCATGGACAATCACCAGTACATCCTGGACTGGCTCCGCCGCGCCCTGATGGATGAGAGCGTGAGCGACGCGCGCGTCGCCTACGTGAAGGAGAACGGGGACGGGCCCTTCGGCGATTGCGAGTGGACGCCGCCGGTGGCGCCCGGGCAGGCGTATTACTAGGGGAGCGGGAATCGCCGAATCGGGCGGAAGCCTGAGCGTTTGACGCGCCGGGGCGGAGGGGCGAGCCTTCCGCCCCGGCTTTTTTGGACGCCCGCGCGCCGCAGGGGGACGCCTTGGAGCATTATCTCGCCGTGGGCCTGAGCCTGGCGTCCTCGGTTCTGTTCGCCGTCTTCAGCGTCGTCGCGCGCAAGGGGCTGGGGGGAACCTCGCCCTACGTGGGCGCCCTCATCGGCCTGGGGCTGGGGATTCCGCTTCTGGGGGGCCTCTCTCTCGCCTTCTCGGACTGGGGGGCGCTCTCGCCCCGGGCGGCGCTCTGGTTCGTCGTCGGCGGCGTCCTGGCGCCCGGGTTCAGCCGCTTCCTCCTCTTTCTGGGCTTCAGGACGATAGGCGTCGGCCGCACCATGCCCCTGGTGACGATTACCCCGTTTCTCTCGACCCTGGCGGCCATCGCGTGGCTCGGAGAGGAGCCGGGCGCGGCGGCGTGGATCGCCATTTTTTTCGTGATGGCGGGCTGCGCGTTCCTGACCATGAAGCCGGAAGGAGACGCCGACTGGCGGCGCGCGCACATGATCTTCCCCCTGCTTCACGCCCTCGTCATGGCGCTCGCCTCCACCCTGCGGCGCTACGGGCTGCTCCTCTACGGCGACCCCCTCATCGGCGCGACCATCGCCAACGCCGTCTCGTTGCCCACGCTCCTGCTGCTCGCTCCCGCCCTGCCCGCCGCCGAGCGCTTCCGGATGGACGCGGCCGGGCTGAGGTGGCTCCTCGTCGCGGGCGCCGTCAACGCCGCGGCCTATCTGGCGTTCTTCTCGGCGTTTCAGTATGGGGAGGTGTTCGTCGTCATGCCCCTGAGCTATACGGCGCCGCTGTTCTCGCTCGCGTTGGCGCGCGTCTGGCTGGGGGAGGAGGAGCGGCTGACCTGGCAGAAGTGGGCGGGGGCGGCCCTGCTGTTCTTCGCCACGATCATGATCGCCTGGGCGAGCGCGTAGGGGAAATCTTTGATTTCATTCCGGGGAATCCCTTGAAACCCGAAATTCCTTAAATAAATGTTATTTTAATTCTTGACAAACTTAATTTCGTGTATTACAAGAGTTTTTAGAATGAGATTCGTAATTTTACGCGGGAGATTGATGGAATGGGCAACTTGAGAATGATCGCCGACGCTGATTTCCGGGAAGGGCTGACCAACTATGTGAAAGATATGGATCTCAGGTCCGCTTTCGAGCGGAGATACGGGCGACGCGGCTGGCAACGCAATCTCAGCGCGGTTCTGGATGTGCCCGAAACCACTATAAACGGTTGGTTCAAGCCGGGCAAGAAGATTCCGGTGCTGGCCAAGCTCGCGTTCGGCGTCCTGTTGAGCCGATCCATACGGCCGCCCCGGAGCTGGATCCCCGTCAAAAATGGGGCCAGCTATTCCGTCTGCGACACTCAAGGGCCAGTCGGTCGGATTGTGGCGGACAACATATCCAGCCTTGATGATGCCGCTCTACTCGCGGCGGCTCCTCAGCTCTATGAGGCTGGCGGCGCTGCCTTCGTCGTGTTCAACGATGCAAGAGATTTTATGGACGGCTGGGGTGAGCTGGCCGACAACCTGGGAGCGGGGCTGGACGCGGCGACCCTCAATCAATCCGGAGAGGAGGACGAAGAGAGACAGGAGGACTAGCGATGGAGCTTTCAAGCCGCTTGGGAGAGGAAAGCATGAAGAAGTCATCGGAAAAATTCAACAATTTTGATAGGCGGCCCGTCATAGATGCTATTCACGCAAAATTCGACGTCACCCTGACGCCAGTAGGGAAACGCCAAAAGTGGTTGCAAGATGAATCAGGCCGAAACTGGTGGGTTCTGGGTGGAAAGAAGGATTGGCACGGCATACCAGAAGAGATGATGAAAGATGAAGAACAAGCGCGTATTGAGGGAAGGCTCGTCATCGCCCAGCTTAAAACGCGGAGTCTTGAGGCGTTCTGCGGACGTTTGGCTCCATTCGTAAATGCGAGAAACGAATTTTCTCGAGCTCCACTAGGAGGAGAAAATCAGTATCAGTTTATGGTCAGATCGCGCGGAGACTGCCTCCGTATTGATAAGATCAACGTCGAACTGAAGAGATTCGATAGAATGCCCTATTCGGATGAAAAAGGATAAAGAAATACATGAATTCAAGAAGTTAGCGGCGGCTATGTCCCCTGAACAGCGAGCGGCCCTGCGAGACAGGTTGCAGGGCATTGAGGGTGCGTAAATCGACCTGGACTTCAAAATATAAAAAAGGCAACCTGGGGAAGCGCGGCCGCCTCTCCCCCGCAGCGGCTCATCCTTTCGCGAGCCATACCCCGTCCTCGCCGTCCACCTCCCGCATCCGCACCTGGACGCGCTCATCGAGCGAGGTGGGCACGCTCTTGCCGATGAAGTCGGGGCGGAAGGGCAGCTCCCGGTGTCCCCGATCTATCAGGACGGCGAGCCAGATGCGCTTCGGCCGCCCCAGCTCCATCAGGGCGTCCAGGGCGGCGCGCGCGGTTCGGCCCGTGAAGAACACGTCGTCCACCAGGAAGACGTGGCGGTCGGTGATGTCGAAGTCGATGAGCGTCGGCTCGAAGCCGCGCCCCTTCGCGGGGTGTCCCGCGTCGTCGCGGTGAATTCCGATGTCGAGGGCGCCGAGGGCGGGCGCGACGTTCTCGAGCTCCTGAATGCGCCTGCGGAGCCTCCGCGCCAGCGGCTCGCCGCGCGTGAGGATTCCGACGAGGGCGAGACCCGCGTCCGCCGCGCGCGCCTCCGCCATCTCGGAAGCGATTCTTCCGAGGGAGATTTCGAGCTCGCGCGCCGTCATGATGGAGGTTCGCGTCATGGCCGCTCCCCGCGGTCGCCGGGAGGCGGGTCGGCCCGCGCGGGAGCGCGCGGCTTTCCGGAGGGGCGAGTCTCCGGAAGGGCGAAGTTTCGCCTCGTGAAATCCCTGGCCTGCGCGGCGGTGGAGACGCGGCCCTCGAGCTGCGCGTCCTCGATGGCGGCGAGAATCTCCCCCAGCCCCGGCCCCGGCGGATAGCCCATTTTCATCAGTTCGCGGCCGTCCAGCAGGCGCGGCGGGCGGAGGGCCTCCTCCCGGAGCGCGCGCCGTTTCCGGACGCAGAATTCATGGGTTCTCAAATCGCCGTGGCTGGCGAGGCAGTCGAGGCGGTGCAGCTCCAGGAGCTCCTCGAAGCAGGGCTCGCGGAGCAGCCGCTTCAGGCGGCTCTCCCGCATCTTCTCCACGCGCATGAAGCGCATGTGGTTGGCGACCAGCTCCCGAATCCTCGACGCGCGCGCGCCGGACATGCGCAGCCTGCCGCAGACGTTCGCGCTCATCTCCGCCCCCGCCCTGTCGTGCCCGTTGAAGCGGATGCGGTCGGCCTCCGCGTAGGTGGCGGGCTTTCCGACGTCGTGGAGCAGGACGCCCCAGGCGAGCGCGGGCGAGGGGGCGCGCATGAGCGCCAGCATGAGGAGGACGTGCGTCCAGACGTCGCCCTCGGGGTGGAATTCCGGCGGCTGCGCCACCCCCTTCATGGCGGCGACCTCGGGCAGGACGCATTCGAGGAGTCCGAGCGAATCCAGCGCGGCGAGGGCGCGATGGGGATTCTCCCCGGTGAGCATCGCCGTCAGCTCCTCCTGAATCCTCTCGGGGCTTATTCTGGAGATGCGCCCGGCGTTGGCGCGGACGGCGGCGGCGGTCGCCGGCTCGATGTCGAAGCCGAACCGCGCCGAGAAGCGCGCCGCCCGCATCATCCGCAGATGATCTTCCCGGAAGCGGAGGTTCGGGTCCCCGATGGCGCGGATGATTTTTCCGTCGAGGTCGCGCAGGCCGCCGACGTAGTCGAGCGCGCGGCGCTCGAACGGGTCGTAGAACATTCCGTTGATGGTGAAGTCGCGCCGCCTCGCGTCCTCCTCCTCGCTGGTGGGAAGAACCGAGGCGGGCCGCCTGCCGTCCTCGTAGGCGCCGTCCCGCCGGAACTGCGCCACCTCGAACTCCCGGCCGTCCAGCAGGACGCGCGAGACGCCGAACCGCGCGCCCACGGCCACGGTCTTCTCGAAGAGGGTCCGCGCGGCTTCGGGGCCCGCGTCCGTGGCGATGTCCCAGTCCCTGGGCTCGCGGCCGAGGAGGGCGTCGCGCACGCAGCCTCCCGCGAGAAGCGCCCGGTGGCCCGCGGCGCGCAGGGCGCGGAGGATTTCGATCGCCGCGTCGGGAGGCTTGAGGTCGAGCATCGCCAACTCTCCATGGTGAAGCAACCCAGCGTTTCATATTACGATAGCCCGGTTCCGGGCGCGAGCGAACCGGGCGCCTCCGGCGCCGCGTCCGGCCGGGGGCGCGCCGCGGGGAGCGGGCCGTTCCCGCGCGGCGCGGAAAGGCGCAGGCTTCAGGAGAGGCGATGGCTCGCTCCTTCACGCGAATCGCTCCGGCGGCTTTGGCGGCGGCGCTCGCTGTCTCCCTTCACGCGGGTCTCGCGCGCTCCGCCGAGGTCGCCGTGGACCTGGAGCTGGTTCTCGCCATCGACGTCTCCGGCAGCGTGGACGAAGAAGAGGGGAAGCTCCAGCGCATGGGATACGTGAGCGCCTTTCGCTCCCCCTCCGTCCTGCGCGCCATCCGCTCGGGCAGGCGAAAGCGCATCGCGGCGACCTACGTGGAGTGGGCAGGCTACGATTTTCAGACCAGCGTGGTGGGCTGGCGGGGGATTCACGACAGGGCGAGTGCCGAGGCGTTCGCCGCTCTCCTCGCCCGCAGGCCGGTGGGCAGGGGGCCCTACACCTCCATAAGCGGCGCGATAGAGTTCGCGCTGACGCTGTTCGAGGGCAGCGGCTTCAGGGGGGAGCGCCGCGTCATCGACATCTCCGGCGACGGCCCCAACAACAGCGGGGACTTCGTGACCGCGGCGCGCGCGAAGGCCCTGCGCGCGGGGGTGACGATCAACGGACTCCCCATCATGAACGGCCGGCCCAGCCCCTGGGGGAGAGCCCCGATGCCGAACCTGGATTTGTATTATCGAAAATGCGTCATCGGGGGCAGGCGCTCCTTTCTGGTGGTCGCCGACGGCTTCGGGTCCTTCGGGCGCGCCGTCAGGAGAAAGCTGGCGCTGGAGATCGTCGGCGCGCCGGCTCCGCGCCCGGCGCGGAGCGCGAAGCGAACCCCCCTTCTCGCTTCGGGAGCGGCGGCCGCGGCGGGAGCGCTCCCCGCGTCGAGAGCGGCGCCGCCGTGCGACGCGGGCGAGCGCCGCCGCGGAAGCTGGTCGGATGCGTTCTAGGCTTCGCCCGCGCGCGGTTATGGGATATGGTTCAGGTCTCTTTTGTCGTCCGGCGGCTTGCGGGGCGATTTCCCGAACGGAGGAGCGAAGCGGCTGATGAAAGCGGTGCGCGTACATGAATTCAACCTGGACGTTCCCATGCGGGTGGATGACGTGGAGGACGCCGCGCCCCAGCCCGGCGAGGTGCTGATACGAACCGGCGCAGTGGGCGTCAATCCGGTGGACCTGGCCATCCGCGCCGCCCGGCACCCCTACGCCAAACTGGTTTCGCCGCCCTACGTTCCCGGCGCCGAGGCGGCGGGGGAGGTCATCGCCCTGGGCGAGGGGGTGGAGAACTGGCGAGTCGGCCAGCGCGTCTATGGCCGCGCCGTCGGCGGAAGCTACGCCGAGCGCGTCCGGCTTGCGGCCGACGCCGCGGCGGAGCTGCCCGACGCCTATTCCTGGGAGGAGGGAGCGTGCGTCACGGTGGCGTTCTATACGGCCTGGAACGCGCTCGTCATCAAGGCGGCGGCGGGCCCCGGCGAGACGGTGCTGGTGCAGGGCGGGGCGGGAGGCGTCGGCATGGCGGCGATTCAGCTCGCCAGGCGTCTGGGGTGCCGCGTTTTCGCGACGGTGAGCTCGGAGGAGAAGGCGGAATTCTGCCGGAGCCTGGGCGCGGACGCGGTGATCAACTACCGCGAGGAGGACTTCGCCGCGCGCTGCCTGGAGCTCACCGGCGGGCGCGGCGTTGACGTCATCGTCGAGCTTTGCGCGTGCGACAATTTCGACAGGGACCTGGACGCCATCCGCGTGGACGGAAGAATCATCGTCATCGGCACGGGCACGGGCAAGGGGCCGGGCGCGGAGTTCCGGGTTCCGGCCGTGATGACGAAGGACGCCGTGGTGCTGGGGCTGGCCGTGGTGAACCTGTTTCCCAAGCTGCCGGAGCTGGTGCGCCGCTTCGCGCCCCTGCTGCGCGAGGGCGCGTTCCGCGTCCACGTTGACAGGACGGCGCGCTTCGAGGAGGCGAACGAGGCGCACGACCACGTGCTGGAGGGCCGGTTCGTCGGGAAGGTCGTCCTGATCCCCTAAGGCGCGGCGCCGGGCGCGATGAGGAGAGCGGCATGAAGGCGGTGCGGGTGACGCGGTTCGGACTTGAGCATCCCATGGTTCTCGAAGACGCGGAGGAGCCGCGGCCCGGCGCGGGCGAAATTCTCGCGCGCGTGGCGGCCGCCGGGGTGAATCCCCTGGAAATCGCCATTCGTTCGGGGAAGCATCCGCGCGCCCGCGAGATGCGCCCGCCCTACACGTGCGGGACGGACGTAGCCGGCGAGGTGGAGGCGGTGGGCGAGGGCGTCGATGCGTTCGCCCCGGGGGATCGGGTGTGGGGCCGCGCCCTGACGGGGGCATACGCCGGGAAGGCGCTCCTGTCCGCGGCCTCCACGGGGAGGCTCCCGGACGCGATGTCCTTCGCCGAGGGCGCCGCCCTGCCCATCCCGCTTCTCACGGCCTGGAACGCCCTGGTCGTCAAGGGAGAGGCGGCGCCGGGCGACTGCGTCCTCGTCCAGGGGGGCGCGGGCGGCGTGGGCCACCTGGCGATTCAGCTGGCGCGCGCGATGGGCTGCCGGGTATTCGCCACCGCGAGCTCGAAGGAGAAGGCGGATTTCTGCCTCGCGGCGGGCGCCGGGGCGGTCGTCAACTACAGGGAGGAGAGCGTCCCCGGGCGCGTCATGGAGCTGAGTGCCGGACGCGGCGCGGACGTGGTCGTCGAAACCGCGGCCTGCGAGAACCTGCCCGCGGACCTGGAGCTCATCGCCGTCAACGGCCGAATCGTCGTCGTCGGAACGGGGACGGGCAAGGGGCCCGACGCGGCGATTTCCCTGCCGGCGGCCATGGGCCGCGACGCCAGGATTCTCGCGCTCTCCTCGGGGAATCTGAATCCGCTCGTCCCGGGCATCCTCAAGCGCCTGCGTCCCCTGCTGGAGAGAGGCGCCGTCAAGCCCCACGTCGGGCGGGAACTTCCCCTGGAGCGGGCGAACGATTCCCACGAGCTTCTGCTGGGCGAAAAGTTTCTGGGCAAGGTGAATCTGACGCCTTGAGAGGGCGCGCGCGCCTCGACGCGGGGAGGACGAGATGATCCTGCTGGGCGAGCATGAAGTTGACGCCTGCGTGTTCGACGCCTACGGCACGCTGTTCGACGTATCCGCGGCGGCGGAGGAAAAGCGGGCGGAGCTGGGCGAGCGGTGGCGGGAGCTCTCCTCGCTCTGGCGCGCGAAGCAGATCGAGTACTCGTGGCTGAGGAGCCTGATGGGCCGCCACGCGGATTTCTGGCGGGTGACGGGCGACGCGCTCGATTTCGCCCTGGACGCGCTGGACGTGGGCGACCCGAAGCTTCGGGAGGAGCTCATGGCGCTCTACGGGCGGCTGAGCGCGTATCCCGAGGTGCGGGGCGTCCTGGAAAGGCTGAGGGAGAAGCGGGCGCGGGCGGCGATTCTCTCGAACGGATCGCCCGAAATGCTCGCCAGCGCGGTGGAAAGCGCCGGAATCGGGGAATACCTCGAAGCCGTCCTCTCCGTGGAGGAGGCGGGCGTTTTCAAGACGCATCCCGACGCCTATCGGCTGGCGGCGGACAGGCTCGGCGTTCCCGCCGGGAGAATCTGCTTCTTCTCCTCGAACGGGTGGGACGTTGCGGGCGCGTCCTGCTTCGGGTTCCGCGTGGTCTGGGTGAATCGCCTCGCGCAGAAAAAAGAGCGCGTTCCCCACGAGATCGACGCGGAAATCCGCTCGCTCGACGAGCTGGAGAGCGTCCTGACTCTCGACTGAGGCGCAGGCTCGCGGGTCCGGGCGCTTTCTCCGCCCGCGCCGATCACTGGACGCCCAGCGCCCCTCTCAGCGTCCTGATTCTCCCGGCGTGGTCGGAATGGTTCACGGGCGGGAGCTCCTCGCTGTTCTTGACCGGAAGAACGATGAAATGGGGGCCTTGCTCGGCGAGCATCCGCGGCAGGGCGTCCTGAAACCCTTCGAGAGAGTCAACGCGCGCGACCTTGCCCGCGCCCGTCGCGCCGCCGCCCTCGAAGCCCGAGGCGCGCGCCAGCTCCACGAAATCGGCGCGGGGCGGAAGCGCCTGCCCGCCCACCATCTCGTAGCTCCTGTTCTCGAGCAGGAAGACGACGAGGTTTCCCGGCGCGTAGCGCGCCAGCGTCACCAGCGAACCCAGGCTCATCAGGAGTCCCCCGTCCCCTTTCCAGACGATGGTCTTCCGCTCGGGACGCGCGAGGGCGAGACCCAGGCCGAAGTCGGCGGCGTGGCCCATGCCGAACGCCAGAAAGTCGAAATCGAGGTCGCTCTTCGAGACCAGCGGCCACTGGAGGGTGGCGGTCATGGTCATCACCACGATTTCGTCCGTCCTGCGCGCGGCCAGCGCCCGGAACAGCTCCATGCGCTCTATCAAGAGGATTCGCCCCTCATGGTCTGAACCCGTAGCCGGTGAGGACGGCCGCCGGGTAGGAGGCGGACGCCGCCGCCTCGTCCATCAGGTCGAGCGCCCCCAGGTCGTCGTCGGACATGAGCCGCCAGGTCGGGATTCTCCAAGCCTCAAGCAGGGGCTCCGTGAAGGCGTAGGCCGAATCAATCGGCAGCTTTCCGGCGGTCGCCCCGCCGTATCCCCGCCAGCCGACCATCATCCGCAAAGGCGCCCCGGGGCCCGTCCCGCAGCCCCGCAGGGCGTCTCCCGCCTCCATCAGCCCGGTGTTCTGAATCACGAGCAGGGGCTTTTGGCCGCCCGTCCAGAGCCCCGCGGCGATGGCGACGGACTCGCCCTCCCGGCAGGGGGTGATGAGGTCGATCCTCTCGTCGCGCTCCAGCGCCTCGTAAAGGAGCCGGCTCTCGCTGTCCGGAATCATCAGGACGTGCGTGAAGCCGAGCTCATGGAGTTTGCGCGTCGTCCTCCGCGCGCTCGCGCCCTTCTCTCCCAAGGGGTTTTCCTCTTGATGGGGGCTTCGGATGCCTTCATAGTGCGAGGCGCATCTTGGGGAGGACGCGCCGCCGAAGTCAAGGGTTTCCCCCGATGCGCTCCCGGAGCCGAGGGGGCGAAGGGAGGGAAGGGGCCGCCGTGAAGGGACGACCCGTCATAGCGATGACCATGGGCGATCCGGCGGGCGTGGGGCCGGAGGTGTGCCTGAAAGCCGTCCTCGAACCCCGCGTTCGGAAGAGATGCGCGCCCCTCATCGTCGGCGACGTGGCGGCGCTTCGCAGGCACGCCCGCAGGATGGGGATTCCCGCGCGGCTGGAATCCATCGCGCGCGAGGAGGCGCGCGCCCCGCGTCCGGCGTCCGCGCGGACGCCGGTGGTGGACCTGGGGAACGTCCCCGCCGGGAGCCGGGTTTTCGGAAAAGTCCTGCCCGAACTGGGCAGGGCGGCGGGAGAATGCGTCGAGGCGGCCGTCTCGATGGCGCGCGCGGGTCTGGCGGACGCCGTGGCGACCGCGCCGATAAGCAAGGAGGCCCTGCGCGCCGGCGGCTACGACTATCCGGGGCATACCGAGATGCTCGCCGACCTGTGCGGCGGCGGGCGCCCCGTCATGATGCTGGCGCGCGGGAGGATGCGCATCGCCCACCTCTCCACCCACTGCCCGCTCCGGGAGGCGATCAGGCGCGTGAAGAGGAAGCGAATCGTCCACGTGGGGCGGGTTCTGGCCGACGCCCTGCGCCGGCTGGATCGCAGGGCGCCCCGCGTCGGCGTCGCGGGCCTCAACCCCCACGCGGGGGAATCCGGCCTGTTCGGGGAGGAGGAGGCGCGGGAGATAGCCCCCGCCGTCTCGGATTTGCGGGAGGCGGGGGTTGACGCGCATGGCCCCGCGCCGCCGGACACGATTTTCGCGGAGCTGCGGGGCGGACGCTACGACGGCGTCGTGGCCATGTATCACGACCAGGGACACATTCCCGGCAAGCTCATGTGCTTTCGCTTCGACGCGAGCGGGCGCGCCGCCGTGCGCGGCGTCAACGTGACGCTGGGCCTGCCCATCGTCAGAACCTCGGTGGAGCACGGGACGGGGTTTCCCATCGCGGGGGAGGGCGCGGCGGATCACGCCAGCATGGTGGACGCCCTCCTCCTCGCCGCCCGCATGGCCGGGAGCGGGAGGAGGTGAGGGGAAACGCGCGGAACCCTTTATCTAACTCGGGTTGCCCCTGCTTTTGCCGGAGATGGAACGCGCCGTGAGTTCAAAGCGACATTCCCGGCCCCACAGGCCATCACGAATCGCCTTCATGCGGGGCTTGAATACTTTCTGCCGATCCCGCGGCCAAATGATGAAAAACGCCCGGGAGTTCCCTCTGCGGTAACGGAAAGCGGATACGCGGTGATTTTTATCCAACTTGCGAGCAATATATTGAGCGAGTTTTCTGATTTGTTCATTATGCGTTTTTCACCTGTCAGGATGATGATAGAAAATTACTGCGCTGCCTTGAAGAACAAAGCTCAAGACTTCCTCAAGGTAGGCGTGTTTTCCGCTGTCAAGGTTCTGGTTGCACCTGAGCCCGTTGTCCGGGTCGAGGAATACCAAATCGCATCCCTTCATTTCGTTCAACGCTTCTCGGCGCCATTTTTTACGAGCATCCGCGTCATAAGGACATCGCCTGCCGAAAAAACGAGTTTGCGAACCGAGTATCTCGCTATTCTCGATCTTCGATATCGCCCTGCGACCCTTTGCCTTCCTGGTTTTGGAGTCATATCTGACGATCTTGCTCAGGCAATCATATAGTTCAGGATCGCACTTCCGAAAATTCTCGCGCCCGGAAGGGCCGAGATAGTCGATATGCTCGCCGTCGTTCGTGTCTTTCTCGTCGGGATGGCGATACCACACGACGCCGAGGCTCAATGTCTCCTGGCCGTCTTTTTTCGTAATCCCGGGCCGGGTGATGGCGCGGAGCAGTCCGTATTTGCCGAAATCCCCTACGTCGCCCGTGTATCGATCCTGCATTTTTGCTCCTCCTGACGGGCGGGAAAAATTACAGGTTATGCGTAGCCCTCTCGTTGACCCCCTCCGCGCGCGGCGGGGGCGCGGGCCCTCGCGAGCGGCAGATGGTGAGCGCGTGCACGGCGGCGGCGCCCGCCCGCTTGAGCTCGCGGGCGCAGGCCGAGGCGGTGAAGCCGGTGGTGATGACGTCGTCGAGGAGGATGCACGTCTTCCCTTCGAGCATCCGCGCCGCCTTCGGGCGCGCCCGGAAGGCGCCCCGTACGTTGCGGCGCCGCTCGCTCGCGGAGAGCCCGGTTTGCGGACGGGTCTCCTTCGCGCGCTCCAGACAGTCCGCGTGCGGCGCTCCGAGGCTCTTCGCCGTCCGGAGCGCGAGCAGGCGCGTTTGATCGAAGCCCCGCTCCCGCCAGCGCGCGGACGCTATCGGCACGTGGGTTACGATCACGTCCGGATCGTCCCGCCCGACGCCCAGCTCGTCCGCGGCGAGCGCGGCGAGCCGGGGGGCGAACTCGTGCGCCAGCTTGGTGACGCCTCCGTATTTGAACAGGTGGACCAGCTCCCGGAGAGAGCCCTTGAAGGCGCCGACGGCGCGCGCCCCGTCGAAGTGAAAGACGTTTTCCGCGCACTCCGCGCAGTGGTGGGCGGGGGAGTGCGACAGGGCGGCGTGGGAGGGGAAGGGCGCGCCGCACCTGGGGCACCAGGGCGGCTCGAAGCGATCGAGCGCCTCGTCGCAGGGCGCGCATATCGTCCGCGCGCCGCCGATTTCCAGGGCGCTCGCGCACAAAAGGCATTTCGGGGGGATGAGGAAGTCCGTCGCCGCCGCGGCGAGCGCGCGCAGGTGGCTCATGGCGTTCGGGCGAATCCCGCTCGGGGGCCGGAGGCGAGAGGCTTTTACGCCTTTCTTCCCAGGCGCACCCGCTTGCTGCCCGCGCCCTCGCTTTCCGCCTCGCCCCGGCGGCGATGGCGGACGAACTCGGCGGCGATGGCGATTCCGATCTCGCCCGGCGTGTCGGCGCCGATGTCCAGGCCGATGGGCGCGTGGACGCGCTCGATGAGCTCGCTCCGCGCGAAGCCCTTCTCCTGAAGATGGCGGTAGGTGAGCAGCACCTTGCTCTTCGAGCCGATCATCCCGATGTAGCGCGCCTTCGTCTTCATCGCCCATTCGAGGACGACCTCGTCGTTCGCGTGGCCCCGGGTGATGATGGCCAGGTAGTCCGCCTCGTCCACCGGAATTTCCCTGAAAACTTCCGGGAAATCGCCCACGTGGAACGCCTCGGCCATCGGGAAGCGCTCCTTGTTGGCGAAGGAGGGTCTGTCCTCCACGATGGCGACCCGGAAGCCGGCGAGCCAGGCCGCCTGCGCGACGCAGAAGGATACGTGCCCGCCGCCGAAGATATAGACGAGCGGCTGGCCGGAGATGGGCTCCACGAAAATTTCGGTCGCCTCGCCGGGCGCGGGCTTCTTTCCTCCGCCGCGCGCGGCGCCCTGGCTGAAGTGCAGGAGGGTGGGGCTGCCCTGGCGAATCACCTGCGCGCTCTCCGCCCAGACTTCCGCCGAATAGCGCGGAATTTCCCCCACGGAGCTGCCGTCGCGCCTGAAGAGCATTTTCCCGGCCTCGGGCTTCGGGATGTCGAGCGCCCCCGGCTGGACGATGGTCGCCAGCGCGGCACTTCCGCCCCGGTTTTTCACGCGGTTGATCTCATCGAGCAGCTCCCGGGGAAACGCCCGGAGCGGCTCCACCAGTATCTCCACCACGCCGCCGCAGATGTGGCCGCTGTCCTCCGCCTCCTTCTGGGTGAGGTCGAAGGAGAGCTTCTCGGGCGCGCCCGTTTCGAGGACGCTCATCGCGGTCTCCCAGACCTCGGCCTCCAGGCAGCCGCCCCCGACGGTGCCCTCGGCGCTGCCGTCCTCGCGCACGAGCATCTTCGCGTCGCCGCTCATGGGCGCGGAGCCCTTGCGGGCCACGACGGTGGCGAGCGCGCCCGCCTGCCCCTTCTCCTTCATCCTCGCCATTTCCCTGAAAACGTCCTCGCTCATCTCTCCTCCGCGCAGGCGGGCCGCCTCCTCTCAGGCGTCCGGCCCGATTCGCAGCAAAACTTCCGGCCTGTTCTTCAGGCAGGAGGTCAGGAGAACCCCGTCCGCCGGCCCATGGGGCTTTCCCGCCATTTCCCGGATAGTATAGGCGATCTTTCTTCGTTTTTCCAGCGAGGCTTCCAAATCGGCCTTGTTGAGGACGATCCACCTGCGCGCGCCGCCGTCCGCCTTGCGAAACAGCCCCTCGGGGTGCGCGCACAGCGCCCCGATCGCCTCCGCCGTGATCTCCGCGCCGGCGTCCAGGCGGCATATCCGCGAGAGCAGCTCCGGGCGGAACGCATGGGCCTCGTCCAGGGGCGCGCCCAGGGCGTCCAGCCCCACGACGCCCAGCACGGCGTCCACGCCTTCGGGCAGGACGGGCTCCCGCGCGCCGGGCGCCTTGACGGGCAGGCGCCTCGCCCCGTCCGCCTCGATGAGGGTGAGGCCCTCCGCGAGACGCAATCCCTCGATTTCGGAGGGCGCGAAGCCGCGCAGCTTCATGCGGCGCTCGCCCTCCCGGCCCGGAACCGGCGCGCGGCCCTCGCGTCCGCGGGCGAGCCAGGAGACGCCGCAGGCTCTCATGTAGGGGCGCAGCCTCCTCGAGAGGGCGGCGGCGTCGCCCAGGGCGAGGGGAATCCCCTCCTCCGGCAGGGGCGCGAAAATTCTGGTGGTCGTCGTGAGGAGGGCGGGCGCGCCGCTTCGGGCGTGAAACTCCCGGGCGAGCGCCGTGAGCAGGCTCGTTTTCCCCCCCGCCCCGACCGCCGCGACGATCCGCCCCGCTCGGGCGCCGATCATCCGCGCGAGGCCGCCTTCCGCTACCAAGGGCGGCCCTCCGCCCCCCCGAGCAGCTCGCGCCGCAGAATGTTCACCAGCTCCGTGGAGAGCTGGGAGAGGTCCTGCACCACGATGTGGTTCGGGTAGATCTGCTCGACGAAGGGGTCCACCACGCCGACGCCGATGATCCGCACGCCGAGCGCCTGGAGGCGGCCGACCGCGCTCACGAGGTGGGCCGCGTCGCCGTTGGGCTGGCCGTCCGAGGTGATGATGATGATCTTCTCCTCCTCGGGCCGCTGGCTGAGCCTTCGGTAGGCGAACAGCAGATGCTCCTCGTCCCAGTTGTTGAAGCGCGGATAAATGTTGACGAGACGGTTCTTGACCTGGGGGAAGGCGTCCTCGAAGCCCTTGTAGATGCGGTGCTGAAGGGGGGAGTGCCGGATGTGCCTGAACTTGAAGGCGGGGATGTGGCCGAGCGCGGCCGCCATGGCCGCCTCCGAGCTCTCGGTGGAGTAGCCGATCACCTCGAAGGGCACGTCCAGCCGGTCGAGGACTTCCGCGAAGAACACGGTCGCCTCCCTGGCGGCTACGTATTTCGATTCGCGGTTCATGCTGCCGCTCTCGTCCACGAGGAGGGTGAAGCAGACGTCGAGCTTCTCGGGCTCCTCCTTGCGGTGAAAAAGATGAAATTTGCCCAGGCGCTGCTTCCAGAGCTTCGGGACGTTCAGCTTGCCGGAGCGGTGCGAGCCGCTGAAGCGGGCGTAGGCTCTCTCCTGAATGATCTGCGTGAGCTTCCACGCCAGCACCTTGATGTGGCTGCCCGCGCCGTCCATGATCGCCGCGTATTCCTCCGCCTTGCCCTCCGGGGGCAGGACGATGGTGCGCTCGTCGGGATGCTCCGCCGTCGGGTGGACTTCCTTCCCGCCGCCCTCCATCTCGAACCAGGGAGACGCCCAGCGGCCCAGGGCGGCGAGCTCCTCGGGCGTGAGCTCGACCTGCTCGCCCTCGTCCGCGTCCACCTCGTCGAGCGCCTCCGGGTGGAGCGCCTCCGGCGACTCGGACTCCTCCCCCTGGAGTTTCTGGTTCTCGATTTTCTCCAGAATTTCATCCGGAAGCTCCGAGAGCTCCTCGCTCTCGCGCATCTGCGCGAGCTGCTCCTCGGTGAGGAAGCGCCGCACGGCGTCGTAGATTTCGTTCGCGCAGTCGAAGGCGGTCTTCGGCTCTTTGGCCGCGCAGGCGCGGTCGATGATCGGGACGAGCCTCTGAAGAATCTGGGCGATGACGGAATCGAACCAGGCCGAGGGCAAATCCCCGGGCCTTGAGGAGGCGGCGCCGGGCGTCTGGCCGACGCCGGCGAGGTAGATGCCCCATTGAATCTGGAGAAGCAGGGGGAGCTCCCCCCGCGCGTGGCTTCGCTCGGCGTCCTCGATCGCGGGACGGACGAAGGCGCGGAAATTCTTTCTCGTGCCGGGCAGCGACTCGGCGAGGCGGTTCTCGCATCTGGCGTCCTCGAGGGCGCGCCAGAGGTGGAAAAGGCCCGGCGTCTCCCGGTTGGCGAGGGCCGCGCGGCCCGCCCAGCGAAGCGTCCCCTGGAGCCTGCGGGCCACCTCGATGAGCGTCATGCCCTTCTGGTATCGCAGGACGCGCTCGTCGTCGAGGCCGCCGCCCAGGCGCGCCAGGGTCCGCTCCGGGTCCTCGACGAGGACGGCGTCGTCCCCGGTCTCCGTCCGGGAGCCGAACAGCAGGGCGAGGCCGTAGTCGCGCGCCGTCACCTGCGCGAGGGTCTCGAGGCGGGCGCGTCGGCGCTCCATGCCTGCGTCTCCCGGCTAGAAGTGGTTGTCCACGATGTCCTCGAGCACCTTGGCGTCGAACGAGTTGACCTTGCTGAAGATGGTCGAGACGGCGGCCTCCATGGGGTCGAACCGCGCCGCCATGCGCGCCCAGTCAATCAGGCGCCGGGTGCTGAAGGTGCAGAACACCTTTTCGTTCCTCATGGCCTCGCGCGCGTCGTGGCCCACGCGCACCATGCGCCGGACGAGCTCCTCGTCGCCGTTCCCGCTCTGCCGCATGATGACCTCGACCTCCGCCTCGAAGGGCAGGTAGTCCATCCTCACGGTGACGGGGAAGCGATCCAGAAGCGCCTCGTTCAGGGGCTTCGTGCCGCCGTATCTCCTGTCCTCGTGGGGGTTCATGCTGGCGAAGAGCCTGAAGTCCGGATGGGGCTTGACGACGCGGCCGTCATACTCCGAGAGGACGATCATGCGGTCGTCGTCGAGCAGGCTGTGGAGGCAGAAGGCGATTTCGGGCAGGCAGGCGTTGATCTCGTCGATGAGCAGCCAGTCTCCCGACTGCATCGCGTCGATCAGGATGCCGTTCACCCAGTAGGTGCCCTGCTCGTTGATCATCAGCTTGCCCACGAATTCATCGACCGTGGTCATGCCGTTGAGGTTCACGCGCCTGAAGCCGTTGTTCGTCATGTGGGCGAGGTAGCGCACCGAGAGCGTCTTGCCGACGCCGGTCTCTCCGACGAGCAGGACGGGGAGGTTCTGGCTCACCGCCCACGCGATGCGCTCGAGCGCGTCGCCCGCCGCCAGATAGAACTGCGCGGGGGGGACGAAGGCGTTGCCGTTCGCCTGGTTGATCGGGATTTCGCTGCGCCCGATGCGGTAGGCGCCGCTTTCCACCGTTTCCGCCAGAATGTCGGGACTCAATTCGCGCGCTCCGCGGCCGGGGAGACGCCGAACAGGAACATCATGACGGCCTCGAGCGCGCCGCCGCCGACGGCGCGCGACTTGTCCGATATCGTCACGCAGTGGGAAGGCTCGGCCCTGGGGTCGACGTCGCCCACCTTGAAGCCCGCGCTCACCTCGATGCCGTCCCTGAGCAGGCCGCGCAGGACGCCGTCGATGCGGGCCGTCACCTCCTCCCCGTCCACCCGGGCGACGGCCTGTCCCGCCCGCACCGCGTCCCCGATGCGGGCGGCGGAGGCGAACGCGCCGGCGCGCGGGGCGCGCAGCAGCCGCTCGGCGGCGTAGCCCGCGATGGCGCCCGGCGCGCCCGTGTCCGGCTTCGCCGCCCCTTCGAGTATCACCCGCCCCAGGTCGTGCCCCCGGGCGGTCTCGATGACGGCGTGGCAATCGACCCCCGCCGTGAAGCCGGGCCCCAGGCCGATGACCACCTCGGCGTCCTCGATGCGGGTGCCGAGGTTTCGCTTGGCGAGAATCGCGTCGATCACGACGGCGGGCCGGACGCGGGCGACCGCCTCGGCGCGCGGATCGACCATCACGGGAACGGCGCCCGCCTCCATCAGCGCGCGCGCGCCGGCGATTTTCTCCTCCAGGGAGCCGCCCTCCGCCCTCGCGGAAGCCACGCCCTCCACCCGCCATTCGCCGGCGTAGAGGCATTCGGCGAAGGAGACGGCGCGGCGGACCATGGTCGGACGCTCGATTTCCGTCATCATCACGGGAAAGCCCGAGCGGCGCAGGCGGTGCGCCGCGCCGGTGGCGAGGTCGCCGCCCCCCTTCACGAGAACGAGCGTCTCGGAAACCGCCCTGCCGCCTCTCACGGCGTCCCGTCCTCCACGAAGGCGACGGCGTCGATTTCGATGAGCCATTCCGGGTTCGCCAGTCCGCTCACGATGAGGAGCGTGCTCGCCGGATAGGGCGGGCTGAAGTAGGCTTGCCGCACCTCCGCGCTTCCCGGAAAATTCGCCCGATCCGTGAGATAGACGGTGAGGCGGATGACGTCCTCCATTCCGGCGCCGGCGGCCTCGAGCGCGGCCTTGACGTTCTCATAGACCTGCCGCGCCTGGGCCTTGATGTCGTCTCCGCCGACGGTGCGGCCCTCCGTGTCGGTCGCCACCTGGCCCGCCAGCATGACGAGATGCCCGTTCGACACCTTCCAGCCCGTGGAATACGCGGCCACCGGCCTCACCTTCTCCGAGTCGATCTGCTGCTTCGGCATGGCTTTCTCCCTCTGAGGCTCTACGGAAGCGGGAATCTAGCACGGAGGCGAAGCCGCGGGCAACGCGAAGACGCAATTCGCGGGCCGCGCGCGGAGCGGGATTTTGGGGAATCCGTGAAGCCGGGCGAGAGGGGGGGCGCTCCCGGCGGGGACGAAGCCTCGTTTTCCCGCTTTCGCTCAGGCCGGCGAATCGACCCGGGTGGTCACCGAGCGCGTGGGGCCGAACGTCGGCAGGTAGGAGGAGTGCTTGCCGGCGCCGCCCGCCACGATGACGATGAGGTCTTCGGGCCGATCCAGAAGCGGAATCTCGTAGTCGTCATCTCCCTCGTTTCTCGCTATCTCCTCCCCCCAGGTCTGCATCCCCCACATGGCGCCGCGCCGGAGCTGGCGCGCGGGCTTTCGGGCGAGCTCGAAAATCCTTCGCTTCACGTCCGCCTTCGACAGCCCGTCCCCCGCTATCGTCGCCGCGTGCTCGGGGCCGAGCGCGAGGAGCGGCTCGCCCCTCAGATAGAAGTTGTTGCCGCCCATGACGGACATCGTGTCGGCGGCGGCGGCGAGAATGCCCTCCGCCGCGTGGCTCACGTGATCGTTGACGTTGTGGGGCCCCTCGCAGCCCACGACCGTGACGGCGCTCTCCCCGGGCGCGAAGCCGCGCTCGACGTGCAGCGGCTCCCAGGGGGATTCCTCCTCGTTCTCGGCGATGCAGAATGCGTATTTCGCGGGCGAGCCCTGGGTGGCGCGATCCAGAACGCCCGGGCTCGCCCCGCCTACGTTCAGGAGCGTCAGGCGCATCGCGCGGCCAATCGTCGCGTTCGCCCGGTTTCCGGGGGCGAAGCATCCATACGCCGCGTTCATGTCGATTCTCGCGGCGACGGGGCCGTTCACGATGATCAGGGGCGCCACCGGGTGGGTCGTCGCCTGGAGCGCGTGGAGCGAGAATTCCGGCTGGAGCGCCCCCCGCGCCGCCGCCACGAGAACGGGCATGTAGGCCGGGAGGCATCCGGCCATCACGGCGTTGACGGCGAGCGCCTCGACCGTGACGACTCCCTGGCGGGGCGGCATCCGGCCGATTTCCTCCCCAGCGGCCAGCCCCGCCCCCTCCACCATGCGGGCGACGCGCCCGGGCGTGGGGGGAACGACGGGCAGGCCGTCGCCCCATCCCCTCGCCTCGAGGAGACGCGCGAGCGCCTCGGGCGCGTCCCGAACCTTCACCCGCTCGCTCGGGAGGGACGCCGCTTCTGGAGGCGCTTCGGAGGAGGGATCGCTCATGCCGCGCTCCCGCTTGCGCCGCGCGCGCTCCCGTCCGTCCGGCGTCTCACGCCGACCCCCGGGCGAAAAGCGCCTTGTGGCGCACCGTCCGGCGGGGCGGGGCGTAGGCGCGCTCGCGGTATTCCCTTCGCAGC
The DNA here is from genome assembly GCA_965199855.1 of bacterium. Lineage (GTDB taxonomy): Bacteria > UBA8248 > UBA8248 > UBA8248 > UBA8248 > Bin107. Next base: position 2,255,573 of record OZ241326.1, on the reverse strand, counting down.
GATTCCGCGTCCTCCGTGAGGACGCGCCGAACCTCGTCCAGCGCCGCGTCCCCCAGGGCGCGCGCCCGTTCGGGCGGAATCCCCCCCACGGGGTGCGGCACGACGACTATCGGAAGGCCCGGCATCCCCAGGGCGACCCGCTCGTTCGCGCCCAGGGCGGAGAATTCGCTGGAGCAGAACGTGGCCGTCGGAATCCCCGCTTTCTCCATCTCCACCGCGTCGTGGATACTCCACGACGTGCAGCTGCCTCAGTCGCCCACCGCGCAGACGGCCGCGTCCACCTGCTTGATGAACTCGCCGAGGCGCGCCTCCGGCAGCGTCGGGTTCGGCTTTCCCCAGCGGACGAAGCGGAGGGTTTCGTCCTCCCGCGCGAGGAGCTCCTCGATGCGCTCCAGGAGGGCGTCGGCGTTCGGCTTGTTGTTGTGGAAAAAGCCGATTCTGAGTCCGCCGAGCTCTCCCGGCCGCGCCGCCAGGGGATGATCGCCCGCGCGGACGAACGAGGTGGGCGTGAGAATTTCAATGGTCCGGCTCATCCGTAACCTCCGGCGGCGGGAAGCGAGGCGTCAGTTCAGGCCCAGCAGATTCCGGGCGATCGCCATGCGCTGAATCTGGTTCGTCCCCTCGATGATTTGCAGCTGCTTGGCGTCTCTCATAAACCGCTCGAGCGGGTGATCCCTCGTATAGCCCGCCCCGCCCAGGGTCTGAACCGCGTCCACGGCCGCCTTCATGGCCGCGTCGGACGCGAAGCACTTCGCGGCGCAGATGAAATGCGCGTCCTCCTTTTGATAGCGCCCATTATCCACCATCGAGGCGGCGCGGTAAACGAGCAGGCGCGACGCCTCGACGTCCATGAACATGTCGGCGAGCATGAACTGGACGGCCTGATGGCGGGCGATGGGCTTCCCGAAGGCCTCGCGCTCCTTGGCGTAGCCCGCGGCGTGGTCGAGGCACCCCTGGGCGAGGCCGACCGCGCGCGCGCCGATGGCGGGCCGCGCCTGGTTGAAGCCGAGCATGGCGGTTCTGAAGCCCGTCGCCCGATCGCCGATGATGTTTTCGAGGGGGACGTGGGCGTTCTCCAAAAACACCTCGCAGGTGGGGATTCCCCGCATCCCCATCTTCCTCTCGCGGCGGCCCACCCGGAATTCGCCCTTGGGAACGATGAAGAAGGAGACGCCGCGCGCCCCCGCCCCGGCCTCGGTCTTCGCCGCCACGGTGAGGAAGTCGGCGACGCTCGCGCCGGTGCAGTAGCACTTCTGGCCGTTGATGACCCACGAGTCCCCCTCCCGCGCCGCGCGCGCCGATATGTTCGCGGCGTCGGAGCCCGCGTGCGGCTCGGTGAGCGAGAAGGCGGGGCGCAGCTCGCCCCGGGCTACGCCGCGGAGCCAGACGCTCTTCTGCGCCCCGGTTCCGCCTATGGCGACGGCGCGGGTGGCGAGCAGGTGGACGGAGAAGAAAAGGGGAGAGTTCGAGCAGAAGCGCGCCATCTGCTCGATGGCGACGCACGTCTCCAGGACGCCGAGGCCCGCCCCGCCGTATTCTTCGGGGACGTAGAGGCCGAGGAGGCCGCGGGACTTCAGGAGCTGGAAAATATCCTCGGGGTATTCCCCGCTTTCGTCGATGTCGGCGGCGCGGGGCGCGACGCGGCGGCGGCTCAGCGCATAGACCCTCTCTCCCAGCGCTCGCTGCGCCCGGCTCAGCCCGAACGCGGCGGGCGGCTCCGCCCCCGGCCCCACCTCCGCGCGCTCCTAGAGGTCGAGCAGGTTGCGGGCGATGATGATCCGCTGAATCTGGCTCGTCCCCTCGACGATCTGGATCTGCTTGGCGTCGCGCATGAAGCGCTCGAGCGGGTGATCCTTCATGTAGCCCGCCCCGCCCAGCACCTGGATGCCGTCTATCGCGCACTTCATCGCCATGTCGGCCGCGTAGGTCTTGGCCGTCGAGAAATACCGGGCGTTCTCCTTGCCGATTTGTCCGGCGTCCACCATCGAGGCGGCGCGATAGACGAGCAGGCGCGACGCCTCGATGTCCATGAACATGTCGGCGAGCATGAACTGGACGGCCTGGTGGCGGGCGATGGGCTTCCCGAAGGCCTCGCGCTCCTTCGCGTAGCCCGCGGCGTAGTCGAGGCACCCCTGGGCGAGGCCGACCGCGCGCGCGCCGATGGCGGGCCGCATCTGGTTGAAGCCGATCATCGCGGTTCTGAAGCCCTGGTTCAGCTCGCCGATCTGGTTCTCGAGGGGCACGGCCACGCTGTCGAAGCGCAGCATGCAGGTCGAGATGCCGCGCATCCCCATCTTGCGCTCGTGCTTGTCGATGCTGAAGCCGGGCGCGTCCGTGGGGACGACGTAGTAGGTGATGCCCCGCGCGCCCGCGCCGGGGTCGGTCTTGGCGGCGACGGTGATGAAGTCCGCCTTGTCGGGTCCCGTGCAGAAGCATTTCGTCCCGTTGATGACCCACTCCTCGCCCTCCCGGACGGCGCGCGTGCGGATGTTCCCGGCGTCGGAGCCCGCGTGGGGCTCCGTGAGGGCGTAGGAGCCCCGAAGTTCGCCCCTGGCGAGGCCCGTCATATAATGCGTCTTCTGCTCCGGCGTGCCGCTCAGGTCGATGACGCGGCTCGAGAGCATGTTGAGCACGATGAAGAGCGGGGAGTTCGAGCAGAAGCGCGCGATCTCCTCGATGGCGACGCAGCCGCCCAGAAAGCCCATTCCGCCGCCGCCGTATTCCTCGGGGAAGAAGATGCCGAGGAGGCCGTGCTCCTTCTGCATCTGATAGATGTCTTCGGGGTATTCCTCGTTCTCGTCGATTTCGGCGGCGCGCGGGGCGATGTGGCGCTCGGAGAGCTCCCGCACCGTCCGGCGAAGCATCTTTTGCGTGTCGTCCAGGTCGAACTGAAGCGCGGCTTCGGTTTGCAGGCTCATCTCGCGGCTCCCGCAGGCTGGTTTGGGATGATGGTTGCGCTCGACGCCCGCCATGATCCACCCTGCGGCGATTGCGTGTCAACGCGCCCGGCGGAGCGGCGCCGCGTCCCGGCGATTCGGGATTGCGCCGGGCCTCGCCGGGGATTCCGGCGCGCGCCTCGCTTCTCCGGGGAGCTTCGGGGATGGACATCGTCATACGCGGCGGCTACGTCATCGATCCCTCCCAGGGGCTGGAGGGGACGATGGACGTGGAAATCGCCGGCGGCCGCGTGCGGAGGGTGGCGCCCCGCATCGATCCCGCGGGGAGGCGCGCCCTGAACGCCGCGGGGAAAATCGTCACACCGGGCCTGGTCGATCTCCACTGCCACTTCTACGAGGGCGTGACCCACTACGGCGTGAGCCTGGAGGCGGCGATGCTCGCGCGCGGGGTGACGACGGCGGTGGACACGGGCAGCGCCGGCGCGCAGACCTATCCGGCCTTCCGGAAATGGTTCCTGGAGAAGGCGCGGCCGACGGTTCGCGCCTATCTGAACATCTCCGAGGGCGGGCTTCTCATCGACGGCCTGGGCGAGAACGTCGACATGCGCGCGCTTCGGGTGGACAGGGCGGTGGAGTGCTACGAGAGGAACCGCGAGCATCTCATCGGCATGAAGGTGCGCCTGAGCCGCAACGTGGTGGAGGGCAGCGGCGCCAGGCCCCTGGACGCGGCGCTCGAGGCGGCGGAGTTCCTCAAGGTTCCGCTCATGGCGCACGTGGGGGATACGCCCGTCCCCCTCTCGAGAATTCTCAGGAAACTCCGCCCGGGCGACGTGCTCACCCATGCGTTTCACGGCCGGCGCGAGAACATTCTGGACAGGCGGGGCCGGGTGCGCCGCGCGGTGTGGGAGGCGCGGGATGCGGGCGTCCTGCTCGACGTAGCCCACGGGCGCTCGAGCTTCAGCTTCGAGATTCTGGAGAGGGCCATGGCCCAGGGCCTCATGCCGGGCAACCTGAGCACCGACCTCCATGCCCACTGCCTTCATGGGCCGGTGTATGACTTTCCGACCCTGATGAGCAAGTTTCTGGCGCTCGGCTTTCCCCTCTCCGAGGTGGTGCGGCTCAGCGCGCAGACGGCGGCGGAGTGGATTGGCCTGAAAGACGAGGTGGGGACGCTCAAGAAGGGCGCCCGGGGCGACGTCGCCGTGTTCCGGATGAAGGAGGGCAGGTTCTCCTTCGAGGACTGCATGGGGGCGCGGCGCGCGGGGAGCCGGATGCTCGAGGCCGCGCACGTGGTTCTGGGCGGCAGGCTCGTCCGGCCGCCCCGGGCGGGGCGGAGCCGCCGGAGCGGGAAGAACGAGGAAATAGCGCGCGGGGGTTCGCGCGTCCGACCGTTTTTTCACGCGCGGGCGGGCGGCTTTTCTCCCGAACCCGTCTCTTTTCCGGCGGCTCCTCGGGCGCGGGGCGATGACCGGGGATCGCCCCCCTCGCCGCCCATCCGGGAATCGCCGCCGTCGGGGGTTGACGCTCCCTCCCTTCGGGATTATCGTAAGCCCTTGTTTTTCGGCGAAAGATGAAATTTCCGGGAGACGGACGCGATGCGGGCGATTGGCGGGCGCTTCTTTTTCGGCTTTATCACCGTCCGTCCGCCCGCCGTTTCGTAAGACCCGAGCGGCGGGGGGCGGACGAGCCGCCCGCCACCGGACGCTGAGCAGGAACGTTCGCCGTGGGCTTCCGGCCTCGCGGCGATTTTTTTGGGGAGACGCGCGCGGGTTCCGCGCGGATGGAAGGAGGTTCGGCTTGATTATCGTGATGAAGCGCGGCGCGACGAAGGATGAGGTGAAAAACGCCATCAGGAGCATCAACGAACTCGGCTACAAGGAACACGTCATGGAAGGGGTGGAGCGCACGGTGATCGGCGCCATCGGGGACGAGCGCGGAAAATACATGCTGGAGTCGCTCGTCTCGCTGAACGGCGTGGAGAGCGTGACGCCCATTCTCAAGCCCTTCAAGCTGGCGAGCGCGGAGGGCAGGTCCGAGCCCAGCCGTCTGCCGATGGGCGAGGGGGTGGAAATCGGCGGCGAGCGCATCGTCGTCATCGGCGGGCCGTGCTCGGTGGAGAACCGGGAGCAGATACTGAAGTCCGCCGAGGCCGTGAAGGCGGGCGGCGGCCACGTGCTGCGGGGCGGCGCCTACAAGCCGCGCACCTCGCCCTACAGCTTCCAGGGCATGGCGGAGGAGGGCCTCAGGCTCCTCGCGGAGGCGCGCGAGAGGACGGGGCTTCCCGTCCAGACGGAGGTGATGGACTCCGAGGACATCGCGGCGTGCTGCGCCTACGCGGACGTCCTGCAGATCGGCGCGCGCAACGTGCAGAACTTCTCCCTGCTGAAGAAGGTCGGCCGGACGAACAAGACCATCTTCCTCAAGCGCGGCATGTCCACGACGATCGAGGAGTTCCTGATGTCGGCGGAATACGTCATGAGCCAGGGAAACCCGAACGTGGTGCTGTGCGAGCGGGGGATACGAACCTTCGAGACGGCCACGCGCAACACGCTGGACATCAGCGCCGTGCCGGTGCTCAAGGAGCAGACGCACCTGCCGGTGGTGGTGGACCCGAGCCACGCGGCGGGTGCCTGGCGGTTCGTCGCGCCCCTGGCGAAGGCGGCCGTGGCCGTCGGGGCGGACGGCCTGATGCTCGAACTCCACCCCGAGCCCGAAAAGGCGATGAGCGACGGGCCGCAGTCGCTCAAGCCCGAGCGGTTCGCCGCCCTGCTCGGGGAGCTGCGGGCGTTCGCAGAGGCCGTCGGACGAACGCTCTAGCATGGCCGTTCTTTTCGTGTTCGTGGACGGCCTGGGCGTCGCCCCGCCGGGGCCGGACAATCCCCTCTCGGGGCTGGAGGAGCCGCCGCTGGCGCTTTTGCGCGGCGGGCGGGCGCCCGGCTTCAGGCTCATCGAGGCGGACGCCCGCCTCGGCGTCGGGGGCGTTCCCCAGAGCGCGACGGGAGGCGCCGCGCTGTTCACGGGCGCGAACGCGCCCGAACTGGAGGGCGGCCACCGCCAGGGGCTGCCGAACGAGCGCCTGCGCCGCCTCGTCTGCCGAAGCGGCCTGCTCAGGCGCGCGCGGGAGCGGGGCGCGCTCGTCGGGTTCGCCAACGCCTATACGCCCCCTTTCTTCGCGCGCGGGCGCGCCCGCAGACGCTCCGTGACCACGGTGATGGCCGAAAGCGCGGGAATCCCCCTGAACCGCCTGGAGGATCTCGCGCGGGGAGAGGCCGTCTATCGGGACTACACGAACGGGATCGCGGCGGAGCAGGGCCACGAGGTGGCGGGGCTCGACGCCGCGGAGGCGGGCGATCGCCTCGGAAAACTGGCGAAGAGAAGGGATTTGCTGATCTACGAGTTTTTTCACACCGACCACGTCGGCCACCGCGGAGGCGCGGACGACGCCTTCGAGGTTTTAAGGGATTTGAACGGGTTTTTGCGCGCCGCGCTGCGGCGGCTCGACGCGGGGGAGGATACGTTCGTCCTGAGCAGCGATCACGGAAACGTGGAGGACGCCTCGACCTCCTCCCACACGAAAAACCCCGTCCCGATACTGCTCTACGGCAAACACGCCGACGTCCTGCTCGCGGACGCGGCGAACCCCAGCATCCGCGACGTGACGCCCGCGATTCTCTCCATCCTTCCCTGAGCCGCCGCTTCGCGCGCCGCGCGGGGGGGATTCTCCCCGACGCGAAGGGGCGGCGCCTCCCGAGCGTTGACTTTCGGCCTCCTTGCGCGTATACTGCTCCTTCCGGCCCCGACTTGTTTCGTTGGGCTTCGAGAAGAGGGGACGGGTGATGGCGGAAACCGACCCGGAAATCATGGCGCGGATGGAAGAGGAGGGGATAGGGCCTTTCCTGCGGAGCGCCCGCGAGGAGAAGGCGCTGTCCCTTCGCGTCATATCCGACCGGACGCGAATCCGATCGTATTATCTCGAAGGCATCGAAAGCGGGTCTTTCGACCGACTGCCGAGGGGCCCGGTCGGCGTGGGGTTCGTTCGCGCCTTCGCGGAGGAGATTGGCGTGGACGCCGACGCCGCGGCCGCCGCCTTCAGGCGGGAAATCGGGCTCGGCCCCGCGTTGAACCGGCCGGGGGCGGATTCCGACCTCCAGGCCCGCTTCAGTCCTTCCCGCCGGCAGCAGCGCGTCAAATTCGTGGCGGCCGCCCTGCCCGTGCTGCTTTTTCTTCTCGCCGGCGGCGGGGCTCTCTGGCTCGTGAAGGGAGAGACGAACCCGCTCGCTTTCGTCGGGTCGCTCCCCGCCAGAATCAGGGCCGCGCTCACGCCCGCCGCCAACGCTCCCCCCTTGATGACGAAGGCGGACGGCGGCCGGGACGCGCGGGAGCGGGAGGCGACCGCCTCCGTGGTGAAGGAGCAGGCGCCGGAGCGGGCTCGCTCCTCCCTCCCGGCCGCGCCGCAGGCGTCCCCTGGTGAGGAGAAGGAGAACCCGTCGCCCGGCGCGCCTCCGCGGGCGCGGGAGGACGCTTCGGGCGGGGAAAGCGCCCCGCCGGGAAATTCTCCGCCCGCGGAGCGGGCCCCGGCGGAGAAGACGCCTGCCGCTCAAGACGCTCCCCCGGCGGCGAGCGCGCCGGCCGGCGGGAATCCCCCGACGCGGGAGAACCCTCCCGCTGCCGGCGCGCCGCGGGAGCGTCGAACCCCGGAGACCGCCGCTTTTCCGCTCACGCTGAGGATTTTCGCCCTCGGGGATACGTGGGTGCGGATCATCGCCGACGCGGAAGGCGTGGAAGAATTCCTTTTGCTGGCGGGCGAGGAGAAGAGCTGGAGGGCGTCCGGGAAATTCACCCTCACCCTGGGAAACATCGCGGGAGCGCGGGTATCGCTGAACGGCGCGAACGTCGCCCTGCCCAAAAACCCCTCCAACGTGCTTCGGGATTTCGTCATCACCAGAAAATCGCTGAACTAGGCCGGTTCCGGGAAATTTTCATGCCGCCAGAAACGATCCGCCCGCTCTCTCTTCCCGCGCGCCGCCGCGCCGAATCCGAAAATGCGCGTGGCGGATAAGCCCCCGGCCTCTCGGTGGGCGTTCGAGGGGGAGAAGCGCGTTCGCCTGCGGGGGGCGAACGGGGCGGCCATCGCCTGGTGGCTGGCGGGAATCGCGCGCGAGCGCGAGGGCCCCGTCGTTTTCGTGGAGGAGGACGCGCGCCGCCTCAAGACGATAGAGGCGGGCATGAGGCTGTTCGTGGGCGACCCGGGCGCGCCCGGCCTGCCGGCGGCGAGCTTCCCGGCGTGGGATGCGTATCCGTTTTCGAGGCTGTCGCCCTCCAGCGAGGTCGTCGGCGCGAGGATGGCCGCGTTGCGGCTTCTGCGCGGCGGGGGGCGGGGCGTCGTCCTGACGACGGCCGCCGCGATGGCGACGCGCATCCCTCCGCCCGCCCGGCTGGACGCCGCCGTGATTCCCCTGCGCGAGGGGATGGAGCTGGATCGCGACGGGTTCATCGGCTCGCTCGAGTCGCTGACGTATCTGAGAAGATCGGTCGTGGAATCTCCCGGCGAATACGCGGTGAGGGGCGGCATTCTGGATTTCTTCTCCCCCCAGAGCGCCTGGCCGACGCGCCTGGAGTTTCGCGGCGACGAGCTCGACTCCCTGCGGGATTTCCATCCCCAGACGCAGCGCAACCTGAACACGCGGCGGAGCGTCGAGGCTTTCCCCGCCCGGGAGATCGTTCTCTCGCCGGAGGAGCTCGAAGACGGCCGCCGCGCGCTCATGGAGGCCGCCGGCGCCGGGACGGGCGCGAGGGTAGAGCGCCTCCTCGATCACCTGGAGGCGGAGGGGCGCTTTTCGGGCATCGAGGGCCTCGCGCCGATGTTTCTCGCCGAGATGAGCACGCTGTTCGACGCCGCGCCCGGCGACGCGCTGTGGGTTCTGAACGAGCCGGAAAGCCTGAACGAGGCGGTGGAGCGCCTGTGGGAGGAGGTGAACGAGGAGCTGCGGCTCGCGCCCGAGCGGGGCCTCGTCTCCTTCGAGCCGGGCCTCCTGTGGCTCGGGCCGGAGGAGGTTCGGGAGGAGCTCTCCATCTGGCCGCGCCTCGCGTTCGACTCCCTGGGGCTGGACTCCGGCGGCGGGGAGGAGGCGCCGGAGGCGGGCGAGACTTTTTCCGCGGAAATCATCAATCCCTTCCGGGGGCGCGTGGAGGCGTTCGTCCGGCAGTTGCGCGCGTGGCGCGAGCGGGACGAAAGCGTCGTCATCGCGGCCGGGGAGAAGACCCTCGCCCTGAGAGTCCGGACGCTCCTGCGCGAACACGAGCTGGGCGTGGAGATTCTGCCCAGGGGCGCCCCGCTGCTGGACGAGCGCCGCGACGCCGCCCTGGTCGAGGGCAGGCTCGGCGCCAGCTTCCGGCTGCCCGACGAGGGGAGGGTGTTCTTCCGCGCGGAGGATTTGCTGGCCGGCGCCCCGGGGGGGAGCGCCCGCAGCGCGCCCCGCTTGAGGCCCGGCGAGGGCTTCAGGGACTTGAGCGAGAACGACCTGGTGGTGCACGCGGAGCACGGCGTGGGGCGCTACGTGGGCACGCGCGTGATCGAGCACCGGGACGGGGAGGATGAGTTTCTCACCCTGCAATACGCGGGCGGCGACAGGCTCTACGTGCCGATGGACGACGTGGAGCGCATCCACAAGTATCACGGGGCGGGCGCCGCTCCGCCTCTGGACAGGCTGGGGGGAACCCGCTGGGGCAGGACGAAGAACAGCGTCAAGAAGTCGCTCCGGGGCATCGCGCGCGACCTGGTGCGCCTCTACTCCGAGCGAAGCGCCGCCCGGGGGCACGCCTTTTCGGGGGAGGGGGCGTTCGACCGGGAAATATCCGCCGGCTTCGAGTTCGAGGAGACGCCGGATCAGGATCAGGCGATTCGCGACGTGCTCGAGGACATGGAGCGCGCCCGGCCGATGGATCGCCTCGTTTGCGGGGACGTGGGCTACGGGAAGACGGAGGTGGCGCTCCGCGCCGCCGCCCGGGCGGTTTCGGCGGGCAAGCAGGTCGCCGTCGTCGTGCCGACGACGCTGCTGGCGCATCAGCACCGCGAAACCTTCGGGAAGCGCTTCGAGCCGCTGCCCGTCCGCGTGGAGACGCTCTCGCGCTTCCGGAGCCGGAAGGAGCAGAAGGAGGTGGCGGAGGGCCTCGCCCATGGAAGCGTGGACATCGTCATCGGCACCCACCGCCTCCTGCAGAAGGACGTGGCGTTCCGCGACCTGGGGCTGCTGATCGTCGACGAGGAGCACCGCTTCGGCGTCTCCCACAAGGAGAAGCTCAAGAAGCTCCGCGTGGCCGTGGACGTTCTCACCCTGACCGCGACGCCCATTCCCCGAACCATGCAGATGGCGCTTTCCGGCGCGCGGGACCTGAGCGTCATCGAAACGCCCCCGCTCCACAGGGTCGCGCCGCGCACCTACATCTCGCGCTTCAGCGAGAAGCTGATACGGGAGGCCATCACGAAGGAGATCGACCGCGGCGGCCAGGCGTTTTTCGTGCACAACCGGGTGACCAGCCTGCCCGCCATGCGCAGGCTTCTGGCGAGGCTTCTGCCGGACGCGCGCATTCTGGTGGGGCACGGACAGATGAAGGAAAAGGAGCTCGAGGAGGTGATGGAGCGGTTCGTCACCCGCCGGGCCGACGTCCTGCTCTGCACGACGATCATCGAGAGCGGCCTCGACATTCCCTCGGTGAACACCATCATGATCAACCGGGCGGACACCTTCGGCATGGCGCAGCTCTACCAGCTGCGCGGCCGGGTGGGGCGCGACAGGTTCCAGGCGCACGCCTATCTGCTGGTCTCGGCGGCGGAATCCCTGACGAGGCGGGCGAAGGAGCGGCTGCGCGCGCTCGAGGAGCTGAGCGAGCTGGGGGGCGGCTTCAGGCTCGCCATGCGCGATCTGGAGATTCGCGGCGCCGGGCATCTGCTGGGGCATCGGCAGTCGGGGCAAATCTCGGCCGTGGGGTTCGACATGTATTGCCGGCTGCTGGAGGAGGTCGTTCAGGAGACGAAGGGCGAGGCCGTCGAGCGCCTCGAGCCCGACGTCGTCGCGCCGGTGGCGGGCGCGCTGCCTTCCTCGTGGATTCCGGCGCGGGCCGAGCGCCTGGAGGTCTATCGGAGAATCGCGTCCGCGCGAGCGCCGGGCGAGCTGCGGGAGCTGGCGGTCGAGCTGCGGGACAAGTTCGGCGAGCTGCCCGCGCGCGCCCTCCACCTCCTGCAGCTGGGGGAAATCCGCCTGCGCGCCCGCCTTTGCGGAATCAAGGCGATCCACGTGCGCGGGAAGGAGGCGCGCTTCGAGGTTTTTCCGGGAGACTACGAGCTGGCGGCCGCCTTCCTGGACGCGCCGGGGGTGGAGCCCATCGACGCGCGCGCCTTCCGCGCGGGCGTCCGGGGGCGCTGGGCGGAGGATTTTGACTTTCTCGTCCAGGTCATGGATGCTTTGGAGATGCGCAGGGTCTCCGGGGAGGAATTGGCGGCGGAGGAGGCATGAGGATCGCGTCATCGAAAGGCGGGATCGCCGCGCGGCGCCTGCTTTCGCGCGGCGGCGCCTGGGCGGCGCGCCTCTGCCTGGCGGCGCCGCTCGCGCTGGCCGGGTGCGACTCCCCGCTTCGGACGGGGAGCGGGGGCGAGCTGGTCGCGGAGGTGAACGGCGAGCCGATCACCAGGGCGGACGTGCGCGCGCACCTGATGGCGCGGGGCGGGCGCGCGGGCGCGGCCGGAGGCTCCGCCGCCAGGGTCCCGGTGGAGCAGCTCGTGGAGAAGCGCCTTCTGCTTCAGCGCTTCCGGGAGACGGGCGAATACGTGAGCGAGGGCAAAGTGGAGCGCTTCGTCGAGTTCGTTCGCCGCCAGTATGGCGGCCGGAACCTGGACGCGGTGATGAAGGAGGAGGGAATCGACAGGGAGCGGTGGCTCAGGGCCATGCGCGAGACGCTGGAGATCGAGCAGCTCCTGGAGAGAGAGGTGTATTCCGGCCTGAGCGTCTCCGAGGCCGAGATAGCGGCCTACTACGAGCGGAACAGGGAGGAATTCCGGGTCGGGCGGCGCTGGCGGATCCGCCAGATCATCGTCGGCTCGCGCAAGGTGGCTTCCGAATTGAGGAAGCGGATTCTGGATGGCGAGTCGTTCGCCTCTCTCGCGCGAAGGCATTCCCGCGGCCCCGGGCGTGACGCGGGCGGCGATTTGGGGTATTTTGAGAGAGGGGAGTTGCCCGAGAACATCGAAAGCGTGGTGAAGTCCCTGAAGCAGGGCGGGACGAGCCGGGTATTCAAGAGTCCCCTGGGCTTCCACCTGCTGGAGGTTTCGGAGAGAAGGCTGCCGAGCTTGCGGACGCTGGCGTCCGCGCGCGAGGATATCCGGAAGCGGCTGCTGGCCGAGAAGGGCAGGGAGAGGCTCAAGGACTGGATCGGGAAACTGAGGCGAAGCGCGAACGTTCAATATCATTGGGAAAATCTCGAAAATGGCGCATCGGGCTAGGCGGCTCCGGATTCTGGGGATGGCGATGTGCGCTCTCGCGGGAGCGCCAGCGCCGGCGATGCCGGCGCTGGTGACGATCGAGAGGATCATCGCCAAGGTGAACGACGAGATCATCACGCTGTCCGAGCTTCAGGATCTGGTCAAGCCGAACGCCGACAAGCTGAAGAAAGCCTACAAGGGAGAGGAGCTGAACCGCCGCGTCCGCGAACTGGAGCTCCGGGCGCTCGACGCCATGGTGGAGAACAAGCTCATCCTGGCGCGCGCCGCCGCCATCCGCGCGGAGGTCGATGAGAAGGAGCTCGAGAGCGCCATCGCGGACATGCTCCGCAAGAACAAGATGACGACCGCCCAGCTGCGCCGCTACCTCTCGACGCGGGGGACGTCGTTCGAGAAATACCGCGAGGAGATGCGCAGGAGGATGCTGGCGCGCAAGGTGGAGCGCATGGAGGTCGGCTCGCGCGTCTCCGTGGGCGAGCAGGAAGTCGCGGACTACTACGCCGCCCATTCGGAGGACTACCGCGAGGGCGAGACCCGGGTGGCGCGCCAGATTTTCTTTCCTCTCGCCGAGGGGGCCTCCGCCGCCGACGCGGAGGCGCAGCGCGCGAAGGCGCAGCGCGCCTACGAGCGGGCCGCCGCGCCCGGCGCGGATTTCGCCGAAGTGGCGCGGAAGGCCTCCGAGGGCCCCGCCGCGAGCCGGGGCGGGCTGCTGGGCGCCCTGAAGAAGGGCGAGGTTTTCCCGGAACTGGAGCAGCTCGTCTTCTCGACGGAGGAGGGCGGGACGAGCCGGCCCACGAGAACGAGGGTCGGCTATCACGTCATCCGCGTCGAGAAGGTGAATCCGGGGCGGCCGGTCACCCTGGATCGCGTGGCGGGCGAAATCCGCGGCAAGATTTTCGGCGAGAAATTCACGAAGCGCCGCCGCGAGTGGGTGGCGGATCTCAGGCGGGGCGCCTTTCTGGAAATCAACTACGACCCCGGCGCGGCGAGCGGCGGGCTCGCCTCCCTTTTCCGGGACGTGCGCGAGCAGATATCCTTCCGTCTGGTCGGAATCACCCTCGCCGAGGCGAAGGGCGGGGCCCTTCTCGGTCAGGGCAGGATTTTCTGGGCGTATGGCTCGAACCGGAAAAGCCCGCGCTGGCGGTCCGACAGGCTGACCGTGGGCCGCGCCCTCAGCCTGGACAAGGACGCCATCGACGCGCTGGGCGCGAAGCACCGGCTGTTCGTCAACCCCAGCCCCGCCGCGAATCTCTACCTGTTCCGGCACAGCTACCTGCTGCCGAACACGTATATGGGGAAGATAAGCTTCGCGGACGTCATCAAAGCGTTCTCGCTGCGGGCCGACGGCGAGGGAAAGAGGAATCTCGCGTTCGGCACGGACACCGGCTCCGCGCGGTTCGAGTTCGAGGCGGAGGTGGAGAGGACGCGCAGCATCTCGGCGGACCCGAAAGCAATCTCCCGGTGACGGCGCGCGATGCGCCTGGATCGCTTTTTGCGCGACAGCCGCCTGGTGAAGCGGCGCTCGGCGGCCAGGAGCCTCGTGGATGAGGGCGCCGTTCTCATCGACGGAAGGGCGGCGAAAGCCTCCTCGCGGGTCGAGGTCGGGGACGTGCTGAGGGTGCGGCTCGAAAGCAGGACGCTGCGCGTTCGGGTGCTGGGCGAGGCCGGACGCCGGATGTCGAAGAAAGAAGCCGCCGCCCTGTTCGAGATTCTGGAGGAATCCGCCCCCCCGGCGGACGCGCGCGGGGAGGCTTCGGGCGAGGCGATGGATTTTCTGAAGCGCGCGTAAGGAATTCCGCTTGCCCCCGGCGGAGAATACTGCTAGGTTCGGCCAAATAGTCTCGGCGCGCCCGCCGCCGAACGAGAACAGCGTGGGATTCCCCTTTAATGCCGTCCCGTGAGGCGGCGAAGGAGGAAGCGCGGATGCCCGGTGTCTTTTCGCTCATCGTCCGAACGCCATGCCCCCCGGGGCGTGGCGTTTTTTTTCGCGCGCGGCCGGCAGGCCGGCGGCCTTCGCCCCGAAGATGAAGCAGCTCGACGGCGGGCAGCTGAGGCGGACGCTGAGGCGCCTCGCGCACGAGATTCTCGAGCAGACGGCGGAGCTGCCGGCGCTCGCGCTCATCGGCATCCGCACGAGGGGCGCGCCGCTCGCCGAGAGGCTGGCCGGGGAGCTGCGCGCGCTGGCGGGTTCGCGCCCGCCGGTGGGCGCGCTCGACGTCACCCTCTATCGGGACGACCTGAACCGGGGCGGCGGCGCGCGGACGAAGCTCAAGAAGACGGAGCTTCCCTTCTCCTGCGAGGGGAAGGACGTGATTCTCGTCGACGACGTGCTCTGCACGGGGCGGACGGCGCGCGCCGCCCTGGCGGCGCTGGTCAGCTTCGGCCGGCCCCGCAGGGCGCGGCTCGCGATTCTGGTGGACAGGGGGGGGCGCGAACTGCCGATTCGCGCCGATTTCGTCGGCAGGAACGTCGAGGCGGCGCGGGGCGAGGAGGTGCGGGTGCATCTTGAGGAGACCGACGGCGAGGACGCCGTCTTCAAGCGATTCCGGCAGCCGGAATGAAAACGCCCGCGGGGGAGACGCCATGAAAACGGAGCCGTACCGGAGAAAGGATCTGCTCTCGATTCGGGAGCTCGAGCCCGGGGAGATATTGTTTCTCCTCGACCAGACGGATTCCTTCCGCGAGATCAACGAGCGCGCCGTCAAGAAGGTTCCCACCCTGCGGGGCAAGACGATCGTCAACCTGTTCTTCGAGAACAGCACGAGGACGCGCGCCTCCTTCGAGATCGCCGGCAAGCGCCTCTCGGCGGACGTCATCAACCTCTCCGTCGCCGCGAGCTCGGCGAGCAAGGGGGAGACCCTGCGGGACACGGCGAGAAACATCGAGGCGATGGCCACGGACGTCCTCGTCGTGCGGCATTGGGCGTCCGGCGCGCCCGCCTATCTGGGCCGCGAACTCGGGTGCGCCGTCGTGAACGCGGGCGACGGCTGCCACGAGCATCCCACCCAGGCGCTCCTCGACCTCTACACCATCCGGGCGCACAAGGAGAAGTTCGAGGGGCTCCGCGTCTCCATCGTGGGAGACATCGCGCGCAGCCGCGTGGCGCGCTCGAACGCGGCCGGCCTCCTGAAGCTCGGCGCCGAGGTCACCTTCTGCGGCCCCTCCACGATGCTGCCGGCCGAGGTCGAATGCCTGGGCGCGCGCGCGACGACGCGGATCGACGAGGCGATTGACGGGGCGGACGTCCTCATCGCCCTCAGAATCCAGCTGGAGAGGGGTGCCGGCGGCGCCTTTCCCAGCGAGCGCGAATACGCCAGCTCCTACGGGATCACCAGGAAGAAGCTGCGGGACGCCGGGCGGGACCTGCTCATCATGCACCCGGGGCCGATCAACCGGGGGGTGGAGATGGCTCCCGACGTGGCCGACGGCCCCTTCTCCGTCATTCTGGAGCAGGTCGAATACGGGGTCGCCTGCCGCATGGCGATTCTCTATCTCCTCTCGGGCAGGAGGGAGGAGGAGCGGGAGGAGGCGGAGCCGGATGGGGAGGCGGACGCCGCCCCGGAGAGGGCGCGAAGGGGGGCGCGGGATGCCGTTGCTCATTAAGGGCGGGCGCGTCGTCGATCCCTCCCAGGGTGTCGATGAGGAGAGCGACCTCCTGATAGAGGAGGGCAGGGTCGCGCGCAGGGAGAGGAGCATCGCCCCGCGCGAGGGGGACGAGGTGCTCGACGCCGCGGGCCTCGTCGTGGCGCCCGGCTTCATCGACATGCACGTCCACTTCCGCGAGCCGGGGCAGGAATACAAGGAGGACATCGAAAGCGGCACCCGCGCCGCGGCCGCCGGCGGCTTCACCGGCGTGGCGTGCATGGCGAACACCGACCCGGTGAACGACACGAGTTCGATCACCGAGCGCATCCTCAAGCGCGCGCGCGAGGTGGGGGCGTGCCGCGTGTTTCCCGTCGGCTCGGTTTCGGTGGGGCTGGAGGGAGAGGCGCTGAGCGAGATGGCCGAGCAGGTGGAGGCCGGCGCGGTGGCCTTCAGCGACGACGGCGTGCCGGTGCGGACGGCCGCGCTCATGCGCTCCGCGCTCGAATACGCCGGAATGCTGGGGGTGAGCGTGCTCGACCACGCGGAGGACGCCTCGCTTTCGGCCGGCCGGGTGATGAACGAGGGCGCGGTGTCCACCATGCTCGGCCTGGCCGGAAACCCGGCGGCGAGCGAGGACATCTGCGTCTATCGGGACATCCGGCTGGCGGAGCTGACGGGGGGCAAGCTCCACCTCCTGCATCTCTCCTCCGCCGGCGCGGTGGACATGGTTCGCCGGGCGCGGGCGCGCGGCCTCCGGGTGACGGGCGAGGCGACGCCGCACCACTTCTCCCTCACGGACGAGGCGACGCGCGGGTTCGACTCCTCCGCGAAGATGGCGCCTCCGCTCCGCGGCGAGGAGGACAGGCGCGCGCTCCTGGAGGGCCTGAAGGACGGGACCATCTCCGTCATCGCCTCCGACCACGCCCCGCACTACGAGGCGGAGACCCAGCGGGAGTTCGACGCCGTGCCGTTCGGCGTCGTGGGGCTGGAGACGGCCGTCTCCCTCGCCCTGGACAGGCTGGTGGGCGCGGGCGCGCTCACCCTCGCCGAGATGATAGCGAAGTTCACCACCGGGCCCTGCGAGGCGCTGGGCCTGCCCTACGGCACCCTGCGGGAGGGCGCGCCCGGGGACGCGACCCTGCTCGACCCCGCGCGCGAGGTGGTCGTGGAGCCGGACGCCTTCGAGAGCCGCGGCAGGAACACGCCCTTCGCGGGCTGGAGGCTCAGGGGCTGCGCCGCGGCCGCCGTCGTCGGCGGAGAGGTGCGGATGAGCCGGCTCGACGGGGAGCTCCGAATCTCCGCGCGGGGGGCGCTCGCGCCATGAGGGGGCGAAAAGCCAGGCCGGCGCTCCTGGCGCTGGAGGACGGCAGGGTCTTCCGGGGCGCGGGCTTCGGGGCGGAGGCGGACGCCGAGGGCGAGCTCGTCTTCAACACGGCGATGACGGGCTATCAGGAGACGCTCACCGATCCCTCCTACCGCGGCCAGATGGTGGTGATGACCTATCCCCACGTCGGGAACTACGGCGTCATTCCGGGCGACGGGGAATCCCGCCGCGTCTGGGTCGAGGCGTTCATCGTGAAGGAGGTCTGCCGGCGGCACAGCAACTTCCGGGCGAGCGAGAGCCTGGACGCCTACCTGAAGAGGGAGGGCGTCCCCGGCATCGAGGGCGTGGACACCCGCGCGCTCACGCGCCACATCCGGGAGGCGGGCGCCCTGCGCGCCGCGCTCTCCACGCGGGAGCCGGACGAGGACGGCCTCGTCAGGCGCGCCAGGGAGAGCCCCGGGCTGGACGGGCGCGACCTGGTGAAGGACGTGACCTGCGCCGCCGCGCGCGCCTACGGCGAGAGAAGGGGCCGCCCGCTCTGCGTGGCCTACGACCTGGGCGCGAAGGACAACATCTTCCGGGAGCTCAGCCGAAGGTTCGACCTGGAGGTCGTGCCGGCCTCCGAGGAGGCGGACAGCGTCCTGGCGAGGAGGCCCGCGGCCGTTTTCCTCTCGAACGGCCCGGGAGACCCCGCCGCCCTCGGCTACGTCGTCGAGAGCGCGCGGCGCATCATCGGCCGGGTTCCCGTCGTGGGCATCTGCCTGGGGCATCAAATCCTCGCCCGGGCGCTGGGCGGCAGAACCTACAAGCTCAAGTTCGGCCACCACGGGGCGAACCACCCCGTCCGGGACGCGGCCACGCGGAAGGTGGCCATCACCTCCCAGAACCACTCCTTCGCCGTGGACCCCGAAAGCCTGCCGGCGGGCGTCGCCGTCACGCATTCCTCCCTGAACGACGGAACCTGCGAGGGGCTTCGCTCGGACGCCCCCAAAGTCTTCAGCGTGCAGTATCACCCCGAGGCCCGCCCCGGCCCGCATGACGCGGGCGCGCTGTTCGACGAATTCTTCAGCTTCTGCGTGGGGGAGTGAGCCCGTGGGCGGGCGGACGCGCGCGGGTTCGACGAAGCCGGGGCGGGGAAGGCCTCTTCCGGGCGGGGAGGCTTCCGCGTCCTCTCCGGCCGGGGGGAGGTAGCCCATGCCGAAGCGGACGGACATCTCCAGGATACTGATCATCGGCTCGGGGCCCATCGTCATCGGCCAGGCGTGCGAGTTCGACTACTCCGGCGCGCAGGCGTGCAAGGCGCTGCGCGAGGAGGGCTACGAGGTGGTGCTGGTGAACTCGAACCCCGCCACCATCATGACCGACCCCGGGATGGCGGACGCCACCTACGTCGAACCCATCACCCCGCGGGTGGCGGAGGCGATCATCGAGAAGGAGCGCCCCGACGCCCTCCTGCCCACGATGGGCGGGCAGACGGGGCTGAACACGGCGGTGGCGCTCGCCGAGTCCGGCGCGCTCGACGCCTGCGGGGTGGAGCTCATCGGGGCGAAGCTGCCCGCCATCCGCCGCGCGGAGGACAGGGACCTGTTCCGGCGGGCGATGGGCGAAATCGGCCTGGATCTGCCCGCGAGCGAGGTGGTCTCCACGATGGAGGCGGGCGCGCGCGCGGCTCGGCGGCTCGGCTTTCCGCTCATTCTGCGGCCCGCCTTCACGCTGGGGGGATCGGGCGGGGCCGTGGCGTTCGCCGAGGAGGAATTCGGCGAGAAGCTCGCCTGGGCGCTCTCGGAGAGTCCGGTGGATCAGGTGCTGCTGGAGGAGAGCGTCCTGGGCTGGAAGGAGTTCGAGCTGGAGGTCATGCGCGACCTCCGGGACAACGTGTCCATCATCTGCTCCATCGAGAACTTCGACCCCATGGGCGTCCACACGGGCGACTCCATCACCGTCGCCCCCGCGCAGACGCTCTCGGATCGCGAATACCAGGCCATGCGGGACGCGGCCATCGCCTGCATCCGCAAGGTAGGGGTGGAGTGCGGCGGCTCGAACATCCAGTTCGGGCTCAGCCCCGAGGACGGCCGGATGGTGGTGATCGAAATGAACCCGAGGGTATCGAGGAGCTCCGCCCTCGCCAGCAAGGCGACCGGCTTCCCCATCGCCAGGATAGCCGCCAAGCTGGCCGTGGGCCTCACCCTGGACGAGATACCCAACGACATCACGCGGCGGACGCCCGCCTCGTTCGAGCCCTCCATCGACTACTGCGTGACGAAGATGCCGCGCTTCACCTTCGAGAAGTTTCCCGAGACGCCCCCCGTCCTGGACACCCAGATGCGCTCCGTGGGCGAGGCGATGGCGATCGGCAGGACGTTCCGGGAGTCGCTGATGAAGGCCGTCCGCTCGCTGGAGATCGACCGCTGCGGCCTGGCGGACCCGAACCCCGGGGAGCTGGAGGGCCTCTCCCCCGCCGGGCGGAAGGAGCGCGTTCTCGAGGGGCTGAGGACGCCCGGGCCGGATCGCCTCTGGAACATCGCCCGCGCCTTCCGGGAGGGGCTGGCGGAGGAGGAGATATACCGGGCGTCGGGGGTCGATCCCTGGTTTCTGGCGCACCTGGGCGAGCTCGTGGCGATGGAGGAGGACGCCGCCGCCCCCGGCCTGCTGGAGGACGCGGCGGTGCTCAGGCTCCTGAAGGAAAACGGCTTCAGCGACCGCGGCATCGCCCGGCTGCGGGGCGCGGAGGAGCGGACTGTCCGGGAGGCGAGGCGCGCCCTGGGAATCCGGCCCGTCTATAAGCAGGTCGATACCTGCGCCGCCGAGTTCGAGGCGCATACGCCCTACCTGTATTCGACGTATGAGCGGGAGGATGAGGCGCCGCCCACGCCGCGCGAGAAAATCATCATCCTGGGCGGCGGCCCCAACCGCATCGGCCAGGGCATCGAGTTCGACTACTGCTGCGTGCACGCCGCGACGGCGCTCTCCGAGGCCGGCTTCGAGGCGATCATGGTGAACTGCAACCCCGAGACGGTGAGCACCGACTACGACACGAGCGACAGGCTCTACTTCGAGCCCCTCACGCTGGAGGACGTCCTCGAAATCGTCCACCGGGAGAAGCCGCGCGGCGTCGTCGTCCAGTTCGGCGGGCAGACGCCGCTCAAGCTCGCCCTGGCGCTCAAGGAGGCGGGCGTCCCGATTCTGGGCACCTCGCCCGAGAGCATCGACCTGACGGAGGATCGCGACAGGTTCAGCAGGCTGCTCAGGGAGCTTCACCTCACCCAGCCGCCCTCCGGAACGGCCGCCAACGCGGAGGACGCGCTCGCCGTCGCCCGCGCCATCGGCTTTCCCGCGCTCATGCGGCCCAGCTACGTGCTGGGCGGGCGCGCCATGGCGCTCGTCCACGACGAGGAGGAGCTCGCCGCCTACATGCGCGAGGCGGTTCGCGCCTCCGCCGAGCGGCCCGTGCTGATCGACCGCTTCCTGGAGGACGCCGTGGAGGTGGACGTGGACGCGGTCTCCGACGGGCGCGAGGTGATCATCGCGGGCGTGATGGAGCACATCGAGGAGGCGGGCATCCACAGCGGCGATTCCGCCTGCTCCATGCCCCCCTACACGCTCGGGCCCGACGTCGTGGAGGAGATCAAGCGGCAGACGCGCGTTCTGGCGAAGGCGCTGGGCGTCGTGGGGCTCGGCAACGTGCAGTTCGCCGTTCACAAGCGGCAGGTGTTCATCCTGGAGGCGAACCCGCGCGCGAGCCGCACGGTGCCCTACGTGAGCAAGGTGGTCGGCGCCCCCTTCGCCAAGGTCGCCGCCCGCGTGATGGCGGGCGAGACGCTCGCCGCCCTCGGACTCCGGGAGGACGCGCGCCCCCCCCACTTCGGCGTGAAGGAGGCGGTGTTCCCCTTCAAGAAGTTCCCCGGCGTGGACGTGATTCTGGGGCCCGAGATGAAGTCCACCGGCGAGGTCATGGGGCTGGGGGCGGACTTCCCCACCGCCTTCCTGAACGCGCAGGAGGGCGCGGGCGCCGCGCTTCCGCGCGAGGGGCGGGCGTTTCTCTCCGTGCGGGACGCGGACAAGGCGGCCGTCGTCCCCCTGGCGCAGCTGCTCATCGAGCTGGGCTTCTCCCTGGTCTCCACGGAGGGGACGCGCGCCGCGCTCCTGGCCAACGGCATCGAGGCGGACTTCGTCCACAAGGTCATCGACGGGAAGCCCGACCACGTCGTGGCGCAGATGGAGGCGGGCCGCGTGCAGTTCGTGCTGAACACCACGGCGGGCCGCCGCTCCATCCGGGACAGCTACTCCATTCGCAGAACGGCGCTCCTGCGAAACATCTTCTACTGCACCACGCTCGCCGCCGGGCAGGCGGCCATCCGCGCCATACGGATTCTGCGCGGGCCGGCGCGCGAGGTGCGCTCTTTGCAGGAATATCACGCGGACATGAAAAAAGCCCCCCTCGCATGAGGGCGCCTCCGAGCCCCGGCCGCCTCGCCGCGCGCCTCCTGCTCTTCGCTCTCGCGTCGGCGGCCGCGCTTCACCCCGCCCGGGCGGCCGAGCCTCCCGCCGCGCCCGCCGCGCGCGAAGTCTCCCGCGCCCGCGCGCTCTTCGAGGCGCGCCGCTCGCGCGTCTGGCTCACCGCGCGCGGGGAGGTCGTCAGAATCTTGAAGGACGACCTCCGGGGGAGGCGGCACCAGCGCTTCATCGTGCGCCTTGCCGACGGACATACCCTGCTCGCCGCGCACAACATCGACCTGGCGCCCCGCGTTCCGGTGGAAGCGGGCAGCGAGGTGGTGATGCGCGGTCTCTACGAGTGGAACCGCAAGGGCGGGGTTCTCCACTGGACGCACCGGGACCCGAGGGGCGGGCGCGCGGGCGGCTGGATACGCCATCGCGGAAAGACGTATCGATGAGAGGGTTTCCGGAGTTTCCGGGGCGAACGCCTTTCAGGGAGCGCGCGCGGAGCGGCCCCGCCCGCCCGAGGACGCCGGGACGCGCGATGAAATCTCCCCGTTCCCGGAAGAAGCGGCGAGGCTGAGGCCCATGCTTCGACTTCTGCTCTATATGGCGGTGGCCTGGGGGATTTACCGCCTCGTCCGCGGCCTGTTCGCCGGCGCGGGGAGCGCGGTCGCCCCCGAAGCGGGGGAGGACGTGGACGACGAAATGCTGAACTGCCCCGAATGCGCGACCTTCTTCCCCTCCCGCATGGGCGTCTCCAGACGGGCGGGCGGCGGCAGGCGCGCCTTCTGCAGCGGCGCCTGCGCGGAGAAGTTCGCCCGAAGGGGCGGCCCGCCGGAGGAGTAGGGGGGCGGGGGCGTTCTTCCTCCCTTCAGCCTCCCGAACCGGATGCCTTACTTCTTCTTCGGCGGGGGAGCGGGCGGCGGAGGAGGCTTGCTCGCCGCCGGGGCGAACCCGAACGCGCGGATCAAGGATGGACGGACGCCCCTGCATGTGGCGGCGGCGAAGTTCAGCAAAACCCCCGCGGTCGCGGAAGCGTTGCTCGCCGCCGGAGCCGATCCCGCGGCGGAGGATAAAGAGGGCAAGACGCCGTGGCATCACGCCAAAGAGAACGCCGCGCTCAAGGGGACGGAGGTCTATTGGCGGCTGAATGCCGGGCGGTTCGGGTAAGGGGGAAACGCCCGGACTGGCGAACGCGGCGAAGGACAACCACAGGGGGTTGTTCCTGCGAAATGATGAAACCCGCGGCCCCATGCCGAAGGACGGGCGGGGCGCATGAATGCGCCCCCTACGAAGGCGGGATCGCCGCCCGCCCCCGGAAAACCGGTTGCCTCGACCGTAGGGGACGCATTCATGCGTCCCGTTTCGATCGGTGGCCACGCGCGGGCGGTTCACGAACCGCCCCTACGGGAACCGTAGCCGCCCTCACCCATAGGGACGCCCCCCTGGGTCGCCCGACAATTCGGGAGCCGCCCGCGCGGGAAAATTCGCCGGGCGGAGGCGTTTCCCCGGGCGTTTGGAGAAGAACCGCCCGCTCGCCGAAAAGCCGCGCGTGAATGTCTACGAATTTCTGCAAAATCAGACAAATTCACGGCCTTATCCCGCAAATAGAGAGCTGTTTTCCACCTTTTTAGAGACCCCTTTGACCATCCCGCCCGGTCCCCGATTCTTCCGTCTTCCTTCCCTCCGGAGGCGCAATTCCCCCACGCCGGAAATATAACCCGACCCGGCCGCCCCCGCGGAAGCGCAGATGCGCGCAAATGCGGGCAGGCGCGCGCGATTGTTCCACGTGGAACAATTCGGACGCGGAATTTTCGGAGGAAGCGTCCGGTTTTCGGCGCGGCCGCCGCTCCGCAAGCCTCGAAAAGGCGCGGTTCGCCCCGCCCGGCTCCGCTTTGCTGGCCATGCCCGCCGCCTACGCGCCGGCGCCCAGCCACCGCTCGTGCTGCTGGAGGGCGTAGCGGTCCGTCATGCCGGCGACGTAGTCGCAGACCATTCGATGCCGGCCGTCCGTTTCCTCGCGCCTGCGGGCGTGCTCCGGTATCCTGCGAGGCTCGGCGACGTAGAGGCGAAACAGCCCGCTCAGCGTTTCCCGGGCGCTTTCCTCCAGTCTCAGCACCCGCTCGTTCCGGTACATCCGCTCCATCAGGAAGCGCTTGAGCTCGGCGTTCTTCCCGCGCATCTCCTCGCTGAAGACAACCGCGTCATGCCCGCCTTCCCGCACGTCCGAGATGCGGCGCAGCCCCCGGCGCCGAACGCGCTCGCGCGCGGACGCGATGATGTCCTGAACCTGCGCGTTGATGATGCGGCGGATGACGTCGTGCTTGCGCTCCCGCCGGGGAGCTTCGGGAAAGGCTTTCTTCGAGTTTTCGTGGTGTTCGCGCCAAAGGCGGGCGTCCCGCAAGTCTTCAAGGCCGAACAGCCGGGAGGAGAGGCCGTCGTCCAGGTCGTGGTTGTTGTAGGCGATCTCGTCCGCCGCGTCGACCACCTGGGCCTCCAGGCCGGGGGCGATCGCGTTCGTCAGCCCCCGGGGCATCGGGCCGTCATAGCGATCCAGATACTTGATGATTCCCTCGCGCGTCTCCCACGTCAGGTTCAGGCCCGGAAAGGCGGGGTAGCGCCTCTCCAGCGCCTCGACGATCCGCAGCGCCTGCAGGTTGTGCTCGAACCCGCCGCGCTCCTCCATGAGGGCGTCCAGAACCTTCTCCCCGGCGTGGCCGAAGGGGGGGTGGCCCAAATCGTGCGCGAGCGCGACCGCTTCGGCGAGGTCTTCGTTCAGGGAGAGCGCGCGGGCGATGGAGCGCGCGATCTGGCTCACCTCTATGGTGTGCGTCAGGCGCGTCCGGTAATGGTCCCCTTCGTGGTTCACGAAGACCTGGGTCTTGTATTCAAGCCTCCGGAAGGCCTGCGTGTGGATGATCCGGTCGCGATCGCGCTGAAACGCCGTCCGCATCCCGTGCTCGGCTTCCGGGTGCCTTCGCCCGAGACTCTCGGCGCTGCGCGCCGCGCAGGGCGCCAGCAGCTCTTCTTCCCGCCGTTCGATGGAGGCCCGAAAGCCGCTCATCCGCGCGCCCGATTCCCGATGCGCCGTTTCGCTTCGCCCGCGGGCGCAACGCCCGCGCGCCACGCGGCGAACAGATAGGTCGTCGCCAGCGAAGCCCAGGGATGCCATGCGTCCGCCCGCCCGCGCGCGCGCTCCTCGTCCACGCGCTCCTCTCCGAAGCAATAGCGCGCCACGACCTTCCGCACCCCCAGGTCGCCCCCGGGGAAAACCTCCACGCGGCCAAGCGCCCGAAACAGCGTCTGCTCCGCCGTCCAGCGGCCCACGCCCCGTATTCCGGCGAGCCGGGCCACCGCCTCCTCAACGGGCAGAGCGCGCAGCTCGCCCTCGTCCAGCCGTCCTTCCAGGGCGGCGCGCGCCACGCCAATCACGTATTCCGACTTTCGCTCCGAGAACTGCATGGCGCGCAGGGTGGAGACGCGCGCCCGCGCCAGGCGCTCCGGGCGCGGAAAGGCGTAGCGCGTCCGTCCGCCGACGCGCAGCTTTCCGCCCCATCGCTTCACCATGCGCCCGCGTATCGTCCCGGCGAAGGTCAGGTTCACCTGCTGCGCCGTAATCGCCGTAACGAGCGCCTCGAACGCGCTCGGGTAGCGCACCGGCCTGAGACCCCTGAATTTCCTCGCAATCGGCGCCAGGTCGGCGTCGCGCCCCGCCATCCCGTAAAACGGCTTCAAATCGAGATCAAAAGCCAGAATGTGCCTGATGGCGTCCAGCCCCGCGCCTTGGAGCGATTCGCTCATCCGTCCCTCGGCGGTCATCTGAAGCCGAATCGGGCCGCCTCGCCCCTCCTCCCCGCTCCTGGCCTCCAGGAGAACCAGCGCGCCGGCGGCGGTCTCCACCACCCTGCGATACGCCCCGTCCGCGTAGGAATTGACGAGCTCCCCGCTCGACGCGCGAAAGCGCAGCAGACTCTCATGGAACAGGAACGGCTCCGGCGGATGCAGGATTTTCGCCGCGGCGCCCACGCTCATTCCGCCATGCGCCTGCCCACCAGAAAGCAGGCGACCGCGAGAAACAGGAGCGTGAAGCCGAGCAGGAAGGAAAAGTGCCAGAGAAAATGCTCGACCCGCCCGTAAAGGAACAGGCCGCGCGAGATTCTCACGGCGTGGGTCAGCGGGAGGGCGTCGGATATGCGCTCCACCCACGCCGGCAGGCCCTTGATGGGAAACAGGGCGCCCGCGAAGAAAAACATGGGCATGACGACGGCGGAGAAGTAAAAGTTGAAGAACGAGAAGCTGGGCGCCAGCGAGGTCGCGATCAGCCCCAGGGCCGCGAACATCACCGCCTCGACGAACAGAACCGGAAGGATCGCCGCCGCCCACCACGAGCCGACCAGCCCGAACAGGCTCAGGACGAGCAGCATCAGCGTCGAGCCGATCAGCGCGCGGCTCGCGCACCAGAGAAGATCGCCCAGCACGATGTCGCCCACCGTGAGCGGGGCCATCAGCATGGACTCGTAGATGTTCTGAATCCGCATTCTCGAATAGGCGCCGTAGGTGGATTCATACGTCGCGTTCCACATCGCGACGGAAACCATCAGCCCGGGGCCGATGAACTGCGCGTATGAGACGCCGTCCAGGCTCGGCACCAGCCTGCCCAGCCCGTAGCCGAACGCCACGAGCCACAGAACGTGCTCCCCCAGATTGCCCGCCCATTCCGCCAGATAGAAGGAGCGGTAATAGACCAGATGGCGAACCCAGACGCGGAGGGCGCGGCGGCTCGGAGCCTGGGGGAGGAGCGTCAATCCCTCAATTCCCTGCCCGTGAGCCGCAGGAACAAATCCTCCAGGGTCGCGGGCCTTCTCAGAAAATCCTTCCGCCCCGAGGCGATCAGGCGCTCCATCAGCCCCGCTCCGTTGCGGCTGTAGAGATACAGCCTGTCCGCGGCGACCTCGGCGCCGACGTGGAGGCTTTTCAGGGAGTCGAGCAGTTCCCGCGGCGCGCCGCCCTTGAGTTCATACGCCTCATCGCCCACATGTTCGCGCACCAGCGCCTGCGGCGCGCCTTCGAGAAGAAATCTCCCCCCGTCCATGATGCCGATGCGATCGCACATCCGCGCCGCCTCTTCCATGTAATGGGTGGTGAGAAGAATGGTCAGCCCCCGGTCGCCGAGCTCCCGGAGCCTGCGCCAGACGAGATGCCTCGCCTGCGGATCGAGGCCCGTGGTGGGTTCGTCCAGAATCAGGAACTTCGGCTCATGGATCAGGGCGCGCGCGATGTGGAGGCGGCGCTTCATTCCGCCCGAGAGGGTCTTGATCTTCGAGTCCCACTTTTCCCGAAGCTGCAGGAAGTCGAGCAGATGCTCGATGCGGGAGAGCGACGCCTTCCTCGAGATGCCGAAAAATCCCGCATAGACCCAGAGGTTCTCATATACCGTCAAATCGCGGTCCAGCGTGTCCTCCTGCGATACGACGCCCATCCCCTCCCGAACGAGCCGGCTCTGGGTCGCCACGTCGAGGCCGAGCACCCGCAGGACGCCCGCGTCGGGCTGAACGGCGCCGTGCAGCATCTTGATTGTCGTGGTTTTGCCCGCGCCGTTGGGGCCCAGAATGCCGAAGCACTCTCCGGGCTCCACCTGGAGCGAGACGCCGGCGACGGCCCGGAGGGTTCCGAAGGATTTTTCGATGCCCCGGGCGTCTATGACGAGACCAGCCAACGAAAGCTCCAGCGGGGCGGCGGACGCTATACGCCGCGAAGGCGCTCCGCCTCCGCCACCCTTTCAATCGCGATGATGAAGGCCGCCGCGCGCAGCGAGACGCCTTTCTCCTTCGCCAGCTCATGCACCTCGGCCGTGGCGCGCGCCATGATTCTGCCCAGCTCGGCGTTCACCCGCTCCTCGTCCCAGGCGAACTGCTGGATGTTCTGCGCCCATTCAAAGTAGGAGACCGTGACGCCGCCCGCGCTCGCCAGCACGTCGGGTATCACCACGACGCGGCCGCTCTCGGCCAGCGTCTTCTCGCCCCGGTCGGTTACGGGAGCGTTCGCCCCTTCCACGATGACGCGCGCCTTCACGTCCGCCGCGTTGCCCGCGTGAATCGCGCCGCCGAGAGCCGCCGGAACCAGGACGTCCACGTCGAGGGCGAGAAGCTCCTCGTTGGTGATCTCCTCCGCTCCCGCGAGGCCCTCCAGCGTCCCGTGCTCCCTGCGGTGGGCGGCGGCCGCCTCGACGTCGACGCCGTCCCCGTTGAAGCAGGCGCCCCGGCTGCCCGATATCGCCACCACCTTCACCCCCAGATCGCCGATGAACCTGGCGGCGAAGGCGCCCACGTTCCCGAAGCCCTGAATCGCCGCCGTCATGGTGGCGGGCTCCCAGCCCTCCTTTTTGGCGACCTCCCCGAACGCCATCACGGCGCCCCGCCCGGTGGCGGCCTCGCGCCCCGGGGAGCCGCCCATGGACACGGGCTTTCCCGTGACGCAGGCCGGCGCGTAGCCGTGGCGGCTGCTGTATTCATCGAAAATCCACGCCATCACCTGCGCGTTCGTGTTCACGTCGGGGGCGGGAATGTCGCGGTAGGGCCCCAGGACGCGCCCGATGCGCGCGGTGTATTTTCTCGTGAGCCGCTCCAGCTCGAAGCGGCTGAGCTCCCCCACGTTGACGCAGATGCCGCCCTTGCCGCCCCCGAACGGAATGTTGACGAGCGCCGTCTTCCACGCCATGAGCGCGGAGAGGCCGCGCACCTCGTCCGGGTCCACCTCGTGGTGGTAGCGGATTCCGCCCTTGAACGGCCCCCGCGCGCCGTTGAACTGGATGCGGTATCCCTCCCAGACGCCGAGAGAGCCGTCGTCCCTGCGGATGGGGATTTCTACCTTCACCTCGCGGAAGGGCGTCTTGAGGAGGTGGCGAACCTCATCGTCCAGATCGACGTGCGCCGCCGCCTCGTCGAACTGCGCGCTCGCGGTCTCGAAGACGCTGACCTGCTCCTCTTGCGGCATGGTCTCTCCTCCCTGCTGAAAGATTCCCGAAGGATCGCGCGCGAATCGGCCCGGCGGAAGCGCGGATTCAGCGCCCCCGCGGGGCTAGTGGCACGAGCACGCCCCGCCGCAGCCGCCGCCGGCGGAGTAGCCGCTGAAGGCCGAGGCCTGGGCCGCGGCGCCCGATGCGGATTTGGCGAACAGGGAGAGTTTCCGGCGCGCCTCGCGCGAGCCGCATTCGGGACACTCCACGCGGTCGGCGGCCTCGACGGACGCCACGATTTTCTCAAAATCCTTCTCGCAGCTTCCGCACAGAAATTCATACATCGGCATCATCCCTGAACCTCCCTGAAAGTCAGCGCATCTCGCCGGCGCGGCGCCAGTCCGCCAGGAATTTCTCCAGCCCGATATCCGTCAGCGGATGCTTGAGCAGCTGGGCGATGACCTGAAAGGGAACCGTCGCCGCGTCCGCCCCCATCTTCGCCGCCTCGAGCAGGTGAATCGGCGAGCGCACGCTCGCCACCAGAACCTGGGCGGCGTAGTCGTAGTTGTGAAAAATCCGGGCGATGTCGCTCACCATCTCCATGCCGGGGTTTGAGACGTCGTCCAGCCGCCCCACGAAGGGACTCACGAACGAGGCGCCCGCCTTCGCCGCCAGCATGGCCTGGGCGGGGCTGAAGATGAGGGTGACGTTCGTGTCGACGCTCTCCTCGCGCAGCGCCTTGACGGCGCGCAGCCCCTCCACGCCCACCGGAACCTTCACCACCACGTTCTCGTGGATGGCGGCCAGCGCCCGCCCCTCCTCGACCATCTCCTCCCACTTCACGGCGATCACCTCCGCGCTCACCGGCCCGTCCACCAGCCCGCAGATTTCCCTGATTCTCGCGTGGTGGTCGGCGCCTTCCTTCGCGATGAGCGAGGGGTTCGTCGTCACGCCGTCCAGGATGCCGGTGGAGGCCGCCTCCTCGATTTCCTCCAGACTCGCCGTATCGATGAAAATCTTCATGTCCGCTCCCCGCCGTCCGTTCGTCCGCTCCCGTGTAGCCCCGAAACGCCCCGCAGATTACGACACCACGCCCGAATGTCAATCAGGCGGAGGCGGCGCGCGCGGGACGGAAGCCTCCCGGCGCGTAGGCGGCGGGCATGGCCAGCAAAGCGGAGCCGGGCGGGGCGAACCGCGCCTTTTCGAGGCTTGCGGAGCGGCGGCCGCGCCGAAAACCGGACGCTTCCTCCGAAAATTCCGCGTCCGAATTGTTCCACGTGGAACAATCGCGCGCGCCTGCCCGCATTTGCGCGCATCTGCGCTTCCGCGGGGGCGGCCGGGTCGGGTTATATTTCCGGCGTGGGGGAATTGCGCCTCCGGAGGGAAGGAAGACGGAAGAATCGGGGACCGGGCGGGATGGTCAAAGGGGTCTCTAAAAAGGTGGAAAACAGCTCTCTATTTGCGGGATAAGGCCGTGAATTTGTCTGATTTTGCAGAAATTCGTAGACATTCACGCGCGGCTTTTCGGCGAGCGGGCGGTTCTTCTCCAAACGCCCGGGGAAACGCCTCCGCCCGGCGAATTTTCCCGCGCGGGCGGCTCCCGAATTGTCGGGCGACCCAGGGGGGCGTCCCTATGGGTGAGGGCGGCTACGGTTCCCGTAGGGGCGGTTCGTGAACCGCCCGCGCGTGGCCACCGATCGAAACGGGACGCATGAATGCGTCCCCTACGGTCGAGGCAACCGGTTTTCCGGGGGCGGGCGGCGATCCCGCCTTCGTAGGGGGCGCATTCATGCGCCCCGCCCGTCCTTCGGCATGGGGCCGCGGGTTTCATCATTTCGCAGGAACAACCCCCTATGGTTGTCTCTCATTGACGATGGGGAACGATCACAATCCCCTGGATTCCGGCCTTCGCCGGAATGACGGCGGGAGATGGCGACGGTTCCGTAGGGGCGACCCCTCCCCGAGGCCGCCCCGCAATTCGGGAACCGCCCGTTTGGGTGGGTCGCCCATGGGCGCCGGTTCCGCAAGGGCGGGGCCCCGGGGCCGCCCGTTTTCAGGAAAGATTCGCATCGGCGGCGGCGGGGCGTTCCCGAACGCCCCCTACGGGATGGTTGCGCGTCGTCGGGACGCGAACGCGGCGAGGGACAACCACGGGGGTTGTCCCTGCGAAAGCCGTCCGTTCGGCGGGCGCCGGCCCGGGCCTGTCCTGAAGGCGCTATTTGATTTGGAGGGCGGCGAAGAGGTTGGTTCCTTTTCGCTTGAGAAGGAGGAGGACGAAGCCGTCGAGCCGGGACGCGTCGATGGCCTCCCGAAGCTCCTCTATCGTCCGGACGGGCTTGTGGTTCGCTTCCGCTATCTCGTCGCCCGGCCTGATTCCGCCGCGCTCCGCCGCCCCGCCCCGCAGAATCGAGGAAACCACCAGTTTGCTCTCGCCGTAATCCAGCCCGAAGCGGCGGGCGAGGTGCGGGGTGAGCGCCTCGACCTTCATGCCCAGGCTCGTCCGGCCCGGCGTCTTTCGGGAATGCGGCGCCTCGGGCCGGCTCCCCAGGCGGACATAGACG
The DNA here is from genome assembly GCA_965199855.1 of bacterium. GTDB lineage: Bacteria > UBA8248 > UBA8248 > UBA8248 > UBA8248 > Bin107. Next base: position 2,224,321 of record OZ241326.1, on the reverse strand, counting down.
CTCTCCAGGCGCTTTTCGCGGTAAAACTTCACCTGGACGAGGGAATCCGGCTTCGCGCGGGCGACGATGCGGGGAAGGCTCTGCCAGGTGCTCACCGGCTTGCCGTCGAATTCGACCACCACGTCCCCCCGGCGCAGGCCGGCGTGGTGGGCGGGGCCGCCGCGCGCGACCTCGGCGAGCTTCGCGCCCTGGGAGCGGGCCAGCCCCAGGTCTTTCCCCTCCTTCGGGGGGACGGCGGCCACGGCCGCCCCCAGCCGGCCCCGTATCGGATAGCCCCTGTGGCGCAGGGAGTCGATGACGGCCCTGGCCTGGTTTATCGGAATGGCGAAGCCGACGCCCAGGCTCCAGGCGCGCGAGCCGCGGGAGAATATCGCCGTGTTGACGCCGATGACGGCGCCTTTCGCGTCGGCGAGCGGCCCGCCGGAATTGCCCGGGTTGATGGAGGCGTCCGTCTGGAGATACTCGTCAAAGGGGCCTTCCTTCAAATCCCGCTCCTTGCCGCTGATGACGCCTACGGATACGGAATTCGCCAGGCCGAAAGGGCTGCCGATCGCCAGAACCCACTGGCCGACCTCCGCTTTGTCGGAATCGCCGAGAGTTGCCGGCCGGAGGTCCGCGGGAGGCTTGATCTTCAGGAGGGCGAGGTCGGTTTTCTCGTCCACGCCGAGCAGGCGGGCCGGGAATTCCTCGCCCCGGTGGAGTTTGACCAGAATCTCCTGGGCGTTCCTGACGACGTGGTGGTTCGTCAGGATGTGCCCTTCTTTCGAGACGATGATCCCCGCGCCTACGCCGTAGGCGGCCTCGTCCTGATCGAACCGGGGCGGGCCCTCCCTTCGCCTGCCCCTGCCGAAGAAGTCGAGCAGGGGATTCGCCGCGGCGCCTCCCGGCTTCGCGCGGATATGCGCGACGGAGGGCCGCAGCTTCCTGACCGCTTCGATGATGAGGCGTCCGCCGAAGGGGCGCTCCTTCTCCGCCGACGCGGGCGGCGCGCACAGGACGAAGGCGGACAGCAGGGAAAAGCGGATGAGGGTGTCTCGGCCGCGGCGACGCATGGGCTGAAGGTATCCCGCTCCGTCGGGTGCGAAATGCGCGCGGGTGAGCGAGGCGCGCCCCTTCGCGCATCCTAGCACCGCGCGTTCCCGGGGGGCAATCCATTTGACCGGGCGCGGAGAAGTCTGATATAGCGTGTTCGCCCGATGCCGGGGGGTTCAGCGCCTCTTTCGGCGTCGCTTTTCGTCATCCGCGCGGGAACCGAAGGTGAGGGGCGGTGCTTTCAGCTGACGTCACGCGGTTCCGGCATTCGCGCCATTCGCCTTCCCTGAGAGATTTTTCCCGGCCGTGAGCATCGAGAGAATCAGAAACTTTTCCATCATCGCGCATATCGACCATGGAAAATCCACCCTGGCGGATCGCATTCTCGAAACGACGGGAGCGCTTTCAGAGCGCGAGATGTCCTCCCAGGTGCTGGATTCGATGGCGCTGGAGCAGGAGCGGGGCATCACCATCAAGGCGGCCACGGTCCGCATCCTCTACAGGTCGCCGAAGGGCGGGGAATACGTCTTCAACCTCATCGATACGCCCGGCCACGTGGACTTCAGCTACGAGGTTTCCCGAAGCCTCCAGGCCTGCGAGGGCGCCCTGCTGCTCGTTGACGCCACCCAGGGCATCCAGGCGCAGACGATGGCGAACGCCTATCTGGCGCTGGAGCAGGACTTGGTCATCATACCGGTGATCAACAAGATCGACCTGCCGGCGGCCGACCCCGATCGCGTGATGCGGCAGGTGGAGGACGTCATCGGCATCGCCGCGGAGGAGTGCCTGACGGTGAGCGCGAAGCAGGGGGAGGGCGTGGACGCGCTCCTCGAGGCGATCGTGGAGCGGATTCCGCCTCCGGGCGGAGAGCCGGAAGCCTCCCCGCGGGGGCTCGTGATAGATTCCTGGTATGATTCCTACCAGGGCGCCATCCCGCTGTTTCGCATGTTCGAGGGAACCATTCGCAAGGGCGACGGCGTCCGCTTCATGGCCACCGGCAAGGAATACCAGGTGCTGAGTCTGGGCGCGTTCACGCCCCGCGAGATCAGGAGAGAGGAAATCGGGCCGGGCGAGGTGGGCATCCTGTCCGCTTCGATACGGGAGGTGAGCGACACCCGGGTGGGCGACACCATCACGCTGGCGAAAAACCCCGCGCGCGAGGCCATTCAGGGCTTCCGGGAGCCGAAGGCGATGGTCTACAGCGGCCTGTATGCGGCGGACAGCGCCGAGTATGAGGACTTGAGGACGGCGCTGGAGAAGCTCCGGCTCAACGATTCGGCCTTCACCTACGAGCCGGAAACCTCGGTCGCTCTGGGGTTCGGCTTCCGGTGCGGGTTCCTGGGGCTTCTGCACATGGAGATCATCCGCGAGAGGCTCGAGCGCGAATACGACCTCACGCTCATCATCACGGCGCCGACGGTGATTTTCCGCGTCCTGCTGAGCGATTCGACGGTCGCGGAAATCGACAGTCCCGCGAAGCTGCCCGAACTGTCGAGAATCGAGGCCATCGAGGAGCCCTTCATTCTGGGCACCATCCTCGCGCCCGCCGAATACGTGGGCGGCGTTCTCAGGCTGGCGCAGGAGAAGCGCGGCGCGCAGCGCTCCATGGAATACATCGATACGAATACCGTGCAGATCGTCTATGAGCTGCCCTTCAGCGAGATACTCTTCGATTTCTACGACAAGCTGAAGTCCGCCTCCCGGGGATACGCGAGTTTCGACTACGAGCGCCTCGACTACCGTCCGGCGGAGATGGTGAAGCTGGACGTCCTGCTGAACGGACAGCCCATCGACCCGTTTTCCACCATCATCCACAAGGAGAAGGCCTATTATCACGGCCGCGCGCTGGTGCGGAAGATGAAGGAGATCATCCCGAAGCAGATGTTCGAGGTGGTCATTCAGGCGGCGGTCGGCAACCGGGTGATCGCGCGGGAGACGATTCGCGCGCTGCGGAAGGACGTTACGGCGAAATGCTACGGCGGCGACATTACGCGGAAGCGAAAGTTGCTGGAAAAGCAGCGCGAGGGCAAGAAGCGCATGAAGAACATCGGCACCGTCGAGGTGCCCCAGGAGGCGTTCATGGCGGTTCTGGACGTGGGCAAGGAGTAGGGGCGTGTCGGACGAGAAGGCGGGGCGCGGGCGAAAGTCGAAATCCGTTTTTCGGGAATACGCCGAGGCGATCGTCATCGCCCTGCTGCTGGCGCTGTTCGTGCGCGCCTTCGTCGTGCAGGCGTTCAAGATACCCTCCGGCTCCATGGAGAACACCCTCCTCGTCGGAGACCACATACTCGTCAACAAGTTCATCTACTGGCTGCGGAAGCCGAGGCGCGGGGACATCATCGTGTTCCGCTTTCCCAAGGATGAGCGGCGGGACTTCATCAAGCGGGTGGTCGCGCTGCCGGGCGAGGTGGTGATGGTTCGCGGAAAAAGGGTCTTCATCAACTGCGCGACGCCGGACGCGCCCCGAAACTGCGAGCCGCTGGAGGAGAAATACGCGCGCTTCAAGCCCAACGGCGCCGCCGGGAGCCTCGAGAGCGAATGGGGCCCCCGCAAGGTCCCGCCGGGCCACCTCTTCATGCTGGGCGACAACCGCAACAACAGCCAGGACAGCCGCTTCTGGGGCTTTCTGAAGGTGGGCGAGCGCGCGGATCACATCCCCATACGCTTTTGGGATTACTCCTTCGGCCTGCCCTTTCCCTGCTCGCTGTGGTCCGCGCCCTGCTGGGACGACAAGATTCGGGGCTCCGCCTTCATGATCTACTGGTCATGGAACGGGGATTCGGGCTCGCCGCGCTGGGGCAGGCTGGCGAACATCCTCGGCTGAGGCCCGCCGCGCCGCGGCAGTCTCTCCCCGCCGGAATGAACGCCGCGGGACGGGAAATCTCCCGACGCGCGCCGATCGCGCCGTCACCCGAACGCGCTCCTCCGCTCCGCCTCCCAGGACAGGCAGCGCGTTCGGGAGCCTATCGGTCGCCAGACCCTCATGTCGGAATGGGGGCCATACAGTATCGAGGCGCGCGGCGCGTAGAGAGAGGCGAGATGGGAGACGCCGGAATCGCCCCCGATATACCCGGACGACCTCGAGAGCAGGGCGCCCAGGATGACGGGCGGCGTTTCCCTGAGGACCGGCAGGGGCGCGCCCGGGAGCTTCTGGAAATTCTCGCTGGCGATCGAATCCGCCGGCCCTTCCGCCACGACCGGCTGATGCCCCGTTTCGCGCGCGAGGGCGCGGCCCATCTCCGCGAGAACGTCGGGCGGCGGCCATTTTCTCTCGCCCCCTCCGCCGGGATGGAGGATGAAGAAGCGGGAAGGTCGCAAGCCATTTTTTTTCAATAGGTTGTCCGCCTCAGACAGGCTGTTTTCCGAAGGCGTCAGCTTCATGCTTTCAGGCGCGGACGCGCTCAGGCCGGGCCACGCCCGCGTCATCCACGCGCAGACGTGAACGCTCTCCCCCTCCGGCGGGAAAGGGGGGTGGACGCGGCATTTCTCCGGCCTCGATGAACGCAGCCGCCTCGCCAGCTCTCCCGAGCGGTCGGCGGTGTAGAAGACGCAGGCGTCATGCCGCCGGATGAGCCGGGCGAGCGCGTCGTTCTCCGATGGCCGCCCGTCATAGAGAAGATGAAAGGGAGGCGCGCCCCCGTCCAGAATCTCCTCCGCCAGCCCCGCGTCGAGCAGGGGAGCGGCGTATGCGGGGTTCGCCGCCAGGGTGAGGCGAACGCCCGGGCGCGCCTCCCGCAGGCGTCCGAGCAGCGGCGCGAGCAGGAGCGTGTCCCCGAACGCCCCCATGCGGTAGATCAGGATTCCGCCGCTCAAGGCCGCCCCCTCGACTCGACGGCGCGGGCGATTCGCGCGAACTCGCCGGCCGAGAGGGTCTCGGCGCGCCTTCCGGGGTCGATTCCCAGCCCTTCGAGGAGACCTCGCCAGTCCTCCGGGCGCAAGCCCCGGCGCTCTCCTTTCTCAAGCCCGCCCGAATCCAGCGACCTGAGATTGTTGAGCAGCGTCTTTCTGCGGTGGGCGAAGCCCGCCCGGATGAGCCGGAAATAGAGGCTCTCGTCCCCCACCTCCACCTGGGGGGCTTCTCTCGCCTTGAGGCGGACGAGGGCGGAATCCACCCCGGGCGGGGGGCGGAACGCCCCCGGAGGAACCGTCCCGCACAGCCGCGCCTCGAAGCGGTAGCCCACCCGCAGGGTGAGCGCGCCGTAGTCCTTCCCGCCCGGCTCCGCGCAGATCCGCTCGCCCGCCTCGCGCTGCGCCATGAGGATCATGAAGGGAAATTTCTCATATTTTTCAATGAGTTGCAGGATGATGCCTGATGCGATTTGGTAGGGAAGGTTCGCCGCCACCTTCATCCTGGCGGGCAACGCGTCGTAGTCGAGGGCGAGGGCGTCTGCGTGAATCAGGCGGAAGCGCTCGCTGGCGGCTTCGAGGGAGCGCAGGGGGGGGATGAGCGCGTCGTCTATCTCCACGCCGTGGACGCGCGCGCCCGCGTCAAGGAGGAAGCGCGTGAGCGCCCCTTCGCCGACGCCGATTTCCAGCACGTCCTCTCCAGGCGCGATTTCAGCCAAATCAATGATTTGCGAGAGATACCTCTTCTCGTGCAGGAAATGCTGGCCGAGCCTTCGTCTGGCGGGGCGCGTCATGGCGGGCCGTGCCTCGGGCCGGGGGAGGAGAGCGCAACGGGTTGATTCTGCGGACTTTGCTCATCGGCGCGCGGGCGGCGGGCCTTTCGGGCCGGTTCGCCGTTTCGCGGGCGAAGAACCGGGAAGCGGCTGTGACGAGAGCAAGGGCGGCGCCTCCCGCTGACGCGCGGCCACCCTACCACAGCCGAGGGGCGAAACTCCATCGGAATCGAAAATTTCCGCCGATCGGGTTGGCGTCAGCCGCGCGAACGTGATATGGAAGGGGCGACCGGGTTCGCTTTCATGGCATGGTCGAATCCGCCCTCCCGTCCCCCGTATAGTGTCGAGCCCCTCCTGAAAATGAGAAGCGAATGGATCTGTTGCGCGAAGGAATAGACAAAGGCTTGATCGCGTTTGATGACGACGGGAAATACATCACCTACGTTCGCCAGGGCAAGAGGCGAAATTACGCGCGGCCGGAAGAGTCCGTCCAGGCGGAGACGTTCCTCAAACTGGTTCTGGTTTATCGCTACGCCCCGGAGCGCATAGAGCAGTTCGTTCCGGTAAAAATCGGCGCGGACACCAGAGAGGCGGATATTATCGTCTATAACGACGATGAGCGTGAATCCGCCCATATCGTCGTCGAGTGCAAGGCGGAGGACGTCTCCGAAGCCGAGTTCGAGCAGGCCGTCGCCCAGGCTTTCAGCTACGCCGCCACGGGAACAGTCCGGGCCAGGTATTTCTGGGTAACCTCCCGAATAAAAGACGCCTGCTTCGAGATTCCCGAAAAAGAGCCGAAGAAGCGCTTGCCCATTCCCGATATCCCGCAATACGGCGTCAGCCGGCTCGCCAGGTTCAAATACGCCCGGGGCGGGGGTTCCGCCAACGGACAAAGGCTGTTCGAGCTCGAAGCCATAACGGAAGACGCGCTGACGAGAAGGTTCAGACAGGCGCATCAGGCGCTTTGGGGGGGTGGGCAACTCGACCCCTCGCTAGCCTTCGACGAGTTGAACAAGCTGATTTTCTGCAAAATGTGGGACGAGAAAAAGCCCAGGAGAAAGGGGGAACCCTACGATTTTCAGGTGTTCACCGAAAGCACGGAAGACAAGACGAACAAGGGACTGCAAAAGCGCGTCCGCGCCCTGTATGCCGAGGGGCGGCAAAAAGACCCCGAAGTCTTTCAGGAGGATATTCGCCTCGGCTGCGAAAAGTTGCGCACCGTCGTCGGCTATCTGGAAGGCGTCGATTTTGGAAAAACCGATCTGGACAGCAGGGGCAAGGCCTTTGAAACTTTCATGGGTTCTTATTTTCGTGGAGAGTTCGGGCAGTTCTTCACCCCTCGCCCCATCGTGAAGTTCATCGTGGACGCGCTGCCGATAACCAATGACTCGCTGGTTCTGGATACCTCCTGCGGCAGCGGCGGGTTTCTGCTTCACGCGCTTGACAAGGTCAGGCGGCAGGCGAGTGAATACTATCCGAATTTTGAAGCAGATCTGGCGGAATCAAGAGACTATGACAGGCACTGGCGCAGCTTCGCGGAAAAAAACATATTCGGCATCGAAATCAACGATCGAATCGCCAGAACCGCCAAGATGAACATGATTCTCCACGATGACGGCCATACGAACGTGATCGCCGCCGACGGGCTGATGTCCGCTGACGATATTTTTTCTCTCACGAGAAACAACGGATTCGTTTACGGACGCTTCCACTTCATCATCACGAATCCGCCGTTCGGCTCCCAGATCAAGCGAACCGAGCAAGCCTACATGCGCCACTACGATTACGCGCTCAAGAAAGCCGACTGGCTGAACCCGAAGAGCAAGGAAACAGTCCGGGACAGCCAGAGCTCCGAAATTCTGTTTATCGAGCAATGCCACAGGTTTCTCGCCGAGGGAGGCTATCTGGCGATCGTCATACCCGACGGCATCCTGACCAACTCCAGCCTCCAATACGCGCGGGAGGGCATGGAGGAGAATTTCCGCCTCGTGGCGGTGGCGTCCATGCCCCAAACCGCGTTTCAGGCGAAAGGGGCGGGGGTGAAAACCTCGGTGCTGTTCCTGAAAAAGCGGACTTCGGAAGCAACCGCCGAGATCCGCAACCGGAAAGCGGAGATACGGGACGAAATCAGGGAAGAGCATGATTTTCCGGAGCAGTTGCGGGAGATTGACGCGGAGAAGAAGCGGCGGATCAAGGAACTCAGAGGCTTTGACAATCCGGAAGGGCTGGAAGGCAAAGCGTTGAGCCTGTCCGAAGACTATAGGGAATGGAAAAAGCGGGTCGGCGCCGAATGCCGGGGAAAAATCGATGCGCTCCGGGAAACCATGGAGCGGGAATATGCGGAGCGAAAGCGAAGCGTATTGGGCGATTCTCCGGTATTCATGGCGGTAGCCGGGGATATCGGCTATGACGCCGCGGGGAGACCGACAGACAATAACGAGCTGGAAGGCATCGGCGAGGAGCTCGCCCGCTTCATTGAAGCCGTCGAGGCGGGAGGGACATGAGGCTTCAATCTTCGCCGGTCCTGCGATGAAAACAAGGCGTTTCTGGTCAGCCGAAGCGAGCTGGAGGATCGGCTCGATCCGATTATAGCGGCGTATCAAAGAACAACAACCCAATCGAAATATCGAGTGGAGCGTTTCGCTGGTTTGCTGAAGTTGAAACCTCAATACGGCGCGAACGAGGCCGGGATAGAAAGACGGTCATCCGATGAACCTCGCTACATCCGAATTACGGATATTGACGAATATGGGATGTTAAAACGAGAACTCGGAAAAACAGCCCGAAACGTCGAAAGCAGATACCTGTTGAAGAACAACGATTTGTTGTTCGCTAGAAGCGGAACAGTCGGGAAGACGTATATCCACAAGACGAAAGAGGTAGAGCATCCCTGTTTCTACGCGGGCTATATGATCAGGTTTGTCGTCAATGAAGAAAAGATAAGCCCCGACTACGTTTTTGCATATACGCAGCTTGAGACCTATAAAAACTGGGTTGCTGCCATTCAGCGCGTAGCATTACAGCCCAATATCAACGCTGAAGAATATAAATCATTGAGAATCCCGATTCCTCCGAGAGAGATACAAGCTCAGGTCGCGGCGAAGATGGATGCCGCCTACGCCGCCAAGAAACAGAAGGAGGCGGAGGCGCAGCGATTGCTGGATGGTATTGATGATTATCTCTTGGGTGAATTGGGAATCGAGCAGCCGGAGCCGGAAGAGAACACGTTGCAAAACCGAATGTTTATACGGCGTTTCAGCGATATTTCGGGTGGAAGGTTCGATGCGCCTTTCCATCAAAACAAATATACCCTAGAAACCACCAAATATCCAATGAGCAGGTTTGGGGATTGTGTTTTTATCAACCCTTACACCTCCTTTTTGCATCTATCGCCTGATACATTAGCGACATTCATTCCAATGGAGAGGGTATCCGAGCAGTTTGGCGAGGCCGATATTTCAGTTGCTCGAAAGCTGGAAGAATCAGGAGGATATACCAAGTTTCAAGACAATGATCTGATTTGGGCGAAAATAACGCCATGTATGCAGAACGGAAAATCAGCGATAGTCAGGGGGTTGAGAAACGCCATAGGCTTTGGTTCAACGGAATTTCATGTTTTTCGAGCGAAGCAAGAAATGAACATCGGATACGTTTATGGTTTGTTGCGGCTTCGCTCCCTTAGAAACCACGCCACTCTATATTTTTCTGGCACGGCAGGTCAGCAACGGGTTGCCGATGAACTTTTCAAAAGGCTAAGCATTCCCAAACCTCCCCTGAAAAAACAGACTGAAATCGCCGACCGCATTGCCGAGATGCGCGACCGGGCGAAGGAGCTGCAAGAGGAAGCGAAAAGAGAACTGGAAGAGGCGAAAAAAGAAGTCGAGTCCATGATTTTCGGCGGGCGGGAAAAAGTGGTAAGATAGCGGGCGCGGCGAATCCGATCTTGGGTGTCGCTTGGGGATTGTCATTCCATTTTCATTTCATTCGCTGGTGAGAGAGCGGGCGCGCTTTTCGCGCGGCGAAGCCTTACGAGAGGGAGCGCTGGATGAGCATCAAATTCGAGAAGCTGGAGGCGCCGAAGGCGGGCAGGCGCATTTCGTTCAGGGGGAGCCGGCCCCAGATACCCGACGAGCCGATTGTCTGCTACGTGCGCGGCGACGGCATCGGGGAGGACATCACCCCGGTGATGCGGGAGGTGGTGGACGCCGCCGTCGAGAAGGCGTTCCGGGGCGGAAAGCGCATCGAATGGTTCCGCGTCATGGCGGGCGAGGACGCCATGGAGACCTACGGCGAGCTCATGCCGGAGGAGACCATGCGTGCGATCCGCCACTATTACTTCGCCATCAAGGGCCCGCTCTACACCCCCATCGGCGGCGGGTTCCGGAGCCTCAACGTCGCCTTCCGGCAGATGAACGACCTGTTCGCCTGCGTGCGCCCGGTGCGCTACTTCAAGGGCGTTCCCTCCCCGATGACGCATCCCGAATGGGTGGACATGTGCATCTTCCGGGAGAACACCGAGGACGTCTACGCGGGCATCGAGTGGGAGCTCGGCTCGAAGGAGGCGAAGAAGATGATTCGCTTCCTCAACAAGGAGATGGGCTGCAGCGTGCGCGAGGACAGCGGCATCGGCGTCAAGCCGATTTCCGTGTTCGGCAGCGAGCGCATCGTCAAGAAGGCCATCGACTACGCCATCGCGCAGAAAAAGAAGGTGCTCACCCTCGTCCACAAGGGCAACGTGCAGAAATACACCGAGGGCTCCTTCAAGGACTGGGGCTACGCCTTCCTCAAGAAGAGATACAGGCGCCACATCGTCACCGAGGAGGAGCTCTGGAGCGGGAAGTACAACGGGAAGATGCCCAAGGACAGGATTCTCGTGAACGACCGCATCGCCGACAACATCTTCCAGCAGGTGCTCACCCGCCAGCGGGAATACCAGGTGCTCGCCTGCACGAACCTGAACGGGGACTATCTCTCCGACGCCGTCGCCGGCCAGGTCGGCGGTCTCGGCATGGCGCCCGGGGCGAACATCGGCGACAGGATTCACTTCTACGAGCCCACCCACGGCACCGCGCCCAAATACGCGGGCAAGGACATGGTGAACCCGAGCAGCCTCATCCTCTCGGCGGTGATGATGCTCGAGGACATGGGCTGGGGGAAGGCGGCGCGGCTCATCGTCCGGGGCATCGAGGGCGCGATTCAGAAGAAGACGGTCACCTACGACCTGCACCGGCAGATGAAGGGGGCGAAGAAGCTCTCCTGCTCCGGGTTCGGGAAGGCCGTCATCCGGAACATGAAGTAGCGGCGGAACGGGAGAGAGCCATGGCGAGAGCGAAAATCACCATCGTGGGGGCGGGCAACGTGGGCGCCACCACGGCGCACTGGGCGGCGGCGCGGGAGCTGGGCGACATCACGCTCATCGACGTCGTCGAGGGCGTCCCCCAGGGCAAGGCGCTGGATCTGTACGAGGCCGCGCCCCTGGAGGGCTTCGACTGCCGCGTCGCCGGCACGAACGACTACGAGGACACGCGCGGCTCCGACGTCGCCGTCATCACGGCGGGCGTCGCCCGCAAGCCGGGCATGAGCCGCGACGACCTCATCAGCACCAACGCGGGCATCGTCGGCTCGGTGACGCGGGAGATCGCGGCGCGCTCGCCCGATTGCGTCCTGATCGTCGTCTCGAACCCGCTCGACGTGATGGTCACCAAGGCGCACATGGAGTGCGGCTTCCCGCGCGAGCGCATCATGGGCATGGCCGGCGCGCTCGACAGCGCGCGCTTCCGCGCGTTCATCTCGATGGAGCTGGGCGTCTCGGTCGAGGACGTCTCGGCCACCGTGCTGGGCGGACACGGCGACAGCATGGTGCCGCTGCCGCGCTACAGCGCGGTGTCGGGCATTCCCATCACCGCGCTCATGGCGCCCGAGCGCATCGAGGCGCTCGTCCAGCGGACGCGGGACGGCGGGGCGGAGATCGTGAACTACCTCAAGACGGGCAGCGCCTTCTACGCCCCCGGAGCGGCGATCGCCCAGATGGTGGAGTCCATCCTGAAGGACAAGAAGCGGATTCTCCCCTGCGCCGCGCTGCTGCGGGGCGAATACGGGCAGGAGGGCATCTTCATGGGCGTGCCCGTCAAGCTCGGCGCGGGCGGGATGGAGGAGGTCGTGGAGCTCGAACTTGCGCCGGAGGAGCAGGCGGCCTTCGACGAATCCGCCGCTCACGTGCGCGAACTCATCAAGACCCTGGAGACCTGAGCGCGCCGCCTCCGCGGCGGGCGGCGAGCGCCTTGGGGACGGGCGGGCCATGCGAACGATAGACGCGGGCGAGGTGACGGCCAGGATCCGCGAGATGGCCATCGAGTCGAACTACCGCGTCGATCCCGCCTACGTGGCGAAGGTCGAGGAGGCGAAGGGCCGCGAGACCTCCGCCCTCGGCCTCATGGTGCTCGACCAGATCACCGAGAACGCGGCGCTCGCCTCCGCCGAGCGCGTGCCCTACTGCCAGGACACGGGCGTCTCCATCGTGTTCGTCGAGCTGGGGCAGGACGTCCGCGTGACGGGCGGGCTTCTGGAGGACGCCATCAACGAGGGGATTCGCCAGGGCTACCGGGACGGCTACCTGCGCGGCTCGGTGGTGAACGACCCGCTCCGGCGCGTGAACACGAAGGACAACACGCCCGCCGTCATCCACTACCGCGTCGTCGCCGGGGATCGCCTGAAGCTCTACTTCGCCGCCAAGGGGACGGGCGCCGAGAACATGAGCATGGCGCGGATGCTCAAGCCCTCCGACGGGCGCGAGGGCGTCATCCGGACGATCGTCGAGCGCGTCTTCGAGTCGGGCGGCAATCCCTGCCCCCCCGTTCTGCTGGGAATCGGCCTGGGCGGCTCGATCGAGAAGGCGGCGCTGCTGGCCAAATGGGCGCTCTTCCGGGAGCTGGGCGCGCCCAGCCCCGATTCGCTCCTCGCCGAGCTGGAGCGCGACGTCGTGGAGGCGGTGAACGCGACCGGCGTGGGGCCGATGGGCATGGGCGGCGAGGTTACCTGCGTCGCCGCCCACGTCGAAGCCTACGCCTGCCACATCGGGGCGCTGCCGATCTGCGTGAACGTGGAGTGCCACGCGCATCGCCACGCCGAGGCCGCGCTCTAGGATGAGGGCCATCGACCTGCCGCTGGGCGCGGGCGTTGCGGAGTCCCTGGAGATGGGGGAGGCGTGCGAGCTGAGCGGCGTCCTCTACGCGGCGCGCGACGCGGCGCACAAGCGGATGCTGGAGGAGGCGGGGCGCGGGGAGGTGCTCCCCATCGAGGTCAGGGGGCAGGTGATTTTCTACGTGGGGCCGACGCCGCCCCGGCCCGGGGCGATCATCGGCTCGGCGGGGCCCACGACGAGCGGCCGGATGGACGCCTATACGCCCCGGATGCTGGAGCTCGGCCTCGCCGGCATGATAGGCAAGGGGGGCAGAAGCCCCGAGGTGGTCGAGGCCATCGCGCGGCACGGCGCCGTCTATTTCGCCGCCGTCGGCGGCGCGGCCGCCCTGCTGGCGCGGCGCGTCAGGCAGGTCGAGCTCATCGCCTACGAGGATTTGGGAACCGAGGCGATTCGCCGGCTGGTGGTCGAGAGGTTTCCCGTCGTGGTCGCCGTGGACAGCCGGGGGCGCGACATTTTCGCGGAGGGCTGGAAGGCGTTCGCCAAAGAGGGATGAGAGGGGCTGCGGCGCGCGATGAGCCGCCCTCCGACGGCGCGGTTCGCTTCTCTTCCGGATGAGGAGGCTGGATGAACATCCACGAGCACCAGGCCAAGGAACTGCTGGCGAAATACGGCGTGGCCGTGCCCAGGGGCGAGGTGGCCGAGACGGCGGAGGAGGCCGAAAGGGTCGCCTCCGAACTGGGCGGGCCGGTGGTCGTCAAGGCGCAGATTCACGCCGGCGGGCGCGGCAAGGGCGGCGGCGTCAAGGCGGCGGGGACGCCGGCGGAGGCGCGGGCGGCGGCGGCGGACATTCTCGGCATGACGCTGGTGACGCACCAGACGGGCCCCGGCGGCCGCCTGGTGAAGAAGGCGCTCGTGGAGGAGGCGAGCGAGATCGAGCGCGAGCTGTATCTCGGCGTCACGCTGGATCGCGCCTCGGGCCGCCCCACCATCATGGCGAGCGCGGAGGGCGGGGTGGACATCGAGGAGGTCGCCGCGAAAACGCCCGAAAAACTCCTGAAAATTCCGGTGGACCCGGCGCTCTCCGTCTGGCCCTCGACGGCGCGCCGCGCCGCCTACGGGCTGGGCCTGCCCGCCGGCCTCGTTCGGGAGGGCGTCCGCTTCGTCACGAACCTCTACCGCTTCTACGACGAGATGGACGCCTCCCTGGTGGAAATCAACCCCCTGGTGCAGACGAGGGACGGCCGCCTCCTCGCGCTCGACGCCAAGGTGAACCTCGACGACAACGCGCTCTACCGCCACGAGGAGGCGGCGGCGATGCGCGACGAGGACGAGGAGGACCCGCTCGAGGTCGAGGCGTCCCGCCACAATCTGAACTACATCAAGCTCGACGGCTCGGTCGCCTGCATGGTGAACGGGGCGGGCCTGGCCATGGCGACCATGGACATCATCAAGCTGGCGGGCGCCGCGCCGGCGAACTTTCTGGACGTGGGCGGGGGCGCGAGCAGGGAGATGGTGGAGAACGCCTTCCGCATCCTGATGGACGATCCCGGCGTGAAGGCCGTCTTCATCAACATCTTCGGCGGCATCCTGCGCTGCGACGTTCTGGCCGAGGGCGTGGTGGAGGCGGTCCGGAGCGTGAAGGTGAGCGCGCCCGTCGTCATCCGCATGGAGGGGACGAACGTGGAGAAGGGGCGCGAGATACTCGAAGGCTCGGGCCTCGACTTCACCGTGGGCGACGGCATGGCCGACGCCGCCGGCAAGGTGGTCGCGGCCCTTAAACGCTAGGGGGTTCGGGCTTGGGCATTCTGATCGACAGGGACACGCGCGTCCTCGTGCAGGGCATCACCGGGCGCGAGGGGGGCTTTCACGCCGCGCAGTGCCAGAAATACAGCCGTGAGTTCGCGGGGGGAGGCGGCGCGGTGGTGGCCGGCGTGACGCCCGGCAAGGGCGGCCGGGAGGCTGTGGACGCGCCCGTGTTCGACACGGTGGCGGAGGCGGCGGACGCGACGGGGGCGAACGCCTCGCTCATCTTCGTGCCGCCGCCCTTCGCCGCGGACGCCATCGTGGAGGCCGTGGACGCCGGCGTTCCCCTCGTGGTGTGCATCACCGAGGGCATTCCGGTGCGCGACATGGTCTACGTCAAGCGGCACATGGAGGGGAGCGGCGCCGTCCTCATCGGCCCCAACTGCCCGGGCGTCATCACCCCCGGCGCCTGCAAGATGGGCATCATGCCCGGCCACATCCACAAGGCGGGCTCCGTCGGCGTCATCTCGAAGAGCGGCACGCTCACCTATGAGGTCGTCGCCCAGCTCACCGGGCAGGGCCTCGGGCAGTCCACCTGCGTGGGCATCGGCGGCGACCCCGTCATCGGCGCGATGTATATCGACCTTCTCGCCATGTTCGAGGCCGACCCGGCAACGGAGGCCATCATCATGATCGGCGAGATCGGCGGCTCCGCCGAGCAGGACGCGGCGCGCTGGGCGAAGGAGAACGTCACGAAGCCGCTCGCGGGCTTCATCGCGGGCCAGACGGCGCCCCCGGGCCGGCGGATGGGCCACGCGGGCGCCATCATCTCGGGCGGCGAGGGGACGGCCGCCGAGAAGATGCGGGTGATGAGCGAATGCGGGGTTCACGTCGCCGAAAGCCCGGCCGACATGGGCCTCACCATGGCCAGGGCGCTGGGCCGCGCCTGAGCCGTCATACGGGAGAGGAGACGCATGGAGCGCACGTTCGCGATGATCAAGCCCGACGCCGTCGGGCGCGGCCTGTCCTGGAAGATTCTCGCGCGAATCGAGGAGGAGGGCTTCTCGATCCTGGGGATGAGGCTCGTCCGCATGTCGAAGCCCCAGGCGGAGGGCTTCTACGCGGTTCACCGCGAGCGCCCCTTCTTCGAGAGCCTCACGGCGTTCATGTCCTCGGGCCCCGCGGTGGTGCTGGCGCTCGAGCGCGAGGACGCCATCCGGCGCTGGCGCGACGTCATGGGCGCCACGAATCCGGCGGAGGCCGCGCCGGGGACGATTCGCGCGGAGTTCGGCGAGAGCGTCGAGCGAAACTCCACGCACGGCTCCGACGCGCCCGACACCGCCGCCTTCGAGCTCGGCTTCTGGTTCGCGAAGGAGGATCTGCCCAGGCAGGCGTGAGCATCCGTTCGCGGAGGCTCGCCGACGCCGCAGGGGGAGGAATGGAATGCGCCTGAAGGACAAGGTCGCCGTCATCACCGGCGCGGGGCAGGGAATCGGCAAGGCCATCGCCCTGGCGTTCGCGCGCGAGGGGGCGCGGGTCGTCCTCGCCGCGCGCACCGCGCGGAACCTGGAGGCCGCCGCCGCCCAGATGCCCGCGGGCGCCTCCCTCGTCGTCCCCACCGACCTCACGGACGAGGCGGCGATTCGGCGCCTCGTGGAGAGGACGCTCGCCGAATTCGGAACCATCGACGTCCTCGTGAACAACTCGGGCGTCGCCGGCCCCACGAAGGCGTGCGAGGACGTATCGCGCGAGGAGTGGCTCGACTGCTTCGAGGTCAACGTCACCGGCGCCTTTCTGATGACGAAATACGTCATTCCCACCATGAAGGCGAAGCGAAGCGGACGCATCCTCAACGTCAGCTCCATGAGCGGCAAGCGCCCGCTGCCCAACCGGACGCCCTACACGGCCTCCAAGATGGCGCTCATCGGCCTCACGCGCACCCTCGCGTTCGAGCTCGGCGAATACGGCGTCACGGTGAACGCGATCTGCCCCGGCGCCACCGCGGGCCCGAGAATCGACAGCGTCATCGAGAACATGGCGCAGAGCTTCGGCGCGACGTTCGAGGAGGCGAAGAGGACGTTCACGGACCCGGGCGCCCTCAAGACGCTCGTGGACGCGGAGGATCACGCCGCCCTGTGCGTTTTCCTGGCCTCCGATGAGGCCGCGCATATGACCGC
Source organism: bacterium (assembly GCA_965199855.1). Lineage (GTDB taxonomy): Bacteria > UBA8248 > UBA8248 > UBA8248 > UBA8248 > Bin107. The sequence goes on along the minus strand of OZ241326.1, from coordinate 2,207,609 downwards.
CCAGGACATCAACGTGACGGGCGGGCTCGTCTGGTATTAGAGCGCCAGATCGCCGTCGGACGCCCCGCCCGCGAACGAAGAGCCTCCCGGCTTGCCGGGGCGTCCGGGGCGCGAGCGGGGCGGGCTTCACGCGACAGGAGCAGGCGTTGCCGTCTCTCAACGGAAGGCCGCGGCGCGAGAGAAAAATCCGCGTCCGGGGCGCGCGCGAGCACAACCTTAAGAACCTCGACCTCGACATGCCGCGCGACAGCCTCATCGTCATCACCGGACTGAGCGGCTCCGGCAAAAGCTCGCTCGCCTTCGACACCCTCTACGGCGAGGGGCAGCGCAGATACGTAGAATCCCTCTCCGCCTACGCCCGGCAGTTCATCGATCAGATCGACAGGCCCGACGTGGATTCCATCGAGGGCCTCTCCCCCACCATCGCCATCGAGCAGAAGACGGTGAGCAAAAACCCGCGCTCTACCGTCGGCACCGTCACGGAGATTTACGATCATCTCCGGCTTCTCTACGCGCGCCTGGGCCTGCCGCACTGCCCCTCGTGCGGCCAGTCCATGAACGCGCTCAACGTGGAGCAGATGGTGAGCCGGGCGATGGGCCTCGGCAGGGGCAAGAGGCTCGAAATTCTCGCGCCCATCGTGCGGGGGCGCAAGGGGATATACCGCAGGGAGCTGGAGGACATGGAGCGCAAGGGCTACCTCCGGGCGCGGGTGGACGGGCGGTTCTTCACGCTCGGCGAGGAGATAGCCCTCGAACGGCACGTGACGCACAACATCGAGGTGGCGGTGGACGGCGTCGTCCTGCGTCCGGGCGCGGAGAAGCGCCTCGGCGAATCCATCCAGACGGCGCTCGGCCTCGCCAGGGGGCTGGTCATCCTCCTGGGGGACGACGGCGCCGAGTATCTCTTCAGCGAGGAGTGCACGTGCGCGGAGTGCGGCGTGAACGTCCCGGAGATGGCTCCGCGCATGTTCTCCTTCAACAGTCCCTACGGCGCGTGCCCGGCGTGCGGCGGCCTGGGCGCGGTTCACCGCATGGACGAGGCGAAAGTCGTCCCCGACCCGGGGCTGACGCTGGACGAGGGCGCCATCGCCCCGCTCGCGGGGAGCAAGGGGGCGCTCGCCTCCGCCGCGCGCGCGCTCATGGCGGCCGAGGGGATTCCGGGCGACAGACCCTACGGCAAGCTCTCGAAGCGGCACAGGCGCCTCCTGCTCCACGGCGAGGCCGGCGGGAAGCCGAAGAGCCGCCGCGGGACGGGCGGGCGCGTCCGCGGGCGGGAGGGCGGCTTTCCGGGCGTCATGCCCGCCCTCGCCGCGCGGATGGAGAGGACGGCGAGCGCGGGCGTACGCGCGGACCTGGAGAAATACATGAGCGTCATGCCGTGCGAGGCCTGCGGAGGGGGGCGCCTCAGGCCCGAGAGCCTCGCCGTGACCTACGGCGGAAAGGGCATCGCGGAGGTCGCCGCCATGAGCGTCGGGAGCGCGCGCGCCTTTTTCGAGGAGCGGAGCCGCGCGGAGGGAAGCGACCTCGTGGCGGAGCGGATTTTGAAGGAGATCGTCGAGCGGCTCGAGTTTCTGGAGAAGGTGGGGCTGAACTACCTCACGCTCGACAGGCCCTCGGGCACGCTGGCGGGGGGCGAGGGGCAGCGGATCAGGCTCGCGAGCCAGATCGGGGCGAGTCTGGTGGGCGTTCTCTACGTGCTGGACGAGCCGAGCATCGGCCTGCACCAGCGCGACAACCGCCGCCTCCTGGATACGCTGCGCCGCCTCCGCGACATGGGCAACACGATCATCGTCGTGGAGCACGACCGCGAGACCATCGAATCGGCGGACTACGTGCTGGACCTGGGCCCGGGCGCGGGCGAGCGCGGCGGACGCTTGGTGGCCTGCGGCGCGCCCGGCGAGATTCGCTCGAATTCCGACTCCCTGACGGGGCGATACCTGGCCGGCGAGGAGGAGATTCCCGGCCCGGCGCGGCGTCGCCCGCCCAACGGGCAGCGCGTCTCCATCCGGGGCGCGCGGCAGCACAACCTCAAGGACGTGGACGTGGACTTTCCGCTCGGCCTGCTGATATGCGTCACCGGCGTCAGCGGCAGCGGCAAGAGCACCCTGGTGGAGGAGATTCTCTATCGCGCCCTCGCCCGGCGGATATACCGCTCGCTCGCCGCCCCCGGCGCGCACGAATCCATCGAGGGGGCGGAGCTGATCGACAAGGTCATCGCCATTGATCAGTCCCCCATCGGGCGAACGCCGAGGAGCAACCCCGCCACCTACTCCGGCGTGTTCTCCCCCATCCGGGATCTCTTCGCCCAGACGCCCGAGGCGAGAAAGAGGGGCTATCCGGCCGGACGCTTCAGCTTCAACGTGAAGGGGGGGCGCTGCGAGACCTGCCAGGGGGACGGGGACATCCGGCTGGAGATGCACTTTCTGCCCGATTTGTTCGTGCGCTGCTCCGAGTGCCTGGGCAGGCGCTTCAACCGCGACACGCTGGACGTCCTCTACAAGGGGAGAAACGTAGCCGACGTTCTGGATATGACGGTGGAAGAGGCGCTGGCGTTTTTCGAGAACATCAACGCCGCGCGCTGGAAGCTGAAGACGCTCCACGACGTGGGGCTGGGCTACCTGCGCCTGGGGCAGCCGGCCACGACCCTGAGCGGGGGGGAGGCCCAGCGCGTCAAGCTCGCCAAAGAGCTCGCCAGGAGAGCCACCGGCAGGACGCTCTACATTCTGGACGAGCCGACGACGGGGCTTCATTTCGCCGACGTCGAAAGGCTGCTGGGCGTGCTGCATCGCCTGGTGGATCAGGGCAACACCGTCGTCGTCATCGAGCACAACCTGGACGTGATCAAATCCGCCGACCACATCATCGACTTGGGGCCCGAGGGCGGGGAGGAGGGCGGGTACCTGCTCGCGGAAGGCCCGCCCGAGCGCGTCGCCGAAATCGAGGCCTCCGCCACGGGCGCTTCCCTGCGCGGGGTTCTCGTCGGCGCGCCGACGGGCTAGCCCTCCGCGCCGATGGACGCCGGGAGCCTCCGCTGCCTCGTCCTCTGGATAGAATACGACGGCGCGAATTTCCGCGGCTGGCAGGCCCAGCCCGGGCAGCGCACCGTGCAGGGCGAAATCGAGAGCGCGCTGGCGAAGATGTGCGGGGAGGCGGTGCGAATCATCGGCTCGGGCCGCACCGACGCCGGCGTCCACGCCTGGGGCCAGGTGGCGCACTTTCGGACGGGTTCGCGCATCGAGCCCTGGAAGGCGCGAATCGGCCTCAACGGGATCATGGAGCGCGACGTCTCCATCCTCGACTGCAGGGAGGCGCCCGGCGGCTTTCACGCCCAGTTCGACGCCCTCGGAAAAACCTACCGCTACCGCGTCCTGAACCGCCGCTCTCCCAGCGCCATTCGCCGCGCGCGCGTCTGGCACGTCCGAAAGCCCCTCGACCTGGAGGCGATGCGGCGCGCCGCGGAGATTCTGGAGGGCGAGCATGACTTCGCCAGCTTCTGCCGGGAGAAGGGAAGGCCCGAAGACACCGCGCGCCGCCTCGATCGCCTGAGCGTGGAGCGCGCGGGCGACGAGGTGGTGATCGAGGCGAGGGCGAACGGGTTTCTGCGCCACATGGTGAGAAACCTGGCGGGCGTCCTGGTGGAGGTGGGGCGCGGGGAGCGCGAGGCGGATTCGATGAAGGAGGCGCTTGCGGGTCGGAACAGGCGTCTGGCGGGCGTCACCGCCCCGCCCCAGGGGCTGGCGCTGGTTCGCGTGGAATACGGGGACAAATTGCCGCCCGAGGCTCCTCCCGCGCCTGACGAGGGCGCGGCCTGATCGTCCCTGGCGCGGCTTTTCTTGACTTTTCCGATGCGGGCTGTAACATTCGGGGGAGGATGGCGGGGAGCGAAAAGGGCGGGACCATGGAAAAAGCGTCCAGGGAGAGCCGGGTGGTGCGCTCCTTCAAGGAGCACCCCTCCATTTGGACCGCGGGCGTATGCGCCGCCGCGGTCGTCACCCTGCTCGCCGGCTTCGGATGGCGCGCCGTGGATGCCCAGATCGCGAGGCTGGACGCGCGGATAACGAGCAACGAAAAGGCGATTGCGGGCGCCAGGACGGATATCAACCAGCGTCTCGCGCGGCTTGAGGAAAATATGGTTCAGCAGTTTCGGCAGGTGAACCGGCAGTTTCAGCAGGTTGGCGAGCGGATCGATCAGGTGAACCAGCGGATCGATCAAATCAACCGGCGGATCGATCGCGTTATCGAGATTCTCCTGGCGAAAAATTCGGATTCGGGAAGGGCGAAGCGATGACGGAGATCGAAGAAGCCGCGTCATTCATCGAATCGTCCGCCTTATTCGCCGAAGCCGGCCTGAAAGGGCGGGCTTCGCGCGCGGGGAGCGCGCGCCGGACGCGGAAGCGCGGCGCGGCGAGGGAGGCCTGGCCCTGGCGATTTCCCGCCGGACCCGGAGGCGCGCCATAGGGAGGTTTGCCGGAGTTTTCGTCGTCGAATCCGCAAGCCATGGCGGCCCGCCGGCCCCATGGCTTTTTTTGCTGATGGAGGGAGAAGGCGCCGCGCGCGGGACGGCGCCTCGGTGAAGAATGAATCCACGTGATCATGCGCCGGACAAGGAAACTTTCCTGAGGCTCGCCGGGCGGGGCAGCGTCGTGCCGGTGTATCGGGAGATCATGGCCGATCTCGAAACGCCGGTGTCCGCCTATCTGAAGATCGCGGACGGCCCCTATTCCTTCCTGCTCGAAAGCGTCGAGGGCGGAGAGAAATGGGCGCGATACACCTTTCTGGGCGGCGAGCCTTCGCTCGTCTTCGAGAGCAGGGGGCGCGAGGCGCGCGTCACGCGGGAGGGGAGGACGGAGACGTGCGCCGTGGACGATCCCATCGACGCCCTGCGAGAGGTGATGCGGGAGCATCGCCCCGTCGAGCTTCCCGGCCTGCCGAGGTTCTGGGGGGGCGCCATCGGCTACATGGGATACGACGCGGTCCGCTTCATCGAACGCCTGCCCGGGCGCGCCCGGGACGATCTCGAACTGCCCGAGCTGCTCTTCATCGTCACGAAGTCCCTGGTCATCTTCGACAGCGTCGCGCAGAAGATTTACGTCGTCGCCCACGCGCGCGTCGGCGAGGAGGCGCCCGAGGCCGCCTACGAGGAGGCGTGCGCGCGCGTCGACGCGCTCATCGGGAAGCTGCGGGGCCCCTCGGTCGCTCCGCCGCGCCTGCCGGAGGCGCCGCCCTCCGGGGACGCGGGCGGGCATCCGGTGGACGACATGCCCGGTCTTTCCTCCTCGTTCACGCGCGAGGGCTTCGAGAAGGCGGTCGCCGACGCGGTGGAGCTCATCCACGCCGGCGAGGCGATTCAGGTCGTGCTCTCGCAGCGCCTCGAAAGCGCCCTGGACGTGCACCCCTTCGCCATCTACCGGGCGCTGCGCATGGTGAATCCCTCCCCCTACATGTTCTACCTGGAGCTCGGCGGCGTCACCCTCGTGGGCGCCTCGCCCGAGGTGCTCGCGCGGCTCGAGGGCGGGCGGGTCGAGGTGCGCCCCATCGCGGGCACGCGCCGGCGCGGGAGGGACGCGGCGGAGGACGCGGCCCTGGCGGAGGAGCTGCTCTCCGACGAGAAGGAGCGCGCCGAGCACATCATGCTCGTCGATCTCGGCCGCAACGACGTCGGCCGCGTGTGCGAGCGCGGCACGGTGCGCGTCACCGAGCAGATGGCGATAGAGCGCTATTCCCACGTCATGCACATCGTCAGCAACGTGGCGGGAGAGCTGGCGGAGGGGAAGGACGCGTTCGACGTTCTGCGCGCCGCCTTTCCGGCGGGGACGGTCTCGGGCGCGCCCAAGGTGCGCGCCATGGAGATCATCGAGGAGACGGAGCCCGTGCGCAGGGGCCCCTATGCGGGCGCGGTGGGATATTTCGGCTTCGGCGGCGGCATGGACACCTGCATCGCCATCCGCACGTTCTACGCGCGCGGGGACAGGCTCTATCTCCAGGTGGGCGCGGGCGTCGTGGCGGATTCAAGGCCCGGCTTCGAGTACGAGGAAACCATCAACAAGGCCCGCGGCGCCCTGCGCGCCCTGGAGGTGGCGCGGGGCGGGCTTCCCTAGGGCGGAGAGGGCGGCATGGCGCGCGTATTGATGATCGACAACTACGATTCGTTCACCTACAACCTCGTGCAGTATCTCGCCGAGCTCGGGGCGGAGGTCGAGGTGCGGCGAAACGATCAGTTCGCGCTCGATGAGGTGGAGTGCTTGGCGCCCGCGCTCATCGTCATCTCCCCGGGGCCGGGGCGGCCCGAGTCCGCCGGCCTTTCGATGCCGCTCATCGAGAGATACGCGGGGCGCTATCCCATTCTGGGCGTCTGCCTCGGACATCAGGCCATCGGCGCGGCTTTCGGCGGCAGGGTCGTCCGCGCGAAGCGGATCATGCACGGGAAAACCTCCCGGGTGCGGCACGACGGGCGGGGCGTCTTCCGGGGGCTGTCGAATCCGATGACGGCGACGCGCTACCACAGCCTCCTGGTGGATCGGGAGGGTCTGCCCGACGCGATAGAAGCGTGCGCGGAGACGGACGAGGGGGAGATCATGGCGCTCCGCGTCCGGGACGCGCCGGTCGCGGGCGTTCAGTTTCATCCCGAATCCATCCTCTCGCCGGAGGGCAAGGCGCTGCTCCGGAACGCGCTGGAGGGCGGCGTCGAGCGGCCTTGAGGGAAGGCGCGCGGGCGGGGTATGCTGAATCGCCCGGGACAGCACAGGATGGCGCGTTTGATGCCCGGTGCGGCTTCGCGCGGGAGGACGCGCGTCTGCGTCCGTCCAATCCTGTTGGGGATATGCGCCCATGATTCAGGAAGCCATCGGCAAGCTCGTGGAAGGCCGCCATCTGAGCGCGGACGAGGCGGAGCGGGCGATGGACCTCATCATGACGGGCGAGGCCACGCAGGCGCAGATCGGCGCCTATCTGGTGGCGCTGCGCATGGCGGGGGAGACGCCCGAGGAGATCGCCGGCAGCGTGCGCTCCATGCGGGCGAAGGCGACCTGGGTGAAGACGAAGCATCCCTTCGTCATCGACGTGGTGGGCACCGGCGGGGACGGCGCGCGCACCTTCAACATCAGCACGAGCGCGGCGCTCGTCGTCGCGGCGGCGGGCCAGCCGGTGGCGAAGCACGGCAACCGCGCGGTGTCGAGCAAGTCGGGCGCCGCCGACGCGCTCAAGGCGCTGGGGGTCAACATAGAGGCTCCGCCGGAGAAGGTGAGCGAGTGCCTTGACGAGACGGGCGTGGGCTTCCTGTTCGCGCCCCTGCTGCACGGGGCGATGAGGCACGCGGTCGGCCCCAGGCGCGAGCTCGCCATGCGGAGCATCTTCAACATCATGGGGCCGCTAACGAACCCCGCCCGCGCCCAGAGCCAGCTGGTGGGCGTGTATGCGCCCGAACTCACCGAACTGGTCGCGGACGTCCTGCGGCGGGTGGGCTGCCGCAGGGCGCTGGTGGCGCACGGCTCGGACGGGCTGGACGAGCTGACGCTCACCGGCCCCACGCGCGTCTCGGAGTGGGACGGAAGCGAAATCAGAACCTACGAGGTCGCCCCCGAGGACGCGGGGCTTCCGCGCGCGGACGCCGCCTCCCTCAAGGGGGGCGAGCCGGAGGAAAACGCGGCGATCACGCGCGCGATCCTCGAGGGAGAGCGGGGCGCCCGGCGCGACGTCGTGCTCCTGAACGCCGCCGCCGCCCTCATCGCCGCCGAGAAAGCGCGGGATTTGAAGGAGGGCGTCCGGCAGGCGGCCCGGGCGATAGACTCCGGCGAGGCGGCCAGGGTTCTCGCGCGCCTCGTGGAGGTCTCCAACTCCTGAGCGGGGAGGGCGCGGGCGGTTTCGTCCCGCCGCGAGGGCGTCGGGCGCGATGAACGCCTCGATAAACTCTTGGGCGAAAAGAGGCGCGGGCTCGCGCGGGGCCCCGGCGGATGGCGGGAGCGGGCCGGGCGGCCGCCGCGTGAAGTTCCCCGGACGCGGGGCGCGCTTCCTCCCGATCTTCAGAAATCATCACCGGACGAGGGAGCATGAAAATCTTCACGATTGAGACGCGGACCGTCCTGGACGCGCTCGTGGAGGGCGTCCGGGAGGATCTGGACGCGGACAGGAGGGCGCGCCCCGAGGGCGAGGTGCGCGCCCGGGCGCGGGACGCGCCGCCGGCGCTCGATTTCGCGGAGGCGATCAGGCGTCCTCCTTCGGGGGCGGACGCCGGGGGGCGGCGGATGCGCGTCATCGCCGAGGTGAAGCGCGCCTCTCCCTCGCAGGGCGAGATCGCCCGGAAAACCTTCGTTCCCGCGGAAATCGCCGCGGAATACGAGGCGGGCGGGGCGGCGGCGGTCTCGGTGCTCACCGAGCGCAGGAAGTTTCTGGGCGCGATGGCGCACCTGGAGCAGGTCCGCGCGGCGGTCGCCCTGCCCGTCATGCGCAAGGAGTTCATCTTCGCGCCCTATCAGATTCTCGAGGCGCGCGCGGGCGGGGCGGACGCCGTCCTGCTCATCGCGTCCATCCTCGAGGCGGCGCAGATGGAGGATTTGCGCGGCCTCGCCGAGGAATGGGGCATGGCCGCGCTCGTGGAGGTCTATGCGGAGGAGGAACTCGGGCGCGCGCTCGAGGCGGGCGCGAAAATCCTGGGCGTGAACAACCGCGATCTGCGAACCTTCGAGGTCGATCCGGCGCATACCGCCCGCGTGTTCGCCGGCCTCGCCCCCGCGCGGCGCGAGGCGCTCGTCCTGGTCTCCGAGAGCGGAATCTTCGGGCGGCGCGAGGCCGCGCCCCTGGCGGAGGCGGGAATCGACGCCGTCCTCGTCGGCGAGGCGCTCATGCGCGCTCCGGACGCGGGCGCGCTCCTGCGCGAGCTCGGGGCGGCCTGAGGCGGAATAGCCCCCGGGGCGGCGGCAGGCGGGCGGTTCCCGAACCGCCCGTTATTCAGGAGACGTTCGCATCAGAGGCGGCGGGTCGCTCACGAACGACCCCTACGGGATGTTCGCGCGTCGGCGGGACGGGAATATGACGCGGACAACCACAGGGGTTTTCCCCTGCGATTGGCGTAATCGACGTGCGCGGCGTCGCCGCCGGCTCGCAACGGGGCGCGAATTCGCCGCCCCCTACGGGCGGGGTTTTGATTTTGCGCAGGGGACGCATTCATGCGTCCCGCCCGGCGATTCGGCGGGGGACGCGGGGTTTGGGTGCCTTCGCAGGGACGATCCGGGGAGAGGTGACGTCTTGCCTTCGTAGGGGCGGTTCCCGAACCGCCCGTTATTCAATGGACATTCGGATCTGAAGCGGCGGGTCGTTCACGAACGACCCCTACGGAATGTTCGCGCGTCGGCGGGACGGGAATATGGCGAAGGACAACCACTCCTAGAACTTCGCGCCGAGGCTCAGGCGGGCGCCGAGGGTTTTGTCGTCGGAGCCTGCGCCGGAGGAGGCGATTTCCCCGCCTATCGTGAAGCGCCCCTTGCGCCAGCGCGCGCCGAGGGCGAGCAGAAGGCGGGGGCTTTCCGCCTCCGCGTGGAGCCGCTCGCCGGAGACCTCGACGAAGGTCTTTTCACCGCTCTGAACGCTCTCGACGTCCACCGAGCCGCGCAGGGCGAGCCTCCCGCCTCCGACTTCCAGTGGACGGGCGGTCTCCGCGGCAACGCCCGCTCCCCACGCGAGGCGATTCGCCCGGACGAGCTCGAAGCGCGCCCCCACCGCGTCCGTGAAGCTGTCCATCGAGAGCGCCGAGCGCGCGAGCCACGCCCTCGGCGCGAGCGTGATTTTCTCATAGAGCGCGAGGCGCCTGCCGGCCTCGACGTCCAGCGAGCGGACGATCGCGCGCGCGTTGTTCCGCAGCTTGCCCGACTGCTTCGAAGAGAGGTCGACGGCGTAGTCCATGACGGAGAAATCCCCGTTCAGATACCAGCCGTCCCCGCCGCGCCAGGAGAGGCCCGCGCCCATGCCTACGCCCGCCAGATCAATCTCCCCCTTGCCGTCGGCCTGGGAGGCCTCGGCGGAGCCCTTCTGATGGCGGAGGGAGAGCGAGCCCGCGAGGCCGCTCGTCCAGGGAAAGGAGACAGTCAGCCCGACTTCCGTCCCGAAGGAATCGAAATCGTATTTCGAGGCGGAAGTGGAGCGCTTCGCCCCGCGCGAGCCTTCCGCCGCCGAGAGGCGAACCCAGACGGGCGAGCCCTCCGCGGTCGTCCTCGCCTCCCGCGCCCGCCCGCTCTCCATGCGAAGCAGAAGCCCCGGCAACGCCTCATAGACCCCCGCGCGCGGGGTGAGCGCGTCGATGAAGTCCAGCGCGGAGAAGTCCCTGTCCAGAATGACTTCGCTCGACCGCACGGTCACGGCCCGCCCCCCGATCTGGGCCGCGAGGCCCGTCGCGCCCCGCTCCGCGTCGTGCAGCTTCACGCCGTTGACGAGTATGTCCGTCCCGCCCCCGTCGTTGATGATCCAGGCGTCGCCGATGGCGTCCCGGATGAGGCGATCGCGGGGCAGGCTCATGCTGAAATGGAGACGCGACGCCGCCCCCCCCGAGGAGCGAACCGCCACGCCGTCCACGCCCCGGATGACGGCCGCCGGGCCAATCGAGACCATCCCGCCCCTGTCGAGGCGCACGACGCCGACCGTTCCGTCCACGCGCACCTCGCTCGCCGCCAGATGAATCTCGCCCGTCACGACCCCGCCCCGGGAGACGGAGACCACGTGATCGCCCGCGCCCAGGCCCTCTATGTTCCCGTCCACCGCGCCGGAGATGGTCGCCATGAGGTCGCCCGCGCTCCGAACGTCGCCCGTTACCGTCCCCGAAATCGTCGCCGTCAGATCGCCCGCGGCGTGGATGTCGCCGCTCACCATGCCGGAGATCTCGGCGGTGAAGTCGCCCGCGCCCTCGCTTCGGACGCCGCCCTCGACCTCCCCCGCGATCTCCGCGTGAAAATCGCCCGGCCCGTCCGCCAGGATGGCGACGCCCGATTCCGCGCCCACGCTGCCCGTCGCGCCCACCGTCAGCCTGCCGCCGCCCTTCATATAGACGCCCGCGCCGTCTCCGCCCGTCACCTCCCCGTCAATCGAGACGCTCTGCGCGCGGAAATTCCCATCGCCCGCGCCGGCGCCTGAAAGATAGAGCCCGTTCGCGCCGCCCGAGACGCTCGCGCCCTCGGCTACGTTCACCGCTATGGCCCCGTTCCTCTCATGCGGAACCGCGTAGAGCGCCTCCGCGCCGTTTCCCTCGGCGGTTATCGCGCCGCCCTCAACGTCCACGCGGATATTCCCCGCGTTGTAGCTCGCCGCATGTCTGCGGACGCCGTCCTTCCAGTCGTCCGTATAGGCGGCCGGAAGCGCGGCGAGCGCCGCCGCCAGGTCGCCCCCCGTCAGGACGGCCGCCAGCACCGTCCGCTCGGCGGCCGAGAGAAGCTCCTGCGCCGCCAGCGCAGCCTTCTGCTGCGTCGTGCGGGACGCCTCGGCGATGGCGAGAATCGCCGGGTCCCGATCCCCTTGTCGGACGTAATCGGCGATGGCGGTATGGGAAAGCGCCAGGGCGCGAATCCCCGCGAGAGAGAGGCCCAGAATCCCTCGCGCCGCGGCCTCCGCCGCCATGCCCGCGTCCGTCGGCTTCACGGCCGAGAGGGAGAAGCCCAGAACCTGGGCCGACGACTCCCCCGGCACGATCGCGTCCGCCGCGCTTACGGTTGACGCCGTCTGATCCGTCGCGCCCCGGCCGCGCGCGCTCAAAAAGCCTCGCGCGCGCGCCTTCCAGTCGTCCGTATAGGAGGCGGGAAGCGCGGCGAGCGCCGTATTCAGCGCGGTCGAATTCTCCGCCTCGATGGCGTCCAGAACGGCCCGCTCCGCCGCCGAGAGCGTCCCGTCCGCCCCCGCCGCGAATTCGCGGACGTAGGCGTCCATCACGCCCGCGCCGACCGCAATGTTCCCGCTCGATGCGACGTGAATCATCGGCGCCGTTCTCGCCGCGTTGTCCGCAGCGGAGCCGCTCGCTCGCGCCGCCCAGGCGAGGACGCCGGCGTCGCGCGCCTCAATGACGCCCCCGTGCGTGACGGAGACGCCCGCCGCGTTGTCGAGGCCCAGCCGGCCATGGACGCCGACGCCGAAGGGCGCCCTTATCCGCGCGTCTGCGCCGATCGTGACATCGACGGTGGTGTCGCCGCCGGCGATCTCGGCGCGCTTGCCGTGATGGGCATGGACGCCGACGCCGTTCCCGCCCTCCGCCGCGACGACGGCGGCGCCCGACACTTCGACGGCGACCTCGCCCTTGCCCAGATGCTCCGCGGAGACGCCGTAGGAGAACGCTCCCCGGGTCGTCACGGAAGCGTCCGTCACCTTGACGGCGATGTCTCCGCCCGCCTCGGCGGCGCTCGCGAACTCCGCCTTGGCGTAGATGGCGTGAGCGAAGGAAGACTTCGTCTCGAGGGAGCCGCCCTGAACGCTGATGTCGATGTCGCCCGCCGCGCCCGAGCGAAGGCCGTAGATGGCGAAGGCCTCCTCGCCGCCGACCGTGAGGGCGGCGGTCTTCACGTCGATATCGATGCCGCCGGAGCCCCGCTGAAAAGCGTGGACGGCCGCGCTGCGGGCTCCCTCCGTCTCGATGGAGCCGCCCTGAACGTCGATGCCGATGTCGCCCGTCCCGGTTTTCCGATCGACCACCACGCCCCAGGCGCGTCCGGCGCTCGTCTTGACGGCGATGTTCTTCAGGGTGATGTCGGTGGCGCCGCTCGGGCCCAGGCGCACGCCGGCGACGCCGTAGGATTGCGCGCCCGTCGTCGTGATGGCGCCGCCCGTCAGGTCGACGTCGATGGCGCCCGAGCCGTCATGCCGCAAATACACCCCGTCGTTCGTAGCGGCCGTCAGCGAGATGGCGAGGTTCATCGCGTCGATGCGGATGTCGCTCGCGCTGCCGATGCCCTCGACGCAGCTGATTCTCTGGTTCGCGGCGGGCGTGCTGCTGCACACGGCGGTCTGCGCCGCCGCCTCCCCCGCGCAGAGCAGGAGCGCGAGGAGGCCCGGGGCGAGGACGGCGGCCCGCTTCTTTCGTCTCACGGCGCGCTCCTTTTCATGTCGGTGAGTCGGTGAGTCGGTGAGTCGGTGAGTCGGTGAGTCGGTGAGTCGGTGAGTCGGTGAGTCGGTGAGTCGGTGAGTCGGTGAGTCGGTGAGTCGGTGAGTCGGTGAGTCGGTGAGTCGGTGAGTCGGTGAGTCGGTGAGTCGGTGAGTCGGTGAGTCGGTGAGTCGGTGAGTCGGTGAGTCGGTGAGTCGGTGAGTCGGTGAGTCGGTGAGTCGGTGAGTCGGTGAGTCGGTGAGTCGGTGAGTCGGTGAGTCGGTGAGTCGGTGAGTCGGTGAGTCGGTGAGTCGGGCGCAGTATGCCGCAGGCTCGCGGCGAAGGCAAACGGCATCGCGGATCCTCCTCGTGGAAAAGCGGATGATTCTCCCCCATCATATACGCGGAGAGGCGCGGGAGACAAGCAGCGATTTCCGGAGGATTCGCGCCGCCGCGCCGCTCGCCGGGGATGGGCGCGGATTTTATGCCTTCGTAGGGGCGGCTCGCGAGCCGCCCGCATTCAAGAGGCGTTCGCACCACAGGCGGCGGGTCGTTCCCGAACGACTACGGGGATGGTCGCGCCCCGGCGGGATGCGGATGCGGCGCGGACAACAACGGGGGATTGTCCCTACGATCCGCCCCGCGTTATCGCCGGGCCCGCAACGGGGCGCGAATTCGCGCCCCCTACGGGCGGTGGCGATTTTGATTTTGTAGGGGACGCATTCATCCGTCCCACGCCGTTCCCGTTTATGGCGGGACGGGCGGTTCCCGAACCGCCCCTGCGGGATTGTCGCGCCTCGTTCCCGCGAAGGCGTCCCCCGGCGGTCCGCTTTTGGCTTTTGTCGGGATTTCGCCTACAATTCCCCGAAAGATTCTACGGACAAGCCTCGCCGGGGGCGCGACCGCCTCCCGGCCCCGAAAAAGAGCGGCGCGCCGCGCGCCCGCAGGGGGAATCCGCATGTATGAGGAAATTTTCTACTACAGCGACGGACTCAGGATAGCCGCCCACCTCTATGCGCCCGGGGACTGGCGGGCGGGCGACGCGGCGCGGCCCGCCGTCATCTGCCTGCACGGCTACAGCGGGATGAAGGAGGTCTATGGCATGGACGCGCCGCGGCGCCTTTGGGAGGAGGGCTACTTCGTCCTCGCGCCGGACCACCGCGGCTTCGGCAAGAGCGAGGGCGAGCGCGGCCGCCAGCGCCCTCTGGAGCAGGCCCAGGACACCTACGACGCCATCACCTACCTGGAGACGGTCGAGGGCGTGGACCCCGGGCGCATCGGCATATACGGGACGAGCTTCGGGGGGGCGAACGCCATCTGGGTGGCGGCCTTCGACGAGCGCGTGAAGGCGGTGGTCTCCTCCGTCGGGGTGCACGAGGGGGAGCGCTGGATGCGCTCGGTGCGAAGGCCGCACGAGTGGGCCGCCTTCCGCGAGAAGGTGATGGAGGCCGCCCGCAGGCGGGTCGCCACCGGCGAGCCGACCACGATGCCGCTTCCCGAAATCATGCTCTGCGACCCCCACACCCTCCGGGTGATTCAGGAGCATCACCAGAAGCACGGCGACTACGTGAAGGACTACGACCTGCAAAGCGCCGAGGCCTGCTGGCGCTGCAAGCCCGAGTGGGTGGCGGGGCGCATCGCCCCGCGCCCGGTGATGTTCATCTACTCGGAGAACGACTATCTCGTCCCGGTGGATCAGCAGATCAGATGCTACGAGGCCTGCGGCGAGCCGAAGAAGATCGTGAAGCTGCCCGGCGCCCAGCACTACGAATCCTATTTCTTCTGCAGCCCCGCGCATCACGAAATCGGCATGGTCGAGGCCGTCGCCTGGTTCGGGAAGCATTTGTAGCGGCGGCGAGCGCCGACGGCGGGGGAGCCGCTCGCGCCCTCACGCCGCCCGCGCTCCGAACTTCGCCACCGCCTTCTCCGAAAGCGCGAGGCCCAGCCCCGGCTCGTCGTTGAGATAAAGCGTCCCGTTCTCGATGCGGGGCGGGTTCTCGAACAGATCGGCCTGGAGCGGGTCGCGCTCGGGGTCCGTGAAGGACTCCACGACGAGGCCCGCCGGCGAGGCGGCCACGACGTGGGCGTGGAGGAAGCAGTCGTGGTGGGGGGCGACCTCCACGTGGTTGAGCTCCGCCAGCGCGGCGAGCTTCCGCCCCATGGTGAACCCGCCCATGCGCGTGCAGTCGAACTGCGCGACCTCTACGGCGCCCTCCTCCAGCAGGGCGCGGACCCCGTGCGGGGTCTGCTCGCTCTCGCCCGCGGAGAGGGGGATGTTCGTCTTCCGCGAGAGGATTTTCAGCTCGCGGCGGTCGTCGAACCAGCGCACGGGCTCCTCGAGCCACCGGGGGCGAATCTCCTCCAGCAGGCGCGCGCCCTCGATGGCGGTGGGCAGATCCCACGCGCCGTTCACGTCGAGCATGAGGTCGGCGTCCTCGCCGATGACCTCCCGGACGACGCGCAGGCGCGCCATGTCCTCCCCGAGCGGGGCGCCGCCGATCTTCGCCTTGAACGCCCGGTGCCCCTGGCCGCGCAGCATCTCCATCTCCTCGCGCAGCTCGTCCAGTCCCTTGCCGTCCCGGTAGTAGGCGCAGGTTACGTAGCAGGGAACCTCCTCCCGGTAGCCCCCGAAAAGGCGGAACAGGGGCTGGCCGGCGGCCTTGCCCATGATGTCCCACATGGCGATGTCCACGGCCGCCGCGGCGATGAGCAGCGCGCTCCGCGCCCATTCTTTCTGGTAGGCGACCTTCTGGTGGGTGATGGAGAAGATTTTTTCATACAGACGCTCGGGAGCGAGGGCGTCCTGTCCCAGGATGAAGTCCCGGAGTCCCCCGCCGAACATCTCGGCCGCGCCCTTGATGAGCAGGCGGCTGCTGCCGAGGCCGAAGCCCTCGATCCCCTCGTCCGTCCTGAGCCGCACGAGCAGCTCGTTCGCCTGGTGGACGGGGTAGTGGCTCACCCAGTGTCCGCGCTCCTCCGGCGGGCCGGTGAGCGTATACGCCTCCACGTCCGTGATTTTCATGGCTCCTCCCCGCGAGAGATCCGGATGAACGGCGCGATGGACGCGCGCCCCAGTCTGCCAGAGCGTCCGCGCGTTCACAATCGCCGGACGCTGGGGTAGGATAGCGCGGTTTCCGCGCACGAGGCTTCAGGGGAAGGCGGGTTTCGCGCCATGAGCGATTTGCCGAGAGTGAGCTATCTGGGGCCCGAGGCCACCTTCACGCACGAGGCCGCGCTTCTGCGCTTCGGCGAGGGGGCCGCGCTCGCCCCCGAGCCCAGCATCGACGCCGTGTTCGACGCGGCGGAAAGCCGCCGCTCCCGGTGGGGCGTCGCGCCGATAGAGAACGCCATCGAGGGCACCGTCAACATCACCCTGGACAGGCTGGTGGACTCCCCCCTGCGGCCGACGGGCGAGATACGCCTTCCCATCGACATTCACCTGCTCACGAACGCGGGCTCGGTTCGGGAGGTGGAGCGCATTCTCAGCCACCCCCACGCGGTAGCGCAGTGCCGCCGCTGGCTGCGCGAGAGGGCGGCGGGCGTGCCGGTCGAGGAGGTGGCGAGCACCTCGCTCGCGGCGAAGATGGCGGCGGAGGACGCGCGCCTCGCCGCCCTGGGCAGCCGTCTGGCGGCCGCCCGCTACGGCCTGCGCGTGCTGGAGGAGAAGCTCGACTCCGAGCGCATCAACGTCACGCGCTTTTTCGTCATCGGCGCGGAGGAGCCCGAGCGCGGGGCGCATTCCAAGACGAGCCTGCTCTTCGGCCTCCGAAACGAATCCGGCGCGCTCCACAAGGCGCTCGCCCCCATCGCCGAGCGGGAGCTGAACATGACGAAAATCGAATCCCGCCCCTCCCGCAAGGAGGCGTGGGAGTACGTGTTCTATATGGAAATCGACGGCCACGCGGAGGACGCCCCGCTCGCCCGGGGAATTTCCGGGCTGAAAAGCCGGGTGGACTTCCTGCGCGTGCTGGGGTCATACCCGGTGACGCAGTAAGGGGCGGTTTTCCCGAGGGCGGCGGCGCGCCGGACGCGCGGCCGCCCCGCGCCGCCGGCAGGATGGGGAGAGGGGATGAAATATCGAAGGGCGCGGCCCGTTTCGGACATCATCGTCTATCAGCCGGGCAAGCCGGTGGAGGAGCTCGAGCGCGAACTGGGGATAGCCGGCTCCGTCAAGGTCGCCTCGAACGAAAACCCCCTGGGACCCTCGCCGAAGGCGATGGAGGCGATGAAGCGTGCCCTCTCCGGGCTGCACCGCTATCCCGACGGCGGGGGCTTTTATCTCAAAAACGCGCTGGCCGCGCATCACGGGCTCGCGCCGGAGAATTTCGTTCTGGGCAACGGGACGAACGAGGCGCTGGAGATTCTCGCCCACGCCTATCTCGACCCCGGGGATCCGGTCGTGTTCTCCGAGGGCGCCTTCATCGTCTATCACATCGTCTCGCAGCTCAGCGCCTGCGAGATCAGGCGCGCGCCGATGCGCGACTATCACCAGGACCTCGACGCCATGGCGTCCCTCGTCTGCGAGAAGACGAAAATCGTCTTTCTGGCGAACCCCAACAACCCCACGGGCACGGCGGTGGGCGAGAAGAGGCTGCGGGCGTTTCTGCGAAAAATTCCCCCATCCGCCCTCGTGGTGATGGACGAGGCGTATTGCCACTTCGCGCATCTGGAGGACTACCCCGACGCCCCGAAGATGCTGGGCGAGTTTCCGAACCTGGTGGCCATGCGCACCTTCTCGAAGGCCTACGGGCTGGCCGGCCTGCGAATCGGCTACGGCGCGGCGGACGCCGAGGTCGCCGAGGCGATGGAGAGCGTTCGGGAGCCGTTCAACGCGAACTCCCTGGCGCTGGCGGCCGCGCGGGCCGCTCTCGAGGACGTCGAGCACGTCGAGCGGACAGTGGCGGTCAACGCCGAGGGCCGGGAATATCTCGTCCATGAACTCTCGGCGATGGGGCTTCCCTTCGTGCCCACGCAGGGGAATTTCATCATGGTCGAGGTGGGCGAGGGGGCGCGGGTATATGAGGCGCTGCTGCGCGAAGGCGTCATCGTCAGGCCCGTGGCGGGATACGGCTTTCCGCGCCACCTGCGGATTTCCATCGGGACGCCGGAGGAGAACGAGCGCATCGTGGGAGCGCTTTCAAAAGTGTTGAAAATTTAGTCACAACAATAAGATGCGGGCATAACCTCCTGTATTTTCGATAGGGGCCGGGGAGGGTTCGCCGGGCGTCTTGCGGGCGTCGCCGGCCCCGGTCGCCTCACCGCCCGGGACCGGGGCGAACCGGGAAGGCCCGGACGCGAGGGATTGCCGGATGATTTTCGAGCAGATGACGATTATCGGCGTGGGCCTCATCGGCGGCTCGCTGGCGCGCGCCGCGCGGGAGAGGGGCCTCGTCTCCCGCTTCGTGGGCGCCGGAAGAAGCCCGGGCAACCTGGCGCGCGCCCTCGCGCTGGGCGTCGTGGATCGCGTCGAGACGGATCACCGCGAGGCCGCGCGCGATTCCGACCTCGTGGTGGTGTGCACCCCGGTGCGGGCGGCGGTGCGGGTGACGGAAGCGATTCTGCCCCGCATGGCGCCGGGCGCCCTGCTCACTGACGTGGGGAGCGTGAAGGCGCCCTACGCGCGCGCGGTGGAGGCGATGGAGCTGGGAGAGGTCAGGTTCGTGGCGGGGCATCCCGTCGCCGGCTCCGAGAAGTCGGGCGTGGAGGCGAGTTTCTCCTCTCTCTTCGAGGGCCGCCAGACCATCCTGACGCCGACGGAGAGAAGCGACCCGGAGGCGCTCGGGCGTCTGCGCGCGCTGTGGGAGGGGGTGGGCGCGCGGGTGGACGTTCTCGACCCCGATACCCACGACCGCGTGATGGCCGAGGTCAGCCACCTGCCGCATCTGCTCGCCTACGCCATGATGAACGCCGCCCTCGAGGGGCCGGGCCTGCCCTACGCGGCGGGCGGGTTCCGGGATTTTTCCCGCATCGCCTCCTCGGGGCCCGAAATGTGGCGCGAAATCTGCGAGGACAACCGCGAGGCGCTCCTGGGCTCGCTCGACGTCTTCGAGCGGGAGCTGGCCGCGCTTCGCCGCTTCGTGGAGGAGGGGGACTCGGAGGCACTCGAGCGCGCGTTTCGCCGCGCCAGGGAGGGGCGCGACGAATGGGCGCGCGAAAAGGGCTGGGCTTGAGCGCGGAGCCGCGCCGCGAATCCGCGGGCATCGTCATTCCCGTGGATGGCCCCGCGGGCTCGGGCAAGAGCACGGCCGCCAAGGGGATTGCGGAGAGGCTGGGCTTCGACTACCTGGAGAGCGGCGCGCTCTACCGGGCGGTGGGCTATCAGGCGCTGCGGGAGAGCGGGGAGGGCGATCTCGAGGCGCGGGCGGTCGGCGCCGCGCGCGCGCTTCGCTTCGAGTGCAGGAGGGAGGGGGGCGCCTGGCGGAACTATCTGGATGGCGAGGACGTAACCGACGCCCTTCGGGAGGAGGAGATAAGCGACGCGGCCTCGGTCGTGTCCGCCATTCCGGCGGTGCGCGAGGCGCTGCTCGATTTTCAGAGAAGCTTCGGGCGGCGGCGCGGCGCCGTCATCGACGGGCGCGACATCGGCACGGTGGTTTTCCCGGAGGCGAGGGTCAAGTTTTTTCTCGACGCGGACATCGAGGTGCGCATCCGCAGGCGCTTCGCCGAGCTCGAGGCGCGGGGGATTTCCTTCGACCGCGAAAGCCTTCGGGAAGACCTCAAGCGCAGGGACGAGCGGGATCGAGGCAGAAGCGCCGCGCCGCTGCGCCGCGCCGAGGACGCCGAGGAGATAGAGACGACCAGGATGGGCGTTGACCAGGTGCTCGGCGCCATGTTAGAGAAAATCCGCCTGGCGTATGGGGAAGTTGTTGAGGATGCGTGAGTTGCGGGTTGATCCCGCTCCCCGAGCCGGTGTAGGATGCCTTCTTTCCGTCAATTTCGCGCCGACGACGGCAAGGGCGGCGGACGCCCTCGCGCGGCGGCGATTCTCTTTTTCCCAAAGCGAGGCTGCGCGAACAGATGAATGAGACTCTCGCAGGCGCGTCCGAAGACGCCACCGACTTTTCCGAGAAAGTGTCCGAGCTTCTCCCGGACGAGGCGGATCCAGACTCTCTCTCCCCTGAGCAGATGGATGATTTGTACGCCGCCACCATGCGGGTGCAGGACGGCGAAATCATCCAGGGAACCGTTATCGGCCTGGAAGGCGACTACGTGCTCGTGGACGTGGGCTACAAGTCCGAGGGGCTGGTGCCCCGCTTCGAGTTTCCGGGGCGCGGGCGCGACCTCAGCCCCGGAGACAGCGTGGAGGTCTTCGTCGAGGAGCGCGAGGACGACGACGGCCTCATCGCCCTCTCGAAGGAGAAGGCCAACCGCATCAAGATATGGGACGAGATCAGCAGGGCGCACGAGAACGACGAGATCATCCAGGGCGAGGTCGTCGCCCGCATCAAGGGCGGCCTCACGGTCGACATCGGCCTCAAGGCGTTTCTGCCAGGCTCCCAGGTCGATCTGCGGCCGGTGCGGAATCTCGACCAGTTCATCGGCCAGACCTTCGACATGAAGATCATCAAGCTCAACAGAAAGCGCGGCAACATCGTCCTTTCGAGGCGGATGCTGCTGGAGGACGAGCGGGCGGAGCTCAAGCGCGAGACGCTGGCGAGCCTCACGGAAGGCATGGAGAAGGTGGGCGTCGTCAAGAACATCACCGACTACGGGGCGTTCATCGACCTGGGCGGCATCGACGGCCTGCTCCACATCACGGACATGTCCTGGGGGCGGGTCAGCCACCCGAGCGAGCTCCTCGCCATCGGGGACACCGTGAAGATCACCATCCTCAAATACGACAGGGAGCGCGAGCGCGTCTCCCTGGGCCACAAGCAGATCACGCCGGACCCCTGGGAGAGCGTGGATATCAAATACCCCGTCACGGGCAGGGTGCGGGGACGGGTGGTCTCGATCACGGACTACGGCGCGTTCGTCGAGCTCGAAAAGGGCGTGGAGGGGCTGGTGCACGTCTCGGAGATGTCCTGGACGAGGCGCGTCCGCCATCCCTCGAAATTCGTCGCCGTGGGGGCCGTGGTGGAGGCCGTCGTCCTGAACCTGGACAAGGCGGCGCGCAGAATCTCCCTCGGGATGAAGCAGGTGGAGGCCAATCCGTGGAAGACGGCGGAGGAGAAATACCCCGTCGGTACGCGCGTGAGGAGCAGCGTGCGGAACCTGACGGAATTCGGCGCCTTCGTGGCGCTGGACGAGGGCATCGACGGCCTCATCCACATCTCGGACATTTCCTGGACCCAGCGCTTCAAGCATCCCTCCGAAGTCATCCAGAAGGGGCAGGAGGTCGAGGCGGTCGTCCTGAGCGTGGACGTGGAGAAGGAGCGCCTCTCCCTGGGGATGAAGCAGCTCGCCCCCGACCCCTGGGAGAACATCGCCGACCGCTACGCGGTGGACGACGACATCGAGGCGAAGGTCACGAAAATCACGAACTTCGGCGTGTTCGCCGCGCCCGAAGGCGACCTGGAGGGGCTGGTGCACATCTCCGAGCTCGACTCGGAGAAGGTCAAGGAGCCCGAGGACATCGTTCAGGTGGGCGACGTGCTCAGGATGCGCGTCATCAAAATCGATCCGGATCAGCGAAGGCTGGGGCTGAGCATCCGCGCCTACGTGGAAGCCACCGGGGAGGACCCGGTCGTGAGCCGCGCCCCCCGGCCCGAGCCCGCGGAATCGACCGACGATCCGGCCGCCGGGGGCGATCCGGAGCGGGAGGATGCGTCCCCGTCCGCGGAGGCGGACGAGTCGGACGCGCGAGAAGACGAGGCGTAGAGCGCGCCGCGCGCGTGATTTTCGGGGAGCGGGCGGCCGGGGCGCCGCGCCTTTGCCTCCTCGCGTGGGGCTTTTCGGGCCGGTCGGCGCCGACTTGGGGGCCGCGGCTCCGAGAAACGTTTTTGGGATGATTGCTCCTGATGCGCGAGGCGGGGGCCCCGGCCGGGTGGGGGAGGCCAAAGTCAGTCGTTAAGGCGATTCGCCCGCGCGGATCGCCGCATCGAGCCGCCCGAAAGGAGGTCGCAGCCCGAAGCAGGATGCTTCCATCGCTCTCGCGGGAAGGATGATGATTCCGATGACCAAGGCCGAGCTCGTTGAGCGGATAGCCCATAAAATCAACCTCACGAAAAAAGACACGGAGCGCGTGGTGAACATCGTGTTCGGGAGCATCATGAGTTCTCTGGCGGAGGGCGACAAGGTGGAGCTGCGCGGATTCGGGAGCTTCCGCGCGCGTTCGAGAAGCAGCCGCGCCGGACGCAATCCCAGGACGGGCGCGCCGGTGGCGATTCCCTCGAAGAAGGTGCCCTTCTTCAAGGCGGGCAAGGAGCTGAGGGAGATGGTCGATCAGTTCGACCCGCTCGCCTTCGAGAGCGACGGCGCTCCGGCCTCCGCCGACTCCGAGGCGTATGCGGGCTCCCCGGAGGGCGATCCCTTCTTCCGGACCTAGTCGATTCCCGCGCCGCAGACGCCCCCGCAGAGAAACGAATCCCGCCCGTCGGAAACCTTCCCCATGAATGAGAAGCGCGTCGGTCGAGGATGGGTGATCCTTCGCCGGGGCGACGTCACCGAATCCCGGACGGACGCCGTCGTGAACGCGGCGAACAGCCGCCTGTGGATGGGCGCGGGCGTGGCGGGGGCGATCAAGAAAAAGGGCGGGGAGGCGATAGAGGCCGAGGCGGTGTCGAAGGGGCCGATTCCGGTGGGAAGCGCGGTCGTCACCGGCGGCGGCGCGCTCCCCGCCCGATGGGTGATTCACGCGGCGGGAATGGGGGAGGACCTCGAAACCTCGCCCGAAATCGTGGAGGCGTGCACCCGGGCGAGCCTCGAGGCCGCCGAGGAGCGCGCGCTCTCGAGCGTGGCGTTTCCCGCCATCGGGACGGGCGTCGGCGGGCTGGACGCGGAGACGGCGGCCGCCCGGATGCTGGGAGCCTGCGCGGCGCATTTGCGGGCGGGGGAGGGGACTGTCGAGCGCATCGAGTTCGCGCTGTTCTCGGAGGCGGACCTGGCCGCGTTTCAGGCCGCCCTCGAAGCGCTTTGACGCCGACGCGCGCCGCCCTCGCCGACGCCTCAAAGCCATGAGCCGGGAGGATTCGGGCGATTCGCGCCCCCTCATCCTCATCGTGGGCGCCACCTGTTCGGGCAAGACGTCCCTGGGCGCCGCGCTCGCCCGGCGCTTCCGGGAGGAGGGGGTTTCTCTCGAAATCGTGGGCGCCGACGCCAGGCAGATCTACCGGGGCGTCCGCGTGGCCGCCGCCGGCCCCGACGAGGGCGAGCGCGGGGGCGCGCCGAACCACATGATCGAGGTCGCGGAGCCGGGGGAGGCATACAGCGCCGCGCGCTACGCGAAGGAGGCGCTCGTCCGAATCGAGTGCATCTACCGCCGGGGCGCGCAGCCTCTCGTGGTGGGCGGCAGCGGCCTGTATGTCCGCGCCCTGGCGGAGGGCCTTTTCGAGGGCCCCGAAGCCCGGCCGGAGATCAGGGAGCGGCTGGAGGCGGAGGCGGCCGAGCGGGGGCGCGAGGCGGTGCACGCGCGCCTGGCCGCCGTTGACCCCGAAACGGCCGGAAAGCTCCACCCCAACGACCTCCGGCGGGTGGTTCGCGCCCTCGAGGTGCGCGAGGCGACGGGGCGCTCGATCTCGCGGCTGCGCGCCGAGCAGAAGGCGCCCCGGTTCGCCTCGCCGCTCTACATCGGCCTTGACTATCCCCCGCGCGTCCTCGCCGGGAGAATCGAGCGCAGGGTGCGGCGGATGCTTCGCGGGGGGATGCTGACGGAGGTGGAGGCGCTGGCGCGGATGAGCCTCACGAACGCCCGGGTGTTCGAGGGGCTGGGGTTTCAGACGGCGCTCGCGCTGCGCCGGGGAGAGATTGACGAGGAGGAGGCGGTTCGGGAAATCTCCCGCCTGCACCGCGGCTACGCGAAGCGGCAGCGCGCGTGGTTTCGCGGGGTGGAGGGCGCGCGCTGGCTTCGCGCGGGGGAGATGGACGCCGAAGCCCTGCTGGCGCGCGCGCATGAGGAGGCGTCCCGCTACCTGGGCCGCCGGCTTTCCGTGGAGGACGCCCCTTGAGCGTCGCGCTCATCGGCTTCAAGGGATGCGGGAAATCGACCATCGGGCCCCTGCTCGCCCGAAGGATGGGGTTTTCCTTCGAGGACCTCGATCATCTCATCGAGCGCGCGTATTTCGGGAAAACGGGCGCGCGCCTCGGGTTTCGGAAAATTTTTGAAAAAGAGGGGGAGGCGTTCTTCCGGGCGATGGAGGGCGATCTGTTGCGCGAGCGGAGCGGGCGGGCGAACCTCGTGCTCGCCCTGGGCGGCGGCACGCCCATGGCGCCGGAGGCCGCCTCCCTGCTCGCCGCCTTCCGCGTGGTTTATCTTCGCGCGCCGGCGGATGCTATCATCGAGAGGGCGCGCGCCGGGGGCTGGCCCGCCTATCTCGCGGGCGCGGCGGACCCCGAGGCCGCCCTTCGCCTGCTTTTCGAGGAGCGCGCGCCGCGATACGAAGCGCTCGCGGACTTCATCGTGGAGAACGCGCGCGCCCCGGAGGAGGTCGCCGGGGAGATTTTCGCCAGAATGCGCGCGGCGCGGCCGGCTCCGGGAGAATAGAGAGGAAAGTCGTGTCGAACACCTTTGGCCGCCTGTTCCGCTTCACCACCTGGGGGGAGTCCCACGGCCCCGCCCTGGGCGTCGTGGTGGACGGCTGCCCGGCGGGCCTCGAACTCGACGAATCCGACCTCCAGCGCGACCTGGATCGCAGGCGGCCGGGGCAGAGCCGGGTGACGACCCAGCGCAGGGAGGAGGATCGGGCGGAGATTCTCTCCGGCGTCTTCGAGGGCCGGACGACGGGGCATCCCGTCTCGCTGCTCATCCGCAACAAGGACGCGGATTCGAGCAAATACGAGCCCCTGCGCGGCCTGTTCCGCCCGGGGCACGCGGACTTCACCTACATGGCGAAATGGGGAATCCGGGATCATCGGGGCGGCGGGCGCTCCAGCGCGCGCGAGACGGCGGCGCGCGTCGCGGCGGGGGCGATAGCGAGAAAGCTCCTCGCCCGCCTCGGCGTCTCGATTCTGGGCTACGTTCATCAGGTGGGGCCGGCGCGCTGGGAGGGCGGGCGCCTCGACGCGGAGGAGATTGAGCGGAACGTCGTTCGCTGCCCCGACGCGGAGACGGCGGCGCGGATGGAGGCGGCCATCCTCGAGGCGCGGAAGGCGGGCGACTCGCTGGGCGGCGCCATCACGGTTCGCGCCGAGGGCGTTCCCGCCGGCTGGGGAGAGCCGCTCTACGGGCGCCTCGACGCGGACCTCGCGGCGGCGATGATGAGCGTCAACGCGGTGAAGGGGGTGGAAATCGGCTCCGGCTTCCGCGCGGCGGGCATGAGGGGCTCCGAGCACAACGATCCGTTCGAGGCGCGGGAGGGCGGGACGAAGCCGCGGACGAACAACGCGGGCGGGATTCTGGGCGGAATCTCCACGGGCGCGCCCATTGTGGTTCGCTTCGCGGTGAAGCCGACCTCCTCCATTCTCATCGAGCAGGACACGGTGACGACGGCGGGAGAGAGGACGAGCGTGAGGGTGGAAGGAAGGCACGACCCGTGCGTGGCGACGCGCGCCGCGCCCGTCGGCGAGGCGATGATGGCGCTCGTCCTGGCGGATCACTGGCGCCTGAGCCTGGGAAGCCGCGTCGGCGAGAGCGGCTGAGGCCCTTGAGAGCGCCTCGCGCGGCGGCGCGGAAACGATGAATGCTTCTTCCCGGAGGACTGCATGAAGCTGGGCGTCGTGGGGCTGGGCGTCATCGGCAGGGCCGTGGCGCGGGCGGCGGACGAGGGGAGGATTCCCGTGGACGTCCCGGTCGCGGCGGCGCGCGCGCCGGAGAAGGCCGGGGACTTTCTGGCGAGTCTGAAGAATCCGCCCCGGATGACGAATCTGGCGGGCGTGGCCGAGGGGGCGGACGCCGTCATGGAGGCCTCGGGCGGGGAGACGGTGGAGGCGATTTGCCGCGCCTGCTTCTCCCGGGGAAAGGACGTGATCCTCAACTCCGTCGGCGCGCTTCTCGAACGAGAGGACCTGATAGAGGAGGCGAGGCGGAGCGGCTCGCGCATCTTCATCCCCTCGGGCGCCATCATCGGTCTGGACGGACTGAAGGGCGCCTCGGCCGGCAGGATGGAATCCGTCACCATGACGACCCGGAAGCCGCCCGCGAGCCTGCGGGGGGCGCCCTACGTCGAGGAGCGGGGCATCGACCTCGACGCCATCGCCGAGCCGACGGTGATTTTCGAGGGAAATCCCCTGGAGGCGTGCCGGGCGTTTCCGGCGAACGTGAACGTCTCGGCCGCGGTGAGCTTCGCGGGCATCGGGCCGCGCAGGACGAAGATGCGGATTCTGTGCGACCCCGGCGCCGACCGCAACGTCCACGAGGTCGAGGCGGTGGGGGAATTCGGACGCTCCTTCATCCGCATCGAAAACGTGCCCTCGGAGAACCACCGGACGGGCCTGCTGACCTATCTCTCCGCTTTCGCCTTTTTGAGAAGCCGCGAAGCCACGCTGGTCGTCGGCACCTAGTCCTCGCGGCGCGCGCCCCGGATGAAGGAGGAGGCCTTGAGCCGGAAGCCCGTTTTTTTCGTCCCCGAGGCGCGCGATCCCATCGAATCCCTGCGGGACATGCTGGTGCCGCGCGGCGAATTCCGCACGGGCGGCTCCCGCAAATGGTCGGAGGAGGAGCTGACGCGCGACGCCCACGAGTGGGACGCCCTCTTGGTGACGTCGAGAGAGCAGGTCACGGAGCGGGTCATCGAGGCGGCGGCGCGCCTCAGGATCATCGCCAAAATCGGCGTGGGCGTGGAGAACATCGACATTCCCGCGGCGACGAGGCGCGGGATTCCGGTTGCGAACTGCCCGGGCGCCAACGCCGTCGCCGTGGCGGAGGCCGCCCTGGGGCTGATGCTGGCCGCGAGCCGCCGGATTCCCCAGGGGATGGAGAAGCTGCGCGGCGGGGGCTGGCGTGACGGCATCTGGATCGCCGGCGAGATGAGCGGGGCTACGTTCGGCGTCGTCGGCTTCGGGAACATCGGGCGAGAGATGACGAGGCTCCTGTCCGGCTTTCGGGGCCGCGTCCTGGCGCATGACGCCTTCGTGAGCGGCGAGGCGGTGCGCGCGGCCGGGGCGGAGCCGGCGGGCCTGGACGCGCTGACGCGCGAGTCCGACTTCATCTCGATTCACTGCAGCCTGACGCCCGCGACCCGCCGGATGTTCGACGCCCGCCGCTTTCGGATGATGAAGAAGTCGGCGGTCATCGTGAACTGCGCGCGCGGGGCGATCATCGACGAGGCGGCGCTGGTCGGCGCGCTCAGGGAGGGGGAAATCGCCTCGGCGGGCCTCGACGTCTTCGAGGAGGAGCCCCCGGGCGCGGACAATCCGCTCTTCAGCCTGCCCAACGCCGTGGTGACGCCCCACCTGGCCGGAGCGACCCGCCAGGCGCGCGAGCGGGTGAACCGGCTGGCCGGCGAAAGCGTGCTGGCCGCGCTGCGGGGCGAGCGCGTGAATCCCGCGGTGCTGCTCAATCCGGAGGCGTATGCGCCGCGGCCTTGACCGCGCGCGCCGCGTGATTTATTGCTCACGGAGGCTTGCGCCCCTCCGCGCGGGGTCATTATACTTGCCCGACTGCCCGCGGTCTTGACCCTTGCGGCCCCCACGCTTCAGGAGGAAGTTTTTTGGAAGGCGCGACGGACAAAATATGGATGGACGGAGAATTCGTCCCCTGGGGCGAGGCGAAAATTCACGTCCTCACGCATACGCTGCACTACGGGCTGGGGGTGTTCGAGGGGATTCGCTGCTACCGGACCGAGCGCGGCTCCGCCGTTTTCCGCCTGGAGGAGCACATGCGGAGGCTGTATGACTCCGTTCGCATCACGGGCCTGAACGCGCCCGTGGCGCGGGAGGAATTCACCGAGGCGCTGATCGAGACGATACGGGTCAACAAGGTGGAGGCGTGCTACGTCCGTCCGCTCATCTGGGTCGGCTACGGCTCCATGGGGGTGAACCCGAAGGGGGCGCCCACCCACGCGATGGTCGCGGTCTGGACGTGGGGGGCGTATCTGGGCGAGGAGGGCCTGGCGAAGGGCATCCGCGTCAAGGTCTCCTCCTTCACCTCCCACCACCCGAACAGCTACATGACGAAGGCGAAGACGACGGGAAACTACGCCGTCAGCCAGATGGCGAAGCTCGAATCCGTGGCCTCGGGCTACGACGAGGCGCTCATGCTCGACCCGGAGGGGCTGGTGACGCAGGGCTCGGGCGAGAACCTCTTCATCGTCCGGGACGGCGCGCTGAAGACGCCGCCCCTGCACGGGGTGCTGGACGGCATCACGCGCGAGACCGTCATGCGGCTCGCCGACGAGCAGGGTCTGGAGGTGCGGGTCGCCCCCTTCGCCCGCGACGAGGTCTACGTGGCGGACGAGGCCTTCTTCACCGGCACGGCGGCCGAGGTGACGCCGATTCGGGAAGTGGACGGCAGAACCATCGGCGCGGGGGAGCCGGGGCCGGTGACGAAGAGAATCCAGGCCGCCTTTTTCGAGGTCGTGAACGGACGCGACGAGAGCAAACTCGACTGGCTTACGTTCGTCTGAAAAAGAAGGAGAAGCGGGAAGTGCCGATTTACGAGTATGAATGCGGGGCGTGCGGAGAGGAGCACGAGATTATCCAGCGGATGGGGGCCGGCGCCCTGCGGAAGTGCCCGGGCTGCGGCGCGCTCAGGCTGCGGCGCAAAATCTCCCGCTCCGCCTTTCACCTGAAGGGGGCTGGCTGGTATGTGACCGACTACGCCTCGAACGGCAAGGACAAGGAGACGGATTCGGAGGGCGCGGCTTCCGAGACGAAGCCGGAGCCGAAATCCGCCGACAAGGCCGACAGGAAAGAGGCGGCGGCCAAAAACGGCGCGTCCTCCCCGGAGAGCGCGAAGAAAGAATCGAAGCCGGTGGCGGCCGGCTAGTCTTTGGGCAGAAACGCCACCATCCGCACGATGCAGCCGTCGCCGCCCGTCCAGCGCCAGGGGAAGGCGGCCAGCACGAATCGTCTGCCCACGACCCTGTCGATGTCTCCTCCCACGTTCTCGAAGCCGACGATTCCGTTGCCGAGAAGCGCGCGGTGGCAGGGCTCCCAGTCGGGGAAGTCCTCGCTCACGGGGCGGCCGAAGCGCTCTTGGTATTCATCGAGGGTGAACGGGCATATCGGCGCGGCGCCCCAGGCGATTTTCGTGCCCAGGGGATGGTCGAGCGCCTGCTGATCCACGCCCACGCCCTTCACGCCGCGCTCCACGAACCACTCGCCCGCCTCCCGGTAGAGGCCGGGGGAGTAGATGAAGTATTTCGCGCTGTCGCCGTAGTGGTGGTGCCATCCGGTGTGGACGAGGACGATGTCGCCCGGCCGTATCTCGGGCCGCGCGCTTTCGAGGTCCTCCGGCGTGATGACCTCCCACTCCTCCTTGGGGATGTCCACGCAGACGGCGCTGCCGAAATAGCTTCGGAGCGGCACCTCGTCCATGAACGGCGCGCCCTCGATGACGTGGGCCGGCGCGTCGGTGTGGGTGGTGCAGTGCATGAAGGTGGTGATCTGCTGGCTCAGCACCTGGCTCTTGGCGTGGTAGTGGAACCTTTCGATTTTGAGGTCGGGAAAATAGGGCCACAGGGGCGCGCCGTGGCCCCAGGGATGGCTCAGGTCGATGAGGTCGCATTCGTCCAGGCGGTCGGTGTCGATGATCATGGCGTCTCCGTCCTTGGCGAAGGGGTGAGAGAAGTCTGACGGCGCCGGGCTTCACGGGAATCTAGCAGATGCCGCGGCGCGCCGCCATGCGCGCGCGTCCGGGCGGCGGTCGGGAGGAGGCGAAGACGTGGAGACGAACGAGTGCCCCTCGTGCGGCCTGCGCTTTCGGCACGCGCGGCCGGATTCATGCCTCGCCTGCGGGCGGGTGCACTGCCGCAACTGCCTCAAGGTGTTCCGGGACGAGATGGAGGAGGAGCTGGAGGGCCGCTTCATCGTCCTGTGCCCCGCCTGCGAGGATTCCGTTTCCTGGCGGGTGGAGGCGCAGGAGGCGTCGCCCTCGAGCTGGGCGGAATACGACGGATGAGGCCCGGCCCCGGGCGCGGTTTGCCGGGGCGCGCGGGGAGGGGCTGGGCTGAACGCTCTTTCTGCCGGAGTGGCGGAATTGGTAGACGCAGTGGACTCAAAATCCACCGGGGGCGACCCCTTGCCGGTTCGAGTCCGGCCTCCGGCACCAACTTGAGCGCCGCCGCCGGGAATCCTCGATAAAACTGGAAAAAGCGTCCATGCGCGTCCCTCTTTACGATCTCGAAGCCCAGAACGCGCCGCTCAAGGCGGAGATGCTGGCGGCGATTGAAGGGGTGATGGACCATCAGCGGTTCGTCATGGGCGAGGAGATCGGCGCCTTCGAGTCGGAGATGGCGGCGTATTGCGGCGCGGCCCACGCGGTCGCCGTCTCCTCGGGCACGGACGCCCTGCTGCTCGCGCTGATGGCGCGCGGCGTGGGGCGCGGGGACGAGGTCATCGTCCCGGCGTTCACCTTCTTCGCCACGGCGGGCGTCGTCCATCGCCTGGGCGCGAAGCCCGTATTCGCGGACATCGACCCCGACACGTTCAACCTGGCGCCCGGGCGGGTGGAGGAGGCCGTCACGCCGAGGACGAGGGGCGTCATTCCCGTTCACATGTATGGCCGCTGCGCGCCGATGGCGGAGATTCTCGAAGTCGCCGGACGCCGCGGCCTCTTCGTGGTGGAGGACGCCGCCCAGGCCGTAGGCTCCCGGACGGGCGCGGGCGCGGCCGGGGCGATGGGGGACGCGGGCTGCCTGTCGTTCTATCCCACCAAGAACCTGAGCGCGCTCGGGGACGCCGGCATGATTCTGGCGAAGGACGACGCGCTCGCCGCTCGCGTCCGCGCGCTCCGAATTCACGGCTCGCCGGACAATTCCGCTTATTTCGAGGTGGGCGGGAACTTCAGGATGGACACGGTGCAGGCGGCCGTCCTGTCCGTCAAACTGGGGCGGCTGGAGGAGTGGAACGCCAAAAGACGCGGGAACGCCGTGAAATACCAGGCGCGTTTCGAGGCCGCCGGCGTCCTCGGGGAGCGCCTCACGCCGCCGTCGATTCCCGAGGAGGGGCACGTATTCCACCAATACGCGGTTCGCGCCCCCGAACGGGACGCGCTGCGGGAGCATCTGGCGCGAAGCGGCGTCGGGTGCGGCGTGTATTACGCCTCGCCCCTGCACCTGCATCCCTGCTTCGAGGGACGCGGGGAGGGGGATTTTCCCGAGAGCGAGGCGGCGGCGCGGGAGGTTCTGTCGCTGCCCGTTTATCCCGAATTGACGGAGGACGCTCTTGATTTCGCGGCGGAGGCGGTGATTCGCTTTTTTGAGCGGTGAAAAATTCAGCTTTTCAGGCTCAGGTAGAGCAGGGCGAGCAGAAGCCCCCCCACGCCGAACCAGAGAATTTTCCCCTCCGTCCTGAGATAATTCCGCCACTCCGCCCGGTCGTCCTCGGTGAATCGCTCCCGCCGCGCGCCGTCGTCGTGCGGGCCGGTGATTTCCTGATACGGATTTTTCTCGTCCGCGGCGTCCGCTTCCCGCTTCTGGCGGTTCTGCGCCGTCCAGTTCAGAAGGGCGAAGTAGGTGAGAAAAAGGATTGTCGCCGCCAGCCCGGTGATTCGGGCGGCGGTGTGGTCTCCGAACGTCCAGCTCCCGACTCCGACGCCCAGGACGACGAGAAGAAAAACGGGTGAGCAGCCCGTGAGCATGTTCTCTCCCATGCCTTGAAAGCGCGACGATCGAGAGGCGAAGCCTCCTGAGGGAAGCCCTATGGCTTTTTCAGGCCGATGCGGTTCTCCTCTCCGCGCGCCAGCCGACCGATGTTGTCCCGATGCTTCCAGATGACGAGCAGGGAGGCCGCGCCGCAGAGAGTGTATACCACCGCGGGGCGGCCCATCCAGGCGCCCGCGAGCGGAAGCGCCGCCGCGGCGAGAATGGAGGCGAGCGATACGTAGCGCGTCAGGGCGGCGGCGAGGAAGAAGACGAGGGCGGCCAGCGCCGTCGGCCCCGGGAGGAGGACGGCGTACGCGCCCAGCCCCGTGGCCACGCCCTTGCCCCCGCGAAACCCCGTGAAGGGCGAATACATGTGGCCGAGCGCGGCCGCCAGGGCGGCGGCGGATTCCAGGGCGGGAGCGTCGGCGGGCGAGGCGAGGCGGCGGGCGAGCAGAACGGCCGCCGCGCCCTTGAGGACGTCGAGCAGCAGGGTGGGGACGCCGCTCTTCCAGCCGCTCGTTCTGAGGACGTTCGTCGCGCCGATGTTCCCGCTTCCCGACCTGCGCGGATCCTCGGCGCCGAGCAGCCGGGTGATCAGCACGCCGAAGGGAATCGCGCCCAGCAGCCCGGCGAGCGGGACGGCGAGAAGCAGGGCGGGGATCAAGAGACCTCCCGGATGATTTGCCGGAAGTAGTCAACCGCGGAGATCACGGCCGCCATCATGGCGGCCCAGATGAGAATCGTGCCCAAAGGCGCGAGAACGTTCAGGATGAGGAAGAAGATCGCCGAGACCTCCAGTCCCATCTTGATTTTGCCGAGGCCGCCCGCCGGCACCACCAGCCCCTGGCGCGCGGCCACGGCGCGAAAGGCGGTCACCAGCAGCTCCCGCCCCAGCAGGATGCCCACGACCCAGGCGTCCGCCCTTCCGAGCGACACCAGGGGGATCAGGGCGGCGAGGATGAGCAGCTTGTCGGCCACGGGGTCGAGAATTTCGCCCAGGGGCGTCACCTGGTCGCGCGTTCTGGCGAGGTGGCCGTCCAGCCAGTCGGTGAAGGCGGCCATCACGAACAGCCCGGCCGCGAAGTATTGCGCGGGGGGCGAGCCCTCCAGCAGGAAGAGGACGAGCAGCGGAACCATCAGGATGCGGGCGAGGGTGAGGCTGTTGGAGAGCGTGAACCTTTTGCCGGTTCCGCTCGCGATGAGGCGCGAGGCGGCCTCCCGCCATCCCGCGGGCGGCGCGCCCGGGTCTTCTTCTTTCGCCCTGGACATGGTCAGCTCAGGAAGTCATGCAGCGTCCGGCTGCCGTCCCGCGCGCGAAAGCGGCTGATCACCTTCTTCTCTATCTGCCGGATTCTCTCGCGCGACAGCCCGAGCTCGCGGCCGATTTCCTCGAGCGTCATCGCCTCTCCGTCGAAGCCGTAGCGCATCCGGATGATGTCGCGCTCCCTGGGGTCGAGTTCGCCCAGGAGGTCTTCGACCTCCTCTTCGAGAGAGTGCCGAACGGCGCTTTCCTCCAGGGTTTCGGCGCTTTCCTCCTCGAGCAGGTCGAGGTAGCTGGTGCTGTCGTCGGGGGAGACGGCCTCGTCGAGGGAAAGGGAGGTGCGGTTGGCGCGGACCAGCTTCTCGATGTCCGCCGCCTTCATGTCCAGCCGCTCGGAGAGCTCGAACGTCGCCGGCTCCCGGCCGAGTTCCTGCCGCAGCCTTTCGCGCGCGATGGAGATTCTGTGGAGCAGGCCGGCCTGCTTGACGGGCAGCTTGACGGTGCCCTTCTGATCCGCCAGCGCGTGCATGATGCTCTGGCGAATCCACCAGACGGCGTAGGTGATGAGCTTTACGCCGCGTTCGGGCTCGAAGCGCCTGATCGCGTTGATCAGACCGATGTTCCCCTCGTTGATCAGATCCTCGAGCGAGAGTCCGAAGCCCTTGTAGCGCTTCGCCACGCTGACGACGTATCGCAGATTCGAGCGAACGAGCCCGTTGAACGCCTCCTCGTCCCCGTCCCTCGCCTTGAGGGCGAGCTCCCGCTCCTCCTCGCGCGCGAGAACGGGGTGGGCGCCGATGTCCTTCAGGTAGATGGACAGGATGTCCGCGTCGGGAGAAACGGACGCCTCTTCGCGCGCGTCGTCCGGGGAATCGAAGGCCCCGGCCGCGTCATCCGCTTCGCCCGTCGGGAAGGAAGTCGCCTCTTTCTTCGGGCGAGCCTCGTCACGCGCGCACCGCTCCCCGGTCCCGCCGGCGTTCGAGCGAGGCATCGAAGGCTACCCCCATGCGGTCGGGTCGTCGGGAGGGACGGGCCTGGCGGGAGTCATTTTTCGCCCGTGAGCGCGAGGAGCCTCTCGTGGGCCGATGAGGCGCGCGGGTCGGCGGGATACGCCTTCAGAAGCGAAAGATAGACGTCTCCCGCCTTCTTGAAGCTCTCCTCCAGCCTGTAGCTCTCGCCGAGCATGTACATGGCTTCGGCGCGAACCCCGGGCGCGTCCTTGAAGTCCTGGATGATTTCCCTGTAGCGCGGAATCGCGGAGACGCGCAGCTTCGTCCTGAAATAGAAGTTCGCGACGAACAGGGCGTGTCTGCCGAGATGCTCCCTCAATTCCCGTATTTTCCGCTTCGCGTCGGCCGCGTAGTTCGAGCCGGGAAAGCGCTCGATGAGGGTTTGAAAGTTCTTGAGGGCTCCTTCGGCGGCGGAGGAATCCTGGTCGGTCTCCGCGTTCTGCCGGTAGTCGCTCATGGCGAGGAAGTAATACGCCTTCGGCGTTCCCGCGCTCACGGGGTAGAGCCGCGCGTATTCGGCGTATTGCAGCTTCGACTCGATGTATTCCTCCGCCTGGTAGTAGGAATCCGCCAGACGCAGCAGCGCGCTTCTGCGGTGTCCGCTGTCCGGGTATTCCTGGAGCAGGCGCTTGAACGCGGCGCGCGCGGCCTCGAAGCGCTCGGCGCGCAAATCCTCCTCGCCGATGACCAGCAGTTCTCCCGGAGAAGCCTGCTCCTTCGGACGCGAAACGCAGCCGCTCAGCAGAGGGAGCAGGCAGGCCAGGGACAAAAGAGCGAACAGGACGCGATGCGCGGGTCGATGGGGCATATTTTCTCGATTCCAAAAAGTGAAGCGCGCCTCCGCCCCAATCTTAGGAGAGCGTGAGAGCCGGTGTCAAGAATCCCTTGAGGCTAGCGGCGAATGATGAGCCTGTTTCCCGGAAAAATCATGGCCGAGTCGCTCAGGCGATTCCAGGCGAGCAGGGATTTCGTCGAGACGCCGTATCTCCTGGCGATGAGCCAGACGTTCTCTCCCGGGCCGACGAGGTGGTGGGATGGCCCGCCTCCGTTCTTCTCCCTGTTCTTCCGCTCTTTCCCGATTTTTTCCGCCTTCGCTGGGCGCTTCGGCTTCGGGGCGGGGAGGCGAATCTTCGCGCCGATGCGTATGCGCTTGGGACGAAGGCCGGGGTTGAGCCGGGTCAGCTGCCGGATGGAGACGCCGCGCTTTCGGGCGATCACCCACAGGCTCTCGCCGCGCCGCACGACGTGCGTCCCGGGCGCGGCGGGGCTCCCGTTCGCCCGCGCGAGCCTGCGGCGGGCCGTTCCGGGGCTCTCCCCATGCCGGGAGAGAAGAACTTTGCGGCCCGGCCGGAGTCTTTTGGGATGGAGGCGGGCGTTCAGCGCCATCAGGCGGCGCAGGGGAATCCGGAATCTTCTCGCTATGTCGCCGAGGGTGTCGCCCGGCCGAATCCGGTAGTAGCGCGAAGCCCGCAGGCGCGCCTTGGGCAGTTTCGCCAGCTTCGCGCCGAGTCCCTCCGCCTTCTCGCGCGGCAGGAAAACCCTGTACCCCTTCCGCGGGGGCGTGACGGAAGTCCTGAACTCCGCGTTGATTTTCCTCAGCGCGGGCAGCGGAACGCCCGCGGCGCGGGAAACCGCCTTCAGGCTGACGCCGTGCGGGAGCGGGACGGCTTTGTAGTTCCAGGACTCCTGGTAGGGGACGTCCTTGAAGCCGAAGGCTTCCGGGTTCTTGGCGATGATCATCCCCGCCAGGTATTTGGCGATGTATTGGCGCGTCTCGTTGGGCAGGTGTCTCGTTTTGACGAGCGACCAGTAGTTCTTTTTTCCCGATCTGCGCATGGCCCGCATGACGCGGCGCTCGCCCGCGTTGTAACTGGCGAGCGCCAGATGCCAGTCGCCGAACTCCTCGTAGAGTTTCGAGAGATACGTCGCGGCCGCGCGGGTGGATTTGATCGGGTGGCGGCGCTCGTCCACGTAGAAGTTGATTTTCAGCCCCATGATCCTCGCGGTGCCCGGCATGAACTGCCACTGGCCGACGGCGCCGGCCCTGGAGCGCGCCCTGGAGCTGAAGCCGCTCTCGATCAGGGGAAGATACGCCAGATCCTGCGGCAGGCCGCGCTCCTTCAGAATTTCGCGGAACAGCGGGAGGTAGCGCCCGCTCCTGCTCAGCCAGATGGAGAAGTTCGCGCGTCCCTGGCCCGTGAAGTAATTGATCCACCTGTCCACGAGGGCGTTGCGGACGACGGGCACGTCGTAGGAAGCGGCCTTGGGCGCCGCCGCGGCGGGCGGCGAGGGCGGAACGTCGGCCTCTTCCTCGACTTCGGGCATCGGCAGGCTGAGGTCGTGCGGGGAGGGCTCGATGTCCTTGTCCACCTCGACCGCTTCCTCATCCGGCGGTTTCGCGGCCGCGCCAAGAGCGTCCCGGAGCGGCTGATCCTCCCGGGCGTCTTGCAAGCCGGCGGGAAGCGTGGCGCGCGGCGGCTTTGCCCGCGCTTCGAACGGCGCGCGCTCCGGGGAGGGGACGGCCCCGTCCGAAGGAGCGCGGACGCGCGCTTCGACCGCGCCGCCGTCCGCCGGGTTCTTCGGCTGAATTTCCTTCTTGGCGAGAGTCGCCCCGCCGCACCCCGCCGCGAAGACGCAGAGAATGAGCAAACTGATTCGCTTCGCGCCGGGGACGGTGCTCTTCTTCGGTTCTTTTGTCATTGTTTGATCTTCAAAGGGGCGGAAACAGCTTCGCTTGCAGTATGACGGGAAGGATAACAGCCAACGGCGGCGAGGTCAAACCCTTTATGCGCGGTGCTCGGAGGTGCGGGAATCCCGGAAGAGGGAGAGCTGATCGTCGCTCTGATCGACGGGAATCGGGTAATCGCCCGAAAAGCACGCCGTGCAGAATTCCCCTTCATCCGGGTGAACGCAGCCGAGCAACCCCTCCAGGGAGAGATAATAGAGGCTGTCCGCGTCCAGGAAGCGCCGGATTTCCTCGACGCTTTGCGAGGACGCCTTGAGCTCCGCGAGGGTGGGCATGTCGATGCCGAAGAAGCACGGATGCGTGATGGGCGGAGAGCTGACCCGCATGTGCACCTCCTTCGCGCCCGCCCCCCGGATGAGCTCGACGATTTTCCTGCTCGTCGTCCCCCGGACGAGGGAGTCGTCAACCACCACGACGCGCCGGCCCGCCAGAAACTCCTTGATCGGGTTCAACTTCAGTTTGACGCCGAAATGACGGATGGACTGCTCCGGCTCGATGAAGGTGCGGCCCACGTAGTGGTTGCGAATCAGGCCCCATTCCAGAGGCAGGCGCGAGGCGCGCGCGTATCCGAGCGCGGCGGCGAGGCCCGAGTCGGGAACGGGGATGACGACGTCCGCATCCAGGCTGTCCTCCTCCGCGAGCCGCGCGCCCAGCTTTCGCCGGACGGAGTAGGCGTTCTTGCCGAAAATCAGGCTGTCCGGCCGGGCGAAGTAGATGAATTCGAAGATGCACTGCCGGCGTCGCCCGGGCGCCGCGCAGGAGACGCTCCGCGGCCCGTCCGCGTCGATGACGACCATCTCGCCCGGCGCCACTTCGCGGACGTATTCGGCGTCGATGAGATCGAGCGCGCACGTCTCGCTCGCGAGAACCCAGGAATCGACCCCGGGCAGGTCGGAGGGGAGCCTGCCCAGAACGAGGGGACGGAAGCCGAGAGGGTCCCGAACCCCTATCAGCGCGTCTTCCTTCATCATGGCGAGCGTGTAGGCGCCCTCCAGCCGCTGGACGGCCTCCAGGATGGCGCCCTCGGCGGTTTTCTCCTCCGAGCGGGCGATGAGGTGCAGGATGACCTCGCTGTCCGTCGTGCTGCGGAAGATGGATCCCGTGGCTTCGAGCTCCGCGCGCAGGGCGGCGCTGTTGACGAGATTTCCGTTGTGGCCCAGAGCGAGCGTTCCCTTGGCGCAGTTCACCAGAAACGGCTGGGCGTTCTTGATGTCGGACTGCCCGGCGGTGGAGTAGCGGTTGTGCCCGATGGCGATGCGCCCCCGGAGCCTGCCGATGCGCTCCTGCGTGAACACGTCGGCCACGAGGCCCATGCCGACCTCGCTGTGCACCCGATCTCCGTCGGAGGCCACGATGCCCGCGCTCTCCTGTCCCCTGTGCTGGAGGGCGTAGAGGCCGAGATAGGCCATGTTGGCCGCCTCGGGGTGGCCGTAAATCCCGAAGACGCCGCATTCTTCCTTCGGATGGTCATCCGTCCATCCAGACATGTTTTAGAGCACCTCGGAGAGCGCGCCCGACCACGCCGCTTCGATTTCCGGCGTCGTCAAATCGACGACGGAGGCATTATCGGGGGTTTTGACGGCGAAAGCGACCTCCTGCACCCGGCCGATGAGGGAGAACCCGGCTCCGAGCTCCTGGATAGCCTCGCGCAGCGCGTCCGCCTTTTCGGGGGAAAGGCTCACGAGAATGCGCGATGCGGCCTCCCCGAACAGCAGGCCGTCGAGCCTGCCCTCCTGCTCGGGGAGCCTCACTTCGGCCCCCAGCCTGCTTTCGGGCGAGGCGAGGGCGGATTCGGCCAAGGCGACGCCCAGTCCGCCTTCGGAAAGGTCGTGAGCGGAGCGCAGAAGGCCGCTTTCGATCCCGCGCCGGCAGGCCTCCTGCACGGCTTTTTCCGCGTCCAGGGATATTTCGGGGGCGGCGCCACCCTCCCGGCCCGTCTCCACCCAGACGTATTCATGGGCGCGCGCTTTCGGCAGGGGCGGATCGCCCGCCGGGTGAAGCAGGGCGATGGCGTCGCCCTCGCGGAGGAACCCGCACCCGGCTCTTTTGCGAACGTCGTCGAGCAGGCCCACCATGCCGACGATGGGGGTGGGGTAGATGTCCTCCCGGTTCGTTTCGTTGTAGAAGCTCACGTTGCCGCTCACCACGGGCAGGCCCAGGGAGCGGCACGCCTCCGCCATGCCCTCGATGGAGAGCGAGAACTGGGACATGACGGCGGGGCGCTCGGGGCTGCCGAAATTGAGGCAGTTCGTGATGGCCAGCGGCTTCGCGCCCGCGCAGGAGACGTTTCGCGCGGCCTCCGCCACGGCGAGCATCCCGCCCCGATGGGGGTCGAGCATCCCGTATCGGGCGTTTCCGTCCGTCGAGAGCGCCAGCGCCTTGTTCGTTCCCTTGATTCTGAGGACGGCGGCGTCTCCGCCCGGGCCGGCCGCCGTGTTCGTCCGGACCATGTGGTCGTATTGCCGCCAGATCGGCTTCTTGCTCCCTTGGTTCGGATGGGCCAGCAGCCTGAGCAGGGCGGGACCCAGGTCGTCGGGCTCGGGCATCGCGTCCAGCGGGTCGTCCGGCGGAAGTCCGCGCCCCGGCTCCCGGGGGCGGTCATAGGCGGGCGCCTCGTCCGTGAGGGCGGAGACGGGCAGGTCGGCGACCTCCTCCCCGCCGAACGCCGCGCGAAGCCTCCCGTCCCCGGTCACCTCGCCCACGACCGCCATCGGCAAGTCCCAGCGCTCGAATATCTCGCGCGCCTCCGCCTCCCTTCCTTTTTCCGCGACGAGCAGCATCCTCTCCTGGCTTTCGGAGAGCATCATCTCGTAGGGCGACATCGCCTCCTCCCGGCAGGGAACCGCGTCGAGGCGAAGCAGGAGGCCGGTTCCGGCGCGGCTCGCCATTTCGACGGATGAGGAGGTGAGGCCGGCGGCGCCCATGTCCTGGATGCCGACCACGGCGCCGCGCTCCATGAGTTCGAGGCAGGCTTCGAGCAGGAGCTTCTCCCGGAACGGATCGCCCACCTGCACGGTGGGCCTCTTCTGGAGGGCCGCGTCGTCGAATCCCGCCGAGGCCATGGAGGCGCCGTGGATGCCGTCGCGTCCGGTGGGCGCGCCGACGTATATCACCGGATTTCCCGCGCCCGAGGCCGTTCCCCGGAAGATGGCGTCCGATCGCATGAGGCCCGCGCACATGACGTTCACCAGAATGTTCCCATTGTAGCAGGGGTGAAACTTCGTCTCTCCGCCGACGGTGGGAACGCCGACGCAGTTTCCGTAGCCCGCGATGCCGGAGACGACGCCGGAGAGGAGGTAAGGCGTGCGGGGATGCTCCGGCGCCCCGAAGCGCAGGCTGTCGAGCAGGGCGAGGGGGCGCGCGCCCATCGTGAAGACGTCCCGCAGAATGCCGCCCACCCCGGTGGCCGCGCCCTGGTATGGCTCGATGAAGGAGGGGTGGTTGTGGCTTTCCATCTTGAACGCCACGGCCAGTCCGCCGCCCAGGTCCACGACGCCGGCGTTCTCCCCCGGCCCCTGGAGCACCCGGGCGCCCTGCGTGGGAAATTTTTTGAGGTGAACGCGGCTGCTTTTGTAGGAGCAGTGCTCGTTCCACATGGCGGAGAATGCGCCGAGTTCGGCGGCGTTGGGGCCGCGCCCCAGGATTTCGGTGATTTTCTCCCATTCGCTCGCCGAAAGCCCGTGGTCGAGCGCCGTCTCCAGGGTGGCGGGGGCGTCCGTCGCCCTCACGACGCGGCCGCCGTTCGCGCGGCGGAGGCGAACACCCGCAGCCCGTCCTCTCCGCCCAGCAGGGGGTCGCAGCAGCGCTCGGGGTGCGGCATGAGGCCCACCACGTTTCCCTCCCGATTGCAGACGCCGGCGATGTTTGCGACCGATCCGTTGGGGTTCGCCTCCGCGCGGGCGCGGCCCTCCGCGTCCGCGTAGCGAAAGACGATTTGCTCGTTGTCCTCGAGCCCGGCGAGCGTTTCGGGGTCGCAGAAGTAGTTTCCCTCCCCGTGCGCGATGGGCATTTCGAGGATTTCTCCCGGCTCGATGCCGCGGGTGAAGAGGGTTCTGGCGGTTTCGCACCTCAGCCGGACGGCCTCGCAGATGAAGCGGAGCGACGCGTTGCGCCGCAGCGCCCCGGGCAGGAGGTCCGCCTCGGTCAGGCACTGGAAGCCGTTGCAGATGCCGATGAGGGGCCGCCCCCGCCGGGCGTGGGCGGAGACGGCCTTCATAATGGGAGAGAAGCGCGAGATGGCGCCGGCCCTCAGATAATCCCCGTAGCTGAACCCGCCGGGGAGTATCACCGCCTCCGCGTCCCCCAGGGAGGATTCCTTGTGCCAGACGAAGCGAACCGGCTCCTCAAGGATGTCCTTGACGGCGCGGTAGCAGTCGTGATCGCAGTTGGAGCCCGGAAAGACCACGACGGCGAAGCGCATCACCCGCCCTCGCCGTTCGCGGACTCCTCCGCGAGTTCGATGCGGTAGTCCTCGATGACGGGGTTGGCGAGGAGCTCCCGGCACATTCGGTCGAGGTCGGCGCGGACGTCGCCGGAGTCTTCCAGCTCGATTTCGATGAATTTCCCCACGCGCACGCCGCTCACGCCCTCGAAGCCGAGAGAGGAGAGCGCGCCCCGAACGGCTTCCCCCTGGGGGTCGAGCACGCCGGCCTTGAATGTCACATAGACCCTGGCTTTCGCCATCGCGGCCTCTGGGCGGAGGGGTCAGCTTTTGACGAGTTTTTCGACTTCGGCGTATGCGTCTTCCACGTCGCCCATGTCCCGGCGAAAGCGATCCTTGTCCAGCTTTCTGCCGGTTCCCTTCTCCCAGAGGCGGCAGCCGTCCGGCGTGATTTCGTCGCCGAGCAGCAGCCTGCCGCCCTCGGCCGCGCAGCGTCCGAACTCGAGCTTGAAGTCCACGAGGTCGATGTTGCGCTCGGAGAAGAACGCGGTGAGGATGTCGTTCACCCGAAGGGCGTATTCGCGCATCCGGGCGAGCTCTTCGCGGGTTGCGAGATTGAAGGCCGCGGCGGTGTCCTCGTTGATGAGCGGGTCGTCCAGCGCGTCGTTTTTCAGATGCAGATCGACAATCGCGCCGGGCAGGC
This sequence comes from bacterium, assembly GCA_965199855.1. Lineage (GTDB taxonomy): Bacteria > UBA8248 > UBA8248 > UBA8248 > UBA8248 > Bin107. The sequence goes on along the minus strand of OZ241326.1, from coordinate 2,165,624 downwards.
GCGCGCCTTCCTCGACGCCCATTCTCTTCGCCAAACTTCCCGCGATGACGTTTCTCAGCACCACCTCGACGGGAATGACGTCGAGCCTCTTCACCAGCATCTCGCGCTCGGAGAGTTTTTTGACGAAGTGCGTGGGCACCCCCCGCCGCTCCACCTCCTGGAGCAGGCGGGAGGAGATGGAGTTGTTGAAGACGCCCTTGGATTCGATGGTGCCCAGCTTCTTCGCGTTGAAGGCCGAGGCGTCGTCCTTGAAGAACTGAATGCAGCGGTCCGGGTCGCTCGTCTCGTAGATGATCTTGGCCTTGCCCTCATAAACCTGTCTGCCGCGCTCCATGAACAATTCTCCATTCGAGGATCGCCGGATTCAGGGCTTTCCCCCGAGGGGTGACTCCAGCATTTGAGCGTTAAGAAAATGGCCGTTCCCGAGTGCCGCTTATCCTAGCATACACGCGCCCGCCTTTGTCACCTCGCCCGCGCGCTTCACTCCCCGCCGGGGCCGAAGACGCGCTCGAAAATCGCGTCCAGATTCTTCAGATGCGCCTCCACGTCGAAGCATCGCGCGAGTTCCGCTTCGCCCAGGACGCCGCCCACATCGGGGTCCGCCGCCAGTCTGGTCTGAAAGTCGCCGCCTTCGGCCCATGTCGCCATGGCGGGGGCCTGAACGCGGGCGTAGGCTTCCTCGCGCGTGACGCCCGCCTTGCGGATGAGGGCGAGCATCACGTGCTCGCTGAGCAGGAGACCCTTCGAGCGCGCGAGGTTCTCGCGCATCCTCTCGGGGTAGATCATCCAGTTGCTTATCAGATCGTCGAGTTTGGCGAGCATGTAATCGACCAGAATCGTGCTGTCCGGCAGGATGACGCGCTCCACGGAGGAGTGCGAAATGTCGCGCTCGTGCCAGAGGGGGACGTTCTGGAGGGCGGCCGCGGCGTTTCCCTGCACCACGCGGGCGAGGCCGCAGAGCTGCTCGGAGACGACGGGGTTTCTCTTGTGGGGCATGGCGGAGCTGCCCTTCTGCCCCTTGTGGAAGAACTCCTCGGCCTCGCCCACCTCGTTTCTTTGCAGGTGGCGGACTTCGGTCGCCACGCGCGAGACGCTCGCCGCCGTGAGCGCGAGGGCGAGGTGATACTCCGCGTGGCGGTCGCGCTGGATGATCTGGCTGCTCGCGCGGTCCGCCTCGAGCCCCAGACGCCTGCAGACGGCCTCCTCGGCGTCGGGCGGGATGTGGGGACACGCGCCCACGGCCCCTGATATCTGGCCGACGCGAACGGCCTCCCGCGCCCTTCGCATCCGCTCGCCCGCGCGTTCGAACTCCGTGTACCACGCGGCTATCTTGAGGCCCAGGGTGGTGGGCTCGGCGTGCATCCCGTGGGTTCTGCCCGCCATGAGGGTGCGCTTGTGCTCGATGGCGCGCCTCTTGAGGGTTCGCCCGAGCTTCTCGATGTCCTCGAGAATGACGTCGGCCGCCGAGACGAGCTGAAGCGCGAGGCCGGTGTCGAGCACGTCGCTGCTCGTCATGCCGAGGTGAATGTAGCGCGAGGCCGGCCCGACGCTCTCGGCCACGCTGGTGAGGAACGCGATGACGTCGTGCCTGGTGACGCGCTCGATCTCCCTGATGCGCTCGGGGTCGAACGCCGCCTTCGCCCTGATCTCCGCGAGCGCCTCCTGCGGAATCTCGCCCCGCGCCGCCATCTCCTCGCAGACGGCGAGCTCCACGTCGAGCATTCGCCCGAGTTTTTCCCGCTCTTCCCAGATTTTCGCCATCCCGGGGCGCGCGTATCGCGGAATCAAGGAGCGTCCTCCATGGCGCCTCCGGCGCCGACGAGGGGGGTGGGTTCGTCCTGGCCCGCGCTCAGGAGGCTTCCTCCGCCGTGGCCGTTCAGCGCTTTTCGGGCCGTCTCCAGAAGAAGCCCGCTTTCGTTGTTCTCCTGCGAGATGTGCGCGCAGACGAGCCACTCGAAGTCGGCCGTGGCGACGTGCCGCAGCAGCCCCGCCGCGTCCTCGTTGCTCAGGTGTCCGAGCTTGCCCCGGATTCTCTGCTTGATCGGCCAGGGGTAGGGGCCGTTGATGAGCATTTCCACGTCGTGGTTGAACTCCAGGACGAATCCCTGAAGCCCCAGGAGCCGCTGGCGCGCCAGGTTCGTGACGAATCCCATGTCGGTGGCGAACCCGACGCGGCGCCCGTCCTCGCCGTTCAGTATGATCCCGAACGGATCGGCCGCGTCGTGGGGCGTGCTGAAGGGCTCGACCCGCACGCCGCCGATGTGAAAGGGGAGGCCCACCTCGATTTCCGTCCACGCGGGCGTGTCGCCTATCGTCTCCAGGCTCGCCCGGTAGGTGCCCTTGTTCGTCCACAGGGGCAGGTTCCATCTTCTCGCCAGGGTGCCCGCGCTTCGGACGTGATCGATGTGCTCGTGCGTGAGCACGATGGCCATCAAATCCTGCGGGCGGAGGCCGTAGGCCTCGAGGCGCTTCGTGATCTGGCGCGCGCTCAGCCCCGCGTCCACGAGGAACGCGGCGTCCTTCGAGCGCACCAGCGCGGCGTTCCCCCGGCTTCCGCTGCCCAGAATTCCGATTTCCACGTCTAGCGCTCCGCCGCCGGCTTCCGGCTCATCCGCTCGGGGCGGTTTCCGCCGCCCGGATTCGGGAGGAGCGCGCTCATCCCCTTGCGCTCCCGGTGAAGGCGCCGTCGATGCGGCGGCAGATGTAGTGAAGGGCGGCTTCGTGGGCTTCCTGGATGAAATCGGTCTCGTCCGAGGGGACGCGCGCCGCGAGCCGCGCGGCGCGGGAGGCCGCGCCGCCGCCGCTTCCCGTCATGGCGACGCCCGTCAGCCCCAGCGCGCCCGCCCGTTCGAGAGCGGAGACGACGTTGACGGAAGCCCCGCTCGCGCTCAGGCCCAGGGCGATGTCTCCCTCCCGGCCGTGCGCCTGGATTTGCCGTGCGAATATCTCCTCATGCGCGTAGTCGTTCCCGATGGCGGTGAGGGCGCTCGCGTCGCCGACGAGGCAGAGGGCGGGCAGGGGGGCGCGCTCGGCCAGAAAGCGGCCCACGAGTTCGCCCGTGAAGTGCATGGCGAGCGCGGCGCTTCCCCCGTTGCCGAAAGCGATGATTTTCTTCTTCGATTCCAGGCGTTCGAGGATGACGCCGCAGATGTCGTCCACCTGGCGGGGATACGCGCTCGCGGCGACCGATTCATAGCGCGCGGCGCGCCCTTCCAGAAATTCCTTCGCCGAGGGCTTCAAAGGATGCCTCTGCGCGAGCGGGCGGGGCGGAGGGCGGACGAGGGTGAAATTGCTCAGCGCGTCTCAATCTAGCCGATCCATGCGCGGGATTTCAAGGCGCCTCGCCCAAGCGGAGAAGCGACGCGCCCTCCCGCCGGGTCGAGGCCCGCGTGGGAGGGGAGTCAGGGCGCCTCGCCCAGACGCTCCCTGAAGTCTTCTATCGTGACCGCAAGCCCCGCCTCCAGCGAAACCTTCGGCTCCCAGCCCAGATGCTTTTTCGCTCGCTGAATGTCGGGCCGCCGGACTTTCGGGTCGTCCGTGGGTAGCGGCTCGTGGCGAATTTCTGAATCCGCGCCCGAGAGCGCGGCGATCTTCCTCGCCAGGTCGAGAATCGTCATCTCGGCGGGATTCCCCAGGTTGACGGGTTCGTGAACGCCGCTCTCCATCAGCCTGATGAAGCCGTCGATGAGGTCGGCGATGAAGCAGAAGCTTCTCGTCTGCCGCCCGCCGCCGAAGACGGTGATGGGTTCGTTCCTGAGCGCCTGCGAGATGAAGGCGGGTATCGCGCGTCCGTCCGCGATTCGCATTCTCGGGCCGTAGGTGTTGAAAATGCGGGCGATGCGCGTGTCGAGGCGGTGCGCCCGGTGGTAGGCCATGGTCATCGCCTCCGAGAATCTCTTGGCCTCGTCATACGCCCCGCGCGGGCCGACGGGGTTGACGTGGCCCCAGTATTCCTCGCGCTGCGGGTGGACTTGCGGATCGCCATAGACCTCCGAGGTGGAGGCGAGAAGAAAGCGCGCTTTTTTCTCCTTCGCCAGCCCCAGGGCGTTGTGCGTACCGAGGGAGCCGACCTTCAGCGTCTGGATGGGGAACTTCAGATAGTCGTTCGGGCTGGCCGGACTCGCCAGGTGGAACACGGCGTCCACGCCCCCCTCGATCTGAATATGCTCGCTCACGTTGCGTTCGATGAGCGTGAAGCGGGGATTTTCGAGGAGGCGCCCGACGTTCGGCCGGCGTCCCGTGAGAAAATTGTCCACGCAGACGACGGCGGCGCCCAGGGAGAGGAGGCGGTCGCACAGGTGGGAGCCCAGGAAGCCCGCTCCGCCCGTAACCACGACGCGGGAATTTTTCATTTCGAGGGCTTCGCCGGCGCTTTTCCGACGCCGTGATACTCGATGCCGGCGCTCGTCGCCTGTTCCGGGGAATAAATGTTTCGCCCGTCGAAGATGATCGGCTCGGCCATTCGTTCTTTCAGGCGATGCAGGTTCAACTGGATGAATTCGCGCCACTCGGTGACGATGACGACTCCGCTCGCGCCTTTCGCGGCGTCATAGGGGTTTTGGCAGTATTCGACGCCCTCGCTGCCGATGATTCGCCGGGCGTTTTCCGTGGCGACGGGATCGTGCGCCCGCAGGCTCGCGCCCGCCTCCCGAAGGACGCGGCAAATCTCGACGCTCCTGGCCTCCCGCATGTCGTCGGTATCCGGCTTGAACGAGAGTCCCAGAACCCCGATGGTCTTCCCCGCAAGCGGCGGCTCGCTTTTTCCGCCGAGCCTCTCGATGATTCTTCGCGCGAACCGGGGCGCCCGGCTGTCGTTTTCCGCCCTCACGGATTCGAGAATCTTCATCTCGGCGCCGATCCGCCTGGAGGCGTGCAGCAGGGCGTCCACGTCTTTTGGAAAGCAGGAGCCGCCGTAGCCCAGCCCTGCTCGCAGGAAGGCGGGGCCGATCCGCGAGTCCGCGCCCACCCCCCTGGCGACCTCCCGGATGTCGGCTCGCGTCTTTTCGCACAGGTTCGCCACCGCGTTGATGAGCGTGATTTTCGTCGCCAGAAAGGCGTTCGAGGCGTATTTGATCAATTCCGCGCTTTGGACGTCCGTGATCAGAACCGGGGCGTTCAGCGCCCGATAGAGGCGCTCCACGGTTTTCGCCGCCTTCTCCGCGGATGCGCCGATGACGACGCGGTCCGGCTCGAGCGCGTCCCGCACCGCCTGGCCCTCGCGCAGGAATTCGGGATTGCAAACCACGTCGAAATTCTCCGGCGCGACGCCGCTTTCTTCGAGCGCGCTTCGGATGAAGTCTCCCGTGCCGACGGGCGCGGTGCTTTTGTTGACGATGACCTTGTAGCCGTTCACCGCGCGGGCGATCTCCCTCGCCGCCGCCTCCACCTGGGAGAGGTCGGTTCCGCCGTCTTCGGCGGGCGGCGTGCCCACGCAGATGAAAACGACCTCGCTCTCTGAGACGGCCTGGGCCGTGGAGGCGGTGAACCTCAGCCTGCCCTCCTTGAGGTTGCGCGCCAGCAGCTCGGGCAGTTCGGGCTCATGAATGGGGCAGACGCCCGCGTTCAGGGCGTCCACGCGGCCTTGATCCATATCCGCGCCGACGACCTCGTTGCCCAGATCCGCGAACACGGCCCCCGTCACCAGCCCGACGTATCCGCAGCCAATCACGCAAACGTTCACTTTGTCGCCTCGTCCCTCTGAAGCGGGGCGCATCTCAATTTTCAAAAGGCAGGGGCGCGAGGGAGCCGCTGCCGAAAAATCTGCCTTCCCGCGACGGGTTTCGCCTGCTGCTGAACCTCGGGGCCCTTTCTCCCTCGAGCAGGCCGATGAGGCTGAAGCCGAGGAAAATCTCGCTCTTGTCCCGCGTGTCCGTGACGGTGAGCTCCAGCCCCCAGCAGCAGGCGCGGTAGCGGGCGATGACGCTCTGCTCGAGCGTGGCGTCCTCGGTCTTGTTCAGGCGCGTGATGTATTCGATGAAAAGCCTCTGGCTGATGGAGAACCCGCCTGCGAAATTGAAGAAGCTGCTTCCCGCGCTTTCGGGAAAACGACTTCTCCGGCGCGTCCAGGTCCGGTCGATGTTGAGATACCAGTTTTTGCCGCCGTCGAGAAGAAAGCCCGTGGAGTGCTCGTTGATTTTCGAGTCGTATGGGCCGTATTTTGTTTGCTGCAGCAGGCGCACCCCGGGCAGGGGCCGCGCCTCCAGGCTGAAGGCGATGTCGCTGAAGGGGCGCCGGGGCCGCGCGTCCAGTTCCTGCCTTCTTCGCTCCTCGGCGAGGTCGAACGTCTGGCTGATGCGGTAGCGGAGCAGCTGCCGCGTCTCCTCGCCCTCCTCTTTGACCAGCTTCGTCAGCACGCGGTTCACGAGGGCGTATTCGATCACGTTTTCATCCTGAAGGGCGTCCACCGCGTCCAGGGGAATGATGAGGCGCCTGTCGCGCGCGTCGTGGGCCGGGCTGTATCTGTAGGTCGTCTCGAGCGACGCGACGTGCTTGAAGTCCCGGAAGGGGCCGACCTCGGCGCCGTAGATTCTGCTGAACCGAGGGCCGACCGCGTGAATTCTGGCGAACCACATTTCACGCGAGAGCCCGGATTCCACCCGTTGCGCGGAGTTCGGGTTCGCGCCGACGCCCGCGTCTTTCTTCTGATGCGTCCAATAGGTTTCCCTGAAGCCGATCTCGGGCGTTACGCCCAGCCAGGGAACCGTCTCCAGGCGAAGCGAGAGAGACGGCTCGACGTGAAGCCGGCTCAGGCGAAGCGTGTTCTCGTCCTCGGTTTTCGTGAAGTTGACGGCGGAGGAATCCATGCTGAAGTAGAAGTCGCTCGTCCCCAGGCGCTTGTTCTGGATGTCGAGGGTGATTTCCGGCGCCTTCTGAAACAGCTGCCCCTCGTTTTCGTTCAATCCCTCCCGCCGCCGCATTCCCGCCTGAAGCCGCCCGGCGACGCGGGGAAAATTCCGCGTGAAGGTGACGCGGGTGTCCGTGTCCTGGCGCGTGCGGGCGAGGAGGTCGCTTTCGAGGGTTCGGTCGCTGGTCGCGCGCTTCTCCAGGTCGAGCGCGGCGTGGAAATCGGCGTCGGCCTCCCTGAAGCGCGTCCGGTGAGAGCCCCGGACGTCCCAGAAAGCCCCCCGCTCGCGCCTGTCCTTCAGGTAGCGGCCCGCTATCTCGCCCGACGAGTCCCGGCTCAGCTCGTAGCGGTATTCTCCCTTGTAGCGAGTGCCGCGCCTGCTGTAGTAGTCGAACCCGGCGGTGGCGTCCGACCACTCGTTGATGGCCCAGAAAAACGAGGGGGAGAACTGAACGCCGCTCTCGCCGCCCGAGCCGATCCCCGGCAGGAGAAAGCCGGTGGCTCGCTTCGTCTTTACGGGAAGCATGGCCCAGGGGAGAAGCGCCGCGGTCGCGCCCTTGATCTTCACGGCGGGAGCCTGGAGCCGGGCGTAGCCCTCCACCTGGAAGGTCGCCCGCTCGAAGCCGAAGGCCCAGTCGGGAAGGTCGCCCTCGCACGTGGTGAAGGCGCCCCCCTGGATTTCGTATCGATCCTCCGAGAGGCGCCGAATCACCCGGCCCGTCACGTAGTAGGTCGCCCCGATGAAGCCGCGCGCGTTGAAGACGACCATCCGCTCGGTGTCGAGGTTGAACTCGGCGCGGTCGGCGACGATGCGATCGCTTCCGGTTTGAAAGACGATGTTTCCGTGGGCGACGCCGTCTCGCGTCGCGGTCTGCACTTCGATGTGGTCCGCCTGAATGCCGCTGCCTAGGTAGCGGATTTCCGCGAATCCGCGGCCGACAATCCGCTGCCGCCCCCGATCTTCGCGCAGTTCATCGGCCGTGATGGCGATGGCGGCGTCGGGATTTCTCAGGAATTCGAGGCCCTCCCGGCTTTCTTGAGGGGAGGCGGAAGGGGGGCGGATTTGCGGCCGGGGGGCGAATTGCGCCTCGGGGCCGGGCGGCTGCCACAAAAGGGCGAGAAGGAAAGCGAGGAGCCGCGCGCAGCCCGCCCGGGGCTTCGGAAAGGCGGATTTCGGGGTGTTCGGCACGAAAACTCTCTTCATCTCGGCGCGCGGAAGGTCTCTCGGGTTTGAGATGAGCCGGGCTTCGGGCGATGGCTTTCGATCAGGCGGATTATGGAGGGTATCGCGCGCGAGCGCAATCAGGGAGAGAGGCTACGGGGATTCCGGCTGGCGTTCTTCGAGGTTTCCGGGCGCGGGTTCGCGCTTCGCCTTTCGCCATCTCGACAGCATCCAGAAGGGGCCGGACGCGGCGTAGCCGGCGAACGCGAGGCAGGCGACCACCTGGGGAATCGCCGCCGCGACGAACAGGGCGAGCACGGCGCCCACGAGAACGCGGAACGGTCTTTTGAGGGGGCCGCTCAAATCCTTGAAGCTCTTGTAGCGAATGGTGCTCACCATCAGGAAGGCGAGGAGATAGCCGAGCGCCGCAATCAGGATGAGCGGGACGTAGGGCTTGGCGGAGAAATCCTCGGCCAGATAGACGATGGAGGCCAGAACGCCGGCCGCCGCCGGTATCGGCAGCCCTCTGAAATCGAGAGAGCCGCCGCCCGCCTGGGCCAGAACGTTGAAGCGCGCGAGCCGCAGGGCGCCGCAGGCGGCGAATATGAACGCGGCGAGCCAGCCGATTCTTCCGTAAGGGGCGAGCGCCCAGGCGTATATCAGCACGGCGGGCGCGATGCCGAAGGCCGTCAGGTCGCACAGCGAGTCGTATTGAAGGCCGAAGGAGCTCGTGCTCTTCGTCAGTCGGGCGACGGTGCCGTCAAGGCCGTCCAGAACGATGGCGAGCAGGATGGCGAGGGAGGCCCAGGTGAAGTCTCCCTGGATCGAGGCGACAATCGCGTAGAAGCCGGCGAAGAGGCTCCCCGTCGTCAGCAGGTTGGGAACCAGGTAGATTCCCCGCTGGAGGGAGCGCCTTCGGGAGCGGCGGCTCCTCCGGCGCGGGCGGCGGCCGAATTTATTGCGCGGCTTTCCGGCTTCTCGCTCGTCCAACGATGGTTTCTCCTCCGCGAACCCGCTGCCCAGGCTCTGCGGTTATATCATATCCCCGGGGGAAATATAGATCGGTGCGCGAGCCGAACTGGATCAGCCCGAAGCGCTCGCCCGCGCGCAGGGAGTCGCCCTCCTTCGACCAGCAGACGATCCGCCGGGCGAGGACGCCGGCGATTTGCACGACCCGGAAGCGCTCGCCCGCCTCCGTTTCGATCTCCAGGGCGTTCTGCTCGTTGACCTCGGAGGCGTCCGCCTTGTAGGCGGCCAGAAACCGGCCTTTTCGATGCCGGACGCCGGCGATTCGGCCGTCCACGGGCGAGCGGTTGATGTGAACGTCGAGGGGAGAGAGGAAAATGCGGACCACCCCTCCCGCATCCTCCGTGGAGGCGGCCTCCACGACCCGGCCGTCCGCCGGGGCGAGGACGGCGCCCGGCTCCCCGGGCGGGGATCGATAGGGGTCCCTGAAGAAGCCGGCCACGGCCGCGGCCAGGGCGAAAAAGAGAATCGCCCACGCCCACCCCCCGAAAAAGAGGGAGAGGAGGCCGGCGGCCAGGAGGCCCGAAACGTAGCCCCAGCCCTCTTTCGCGACGATGGGCCTGCGGGAGGAGCGCTCGCTTCTCATGCGCTCAGCTTTTGGAGCCTTTGAGCGTCTTGGCTCCGCGGGTGAGGGCGACCTTGCCCGTGCGGGCGATCTCCTTGATGCCGAAGGAGTTGAGCAGGTTCAGAATGGCCGTGATTTTCCCCTCGTCGCCGGTGACCTCGACCGTCACGGTGTTCGAGGACACGTCCACGACGCGGCCGCGGAACACGTCGATGATCTGGAAAATGTCCGGCCGCGCGGCCTTCGGCGCCGAGACCTTGATGAGGATCATCTCGCGCTCGACGCTTTCCGTCTCCCCCATGTCCATCACCTTGACGGTGTCGATGAGCTTGCTGAGGTGCTTTCGTATCTGCTCGAGAATTTTCCCGTCGCCGCGCGTGACGAGGGTGATGCGGGAGACGCTCGGATCCTGCGTCACGCCCACGCAAAGGCTGTCGATGTTGTAGCCGCGCGCGCTGAACAGGCTCGCCACCTTGGCGAGGACGCCGAATTTGTTTTCCACCAGAACCGCTATGGTGTGCGGCTCGTCCGCGGCGCTTTCGTTCGGGTTCGCGGGCATTACGAGATGGGCTCCCAGTCCTCGGGCATTCCGTCGTAGGGGAGGGAAATCATCCCCGTGCGCGCCATCTGCGCGATTCCGTAGCTCTCGAAGGCCTTGATGAGGGTTCTGACCTTGTGGTCGTTGCCGCTCGCCTCGAGCGTGACCGTATCGTCGGTCACGTTGATCACCTGCGCGCCGAATGCGTTGGCGAGCTGGATGACCTCGCCTCTCCTGTCCATCGGCGCGTTGATGGTCGCGAGCACGAGTTCGCGCGTGACGGCCTGGTTGTAGGCGATCTGCTCGACGTCGCGCACGTCGTAGAGCTTGCGGAGCTGCTTGGCGATCTGGTCGAGCTCGTTCTTTTCGCCGAAGGCGACGATGACGATGCGCGTGATCCGGGTGTTCTCCGTGGGCCCGGCGGCGATGCTCTCGATGTTGTATCCGCGGCGCGTGAAGAGGCCGGCGACGTGGGAGAGGACGCCCGCGTGGTTGTTGACGAGAATGGAATAGACCTGCCTCACGGCTTCGCCTCCCTCGAAGGGGGAACGAGCTGCATCTCGTCGTTTCCGGCGCCGGCGGGAACCATGGGCCAGACGTTCTCCTCCTTGCTGACCATGAAGTTGAGCACCGCGGGGCCGTCGTGCGCGGCCGCGGCCTCGAGCGCGCCGCGCACCTCGCCCGCGTCCTCGACGTTCACGCCCTTCACGCCGTAGCCTTCCGCGATGGCGGCGAAGTCCGGATTCACCGGGTAATGGGAATGGGAGTAGCGCTTCTCGAAGAACAGCTCCTGCCACTGGCGCACCATGCCCAGATAGGCGTTGTTCAGGATGGCGACCTTCACGGGGACGTTGTAGGTCGCGGCCGTGGCGAGCTCGACGAGCGTCATCGCGAAGCTGCCGTCGCCGTCGATGAGCCAGACGTCCTTCTCCGGCCGGGCGAACTTCGCGCCGATGGCGGCGGGAAGGCCGAAGCCCATCGTGCCGAGGCCGCCGGAGGTGACCCAGCTCTTCGGCTGGTTGAAGCGGATGAACTGGGCCGCCCACATCTGATGCTGGCCCACGCCCGTCGCGTAGATGCCGTCGCCTTCGGTGATCTCCTGAATCTGGTCGATCACGTACTGGGGCTTGATGTCGCCGCCGTCCAGGTCGTATTGCAGGGGATAGTCCCGCTTCCAGCCCGCGCACGTCTCCCGCCACTCCTCATAGCCGCAGTCGCCCGGCGTCAGGCGTCGGTTCAGGGCGGCGAGCACCTCGCGCACGTCCCCGACGATCGGGATGTGGGCGCTCACCCGCTTGTCGATTTCGGCGGCGTCGATGTCGACGTGGGCGATGATCGCCTTGGGGCAGAAGCTCGACACCTTGCCCGTTACGCGATCGTCGAAGCGCGCGCCCAGGTTGATGAGCAGGTCGCATTCGCAGAGCGCGAAGTTCGCGTAGGCCGTTCCGTGCATTCCCGGCATCCCGAGGAAGAGGTCGTCCGTTCCCGGGAATCCGCCCAGCCCCAGCAGGGTGTTGATGACCGGAACGCCGGCGGCCCTGGCGAACCCCGCGAGCTCCGCCGCGGCTCCCGACTTGATGATGCCGGCGCCGCCGATGATGACGGGCCGCCTGGCGCGCGTCATGGCCTCGAGGAGTCTGTCGATTCCCTCCTCGTCGAGGTCCGGCCGCCGCTCGGGGGGCGCGAAGGGAGACTCATGGGGCATCCGGGGGTCGTATTCCGCCGTGGCGATCTGGATGTCCTTCGGGAAGTCGAGCAGGACGGGGCCCGGGCGGCCCGACGTCGCCACGCGAATCGCCTCCCTCGCGACGCGCTGGATTTCCCGAGCGTCCTTGATGAGCCAGTTGAACTTCGTGACCGGGATGGAGCAGCCGTACATGTCGGCTTCCTGAAAGGCGTCGGTGCCGATCATGCCGGTCGCCACCTGGCCCGTGACGGCGATGAGCGGCACGGAATCCATCTGGGCGTTGGCGAGTCCGGTGATGAGGTTCGTGGCCCCGGGGCCGGACGTAGTGACCACGATGGCCACCTTGCCGCTCACGCGCGCGTAGCCGTCCGCCATGTGCGCGGCGCCCTGCTCGTGCCGGGTGAGGATGTGGGGAAACTCCGACTTCATGAGCTCGTCGTAGAACGGCATGATGGCGCCGCCCGGAATGCCGAAGGCCATCTCGACGCCTGCCGCCTTCAATTCTTCGATGAGGATTTGCGAGCCGTTCAGCTCCACGGGCGAAGTCTCCTAGTTGTCCGGCAAGGCGCTGAGCTTGCCTCGAAGGATTTTTTTCCGGCTGTCGCGGACGATCATGTCCTTCGTCGCGCCGCCCGCCGGAACCATCGGGAACACCAGTTCGTCCGGATCGACGATCACATCGAGAACGTAGGGCCCCGGCGCGGCGATCATCTCCTGAATGGCGGGCCGGAGCTCCTCCTTGTCCACGACCTGCCGTCCGCCGGCGCCGAGCGCCTCGGCGAGCTTGACGTAGTCGGGCGAGAAGTCGAAGTCCACCTCGCTGAAGCGCCTGTCCATGAACAGGTCCTGCCACTGGCGAACCATGCCCAGCGTGGCGTTGTTCAGAAGGAACACCTTTACGGGGATGCCGTATTGAACGGCCGTGGCGACTTCCTGCATCACCATCTGAAAGCTGCCGTCGCCCGCGATGTCGATGGCGAGCTTGTCCGGCCGCGCCAGCGCCGCGCCGATGGCCGCGGGAAAGCCGAAGCCCATCGTCCCCAGGCCGCCGGAGGAGATGAACTGGCGCGGGAAGGTGAAGTTGTAGAATTGCGCGGCCCACATCTGGTGCTGCCCCACCTCGGTGGTGAGGATGGCCTTGTCGCCCACCTCCTCGCTCAGGGCGAGAATCGCCTCCTGCGGCTTGATCGGCGCGCCTTCGGGCGAATCGAACGTCAGCGGATATTCCGCCTTCAGCTTCTGGATGCGCTTTTTCCACAGGGCGCGCTTCTGGGGCTTGACGATCTTGTTGACCTCGGCGAGCACCTGGCGCGCGTCGCCCACGACCGGAATGTCCGTCTTCTTGTTCTTGCCGATGGCCGTGGGGTCGATGTCGATGTGGATGACTTTCGCGCGGGTCGCGAATTCCGACACCTTTCCGGTGACGCGGTCGTCGAACCTCGCGCCGACGGCGATGAGCAGGTCGCACTCCATGGTCGCGTAGTTGGCGTAGGCCGTTCCGTGCATTCCGAGCATCCCCAGCGAAAGCTCGTGCGCGCTCGGAAAGGCGCCCGCGCCCAGCAGGGTGTAGGTCACGGGAATCTCCGCCGTCTCCGCGAGCTTGAGGATTTCGGCGTGCGCCTCCGCGTGGATCGCCCCGCCGCCCACGTAGAGCAGGGGCTGCTTGGATTCCTTGACGGCTTGGGCCACGCGCTGAATCTGTCGGGGGTGGCCCCTGGTCGTGGGCTTGTAGCCGCGCAGCTCCACCTTGTCCGGAATCTGGTAGTTTCCGTCGCCGAGTAGCACGTCCTTGGGCAAATCGACGAGGACGGGCCCCGGCCTTCCCGTGCGCGCGATGTAGAAGGCCTCCTGAATCGTCTCGGCGAGATCGTCCGTGCTCTTCACGAGGTAGCTGTGCTTGGTGACGGTTCGGGTCATGCCGACGATGTCGGCCTCCTGAAAGGCGTCGTTGCCCACCATCGAGGTGGCGACCTGCCCCGTGAGGCACACGATGGGGATGGAGTCCATGTAGGCGTCCGTGATGCCCGTGATGAGGTTCGTGGCGCCCGGCCCGGAGGTGGTGAGGCATACGCCGACCTCGCCGCTGGCGCGGGCGTAGCCCTCCGCCATGTGCGCGGCGCACTGCTCGTGCCGGATGAGCAGATGCTTGATTTCGCTTCTCTTGAGGAACAGGTCCAGAACCGTGAGAAGCACGGCGCCCGGGTGCCCGAAGACGTATTTCACCCCTTCGCGCTCGAGGCTTCGGTAGATGATCTCAGCGCCGGAGATTTTCCTGGGCTTCAGCTTCGCGGGTGGGCTCTTCGTTTTGGTCGCCACGGCCATTCCCTCCCGACCAGTCGAGACTGCTCCCGTCCTGGCGGTGAAGTCGATCCGAAAAGCGCCGGTGATGCCGGCGCGTCGTCAGCGGGAAATCAGGGGACGGCGCGCGGGGGCGCACCGCCCCCCTCTTACGCCAGACTCCTTGTTCCACAGCGTCTTTTTCGGATCCATCATGGCCGGCTTCCGCATTGCGTGAACGTCAGCCCCCCCTGAAAACGCATCGGTCGGGAACGGACGAAGCGTCCATCCCGGCGTCTCGGGGGCGCAACGGGCGATATTACCGCACGTTTTCCGCTTTCGGTCAAGGGATGAAAGCGCAAAATTTCGCTTCGGCGCGCCTCGCAGGGCGAATTCGTGATTTTCAGTCGCCCTCGAGCGTCTCTATCTGCGTCTTGATGGCGAGTTTTTCTTTTTTCAGCAGTTTGATCCGCCGCTGCTCTTCGGGGGATGGGTATCGAACGTTTTCAAGAGCGAGAATTTTTTCATCCAGAACGGCGTGCTCTTTTTTCAGACGCTCGGCGTCTTGGGCCGCACTCGACGCTTCTTCCGCCTTCTCGGTCGTTTCCAATGGCGAATCCTCCTCGGCGGGCTTCACGGAGACGTCTTCTGGCCTCTGTCCGCCCGTGTGGTATATGCGATGAACGCTCCTGAAATTTACGGAATATCGAGGAGGGAATCAACCCCCCGGATCCGCCCATTTCGTTTGCGCCTGCGGTTTTCGGCAGTAGTTCAGCGTCAGGTTCGCCCCGGGCGGGGGCGTTCGGCTCTCGAGGGCCCTGCGGGTGAGCCGCGCGACCGCGGCGGCCGAGGAGTCGATTTCATGGCGCGCGGCCGCCGCCCCCGAAGCCCCGGAGCCGAAAAGTTCGGGGAGGTCTTCTCGCCTGCCCGCCACGAGCGCGTCGCCGTCCTCCGGGAGGGGAAGCGCCTCCCGCTCGATGACCTCATCCGCCCGGACGCGCAGAAGGACGCTCTCGTCGGGCGATTCCGGGTTTTTCGATACCCGGAACAGGGCGGTGAACAGCTCGCCTCGCCTGGCGTCCCGGCAGGGGAGGATGTAGTCCGGCAGCTTCCGGCCCGTTTCGAGCTCGCCGAGCAGGGCGCCCGTCGCCATGGCCTCCAGGGAGGAGAAGCCATACAGCGGACGCCCCAGACCCAGGGCGAGGCCCTTCGCGCAGGAGAGTCCCACCCGAAGTCCGGTGAACGTCCCGGGGCCGACGCTCACCCCGATGGCCTGAATCATGCGCTTGTCGATGCTTTTCGACCTCAAAAGCTCCTCCACCTGCGGCAGAAGCGTTCTGGAGATGCGGATTTCCTCCGGCAGAAGCGCCTCCTCCGCGCCTCCCGCCGCGCGGCGGAGCGCCGCGCATCTTCCCCGCGGCGTCGAGGTGTCGAAGGCCAGGATGTATGAGGCTTGCGGGCTCATGTTCTTCGGAGATCGCCGGGCCGCGCGCGTCTCAGCCGTTCTGGGAGAGGTGGAAGGAGAGATGCTCCAGCTCGCTGCCGAGGTCCACGTTCTTCACCCTGACGCGGCGCGGCGTCCGGACCTGGGTGGGCGCGAAATTCAGGATGCCCGTGATGCCGGCGCTGACGAGCGCCGTCCCCACGTTTTGCGCGCCCGCCCCCGGCACGGCGATGATGCCGATTTTGATGTCTTTCTCCCTGACGGCTTCGCGCAGCTTCGCCATCGGCAGCACCGGCAGGGCGCCGGTTCCGTAGGCGGGCGTTCTTTCGGGAAACTTGTCGAAGACGGCGGCGATCTCGAAGCCGTGCGCGAGAAAGCCCTTGTAGGCCAGCAGCGCCGAGCCGAGGTTCCCCGCTCCGACGAGCGCGACCGGCCACGTTTGGGTCACGCCCAGGATTTTCTTCAGGTTGCCGCGCAGCTCATCAATGTAGTAGCCCTTGCCCCGAACCCCGAATTCCCCGAAATAGGCGAGGTCCCTTCTGATTTGCGCGGGCTTGAGCCCGCACCGCCGGGCGAGATCGGCCGAGGCGATGAGCCGCGCCTCCTCGCCGCCCGCCTGCTCCAGGACGCGGGCGTAGGTGGAGAGCCGGCTGACGGTCGCCTCGGGAATTTTCGCTTTCGCGCTTTCCCACATGGGTTTTCGGCTCACCTGAAGTTTCGGGATGAACGCAAATCCCCGAAAAGCCCGCGTCGGCTTCGGGCGAGGTCTGATTCTATGGGTTTTGGCGCGAAGGGCAAGGGGCGGGCGCGCGGCGGATGGAGGCGGTGATTCCGGATGCCGCTCGCGCCCGGCTCGCGAAAAGGGGGGAGCCCGCGGGCTCCCCCCTTTTCGCCGCGGATGCGCTTTTCTCTAGCCGAGGATGATGATCAGGCAGATGACGAACGTGTAAATGACGAGGGACTCGATCAGGGCGAGGCCGATGATCATCGACACGCGCAGGTCTCCGCCCGCTCCCGGGTTGCGCGCCGTGCCGTCCAGCGCGCTGGCGATGCTGCGGCTCTGGGCGAAGGCGCCGGCCGCCGCGGCGATGGCCAGGGCGAACGAGGAGGAGATCATTCTCCATTTCATCACGTCGCCGCCTCCGGCCGCGCCGGCTTCGGCGGCGAACGCGCCGGAGGCCGCGGCTGCGATGCTGGCGAGGGCGAATCCGATCATTCCCAGACGTTTCATTCCTTACGTCTCCTTGTTGAAGTGGTTTCTTCGCGGGCTTTTGCCGTTAATGGGCGTGGGCGACCTCGTGGCCGCTCTCCTCGCCGTGATCGTGATCTTCAAGAGCCCCGGCGATGTATATCATGGTCAGAAGGGTGAAGACAAAGGCCTGGATGAAGCTTCCGAAAATCACGAACAGCTGCATCGCCCAGGGAACGGGCAGGAAAATCTGGAGGCACAGCAGCATCAGAACGCCCAGGACGAGCTCCTCTCCCGTGATGTTGCCGAAGAGGCGCAGGGTGAGCGAGAGGGGGCGGCTCAGGTGGGAGATGATCTCGATGGGAATCATCAGCGGCGCCAGCCAGATGATGGGGCCCGTGAAGTGCTTGAAATACGCCATCCCGCTTCTCTTGATTCCGACGTAGTGCGTGGCGAGGAAGACGGTGAGGGCGCAGCCCACGTTCGTGTTCAGGTTGCTCGTCGGCGCCATGAAGCCGGGCAGGATTCCGATGACGTTGCAGAGGAAAATGTAGGTTCCCAGCGTGAACACGAGGGGGAAGAAGGGCCGGCCCTCCTTGCCGAGGGGGCCTTCCATGAAGGCGGAGAAGGCGTCGAAAATCGCCTCGAACACGTTCTGCCCGCCCACGGGTATCTTCTGAAGCGCGCGGGTGACGAGCAGGGAGCTCGCGATGAGAAACGTCATCACCGCCCAGCTATAGACGATGTTGGGATACGCCGACAGCCCGGGGATGAGGTCGAAATACAGAAACGGGTGGAATTTTTCCATGCCTTACGCCCTTGTCGCTCCCTGGCTTCCGAGGGCGCGTCTCGCCCCGTGAATGAATATGGCCAGGGGCGGAACGGACAGCCCCGCCGCCACGGCCGCGGCGGGAAGCCGCGCCCAGCCTATCGCCGCCGCCGCCGCTCCGAGAAGGGCGGCGAACCGCAGGACGTAGAGCGCGTGATGCCCCCATCCGGCGCGCCCCGGGCCCTTGCGGAACACGCGGGCGAAATAGACGTCCATCAGCCGGAAGCTCCCGAGGGCGCACGCGCCGCCGATCGCGAGCCCGGCGGCCGCCCCGGCGTATCCGGCGAGCAGGCACGCCGGCGCCGCGAGCGCGAGAATCAGCCAGCCGACCCGTTCGATGCTTCGCAGATCGAGCGGCGGCGAGTTCCGGTTTTCCACCTAGCGAACGCCCCTGACGAGATCGAGAAAAGCGGAAACGAAGCCCAGCAGCAACCCGGCGATCATCCCCCACGGATACCAGCCCGAGAGCGCGTCCAGCCCGTAGCCCAGCCCGCCGCCGACGAGCGGGGCGGTCACGAAGTTCCAGCCCAGCGCGGCCAGGTGAACGCTTCGCACGCCTTTGCGGATTTTCTCATCGCGCGGCGCGCGCGACCTGCCCGCCGATGTCCCGCGCCCGCGATTCGCTTCGGGAGGAGAGCCGGAGGCCATGCCCTTTCGCTCCCCCGCGTGAAAGCCGCGACAACGGAATGAACGCGCGGAACCTACCAACGCGGGGCGGGGGTGTCAAGCGGGGGCGGGGGATTCGGACGAAAAAATATCGGGGCGCGATTTCCCGGGGACGGGCGCGTCCCGCGCGGGGCGTCAATGTAGGGGCAGATGCCGCGCGATTTTGATTTTGTAGGGGACGCATATATGCGTCCCGCCCGTCGATTGGGGAGGGGTGGAGGTTTTCGTAGGGGCGGCCCCTCCCCGGGGCCGCCCCGCAATTCGTGAACCGCCCGTTGCGGGACGGCGACCCCCAAGGGAGGCCGTAGGGACAACCCCCTGTGGTTGTCCCCACCTGGAGGGATGGCCGCATCTTCGGCGGGCGGCGACGGTTTCGTAGGGGCGGTTCGTGAACCGCACGTTGCGGGGAGGGATTCGCATCGGAGGCGGCGGGGCGTTCCCGAACGCCCCCTACGGGATTTTCGCGCCTCGGTGAGAGGTGAACAAGGGAGGCGCGGCCGCTCAGGTTTTCTCTCCGCTCCCCGTCCGCTTGATGAGCTCCATGAGCGCGGTCATCGTCTCCTCGTGCTGGCGCTTCAAGGCTTCCATCGTCTCCACGTGCCGCTTCTCCGATTCGGCCATCGCCTCGTCGTGCCGGCGCTTCAGGGCTTCCATGGCCTCATCGTGCCGCCTCTGCGATTCGTCCATCATCTGGTCGAGCGCGCGGTCCCGACGCCGGCCGGCAAATTGCATCATCACGAGACCGCCGCCGATCAGGGCGATTTGCCCCAGCCCGATGACCCACTGCGCTATCAGATCCCACTTCTGAAATTGGATCGTCGCGTTCTGCAATTCGAGCGTTGCGTTCTGAAACCCGATCGTCGCGTTCTGAAAAGCCGCCGTCGCCAGCTCGAACTCCGTCATCATCCGTCTCCTCGCCTCGCTCCCGATTCACGCATTCACGCATTCACGCATTCACGCCGTCCATTCCATTTCATCATACGAAATCGGGGGCGTCGCGGCAATGCCTCGGGCGGATGAAAGACGCCAAGCGGGACGCGCATATATGCGCTCGCCGACGATCGGCGGGGAATGCGGGTTTTACGATTTCGTAGGGGCGGCCCCTCCCCGGGGTCTCCCCGCAATTCGTGAAGCGTCCGTTGCGGGACGGCGACCCTCAAGGGAGGCCGTAGGGACAACCCCCTGTGGTTGTCCCCACCTGGAGGGATGGCCGCATCTTCGGCGGGCGGCGACGGTTTCGTAGGGGCGGTTCGTGAACCGCCCGTTGCGGGGAGGGATTCGCATCGGAGGCGGCGGGGCGTTCCCGAACGCCCCCTACGGGATTTTCGCGCCTCGGCGAGGAGGAAGGAACCCAGCGCGGGCAACCACAGGGGTTGTTCCTACGATTTGATCCGCGTCATCGCCGACCCGCAAACGGGGCGCATGAATGCGCCCCCTACGGGCGAGGGCGGCGATTTTTCCTTTGTAGGGGACAGCATATATGCGTCCCGCGCCGTTCCCGTTGACGCGGGCGGGCCGGTTCACGAAACCAACCGATCCGTTCGGCGAGAAACGAAAAACGGGCGCGGGGGCCATCGAACCGGCCCCCGCGCCCGGTGAGCGCGGTCGAGGCTTCGCCGCGCGCGCCTAGAACCGAAGCCCCAGGCTCAGGCGGCCGCCGTAGGCCTCGTCGTCCGTGCCCAGGCCGTCCGCGCGCAGCGCCAGCCCGAGCGAGAGGGGCCCCTCCCGATAGAGGGCGTCCAGTCCCATCAGAATCCGGGTGTCCTCGCTTTCCGCGTGGAGCCGGTGGCCGGAGACGTCTACGGTCGTCTTCTCGCCGCTCAGTGCGCTTTCGACGTCCAGCGCCCCGCGGAGGGAGAGCGTCCAGCCGCGGCGGGCGACTTCCGTCTCGGCGGCGACGCCCGCGCCGCCCGTGAGCCTGTCGCCCTCGATGAGGCTGAAGCGCGCCCCGACGGAATCCGTGAAGCCCTTGATGGAGGCGCTCGCCCGCGCCGCCCAGACGCGGGGGATGAGGGCGAATCGCTCGCTCAGGGCGAGGTGCCTGCCCGCCTCGAGTCCCACGGCGCGGACCGTCGCGTCCGCGCCGCTCTTGAGCTTGCCCCGGGGCTCCGAGGCGAGGTCGGCGTCGTATTCCATGAAGGAATAATTTCCGCTCAGATACCAGCCGCTCCGGTTCCTCCAGGAGAGGCCGAGGCCCGCGCCCGCGCCTTCCAGCTCGATATCGCCCTTGCCCGAGGGCATGGAGACGTCCGCCCGCGCCTTCGACTGGCGAACCGAGACGGAGCCGCTCAGGCCGCCGGACCGGGGAAAGGCCAGGTAGAGGCCGGCCTCCGCTCCGGAATGCTCGAAGTCATGGGAGGCGCCGACGGTCGAACCCCCGTCGCCGCGGGAGCCCTCCCCGCGCCAGACGCTCGCCCAGACCGGGGAGCCGGGCGAGGTCTTCCTCTCGCCCCGCGCTCTCGCGCCGCTCAGCCGGAGCAGGAGGCCCGGAAGCGCCTCATAGACGCTCGCGCGCGGGGCGTAGCGCTCGGTCAGGGTGAGGCGCCCGCTCTGGGCGGCGGACATGCGGACGTCGAACGGCCCGTTCGGCACGTCGACGTCGACGACGCCGTTCACCCCGTCGAACACCGTCACGCCGTTGACGATGACGGTGGTTTCCTCCGGCGCCGCGGTCACGATGTCGCCGCCCAGAACGTCGGCCACCCCGCGGGCGTTCAGGCTCGAATCGGTCAGGCTCAAATCAACGTGGAGCCCGCCGCCTTCCGCGTGAATCGCCACCCCGTCAATAATCCCCTTGATGGCGCCCGAGGGGCCCACCGTGACCGTATTCTCCCCGCTCGCGTAGCTGACGACGCCGCCTTCCATCGTTCCGTGAATCATCGCGGCGAAGTCGCCCCGGCCGTCGGCGAAAGCGGCCAGGCCCGACTGGGTCGCGCTCACGCGCGCCCCCCGCCCGATCGTGAGCGTCGCGCCTCCCGCCGTTTTCATCCAGACGCCGTAGGCGTTCTCGCCCGCGGCGGAGACCTCGCCTCCCGCTATCGTGACGGCGACCGCGCCCGCGTCGCCGTGATGCTCGACGCTGACGCCGTGGGCGCCCGCGCCCGTCGTCCTGATTTCGCCGCCCGTCATGCGGAAGGACATATCGCCCGAGACGCCCGAGTGATAGAGGCGAGCGCCGTAGGCGTAGTCGCCGGCCGTCCCGACGCTCCCCGTCAAGGCGACGGCGACCGCGCCCTTGTGGATGTGCCGGGCATAGACGCCGTAGGCGTTCTCGCCCGCGGTGGCGATGGAGGCGCCGTCCGCTATCGTGACGGCGATCTCCCCCTCGTCGCCGTGATGGTCGGCATGGACGCCGTGGGCCAGCTCGCCCGCGGTGGAAATCGAGCCGCCCGCGACGGAGACGGCGATGTCGCCCTCGCCCGCGAATACCCCCTCGCCGCTCCGCGCGAGCGTCGTCCCGCCTTCCCCGTCATCCACGGCGGCTTTGCCCTGGATGACGCCGATTACGCCGTGGGCCGCCTTGCCCGCCGTGGAGAGGGCGGCGTTCGCCGCGGTGATGGAGACGCCGCCCTTCGCGCCTTCCTGCCGGCCCCAGACGGCGTGGGAGCTCTCCGTGGCGGTGGAAATCGAGCCGCCCGCGACGGAGACGGAGACATCGCCCTCGCCGCCGTGCTCCCGCCAGGCCAGGACGCCGTAGGCGTAGGCGTTCTCCTCCGTCGTGGAGACGGAGGCGTTCGCCAGGTTGATGTCGATTGCGCCGTCGCCGCCCTTGTGGTGGCCAAAGACGCCCGCGCCCGTCGTGGAGACGGAGGCGTTCGTCAGGTTGATGTCGATGGGCCCGTCTCCCTGGTGCCAGCCATAGACGCCATGGGAGTTGGAGCCGCCTGTCGCCCGGAAATTCACGCCGATCCCTTGCAGCGTCTCCTCGGCTCCTTCCTCGGAGCTGATGAAGCCCATCGTCCTGATCTCGCCGCCGCTCACGGTGAGGGAGATGACGCCTCCGCCCGGGATGACCTCGGAGCCGCCCCCCACGTTCATGATCGTTCTCGTCCTGCCCTCATGATGGCCGAAAATGGCCGAGGCCTGATTGCCCCACGTGAGGATTTGGGCGTCTGTCGCGGAGACGCGGATGTCGCCGTAGCCCTGGTGCAGGGCGAATACGGCGCGGGCCGCCTGTCCCGTGGGGGGGGGGTAGGTCTCGGGATGCTCCTGCTGGGGGACGATGCCGCCCGTCGCGATGGTGTAGCCCTTGATGGCGACGGTGACGTCGCCCTGCGCCGCGCCGCGGGAGAATTCGGCGCGGACGGCGTCGGCCCAGTCGCCCCGCGTCGCTATCAGCGGGCGCGCCCGCCCCTCGCGATCGCGGTCGGTCTCGATGATCCTGACCACGATCTCGCCCCTGGCGCGCCGGCTCGCCCCGTGCCTGAAGACGTAGGAGCCCTGCTGCTTGACGTAAACGCCATAGGCGTAGTCGCCCTGCGTGAACAGCGAGAGATTCCGGAAATCGAGGCCGACCCCGCCTTCGCCCGTGTGCTCGACGTGGATGGCGTGGGATTCTTCGCCCGTCGTGTAGTCGGCCGCCACGCCCCCCGTTCTGACGGCCATGTTGCCGTAGTCGATCGGGTGGAAGTGCTGCGCCTCGCCGGTCGGGCCCACGGCGTGAATATAGACCTCCAGAGTCCCCCTGCTCTCGTGCAGGGCGTAGATTCCGGTCACCCAGTCGTCCGCGACGGTGATTTTGGGGCTGCGGACGAGGAAAGAGTGGTGTTTGTTGTCCGCCACCCCGTACCTGCACTCGATTCTCGCGGAGGGAATCACCAGGTTCGGGAAGGAGCGATAAATCGTCTTCAGTTGATCCCGGGTCAGGTTCTGAAGGTTGGTTCCGGGGGGAAAGACGGCGGTCGTCTCATGGCCGGCCGTGGGACACAGCGGGGTCTGCGCCGCCGCTTCTCCCGCGCCGAGGAGGAGCGCGGCGGCCAGCGCCAGTCCCAGGGCGCGCGCGGCGGCGGAAGCCGGAAAACGGTGATGGCGATTCGTGAGCATAATGTCATGTTCTCCCGTGAGTTCGGGCTGAAGGGTTTGTCCGGGGCGCCTCCGCTCCGCGGGGCGCGAATGACTCTCCATCCGGGCGGCGCCGCTGCTCGCGCCGCCCGCCTGAGGGCGGACAACGGACGGAAAAGCATATAGATAGCGGAATGCGCCCGTCAAGGACGCGGACGCGCTCGCGGGCCGTTCCCGATGGATGACGGGCCGCGGGGGCGGGCCTTGCGGTTTCGCGGGGGAGGCTCACGAGCCGCCCACGCCGCCGAAGAGAGCGCGGGCGGTTCCCGAACCGCCCCTACGTCTGCGGTCTGCGGTCTGCGGTCTGCGGTCTGCGGTCTGCGGTCTGCGGTCTGCGGTCTGCGGTCTGCGGTCTGCGGTCTGCGGTCTGCGGTCTGCGGTCTGCGGTCTGCGGTCTGCGGTCTGCGGTCTGCGGTCTGCGGTCTGCGGTCTGCGGTCTGCGGTCTGCGGTCTGCGGTCTGCGGTCTGCGGTCTGCGGTCTGCGGTCTGCGGTCTGCGGTCTGCGGTCTGCGGTCTGCGCCGGCATCATATCATATTTTCCGTTTTCGCGCCCGGTCGAAAGGGGCCGGTTCGGGAGAATCGCGGGCGCGTCCCGCTCAGGGACTCTCCCCGCTCCCCGTCCGCCTGATGAGCTCCGTGAGGGCGGTCATCGACTCGTCGTGCTTCCGCATGGCTTCCTCGTGCCGTTTCTCCGATTCGTCCATGGCCTCCTCGTGCCGCTTCTGGGAAGCCGCCCGCTCCTCGGCGAGAGCGGCCATCGTCTCTTCGTGTCGCTTTTCCGAGGCCGCCTGCTCCGCGGCGAGGGCGGCCATCGTCTCGTCGTGCTGACGCTCGGAGAGCGCCGCGCGCCGCCGCGCTCCATGAGGCGAAGGCCGTAGGCGATCAGGGCGACCTGAAGAAGACCGACGACCCACTGCGCCGCCACCCCCCACTTCTGAAACTCGACCCCCCATTTCTGAAATTCAAGGGCCGCGTTCTGAAACTCGAGGGTCGCGTTCTGAAATTCAATCGTCGCGTTCTGGAAAGCCGCCGTCGCCAGTTCAAACTCCGTCATCGCGCCTCTCCCCGCTCCCGGTTCGCGCATTCACGCCGGGTGATTCCGCGCATCATACGAAATCGGGAGGGCGATGGCAACGCGCGCGGGTTCCGCCCCCGGCGCGCCGGGAACGTTCGCGCGTCGGCGGGGACGAGGATGCGGTGAAGGACAACCACAGGGGCGCGCGCCGCGGATTCCGCCGTCCCTCTCCCCTGGGCCGAAAACCCCGGATTCCGGCCTTCGCCGGAATGACGGCGGGGGATGGTTTTTTTTTGATTCCGCAGGGGCGGTTCGCGAAGCGCCCGTTTCGGGACGTCCGGCGCCGTCGCGCCGCCGAGGAGAAGTCGCCCCCTGCGGCGAACCACGGCGCCCTGCGGCGGCGCGGGCGTCCCGCCGGCCCTTCAGGCGCCTCCCCCCGCGGGCTGGGCGAGGGCGCGCGCGGCGTCTTTTTTCGCGGCGCTCTCGCGGGAGGGGTAGGAGAGGACGAAGAGGAGCGAGGCGACGCCGGCGGCGAAGCTGAACAGGATGGAGAGCCTGTAGTCGCCCGTCAGGTCGTGCAGGAGGCCGCCCATGAATCCCCCCGTGGCCATGCCCGAACTCGCGCCGGTGATGAAGGCGCCGAACAGGGCGCCCACCCTCCGGGGGCCGTAGTATTCGCGCGTGACGACGGGATACATCGTCCCGTGTCCCCCGAGGCCGAAGCCGACCATGAGGGCGACGGCGTAGAAGGCGGCGGGAGATCCTATCCAGAAGAGCAGGGGCACCGGCAGGGTCTGCGTCAGCAGCGCGGCGAGCAGGGCGCGCTTCGCGCCGATGCGGTCCGCCAGGACGCCCGCGCCGATGCGCCCGATGAGCGTTCCCAGCCCCAGAAGGCCGACGAGGCCCGACGCCCGCGCGGGGGATACGCCCGCCTCGATGGCGATGGGCGCCAGATGCACGATGAGCACCGAGTGGCACATGCAGTCCGTGGCGTGGCTTGCGAGAATCATCCAGAAGGGCCTGCGCCGGAGAATCTCCCGCATCCCCATGGAGGCTTCCGGGAGGATCGGGGCGGGCTCCTCCGGGGCGGCCGGGCGGCGCCGCGCTTCGCCCTCCGCCTCGCGCCGCTTCGCGGGTCTGAGGACGAGCGCCGCCGGGACGGCGACGGCGAGGAAGAGGACGCCCAGAAAGAGGTAGGAGGCCCGCCACCCGTGGGCGCTCACGAGAAAGCCCGTGAGGGGCGCCAGGGCGAGGATGCCGAGGCCCGCCCCCGAGCCGGCCAGCCCGGTGGCGAGCCCCCGGTTCCTGGTCAGGCCGCGCTGGATGAAGGCCTGGACGGGCGTGGCGATGGCGGCGCGCCCCAGCCCCGACATCGCCCCCGCCAGCAGAAAGTATTGCCACAGATTCGAGATGAAGAAGGAGAGCAGCAGCGAGCCGCCGGCGATGAGGACGCCCGCGAGCAGCACGGGCCGCGTCCCGAACCTGTCGGAGAGGCCGCCCGCGATCATCGAGCAGAACGCTATCATGCACATGTTGATGGAATAGGCCGCCGAGGCGGTCGAGCGGCTCCAGCCGAATTCGTCGATCAGGGGATTGAGAAAAATGCCGAAAAGGAAGTTGAGGCCCGAGAAAAGCCCCATGAGCGCGAAGGCGGCGGCGATGAAGAGCCATTGCCTGGGCGAGAAGAGCCGGTAGCCGCGCTCCAAGGGCTTCTTTCCGGGTGAGGCGGGTGGAAGGGAAGATAACGGGTTGACGCGACGCATCCTAGGGCAGACGCCGCCCGCCCGCAAGCGCGCCGCGGGCGTTTCGCCTGCGGGCGGCGTTCGATTTCACAGGGTGGGGACGCATATATGCGTCCCGCGCCGTTCCCGTTGATATGGGGCGGGCGGTTCCCGAACCGCCCCTGCGGGATGGTTGCGTCTCGGCGGGATGAGAACCCGACGAAGGACAACCACGGGGGTTGTCCCCACGCTCCCGGCGGGGTGGGCGAGAAGCGCGGATGCGCGCGGATGCGGACAAATGCCGCGGTTGCGTGAAACACCCTCTCCGGACGCCCTTTTTTGATACAATACCTTTATTTTCAATAAGTTGACATTTCTTTTTCCGCGTTCAAAAGGGTCTGGAACAGGTCGAAAAAAGCTGCGAATGTGTCTGAAAAGGCCGTGAATTTGTCTTTTTTTGTCGAAAATGGGAGCGTTTTCATTATGATGGCGACGGCGCGCGCGCCGCCCGTTGCCGGACGACAACCCCCCGGATTCCGCAATCCCCCCGCTTCGCCATCATCCGCCTCTTTCGCTTCGCGCGAGACCGCCGCGCCGGAGGGCGGAACGCTTCCCGCCGCCTCCGACCTGGGGAATATAGGGCGCGGCCGCCCGGGACGCCGCAGCGCAAATGCGGGCAAATGCGCGATCGATTCGAGGATTTTCCCATCGCGGCGGGAATCAAGGATTTTATGTTTATGTTAGGGACAGGCCGCGGCCTGCGGGACGCCCCCGGGGAGGGGGCGGTACTACGAAGACCTCCGAATGCGAAGGCGATTCGTTCACGACGGGGGGATGCGGGTTTCATGGCTTCGTAGGGGACACGCATATATGCGTCCCGCGCCGTTTGGCCGCGAGCGAAAGCGGGCGCGTGGGGGCGGCTTCGCCCTCTCGCCTCCCGCCGGGCCTCGTCTCCCCGGTTGCCCTTCGCGCCCGCTATCGTGTAAGCAGTTTCCTTCGGCTCCCCCGGACGGGAGCGGGGAAGGCTGGGGAGGAGCGTTCGAGATGCCGGAGCGCGAGGCGAGGCGAGGGCGGGCGAAGGCCCGAAAGCCCTGGGGCGGGAGGTTTCAGGGAGAGACCGACGCGCGCGCCGAGGCGTTCACCCAGAGCGTCTCCTTCGACCGCAGGCTGGCGGCGCACGACGTTCTCGGCTCCATCGCCCACGCGGAGATGCTGGGGGCGCGGGGCGTCATCCCGAAGGGGGACGCCCGGAAAATCGTCTCCGGCCTCAAGGCCATTCTGCGGGAGGTGAAGGCGGGCCGCTTCCGCTTCCGGGCGGAGCTCGAGGACGTGCACATGAACGTAGAGGCGGCGCTCGTCGAGCGCGTCGGCGAGGCCGGCGGGCGGCTGCACACGGCGCGCAGCCGCAACGATCAGGTGGCCACCTCGCTCAGGCTCTGGCTCCGGGATCGGATAGACGAGACCCAGGCCGCCCTCCTCGCGCTCAGGCGCGCCCTGCTCGCGCAGGCGGAGGCGCACGTGGACGCGGTGATGCCCGGCTACACCCACCTCCAGCGCGCCCAGCCGGTGTCCCTGGCGCACCATCTGCTCGCCTATTCGCAGATGCTCCGGCGCGACGCGGAGCGCTTCGCCCAGGCGCGCGCGCGCGTCAACGTCTCGCCCCTGGGCGCGGGCGCGCTCGCGGGAACGAGCCACCCGATAGACAGGAGGGGCGCGGCGCGGAAGCTCGGCTTCGCCGCCGTGGCCGAGAACAGCATGGACGCGGTGAGCGACCGCGACTTCGCCCTGGACTTCGCCTCGGCCGCCGCCATATCCATGATGCACCTCAGCAGGCTGGGGGAGGAGATCGTCCTCTGGGCGAGCGGGGAGTTCGGCTTCGTCGAGCTGCCGGACGCCTTCGCCACGGGCAGCTCCCTGATGCCGCAGAAGAAGAACCCCGACGCGGCCGAGATCGTCCGCGGCAAGAGCGGGCGCGTCTTCGGCGACCTCCTCGCCCTGCTCGCCTTGATGAAGGGGTTGCCGCTTTCGTATAACCGGGATCTTCAGGAGGACAAGGAGCCCCTCTTCGACGCCGCCGACGCGCTGCTGGCCTCCCTGGAGGTCATGGCGCCCATGGTCGGGGCCATGCGCTTTCAGCCGGAGAGGATGGCGCGCGCCGCCGAGGGCGGCTACATGACGGCGACGGACCTGGCCGACGCCATGGTGCGGCGGGGCGTCCCCTTCCGCCAGGCGCACGAGGCGGCGGGGCGCGCGGTGCGCGCCGCCATCGAGAAGGGGGTCGCGCTGAAGGATCTGGACGCCGCCGATCTGGGGCGCGCCGACGCCCGCCTGCGGACGGAAGACCTGGCGGCGACGCATCTCGATGAGTCGCTGCGGGCGAGGAGCAGTGCGGGCGGCGCCTCCCGCAGAAGCGTTCTGGCGCAGTTGCGGGCGGAGAGGAAGCGCCTGGGTGCCTAGGCGGGCGCCGCCGGAGGTTGCGAATGGGCGTGATGGGGAGCCTGATCTACCTGGCGATCGGCCTCCTGTATCACCTGGGAGGCTCGGTCGCGTTCTCCTGGGCGGATCCGTGGCTCTACGTCCACGTGGCGCTGTGGCCGTTTTTCGTCTTTTTGTGGGTATGCGCGATTCTTTTCTGGATGTGCGCGATGGCGCTGGGGATTTTCATGGTGGCCGCAGGATCCGCGGGATGACGGGGAGAATCCTGCTGGCGGGCGTCCTGCTGATCGCCGCGGCGTGGACGATCGCCGGCTGCGGGGTCAAGGGGCCGCCGAAGCCTCCGAAGACGCCGATCATCAAGGGCTTGTGAGGACGTCCCCCCTCGCGGGGGCGTTTCGGAAAGGAAGGTGAGGGATGCGCCACTTTGAATACAGGAACGGGGAGTTGTACGCGGAGGACGTCCCCCTCGCGCGGCTGGCGGAGGAGGTGGGCACGCCTTTCTACGCCTACAGCCACGAGACGCTCTCGCGGCACTTCCGGGTGTTCGACGAGGCGTTCTCCTCCGTTCCCCATCTCGTCTGCTTCGCCATGAAGAGCAACTCGAACCTGGCGATACTGCGGCTGTTCGGCGCGATGGGCGGCGGGCTGGACATCGTGTCGGGGGGCGAGCTCTTTCGCGCGCTCAAGGCGGGGGTTCCGCCCGGGCGCGTCGTGTTCGCCGGCGTCGGCAAGTCGGACGAGGAGATCGCCTTCGCCCTCGAGCGGGGCGTGCTGCTCTTCAACGTGGAGAGCGAGGAGGAGCTGGCGAACATCGGCGCGGCGGCGCGCCGGCTGGGGGCGCGCGCGCAGGTCGCCATCCGGGTGAACCCCGACGTGGACCCGCAGACGCATCCCTACATCGCCACCGGCCTCAAAAAGAGCAAGTTCGGCATCGACATCAGCCGCGCGCGCGAGCAGTATCGCGCCGCCGCCGCGCTCGAGGGCGTCGAGCCCACGGGCGTGCACTGCCACATCGGAAGCCAGATAACCACGAGCGCGCCCTTCGCCGACGCGGTGGATATCGTGGCGCGCCTGGTGGAGGCGCTCCGGGAGGACGGGCGCGACATCCGCTACCTGAACCTGGGCGGCGGCCTGGGCATCACCTACAGCGACGAGGCGCCGCCCCTGCCGAAGGACTACGCGGCGGCCATCCTGCCGCGGCTGGAGGGGCTGGGGTGCACGCTCATCTTCGAGCCGGGGCGCGTCATTACGGGAAACGCGGGGATTCTCGTCAGCCGGGTGCTCTACGGGAAGGCGAACCCCGAGAAGCGCTTCGTGATCATCGACGCGGGCATGAACGACCTCATCCGCCCCAGCCTCTATCAGGCGTTCCAGGACGTGTGGCCGGTGGAGGAGGCGGCGCGGGAGCGGGCGAGGCGCGTTACGGACCTGGTCGGCCCCATCTGCGAGAGCGGGGACTATCTGGCGAAGGACAGGAGCCTGCCCGAGCTCCGCCGGGACGATCTGGTGGCCGTGATGAGCGCGGGCGCCTACGGGTTCACCATGGCGTCGAACTACAACTCCCGGCCCAGGCCGCCGGAGATTCTCGTGCGCGGGAGCGAATACCACGTCATCCGGGAGCGCGAGACGTATGACGACCTCGTGCGCGGCGAGCGCATTCCGGCGTTTCTCGAGGAAAGGCGGATTCCGTGAACAAAATCCCATTCACCAAGCTGAGCGGAAGCGGCAACGACTTCATCTTCATCGACAACAGGGACCTGCGGCACCGCGCCGACGAGATGACGGGCTTCGTCCGCAAGGTCTGCCGCCGGGGGCAGTCCGTGGGCGCGGACGGGCTGATGTTCATCGAGCCCAGCGAGCGCGCCGACTTCAAGTGGCGCTTCTTCAACGCCGACGGCTCCGAGGGCGAGATGTGCGGAAACGGCGGGCGCTGCGCCGCGCGCTTCGCGCGGGAGCTGGGCATCGCCGAGGACGCGGTGTCCTTCGAGACCGTCGCGGGCGTCATCGACGCGACGATGAGCGGATCGAGGGTGAAGCTGCGGATGACGCGGCCCTTCGACTACCGCCCGGAGGTCGCGCTCGAGATCAACGGAAGGCGGGCGATCGTCGACCATCTGAACACCGGCGTCCCCCACGCGGTGGAGTTCGTGGAGGACGCGGAGGCGGTGGACGTCGCCGCCGACGGCCGGGCGATTCGCGGGCACGACGCCTTCGCTCCCGCGGGGGCGAACGCGAATTTCGCCCAGGTCGAGGGCGGCGACGTCGTTCTGAGAACCTACGAGCGCGGGGTGGAGAACGAAACCCTCGCCTGCGGCACGGGCGCCGTGGCCTCGGCCGTGCTCGCCTGCGCGCGCGGCCTCCTCGAAGCCCCCGTGGACGTGCGGGTCCGAAGCGGGGAGACGCTGCGAATCCATTTCGAGGGCGAGGGGGCGGACGTCCGCGACGTCTATATGGAAGGCGAGGCCAGGCTCGTCTATCGGGGCGAGCTGACGGAGGAGGCCCTGCTCTGAGCCTCGGGCCGGAGGCTTGACGGAACGGAAGCCGCCCCCGCCGGGCGACTTTCCACTTGGAATGAGGGGGAGAGGGATGATTGAGAGAGCGGCTTCCGGCGAACTCTTACTTTTGCAGGGTTGAAAGCTTCAATAGGATAGCGTCCATTTTTTCCCCGTTGCTCCTTATATCTTCCCTCAACTCTCTTATGCTTGTTTGCATGTCGTCAAAGCGCCTGTCGATATGTTTCGCAAAATCCCTTGTTTTCTCCTTCGCGCTTTGATCCGCCGAATCAAGCCTTTTGACTGATTCGGAAATTTTGACGTTTACGGTAGCGATTTGGGCGGATACCTCGGACAAAAAATTGCTCTTGGCGGTATAATACAGAGTGAGCAAGGCCGCCGCGGCTATTATCACCGATGCCGCCGTGGTTGTTATCTTGTAGCGTTTATCCTTGTTGTTCATGGCGCCCACGCTCAAAATCTTCCTGGTTTATTTGGCGTTCTTTTTCCTGAAAATACCACTTTCTCGCGTAAATATACTCCCGGAACAAAAAGAAAGGCAATGATATATTAGGGAAAAATCAAGCGAATCGAGCCGCGGCGACGAAAAGCCGGCGGGTAGGCGTCCGTCCCCCGCCGGCTTTTCATGTCCAAACGCCGCGCCCCTCAGCGTCTTCCGGATTCGGCGGCGTCCGGCGAATCTTCCCGTCCGAGTCTTCTGAGGAGAATGCAGAGCGCGCCCATGCCCGCCAGGATGCCGACCGTCAGGGCGAGGTCGAGCAAGTCGTAGCCGGCGCATATCTCCCGCATCGGAATCCACATGGCCCGCTCCGATCAGGATGCCCCCGGCCGCGCCCGCGGCGCGAAAGCCTTGCCGCGGGGCGACCGGAGAAGTTCAGGAGGTCTAGTAGGTCCGGGGGCGGCCCGAAGGCGCGTCCTCGTGGCGCATCATCCGCCTCATCGCGCGGCCGCGCCCCTTGCGGGCGATTTTCACCAGCTGCTTCCGCTGCTCCTCGCTCAGGACGGACCTGCCCTCCTGAATCGCCTTGAGGCGCGCGAGCCGGAGATTCACCCGCATCTCCGAGAGCTTGCGCATCCGCTTCTCCACGTCGGCGAAATCGACCTTCTCGCCGTCGAGGGCGCGGCGGAGGTCGATTCGGCCGGCCTTCATTTCGGCGCCCGCCTTCACCGCCTCTTTCGAGAAGGCGTCCCGGATGTCCTTGAGGTGCTTCACCTGGGCGTCGGTGAGCTGGAGCTCCTCATGGTTTCTGAGCGCGATGGAGACCAGCGGGCGCGCCGCCAGAGGGGGGCGTCCGTGGAGCCTCCCCTTGCCGTGGCGCATCCCGAAGTGGGCGTCCCGCATCATGCTCTCGATGATTTGCGGGAAGCCGGGCGCGGCGTCCCTCGGGGATTCCCCGGCGGCCGGGGGCGCGCCGGCGAGGCCGAGGCCGAGGACGGCGGCCGCGGCGGCCGCGCGGAGCGTGTGGCGCTTTCCGTGAATCTTCATGTTCTGGTTCCTCCGATTGGCGGCGGCTGGGCTTCGCTTCGGGCGGCTTCGCGTCCGTCGCTGCGGGATTCGCCCGCTTCTTCTACGGACCGGGCGGGGCGCCCGGATGGCGCCTTCTGAATTTTCTCCATCTTCTTTCGCGCCTCTTCTCGAATTCTTCGACGATGCGGTCGAAGGAGAGCTTCTGCTCGCCGTCCAGGAAGGAGCGCACGTCCCGGCGCACCTCGCGCATGATGGAGACGATCTGCGGCCGCATCCGGTTCCGTATGTCGCGGATGCGCTCGTAGTGGTGATCGAGAGCGCGGTTCACGCTCGCCTCCTGCGCGGGGTTCAGGTTCAGATCCCGCGCGAGCATCCGCATGAAGCGCCTCTCGCGCCCGGCGGGGCGGGAGCGGGCCTCGCGCGGCGCGCGCGGCTCCCCGCGCTTCAGAAGCCCGTATTCCGCGTGCTTGCGCCCGCCCATGTAGCCGACGCCCGCGCCGGCGAGGAAGACGACCAGGAGCGCGGCCGCCGCCTTCATGAACTCTTTGGTGAACCAGATCTTCATCGTCTCGCCCTCAAACCCGGCGCCTCCGGCGCGTCGTAGGCGATGTGGCGGAGCAGCCCCTGGCCCGTTCGCGCCTCAAGCCCGCCGCCGATCATCTGAAAAGGGTCCAGGGTGCTGCCCGGGCGAACCGCCGGGCGCGCCGCAGGCGCCGGCGAGGGCGCCTCCTTCCCGACGCTCTGGCTCCAGTAAAGGCCCGCGGCGAGAAGCAGGACTCCCAGGGCGGCCGCGGCGAGCCCGGGCCCCGTCTCGGCCAGCGCGGAGATGAAGGGCAGGGGGCGCCGGCTCCGCGCCGCGTGAGCGGCGAGGCGGGGGCGCAGCTTCTCCCAGAGCGCCGCGTCGGGCGCGGGCGCCTCCTCGCGCGCCGCCTCGAACAGCGCCCTGACCCCGGAGACCTCCGCGTCCGCCCGCCCGGGCGCGTCCCAGTTCCGGGCGCTCCGGCGCCTCTCGCCCGCCCTTTTCCACGCGCTCATCGCTCCTCCTCCCGCGCCCTCTCCGCCGCCCGCAGGACGCCCGCCCGCGCGCGATTGAGCCTCGATCGCACCGTGCCGGGCCGGATGCGCAGCGTCTCGCCAATCTCCTCGTAGCTCATGCCCTCGAGCTCGCGCATCACGAGAATGCGGCGATGCTTCTCCGGCAGGCGCGCCAGAAGCCGGTGCAGCTCCTCGCTCGCGCGCCTCTCCCGCGCCCGCCGCGCCTCCTCCCGCCCCTCCTCGTCCTCCGGCGCCGCCTCCCCGGCGAGCCGCTCCTCGGAGAGCCCGGCCGACCACGGCGCGCCGCGCTTCAGGTGGTCGCGGCAATGGTTCACGGCGATGCGGTAGAGCCAGGTGGAGAACCGGGCGTTTCCCCGGAATTTCGGCAGGGCGAGGTAGGCTTTGAGGAATATCTCCTGAACGACGTCGTCGGCGTCCTCTCTGCGCTCGCCGAGCATTCCCCATACGAGGCGGTGAATTTTTCCGGCGTTTTGGCGGACGAGAGGCTCGAAGGCGTCCCTGTCCCCGTTCTGGCAGCGCTTGATCCAGGCGGACTCTTCGCGTTCGTCAGGCGGGGCTTCCAACAGGCCGCATCCCAATGTCCGTATGGCGAGCGAGAGCATTGCGGTCGCCTTATACTATCAAACAAACGGCGCGGAAACAGGCGCTTTCCTCTTTCCCCCTTGTGACGCCTGCGGGTTCCTTCCCCGGGGCGAAGCGCGTATAATGCGCTTTCCGACGAAGAGCTGGTTCGCCTTTTTCCTTGCGAGAGAAGGGAGAAATTTCGTGTCGATACGCATCGTCGTGGCCGGCGCCGGCGGACGGATGGGGGGGCGCGTCATCCACCAGATCGCCGCCTCGGAGGATATCGCCCTCTCGGGCGCGCTCGAGCGCGAGGATTTCGAGGCGCTGGGAGAGGACGCGGGCCTGCGCGCCGGCGTCGGGGAGCTGGGGGTGGGCCTCACCGCCGATCCCTCCGCGCTGGAGGGCGACGTGCTGGTCTCCTTCGCGGTTCCCGAGGCGAGCGTCGCCCACGTCCGGCTGGCGACGGAGAAGGGGATGTCCGCCGTCGTGGGCACCACCGGCTTCAGCGGCGCGCAGCGGGAGGAAATCGCCGGCTTCGGCGGCGCAATCGCCTGCGTCCTCGCCCCCAACATGAGCGTGGGGGTGAACGTCGTCTTTCGCCTGATGGAGGAAGCGG
Source organism: bacterium (assembly GCA_965199855.1). Taxonomy (GTDB): domain Bacteria; phylum UBA8248; class UBA8248; order UBA8248; family UBA8248; genus Bin107. The sequence continues at coordinate 2,130,947 of OZ241326.1, read as the reverse complement.
CGCGGCTGCTCGGCGCGGGCTACGACATCGAGGTGATGGAGATCCACCACGGCCAGAAGGTGGACGCCCCCTCGGGAACGGCGGTGCGCATGGGGGAGATTCTCGCGGAGGCGACGGGGCGCGAATACCCGCGCGACGCGGTGTTTCACCGCGAGGGGCAGACCGGAAAGCGCCCCCCCGGCGTCATCGGGATGCAGACGCTGCGCGGCGGCGACGTTCCGGGCGAGCACACGGCCTATTTCTTCGGCATGGGCGAGCGGGTGGAGATCACCCACCGGGCGGGAAGCCGGGACAATTTCGCGGCCGGGGCGGTTCGCGCGGCGCGCTGGGCGGCGGGCCGCCCCCCCGGCATATACGGCATGGCGGAGGTGCTGGGGCTGTAGGGAGAATCCCTCGCTTCCGCCTCATCCATCGAACGTATTTTTTGGGGAGATGCGCTGATGGCGCGAGAGATCGAGGCGGCCGGCGTCGAATACGCCCGCGCCGCGGACGGCAGGACGCTGGCGATGGTCATCCGAAGCCGCTTTGACGACTACGCGGCCTTTCCCCCCTACCTGGATTCCGAGGCGGAGCGCGCCCATCTGGCGGAAGCCTACTCCGGCGCCGACCCGGAAACCGAGCGGAGAACGAAGGCGCACATGACGCCGGACGAGAACCCGCTCCAGATCGTCATGCTGAACAGGAACCCGGGCGCGGTGGTGAATCCCCACTACCACAGGGTGACCGAGCGGCCCTCGAACGAGACGCGCCACCAGATCATGATCTGCCGCTCGGGCAGGATGCGCGTCGGGGTGTATTCCAAAGAGGGCGAGCGCGCCGCCGACGTGGAGCTCGCCCCCGGCGACCTGATTCTCATGTATGAGGGACACCGCATCGAGTTTCTGGAGGAGGGAACCCGCGCCATCGAGATCAAGGAGGGCCCCTTCCCGGAGACCGACGAGGCGGACAAGGTGGATTTCTAGCCGCCCGCCGCGGCGCTCGTCCACCCCGCCTTGCCGCTCCGCGCCGTCAAAGCGGGCCCGCGCCCCCGTCGTCCATGGGCGACCGTTCCCGACGGGCGGTTCGTGCGAACCGCCCCTACGAAGCGGCGGGGCGCGCCTCGCCCCGGGCGTCCGGCTTGATGAGGCCGATTCCCTTCGCCAGCGTTCTCGCCGCGTTCCGGTAGGATTCCTGCAGTTCGGGGCTCGGCGCGATCGGGTTGTGATACCGGCCCAGGAAGCGGTTCTCCCGGCTCCAGATTTCGCGCACCTGAAGAATGGAATCGACGGTTCCGTCGCTCTTCTCGTCCACGAACGTGTAGTAGTAGCGGCTGTACTGGTTCGAGACGTTCGAGAAGAACTTCTCGTCCTCGTGGTAGATCTTCTGAATCGGGCCGGTGGGCGCCTGGAGCCTGAGCGTCCTTCCGCCGAATATCGAATCGGACACCAGCAGCGTGTATTTTTCGCCCCCGATCACCCGGTTCACGGAATAGACGCCGCCCGAGAGGGTGGGCTTCCTGCTCCCCAGGGCGAAGGCGCTCAGCTTCCCATAGACGCTGGCGTTGACGGTTTTGGAAAAATTGTTCGAGATGCCGTAGATCATGAGCAATATCGCCGCCGCCGCCAGCAGGACGAGGGAGGGAGACCTCCTCGCCGCGCCCTTGTCCCCTTCCTCCCTGCCCCGGTTGGCGGCCACGTCCTCCCGGATTTCGGAGAGCTGCTTGTACATCTCCTCGGGGGCGAGCTCCAGAGGCTCGGGCAAAGGCTCGGGCTCCGGCTCCGCTTTTTTCTTCGCCGGCGCGGCGGAGGCGGTCGCTCCCGCCCCGGCCGCCGCGGGGGCGGCCTCGCCCGCGAAGAAATCCGCGTTCATCTGCGTGTATTTGCTCCATTTGGCGGGCAGGTCGCCTTCCGCGAAAATGGCGTCCACCGGGCAGGCCGGGACGCACGCCGCGCAGTCGATGCACTCGACGGGGTCGATGTAGAGCATCGGGCTCGATCCGTCCTCCGCCTGGTGGATGCAGTCCACCGGGCACACGTCCACGCACGCGGTGTCCTTCGTGTCGATGCAGGGTTCGGCGATGACGTGGGTCATCGAATCGCGCTCCTTCGTCGGGATTCGGGCGCCTCGCGCGTTCCGCTCGCTTTCTCCGGCGGGGATGCTAGCACCTTTCCCCGCCGGGAGGCAACAGGATACGCCAGGAGCGGGGGCGTTCGCAATCAGGCGAGCGGGGGGGGGGCGGCGCGCCTTGCCGCGCCCGGGGGAGGCGTGCTAGGCTCGCCCGCGTCGAACCCGGCTCCCGAGCCCGTGGAGCCGCTTGAAGGCCCGTGCGGCCGACCGCCGCCGCGGCGTTCACCCATCATCCTTCCGTGAGGGACTCCATGGCGTCAATCAGGATCGAACGCGCGCGGCGCTTGAAGCGCCTGCCTCCCTACCTCTTCGCCGAAATCGACAGGATGAAGCAGGAGGTCGCCGATTCGGGCATGGACATCATCAGCCTGGGCATCGGCGATCCCGACCTGCCGACCCCCGACCACGTCATCGAGGAACTCGAAGCCGCCGCGCGGAAAGTCTCGAATCACCAGTATCCCTCCTACGAGGGGATGCCGGCCTATCGCAAGGCGTGCGCCGACTGGTATCGCTCGCGCTTCGGGGTCTCGCTCGACCCCGCCTCCGAGGTGCTCTCCCTCATCGGCTCGAAGGAGGGCATCGCCCACGTGCCCCTGGCGTTCGTGGACCCGGGCGACTACGCGCTCGTGCCCGACCCGGCCTATCCCGTCTATGAGATCGGGACGTATTTCGCCGACGGGAAGGTTCACTTCATGCCCCTCACGACGGAGAATGATTTTCTGCCGGATCTGGGCGCGATTCCCTCCGAGGTGGCGAAGGCCGCCAAGCTCCTGTTCGTCAACTACCCGAACAACCCCACCGCCGCCTGCGCGGAGACGGACTTCTACGACGCGCTCGTGGAGTTCGCCCGCTCCTACGACGTCATCGTGTGCAGCGACAACGCCTATTCCGAGATGGCCTTCGACGGCTACGAGCCCGTCAGCTTCCTGAACGCGGAGGGCGCCAAGGAGGTGGGCGTCGAGTTCCACTCCTGCTCGAAGACCTACAACATGACGGGCTGGCGCGTCGCCTGCGCGGTCGGAAACGCGGAGGTCATCGCCGGCCTGGGCGCCGTCAAGACGAATGTGGACTCGGGCGTTTTCGGCGCGGTGCAGGAGGCGGGCGTCAGGGCGATGAGCGCGGATCAGGGCTGCGTGGCCGAGATGCGGAGGATCTACCAGGGCAGGCGAGACGTGGTCGTCGAGGGACTCAGGCGGATCGGGCTGGAGGCGGCGACGCCCCGGGCCACCTTCTACGTCTGGGTGAGGTGCCCCGAGCGCTTCACGTCGAGCGAGTTCACGGCGCATATTCTCCGGAACTGCGGGGTGGTCACGACGCCGGGCAACGGCTTCGGCCCCTCCGGAGAGGGATACGTCCGCATGGCGCTCACGGTTCCCGAGGAGAGGCTCCGGGAGGCGCTCGCCAGAATCGAGAAGGCGGGCTTTTGACCCCGAAGGCCCGCGCCTTCATCGGCGCGGGCGCGAACCTGGGCGAGCCGATCCGCCAGATTCGCCGGGCGCGCGAGGCGCTGGCGAAAAGCCCCGGGGTCCGGCTCCTGGGCGCGTCCTCCTTCTATCGCGCCCAGCCCGTGGGGCCCATCCCCCAGCCTCCCTTCGTCAACGCCGTCTTCGAGCTGGAATGCGCCATGCCTTCCGCGGAACTGCTCGCCCTGCTTCTGGAGGTCGAGCGCGGGCTGGGGCGCGAGCGGAAGGAGCGGTGGGGCCCCCGCGTCATCGACCTCGACCTCCTCCTCCACGGCGCGGCCGTCGTCAGCGCGCCGGGCCTCAGGGTTCCGCACCCGAGGCTGGGCGAGAGGCGCTTCGCCCTCGCCCCCCTGGCCGAGCTCGCTCCCGACCTCGCGCATCCCGTCCTCGGACGCTCCGTCTCCGAACTTCTCGCCGCCCTCCCTCCGGACGGCCCCTGGGTGGAGAGGCTGCCGGAGGAGAGGTGAGGGCGCGGGGGCGGGAATGTCCCTTCCGGGCAGTCGATGTTTCGGCGGTTGATTGCGGGCGAACGGATTGGGTTCGCAGGGACAATCCCCCGTTGTTGTCCGCGCCGGGTTCTCATCCCGCCGACGCGCGAACATTCCGTAGGGACAGGTCGCGACCTGTCCCTGCACGTCGGGGGCGGAGCCCGATCTGTGGGCGATCATCGCAACGGGCGGTTCACGAATTGCGGGGCGGCCCCCGGCGCGGCGGTGAGACGCGATCCGACCCGACGCCCCGGCTCGTCCCTCCTTGTCATCTCCCCCGAAGGTTTGAGATGATGCCCCGCCGCCCGTTTTCATCCGAGATTCCCCATGCGAGTCGTCAACGCCCCACGGGAGATGCGCGAAGCGGCGGAGGCGCTCAGGCGGGCGGAGGCGCCCCTAGGCCTGGTGCCGACGATGGGGGCGCTGCACGAGGGACACGGGAGCCTGATCGCCCGCGCGAGGGCGGAGTGCGGCGCCGTCGTCGTGAGCGTTTTCGTGAACCCGGCGCAGTTCTCCGCCGGCGAGGACTACGGGGCCTACCCCCGCGACTTCGAGGCGGACGCGCGGGCTTGCCGGGAGGCGGGCGCGCGCCTCCTCTACGCGCCCGGGGCGGAGGCCATGTATCCCGAGGGATACGACACCTGGGTGGACGCCCCCGGGCTGGGAGGGCGTCTTTGCGGGGCGCATCGGCCGGGACACTTCCGGGGCGTGGCCACCGTCGTGCTCAAGCTGTTCGCCGCCTGCCTTCCGCACCGGGCGTATTTCGGCGAGAAGGACTATCAGCAGCTCGTCCTGATCGAGCGGATGTCGCGCGACCTGAACCTCGGGGTGGAAATCGTGGCCTGCCCGATCGTCCGGGAGGAGGACGGCGTGGCGCTGAGCAGCCGGAACGCCTATTTGTCCGCGGAGGAGCGCCTGCGCGCGCGCGCCCTCAGCGCCGCCCTGTTCCGCGCGCGCAAGAGGGCGGCGGCCGGGGAGAGGCGCTGCGCCCGCCTGATAGAGGCCTGCGCCGCCGAGCTGGAAAAGGCCGGGGCGAAAGTGGATTACGTCGAAATCGTGCATCCGGCGACGCTCGAGGCGGTGGAGGAAGTCGCCGCCGCCGCGCGGATGGCCGTCGCCGCCCGCATCGGCGCGACCCGGCTGATCGACAACGTCGCCCTGGAGCCCGGCGGTGCGGGCTAGGCTCCCGGCCATTGCGGCGCTCGCCCTGTTGGCGATGGCCGCCCTCCCGCATTCCCTCGCCTTGGGGCAGACGAAGGAGAGCCCGCGCGCCCATCTCGAATTCGGCCTGAACCTCTACCGGGACGGGCTTTTCGAGCCCGCGGCGGACGCCTTTCGCGCCTATCTCGACCAGGCGGGGAAGCGCGCCGACGCCCCCCGCGTCCGGTATCTGCTCGCCGAGGCGCTACGCCGGGACGGCCGGCTTCGGGCGGCGGCGGCGGCCTATCGGACGCTTCTGCGGCGGCATCCCGGGCATGAAAGGGCGGATGAGGCGCGGTTCCGGGTCGGGGAGCTCGCCGAGAGAATCGGGAGCGCGAAAGAGGCCGCGCGCGCCTACGCCTCCGTCCGCTCCGGGCGCTGGCGAACGGAGGCGCTCTACAGAATCGCCGCGCTCGGGCTGGCGGCGCGCCGGTGGCCGGACGCGGTCGCCGCCCTCGACGCCTTCCTCGCCTCCGCGCCGAAGGATCCGAGAGCGGAAGCCGCCCTCTTCGAGCGCGCCGTCGCCCTGGATCGCGTCCCGCGCCCCCGCGCGGCGGAGAGGGCCTATGCGTCCGTCCTGCGCCGCTTTCCCGAAAATCCGCGCGCGCGCGCCTTCATGTCGAGACTCGCGGAAATCCGGCTGCGGCTCGGGAAGTTCGAGGCGGCCGGGAATACCCTCGCCGCCCTGTTCCGCAAATATCCCCGGGAGAAAAAGCGCGCCGGCGCGAGGCTCGCCCAGGCCGCGAGCTTCTTCGGGCGGAGGAAATACGAGGACGCGGGCGCGGCGTTCGCCGCCGTTTTGCGGATGAAGCTCTCCAAAGCGCAGCGCGCGACGGCGGAGCGGGGGCTGGCGTCTTCCTGGCGGCGCGCGGGCGAGCACGCCAAAGCCGCCGAAGCCTACCGGCGCCTGCTGCGCCGCCGCCCCGATGGGGGCGGCTATCTCCCGCATTTCCTCGAAAGCGTGAAAAAGGCGGGGGGCTGTCGGAAAAAAGGCGGGAAATATCTCGCTTCCGCCCTCGGCGCCCTCGAGGGAGGCGCCCCGCTTTCTCTCGCCGGGCGGCTCCGGCTGGCGGACTGCCTGCGCGGCGCGGGGATGAAGAAAGAGGCCGCGCGCCAGTATCGAGAGGTCGTCCGGCGCGCGCCGAACGCGCTCGAGGCGGTGTGGTCGGGGCTTCGCTTGGCCGCCATGGCCGAGAAGGACGCGAAGCGGGAGGAGGAGGTTCTGGCGCGGTATCGGCAGGCGTTCCGGTCGTTCCGCGGGCTTCGGGAATCGGGGAAAAAGATCGAGCCCGGGCTCGCGCGAGCCGTCTATCAGGGCGTTTTGCGGGCGGCGTCCATTCACGGGGCGCGGAAGGACTGCGCGGGCGCCGTCGGGCTGCTGAAGATGGTTCCCGAAGAGTTCGTCCCCGAGCGCTCGCGCGCGGAGACGGCCTTCCTGAGAGCCGAATGCGCCTGGGAGGCGGGCGAACTGGAGGAGGCCGCGCGCCGCTTCCGCCAGGTTCTCCTCGGCGAAGGCCCTCCCGCCCTCGCCGCGCGGGCGCGGTATCGCCTGGGCGAGGCGGCGCGGAGGCGCGGAGACGCGCGAGAGGCGCTGAGGCGCTTTCAGGACGCGCTGCCCCTTCTCCCCGAGGAGTTGAGGCGCGAGGCGCGCCTGAATATGGGCGCGCTCCACCGCGAGCGGGGCGATTTCCAAAAGGCGCGGGCGGCGCTCCTGCCGCTCGCCCACGACGAGAAGGTGAGCGCTCCGAGGAGACGCGCGATCTGGTATTTTCTGGCGCGGACCGCGGCCGACTCGCGCGACTGGAAGGGCGCGGACGCGGCGTTCTCCTCCTGGGACGCGCTCGCCCCGCCCGACCCCGGCGAGGGGCTCGCGCTTTGGGCGTTCGCGGCGCTTCGGGGCGGCGGATGCGGACGCGCGCTGAAAATATCGGAGCGGGCGCTGCGCCTCGCGGCGTCGAAGGAGGGGAGGCTGGCGTTGCGCCGCCTTCGGGCCTCGTGCTTTCTCCGGCGGAAGAATCTGGCGGAAGCCGCCGACGAGCTGCGCCGCGTTGTGGCGCTTGCGCCGAAGGACGCCGCGGCGGCCCTGGAGCTGGCGGAGGTTTTCGAGAATATGGGGAGCGTGGATGAGGCCGCCGGCGCCTACGCCCGCTTCGTAGCCGGGTTTCCCCGAAGCGGCGAGGCGGCCGCGGCGGCCCTGCGGCTGGGCGCGCTCGAACTGAGGAGAGGGAAGCCGGAAGCCGCGCTGCGGGCCTTTCGCGCCGCTTCCAAATCGAAGGACGCGAACGTCTCCGGCCCCGCGCGGCTTCAGGTCGCGCTTTGGCTCGAAAGGGACGGCGCGAAGGCGGAGGCGCTCGAACTCTATGAGTCGCTTCCGCGTCTGGGCGCGGGAGAGGAGGAATGGGCGCGCTCCGCCGCCTGGCGGGCGGCTTCGATTCGGGAATCGCGGCGGGAATGGAAGGCGGCCATCAAGCACTACCGGGGCATCGCGGCGCTCGCGGGCCGGGACGCTCCCGCCCGCGTGGGGGAGGAGGCGAGGCGGGCGAGAGCGAGAATCCTCCGGCTCGAATCCTATCTGGCCTCGGTGCGGGAGCGCGAGAGGAAGATGAAAAGCCGCGTCCCGATGCTCCGGTGAAAAAAAGAGGCGGGATGATGCGAGTCTTCGCGGGCGGTTCGGGGCGCGGGCTTCTTCCGGGCGCGCTGGTCTTCCTCTGCGTCTGCCTCGGCGGCGCGGGCGCGGCCGAGGGGAAGCGGCTGTCCGTCTCCCTGCCCGAAGTCGTGGTGGAATCTCCCGACATCGAGCGCCTCATCGCCTCCCGCGTGCGCCCCCGGCCGCCCGGGCGGCTGGGCGTTCGCCTTCCCGCCGTTTTCATCGAGCCGGAAATTCCTCCCGTTCGCCTGCCGCCGCGCCCGCTTCCCCGCGAGGAGAAGCCGAAGCCGGGGGGGCTCGCGCGGTTCCTCTTCGCCGATGAGAGCGATCGGTTCGGCGCGGCGCTCGCCAACCTGCGAAAGGGCGCGCCGATAGAGGCGCTCTCCCTTTTCGAGGAGCTGGCCGGGAGCGCGAAGCGTCCCCGCTGGCGCGCGGCGGCTCTTTTCTGGGCGGGAGAAGCGCTTGCGCGCCTGAGAAAGGGCCGCGAGGCGAGCGCCGCGAGGGAGCGTCTGCTGCGAACGCCCCTGAATGAGGAGAGCTTTCGCTACGCGGCGGCGGCGCGATACGCCCTCGCGGAGGAGCGCTGCGGGGCGCGCGACTATCCGCGCTGTCTCGCCCTGCTGGAGGGGGGGACTTGGGTTCGGGGGAAATTCGCCTACGAGGAGGCGGCTTTTCTGAAAGGATGGGCGCAGGCGCGCGCGGGCTCCGTCAAGCGGGCGATTGACGCCTGGGCGGGGCTCTCGGGTCTCCGCGAACGGCTGGCGCTTCGGGCGCTCGTCGCTCTCGGACACGTCCGCCTCGCGCGGGGGGAATACGCGCGGGCGGAGATGCGCTATGCGGCGGCCGACGCTCTCGCCGCCAAAGGGGACGGCGCCGGCGCGAGGCTCCCGGGAGAGGCGCTCTACGGCCTCGGCTGGGCGCGGCTGCTTTCGGGCCGGATCGCGGACGCGAGGCGCGCCTTCGCCCGCTTCGCGCGCCGCCACCCGAAGCATCCGCTCGAAAATTCCGCGCGCGCCGCGTTGCTTTCCGCCGAAATCGAGGCCATGCGGAAGCCTCGCGGGAAGCCCGGGGAATGGGAGTCCCGCCTTCGGGAATTCGCCGCCGGCGGCCGGGAGGCGCCCGCCGGCGCCCTTCGCCTCCAGCTGGCCTGGAAGCTGTTCCGCGTGGGGGCTTATGAAGAAGCGTCCGATCTGGCGGGAGAGGTGAGCGACGAGTTTCCGCTCGGCCGAATCTATCGCGCCGCCAGAATCGTGGAGGGCCTCGCCCGCTACCATCTGGGCGAGGTGAAGCGCGCCTACGGCGTCCTGCGCCTGGGCGCCGAGCGCGCCCCCGCCGGCGCGGAGCGGCGGGCGGAGCGCGGCGCCGCCCGCTCGGCCGCCATGGCGACGGCCTTCGCGGCGTTTCGGCTCAAGGACTTCGGCGGCGCGCGGGACGTGCTCAGGCGCTGGGCTTTCGCCCCCGGCAAGGGGGGAGGGGCCGCCAGGGACGGCCTCGCCGCGCTTTGGTATGGAGAGGCGGCCTTCGAGCTCGGAGAACTCGCGGAGGCGGCGCGCGCGTTCCGGGCGGTTCCCGAGGACGCGCCCGAGTTCTACCGCGCCCTGGGCGGCCTCGCCTGGATTCAATATCGCCGGAGAAACTGGAAGGCGGCGGCGCGCGCCTTCGATCGCGTTTTCCGGCGCGAGCCGGGCGGCGTCCTGGCGGCGGAGGCCCTCGCCCGCGCGGGAGAGGCCCGCTTCAATCTCGGCAACTACGAGGGCGCCCTGCGCTCCTTCGAGAGGATCGAGAAAAAATACAGGGGAAGCGGCGTCGCCCGGGAGGCGCTCTACCAGAAGGCCAAGCTGCTGTTCCGGCGCGGGCGCTTCGGCGCGGCGCGCAAGAGCCTTCGCGCCTTTCTCAGGCGCTACCCCAAGGGCGGAGAGGCCGCCGAGGCGAGGTATCTCCTCGCGCTGATTCCGCTTCGCCTGGGGCGATACGCCGAGGCGCGCGCGAAACTCCGCGCCTTCCTCCGCTCTCACGGGAAATCCCCCTTCTCGGGCGACGCCCATCTGCGCATGGCGGACGCCTCCTACAACGAGGGCCGCTACCGGGAGGCCAGCCGCCTCTACCGGCTGATGATGAGGCGCCATCCCTCCCACCCGAAGTTCCCCGAAGCCGTCTATGGCGGCCTGATCAGCCATCTGCAGCTCGGCGAACGCGAGAGCTTCCTGTCGGGGGCGCGCGGCTATATCGACCGCTACCCGGAAAGCAGCCTGAGCATCTCCCTGGCGTTTCAAATCGGCGAGGTGTTCCTCGCGCGGGGGAGCCGGGAGGAGGCTTTGAAGGCGTATCGGGACGTCATCGCCCGCTACCCGCGCGACGATCTGGCCGCCCACGCCCTCCTGCGAATCGCGGGCATCTACCGGAGCGGGAAGGACGTCGACAAGGCGCTTGATTCGTATGAGGCTCTTCTGACGCGCGACGCGGGCGGCGCCTTCCGCGCCGACGGACTTTTCGGCATCGGCGAGACCCTGGCCGGCATCGGACGCTGCGCGGAGGCGAGGCGAAGGCTCGAGGAGTTTCTGAGGGCGCATCCGCGCCACGACTACGAGATGCTGGCGCGGCTGATCCTGGGCCGATGCCTCGTCCGTCTGGGCGAGGGCGGCGCGGCGCTCTCCCGCCTGGGGAAGGTGATGGCGGAGGGCTCCGGCGCGGGGCCCGACCTGCGCGCCCAGGCCGCGCTCCTGGCGGGCGGAGTCCATCGAAAGCGAAAAGAATACGCCGAGGCCGCCCGCGCGCTCAGCGCGGCGATCGAGCTGGGCGCGCCCGGGCTGGCGGCGGAGGCGTTCTTCGCGCGCGCGGGGATGCTCCGGGAGCGCGGAGACCCGCGGGCGGCGGCCGAGTATTTGAAGTTGACCTATCTGTATCCCGATCAGAAGATGTGGGCGGCGCGCGCGCTCGAGCGCGCGGGCGCGCTCTACGAGAAGGCGGGCAAGCGCGCCATGGCCCTTCGCGTCTATGAGAAGATGGAGAAGACGGCGGGCGACGCCGCGCTTCGGCGAAAGGCGCGAATCGCCCTGAAGCGCGTCAGGCGGCGGGCGAAAGGCGGCAGGGAGCGATGAGAATGAAAAATTTCCCTTCATCCGGGGGCGCGGGCTGATGGTCGAGTTTCTGGCGAGGGGCGGGGTGCTGATGATTCCGCTGGGCGTCTGCTCCATCCTGTCCTTGGCGCTCATTCTGGAGCGCTCGCTGAATCTGCGCGCCCGCAAGGTCATTCAGACGGACATCCTCCGGCAGGTGAGGGACCTGCTCGCGGAGAACCAGGTCGCCGACGCCATCACGCTCTGCCGGCGCTACCCTTCCGTGATGGGGAGAATCCTGCTCGTCACGATCGCCAATCACGACAGGGGGCGCGAGGAGCTCCGCTCCATCGTGGAGGACGCGGGCAGGCAGGAGGCCGCCTCGCTCGACAGGAACCTGAGCGCCCTGGGCACCATCGCCGCCATCTCGCCGCTGCTGGGCCTCACGGGCACGGTTTTCGGGATGATTCGCACCTTCGCCATCATCAGCGAGAAGGGAATCGCCCACCCCAGCCAGCTCGCGGGCGGCATCAGCGAGGCGCTCATCACCACGGCGGCCGGCCTCGTCGTCGCCATCCCCACGCTCATCTTCTACAACTATTTCACGAACAAGGCGGATCGCCTCGTCGTGGAGGTCGAGAAGCACTCCTACCGGGTCGTCGAGACGCTCAAGCGGTGAGGGGGCGATGAAGTTCCGGGAGCTCAGGCGGGTGCGGGCCGAGCCCGGCATGACCGCCATGATCGACATCATCTTCCTCCTGCTCCTGTTCTTCGTCCTGAGCTCCTCGTTCGTGCTCCAGCCGGGGATGAAGGTGGAGCTGCCGAGGACGGTCACGCAGGATCATCCCGTGCGCAAGGATTTGATTCTCATCATCGCGCGGGATCGGCGAATTTTTCTGAACAACGATCAGGTGCCCCTCGAATCGCTCTGGGGCCGCCTGATCGAGGAGCTGAAGGCGCAGCCCCAGGGCGTCATCGTCATCCGGGCGGACAGGGGCGTGCCGCATGGCCTGGTGGTGCGGGTGATGGACGTCGCCAAGCAGGCGGGCGCGCTCCGCATGTCGATAGCGACGGCGCCCGCCCGGCGGGCGCGCGAGAAGCCGGCGAGGTAGCGCGGTGGAGAGCGGCGCGAGGCCCCTGAGTTTTTCACTCGTCCTGACGGTGCTGGTCTCCATCGTTCTGCACGTGGGCGTGATTCTGTTCGGCCCCGCCGTGCCGCTCGCGCCGGCGCGCGCCGGGCTGTCCGACGCCATGGAGGTCGAGCTCGTGAGCCGCGAGGTCCCCATCCCCGACGCCCTGCTGCCGAAGCCCCTGCCCGAGATTCCCCTGCCGGAGCCGCTCGATTTGAGGGGTCTGCCGGGGGGGACGGCGGCGGCCAGGCGGAAGCTGGGCCTCGCCGTGAAGCCGGGGCTCGGGGCGCGCGGGCCGGTCGAACTGCCCGGCGTCAGACCCCTGCCCGCCCCGCCCGCGGTGGATATGCCGCCGCCCGCCCTCGCCCCCGGCGACGCCCCGCCGGTGGAGGCGCCCCCGGAGAGCGGCGCTCTCGGAGAAGTCGTCTTGCGGCCGCCGCGGCCCGCCGAATCCCAGGGCCTGAAGGGAGGGCGCGGGAGACCGTTGCCCGGCGACGGGGCGGACGGGAGAATGCTGGACGCGCTGGCCTACGGCCCCCGCGCGAGGCGGCGCGCCGCCATCCAGGGCCCGGCGGCGAGTCGGCGAATCGTGTTTCGGCCCAAAAAGCCCAGGCTCAGAGGGCTGGAGGACGCGGCGGAGATCGTGCTGAAATTCTGGGTGCTGCCCGACGGCACCGTCGGCCGCGTCGTGCCGATCAGGAAGGCGAGCGCCCGTCTGGAGGGACTGGCCGCGAATCACCTGAAGCGCTGGCGGTTCAGCCCGCTTCCGCGGGGCGCCGAGGCGGTCGAGCAGTGGGGCGAGGTCACCTTCCGCTTTCGCCTGCGCTGAGGAGTTTATGGTGGAATACGAGGCGAGCGGCCTGTTTTACGAGGAATTCGAGGAGGGGAGATCCTGGCGCACCGCCGCGCGCACGGTGGGGGAGTCCGACGTCAGCGCCTTCTCCGCCCTCACGGGGGACTACACCTACCTCCACACCGACGCGCGGGGCGCCGCCCAAACTCCCTTCGGGGAGCGGGTGGCGCACGGACTTCTGGGGCTTTCCTTTCTCATCGGGCTGGTGACGCGGCTCGGCGTCATCGAGGGGACGGTCGAGGCGTTTCTGGGCCTGGAGTGGCGCTTCCGGGGGCCGATCCGCTTCGGCGACACGATTCACGGCGAGGTCGCCGTGAAGTCCAGGCGCGTCTCCAGCAAGGGGCAGGGGCTGGTGACGCTCGCCCTGCGCCTGCTGAACCAGCGGGACGAGACGATTCACGAGGGCGACGTCACCATCATGGTGGCGAGGCGGGACAAGGACGGGGGCTAGCGGCTTCGCAAGGCGATCGCATATTCAACGCGCGCCATTCCGGCGGAAGCCGGTGTTTTCTCGTCGGCGCTGGATTGCGGCTTTCGCCGCAATGACGACGAAGAGCGTCAAGCCCTTCGATTCCCTTTTCATCCGCCCACGATGGGCGGGAACACGCAGAGCTCGGCCCCTTCCGGGATGGGGGCGGATTTCCTGGCGTGGCGGCCGTCGAGGAGGACGGTGTAGGCCGTCTCGTGGGGAATGCCGAAGCGATCCAGCACGTCGCCCACCGTGGCGCCCTCGGGCATGGCGATTTCCGCCGCCCCGTTCATGTCCTGCGCGGGCGGCATCTTCTCGGCGAAGTCGGCGAACAGCATGACGCGCAGCTTCATGGCCGGCTTTCCCGCGCCCCCCGGAGGACTCCGCCCGGCGTCTCCCCGTCGCCCGCGGGAGGCGCTTTCACGGCCCGCCCTCCAGCGTCTCCCTCGCGCGCGCGGCGGCCGCCTCCATCACCCGCTTGAGGGGGACGCCGCCCGCCTCGGCCAGCCGCCTGCAGTCCTCGTATTCGGGCGCGAGATTCACGAGTTCGCCCTGGTAGGCCGCCTTCTTCACGCGGGCGCGGCCCCAGGGCAGCTCGACCTCCACCCATTCGCGCGCGGCGACCGAGCGCCGCGCCCGCCGATGGCGGACCCCCAGGGTGGAGGTTTCGCGGAAGAGGAAGCGGGTGAGCGCCTCCCGCTTCGGGAGCGGCGCCAGGATGGTGAGCAGCTGCGCGGGCCGTCCCTTCTTGCCCGTGACGGGAATGGAGAAGGCGTCGAGCGCCCCGGCGCGCATGGCGCCCTCGATGACGTGGGGGATGAGCTCGGGGCTCATGTCGTCCACGTTGGCCTCGAGTACGGCGACGGTCGTCGGGGGTTTTCCGGCCCCGACGCCATCGCCGCCGTCGCCGGAGGGCTCCGACTCCCCCAGAAAGGCGCGGACGAGGTTCGGCGCGTCCGCGAAATCCTTCTCGCCCGCCCCGTAGCCCACCCGCTCTATCGTCATGTCGGGCATGGGGCCGAAAAACTCCGCGCTCTCGCCCAGGAGCAGCGCGCCCGTGGGCGTGAGGACTTCGCCCTCCAGCCCGTTGTCCGAGACGGGGACGCCTTCGAGCAGCTTGGCGGTCGCGGGCGCGGGGACGGGCATCCGCCCGTGGGCGCACTCCGCCCATCCGCGCCCGACGGGAAGCGGCGAGGCCGCCACCCGCTCGACCCCCAGCAGATGGAGGCCCAGAAAGTAGCCCGCGACGTCGATGATGGAATCCACCGCGCCGACCTCGTGGAAGTGCACCGCCTCGAGCTGCGTCCCGTGAATGCCCGCCTCCACGACGCCCAGCCGGCGGAACGCGGCGGCGGCGCGCCGCTTGGGTACCTCGGGGATGGGCGCGCCTTCGAGCATCGCCTGAATCCGCGCGAGGGAGCGGCCATGCGGCTTCTCGCCGCCTTCGCCCCCGTGGTGCCGGGGCGCCGCCTCGCGGACGCTCACGCTGAACTGCCGCGCCGAGACGCCTCCCTTCACGACGGAGCGCACGGAGAGCGAGCAGCCTTCCAGCCCCAGTTTCGCCAGTTCGGCCTCGAGCGCGGCGAAGTCGAGGCCCGCGTCGAGCAGCGCGCCCAGGAGCATGTCGCCCGCCGCGCCCGAGAAGCAGTCGAAGTAGAGCGTTCTCACGCGCCCGCCGCCTGTCTGTTGATGAGGTGCGCCTGGCAGCCCGCGCCGAAGCCGTTGTCGATGTTCACCACGCTCAGGCCCGCGGCGCAGGAGTTCAGCATGGCGAACAGCGCCGTCAGCCCGCCTAGGCTGGCGCCGTAGCCCACCGAGGTGGGCGCGGCGATGACGGGACAGGCCACGAGCCCGGCGACCACCGAGGGAAGCGCCCCCTCCATGCCCGCCACGGCGACGACGGCGTTGGCGCGGCGCAGTGTCCCGACCTCGGCGAGCAGGCGGTGCAGGCCCGCCACCCCCGCGTCGTGGACGCGCGTCACCCGGGAGCCCAGGGCGCGCGCCGTAACCGCCGCCTCCTCGGCCACGGGGATGTCCGAGGTGCCCGCGCAGACGACGGCGACCTCGCCGACGGGCTCGGGGGGATTCTCCGGGGGAATTTCGACGATGCGCGCGGCTTCGTGATGGCGCGCGCGGGGGGAGAGGGCGAGCAGCGCCTCGGCCTGCTCCGCCCCGGCGCGCGTGACGAGCGCCGTCTGATCCCGCGCCATGAGGCTCTTGGCGATTTCGACGACCTGCTCCGTGGTCTTTCCCGCCCCGAAGACGACCTCGGGAAGCCCGCTTCGCAGGGCGCGGTGGTGGTCCACCCGCGCGTGGCCCAAATCCTCGAAGGGCAGATCGCGCAGCCGGGAGGCCGCGTCCCCGGGCGCGAGGCGACCCTCCCTCACCCGCTCCAGGAGTTCGAGGAGGGCGTCGGGATTCACGAGAGGAGGGGCAGATCGGAGGCGCGCGCGGGCGATTCGAGGACTTCGTTCATGCTGCCCGAGCGGAAGCCTTCCAGATCGATGGTCACGTAGGTGAAGCCGGCCTCCTTCATGCCGGCGACGACCTTGCGGGAGATGTCCTCGCCCACGAAGCGCGGGACGTCCTCTTTCGGCGCCTCGATTCGGGCGACCGTCCCGTGATGGCGCACCCGCAGCTGCCGGAAGCCGAGCCCGCGCAGGAGGGCTTCGGCTTTCTCCACCTGGGCGATCTTCTCCGGCGTGATGCGGTCTCCGTAGGGAAAGCGGCTTGAGAGGCACGCCTGCGCCGGCTTGTCCCAGGTGGGGAGGTCGAACGCCCTGGAGAGGGCGCGGACGTCCGCCTTCGTCATGCCCGCCTCCATGAGCGGGCTCCGCACGCCCAGCTCCCGCGCCGCCCGCATTCCGGGGCGGTGGTCGCCCGCGTCGTCGGCGTTCGAGCCGTCGGCGACGAAGTTCGCACCCTGCTCGGCCGCCACGCGGCGCAGTATCGAATAGAGTTCGCTCTTGCAGAAATAGCAGCGGTTCGGCGGGTTGTTTCCGAAGGACTCGTCCGCTATCTCGTCGGTGTCCACGATGAGGTGGCGGATGCCGATGCGCTTGGCGAGCGCGCGCGACTCCTCCAGTTCGGAGGCGGCGAGGGTGACGGAGCGACCCGTGACGGCGATCGCCCGATCTCCCAGCGCGCGATGCGCCGCCTTGCAGAGAAAGGCGCTGTCCGCACCTGCCGAGAACGCGACGAGAACGCTCCCCATCTCCCCCAGAATTCGCTCGAGGCTTTCGAGCTTCGCGTCCAGCTTCCGATCGTCCAAGGCGAATCTCCCGCGAACTTTAGCCCTCTCCATTCTAGCCCGTTCCGCATTCCGGGGGCAACGCATGAATATCGCGCCTTTCGGGGCGCATGACAACTTCGGGCTTTTCTGGTAAGGAGCGGCCAGCCGCGCGGGGAGGGCCGCGGCGGCGCTCGGGGAGTTCACGGCGATGACGGAAGAGAAGGAAGCGGGCGCGGCCTTCGACGCGGAGCGCCTGCTGCGAAAGGGCGTCTCCTCGCTGCGCGCCTACGTTCCGGGCCGCTCCATCGAGGAGGTGGCCGCCGAATACGGGCTGAGCGGCGTCGTCAAGCTCGCCAGCAACGAGAACGCGCTCGGCCCCGCCCCCGGCGCGCTGGAGGCGATTCGGGGCGTCCTGGAGGGCCTGCACCGCTACCCCGACGGCGGGGCGAAGGCGCTGGTCGGGCGCCTGGCGCGGAAGCTGGACGTCGCGCCCTCGCGGATTTTCGTGGGAAACGGGGGCGACGACGTGCTCTCCGTTCTCGCCCGAACGTTCCTGAACGAGGGGGAGGAGGTCGTCATCCCCCGGCCGACTTTCAGCCCCTACGAGCACGTGAGCCGGGTGATGGGGGCGCGCGTCGTCTTCTCGCCCCTGCGGGATATGCGGATAGACCTGGGGGACGTCGCCGCCAGGGTTTCCGCGCGGACGAAGCTCATCTTCCTCTGCTCCCCGAACAACCCTACGGGCGCGATATTGCGGGAGGAGGAGCTCCTTCGCTTCCTCGAGTCGCTGCCCGGCGGCGCGCTGGTTCTTCTGGATGAGGCCTACGGGGATTTCGCGGACGACCCCGCCTTTCCCGACGGCGCGGCGCTGGCGGAGCGCTTCCCGCTCGTGGTTCTGCGCTCGTTTTCCAAAATCTACGGGCTGGCGGGCCTGCGCGTGGGGTTCGGCGTGAGCCGCAGCGGGGTGGTGGAATACATGAACCGCGTGCGCGAGCCCTTCAGCGTGAACCGGCTCGCGCAGGCGGCGGCGCTCGCCGCCCTGGAGGATGAGGACTACAGGCGCCGCGCCATCGCGCTGGTTCGGGAGGGCAGGGAGGCTCTGCGCCGCGCGCTTGCGGAGATGGGCGTCGAGTGCCTCGAAAGCCAGGCCAACTTCGTTTTCGCGCGGGTGGGCGAGGGAGACGCCGCGGCCGAGGCGCTGTCGCGCGAGGGCGTCATCGTTCGCGCGGGCTCCGCCTTCGGATGCCCGGAGTGGATTCGCGTCTCCGTCGGATTGCCCGAGGAGAACGAGCGGCTCCTCTCCGCGCTGCGCCGCTTTCTCGCCCGGGGCGGCTCGCGGACGTAAAGCTCCCCCTCTCCGGGCGCCGGACCGCGCGCCCGGAAATCCGCCGCGCTTCCTACTTCACGGCGTCCTTGAGGCTCTTGCCGGGGGCGAATCTGGGCGCCTTGCTCGCCTTGATGCGGATGGTTTCGCCCGTGCGCGGGTTGCGTCCCGTGCGCGCGGCGCGCTTCGAGACGGAAAAGGTGCCGAAGCCGACGAGGGAGACCCTGTCCCCTTTTTTCAGGGCGCGGGTGACGGAATCGAGCAGGGATTTGAGCGCCCTGTCCGCGGCGGCCTTGGAGATTCCCGCCTCATCGGCGATTTTCTCTACGAGATCAGACTTCTGCATCGGGAATCCTCTCAACGGTGTAAGTGGGCTGGACCGAAGCGTTCGGCTTCGCGTATGCGCCGCATGGATTGCGTCTATCCAGCATGGACGGGCGAAGTCTAGCCCAGCCGCGCGAGGGGGTCAACAGGAAACGAAGGGGGGAGGGCGATTTTCCGCTTTCGGCGGCCCGGAAAGCGCGCCCGGGCGCGCCGCCGCCGGCGCGGGATCCGGGGCTTTCTTCCGGGCGCGGCCCCGCCGCTCCTTCCCCGAACGGGCGGAGGCCGTCTTTCGGGCTAGCGAAGCGAGAGGCCGGTGCGGCGCGGCATTCTGCGGAGCCGCTCGTAGCGCGCGACGCGCGGCTGGTTGATGAGGGGCTTGGGCTCGTCCTCGAGGCTCTGCTGGTGCACGTCGTCCGAGAAGCCCTGAATGCCGACCCGGGGCAGCGCCTTGCCGATGAAGCGCTCGATGTTCTTGACGGGGGCTATCTCCCCGGGGGACATGAGCGTCATGGCGTAGCCGATGCTGCCCGCGCGCGCCGTTCTGCCGGCGCGGTGGACGTAGTCCTCGGGGTATTCGGGCGCGTCGTAGTTGATGACGTGCGAGATGCCCGTAACGTCGATGCCGCGCGATACGATGTCCGTCGCCACGAGGACGCGGTGCCTCCCCTCCCGGAACCCGGCGAGCGCCTTCTCCCTCTGGCGCTGGCTCCTGTCCGAGTGAATCCTGGCGACGGAGATTTTCTCCCGCTCCAGGAAGTCGCACAGCTGATCCGCGCCCGCCTTCGTCCTTGTGAAGATGAGGACGCTCGTCGCCTCGTATTTCTCGATGATGCCCAGCACGCCGCGGGGCTTGTTCGCCGCGCTGATGGGATAGACGCCGTGGTGAATGCCCTCGGCCGGCGTCGTGGGCGGCGAGATGGTGATCTGAACGGGGTCGCTCACCGCGCGGTTCGCCAGGTCCTGGATTTTCGGGGGCATGGTGGCGGAGAAGAGCATGGTCTGCCGCTTCTTGGGCAGGCGTCTGAGGATGTCGGTGATCTCCTCGGCGAAGCCCATGTCCAGCATCCGGTCCGCCTCGTCGATGATGAGGATTTCGAGATCCCGGAAGTGGACGGATTTTCTGTTCATGTGGTCGAGCAGGCGGCCCGGCGTCGCCACGATGATGTCCACGCCCTCCCGAAAGACCTTGAACTGCGGCTCGTAGTCCACCCCGCCGTAGATGACGGCGCACGAGGTTTTCAGGTGCTTTCCGAGCTGGTGGAACTGCCCGGAGACCTGGATGGCGAGCTCCCGCGTGGGGGTGAGCGCGAGGCAGCGCGTGCCCGTCCCGCTTCGCAGGCGCTCGAGCGTCGGCAGGGCGAAGGAGGCCGTTTTTCCCGTCCCCGTCTGCGCGCAGCCGATGACGTCCCGGCCCTCGCGCGCGACGGGAATCACCTCCCGCTGAATGGGCGTGGGCGCGCCGAAGCCCATGGCGTGGACGCCCCGGAGCAGCTCGGGCGGCAGGTCGAGCTCCCGGAAGCCCTCGGGCGCCCGGCTCACGTCGAAGTCGCCCAGCCCCAGGTCGGCGGCTTCCTTCTCGTAGGCGGAGACGCCGTTGTAGGGAGCGTCGTCGGCCGCCTTGCGGGGCGCCTGCCGGCGCGCCGCCCCCGCGTCCGGGGCGGCCGGCTTTCTCCTGCGGCGCCTCCTTTTTTTCCGATCCGCGGGCGGCGGGCCGCCGTTCGTCCGTTCTCCTCGTTCCGCGACTGCTTCGTTCTGTTTTCGCAAAAGTTCTCCATCTCCCGGTTTTTTCCGGGGGCGTCTGCGCCGGCGTCGGGATTTTGGGGAATCCGGGCCGGCTTCGCTCCGGCGGGCTTCGCCGCGAGCGGGTTTGCGGGCGGTCGCGCCGCACCCGTCGGCGGATCGGTTTCCCGTCGGCGGGGACGCGGCTTCCTGAACCTTGGGGGGAGCCTGGTTCTCGGGGTCGTCTTCTTCGTTTTCGGAGCGTATGATGCTCGCCAAGTATCTGATAATTCTCACGGGGAGCCTTTATAGGGCAAGACGCTTCCGCGTGTCAAGCGGGAAACCCCCGGAAATCACCATTGCCGGAGGAGGCGGCTCATGGCGGGCAAGGGCGTGGTTTTGCGGCACCAGGAGACCATCGACGCGCGGGAGGTTCCCCGGTTCGCGCGGTGGTGCGAGGATTCGGGAATCGACTCGCTGTGGTTTCCCGAAACCTGGGTGCGCGACGGGAGCGTTCTCATCGCCATGGCGGCGGCGGGGACGAAGAGCATCGGGCTGGGCGCGGCGGTGTTCAACGTTTATGGCAGAAGCCCGGGCCTCATGGCGCAGACGGCGGCGGAGCTCGACGTTCTGAGCGGCGGCCGCTTCCGCCTGGGGCTCGGCTCGAGCGGCCGGGCGGTCATCGAGAACTGGCACGGCGTTCCTTTCGGAAGCCCCCTGAAGCGCACCCGGGAGATGGTGGACGCCCTGCGGCAGGCGTTCCGGGGGGAGCGGGTGGAGCTCGACGGCGAGGTCTATCGGATGAGCGGCTTCAAGCTGCGGCGCGGGCCGGCTCAGGAGCGGCTGCCCATCTATCTGGGCGCGAACGGCCCGAACTACACGAGGCTGACGGGGGAGGTCGCCGACGGCTGGATTCCCTTCTGCGTCCCGTTCTCGAGAATGCGGGAGGCGATGAGGCATCTTGAGGAGGGGGCGGCGTCGGCGGGCAGGGCGGCGTCGGAAATCGACGTGGCGCCCTTCGTCTATGCCGCTCCCCTCGACGACCTGGCGCGCGCCCGCGCCCTCGTGAGGCCGGAACTCGGCTTCTACGTCGGGGCGATGGGCGACTACTACCACGCCCAGCTCACGCGCTGGGGCTACGGCGCGGAGGCGGACGCGATTCGGGCGGCGTGGAGAAAGGGCGGCCGCAAGGCGGCGGGGGAGGCGTTGCCGGACGCCCTCGTGGACGAGCTCAGCGTCTGCGGCCCCCGGTCGAGATGCGCGGAGAAGCTCGCCGCCCTTCGGGAGGCGGGCGTCTCCCGGCCGCTTTTCCGGGCGCCCGACGAGATGGAGGAGGAGGAAGCGAGGCGCGCGATTCGGATTCTGGGAGAACTCGACTGACTCTCTATCTCGGATACCGCCCCCAGCCGGCGACGTGCCCCCGCAGATAGCAGATCTGCCCCATGTGGGAGAGGTGATCGCCCAGATACCGCCCCAGGAGCAGGCCGACCTTGATGCGCCCGGGACCCGCGAAATCGTCCCTTTCCTCGTCCAGGTCCGCCGCGCGAAGCTCCGAGAGGCAGGCGAGCGTCCTCTCGCGCACCGCCTCGAAATAGCCCATCAGGGCGTCCTTGCTCACCTTGAGCGCGAGCGCCTGCTCCAGCGTGTCGCCCATGCCGTCGCGCCCGGCCTCGGCCGCCATGCCGAAGCGATCGTGCCATTTCGCCTCCAGCCAGAACTGCGGCGCCCCGGCGAGGAAGGAGAACGTCCTGTCCTCGAAGCGCGTCATGTGCCAGACGAGCCAGCCCATGGGGTTGTCGTTGGCGCCCGGCTGAACCATGAGGTCCGCGTCGCTCACGTCCTCCATGACTTCCCGGAGCCTCATGCCGTAGGCTTCCAGGCGTTCCGAGATGATGGCGGGCGCGTCCATGCGGGGCTCCTCCTGCGCGCGTGATGAAGATGCCCCCCCGCTTCCGGGGGCGAAAGAGCGTCTTCAGATGGCCGTTCCGGCGCGGGCGGTGAAGATGGTGCGCTCCATTTTCGGCATCCCCTCAAAGGCGGGGTCCGCGTTCACCATCCCGACCAGATATTCGTCCACGTGCTCGGCGTTCGACCAGCTGCACTTGTAGGCGACCTTCCCGTCCCTGCCGATGAGCCAGATGGTGTTCGGGAGGTCGCCGAGCATGGCGTGCACCTTCTGATCCATCTCATCGACCAGGATGCCGGTCTTCATGCCCTTGATTTCGGCCAGCTCCCTGGCGCAGCCCAGCTTGTGCTCGTAGGATTCGTGGTTCCGCACCTCCGGGAAGCCGCGCTCGCCCGCGTGGGGCTCCCGCACGTAGAGGTTGAAGACGACCACGTCGCGCTCCGCGTATTTCTCCTGGAGCTCCTCATAGAACGGCACCTGCCGCCTGTAGGGCGGTCACGTGATGGCGCCCGTGGTGATCACCACGTACTTCTTGCCGAGGTAGTCCGCCATGCGGCGGCGCGTTCCGTGAATGTCCCCGAGCTCGAAATCCGGAAAGGGGGTGCCGGGGGGCAGAACGTCCGGGAATTTCTCATAAAAGCTCTTGACCCGCTTGCTGGTGACGAGCTTCAGGGTTTTCCAGAGGTTCAGGTACCGCCAGGACCAGAAGCCGGCCATCGGGCCCCAGGGCTTTTGGACGATATCGTTCGCCGGTCGCATGGTGAAGACGCTCCTCTCATAAAGGCGTTCGACTGGATGAAGGGGACGATTGTCCGCTCCGTTTCCTCTTTACCCAATCGCCGGAGGAAATACAAGCCTGGAATACGCGCCTCCCGCCGCCGGGTGCCCCTCCTTTCCCCTCTTCGGGAGACGGCCGCCCGCTCCGCGTCTCATGGTTCGCGCGAGCGTCCCTTGCGGGGGGAGCGAATACGCCTACCTGAAGTCGAACGCCAGCTGTCCCTTCTCCCCGGTCGGCGCGTCGGCTTCCGGGCGGAGGCGGGGCAAATCCTTTTTCGCGCCTCGCTCCGGAGCGGGGGAGGGGGGCGCGGCTTCGGGCGGCGGGGCGGCGTCCGCCCTCCCGCTTCTTCGCCGGGCGGCGGAGACCGCCGTCTCGAACGCCGCCTTGAGGTTTCCGGGCCGCTCCCAGGCGCCTCCCTTCGGCGGCGGCCGCTCGCGCCCCTTCGCGCGCGCGAGCCGGGCCTTCAGGTCGTCGACGCGGGCGTAGAAGCCCGGGCTGTGCGGAGTGGAGGGGATGCCGAGCAGCTTTCTGTCGATGTGGTGCATGAGTTCGTGGACGAGGGTGTCGAAAAACGTCCTGCCCGCCACGACCTGCTCGCGCACGGCGGTGAGGTTGGCGATTCCGATCGCCGCGTTCCCGAAGTAATAGACGCCGTATTCCTTGTAGGCGAGTTTCCCCCCGCGCAGCTTGTGGGGCTGTCGATCGTCGAGCACGCGCAGGCGCGCGGGCGGGATGTTCATGGCGCGGCAGACGCCGTCAATCAGCTTCTGGCCCAAGGCTTCGCGCTCGCTCGCGCGGGTGGAGGCGATGAGCCGGCGCGCGAGTTCGCGCTCCTCCGGCGAGGGCCGGTAGTTCAGCGAGAGGAGCCTGCTGGAGCGGGTGAAGTCCGGCGTGTCGCGGCGCCTGCCCATTCGCGCTGCTCCCGGGGCGGAGCGCTCTCCCGACGCGCGGCCCGGCCGGCATGACAGGGACGCCGGGCGCCGGGGGCGGGAGGGGCGGAGGGCTTTCAGTCCGTCTCGAGAATCTCCTCCATCGTCACCGTCCGCCTCTCGGCGCTGCTTTTCAGAATCGCCCGCATGACGGCGAGGGCGCGCACGCCGTGGCGGCCGGTGACTTCCGGGTCCCTGTCCTCGCGGATGGCGCCGACGAGATCGTCGAACTGCTCGCGGTTGGCGAGCAGCCTCCCCTCCACCAGGTCGTGGTCGAGGGGGATGGTTTCCGTCTCCACCCCGCCCATCATGTCGATGGGCCGCTTGAGGGTGGGGTTGTCCGTCGTGGTGAGGCCCAGGTTCGCCTCCGTCCCCTGGACGTCGAAGGCGAAGTGGAACGGGGCGAGGTAGCTGCCCGAAACGGCGCCCAAAAGCCCGCTCTCGAAGCGCAGGATGGCGGCGGCGGCGTCCTCCTGGGGGTTGGGGCCGCCCACCTTGGCGCATCGGGCGCTCACCTCGGCCACCTCGCCGAAGAGATACTCCATCACGTCGCCCAGGTGGATGGTGTAGCTGTAGAGCGGCCCGCCGGGGTTTTCCGCGGCGTCCCACCTCATGCTGCCGGGCCCCGCCGTGAAGCCGTGGTTGTTGGAGAACGTGGCGACCGCGAGGCTCACCAGCCCGAGCTTCCCGCTTTCGACGATTTCCTTCGCCTTGCGGAACATCGGCCAGCGCCTGAAGTTCTGCCCCAGGTGGAGCTTCACGCCGCAGTCCCGGCAGGCGCGCTCGACGGCCTTCGCGTCGGAGACGCTCAGCGCCATGGGCTTCTCGAGGTGAACGTGCTTGCCCGCGCGGGCGGCGGCGACGGCGATTTCCTTGTGGACGGAGTTCGCGGTGGCGATGACGACGGCCTCGGTCTCCCCGTCCGCCAGCAGTGCCTCCAGGGAGCCGAAGTTCCTGCCGCCGTATTTGCCGATAAATTCCTCGCGGGAGGAGGGGGTGCGGGCGAAGCCTCCGGTCACCCGCGCTTTCCCGGAGGCCAGGGCGGCGTCGGCGAGCGCGGCGCCCCACCAGCCGAGACCGATGAAGGCCATGCCGATTTTTTGGGAATCGCTCATTCGCGGTCTCCCGGGCGCGCGAAAACGCGGACGCGCGCCGCTTCCGGCGGGCGGGGAGGGGGCGCGGACGCCGCCCCGCTCAGCGGCCCCGCCATTGGGGCTCTCGCTTCTCCGTGAAGGCCGCCAGGCCCTCCCGCGTGTCCTCGGAGGTCTGGAGGCGGTAGCTGATGAGCTTGGCCATGTTGATGCCCTCGCGCACGTCGGGCGTCCTCATGCCCTTCAGGAGCGCCTCCTTCGTGTGGCGGACGGAGAGCGGCGCGTTCTGGTTGATGAGGTGGGCCATGGCGCGCGCCTCGTCCATCAGCGCCTCGTGGGGAACCGCCTTGTTCACCATGCCCCAGCGCGAGGCCTCCTCGACGGGGATGGTTCGGCCCGTCAGGATGAACTCCATGGCGATGCCGGGCGGGATGGTCTTGGGAAGACGCTGGTGTCCGCCCAGGCTCATCGCGCCGTATCTGGGCTGCGGGTAGCCGAACGCGGCCTTCTCCGAGGCGATGCGGATGTCGCACGAGAGGGCGAGCGAACACCCCCCGCCGAAGGCGTAGCCGTTCACCGCGGCGATGATGGGCTTGTAGATCTCGAGTTCGCCGTACCACATCGTGGGCGAGTCGTGGTCCTTGTATTGGCCGTCGCTCTCCAGAATCATGTCCAGATCGTGGCCCGAGCAGAACGCGCGATCCCCCGCGCCGGTGACGATGGCCGTCCACGCGTCGTCGTCGCCGGCGAACTTCCGCCAGGCTTCGTACAGCTCCCCGACCATCTCTTCGTTGTAGGCGTTGAGCTTCTCCGGCCGGTTCAGGGTGACGGTGGCGATTTTGTCCTTCACTTCGTAGAGGACGAGGCTCATCGCTGGTTCTCCGCTCCCGTTTTCGGGGGATATTCAGAAGCCGCCCGCGCCTCCCGCCGCGAGAGCGGCGCCGGAAGGCGAGGCGTTCCCGCCGGCCGGGCTCCCGAGCGCGCGCGAAGCGGCGGTTCCGCCTTCGGGCATTCTACCGCTTTTCGCCGCGGCATCAAGCGCGGCGGGGGTTTGGGATTCGATCCCGCGTCCGGTTCGCCGCCGGCGCGGCGTCCTGCGGCGATTTCTTGACACGCCGCCGCGCGGGTGCTAGCGTCGCCCGGAAAATCCCGCGCGCGAACCATTGAGGACGGCCCCCCCGCCCGGCGGGGCGTTTGACATGACAACCTTTTGTTTTTCAACGATTTGTCGAAGGAGGAACGCGACATGACGGACTACCCCACCTGGGCGCGCGGCTCCATGATGGTGGACTGGGAGCATCGAATCGACATGGAGCGGATGCGGAGGGAGCGCGTTGCGAAAACCCAGGCGGCGATGAAGGAGCAGGGCATCGACGCCCTCATCCTGTGGAAAGACGAGAACGTGCGCTATCTCACCAGCGCGCGCGTTATCATGATTCAGTATCGCTCCTCCACCACCTACGGCGTCCTGCTCCGGCAGGAGGGGAGCCCCACGCTGCTGGCCTCGAGCGGCGAGGCGCACCGCATCGAGGAGTGCATGCCCTGGATAGAGGACTACGTCCCCATCGGCATCCTGGAGGAGCCCGGCCTCGTGGAACACGCGGTGCGCGAGGACATCCGGAAGCGCTTCGACGCCTGGGGGGTGTCGAACGGCGTCATCGGCCTGGACGGCCACACCTTCACCCAGCGGGCGATGATCGAGAAATACTTCCCCGAAGCCTCCTTCGTGGACGGGGAGCGGTTCATGTATATGAGCCGGATTCAGAAGACGCCGGACGAGGTGGCCTGCCTTCAGCAGGCGTGCGCGATCGCCGACGCCGTGACCATGACGGCGCTGGATGCGGCCGCGCCGGGCGCGCGCGAATACGACGTGGCGGCCGAGGCGATGAAGACGCTCTTCACCCACGGAGGGGAGTTCGGACACCTGGCCTCTCCGTTCGTGGCCTCGGGCGAGCACATGGCGCCGCCCACGCGCTTTCCCACCGACAAGATCATCCGCAACGGCGACATCGTGTTCATCGACATCGGCGCCTGCTGGAACGGCTACTTCGGCGACTGCGGGCGCGCGAAGGTCGCCGGCGGCCCGCCCCACCCCATGCAGAAGAAGGTCTATACGACCGTCTACAGGGCGCTTCGGGCGGGAATCGAAAAGATGCGCCCCGGCTGGACGAACGACGACTCGGCGGCGGAGTTTCTCGAAGTCGCGCGCGCGGCGGGGCTGGAGGAGAACTTCATCAAGCTCTTCATCGGGCACGGCTGCGGCATTTCGCCCAACGAGCCGCCCTACGTGGGCGAGGTGATGCCCGGGGCGGAGAGCGTGGAGTTCGTCCCTGGGATGACGTTCGCCATCGAGCCCCTGATATTCGTGCCGGGCGTCCCCGGCGGGGCGGGCGTGCGCATCGAGGATCACATCCTCGTCACGGAGGACGAACCCGTCTATATGACGCGCGCGCCCTACTGCGAGGAGCTGATCCTTCAGGACTAGCGGGGCGTCTCCGCGCGCCGCGCCTCAAGCCGCGGGGGCATGGAAATGACGGATCGAACGCCGCCCGCCCCTGGAATCTTCATCGCGGCGATGGCGCTTCCGGTCAATCCGCTGATGGTGCGGAGCGCGGCGGCCTGCGCGGGGCAGGTGAGCGAGCTCCTCTCCTTCGGGGAGAGCGACAGGTTCGCTCTCGAGGTCGCGGTCGAGGAGGCGTTCTCGAACGCCGTGCGGCATTTCTCGAGGCCCGCCGACGAGGACGAGCGCGTTCATCTGGAGTTTCGCGTTCAGGAGGATTCGCTGGTCGTCTCCATCCGCGAAAACGGCATCCCCTTCGACTTGAGCCAGGCGGATCGCTACACCCCCGACACCCTGGAGGGCATGAACGCCCCCGGGCTGGGGATGTTGCTCATGCGCGAGGGGGTGGACTCCGTAGAGCTGTTCGTTCACGGGCGGGAGGGCAAGGAGACCCGCCTGCGCAAGAAGCTCAGGTTCGGCGCCCTGCCCGAGGAGCTGCTGCGGGGCGGCGCGCGGGGGCGGCGCCGGAGGCGCTCCCTGGTCGAGAGCGCCGTCATGCGCCCGGGGACGCTGGACGATCTGGGGGAAATCTGCCGGCTGGCGTGGAGGTGCTACGGCTACACCCAGGAGGAGCTGCTCTATGACCTGGACCTGCTGACCGAGAAATTTCTGGCCGGCGCCTACAGACCCCTGGTGTTCTTCAATCCGGCCGGCGGGGAGATGATCGCCCACGTCTGCTTCAAGCGGCACGCCCCCGAAAGCGGGGCGCCCGAGGTCGGCCTGGCCTTCATCGATCCGGCCTACAAGTGTCCGGGGCTTTCCGCGCGGATGGGCCGCGCGGTGCTGGAGGTGTCCGAGGAGGCCGGCGACAGGGGCTTTTTCGACTGCTCCGTCACGACGCACACCGCCTCCCAGCGCGCCATGGAGGAGCACTGCGGGGCGCGGCCCTGCGGCCTGCTCATGGGAATCGCGGCGGCCGGAATGCGGTTGAAGGACATGCCGACCGAGAGGCAGGAGAAAGGCTCCGTTCTGAACCACTACAGGGCCTTCGATCGCTCCGCGGCGGCCATCTACGCCCCGCCCCGTCACCGGGCGATGATGGCCGAAATCTACGAATGGCTGGAGTTGCCGAGGACCTTCGCGGAGGCGGGCGAGGGCGCGCCCGCCGGGGAGTCCTCCGTCAGCGCGTCCGCCCTCCCGGAGGAGCTGAACGCCGTCCTCATCACCGTCCGCAGGATAGGCGAGGCGACGGCGGCGGAGGTGGCCGACGCCGTGCGGCGGTGCGCGCGCGAGCGGAGGGACGCCGCGTACGCCTTCCTGCCGCTGGGCGACGCCTCCTCTCCGCGTCTGGTGGAGCAGTGCGAGAGAATCGGCCTTTCGTTCGCCGGCGTCATGCCCCACGTCCACGAGGGCGACGACAGAATCCTCATGCAGCGCGTGAACGTCCCCCTGGACGCCGCGAAAATCAGGGTTTATGGAGCGAGAGCCAGGAAGCTGCGCTCCTACGTCCTGGAAGAGCGGGAGCGGGTCAGCGGCCCGTAGGGTAGGGCGCGCCCTCCCGGGCGGAGCCGCCCGACGCGGGCGCGAAGCGTTCATCGCCGCCGCGCTGGGAGGGGGGGGCTTTGGGCGTTCAGTCCGCCAGCGCGTCCTCGAGGCTCAGCTCCCGCGCCAGCGCCCGCAGCCGGTCAAGCAGGGGCGGGGCGAGGGGGACGCCCGCGCGGCGCATTTCCTCTTTGCGGCGCGCCAGTCCCTCGCCGGGGACGCGGACGGGCCCTCCGCCCTTCATGGGGGCGGAGTTCCTGATTTCGCGCAGCCGCGAGTCCATCTCGGCCCTGAAGTCGTCCATGTCCCGAAAAAGGTCCGGCCGCACGGCGAGAAAGACCTGGCCCGTGTTCGTGGGCGTCTGGAAGTCCTCGTTGAAGTCCACGACGGCCGAGCCGAAGGCCGCCCCGTTCAGCACGCCGGCGAGGACGCCGATCATGATGTTCAGGCCGTAGCCCTTGTGGCCCCCGATGGGCAGCAGAAAGCCCTCCCCGGCGCGCGAGGCGTCCGTGAGGGGCTTTCCGTCCCTGGTCATCATCCAGCCCTCGGGCATCGGCTTCCCCTCCTGGGCGTAGACCTTCACCTTGCCGTAGGAGGTCTCGGTGGTGGCCATGTCGAGGAGAAAGGGCGGCTCCTCGCCCGCGGGGATGGCGCAGGCGATGGGGTTCGTGCTCAGCAGCATGTCCACGCCGCCCCAGGGGGGCATGTGGTTGGCGTTGGCGACCGCCATGTAGATGCCGATCATGTCGTGGGCGAGGGGAAGCGCCGCATAGACGCCCGCCGCGCCGGCGTGGTTTCCCCGGCGGATGCCGACCCACGCCAGGCCGCTTTCCTTCGCCTTCCGGATGGCGAGCTCGGCCGCGAAGGTGACGACCGCCTGGCCCAGGCCGTTGTCCCCGTCCACCAGCGCGCTCACCGGGGTTTCGCGCTCCGCGCGGATGTCGGGCCGCAGGTTGTAGCCGCCCTCGCGGATTCTGCGGCAGTAGGGCGGGAGCCGGAAGATGCCGTGTCCGCGCATCCCGTGCAGGTCGGCCTCGACCATGCGGAGGGCGCAGACGCGGGCCTGCTCATCAGGAACGCCGTGGGCCGTGAGCGCGGCGCGGATGAAGTTCTCCAGGCGTTCGACGGGATAGCGCGGATCGGGCATGGGGTCTCCTCGCCTTCAGGTTCTAGGTTCGTCTGCGGTGCGCTCGCGGATTATCGGCGGATTTTCATCACCGATCAATTCAGGGGAGCGGCCGTATGAGGCGCGCGGTTCGCGGCAGGGCAAACTCCCTGCGGCTGTCCCGCGCGAGAGGCTGGGAGGAAGGGGCGGACATATCCCGGAACCCCGCATTATGCGGATGGTTGCGTCGGCGAAGCCCCCGGTGCTATGGTGGACGCTCTGAACCGGAGGAGAAGATCATGCCCGCGTTCGACACCCTCAAGGCGACGAAGCTGCTCAAGGAGTCCGGCTTCGGGGAGACCCAGGCGGAAGCCGTGGTCGCCACCGTGCGCGACGCCGTCGCCGAGAACGTCGCCACCAAAGCCGACCTCGCCGAGGCCTGCAACGAACTGAAGCTCGACCACGCCAAACTGCGAACGGAACTCAAGGAAGACATCGCCGGCGTGCGCGCGGAACTCAAGGAAGACCACGCCGAGCTGCGCAACGAGTTCTCCGAGCTGCGCAACGAGTTCTCCGAGCTGCGCGCGGAAGTCAAGAGCGATATCGCCGGATTGCGAATGGAAATCGCCAATGTGCGCGCGGAGCTTAAGGAAGACATGGCCGGGTTGCGCGGTGAATTCAAGGAAGACATGGCCAAGCTGCGCAACGAATTCTCCGAGTCGCGCGAGGAATTCAAAGGAGACATCGCCAAACTGCGCAATGAACTCTCCGATTTCCGCGGCGAGATATACCGCAAGGCGCTGTATCTGACCGCCGGCGCCGTCGGCGCGATCGTCAGCCTGATAAAACTCTTGCCCTGAACCCCGCTCAACGCGCCGTAGGGGCGCG
Organism: bacterium; assembly: GCA_965199855.1. Lineage (GTDB taxonomy): Bacteria > UBA8248 > UBA8248 > UBA8248 > UBA8248 > Bin107. The sequence goes on along the minus strand of OZ241326.1, from coordinate 2,100,197 downwards.
TCCGGGTTTTCCTTGCAAAGCGGGCCGCATTCATGCGTCCCGTCGGGCCGCCGTCGCCTTTCGTTCGTCTGGATTTCGGCTTGGCGCCCGCCGCAATGACGCGCATGAGGCATATCTTCGCCCGATAAAATTCGATTTTTCGGCGTTTTCGCGCGCGATGGTGTGGTAATGTTTTCCGCGCGCCGTGGAGGGCGCGCGCGTCATTCGCCGCCAACGCCGTCAGTGAGGGGGGAGAAGATGAACTTCATCAAAAAGCCCGGATGGTCGATGCCCGAGCGCGAGGCGACGCCGGAATCCGTTTTCCTGAGCCGCCGCTCTTTCATGGCGGGCGGCGTGGGCGTCATGCTGGGCCAGATGGCGGCGCTCCCCGCCCTGGCCCAGGCGAAGAAGGAGGGCGGCCCGCACCCCGACGACAAGACGACGGGGCTTTACCCGGCGGCGAGAAACCCGGCCTTCGCCCTGGACAGGCCCCTCACGGACGAGAAGGTCGCGGCCGAATACAACAATTTCTACGAGTTCGGCGGCAACAAATACATCGCCTGGCTGGCGAAGCGCATGGAGACGCGCCCCTGGCGGGTGGAGGTGGGCGGCCACGTCAAAAAGCCCAAGACCTACGACATCGACGAGTTGATAAGGGGCATGACGCTCGAGGAGCGCCTCTACCGCTTCCGGTGCGTGGAGGCGTGGGCGATGGCCGTCCCCTGGACGGGGTTCCGCATATCCGAGCTCATCAAAAAGGTGGAGCCCACGAGCAGGGCGAAATACGTGAAATTCACCACGTTTCTGAACCGCAAGGTCGCGCTCGGGCAGCTCCAGGTCTGGTATCCGTGGCCCTACGTGGAGGCGCTCACCATGAAGGAAGCCATGAACGAGCTGGCGATGATGGGGACGGGCATCTACGGGCATCCCCTGCCGCAGCAGCACGGCGCGCCCCTGCGGCTGGTCGCTCCCTGGAAATACGGGTTCAAGAACGTGAAGTCCATCGTCTCCATCGAGTTCACCGAGAAGCGCCCCCGCACCTTCTGGGAGCGGACGGCGCCCAGCGAATACGGCTTCTGGGCGAACATCAACCCGAAATTCCACCACCCCCGATGGTCGCAGGCGACCGAGCGGATGCTGGGGACCAACGAGAGGCGGCCGACGCTCCTGTTCAACGGCTACGGGAAATGGGTGGCGGACATGTATCCGGACATGAACGACCGCAAGTATTTCATGTAGGCGACAGGTAGCGGGCGATCAGGAAGGGCGCGGCTTGGTCGTTGCGCGCGATCCGGAGCATGGCGCGTATCGGGCAATCCGCGCGCTTGCGTTGCGCCTGAAACGCTTCGGGCGGATTCCTTCCCGGATGCGGGAAGGCGCGGCTCTCGCCGCCCTACTTGAACCGCTCATCATTCAGCCGCCAGTAGGCGTCCGTTCCTTTGAGCTTGGAATTTTTTTTCGCGAAGTCAAACGGCGTCCTTCCGATCCTGTCCCGCGCCCCCGCGTCCGCTCCCGCTTTCAGCAGGGCGTCCACGACCGCGGTTTTGTTTTTCGCCGCGGCAAAGTGCAGGGGCGTCCGGCGGCTGCCCTTAATCCGCGCGTTGACGTTCGCGCCACCTTTCAGGAGGGCGTCCACGACCGCGGGGGTTTTGTTTTGCTCCGCCGCCCCGTGCAGGGGCGTATCTCCGCCCTCATCCCGCGCGTTGACGTTCGCGCCCGCTTGCAGCAAGGCGCCCACGACCGCGGTTTTGTTTGTCGCCGCGGCAAAGTGCAGGGGCGTCCGGCGGCTGCCCTTAATCCGCGCGTTGACGTCCGCTCCCGCTTGCAGCAAGGCGCCCACGACCGCGGTTTTGTTTGTCGCCGCGGCAAAGTGCAGGGGCGTCCGGCGGCTGCCCTTAATCCGCGCGTTGACGTCCGCTCCCGCTTTCAGCAGGGCGTCCACGACCGCGGTTTTGTTTTTCGCCGCGGCAAAGTGCAGGGGCGTCAATCCGCCCGCATCCCGCGCGTTGACGTTCGCTCCCGCTCTAAGGCAACGGGAGACATCCGCCGCGCTCGCCCGCTCGAAAAACGCCCGCGTGTTCCATTTCGCGCATGAAACCGCCGCCGTCACAGGCGCGGCGCAAAGCCACGCGGCGGCCGCCGCGCCAAGCATCGCGCTCATCCGTCTTTTCATTCGCTCCCCTCCCGTGAAAAAGGCGCGCGAAATCCGTCGCCCGCCGAATCGCTCCCGGTTCGCCTACGCCTCCAGCGCGCGCGCCAGGTCTTCCAGCAGGTCGTCGGCGTCCTCCACGCCCACGGAGAGGCGGATGAGGGCGTCGCCGATGCCGAGCGCCTCCCGGGTCTCCTCGGTGAGCGAGGCGTGGGTCATGATGGCGGGGTGCTCCACGAGGGATTCCGTGCCGCCCAGGCTCTCCGCCAGGGTGAAGAGGCGGACGCTTTCGAGAAACCGCCTGGCCTCGGCGAGTCCGCCCTTGAGATAGAACGCCAACATCCCCCCGAAGCCGCTCATCTGCCGCTTCGCCAGTTCGTGCTGGGGGTGGGAGGGGAGACCCGGGTAGATCACCTTCTCCACCCCGGCGTGGCCTTCCAGGAACCGGGCGATTCGCAGGGCGTTCTCCTGGTGCTTCTCCATCCGCAGGGGGAGGGTGTCGATGCCCCGCATGATCAGATAGCAGTCGAAGGGGGAGGGAACCGCGCCCAGGGCGTTCTGGTAGTGCTTGACGCGATCGTGCAGGGCGCGGCTCCTCACGACGACGGCGCCGCCCACCACGTCGCTGTGCCCGGCGATGTATTTCGTCGTGCTGTGGACGACGACGTCCGCGCCCAGGGCGAGCGGACGCTGGAAGCAGGGACTCATGAAGGTGTTGTCCACGGCGACGACGGCGCCGCCGCCCCCGTACGCGGCGGCGATGCTGCGGATGTCGGCCATCTTGAGGAGCGGGTTCGTGGGACTCTCTATCCAGATGAGCCGCGTGTTCTCCCTGACCTTGCCGGCGAGGGACTCCTCGTCCGCCATGTCCACGTAGTCGCACGAGACGCCGAACTTCTCGAAGCCCCGCAGGTCCTTGCCCGTGATGAGGCGGAACGTCCCGCCATAGACGTCGTCCGAGCAGAGCATGTGGTCGCCGTGGCCCAAGAGGGCGAAGAGCAGGGTGCCCGTCGCGCCCAGCCCGGAGGAGAAGGCCAGGCCGAAGCATTCGGCGTCCTCGCCCTCGGGGCGCTCGAGGCCCGCGATGTTGCGCTCGAGCGCCTGCCGCGTCGGGTTGCCCGAGCGCGAGTAGTCGAAGCCGCCCACGGGCTGGCCGGGGGTATGCTGCCTGAAGGTGCTGCTGAGGGTGATGTCCGGCTTCACGGCGCCGGTGCGCTCGTCGGGCTCCTTGCCCTCGTGAACCGCCCGTGTGGATATTTTCATTTCGCTTGCCGAGCGAGGGGATTCATTCGGCTTTCGCGGGCGCGTCCGGGGCGGCGGCCTCCTCCCCGGCTTCCTCCAGGAAGCCGTTGGCCGCCATCCATTCATCCGAGAAAACCTTGCTGAGGTAGAACATGCCCGAGTCCGGCAGCAGGGTGACGACGCGCTCGGGCTTCGCCAGCGACCTCGCGTATCGCAGCGCGCCCATAACCGCCCCGCCCGCCGAGCCCCCCGCCAGGACGCCCTCCTCCCGCGCCAGCCTTCGCGCCATGCGGAGGGATTCGCCGTCGGCGACCCGCACGATTTCGTCGACGTTCTCGAAGCTGAGCGTCTCCGGCTTGAAGCTCTCGCCGATTCCCTCGGTCCGGTAGGATTCCGCCTTCGGCGCCCGCTCCCCGTGAAAGAGGCCGTAGAGGATCGAGCCGATGGGGTCCACGCCGATGATTTTGACGGCGGGGTTCTTCTCCTTGAGAAACCTGCCGATGCCCGAGATGGTGCCGCCGGTGCCGAGGCCGGCGACGAAGGCGTCGAAGTCGCCGCCCGTCTGCCTCCATATCTCGGGGCCCGTCATGCGGTAGTGGGATTCGGGATTGTTGGGGTTGTTGTACTGGTTCGCCAGGATGGCGTTGGGCGTCTCCTCCACGATGCGGCGCGCGACGCAGTAGTGGCTCTCGGGGTCGTCGAGGGCGACCGTGGGCGTCACGATGACCCGCGCGCCGTAGGCGCGAAGCCTGTCCCGCTTCTCTTGGCTCATCTTGTCGGGCATGACGAAGACGCACTTGTAGCCCTTGACGGCGGCGACGAGGGCGAGCCCCGCGCCGGTGTTCCCCGAGGTGGCCTCGACAATCGTGCCGCCGGGGGCGAGCGCGCCCCTTCGCTCCGCGTCCTCGACGATGCGCCGGGCGATGCGATCCTTCACCGAGAGGCCGGGGTTCATGTATTCGACCTTGACGAAGAGCTCCGACTCCACGTCGGCGCCGATGGCGTTCAGCCGGACGATGGGCGTGTCGCCGATGGCCTCCAGAATGCTGTTCTTCATGCGGCTTCGTCCCTGAAAGGAGGGCCGGGGGCACGGGATTCCCGCGGCGGCGGGATTATGCCGCGTCCGGGCGGCGTTCGTCTATGCGTCATCGAGGAGCTCTACGGCGCGGAACGATTTGCCCTCCATGAATTCGAGGCTCGCCCCGCCGCCCGTGCTCACGTGGCTGACCTCCGCGCCCAGCCCGGCCGCCTCGACCGCCGCCGCGCTGTCGCCGCCGCCGACGACGGTGGTCGCCCCGCCTTTCGTCGCCCGCGCGAGGGCTTCGGCGACGGCGAGCGTGCCCGCGTCGAAGGGCTTGGTCTCGAAGACGCCCATGGGGCCGTTCCAGGCGATGGTCTTCGCCCCGGCGATGATTTGCGAGAAGCGGGCCGCGGATTCGGGGCCGATGTCGAGGCCCGCCATCCCCTCCGGGACGTCACCCTCGAAAACCCCGCGCTCCGCCCCCGCCTTGATGGCGCGCGCGGCGACTACGTCCCGCGGCAGAACGAGCCTCTCCCCCCCGATGGCCTGCAGGCGGCGGGCCGCCTCGATTCTCTCCTCCTCCACGAGGCTCGCGCCCGTCTCCCGGCCGTTCGCCCGCATGAAGGTGAAGGCCATGGCCCCGCCGATGAGCACCCTGTCGCATTTTCCCAGGAGCGTCTCGATGACCGCCATCTTGTCGGACACCTTCTTGCCGCCGACGACGGCGACGAAGGGCCGCTTCGGGCGGTTGAGCGCGCCGTCCAGGTAGCGCAGCTCCCTTTCGAGCAGAAGCCCCGCGACGCGGGGACTGCCGTCCATCATCGCCGGAACGGCGACCATGCTCGCGTTGTCGCGGTGGCAGGCGCCGAAGGCGTCGTTCACGTAGAGGTCGGCGAGCGAGGCCAGTGCCCGCGCGAAGGCGTCCTTCTCCTCCCGCAGGGCGGGGTCGCGCGCCGCCGCCTCGTCCGTTATGCGCTCGGCCTTGTGGAAGCGCAGGTTCTCGAGGAGGCAGCAGGCGCCGTCCGCAAGCGCGGCGACCGCGCTCTCGGCGGGCGGCCCCACGCAGTCCCCGGCGAAGGCGGCGCTCTCGCCGAGGAGCTCCCCCAGCCGCGCGGCGACGGGGGCGAGCGTCCATCTCGCGTCGGCCCGCGGGTCGTCTCCCTTCGGGCGTCCCAGATGGCTGATGAGGACGAGGCGGCCGCCGCCCTCCAGAATGCGGCGCATCGTGGGGATCGCCATGCGGATTCTGCGGTCGTCGGCGATGCGGCCGTCCGCGTCCTGGGGGACGTTGAAGTCCACGCGCATGAGCGCGCGCCTGCCGCGAACCTCCACGTCCGCTATGCTTTTCTTCGCCATGGGGCGCCGCCTCCGTGAGCGTCTCCGAACGGGAAGTGGTATATGGGAAGCCGCCGCGAAAATCCAGCGCGCGGGCGGAGGCTTTCGGGGCGGGGAGATTTCGCCCCGGCTTTCGGGCCGGACGCCCCGACCGGAAGGGGGAGAGGGCGGGCGCCGTTCCTATCGCAGGGAAGGAGGAGTTGATGATCGCCATAGACCTGAGCGGAAAAATCGCCCTGGTGACGGGCGCGAGCCAGGGAATCGGACAGGCGTGCGCCAGAACGCTCGCGCGGGCGGGCGCCTCGGTCGCCCTCACCGCCCGAAGCGAAGAGAACCTGCGGGAGACCGCCTCCGGAATCGCCGCCGCCGGCGGGCGCGCGGAGGCCATGGTGGGCGACCTCACCGCCCCGGGCCGGACGGAAGCCGTGGTCGAGGAGACCCGCGCGCGCCTGGGAGGCGTGGATTTCCTCGTCCACGCCGCCGGCGTGAGCAGGCGCTCCGACCCGGTGGAGACGACGGACGAGGACATCGACCTCGCCATCGACCTCAAGCTGCGCGCCGCCATCCGCCTGACGACGGCCGTCATTCCCCGCATGAAGGAGCGGGGCGGGGGGAGCATCGTCTATTTCTCGGGCCTGAGCCACGTCCACACCTCGGAATATCACGGCTCCGGCTGCGTATCGAACGCCGGGCTCGCCGCCTACAAGCACCAGCTCGCCCGCCGGCTCGCGCCCGAGAACATCCGCGTGAACCTCGTCAACCCCGGAACGACGGACACCCCCCGATACGTACGGCAGACCGCGCGCGTCGCGGAGCTGACGAACCGCGCGTACGAGGAGGTGGACGCGGAAAGGCGCGCCGAGCTGCCCATGGGCCGCCTCACGCGCCCCGAGGACTGCGCGAACGCCGCCCTGTTCCTCGTCTCCGGGCTTGCCTCGAACGTTACGGGCGAATCCCTGAACGTGGACGGGGGGCGGTGCGACGCGGTGCGGCTCTAGAGGGCGCTCGCGCCGCCGTCGAGATATATCGTCTGCCCCGTCAGGTAGCCGCTCCAGGGGCCGGCGAGATAGAGCGCGAGGGCGCGGATTTCCTCCGGCTCCCCGTAGCGGTTCGCCGGCACGTAGCGCAGAAACGCCTCGCTCCGCTCGGGGTCGGCGATGCGCGCGGCCGTCATCGGCGTGCGGAAGCGGCCCGGCGCGATGCAGTTGACCTGAACGTTCCTCTCCGCCAGCTCGACGGCGAGCGCCTTCGTGAGTCCCGCCACGCCGGCCTTGGAGGCTGCGTAGGCCGTCTGACCGGGGCGGCCCCGGCTGCCGGCGCTCGATCCCAGGTTGATGATTTTGCCTTCGCCCGCCTCCAGCATGAAGCGGACGGCGGCGCGGCAGCAGTAGAACGTCCCGCTCAGGTTCGAGTCGAGGGCGTCGCGCCACATCTCATCCGTCGTTTCGAGAACGGGGCCGGAAAGCAGCGCCCCCGCGCTGTTCACGAGAACGTGCGGGCCGCCCAGCTCCTTGTGGATCTGCCCGAAGAGGGCGTTCACGCGGCCCGAATCGCGCACGTCGCAGACGGCGGGCCGCGCCCGGACGCCGGATTTTTCGCACCGGCGCGCGACCTCCGCCAGAGGCTCCGGCCGACGGCCCACGAGCGCGACGTCCGCCCCCGCCTCCGCCAGGGCGAGGGCGATGGAGGCGCCGAGCCCCTGCCCGCCGCCGGTGACGCAGGCCGTCCTGCCGCTCAGGTCCGCGCCGGGCGCGCTCATCCTCTCCTCGTCCTCCCGTCCCGGGCGGCCTCTACTCGCCGCCCCGCCTGAGGCGCGGCTCCTCGTCCGCCCGGCCGCAAAGGCCGCGGCGGTGGCTCCCGTTCGCCGCTTTTTATCGTCATTCCGGCTTTCGCCGCGCCGACGGGCGCCAGCCGAATATATCATCGTCTCCCGGAAAGGTCGCCCGCGCGCCGTTCCGCTTTCGCGCGGGAAAATCGCCGGAGGACTTTACCGCCGCGACGCGCTGGGGTAGATAGGGCGTTGTTCGGACGTGAATTCACGCGAAGTTTTCTCCCGATCGCTTCCGGCGAAAGGGTCGGGGGACGCATTTCGTGAGGACGGGATGAGCCGCGCGGGGGCGCCCGGGGTTCTGAGCGCCGAGAATATGGAGCTGGTCGCCTATCACGACCTCGAGGATCGCCCCGCCTTCAAGACGGCGATTCAGGAGGCGGGCGGACGCTTTTATCTGTATCTCTCGCACTTCTGGGTGAGCGGCTGGAGCGTTCTGGACGTGACGGCGCCCGAGGCGCCGGAGCTGCTGGGCTTCATCGAGGGCCCCGACAACACCTGGACCCTTCAGGTGCAGGCGGCGGACGGCCTGCTCCTCACCTCGCTCGAGAAAATCCCGCCCGGCTGGGGCCCCAGGCCGGATGATCCGCCCGAGGCCGAGGGCGTCTATATCTGGGACGTGGAGAAGGACCCCGCCCGGCCCGAGCTGCTCTCCCACTGGCGAACGGGCGCCGGCGGCACGCACAGGAATTTCTACAACGTCGGCCGCTACGCCCATCTGTCCGCCTGCGCGCCGGGCTACGAGGGGAACATCTACCGCATTCTCGACCTGGAGGATCCCCGAAGCCCGAAGGAGGCGGGCCGCTTCTGGCTGCCGGAGCAGGAGGGCGGCGAGGCCGGAGCGCCGGACGACTGGAGCGAGGGGATGCGCGTGTTCCAGCACGGGCCGGCCCACGCGGAGAACGGGAGGGCCTACCTGCCCTACGCGCGCGGCGGGTTCGTCATCGTGGATATCGAGGACGTCGCCAGCCCCAGGCTCGTCAGCCGCTTCAGCGTCTATCCGCCGCTGGGAAGCGCCATCGCCGTGCACACGGCGTATCCCTACCCTGGGCGCGGGTTCGCCGTCATCAACAGCGAGGCGCTCAAGGAGAACTGCGACGAGCCGCTCAACTATACGGCCATCATCGACATCGGGGACGAGGCGGCGCCTCGCCTCATGGCGCTCTTCCCGGTGCCCGAGCCGCCGCCCGGCTACTCCCACAGGAGCTTCTGCGAGCGGGGCGGGCGCTTCGGCCCCCACAACCAGCACCACGCGCAGGGGCTCGACTGCCTGGAGCGGAGGGAGGATCGCGTCTATCTCACCTACTTCAACGCGGGGCTGCGCGTCTATGACGTTTCGGAGCCCGTTCACCCGCGCGAGATAGCCCACTACATCCCCGAAGACCCGAAGAGGCGGCTCGGAATGCTGCCGAAGACGCTCGTCACCCAGAGCGAGGACGTCATCGTGGACAGGCGCGGGGTGATCTACGTGACGGACAAGAACCACGGACTGCACATACTGCGCTGCGCCGCATAGGCGCGAAAGGAGAGGAAGCCATGCCGACCATCGTCGATCTCGCGCGGGAGGTCTATCACCGCGCGCCCGCGTATCCGGGCCAGCCGCCCATCCTCTACGCCGAGTGGAAGAACCACGAGGACGCCTTCCGCGATTCCGGCGGCGTCTGGGGAAACGCGCTGAACTTCGTCACCATGCCCGAGCACGGCACCACCCACCTGGACGCGCCGCGCCACTTCCACCGGGACGCCATGCCGATGAACGAGTATCCCCTGGAGCATTGCATCGTCCGCGGCATCTGCATCGACCTGCGGCACGTCGCGCCCAGGGCGGAGATCGGCTCCGGCGCGCTCGACGAGGCGGTGGGGAAGACCGGCCTCTCCGTCCCCAAGGGCGGCACGATTCTGCTCTGCACGGGCCACCACGCCCGCACCTACCCGACGAAGGCGTATTCGACGGACAATCCGGGCGTCAATGTGGAGGCGACCGAGTGGCTCGCCGATCAGGGAATCGTCCACTTCGGCATCGACTCCATGCGCCCCGGCCCAGAGGGGGACGTGAACGCCCTGGTGCACAAGACCTGCTGGGAGAGGGGCATCACCCACCTGGAGAGCCTGTGCAATCTGGAGGCGTTGCTGGGCGGGGGCGAGTTCCAGTTCATCGCCCTGCCGCTCAAGTTCCGCGAGGGGACGGGCAGCCCCGTCCGCGCCGTGGCGGTTCTGGACGACTAGGCCGCGCGCGCTTCGGGGGGCGCGGCGCCTTCGGGGCGAGCGTCCCCCTTTGCGGCGGGCGGCGAAAATGCTAGGCTGAACGCCTCCCAGCGACCTCCGCCCCGGGAAGGGGAGCGGTTCGGCTCCCCTTGAAGCCCATGGCCAAAAGCCCCCGATCCCGCTCTGGATACGCCCTCGAACTGGGCCGCCGCATCGCGCGCGCCCGCGCCCGCAGGGGGTGGAACCGCAACCGGCTGGCGCGCGCCGCGGGCGTCACCTGGGCGAACCTCACCCGCTACGAGGAGGGGGAGAACGAGCCCGGCGCGAGCCGGATCTTCGAGATAGCGAAGGCGCTCGACGTCTCCCTCGACTGGCTGCTGGGGCGCGCCGGGGCGCGCGAGGCTCCCGGCGTCGAGCCTCTGGGCGTCGTCTTCTCCATGAGCGACAACCTCCAGACGCCGGGCAGGGTGGACGACGCGGAGTTTCGCGCCGTGCCCCTGGTGTCCGGCTCCATCGCGGCGGGCAGCGCGAGAATCGTGGACGAGGCGATAGAGGAATACGCCGTCATCCACGTCTCCCAGATCGCCGGGCGCGGCGACCTGGTGTCTGTGCGGGTGGACAGGGAGATGGGCCGCAGCATGGTGCCCCTGATACAGCCGGGCGCCGTGGTCGCCATCGACCGCCGCGACAAGGCGATCGTCCCCGAAGGGGTCTATGCGGTTCGCGACGAGTCCGGCGGGTGCACGCTCAAGCGGCTCCAGTGGACGCCGCCCCGCCTGTGGCTGGTGCCGGAGAACCGCGAGGAGAAGGTCGCCTACATCGATCTGGACGGGGAGGAGCCGGGCGAGAGAATCGTGGGCCGCGTGGTCTGGGCGTATCAGCCGCTCGTCTGAGGGTTCAGGAGTTCATCAGCTCCCGGAATTTTTCCGTCAGCGCGGGGATGACCTTCTTGTAGTCTCCCACGATGCCGTAGCGCGCGCGCTGGAAGATGGGCGCCTCGGCGTCCGTGTTGATGGCCACGATGTTCTTGCTCGGCCCCGCGCCGACCATGTGCTGCATGGCGCCGGAGATGCCGACGGCGATGTAGAGGTTCGGACTCACGATCTTGCCCGTCTGGCCCACCTGCATGGGCGTCGGAACCCAGCCGGCGTCCACGGCGGCGCGGCTCGCGCCCACGGCCGCCTTGAGGACTTTGGCGAGCTCCCGGAGCTGCTCGAAATTCTCCGGCCCGCCGAGGCCCCGGCCGCCGCTCACGACGATTTCCGCGTCTTCCAGGCGGACGCCGCCGGCCTCCACCCGCTTCGCCTCGACGAAGTTCATCCTGATCTCGTCCGCGTCCACCGAGACGCCGATTTCCACGAACTCTCCCTCGCGGCCCTCCTGAACCTCCGCCAGGGGCAGGGCCTTCGCGCGCGTGGAGGCGATGGAGAGCGCCTCCGTCCTCGAGCGGACGTGGCTGACGGCGCTGCCCCCGTGCACCGGACGGACGGCGGCGAGCCTGCCCTCCTCGATCATGAGGTCGGTGCAGTCGTGGGCGTAGCAGGCGCCGCGGCGGAAGGCGAGCCGGGGCGCCACGTCGCGCCCGACGGAGGTGTTGGCGACCAGGAAGACGCCCGGGCCCTCCTCCTCGAGGACGGCGTCGATGACCTTGAGATACGCCGCGTTCGTGTAGCCCGCCAGAATCTCCGACTCGGCCGCCAGCGCCCTGTCGGCGCCCAGGGCGATGAGCCCCTTCGCCAGCTCCCCCGCGCCGGCGCCGCCGAGCAGAAGGGCGGAGAGGGAGCCTCCCCGCTCGTCGGCGAGCTTGCGCCCGATTCCGCAGAGCTCGCTGCTCACGAGCGCGAGCTTCTCCCCCGCGCGCTCGGCGAGGATGAGGACGTCGTTCGACATGGCGGCGCGCTTTCTCCCTAGATGATCTTGTCTTCTCGGAGGCGAAGCGCCAGGGCACCGGCCGCCTCCTCGAGCGATTCGCCCTCGATGAACTCGCAGTTTCCGTCGAACACCGGCTGGTAGAGCCTGGTGACCTCGAAGGTGGCGGCCTCCCCTCCGACCAGGCCGCGGTCGATTCCGATATCCTCCGCGCCCCAGACGGGAATCTGCTTGCGCGAGGCCATGAGGATTCCCTTGACCGAGGGCAGGCGCGGCGCGTTGAGCTCGTTGCTGGCGGTGAGCAGGCAGGGCGTCGAGACCTCGACGACCTCCACGCCGTCCTCCAGGGCGCGCTCGCACAGCAGGCCGCCCTCGGTCTTCTCCACCTTCTGCAGCTGGCTCACGCTGGGGAGGTCGAGCGCCTCGGCGAGGGCGAGGGCGGTGGCGCCGTAGCTCCAGTCGCTGCTCAGCCTGCCGCAGAGAATCGCGTCGAAGCCCTCCAGTTTGCGGATGGCGGCGGCGAGAATCCGCGCCGCGCCGAAGGCGTCGGAGCCCTCGAATGCCTCGTCCTCGAGCAGGACGGCCTCGTCGCAGCCCATGGCGAGGCATTTCTTCAGGCCGTCCCTGGCCTTCTCATCGCCCACCGTCATCACGGTGACTTTTCCGCCGTGCGCCTCCTTGAGGCTGATGGCCGCCTCGACGGCGTTCTCGCAGAAGCCGTTGATGACGGGCGAGACGTTCGCGGGCGCGATGACGTCCATCCGCTCCTCGTCGACACTGAAGTCGCGGGGGGGGATGTCCGGGTCCTGCACCTGCTTGACGCAGACGATGATGTCCAAGGGTCGGCTCTCCTCGCTTTCGCCGCCGCGGGTCCGCCGCGCGGCCGCCCGGACGCGCGCGGAATCGACGGCATGAGACGGCCTCAAAATAATGAGGCGGAGCCGATGCGTCAACCGCGCGCGGGGTTTTTCGCCGAACCCGCGCGCCCGCGGCGCCCGCCCGCTCCGTCCGTCTTTGTCGTTTGACACCGAAACGAAGACGGGAGATAAGGGGAGGGCGGCGCGGGGAGAGCGCCCCGCCCCGCGTGATTTTCCATGAAACTTCCCTTTCGTTCCAGAGGATTCCGCAATGTCGGAAGCGACGGAAGCCCGGGTTCTGGAGGCTCTCGGGGGCGTGCGGGACCCCGAGATCGGAAAAGACCTCGTGAGCCTCAACATGATCAAGGACGTCCAGATTTGCGGGGACGCGGTCGCCTTCACCCTGGAACTGACCACGCCCGCGCATCCGCGCAAGGAGGAGTTCGAGCGCGAGTGCAAGCTGGCCGTGGGCGCCCTGGCGGGCGTGAGCGCGGTGAACGTGCGCGTGACGAGCCGCGTCATGGCGCGGACCTCCATGGCCGGCAAGATGGCCGTCGAGGGCGTGAAGAACATGATCGCCGTGGCGAGCGGCAAGGGCGGCGTGGGCAAATCGACCGTGGCCGCGAACGTCGCCCTCTCCCTGAGCATGGAGGGTGCCAGGGTCGGCGTGCTGGACGCCGACATCTACGGGCCGAGCCAGCCCCTGATGCTGGGAATTCCCGAGGCGCGGCCCATGGCCGAGGGGGAGAACAAGATACGCCCCCTCGAGGCGCACGGCCTGAAGGTCATGTCGATGGGGTTTCTGGTGGACGAGGACAGCCCCGTCATCTGGCGCGGCCCCATGGTCATGCGCGCGCTGGTGCAGTTTCTGAGCGAGACGATCTGGGGGGATCTCGACTACCTCATTCTCGATTTGCCGCCCGGCACCGGGGACGCGCAGCTCACCATCGTCCAGCAGGTCTCGCTGGCGGGCGCCGTCATCGTCAGCACGCCCCAGGACATCGCCCTGCTCGACGCGCGCAAGGGCCTCCAGATGTTCCGGAAGACGGACGTGCCCATCCTCGGCATCATCGAGAACATGAGCTACTACCAGTGTCCCGGGTGCGGGCGCCGCGAGGACATTTTCGACACCGGCGGCGGGGAGCGCGCCTCCCGACGCTACGAGACGCCCTTCCTGGGCGCGATTCCGCTGGATATCAAGGTGCGGAGGGGGGGAGACTGCGGGACGCCCGTCGTGGCGGGAGAACCCGCGCATCCCGTGGCCATGGCGTTTCGGGAGGCGGCGAGAAAGGTGGCCGAGCAGGTCGCCATCGCCAACGCGTCGGGGCCGGTGGCCGCGCCCGAACTCAAGATCATCGGGTGAGGAGGCGGAAAGAGCAGCCCCCCGAACCCGCGGGCCACCCGGCCCGGGGCGGACGGATACTCCCCCCTGAAACGCGCGCGCGCCGCTTCTCCATGAAAACCCCCTGAGGAGCTTCCGGCGATGGCGAAAGTCGTTTTGATCGATCCGCTCTACTCGACCCCGGCGTGGCGCGTGTCCTCCGACTGGCTGGGCGGCGAACACGAGGTCGTGGCGCCGGAGGAGTTCACCCCGGAGGTCATAGCGCCGCTCCTGCCGGAGGCGGAGGGCATCCTCACGGTGTTCCGGCCCGTCTCGCGCGAGATGATGGAGATGGCCCCGAACCTCCGGGTGGCGGCCAAGCCGGGCGCGGGCGTGGACAACATCGACGTGGAGGCGGCGACCGGGCGCGGCGTCCTGGTGTGCAACGTGGAGGGCGTGCGCGGGCGCTCGGTGGCCGAGCACGCCTTTTTCATGGCGCTCTATCTGGCGCGCCACGCCTGGATGCGGCACCGGCAGGAGGAGTGGGAGCATACGCCGGCGGTGCAGCTGGGCGGCAAGTCGCTCGGGGTCGTGGGGCTGGGCGACATCGGCCGCCGCGCGGCGCGCATCGGCCACGGCTTCGGCATGGAGCTGCTCGTGAACACGCGGACGGAGGACCCCTCCTACGTGCCCGAGGCGAGGCTCGAGTTCCTCTCTTTCGACGACCTCCTGCCGCGGGCGGACTTTCTGGTTCTGTGCATGCCCCTGGCGCCCGAGACGCGGGGGATCATGGGCCGGGAGAATTTGCTGAAAATGAAGCCCGACGCCATTCTCGTCAACGTCTCCCGGGGCCCCGCCGTGGTGAGCGATGACCTGCTGGAGGTGATGCGCGCCGGCCACCTGGGAGGCGCCGGGCTTGACGTCACGGACCCCGAGCCCCTGCCGAAGGAGCACGGCCTGTGGGGGCTCTCGAACGTCCTCGTCAGCCCGCACCACGCCTCCCGGACGCCGGAGACGCAGACCGCCGCCATGGAGCGGACGGCGGAGAACGTGCGCCTGGCGCTCGCCGGCGAGCGGCCCGTCAACGTCGTGAACCCCGAAGTCGCCTCCTGAGCGCCCTTCGCCGCCCCCGGCGGAGCGGCGCGCCCGCCCGGGCCGGAGTCTGAATGCCGTTTGAGCCCCTCGCCCTGATTCCGGCGCTTTTCTTCTGCCTCTCCAGCATCATGACCCGCAAGGGGCTGGACGGCAGCACCCCGCACACGGGAAGCCTCGTCGTCCTCCTCACCCAGCTCGTCGTCTTCTCCCTCACCCTGGCACTGGTGGATTTCAGCGGAATATCGCTTTCCGTCCACTGGCTCGCCTTTCTGGCGGCGGGGCTTTCCTCGCCCGCGCTCGCCCTGCTGTTCCTGTTCCGCTCGATTCAGCGCATCGGCGTGGCGCCCACGAGCGCCATCTCCAACACCCACGCCATTTTCGGGGCGCTCTGGGCCTTCGCGTTTCTCGGGGAGCGCCCCTCCGCCATGGTGTGGGCGGGCATCCTCCTCGTCGCGGCCGGGGTGTTCTGGATGTCGAGCGGGGGAGGCCTGCTGGCGAGAGGGCGCGGGCTGCTCCTGCCCTTCGCCTCGGCCGCCTTTTTCGGGCTGGCGCACATGCTCAGGAAGGTGGGGCTGGCGGGCATGGACTCGCTCCTCTTCGGGGCGTTTCTGCAGTCCCTGGCGGCATCGACCGCCGGCCCCCTCCTCCTGAAGGTGAGCGCGGGCTGGAGTCCGTTCGTCTTCAGCAGGGCTTCAACCGGGAATTTCATCCTCTCGGGCCTCGCCATGGCCGCCGCCCAGCTGGCGCTGCTGGCCGCGCTGAGCCGGTGGGAGGTCTCGCGCGTCTCGCCCCTGGTGGCGACGGTGCCGCTTTTCACCCTCGTTCTCGCGCCCCTGATTCTGGGCGACAGGGAGAGAATCACCCGGCGCGTCGCCCTGGGCGCGCTGTTCACCGTCTCGGGCGTGGTTCTGGTGACGTCGTTCCGCTAGGGGCGGCGGGGGATTCCCGGCGGCGCGCCGCATGGAGGATGGAAGCCCCCCGCTCCCCGCGCCGTGAAGAGCGGTTGACAGAGGCGCGCCATGAGCGTTATTTCAAACCGATGAGCGCCCGGCCCGCTCCGGGGGGCCGGGCGCGAGCCGCGCCGCCCGATACATCATCCCCCGCCGAATCATTCGAGGAGGATGGCATCGTGAACGCGTCCCCCGCCAGGAGCCGCTCCGCCGCGTCCGGGGCGGCCGACGTTCTGCGGCGGATTTTCGCGGACCTCGAATACGGACTCAATTTTCGCATGTGGGACGGCTCGACGCTGGCGGTGGGGCGGGAGGTGGTTCCCGTCACCGTCGTCTTCACCTCGCTGGCCGCCTTCAAGCGCGTTCTGCTGAACCCCCAGGCGGACGCCTTCGCCGAAGCCTACTGCGACGGTGCCATCGACTTCGAGGGCGATTTGTTCGAGGTCATGAAGGTGGGCGACAGCCTGGACAGCATCGAGCCGGGCGCGCTGCGGAAGCTCCTGCTCGCCTTTCGCATCTGGAAGCTCTCCGAATGAGCGCGTGGGACGCCCTCATCGTCGGCGGCGGCCCGGGCGGCAGCGCCGCCGCCCGGGAGCTGGCGCGGCGCGGCCGGCGCGTCCTGCTCCTGGACGCCGCCTCGTTTCCCCGCGTGAAGCTCTGCGCGGGCTGGGTGACGAAGCAGGTGCTGGCGGACCTGGAAATCAGGCCGGAGGAGTATCCCCACACGATCCAGTCGTTTCAGAGCGTGTTCCTGGGCTGCGGCGACAGGCTCTTCGAGACGAGGTGGAGCGAGCCTGCGAGCTACGGCATCATCCGGAGCCAGTTCGACGCCTGGCTGCTGGGGCGCGCGCGGGAGGAGGGCGCGGAGGCGCGCGAGGGCGCGCGGGTGCGGGGCGTCGAGAGGACGGCGCGGGGGATGCGCGTGGACGTCGGAGGGGAGAAGATAGAGGCGCCCGTCGTCATCGGCGCGGGGGGGCACGCCTGCCCCGTCGCCAGGGCCTTCGGCGAGGCGTCGCGCGAGGAATCCGTCGTTCTCACGCAGGAGAGCGAGACGAACGTGGGCGCGGCGAGGCTCCGCGCCCTGGCGCCGAACTACGGCCTGCCCGAGCTGTTCGCGGAGCCGGACTTCAAGGGCTACGCCTGGTATTTCACCAAGGGAGATTTTTTGAACATCGGGGTGGGCTGCATCGGCAGGCGCCCGAGCGTCCACGAGCGGCTGGAGGCGCTGCTGGAGAAGTTCCGCCGGACGGGCAGGCTGCCCGAGAAGATGGAGCTCACGAAGTTCCGCGGCCACGCCTATTCCGTCCACCGCGGCCGCGCGCGGCGGCCGGCGGGCGAGGGGTTCGTCCTCGTCGGCGACGCCGCCGGGCTGGCCAAGGACTTCAGCGGGGAGGGCATCGGCCCCGCCGTCCGCAGCGCCAGGATGGCGGCCGAGGCGGTGGACGCGCACCTGCGGACGGGCGAGAGTCTGGAGGCATACGGAGGCGCGATCGCCCGGAAATACGGGCGCGGCGGGGGAGGGATGCTCGACGGGCTGGTCGAGCGCGCGCCCGACGGGGTTGTCCTCGGCGCGGCGCGGTTCATCTGCCGCAACGCCTGGCTCAGGCGCCGGCTGGTGCTGGAAGGCGCGTTCGGAATCGGCTGAAAACGAGGTTGAGGCGGCCATGGTGAAAGAGAGAACGAAGGAATTCGACGCCCGGGCGATCTCGCACCACTACGACAGGTCCAACGAGTTCTACGAGCAGTTCCTGTGCGAGAACATGGTCTATACGTGCGCCTACTACCGCGAGCCGGACGGCGCGCTCGCCCAGGCGCAGCGCGACAAGATGGACCTCGTCTGCGCGAAGCTCAGGCTCGCCCCCGGGGAGGACTATCTCGACATCGGCTGCGGCTGGGGTTCGCTGGCGATATGGGCGGCGAAGCGCTACGGCGTGAACGCGACCGGGGTTACGCTCTCGCGCGAGCAGGCCGCCTGGGGCCGGGAGTGGGTGCGCCGGGAGGGGCTGGAGGGCAGGTGCGAGATTCACCACATGGACTACAGGGATTTCCCGAAGGAGCGCACCTTCGACAAGATTTCCGCCATCGGCATCATCGAGCACGTAGGCATCGCCAACTACCCGGCCTACTTCGCCTCCGTCAGGAGCCGCCTGCGGGAGGGGGGGCTGTTCCTCAACCACGGAATCACGGCCAACAAGTTCTGGAAGCGCACGAGCCAGTACGACTTTCTGCTGCGCAACGTCTTTCCCAACGGGGAGCTGGACAACATCTCCCACATTCAGGACGTGATGGAGCGGGCGCGCTGGGAGATTCTCGACGTGGAGAATCTCAGGCTTCACTACGCGCGCACCTGCAGGCAGTGGTATGAGAGGTTCGAGGAGAGGGCCGAGAAGATAAAGGCGCTGGTCGGCGAGCGCACCTACCGCGTCTATCGCATCTGGCTGGTCTGCTCCTCGGTCGCCTTTTTCTCGAACTCGCTGGGGCTCTATCAGGTGCTGGCGCAGAAATACGAGAGAAACCACCGCAGCCAGGACCCGCCGACGCATCGGGAGGACATCTACAGGGCGATTTTCGGCCTGGACGGCTGATTCCCTCCCGCGCGCGGCATGACTTCCCAGCCCTCCCGGGGCGCCCCCCCGTTTCGCCCCGCCTGGTATTGCCCCGGCGCCCATCTTCAGAGCGCCTGGGGGTATTTTTTCCGCAAGCACCCGCGAATCGACTGGCGGCGGGAGCGCTGGGAGACGCCCGACGGCGATTTTCTCGAAGTCGATTTCCTCGACGCCGAAGCCCCCGGCGCGCCGACGCTGCTCATCCTGCACGGGCTGGAGGGCTCCTCCGCCTCCCATTACGCGCGCGGGGCGGCGGCGCGGGCGCGCGCCCTGGGCTGGCGGGCGGCGGCGCTGAACTTCCGCTCGTGCGGCGGGGCGCCGAACCTGCGGCCCCGCTTCTACCACTGCGGGGAGACGGGCGATCTGGCCTTCGCGGCGGAGCGGATTCTCGGGAGGTTCGACGCCCCCCTCGCGCTGGCGGGCTTCTCCCTGGGGGGGAGCGTCCTGCTCCGGTGGCTGGGCGAGCGGGGGGAGGGAGTCTCCCCGCGCGTTCGGGGGGCGGTCTGCGTCTCGGCGAGCTTCCAGCCGGGCGTCTGCGCGAGGGCGCTCGATTCCCCGGCGGGCTGGCTCTACAGGCGGCATCTGCTGGGCAGCGCGAAGCGAAAGGCGCGCGAGTTCTCGGAGCGTCACCCCGGCCTCATCGAGGCGGAGGCGGCGCGGCGCGCGCGGACGTTCCACGAGTTCGATCGCGCGGTCATCGCGCCCCTCTACGGCTTCCGCGACGAGCTGGACTACTACGAAAAGGCGGACTGCTCCCCCTGGCTCTCCCGCGTCCGGGTGAAGACGCTTCTTCTCGCCTCGGAGGACGACCCCATCGTCCCCGCCCGCGTATTCCCCCGCGAGGAGATAGAAAAGTCCCCCTGGCTCACCGGCGTCCTGTCCAAAAGGGGAGGGCACGTGGGCTTCGTGTCGGGCCGGAGCGTCCGCTCGCCCGGCTATTGGGCCGAGGAGCGCGCGTTCGCCTTTCTGCGGGAGCGCCTGGCGCCCGGGGGCTGAGGCCGCGCGGCGGCGCGCGGAGAGAGAGGCCGGCTAGCCCTTGCGGTCGTATTCCCTCGCCGCCAGCTTCTCGCGGCGCGCCAGCGCGCAGTCGATGAGCCTGTCCAGCATCTCGGGGTAGAGGACGCCGGCCGCGCGGATCATCCGGGGGTATCCGCTCAGCCGCGTGAAGCCGGGCAGGGTGTTCACCTCGCTCACGTAGGTCTCGCCCGTCTTCTCTCGGTAGAAGAAGTCCACGCGGGCGAGGCCGGAGCAGCCCAGGGCGCGGAACGCGGCGCGCGCGTAGGAGCGGATGCCCTCGGCGACGGATTCCTCCACCGGGGCGGGAATGACGAGCTCCGCGCGCCCCTCTTCGTATTTCGCCTCGTAGTCGTACCAGCCCTCCTTCGGCCGGATTTCCATGAGCGGGCTGGCGAGGAGGTCGTCCGTGCGCGCCCCTTCGAGCGCGGCGCACTCCACCTCCCGGCCCCGGGAATGCTCCTCGATGAGAACCTTCGCGTCGAAGCGGAAGGCGTCCTCCACGGCGGCGGGGAGCGCCTCCGCGCTCTCCACGAGGTGGACGCCGACGCTGCTGCCCGAGGAGGAGGGCTTGACGAACAGGGGATAGCCGATCTCGGCGGCCGCCTTCTCCAGGATGGCGCCGCGCTCCTTCTCCCAGGCCTCGGGGCGCAGGGTGAGGGAGGGCAGCACGGGCAGCCCCGCCGCGCGCAGCACCGCCTTGGCCACGGCCTTGTCCATCGCTATGGCGGAGGAGGCGCACCCCGAGCCCACGAAGGGCGCCTCCGCCAGCTCGAGCAGCCCCTGGAGGGTGCCGTCCTCCCCGAAGGCGCCGTGAATCATGGGGAAGAACACGTCGACGCCTATCTTCTCGCCGCTCGCGGCGCACCGAAGCCCCCCCCCGTCCGGCGTGCCGGAGAAGAGAACCTCGCGGCCCTCGTCCGCGTCCGCCTCCGGATGCGGCAGGACGCGCCACGCGCCCGCTCTCGTGATGAGGATGGGGAGGACGTCGTATTTCCCGGCGTCCAGCTCCGACATGATGGCGCGGCCCGAGGCCAGGCTCACCTCGTGCTCGGTGGAGCGTCCGCCGAACAGCACGCCGACGCTCGTTTTCGGGGACGGCATGGCGGAGCGTCCTTCGTCGGGCGATTGCCGGGCGGGCGTATGGGTCAGCGTATCAGCTTCGAGAGGAATTTGAAATCCTCGGTGCCGGCGACCCGGAGCAGGTCGAACAGCGCCTGCTCGGTCGTGGTGGGCGCCGCGCCCGCGCGCTCGAGGGCGGCGAGCCCCGTTCGCCAGTTCAGCTTCGAGCGCGAGCACAGGGCGTCGGCCACCGCGTGAACAATGAAGCCGTTTTCCAGCAGGTCGAGCGCCGTCTGATAGCAGCAGACGTGCGTCTCCGCCCCGGTGAGCAGAATTTTCGTTCGGCCGGAGGCGCGCAGGCGGGGCAGGAACCCCTCCGCCCCGCAGCAGCTGAACGAGAGTTTCTCCATCGGCGAGAAGCCGGGGACTTCCGCGGCAACCTCCGCCACCGTGGGCCCGAGTCCTTTGGGGTATTGCTCGGTGACGAGCGCCGGAAAGCCGAGGCGCGCCGCCGCCTGCGCCAGCGTCCGGATGCGTCCGACGACCTGCGCGCGAACGCTCCCGCGCATGGCGGCCATGAGCTTCTCCTGCGCGTCGACGATGAGTAGCAGGCATTCTCCGGGGCTGAGGCGAAGCGAATCCGCGCGCGTCATGCGATCTCTCCCGCGCGGGAGGGGAGCCGCCGCGCCCGGGGCGCGGGGCCGCTCCTCGCGCCCTCGCCCGGGAGCGTTCCCGGACGGCGCGGCTTCCCGCGAGCGTCCCGCAAGGGTATTGCGGCGTCTCCCGCCGGTCAAGGAGCGGGCGCGAAAGCTTTGATTCCCGCCCGGGCGTGGGATAGCATCGCCGGGCGAAATTTCGGCTCCATCATGGGCGCGGACAACCGGAGAGGGGAGAGAGATGCCCGGCAAGGCGAAAGTCGTGCTGACGGATTACGTCTGGGAATCCCTGGACGTGGAGAACGAGATTCTGGGAGAAGTGGCTGAAGTCGTCGCCATGCGGACGAAGGCGCCCTCCGAATTTCTGGCCGAGGCCGCCGACTGCGAGGCGCTGCTGAACACCTACGCGGGGCCGATAGCGGAGGAGGACATGGAGAAGATGCCGGCCTGCAAGATTATCGCGCGATACGGCATCGGGGTGGATACGATCGACCTGGACGCCGCCACGCGGGCGGGCATCATCGTCACGAACAACCCCACCTACTGCGTCGAGGAGGTCGCCGAGCACACGATGGCGCTCCTGCTCGCCTCGGCGAGAAAGGTGGCCTTCTACGACAGGCGGGTGCGCGCGGGCGAGTGGGCGGTGCCGCCGGGCAAGCCGATGTTCCGGCTGGCTGGCGCGACGCTCGGGCTGGTGGGCTTCGGCAACATCGCGCGCATGGTGGCCTCCCGCGCCGCCGCCTTCGGGATGCGGGTGGCGTTCAGCGACCCCTTCGTGGAGCAGGGGCGGTTCGACGCCCCGGGAGAGAAGGCGGAGCTGGACGAGGTGTTCGCGCGGGCGGATTTCGTCTCCCTCCATCCGCCCCTCATCCCCCAGACGCGCGGAATGATGAACGACGCGGCCTTCTCGCGGATGAAGCGAACGGCCTTCCTCGTCAACTGCTCGCGCGGGCCGATCGTGGATACCGACGCCCTGGTTCGCGCCCTGGACTCAGGCGAGATCGCCGGGTGCGCCCTGGACACGACCGACCCGGAGCCCCTGCCCGACCCGCATCCCCTGCGCGGCCGCGAGAACGTCATCATCAACCCCCACGCGGCCTGGTACAGCGAGCAGTCCATGGTGGGCCTCCAGCAGGGCGCGCCCAACGAGGTGCGGCGCGTCCTCTCGGGCGAATGGCCCGTGAACGTGGTGAACAGGGAGGTGAAGGGAAAGAACAGGGCGGGACTTTAGCGGGGAGAGGCGCGGCGCGAGGCGCCGAAGCCGTGCCGGCGTCCGAGGCGAAGAATCCCCGGATGACGCTCGCGGCCGCGGCCGGGAAGAAACTCGCCTGCGGCTCTTGACACGGGGCGGCTTCGTCCGTAATAAGGGTTTCGGGTATTTGTTGAGGACATCCTGACGGCCCCGGCGTCCGGCCGGGCCAGGCGCCGCCCACGGCCAAGGCCGAACGAATCGGCTCACCTTCGCGCGATGACTGCGGGCGGGAAGCCGGAAGCGGGCCGCCCCCGCGCGCGGATGGCCGGATGGATGGATTGAAAACGGGAGCGCGGCGTTCGCATGGACACTCGTCTGAAAGCCCCTGAAATCAGGTTGCCCGCCGACTACGAGGCGGAGGCGAAGCGGAAAAAGGCGTTCATCGACCGCAGGCGGTTCATGAACTACACGGGCTGGCTCGGCATCCTCGGCAGCCTCGGCATCGCGCTGCTGGGCTTTTTGCGGTTCATGTTCCCGCGCGTCCTCTTCGAGCCTCCCACCGAGTTCAAGGCGGGCAATCCGGCCGACTACGCCGTGGGGGTGGTGGACACCCGCTACGTGAACAGCGAGCGGGTGTGGATCGTCCGGGAGCGCGCGGGCTTCTACGCCCTGAGCGCGATATGCACGCACCTGGGCTGCACGCCGAAGTATCTCGGCTCCGAGGACAAGTTCAAGTGCCCCTGCCATGGCAGCGGCTTCAGGAGAACCGGCGTGAACTTCGAGGGCCCGGCGCCCCGGCCGCTCGAGCGGCTGAAAATCGGCCTGGCCGAGGACGGGCAGCTGCTCATCGACAAGGGCAAGATTTTTCGCCACGAGAAGGGGGAGTGGGACAAGCCGGGCTCGTTTCTGTCTGTCTGATCCGAGATTTTCCATGTGCCCGGCGCGGTCGGGCGGAGGTTCCAGATGCCGAGCTTGAAGGAGCGCTTCAGCCTGGAGCAGGCGAAGAGAAGCATTCTCGATTCCCAGGTGTGGCGGTCGATGTTCCGTCACGGGTATGAGGACACACCGAGAAACCGCGTTCTCATGGTGGTGGACAACATCTGGCTCCACCTCCACCCGACGAAAATCAGGCGGCACGCCATCCGCATCCGCTTCACGTGGTGCATGGGCGGCGTGACCTTTCTGCTGTTCCTCTATCTCGTCGTCACCGGCGTAGTGCTCATGTTCTACTACCGGCCCGTGGGCGAATACGCCTACGCCGACATCAAGTTCCTGGAGTTCGACGCCCCCTTCGGAATGTTCATGCGGAACATGCACAGATGGGCGGCCCACGCCATGGTCATCGCCGTGTGGCTGCACATGCTGCGCGTCTTCATGACGGGCTCCTACAAGCCGCCCCGGGAATTCAACTGGGTGGTCGGGGTGCTGCTGCTGACGCTGACGCTGCTCCTGAGCTTCACCGGCTACCTGCTTCCCTGGGATCAGCTGGCCATCTGGGCGGTCACGGTGGGAACCAACATGGCGCGCGCCACGCCCCTGCTGGGGCACGAGGGGCCCTTCGCCGAAATGGTGGGCGTGACCCCGCGCTTCGACGCGCGCTCGGCGCTTCTGGGCGGAACCATCGTCGGCCCGCCCACGCTGCTGCGCTTCTACGTGCTGCACTGCATCGTCGTGCCGCTGATAGCGTCGATTCTGATGATGGTGCACTTCTGGCGCATCCGGAAGGACGGGGGCATATCGGGGCCGCTCTAGAGCTTCGTCGCATAGCGGGGAAAGGCGGGAGCATTGGCGAAAGAGGACAGGGTGCTCGGCTCGGCCGGGGACATGGCGAAGACGAGCTGGGAGCGGGTCAACGACAAGGTGCACGTGTGGCCCTACCTGACGCGCCTGGAGTTCATGTGCGCGATCATCATCACCCTCCTGCTGGTGGTGTGGTCGATCGTCATCGACGCGCCCCTGGAGGAGCCGGCGAATCCTTCCGTCACGCCGAACCCCTCGAAGGCGCCGTGGTATTTCCTGGGGCTTCAGGAGATGCTCGTGTATTTCGACCCCTGGATGGCGGGCGTCGTGCTGCCCACCCTCATCATCGTGGGGCTGATGGCCATTCCCTACATCGACGTGAACCCGCGGGGAAACGGCTACTACACCTTCCACGAGCGCAGGTTCGCCATCATCACCTTCCTGTTCGGGTTTCTGGTGCTGTGGGTGTGGATGGTGGTGCAGGGAACCTTCCTGCGGGGGCCCGGGTGGAACTTCTTCATGCCCTGGGAGTATTGGGATCCGCACAAGGTCGTGGCGCTCACGAACGTGGACCTGCCCTACATGCTGGGCTTCCGCAGCTACTGGGGCCAGGCGGCGGCGGGGACGGCGATGGTGCTGCTCTGGTACGCCTCGATTCCGGCGTACTACCTCTGGCGGCGGGAGCGCATGAAGAACGTGGGGCTCGTGCGGTATCTCATCAAGTCGTCCCTGTATATGACGATGATGGGGCTGGTGGCGAAGATGATTCTGCGCATCGGCTTCAACGTGAAATACGTGCTCGTCACCCCCTGGTTCAACATCTAGGCGTCCCCGCGCCTTTCGCTCGGGCGGAGAAGATGGTTCAGGACAGACAGCGCAAGCATCTCTGGTGGGACGCCTGCGGCGTGAAGGTCGCCGCCGTCGCCCTGCTCATCGTCTGCGCGGCGGTCTACCTCCTGGCCTAGGCGTCTCTCCCGTCCCCGGAAACCGGCTGCCGATCCCTTCATGGGACGCATTCGCGCGTTCCGTCCCTCGCTTCCCGCCGATGGCGGGGAAGCCCCCCGCGGCCGTCCTTTCGTAGGGGCGGTTCGGGAACCGTCCGCTTTCGAGGGCGTTCGCATCCACGCCGCAGGCTTCACGTGCGCGGCCTCAGTTCGGGAACCGTCCGTTTTGGGGGGCTTTCGCATCTCCGCATCCCTGCGCCCCTGCATCCACGGAGTTCGGGAACCGTCCGTTTTGGGGGGCTTTCGCATCTCGTGTCGTAGATCGTCCTGAGCCGCGCGGGTTCGGGAACCGCCCGTTTTCGAGGGCGTTCGCGTCGAAAAAAGGGGGGCGAGAACGCTCCCCGAGGGGAGGGCGGCGTCGGGTCGCCGGGACGCATTCCATTCCCGCCTTCGCTCTCCGGCCCCGTCACAAAGTTCGCGGGGGGAGGAGGGGACTTTTCGGGCGTCCGGAGAGGTTCCGCCCGCGCCGCGAAAGCCGCGGATGAACGTCTGCGAATTTCGACAAAAACATACAAATTCACGGCCTTATCCTGCAAATACGCAGCTGTTTTCCACCCTTTTTCCACCCTTTTGACGCCCTCTTTTGCTCCCCGATTCGCCGCCTTCTCTCCCTCCCGCGGGCGCATCTCTCCCGCGTCAGGAATATATCGCGGCCCGCCCCGCTCCCACAGCCGCAAATGCGGGCAGATGCGGGCAGGTGCGCGCGAGGTTCGTTTCGGAGCGTTGAAAAGGCGCGATTTTTCGGCGAGAAGCCTCTTTTTCGGGACGATCCGCGCCCTTCCGGTGAGGCTTTCGCCCGGTTTTCAGGGGAAATTCCCCGTTCTCCGAGCCGGGGGAGGGGAGGTTTTCAGTCCGCGGAGGGCCAGGCCATGCCGTGGTCGCGAGAGCTCAGCCCGCTCCGTTCGGCGCCGCGGCCAGGGCGTCGGCCACGTCGTCCAATTTCAGTCTTTTCAGCGTCTTGGCGGTGGGGACGCCGTTCTCGTCCCAGCCCCGGATGGCGTAGAACTCATCCTTCATCGCCTCGAGCTCCTCGGGCGGGCAGCGCATTCCCTTGTGCGGCCCGTCGGGGATGGGCTCGTGCATCACCCTGTGGGGCAGGGCGTCCTGGGCGCGGGCGACGCCCTCGCGCGCGTGGAGGGCGCGCTCGAGGTTGCAGATGCGCTCGCCCGTCTCCTCGAGCTCCCGCTCGGTCGCGTCCCAGCCGGTGACGAGGTTCAGCATGCGGGCGTATTTCTCGTTGACCATCGCTCCGTAGCCGCGCTCGGCCGTGAAGCGGCACTGGGTGATGGAGTCGCCGAGCGCGGTGAAGTTCTGCGTGCGGACGGCGAAGGCGGGCTTACCCTCCGTCGAGGTGTTGTCGTGATCCGAGGCGTATTGCAGGGTGGGGCGGGTGTCGTGGTGGCTGCCGCCCCGCGTGCCCGTGGCGTAGCCGATGGACATGCCCTTGAGCGCGCGGGCGCTGTGGGCGGGAAGCTCGAGCCCCCGGGCGGCGTAGAGGAGGTCGGGCGCCTCGCCGCCTATCTCCCGCGCCAGGCGCCTGCCGCCCTCCGCGAGCCTGTCGCCGAAGCCCCGGCGGTGGGCCATGTCCTCGAGAAGCCTCAGCATGGTCGCCGAATCGCCCCATTCGAGCGGCGCGCCCACCTCCGCCTCGCCCAGCAGCCCCTTCTCGAAGCACTCGAAGGCGAGCGAGAGCGTGACGCCGGCGGATATGGTGTCCAGCCCCAGCTCGTCGCACAGCATGTTGGCCCGGAGCAGGACGCCCGGATCGCCGATGCCCAGCATGGTCCCCAGGGCGAAGATGGTCTCGTATTCGGGGAGCTTCCATTTCAGCCCGTCGAACGCGCCGCCCTTCATCACGTAGTCCTTGCCGCACGCCACCGGGCATTTCAGGCAGGTGGTGTCCTTGTCCAGAAAGTTCTCGCGCATGTATTCGCCGCTGATGGGCTCGCAGTTCTCGAAAATCTCGGACATGAGGTTGCGCGTGCCGAGCGCGCCCATCTTGTTGATCATGTTGACGAGAATCGGCGTGCCGTATTTGTGGAGCGCCGCCGTGCCCGTGCGGACGTCCTCCGCGGTGTCGTTCACGAAGGCGCGGAGCGCCTTGGGGTCCGCGAATCCGGTTTTCGCCCGGCCGCGCAGGGCGATGGCCTTGACGTTCTTGCTGCCCAGGACGGCCGCCATGCCGCCGCGTCCGCTGATGCCGTCGCGGCTCTTTCGCCAAGTGTGCGCCATCGCCGCGAAGCGCACCCGGTTCTCCCCCGCGGGCCCGATGGCGAGCGCGTCGGCGCCGCCCTCGCGCTCCGAGACGGCGTCGCACGTCTCCCGAATCCGCTTTCCCCGCAAGTCGGCCGCGTCCCGGAACTCCACGCCGCTTTCGGTGATCAGGAGATACGTGAGCGAATCGGCGCGTCCGGACAGCACCAGGGCGTCGTGTCCGGTGCGCTTCAGGGTGATGGGCCAGGCGCCCCCGAAGGTGCTGTCGAAGAACAGCCCCGTGAGCGGGCTGACGGCGGCGGCGCACGCCCGGCTCGCGCTGGGGACGGCGGAGTCCGTATAGGGCCCCACGGCGAAGACGATGACGTTCTCCGGCGAGAGCGGATCGACACCCGGGTTCAGGCGATCCCAGAGAATTTTGGCGCCGAAGCCGTTTCCGCCCAGAAACAGGCGGGCCATGGACTCGTCCAGCTCCTCGACGCGGGACGCGCGGCCGGTCAGGTCGACGTGCAGGATTTTTCCTTGGTATCCGAGCATGTGCGCTCCTAAGGCTTTCGGGTGACGCGCGCGAGGCCCCAGTGTAGCCGCTCGCGCGCCTCGTGAAAAGAGGGGCGGCGGGCTACTGCGGCACCTCCATGCGCCTGAAGCACTCGGCGCACGCGAGGCCGCCCCTCTCGCCCGAGCGCTTGGCCCATTCGCGCAGGTGGGAAACCATGTCGTCGTAGTCCCCGAGCTGGCTCTCGTGGCATCGCAGCGCCTCTATCTTGAGGTCGAAGGTATCGGCGATATCGACCCACACGTCGGCGTCCGGAATCGTCGAGAAATACGCCTCTTGGGGCCTGTGGGGCTCCAGTCCCTCGGCGAGCAGCTCGGGGAAGTAGTTTTCGTTTCCGACGGCGGGATACAGTGCGTCGAAGGCCGCCCTGGCGATGGCGCGGTGGTCGCCGTGGTAGCCGTAGAAGCTGTCGAAGGCGTCCTTGGCGGGGTCGTCGGCGATGACGAGCCCGGGCCTCGATTTTCGCATCACCCGCACCAGATCGCGCCTGAGCGCGGGGGCGTTCTCGAGCTCCCCGTCCGCGTGGCGGAGAAAATGGACGGCCTCCACGCCCACGGCGGAGGCCGCTTTCTTCTGTTCGGCCTCCCGAACGGCGCGCTTCTCCTCAATCGTCATGGAGCGCGCCCTGTGGCCGTTCACGCCCTTGTCCCCGCTCGTGGCCAGGCAGTATTCCACGCGCCGGCCCTCGCGCGTCCATCTGGCGACGGCGCCCGCGGCGCGGAATTCGATGTCGTCCGGGTGGGCGGCGATGATGAGGATTCTTTCGTGGTCCATTGACGCTTCCTTCGGCGATTCGGCGGCCGTTCTCGCGGCGTCCCGACTTATAGCAGGGGGCGAACCGCGTGGCAAAGGCGAAGCCGGGGCTTTCGATGGCGGCGGGCGCCGAAGTCTGCTAAAAAGGGACAAAGCGTCCGCGCGGCGCCCGCGAATCCCCGAGGACAAGGAGCCAGAAATGCCCAGAATCACGCCGGTAGCCGATGACGTCGAAGGCGCGCACGAGCCGCTGTTTGAGAAATCGAGAAAAACCTGGGGGACGGTGCCCAGCTTCTACCGGGCGCTCGCGCATTCACCCGAGGCGCTGCGGCACATCATCGCCCTCACCGTCGCGCTCAGGAGCCAGTGGCGGGGCGAACCCGCCAGAATGCGCCTGATGCAGCTGGCGATTCTCACGCCCTCGCTCATCAACGACTGCGAAATATGAACGAACCACAACGTCAAGCTTGGTCAAGCTGCGGGTCTGACGGACGAGCACGTCGCCCTGATAGTCGAGGGATGGGAAAGCAGCGACTTGTTCGACGAGAGGGAGAAGGCGGTGATTCGGTGGGCGTCCGCCCTGACGAGGAACACAGCGCCCTCGGATGACGCCTCCTTCGCTCCGCTGAAGGAGTTTTTCAGCGAAAGGGAGATTGTCGAACTGACGCTGTTCACCTGTCTGTTCAACGCCTGGAACCGCCTGCAGGACGGCTTCCACAATCCGGTGGAGGCGCCCGACGACATCGTGCGGTGGCGGGAATGGGGCGAGGCCGCGCAGGCTTCGGGGACGGCGGGCTGAGCCCAGAAATGGCCGCGCGGCGGGCGCTTCGCGGCGCATGACGCCCTTTTGACGGGAAAATCGGCGTGGACCTTGGGATACGGGGAAAAGCGGCGCTGGTGACGGGCGGCAGCCGGGGCATCGGGCGGGAGACGGCGAAGCGCTTGCTGGAGGAGGGCGCGCGGGTCTTCATCTGCGCGAGGAGCCGGGACGCTCTTGCGCGAACCTGCGCGGAGCTCGCCGGGGAGACGGGAGGCGAGGTCGGCTTCGCCGCGGCGGACGTCTCGAACGGGCCGGAACTCGCGCCGCTGGTGGAGAAGGCGCGGGAGAGGCTGGGAGCGATTGACATTCTGGTGAACAACGCCGGCACCATGAGCTCCGGCAGGTTCGACGCGCTCGATGACGCCGCCCTGCAGGCCCAGCTGGATACCAAGCTGTTCGGCTTTCTGCGTCTCATACGCCTCGTGGCGCCGGGGATGCGCGCCAAGGGGTGGGGGCGCGTCGTGAACGTCATCGGCGGGGCGGGAAAAGAGCCTGACCCCTATATGTTCGGGAGCGGGATGACGAACAGCGCGCTCCTGAACATGACGAAGTCGCTTTCCGCGGAATTCGGGGAATGGGGGATTCACGTGAACGCGGTGTGCCCCGGCTGGGTGGACACCGAGCTCTGGAGAATGAACGCCCGGGGGCTGGCCGCCGAGCTGGGCGCCGACTCCGAGGAGGAGGCGCGGCGCCGGGCGGCGCGCAGGAACGCGCTGGGCCGCTTCGGCAGGCCGGAGGAGCTGGCCGACGCCATCGCCTTTCTCTGCTCCGCGCGGGCGAGCTACATCACCGGAGTTTCCCTGAACTTGGACGGCGGCAGGCTGAAGTCGCTCTGGTAGGCGAATCCGTCCCGCCGTGCGGGAATCATCCAAGCGTCGAATCAACGGCTTCCAGAACCTTCACGCCCACGGGCTCCGCGAGCAGATCGGGCAGTTTGGCGCGAAAATCCCTATAGTGCGGCTCCTCTCGGTGCGCGTCCAGCGCCGCCTGCGTCTTCCAGCATTCGATGAAGTGAAAGGCGCCTCCCTCCTCCGCGGCCTTGAAGAGACTGTAGAATGCGCAGCCCTCCTCCGCGCGCGAGGGCGCGCACATTCCCTGAAGAAGCGCGGCCAGTTCGCTCTCTTTTCCGGGCCTGGGCTTGAGCCACGCGATGAGGAACACTCTCCCGTCCGTCATTTCCGCCTCCCGTTTCGCAGAATGAAGAATCATGGCGGCTGAACCCGCGCATTCTACCCTTGCGATGACGGCGCGCCCAGACGGCTTACGTCCGCCTCCTCGCCCCGGAGGGATTCGCGGTGTATAGTCCGGTGCAGGCTCGCGCGGGCGACGCCCGAAAGCTTCTGCTCTCCCGCGTCGGCGACGCCCGTCCATTCCGCCGGGATCATGCCCCGCCCGGGCGATGAAAGCCGCAATCCTCCCTGCCGGAGCGATGGATTATCTATGTCGGGCTTATTCGCGCAAACCGGCCTGGGAGAAATGCTGGCGATTGGCGCTTCCCTGTCGTATTCGGTATCACTCATCGGGATTCGCCAGGGGGTGCGCAGCGCGACCCCGATAGCCGGCGTCCTGATTCTGAACGCGACGGTCGCCGCGGCGGGGTTCGTCATCGCCGCATCGCTCGGCACCCTCCAGAAGTCCACCCTCGTTCCCGTGCTGCTCTATCTGATCGGCGGCTGCATGGGACAGGGCATCGGGCAGATTACGAACGCCATCGGCATCGAGAAGATGGGGGTGAGCCGCTCCGTTCCGATACAGTCATCCACCCCCATATTCTCCGTCACCTTCGCCATGATTTTTCTGGGGGAGCGGCCGGGCGCCGCGGTGGGCGTCGGGACGCTCCTCATCGTGGCCGGCGTATGCCTTCTGTCCGCGTCGGAGCGGCGCGATGAGCAGAGCTTCCGAAGCTTTTTCCGGGGCGCGCTCGTCTATCCGCTCGCGTCCGCCCTTTCCTACGGCATCCTGCCCGTGCTGGCGAACTACGCATTCTCCTACCAGCGCACCCCGATTGTGGGGTTCGCCTGCGCCTTCTCCGGCGGAACCCTGCTTTTGCTGGCGACGCGCCCCTTGTTGCCGGGCGGGGGAGAGTTGAAGGCGGACGCCAGGGCGGTTCGGTGGTTTCTGTTCGCCGCGCTCACGACGACGGCGGCCGCGGCCATGTTCTGGACGGCGATGAGCGTCGCTCCCGTCTCCACGGTCCTGCCCCTGAGCAGGCTCGTGCCCTTGTGGGTCGTCTTGTGGACCTACCTCTTCCTGGGCAGCCTGGAGCGCATCACCTCCCGCCTCATCCTGGCGGCGCTGATGGTCGTGGCGGGCGGGGCGCTGATTACCGCTTTCAAGTGAAGCGCCCGCCCTTTCTCGCCCGGCGGCCCGCGGGCGTGTATAGTCGCGCGCATGAGCGCGCCGTCGTCATTCTTCGGGTCGGGCGAGTTCGTCGCCCTGACCTCCTCGTTCATCTACTCCGCGGCGCTCATCTCGTTCCGGCGGGGGCTGAGGAGCGCGTCTCCCCTGTGCGGGGTGCTGGTCACGAACGCCGTGGCGAGCGTTCTGCTGCTTGGGCTGGCCTTCTGCCTGGGGACGCTGCAGACCTCGACGCTCCGGCCGGCGCTATGGTTCATGCTGGCGGGCTGCCTCGGGCAGGGGATGGGGCATCTGGCCTCCTACACCTCGATTCAGCGCATCGGCGTGAGCAGGACGAGTCCGGTTCAGGCGTCGGCCCCGATATGGGCTGTCTTCTTCGCTGCCCTGTTCCTCGGGGAGCGGCCGGGTCCGGCTGTTCTGCTGGGGACGGTGTCGATTGTCGCGGGCGTCGCGCTGATCTCGATGGGAGAGGGCAGGGGCGTCGCCCAGGGCGGCATGGGGCGCGAGTTCCGGCGCGCGCTGGTTTTCCCCTTATTCGCCTCGTTCATGTATGCCGCCATGCCGGTGGCGGCGAAAATAGGCTTCTCCGAGCAGAGGACGCCCTTCGCGGCGGTGGGCTTCGCCTACCTGGCGGCTTTTTTCTTTCTCCTTGTAGCGAAGCCGTTTCTGGGCGAGGGCGGCAGAATCCGCGCGGACGGACGCGGCGTTTCCTGGCTCCTCGTAGGGGCCGTCTTCTCCTCCTCCGCCACGTCGCTTCTCTGGTATGCCCTCACGTTCTCCGACGTTACCGTCGTCCTTCCCCTGAGCCGCACCGCTCCGATATGGGTGGTGGCGCTGAGCTTCGTATTCCTGGGCGACATGGAGCGCGTCAACGCGCGCCTGTGCGGGGCGGCCGGGCTGGTGGTTCTGGGGGGATTCCTGATTACGCGATTCCGGTGAACGGGGCGGCGGGGACGCTCATCGCCGCCGCCTGCCCGCCTTTTTGATTCGGACGGCGCAGAATTTGAACTCCGGTATTTTCGCGTCCGGGTCGAGTTCATCGATGGTCAGCAGGTTCACGGCCGCCTCCACGTAGTGGAAAGGAATGAACACCTGTCCGGGCTGGACGCGCGCGGAGGCGCGGGCGGCGAGGACAATCTCCCCGCGTCTCGATTCCACGCGGATGCGCGAATTGTTTCTGATGCGCAGGCGCTTCAGGTCTTCGGGAGACATCTCGACGTAAGGGTCGGGTTCGGCGGCGTTCAGGGCGCGCGCCCTTCTGGTGATTGCGCCCGTGTGCCAGTGGTAGAGGTTTCTCCCCGTGTTCAGCACGAAGGGGTAGTCATCGTCCGGCAGCTCTTTGGCGGGAGCGTATTGAACGGGCACGAGTTTTCCCCTGCCGGAGGGAAACGACTCGCTGAAAAGGATTTCCGTGCCCGGATGGTCGGGTTCGGGGCAGGGCCAGACGACGCCGCCCTCGCCCAGGCGATCATGGGAGATTCCCGCCAGGGGGGGTGTGAGGGATGCGATTTCGTCGAAAATCCGCGCCTCCGATTCGTAGCGCATCGCATAGCCCATGCGTTCGGAGAGCTCGGCCACGACGCGCCAGTCCTCCCGCGCTTCTCCGGGGGGACTGACGGCGCGCCTGCCGAGCTGCACGCGGCGGTCGGTGTTCGTGAAGGTGCCTGTTTTTTCGGGAAACGCCGTGGAAGGGAGGACGACGTCGGCGAAACAGGCGGTTTCCGTCAGGAATATGTCCTGAACGGCGAGAAATTCGAGATTGGCGAGGCCGGCCCTCGCGTGGTTCAGGTTCGGATCGCTCATGGCCGGGTTCTCGCCCATGATGTACATGCCCTTGATATCGCCCCGCCAGGCGGCGTCGATAATCTCCACGACGGTAAGACCCGGCTCTCCGCTCAGCTCCCGGCCCCAGGCCTTCTCGAACTTCTCGCGGTGTCGGGGCGACGAAACCGCCTGATAGCCGGTATAGGACATGGGGATGAGACCCGCGTCGGAGGCGCCCTGCACGTTGTTCTGGCCCCGCAAGGGGTGAAGGCCCGTCCCCTCCCGTCCGATTTGGCCGCAAACGAGGCACAGGGCTATCAGCGCCCGGCAGTTGTCCGTGCCGTGGGCGTGCTGGGAGAGGCCCATGCCCCAGAAAGCCATGCTGCGCTCCGACTGGGCGTACAGTCTGGCCAGCTTCCGAATCGTTTTCGCCGGAACACCGGTGAGCTTCGAGACGTTTCGCGGAGTATAGGGCTTCACGTTTTCCGCGAGCGCCTCGAAGCCTTCCGTGCGCGTCTCCACGAAGTCGGGGTCGAACAGTTTTTCTTCCATCACTACCTGCAAAAGCCCGTTGAAAAGGGCCGCGTCCGTGCCGGGGCGGAACTGCGCGAATATGTCCGCGTGATCCACCAGATCAATTCTCCGCGGATCCACGACGGCGAGGGTCGCGCCCGCCCCGGCGGCCTGCTTGATGAAGGTGGCGGCCACCGGGTGGTTCTCCGTGGGATTTGAGCCCGCCACGAGGATGAAATCCGACTTCAGGGCGTCGGCGAAGGGATTGGTCGAGGCGCCCGAGCCGATGGTTTCCGACAGGGCGGCCACCGAGCTCGCGTGGCAAAGCCGGGTGCAGTGATCTACGTTGTTGGTGCCGAATACGGCGCGGATGAATTTTTGGAAAAGATAGTTGTCCTCGTTCGAGCATTTCGCCGAGCCGAAGCCGGCCAGACTCGAGGGGCCGCCGGCCAGACGAATTTTTCCGAAGGAATTCGCCGCCAGGTCGAGGGCTTCATCCCAACTCGCCTCCCGAAACAGGGAAATCGGATTTTGCGGCAGTTCTTTCGCTTTCGGCGCGTCCTCCCTTCTGATGAGCGGGGTTGTCAGTCGATCCGGATGGTGCGCGTAGTCGAATCCGTAGCGTCCCTTTACGCACAGCCTGCCCCGGTTCACGGGGCTGCTTTCGTCGCCCTCGACGCTGAGGAGGGTGTTTTCGGCCACTTGATAGGCGATGCCGCAGCCGACGCCGCAGTATGGGCAGACGGAGCGGACCTGCCTGGATTCCGCGCCGCCGCTTTCCGTCGTGATGAACTTGTTGGTGAGCGCCTCCGTGGGACAGGCGGCCACGCACTCTCCGCACGAGACGCAGGAGGATTCTCCCATGGGCGCATCCGCGTCGAATACGATTCTGGCGCCTGTGCCCTTGCCGCCCCGGCCGATGACGTTGTTGCCCTGAATGTCCGCGCAGGCGCGAATGCATCGGTCGCAGAGAATGCAGGCGGCGTGGTTCACCTGAATCACCGAAGAGGAGGAATCCTGATTTCGCGGCGCGTCCGGGGAGGGCGGGGCGATTGCGCCGTTTCGGGCTTTCATCCGCTTGGCGAGGGCGGTGAGTTCGCAGTTCTCAGGCTCCGATTCTACGCCGCGCTCCGCCATCAGCATGTCCAGCAGGGTTCTCTGGGCGCGCGCGACGCGCTCTGTGCGCGTTTGAATCACCATGCCGGCTTCTACCCTGCGCTGGCAGGAAGGGACGAGGCTTCGCGCGCCCTCAACCTCGACGACGCACACGCGGCACACCCCGACGGGCTCCATGCCGGGCTGGTGGCAGAGCCTGGGAATCTCGACGCCTTCTGAACGGGCGGCTTCCCAGATGCTCGCGCCGGCGGCCGAGGCGGTTTTCTCGCCGTCTATCGTAATCGGGATCGTTTCAGACTCCGGCATGTCGTTCCCGCCCTACTTCAGCTTCGCTTCGATGTCGGATCGGAAGTATCGGAAAAGAGAAAGATAGGGAATCGGCGCGGCCTGCCCGAGGCCGCAGATGGACGTCTCTTTCATGGCGTCGCATATCTCGCCAACCGCGGGAAGCTCCGAGGCGCGGGCGTCTCCCCGCAGGGCGCGTTCGAGAAAGGCGGCGATCTTGTCGGCGCCGATGCGGCACGGGACGCATTTGCCGCAGGATTCGTCCCGGAAGAAGCGCGCCGCGTTGTGGGCGAGCGCCGCCATGTCCGCACCCTCGGGAATGACGATGAGCGCC
Source organism: bacterium (assembly GCA_965199855.1). Lineage (GTDB taxonomy): Bacteria > UBA8248 > UBA8248 > UBA8248 > UBA8248 > Bin107. The sequence continues at coordinate 2,064,359 of OZ241326.1, read as the reverse complement.
CCGCTGCCCAACATGCTTCCGGCCTCCTCAAGGGGGGCGAAGTCGTATGGAATGTCCCCGAGGCGAGCGGGCAGAAATCCGCTGCTGGCGCCGCCCGGCGAGAATGCCTTGAGGCGAGCGCCCGCGGGCAGACCGCCCGCGACGTCCTCGATTATCTCCCGAACGGGCGTTCCGAACTCCACTTCATAGACGCCCGGCCTTCTCACCGCGCCGCTGACGCCCAGCAGCTTAAAGCCGCTCCCGTTGTTTCGCCCGAAAGATGAGAACCAGCGGCTTCCGTTCCTGAGTATTGCCGGAATGAGCGCGAAAGTTTCGGCGTTGTTAATGAGGGTGGGTTTGCCGAAGAGTCCCTCGGAGCCGGGGAATGGGGGCTTGTCCCGGGGCTGGGCGCGCCTGTCCTCCAGGACTTCGAGGAGCGCCGTTTCTTCTCCGCAGATGTATCCGCCCGGGCTGATGAATATCTCGAGGCGGGGCGTTTCTTTCGTTCCGAGCAGGCGGGCCTTTCGCGCGCGCGCTATGGCGCGCTCCAGCACCTTCGCCTGCCTGCCGTATTCATGGCGAATGTATATGATGGCGCGCCCGGCCCCGATGGCGCGGCAGGCGATGAGCGCCCCCTCAATGAGGAGTTCGGGATGCGAGTCCATGACGGCGCGATCCTTGAACGTGCCCGGCTCGCTCTCATCGGCGTTGCAGATGACGAATTTCTCCTCTCCCGGCGCATTGAGGACGAATTCCCATTTGCGTCCCACCGGAAAGCCGGCTCCGCCCATGCCTCGCAGGCCGCTTTCCTTGAGGGTTTCGATTACGCTTTCGGGCTTTTCGCTCTTCCTCAAGGCTCGCAGGACGCCGAACGCCCCGTTTTTCCGGTATGGATTCAGGCGGGTCGTGTTTTTGATTTTCTGCGCTCTCGATGCGGGCTTCGGCTTCCCCTCTCTCCAGGACTCGATGATTTCCCGAAGCTTTCCCTCGGTGAGGGACGAATGGATGCGGCCCTCGATTTCCGCAACAGGCCCCTTGTCGCATCGGCCGAGGCAGGAGCAGCCCCGGGGGCGGATCGTTTTGATTCCGGCGCTGCGGGCGATTTTCCCGGCGTTTCTCAGGAGTGCCTCGCCGCCCGCGAGCTGGCAGCTGATGTCCCGGCAGATTTGGACTTGCGGCTTCGCGGGTTTTTCCAGGTGAAAGCGGGGGAAGAAGCTGGCTACGCCGAACGTCTCATAGGCGGGGACGCCCATCCTCTTAGAGATGGCGGAAATGGCTTCTTTGGAAAGATAGCCCTCTTTTTCCTGGTGCGCGGCCAGCGCCTGAATTTTGAGGGGAGGCCGATATGCCGTGGGCGCGCTCCAGGACATCGAAAGGCTCCTGCGAATTGCAATGGCAAGGGAAACCATTCTACCCGTTCGAGGCGCGCGCTGTCCAGCGACGCTTCCCGGGGCAGGGGGTTGTGAGGCGTTGCGTCTGTCGGGTAGATTGCGGGCGGTTTCGCATCGCCGAACGCCGTCTCGCCATGAGAGGAATCCGTTTTTGAACGCTCTGACGCGCTTCGCCCTCTTCGGCCTTCTCGCAGCCTGGCTCGCTCTCACCCTGGGCGTATGGTGGGCGGCGACGAGTTCGTTCGATGCCTTCAACGCCGCTAAGAATCCGGCGGCGGCGAAGCTCTTCGCCCCCGCCTCCTCGGTGAAGATGAAGGGACGCTTGGCCGCGAGAGAGGTGAACGGCCGGATTTTCCGCGCCTGGAACCGCCTGCAGCTCGGCCTTGGCGTTTTGCTCCTCTTCCTCATCTGGCGAACGGGGCGGTTGGGCGGCCTGCCGCTCATCGTCGCTTGCTCCCTGTTTCTCGTCGTATGCGCGCACGCCTTCTGGCTTCTTCCGAAGATGGACGCGCTCGGAAAAGCCTTGGCGGAGGCCGGAATTCCGGGAGTCGGGGCGGCCGGAAAACGTGAATTCGGACGCTATCATGGCGCCTATCTCGTCACGGACGCGCTCAAGGCGTGCCTCCTGTGCGGGGCGATGTGGCTCTCCCCATGGCGCGAGAGTTTTCGGGGGGACGCGCCGGGCGGGTGAGAAAAGGCGGGCGTCGCCGCGCCGACCCCGCTTCGGCATGAAATCGGGGGCTATGCGAGGGGGCGAAAAAAATGTAGAATGCGCCCCTATTCTATTCATTCATGGTGCCGCCATGAGGAATATGCAATTGAAGGCCGCTTTCGAGAAGCGCGCGGCATCCTCGCGCGAAAGAAGCCGCTTTTCCGCAAAGAAGGTATTTTTTCTGGGCTTTTTCGCCTCCTTTCTGATTTTGTTCTCCTCGAGCCTCCTCTGGGCGGCCGGCGGCATCTGCAAGCCCGGCATCGTCCGTCTGGACGGGCGCTTCATCCCCGCGTCGATGAAGGGCCGCGGGGCGGACGTCCAGAAGCCAAAAGCAGTGCGGCTGAGGTTTCTGGGGCATTCGAGCTTTCTGATAAGCGCCCCCGGCGGCGGGCGCGCCGTGATGGATCCTTACGTCGTCCCCGTTCTCAATCCGCCGCCCGAGGCCATCACCGTCAGCAATTTCCACGAGACGCACTCCATCACCGGGCCCTACGATGGAAAATCGGAAATCTTTTTCGGCGTGACGAATGAAGGGAAGGCCAACCCCATTGACAGGACGTTCGGAAACCTGAGAATCGCGTCTTTCCCCCAAGTGGACGGAAGCGGGAAATTCTCCATCGTCCTCAACACCATTTATGTTTTTCAGGCGGGCGGCATTTGCGTCGCGCATTTCGGAAACGCGCGCTTCGGCCCCTCGCCCGGGCAGATTCAGGCGCTGGGGAAGATTCACGTGCTTCTCCTGCCGATAGACGGCTCGTTCACGGTGCCTCACGAGGTGGCGGCCAAAATCGTCAAGCGTATCGGGCCCAACATCGTGATCCCGATGCACTACTTCGGTCCCGAATTGCCCGGACAGTTCGCCGAGGCGCTGAAGAAGGAGGGAATCACCAGGGTGCTCCGTCCCGCGAAGCCGGATCTGGCGATGACGCGCAGGAGACTGCCGCCGCCGACGACCTACGTGGTGCTGCCGGATGTCAACGTTCCTTGAAATCAGCAGGCGCGCGTTCATCGCGCGCGCGGCGATGGGCGCGGCCGCGTTGCTGGGCGCTCCCGCGCGGGCCGGGGCGCAATTCAGCGGCGAGCGGCTGTTCTCGGGTTCCGAAGAAGTGCTGCATGAGCCGGACTTCACGCCGGCGCAGTTGCGCTACGCGGGCGGACGCTGGCGGGAATATCCCACGGCCATGCCCTCTTTCCTTGATGAGGTGAAAAAGCGCACGAGCATCGAAACCGCGGGAGATGCGAAGCCGGTGGAGATTTCTTCACCGGAAATTTTCGAGCATCCTTTTCTCTACATGGCGGGGCGCTACGAATTCGAGATGCCCGATTCGGGGACGATCGAGAATTTGAGACGCCACCTCACCTACGGCGGCTTCCTGCTCATCGACGACGGCCTGGGGCTTGAGGACGAAGCGTTCGGCGGGGCCGTCAAGAGGCTCATGCGCCTGATATTTCCCAGAAACTCCTTCGAGCCGCTGCCGCGCGATCACGCCATTTTTCGCAGCTATTACCTGATTCGCACCCTGGGGGGACGCCAGGCCGTCAGCCAGGATTTGCTGGGCATCCAAGTCGGGATATTCACGCCCGTCGTCTTCTGCCGAAACGACCTGGGCGGCGCGTGGGCGAGGGCTCCCGACGGCGGCTGGCTCGAAGAATGCGCGCCGGGCGGCGAGCCCCAGCGCCTTGCGGCGTTTCAGCTGGCGGTGAACATCGCCCTCTACGCGATGACGGGAAACTACAAGCAGGATCTCATCCACCACCCCTTCATCCAGCGCAGGCTGAACCAGGGATGACGATGGACTGGTCCACCCTGCATTGGCCGGGCGGGGCGCCCTGGTGGGCGCTTCTGGTGGTCTCCGCCGGGCTGGGCTGGACGCTGATTCGCCGACACCGCGATTTGAGGGAAAAGCTCTCGCCCGGGCGCGTCTGGCTTCTTCAGGGGCTCCGGGGCGCGCTGTATGCCCTGATCGTTTTTTTCCTCTCGGGCCCCACGCTCATCGACAGGCGCGAGCGCTCCCTGCCGCCGAAGCTGCTCGTTCTCATTGACGCTTCGGCGAGCATGAGCGTCCAGGACGCGAACGAGAAGAAGATGCGCATCGCTCTCGCCAGGGATTTCCTGCTGGCGACCGGGGACGCCGGAGGAGCGCGGCCCGAAGTGAGAGGCGAGAAGGGTGAGGCGTCCGCCAGCCTGCTCGCTCGCCTGAGAAATCTCTACGACGTGCAGCTCGCCCGCTACGACGCGCGCGGAACCCCCATCGGAACGGACGAGCTGAAAAGCCTTGAGGCCGAGGGGCCGGGCAGTGATCCGCTCGGCGCCATCCGGAGCGCCCTGGAGAACGTTCAGGACGCGCGCTCCGCCCCCGCGGGGCAGGGCGGGCGGGATGTCCGGGACGCCCCTTTGGGTATTCTGATGCTCTCGGACGGGGGCGACACGACCGGCGCTCGTCTGCCGTCCGCCGACGTGAAATCCTTTCCGCCCCTCATCGGGGTAGGATTCGGCGCGCCCGATTCTTTTCGGGACATCGCCATTCAGGACGTGCAGGCTCCGCGCATCGCCTTTCAGGGCAAGGAGGCGCGCCTGGAGGTCCTGCTGTCGGTAAAGGGGTTCTCGGGTCGTCGGCTGCCGGTCGCCCTCACGCGGGACGGGCGCGTCATCAGAACCCAGTCGATAGACGTGAGACGCAGCCCTCTGCGCCGCCTCGTCCAGTTTCGCTTCACGCCGGATGAAGTGGGAAGCCAGGTTCTGCGCGTGGTGACCCCCGCTCAGCGCGGCGAGATCGTGGAATCGAACAATCGCGTTGAAATTCCCCTGGAAGTCCGGCGGGACAAAATTCGGGTTCTGACGATTTCAGGCTCTCCCACGTGGAATTATCGCTTTTTGCGCATGGCGTTGAAGCGGGACCCCGCCATTGACCTCGTGTCGTTTGTCTTTCTGCGGACTTCCGAGGACGACCCCGGGGTTTCGACCCGAAACCTGAGCCTCGTGCCGTTTCCGGTGGACAAACTGTTCCTGGAAGAGCTCAAGAACTTCGAGATCGTGGTTTTCGACAATTTTTCCGCCCAGGAGTATTTCAGCAACTTCTACCTGGAGCGCGTGGGGGATTACGTCCGCAAGGGCGGGGCGCTGCTCATGTTCGGCGGCAGGCAGTCCTTCAGCGCGGGCGGCTATTACCGCAGCCCGATCGAGGGGCTTCTTCCCGTGCGCCTACAGCAGGAGAATGACTACCAGGATCGCGGGAGCCTGCGCTTTCAGCTCACTTCGGCAGGCGGCAGACACCCCGTCACGCGACTTTCATCCGATGCGACTGAAAACGAAAAACTCTGGACGTCTTTTCCGCCTTTGCGGCGCGTGAACGCGACGACGCCGTTGGGAGACGGGCAGATTCTCGTTTCGACGAAAGACGGCGGCGTTCCTCTCATCGCCGCGAAGCGCGTCGGCGAGGGCAGGGTGGTCTCCGTCTTCTCGGACGACATCTGGCGGTGGAATTTCGGAATGGTGGCGGCGGAGAGGACGAATCGTCTCTACATCCGTCTGGTCGCGCAGATGATTCGGTGGCTCTCGGGCGACCCGGGCAGTTCGCAGGCGCAGATTCTCCCCGAGGCGGAACGGGCCGGGGACGGCGTCTATGTTCTCCGCATGAGGGTGAGGGACGAATCCTATCAGCCCGCCCAGGGCGCGCGGGTGCAGGTCGAACTGCGTGATCCCTACGGCGTCACCAACCGGCATCGCGCGGCGTATCGTCCCGATTCCCGGGAATTCGAAGTTCGCTTTCGCCCCCGGGGCAACGGCAGCTATCGAGCGAAGATGGTGGCCGCGCAGGGCGGCCGGATCATCGGCGAGGCGGTGAGGACGATTGGCATCGGGCGCGAGGCGGGTCGGGCGGAGTGGGCCGACGTAAGCCCACAGTGGGAGAACCTCAAAACCCTGGCGAAGCGCACGGAAGGGCTGTTTTTCCGGGCGGACGCGGCGGGAAACGAGGATTTGGCCGCCCGCGTCCTGGAGGCTCTGAAGGGCAGGGTGCCGCACAAAGTGATCGAAGTGCGGGACGTGAGACTCTGGAGCATCCCTTGGATAGGCATGTTTCTCATTCTGCTGCCGGGCGCGGAATGGACGATAAGACGGCTGTGGGGGCTGGCGTAGCGCACTGGACCCGCGTCCGGTTTTCGCTGATGCCCCACGCGCGCGCCAAGTGATAGAATAAGCGGCGCATCGGCGCTCGTTCGCGGAGGAGCCGGGAGATGGCCGAGCAATCCTTCAGGAAGATAAACGAGTTTCTCGATTCCGTGATTCGCGCCCGCCTCAAGGTCAGGCGTCTGGAGGCGGGAATGATCATCCTCCTGGGTCTGCTCTCCGCGTTACTGCTCGCTCCGGCGGCGGTCGTCTCGCAATCCAGTTTTGGTTATTCCGCCGTCATCTACGCCGGGCTGACGGTTCTCCTGGTGGGTCTCGCGTTCGTCCGCTCCTGGCGGCTCATCACCTGCCGTCCGAAGCGGCAAAGGGTGGCGCTCGACATCGAGGAGACGCATCCGGACCTGGGCAGCAACCTCATCAGCTCTCTCCAGCTGTTTCCGCGCAAGGGAGAGCTCGGCGACGACGACCCCACCTCGCCCGCGCTCATCGACGCGCTGGTGAACGACACCAGCCGGGGGGTGGAGGCGCTCGATCCGGATGCGTATGTCTCGGACGCCGGTTTTCAGAGGTTCGGGCGGCTCGCCGGCGCTCTGGCGATTGCCGTGATTCTCATTGCCTTCATCTGGCCGGGTCTTTATCCTCGCGCGGGCTATCTGCTGGCGAATGCGGCGGCTCTCATGCCTTCCCGAGTCACGCATCTGACGATTCAGGCGAGCCGGACGACGGTTTTGCCCGGAATGCCTGTGACGTTCGACGTGAATACAAGAGGACGCGAGGCGGATTCCGTGGCGCTGGAGGTTCGGCAGGGCTCCGCGCCCGAATCAACCATCGAGATGGAAAAAGTGGCCGCCCGCCATTTTCGCGGGCGCTGGCCGGGGGGCGGGATGGATGCGCGAATCACGGCGCGCGCGGGCGGGTTTCGCTCGCCGACGCTGGAGATTCGCGTAGCCGCGCCGCCCAGGGTGGAATCCATCGAAGTGATGCAATATCCCCCGGAGCATACGCATCTCGATCCCGCCCGGGGGGAGAATGGCGGCCATATTCGCGCCTACATGGGTTCCGAGGTTCGGCTGGCGATCAGGACGAACAAGCCGATTCGGGAGGCGCTCATCTCCTTGGCCGACGGCTGGCGGCTGCCGCTGAAGCCCGCGGAGGACGACTCGCTGGAGGGCAGGATGATCCTGGGCGGCGCGGGCTCCTATCAGGTTCGCCTGAAGGACGCGCACGGATTTTCAAATCTCGCGCCGAGGCGCTATCGCATCGACGTCATCCCCGACTCCCATCCCGAAGTTCTGGTGAGGGAGCCTGCCAAGGACCTTACGGTGGAAGCCGATGAGCGCGTTCCCGTGACGTATCGGGCCTCTGATGACTTCGGGCTGAAAAGCGTCTATCTGGAAGTCAGGCTCGATGGACGCCGCGCGAGGAGAATCAAGATGTGGGGCGGCGAGGCGCCCCGCAAAAGCGTCGCCGGGCGCTACGAATTCGAGCTCGGGACCATGGGGGTTCGGCCGGGAGGCGTTCTTTCCTACCGCTTCCTCGCCCGGGATGTGGATACGGTGAGCGGCCCCAAGGTCGGGACGAGCAAAACCTACCGGATTCGCATACGCGACCGAGAAGCCGTGATGGCCGGACTGGACAGGAGCCTGGGCGAAATTTCCAATGAACTCCTCGACCTTCTGGGCGATTATCTGGAAAAGGATCTGCCGCCCGAACCCGAAAAGGGGGCGAAGCGGCCCGGCAGGAAGGCCCGAAAAGGCGCCTCCATGGCGGAGAAAGCCAGCCGGATTCTGGAGCGAATCAAGCGCGCGCGCGCGACGCTCAAGCCCCAAAATCGGCGCGAGACGCTCTCCGACATGGATTTGTTCACCCTGGAGCGGCAACTCAAGGATGCGATTTTGCAATATCTCGCGCCGCTTTCCCGGCTGGAGAAACTGGGCGCGGGCGCGAAGGAGGAAAGAGAGCGGCTGACTCGCGAAATGGCCGCCCGGCAAGAGAAGGCGACCGAAACCCTCGAGCGCCTCGCCACGATGGGCGAGGAAATACAGCGCAACGTGCGGGTGGACAGGGCGGGCCGCACGACGGAATCGATGCTCCGGAGGCAAAGGGCCATCGAGCGCGCTCTGGAGAAAATGCGGAGCTCGGGCGCGGACAGAGAGGCGGTTCGCCGCGTCGAGAAGGAGCTGGAGAAACTCCGGGAGGAACTGGGCAGGCTGATGCGGCAGATGGCCTCGCTGGCCCAGCGGATGCCCGCCGAATTCATGAACCAGCGCAGCATGAGGGAGATGCCCATGCGGAGCATGATGCGCTCCTTTAGCGATATTCGGCGGATGATGCGTAGCGGCGACTTCAAGGGCGCGCTGGAGCGGATGAGGCGCCTGATGAGCCAGCTTCAGAGAATGCGCATGGCGTTGCGGGGCATACAGCGACAGCAGATGATGAGCCAGCGTGGGGGGACGCCCATCAGGCGCAGGCAAAGCGAGCTAGCCTCCATCGTGGAGGAGCAACAGGCCATCTTGGGCGAGACGGTGAGCATCCTGGAGGGCGTGGTGGACCGGCTCAGAAAAAAATGGCCGACGGAGGTGGCCGCCGTGGCGAAAAGCGCCGAGGCGGCCTGGAAGCGTAGCAGCGCGGAGGCCCGCAAGCCGCTGCCCGACTGCCCGCCCGGGGCCGGAGCCGCGAAAAAGGCTGAATCCCCCGTATCTCTCTCCGAAGAATCCCTGCGCCCATCCCCCGCCGCAGGGAAGGATCCGTCTCCAGAAACGCGCGCCGACAAGGTTCGGCGCGAGAGAATGAGGGCGCTCTCCGAACTCGACGCGACCCTGAAGAGGGGGGAGTGGGGAATTATATTCCAGAGGTTGCCGGAGTGGATGGCCGCCCTTGATGCGTCGCCTTGCGTTCATGGCGCGGGGGACACGGACGCCCGAAAAACTGCGAAGCCCCCGAAAGGGGGAGAGTCCGCGCCTTGGAAGGAGATAGCCGGGAGCCTCGAGAGGCTTTTGGAGAAATCCGAAAAACACTCGGGGGGGACGGAAATCGCCAAGCTCGACGGCCTGCGCTTCCGGCAGGAGTCTCTGCGCAAGAGATTGGGGACTTTCGAGCAGCAACTGCGTCAGATGATGCAGATTTATCCGTTCATCAATCCGGACATCCTGCGGAGAATCGCGGAGGCGGGAGGATCTATGGAAAAGGCCGCCGCTTTTCTTAAGAAGCGCAGCTCTTCGCGCGCGGCGCCTGAGGAGGAGGAGGCGATACGCAAACTCGCCCAAGGGCAGAACGCCATGCAGCAGGCCATGCGGCAGATGGCCCAGCGGGGCAGCGTGGGGTTGGGCACGCCCAGAGGGTTCGGCGTCCTGCGTCCGGGCATGGGCGCGGGCAGGCCCTGGTGGTCCAGAAGTCCGAATTTTCCCCAGCCGCGCGGCTTCGACAGGCGGGATGGACGCGAGGACGGCAGCCTCGGCACCCAGTTCAGCGAGGTGCTGATACCCGACAGGGAGCAATACAAGGTGCCGGCCAAGTTCAGGGAAGAGATCATGGAGGCGATGAAGGATGGCTTGCCCGGCGCGATGAGGGGCGAAATCGAAAACTATTTTGACAGGCTGACCAAATGAAAAAAGCACTCTTGCGCCTCGTCATCTGTGTTTTGCTCATGCCGGCGCTCGCTTCTTTCGCGCGGGCGCACACCGTCAATCGTGCGGCGCCTCTGGCGCGCGCCGTCGAGCGCCCGGAGGGATACCGCGCGGTGGTGGACGAACTTCGGGCGTGGAATCTGGCGGAAGCCAGGAAGAAAATCGAATCGCTTCGGCGTGAATCTCCCGGGCTGGCCGAGTGGCGGGCGCTCTCGGGGGCGGCCGACTATCTGGCGGGAAGGTTTCCCGAGGCGATCACCAATCTCAACGCGGCGCTTAAGCAGAGGCCGGGCGACAGTGAATGGCTCGAACTCAGGCTTCACGTGCGTCAGACGCAAGCGGCGGTCAAGGGGTTCGCCGTGCGCGCAACACAGCATTTCGACATCTGGCATCAGCCGGGAGAAGATGCCGCTTTGCTTCCCTATCTGGGCGACGCCCTGGAAAAAGCCTACGCCCGGTATGCGAAGGAACTGGGTGTGCGGCCCGAAGGACGGATTCGAGTGGAGCTTTTTTCGGATTCGGATCGCTTTCACAAGTCCTCCACCCTGTCAAGGCGCGACATCGAGGAAAAAGGCGCGGTAGGGGTCTGCAAGTTCAACAAACTGATGCTCCTCTCGCCCGGAGCGCTCCTGCGGGGCTACCGCTGGCTCGACACGGCGGCGCACGAATACGTTCACTATCTCGTCGTGCGGGCTACGAGGAATCGCGCGCCCATCTGGCTGCATGAGGGAATCGCCAAGTATCTGGAGAAAAAATGGCGCGGCGAGGGAATGGCGTATCTTCATCCGGGCGAGGAGGCGCTGCTGTATAAGGCGAGAGAGACGAACCGCTACATCGCGTTCAGGAAGATGGAGCCAAGCCTCATCTACCTCGACACGCCGCAGGACATGCAGCTGGCATACGCGGAAGCGGCCTCCGCGGTGGACTTCATCCGCCGCAAAATGGGCGCGCGCGCCATCGTTCGCCTGCTGGCGGGCATCCGCGACGCATCTCCCACGCGAGAATCAAGGGGCGAGCCGGTACTTGAGGAGGAGAGCACCGGGGCGCGCCGCCAAAGGCGGGCGAGCCTCGTCGAGCTGGAGGCTACCGGGCCGCCCCAGAGCGCGGAGCCCGGGCTACGGATGATCGCCGGGGTCGATCTGGGCGGGTTCGAGAAGCTCTGGATAGAGGACCTGAAGCGGCTGCCCCTTCGCGCGTTCGCGGGCTCCCGGGTTTCCCAGCCAAAGCTCAAGCCCAAGGGGCCGATGAGCGAGCGGACGATGGACTTGGCGGCGCTCAGGAGCGGGGTGGCCAGAAGGCGGATGCGATTGGGCGACAGGCTCTCCTTTCGCGGAAGAATGCGGGCGGCCTTGGTAGAGTATCGCCGCGCGCTGCGCGACGAGCCGTACTCCCAGCCCCTGCTCAACCGCGCGGCGCAGGTCGAATTGCGTCTCGGCATGGTCCGGCAGGCCGAGCGGCATATTCGCAGGGCGCTGGAAGTGGACCCGGATTACGCGATGACCTACGTTCATCAGGCGATGGCGAGCGAAGCGGGCCGGAAGTGGAAGCGCGCGCTCAAGGCTTGGGAGGAAGTGGTCCAGATCAACCCGTTTATCCGGCTGGCCCACGAGCGCCTGCTGGCGCATTACGAAAGAGTGGGCGACGTGAAAAAGGCGAAGCGCGCGAGAGAGGCGCTTCGCGCCATGGCGCCCGCCCGCTGACCCCATCGAGAGGCGATACGGAATGAATGAAGCCGCGCGCGACGCCGAAAATCAGGAAGCCCGGATGAGCGAGGAGGACCTCGAAGTGGCGCGTGAAATCGGCCTCAAGCGCGACGCCATCCTTGAGCAGGTGCGCAAGATCATCGTCGGGCAGGCGAAAGTCATCGATTTGGTGCTGATAGCCTTGCTCTCGAAGGGCCACTGCCTGCTGGTGGGCGTGCCGGGCCTGGCCAAGACCTTGCTCATCCGCACCCTGTCACAGGTGTTGCAGCTCGACTTCAACCGCATCCAGTTCACGCCCGACCTGATGCCCTCGGACATTACGGGCACGGACATCCTGGACGACACGACGCAGGGGAGGCGCTCTTTCCGCTTCATTCGAGGCCCCATCTTCACGCAAATTCTTCTGGCGGACGAGATCAACCGAACCTCGCCCAAGACGCAGGCGGCGCTTCTGCAGGCGATGCAGGAGCTGCACGTGACGGCCGGCGGGCAGGCGCACTTCCTGACCCCGCCGTTTTTCGTCCTGGCGACCCAGAATCCCGTGGAACAGGAGGGCACCTATCCCTTGCCCGAAGCGCAGCTCGACAGGTTCATGTTCGAGATCGGGGTGTCCTACCCGAGTCTGGCCGAGGAGAAGGAGATCGTCGCGCAGACGACGTCGAGCTACAGCCCCGAACTCGAGGAGGTGATGGACAGCGAGCAGATTCTGCGCTTTCAGGGTCTGGTGCGCCGGGTGCCGGCGGCTCCTTACGTGGTGGAATACGCGGTTTCCCTCGCGCGCGCGTCCCGCCCGGACGATGCGAGCGCTCCCGATTTCGTTCGCCAATACGTGGAGTGGGGCGCGGGGCCAAGGGCGAGCCAGTATCTGATTCTGGGAGCGCGGGCGCGGGCGCTGCTTCGGGGCCGCTACGCCGCGACGATTGAAGACGTGAAGGCGCTGGCCGAACCCGTGCTGCGCCACCGCATTCTGGTGAATTTTCGCGGCCAGGCGGAAGGGCATGATTCCGTGTCCCTGACGGGGAGGCTGCTCGAAGCCGTCGCGCCCCCGGCGGAGGCTACCGAAGCCGCTTAAGCGCCGATTTCGGAGAGGTCGGCATTGAATTCGGATCGATATTTCGACCCCGTTCTCATTTCGCGTCTGTCCAACCTCCAGCTCCGCGCCCGCCACGTGGTCGAGGGCTTGATGAGCGGCGTCCACAGAAGCCGCTCCCGGGGCTTCAGCGTCGATTTCGAGGAGCACAGGGCCTATTCTCCGGGGGACGAACTCCGGCACATCGACTGGAAGGCGTATGGAAAATTCGATCGCTACCTCGTGAAGCAGTATGAAGACGAGACGAACCTGCGCGCTCATCTCGTCGTCGACGCCAGCGCCTCGATGGATTTCGGTGGCGGCCCCCTCACGAAGTGGGGCTACGCGGCCACCCTGGCTTCGGCGATGGCGCATTTGCTCCTTGGGCAGTCCGACTCGGTGGGATTGGTGGTTTCCTATGAGGAAGAAGACGCCCGGGTGCCGCCCAAGTCCATCCGAAGACATTTGCTCGCGTTGCTGGCGGGCCTGCAGGCGGCGAAGCCCGCCGGGGGAACGGGAATCGCCCGCTCCCTGCTCGCCTTGGCGGAGCGCCTGACGAGGCGAGGCCTCGTCGTCGTCGTTTCTGACTTGCTCGACGATCCGGCGGCGGTGGAAAAGGCGCTCAAGTTGCTGTGCCTCAAGGGAAGCGACGTCATCGTGTTTCACGTGCTCGACGTCGAGGAGCTCGAATTCCCCTTTGAGGGCCTCGCCAGAATGGACGACGTTGAGACGGACAGAAACGTCACGGTGGAGTGCGAGGTCGTGAAGCAGCCCTATTTGGGGCTTTTGGAGGAATTTCTGGATCGAACGCGCGATGGGTGCGCGGATTTGGGGGTGGACTATCATCTGGTCTCGACGGCCGAGCCGCTGGATAAAGGACTCATCCGCTTCCTGGCTTGGCGCAACAGGGCGAGAGCGTAGCGGAACACTTTAGGGAGGATGCGGATTGGGCTTTCAATTCCTGCACGGCGCTCTGCTTTGGGGAGCGGGACTGATTTTTCTGCCCGTCCTCATTCACCTGCTGAGGCGGCGCCTCGTCCTCAGGCATCGACTTCCCACCTTCGAGTTTCTGCTCAGGACGCAACGCCGCATCACGAACCGAAGCAGGCTCAGAAACTGGGTACTTCTCTTTCTGCGCGTTTGCGCCGTCGGAATCGCCGTTTTTCTGGCGTCCCGCCCTCTGCTGGCGACCGAAGGCGGGGTGTCGGGCGGCGGATGGTTTCCCTCCCACAGCGTCGTCGTGCTCGATAATTCAGCGAGCATGGGGTTTTCGACGTCTGGCGGAAGCCGCTTCGAAGTAGCCAGACGCGCCGTGAGGCGGATGATAGAGGATATGTCGGAAGCGGATCGAATGAGCATCGCGGCGACCGTCGAGCGCCGCGCCGACGGACCTCTCAGGCAGTTGAGCCGCCGGGACGCGCTCGCCGCGCTGGATGGAATTCGCCAGACCGATGGCAAGGGCGCGCCGGCCCGCGTCGTGCGGCGCGCGCTCGAGAGCGCATCGCCCCGGGCGGGGCGGAGAAGCGTGGTCGTTTTCAGCGATTTTGCCCAAGGGGACTGGAAATCGTTTCAGATTCGCAATATCAGGCAGTGGAATCCGCACGTTCACGTCCAGTTCGTGCTGGTGGCTCCCGAAGCGGGAATTGCGGACATGGGTTTTCTGGACGTGAAGATGAAGCCGTGGCCGCCCAAGGCGGGCTTTCCCTTCACCATCGGGGCTCGCGTCTTCAACCGGGGGGATGAGAAGAAATCGAACGTTCCCGTGCGCCTGTATGTAGGCGGAAAACCAAGGCAAACGCTCAATGTAGACGTCGATCCGCGCGGTTCGAGTCCCGTGAGTTTTCGCGTGAACGCGCCTCGAACGGGCCTGCTCTATGGCCGCCTCGAACTGCCGAAGGACAATCTGGCGGCTACGAACCAGTTTTACTTTTCGGCGCGCATCGGCAAGCGCCTTCGCGCCCTGATCATCGACGGAGACCCGAAGCGCGGCCTCCAGGACAGTGAGACCTTTTTCATCGTCAACGCCCTGAGCGCGGCGCGCCTGGGGGGAGAATCTCCCGTGCTGACGCGCGTGGTGGCGTCCTATGAGCTGAACAGCGTGAGATGGGAGGATTACGACTACGCTGTCGTCTGTAACGTGGGGCGCTGGCCCGAAGGGGGGCGGCAGGGGTTGAGAGATTTCGTCGAAAAGGGCGGCGGCCTTCTCTGGGCGACGGGAGAGCTGGCCGGAGGCGCCGCGTCCGGGATCGACTGGCTGCCGGCCGCGCCGGGAACGCCCGTGACGCTTCGCCCGCCCCGAAGCCTGAAAATCGCTCGGGGCGCGGAAAAGCACCCGGTCTTCTCCTTGCTTGGGGCGAGCGCCGCGCGGTTCTTCTCCGCCTTGCGCCTGGCGCGAATCGCGCCGCTCGAACCGGCGAGAGACGGGCGCGTTCTGCTGGAACTCCCCGATGGAACTCCCGTTCTGGTGGCCGGCTCCTTGGGTTCGGGCCGGGTGATGACGTGGGGCTCCACGTGTGATCGGGACTGGACGGACCTCGCCGTGCGGCCCGTTTTCGTTCCCTTCATCAGAGGCGTGTCCGATTTCCTGGGCGGCGCGAGAGAGGGTGCGACCTCCTCCGCGCGCGCGGGAGATTCGTTCGAGATTCGCGCGTCTCTCGGCCGGGCGGGGGAGGCGATACAGATACGCGCTCCGAACGGGAAGGAGCAGGCGCTTCAATTCGCGGCGAGCGCCGCAGGCGACGCGCCCCCGGACGCCTTGAGGCTGGGCAAGACGGGAAGGGGCGTCGTCGCCTATTTCCGGGACGCCTACCGCGCCGGTTTCTATCGCGTTCTTACGCCGGATGAGGAATACCTCGTGGGCGTGAACGCGCCCGCCTCGGAGGCGAACCTCTCGCCCGTGCCCATGTCCGGGTTGAAGGAAAAGATCGATCGGCTCGATATTCGTGATTTGCCGGCTGATGATGCGGACCCGTTAAGGTCGATTCTGGGACGAGCCGAACTGGGCGCGCTTCTTTTTTTCCTGCTCGGAGGGGTGTTCGTCGCCGAAGCGTTCTTGGCGGACAGGACATAGGGAAGCGCCTGAAAAATTCCCGGCTCCTCGTTTCTGATGTGAATCCCGCTTTGCCGTTTGCGGGCGTGGTCCCGCGCCGCTCCACCCCAAGAGAGGCGGAGCGGCTCGGGCGGGCGGGACCACTGGAACTTATCCCCGCAAAGCCATGATTTTTCACTCGATACATCGCCTGCGCCTTCCACTTCTATTTTCACACAAAGACGGACATGGTATCAAGTATGAAAATGCTTCAAGTTTCGACACGTCTTTCCTGGCAGCGGCGAGGTTGCAATATATGAATTTGTTTCTGGAAAGTATATCATAACTAATTGATATAATGGAGAATAAATTATCATGAATATGTCGCGTAATGAAATCCTCGTTCGCCTGCGGGCTGAAAGAGACGCCGGACGCGCCATCTACGACGCGCTTTGCGGAAGCGGCATCACGGCGAAATTCGCCGCGCGAGGAGGGGCAGATCTCATAAGCACCTTCAACCTGGCCTACTACCGGATGCAGGGTTTGAGTTCGATGGCGGGTTATTTGCCCATCGGGGACGCGAACGCCATCACGCTTGAACTGGGCGAGCGAGCCATTCTCAACGTGGTGGAAGGTTGTCCCGTCATCGCGGGCGTGCTGGCGACCGATCCGACGAGAAACATGTTCTCGTTTGTGAACAAGCTTGAGATCGCCGGCTTCGACGGCGTGATGAACTGCCCCACGGTCGCCCTGATTGATGGAAATTTCAGGAAGGATCTGGAAGAAACGGGCATGGGGTTTTCGAGAGAGGTGGATGTGCTGGGCCGCGCGAGCCGCAAGGGCATATTCACCAAAGCTTTTACGACCACGCCGGATGAGGCCCTCGCCATGGCGGAGGCGGGCGTGGACAACATCATTATTCATTTCGGCAACAGTTCGGGCGGCTCGATCGGCTCGAAGACGGTCATGCCGCTTGCCGAAGCCGCCCGAAAGGCGGCGGATATCTTCGATGCCCTGTTGCCCAGATATGAAGATAAAATTTTCACCTGCCACGGCGGTCCCATAGAAGCTCCGGAAGATTTTGAAAAGCTGCTCGATATGGAGAGCCGCTTCGACGGCTATGTGGGGGGCTCCTCCGCCGAGCGCTTTCCTGTGGAGGAGGCGGTGCCGAAGGCGGCCCGGAGTTTCAAGTCGGTGAGGCTGAGAAAATAGAAATCAACGCTTTAGGTATACCTTTTTAACGCATTGATAGTTATTTCATAAGGGGAATATATGTCGATTCCGCACGCGGCGGTGCTGGCGACGATGGACAGCAAGGGGGTTGAGGCGCGCTTTCTGGCCGAAAGGCTGGAAAGATGCGGCGTGAAGCCCCTTTTGGTCGATTTGTCCTGCCGGCCGCATGAGGTCTTGGGCGCGGACGTTAGCGGCGCGGAACTTGCCTCGAAAGCGGACAGGACTTGGGACGAATTGGCACGCATGGAGAGAAGTGCCGCCTCCGAAGCAATGACGGAGGGCGGAAGGCGGATTCTGGCCGAAAAATTCAGAGCAGGAGAAATCAGGGGCGCCATCGGCCTCGGCGGGGCGAACGGAACCTCGATGGCGTGCGGCGTCATGCGCGTCTTGCCACCCTTGGCTCCTAAGGTGATGGTGAGCGTCGTCGCCGCCACGGCGGCCGTGCAGTGGTACGTGGCGGAAAGCGACATCGTGATGTTTCCCTCGATTGGCGATTTGTCCCTCAACCGCATCACGAGGGGAGTGATTGAAAACGCGGCGCTCGCCCTCTCGGGAATGATGAAGCGCGAGGGGACGCCGCAAGACGGCGGCCGCGCCGCCCCGCCCCTCATCGGGGTCTCCTCCTTCGGCGGCACGGCCGGATGCGTCAATCGCGTGGAGCAAAGGCTGGCGAAGGCGGGCTATGAGATCATCCTCTTTCACGCCTCGGGCCCCGGCGGCCGCGCGCTGGAATCCCTGGCCGGTCTGGGCGAGCTCGCAGGCGTCGTGGATGTCACCACGCACGAGCTGATGGATCTGCTCGTGGACGGCGTCTATAGCGCGGGCGAGAGCAGGCTGGAGGCGGCGGGGGAGGCGGGCATTCCCCAGGTCGTGGCTCCGGGTGCGCTCGATCATGCGAATTTCTGGACGGGGCGCGTGCCTGGGAAATATCAGGACAGGACGTTTTTTCAATACAACGCCCAGAACCTCCTGATGCGCACGAACAAGGGGGAATTCGAGGCCTTGGGCGTTCTCATGGCGGAGAAGCTGAACCGCGCCAAAGGCCCTCTTCGCGTGCTGATTCCCGCCAGGGGATACAGCGAACACACGAAGCGGAAAACCCACGATCTCGAAGGCCGCGAGAGGAGCGACTGGCGTAGTCCAGAGGCGGACGCCGCCTTCGCGGCTTCGCTGAGGAAAAACCTGAAGCGGGGGGAGGTCGTCACGCTCGATCTCCACATCAACGATGCAGCTTTCGCCGATGCGTGCGCGGACGCGATGATCTCGATGCTGGAGCAAGGCTGAGACGGCGCGCGCCGTCATCTCGACATGAGGCGGCGACGCCTTGGCGTTCGTCAGGCTCATCGCACGAAGCCCCAGTGAAGAATTCAAAATTCCGCTCAGTGTCCTTCGGCGGTTTTTTTCGGATGCGTTTCTCCAAGCCTTTGAGGCCGGGAAAAGGCTTTTCAGAAAAGCGCGCCGCGGTTTGGCGCGTCTTTCAGGAGTTTCCCGCGCGCGGTCTAGGTTTTTCCCGCCGAAATGCTTTAAGATGAGCCGAACGGGCCATCATCCCAGGAATCACTGGCGCGGAAGGACGAGTTCGGATGACGGGAAACGTTGCCGAGGAGCGGCACGAGGCCGACGTGCTGATCGTGGGCGGGGGCGCCGCGGGCACGATGGCCGCCTTTGAGTGCGCGCAGGCGGGCGTGAGCGTCATCCAGGCCACCAAGGGCCGGGCGACGAGCGGCGCCACGACGGTGGCGAGGGGCGGCTTCGCGGCGGCCATGGCTCCGGGCGACAGTCCGGAGCTTCACTTGCGGGAAATTCTCAAATACGGCGGCGAGCTCATCGATCCGACGCTGGCCGAGGTCTGGGTGCATGACATCATCGACGTCGTGCGCGATCTGCGCGCGTGGGGGGGCGAATTCGTCATGGACGAGGCGGGCGACCTCGATCTCAAAATGTTTCCCAGCCACACTTATCCCCGCGCCCTGCACCGCCACGACACGACGGGCAACATGGTCACCAAGGCGCTCTCGAAGAAACTGCGGGCTGACGCCCGCATCCGACAGCACCCCCATACGGCGATTGTGGATCTCATCACCGAAGCCGGGTGCGTCGTCGGCGCCTGGGGGGTGGATTATTCGCGTTGCCGTCTTGTCGTCTACGCCGCGCGCGAGGTGATTCTGGCTACGGGCGGCGGGAGCGGCCTTTTCTACGTCAACGACAATCCACCGCAGGTGACGGGCGACGGCTACGTGCTGGGCTTCCGGGCGGGCGCGCCTCTGCTCGGCATCGAGATGGTCGACTTTCAGGCCATGTGCTGTGCGCCGGAGGAGCTGTTCGGCTTCGCCCCGCACCCCACGGGGTTCATCAACGCGGGCGCCGTGTTCCTGAACCGGGAGGGCGAGGCGTTTTTGAAGCGCTATTTTCCAGACACGGCGGAGAGGAGCACGCGCAGCGAAGTCATCCTCGCCATGGCGAAGGAGATTCACGCGGGCCGCGCGGGCCTCACCGGCGGCATCTACATGGATGCGACCCACGTCCCCATGGAGACGATTCAGAAGCAGATTCCCCACGTCTATAAAACGTGCCTCGCGCGTGGCGTGGACATCACTAAAACGCCCCTGGAGGTGGCTCCGGGCAGCCATACCTGGCTCGGAGGCTTGGAGATCGACGTGAACGGAAAAACGGGCGTGCCGGGGCTTTGGGCCGCGGGAGAGACGGGAGGCGGCATTCACGGCGGAAACCGCATCGGCGGCTCCGCGCTCTCCGCCTCCCTGGTTTACGGGAGGCGGGCCGGGCGAGCGGTCTCCGAGAAAGTGAAGCGAGAGGGGGGAGGCTCGCCGGCGGCTTTCGGGGATATTCCCGAATCTGAGCGTGCTTGGCTCGGGGCGCTCATCGATCGGGAGGACGGACCGCTCCAGAAGGACGTGCGGATGCGTTGCCGGATGCTTGCGCATGAGAAGCTCGGTCCCATACGCGACGCCGGAGGCTGCCGGGACGCCTTGGGCGAGTTCGAGCGCATTGAACGCGCGGAAATTCCTCGCATGCGCCTGGCCGAGGGCGCGCGGTCGTCCCGGAAAACGAGGGGTCAGGAACTGGAGAGCGCGCTGTCGGTCAGGAATCTGGCGCTTCTGGGCAAGTTGCTCGCCACCGCCGCCCTGAACAGGAAAGAGAGCCGGGGCGCGCATTTCAGACTCGATTATCCCGAGACGAACGAAAAGGACGGCGCTTTCGTGACGCGCCTGACGCGCGGGGAGAAGGGAGAGATTCTTTTCGGCAAGGACCCGTTGAAGACGCGGTCGCCCGCGTCCGCCAAAGCGAGGGCGGCCGGGCAGACGCGGCAAGGAGAGGAATGAGGGATGGCGCAGGCGAAAATCGGCGTGGTGGGTCTGGGGAACATGGGGCGCGGCATCGCCGCCAATTTTCACAAGGCGAAAGTGCCCTTGATGGTTTGGGACGCGGCGCCCGAGGCGAGGCGCCCGTGGGACGGAAAGCGGAGCGTCGAGATCCTCGAGCCGGGCGAGATGGCGGGGCAGGCGAGAATTGTCTTTTTCGTCGTTCCGGGATCGCCCGAAATCGAGGCGTGTCTGAAAGGAAAAGCGGGCGTTTTAGCGAATGCGCGGAAGAACCTGGTGATTTACGACTTCACAAGCTCCGACCCCGACGTGACCCGGAAAATCGCCAGACGCGCGAAGGCGCGCGGGACGGTCTATCTCGACGCCGGCATGAGCGGGGGCGCGTCTGGGGCGACGGCCGGTACGCTGACGCTGATGATAGGCGGAGACGAACGCGCGTTTCGCAGGACGAAGCGGTTTTTGCGGCCGATTGCCGACAACCTTTTCTATCTGGGCGAAAGCGGGGCGGGCCATGCCTTGAAACTGATTCACAACATGGTTTGTCACTCCATCTTCATGGCGACCTGCGAGGGGGGGCGTCTCGCCGAGAGGGCGGGAATCAGGCTCGAAGACATGATTCGCGTGTTCAACGTCTCCAACGCGCGGAGCTACGCGAGCGAGGCCCGCTTCCCGAATCACATATTGTCGGGGACCTGGGACGCTAAATCGCGCGTCTACAACATGATAAAGGACGTGGGCCTGGCCGTCGAAATGGCGAAGAGGCACAAGGCGCAGACGAAGCACGGAGAAGCCACGCTCGCGTTTCTGCGCAAGGCCGTCAAGCGCGGGATGATCGAAAAAGATTTCTCGTTGCTGTATCGTGATTACGAGGAGATTGCGGGGACGCGCTTGTGAGTTTTCCTGAAGCCGGAGTCGTTCGATGAAACTGGTGGTGGGCGTCACGGGCGCTTCCGGCTCGATATACGGCGTTCGGCTCATGGAGGTTCTGCACGACGCATATCCCGAGGTGGAAACCCACCTCGTCGTCTCCCGGGCGGGCATTCGCGTCCTGAACTACGAGACGGACGTGGACCTCGCCAAGCTTTCTTCCTGGGCGCGCGTCGTTCACCCGGAAAACGACATCGGGGCGCGGCCCGCGAGCGGGAGCGCCGGCTTCGACGCGATGGCGATAGCTCCCTGCTCTCTCAAAACGCTCGGGCAGATAGCCGCCGGCACGGGCGAGAACCTGATATGCCGGGCGGCGGACGTGATGCTCAAGGAGCAGAGAAAACTCGTTCTCGTGCCGCGCGAAATGCCGCTTTCCGCAATCCACCTGGAGAACATGCACAAACTCGCGCTGATGGGCGTCTTCATCCTGCCTGCCTCGCCTGGGTTCTATTTCAGACCCCGCGCGATGGAGGATTTGATCGATCACGTGGTGGGCAAGACGCTGACGACCCTGGGCCTCGAGCAGAACCTGTTCGAGCGGTGGCGAGGCCAGCACCCGGAGCGGAAAACCCTCTCAGCCCGCAACGACGGGGAAGCGTCCGGATGAGAGAGCCGGACGGCGTCGCCGGGCGAATCGAGCGGATGGCGCGCGGCGTATTCGATCTCAATGACGAAAAGCGCGTCGCCGCGGCCGCCGACGAGGCGGCGGAAATGATCCGAACGCTGTCGGCCGCCTCCTTCGAGAAAACGCTGGAGCCTTTCGTTCCGTCTGCGGCGGCTCTCTCCGAAGATAAATTGGCGCTCGCAAGCCTCGTCCTGCCTTCCTTGTATCAGGATTCCGTGAAGCTCATGCGGCTTGCGCGGACGCTTCGCCAAAGGGCCGGCGTCTCCGAGGCCGCCGCGCTCATGGGCACGCCCATGAACCATGAACTCATGCTTCGGGCGGGACTCGTCGGGGAGGAGGATATTGAGGCCGGGCCGAACGACTTGGTTCTGGCCGTGGAGGCGGCATCCCGAGAGGTCGCGCTCGAGGCGATCGAGGAGGCGAAAGGTTTTCTGGCGGAAGCCCGCTCCGCTCGGGGCGGGGGGGGAGATTTTTCGCCCTCTCATTTGGCGGGCGCGTTCACCGAGGCGCCGGACGCCAACCTGGCGATGATCTCCATCCCCGGCGCCTACGCCGGAAAAGAGGCCATGAACGCCCTGCGCCTGGGGCTTCATGTTTTCCTTTTCAGCGACAACGTGCCAATCGAGGATGAGGCGGCCCTCAAGCGGGAAGCCGTAGAGCGCGGCTTGCTCCTCATGGGTCCTGACTGCGGAACGGCCTATGTTGGCGGCGTGGGGCTCGGGTTCGCAAACGTGGTGAAGCCGGGGCGCGTGGGCTGCGTCGCGGCCTCGGGCACCGGCCTCCAGGCGCTCGCCTCGCGACTCGACGCCCTGGGCGAGGGAATTTCCCACGGCATTGGCGTGGGCGGGCGCGATTTGTCCGCTGAGGTGGGCGGCTTGATGACGCTCCACGCGCTTGACTTTCTGGCCGATGACCCGGAAACGCGAATCGTCGCGCTCATCTCCAAGCCGCCGGCGGCGGAGGTGCTGCCCGGAATCGAAGAGGCGCTGAGCGCGCTTGGAAAGCCCCACGTAGTCTGCTTTCTGGGGGCGGAGCGACCGGGTTGGGCGCGGACTCTGGAGGATGCGGGCGACGCCTTGGCGGCGATCCTGAAAGGGGAGAGCCATCGCCCGGAGAATTTCTTCGCGCGAGAGACGGTGAAGGAGCGCGTCTCCTCTGTAAGGCGCGGCGGCAGGCCGAGGGGCGCGGGGATTCTGGGACTTTTCTCCGGGGGGACGCTCGCCCACGAGAGCCGCTTCATACTCGAATCCCTGCTCGGCGACGTGTTCTGGAACGAGGGGGAAGGGCGTCATCGAATCCTCGACCTGGGAGATGATCAATATACGATGGGGAGACCCCACCCCATGATTGACCCGGAGGCCCGCGCGGAAATGGTTTTTCAATCGGTCGAGGATGAAAATGTCGGAGTGATTCTGTTCGACCTGATGCTGGGCAGGGGAAGCGCCCCCGATCCGGCGGGACCCTTGGCGCGGGCCATAAAGAAGGCGGGGCGGAAGGCGAACGATCTGGTTTTCGTCGCCTCGGTGGTGGGAACGGAGGGCGATCCGCAGGGGCTGGACGCGCAGATAAGGATTTTGGAGGAGGCCGGCGTGGTCATCCTGCCCTCGAACGCGCAGGCGGCGCGGTTCGCCGCGGCGCTGATCAAGCCGGAATTGCTGGAGGATGGATAGGCCATGAAGGATATGCGCCGCGCGCCGCTTCGGGTCGTCAGCCTGGGACTCGAGATGTTCGCGGATGATCTCGAACGCCAGAACGTGGCCGTGACGCATGTGAACTGGCGGCTGCCGGCGGGCGGCAAGCCCCATTTGATCGAAATACTGGAAAAACTGGAGGAATTGAACGGCGCACCGCAGCGGCAAGCGCGAGGCGCGCGCGGGGAGCCGGAATGCGAGAACCCTGGCGTCTGAGTCTCTCCGACGGGCTGAGGAGCATCCGGGAAGGCGGTTTGTCCGCTTCTGAATGGACGCGCTCTTTGCTGGAGAGAATTGGCGCGGTCGATCCCGAGGTCCGCGCGTGGGCGCACGTGGACAAGGCGGGCGCTCTGGCGAGAGCGAAGGCGATTGACGAACGGAACGCCGGCGGCGCCTGCGTTGAGCGGCTTGCAGGCGCCCCCGTCGGCTTCAAGGATATCGCGGATGTCGCCGGGATGCCGCGCGAGGCGGGTTCTCCTCTCTTGAAAGGTCATCTGCCCGATGAGGACGCCCCTCTCGCGGCGCGTCTCAGGAGAGCGGGCGCGGTTTTTCTCGGCAAGACGATCACCACGCAGTTCGCCACCTCCGATCCGCCGATTACGCGGAATCCGTGGAACCTGGAGCGAAGCCCAGGCGGTTCGAGCAGCGGCTCCGCGGCGGCAGTGGCCGCCGGAATGGTTCCGGGCGCGGTGGGCAGCCAGACGGGCGGCTCAACCCTGCGGCCCGCGGCGTTTTGCGGCGTCGTGGGGCTCAAGCCCACCTATGGACGCATCCCCAGGAGCGGAATGGTCCCGGTGTCCTGGCGTCTTGATCACGTGGGGATTATCGCCAGATGCGCCGAGGACGCGGCGCGCCTGTTCACGGCCATGGCGGGCGCCGACGGGGACGGCAGGCAGGCGTCTGATTCCGTTGCGTCCGATTACGCGGAAGCGTCCGCGCCGGCCAAGCCTGAGCGGGTCTGTTTCTGGAAAGAGGATTTTCTCCCGCGGGCGAGTCGGGAGGTGGCCGAGCGAATCGAGGAGCGCGTTGCGAGCCTCAGAGACTTGGGCGTGGACGTGGAAGAGGGGAGGCTGCCGGTGGACATGGAGGAGATGCACGCGGCGCACCGAATCATCATGCGGGTGGAGGCGGCTTCCTGGCATGAGAGAATGTTTCTGGAAAATCAGGCGGCTTACGCGCCTGAAATCCACAAAAACATCGCAGCGGGCCTCATGACGCCGGCCGTTCATTACGTGAACGCCCTGCGCTTTCGGGCGCGCTTCATCTGGAAGATGGAGATTTTCCTCCGGCGGTTCGGGCTTCTCATCCTGCCCGCTCATGTCGCCTGCGCTCCCATGGCCGAGGAATCTACGGGAAGCGCCCTGTTCAACGAGCCTTTCACGCAAATCGGATTTCCGTCCATCACCCTGCCCGTGGGCCGGGGCGAGAATCGCCTGCCCATCGGGATTCAGCTGGGCGGGCGGCGGTTCGGCGAGGCGGAGCTGCTCGCCGCCGCCCGTTGGTGCGAGGCGGAGCTGGGCTGGACGGCGCAAATGCCGAATATGGGAGCGGGGCGCTGACGCTACGCTGAGCGATGCCCTGCGTCGCCGTTCTGGTTTTCGCCGCGGCATCGCAGTCTTTCTTGCTTTTCTCATCCGGCATGGTTTAAGATTTCCTCCATGCGGACATTCTGATTCAGCGACCGCGTTTCTGGCGCTTGCGCTTTGGTTGACGACCGCGCCGAATCCCGCGCGGCGGCAGCGGGTTGTTGAATGAATATAAAATTCTTGGGATTTCATCTTCAGGCGGATACTCAGGGAAGCGCTTTATTTTGAGGCGCACCATTCACCAGGGAGGAAGAGCAGATGAAGCACCTGAAAAACGCTGCGTTCGCAGCAGTCGCGTTCACGCTGGCGGTCGGCCTTTCGTTTTCGGGGGCTGAGGCCGCGCGCATCAAGACCTCGGTCGCCGGCGCGGGACCGGGCGCCGCCGCCTACGTGATCTGGGGCGGCCTCGCCGCTCTGGTGTCGAAAGAGTCGAAGATCGTGGAGATGAACAATCTCACCACGCGCGGGGCGGTGGAGGATATCCGCTTGGTCGAAAACGGCAAGGCGGAATTCGGCCTCGGCGTGGCCACGCTCGTGCAGCTGGCGATTCAGGGCAAAAAAATGTTCAAAAAGCCCTACAAGAACCAGTGCGGTCTGGGCCCCGGCACGGTTTCCCAGTTCCACATCGCCGTGCGAAAGGACTCCGGCATCAAAACTGTAGCGCAGCTCGACGGCAAGCGTGTGAGCTTCGCTCGCCGGGGGAGCAGCACGCACTTCATGACGCGCACCGTCGTGCAGCTCGCCGGCATCAAGGTGCGCGAGGAGAATCTGAACTGGAACGTGGCGGCGGACGCCGTGAAGGACAACCGGCTCGACGCCTTCACCATCCCGAATCCCGTCCCTTCGCCCGCTGTCCTGAAGCTGGCGACCTCGGCGCCCATCACCCTGCTTCCGGTAGACGGGAAAGTAGGCGAAGGCCTTCTGAAGTCGAACAAGGCCTACTTCAAGACCGACATCATCAAAGGGGCATACAGCGGCGTGGACAAGCCGGTGCCCACCATCGGCTATGCCGCGTGGACGATCGTGGGCTGCAACGTGCCCGCCGACGTCGTCTATGAAGTGGCGCGCATCAACTTCTCGAAGAAGGGCCGCGAGTTCCTTCTGAAGGTGCACAAGGGCTGGGCTTCCGGCTTCGCCATGGCTCCGGGACTGGAGCAGATGGCCGCCATCGGCATGAAGGTGCACCCGGGCGCCGCGCGCTACTGGAAGGAAGTCGGAAACAAGCTGCCCAACTGATAGGCCAGCTCCCTTCATTCTTGCCGGCCGGGAGATTGCTCTCCCGGCCGGCTCATGTCGGCAGAGCCCCATTTCCCGCCGGGCGCGCTTCGGCGGGAGACGCGCCTCGTATCGGGGGATCGTGGGTTGAGCTTTCGCCGCGTCATCGACAGAATCGGGAATTTTCTCGGGGCGGGCCTCGCGCAAACGAGGACGCTGAGCGGCCCCTCCCTCTGGACGCTGCGGGTGGTGGGCTTCGCGTTCGCCGCGTATTTTCTCTTCGGCGCGGTGAACGGAAGCTTCACCCTCTTCGGCCCGAGGAGCTTGAAGCTGGCGCAGCTGGAGTTTCCCTACATCCCCTACTACGGGGAGCAGTTCTCCCTGCCCATATTCATCTGCTTCACGTCGGTTCTCACTTTCCTGCTGTATCCCTGTCGGGCGGGTTCGCCCCGGGAGAGGCCCTCGGCCTTCGACGTTCTCTGGTGCGTCCTCAGCGTTCTCGTGATGTGCGAGTTCATGTATTTCTACGACGACAGAGGCGCGAGAGCAGGCATCGTAGAGTGGAACGACGTGGCGTTCGGCTTTATGGCCGCGTGCCTCGTCTGGGAGACGTGCCGCCGCGTGCTCGGCTTGGTGCTGCCCATCGTCGCCATTATTTTTCTGTTCTACGACTGGGCGGGGCCGATGTTCCCCGGCCTTCTGGCGCACAAGGGCGCCGAGTTCGGCTACGTGATGGGCTATCTCTACAGCCAGTCGGGCATTTACGGGGTCATCACCCGCGTCTATGCGCAGGTGGTGTTCATCTTCCTGATCTTCGGCGCGCTGCTCCAGGCCACGCGCGTGGGCGACGTGTTCGTCGATCTCGCCTTCGCGCTGGTGGGCCGCTTTAAGGGAGGGGCCGCGAAGGCGTCCGTGGTGTCGAGCGGCCTCGTCGGCTCCATCGTGGGCAGCGGAGCGGCGAACATCGTCATCACGGGAACCTTTACGATACCCCTCATGAAGCGCGGCGGATTCCGGGCCACCTATGCCGCGGCCACGGAAGCCGTAGCCAGCATCGGGGGGCACCTGATGCCGCCGATCATGGCCTCCGCCGCCTTCATTCTCGCCGCGATGACCGAGACCCCGTACTACAAGGTAGCCCTCGTGAGCCTCGTGCCCGCGCTACTGTATTATCTGTCCGTCTTCATGTCGGTTCACTACTACGCGAGCAAAAACAATCTTCAGGGCCTGAGCAGGGAGGAGTTGCCCGACTTCTGGGGCGTTCTCAGAAAAGACGGGGTGCTGCTCCTTCCCATCGCGCTGCTCATCATGCTCCTCATCCTTCAGTTCTCGCCGTTTTTCGCGGGCTTCTGGGCCATCGCCGCTGCCGTGGTGGTGAGCACGTTCAAGCAGAAGTGCTGGTATCTGCTGGGGCTGGAGGCGGCCGTCTTCGCGGCGAGCATCATCTACGGCGGCGACGCGGTGTATCTCTACGTGGCGATTGCGTGCTTTCTGGCGTGGCGGCACGGGGAGGCGAGGCGCATCATGTCCGAAATCGGGGATGCGTTCGTCACCGGCTCCGTCAATTCACTCGTTATCGGCGCGACGGCCGGCGTCATGGGCCTCGTCCTCACCGGCGTCACGCATCCCGACCTCGCGCAGAAGATGACGGCCATCATCCTTTCCTATTCGAACAACATGCTCTTTCTGGCGGTGGCGCTCGTGGCCTTGGCCAGCTATATCCTGGGCATGGGGATGACGATCACGGCGAGCTACATCCTCATCGCCATTCTCGCCGGGCCCGCCCTTATGGATTTCGGTCTCTCCATGTTCACCGCGCACATGATCATCCTCTGGCTGAGCCAGGACGCCGCACTCACACCGCCCTTCGCCCTGGGCGCGTTCGTGGCCGCGGGCGTCGCGCAGTGCGACCCGATGCGGACCGGCTTCATCTCCCTGAAGCTGGCGAAGCCGCTTTACGTCGTGCCTCTTTTGATGGCCTACACGCCGATTCTGATCAACGGCCCCTGGAGCGAGGTCATCCTGGTTTGGGCGAGCGCGGCCCTGGGCTTCATCTGCACCTCGGCGGCCCTGGAGGGCTACTTCCTTCGCCTGCTGACGGTTTTTGACCGCATCCTCATGGGCGCGGCGGGCGCGGCCCTGTTCTGGAACGGCCTGTGGTTCAAGACTACGGGCCTCGTCCTGATGCTCGCGTCGGTCGCCATGCAGCTGATGCGGCCCAAGGATTTCGCGGTTGCAGGCCCCTCTTTGGAGGCGGAATCCACCAAGGGGTAGGCTGACGGGGGCGAGGGAGCGGCTACCCGACCAAGGGGCGCCGAAACTTCGGCTGGCTGAGTCGTCGGAAGCCGCGTTGGTTTTCGAGAGAGAACGCGAGCCGCATGGAAGCCGCGGTGGCGCCCCCGTTTTAGGCCAGGAAAAAGCCCCCGTTCACGTCGATGGTGACGCCGGTGACGTGCCGGGCGTCTTCCGAGGCGAGGAAGGCCACGACGCCTGCGACGTCCTCGGGCGAGCCGATTCGCCCCAAGGGCGTAGCGGACTCCGTTTTCTTCCTTTGCGCCTCGCTCATTTGCGCCAGGATGCGCTCGGTGCCGACGACGCCCGGGGCGATGGCGTTCACGTTGATGTTGCAGGGGCCGAACTCGCGGGCGAGGTGGCGCGTCAGGCCGATGACGGCGGCCTTGGAACTCGAATAGTGCGGCCCCTGGAGGACGCTGGCCGAGCGGCCCGCGACGGAGGAGAAGTTGACGATCTTGCCGGCCCTCCTCTCCCGCATGTGGGGTAGCACCGCCCAGCAGGCGCGATAGACGCTCTTCACGTTGATCTCGAACATTTTATCGAAAGCCTGCTCGTCGATTTCCAGCGCGGACAGGGGCAGGCCCCCGCCGACGCAGTTGACGAGGCCGTCGATCGGCCCGCGCGCCCGAATGGCCTCCCGAAAAGCCTCCTTCACCGCCTCCGGGTCGAAGGCGTTGAGGGCCACGGCGCTCGCGTCGCCGACGCCTCTCTCCTTGATGATCCGGGCGGTGTCCTCGCGCGATTCCGCGACGTCCATGCAGACGACGCGCGCGCCCTCGCGCGCGAGCCTCAGCGCGCTTGCCCGGCCGATGCCCGCGCCCGCGCCCGTGATGATGATGGTCTTGCCCTCGAAGCGCATTCGGCTTCTCCTTTGGCGAGGTTCTCTCCAATCCTAGCCCAGGCCGTGATGATTTGTCTCTCGCTTCTCAGAGCGCGCGCAAGGTGATAGGTTGAAGCCCGCAATCGCGTGAGCCGAAACCGCCGCGCCGCGGGGGACGGAACGCCGCATCCGCGCGTTCAGGAATGCGGGAAAGGCGAGGGGAAGATGAAATTTTCGATTTTTTACGTGCTGTGTCCCCAAGAGGGCGAATCCGAGGCGGACGCCTACCGGAAGGTGATGGAGCAGTGCCAGGCGGCTGATGAACTCGGCTATCATTGCGCCTGGTTCGCCGAGCATCACTTCTCCAGGGTGGGCATGTGTCCCGACCCGCTGCTCTGGTGCGCGGCGGTAGCGCAGAAGACGAAAAACATCCGCTTGGGGACGGCGATATCCATCGTCCCCTTTCACAATCCGGTGCGGCTGGCCGAGCAGGCGGCGATGGTCGATTTGCTGAGCGGCGGACGGCTCGAACTGGGCGTGGGCCGAGGCTCCCAGCCCAAGGAGTTCAAGACGTTCGGCGCGAAGCCATCCGAGAGCAGGGGACGGCTCAAGGAGGGGCTGGAGATTATCTCCCGCCTCCTGAAGGGAGAGGAGGTGACGTTCGAGGGAGAGCATTATCAATGTCATGGCGTGCGTATTTTTCCGCAGCCCCTGCAAAAGCCGAGCCCTCCCATCTGGCTGGCTGGCACGAGTCCCGAAACCTATGCGTATGCCGGCGCCAACGGATTCAAGGTAATGGCCTCGGCCGGCTTCAAGGGACCGGGAGTCTATCGCGAGAAAATGAACCTCTACGAGGAGGCGCTCGCGGCGGCGGGCGGAGACACAGCCGGCATTGATTACGCCATGGTGCACCGCTTCTACGTCTGCGAGGACGGCGAGCAGGAGCACTATCTGGACGCCTTCAAGCGGGGGCTTTCCTCCTATCTGGCATACCGCGCGAAGGTGAACGAGGTCGATTTCCCGGAAGAGGAGGGAAGGCACCTTCAGCGAAACTGGAGCTACAAGCTCGATGTGCGCGAATTTCTGAACGGTGGCGGCGTCATTGGCTCCGTCGAGGAGAACATACAGGAACTCTGCCGTCTGCGGGACGATTTCGGGCTGAACAGCGTGATTCTGGGGGTCTATGGCGACGGCATGAAGCACGAGCAGTCTCTCAGGCTTCTGGAGAGGTTCGCCAAGGAAGTCGCGCCCGCGATGGCCTGATGCGTCGTCTGAACTTTTCGGACGCGGTGCCTCCGCGATTCGCTCCTTCGGGCTCGCTTCGCGCCGCGCCGGTTGCGGGGCGCGTCATGGCATAAGGCGTCATGCCTGAAGGTCGGGAGGGCGTTCGCATGGCTTGCGTGTTCGAGTGGGACGACGGCGAGAAACTGGAGATGCAGGGCGTAGAACTGCCGCGGGGCTGGCGAATTCTTGTTGACCCCAAGAGGACGGGTTCGCAAGGCCTCAGCATGGGGAACCAGGACATTCCCGTCGGCGGCGGCATCCCCCGGCACCTTCACGAAAAAGAGGAGGAAATCCTTTTCTTTCACGAGGGGGAGGCCGAAGTGGAAGTGGACGGCGAGACGTTTCAAGTCAAAGCGGGCATGAGCGCGTTCCTGCCCGTGGGCGTCCCGCACGGGCTCAAGAATACGGGCGATGTTCCCTTGAAGCTGCTCTGGGTGTTCTCGCCGCCGGGCTATGAGGATATTTTTCGGCGGATGGCGGGTCTTGGCAAGGATCACGGAGAGTTCGAGAAGACGCGCCCGCGCCGCGAATAGAGAATAGAAGCAACGGGCGCATGGCGTCGCGCGCGGGAGCGGGGCCATGCGATTGACGCAGGAGCGACGCCCATGGCCCATGGACGCCTTTGGCAAGTCGGGCGCGGCCTGGTTTTCATTTCTTCGGCTTCAGGTCGATTTTCTCGATCCAGTAGTATCGGGAGAGCGTTCTCAAGCTGGAGGGCGTGACGGAGACGAGCTCCGCCGTCGATCCCTTCACTCCGCGCATGCTGCCCAACTGCTGATAGATGCGGACGTGAAACTCCTCCGGCGGGACTTTCGTGGTGACGAGCAGGGCGAGTCTCGCCGGGCCGGTCTGAAGATGCGCCTTGAGCGCGGGGGTGAGGCGCGAAGGCCCCGTCGCGTAGCCGTACCCGTAATACAAGGCGAACAACAGAGCGCTGGCGGCCAGGAAGCGCGCGGTGGGGTGCCTGCTCCAGTGGCGGCGCTCGCCCGTAGCGCTTTTCTGAACGATTGCCGCATCATCGCTCATTCTAGGACGGCCTCCATACCATGCCCCAGCGCTGAATGGTCCACTTCTCAAGAGGAATGAGAAGGAGCCTGTCGGTGATCATCCAGATGACGGCGATGACGAGAACGCCGAGAAACACTTCCTCTATCTTGTATTCGGCGGCGGAGACGAAGATCATGAAGCCAAGGCCGCTGTCGCCGCCTATCATCTCCGCGGCGATGAGGGCGCGCCATCCGAAGCCCATGCTCATGCGGATGCCGGGGACGATGCTGGGCAGGGCGCCGGGGATGTAGACCTGGGAGATGACGGCCCATCTTCCGCCGCCGAGCGTCAGGACGGAATTCTCATACGCCCGCGGCACCCCCCGCACCCCCAGAAGCGTATTGAAGAATACGAGCCAGAAAACGGTGTTCAGCAGGATGAACAGCGTCGTGAGCCAGCCGGTTCCGAACCAGACGATGGCCAGGGGCACCCAGGCGATGCCCGAGATGGCGTTGGCGAACACGCCGATGGGCTCGAGCGCGTGGGCGAAGCGGCGGCTCATGCCCGCCAGCACCCCGAAGGCGATGCCGAAGGGAATGCCGATGACGAGGCTCAGGCCCACGCGGCCCAGGCTCGAGAAAATATGATTGGTGAACATGCACTCATACTGCATGGAAAGCGCGCCGCCCAGGCCCGCGCAGCCCTCGGAGAGCGTGTATATCGCCTCCCGAATCGATGCGATGGGCGGAATGAAGACAGGCGGGAGCCATTCGAGCGCGGTGTTCATCCGCCACAGAACGAGCAGGACGATGAAGGGGACGGCCCCCAGCATGATTTTGCGCAGCCTCTGGCGTCCGAAGCGCTTTTGCAGGCCGATGGCCGCCGCCTGGAGAACGCTCATCGTTGCACGAGTCCCCATCGCTGAATGGTGTCCGCTTCGATGGGGCGCAGGGCGAAGCGGTCGATCATGATCCAGATGGCGCCGATCAGCAGCATTCCGAGAATCACCTGGGCGGTGAGGTCCGCGTCCTGGGATGTGAAGATCATCCAGCCCAGGCCGCGTCTGCCGGCGAGCATCTCGCCCGCGATGACCGCGCGCCATGCGTAGCCGATGCCCAGCCTCGCGCCGGTGGCGATGTGGGGCATGGCGCTCGGGATGAGCACGTCTTTCACGATCCGCAGACGCGAGGCGCCCAGGGTGCGCAGGGCGTTCACCAAGATCATCGGGGTGCTGCGCACGCCCGTCAGGACGTTGAACGTGATCGGGAAGAAGCAGGTGTAGAGGATGACGGCGAACACGGTCTTTTCGCTGTTGCCCCACCAGACGACGATGATGGGGAGGATGGCGATGCCGGAGATGGACTGGAAGAAATTCATGATGGGATAGAACATGTCCGACACCGTGCGGTTGAGACCCAGAGCGATCCCGAACGGAATGCCCAACCCCAGGCCGATGACGCTGCCGACGACGAGTCGCCACAGCGTCTGCCCGATGTAGTTTGGCAATAAACCCTTCCAGATGACGTCGTAGGAGGAGAGGACGACGGAAAGCGGAGAGGGGAGATAGCGGTCCGGATTCGGAATGATCCGCGAGATGACGGACCACAGGATCAGAATGCCCAGTATGAGGAGCAGCAGCTCGACGCCGCCTCCCTTGACGAATTTTCTCCATCGCCCGGCGCGCGCCGCTCCTCCGGCGGCAGCTCCGCTACTCCTCCTCATCGAACACCTCTTCGCGCACGAGGCGGAGAATTTCATCGCGCGGCTCGGTATAAGCCTTCTCGGAGAGCAGCTCTTTCCAGATGCGCTTCTCGCGCGGAACCTCGATTTTCACGGCGGCCTTCAGCTTCCCCGGGCGGCGCGAGAAGATGAAGCACCGATCTCCGAGAAACGCGGCCTCGTCCACGTTGTGCGTGATGAAGAGAATCGTCTTTCTCGTGGCGATGGCGATGCGGTTCAGCTCCTCCTGCAGGGTGATTCTCGTCTGCGCGTCCACGGCGGCGAAGGGCTCGTCCATCAGCATCACGACGGGGTTGGCGCACAGCGTGCGCGCGAGCGCGCAACGCTGCTTCATGCCGCCCGAGAGCTCGTGCGGATAGCGGTCTTCAAAGCCTGACAGCCCGACCAGGGCGATGAACTCCTGAGCCCTTCTTTCTCTCTCGTTTTTCGGGACGCCCTGGATTTCGAGGCCGTGGCCGATGTTCCTCGCAACGGAGCGCCATGGGAGAATCGCGTGCTCCTGAAAGACTACGCCGCGGTCCGGCCCCGGCCCCTTCACCTCCCGGCCGTCCACCCGCACGCTGCCCTCGGTGTGGGGCAGCAGGCCCGCGAGGATGTTGAGCAGCGTGGTCTTTCCGCAACCGCTCGGGCCGACGACGGCCGAGAACTCGCCGTCCTCCACGGAGAGGCTCACTTGTTCGAGGGCGTGAACGTCCTCTCCCGTGTATTCGTCCGGGTAGTGGTGCGAGAGTCCCTCTACGATCAGTTTGGCCGGCATGGCTTCCCGCTTCCTTTCCAGGCGCAATCCGCGCCCCGGCGACGGCCGGGGCGCGGATGCGGAAATCTGGCGGGTTCGACTAGTTCAGGTCCTTGAACCATTCCGGCCGCTCTTTCATCGTCCGGTTGATGAACTGGAAGTCGAAGTATTTTTGGGGGTCGTAAGGACGCTTCATCTTCTTCTGGGCGATGAGCTGCTTCACCGAGAAATTGAAGGCCTTGAGCGTGTTCTCGCCCAGGCGCGGATCGTAGGTCCACCATTTGATGGTGCGCTTGATGAGGGCGGCGTCCATGCCGCGAACGTAGCGGGCGCCGATTCTGGCCACCTCGTCCCGGTTCTTGGGGTCGCGCACGAAGGCGGCCGCCTCGGACATGCCGTTGACGAACGCCTGGGTCGCCTTCTTGTCTTGATAGACGCGCTCCGGCACGCCGTGCATCCCGGCGCAGAAGCAGACGTAGTCGCCGCCCCGCGAGACGATGGAGGAGCCCTTCACCTTGTCGGTCATGCGGGTGAGGTAGGGCTCCCACGCCACCATGGCGTCCACGCCGCCGGAATCGAACAGGGAGACGAGGCTCGGCGGGCGCACGTTGATGCGGCGGACGCCGCCCACGCCGATGCCGTTTTTGTTCAGCAGGGTGCGGAGGTAGAGGTCGCCGGTGGAGCCGAAGGTCGCGCCGATCTTCTTGCCCTTGAGGTCCTTGATGCTCTTGATGCCCGAGCCGGGACGCGCGGCGATGCCCACCATCTCGTCGGTGGTGGATTTCTTGTAGGAGCCACCAACGTAGCCCACGACGCCGCGCACCCTGATGCCGCGCTCGAGCGCCGCCGGCAGGTTGGTGAACGCGGCGGGGGCGAAGTCGATCTGCCCGGCCTTGAGGGACTTGGTGAGCTGGGCGCCCGTGTTGCGCACGACGACCTTCGCGTCCAGCCCGTTTTTGGCGAAGAAGCCTTTATCCACGCCGGCGAAGACGATCAGTCCGCCGGTGTTGCTGGCCGCGCCGAGGCGAAGGGTGGGCGCCGCCGAGGCGAAGCCAGCCGCCGAGAGGCCGCAGGCGAGGCCGGCGGACAGAATGATGCGAACGAGACTTCTTTTCATGGCGAACCTCCTGAAGTTCATTATGAATGAAAGTGGCCTCGGCGAAAGAGATGTGCCGAGCCGTGAATGTTCGATGGCTTCCCATCGGGTCTGCCTGTTCCAACATTTTCCCGGAAGAATTTTCCAGTCGCTTCCTCTCAGTTCCCGCTCGGTGCCTGGGCGATGGGCGTGTCCTCCCGGTTGCCCCACTCCTTCCATGAACTCATGTAGTTTCTCACCTTTGGATAGTCCAGCAGCCTGAGAGCGAAATAACCGTGCGCCGCGCGGTAGCCCGTCTGTCAGTAGGCGGTCACCTCTTTTTCGGGCGTAATCCCCAGCGCCTCGAATTGCGCCCGCAGCTCGTCGGCGGGTTTCATCTCGCCCTCGGGCGTCAGGTGCGCCAGCCATTCCTGCCAGACGGCGCCGGGGATGATGCCGCCGCGCTTTGCCAGAACGCGCCTCGCCTCCCATTCCTCTATCGAGCGCGTGTCGAGCAGCGCGTGGTTGTCGTCCTCGATGGCGCACGACACGTCCTCCCGCGTGGCCAGCCGGTGCGGCTCGAACGCCATCTCGAAGGCGGCGGGCCGGGGAACCTCGGCGTCGCGCGTCGTCTCGAAGCCTGCCCGCTCCCAGGCGCCGTAGCCGCCGTCGAGCACGTGGACGTCCTTGTGCCCGAAAAGCTCGAGCATCCAGAACCCGCGCGCGCTCGTGTTGCCGACGATGTCGTCGTAGAAGAGGATCGCGTTCTCGAACGCCACCCCCCTGTTTCCCAGCAGGAACGCCCACATGCTGAAAAAATTCCTGAGCGCCGCCTCGCCGGAATCGTCGCTGTTCACGCCGTAGACGTTGAAGTGGCGCGCCCCGGGGATGTGCCCCATCGCATAGCGCTCGCCCGGGCGCGCGTCGATGATTCTCAGATTCGGGTCGTCCATGCGCTCTTTCAGCTGCGCGGGCGACCAGAGCAGATCCGGGTTCGCGTATCCTTTCGGGTTTTCGGCCGGCATCGCTGCGCTCCTTTGTCTAGTCCGTCCAGAAGCCGCCGTTCACGTCCACGGCCTCGCCGTTGATGTGGGCGGCTTCCTCGCTCGAGAGGAACAGGACGGTCTGCCACACGTCCTCGGGCGTCGTGAGCCTGCCCATGGGGTGGGCGTTCGCGGCGTTCTCCAGCATCTCGGGCGGCGACTGGAAGTGCAGGCCGGTATCCGCCGGGCCCGGCTGGATGGTGTTGATCGTCACGCCCGTTCTGGCGAGTTCGCGCGCGAGGTTGAAGGTCATGGCGAGCAGGCCCGCCTTGGCGGCGGCGTAGGTGAGGTTCGGGCCGATGCCCCCCATCTTGCCCGCGATGGAGGCGAAGCTGATGATGCGCCCGGCGCTCGAGGCCTTCAGCGCCTCGATGGTTTCCTGAATGCAGAAATAGGGCGCCAGCAGATTCACGGCCAGCACGGAGTCCCAGTCCTCCTCCTCGAGCTCGAGCGGCGGGCGAATCGGCATGTAGCCCGCCACGTTGGCCAGCACGTC
This sequence comes from bacterium, assembly GCA_965199855.1. Taxonomy (GTDB): domain Bacteria; phylum UBA8248; class UBA8248; order UBA8248; family UBA8248; genus Bin107. The sequence goes on along the minus strand of OZ241326.1, from coordinate 2,027,628 downwards.
GCAGCCGCCCAGCCACTCCAGCGCCTCGCGCATGGCGGCGCGGAGAGCGGCCAGGTCGGTCAGGTCGCAGGGGAGCTTGAAGAGCTGGTCGGAGGATCCCTCAATCGCGTCGAAGGCGGGGCCTTCCCTGTCGGTGGCGAACACCCTGGCCCCGGCCTCCAGATAGCCTTGCAGGATGCGGCTTCCCATGGCGCCGGCCGCGCCCGTGAGAATTACCTTTCTGTCCTTGAAGTCAAAACGAATCGGCATTTTGTCGCTCCGATCTTGATGATTTCGGAATGGCTGGAAGACTTATCGTCCAGTTTCTAATGTGGCGGATGATACATCACATGCGCGAGGGGAGAAAAGCGGAATCCTCCCGCGCGTCCGCTCCGGCGGTTGACCTCGCCCGTATTCTGGGGTTTTGTTTCGCCTTTCGAGTTGCTATAATCGCTAAATCATCAAGCGAGAGGATGAAAGCGCCGCATTTCGTCGAATCCGTGGAAGGCGGATGCGGTTGTGAATTCATCTTGGAATGTCGAATCTGGGAAAAAGCGTCTAGCGGCGTTCGCCCCGTCCGCCGCGCGCAAGGGAGGAGCATCCATGACAGATCTAGCATACGTCGGGAAAAGCGTTCCGCGCGTCGATGGGCCGGAAAAAGTGACGGGCCGCGCCATGTACACCCTCGACCTTCTCCTGCCCAGGATGCTTCACGGCAAGTTGCTGGGAAGCCCCATTCCCCACGCGCGCATCAAGAGCATCGACGCCGGCCGCGCCGAGAGGCTCCCCGGCGTCAAGCTCGTGATGACGGCCAGGGACATACCCGACGACGTGGTCTGGGGCGTGGTTCCCGTCTGCTACGATCAGCGTCCTCTCGCCACGGACAAGGTTCGCTTCGTAGGCGACTCGGTGGCGGCCGTCGTGGCGACCTCCGAGGACGCCGCCCGGGAGGCGCTCGACCTCATCGATGTGGACTACGAGGAGCTTCCCGCCGTCTTCGATCCCTTCGAGGCCATGCGGGAGGGCGCGCCGGTTCTCCATGAGTCGCACCCGAACAACGTCGCCTTCACGAAGCGCATGGAGTTCGGCGAGGTGGACAGGATGTTCGACGAGGCCCACCACGTAAGCGAGCTCTCCACTTCCTCCTCGCGCCAGATGCACGGCTCCTTCGAGGCGCACGTCTCCATCGCCGAATGGTCGCAGAAGGGCGAAGTGACGGTCTACAACTCCTCGCAGTGCCCGAGCCTCTCGAGCCAGTATTTCGCCAAATGCCTCAAGATTCCCGAGGCGAAGATTCGCGTGGTCACGAACTACGTGGGCGGGGGATTCGGCGGAAAGGCGACGAGCAAGTTCAACATCGACTTCCTCTCCATCATCGCGGCGAAGAAGCTGGGCGTCCCCGTCAAATTCTATTACACGCGCGAGGAGGAGTTTCTCCTCGGCACGCACCGCACCAAGCAGTTCCACACCTTCCGAATCGCCACGGACAAGGAGGGGATGCTCCTGGCGCGCGACGTGAAGATGGTGGTGGAAAACGGCGGCTACTCCGACTACGGCCCGGTGGTGGGCTCCATCACGGCGCACATGGGGGGGAGCCTCTACAACTACAGGGCCTACCGCCATCACGCCGACGTGGTCTATACCAACGTGCCGCCGGGCGGCGCGATGCGCGGGGTGGGCAATGGCGGCTATTCCTTCGGCTCCGAGATCGCGATGGAGAAGCACGCCGAGGAAATCGGCATGGACCCGGCGGAGTTCCGGGTGAAGAACTTCGTGCGAAAGGGCGACACCACCATCATCGGCGCGAAGATTACGAGCTGTGGCGTCTCCGAGTGCGTCCGGGAGGCCGTCAAGCGTGCGCCCTGGCGCGAGAAGCGGGAGAGCGGCGGCGGAAAGAAGCGCGGTTGCGGGCTGAGCGCGGCGGTGCACTTCACCGGCGCGCGCGCGATGGGCCCCGAGACGGCCGGCGCGTTCATCAAGATGAACAAGGACGGCACCGTGCAGCTCCTCTCCGGCACCATCGAGATGGGCAACGGATCGGACACCACCCTCGCGCAAATCTGCGCCGAGACGCTGGGCGTCCGGGTGGAGGACGTCCGCATCATCAACGGGGACACTTCGGTGAACCCCTACGGATGGGGGGTGCGCGGGAGCCGGACGACGACCATCGACGGCCAGGCCACGCGCCTGGCGTCGCTCGAGGCGAAGAACATGCTCCTCAAGGGCGCGGCGGAGCTGCTCGAGTGCAGCCCGAACGACCTGGACGCGCGAGAGGGCAGAATTTTCGTCGCGAGCTCTCCCGAGCGGCAGGTGACCCACGCCGAAGCCTACATGAAGATCTACGACAAGCAGGGCAGCGAGGCCGTCTATACGGCGTCTTCGTATGATTCGCCGAGCGAGGCGCCCGACCCCGTGACGGGGTACGGCAACTGGTCCGCGGCCTACGCCTACGGCGCCAAGGTGGCGGAGGTGGAGGTGGACCCCGAAACCGGCGCCTTCGAGGTGCTGCGCATCGTCAGCGCGAACGACGTGGGAACCATCGTGAATCCCGCGGGGGCGCAGGGCCAGCTCGACGGCGGCGCGCTCATGGGCGTGGGCTACGCCATGACGGAGGATTTTCAGGTCGAGGACGGCCAGCCGGTGAACGCGAACTGGCTCGACTACAAGCTGCCCACGACCCAGGATCTGCCCGAGCTCGAAGCCGTGCTCATCGAAACGGAAAACCCCTCGGGGCCCTACGGCGCGAAGGGGCTCGGAGAGATGGCGCAGCTGGGAACCTCGGCCGCGATATCGAACGCGGTGCATGACGCCGTCGGCGTGCGGATTACGTCGCTGCCGATAACGCCGGAGAAGATACTCGCCGCCCTGAAGCAGAAAAACGGCGCGTAGCGAGGAGAGGGGGAGAGAAAATGGCTTTTCGACATCTGCCCGCGAACAGCGTGGAGGAGACGCTCGCCGCCATGAAGGAGCACGGCGACGACGGAAAAGTGTATGCCGGCGGCGTCGCCCTCTCTATCCTCATGAAGTCGCGCGTCTATGAGCCCGAAGTGCTGATAGACATCGCGGGGGCGGCGGGGGAGCTCGACTTCATCGCAGAGAGCGAAAGCGGCGGCATCCGCATCGGGGCGATGACGGTGCACCGCAGGATCGAGACTTCCCCGATCGTTCGGGAGCGCTTCCCGCTGCTCGCGGAAATTTTCCGCAACGTGGCGACGATTCGCATCCGGAACCAGGGGACGGTGGGCGGAAACCTCTGCTTCGCCGAGCCCGCGTCCGATCCGCCCGGCGCGTTTCTGGTTTATGAGGCGCGCATGAAGACCCGGAAGGCGGACGGCGGGGAGCGGGTGATTCCCGCGACGGAGTTCTGGACGGGATATTACGAGTGCGCCCTGGAGGAAGGGGAGCTCTTGTGCGAAATCGAGGTCGATCCGCTGCCCGACGGCTTCCGCGCGGCCTGCACGCGCTTCACCACGCGCTCGAAGGAGGACAAGCCCTGCGCGTCCGTCTCCGTCGCCGCGCTCACCGAAGAGGACGGCGAGACGGCGAAAGAGGTGAGAATCGGCCTGGGCGGCGTGGAGGCGGTGTTCAGACGCCTCACGGCGGCGGAGGAGGTGCTCGGCGGCGTGAAGCTGAACCGCGAGAACATCGACGCCGCGCTTTCGGGCGCGCTGGACGACCTCGATCCTCTGAGCGACATTCGCGCGAGCGGCGACTACAGGAGAGAGATAACGCCCGTCCTGGTGCGACGGACCATCCTCAAGGCGCTGGGCGCGTCCTGAGGCGCCCGGCGCGCGAACCGCCGGCTCAGGGAGGGCACGGAAGCGTCTTCGCCGAGGGCGCGCGCGGGACATCTTCACTCCGCCGCTTCCCGGGAGCGAGAGGCTGCCCTCGCGCAAAACGCTCATGGGACGGGGAATTCCCGAAACTTGAAGGAAACGAAACCGAAGCGGCAATTTAACCGAATCGCAAGACGCCGGTAATGAACGCCTCTTATATTCCAGCCTCGTCAGGAATGATTTTCGCGCTTCACTTTTCAGGGCCGCGCCGTCCGGCCTCCCGGACGGGGGAGAGCGGGAAAATGAAGAAGAGGCAGCCGGCCGGCGCGGAAAAGATTTTCTCGCCGGGGGCGGGGGGGGACGAATGAATAAGGCGGGAGCTATGGGACTCGGCGCGGCGGCGATCGCGTTGCCGTTTCTGAACGCGCTTCGGGCGGCCGAGTTCGTCAAAATCAAGTTCCGCGCTCCCTGAACCATGCCCATCAGCGGGGTTCACTGCGCGACAGGGGGGTAATGGAGCGTTCCGTCAAGCCCGTCGTCCGGGGCGGGCCGTCTCCTCTTCCTGCGGGAATGGCCGCCGTCCTTGCGCGCTTCTTCGGCTTGTGATAGGTTTTCCCGGATTCGATGTCCGTCCGCTGTATTCGATTTTCTCACGAGGGGGGTAGAGAGGATGAAGAGAAGCCGGAAAGGTCGCGTCGGAGCCGCGATCCTGGGCCTGGCGGCGGCGCTGGCGATTTGCGCGGCGCCGGCCGGGGCGAGCGAAATCGACGACCTGAAGAAGCAGGTCCAGAAGCTCATGAAGCGGATCGAGCAGCTGGAAGCCAATGAAAAGAAGATGGACGCCGCGCAGAAGAAGCTGGCGGAGGACTCGAAGAAGGCGCTGGCGACTGGCGATTTTCCGGGTTCCTGGAAAATGCCGGGCACCAACACGTCGGTCTCCTTCAGCGGCTACGTGAAGTTCGACGCGATCCACGACTTCAACACGGATTTGGGCGATTCCTTTGAGGCGTACAGCGATTTTCCGCTGAAAGGCGTGGATGATCGGCCGAAAACCTCCTTTCACGCCAGGCAGTCCCGCATTCGCTTCGACAGCCTGACGAAGACGGACGCGGGCGACCTGAAAACCCGGATAGAGGGCGATTTCTACTACAACAGCGGCGCTCCTTTTCGCCTGCGCCACGCCTACGGCTCGCTGGGCCCCGTGCTCGCCGGCCGAAACTGGTCGATTTTCCAGGATGAGGACACCTACGCCGACACGGTCGATTTCGGGGGGCCGGTGGGCGTGGTCTCCTCCCGACGGTCACAACTGCGCTACACCTGGTCGATGGGGAAGAGCGTCACCGGTCAGGTCGCGATTGAAGATCCGGGAGGCCCGACGATCCGGAAAAGCGAGGAGAATGCGTCCTCTCAGGACCGCCTGCCGAACTTTCTGGCGGCCCTGCGCTTTCGGCCCTCCTGGGGCGCCGTCAACGTGAGCGGCATGTTGGGAGAAGTCCGCTACAACGAGGGCGATGCCGAGGACAATCTGTCCATTTACGGCCTGCACGTCGGCGGGCACGTCAAACTGCTCGACTCCACCAAGTTGCTGGCGACCTTCAACATCGGCAAAGGCGGGCTGGCGGGGTATCTGATCGGCGGGGGACCCGCCGCCACGCTGGACGACGAGGACGAGTTGACGGCCGTGGGTTCGGTGGGCGGATTTTTCGGACTCACGCACAAGTGGAGCGCCAGCGTGGGGTCGGGCCTCTACTACGGCTGGGTCGAGCACGACTACGACGAAAGCGCCAAGAAGATGTTCGCGGGCGATCATGCGGAGCTCCGGACGCTCCACGCCAACTTCTGGTGGTCTCCCGCTCCCAAATTGCGGGTCGGCCTGGAGCTCATCAAGGGCTGGCGCGAGACCAACGACGACCAGGAGGGCGAGGCCACCCGCGCCCAGCTGGGCATTCAGTATAGCTTCTAGGTTAAAGGACGGCTTCACGGAGCCGCCCGTCCGCTTCCTTGCGGGCGGGCGGCTCGTTTTTTCGCGCTTTTCACCCGGGCGGTGAGAGCGGCGCGCGCGTCCGTTTTCATCCGGGGCGATATGGGAGAGTCCCCGGGGGCGGAAAATCTCAGGCGTCCCGGCTCTTGCGCCCTCTCGCTTCTTTCTTCTCTTTTTGCGCGGCTAGGAAATCCCTCTCCAGTTTCTCGAGCGCGCAGGCGACGCTCTGCGCCAGCTTTTGACGGGCTTCCCTTCCGCCCCTCTCCGCCGGCGGAATCACCTCGCCCGCCCGGATGACGAGCCACGGGTTCAGGATTCCCCTCGGGCTGATCAGCGAGTTCGACCCCGCGACGTAGACCGGAAGCACGGGGGCGCGGCTCATGGAGGCGAGCATCCCGACGCCTTCCTTCAGCTCCGCCCCGGCGGTGGAGTTCACGATGCCGCCTTCCGGGAATATCACCACCGCTCCGTCGAGCCTCAAAAGGCGGAGCGCCGCGCGGAAGGTGCTGGCGCGCGCGGTTTCCCTGTCCACCGGGAAGGCGCCGAAGAAGGTGATGAGCCTGGCGAACAGAGGGTTGGCGAAGAGTTCGCGCTTCGCCATGTGATACACACGCCTCGGCAGGAAGGAGGCGAGGATGACGGGGTCGAGGTAGCTGCGGTGGTTCGAGGCGACGATCAGGGGCCCCTCGGCCGGCACGCCGCTCATTCCATGAACCTCAACGCCGCCGTAGGCGAGCCGAAAGCCCGCCCGAAAAATTTTTTTGAGCCAGAGAGGCTGGCCGTTCGGGGGCAGGGAGGCCGGGTTTCGCGCGTTCATCGGAGTGGTTCCGGCCTCCTCTTTCCGGTTTCGCGCCCTTTTGGCGCGCGGGCTCGCCCGGGCGCGAGCCTCCTGGCCTTTCTCTTCATCCCCGCGCCCTTGGGAAACCGAAAGCCGCTACGCCTTGTCCGGCAGGCTCCGGAAGAACGGCGCCCCTAGCCGGAATCGTGCCGGTGGTGCTCCTGCTCGCGCCATACCTTGCCGAAGGCGTGGATGACGTCCTGAGCGGTGATGATGCCCAGCAGTTCGGTCGGGTCTTCCCGGCTCACGACGGGCAGCCGCGAGATGCGCCTGTCGCCCAGCTTCGCCATCACCGAATCGAGCGATTGGTCAGGGTGAGCGTGCATGATGTATTTCTTCTTCGCAATCCTCATGACGCTCTCACCCAAGATGTCTGCGGCCTGCGCCTGGCAGAAGTCGTAGTTGCTCGCCATGCCGCAGAGCTTTCCGCGCGCGTCGAGGACGGGAAAGCCCGATATTTCGCTCCCCCTCGTTCGCTCTATCGCCTCCGCTATCGTGATGTCCGCAGGAAGGGCGACGACCTCCCCTGTCATGGCGTCGGATACGTGAATCTCGTGCAGGAGGTGTTCGGTCTCGTAGTCGGGCAGAGCGACGCCGTCCTGCGAGGAGAGCGCGCTGTAGATCGGCTCGGGGTGCAGGTATTTCGCCAGCCCCAGGGAGATGGCGTTGGCCGCCATGAGCGCAAGGATGATGTTGTAGTCCTGCGTGAGCTCGAAGATGATGAGCACCGAGGTCATGGGCGCGCGGATGATGGCCGCGAACGCCGCGCCCATGCCGACGAGCGCGTATCCCCCCGGATGCGCCGCGAAGCCGGGGAAGGCGATCTCGGCCAGAGAGGCCACCGCGCCTCCGGCCATCGCGCCCAGGAACAGGGTGGGCGCGAAGATGCCGCCCGAGGAGCCGGTGCCGTAGGAGATCATGGTGGCGGCGAGCTTGAGCAGCAGCAGGGCGAGGAGAAGGGGCAGGGCGTAGCTGTTCGTGAGCGCCTTGCTCACGGCGGGATAGCCCACCGCGAAAACTTCGGGAAACCGGATGCCGATGATTCCGACCGCCAGACCGCCCAGCCCCGTGACGAGAACCGACCGAAATCCCCGCAGGCGCTTCCAGCGCGCCCGCGTGAAAAGCAGTCCCTTGATGAACGCCACGCCGGTGAGCGCGCAGACCACGCCCACCACGGCGTAGAGCAGCAGCTCCGCCGGGCTGTTCAGCGAGTAAGCCGGCACGGAGAACACGGGCTCGTTGCCGAGGATGGCGCGCGAGACGACGGAGGCGGAGACCGCCGCGAACACGATGGAGCCGAGCACCCGCGCGTTCAGATCGCCCACCAGTTCCTCGAGCGTGAAGGTGACGGCCGCTATCGGCGTGTTGAACGCGGCGGCCAGGGCGGCGGCGCAGCCCACGGGGACGAGCGCCTGCACGCGCTGCCTCTTAAGAGAGAACGTCTCGCCGATCCAGCTCGCCGCGCCCGCGCAAATCTGCACGGTGGGGCCTTCGCGCCCCAGGCTCGACCCCGAGCCGATGTTGAGCGCTCCGATGAGAAATTTTCCCATCCACACGCGCTTCTCGATGTGGCCGTTGCGCGCGACGTAGGCGATCTTCGTCTGGGGAATGCCGCTGCCCCGCGCCTCGGGCGCGAGGTATTGAAGGAAGAGGCCGGAGAGAAAGGCGCCCCCGGCGGGAATCAGCACCACCAAATGCCAGGACCGGTGAATCGCGGAAAGATCGTGCGAGCCGAAAAGGAGCAGATGCGTCCAGCCAAGGGCGAGGTGAAAGAGGACGGCGACGAGGCCGGCGATCGCCCCCACGATGATGGTGGTGAAATAGAAGATGCCGTCATCGGAGAAGTCGAAGTGTAGCAGCCAGCCGAGGAGCCGTATGCGAAAACTTTTCCAGCTCAAGTCGTCGCGTCCATGAAAGCGCGCGCGCCGCGCGGCCGCTCAGCCGGCGAGGCGTCCCGTCGGGTGGGGGCCGACCGGAGGATGGGAGGCGGGGTCGATTCCCTCCCGGCGAAGGCGGTTCTCATACCATCCCGCTTCGACGCCGTTGGCCTCGTCCATCTCGGCAAGGTCGCAGAATATCTCGATGCGGTGGCCGTCGGGGTCGCAGAAATACATGGCGCGGTTTTCTCTCCAGGTGCCGTCGCCCTCCGGATGGGTGGGACTGTGCACGAGGGGGCCGCGCACGAATTCGACGCCGCACTCGCCGAGCCATTCCTGCCAGGCGAGAAACGCCGCCCGATCCTTCACCCGAAGCGCAAAATGGTGCAGCCCCAAATCCCTGACGGGGCCCTGATCCCCGGTCTTGAGGCGCGCGAGCGCGGGTTGCTCGCCCATGTGATATACTAGGTTCAAATCGTGATGAAGCGCGCCGCACCGCAGGAAGCAGAGACCTACGGCGAGGCCGGGATGCTCGCCGGGGTCGTGGCGTTCCGTGAGGGTGAAGCCGAGAATTTCGGTGTAGAACCTGAGCGATTCATCGAGGTTGGAAACCTTGACGGCGACATGCTGGATTCCTTCAAAGGATGACGCTTCAGGTCTGGGCACGGCGATTTCCTCCTCCGTTCGCGTGACGCCGGGATAGTAGCGCAACTTTCGGGCGCTGAGAAACGCCGGGCGGGTTGTTTCGAGGGAAAATGGACGCTCGGAAGAATTATTGATTCGGCGAAGGGCGGAACACGCTGAACGTTGCGCCGCTTCCGACCCCCTGAGAGGCTTTTCGGACAGGAGCGCGCTTGGGCGGCGCGTGAGGATGGCGCTTCGCCGGGTATGCGAGGGCGCGTTTGTTTGTGATATTGGCCGGGGAGGGATGCTTTCTCTCTCTCTCGCCGCCGCATTCAAAAGGAGCCTGAGACGTGAGCATGAAAGTGGGAGTGGTGGGTCTGGGCGTCATGGGCGGGGCGTTTTCGGGCCACATGCTGGACGCCGGAATGGAGGTGGCGGGCTACGATCCGATCGACGCGATGTATGAGAAGTTCAAGGGAAAAAGCCTGCGCCGCGCCTCCTCGCCTGCGGACGCCGCGCGCGGCGCCGACCTGGTGATGACTTCGCTCCCGAACTACAAGGTCGTGGAGGAGGCGGTGCTGGGGGAAGGCGGCGCGCTGGAAGGGATGCCCTCCGGAGGCGTCATCGCCGACATGAGCACGGTTCCCCCGAAGTTTTCCAGGGCCATGGCGGAAAAGACGGGCGAGCGGGGCGTCCACTGGCTCGATTGTCCGGTGAGCGGGGTGGGCAAGCAGGCCGCCGTGAAGGACCTGGTTGTGATGTCGGCCGGCCCCAGGGCCGCTTTCGAGAAGGCGAAGCCCGCCTTCGACGCCATCGGGAAAAAGACGATTTTCGTGAGCGAGCAGAACGGGCTCGCCGCCCAGCTGAAGCTGGTGGTGAACCTGGTGCTGTTCATCAACATGGCGGGGGCGAGCGAGGGCCTCACGCTCGGCCTGAAGGCGGGCATCTCGGCGGACGTCATGCTGGAGACGCTTTGCTCGGGCGCCGCGGGATCGAACGTCCTCGATGTTCGGGGCGAAGATATGCTGGCCGGCAATTTTCCCGAATCGGGCCCGATATGGATTGTCCTGAAAGACCTCGAATGCGCCATCGAGTCCGCCAAGGACCTCGACGTGCCCGTGCCGCTCGGCGGCCTGCTGGAACACCTCTACATGGCTCAGAGGAGCAAGGGCAGGCAGCATGAGGATGGGAGCTCGATATTTCGGATTTACAAGGAACTGGCCAACATTTCTTGACCCCGGAAAAGTCTGGCGACCGCTTGGGAGTGTTATCTTATCAACCCGGTTAAGCGAGGCGGATGGGCATGGCTAAGGAGCGGGCGCCGGCCTCGACGGGGAATCTTGCGGAAAAAACGTCGGTCGCGCCCACATCCCTGACGGCCCCGTTCCGATGCCGCGCTTCCTAGCCGATGACGGATGAGCGGATGACCTGACGCAATTCCTCGTCGTTTAGCGTGGAGATTTGCTCGAATGTGATGTGGGCCGTGGTGTCCGGGTCTCCCCGCGTTCCCCACCAGAGCCGGAAACTCCTGTCCTGGTAGCTGTAGCGGATGTCCGCATCGACGCCCGAAATGTCTCCGGCCAGAATGCGGCTGATTCTTTCGGCCATCAAGCGGCTGTGTTCTCTTCGCGCCTTGATGTCTTCCAACGAGTTTCTCCTTTGTTCCTGCGTGGTTTTCAGAGAAGCGTCCCAGAAGATGAAATTTTTCAGGACGGTTAACCCGGGAGTTTTCTCGCGCTCCTCTGAATCGTTGGCCTCCTCGCCGTTCCTGGGGAACCCGGCGAGCGTCGTTCATCAGAGGCGACGAATCATAAATCATAGGTCCGGCCCTGCTCCAGCGCCTGGATTCTCGGCTCGTTCAGCGCCTCGATTTCTCTAATGATCTCCTCGCGCCACTGCGCCTTGAAGTGATAGAGATAGACGGGAACATCGGGCGGCATTTTTTCCATCTCCGCCCGGAGAATGGCGGGCGTCATGTGCATGGTGAGACGCGCGAGCTCCTCCATCTTGTCGGGAAAAGACACCTCGGTGATGATCGCGCGCAAGTTCTCCGCCTCTCGGCCTTTCTCCCAGATGGCTTTCGTCGGCCCCGTATCGCCGGTGTAGAGCAGCGCGCTTTCGGCGTCCTCGAAAATGAAGCCGAAAGCGGTCGTCTTGTGGGCGACCGCGCGGGGGGTGATGCGGATGCCGCCGCGCGATTGGGTTTCGTTCTCCTCAATGGTGACGAAATCGAGTATCGGCGTGGGCTTGTTCTCCTGACGGATGGCTGAAAAATCCGGCCAGACGGCGTCGTTGAAGATGGACTCGCGCACCTGGTTCAGGACGTCCGCCGCGCCGATGACGGGCAGGGAATCTTCCCGCAGCCCGAAAATGTTCTCGGCTACGTAGGGCAGCTCCGCGATATGATCCAGATGCGCGTGGGATATGACGACGCCGGCAAGGGCGGCCTGCTCCTCAATGGCGAGGCCGGATGCGGCCGAGCCGCCCTCCACCAGCAACGAGTCGTTGATGAGAAAAGAGGTCAGGTCGCGACCGGGCGTTTTCCCGCCGGCGCAACCCAGCACGCGAAATCGAATGGCCCGCCCTCCCGAACGAGGTCGCGCGGATGAGAAGAATGGCTTTGCGCCGCCCGATTATAGGCGAAGCCGGATCGTCTTGAAAAGATGCGCCCGTCTATATTTCTTCCCACCGTCCGCTTTTGGAGCGCCTGCGCTTTCCGAAGTCCGCCATGCGCGCGATGTCGGAGGCGGGGAACACGGGGCCGTCCGTGCATACGCGCCAGCCGGAACAGGTGCACTGGCCGCACAGGCCGACGGCGCACTTCATGTATCTCTCAATCGCAAGCCAGGTTCGCTCCTCGGGCAGCTTCGGCAGGCACGCCGCCATCATTCGCTCCGGGCCGCAGACGGCGTAGCTGCCCGCCTTGACGGGCAGAAGGTCGGTGACGAGGCCCTTTCGCCCCAGACTGCCGTCCTCGGTGGCGACGTGGACGGGGCCGAGTTCGCGAAATTCCTCGTAGAAGAGAATTTCATCCGCCGTCCGCCCGCCGAGAACGAAGGAGGGCGATTCGGAGGCGAGGGCGAGCAGGCGCAGTTCCGCAATCCCCACGCCGCCGCCGATCAGGGCGGGTCTTTCGAGCGGAGGATAGCCTCTGCCCAAGGGGCCCCGAAGCCCTATTCGGTCTCCCGTCTCGAGAAAGGTCAGCCGCTCCGTGAACGCGCCGGCTTTCTTCACGGTGATGGCGTTCGGATAGGAGAGCGTGAATGGCTTTTCTCCGAACCCAGGCAGCCAGACCATCAGGAATTGGCCCGGCTGCGATGAAATCTCCCCATCGAAAAAAATCGTGCGCGTCCATGCGCTCTCCCAGCGGTTTTCCAGAACCCGGAACACGCTACGCATGGGGACGGACTCCGTTCCCGGAGCGGTGCGCGCCGCCGATGAGCGCGGACATCGAGTCGCCCGAGAGGCGCGTTTGCACGCCCTCCCAGATGTCGCGGGTGAGGGCAGCGGCCTCCTCCGTGCTCTTTTGAAGGAAGGCGGTGCCGATTCCGAGGACGCAGGCGCCCGCCAGGACGTATTCGACGGCGTCCTCCCAGGTTTCGATGCCGCCGTAGGCGACGACGGGGCAAGAAAACCGCGCGTAGGCCTCGTAAGTCATGCGCAGGTTGATGGGCTTGAGCGCGGGGCCGCTGACGCCGCCCGTAACGCCCGCCAGAATCGCCGTCCGGCTCTCGATGTCCACCGCCAGCCCCGGCCCCAGGGTATTTCCGCAGCCCAGAGCGTCCGCGCCCGCCTCGAGGCACGCATCCGCCACCGCGAGGTAGTCGCTGTTGGGCGAGAGCTTGGCGATGACGGGCTTGTCCGTCTCTCCGCGCACGCGCTCCATGACTTGAGCCGAGAGGGCGGGGTGCTGGCCGATGCTCTCCATAATCGCGCGCTCGCCCGGCTCCTTGTTGGGACATCCCAGGTTGACTTCGATGGCGTCGGCGAATCTCGACATGCGGGAGGCGACGCCGGCGAATTCCCCGGGGCCGCCGCCGTAGATGGAGACGATGAGTTTGGCGTTTTTCAGCTCGAGTTTCTCGAGGTCGCGCTCCCAGTCCCCGGGGCTCTGCGTCGGAAGCGCCAGGGAGTTGAGAACCGCGCCTTCGGGGGGATAGACGACCACCGGATTCTCGTTGCCCGGCTTCTCCCGGGGACCGACGGATTTCGTAACGTAGCCGCCGAGGCTTGCGCCCGCCTCCTCAAAGGCGGCGAAAACTTCCGGGTAGCTCAGGATGCCGCTGGCGTTGATCAGGGGTGGGTTGATGTCGGGAAGCGGAATCATGGTCTCTCGACACTCCCGAGATCGAGGGCGGACGGGCTTGACGAGTATAGTGGGCGTTAGACGTTTCCGCCAATCGGAAGCGCGGAAAACTCTCGGAATGGGGACGGACGGACGCGCTCGGAGGAGAGATTATTGCAAAACGCCCAAAATGGTGGTCTAAATGATGCGCCCCGCTTTCGGAGGGCAGGGCGCGCGCGGGCGCTTTTGGCGCCGGAAGCCGCCTCCTTGGGCTGAGAGGGAAATCCCGTGGTCGCCATTCTGATCGGCTGCTATCTCGTCTCGGCGTTCACGCATCTGTATCTGCTCTGCACAGGCAGGTCCGCCGGAGTCCTCTACGCGCTGGGCGCGCTGATCCTGGGCTTCACCCTGCACACCCTGATGCTCGGGGCGAGTTTCGTCTCCGGCGCGCCTCCGGGCTGGGGACCTTGGCTGAGCGGCATGGCGTGGGTGATCCTGCTGATGTATCTGCTCGTCTATGCGCGCTATCGGGACATCGCCCTGGGCGGCTTCGCCGTGCCGGCCGCGTTCGTCCTCAAGGGCTACGCCTCCGCCTTTCCGGGCGTCTGGGGAGCGGGTTCGAGCGCCGTGGAAGGCTATCTGCTCAAGGGCCACGCCGTGCTCGCCCTGCTGAGTTCGGCCGCGTTCTTCCTTCTCTTCGCCTCGGCGCTCATGTATCTCGTGCAGTCGGGGCAGCTCAAGTCGAGAAGGCCGAACGCCTGGCTGCACCGCCTGCCCTCGCTCGACATTCTGGACGACCTGAACCACAAGATACTCTATTTCGGCTTCGCGTTCCTCACAGCGAGCCTGTTGCTCGGCTCGATGTGGGCGAAATCGCGCCACGGCGCCTACTGGAGCCTCGACCCGGTGCGAACTTTGCCCCTGCTGTTCATCTGGGGCGCGTATGGCGTCCTGCTCGTCTGCCGGCTCACCAGAAGCTGGAAGGGAAAGCGCTCCGCCGTTGTCGCGATGCTGGCCTTCGTGGGCGCGCTCCTCGCGCTGGTCGTCCATCTTTAGGGAGTGGGGAGAGAGATGCCCGTCATTCTCGCCGGCGTGAGTCATCACAACACGCCGCTCAGCGTCCGGGAGCGCCTTTATTTCCCCGAGGGGCGCATGGGCGAGTGGCTCGACCGGCTGGCGGACTACCGCGGGCTGGAGGAGCGCCTCATCCTTTCGACCTGCAACCGGGTGGAGGTCTACAGCGCGGCGGCCGATTTCGAGCGGGGACTTGACGCGATTCACCGATTTTTCCTGGACTCGCGCGACATCGCCGCCCGCGAGCTTGACGCCCATCTCTACGTTCACCGCGAGGCCGAGGCCACGCGGCATCTGTTCGCCGTGGCGTCGAGCCTCGACTCCATGGTGGTGGGCGAACCGCAGATTCTCGGTCAGGTGAAGGAAGCCTACCGGGTCGCCCACGCGTCGGGACACGCCGGAAAGACGCTCGCGCAGCTTTTCTCCCGCGCGTTTCGGGTGGCGAAGAAGATTCGCGAGCAGACCGCGATAGGCGAGACGCCGGTGTCGGTCAGTTCCGTCGCCGTGGATCTGGCCAAAAGGATTTTCGGCTCCCTCTCGGGGAAGAAAGTGCTTCTGCTGGGGGCGGGCGAGATGGCGGAGGCGGCGGCGAGGCATCTCAAGGCGAACGGGGCCGACGCCCTCCGCGTGGCGAACAGGACGCTCGCCCGCGCGCAGGAGCTGGCCGCCAGGCTGGATGGCCGCGCCATGGGCTTCGGAAGTCTGGGCGAAGCGCTCGTCGACGCCGACGTGGTCATCGCCTCCACGGCCGCGCCCGCTTTCGTCCTCGACAAGTCGGACGTGGCCGCCGCTCTCGAACGGCGCCGCGGCGCGCCCGTTTTTCTCATCGACATCTCCGTGCCGCGAAACGTCGCTCCCGACGTGAACGACCTGGAAGACGCCTATCTCTATGACTTGGACGATCTTCAGTCCGTCGTGGCGGACAACCTGCGGGGCCGCGAGGAGGTTGCCCGAAGCGCGCTCGCCATCATCGAAAGCGAGGTTCGGACCTATCTCGCCCGCAAGGAGGCGAAAGACCTCCGGAATACCCTTGCTGCCATCCGCTCGCTGGCGGAGGCGATGCGCCGAAGCGAAGTCGAGAAAACCCTGCCGCGCCTGCCCGAACTTGGGCAGAGCGGGCGTGGAGCCTTGGACGCCATGACAAAGGCGCTGGTGAACAAGCTCCTCCACCACCCCTTCGCCGTCCTCCGACGGATGAGCGAGGGGGACGCGGATGGCATTTCCGTGGAATCCGTCCAGAAACTCTTTGGCGTGGAGATTGAAAGCCGGGAGCCTCCGCCCGATGCGCCGCCGGACGAATCGGACTAAAAATGAGCGAACGGCTGCGCCTCGGCACGCGGGGCAGCGCGCTGGCGCGCGCGCAGACGGCGCAGGCGGCCGCGTCGTTGCGGAGTTTGAACCCGGGCCTCGATGTGGAGGAAGTCGCCATCCGCACGCGGGGAGACGCGATGCTGTCCTCCCCGATTCACGCGCTGGGCGACAAGGGCCTTTTCGTCAAGGAGATCGAGGACGCCCTGCTGAGGGGCGAAATCGACGCCGCTGTCCACAGTCTTAAGGACTTGCCGGGCGAACTGCCCGAAGGCCTCGCGCTGGGCGCGATCCCCCGCAGGGAGGAGCCTTGGGACGCGCTCGTGTCGCGGGGCGGGGAATCGATTTGCGGTCTGGCGCCGGGCGCCAGAATCGGCACGGGCAGTTTGAGGAGAGTCGCCCAGCTCAGGCGGTTTCGCGGCGACCTCGAAATCGAGCCTCTGCGCGGAAATGTGGATACGCGGCTCGAAAAGGTGGCGTCGGGCGAGGTGGATGGCGCCATCCTGGCCTTGGCGGGCTTGAAGCGGCTTGGACTGGAGGAGCGGGCGACCGAGTCGCTCGCGCCCGAGATCATGTTGCCGGCCCCGGGGCAGGGCGCTCTTGCGATCGAGATAAGGAGTGGAGATGCCGCCGCCCGCAAACTCGTCCGTGGGATGGATCATCAGACGACGAGATTGGCCGTTTCGGCGGAGCGCGTCGTCATGGCGCGCCTCGAGGGGGGGTGCAGGTTACCCTTGGCCGTTTTCGCCGAGATGCGCAAGGGGGCGTTTCACATCGCGGCGCGTCTTGCGAGCGTTGACGGCGCGCGGATGGTGGAAAAGAAGAGAGCGGGGAGGCCTGAGGACGCCATGCGGCTGGCGGATGATCTGGCCGAGGACGTTCTCACGCGCGGAGGGGCGGAGATACTGAGATCCGCGCGATGAGCGGCGCCTGGAGCCGGGGAGCTGACGCGCGCCCGCTAGCGGGCAGGCGAATCCTCGTGACGCGCCCCGGAAAGGGCGCCGCGCGCATGGGCGAAACGCTGGAAGGCCTGGGCGCGCGCGCGGTGATTGCGCCGACTATTCGAATATGCGGGCCGGAGGATTGGGCGCCGCTGGACGCCGCAATACGCGAGATTCAGGCGTATGACTGGGTTATCTTCACGAGCGCGAATAGCCCGAAATATCTGGCGAAAAGGCTCAAAAGCCTGGGCGTCGGCCCTGAAACGCTTCCCGCGAAAACGCCGCTTCTGGCCATCGGTCCAGCGACGGCGGCAGCGATGGAGAGACATCTGCGAAGAGCTCCCTCGAAAGTGGCGAAAAAATACGAGGCTGAAGGCGTCGTCGCGCTTCTCGAAGGTGAGAAAATGGCGGGCAGGCGGGTTCTCCTGCCCAGGGCGCAGGAAGGGCGCGACGCCGTTCCCAGGGCACTGCTCGAAATGGGCGCCCTGGTGGACGACGCGCCCGCCTACCGGACGACGCCCGTGGGGCGCGAGGCGCTGCGCGATGCTTTCGGGGAGATTGAGACCGGAAAAATTGATATGCTGACGTTCGCCAGCCCCTCCGCGTTGAACGCCTTCGTGAGAGCGGCGGGCGAGGAGAGAGCAAGAAAATGGATGAGGCGCGCGCGCGTGGCGTCCATCGGCCCGGCAACCACCGCCGCGGCGCGGAAATGGGACGTCGCGCCCGACGTGGAAGCGGTCGAGTCCACGATTTCGGGTATGACGCGCGCCATTATCTCCTTTTATCGGGAGTCGGAGCGGGGAGAGCGGCGCGCCGGGTGCGGAGCGTAAAGCCCCAAGATTCCGGAATCGATTCCGCCTCGCCATTCAGGGAAAGGATAGCGCAACCTATGCGAGACGCTTATGACCTCACCTCCGAAGAAATCTCCGGCCTCTCGACGATCAGGAGCGAGGTGAGGAACCGGACGCGGCGCACGCGGGCGACGGCTGCCATGCGGCGCATGGTGCGCGAGACGCGCCTCTCGGTCGATGATCTCATCTACCCTATGTTCGTGGTCGAAGGGGAGAACGTCCGGCGGGAAATTTCCTCGATGCCTGGACAATTCCAGCTCTCCGTCGATCAGCTGGTTGCCGACTGTGCGGAAATCGCCGCCCTCGACATTCCGGGCGTCACCCTGTTCGGGATTCCCGATCACAAGGACGAGCGCGCCAGCCAGGCCTACGCGGAAGACGGCGTCGTCCAGAGCGCGGCGCGAGCCTTGAAAAGCGCCTGGCCCGATTTGTGCGTCATCACGGACGTCTGCCTTTGCGAATATATGGATCACGGCCATTGCGGCGTCATCGAAGACGACAAGATTCTGAACGACCCGACGCTCGCGCTTCTAGAGAAGACGGCGGTGAGCCACGCGGAGGCGGGCGCCGATATCATCGCTCCCTCGGACATGATGGACGGCCGCGTGGGCGCGATTCGCGCGGCGCTCGACGCGGGCGGATTTGCCCAGACGCCCGTCATGGCCTATTCGGCGAAATTCTCGAGCGCCTACTACGGCCCCTTCCGCGAGGCGGCGGAGAGCGCGCCCGCCTTCGGCGACAGGAGCTCGTATCAGATGGACCCGGCCAACGCGCGCGAGGCTACGCGCGAGATCAGGTTCGACGTCGAGGAGGGAGCGGACATCGTCATGGTGAAGCCCGCGCTCGTCTATCTCGACGTCATCGCCAAAGCGCGCGAGGCGTCGGATCTTCCCGTTGCCGCCTACAACGTTTCGGGTGAGTTCGCCATGCTGGCGGCGGCCACCCGAAACGGATGGCTCGACCCCGAGCGCGCGTTTCTCGAAATGCTCACCTCCATCAAGCGGGCGGGGGCGGACATCATCCTCACCTATTTCGCCAAAGACGCGGCGAGAAGACTTCGCGGAGACGCCGAAACCCCGCTTTCGTGGATGCGATGAGGAATCGTCGAATACGAGTGTTTCGGAAGAGAAAGTGTCTTCGCCTGAAAACAGCCTTTGGGGGACGGGCGACAGAGGATGAACCTTGCGCGTCGCTCCGTCTGGGCGGTATGGTGGGGTATGGAAGAATAAAATTGAAAATTTCGTTTCCTGACAAACGAAGCGGGAGGGCGCGGGAGAATGTCGGACAAGGACGTTGTTTTTCTGGGCGGCGCGCGGACGCCGTTCGGCGGGTTTCTCGGCTCTTTGAAGGAGATGTCGGCCACGCGGCTGGGGACCCTGGCGGCGAAGGAGGCGATGACGCGCGCGGGCGTCTCTCCTGAGGACATCGACCACACCGTGGTGGGCAACGTCATCCAGTCGAACTCGGACGGCGTCTATATTGGTCGCCACGTCGCCTTGGCGGCGGGCGTTCCGCAGGACAGGCCCGGCTACTGCGTGAACCGCATGTGCGCCTCGGGCTTTCAGGCGGTCGTGAGCGGGGCGAAGGAAATCATGACCGAGGACGCCGAAGTGGTGCTCGCCGTGGGAGCCGAGAACATGAGCCTCACCCCCCACGTCATCAGGAATTCGAGAACCGGCATCAAACTGTTCGAGGCGCCGATGGAGGACTCGCTCTACATGGCGCTCACCGACACGCAGGCCAACGTGCCGATGGGCGTCACGGCGGAGAATCTGGCCGAAAAATACGACCTGCATCGAGAGGGCGTGGACGAGTTCGCGGCGCTCAGCCAGGCGCGGGCGCATGACGCTTGGGAAAGCGGGAGGCTGGCGGAGGAGTGCTTCCCCGTCGAGGTGAAGGAGCGGAAAAAAACGACTCTCTTCGAGCGCGACGAGCACCCCCGGCCGGATTCGGACGCGGAATCCCTTGCCCGGCTTCGTCCCGTGTTCAAGGAGGACGGCGTGGTGACGGCCGGCAACGCGAGCGGCATCAACGACGGGGCGGCCGCGCTGGTAATCTCCTCGCGGGCGGCGGCCGAGCGCCTCGGGCGCGAGCCCATCGGACGGCTGGTCTCCTGGGGGGTGTCGGGGTGCGACCCGAAGATCATGGGCATCGGCCCCGCGCAGAGCAGCCGCATCGCGCTCGACAAGGCGGGCCTCGAGCTCGACGACATGGACCTGATCGAGATCAACGAGGCGTTCTCCGCTCAGTATCTGGCGGTGGAGAAGGAGCTGGGGCTGGATCGCGAGAAGACGAACGTGAACGGCGGCGCCATCGCCATCGGCCATCCGGTGGGGGCGAGCGGAGCGCGGCTCACGCTCACGATTCTGCGCGAGTTGCGCCGCCGGGGCGGCAAATACGGCCTGGCGGGGGCGTGCATCGGCGGCGGCATGGGGCTTTCGATCGTCGTGGAGGCGTATGGAGACTGACGCCGGAGGTGGGGGAAAGAAGTGGCTTTCACCGTCATTGTGCCGAAAGCCGCAACTAGAGATCCGAGGGGAAACACTGGATTCAGGCTTTCGCCTGAATGAGGGGGAACCATATCATCGCCCCAAAGCGGTGTTTTCCATAACTTTCGTTTTTTAAGAAATTTCAAGGAATAGGATGATAACCATTTGAATTACAAAAACTTAATCTATGAATCTGATGCGGGTGAGCGTGTCGCCACGTGCGTATTCAATCGTCCCGAGGCGCTGAACGCCCTGAACACGGATACGATGGACGAACTGGCTCGCGTCATTTCTGAATTCAGGGATGATAACGCGCTGAAAGTATTGATATTGACGGGCGCGGGCGAGCGCGCCTTCATCGCCGGCGCGGACATCAAGGGTATGGCGGGCCGGAGCCCCATTGAGGCGCGTGGGCTCTCGGAGCGCGGCACGAGGATTCTTCGGGATCTGGAAACCATTGGAAAGCCTACGATTGCGGCGGTCAACGGATTCGCTCTCGGGGGCGGTTGCGAGGTGGCGATGGCGTGTTCGATTCGTTTGGCGTCGGCGAACGCGCAGTTCGGCCAGCCGGAAATCAACCTGGGAATCATCCCCGGCTACGGCGGCACCCAGCGCCTGCCCCGGCTCGTCGGAATGGGGCGCGCCCTGGAGATATTGATGACGGGCGAGGCGATAAGCGCCGAGGAGGCTTTTCGCATCGGTCTGGTGAACAAGGTCTGCGAGCCGGACGCCCTGATGGCCGAGGCGAGGGCGCTCGCGCGGAAACTGGCCTCCAAAAGCCGCCCCGCCCTCGAATTCATCCTGGAGGCGGCGCATGGAGGGAGCGAGGCCGGTCTTGATGCGGGGCTGGCGCTCGAAACCGAGAAATTCGGCTTGGTGAACAGCACCGAGGATTCGCAGGAAGGGCTTCGGGCGTTCATCGAAAAGCGCGCCGCCGGGTTCCGGGATCGTTGACGCATGGCCTCCGAGGCGCGTCTGCGAGCCAGTCCCAGGAAAAGAAAGCGCGGGCGGGGCGGTTTGGATGCGAAGTCACGCGAACTCGCGCCCCGCAAGCGGGACGCTCCCGAAATCATGCCCATCTACAGGACGGCCAGGGAGCGCCGCATAGACGAGATTCAGAGATGGATGGATGAGAACCTGCCGCCCGCGGGCACCCCTGAATGGGAGGCGCTTTGCAACGGCTGCGGGAAGTGTTGCTATGACAAGGTGTGGGAGGGGAAAGGGCTTCTTCTGCTCGCGAGCGCGTGCGCCTATCTCGACCTCGAGACGAACCAATGCCGCGTCTATGCCGAACGCTTCGAGAAAGAGCCGATGTGCATGCCCATCGGGGCCGAAATCATCGAAATGGGGGGCTTGCCGGAAGATTGCCCCTATGTAGAGAATTTTCCGGGCTACCGGGGTCCCAAAGCCGTCGACAAGAAGCTGGACGAGATATAGGCGCCTCCCCTGAAATTTCGTTTTCCCGTGACGGCCAGGGGCGCATTCCACCCCCTGAGTTGACGCGGCGTCTTCGCCCCTGAATCATCCTTCTTCCTTTCCGCGCCGCGGGGGGCGATGCGGACTTTCTGGACGCGCCCCGCTCCTCTCGGAAACGCGGCCTTCCGCCTTCTTTCGGATGAACTGTCGGGCCTCCCCTGCGCCGCCATAAGAGTGCGCGGTCCGCCGCGCGCTTTCGCCTTCATGCCAAAGATTGCGGCGTTTTTGCGCTTCGGGGCGCGTGAGTCTGTCGCAAGGAGGGGGTTCCATGCCATAATTGTTCCTCTACACACTGCCGGTTAGGAAATTTCTTGTCCGAAATCCTCCATGCCAAGATTCAGGCTTTATCATGCCGTCCGCATCGGCTTTGCAGGCGCGGTTCGCGGGACGCCGCTCCCGCAGGCGCGGCCGGCGCGCGTGAATTTCGCGTGAGAGGCTGACGCTTTGCTTGACGCCATCCATCCCAACGTCCTGGCTCTTTGCTCGGCCGCGCTCATCGCCTTCGCCCGCGTCTCGCAGCGCTACGCGATCGCGCGGATGAAAATGCACACGGCCAATCTGCTCATGGGCTGCGTGACGGCGTCCCTGGGCTGGATTTTCTGCTGGCTGGAGGGCGCGCCCGGACGGACGCCCTGGCAGGGCGTGCTGTGGTTCATGGCGATGGGCTTCTTCGGGAGTTTCTCGGGGCGATACATCAATTTCATCGCCATCCGCTGGACGGGGCTGGCGCGCGCGGCGGTGATGAGTCAGACCGTCCTGGTATGGGCTTCGTTGCTGGCCGTTTTCATCCTGGGGGAGCGAATGACGCTCCAGAAGGCGCTCGGCATCGCGGGCGTCATGTGCGGGGCGAGTATGCTCGTCTATGACCCCAAAGGAGACGTCGGCCGCAGGGTTCCGCTTCTCTATTATCTGATCCCCATCGCCTCGGCGGTGATGTACGCCTTCGCCCATCTGGTGGGAAAATTCGCGTTCGAGTGGATTTCCTCCTCCGCCTTCGGGATGGCGGTCGCCAACACGACCTCGCTGGCGCTCCTGCTGGGAATGCTGCCCTTCGCGCGGGAGAGGGCGGCTCCAGGCGGGTCGGGGAACGGAAAGGGGCTTCTTGTCCTTCTGCTGGGCGCCGCCTTTCAGGGCTGCGCCATTTTCTTCTTCTGGTCCTCGGTGAAGCTCGGCGAGATCACCCGCGTCATCCCATTGACCCGCCTCTCCGTCCTGCTGATCATTTTTCTCTCCTGGCTGCTGTTCAGGCGTCAGGAGAACGTGACCTGGCGCGTCGTCCTCGGCGGATGCCTGGCGCTTCTGGGCGCCTTCGTCATCGTGGCGGGGAAATAGGCGTTGCTCGACTTCATCCATCCCAACGTCCTGGCGCTCATCGCCGCCTGCTTCATAGCCTGCGCGCGCACGCTCTACCGCGTCGGCGTGGCGCGGCTGAGCCCCGTCGTGATGAACGTCGTCATGGCCGCCGTGCAGATATGCTTCGGCTCCGCCTTCTATCTTCTGGAGGGCGGGGCGGCGCGCTGGCCGCTTGAAGGCGTCCTCTGGTTTCTGGCCATGGGCGTTTCCGGCTCGTGCGTCGGCCGATACCTGAGCCTCGTCGGCATGAAGCTGGTAGGGCTGGCGCGCTCCTCCATCGTCACCCAGACGAGCTTGGTGTGGGCGTCGCTGTTCGCGGTGACCTTCGCGGGCGAGCGCATGACGTGGCTCATCGCCGCGGGCACGCTGGCCATCATGGCGGGTTCGATTCTTCTCGTCTATGAAAGGGGGGAGATTCAAAGGCGCATTCCCCTGCATTACTACCTCGCGCCCCTGGGCACGGCCGTTCTGTTCGCTATGACGCACCTTTTCGGAAAATTCGGTCTCCAGGTGATCAAATCCGCCTCCCTGGGGATGACGATCGGCAGCATGACGGCGCTTTTCTTCATGCTGTCCGTTTTGCCCTTCTCCGTGGACGGGCGAAGACCGGCGTCTTGGGAGCGGAAGGGACTCCTCGCCGTTTTCGGCGGCTCGTGCCTGAACGCCCTGGCCGCTTTTTGCTTCTGGTCGTCCATCAAGACGGGAGACATCGTTCAGCTCATTCCCCTGAATCGCCTCTCCGTGCTGTTGATTATCTTTCTCTCATGGCTGTTTTTCAGAAAACAGGAGGCGGTGGGCTGGCGCGTCGTCGCGGGCGGCGTCCTGTCAGTTCTGGGAGCTTTCGGCGTCGTGCTGGGCAAGTAGCGCCTGAGAAGCGGGAAAGGCCGGGGTCGTTTCCCGTCCGCATTGCTGGTAAGGTGGACGCGAACGAACGCATTTCGCGGCGCTTTGACGCCCCTCGCTGGAGGCGCAGCATGGTGGAAGTCGGCGTCATCGCGGCCCTGACGCTCAAGGGCCTGTATATCGGCGACTATCGCAAACTGCGGGAAATCGCGCAGGAAGCGGAGAGAATGGGCGTCCATTCCCTCTGGCATTGCGATCATTTCGTGACGCTCGATCCGGCCTCCTATGGCAGCCGGACGGGGTTCGGCAGCCAGGACGACGAAAAGCAGGCCGCGGACACCTCGATTCTCGAACCCTGGACGACGCTCGCCGCCCTCGCGCGGGACACCCGCGCGCTTCGCCTGGGGACGCTGGTGACGTGCGTGGGGTATCGCCCGCCGGCGATGCTGGCGAAGATGGCGGCCACCGTCGACGTCATCAGCGAGGGGCGGGTGGACTTCGGGATCGGAGCGGGGTGGATCGAAAGTGAATACCATGCTTTCGGGTATCCGTATCCCTGCGCCTCCGTCAGGATTCAGCAGCTCGAGGAGGCCATTCAGCTGATTCGCGCCATGTGGACGAAAAACTCCCCCGATTTCGAGGGCGGATATTTTCAGATACGAAACGGCGTTTGCCAGCCGCCGCCCGTTCAGAAGCCCCACCCGCCGATCTGGACGGGCGGGGAAGGAGAGAAGCTTCTGGGCGTCTCGGCGCGCCAAGCGGACGGCTACAACTGCCGATGGTGGACGCCCGAGCGTTTTCGGGAGAAGAGGCCCGCGATTGAGGCCGAATGCGAGAGGAGCGGAAGAGACCCGGACGCCGTGCGCGCCTCCTTGATGGCCATGCTGATTCCCGAAAAAGACAGGGCGAAGGCGAGAGCGGCCCGCGAGAGGCTGAGCGTCATTCCCGAATCGGGAGCGATTTACGGAACGCCTGACGACTGCGCCGCCCGACTCGGAGAATATCCCAGGGCGGGCGTGAACCACATACTGCTCACCATCCCGGACATCGACGTCAACCCCCATCGCCTCACGCTGCTGGGCGAGGAGATTCTCCCGGCGCTCCGGGCGAACGAAGGATGACGACTTTGCCCGTCGCCGCGCGCCCGGAATTGACGGAGGCGGAAGCCGCGCTTCAGGCGGCCGCCCGCGAGTTCGCCAGGAGCCGGCTCGCTCCCGGCGCGCTGGAGCGCGACCGAAGCGCCGAATTCCCCTTTGATCTCTACGGAGAAGCCGCGCAGGAAGGATTCATCGGCGTCAAAATCCCCGAAAACCTGGGCGGTCGGGGCCTCGGGCTGTTCGATGAGTGCCTCGTCATGGAGGAACTGGCCGGCGGCGACGCGAGTTTCGCCCTTACGATAAGCGTTTCGGCGGGCCTGTGCGGCGGCCATTTGCTCCGTTGCGGAACCGACGAGCAAAAGAAAAAATGGCTCCCCTCCCTCATGCGGGGCGCCATCGGCGCGTGGGCGATCACGGAGCGAATCGCCGGCAGCCATGCGGCGGCCCTGGAGTGCGAGGCGGCGCGTCGGGAGGACGCCTGGCTCATTAACGGCTCGAAAATGTTCGTCACGCAGGGCGTCCGTTTCGAGAGCATGATCATCTTCGCTCGCGCGCCCGGTGAGAAAAGCGAAATCAGCGCGTTTTTGATCGAAAAAGAGGACGCGGGCCGCAAAAGCGTCCCTGTCGAGAAGCCTCTGGGCATGGCTTCCTCGGGTCTGGCGGAAGTGTTTTTCCAAAACTGCGAAATTCCCCGAAACCGCCTCATCGGAGACGCCGGCGACGGACTGCGGCAGGCGGCAGGCGTTCTGAACGACGGCAGAGTCGTTCTGGCCGCGATGTGCGTCGGAATCGCGCGGGCGTCGCTCGAATCCGCCGCGGCCTACGCGAAGGGGCGGGAGGCGTTCGGCAAGTCCGTCTCGGAGCTCGCAGGGCCGCGCGGGATGATGGCCGAGAGCGCCATCGAGGTCGCCGCGGCGCGCGAGATGGTCGCTCACGCGGCGAAACTCCGGGATCGGGGGGAAGACAACAGGGCGGAAGTGGCCATGGCCAAGCTTTTCGCCTCCGAGGCGTGTCTTCGGGTATGCGACCGGGGCATCCAGCTGCACGGGGGATACGGATACATCGGCGAAACCCGCGCGGGGCTGTTCTGGCGCGACGCCCGGGTGTTCACCATCGGAGAGGGAACGAGCGAGGTTCATCGAAATCTCATTTCCCGCTATCTGTTCGATTCCTGGAAAACGGCTCGCGCGCCGAATGAATAAAAACTTGAATGCGCGCCTCGGAAATCATTGACAGCAAAAGAAAATGAACGCTTCGCACGGCATAGAAATCTCCCAGATACTGGACGGCATGGTTCGGCCGGCGGCCATGCTCATCTCCCTGGCGGAAGACGGAGATCCGGAGGCGAGGCCCCTCTTGAAAGAACTCTATCAAAAGGGCGGGAACAGCTTGGTCGTCGGAATTACGGGGCCTCCCGGAGCGGGCAAAAGCACGCTCTCGGATCAGCTGATCGCCCATTTCCGCGCCCGGGACGAGAAGGTGTGCCTCATCGCCGTGGACCCGACGAGTCCGTTCACGGGCGGCGCCATTCTGGGCGATCGCATCCGGATGGGCCGGCACAATACGGATCCCGGCGTATTTATCCGAAGCATGGCCGCGAGGGAGCATCTGGGCGGGCTGGCGCGCGCGACGGGAGACGCCCTGTGCGTCATGGACGCCATGGGCCGCGATGTCGTGATCATTGAGACCGTCGGCGTGGGGCAGGGCGAAGTGAACGTCATGCAGTATGCGGACGTGGTCGTCGTGCTCCAGACGCCCGGGGGCGGCGACCACGTCCAGGCGGCGAAGGCGGGCCTCATGGAAATTGGCGATATTTTCGTGGTCAACAAGGCGAAGCGCGACGGCGCGGATCGGACCGTGAGGGAAATCGAGGAAATGCTGGACTTCAAATATCATCCCGGCGAGGAGGGCGTCTGGCGGCCGCCGGTGATCAAGGCCGAAGCGATCGAGGGGGAGGGCGTGGAGGAGCTGGTCGGCCAGATCGAGGCGCGAATGTCCTTTTTGCGCGAAAACCCGGAGGAAGCCGGGCGTCTGCGGCGCGAGCGCGCCCGCATCGCGATCTCGGAGGTGATGAAGGAGCTGGCGGCGGAGCGGATGGGGGACTGGGGAAAGAGCGTGCGGGAACTGGACGCTCTCCTGAGTGACGTCGCCGCGCGGAGGCTGGATCCGGACAGCGCGGCCCGGAAAATACTGGGCGAATGAGGAGAAAATCGTGAAAGACGGCGGCGAATTCCGCATCGTGCTGATGACGGCGGGCTCCGAGGAGGAGGGCGTGCGGATTGCGAAATCCCTGGTCGGACGGGGGCTGTGCGCCTGCGTGAATCTGATTCCGAAGGTTCGTAGCATCTATCGCTGGGAGGGTGCGGTGCAGGATGACGCGGAAGTCCTGCTCATCGCCAAGACCACGAAGGCCAGGCTCCAGGCGCTCTCCGACCACGCGGCGGAAATTCACAGCTACGATGTGCCCGAGGTGCTGGCCGTATCCCTGGAGAAGGGCCGCGCGTCCTATCTCGAATGGCTGGCGGAGAACTGCGCCGACTGACGCGCGGGCTTCGCCTGACGCGCTCCCGGGAGGTTCGCCCCGAGGCGGGGCGGGTTCACAGAATGGAGAGATACTTCTTCAGCTCGAAGTCCGAGACGTGCGCCCGGTAGGGCTCCCATTCGAGCTTCTTGTTCTCGATGAACTTGTCGAAAAGCTGGGCGCCGAAGACGTTTTTGAGAAAATCGCTCTCCTCGGCCAGCCTCGTGGCCTCGTAGAGGCTGCCCGGCAGGCTCCGGATGCCGCGCTCCCGGCGCTTTTTCCCGCTCATCTCGAACACGTTCTCCTCTACGGGAGGAACCGGGGGCAGCTCCTCCTCGATTCCGGCCAGCCCGGCCGCCAACATGCAGGCGAAGGCGAGATAAGGGTTGCACGCCGCGTCCGGGGAGCGCAGCTCGACCCGCGTGTCGGATTCCCCGCCCTCGCGCGTGCTGGGGATGCGTATCAGGTCGCTGCGGCTCTTGTGCGCCCAGGTGACGTAGACGGGCGCCTCGAAGCCGGGGGCGAGGCGCTTGTAGCTGTTCACCCACTGGTTGAGGACGAGCGTCATCTCCGGGGCGTATTTCAAAAGGCCGGCGATGAAGGACTGGCAGGCCTTCGAGAGGCCGTCCGGCTTTCGCGGGTCGTAAAAGGCGTTCTTCGACCCCTGGAACAGGGAAAGGTGGGTGTGCATCCCGTTTCCGTTCGCCTCGGATATCGGCTTCGGCATGAAGGTGGCATAGACGCCGTGCCGCATGGCGACCTCCTTGACGACGAGGCGGTATGTCATCGCGTTGTCCGCCATCGCGAGCGCGTCGCCGTAGCGCAGGTCGATTTCGTGCTGGCTGGGGCCGGCCTCGTGGTGGCTGTATTCCACCCCGATTCCCATCTTCTCGAGGTTCAGAACCGTCTCTCGCCGCAAGTCGCTCGCGATGTCCAGGGGCGTGAGGTCGAAGTATCCTCCCTGGTCGAGCGTTTCAATCGGAGGCTCGGGGGATTTGAAGTAGTAATGCTCGTATTCCACGCCCGCGTAGAAGGTGAAGCCTTTTTGCGCCGCGTTCTCCAGGGCGCGCCTGAGAATGAAGCGCGGGTCGCTTTCATACGGGCGGCCGTCGGGGTCCTTGATGTCGCAGAACATTCTCGCCACGGCGCCCCCGTCCTGCGGACGCCAGGGCAGCACGCAGAAGGTCGAGGGGTCGGGGTGGGCGAACATGTCGCTCTCCTCGACGCGCGCGAAGCCCTCGATGGCCGCGCCGTCGAAGAGATGCGCCTCGTAAAGCGCGTTTTCGAGCTCCTCGATGGTGATGGCGAAGCTCTTCAAAAAGCCCAGGATGTCGGTGAACCACATGCGGATGAAGCGCACGCCGAGCTCGCGCGCCTGGTTGAGCACGAATTCCCGGTCCTTGTCGTCGAACGCCTCGGGCATGATGGACTCCAGATGACTCGGGGCTTCCCGTCGAATCAGCTGAACATACGGGGCGAATGTTTCCTTCTCGTTTCGCGCGGGGACTTTCCGCGCGCCGCCGAACGGGGGGGGGAGCGGGCGACTCGGGGGCGTCAGGATTCGCCGATGAATTTGTAGCCCACCCCCCGCACCGTGGAGATGAACGAATAGCCCCTGATCTCGATTTTCGAGCGGATGCGCCGGACGTGAACGTCCACCGTGCGGGGACCTCCGAGATAATCGACGCCCCAGACGAGGTTCAGGAGCTGATCCCTGTCGAATACGCGCCCGGGGTTGTTGATCAGGTGCTTGAGGAGCTCGAATTCGCGGTAGGTCAAGTCGATGAGCTCCCCATCGAGTCTGATTTCATACCGGCCTTCATCGAGCGTCAACCCCCTGTTCTTCACCGCGCGCGCGCCTTCGGAGCTTGCCGCCGCGCGATGGCAGAGATTGCGGACGCGGCACAGGAGTTCCTCCTCCCGGACGGGCTTCACCAGAATGTCGTCCGCCTCGATGGGCGCGCGAACGGCCGGAAGGCGGTCGGGCTCCAGGAGGAGGAGGAGGGGCAGGGTGGTCCAGTTCCGCATCTCTCCCACCGTGGGGAGGGCGGGGGCGTCGTCGAGCAGGATGAGCGCGAGTCCCCTGGCGCGGACTTCCTGCAGCGCCGTCGTCTCGTCCTGCACCATCTTGCAGAAATGCCCCTCGCGCCTCAGCGCGCGCCCCAGCGCGTCCGCGAATCCCTCGTCCGCCGTGTAGATCAGCAGGTTCGCCATTTTCGTTCCCGAAACGGAAAAAGGAGCCGCAGAAAGCGATTTATACAGCCAGACGGGGCTGACGCAAGGAGACGGTTTTTTATATGCGCGCGATCCTGTTCGTCATATCGACGAGGCTGTCGAGGTTGTGCGCGGCCAGGAATTCGTCGCAGTAGGGCAGGGCGGTTCTCATCCCCCGGTCGATCGGGCGGTATCCGGGGCTGCCCAGAAGGGGATTGAGCCAGAAGAGCTTGTGGCAGATTTTCTTGAGGCGGTCCATTTCCTCCGCCAGCGTGTCCGTGTCGCCCCTGTCCCAGCCGTCCGAGATGATGATGACGATGGTGCGGCTGTTCAGGATGGTTCGGCCGTATTCGTAGTTGAAGGTCTTGAGGCAGTTGCCGATCTGGGTGCCGCCGCTCCAGTCGTGCACCTCCATGGAGAGGCGCTTGAGGGCGACGTTGACGTCCTTGTGGCGCAGATACGGCGTGGCGTCCGAAAGCCGCGTGCTGAAGACGAAGGTGCGCAGCGACTTGATCTCGTTCTGGAGGCTGTAGAGAAACTGAATCAGAAACTGGCTGTAGCTGTCCATCGACCCCGATACGTCGCAGATGAGCACGATCTGGGTTTTTTGTATCTTTCTTCTTCTGCGGATGAGCTTCAGTACCTCGCCGCCCGAGCGGACGCTCCTCTTCACGCTTCGCCTCATGTCGATTTCCGGGGAGCGCATGTCCGGCCGCTTGCGGCGGCTGATCTTGGTGGCGAGCTTGGGGACGAGCTTGGCGATGAGGCGTCTCAGGTCGGCGACCTGATCCATGTTCAGCGAGGAGAAATCCTTGTCGGAGATGACCTCGGCGGGGCTGTAGGAGGGCGCGCCCTCGTCGTCGTCTCCCTGCTCGCCGGGCTCGGCGGCGCTTTCTACGTCATCGTCGGAGGGAAGCCCCGGGTTCTCCTGTCCCTCGCCGTCGGCGTCGGATTCTCCCTCCTCGGAGGTGCCGCCTCCCTCGCCGGCCTGTCCTTCTCCTTCCTCCTCGAACTGCGTATCGACCTGCACCGACTCGTCGCCCGAGTAGGGGTTTCCCTCCTCGTCGAACCAGTATTGCCGGAATACGGCGTCGAATATCGCGCTCTCGTCCTGGGAGGAGATGAGGTTGGACTTGCTGGCGATGTAGATGTTGTCGAGGCTGGTGACGTCGAGAGAGTCGAAGCAGCGGAACACGTCGATGATGCGGCCGGAGGTTATCTTGAGGCCCGCGCGCCTGAGCACCCGGCAGAAGCCGGTCATCTCGCCTTTAAGGCCCTGTCCCTTGATGCGAATCCGGCGCCTGGGCAGGGTTCCGTTGACGATGGGACGGGGGGCGGACGCCATGGATTTCCCGAATCAGGCGTCGGGCGAAAGCTGCGCCGTGGCCACCATGCCGTCGAGTCCGTCCGCCTCCACGCGCTTGATGTCGTCCTGGTATTTCAGGATGCAGCCGACCGTCTCCCGCACGGCGTCGACGTCGAGATCGCTGCGGTGCAGGGCGAGGAGGGCCTGCGCCCAGTCGAGGGATTCGGCCACGCCCGGGCGCTTGTAGAAGTCCATCTGCCGCGCCTGGGTCATGAACCGGGATATCTGCTCGGCCAGACGCTCGGAGACGCCGGGCACCTTCGTCGTGATGATCTCCACCTCCTTCTCGAAGGAGGGGTAATCGACCCACAGATAGAGACAGCGGCGCTTGAGGGCGTCGTGAATCTCGCGCGTCCGGTTGCTGGTCAGCACCACCAGGGGCTTGCTCGCCGCCTTGACGGTGCCCATCTCGGGAATCGTGATCTGGTAGTCGGAGAGGATTTCGAGCAGAAATGCCTCGAATTCCTCGTCCGATCGGTCGATTTCGTCGATGAGCAGAACCACCGGCTTTTCCTTCGAGCGCAGAAGCGCGCGAAGAAGCGGCCGCTCGATCAGGTATTGCTCGCTGAAAATGTCCTTTTCGATGGTCTCGGCGTCCGAATCCCTGGATTCCTCCATCTTGATGTGGAGGAGCTGCTTCGCGTAGTTCCACTCGTAGAGGGCCGAGTTGGCGTCGAGACCCTCGTAGCATTGCAGGCGAATGAGCTCGGTGTCCATCGAGTTGGCGAGCACCTTGGCGAGCTCCGTCTTGCCTACGCCGGCTTCTCCCTCCAGGAAGAGGGGCTTTTCCAGCTTCGTGGCGAGGAAGAGGGTCGTCGCCAGCGTTCGGTCGGAGATGTAGTCGAGCTTTCGGAACGCCTCCTGCACCTCCTCGACGCTCCCGAAGCCGGAGGAGGGGGAGGCTTTTTGCTTTCTGGCCGCGTTCGATGAGGCGCTCACGATGATTTCCTTTTTCCTTTCTTCGAGGAAAGCTCCTCGGCGGCGGCCTCGATGGC
The DNA here is from genome assembly GCA_965199855.1 of bacterium. GTDB lineage: Bacteria > UBA8248 > UBA8248 > UBA8248 > UBA8248 > Bin107. The sequence continues at coordinate 1,995,740 of OZ241326.1, read as the reverse complement.
GTCGATGATCTTCACGTAGCCCGTGCAGCGGCACAGGTTGCCCGCGATGCCGACCTTGATTTCCTCCCGGCTGGGGTTCGGCGTGTTGTCGAGCAGCTCCTTGGCGGCGACGATCATCCCCGGCGTGCAGAAGCCGCACTGAATCGCGCCGTGCTCGATGAATTTCCGCTGTATGGGGTGGAGATTGTCCACCGTTCCGATGCCCTTGACGGTCGTGATCTCCCGGCCTTCCGCCTGCACGCCGAGGGCGCAGCAGGCGTTCATCGCCAGGCCGTCCAGAAGAATCGTGCAGGCGCCGCAGTCGCCCGCCTCGCAGCCGTTTTTCACCTCCGTGAAGCCGAGGTCGCGCAGCAGGTAGAGCAGGCTGGTGTGCGCCGGCGCTTCGGCGCGCACTTCCTGTCCGTTCACCGAAAACGAAATGGGCGTCTTTTTGGGCGGGACGTAGAGGGGCGCGCCCGACTTCTTTTTCCTCGCGGTTCGCTTCGCTTTGGTCGCTGTGGCCATCTTGAGAGGCTCTCCCAATGGGTTCCCGAAAGACGATGAAGTCCGTTAGTCGCTGTTCTGCGGAATGTCCAGCGCCTGGCAGATGAGGCGGCGCGGCAGCACCTCGCACATCAGCTTGCGGTATTCGGCCGAGGCGCGAATGTCGTCAATCGGCGACGCCACGGCGGCGCACGCCTCCGCCGCCTTCTGCGCCAGCTCGAGATCCACCACGCTGCCCTCCAGGATGCGCTCGGCCTCGTAGCAGCGAATCGGGGCGGGCGTCACGGAGCCCAGGGAAATGCCCGCCTCCTCGACTCTTTTGCGCTTCACTTTCAGGACGACGGCGACGCCGACCACGGTGATGGCCATGGCGTTTCGGCGCGCGAGCTTGTAGTAGCCCCATTTGTGGCCTCTGCCCGGCGCGGGGAAGGTCACGTCGGTTATCAGCTCGTTCGCCCTGATGGCCGTCCGGCGGTATCCGGTGAGGAATTTGTCGAGGGGAATCGTCCTTCTTCCCTTTTCGCTGGCGAGCCGCACTTTCGCCTTGAGCGCGAGCAGGGGAGGGACGGCGTCGGCCGCCGGGCCGCCGTCGACGAGGTTGCCGGCCACCGTGGCGCGGTTGCGGATGATCGGCCCCGCGAATTTTTCCGACATCGCCGCGAGAACGGGCGCCTCCCGGAGGATGGCGCGGTCGGTCAGCAAGTCCGTCATCGTCGTGAGGGCGCCCAGCTTCACGACGTCTTTGGATGAGGAAATGCCCCGCAGCGCGGAGACCCGCATGAGGTCGATGACGACCTTCGCCGGGCCCTCGTGCTGGTGCCTCAGATCGGGCATGAAGTTGGTGCCGCCGGCGATGAACTTCGTGCTCCTGCCCTTCGCCGCCTTGAGGGTCGCCGATATCGTCGTCGGCGCCACGAAATCGAAGCCACGCATAGACGGAATCTCTCCCCAGTCATTTCGGTGGAATGCGCCGGCGTCCGCCGCAGGCGATGCGGCCGTCGCCGAGTGATGCCCGGCGGAGAAGAAAGCCGCGAGGCGGCGCGCCGCCGAATCCCGGCTTTCCTCTCTGACGCGAGCGAGCCTACATTAGCAACCGCCCGTTTGCGAAGTCAAGCGAGGATGCCCTTGCGGGACGATTTCCGCAAGGCGTAAGATTCGCCGCGGGAGCGGTGAACTTTCCGATGTTTTTCCCGAGGCGGCGCGTATGAACCCGGCAACAGGGAGCGCGAGGAGCAGCCCGGCGAGGCGCCGGCGCCTCGCCCTGACGAATCTGGGCTGCAAACTGAACCACGCCGAGGGCGAGGCCATGAAGCACCTGTGCGCCCAGGCCGGGTTCGAGCTCGTCCCGTTCGGGAGCGAGGCGGACGTCTACGTCGTGAACAGCTGCACGGTCACGGCCGAGGCCGACCAGGAGGGCAGGCGGCTGGCGCGCAGGGCGCGGCGCGCGGGCGGGGAGAGCGCCCGGGTCGTCATCGCGGGATGCTCCGCCCAGGCGAACGCGGAGAAGATGCTGATTCCCGAGGCCGACCTGCTGCTCGGAAACGGCGAGAAGCTGCGCCTGCCCGAGGAGCTGGCGAAGCCGCCCGCGCGGAACGGCGGCGCGGAGGTCCGCGTCTCTCCCATCAAGGAGAGCGCGGGCGTCGAGGGCGTCCTCCTGCCCCGGTTCGGCGACCGGACGCGGGCGTATCTCAAGGTGCAGGACGGCTGCGATTTCTCCTGCTCCTTTTGCGCGACGACCATCGCCCGGGGCGCGAGTCGCTCCCTGGACGCGGATTCATGCGCGGAGCAGGCCGGGCTCCTCCTCTCGAACGGGCACGAGGAGCTGGTGCTCACCGGGGTGCATCTGGGCGCATACGGCAGGGATTTGAAGCCGCGAGACACCCTGAGCCGCCTTGTGCGGCGTCTGCTGGAGATGCGGGGAGCCTTCCGGCTCAGGCTCTCCTCCGTGGAGCCGGGCGAGGTGACGCGCGAGCTCATCCGCGTTTGCGCGGAAAACGCCTGCCGCCCCGGCGCGTCGAACGGCGGAGGCCGCGTGTGCCGCCATTTCCACGTCCCCGTGCAGAGCGGGGACGATGAGGTTCTCGGAGCGATGGGGCGAAACTACACCGCCGACCGGTGCGCGCGCCGCTTCGCCGAGATCGCCGCGAAGATAGAGGGAGCCTGCCTCGGCGGCGACTTCATCGCCGGCTTTCCGGGCGAGAGCGCCGATGCGTTCGCGCGCACCATGGAATGGGCGCGCGAATCTCCGCTGGCCTATCTGCACGTATTCCCTTATTCGCCGCGCGAGGGAACGGAGGCCGTCCGTCTGCCCGGACAAATTCCCCCCGCAGAGCGGAAGCGCCGCGTCCGCGCGCTTCAGGAAGTGGGGCGAAGGAAATGGGCGGCGTTCGCGTCCTCCCAGACGGGGAGGGCGGCGGAGGCGCTCTTCGAGGGCAGGCGAGGGGAGGACGGCCTTCTCACCGGCCTCACGGACAACTACGTCCGCGTGCTGGCCTCCGGCCCCGACGAATGGATCGGCCGAACGGTGGAGATGCGCCTGCTCCCTCTGCCGGAAAGCAGGCGCTTCCGCCGCATGGCCGCGCGCTCCGACGCCCTGTGGGGAGAACCGGCCCGATGACGGACGGGCGGGCGCGCCCGAATCCCTTTCGCGAGGACGCCTCCGGCTGCGGGGAGGAGAGCGGCGCGGCGCCCGTCGTCACCCTCCTGACGGACTTCGGCCCGGACGAGCACTACGCGGGGGTGATGAAGGGCGTCATCCTGGCGACGAATCCCGCCGCCCGCGTCGTGGACATCACGCACGCGATACGGCCCTACGACGTGCGGGGCGGGTCGCTCATTCTGGGGGCGGCGGCGCATTACTTTCCGCGCGGGACGGTTCACGCGGCGGTGGTGGACCCCGGCGTGGGGAGCGGCCGCCGGGGGATCATCGCCGCGACGCAAAACTACTATTTCGTGGGGCCGGACAACGGCCTGCTCTCCTGCGCCCTGGACGATCCGCTCTACGCCTGGACGCGCGAGCTTCGGGAGGACGCCTTTTTCCTCGACGAGGTGAGCTCCACCTTTCACGGCAGGGACGTTTTCGCGCCGGCGGCCGCCCATCTCGCGGGTGGAACCCCGCCGGAGGAGTTCGGGCCCCTCGTCGCCGATCCGGTGCGGCTCGACTTCCCGCGCGCGCGGTTCGAGGAGGCGGAGGAGGCCATCGTCGGCGAGGTCATCTACGTCGATCGCTACGGGAACCTGATCACCAACATCGACACGACGGCCTTCTGGCGCTTCGAGGACGCCGAGGACGGCGCCGCCCGCCTGCCGGTCATCGAAATCGGCGGCCGCGTCATCAACGGGGTGAGCGAATGCTACCAGGCGGTGGAGGCGGGCGGGCTCGGCGCGCAGTTCAACAGCTGGACGCGCCTGGAGATTTTCGTCCCCGAGGGAAGTGCCGCCGGCGCGTTGGGCGCGGGCGTCGGGGAGGAGGTGCGGGTGCGCATGGCGCGCGTGAGCATATAGACGCAGCCCCGCTCCCCGGGAAGCGCGCCGCGCCGTTTCGTCTTCGCGGGAGGGGCCCTTCCCCGGGGGTCGCCCCACGATTCGCGAACCGCCCGTTTTCGGGAAGGGTTCGCATCGTAAGCGGCGGGGCGTTCCCGAACGCCCCCTGCGGGATTTTTGGGCCTCGGCGGGATGAGGAGGCGGCGAAGGCAACCACAGGGGGTTGTCCCTACGCTCCCGCCGGGGCGGAGCAAGTGCGGGCGGATGCGCGCAAACGCCGCGGCCTTGCGAAATACCCCCTCCCGGCGCCTCTTTTTCACACAATCCTTTTGTTTTCAATGAGTTGATATTTTTTCCGCGCTCTGAAGGGTCTTGAATTTGTCGAAAAAAGGCGCGAATTTGCGGGATAAAGGCGTGAATTTGTCGGATTTTGTCGAAAACGGGATTGTTTTCATCATGGCGATGGAGGAGCGCGCGCGGCGCGCCTGCGGAAGCCGCAATCCGGGGCCGGCGGGACGCGCCCCGACGCCGGCGGGAAAATGACGGATTCCGCAAACCCTCCTCCGCACCGGAATTGACGACGCGGGAACGGCGCGGGGCGAAAAACGCCCTGACCCGCGCCCTCGCCTTCGTCATCATCCGCTTCCCGAAGTCCATGCGTTCGCCTCCTCCCTCTCGCGGCGGATTCTCGCGCGTTCAGGGGAAGGCCCGATAGGCGCAAATGCGGGCAAATGCGCGCGGCGACCGGGCGGGGACGGCAACGGTTTCGTAGGGGCGGTTCGTGAACCGCCCGTTTTCAGGAAGACAATCAAAACCCTGGATTCCGGCCTTCGCCGGAATGACGGCCGGGGATGCCCCCTACGGGGCCGGATGGCGTGATTCACCCGTAGGGGACGCATTCATGCGTCCCGCCCGTCGATCGGCGGGGATGCGAGGCGGGGCGTTTTACGGCCCGTGAGGGGTTCAATGGTTTCGCAGGGGCGGCGCCTCCCTGGGGCCGCCCCACAATTCGGGAACCGCCCGTTTTCAGGAAGGCAACCAGACCCCTGGATTCCGGCTTTCGCCGGAATGACGGGATTCTGGGGCGGCGCGCGGCGGAGGGGAAACCCTCGTTGCCGTCTCGATGTTGTTCCCTGTCAGATCGAAGGGACGCCGGGGTTGGCCTTTCGCCGTCATTCCGGCGAAAGCCGGAATCCAGAACCGAGGCGCGCGGTGGCGAACGGGCGTTCCCGGCCAATCCATGCGCGGTTTCATGGTTTCGTAGGGGCGGTTCGAGAACCGCCCGTTGGGGGAGGAATTCGCATCGGCGGGAGCGGGTCGTTCACGAACGACCCCTGCGGGATTGTCACGCGGCGGCGGGACGGGAACCCGGCGAAGGACACCGCAGGGGTTGTCCCTACAATCCGCCCCTACGCGAATGCGCCGCCGGGCGGATCCTAGAACCGCATTTCCGCGCTCAGGCGGGCGCCGAGGGTCTTGTCATCCGAGCCGAGACCGGAGGAGGAGATTTCCCCGCCTATCGTGAAGCGCCCCTTGCGCCAGCGCGCCCCGATACCCAGCAGAAGGCGGGGGCTCGCCGCCTCGGCACGGAGCCGCTCGCCGGAAACCTCGACGGAGGTCTTCTCTCCGCTCAGGATCTCCTCCACGTCCGCCGAGCCGCGCCAAGCGAGCGTCCCTCCCCCGACCGCCAAGGGACGGGTGGTCTCCGCAACCGCGCCGAAGCCGCCCGAGAGCCGGTCGCCCTCGATGAGCCTGACCCGCGCCCCGAGAGCGTCCGTGAAGCCCTCCATCGAGACCCGCGAGCGCGTGAGCCATGCCCGGGGCGTGAGCGCGAACCTCTCGCCGGGCGCGAGGCGGCGGCCGGCCTCAACGTCCAGAACGCGGACGCCCGCGCCCACTTCGCCCCGCAGCCTGCCCCATTTCCTGGAAGTGAGATCAGCGTCGTAGTCCATGACGGAGAACTCCCCGCGCAGATACCAGCCGTCCCCGCTTCTCCACGAGAGTCCCGCGCCCAGGCCCACGCCGGCCAAGTCAATCTCCCCCTTGCCGTCGGCCAGCGAGGTTTCCGCCGCGCCCCTCTGATGCCGGAGGGAGAGCGAGCCCGTGAGGCCGCTCGTCCAGGGGAAGGCGACGGCCAGGCCCGCCTCCAGCCCCGTGGAGGCGAAGTCGTATTCGGCGGAGGAGGTCGAGCGCCTCGCCCCGCGCGAGCCCTCCGTCCCCGACAGCCGGACCCAGACGGGCGAGCCCTCCGCGGTCGTCCGCGCAGCCCGCGCCCGTCCGCTCTCCATCCTGTGCAGAAGCCCCGGCAGCGCCTCGTATATTCCCTGGTACAGGCCCCGCTCGATGAATTCCTCCGCCGTGAAGATTCCGTCGTCGCCCGCCCCGGGGAGCAGGGAGACGACGCGAGGGCCGTTGCGCGCCCGCGCGCCCGTCTCGCCCGTCTCCGCGTCGTGCAGCTTCACCCCGTTGACGAGGAGCGTCGTCTTCCCGCCCGCGTTGTGGATGATGACGCCGCCGCCCGCCACGCTGTGGAACCGGCGGCCGCTCGGGTTCAGATCGGCGCGGAGCGCCGCGCCTCCCGCGCGGATCGCCGTCCCTCCCGCGCCCCGGATGACGCCGCTCCGCCCCACCGTCACCATCCCGCCGCGGTCCAGACGAACGGCGCCGACCGTCCCGTCCACCGTCACGGTACTCGCCGCCAGATGAATCGTTCCCGTCACCTCGCCGCCGGGGGAGACCGTGACCGCATGATCGCCCGCGCCCACGCCTCTTATATCGCCTGTCACCCTCCCCGCCACCGTCGCGTGGAAATCCCCGGGACCATCCGCCAGAACCCCCACGCCGGAGGTCGCGCCCACGCGGCCCGTCGCGCCGATGGTCAGCCTGCCGCCGCCCTTCATATAGACGCCCGCGCCGGCGCCGCCCCTCACCTCCCCGTCAATCGAGACGCTCTGCGCCAAGAAATTCCCCGCGCCCGCGCCCGCGCCGGAAAGATAGAGCCCGTTCGCGCCGCCCGAGACGCTCGCGCCCTCGGCCACGCGCACCGCTATGCCCCCGTTCCTCTCGTGCGGAACGGCGTAGAGCGCCTCCACGCCGTTGCCCTCCGCGGCTATCGCGCCTCCGGTCACGTCCACGCGGATGTCGCCCGCGTTGTAGCTCGCCGCGAGCCGGCGGACGTCGTTCTTCCAGGCGTCCGCGTAGCTCTCGGGAAGGGCGGCGAGGGCGCCCTCCAGATCGCCGCCCGTCAGCGCCGCCGCCAGAACCGCCCGCTCGGCGGCCGAGAGCTTCTCCTGCTCCGCCAGCGCCGCCTGCTGCCGGGTCGCGCGGCTCGCCTCGGCGATGGCGAGAATCGCCGGGTCCCGGTCGCCGCCCCGGACGTAATCGGCGATCGCCGCGTGGGAAAGCGCCAGGGCGCGGACGCCCGCGAGAGAAAGACCCAGAATCTCCCCGGCCGCCCGGATCGCCAGCGCGGCGGCGGAGGTCGGCTCATGGCCGCGCTTGCGAAGAAGCTCCCGCGCCTCCGCCTTCCAGTCGTCGTCGTAGGCGGCGGGAAGGGCGGCGAGCGCCGTATCCAGCGCGTCTGAATCACCCGCCGTGACGGCGTCCAGGACGGCGCGCTCGCCCGTCGAGAGCGTCCCGTCCTCCCCCGCGATTTTGTTCCGGATGAAGGCGTCCGTCACGCTTTCGCCGACGGTGACGTCCCCGCTCGACGCGACGTGAATCATCGGCCCGGTTCGCGCCGCGTCGTCCGCCGTCCGCGTCCCCTCCCCGAAGGTGGAGCCGCTCGAACGCGCCGCCCGGGCGCGAACGCCGACGTCGCGCGCCTCCACCGCGCCCCCGTTCGTGACGAGGAGGCGGCCCGCCGCGTTCGCGTCGTTCGTCAGGCGCGCCTCCACTCCGACGGCGAACGGCGCCTCGATCACGTTGGCGGCGTCCGTCGTCATCGAGACGGAGCCGAGACCCCGGTGGTATCCGTAGAGACCCCTCGCGCCCAGTCCCTCCACGGCGACGGAGCCGCCCGCCGCGCCGACGGTGACGTCCGTCTCGCTCGCGGCGTTTGTCGCCCAGGCGAAGACGCCGTAGGAGTCCACGCCCGTCGTCGTGATGGCGGCGTCGTTCAGATTGACGGAGACCCCGCCCAGGCCGTCGCTCCGGGCATAGACGCCGTTGCCTCGATCGCCCGCCGTCTCGATCCGCGCGCCGTTCTTGAGGCTGATGGAGATCGCCGCCTCGCCCGCGGCGTTGCTCGCCCAGGCCAGGACGCCGTAGGAGTTCACGCCCGTCGTCGTGATGGCGGCGTCGTTCAGGTCAATGGAGACCCCGCCCAGGCCGTCGCTCCGGGCATAGACGCCGGAGGCTCGATCGCCCGCCGTCCTGACGGAGCCTCCCTCCGCGCCGACGGAGACGTCCGCCTCGCCCGCGGCGTTGCTCGCCCAGGCCAGGACGCCGTAGGCGCCGGCGCCCGCCGTTTCGATATCCGCGTCGTTCAGATTGACGGAGACCCCGCCCAGGCCGTCGTTCCGGGCATAGACGCCGTCGGCTCGATCGCCGCCCTCCGTCTTGACGGAGCCGCCCGCCGCGCCGATAGAGACGTCCACCTCGCCCGCGGCGTTGCTGGCCCAAACCTGGACGCCGTAGGAGTTCGCGCCCGTCGTCGTGATGGCGGCGGCGTTCAGGTCAATGGAGACGCGGCCGGCCGCGCCCGCGTGGATGACAAAGACGCCGTTGGCTCGATCGCCCGCCGTCCTGACGGCGCCTCCCGCCACGCCGATAGAGACGTCCCCCTCGCCCGCGGCGTTGCTGGCCCAGGCCAGGACGCCGGAAGCTCGATCGCCCGCCGTTGCGATTCCGGCGCCGGTCAGATCGATGTCGATCCCGCCCGTCCCCCGGTGACGGCCATAAACGCCGTAGGCGTTGGCGGCCGACGTCGAGATGGAAGGGTTCATCGCGTCGATGGTGACGTCCTGCGTGACGCCGCTGGCGACCTCGCACGCGATTCTCTGGCCCGCCCCCGGCGTGTCGCTGCACACGGCGGTCTGCGCCGCCGCCTCCCCCGCGCAGAGAAGCAGCCCGAGCGCCAGGGCGAGCGCGGCCGCCCGCGCCCTCACGCCGCGCCCTTCGCGGCCGTTACTTGTCGGTGAGTCGGTGAGTCGGTGAGTCGGTGAGTCGGTGAGTCGGTGAGTCGGTGAGTCGGTGAGTCGGTGAGTCGGTGAGTCGGTGAGTCGGTGAGTCGGTGAGTCGGACGCAGTATGCCGCGTTTTCAGGGCGCGGACAAGCTCTCGGGCGGACATGGAATCAAGTCTCCTCGCGTATTCCATCCTGATGACGAATTCATCCGTGCCCGTTCTCGGTCGAACGGCGGGAGATTATATCAGTTGGAGAGCGCGCTTTGCCAGAAAGGTTTATATTTCGACGACGGCCCCCGCCCCGAAATCCCTCATTCGCGGCCGCCCTCTCGGAGCCAAAGCGGTTTCGTCTCCGTGGGGGCGACCCCTCCCCGGGCCCGCTCCACAATTCGAGAACCGCCCGTATTTATTTAGAAGGGTTCGCATCGGAGGCGGCGGGTCGTTCACGAACGACCCCTACGGGATTTTCGCGCGTTGCGGGACGGGAACCCGGGGAAGGACAACCACAGGGGGGTGTTCCTACAATCCGCATGACAACCCGCAACGGGGCGCAAGAATGCGCCCCCTACGGGCGGCGGCGATTTTGATTTTGCGTAGGGGACGCATATATGCGTCCCGCCCGGCGATCGGCGGGGATGTGGGTTTCATGGTTTCGTAGGGGCGGCCCCCTGCGGCCGCCCGTCGTCAATGGCGAGGATGGGGTGGGGATATTTGTAGGAGCGGTTCGGGAACCGCCCGTTTTGAGGGGAAGACAATCAAAACCCCGGATTCCGGCCTTCGCCGGAATGACGACCCTGGATAGCCTTCGCCGGAATGACGACCGGGGATTCCCCCTACGGCGGGCGATGCGGGTTTCATGGTTTCGCAGGTGAAACGCGAGAGCGTTTCCATATATGCGTCCCGCGCCGTTCCCGTCGGCGGGGCGGCTTTGGCTTTTCGCCGGATTTCGCCTACAATCCCTGCGGAAATTCGGTAGCCGCCCGGGGCGGAAAGCCCCCCGGCGGCGGAGCGAGAGGAGAGGCGAGGATGACCGACGGGCGCGCCCCCGCGCGGTTCACGGCGTATAGCGACTTTCTGTGACCCTGGTGCTTCAATTCGGCCGTGCGCCTGAAGAAGATCAGGGAGGAATACGGCGGGCGGGTGGAGATTCAATACCGGGTCTTCATGCTGCGGCCCGAGCCGGACCCGACGGCCGTGTTCAACGACTACCGCAGAACCCACTGGACGAACGCGAACGCCCAGCCCGATTCCGGGGACTTCACGATGTGGGACGAGGGCGGGGGCGAGACGTTTCCGAACTGCTCGATGCCCTCGGCGGAGGCCGGGCTGGCCGCGAGATTCCAGGGCGACGGGGAGTGGGACGCGCTTCACCGCAACCTGCTGGCCGCCTTCTTCACCGAGAGCCGCGACATCTCGGACAGGAAAGTCATCGACGAGGTGGCGGAGAGGAGCGGCCTGGACATGGACAGGTTCCGCGACGCCGTGGCGAGCGGCGACCTGCGGCGCAGGGCGATGCGGGAATACGCCGGCGCCGTGAGCCTGGGCATCACGGGCATACCCTCCGTCGTCGTGAACGACGAGGCGGTGATCGTGGGCGCGGTGCCGACGGAGCAGTACCGATGCGTCATCGACGGCATTCTCGAAACGGGGACCCTGCCCGGCCGCGCCCCGGGCGAACCGCCCGCCGGGGACTGACGGCGGCCCCGCGCGAGAAAACCGAGGAGCCGCCCCCCTGAAACCCGCCGACCTCACGGGCTGCGTCACCGACGTTCCCGGCTTTTATCTGGGCCACGCGCAGGACGAGAAGGCCGGGACGGGCGTTTCCGTCGTCCTTTGTCCCCCCGGAACCGTCGGCGCGTGCGAGCTGCGCGGCACGGCGACGGCCACGCGCGGCATGGACGCCCTGCGCCCCGGGCACTTGGTCGGCGGGGTGGACGCCGTTCTCCTCGCGGGAGGCAGCGCGTTCGGCCTTGCGGCGGCCGACGGCGTCATGTCCTTTCTCGAGGAGAGGGGCAGGGGGTTTCCCACCGGGCGCTTCAGCGTCCCCACGGTGGCGGCGGGCGTCCTCTTCGACCTGCATTTCGGCGACGGACGGACGCGGCCGGACGCCGCCATGGGGCGCGCCGCGTGCGAGGCGGCCGAGAACGCCGAGGGCGCCCAGGGAAGCGTGGGGGCGGGGACGGGCGCGACGGTGGGGAAGCTGCTGGGGCTCGAGCGCGCCATGAAGGGGGGCGTCGGGACGGCGAGCGCGCCTCTGCCGGGGGGAGGCGTCGTGGGCGCGCTGGCGGCGGTGAACGCCTTCGGCGGGGTGCACGACCCCGTCACGGGGCGTCCCCTCGCCGGGCCGAGGGCGGTGCCGCCGGGCAGGGGAATCATCGACACCGAGGAGCATCTGCGGCGCCGGGGCCGTCCCTTCGAGGGCTTCGCCGACCCCTCGGAGAACACGACGCTCGTCGTCGCCGCGACGGACGCCAAACTCTCGAAGCCCGAAGCACACAAGCTCGCCCGGATGGCGGCGAACGGGCTGATTCGCGCCGTGCGCCCCTCCTACACGACGGTGGACGGCGACATGGCGTTCGCCCTCTCGCGCGGGGAGCGCGAGGCGCCATTCGACGTCGTAGGCGCGGCGGCCGCCGCCGCCGTCGGCCGCGCGATCTGCCGCGCCGTGATGGAGGCCGAGGGAGGAGGGGGGATTCCCGCCTGGCGGGACCTGCCGGAATCCCGATGACCCGGCGCGGGCGAAAGACGGCCTGGCGCCCCGGCGACTACTTCGATTTGGGCCTCATCGGCGCGACGCACGGGCTGAGCGACGGCTTCAGCAACATGCTGGTGCCTGCGCTCGCGCTCATCATCGCGGACGTGGGCCTCTCCCCCTTCCAGGCGGGCGTCCTGCTGAGCGCCTTCAGCTTGGGGACGATGATTTTTCAGTATCCTCTCTCCATTCTCGCGGACGGCGCGGGCGCGAGAAAGCGCATCCTGCTTGCGGGCATGAGCCTCTCCGCCGCCTCTTTTCTCGCCATGATCTGGGCGGGCGGCTTCTGGACGCTGGTCTCTCTGGCGTTTCTCGCGGGCGCGGGCAACGCCGTCTATCATCCGTGCGGAACGGCGCTGACGGCCAGCCGCTTCGAGCGGGATCGCGCCTTCGCCATCTCGTGGCACAGCCTGGGCGGCAACGTGGGGACCAGCGTCATCCCGCTCGCCCAGGCGGCCGTGGCGGCCGCGGCCGGCTGGCGCGCGGCGATCGGCGCCTGCGCCGCCCCCGCCGTGCTTCTCCTGCCCCTGGTGGGCGTCCGCTTCCGCGAGGAGAGGCGCGCGCCCGGAGGCGGGGGAGAGAGGGGCGCGAAGCCCGGAATCCCGACCATCATCCGGCGGGTGACGGCGAACGGGAACACGGTATGGCTGGCGGCGACCTACGCCCTCCGGAGCATGTGCACCAAGGGGATGATAGGGTTTCTCCCCCTGCTGGCGACGGCGAAGCTGGGCATGGACACCGCGCAAATCGGGCTGGCGGTGTCGCTCCACTTCGGCTTCGGCGCGATCTCCAAGCCCCTGATGGGAATCCTGTATGATCGCCGGGGCGCCCACGCGGCGCTTTTCTGGCCCCTCGCGCTGCTGGGGCTCTTCGTTTTCGCCATGCCGTTCGCCGGGCGGCCGGCGGGCCTCATGCTACTCGCGGCGCTGAGCGGCGTCACGGGCTTCGTGAGTCCGATCATTCTCACGGCGGCGGCGGATTTTTCGGACGAGGACATTCTGGCCTCCTCCGTCGGCTTCATCTACGCCTGCCACGGGCTGAGTTTTCTCGCGCCCCTGGCCGGCGGATGGATCGCCGAGCGGATGGGGCTGGACGCGAGCTACTTCTTCTTCGCCGCCATGGGCTGGCTGGCCGTTTCGGCGTCGGCGCGCCTGCGGGGAGGGGCGCCGGGCGCGAACGATCGGGGAGAGACGCGAAATGACACGTGAATACTTCGAGGGAACGTGGCAGAAGGCGCGCTCGTTCTCGCCCGCCGTCAAGACGCGGGGAGGCGCGCAGATATGGCTCGCCGGCGTCGGGGCGTGGCGCGACGAGGAGGGGCGCGCGCTGACGGGCGATTTCGACGCCCAGGTGCGCGCCTCGTTTCGCCAGATCGGGCGGACCCTCGAGAGGGCGGGCGGGAGGCTTCAGGACGTCGTGACGATGACGGCGTTCATTCTGGACGTCCGGCGCGGGGACAGGTTCGTCGAGCTGCGAAGGGAGTTTTTTCCCGAAAACTTCCCCGCCAGCGCGCTCATTACGGCGGCGGGCTTCGCCAGGCCGGAAATGATGGTCGAGATACAGGCGATAGCCGTCGTCGGCGAGGAATAGCGAAGAGCGGCGGGCCGCCGCGTTTGCCCGCTCCCCGAAAGTGCGCTACGCTTTGCGGCATCCTTTTTGAAAGCGGGCTTGGCGAGGGCCGGGCGCGGGCAGCCCGCCGCGCATTCACCCGAACGCGGCGCGCGAAGGCGCCTTTTTCCGACAGGAGCGCGAGCATCCATGCCTGCGCCCGACAGCGACGCGAATCCGACCTTGCGGCTCGATGGAGTCGGGAAATGGTTCGGCGCCCTCCAGGTGCTGGACGGCATCGACATCGACGTGAGGACGCGGGAGATCCTGACGGTGCTGGGCCCCAGCGGGTGCGGCAAGACGACGCTCCTTCGCATCGTGAATGGGCTGATTCTCTGCGATAGGGGGGAGGTCTCCTTCAAGGGCGAGGCCGTGAGGGGCCCCCGGCCCGAGATGGCCATGGTCTTTCAGAATTTCGGGCTTTTCCCCTGGAAGCGGCTGGATCAGAACATCGGCTACGCCCTCAGAATCCAGCGGAGGGAGAAGGGCGAAATCGACCGGCTCGTCGGCCACTACACGAAGCTGGTGGGTCTGGGCGGATTCGAGGGAAACTACCCGGCGCAGCTCTCGGGCGGGATGCAGCAGCGGGCGGGCCTGGCGCGGGCGCTCGCCGCCCAGCCCGACGTTCTGCTGATGGACGAGCCCTTCGGCGCCCTGGACGCCCTCACGCGCGAAACGCTCCAGGAGGAGCTGCTGCGCATCAACGAGGCGGAGCCGAAGGCGATGATCTTCATCACCCACAGCATCGACGAGGCGCTCCTGCTGGGGGATCGCGTCCTGGTGATGACGCCCCGGCCGGGCAGGATACGCTTCCAGTTCGAGACGGGCTTCGGCCGGGGCAGGGACCTGGAGCGCATCCGGGGGGGAGGCCGCTTTCAGGCGCTGCGCCATTACCTCTGGGAGGCCATGCGCAACCCGGAGAAGGAGCCCGATCCCGTCCCCGAGCTGACCGCAGGAGTAGGAGGGAGCCGACCTTGACCACCGACGCCCCGGCGGCGCCCGCGGCAACGGACGCGAAGGCGCTCTCAATGCGCCTGAGGCGCCCCGCCGTGTACGTGCGCCTCATCTCCCTGCTGGTCGTCATCGGCGGCTGGGAGCTGATGGGACAGACCGGAAACATCGACCCGGTCACCTTCAGCTACCCCAGCGCCATCACGGTCGCCTTCTGGCAGCTGCTCGCGAACGGCAAAATGCTCGCCGCCGCCTACGAGAGCTCGCAAATCCTCGTGGCGGGGCTGCTCATCGCCATTCCGCTCGGCATCGTCCTGGGAATTCTGATGGGGCGCTTCCGGACGTTCGAATACGCCGTGGACACCTACGTGTTCGCGCTTTACGCCACGCCCGTGGTGGCGCTGGCGTTTCCCATCGCCATGGTGCTGGGCGTGGATTTCGTCGGAAAGACGACCATCGTCGTCTTCTTCGCCGTCATGCCCGTCATCGTGAACGTCTATCACGGGGTGCGGAACGTGGACGCCTCGCTCCTCGAGGTGACGCGCTCGTTCTGCTCGACGGAGAGCCAGCGCTGGCGGGACCTGATCTTCCCGAGCGTCATCCCCTATCTCGTCGCGGGGCTGGGGCTCGCCTGCGGGCGCGCCCTGGTCGGCATGGTCGTCGCGGAGTTTCTGATGAGCATCTCCGGGCTGGGCGCGCTCAGCCAGGACTACATCGCGGATCTCGAGCTGGACAAGGGGCTGGCGCCCGTCGTTCTGCTGATGATCGTCGGGATCGCCTTGACGAAGGTGGTCGCCGTCTGCGAAACCAGATTTTCATCCTGGAGGGTGAGGCAGGGCTCGGAATGACGGGAAGCGTCTTTTCATGCTTTCATGCGGAACGGGATTTTCCATTCTGACGAGGAGGAGTGAAATGAAGCGGATTTGGACGGGATTCATCGCGGGGGTTTTCCTCGCCGCCGCGGCGATGGCGCCCGCGCCGGCGGCCGCCGCCGACAAGATCACGCTCGGAATGCCCGTGCGTCCGCCGGTGATGGTGCACCTGCCGGTGTTCTACGCGCTCGACAACAAGATTTTCGAGAAGCACGGCCTGGACGTCGAGGTGAAGTTCTTTCGCGGGGGCGTCGCCACCCACCGCGCGATGACGAGCAAGAAGAGCGGGCTGGACGCCGCCTGGGTGCCCGCGCCGATCGCCATGGTGGGCATCACCAAGGGCAGCGGCATGAAGTTCTTCCACTCCATGGCCTTTCTGAACGAGGCGCAGATGGCCGCGAACGACCAGGTGAAGCGCCCCTCCGACCTCAAGGGCCGCACCATCGGCATCGAGGGGCGCGGGGGATACAGCCACCTGGGCGCCCTCGCCGTGCTGGCGACGGCGGGCCTCTCCGACAAGGACGTGAAATACATCAAGACCCCGCCGCCGGCGCGCGTTCCCTTCCTTCTGAAGGGCAAGGCGGACGCCGTGGTCATTCACGTGGAGCAGGTGCTCGTCGTGAAGAAGCGCAAGCCCGCCTTCAACAAGCTGATGGACCTGTGGAAGGCCATGCCCAACTTCTTCTACGGTGCGTTCATCGCGCCCTCGTCGAAGATCAGCGCGAACAAGGACGCCTACGTGCGCTTCGCCATGGCGATGATGCAGTCCACCCGCTCCATCTACAAGGACAAGGCGGGCTACCTCAAGTCGGCGAACAAGTGGGTGCGGCCCGTCTATAAGAAGAACCCGGAGATCATGTCGAAAACCTACGACGTCTTCGTGGCGGAGAAGATATGGGGGGTCAACAGCGGCATCCCCAAGAGCTCGGTCTCCTTCACCGCGGACTACATGAAGCGTCTGGGGAAGATCAAGGGCGCCGTTCCCTCGTATGAGGACATCGTGGACACCGGCGTGACGAAGGCCGCCCTGGCCAAGGCCGGCGAAATCTAGCGCGCGGGCGCCCCGTCCGCCCGGTGAAGGGGCGGGGCCCTGACGAAAGCGCGAACCGGGGGGCCTCGAAAGAGGCCCCCTTTTCGCTTCGGCCGCCGGAGGGGGGCGCCGCCCTCCCGCCGCGCGCCGGAGGAGGAGCGCAGCCTTGAAAATCGTTTTGTATTCGGACATTCACGCCCAGCTCGCGCCCCTGGACGCCGTGCAGGAGGCCGTCGCGAAGGAGAACGCGGACAGGGAGGTCGTCATCGGCGACCTGGTGATGCTCGGCCCCGAGCCCGCCGAGGTGGTGGATCGCTTCATGGGGCGCAGGGACGTGGACGTGCTCGCCGGAAATCTCGACTGGTGGGTCTCGAAGCGCAAGGACGAGAAGGATCCGCCCAAGAACGAGCACCACGTGTGGCTCTACGAGATGGTGAAGATGACGCGCGAGCGCCTCTCCGCCGAGCAGATCGAATATCTCGACGGCCTCATGTGGTCGATGACGATCACGCCCGAGAAGGGTCACGACTTCTTCATCTTCCACGCCACGCCGGACGACATCGAGGACGCCATCCCCCTCCGCTGCGCGGACGCGGAGGTGAAGGAGAAGATCAGGGGAACGGACGCGGAGATCATGGCGTTCGGCCACGTCCACGGCCCCTACGTGCGGGAGGTGGACGGCCAGACCCTCGTCTGCGCGGCCGCCGTCGGCATGAACTGGGACGGCGACTACCGGCCCGTCTATTCCGTCGTGGAATACGAGGGAGACGGCGCGTGGCGCGTGGAGACGAAGCGCGTGGAATACGACCGGGAGGCGCAGGCGAGGAAGAACGAGGAGGGCTGGATGCCCCACGGCGAGCGCATCGCCAAAATGGTGCGAACCGGGGAATTCTGGAACCCGGCGCACATGCCCCACTGATTCCGCCGTGCCCGTCCGCGTCCACGGAAGCAGGCCGGCGCCCTGGGAAGTCCAGGTCAAATCCTTCGTCAGAAGCCGCTACGCGCATCTGGCGGCGGCGGACGCCTTCCCCGAGGGCGGAGCGGAGCGGGCGCGCGCGGCGGGCTATCCCGCCCGGTTCCTCGAGGGGCTTCCGCCGCGCGTCGCCTCGGCCTACTGCGGCTGCGGGTATCCGCTCGCCGGGGGGGATTTGCGGGGCGCGCGCGCCGTCGTCGAGCTGGGCTGCGGGGCGGGCCTCGACGCGCGTCTGCTGCGCGAGCGTCTGGGGGAGGGCGCCAGGCTGCTCGCCGTGGATTTCGCCCCGCAGATGCTTCGCCGGGCGCGAGAGGCGCTGTCCGGCGTCCGGGGGGCGGACGCCCGTCTGCTCGCCGGGGACTTCGAGCGCCTGCCGCTCCGAAGC
Source organism: bacterium (assembly GCA_965199855.1). Classification (GTDB taxonomy): domain Bacteria; phylum UBA8248; class UBA8248; order UBA8248; family UBA8248; genus Bin107. The sequence continues at coordinate 1,978,077 of OZ241326.1, read as the reverse complement.
GGCTTCGCCGACCTCGTTCTCGCCAACGCCTCGCTCAACCTCGCCGCGAACAAGAAAAAGGCGCTCGGGGAGGCGCGGCGCGTCCTGCGGCCCGGCGGCCGCCTCCTCGTCCGCGAGCTCGTCCGGGAGGAGGCGCTGCCGATCGAGATCGCCTGCGACCCCCAGGCGTGGAACGCCTCGCTGGGCGGCGTCTGCGAGCAGGGAGAGTGGGAATCCCTCCTGGCGGAGGCGGGCTTCGCCGAGGTCGAGATTTCGGATCACGCCCCGTTCCCGCCCGTGGTCTCCGTCCGCATCCGCGCCAGAAAGCCGCGCGGGGAAGGGGGGTGACGCCCGCGCCGCCGATCGGCGGGGCGCGCGGGGTTTATGATTTCGTAGGAACAACCCCCTGTGGTTGTCCGTTGCGGAAGGCGAGCGCGATTCGCCTTCGCAGGGGCGGCTCGCGAACCGCCCGGTTGCAGGAAGGATTCGCATCGGCGGCGGGTCGTTCCCGAACGACCCCTACGGGATTTCGTACCCCGGCGGGAGGAGTACCCGGCGAAGGACAGCCACAGGGGATTGTCCCTGCGGAGATGCGGGCGTCGCCGCCAACCTACAAACGGGGCGCAAATTTGCGCCCCCTACGCAGAATCCGAATCCCGGCCCGTAGGGGACGCATTCATGCGTCCCGCGCCGTTCGGCGTTGATTGCGGCGGCGGGTCGTTCACGAACGACCCCTACGGGATGGTTGTCTATGGGTGATGGGGGCCGTAGGGGCGGCCCCCTGTGGTTGTCCGTTGCGGAAGGCGAGCGCGATTCGCCTTCGCAGGGGCGGCTCGCGAACCGCCCGGTTGCAGGAAGGCAATCAAACCCCTGGATTCCGGCCTTCGCCGGAATGACGGCGGAATGAGGACGCGGGGCGGACAACCACAGGGGGTTGTCCCTACGGCGGGGCGCAAGAATGCGCCCCCTACGGGCGAGGGCGGCGAGGGTTTCCCCTCCGCCGCGCGCCGCCGCAAAACCCGTCATTCCGGCGAAGGCCGGAATCCAGAACCGGGGCGCGCGGCGGCCAACGGATGTTCCCGGCCAATCCATGCGCGGGTTCATGGTTTCGCAGGGGCGGCCCCCTGTGGCCGCCCGTTGGGGAGGGCGAGCGCGATTCGCCTTCGTAGGGGCGGTTCGTGAACCGCCCGTTTCGGGGAGGGATTCGCATCGGCGGCGGCGAAACTCGGCGAAGGACAACCACAGGGGGTTGTCCCTACAATCCGCCCCGCGTTATTGCCGGGCCCGCAACGGGGCGCATGAATGCGCCCCCTACGGGCGAAATGCGCGAAGGATAATCACGGAACGCGGGGTTTATGTTTCCGTAGGGGCGGTTCGCGAACCGCCCGTTTTGACGGCGCGGGCCGACAACCCGGCGATTGTCCGTTTGGTCGGCGGCGGCGAAACCCGGTGAAGGACAACCACGGGGATTGTCCCTACGGAGATGCGGGCGTCGCCGCCAACCTACAAACGGGGCGCATGAATGCGCCCCCTACGCAGAATCCGAATCCCGGCCCGTAGGGGACGCATTCATGCGTCCCGCGCCGTTCGGCGTTGATTGCGGGTCGTTCACGAACGACCCCTACGGGATGGTTGCCTATGGGTGATGGGGGCCGTAGGGGCGGCCCCCTGTGGCCGCCCGTTGGGGAGGGCAAACGCGATTCGCCTTCGTAGGGGCGGCCCCTCCTCGGGCCCGCCCCACAATTCGTGAACCGCCCGTTTCGGGGAGGGATTCGCATCGGAGGCGGCGAAACCCGGCGAAGGACAACCACAGGGGGTTGTCCCTACAATCCGCCCCGCGTTATTGCCGGGCCCGCAACGGGGCGCATGAATGCGCCCCCTACGAAACCGTCGCCGCCCTCGCCTTTGTAGGGGACGCATATATGCGTCCCGCGCCGTTTTCCATCAATGGCGACGCGGGCGGTTCGCGAACCGCCCCTACGGATCCAACGGATCCATCCCGCAAAACGAAAACCGGGCGCGGGGGCGTTTGCGCCTCCCCCGCGCCCGGTCGTGAATCCGTCAGGCGTTCGCGCGCGCCCTAGAAGCTCACGCTCAGGCTCGCGCCGCCGCCGATCTCGCTCGTGCCGCTCCCGCTCGCCTCGTAGTGGCCCGACGCGCGGAGCGTCACGCCCTCGCCGAGGGAGAAGGCGCCGCCCAGCCCCAGGCGGAGGGCGGTCGCCGAGGTCTCGGTCTTGAACTTCAGGTTCGCCACCTCCACGCTCGTCTCGTTCGAGAACTCCTGCTCGAGGTCGAGCGTCGCGAACAGGCCGCCGCCGTCCGCCATCGGCGCGTCCACCATGACGCCCAGGCGGCCCTTCGCGCTGCTCGCGTCCTCGACGGAGACCCGCGCCGCGTTCGCCCCGCGCGAGTCCGTGAAGTCGCCGAGATCCGCCCGCGTCCAGGTCAGCCCCGCGCGCGGGGTGATGAACGCGCCCTCCATGAGCGCCATGCGGGTTCCGATCTCCACGCCCAGGCCCGCGCCCGAGCCGCTGGCGTCCTTCTCCAGCTTGCCGCTCATGTCCGCGTCGATCTCGGCGTCGAACCAGGTCGCCTGCGCCTGGACGTCCACGTAGAAGTCCCCGCCCGTCCAGGTGAGCGACGCCCCGAAGCCCGCGCCGTTCAGGGCGATCTCGCCCGCGCCGCTCATGTCCGCCTTGCCCTTCATCATGTGGACGGAGAGGCCGACCCGCGCGTTCGGGCCGATGAAGTCGAAGCCGGCGCGGCCCCCGGCGCGGCTGTGGTCGTAGGCGAGCTCCTTGCCGGTCGCCTCCTTGCCGGTCGCCGCCTTGTCGGCCGTCCATTCGCCGCTCGCCGCCTCGATGCGCCCCCAGACGCCGTTCGACCCCCGCGGGGCGGAGACGCGCTCGGCGTAGGAGGGCATCCGGCTCATCAGGAGAAGCGCGGAGGGCAGCGCCTCGTAGAGGCGGCACCGCCTGTCCGAGCCCGCGGCGCAGCCCTCGAGCGTCAGGGTCGCCAGCATGGCCTGGCCTCTCTCTCTCTCTTCTCCTTCTTCGCTTCTGATCTGAATCGAGGAGAGATCGGGGTTGCCGTCATCGTCCACCGGCACGCCGAGCGAAAAGCCCGTCTCGCCGTTCTCGTCCTCCTCGACGAAGGTCACGCGGCTGCCGCCCAAGCCCTTGATGGCGCCGGTCACGCGCTGGATGGCCGCTTGCGTGGCCGCGCGCGTCTGGCCCGACATGTGGATGTTGACGGTCGTCGCCGCGCCCGAGCTCAGAATCGCCGCGTCCGCGCCGTTCGCGTCCACCGAGCCGGTGAGGCCCACCGTCACCGAACCGCCGCCGGTCAGATGCACCGCCGCGTGATTGGAACTGTCGTCCGGTTTCCGCCCGCCGCGGACCATTCCGTGAATGACGATCGCCGCCGGGCCCGGCTCGTTCACCAGAACCGCCACGCCCGAGGCGCCCGCGAGCACCCGGCCCTTCTCGCCCACGGTCAGCCTGCCGCCGCCCGAGAGATGAACGGCCGCGTCCGTCCCGCCCGTCACGGTTCCGTGCACGGTCACGCTCTGCTTCAGAATGCCGTCCGCGCCGCGTCCGGCGTTCGCCGCGTAGACGCCCGCCATGGCGCCCGTGACTTCCGCGCCCTCGGCGACGGTTATGTCAATCATGCCGTTGTTCCTGTGGGGCGTCGCGTAGTAGGCGCGAACGCCGTCCCCGCGCGAGTCGATGGAGCCCCCGTTCACGGCGACCTTGATGTCGCCCGCGTTGAACCTGTTCAGCAGCGCGAGCGCCGAGGTCTTGTAGGCGGCGGAGAAGTCCGCGTCCTCGTCGTTGAGCGCGGCCGCCAGTCGCCCGGTGTCCGTCGCAACCGCCCGCAGAACCGCCTTCTCCGCGTCCGAGAGGCCCTGCGCCAGGACGTTTCGGAGGAGGGTTCTCGTGGCGGCGTCGTCCGTTTCCAGATAGGTCACGATCTCGGCGTCCGTCACGCCGGTCAGGCTCGTCGCGCCCGTCTTGACGGCGTCGAATACCGCCGCCGCCACCTCGATGTCGGCGCTTCCGAGCGCCGCCTTGAACGCCGCGAGAATCGCCGCCCTCCGCGAATCGGCGTGGGACGTCGACAGCAGGTTCATCTGCGCCGTGTTGTCCGCTATCGCGCCCGGATCGTCCCCCTTCGCCACGGCCGTCATCATGTCGCGCCAGGACATGACCTGCGCCTCTATCCCCGCCGGCGAGCCGTAGCGTAGAGAGCTCGTGCCGTAGCGCATGGCCTTCTCGGCCTCCACCTCCTGGGCGACGGCGACCGCGCGCGCCGCGGTCGAGGCGAGGAAGCGGTCGTCGTCGTTCTCCGCCGTTCCCTCCCCGCGCGCGAACGCGCCCGTCCAGGCGATGTCGATGGCGGGCTGCTTCGCCGCCGCGCGCGTCTCGCCCGCCGCGCTGACGCGCCCCACGCGGGCGTAGACGCCCTGGCGGCCCGAAATCGTCCCGCCCTGGGTGATCTTGATCTGCCCCGCCGCGTTGTTCGCGTTCGAGAGGTCCGCGTAGATGCCGGCGTTGTGCTTCGAGGTGAGCGTCGCGCCCTCCGAGACGCCGGCGACGGCGTCGCCCGTCCCGCGCTGGAGAATCGAGACGGCCGCCTTGCTCTGCCCGTCCGACTTCACCGAGCCGCCCGTCACCATGACCTCCACCTTGGCCGCGTTGCCGGCCGCGTTCTGCGCGTGGACGCCGCTCTCGGTCTCGGCGGCGATGGCGCCCGCCGAATGCGTGACGGAGGCGGCGCCCGCGCTCGTCAGCTGGTCGACGAATACGCCCTGGCGGTCCGACGTGATGTCGCTGCTGTTCTCGACCATGATGTCGCCGGCCGCGCCCGAGACGCGGACGATAATGCCCGTGGTGTCCGACGTGACGGCGCCGCTGTTGGTCACCGACACGTCGCCGGCCGCGCCCGAGCCGACGGCTTCGATGCCCGTGGCGCCCGCCGTGATCGCGCCGCTGTTGGTGAGCGCGATGTCGCCGGTGGAGCCCGAGTCGCTGACGTAGATGCCCCTGGCGTCCGACGTGACGGCGCCGCTGTTGATGACCATGGTGGCGCCGGAGCCGCGGTTGTCAACGTGGACGCCGTCGTCCTCGGAGCGGATCGCCGCCGCCGTGGTGACCGAAATGTCGCCGGCGTCGCTCTCGTAGGTCGTGACCTCGATGCCGCGGCTCTCCATCTTCGCGGTCGCCGTCCCGATGGTCACGCCGCTCCTGACGTCCAGCGTCGTCGTGGCGCCGTCCCCGTCGCGCTGGAAGACGACGATGCCGCGGTTGTTGTACCAACTGCTCGCCCGCGTGCCGCTCTGCCTGATGGCGACGGCGCCCCCGCTTCCGACCGTGAGGCCGATGTTGCGGACCGGGGACGTCCGGGGCGAGGTCGCATCGTCGTTCGTTCTGATGGTGATGCCGTTGTGCAGGCCGTTGTTCGCCCCGGCCGTGATCGTCGTCGCCGCCCCGCCCGTGACGGTGAGCGTGACGGCGTTCGCCAGATCCCAATAGACGATGCCGGTATACGCCGCGTCCGGGCAGGTCTCAGTGAACGAGTTGCCCGCATTGAGCGCCCCGCAGTCATCCCGCGCCCGCGCCGTCCCCGGCGCGAGGAGGAGCGCCGCCAGAAGGACGGCGGAAAGCGCGGCGCGCGCGGCGCCGAACGTCTGTTTCTTGCCCTGTCGCATCAGTTTTTCTCCTTGTCAGGAAAGTCGGAGCGGTCGTTTCCGCTTCAAATATCCGCGTAACGCGGGAAGCCCCCCCCCCCGATGGGGAGGGGACGCCGAATCGCCAAACCCATGGGTCTCCCTATATCAAAACCCGCCGCCGCGCGTCAACCGCCGCGGGAGAGGGATTCATGTTTCCGCGCGGGGGGGATTCACGGCGGGGATGCGGGTTTCATGGTTTCGTAGGGGCGGCTCGCGAGCCGCCCGTTGCGATGACCGCCCGCCGATCGGGTTCCGCCCCGCCGCGCAGGGACAGGTCGCGACCTGTCCCTACGGAACGTTCGCGCCCCCTACGAAACCGTCGCCGCCCTCGCCTTTGTAGGGGACGCATTCATGCGTCCCGCGCCGTTTTCCATCAATGGCGACGCGGGCGGTTCGCGAACCGCCCCTACGGGGTGGGTTGTCTATGGATGACGACGACGGGCCGCCCGTTTTGACGGGAAGACAATCAAACCCTGGATTCCGGCCTTCGCCGGAATGACGGCGGGGGATGCCCCCTACGACGGTGAACGCCGGGGTTTGTGATTTCGTAGGGGCGGCCCCTCCTCGGGCTCGCCCCGCAATTCGGGAACCGCCCGTTTCGGGGTTTCGCCTTCGTAGGGGCGGTTCGGGAACCGCCCATATTGGGGAGGCTAGAGGAAGAACTTGAGGAGGCCGAAGGTGAGGGTGACGTTCAGCCCCACGATCCCCAGCGCCATGCCGAACATGAACCTTTGCGTCCGCGCCTCGAGCCGCGCGATGGAGGTCTCCACCTCGCCCCGAAGCCCCGCGATGGACGCCTCCAGCCCCGTCCTCACCTCCTGAATCTCGGCCTGGAGCTCGGTTTTGACTCCCTGTATCTCGGCCCTCACCTCCTGGATCTCGGCCTGGAGTTCGGCCTTGACCTCCTGGAGGTCGGCTTTCGTGGCGACGTTGCCGGCGACGGCGTCCTTGAAGGTATCCACGACCGCGCGCGCCTGGGACTCCTCGAAGCCCGAATCCCGGAGCGACTCCATCGCCCGGAGCGTGTCGAAGCCGATCATCGCCCGCCTCCTCTCCGAAGCTTTCACGCGAGAGAAGCATACCACGCCCCGCGCGGGACGCGAAAGCGAAAAAGAGGACGCCCCGCGCGGAATGCGGATGCGGCGCGGACAGCCACGGGGGTTGTCCCTGCGGGGGCGGAGGGCGTGATTCACCCGTAGGGGACGCATTCATGCGTCCAGCGCCTTTTGGCGGCGTTGATTGCGGGTCGTTCCCGAACGACCCCTGCGGCGAGGGTTTCATGTTTTCGCAGGGGCGGCCCCTCCTCGGGCCCGCCCCGCAATTCGGGAACCGCCCGTTTCGGGGTTTCGCCTTCGTAGGGGCGGTTCGAGAACCGCCCGTTTTGGGGGAAGGCTAGAAGAAGAACTTGAGGAGGCCGAAGGTGAGGGTGACGTTCAGCCCCACGATCCCCAGCGCCATGCCGAACATGAACCTTTGCGCCCGCGCCTCGAGCCGCGCGATGGAGGTCTCCACCTCGCCCCGAAGACTCGCTATGGACGCCTCCAGACCCGTCCTCACCTCCTGCATCTCGGCCTGGAGCTCGCCCTTGACCTCCTGGAGGTCGGCTTTCGTGGCGACGCTGCCGGCGACGGCGTCCTTGAAGGTATCCACGACCGCCCGCGCCTGGGACTCCTCGAAGCCCGAATCCCGGAGCGACTCCATCGCCCGGAGCGTGTCGAAGCCGATCATCGCCCGCCTCCTCTCCGAAAGCTTTCACGCGAGGAAAGCATACCACGCCCCGCGCCGGACGCGAAAGCGAAAAAGAGGATGCCCCCGGCGGAATGATAACCCGGTGAAGGACAACCACGGGGGTTGTCCCTACGGGGGCGGAGGGCGTGATTCACCCGTAGGGGACGCATTCATGCGTCCCGCGCCTTTTGGCGGCGTTGATTGCGGGTCGTTCCCGAACGACCCCTGCGGCGAGGGTTTCATGTTTTCGCAGGGGCGGCCCGCCGATCGGGGATGGACGCGGGATTTATGATTTCGTAGGGGCGGCCCCTCCTCGGGCCCGCCCCGCAATTCGGGAACCGCCCGTTTCGGGGTTTCGCCTTCGTAGGGGCGGTTCGTGAACCGCCCGTTTCGGGGAAGGATTAGAAGAAGAACTTGAGGAGGCCGAAGGTGAGGGTGACGTTCAGCCCCACGATCCCCAGCGCCATGCCGAACATGAACCTTTGCGTCCGCGCCTCGAGCCGCGCGATGGAGGTCTCCACCTCGCCCCGAAGACTCGCGATGGAGGCCTCCACCTCGCCCCGAAGACTCGCGATGGACGCTTCCAGCCCCGTCCTCACCTCCTGAATCTCGGCCTGGAGCTCGGTTTTGACTCCCTGAATCTCGGCCCTCACCTCCTGAATCTCGGCCTGGAGGCCCGTCTTCACCTCCTGAATCTCGGCCTGGAGCCCCGTCCTCACCTCCTGGATCTCGGCCTGGAGCTCGGCCTTGACCTCCTGGAGGTCGGCCTTCGTGGCGACGCTGCCGGCGACGGCGTCCTTGAAGGTATCCACGACCGCGCGCGCCTGGGACTCCTCGAAGCCCGAATCCCGGAGCGACTCCATCGCCCGGAGCGTGTCGAAGCCGATCATCGCCCGCCTCCTCTCCGAAAGCTTTCACGCGAGGAAAGCATACCACGCCCCGCGCCGGACGCGAAAGCGAAAAACGCGGGCGGGTCGGGGATCGCCTCTTGACTCGCGGCGGCGGCTGGGTCATCCTTCAAGGGCGACGCGCGGGAATAGCTCAGTGGTAGAGCACAACGTTGCCAACGTTGGGGTCGCGGGTTCAAATCCCGTTTCCCGCTCCATCATGCCGATTCGGGGCCGTTCCGGCGCTGGCCGGAACGGTCTGCCTTCTTTTAATCGTCCGCCGCGCGTCCCGACCGGAACGAGAAGCGCGTCCGCCCTCCGCTAGCGCATGGGCGAATAGGGGGCGGGCCGCCAGAGCTCGGAGGTCTCGCTTCTGAGGAAGGGGCGATAGCCCTCCGTCCAGCCGGGCAGGCTTTCGACCTCTCGCTGAACCTCCGCCCAATGGCTCACGTCCCGGTAGGGCCAGACGTGCAGAAACTCGTTCAGGACGCCGGACTCGAACGCCCCCGCCTCGTTCGAGAAGGCCGCCGCCAGGGGCGAGAGGTGCTCCCGCGCCGGCAGGTTCCGCTCCCACGCCTCGCGGAGGGCGCCCATTTTCCCCGTGAGGAGGACGTCGCTACGGATTTCATAGACGCTTCCCATCTCCCCCGTGAGCGGCCGGGGGCGAAACGGGGCGGGGCGCATGAGCCTCGTCCGCTGGTGGAGGATCTTCTCCACCCGGAGGGGCGGCCACCAGCTCCGGGCGAGGGCTTCCGCGCGCGCCTCCTCCCGGTGGGCGCAGTTCTCGTATTCCCAGACGTGGAGGATGCGGTTCAGCCGCCCGACGGCGCAGAGAAAAAAGCCGACCAGGGGGGAGATGGCGGCGCGCCTCTCGACGATTCTTCCAAAATCCTCCACGGCCTCCGCGGCGGCGCCCGCGGTGAACGTGTAGGCGCGGACTTCGTAAATCATGGAAACTCCCCGCGTGGCGCGCGAAAAACCGGGGCGATAGCCCTTCCGAGGCGCCCATCATACAATGAATCGGAAAGAATGCGCTTCCCGACGCGGGACACTTTCCCGGACGTTTTCCTGAATGGAGGCGAGGCATGGACAGGGCGGTGTGGGCGATTTTCTACGATCTGCCCGAGGAGGGCCGCGAGGAATACCTGGCGTGGTTTCACGAGGTTCACATCCCGGAGAAGCTCGCGCGCCCGGGCTACGTGTGGGCGGCGCACTACGAGGCGAAGCCCCCCGGGGCGCGCTTCGAGAGGATCGCGGCGCGCCTTCGCCGCTCGGACGATCCCGCCCTCGCCTCGGGGACGGGCTTCGTCGCCCTCTTCGGGGGCGAGACCACGCGGGCGTTCTACGATCCCTCGCCCGCGCAGCTCCGGGAGCGCCAGAGCGCCGAGACGCGCCGGATGGCGGACGCGCGGATTCGCGCGCGCGGGCTGGTTCTCTGCGAGGAGTGGCGGGCGGAGGGCCCCGAGGCCGGCGCGCGCGAGGCGCCCGGCGTTCCGGCGCCCGCGATGCAGATGGGGCGCTACGACGCGGGCGGGCGCGATGAGGATCTGCAGGCGTGGTACGCCCAGGAGCGCATGGCGGGCGTCGCGCGAACCCCCGGCTGCGTGGGGGCGCGAAAGTATCTCGCGGCGACGGGCGCGCCCCGGCACGCCGTCCTGTATGAGTTCTCCTCCCTCGCCGCGCGCGAGGCGCATTACGTCGCGCTCGAGGAGACGGAATGGACGCGGCGCGTTCACGGCTATCTCGTTCATCCGCCGGGCTCCCCCCTGGTCGGAAGCCGCATCTGGCCGCCCCTTGAATGACGCGGGCGCGCGTTGCCGCCCCGCCCGCGTTGCCATTGATGGAAAGCGGCGCGGGACGCATATATGCGTCCCCTACGAAGGAAACCACCACCCGTCCGTAGGTGAGCGCCGAGGGGCGCTTCCCACGCATTCATGCGCCCCGTTTGCGGGCCCGGCGATGGCGCGGCGCGAATCGTAGGGACAACCCCCTGTGGTTGTCCTTCGCGCCATATTCCCGGCCCGCCGACGCGCGAACGTTCCGTAGGGACGGATCGCGACCTGTCCCTGGCCGTCGGGGACGGAACCCGCGCATGGATTGGCCGTGAACGCCCGTTTGCCGCCGCGCGCCCCGGTTCCGGATTCCGGCCTTCGCCGGAATGACGGGATTCCGGGGCGGCGCGCGGCGGAGGGGAAATCCTCGCCGCCGTCTCGATGTTGTTCCCTGCCGGATCAAAGGGACGCCGGGGTTGGCCTTTCGCCGTCATTCCGGCGAAGGCCGGAATCCAGGGTTTTGATTGTCTTCCCGCCCAAACGGGCGGTTCCCGAACCGCCCGCGTCGCCATTGATGGAAAGCGGCGCGAGACGCATATATGGAAACCCTCTCGCGTTTCACCTACGAAACCATGAAACCCGCGTTCATCGCCGTAGGGGGCGCATTCATGCGCCCCGTTGCGGGTCGGGCGATGGCGCGCGCGTCTCGCCTAAAACCCCTTGTTCAGGGCGAGGCCGAAGAAGATGGCGAACAGGGCGAGGACGGCGTTCGCCAGGTTGGCGCGCTCGAGGGTGCGGAGGAGTCTGACGCGCTCGTCGGTCGCCGCGTCCGGGGGGCGGCCGTTCCCGGCGGGGCCGGTTCCCCGGGTGAGCCTCAGGCCCACGGCGAAGAACTGGAAGCTGATGCCCATCATCATCAAAAAGACCGCGAGCAGCTTGAGGCCCAGGGGGACGAAGAGCCTGCCGAAGGCGGGGCCCATCGCCATTTTCAGGCTGGTGAGATACCAGGCGCCCGTCATGATGAGGACGCCCATGCACGCGAGAACGAAGGGGTGGTAGAAGCGCAGGATGGATGCGACCTCGCCGGCGAACTCGGCGGGCGGGAGCCGGCGGCGGAGGTGGCGCATCAGCAGCCAGAAGAAGACGAGCGCGCCCTCGTAGAGGCAGGCCGCCAGGAGGTGCGCGTAGAGAAGCCAGAAGTCGCCCTTCGACATGTCGCCCGAGGCGTCAGCCCGCCGCCCCCTCCCGGGGGAAGAATTTGTCGTACAGCTCCGGCCTCTGCCACTGGCTCAGGACGCCCGCCTTCGCCCCGTTCTCGCCCGATGAGGCCACCTCGTCCCTCTGCGCGCGCAGGTCGCGGACGCGCTCCAGATCCACGTCCACGAGGAACGTCCCGGCGCGCGTGCTCTCGAAGACGACTTCCTCGGGCGTGGCCACCATCGCCAGCCCCCGGTCGCTCCCGGAAAAAAGATTCTGGGTGGTGATGACGATCGCCAGATTCTCTATCGCGCGCGACCAGATGAGGTTCCGCCAGGTGCCCCAGAGCTTCTTCTTGTCCACGCCGGCGGGCAGGAAGATGATCTCGGCGCCCCGGAGCGAGAGGGCGCGCGTCACCTCGGGCATATAGACCTCGCTGCACATCGCCATGCCGACCTGCCCGTGCCGGGTCTCGAAGACGGGGTAGTCGTCGCCGGCCACGTATTGAAACTCCCACGTTCCGCCGCCGGTGTATATCCAGGGGCCGGGGGGATGGGTTCTGCGGTAGCGTCCCGGCGCCCCGCCCGCGGGCCGGGCGAGGTTCAGCAGGTTGTGCGCCGTGCGCTTCTCGTCGTCGAGGGGCTCGAGGGTTCCATACTGGACGTAGACGCCGCAGCGGCGGGCGGCTTCCTCCATGGCCTCCGTGGGGTCGAAGGAGGCGGGCATCCGCCAGGGGCCGGGATACGACTCGGGAAAGGCCACGAAGTCGGCCCCGCGCGCGGCGGCGTCCTCCACGTGGCGGACGGCGTCGGCCACGTTCTTCTCGTCATCCGGCGGGCGGTGCCCCATCGGCTGCACCAGCGCGAGCCGGAAGTTGTCGGCGCTCATCTGGCTCCTCCTCGCGGGAATGGACGGGATTACCTGTCCGCGTAGAGCGTTCCGCCCGCCGCCCAGGAATCCTTCGCGACGTCGCTGAATATGACGGTGACGACTTCCTTCGGGGCGCCCGAGTGCTTGTGCACCGTCTCCGTAATCTCATCGGCCATCGCGCTTTTCTGCTCCTTCGACCTTCCCTCCAGCAGGCTTACGTGAACGACAGGCATCGGATGTCCTCCCTTCGTGAGATGCGTCCCCGAACCGCGGAGACGGAGCTTCTAGGCTTTCGGGCCGGCCGCCGCGACCTCCGCCGGCGCCCGATCCTCGAACTGTCTGAAGTTCTCCCGGAACGACTGCGCCAGCTCCCGCGTTTTTTGGTCGTATTTTCTCGCGCTTCGCCAGAGTTTTTTGGGAACCATGAACCTGGAAGGCACGCCGGGGCAGGCCTCGGGAACGCGGAGGTCGAATATCGGCATCTCCCGGGCGGGCGCCTTGGCGAGCCGCCCCGTCAGGGCGGCCGTCAAAAGGGCGCGCGTGTGCGCCAGCGGCATCCTTTCGACCTCGCCCGCGGCGCCGCCGATCCACCCCGTGTTGACCAGCCAGACCTGCGCCTTGTGCCGCCTGAGCCGCGCCCTCAGCATTTCGCCGTAGTCGGCGGGGTGGAGGGCGAGAAAGGGCGCGCCGAAGCAGCTGCTGAACGTGGCGGCCGGATCATCGACCCCCGCCTCGGTGCCGGCCACCTTCGCCGTGTAGCCGGAGAGGAAGTGGTAGGCGGCCTGCTCGGGCGTGAGCCTGCTGATGGGGGGCAGAACGCCGAACGCGTCGCAGGTCAGGAAGAATATGTTTTTCGGGTGCCCCCCCATGCCGGAGAGATCGCAGTTCTCGATGAAGTGGGTGGGGTAGGTGGCGCGCGCGTTCTCGGTTATCGACATGTCGGCGTAGTCGATTTCGCGCGTCCGGGGGTCGACGACCACGTTTTCCAGGACGGAGCCGAAGCGGATGGCGTCCCATATCTGGGGCTCTTTCTCCCGCGTCAGGTTGATGGTTTTGGCGTAGCAGCCGCCCTCGAAGTTGAAGACGCCCGAATCCGTCCACCCGTGCTCGTCGTCGCCTATGAGCGTCCGGTCCGGATCGGCGGCCAGCGTGGTCTTGCCCGTGCCGGAGAGGCCGAAGAAAAGGGCGGCGTCTCCCTTCTCGCCCGCGTTGGCCGAGCAGTGCATCGGGAACACGCCCCTTTGCGGGAGCAGGTAGTTCATGATGAAAAAGGCGGACTTCTTCATCTCGCCGGCGTATTCCGAACCGCCGATGAGCGCCATGTTTCTTTCAAAATTCACCAGCGTGAAGTTCTCCCGCCTGATCCCGTCGGACGGGCCCGCTCCCAGGAACCTGCCCAGGGCGATGACCGTGAAGGGATTTTCGTGGCGTTCGAGTTCCTCCGGCGACGGGCGGACGAACAGGCTCTGGCAGAACATGGAGTGCCAGGCGAGTTCCGAGATGATCCGCACGGGCAGCCTGTATCTTGGGTCGCTTCCCACGAATCCATCGAAGATGAAGAGGTCGCGCTTCTGGGCGTAGCTCGCCATTTTCTGAAAAACGCCGTCCCAGTTTTCCGGCGATATTTTCTGGTTGACGGGCCCCCACCATATTTTCTCGCTGGAGGGGCTTTGATCCACCGTGAACTTGTCTTTTGGGGAGCGGCCCGAGAATTTTCCCGTATGGACCGCGAGCGCGCCGTTGGGGGCGAGGAAGCCCTCCCCGCGCGCGACCGCCATTTCGTTGAGGACGGCGATGGGAAGGTTCCGATACACCGCGCCGACGTTTTTCAGACCGATCCTGTGGAGGCCGAAAGTTCGGCCCGTTCCTGTTTTCGCGGGCGAGGCGGCGGCTTCGCCTCTCCCCTTGGCCCGTGCCATGCGCCGCTTCCTCCGGGAATCGAAAGTTTCAGGGCGAAAGGAAGTTTCTCCCGCGCGAGACGCTCTCCTGAATTTCCGGGCTCCATGAGTCCGCATGGAGAAGGCGCAATATGCCTTGCGGCATGAAAGAAGTCAAAAGCCGGAAGGGGAGCCGGCGCGGCGGCCGGCCGGAGACCGGCCGTCGGGGGCTGGTTTCTCGACTCGCTCGCCGTGCGAACTCTCCGCGCGCGTCGAACCGCCCGCGCTTCTCAAGCGGCGGAGCCGGCGAGACGGGAGAAGGGGAGGCCATCGACCGCCGCCTCCGCGGCGCTCCCCTCGCAGTCCACTTCGACGCGGACGCCCGGCTCCATGTGGGCGCGGGGCAGGTAGGAAAAAGCCAGAATCCCGCCGACCGTCGGGCAGTATGCGGAGCGGGCGATCGAGCCGACGCCTTGTCCGTCGAAACGCACGTCCGCCCCTCGCGCGGGGGCGATTTCCCCGTTGATTCTGAGTCTGACGAGCCCGCGGTTCACCTGGCCCAGATACTTGATCTTGGCGATGACCTCCTGGCCGATGTAGCAGCCCTTTTCAAAGTCGATGGCCTTTTTCTCCAGCCCCGCCTGCATGGGATTGACCGCCGACGTCATGTCCTTGCCGAACAGCGGGACGCCGGCCTCCAGGGTGAGCGACTCGAACGCGGCGACGCCCGCCCGGTTCGCGCCCGCGTCCAGCAGGGACTGCCAGACCGCTTCAGCCTCCGCGCGAGGGCCCGTGAGCAGATAGCCGTCTTCTCCCGTCCACAATTCGCGCGCTATCGCCGCGTCGCCGCAGGTCGAGTGGCCGTGCTCCTCCAGCGAAGGCTCGACGCCGCGCGCGCGCTCGATGATTTTTCGGGACTCCGGCCCGAAAAGCCCGATGCGGAACGAGCCTTCCGTCTCGTTCGCCGCTTCCACCTGATCCATAATGATGAATTTGCTGATCTCATCGACGAAAACCCCCGCCATTCCCGGAGCCACCGTGGCGGTGAAAAAGTCTTCGTGCCTATAGAGATACAGATCGGATATGAATTTCCCCTGGCGGGTGAGAAAGGCATTGTATGCGCCTTCGCCGGGCTTCAGCTCCCTTACCCGGCTTGAGAGCATTCGGTGGAGGAATTCTTTCGCGTCCGGGCCGTCGAAGCGGAGACTGCCCCGATGCGAGAGGTCGATTGCGGCGGCGCTTTCCCTGCATGAGAGATGCTCGGACGCCGCGCTGCCGAACGTCGCGGGGATTCGCCACCCGGCCTCTTCCGTAAAGCGGGCTTCGGCCGCCTGATGCAGGGCGAGAAGGGGGGTGTCCGGCATGGGCTTCCTCTTTTTTTCGCGCGGCTCGCGGAAAGCGAATCGCTTTCAATCGCCCGCATTCTACGCTTTTGGCGGGAATGAGGCGAATGAGGGAGGGCGCAGTTCCACAAACCGCGTCTTTGTGGGAATATAGCCTGAAACTCCCGATCCTCGCATGGGCTTCCGCAGGGAACGGAATTTGTCGCGCCGGGAGAGAGGCTGGTCTCGACCCGCTTCGGCGCGCGGAAGCCGCCGGCCGGGACATTCTCGCGCGTCTGCGGCGGAGGCGCGGGAGGGAGAAGATCATCGGGATTCATCGTTGATTCCTGCGGCGACTCCAGAGGAGGTGGGCAATGGCGAAAGGCGCGCCGGCTGAATCCAGAAATTTCAGGCTGATAGGACACGACCCGGACGCGGCGTGGGGCGGGGGAAGCCTCGTCGAGGTGAAGAACGGATGCGCCTACGTGGGCGCGGTGGGAACGGCGAGCTACGACGGGCCCGAAGGGTGGACGGTTCACGACGTATCGGATCCCGCGAGACCGAGGCGAATCGCCGAGGTGTTCGCCCCGCCCGGAACGCACAACCACAAGGTCCGCGTCGTGGGAGACGACCTGCTCTACGTCAATCACGAGCGGCTCAAGACGCCGGAAGGCGAAAAGGCGAGGGCGGGCATAGCCATTTTTGACGTCAGCGACCCGGCGAACCCGAAAGAGGCGGGCTTTTACGATCTTCCCGGCTCGGGGCCTCACCGCTTCGGCGTGGACAACGAGCGCCAGCTCGCGTTCTTCCCGAACGAAGCCGAGGGGTGGAGAAACCGGGTCATGTGGACGGTGGACATCAAGGATCCCCTGAACCCGGAGGCGCTCAACGTCGTCGGTCTCCCCAGGCAGGACGTCAGCCTCGGAATGCCGTATGAGGAGCCGGAAGACTTCGAGCGATCCTGGACGTGCCACGGCCCCGCCACGATTCGCGGAAACCGCATGTTCGCCGGCTTCTGGGGGGGAGGGCTGGGAATCTTCGATTGTACGGATTTGCGCGACATCACGTTCGTGGGGCACCTCTGCTGGTCGCCGCCCTTCGTGGGCTCCACGCACACCGTCTGGCCGCTCGGCGACAGGCCGTATCTGGTCGTGACCGACGAGGCGCGCGCCCAGGAGAACTACGAGAGCAGCCAGTTCATGTGGGTGGTCGATATCCGGGAGGAGACGAACCCGATTCCGATAGCCACCTACATACCGGACAGGGAGGAGAACATGAACCGGGGCGGACGCTTCGGCGCCCACAACATTCTGGAATACGCCCCGGCGGATGGCCCGTGGAAGGACATCATCTTCCTCACCTACTTCAATTCCGGGCTGCGCGCCGTTGATCTTTCCGACCCGTTCCGCCCGAAGGAGATAGGGCACTACGTCCCCGCGCTCAACTTCGGAAAGGACTACGCGCAGTCGAACGACATCGGCATGGACGAGAACGGTCTGCTCTACCTGATCGACCGCAACGGAGCGGGAATGCACATTCTGGAATACACGGGGTGAGCGGCATGGATGCCTGTCCCCGGCGGAGCGTGGGAAACAGCGCGTGAAATCCGGTGATTTTCTCGTCGTTTGCGCGGTTTCTTTTCTGGCCACCTACGCGCACATGGTTTTCGCCCTGCTCGCCGACAGGATGGGCATGGCGAAACTCGATTTCGGCAAGGGGCTGGCGATGCTCCTGTTCGGAGAATCGTATGAGGGAAAGCCGCCTTACGCGCTCGGGTTCATCGCCGTTCATCTGAACGGCGTCATTTTCGGACTGATCTACGCCTCCGTCGCCGGCTGCGTTCCCGTCCCGCCCGTATGGCGCGGGCTGATTTGGGGAGGCGCGCTCTGGGTTTTTTCGCAATGCGCGTTCAACCCGCTCATCGCCGGCAACGGCTTTTTCAGCCGCAAACTGCACCCCGGGGCGTGGCGAACCGCCCTCGTCGCCCACGCCATCTACGGCGGGCTGCTGGGCTGGCTTTCTCCGGTATTCTGACCTCGCCCGCCCGGGCCTTTGACGCCTGATCCGCCCCGGCAAGGCTCCTTCCCGCGCAAGCCGGGACGCCGCTCCCTCGGGGGACGCTCCCGAAAGGAGCGGACAGCTTTCAGGCGCGCGAAAAGCCGATCCTCAAGAGCGGGTTCGTCCCCTCGATCTTCCCGTCCCGGGCGGCTTGTTTTGCGAAGCCCAGCATTTCGCCACCTCGCCGGGCGCCGCGAACCACACGTCCCCCTTGTTCATCATGTGCCTGACGAGCCTCTCCAGCATTCTCATCCGGTGATGCTGGCCGATGATCTGGGGGTGGCACATGAAGTTCACGTATCCGCCCTCCTCGTAGGTTCCCTCGAATTCCTCGACCCATATCGAATAGACCGATTCCGGGTCCCGGATGCCGTGGCCGAAGGGCGGATTCGTGCTGTGGGCGAAGAAGATGAAGTCGTCGAGGCTCCACTTCGTGGGCAGCTCCACCAGTCCGCAGGCGTGGTAGTAGGGCCAGTCGTCATCCATCATGTTGGAATGGTAGAGAAGCCCGTGCTTTTTCAGCAGGTCCATGGTGTGGACGCTCGGATCGGCCGAGGGCGTCCGGGAGCCCAGAATTTCCTGCCCCGTGTCGCGCCGCAGGACTTCGAGGGCGCGGACCAGCAGCTCCTCCTCGCGCTCCGCGTCGGCCATCTGATACGGTTTTTCGTGGATATGGCCGTGATGCCCGACCTCGTGCCCCGCCCGGACGATGGCTTCCGTCATTTTGGGCCACTTCTCGACCGTCCAGCTCGGGATGTAGAAGGCGCCGGGCAGATCGTATTTTTTGAGGAGCTTCAGTATGCGGGGGACGCCCACCTTGGGGCCGTAGGCGCCCATGGAGTTGTGAATGGGGCGATGCCCCAGGGAGGGATCCCTCGCCATCCATACCGTCTCGCCGTCCACGTCGAAAGTCAGACACGCGGCGCATCGCGCGCCGTTCGCCCATTTTGTCTTCGGCATCCGGTTCTCCTCGTCGGCTTCCGGGGAAGGCTGCGAATCACGAATTCGCCAGCTTCAGCAATGTCCGCGCCAGGACGTCGCAGCCCCGACAGGCGTCCTCCCAGTCCATATCCTCTTCTTCCGAGTGGCTTTTTCCGGCGACGCAGGGGACGAAAATCATGGCCGCAGGCCCGAGCTGGGCCGCGTAGCGGGCGTCGTGCCCGGCGGCGCTCCACATGGGACGATGGCTGCAGTTCGCCTCCTCGCACGCGCCCCGTATCGTCCGCGCGACGGCCGCGTCGAACGCCATGGGCGTGGATAAGCCGACGCTTTCAATCTCGACTTCGAGGCTTTCCCTCCCGGCCTCCCGCGTCGCGGCCTCCCGCACGAGCTCCAGCGCGTCTTCCATCACTTTCGGCTCGCTGTGCCGAAAATCGACCGAGAACCTCGCCTCGTCGGGAATGACGTTGACGGCGTTGGGCGATACGAAGAGTTCGCCCACCGTGGCCACGAAATCCGGATGCAGCCTTGCGGGAATCTCGCGGATCGCGGAAATGGCGCGCGCCGCGCCCACCAGGGCGTCTCGCCTCATGCGCATCGGCGTGGGCCCGGCGTGATCCCGCTCCCCCTTCATCGTGACGCGGAGCCAGCAGAGGCCGAAGATGCCTTCCACGACGCCTATCTGCGCGCCTTCGCTCACCAGAACGGGTCCTTGCTCTATGTGCAGCTCGACGTATGAGCCGATGGGTCTGGGCGCGCAGGGCGCGTCGCCCCGGTAGCCGATGCGCTCCAGCTCATCCAGAAGCCTCGCTCCCCCGGCGTCCCTCGCCTCGTATGCCGTCTCCCGCGGAATCGCTCCCGCGAACACGCCGCTTCCGAGCATGGAGGGCGGAAACCTGGCGCCCTCCTCGTTCGTCCAGTTGACGACTTCTATCGGCCGCTTCGTGGATGCGCCCCGGTCGTTCAGCGTTCGGACGGCCTCGAGGCCGGCGAGCACGCCCAGCGAACCGTCGAACCGCCCTCCGTTCGGCACGGTGTCGAGGTGGCTCCCCGTCATGGCGGAAGCGTCGTCGTCGTTCTCGCCCGCGCGCCTGGCGAACATATTTCCCATCTCATCGACGCGCAGATCGAGTCCCGCGCCGCGCGCCCAGCCGGCGAACAGGTCTCTCGCTTCTTTGTCCTGGTCCGAGAGGGTGGGGCGATGCGCGCCGCCGCCCGGCGTCGCGCCGACGCGGGCGAGCTCCTCCATGGACGCGCGGAAGCGGGCGGGGTTTATGATCAACGCGACCCCTCCGGCGCGGACGGGCTGAAGCGCGCGGACGCCTGGCGCGGAGAGGCGGTCATTCCCGCCCGACCACGATTTTTTCATAGACTTCCCGCACGCGGCCCGTTTTCTCTTCGTATTCCGCGAGAAACTTCGCGTGGGCGCTTCCGTCGATGTCGTCCGCAAAGCCCATGCGCCGCGCCAGCATCCCCATCGCCTCCGGAGTCGTCAGGAATATGTTGATCGACTGGGCGTTGCCTATGCGGAGTCGGTTTTCGACGAGACGCAGGAAGCGGTAGCCGTCGAGCAGCGCGGCGCAGTCCCCATCGGCGAGGATTCCGGCGTCTTTCAGCGCCTGGAGGGCGAGGCAGGTGTTCGGGACCCGTATGTCGGGATTCGCGCCTCCGTTCCGTATCAGGAGATACTGGGTCAAAAACTCGATATCCACGATTCCGCCGCGACCGAGCTTGATGTCGATGATTCCCTCCTCCTCGCGCGACAGCTCCGTTTCCATGCGCTTGCGCATGTGATGAACTTCCCGCGCCAGCTCCTCGCCCGCTTCCTTCTCGTACACGAATTTTTGGGCGAGGTCCAGGAATTCCGCGCTCAGCGTCTCCGAGCCGGCGACGGGGCTCGCTCTCGTGAGCGCCTGCCGCTCCCACGTCTCGGCGCGGGCCTCAAAGTACTTTGCGAAGCGCTCCAGCGGCGCCGCCAGCGGCCCCTTTTGCCCTTCGGGCCGAAGGCGGAGGTCCATCTCGTAGGTTCGCGCCCGCCCGCTCGACGCCGAGAGGCCGTCCCGCAGGCAGGTGGCCAGCTTGAGGTGGAATTCGTGATTCGTGATGGGGCCGTATTCGGAGCTTTTCCCGTTGGCCCGCCCGTTCGTTTTCCCGGCGGCGCTATACGCGAATATCAAGTCCAGGTCCGAGCCGAAGTTCATCTCTCCGCTTCCCAGCTTGCCGAGGCCGATGACGGCGAATCGGGCCTCCTCGCCCGTCTCCTCCTCGATCGGGGCGCCATACAGGCCGAGCATTCTTTCGCGGGCCATCTCGTAGCCGCTTCTCAGGGTCGCCGCCGCGAGTCGGGAGAGGGAGGACAGGGTTTCCTGAATGTCCGCCTCTCCGAGGATGCTTCGGATGCCTATGGCGAGCTCCTCGCTTTTCTTGGCGAGGTGCAGGCGGTTGAATCTCTCGTCCATCGGGATTTGCGCGCTCGCTATCTTCTCCATTTCCGCGGCGAGAACCTCCTCCGAGCGCGGGCTGGAGAGCGTCTCCGTCTGGAAAAGCGTCTCGAGCAGGCCGGGCTGGGCGATCAGAATCTCGGACAGGTAGTTGCTCGAGGCGAACAGCTTGAGAATGATCTCCAGCGACTCCTCCTGTTCGGCCATGAACCCGAGTATCGATTCGCGCCCTCCGCCTTTCTCCACGAACCTGTTGAGGTGGGCGATGGCCCTGTCCGGCTCCGGAAGATCATGGGTCTGGTCGAGGAGGCGGGGGAGAAGTTCGTCGAATATCCGCTTCGCCTTCGCGCTGACGTGCTCGAGCGAGGCGCCGTTTCGCAGGAGCTTGAGGTGCGTGCTCACGCTTTCGGGGTCCGCGAAGTTGTAGGGCGCCAGCTCCTCGGCGGAGAGGGAGTCTCCCAGGGTAGGCGCGGGCGCCTGCTCGTCGGCGGCCTCCTCCCCCTCGTCTCCGTTCCCGCTCCGGAACATGTTCTCGAATATCTTCGATACGTTGCCGCGATGATGCGCCAGCTGCTCCCTGAATTCGCCGCTTCCCGCGCAGTCCATTTTGCGGGCGAGCACGGTCAGGTGCTTTTCATCCGTCGGAATGTCATGGGACTGAAGCCCGTGCGTGACCTGCACGCGGTGCTCCACGTCCCTGAGAAATACGTATGCGCGCGAAAGATCCTGGCATTCGTGGGGGGGCAGCAGGCCCATCGCCTCCATGACGGAGAGGCTGTCCAGCGTGCTTGAACCCTGAAGAAGGGTTTCCCGCCCGCCGTAGATGAGCTGGAGCGCCTGGGTGATGAATTCGATTTCCCGAATGCCCCCCTCGCCGAGCTTCACGTTGCGCTCCGCCGCGTCCTGGCCCTTCAGGTTCTTGTTGATGCGGTTTTTGATTTTTCCGATTTCCGCGATGACGCTGATGTCCATCGTGCGCCGATAGACGAAGGGGCGGATCATTTCCATGAAGGCGCCGCTCAGGGCGGCGGAGCCCGCGCAGTGCCTGGACTTGGTCAGCGCCTGGCGCTCCCAGGTCTCTCCCCAGGATTCATAATAGACCTCGCAGCTTCTGAGCGAATACGCCAGGGCGCCCTGCGAACCCTCGGGCCGCAGCCGCGTGTCTATCCGAAAGACGTGCCCCTCTTCGGTGTTCTTCGCCATCAGGGATATGACGCGCCGGGCCATGTGGGCGAAGAATTCGTGGTTGCTTATCCTTCTTTTCTGCTGCCCCGTCAGCGAATCGACGACCCCCGACGTTCGCCCGTCGTCCGATGAGTAGATGAACAGCAGATCGATGTCCGAGCTGAAGTTGAGCTCGAGCCCGCCCAGCTTCCCCATGCCGATCACGCTGAATTCGGTATTTCGCCACTTCCCGTCCGCGTCCCTGTGTCTGGGCGTTCCGTATTTCTTCTTCAGTTCGGCGCCGGCGACCTTGACCGCTATCTCCAGGCAGACGTCGGCCAGCCGGGAAAGGCTCAGGGTGGTTTCCTTGAGGGACGCGCGCCGCATCAGGTCCAGTATAGCGATTCTCAGGTACTCGCGCTGGCGGAACCGGCGCATCGCGTTCTCCGGCCCGTTGGGAGACTCCCAGTCGTCGCGCACCCAGCGCCAGAGTTCGGACTCCATCTTCTCTTTCGGCCGGGTGGTTTGCAGGGCGTTCGGACGCAGCAGCCAGTCGAAAAAGTCCGGGTGCCTGGCGATGGTTTCGGTCAGGAACTGACTCCCGCCAGTCAGCGCGAAGAACTCCGCCCTGCGCTCATCCGAATGGATGAGCGCCTTCAGGAGCGCGTCCGGCTTCTCGCGGGTCGCGAGGATTCGCTCGAAGTTGCTGAGGGCGCGCTCCGGGTCGAACGTATCTCCCAGAGAAGCCAGAAGCTGCCCGAGAAACCCGGCGTCATCGCGCGGGAACGCCGGGTGCAGGGCCAGGGACTGGAGGTTTCGCGCTGCGCCGAGCGGGTCGGTGACGCCGATGGAAGCCAGAAGATCCGTCGCCGCCGGGGTAGGCGCTCCGCCAGCCAGCAATTTCTCGACGTGGGGAAATCCCGCGTGCTCCTCAATTCGTTCGCTCATCCGCCGTCTCCCGTACATGAGCTGAAGAGAGTCGTCCGTGGAGTTTCACGGCCCGGAGACCGATTGCTGAAAATCCGCTTTTTCCTCCGTTCGGGGCAGCCATGAGAAAGCGGCCAGGCTACCCAGGCATAATATACCAATCGCCCAGAAAACGAACGCCAGACCGCGCGCGTCCGCCAGAATGCCCAGAAAAAACAGACCCGCCCCGACGAATATCTGGTTCGCCGTGAAGATGACGCCGACGACGCTTCCGGTCAACTGCGGCGGGCTGACCTCGAAGCCGTATGCGAAAATCGCGGAGCGCATGGAAACGAGAAAAGCGCCGACGACCGTGACGCAGGCGTACAGGAAAATCCCCGAGCCCGCGTGGGGAATCATGGCCAGCGCGGCTCCGCCGCCGGCGATGCCGATGAACAGAATCACCTTCCTCGACGTTCTGTCGGAAAGATAGCCCACAATCGTTTCCGGGAATATGGACGCCGCCGAATATACGCCAATGGCGATTCCCAGCGCGCCCGGCCCCACGCCGTATTTTCTCACCAGCCATATCGGAAGAAAAACCAGGATGACGTTGTGCGCCAGCGTCCTCGCGCCCGAGAATACGCAGGCGCCCGCGATTCCGGGGTTCTTGATCAGCGCGTCCATGAAGCCGCGCGGCCGAAGGGAGGAGCCGGGCCTTCGGCTTCCGCCCAGTTCAAAAGGCTCCAGATAAACGCACAGAAGGATGGCCGTGGCGAGCAGGGGAATCGTGTTCGCCAGCAGGACGCCTCGCCAGTTCATCATCAGGAGCAGGAACCCCGCGATGACGGGGGCGAGCGTCTGCCCCACGTTCGCGCCCGTTCCATGCACGCCCAGGGCGAAGCCTTTGCGGTTCTCGAAGCGCATCCCCAAAAGGCCCATCGCGGGCGGATGCCAGCTGTGGGTCGCCAGTCCGCTCAGCCAGATGATGGGCGCCAGGGCGAAAAACCCCGTCGCGAGGCTCGCGCCGCCGTAAAACAGGGCGGTGGAGGCCATGCACCCGACCAGGAGCCATTTCCCGCCGCCGAAGGAGTCGATGATGACGCCCGTCCCCACGCTGCTGAGGGCGCTCATCACCGCCCTGCCGGTGAAGAGCAGCCCCACCTGGGTGAGGGTAAGTCCCAAATCCGCCGTCAGATAGGGAATAACGGGGCCCAAAACGCCCTGGTACCAGTGTTCAAAAGCGTGGCCGGTGGTGAGGAGGAGAAGAATTCGCCATTTTTTCAAAGCGTCGCGTCTTTCGTGGAAAGCAGAACGGGGCTAACGCGAAAGAGTAAATCGAAGCGCGGGCATGGACAAGCGGAAAGCGAGGTTTCGCGCCGGGTTTTCGGCAAAGGGATTCGGGAGCGCCGCCGTCAAGAGCTGCGGCGCAAGGGACTCGCTGATGCCGCGCCGGCGCCGGGAAGCGTTGCGGCAGGAAGCCTGGCGGCGAATTTTCCGAAACGGCGGCGGATTGCCTGAATCAGCCTGGGCGTTTCCGCGAATTATTTCAGCAGTCCCATGCCTTTGAGCAGCTGCTTGTGCTTGCCGTCCTCGGAAGCGAAGAACGCGCCCAGCGGAGCGCCGCTCAGACAGGCGCGGTTCAGCGCCTTCTTCTTCGTATAGGATTTCCACTCATCGGAATTGCACAGCTTGGCGAACAGATCGACATACCACTGCACGGCGTCCCTGGAGATGCCGCCGGGCGCGTTGATGCTGCGCTGCATGAAATACACGAGCTCCGGCTTGTCCAGCTCCTTGAAGGTGGGCACCTCCTTGAACGCGGGAATCCGCTCCGGGGTCATCGCGGCGATCGGCCGCATTTTGTCGGGATAGTGCGGCAGTCCCTCGGAGGGGTTGTTCACGGTCGAATCGACGTGTCCGCCGGCGAGATTCTTGGCCACGGTGCCGCCGCCCCGGAAGGGCACGTAGGTGATCAGGCCTTTGAGGCCGTAGGCCTGCATCAGCATGTTCGTGACGAGCTGATCCTCCTGCATCTTGCCCGTCCCGCCCATCGTCCACTTGCCTTTCTTGGCCTTCACGGCCTTCACGAAGTCATCCATGTTCCTGATGCCCGACTTCGCGTTCACCCAAAGGAGAAACGTGTCCATGGCCAGCCGATAGACGGGCGTGAGCTTCTTGTAGTTCACCGGGAGGTTCCGCAATACCGGTGTGGTGAAGAAGCTGTTGAGGGTAACCAGAATCACGTGCGGGTTCCCTCGTTTCGCGTAGAGATAGAGCATCGCCTCGGCGCCGGAGCCTCCTCTTTTGTTGATCGGCGTCAGGGGCTGGGGCGACCATTTGTTCTCGGTGACGATTTTCTGCATGAGGCGAGCGATGCGATCCGCGCCCCCCCCCTTGCTCGCCATGATGATGAACTCGATCGGGCGCGTCGGCTTCCACGCCGCGAAAGCCTGGGAGGCGCCCAGCGCGACGGCGATGAACAGACTCAGCGCGAGAGAGAGGAAGGGAACAGTCCGCCGCGAACGCTCGATCGATTTCATCATATTATCCTTCTTTTGCACGGTATGGATGCCGCCCCCGCCGAAGCGCGGGCTTCGACGTCGCCGCCTGGCGACAAGAGAAGAAAAAGTCATCCGGCGCCCCCTCGAATCGTGAAATATCCGTCATCCATCGCCGCAATGAAGCCGTCTTCTCCGATTTTCCGGGCATTTTGGCACGGAATCATGCGAGCGTCAAGAAGATGATTCCGCTGATTCAGGCCGGGATAGCGCGCGAAGGCTTCGCGCCGGCGAACCCTATGAACGCTCCGGCTTTCTCGCCGCGCCCCCCGATTCAAATTTCTCGATCGCGCGGCGGACGTAGGCGGGGACGCGGACGGGCGCGTTCGAGCCTTTCTCGATGATGACGTACGCCGTCCGCGCGTTCGCCACGAGGCGCTCCGACTCCGATTCGTAAATCTCGAAATCCATTTTCATGCTCGA
Organism: bacterium; assembly: GCA_965199855.1. Classification (GTDB taxonomy): domain Bacteria; phylum UBA8248; class UBA8248; order UBA8248; family UBA8248; genus Bin107. The sequence goes on along the minus strand of OZ241326.1, from coordinate 1,952,222 downwards.
GTTTCCCACTTCGGAAACGCGCGCGTAGATTTCCAGCACCTCGTCGAAATGGGCCGGGGCGCGGAACTGGAGCGAGGCGTCCACGATTACGACGTCATGCCCCCGCGCGATCATGTCCCGGTAGGAGACGCCGATGGAGCGCAGATAGTCCATCTGGGCGGTATCGACATACAGAAGATAGTTGGCGTTGAACACGACTCCCTGAAGGTCGGTTTCGCCGAACCGGACGCGGAGTTCGGTTTTGTATCGGAATTCCTCTTTCGGCATGGGCGCTTTTTAAGGGATATTCGCGGACTTCGCAAACGCGGGAATTTTCCCCGAGCGCGGGGCGGCGCCCGGTTTGTTCCCGCATCGGCGTTGGCTATAATGCCGCCTCTTGGATCTTGGGTCGCGCGGATTGTTCGCAGAGCCATGGAGCCGCTGATGATCAGCGTGGAAGAAGCCCAGAAATTCATACTGGACGCTGTTCGGCCGATGGGGCGCGAGAGAGCGGGCCTGCTGAGCTGTCTGGGCCGGGTGCTGGCGGAGGACGTCGAGTCGCCGCGGCCCGTTCCGCCCTGGGACAACTCGGCGATGGACGGATACGCCCTGCGGTCGGAAGACGTCCGGGGGGCGACGCGCGAGGCGCCCGGGAAGCTGCGGGTTGTCGAGGAGATTCAGGCCGGCGTCATGGCGCGGCGCAGGGTCGGCGCGGGAGAGGCCGTCAAGATTATGACCGGCGCCCCCATTCCCGAAGGGGCGGACGCCGTCGTCCTGGTCGAGGAGACCGAGAGAATCTCGGACGCGGAGGTGAGCGTTTTTCTCGGGGTGGGGAAGGGAGAGGCCGTCAGGCGGGCGGGCGAGGACGTCCGGGCGGGCGAAATCGTTCTCAGGGAAGGGATGAGCCTGGGCGCCGCCGCGGTGGGCATGTTGGCGAACGTCGGTCGGCCGAGCGTCTATGTGCGTCAAAGGCCGAGAGTGGCCATCCTGGCGACGGGGGAGGAGCTGGTCGATCTGGGAGATTCCCCCGCCGCCGGGCAGATATTCAACTCCAATTCCTACGCGCTGGCCGCCCAGGTTCTCGAGGCCGGCGGCGAGCCCGTCCCGCTGGGCATCGCCCGCGACAACGCGGAGGATCTGACGCGCCGCGTCAACGACGGGCTGGCCGCCGATCTGCTGATAACGAGCGGCGGCGTGTCGGTGGGCGATTTCGACCTGGTGAAGTCCACCCTGGGCGGACTCGGCAACGAGATGCGCTTCTGGCGGGTTCGCATGAAGCCGGGCAAGCCCATGGCCTTTGGAATGCTGAACGGGAAGCCCGTGTTCGGCCTGCCCGGAAACCCCGTTTCCACGATGGTCAGCTTCGAGCTGTTCGTCCGCCCCGCGCTGCTGAAGATGCAGGGCAGGAAAAAGCTGTTCCGCCCGACGCTGGAGGCGCGCCTTCTGCATCCGCTCTCGAAGTCGCCCGAGAGGCGCCACTACGTGCGCTCCATCGTCCATCGCTCCGGGGACGCATGGGACGTTCGGGCGATTGAGGCCCAGGGGTCCAACATACTGCACTCCATGGTGCGGGCGAACGGGCTGGTCATATTCCCGGAGTTTCAGACGGCGCTCGCCGCCGGAAGCCGCGTTCGGGTGGTTCTGCTCGACGAGGCGCTGGATGAAAAGCCCGTGGCGGAGGGACTCGATGCGGATTCCCTCGCGCGGGCGCGCCCCTGAGCGGATCCGGCCCGAAGGCGCGGGCGCGCGGCCCGGAGCGTTTCGCATGGACGGGAAAGCGGCGGGGAAACTCCCTTTTTCGGCGGCCATCCTGGCGGGAGGCCGAAGCCGCCGGATGGGCCGAAACAAGGCCCTGCTCGAAATTGACGGAGTTTCCCTCATCCGGCGCGCAGCGGGCGTCCTGGAGGGTATGTTTTCGGAAGTTTTCGTCGTGGCCGGCGACTCCGCGCCATACGAGGGCATGGGCTTTCGCGTGGCGTCGGACATTTGCCCCGGCAACGATTCGCTGGGCGGCCTCCACGCCGCCGTGTCGATGGCGAGGGGATCGCGCGTTTTCACGGCGGGATGCGACATGCCGCTCCTGCGGCCGGCGCTCATATCCGCCATGGCTTCCATGGCGGACGACTGGGACGTGGTGGTTCCCGTCAGAAGCGGCCGCCCCGAGCCGCTTTGCGCCTTTTACGGGAAAAAATGCGAGGCTCCCATCAGGGAGTCGATTTCGGGAGGCGACCTGAAAATGACGGGCTTTCATCCGAAGGTGCGCGTCAGGCGGATTGAGGAGGCGGAGTGGAGGCAGTGGGACCCCGAGGGGGCTTCTTTTCTGAACGCGAACACGCCCGATGAATTCGACAGGATAAAGGCGATGATCACGGCGGGAGAGGGGAGATGAGCGTTTCCGGGCGAATGAACGAGTTGGGAATCGAGTTGCCCGACGCGCCGGCGCCCGTCGGCGCCTATGTTCCGTCCGTCATTTCCGGCGCCCTGATGTTCATTTCGGGGCAGATTCCGATGAAAGGCGGCGCGCTGATTCATACGGGAAAGGTTCCGCGGGCCGTCTCCGTGGAGCAGGCGCGGGAGTGCGCCGCGCTCTGCTTCCTGAACGCCATGGCGCAGGCGCGGGCGGCGCTTGGCGACCTGGAGTCGGTTCGGAGAATCGTCCGGATGACGGGCTACGTGGCCTCCTCGGAAGGCTTCGCGGATCAGGCGCTCGCGCTGAATGGCGCCTCGGAGCTGGCCGTCGGGCTGTTTGGAGACAAGGGCAGGCACGCGCGGCTGGCGGTCGGGGTGGCCGAACTTCCCCTGGGGGCGCCCGTGGAACTTGAAGTAATACTTGAGATTTCATCATCCTGATCCCATACGGGCGGAGGCGGACGGAGTTTTATGATTTAGCGAAAATTTGATCGAACAAAAGGATAAATATCAACGAATTGTAGAATATAGTTAAACAGAATCGTTGGTATTTTATCGCCTCCATGGGTTTCAACGTTGCATGACCCTGCCGGCCGCCTGGGGAGACGTCCCCGATGTCGAGAACAAGAAGCGCGCTTTTCGCCCTGGCTTTCCTGCTCCTGCCGGTTTTTTGCCACGCCGGCCCGGAGAGCGAGATTCGCGCGCTCCTGCCGAAAGACGCCATACCCTCCATCGACGCGCCCGAATTCGCCGGGGCGAAAGACGCGGATGAATTCATGCGGCCGGAGGAAATGGTCATCGGCCTCGGCATCGGGGGAGACAGGAGGGCCTACTCGGTTCCCCTCCTCAGCTCCCATGAGATCGTGAACGACGTCGTGGGGGGGCGGGCCGTCGCCGTCACCTGGTGACCGCTTTGCTACACGGCCATCGTGTATGACCGAAATCTGGAGGGCGAAACGCTCACCTTCGGCGTTTCCGGCAAACTCTGGAAAAACGCGTTGATCATGTATGATCGCCAGACGAATTCTCTCTGGAGCCATCTCACGGGCGAGGCCGTCCTGGGCCCTCTGAAGGGCAGGCGCCTCGAAACGCATCCGGCGGCCATGCTGCGCTACTCCGAATGGAAGCGCCTCTACCCGGATACGCTGGTGCTGAAGAAGGAGCGGGCAGGGACGGGGGGGCTGCTTCGGAGCGGCTCCCGCGATCCCTATGAGGGCTATTACTACAGTTCGCAGACGGGCGTGATTCCCCAAAAATACAGGGACAATCGCCTCCACCCGAAAGCCTTGCTGGTGGGTCTCGCCCTGGACGCCCCGAAGGGGAAGCGGGCGGCCAAGGCATACCCGTTTGAAGAGCTGAGCCGCGCCGGGGTGGTGAACGACCGTTTCGCGGGCAGGGAGATTCTGGTGACCTATTGCGAAGGGGCGGGCGCGGGGGTTGTTTTCGATCGCGTCCTGAAGGGGGAGACGCTGGAATTCGCGCTCGCTCCGGGGGAGGGCGCGAAAGGCGCCGCCGCCTGCCGGCTTATGAAAGACGGGAGAACGGGGTCGCGCTGGCAGCGCCTCACCGGCCTCGCGGTCAAGGGGCCGCTGAAAGGCGCGAAGCTGCGCCAGCTCCCCAGCACGCTCGCGTTCTGGTTCGGCTGGAAGGATTATTATCCCGAAAGCCGCATCTACCGCCATTCGGAATGATCGGAGGCGATGATATGCTTGGCCGATTCGCAGGGAAGACAGCCATTTGAGCCCCGTCATATTTGAAATCGGCCCGTTCGCGCTGCGCTGGTATGGCCTCATGTACGTCGCCGCCGTTCTGGTCGGCGCGCGGCTGGTGAGCAAGGAGGCCGAACGCAGGAATATGCCCGTCACCCGGGACGAGGTGATGAATTTCTGCCTCCTTGTCATGTTCGCGGGAATCCTGGGCGGAAGAATCTATTACGTCCTGTTCAACTGGGAATTCTACGCCGGGAACGCCTGGGAAATCCCCGCCGTATGGAACGGGGGTCTCGCCATTCACGGAGGGCTGGCTGGAGGAGCTCTGGCCGGCTGGCTCTATTTGAAGCGACGCGCCGTCTCCACGTGGGAGTTCGCCGACGCGGCCGCGCCCGCCGTCATGCTGGGACAGGCTTTCGGGCGGTTCGGGAATTTCATGAACGGCGACGCCCACGGCGTGCCGACGGCCATGCCGTGGGGGGTGGAATTTCCCATGGAATCCATCGCGGGGCGGCAGTTTCCCGGCCAGGCGACGCATCCCGTGATGCTGTATGAACTGCTCCTGAACCTGCTGTGGTTCTTCATCCTGCGAGGGCTGCGGCTGACGAATCACAAGCCCGGGTTTATACTTTGCCTCTACTTTGTTCTATATTCCATAGGACGCGCCGCCGTGAGCGGCTTTCGCGCGGACAGCCTCTGGTTCGGGCCGGTTCGCGCCGCGTATCTCGCCAGCGCGTTGCTCATCGTCGCGTTCGGCTTCGTCATCCTGAAGCGGCGAATGTGGAAGGCGGAAGCGAACGCATAGGGCGCACGCCAGGCAGACGCGCCTTCTCCCGGAAGCGACGGCTTGACGGCTGACAGCGCCGGGCTTCGGTTTTTCGAGGAGCGAAACATGGACTTCACGCTCACCGCCGAGCAGGAGAGGCTGCAGAAGACGGCGCATGAGTTCGCCGAGCGGGAAATTCGTCCCGTCGCCGCGGCGCTGGACAAGGAGCCCGACCCGATGAAGCGCTTCCCCTGGGACGCGCTGGAGAAGGGCAGCAAGCTGGGACTGCGGACTCTCGCGCTGCCCCGGGAGATGGGAGGAGGCGGCTGCGGCGTCCTCACCCTGTGCCTCGTGGGCGAGGAGCTCGCCTGGGGGGATTTGGGGACGGCCGTGACGTTTGATCAAACCTGGAAGATCACCCATCTGTTTGAAAGGCTGACGACCGAGGGGCAGAGGGAGCGCTACCTGAAGCCTTTTCTGGAGGATCACCATTTTCATCTGGCGGTCGGGATGACGGAGGAGTCGGGAGGATCGGACAACATCATCCCCTACGACAGCCCGGACGCGGGCGTGAGGACGACCGCCGTTCGGGACGGCGGCTCCTGGATAGCCAACGGGAAGAAGCGATACATCAGCAACGGGGGAATCGCCAAGCTCTGCATCGTCGCCATGCGGACGGACGCGGCGAAGGGGGTCTCCGAGGGAATGACGTATTTCCTCGTCACGCCCGACATGGAGGGCTTTCGCTACGGGAAGATTCACGACAAGATGGGGCAGCGGCTCTCCCTGAACGCGGAGCTCGTTTTCGAGAACTGCAGAATACCGGACGAGAACCGCATCACCGAAGTGAACCGCGCCATGGAGGCGCGCCGCAACTTCGTGCCGGGCTCGAACATAGAAGCCGCCGCCACGGTTCTCGGCGCGGCCAGGGCGGCCTACGAGGACGCGCTGGCGTACGCCCGGCGCCGGGTGCAGGGGGGCAGGCCGATCATCGAGCACCAGGCGGTCGGGTTCATGCTCGCGGACTGCTTCGCCGAGTATGAAGCCAGCCGGCGGCTGCTCCATTACGCCGCCTGGACGGCGGACCGGAAAGACGGCTACGACCCCAAAATGGGCTTTATGACCAAATGCTTCGTGTCCGAGGCGTCCTATCGAATCGCCACGCGCGCCCTGGAGGTCTGGGGCGGGACGGGCTACATGACGGACGCGCCGATGGAGAAATACCTGCGGGACGTGACCAGCTTCCTCCACTCGGACGGAACGAACCAGGCCATGCGCGTCCGCTCCATGCGCTTTCTGTAGGCGGGAGGCGAAATGCCCGGATTGAAGATACGCTCTCTCGAGCCCGCGCGCCTGAAAGTCCCTCTCAAGAAAACGTTTCAGAGTTCGCTGGGAACGTATACCCACCTTGACGTCATCGTCGTCCGTCTTCACGTCGAGGACGGCCCGACCGGAACGGGCTTTACGATGGGACTGGGCGGGGAGGGCGGCGCCGCGATGCTGCCCTACATCGAAAAGGAGCTGGCCCCGCTGGTGATCGGCCAGGACGCCCTGGCGCCCGAGGCGCTCTGGAGCCGCATGTGGTCGCCGAACAAGGCGCGAATGCGCGGGGGACTGGGCCTGTATTCCCTCTCGGCGGTGGACATCGCCTGCTGGGACATTGCGGCGAAGGCCGCCGGCCTGCCGCTGAACCGCCTCCTGGGCGGGTTTCGCCAAAAGATGCCGGTATACGGGAGCGGGGGCTGGCATACGCTGTCGGACGCCGAACTGCTGGAGGAGGCCCGGGAAGCCGCCGCCCTCGGCATGAGCGGCTACAAGCTCAAGATCGGCGCGAAGCGGGACGCGGAGCGCGTCGAATTTCTGCGGGAAAACATGGGGGAGGATTTTCTTCTCTTCTGCGACGCCAACCAGAACTACAACGCGCGCGAGGCGGTCGAGGTCTCGGAGATGCTGGCGGAATACGGGGTCGCCTGGTTCGAGGAGCCCGTGCTGGCCGACTGCGTCGATGATCTGGCGGAAGTCGCCGAGCGGAGCATGGTGCCCACCGCGGCGGGCGAGAACGCCTATATGCGCTGGGGGTTCAGGGAGATATGCGAGCGCCGGGCGGCGGACTTCCTCCAGCCGGACGTTTGCCGCTGCGGCGGGGTGACGGAGTTCATCAAGGTCGCGCATCTGGCCGACGCCTTCAACCTCTCCCTGAGCAGCCATCTGGCGCACGAGCTGTCCGTGAGCCTCGTGGGCGCGACGCCCGCGGGCTACATGGTCGAATACATGGAATTCTTCTCGCCCGATGACCTCACGGAGGATTTTTCCGTGCGCGACGGGCATATCCACGTTCCCGATGCGCCCGGCCACGGCGTGGAGTTCACCCCGGACGCGCTCGAACGCTACGGGGTTTCCTCCTGACTGACTGACCGCCGGGAGACGCCCAACCAGAGGAGGAACGCATGAAGCTGCTGTCATACCGCTACAGAGGGGTCGAGAGAGTGGGCGTGTACGTGGGCGACAAAATCGCTCACCTCTCGCGTCTGGCCGGGCTTCTGGGGAAGAGGGATCTGGCCTTCGGCGGCATGATTGAACTCATCGAGGCCTGGGAGTCCTCCGGCGAAGCGCTTCGCCTGCTGGTCGCGCAGGCGGAGGCGAGCGCGGAGGAGCTGGCTCCCGTTCTCATGGCGCCCGGGGACGTTCATCACCTGGCGCCGGTTCCCCATCCGTCCAGGCACGTTCTCTGCATGGGGCTCAACTATCAGGACCACGTGAACGAGGGGCTCCGGGCGAAGGACGTCTGGACGGCGAAGGTCGAGGTCGATCATCCCATTTTCTTCACCAAGGCGCAGAGCGCCCTCATCGGACACGGCGAGGGCATACCCGCCCACCGTGTGACGGAAAAACTCGACTACGAGGCCGAAATCGCCGTCATCATCGGCAGGCGCGGCAAGAACATACCCAGGGACGAGGCGTATGATCACGTTTTCGGCTACTGCTGCGCGAACGACGTATCCGCCAGGGACCTTCAGAGGCGGCACAAGCAGATTTTCAAGGGCAAGACGCTCGACGGCACGTGTCCGCTCGGGCCCTTCATCGTCCCGAAGGAGGACTACGGCGACCCGATGAACCAGACCGTGAAAAGCTGGGTGAACGGGGAGGCGCGGCAGGACTCCAGCACGAGCATGATGATTCACGACATTCCCTCGATGCTCTCCGCGCTTTCGGAGGGCTTCACCCTGGCGCCGGGCGACGTCTTCCTCACGGGCACGCCGGCGGGCGTGGGCTACGCGCGGGAGACGCCCTCGTTCCTGGCGCCGGGCGACGTCGTGGAGGTGGAAATCGGCGGACTGGGCCGCCTGAGAAACCCGGTCGTGGAAGATGCGTAGTCGGCGGCCGCGCGCCGCGCGCGAGGAGAAGGGCGAATGAGCGAGGAATTCTATCCCCCCGCCATCAGGCGTGGAGACGCCCAGTACGGGGAGGGCTACACCGAAAAGCTGTTTGGTCGCCTGAACGGGCTCGACCCGGACTTCTCCATGCTGTTTCAGCGATTCGTTCACGGCGGGCTGTATGATCGCGACGTCATTCCGCACAAGACGAGAGAATTCTGCGCGATAGCGGCCCTGTGCGTCACGGGGCGCTTCGCCCAGATGCGCTCTCACTTCACGGCGGCGAGGAGCTACGGAGCGACGGACAAGGAAATCATGGAGGTGATATTTCAGACCTCTCCCTACGGAGGGGTTCCCGCCGTTCTGGAGGGCCTCAGGGTCTTCGAGGACTGGCTCGAGGCGGGCGGCGCCATGACGGGATACGGGAGATAGCGGGAGCGATGCCTTCCCGCCCCCCCAGAGAGCGCGGCTTGCGGGGAAAAGTCGCGCTCATCACCGGCGCCGGAGGAGGAATCGGGCGCGGCATCGCCAGATGCCTGGCGGAGGAGGGGGTTCACGCGGCGCTGGCGGACATATCGCCCGCCGGCGCCGAGGCGGCCGCGAGGGAGATCGGCGGCTTCGGCGTGGACGCCGTTTCCTACGCCCTGGACGTGACGGACAAGGCGCGATGCGCGGCCGTCGTGGACGCGGTCGCCAGGGACTTCGGCGCCCTCGATATCGTGGTCAACAACGCCGGCGTCATCGGCGGGGCGGACTTCAAACTCGGTATGCCCCTGTCGGACGTCAGCGAGGAGGACTGGGACGCCGCCTACAGCGTCAACGTGAAGGGCGTTTTTCTGCTGTGCCAGGCGTCGCTCGAAAAGATGAAGGGGAGGGGCTGGGGGCGCATCATCAACATTTCCTCGCGCGCCGGGCGGGATGGCCGCGAAACCATACCGCACTACAGCGCGAGCAAGGCGGCGGTGATCATATTCACCCAGGCGCTCGCGCGGGAGGTCGCGCGGGAAGGCGTCACGGTGAACGCGGTCTGTCCGGGCCTCATCTGGAGCGCGATGTGGGAGACGCTGGCGGAGCAATTCAGAAAGAAATTTCAGCAATTCAGGGGAAAAGCGGCGAGGGAGGTCTTCGATCATTTCGTGGAGCAGACGCCTTTGGGGGTCGAGCAGTCGGCCGAGGACGTCGGACGCGCGGTCGCCTTTCTGGCCAGCGACGACGCGAAGACCATCACGGGCCAGGCGCTTCTGGTCGATTCCGGGGCCGTCATGCGCTGAGAGGCTTTCCCGGCGCGGTTTCGCCTCGCGCGCGTTCGGTTGACTCGTTTTTCCGGGTTTGATAATTTCGCGGAGAACGAACGGCCGTCCGGGAAAGCGTTTGACTTCTTGATGAAGGGGCGCGGAACTGCGCGATAGAAGAAACGCGGGAAGCGAACGCTTCGGAGAATGACCGAAGGAGCCGCCTCGTGGGCAGGAAATACACCTTCATCGTGATACCGAGCAACTCGAGCGGCTCCCGGCGGTTCACCGTCGCGAGGCGGACGGCGGTCTGCCTGCTTCTTTGTCTCGCCGTCCCTGCCGCCGGAGTTCCGCTTTACCTCGCGCAGAAGAGAAAACTCCCGGCGAGCCCCGCCGGGAAGCTCTCCCCCCTCGAGCAGCAAAACCGGACGCAAAAGAGACTGCTCGAAAAGTTCGGCGCCAGGCTGGAATCCCTTGACGACAGCCTGCTGCAGCTCCATCAGTTCGAGGATCGCCTCCGCGTCATGGCCTCCCTCAAGCCCGGCAAGCGAAAAGACGCTCTGGGGCTGGGCGGCGTTTCAAGGCGCGATCTGCCGGAGGACCTGGATCGGCTCGCCCCGTCCGAGCAAAGGCTCGCGCGGAGGCTGAATCGGCGGTTCCAGGACATTGAAAGACGCGCCGCCGAGCAGGAGAGCGCGTTCAGGGAGTTGCTGAAAGCGTTCCGCGACCGAAGCGTCCTGCTCGCGCACACGCCCTCCACGTGGCCGGTCAAGGGCTGGCTTTCCTCGAACTTCGGATACAGACGCTCCGCGTTCACGAACCAGCGGGAATTTCACGCGGGCATCGACATCGTGGCGAGAGAGGGAACGCCCATATTCGCCCCGGCGGACGGCGTCGTCATCCGCGCCGGCAGGGAGGGGGGGTATGGGAAAATTCTTGAAATCCGGCACATGCAGGGCATCGTCACCCGATACGCGCACAACAGCGTGAACCTGGCGAAAGTCGGCCAGCGCGTGAAAAGGGGCCAGATCATCGCCCGGGTCGGCTCCACGGGCAGATCCACCGGCCCGCACCTCCACTATGAAGTCCGAATCAACGGAATCGCGGTCAACCCCAAATTGTATATCGTGAGCGCCTTCAAATAACTCGCGTCCACCGCCTTCGATATCCGCTTTTTCTCCTTCATGCGCCGTGATAGTCTCCCCCGCGCGTGAAGCCCCATTCGCGCGCGTGAATCGCCAAGGGAGCGGTGAATGGCCGGGTCGGTTCTTCAGTCAGGCATGTCGGCGTTCAAATCCGTGTTCGGAACGGCGAACGAGCGCCTCATCAGAAAGCTGCGGCCGATAGTCGAGGAGATAAACTCCCGCGAATCCCGCGTTCAGGAGATGACCGACGCCGGGATGCGCGAGGAGACGGATCGCTTCCGGGAGCGCCTCGCCGCCGGCGAGACCCTGGACGAGATTCTGCCCGAAGCGTTCGCCCTGGTGCGCGAGGCGGGCCGGCGACGCCTCCGGATGCGGCACTTCGACGTTCAGCTCATCGGGGGCGCCATCCTCCACGGCGGAAAAATCGCCGAGATGAAGACGGGGGAGGGCAAGACCCTCGTCGCCACGCTCGCGGCCTATCTCAACGCCCTGGAGGGCAGGGGCGTGCACATCGTCACGGTGAACGACTATCTCGCAAAGCGCGATTCCGAGTGGATGGGCCGCCTGTTCCGCTCGCTCGGCCTCACGGTCGGGTGCATTCAGCACGAGATGGACGACGACGCGCGCCGCCGCGCCTACGCCTGCGACATCACGTACGGCACCAACAACGAATTCGGCTTCGACTACCTGAGAGACAACATGAAGTTCGAGCCCGGCAGCTGCGTCATGCGCGAGCTCAACTACGCCATCGTGGACGAGGTGGACAGCATCCTCATCGACGAGGCCCGAACGCCCCTCATCATCAGCGGGCCGGCGGATGAGGCCACCCGCCTGTATGGCGTCGTGAACCGCGTGATCCGCCCGCTGCTGAAGGAGCTGGAGGGCGTCGTCGAGGAAGTCGCGGAAGACGACGACTACGTAGAGGGCGGCAAGGACCTTGTAAGCAAGAAGAAGTATGAATACCTGATCGTCGACGACAAGAGCCGGACGGTGAACCTCAAGGAGGCGGGCGGGCATGAGGCGGAGAAGCTTCTGCGCCGCTCGGGCGTCCTGGCGAGCGGCCAGAGCCTTTACGACATGGGCAGCATCACGGCGCTGCACCACGTGGAGCAGGCGCTCAAGGCGCACGTGCTGTTCAACAAGGACGTCGACTACGTGGTGAAGGACGGCGAGGTCGTCCTCGTCGATGAATTCACGGGGCGCATGACGCCCGGCCGCCGCTTCAGCGACGGACTGCACCAGGCGCTGGAGGCGAAAGAGGGCGTCAGGGTGCAGGAAGAGAACATGACCCTGGCGACCATCACCTTCCAGAATTACTTCAGACTCTACGGCAAGCTGGCCGGCATGACGGGAACGGCGGACACCGAGGCGGCGGAGTTCAACTCCACCTACAAGATAGACGTGGCCGTCGTTCCGACGAACCGCGAGCTGATTCGCACCGAGCATCCCGACGTCGTCTATCGCACGGAGCGGGAGAAGACGGACGCCGTCGTGGAGGAGATAGCCGGGTGCCACGAGGCCGGCCGGCCCGTGCTGGTGGGCACGATCAACATCGAGAAGAGCGAGAGGCTCGCCTCGCTCCTCAGGAGAAGAGGCATTCCGCACCACGTGCTCAACGCGAAGAACCACGGCAGGGAGGCGGAAATCATCGCCCAGGCGGGGCGCAGGGGGGGCGTCACCATCTCCACGAACATGGCGGGCCGGGGAACGGACATCCTGCTCGGCGGAAACCCGGAGTTTCTCGCCGCGTCGAAGGCGAAGGCGGGCGAAGGGCCCGAATACGAGGAGGCGCTCGAGGCTTTTCGCGCCTCCTGCGCGAAGGAGCACGAGGAGGTGGTCCGGCTGGGCGGGCTTCACGTCGTGGGCACCGAAAGGCACGAGAGCCGCCGCATCGACAACCAGCTGCGGGGGCGCTCGGGCAGGCAGGGAGACCCGGGCAGCTCGCGCTTCTTCCTCTCCCTCGAGGATGATTTGCTGCGCATTTTCGGCTCCGACAGAATCAAGGGACTGATGGAGAGGCTGGGGATGGAGGAGGGCGTGCCCATCGAGGCCGGAATGGTGACGCGCGCCATCGAGAACGCCCAGAAGCGCGTGGAGGCGCACCATTTCGAGATGCGAAAGCACCTTCTCGAATACGACGACGTGATGAACAGGCAGCGCGAGGTCATCTATTCGATGCGGCGCGAGATTCTCGAATCGACCGACATGCTCGACCGGATCAGGGAGATGGCGTCGGCGCTGCTCGATTCCATCTTCGACCTGCGCCTGCCGGAAGAAGAGCACTTCGAGGAGTGGGACGTGGAGGCGTTCGCGGGCGCCGTGGAGAGCCAATACGGCGTCCCGGCGACCGTGGAGGGGCGAAAGGTCGTTTTCTCGGCCGCCGAGCCGATGGTGGCGGACGTCGAGGAGGAGCCGCGGGAGGAGCTCTTCCAGCGGGTTCGGGACTTCATCCTGGCGGTCCTGGAGCGCAAATACGGGGATTTCGACGCCGAAAACGTTCTGGAGCTCGCGAAGCTCATCTACATTCAGATACTCGACGCGCAGTGGAAGGATCACCTCACCAGCATCGAGCAGCTCAAGGAGGGAATCGGGCTGCGGGGCTACGCCCAGGTGAACCCCCTGAATGAATACAAGAAAGAAGCGTTCGACATGTTCGAGACGATGACGGAGAGGATCGAGGCGGAGACGGTTCTGTATATGTATCGGCTCGACGTCTCGGACGAGGACGCAGCCCTGGAGGAATCGCGCCATGAGCAGGACATGGTGTTCTCCCACGCGGACGCCTCGGGGTTCGGGGCCGATCCGGCGGGCGAGGCGATGCCGACGGCCGCCCCCGTGAGGCGCGCCGCGCCCAAGGTCGGCCGCAACGAGCCGTGCCCCTGCGGCAGCGGAAGAAAATACAAGCACTGCTGCGGAAGGTCGTAGCGGCGGTCGGCGCCGTTCATCCGGGGCGGCATGAAGCGTGGCTTCCCCTTGCGAAGGAAGCGAAAATGCGGTTCGGCCTGATGCTGAGAGGGCAGTTCACCGGAGAGGACGACATGCGGACGCGCTTCGGCGAGCTGCTGGAGCAGGCGCGGCGGGCCGAGGCGCTGGGCTTCTCGTCCCTCACCAAGGGGAGCCACTACAGCGCGCGTCCGCTCCAGGATTTTCAGCAGCTGCCCTTTCTCGCCCGCGTCAGCGCGGAGGCGCCGAGCCTGCGGCTCAACGCGGGCATCGTGCTCCTCTCGCTCCACAAGCCGATGGATATCGCGGAGCAGCTGGCGACGATCGACGTGATGTCGAACGGAAAGCTCATCTTCGGCGTCGGGCTCGGCTACCGCGAGGTGGAGTTCAGGGGCTTCGGCACGACGCGGAAGGAGCGGGCGGGGCGCCTGGAGGAGAACCTGGAGGCCGTCAAGCGCCTCTGGACGGAAGATGCGGTGTCGATGAAGGGCTCGCACTTCGAGCTGGTCGAGGCGTCCTGCTCCCTGAAGCCCGTTCAGAAGCCCCACCCGCCCGTCTGGATCGGGGCGAACAGCGACGCGGGGATACGCCGCGCGGCGAGGCTGGGCGACTGCTACTACGTGAACCCGCACAACCGGCTCGACACGACGAGGCGCCAGATCGCGCTTTACCGCCGGGCGCTGGACGATCTCGGCAAGCCCTTTCCCGACGAGTTCCCGATGCGGCGCGAGGTGTTCGTCGCCAGGGACAGGGCGGAGGCGATACGCCTCAGCAGGCCCTGTCTCGAAGTCAAATACCGCGAATACCACCGCTGGGGGCAGGACAGGGCCATGCCCGAGAGGGACGACGACCTGGGCCAGCAGTTCGACGACCTGCTGAAGGACAGGTTCCTCCTCGGCTCGCCGGACGAGGTCGCCGAAGGCGTGCTGGGGCTGGCGGCGCTCGGCGTGAACCACCTCGTCATGAGCGTTCAGTGGCCGGGGATGCCCCAGTCCCTCGTCCTGGAGACGATGCAGATGATGGCCGAGGAAATGTTCCCGAAAGTCCGGCAGGGGCTGAAATAACCCGTCCCTGACGCCGGCGGGTCGCTTCGCCGGGCCTCTCGCGCTTGACGGCGGACCGCCGGAAGCGGCGCGCGGGACGAGGCGGCCGGCGTCCGATTTTTTCCGGAATTGCCCGTCGGCGCGCTCCTGGAAGCGCCGTCAATCGCCGAGCGGGTCTTCAATCACCGTGACGAAGTCCGGCATGACGCGGAACCTGATCTCCTCGCCCACGTCCGCCCGCAGGTTCGGGTGGACGCGCATTTTCAGCCGGCGTCCCCCGCCGATTTCGCCGAGCACCTCGACTTCCAGCATCACCGACTGCCCCGCGTAGCGAATGCTGCGGATTTCGCCCCGGAAAGGGCCGTTCGGGTCGATCTCGAAGCTCTCGGGGCGAATCGAGATGAAGGCGTCCGCGCCGAATTCGAGGCCGCGCATGGAGAGGCACGGCACGGCGCCGATGGTCGTCATCACCTCGTCGTCCCGGTTCGAGAGAACGATGCCCTGGAGAATGTTCGTCTGTCCCACGAAGCGGGCGGCGAACTCCGTGGCGGGAAACTGGTAGATTTCGCGCGGCGAGCCGCTCTGCTCGAGCCTGCCCTCCCGCATGACCAGAATGCGATCCGCCAGGTACATGGCCTCCTGGGGGTCGTGCGTGACCATCAGCGTGGTGACGCCCGTCTGCCTGATCAGCCCCAGCGTGTCCTCGCGCACCTGGGCGCGGAGGTTGACGTCGAGGCCGGAGAAGGGCTCGTCCAGCAGGAGGAGCCTCGGGGCGGGCGCCAGCGCCCGAAGGAGGGCGACGCGCTGCTGCTGGCCGCCCGAAAGGGTGTGGGGATAGGCGTTCGTGAGCTCCACGATGTCCATCTGGATCATGGCGCGCTGTATTTCGGCGAGCTTCTGCGGCGAGGGGTCGTCAACGCCGAAGATGATGTTGCGAAAAACGTCCAGGTGGGGGAAGAGCGCGTAGTCCTGGAACATGAAGCCGACGCCCCGCTTCTCGGGCGGCGCCTGGACGCCGCGCGCGGGGTCCGACGCGGCGTTCCCGTCGAGGCGGATCCTTCCCGACTGCAGGGGCGCGAGCCCCGCCACCAGGCGCAGCAGCGTCGTCTTGCCGCAGCCGGAGGGCCCCAGCAGGCAGGCGATTTCTCCCGCCTCGACGGTGAGGGACAAATCCTCGATGACGGCCTTCGCCCCATAGGAATGGGATATGGTCTCAATCTCGAGTCTGGCCATCCGTCAATCCCCGCCGCCGCTTCCCGGACGCGCGCTCCGGATGGTCCGGCTCAGGTAGATGACGGGCAAAAGCCCCGCCGCGGCGATGCTCAGCGCGCCCAGCGCGCTTTCCTCCAGCAGTTCGTCCGAGGCCAGCTGGTGAACCTGGGTGGCCAGCGTCTCGAAGTTGAACGGGCGCAGGATGATCGTCATGGGCAGCTCCTTCATCGTATCGACGAACACCAGAATGGCCGCGGCCAGGACGCCGCCCCGAATCATGGGCAGGTGAACGCGCCGGAGGGTCTTGGCGGGGCTCATGCCCAGCGTCCGGGCGGCGCCGTCCATGTTTGGCGTAATCCTCAGCAGGCTGGATTCCACCGCGCCGTAGGAAAGCGCCAGGAAGCGCGCCGCGTAGCCGTAGCTGACGGCGAGGAGCGTGCCGCTGAAGAGCAGGCCGACCGATGCGCCGAAGGCTCCCTTGAGAAGCCCCTGGATGGCGACGTCCATCTTGCCCATGGGAATCAGGACGCCGACGGCGAGCACCGCGCCCGGAACGGCGTATCCGACGCTGGCGAACCGGGCGGCCGAGCGGAGCGCCGGGCTCCCCTTCAGGCGGACGCCGTAGGCCAGAAAAACGCCCGCGCCCGCGCAGAGCAGCGCGCTGAACGACGCCAGCGCCAGGCTGTTGGAGAGGGTGGAATGGAAATTGTGCGAAAAGCTTTCTTCATAAAACGACAGGGCGTAATTCGCCAGAACGGACGCGGGGAGAATGAACCCGAAGCAGATCGGGAGCAGGCAGGCGGCGGCCGCGCCCAGCGCCTTCGCGCTCCCGAGCCGGTAGCTCGGAAGCGCCTGATACCTGGCGGACGTGTGGTGATACCTCCGCTCCCTGCGCGACGTTCGCTCCGCCCACAGCAGAAGCAGGACGAAGCCCAGGGCGACGACGGAGAGCTGCGCGGCGCCCGGGAGGTTGTTCGCGTTGAGCCAGACGTCGAAAATGCCCGCCGTGAGCGTCTCCACGGCGAAGAAATCCGCCGTTCCGAAGTCGTTCAGCGCCTCCATGAGAACGAGGCTCACCCCGATGACGAGGGAGGGGCGGGCCAGGGGCAGGGCGATGGAGAAGAAGCTTCGCCAGGCCGTTTTGCCCAGCGTCCTGCTGACTTCCAGGATGCAGACCGACTGCTGCATGAAGGCGACGCGCGCGAGCAGATACACGTAGGGGTAGAGCGTAATCGTCATCACGAAAATCGCGCCGCCGAGAGAGCGTATTTCCGGAAACCAGTAGTCCCGCCCCGATTCCCACCCGAAAATTTCCCGCAGCGCCTCCTGCGCCGGTCCCGCGAACTCGAAGACGTCGGTATAGACGTAGGCCACGACGTAGGAGGGCATCGCCAGGGGCAGGAGAAGCGCCCACTCGAAGATTCGCCGTCCCGGGAAGCGGCACAGCGTCACGAGCCACGCGCCGCACGTTCCGATGACCAGCGCGCCGGCCCCGACGCCGAGCATCAGGGCGATGGTGGTCTTCACGTAGCGCGGCAGGACGGTTGCGGCCAGGTGGCGCCAGATGTCGCCGCTGGGCTGAAGCGCGAAGAACGCGACGGAGAGGAGCGGAGCCGCGATGAAAAATGCGAGCAGAAGGGTCCCGCCCGTCCACAAATCCAGCCCAAGCCGCCCGTTCGCGCGCCCCGGAAGGGCGTCCATGCGATCCGCGTCCGCGCTCATTCCATGCCGATCGCGAAGGCGGTGATATAGGGAACGCGAGTCAGGTGTGTTGTCGCCATGGCAAAATGTGCGTCCGGGACGAGAAGGCTTCTCCGTGGATCTTCCCCCGCGCCATAGGCGAAGCCCCCAAAAGCCCCGTCCCCGCCGAGGGGGGATGTTAGGGCCTTTGGGGTCTTCGCGCTACCGCCGGCTAGTTGCTGGGTCGGAAGTTGTTGAAATCGACCTGATCGACCAGCCTGGAGGCGAGCGCCCGCTGGTTCGCCACCTTGGACAGGCTGATGGCGTCCGCCTTGAACTTGCCCCAGGAATCGACCAGGGAGGACGTCTTGACTCCCTTCTTCAGAGGATATTCAAAATTCTGGTCCGCGTACAGCTTCTGGGCGTGGTCCTCGCTCAGGAACTCGATGAGCCGGATCGCGTTCGCCCGGTTTTTCGCGTGCCTGGTGACGGCGGCGCCGCTGATGTTGACGTGGGCGCCCCTGTCCTTCTGGTTGGGGAAAACGAGGTATATCGCCTTCGCCCACTTCTGCTGCTCCTTGTTCTTCTTGTTCGTCGTCATTTTGCCCATGTAATACGTGTTGCCCACTCCGAGATCGCACTCTCCGGCGTAAATGCCCTTCGCCTGCGCCCGGTCGTTGCCGCTGGGCTTGCGGGCCAGGTTGGATTTCAGGCCGGTCAGCCACTTCTTCGCCGCGGCCTCGCCCTTGTGGGCGATGATGGAGGCGAACAGCGAGATGTTGTAGAGGTGCTTGCCGGAGCGGATGCAGATGCGGCCCCTCCATTTGGGATCCGCGAGGTCCTCGTAGCGGGTGATCTCGCCGGGCTTCACGCGCGCCTTGCTGGCGTAGATGACGCGCCCGCGCAGGGTGAGGCCGAACCAGCGCCCCTTCGGGTGGCGCCAGGACGCGGGGATGTTCTTCTCCAGCGTCTTCGAGCGCACCGGCTGGAGCAGCCCGGCCTCGTCCAGGTCGTGCAGGCGCCCGATGTCCACCGTCAGCACGGCGTCGGCCGCCCCGGGGGTCGCCTTGATCTTCTCCAGCATCCCCTTTTTCGCAAAGACGACGTTGGTCTTGATGCCCGTCTTGTCGGTGAATTCCTTCAGAATCGGCTTGATGAGAAAGGGCTGGCGGTAGGAGTAGAGGTTGACTTCGTTCTCTGAGGCGGCCGGCGCGGCCGCGCCCAGAACGAGCGCGGCGACGGCGGCGAGGAGGGGAAGGGACTTCCCGCGTTTCTCCCTGCGGAACATAGCGAACATTGCCTGCGTCTCCTTGTGAGAAGGGTTGTGGAATCGGCCGGAAAGCCGCTTGCGGTGCATCGTCCTGAAGTCGAATGGGCGATAAATCCGATAAGCCTCCCGCGCAAACAGCCGGATTCAGACCCGCTGGCGCGCCCGCCCGGTTTTCTTCGCCAGATCATCGAAGTCGATGACGCTGATGTCGCAATGGTAGGAGCAGGTCGGGCACGTGTCCTCGCTCTCGCACGAGCGGCGAAACTGGTGAAATTTCTCCAGAACCTCCTGGTTGTCCGATTCCTCGAAGAAGCGCAGCAGATCGAGGAATCTGTCGATGGAGTTTCCGCTCACGTAGTGCTCCATCAGGCAGGCGTCCACGAAGGCCCGATCTTCCGGCACGCCCAGAACGTCTATGAGAAAGCGCATCAGAACGGAGAACTTGCCCGATACGCCCTTCGCGCGCTTCTCGCCTTCTTCCGTCAGAAGAATGCTCTCGTAGATGCGATGGGACACGAGGCCGCTGGAGCGGAGCGTCTTCACGGCGGCCGAGACGGCCGGCTTCGCCACGCCCAGCAGGGAGGCGATGTCCGTCACGCGCGCGTAGCCCTTCGCCTCCTGCAGGTCATGGATGGCGCGGAGGTAGTGCTCCAGGCTCGGGGAGAGGGAAGAGGAGGAGCGTCGTGAAGTCATGGGCCGGTTTCCTTCCGAGATGAGCGGCGATTGTTTATTTTCCGCAATAAAATTAAATATATTTAACAGTGTATGCTTCCCTTGTCAAGCAAATTGTCAGGCGAAAAACGGGAACAGACCGGGGCATCAGGAGAAAATGAAACCGAGGAAGGCGGGAAAAATTAGAGTGTTATATTAAATTAAAGAGGTTAATTATATGATTTATTTGAGAATAATACCCCTGATGCGCGGCATTTCCGTCTCGCTTGCGACAGGGAGGAGGGGGCGCTCGCCTCCCGGAAAGCCGGCTCCGTAGGGGACGCATTCTTGCGTCCCGTCCATCGTTTCCCATTGATGGCGGGGACAGTCCCCCGTGGTTGTCTTTTCGTAGGGGCGGTTCGGGAACCGCCCGTTTTCCGGGGCGTTCGCATCGGAAAAAGAGGGGGGGAGAGCACTCCCCGCCTCGAAAGCCCGTGATTCTGGCGGAGGTCGGGAACCGGGTTTTCCGCCGACGCGGCTTGCGGCCGTCGCTCCTCCTCGTTGCGGCGCTCTCGCTTCCTTTTGGGAATCGCCCCTACGGGAGCCGCGGGAGAATTCTCGGGGCGGGGGCGTTTCTGCGGAGGGTTTCCGCCCGGCCGGAGGAAGCCGCGCGGGAATTTCCGCAAAATTCGACAAATACGAACAAATAAAGACAAATTCACAGCTATTTCCCACCCTTTTGCGACCTTTTTTCGACCCTTTTGACAGGCCTTTGAGCCACCCCGTTTCGCCTCCGTTTCCGCATCGCCGGGCGCATCACCCGCATCAGAAATATATCCCGCCGGGCGCGCGTCCGCGCACCGCAAATGCGGGCTGGTGCGCGCAAATGCGCGCGAGAGGCGGTCAAATGACGGGGTTTTAATGGGATTTCGCCTCAAACCGCGCGGGACGAGCGCGCCCGGGGCGCTTCGTTTGGCTTGAAAGAAACGCGCGTCCGGCGCATTCCGGCGAACGCCTGCCGCGCCCGGGCGCGTCATTTACAAAAAGGGCTGGATGGCGCCCCTGACGCCCGCCCATTCGCCCAATTCGCCCGGCAATACCCTGGATGAACGGCTCGCCTGGGCGAAGGAGCGCTCCTCCCAGGCGCTTCGGGCGCTCGGCAGAAAATGCTCTTTCGCGTTCAGCAATCCTCCCGCGAGAACGATGCTTTCGGGGTTCAGCAAATTCATGACGTTGGCGATTCCGACCCCGAGGGCGCGCCCGCCGTTCTCCCACAGCGCCTTCGCGTCCCGATCTCCGGCGGCGGCCAGATTGGCGAGGGCTATCGGCGATATCTCGGCGAGAGACGCGATGGCGGACTCCGGCCGCCGCGCCGCGTGAGCCTTCGCGTCCCGCACGAGCGCCCAGCCCGAAAAATGCGCCTCCAGGCATCCGCGCGAGCCGCAAGCGCATGATTCGCCTTCCTTTTCGATGATCGTATGGCCGATTTCGCCCGCCATGCCGGACGCGCCCCGCCAAATCTCCCCGTTCTGGATGAAGCCCCCGCCGACGCCCGTGCCCAGCGTGAGGATGAACATGCTGCGGCAGCCCGCGCCCGCGCCCGCGAAATACTCCCCCAGCGCGGCGGCGTTCGCGTCGTTCATCATGCGAACCGGGGAAGGGGAGAACACGTCCCGCAGGAGCGCGAGGAGGCGAACGCCGGAAAGGGCGGGGAGGTTGGGGGATTCGACGATTTTCCCCTCATCTGGGGCAAGGACGCCCGCGACGGCGACGCCGACCCCCCTGACGCGCTTCTTCGAGGAGAGCGATTCGACCGCATTCCCGAACAGGGCGAGATAGTCTTCCGCCCCCGGACACTGCTTCGCATCCAGGGAGCGGGCTTCTCCCGGCGTCCCGTCAAGAGCAAACGAGGACGCCTTCAGGAAGGAGCCTCCAAGGTCGAGACCGACGTATATTTCGGCGTCAGACACTGAATCTCAGCGCTCCGGTTCGCGCGAACCGCTTCCGGCGCATTTTCTCTCCGTCAAGGAGGGTTTGGGGGGAGAAAGCGCGCCATTCACGGGATGAAGAAGCCTCGCCATGCGTTTTCGGCGAACGGGCGTCCCGGCCAAGACAAAGAGAACAGACGCGCAAGGTCTTTTATTCGTAGGCCCAAGCGGGGAAATCCGCTGCTTTGGCGAGCCGGCCATACGGGCGGGGAGCGGCGGCGCCGGAGGCGCGCCCCTTGAATTCCACCTTGGCGAAATAGCTTTCCGCTGAGGAAAGGGTGTCGTCCGTATCGATCATCAACGCGAGGCCGCCCACCCGGGGCGGCTCGGAGCCGAATACCCGGCGGTAATCATCCAGCACGTTGCGCTTCTCGGTTATCCACCTGTCGAGATCGTCCGCGCCGCTCCTGACGACGATGTAGTGAACTTTTGGATTCTTGCGGCTTTTGAGAACCGCGCCCGCCGGCGCGCTCGTCTCCCAGACGTACCCGATCAAGCGGCTGTTGAGAAAGCCGGGGAATTTGTGGAACAGGACGTAAACGCCGGCCGCCTGGTCGTCGGATGCGCCGTTTCGCGCGTCCGCGCCTTCGGGGAGTTTCGTAACCTTCCATCTCCATGAGAGATTCGGGAATTTCCTGAGGTCGAGCCCCACTTCCCGATGGATGGAAAAGGACGCTTTGTCGCTTCGCATCCGAAGCGCCGCCGCGCCCCTGCCTTCGTCCGGCATCAATCGGAAGTCGGGCTTTCCGCGCCACACCGTCAGCATCCATCCTTTCGGCAGCTTGTCGGAACCCTTCCCGTCCGGACTCGCGCTGAAGTCCGTCATGACAATCTTTTTCTTTTGCGCGAAAGCCGGACTGGAAAATGGAAGGGACGCAAAACCCAACATGCAGGCGCAAAGAAAGACAAGTCGACCGTGTCTCATAAAACCATCCTGTGAACTTTTCAAGCGGGCGAACGCGGAGCGGTCTGCGTCAACGGGAATCGAGAATTTCAGGCCGCCAAGAGAATCACCAGATCCATCACGTTCGTTGCGGTAGGGCCGGTGATCACGCAGGCTCCTCGGGGACGGAGAAAACTATGACTGTCATTATCGCGCAGGCGGGCATTCGGGTCAAGCGTTGAATTTTTTGCTGTTTTGGCGGTTTTTCCATCGACGACCGCGCCCGCCGCTTCCGTGGGGCCGTCTTTTCCGTCGGTTCCGGCGGCGAGGAGGCAGACGTTTCCGAGGCCGCGAATCTCGATGGCGAAGGCGAGGGCGAGCTCCTGGCATCTGCCTCCCAGACCGTCCCCCGATACCCGCACGGTCGTTTCCCCTCCATACAGCAGGCATATCGGAGAGCGCCTCCTCCGGGAATCGTAGGCGATCTTCCTGGCTTCTTCCGCTATCCGTCTGCCCGCGCCGCAGGCGTCGCCGCTCAGCGCCCCGGTTCGTATCCTGACGTCGTAGCCCAGCGATTTCGCTTTATGGCGCGCCGCCCGCAGGGCGATTTCGTTGTTCGCCGCGACATGGTGGCTCACGCGCCTGAATATCTCGCTCCCGGGAGCCGGAGTGTCCGGAATATCGCCCCTGCAGCCCGCTTCTATCCTCTTCCGGACGGCTTTCGGCATCCGGCGAAGTCCCCCGTAGCGCCGCAGATGCGCTTTGGCCTGGGAGAACGTGGATGAATCGCCGGCGGCGGGGCCGGAAGCGATGACATCAAGGGGGTCGCCAATCACGTCGGAGACGAGGAGGACGCTCATTTGCGCCGGAAAAACCTTTCGGGCGAGATTCCCGCCCTTGAGAGCGGATAAATGCTTCCGTACGCAATTAAGCGCCTGAATGGGAGCGCCCGCCCGCAACAGGGCATTCGTGACGAATTGCTTGTCCTCGAGGGAAATTCCGGGCGCGGGGGCGGGCATCAGGGCGGATCCCCCGCCGGAGAGCAGGAAGATCACCACGTCCGCTTCCCGGGCGCCTGCGGCCCAAGCTTCTATCTTTCCTGAGGCTTCCACGCCGGACATATCGGGAACCGGGTGCGAGGCTTCCAGAATTTCGACGCGCTCGCACTTTTCCGCGTGGCCGTATTGGGTGACGACGGCGCCGCCCGCAATCCGATTTCCAAGGCGTCGTTCGAGTGCGCGCGCCATTTGCGAACTCGCTTTTCCCGCGCCCAGGACGATGATTCGCTCCGTTTCGGCAAGGGGTATTTTCCGCCTGCCGCAAACGAGGATTTCCCGGCCCCGTTTTTTCTCGATTTGCACATATCGGGAAACGGCTTTGCCGGCGTGAACGGCGCGGAGTCCGGCCCGGAAGATGGCGCACGCCTCCCTCTTCAACGATCTTCGGCGCGTGGATTCCATATCAACGGCTCGCTTCACCGATTGGAAGGCCTGCGCATGGGCGGCGCATCGCCCTTTTCATCCTTTCCATATATTCTTGATTTTACATGAATCTGATTCTTCTTTCCCGAAACGCGCGAATAAGGGAGAAGCGGTGGCGAGCGTCGGCGTGATAGCGAACCCGCAGTCGGGCAAGGACATCCGCAGGCTGGTGGCGCTGGCGAGTTCTTTCAGCAACAACGAGAAGGTTTTGATGCTGCGCCGCGTGATGGCGGGTCTGGCTTCCGTGGGACTGGAGGAGATATTCATATTCAACGACCTGGGCTCCCTGGGCGCCGTCGCGCTGGAGGGCTTTCGCCATGACGGCAAAACCACGGGAGCGAAGCTTTTTGAAGTTGACGCCAGGGGAGAGACGGCCGATTCCACGAAGGCGGCCCGGAAGCTTCGCGAGCTGGGCGTCCGGTGCGTCATCGTCCTCGGAGGCGACGGCACGTGCCGCGCCGTCGCCAAGGGATGCGGAAAAATACCCCTCGCCCCGCTGTCCACCGGAACGAACAACGCCTTTCCCTTCGCGTGGGAGGGGACAGTGGCCGGCATGGCCGCGGGGCTATACGCCCTTCGCCCGAGAGTATATGGGAGCGAGAAAAAGACAGTGAAGCAGCTGCACGTGAAAGTCGGGAACAACCCTGAAAGCGCCTTGGTGGATATCGCCATTATCAAGGAGTCATTCTCCGGCGCACGCGCCGTCTGGGACATAGGGCGAGTCGATTCCCTGGCGCTGACGAGAAGCGAGCCCGGGCGTCTGGGTCTCTCCTCGCTGGGCGCGAGTCTGCGCCCCATCAGTCCGGGCGAGCCCGTGGGACTGTGGCTGCAGCTGGGGGAGAGGAGAAAAGGCGGGCATTTCATTTTGGCGCCCATCGGACCCGGGCTGGTTGCCCCGGCGTTCGTGGAGAAGCACAAGGCGATCGAGATTGGAGAAAGCGTTCGCTATCAGGCTCCTGACGACAGAACGCTGGCTTTCGATGGAGAGAGGGAGCGTCTGCTGCGCAAGGGGGAGGATATAGAAATATCCTTGCGCCTGGATGGTCCGGCGATACTGAGCGTTCCCGACATCCTGAAGAAGGCGGCTCTGCGCGGCGACCTGCGAGCGAAAAACTGATGTCCCCGGCGCTTCGCTCGCCCGGAAGGATGATGAAGAAATATCATCGGACCTGGTTGACAAAAAAAAGGCAAGTGATTATTTTTTCGCTTGGCGCTCCGAATTTATTGAGCGCCAAGGTATTGATACATAACGGATTGATTATTCGTCTTCTAAAGCCGTCTCCGCAGTTCGTGGATACTTCAATCAGACAAATGGTTCGGCGACTCGACATATCGGGAGACGGGAACGGCCTGGACGCCGGCGAATGACGCGGCGCGAGCTTTTCAAGGAGTTTTTCGTTGATACGGGTTGAGAACCTCACGAAGTATTACGGCGGCCTTCGAGGCATCGTGGACGTATCGTTTCACGTCGAAGCGGGCGAGGTGTTGGGATTTCTTGGGCCGAACGGCGCCGGAAAATCCACGACCATGCGGATTCTGACGGGCTATATGCCCCCGAATTCCGGCTCGGCATGGGTGGCGGATTTCGCCGTGTCGAAAGAGCCGCTGGAGGCGCAAAGACGCCTGGGATATTTGCCCGAAAACAACCCTCTCTATCCGGAGATGACCGTAAAGTCCTATTTGAATTTCGTGGCGTCCATGAAGGGCATGAGCGGCGCCGAGAAAGACGCCGGCATCCGCAAGGTCATCGGAAATTGCGGCCTGGAGGATGTCTCTCACCGCGTCATCGGCCATCTCTCCAAGGGGTATCGTCAGCGCGTCGGTCTGGCGCAAGCCATGGTGAACGATCCGCCCGTCCTGATTCTCGATGAGCCTACCTCGGGCCTCGATCCGGCCCAGATCGTGGAAATCAGGAACTTGATCTCGGAGCTCAAGGGAAACCGAACCCTCATCCTGAGCACGCACATCCTGCCGGAAGTCAACATGGTCTGCGACCGCGTCGTCATCGTCCACCAGGGCAAAATAGCGGCCGAGGGCGCGCTTGATACGCTGGCGGCGAACATGCAGGCGGATTCGACCATCCGCGTTTCGGCCATCGGGGGCGCGGACGCCCTGTCCGCCGGGATGAAGGCGGTATCCGGAGTGGAGCGCGTGGAATTGCTCGGCGCATCCACGGGAGAAGAGGCGCATTTCGAGGTTCACGCGAAAGGCGGGGACGACATTCGCTCCGATCTCGCGGACGCCGTATCCGCGTCGGGAGGGAAACTCACCGAGCTCCGGCAGATGCGGCTCACGCTGGAGGATGTCTTCGTTCGCATCGTCAGCGGCGAATCCAGGCAAATTGATGAGGAAATGGCAAATGCTTAATGCCTATTGGATATGCCGCCGCGAGCTCACCTCGTTCTTTTTCTCGCCCATCGCCTACGTGACTCTTGCGGCATGGACGGTGTTGATGGGCATATTCTACTCTGGCGCGTTCCTGACCTACGCCGCCGTTTCCATGCAGTTGGCCAGAAACCCCAGGGCCGCGGCGCAATACAACATCACGCCTACTTCCTCCGTCCTCGAGCCGGTATTCTCGAGCGTCACGGTCATCCTCCTGTTCGTGGCGCCGCTGCTCACGATGCGCCTTTTCAGCGAAGAGAAGAAGCAGGGGACGATGGAGCTGATGCTCACCTTTCCGCTGCGCAGCGGGCAGATGTTCGCCGGAAAATATCTCTCCGTCTTGTCCGCCTATCTGGTGATGCTGGCGATCACGCTCGTCTATCCCGTCATCCTCTCCGCTTTCGTCAAGGTGGAATGGAGCGTCGTCTCCTCCGCCTATCTCGGAATGCTGCTGACGGGCGCGGCGTTCCTCTCGGTCGGCTTGCTGGCGAGTTCCTGGACGTCGAACCAGATCGTCGCGGCCATGGTCGCTTTCATGGTGCTTCTCGCGACTTTTCTGATGGATTTTCTCGCGGCATCGGCCAGCGCTCCGTTGTCCGATATTCTCCGGCATCTTTCATTGGGAATGCACCTGCGAAATTTCATACGGGGCGTCATTGATACGCGCGATATAGTGTATCTTCTGAACGTCAATATATTGTGCGGCTTCCTGGTTCTCAGATCCCTTGAATACTACAGATGGAAGGAAGTCGTCTCGACGACGAACGAGCCGGCGGGGCGATCCGCCCTCTCGAACGCCGGAGGCGGAGAGGCGAGGGAATGGGGAAACAAAAGCCTTTATTTGTTCATCGTCTCCGCCGTTTTGCTGCTGATCGGGATCTCCGGCTGGGCCGGCGGCGATCAGTTCTCACCGCCTCCGAGGTGGGCTTACGCGACCATCGCGCTGGGCGTCGTCTGCTTCGCCTATACGATGTGGATTTCCCGCGGCAAACTCCAGGGCGGAATGAGGCTGCAATCCACGCGCACGGGCCTGCAGGTCGCCCTGATGATACTCGTAGTCGCGGCCATTCTGGTCGTCGTTGAACTCGCGAGCGTAAAGCACTTCAAGCGGTGGGACGTCACGCCGGGCAACTTCTTCAGCCTCTCCGGGAAAACGAGAAACCTGCTGAGCAGGCTCGACAGGGAAAAAAGGCGCATCGAAATCATCGCCTTCACGCGCAAGCTCGAGCAGCCTGCGATAAAGGAGATTCTGGAGCAATACGCGCAGGCGTCGAAGCAGGTCGCCTTCCGCTTCCTTGACCTGGACGCCTCTCCGCGCACCGCCAAAAAGTATGACGTAGACGCATACGGCACGCTGGTCGTGATTCACCATTTCAGCAAAAAAGAAATCGAAAAGATGAGCAAGTCCGCTTCCGGGGACAAAAAGGAGCAAAAAACGTTCCGCTCGGAAAAGATATTCGATCTTTCGGAAAACGCGGTCGCCAATGCGATACTGAAAACCATTCAGACCGAACAAAAACGGGTGTATTACCTCACGGGTCACGGCGAACGGCTCTTCGCCGGGCAAGGGCGCGAGGTGATGAAAACGCTGGCCATCGGCATGAGAGACGACAACTACCAGGTGGACGAGCTTCTCCTGCTGAGGAAAAATGGCGTGCCGGAAAACACGAATCTGCTCATCATCGCGGCGCCCCAAAAAGACCTGGAAGAAGTCGAAGCCGGATATATTGATGACTACATCAAAGCCGGCGGCAAGCTTCTCGTATTCCTGGAGCCCGATGCGAAGCGCGGCCGCTTGATCGCGCTTTTGGAGAAATACGGCTTCAAACTCCCCCCGTCTTTCGTCATCGATCCCCAGTCGGTGCGCTTCGCTCTGGCCGGCGGAAACGAAATTACCCCGTTCGCCGTGAACTATGGACTGCATGACATCACCAGGCAGTTAAAGGGTTTGGCGACGGTGTTTCCTACGGCGCGGCATGTGTCCGCCGCAGGGAACCCAAAAGCGGGGCTGCACTCCGAGGATCTGGTGAAGACGGGCGCGGGGAGCTTCACCGTCGAGGGCGTATCCCTCAAGGACGGCGAGCTCGCCTTCGATCCGAAAACCAAAAAAGAAGGCCCCGTTCCCCTGGGCGCCGCCGTCACCGTCGCGCTGGATCTATACAAACTCTCGCAAGGGCAGGGAGAGCAAGACGACTCGAAGGCGGCTGCGCCCGACGAGAAAGACAGCGGCAAAAACGAGGCGAGAATCGTCGTATTCGGAGACGCCGACTTCGCGAGCGACGCCTTCATCGGCGCCCAGGGCAACGCGAATCTCATATTCAACGCCGTGAACTGGCTCGGCGGTGAAAAAGACCTGATCACCATCCGCCCCAAAAGCCGCGCGGGCGAGCCTCTCCTGCTCGCTGGAGGAGAGGGCCGGTTCGTGCATCTGTTCACCGTCTGGGTGATGCCCCTGTTCATCGTTTTCGCCGGAGCCGCCGTCTACGTCAGGAGAAGGCAACTGCGGTGAACCCCAAGAAAAACCTCTTGCTGCTTCTCGTTCTCGCGCTCATCGGCGGCGCCTATTACGTCTATGACGTGAAGTGGGCTGCTGAAAAACAGGCCGAGGAAGAGCGAAAGGTCAAGCTCCTCAAGGGGATTGACGAAAAAGCGCTCATTCGCATCGACGTGTCAAGAGATGCGGAGCCCTACCAGATTATCTGGACGGAGAAGGGGTGGCGCTTCGTCAAGCCGATGGACGCCGCCGTCGACGACGAGGAAGCCGAAAAGCTTTTGAAGGCGGCGGCCGAGCTCAGGGAGCGCCGGCGGATCGGGAGCGTAAAAGACCGCTCGGAGTTCGGGATGGACAAGCCCGGCATGAAAATTACGTTCGGGCTGAAGAACAAAGAAGATGTTTCCGTTCATATCGGAGACAGGACTCCGACGCGCGAATTTCGCTATGCCGCCCTGGCGAAAGCCCCCGGAATTTTCACCCTCCAGCTTTCCGACATCGGCAAATTCGACAAAACGGTGTTCAGCATTCGGGACAGGTCGATCGTCCCCGTCATGCCGGAACGCGCCAGCAAGGTGATTGTCGAACCCCAAGGGGGCGGCGGCTTTACCGTCGTCCGAAGGGGCAAGGATGAATGGGCATTGGCGAAGCCCATCAAGGACAGGGCCGACGCCGTCGACTCCGAGGGCATCGTATCCACCCTGCGATGGGACAAGGCGCAGAGATTCGTTGAGGAAAAGCCCAAAGACCTCGCCCCTTACGGCCTGGACAAGCCCCGAATCACGGTGCGCATCTTCACCGGAGACGCCGAGAAGGCGGAAGATGGAGTTGTTCTGGGGAACAAGAAAGTGGAAGCGCCTGGCCCCAGGGAGCCAAAGAAGAAGCCCAAAATTTATTATTACGCCAGGAGGCTCTCTGGCGGCCCCGTGATGCTGATCAACGAGAAGACGTTCAAGGAGTTGCCCAAATCCGTATTCTCTCTCCGGCACAAGAGCGTCATCGATTATGACGTCGATCACGTCGCCCGCCTCCTGGTCGAGTCGAACTCCCGAAAATTCGACATTCTCCGACGGTCGAAGAAGAAATGGGATATCCTCCTCGACGCGGCGGATGGGAAGCAAAAAAAGCTGATTGGCCGCCATAAGCACGTGGATGATCTCTTGTGGGACATCAAGTGGATCAACTCGATAGAATATGTGGACGCCCCCGGAACGGATTTGGCGAAATACGCCCTGACGCGCAAGGAAGGCGAGGGCGCGCCGCTTCGCTACGCCTTGTGGCTCAGAAAGAAAAAGGATGGGCCGCTTGAGAAAAAAGCCTTCATCATCGGGAAATTTTTAGACGACAGGAAGAGGGCGTATGGCCGCATCCAGGGAGAAAAGCGGATATTCGCCATCAAGAAAGAGGATTATGACAAGATCACCCAAACGCCTTACTTCCTGAGCGAACGGCGTCTGCTCGCGTATGGAAAAGACGAGGAAATCACGGAAGTTGCGGCGCGATTCCCGGACGAATCCTCCATGCGGCTCGAGCGCTTTGGCGAGAAATGGCGATTCCTTTCCCCGAAGCGCGGGAAGGCCGAATCCGGCAGCGTGGACGACCTGGTGAGCGCGCTCAGGGATTTCGAGAAAGAGGGGGAGGCGACGCCGGGCGAGGCGCCGGATTTCAAGGACTTCATCGTCGAGCTTTCGGGCAAGGACATCCGCCATGAGAAATGGGGGCCGTTCACCTTCGCGCGCAAGGAAGGCTCGGAATTTCTGTATGTGCGGGCGGGCGGAAAAATCTACCGCATGAAAAAGAAATTCAATGAGGACAAGCTCCCCACTGCGTTGAAAAGCTGGAAGAAGGAGGAGAGGAAAGAAGAAGGCGCCTCGTGATGCTTCCTTCTGTATGAAATCCCGCGTAAAGATCAACGCCGAAATCAACGCAAGAGATATTTTCCCCGAAAATCGCGCCCTGGAAATGCTCCACGGAGGAGCCTCGCGCGCATTTGCCCGCATTTGCGGATGAGGAGGAGTGGCCGGGTCGGGGTATATTCCTGATGCGCGAAAGCTGCGCCCCCGGAGGGAGAGGCGCGCCCACGGGGAGGCGAGCCGATCGAATTGGGGAACAAACAGGGGTGTCAATGCGGTGTCAAAGGGACGGAAAAAAGCTGTGAATTTGTCTGAAAAGGTCGTGAATTTGTCTGTTTTTGTCGAATTTCGCAGAAATTCATCCGCGCCTTCGGGGAACGGGCGGAGCCTCTCCTAACCCTCGGGGAGCACCCCCCATCATAGCCAGATCGTTCGTGGGCGGTTTTTTTACGCGAGGAGATAATTCAGAGCCGTCATTCGCTTCCGGGATAGCCCGGGGCGCGGATGACGCGCGTCATCTGATCCTGATGCAGGTAGTCGTGCGTCCCTGAATAGACGATGCGGTCGTAGATGTTGAGGTCGCCGTAGCGAAAATGCGCGTGCACGCAACGGCTCATGTCGGTGTTCCGGTGGGGAAGCATCGCGCGGTGGATCGCCTCTCTTTTGGGCAGGAGCGTCGTTGTCATCTCCCCGAATTCGCCCTCTCCTCTGGGAAGGAGAAAATCAGGAGCCGGAACGACGCCCTGCTCCCTGCGCCGGAGCGCCTCCCGGCTCATCTTCTGCGGGTTCTCCGGCGCCGTATCCCACGCGCCGGACTCGACCGCCTCGGCAAGCCTCTTCTCGAAGAAGCGCGCGAGATAATTGTCCGTCAAAACGATGTGCTCGAGGTTCTCGCGCAGCGACCACTCGCCGTCGGGCGGGCGCCAGTCCACGTGGGCGGGGTCGATTCCCTCGAGGAAGGCGATCAGGCTTCTTCTGTCCTCGAAAGCCGAGCGAAAGGCCTCGTCGAACATTTCCGCCGGGCTCACGAGGGCGTCCCCCGCGCGGGCGAATGAGGGAGGCGGAGGCCGGAGCCCGCGAAACTGTTCTTCCGCGCGCTTTTTGAAAATTCCGCGCACCGGTGAGCGGGGCGAGCCGGCCTGTCCATCATTCAGCGCCTTCGCCCGGGGCGCCTCGCTTCGCCTTTCGGGAGCGCACCTCGATGCCCAGCCATTCTTCCCAGAGCTTGATGAGCGAGGCGTATTCCTCCGCCCCGTATCCTTTCTGAATCGCCATTTCATAGACGTGATGCGACGCGCTGGCGAGGAAGGTGGGAACCCGCAGTTCGCGCGCCAGCTCGAGGCACAAATCAGAATCTTTCGTCGCGAGATCCGTCGTCATCCCCGGGGTGAATTCCCCCGGCAGGATGTGCTTTCTCAGTCTGTCCTCAACCTGGCGGCTTCGGCCCGAGCTAACGCCGATGACTTCGCAGAGCAGATCGGGGTCGGCGCCCGCCGAGACGCCCAGGGCCATGGCTTCCGCCAGCGCCGCCAGGTTCACGTGGGAGAGCATGTTGTTCACCACCTTGAACAGCATGCCCATGCCCGACGGGCCGCAATGAAATATGTTCTTTCCGAAATGCGCGAGCAGGGGCTTGAGCCTCTCGAAGCCCGCCTCGCCGCCGCCCACCATCAGCGTGAGGGTTCCCTCCCGCGCCCCCTGCACCCCGCCGCTCACGGCGGCATCCATCAACTCGGCGCCGCGCTCCTTCACCACGGGGGCCAGTTCCTTGATGAGGGAAGGAGAGACGGTGCTCGTCTCCGCCAGAAGCGCTCCCTTCCGAACGCCCGCGAGAATTCCCTCCGCGCCGAGAATCGCCTCGCGCGAAGCCTGCGGGTGAGGCAGGGAGGTGAAAACAACCTCTGAGCGGGAAGCGACATCCGCCGGGCTGCGTCCGGCGCGCGCGCCTTTTCGCTCCGCCTCCCGGGTGGCTTCTTCCCGAACGTCATAGGCGGCTACCGCATGATTCGCCTGAACGAGATGAGCGCAAATTTCGCCGCCCATTCTTCCCAGGCCGATGAACCCGACCTCCACCCGCCGGCCCCTCCCGGGATGCCCCGTTCGCCCGTCGCCGGGAAATGAAATGGTCGGGGCGAGAGGATTTGAACCTCCGACCCCCTGAACCCCATTCAGGTGCGCTACCAGACTGCGCTACGCCCCGACCGAAGAGAGACGCTTCACCCAAAAGGCCCGACGCATCGCCGGCCTGCGAGGCCGTGTCGGACCTTGAGGAGGAGATGCAGCTTCAATCCATGTAGTAAGACTTGAGCGCGGCTTTCGTCAAGGCCTTCGCGTCGACGCGGCCGGGGAAGCGGCGGGGCGGAGAAAGCGGCGACTGGCGGAAACAGGCGAGAGCGAAGCGGGGGAAGGAGAGGCGGCGCGGGGGAGAGGACGTATTCGGAAATCGCCGCCGCGCATCGTGGCGATTCGATGCCCCCCCGTTTTCGAGACGGTGATGCGCGTCATCTCGCGCAGCGAAAACGCCTGACCGCCGACGAGCAGGCGCATTCGCCCGCTCGCAAATATCACGGTGGTCGAATGGCGCCGGGCGCGCAGGGCGAATTTGGCGTCCCTGCCGCTCAGGATTCCCGTCGGCGTCGCGACGCTCAGACTCAGACCGCAGGAAGAGCCCCGGCATTTCACGCCGCCCCTGTCGAGCCGGGCGGAATACGCGCCGCCCGGCTTGGAGTCCGTCAGCTTGAACGAACTGTTCGGCTCCAGTTCCAGCACGAGCCGACAGCCGGGACTGTGCGAGAAGCGAAGCAGCGCCCGCGCCGTCCCGCTCGTGACGATGCGATCGCCCGGCCGCATCGCCTGCTCGCCCTTGAGAGAGATTTTCTCTCCGCGCGCGAGAAAGACGCGGGGCTGGCCGGAAATCGCTCGCGTGTGGACGATGAGCCCGTTTTCCGCTTGAGCGGACGAAGCCATCCATACGGGAAGGAGAGGAATGCCCAGCATCAGGATTTTGAGTTTATTCATGCTCTCTCTTGCGGAAGCGGCGAACTGCCGAAACCTCCTGCGCTTTCCTGCTTAAAGGATATTCCGGGAATTTGCAAGCGGCTCGAAAGCCGTCGCGCCGCGAATCCCACCTAAAGGGGCGCGCTTCGGCGCGTCGTGATGACGCCGGTGCGCATCCCCGCCGAGCGCAAGCCGCCCCTCAGTCTCCCGTGCTCGATCTTCATGCACCTGTCCATGACGACGAGGAGGCCCCCGGACCTGGCGCGGGCGGCTTCCGCCTCGTTCACCACGCCGAACTGCATCCAGATGGATTTGGCGCCGACGGCTATCGCCTCATCCACCGCCTCCGAAATTTCATCCGGTCTGCGGAATACGTCCACCACGTCGGGCGGAACGGGCATCGACTCCAAGTCGGGATAGGATTTTTCCCCCAATATCCGTTCATATCGAGGGTTCACGGGAATGACCTGAAACCCCATTCTTTGGAGGTAATAGCCCACGAAGTAGCTCGGCCTCGCTTCATTCGCCGAGAGGCCCACCATCGCCACGCGGCGGTGGTTTCGCAGAATATGCCGAATCGCGCGGGGATCCTGATATTCGGAAAAAGCCATCACGCGCCCCGCGTCGCCGCGTCCAGCGCCTGATCCAGATCCCACAGGATATCGTCGATATGTTCAAGGCCCACCGATATGCGGACGAGATCCGGCGTGACGCCGCCCGCCCTCATGTCCTCCTCGCTCAGCTGGGCGTGGGTCGTGGAGGCCGGGTGGATGATGAGGCTCTTCGCGTCTCCTACGTTCGCCAGGTGGCTGTGCAACTTAAGGGCGTTGATGAAGCGAACGGCCGCGTCAAATCCGCCCCGGACGCCGAATGAAAAAACGGCGCCTTGTCCGTCCGGCAGGTATTTTCGCGCCTTTTGGCAGTCAGGGCTGTCCGCCAGACCCGGGTAGCTCACGAAACTCGTCCGCGAATCCGCGGCGAGATATTCCGCCGTCTTCCGCGCGTTCTCGCAGTGCCGCCGCATCCGCAGGCTCAGCGTCTCCAGCCCCTGGAGAAACAGGAACCCGTTGAATGGACTCAGGCAGGGCCCGATGTCGCGCAGGCTCTCCGCGCGCGCCTTCATAAGAAAGCCGTATTCGCCGAAAGTTTCAAAAAACCGCAGCCCGTGATAGCCCGGCGAAGGGTCGGTCATTCCGGGAAACTTTCCGTTCGCCCAGTCGAAGCGCCCCGAATCCACGATGACGCCGCCGACGCTCGTTCCATGCCCGCCGATGAATTTCGTGGCCGAGTGCAGGACGACGTCCGCTCCCCACTCGATGGGGCGGCAAAGACAGGGGGTGGCGAAGGTGTTGTCCACCACGAGCGGCGCGCCCGCCTCGTTCGCTATTTTCGCCAGACTCTCCAGATCGGCGACATTCGAGCGCGGGTTCCCTATCGTCTCGCAATAGACGGCGCGCGTCCTCTCCGTGACGGCGGCCTGAAAATTCTCGGGCCGCGACGGATCGACGAACACCGTGTTGACGCCGAGCCTTCGGAGCGTGATGTCGAACTGCGTATAGGTGCCCCCGTAAAGGGAGGCGGAGGCCACGATTTCGGCCCCCGGCTCCATGAGGGTGAGGAGGGCGATGAACTGCGCGGCCTGCCCGGAAGCCGTCGCCAGCGCGCCGACGCCTCCCTCCAGGGTGGCGATGCGCTCTTCGAAGGCGCTCGTGGTCGGATTCCCGATGCGCGAATAGATGTATCCGTAATCCTGGAGCGCGAAAAGGCCCGCCGCGTGTCTGTCGTCGTCGAAAACGAAGGAGGAGGACTGATAGATCGGAACCGCCCGCGCGCCGGTTGCGGCATCGGGCCACGCGCCCGCGTGAAGGGCGTTCGTGTCGAAATGAAACGTTCTGGGCGCCGCTTCTTCGGGGAGGGAATCTTCGCTCATGCGCGCTCCTGAAAACGCCATGCGTCCCGAATTTGTAATCCTTCGGACGCTCGAAAGCAAGCGCGGGCGTTCCGCGCCGTTCCCGCGCGGCGAAGGGTTGACGCGAGAGGTTGCCCTGCGGCGGTTCGTCCCGCCGCCCGTCCAACATGCGCGCCGTTTCGCTCCGGGGACGCCCATGGCGATTGATTTTATGGCCAAGGCCGCGCCATAATCGCCCCTCGCGAGAAGCGCCCGCCCCGCGCAAACCCCATAGAAGCGCCGATGGCTCGAATACTGCTTTGCAATGATGACGGCGTCGATTCGGAGGGCCTGCGCGCCCTGCATGAGGCGATCGCCCCGCTGGGGGAGCCGATCGTCGTCGCTCCGGACAGGGAGCAGAGCGCGGCGGGACACTCCCTGAGCCTGCATCGTCCGCTGCGCGTCAACGAAGTGGAGAAGGGGTGGTTCGCCGTGGACGGCACCCCCACGGACTGCGTCAACCTGGCGCTGAACGGCCTTCTGAAGGATCGCCGTCCGGACATTCTCCTCTCCGGCATCAACCGGGGCGGAAACCTGGGCGACGACATCACCTACTCGGGAACCGTGGCCGCCGCGATGGAGGCCACGCTCCTGGGGCTTCCGGCGGCGGCGCTCTCCCTCGCCCACGAGGAGGGGGAGGCGCCTCTGTATGAACTGGCGAAAAAAGTTGCGCGAGCGAGCGCAGGGGAAGTATTATCCAAAGGGCTGGCGCCGGGCGTTCTGCTGAACGTCAACATCCCGAACGTCTCCCCGGATCAGTGCAGGGGAGAGAAAATCACCCGCCAGGGCAAGCGCATTTATGAAGAGTCCATCGTGGAGAAGATCGATCCGCGCGGCCGCGAGTATTACTGGATCGGCGGAAACAGCCTCAGATGGGAGAAGGAGTCCAACACCGACTTCGAGGCGATTTCCAGGAGCGAAGTGTCCGTCACGCCCCTCAGACTCGATCTGACCGACTACGACGCGATGAAAGGGCTCGAGGCTTGGCGATTCCACTAAACGGAAAAGAGGACGCCCGAAGCCGCTGGCGCAGCGCGCGCGAGCAGATGGTGGAGAAGCAGATCGTCGCCAGGGGGATTCGGGACGCCCGCGTGATCGACGCGCTGCGCGAGGTGCCCCGGCACCACTTCGCGCCCGACATCTTCCAGGAGGCCGCCTACGCCGACAAGGCGCTGCCCATCGGGCACGGGCAAACGATCTCCCAGCCCTACATGGTGGCCGCCACCCTGGAGGCGCTCGAACTGGGGGGCGGGGAGAAAGTGCTTGAAATCGGCGCGGGTTCGGGCTACCTTACCGCGCTTCTGGCGAGGCTCTCGGGCGCCGTTCGCGCAATCGAGAGGGTGCCCGAACTCTCGGAGAGAGCCAGGACGCGCCTGGATTCTCTCGGCCTGACGAATTATATGCTCTGGACGGCGGACGGCACGTACGGCTGGCCGGCGGAGGCGCCCTTCGACGTCATCGTGAGCGCGGCGTCTGCGCCCCGCGTTCCGAAGCCGTGGGCCGGGCAGCTCGCCCCGGGCGGGCGCATCGTCATGCCCCTGGGGGAGGGCGAGAAGCAGACGCTCGCGCGATGCCGCGCGTCGAAGGCGGGTGAGTTGCTCGCGCCGGAGGAGTTGGTGAACTGCGTTTTCGTGAAGCTCGTGGGCAAATACGGATGGGAGAAGGCGTAGGGGAGCGCCGCCATTCCGTCGCCCGCGTCGGGTCGGGGCGTAGCGCAGCCTGGTAGCGCGCCTGCTTCGGGAGCAGGAGGCCGGAGGTTCAAATCCTCTCGCCCCGACCATGGTTTATTTTGAAGAGAAGGAAATGGAAACGCGAGAACCCAGAAAGTTCGTTATGAAATACGGCGCGGTTCCCGTGGAGCCGTTTCCCGCCGAGGGGGAAAACGAGCTCCAGCGAGCCAACCGGTTGCGGAACAATCTGGTCGAAATCCACGAAAAAGACGTTGCGGCCTATAATTCCCTGCGGCGGGAGGCCAGCCCCGCCTATCGGAAACTCGACGAGAGACTGGAAATCATCGAACGCTCGCTTGGCGAGGCGAAGCGCGAAGGCGATGAGCCGCCGGAAGCTCTCATCGACGAGAGGAAAAAACTGTGGGAGGACATCAAGAAGCCGCGCAAGGAGGCGAACGCGCTCATCAAGGAGAATCCCGAGTTCGCCGCCAGGGAGAAGGAGTGCAAAAAGGAGGCTGAACGTCGCTTGCGGGAGGCGGCCCAAGTAGATCAGTGCGAACTTATGAGCAAGACAGCCGGAGATATTCTTGAAAAATTCAGGACGTCACGAGGCGAATTCTTCAAAGCGTTGACGAAGAAAAGCGCGGGGGAAATCGCCGGTGATTACAATTTGAGATTTCACGCATTCCACAAAAGAAAATCAGGTTATTTCCATTACCGCCTCAGCCGCACTTGGGAAAAACAAACCGCAGACGGCGTTTTCTTTGAAGATCTCCGCAAAAGGAAAGACAAAGACAAGCGCCCTTTCGTCATTCTTGATGAGCGGGAGGCTTTCGAGCAGGATCGCCGCAAGATTCGGAACAAGAAACTGCCGAAGGAAGAAACGGAGCAGAAACTGGAAAAGCTGGAGCGGCGATGGGAAAAGCGGCGGCGGAAGAAGCCAAACGGGGAAGAGGCTCGGATTCGCCGCGCCCGCCTCAAGCTCGCCACGAAAAAGGGAACGGGGAGTTCGGACGTATATTGCCATTTCGATCTGGTTCTGCACCGCCTCATCCCGGAAGGCGCGCTCATCAAGAACGCGCAACTCGTTCGCCGCCGCATCGGGAAGGGCAAGTTCAAATACCACGTCTGCTTTTTCGTTGAAGCCGACGCGCCCGCCGGCATCGCTCCCTCTTCTCGCGCGGGGATGGGAATCGACATCGGCTGGAAAGAAATCGAGGGGGAGCTGCGAACGGCGACCGTCGCCATAAAGCGCGAATCCGATGATCCCAAAACCGCTTTCAAACCCGAACACATCACCGTCCGCGAGGAATGGCGGGACGCCACCAAGCGCGTGAACAAGTTGAAGTCCGCTCTCGACAAGAGCGCGGTCGCTTTTGGTCTCGCAGTCGGGCCATTGCTCAGGAAAACAAAGGCATGGGCCGGTGCGAACGAAAAAGATTCATTCCGTAGAATCATTCGCGCCATCGTCCGCAACGCGGAGCGCGAGAAGCGAACCGTCAGTTTTGAAACGGTTTACAGCCTTGTTCTCGCCCTTCGCGAGAGACCCGACGCGCTGGCGGAAAACGAGGACGCCGCGCGCGACGCGATAGCGAGATGGGCGAGATCATGGGAAGGCCGATACCATGAATACCATTATCGGGTGAAGCGGCTCATCGGACAGCGCGACTACTTTTATCGCCTGAAGGCGAAAGAAATCGTGGACAAAGCCAAAGCGGAACGCCTGCCCATAGGGATCGAGGACGGGAACCTGCTCCGCGAATTCAAGGACAAGGAGAAAAAGGGCGGAGAGCATACAAAAAAATCGCGGGGGCAACTGTTCGACGCGGCGCCGGGCGTCTTTATCGGCGCCGTAAAGAATTGCGCGGAACGGGAGGGAGTTCGCGTCGTCCACATAAATCCGGCATATACGAGCAGAAAGTGCTCCACCCCGAAATGCGATTACCAGAACGAGGCGGACCCCGGGTTGAGGTGGACATGCCCGGAGTGCGGAACGGAGCATGACAGGGACGAGAACGGGGCGATGAACCTCGCCACAAAAGCCATGGAGGGCTGAGGCGTCGTGAAGGAGAGGAAGCCCACGAGAGCGCAGCGGCGCGCCCGGCAACGGGTCGAAAAATCAGCCGAAGCCATGGCGTAGAGAATTCCTCTATGGGAGAAAACGCCGGACGAAGCATGAAAACAAGGTTTTGCATGAAACGGGATATAGGCCCCTGTGCGGTGGGGATTGACCGCAACCCACAAACATTGAGGTCGACGTGACATTGCGATATAGGCCCCTGTGCGGTGGGGATTGACCGCAACAATGCGTGACGTAGACGCGCTGTCCGCGGAGATATAGGCCCCTGTGCGGTGGGGATTGACCGCAACTAGTTCAGGGTGTGGATGTTTTGCGCGGGATATAGGCCCCTGTGCGGTGGGGATTGACGACCCGCCCGGCCCAGGGGAACCCAATCTGAAAACTTCATTTGATGCTTTAAGTGCTGGCCATTTATTCATTCATTTTCAATATGTAGCGACCAAAAAAGAGGGCGGCCCGATCGGGGCCGCCCTCTTTTCGCTTTCCGTCGGTTCTACGCGGCGTCCAGCGCCTGGGAGAGGTCGGCGATGATGTCGTCGATGTGCTCGATGCCGATGGAGAGGCGCACGTAGCCCGGCGTCACGCCCGTTTTCTCCTGCTCCTCCGGGCTGAGCTGGGAGTGCGTGGTGCTCGCCGGGTGAATCGCCAGACTCCTCGAATCGCCGATGTTCGCCACGTGGTAGAACATCTTGAGCGCGTTGATGAAGTTCTGGCCGGCCTCGTTCCCGCCCTTGAGCTCGAAGCCGCACAGGCCGCCGTAGCCGCCCTTGAGGTAGGCGTCGGCGCGGCGGCGGAATTCGCCCTCCATGAGGCCCGGGTAGATCACGGCGCTCACCTTGGGGTGGTTTTTCAGGAAGTCCGCCGCCTTCTCGGCGTTTTCGCAGTGTCGCTCCATGCGCAGGGGCAGGGTTTCCAGCCCCTGGAGAAACAGGAAGGCGTTGAAGGGGCTGGTCGCCTGGCCGGAGTCGCGCAGGAGCGTGACGCGCGCCTTGATGATGTAGGCGATGGGGCCGAGCGGCTTGACGGCCTCCGTCCACACGGCGCCGTGATAGCTCGGGTCGGGCTGGTTCAGGTAGGGCTGCCGCTCGGGGTGCGCCGCCCAGTCGAAGTTTCCGCCGTCGATGATGACGCCGCCGATGGAGTTGCCGTGCCCGCCGATGTATTTCGTGCACGAGGAGGCGATGACGGCCGCGCCGTGCTCGAAGGGCTTGCAGAGGCCGTGCGCCGCCGTGTTGTCCATGATGAGGGGAATCCCCATCGCGCGCCCGATGTCGGCGACCTCCCTGATCGGGAAAACGCGCAGCTTCGGGTTTGGCAGCGTCTCGGCGTAGTAGGCGCGCGTCCTGTCGTCGGTCGCTTCGGCGAAGCTTTGCGGGTCTGCGGGGTCCACGAAGCGGCACTCGATGCCGATGTCCTCCAGCTGGTTGGCGAACAGGTTCCACGTGCCGCCGTAGAGGTCCGTCGAACTCACGATGTTGTCGCCGGCGCGCGCGACGTTCATCACGGCCATCATCGAGGCGGATTGCCCCGAGGAGACGGCGAGGGCGCCCACGCCGCCCTCCAGAGCGGCCAGCCGCTTCTCCAGAATGTCGTTCGTGGGGTTCATGATGCGGGTGTAGATGTTGCCCAGTTCCTTCAGCGAGAAGAGATTGGCCGCGTGCTCCGTGCTGTCGAACTGGTAGGAGGACGTCTGGTAAATCGGCACGGCCACGGCGTTCGTGGCGTCGTCCTTGCGGTATCCGGCGTGAAGGACGATTGTTTCGCTGTTGCTTGATTCTACTGTCATTGCCCGGCTCCTCATATTGCATCGAAAATGGCGGCGGGAAGCGCCCCGCCCGGGATTCTCAAAGGCCGGCGCGGTCGCCGCCTTCAGAAAATGAACGCCTGAATCTACGGAAAATGCGCCGCCTCGTCAACGCGGCATCCGAAAACTCGCCCGAAGGCGATCTCCCGAGGCGGTTGACCCGGACGGCTCCCGGCTGGAAGATAGCGGCCGGACCCGGTGTTTTCTGACTTCAGGAGCGGCGATAAGAGGGGACTCGCGCCCGTCCGCCGCGCAGACAAAGGAGAAGGCGGCGGCATGAGACGACAGGCATCGCGCGCGAACCAGAACTGGATTTTCGACAATTTTCTCAAGCTCTCCGAGAATGAGGACGTCCTCCACCCCGGCATCATGGGCACGCGCTACGAGAGGGGCTTTCGGCACCAGGACCTCCAGGCGGTCTATTCAAGGGTTTCGGGCAGGCGCTCCATTCCGCTCCTGTGGGGAAAGCAGGCCGCCCTTCAGGAGAAGAAGGCCATCGCCGCGGCAGAGGCCGGCAACCGCGTGACCGCCGCCATGCACTACAACCGCGCGGGACTCTGCTACGGGCGGGGCCAGCACCTCATCCCCGTGGACGGCCATCCCCGCAAAAAGGAATACTACGCGGGCGTGGCGCGCTGCTTCGAGAAAATGCGCGAACTCATGGGCGGCGGCATCCAGAAGCGCGAGGTGGAGTTCGAGCCGGGCAAGAGCGCGTATTTCTACTACTGGCCGGCGGAAGGCGAGGGCGCCAGGCCGACCGTTCTGCTCATTCCCGGCATGGACATGATCAAGGAGGACGGGCTCCTGCCCTACAACAACTGGTTCCGCGAGCGAGGCATGAACTTCGCCATCATGGACGGCCCCGGGCAGGGCGAATGCAACGTCAACCAGGTGTGGGTGGATCACCACAACTACGCGCGCGCGGGCAGCAGGGTCATCGACTGGCTCACAGAGCGCGAAGAGGTGGATTCCTCCAAGATCGGCCTCATGGGCATGAGCATGGGAAGCCGCTGGACGGTGGAGATCGCCGCCCAGGACGAGCGCGTCAGCGCCGTCGTCGGCCAGATGGCGAACGTGGGGCCTTCGGACATCATCTTCAACCAGGCCCAGCCCAACTTCAAGAGAATCTACATGTATATGACGAACATCCTGGACGAGGATGCGTTCGACGCCTTCGTTGAGGAGCGCGACGACATCTGGCTGCCCACGGCGGGCAGGATGAAGTCGGACTATCTGCTCGTAGCCGGCGACATGGACGAGCTTTGCACGCCGGACGATATTGAGGTTTTCTTCGAGCATCTCACGTGCCCGCGCGAACTCTGGCTCTACGAGGGCGTTTTTCACCCTATGGGCGAGGTGGCGGCCGACATGTATCCCGCCATCGCGGACTGGATGCTGCATACGCTGAACAACGGTCTGCCGGCGGACCACGACAAGAGGGTGATCATCCCCGAGGGCCAATAACGGCGAAGCGCCGCCCGCGGGGGAAGCCGCGCTTTGACGAAAGCGCGGCGACGGGAGCAAGGCCGCGTGAAATTCGGGATGACTTGACGAAACGCCCGCGCCCGATAGAATCCATGCGGAGAATCCGCCCCGGGATGATCTGATGCGAACCATCATCGGCG
Source organism: bacterium (assembly GCA_965199855.1). Taxonomy (GTDB): domain Bacteria; phylum UBA8248; class UBA8248; order UBA8248; family UBA8248; genus Bin107. The sequence goes on along the minus strand of OZ241326.1, from coordinate 1,909,604 downwards.
TGGTCGGCGATTCCGATCCTGCCCCGGAGACGGACTCCCTGGCGAAGGCGGCGGGCGCCGAAATCGCCAAGGCGGGCGCCGTGCTCGTATGCGGGGGGCTGGGCGGCGTCATGTGCGCCGCCGCGCGCGGGGCGAAAGAAGCGGGCGGCCTCACGGTGGGCGTTCTGCCTTCCTATGACGCGAAATCCGCCAATCCGTTCATCGACATTCCCGTCGCCACCGGCATGGGACACGCCCGAAACGCCATCATAGCGGCCACGGCCCACGCGCTCATCGCCCTGGCGGGCGCGCACGGCACCCTGTCTGAAATCGCACTGGGGTTAAAACTCGGCAAGCGGGTCGTCTCCCTCGGGCGCGAGAACAGCCCGGAGGGGGTACTTCGCGCCTCCAGCCCCCGGGAGGCCGTGAGGCTCGCTTTGGATTCCTGACGCAATGACGCGCGGTGTGGAGGCTTGATTGGACGTTTCGCCCGCTCCAGTTGCAGGAGGACGACGCGCAATGCGGCGCAGGGGATGCCTGTTTTTCTTGATTTTGCTGAGCGGCTGCGCACTGGTTGAACCGCCGCAGAGAAGCCGGGACGCGAGGGAGCGGCGCGAAGCCCCCGAAATCCGGGACCCGGGCGGCGTTCATCACACCGTGCGGCGCGGCGAGAGCCTCTGGCTCATCGGACGCGCCTATGGGGTGGAAGTCGAGCAAATCGCCGTCCTGAACGGCATCGACAACCCCGATCGCCTGCAGGCGGGCAAGCGGCTCTTCATCCCGGGCGCGAAAGGCGCGCGCCGCGTCCCGGCAGCCAAAGTTCCTCGCCAGCCCCCGAAGCGCCGCCCTCGATGGGCGGCTCCGCCTCGCCGGAAGACGCCTCCGCCGCGCCGCGTCTCCGCCTCACCGAAAGCGAGAGCGAAAAGCCCCGGCGGGGAGTGCCGCGCGCGCGCGAAGGAGGGGAGGAGGGCGGCGGTCAAGGGCGCGCCCCGATTCTCCTGGCCCTTGCGGGGCCGCGTGATGCGCCGCTTCAGGGCGCGAGGCGGCCAAAGGGCGAACGGCATCCTCATCGCCGCCCGCGAACGCGACAAGGTGCGCGCCGCCGCGCCGGGCCGCGTCATTTTCTCCGATTTCGGCCCCGGGAATCTCGGTCGCCTCATCATCCTGCGCCACCGGGGAGGCGAGTATCACTCCATCTACGCCCACGTCGCCAAGAACCTCGTGCGCAAGGGTCAGCGGGTCTCGCGCGGGGCGCCCATCGCCCTGGCGGGCCGCACGCGGCGCTTCAAGAGCGCGCGCCTTCATTTCGAGATCAGGCATCGCACGCGGCCCCAAAACCCGCTATCCTATTTGCCGTAAAAACGCATCCGCTCCCCGCCGAGAGGATTCGGGCTCATGTCCGGGATCAGCGAACTTCTGCCCTACGTCCGGGACGTGCCGGATTTCCCTAAAGAGGGCGTCGTATTCAAGGACATCACCCCCCTTCTGCAAAACGCCAGGGCTTTCCGGACGGCGCTGGACATGGCGGCGGAGCCTCTGATGGGAGAGGAAATCGACATGGTGCTGGGCGCGGAGGCGCGAGGCTTCATCATCGGGGCGCCTTTGGCCTGCAAGATCGGGGCGGGCTTCGTCCTGGCGAGAAAGCCGGGAAAACTTCCCTGGGAGAAGGCGCGGGCCGCCTATGAACTCGAATACGGGAGCGGCGCGCTCGAAATTCACAAGGACGCCGTCGCGCCCGGCATGAAGGTCGTCATCGCCGACGACCTGCTCGCCACCGGCGGCACCGCCGCCGCCTGCGTGTCGCTCGTGGAATCCCTCGGCGGCCGCGTGCATGGACTCTCGTTCTTCATCGAGCTCGCGTTTCTCAACGGGCGCGAGCGCCTCGCTCCACACCCCGTGCGCGCTTTGATAAAATACGATTGAGGAAAGGATCGCCGCCTTCGTCTCGTGCCCCCGTAGCTCAGCAGGATAGAGCGCCGGATTCCTAATCCGTAGGCCGCAGGTTCGAATCCTGCCGGGGGTACCAGGAGAAATCGCCGTCCCGACTGCTGGACTCTCGCGCCGGGCCGGAAGCGCTTCGCCCCGATGAGGAGCATTCTTTGGAAACCGGAATCAATCCCGAGCGCGTCGTCATCGCCGAGCGGGTCCCGGGTTCGGAATACCCCGTTCATCTCATGTATGTCGAACTGCTCGACGGCGTATATGCGCCGATAGGGTTGAGGACGCCCAAGGGGGCGGGGCCTCATCCCGCCGTCTTGCTGGCGAGCGGAAACGGCGGCGGCGGAATGGCCTGGGTGCGCGAGGCGACCCGAAGCAAAGGCTACGTTCAGGAGCGTCTGCTGGAGGCGGGCTACGCCTGCGCCTGGCTGAGATACCGCGCGGAAGTGGAGCTCGGCTACAGCAAGGGGGGACGCCTCGTCGAGGACGTCCGGCAGGGCAGGCAGCTTCTGAACCGCTCCCCGCTGGAATACGAAGACGAAATTTCGATCATCAGGCATCTGAGAACGCTGCCCGAAGTGGACGAGAACCGCATCGGCCTCATGGGCGTGAGTCACGCGGGTGAGATGATCCTGAAAATCACCGCGGAATACGACGGCGTTCGAGCCTGCGTGGCCTGCGAGCCGGCCGCCCATGAATTTCTCGACCTCGCGCCGGACGAGACCGCGTTCGTCAACGAGGAAACCCGCCTCAGAAACATCGAGGGGATGGTGATGGCGGAGGTCGAGAAGGTCAGGGCGCGCATCAACGAAGAACTGGCGCTTGAGAGAATGCGGCGCGTCCGCGCGCCGATTCTCGTCATGGGCAGAGAGGGGGATCATCTCCAGGGCATATTCCGGGCCGTTTACGATTTGATGCGCGAGGCGGGAAGCGACGTCGAGTGGGCTTCATACGATCATCCGATGCACCGATATATTTTCCCCGAGCGGGGAGAGGATGGAGAATACGCCGTTGACGATCTCCAGAAAGCGGCGATCGGGAGGGCCATCGCCTATCTGGCCGATCACCTGGACGCCTGAATATCCCCTGCGGCCGGGCATTTCGGCGCGAGCGTTCGCGCGGCCGGGGCCATCCGCCGAGAATATGGGGACTGAACGGGACGGCGGAAGGTTCCCGCCGAGGGAGCGCCCTCAGCCCCCGCACCGAAACGCGCGCATGGGGAACGTGTGCAGGGACCGGAAGCCCTCCCGGGTGACCACGCCCAAATCGCCCATCTGCACGCCGCGGCCCTCCGCGTCCATCGGGTTCGGCTGAATCACCATCACCATGTTTTCCTCGTATCTGAAATCGGCCGGCGGGGCGAGGTAGTTCGACCCCCGGATGCCGATGGAGGGCTGAAGCAAATCCGTGCCGAAGCCATGGGCGAGGGAGTCGTAAATCTCAAATCCCTTCTCGGGCAGAGAATCGGTGGCCTCGAAGACGGCCCGGGCGGAATTTCCCGCCTTCATCGTCGCGCCCACGCTCTCGAACACCTCGATGGCGGCGTCGAGCAGCGCCTGATAGGGCGGCGTCGGGTCCGCGCCGATGGTGAAGGTGCGCAAACTCTGGCCCGCGTAGCCCTGCCAGGCCGCGCTGATCTCCATGATGAGCGCGTCGCCGACCTCCAGTTTTCTCATCGTGGGATTCTGCCAGGGGACGGGGGTGCGGGGATTCGCCATCGGCGTGGCCGTCACGAACTGCACCATCTGCTCGCCGCCCTGCTCCCGGAACGCGGAGGCCATCCGGCCCGACAGCTCGATCTCCCGAATCCCGGGCCTCGCGTGAACGGTCGCCGCCTCCATGGCGAGGTCGGTGAGCCTCGCTCCCTCGGTGAGCCACGCGATCTCCTCCTCGCTCTTGACCAGCCTCAAGTCCCGGAATTTGGCGCTCACGTCGATCCAGCGCGCTTCGGGAAAGCGCTCCTTGAGGTAGTCCATGTGCTCGAAGGGCAGCAGAATCCGGAAGCGGGGGTTCAGCCCCACGAGGCCGACGCGCGCGCTCCCCAGCCCCAGGGCGTCGAGCTGATCCGCCATGCGCTCGGGGTTCCCATAGGCGCCGTGGCGCACGTCCTCGAAGATGCACTGCATCCGGGCGTTGTGCAGGTGGTTGTAGAGGCCGGTGAAAAGGGAAGGGGGGGCTTCCCGGGGAAAAATCAGATAGCAGTGGTTGAAATCCCTGTAGCACGAGAGCCAGTAAATGTTCGCCTGGGCGTTTCGGTTCGTCCCGCCGAGGCCGAAGAACAGGAGGGCGTCCAGACCCTCGGTCTCCATCAGACCCCTCGCCAGCCCGTGCCGCCTGCCCATCTCCTCTTCCGAGAAGCGCGGATACAGTTCTTCGGACATATTCCCCTCCTTGCGCGAAAATCCCTCATGCGCGACAATCATGCCATTCTTGAAAGCATCGAAGCTTGCGCGGCGCATTATAGCGGGCGCGCCGGGAATGCGCGATCCGGGGAAAGGGGGGAGCGAATGAGCATCATCGGCCACGGCGTGATTTCGAGAAAGGCGGGGGCGCGCGCGGAAGTGGAGGAAATCGAGCTTGGTTCCCCGGGCCCCGGCGAGGCGCTGGTCAAAATCCAGGCGAGCGGCGTCTGCCACACCGACCTCCACTACAAGCTCGGAAAAATCGGGGATGAATTTCCCTATCTCCTCGGCCACGAGGGCTCTGGCGTCGTCCAGGAAGTGGGGGAGGGCGTGTCCGATCTGGCCGCGGGGGATTACGTCGTCCTCGCCTGGCGCGCCCCCTGCGGCGTCTGCCGGTTCTGCGCCATCGGCCAGCCCCATCTTTGCGCCGCCAGCCTGAACGCGGCCTCCAGAATCCGCGCGAAAAAAGACGGACAGCCCCTGAGCCCCTCCCTCGGCATCGGCACGTTCTGCACGCACACGGTCGTCTCGGCGAAGCAGGCCGTCAAGGTGCCGACCGTCTGTACGCCGGAGCAGGCCTGCCTCATCGGCTGCGGGGTGATGACGGGCGTGGGCGCCTCGCTCTACACCGCCCAGGTCAGGCGCGGGAGCAGCGTGGCGGTGTATGGATGCGGCGGCGTGGGGTGCAGCGTCATCATGGGCACCAAAATGTCGCGGGCGGCCAGAATCATCGGCGTCGATATCGCGGAGAACAAGCTCGCCTGGGCCCGGGAGTTCGGCGCAACCGACGTCGTCAACGCCTCGGAGACCGACCCGGTCGAGGCGATCAAGGAGCTCACCGGCGGCAGCGGCGTGGATTACTCCTTCGAGGCCGTGGGAACGCCCGGAACGCTTCTCCAGGCCCTCTGGTCGCGCGATCTGGCCGGCACCTGCACGCTCATCGGCGTGCCGTCTCCCGACATGAAGGTGGAATTGCCCATGCTCCAGTTCTTCGGCCTGGGCGGCGCGCTGCGCGTGAGCTGGTATGGGGATTGCCTGCCCTCAAGGGATTTTCCGCTTCTCGCCGACTGGTACGAGAAGGGGGAGCTGGACCTCGACCGCATGGTCACCCAGGTCATCGGCCTGGAGGACGTGGAGCCCGCCTTCGAGGCCATGGAGCGCGGCGAGACGCTCAGGTCAGTCATCCGGAATCCGGACTAGGAGGGGGCATATCGGCGACTTGCCGGGCTTGGCCTGCAGTTCGTCTGGCTAATCAAGCCGCCATTCTTTCGCCAACTTCTCCAGGAGCTCTCGTTGGCGTCTTTCCAAAACATCCGTAGTCCATTCCGATTGTTGCAACACCTGGGTGGTGAGGGCGAAGGGACTAACGCCATCTTCTGTTGAGAAATACCCTGTTTTTTTGCGCTCAAAGTCATGATTTTGCACTTTCGCATTTGTTTTGCGGGAGAGCAAAACCAGATTGGCAAGCTTATGCGTCCAGTTTTCTCTGTCCTGCTCGTCGGGGAACAACTTCAACCATTCCCCTGCCGGGGCTTGGGGAAGGACATGCTCGACGCTGATGGTTTTGTGATCATAGGTAGCCCCTTCACCGGCCAACAGGCTATCCAGCCGGAGGAGCAAGAGGCGCAAGGACTTGGTACGCCAAGTATTGTAGATATCTCCGTCAAGTATCTCACGAACTTCTCTCTTTTCTTCGGGTTTCAGTGGGAGCGGCGCGGTATCCTCGTAAAGACCGTCCCCTTTTTCGATCGCCAGTAGAATCTTCGCATAACGGATGATGCGTTTGTTGACGTCTGCTCCGCGAATGAACAAGACATAGGCCAGTCGCTCAAGATCGCGCGTGAATTGAAGGAGCCGATCAAAATCGCCTTTGTGACGTGCGAAAAAAGCGATTGCCGGCGGCACCCAATCGAAATTGTCGAGACCCCTCAAATACTCTAGGTATCTATTGATCTTGTCGGCATCGTTGGCGCTCTCATAGCCAGTCTTTACGACGACCTGATATGACTCCGAAAGCGGTACGAGCACATCGTCAATAAATTTTTCGCCTTTTGTCTGAGGCAGGACGCCTTCGAGAAATTCCTGAATCAAGGTTCGTTGCTGTTTGCACTTCTGATAGATCATCCGAATATGGGCAAAGAGGCTTGCGAAATCATCACGCCCCAGCTCTTCTTCAATTTCTTCCCACTTTTCGGTGTAGGCCTCACGGTTATCTTCGGGCAACTCTCCGATAATTTCGGCCTTGAGGATATCCGTAGCGGAAAGGTCGAGTCCGCGATCATTCATCACGGCGAATACGCGGTACGCCGAATCCAGGTTTGAGGAGGAGACGACGACGAGATAACAACGCTGGAGAAGAAATTCTATCAGTCTGTGCCGCTTTGATTGATCAAGCTTAAAGAGTTCAGTCCACAAATGTTGAGCGTTTTCAAATATCCGCTTCCGGCTATCCGTCAATTTCTCGTTTTGACTTTCATCCAGGAATTTTTTCAGATGTCCCTCGGTTTGCACCCTCGCTCTGAAAAATTCTTTGTCCCGCTCTCGCAACTGCAACCTGAACCTGTCGGGAGTGCCTACAAAGGGGTCTCCCGATGCGTTCACACGTTTATGAAGAGCGATTTTCCTTTTGGGCTCCTCTTCGATCTCGCGCAGGACGCAAAGCAGAATCGTGAGAGTGGTGAGCCGCTGCTGGCCGTCAATGACGTCAGAGGGCGCCTTCTCTCTTTCCTTTATGACGACAATGCTCCCAAGAAAGTAGGGCGGCATTTCCTCTATCTTTACATTTCCGCCAGTATTGAGAGCCGTCTGCAGGTCATCGAGAAGAGCGGACGTTTGCTCCGTCGTCCATGCGTAAGGCCGTTGATATGGGGGTATTCTGAAATCGTAAGCGTCGTTGAATATATCCCCCAGTCTTTGTTCCTTGGCCTCAATAATCTGGGCCATTTTCAAGTCTCCTATTGAGCGTGTGCACTGAGACAACGTTTCTCTTTACCATATCATTTTTCTCCTGTTCTTCCAGCGCCTCGGCGAGCGCCTCGGCCAGGTGAAGCGCCTTTTTGCCTACGCCCGCGGCGATTTGCTGCCGGCAGGAGACGCCGTTGGCGATGATGGCCGCGTCGTCTTCCGCCTCCCGCAGGGCGGGGAAGAGCTTCATCTCGCCGATGGCGAGCGAAACGTCGTAATGCTCCTTCTCGTAGCCGAATGAACCCGCCATGCCGCAGCAGCCCGAGGCGATCTGCTCCACCGCCAGGCCGGGGATCAGGCCAAGCGCGGCCAGGGAAGGCTCCGCGCCCGCGAGCGCCTTTTGATGGCAATGGCCGTGGAAGAGGGCTTTCCTCCGGCTCCCGCCCCTGAATTTCAAATCGAGTTCTCCCTTCTCGCGCAAGTGCAGCAGGAATTCCTCCAGCATCCAGGAGTTTTTCGCCAGGCGCCTGGTAGCGTCCCCCGCCACGAGATCCGGGTATTCATCCCGAAAAGTCAGCAGGCAGCTCGGCTCGACGCCGACAATCGGCGCGCCCGCCTCGACCGCGGGCGCGAGCCTCGCTACGTTCTCCTCCGCCAGCTTCTGGCCCTCGCGCAGAAGGCCGTGCGATATCATCGGCCGCCCGCAGCAGCCCGCCTCGGCGAGTTCGACCCCGAAGCCGGCCGCCTCGAGCACCCTGATCGCCGCCTTGCCGATTTCGGGATAATGAAAATTCGTGAACGTGTCGTTCAGAAAGAAAACCGGGCCGCGCGCGGGGGCCGAGCCTCCGGCGGCGGGGCGGCCCCGGAACCACTCCTCGAAGGTGGGCGTCGCCAGGGGAGGGAGGCTTCTTCGCCTGTCGATGCCCAGAAGCCTGTCGAGAAGGAACCGCACGAAGCGGCTGCCCAGCGTCCGGTTCACGAGGGGGGCGAGGGGGAGGCTCAGACGGTTGACGCGCGCGACGCGCGCCATCAGCCGCGCCCGCAGGGGCGTCCCGTTCCTGTCGTAATAGGCCTGAAGCGCCTCCGCCTTGATCTTCGCCATGTCCACGCTCGATGGACACTCCGCCTTGCAGCCCTTGCAGGAGAGACAAAGGTCGAGCACCTCGTAGAGCCGCTCGCTGCCCAGGTCCGCCCCGGGGATTCCGTTGGCGATAACCTCCCGAAGCGCGTTCGCCCGCCCGCGCGTGGAGTGCTCCTCCTCCAGCGTCGCCTGGTAGGAGGGGCACATCGTGCCGTCCCGCTTCCGGCACGCGCCCACCCCGCTGCAAAGCTCGACCGCGCGCGCGAAGCCGCCGTCGGCCGAGAAATCCATGATGGTCGGCACCTCCGGGGTCTGATGCGCTCCGTCGAAGCGGAGATTCCGCGTGAAGGGGAGGGCGTTGACGATTTTCCCGGGGTTCATCCGGTTCTCGGGGTCGAAGAGCCGCTTCACTTCCAGGAACGCGCCGTAGAGCTCCTCGCCGAAGAATTTGGGCACCCACTGGCTCCTCGCCAGCCCGTCTCCGTGCTCCCCGCTCATCGCCCCGCCGTATTCGAGCACGAGGTCGGAGACCTCCTCGGCGATGGCGGCCATTTTTTCGATCTCCGCGCCGTCCTTGAGGTTGATGAGCGGGCGCAGGTGCAGCAAGCCCACGCTCGTGTGGCCGTAGTAGGAGGTGGCCGTGTCGTATTTCTTCATGATCGCCTCGAAGCGCCGGTAATAGTCCAGCAGGCGCTCGGGCGCCACCGCGCAGTCCTCCACGAAGGCGCAGGGCTTCCAGTCGCCCCGCCGCCCGAGGAGAAAGCCCAGCCCCGCCTTTCGCATGTTCAGGCAATCCCGCTTGTGCGCGGGATCGTTCAGGGGAACGCGCGCGTAGCCGATGTTTTTCGCTTCCAGCTCATCGCGCAGGCGTCCGACTTTCTCCCTGGCCTCCTCGTCGCTTTCGGCGAAGAATTCAATCGTCAGGAAGGAATCCGGGTCTCCCTCCACGAAGCTGCCCATGAGGCGCCGGGCTTCGAGGTTCCGCTTCGCGAGTTCGATGATCACCCTGTCGATGATCTCTATCGCCGCCACGTCGTGCGCCAGAATGGTCGCGCTCGCGGCGAGCGCCTCCTCGATGCCGTGAAAATGAACCACCAGAACGCCGAGCGCCTTCGGCTTGGGACACACGCGCGCCTTGATTTCCGTGATGACGCCCAGGGTTCCCTCCGAGCCCGTCAGAAGCTTGGCGAGATTGAAGGGCCGCGCCTCATTGGCGAGCTCGTCGAGATTGTAGCCGCTCACGCGGCGCATGATTTTGGGATAGCGATCCGCGATCTCCTTCCGGTGGGCGTCCACGACGCCCTTGATCGCCTTGTGAAGCCTGCCCGAGCGCGAGTCCCGCTCCATGAGCTCCTCGAGAGAGTCCGCGTCCCGGGGCCCGAAGGAGAAGGGCGCGCCGTCGGCGAAATAGCCGGACGCCTCGATGACGTGATCCACCGTCTTCCCATAGACGATGGAGCGGGAGCCGGAGGAGTTGTTCCCCACCATGCCGCCGATGGTGGCGCGGCTGCTCGTGGAGGTATTGGGGCCGAAAACAAAGCCATGCGGACTCAGATAATCGTTGAAATGATCCTGCACCAGTCCCGGCTGGACGCGCGCCCATTTCTCATCCGCGTTCAGTTCGATCATCCGGTTCATGTATTTGGAAAAATCGAGGACGATCGCCTCGCCCACCGTCTGGCCGGCGAGGCTCGTGCCGCCGCCCCGGGGGAGGATGGCGGCCTGATGGCGGCGGGCGATCTCGAGCGTTTTCCGCACGTCGTCGTCCGTTCTGGGGAGGACGACGCCAACGGGCTCCATCTCATACATGCTCGCGTCGGTGCTGTATATCTTCCTGGTGAAAACGTCAAAGCGCGCCTCACCGTCAATGGCGTCGCGCAACTCTTCTTCAAGCGTCAAGTTATGTTTCATCATTTATCCTACTGAAATACAATATAAATAATCTCGCATGTTCATAAACAACTTCAAGTTATGAAAAAGCAGATTCATCATAAGCCAGGCGGGTGCGTGAAACAAGGGAAGCCTCGCCTCCTTTCATCGGCGCGCGCCGTTCCGTTTGCCAAAGGAGGGGAGGCGCGTTAAGTTTCGAGGCCGGACGCTTGCGGAAAGGAGAGGCTTTTTGGATTACCGGGAACTGGCGCGTCGCGCCCTTGAGGATGAGCGACCGGGGCGCGAGGAGGCGCTCCGCGTCATTCACGCGCCGAACGAGGAGATACTTCAGTTGCTTGACGCCGCTTTTCAGGTGCGGCGCGCCTATTTCGGCAAGAAAGTGCAGATTCACTACCTTATCAACGCCAAAAGCGGCATTTGTCCGGAGGATTGCGGGTATTGCTCCCAGTCCGCCGTATCCGAAGCCCGGATCGACAGGCATGACCTGGTGGACGAGGAGCAACTTCTCGCGGGAGCGGCGCGGGCCCGGACGGCCGGGGCGAGGCGCTACTGCATCGTCATCAGCGCGAGGGGGCCATCCGACGAGGAAATCGAAAAGATCTGCCGCGCCGTCTCGAAAATCAGGGAGCGGCATCGCCTTTCCGTATGCTGTTCTCTCGGCCTGCTCGCGGCTTCTCAGGCCGAGAGGCTCCGCGAGGCGGGCGTGAGCCGCTTCAACCACAACCTCAATACGAGCGCGCGCTATTATCCCGAAATCTGCGCCACGCACACCTATGACGACCGCATGGATACCCTGGGCGCGGCGCGAGGGGCCGGCCTCGAACTCTGCTCCGGCGTGATTTTCGGACAGGGGGAGAGCGGCGAGGACGTGATAGACGTTTGCGAGGCGCTGAGCGCGCTTGGCCCCGAATCCATACCGGTGAACTTCCTCAACCCCATCGGCGGCACGCCATTCGGCGGCAAACCTCTGCTCGGCCCGATCGCCTGCCTCAGGCTGCTGTGCCTGATGCGCTTCTACAATCCTCGCTCGGAAATTCGGGTCGCCGGGGGACGGGAAGTCCAGTTGAGGGAATTGCAGCCCCTCGCGCTGTTTCCGGCCAACTCCATTTTCGTGGACGGCTACCTCACCACGCCCGGTCAGGAGTCGGGCGCGGCGCATCGAATGATCCGAGACGCGGGGTTTGAAATCGACATCGAGGGTCATGCCGACCCGGTTCTCGATCGGGACAGCTCCCGTCATGGGTGAAAACTGATTAGCCAAGCGGGGAGGAAGCGCCCGAAAGTGGATGTGAAACGCGCGGATATATTATTTTACATAATATATCTTATCGAAAGAACGGGCGTTGTTCAGGGCGCGCCTCATTTCAAGGCGCTCGCGCCCAGCTTCGAGCGGATTCGCTCGCTCAGGAATGGACTTTCGGGATGCTTTCTGCTCAATTCCTCATACGTGTTCCTCGCGTCGTCCGGCTTGCCGAGCGTCTCCTGGCAAGCGGCGATGGAGAGATAGAGATCCTCAGGCGCGAAGAGGCTCCCTTTCGCCAGAATCGATTTCCAGAGCGCGATGGCGTCGGCGCAGGCGCCCTCCAGCATCAGGACGGAGGCCAGCCCGCGCTTGGCCAGCTCCTTGTCGCTCGCAAGCGATGCGCCGCTCCTCGCCACGAGATCATACTGCGCCCGCGCGCCCCGGTATTCCTTCCTCTCGCGCAGCAAGGCCGCCAGACGCAGGCGCGCCAGAAGCCCTGGTCTTGAGCGCGGATAGTCGGCGGCCACCTTTTGAAGCGCCCCCTCCACGGCTTCGCCCTTGCCGTCCGGAGACGCCGTTCGCGCCAGACCATACGCCAGAGACGCCTTCGCCCGCGCCCGCTCATCCCACATGCGGTATCCCGTAAAAAGAGCCGCCGCCAGGATGATGCAGGCTAGGCCGACGTAGAAAACCCTTCGATTTTCCACGACCCAAAGAAGCGCCCGCCTTCCGTAGGTCTGCAGCGCGTCCGGCCGCCGGATTTCCTTCCGAAAAGTTCTGGCCATCTCACCATCTTTCATTCATGGAAATCGCCGCCTGTTGCGGTTCATCAAGGCGGCACGATAAGCGCAACGCTTCGCACCCGTCAATCACTCTCCCCAAGTCTCGCTCCCACCTGGGGGCATTCAGAAAAGCATATCTCGACTTGTGAGGCGGATATGGCGAGCCGCATGGAAAAAAGGCGCATCAGGGCGGATTTTTAGCCGCGCCAGCCGACAATTAAAGGCTGATTTCAGCGGCTTTTGGTGAGAATTTCGAGTATTTCCCTCAACTCTCGCTGAAGCCACGCGAGATCGATGCTTTCCTTGCCTTCGCTTTCGGGCGGCGGCGGAGGGACGGCCTGGAGCCTGGCGGTCTTTTTCGTCTTTCCCGCGGATTTCGCCGCCCTTTGCTTTTGCAGCTGCTTCTTCGCGCCGGCGATGGTGAAATTCTCTTCATACAGCAGCTGCTTGATCAGAAAAACGATTTCCACGTCTTTTCTGCGGTATGTGCGCTGTCCCGAATCGCCCTTCGCCGGACGGAGTATGTGAAACTCGCTCTCCCAGTAGCGAAGCACGTGAGGCTTCGTCCCCGTCAATTCGGCCACTTCCCCGATCTTGAAGAACAGCTTGTCGGGTATCTGATGATCCTGGGCGGCTTGAGCCATCACTCGGCTTCCCGTTCTTTCAGTTTTGGCGAACGATGACGGCATTGGAAAATCCGGCGCGGAGGACTCTTCGCCTGAACGCCGACGCCTCTCGAAAGCTCCCGAATCTGCCCGTTCGTATGGCGTAGAGCCGCTTCGCCCCGGCGCGGGGCCGGGGGGCCGGGGCCAGTTCGCCGCGAAGGCCGGCGTCCTCAAAGCGATCCAGCAGAATGGCGGCCTCCTCCAAATCCCTGAAATTTCCCGCCGCCACCCGCCAGCGATTCCGGCGCTTATAGACCCTGACCGATATCTTCCCCCGTCTCGCCTTGTCGGCCAGCGCCTGCGCGTCGGCGAGAAGCGGGAACGACCCGAGGCGCACTTCCGTCGTCTGGCCGGCGCCGCTCCTCCCCCGGACGCGCCTCGTCGTCTTGAACGCCGGGAATCTCTTGCTCTTCAAGCGTCTGAGAAATGCGTTCGCGCAGGAATTGCTGCGGCAGGAAGCTACCTGAACGCTGTAGGAGAAGCCTCTCCGGGACGCCCCGCCGCGAGAGGCCGTCCTCACCGAACCCCCGCTTCTCGCGCGCCGTTTCTCGGCGATCCCGCTCCCGGCGGCGCCCGGACGCCTTCGCGTCCCTTTTCTCGCCTCCGTTTTCTCGCCGGCGACTGTCGCGCCGTCCTTCGGCTTCACGTTTGGCGGCGCGGCGCCCGGGCTTTTTTGTGCCTGCTCCTTTCTCACCTGCTCAAGAATCATGAGCGCCTGCTTCTTGAGCTCGGCCTCGCTTCTGAGCCTCGCCAGGCGTGTTCTCGTCTGCTCCTGCTGCTTCGCCTGCGCCTGCCTGATTTTCTTTTCTTTCTCGAGTTTCGGGAGCCACCAGAATTGATATCCCGCCCACCCCACGCCCCCCAGCATGACGAACACGAACAGGATGACCATCAGGGCGTCGACGAAGCCGCCGCCGCGCCGCTCATGCCTTCTGTCGTAGCCGCCGTCCATGGGATCGTCATCCTCGCCTTCGAGGAGGTTCACCCGTTTTCTCGCCATGGCCTGGATTCCTCCGCGCGTGAAGCCTATTCGCTTTCATTGGCGAGCGCCGCTTCGGAGATGATTTTTTCGGAAACCGGAGCCGGCACTTCTTCGTAATGCGAAAACTCGATGGAAAAATCGCCTCGATCCGCAGTGAGAGAGCGCAGCGCGGGCGCATAGTTCAGCACTTCCGCCATGGGAACCTGGGATTTGATGACCTGCTTGCCGCCGGCGCCCGGGTCCATGCCCAGCACCCTGCCCCGGCGCGAATTCATATCCCCGATGATGTCGCCCATATACTCTTCCGGAACGACGATACTCATGTTCATGATGGGCTCCAGGAGGGTCGGCCTGCATTCCTGCACGCCCTTTTTGAAGCCGAGCGATCCGGCTATCTTGAACGCCATCTCGGAGCTGTCGACATTGTGGAAACTGCCGTCGTAAAGGGTGATTCTCAGGTCCGTCACCGGGTAGCCCGCCAGGGTGCCGGCTCCCATCGCCTCGACGATTCCCTTCTCCACGGCCGGAATGAACGTTTTGGGAATCGCTCCGCCCACAATCTTGTCCACGAACTCGAACCCGCCCCCGCGCGGCAAGGGCTCGATCTCGATCCAGGCGTCTCCGAACTGCCCTCGCCCGCCCGTTTGCTTCTTGTAGCGGCCCTGCGCCTTGGTCCTGCCCTTGATCGTTTCCTTGTAGGGCACGCGCGGGGTTCTCATCTCCACTTCCACGCCGTATTTGCGCTTGATGCGCTCGACTATCACCTCGATGTGCAAAACGCCGAGCCCGGAGAGAAGCATCTCTTTCGTCTGGGCGTCGCGGCTGACGGTGAGCGCGGGGTCCTCCTCGCGCAGACGCGCGAGCGCCGTGCTGAGCTTCTCCTCATCCCCCTTGCTCTTCGGCGCCACGGCGTAGGAAATGACGGGCGAGGGAAACCTGATGGGGTCGAACACGACCGCGCCTGCCTCATCGCAGAGCGTATCCCCCGTTCGGGTGATTTTCAGCTTGGCGAGCGCGGCGATATCTCCCGGCACGAGTTTGTCCGAGACCGGAGACTGCCCCTTCCCCTGAATGAAGAGGAGAGAGCCTATCCTTTCCTTTTCCGACTGCGTGGTGTTGAGAACGCCGGCGTCGGAGGAAATCTCGCCCGAGACCACGCGGAAATAATTGAGCTTGCCCGCGAAGGCGTCCACGACCGTCTTGAACACCAGGGCGCGGAAAGGCTCATCCGCATCCGCCTTGACGCTCACCTCCTCCCCGGCTTCGGTCTTCGCCTTGAATTCATGCGCCGGGGGCGAGACGCCGAATTGCTGAATCGCATCGAGCAGCAGGTCCGTGCCGACGTTCCTGATACCGCATCCGCAGAAAACCGGCAGGAAGGAGCGCTCCTGGATGCCCTGACGCAGTCCCTGGATGATCTCCTCCGGCGAGAGCTCCTCGCCCTCCAGGTATTTTTCGAGCGCCTCCTCGCTCGCCTCCGCCGCGAACTCGATGAGGTGTCCGCGGCGCTCCTCAAAGGCTTCGGCGAGCTCCGCCGGAATCTCGATCTCCGCGCCCTTGCCGCTCCCCTCCGGCTCATAGGCGTAGGCTTTGCCCGTAACGAGATCGACCACGCCGCTGAAGCCGGCGCCGGGGTTCACGGGCAGTTGCAGAACCACGAGCCGCTTGTCGATTGTTTTTCCCGCATACTCCATCGCGCGGCTCAAATCGGCTTGTTCATGATCCATCCCGTTGAGATACAGGAACGGGCACAGCCCCTCTTCCTCCGCCCAGGCCAGGACTTTTTCGGTAACCACTTTCGGCTCCGAGTGGGAGTTCAGGACGATGACGGCGTTGTCGCACGCGCGAATGGCGGCGAGGGTGTCTGATATGAAATTTGAAGACCCGGGCGTATCCAGGAGGTTGATGCGATGCCTGTTCCAGTCGGCGTACGCCACCGCTCCCAGAATAGAGGAGTTTCTCTTCACTTCCTCCGGCTCGGAGTCGAGTATGGTGTTGCCCGCATCGACCTTCCCCTGCCTGTCCGTGCTTCCCGCGGTGAAGAGGCAGGCCTCCACGAGAGACGTCTTGCCGTTTCCTCCTTCGCCTACAAAAGCGACGTTGCGGATATTTTCAGTTTCGTGCGCCGCCATGCGCATCAACTCCTCTGTTATCGGTTCCCGGCGACGCAACCTCCCGAAAGGCTCTCGCCGCCGACTCCCTGATGAATGCGAAGGACAGTTATACAGACATAATGGGGTCTAAAATATATTTTGTCAATAAAAATGAGCACTTGTAGAGATATTATTAAAGCGCGGCATGAGGTATGAACGCGACTGTTCGCTCGAAACCCTCGAAAATGCTTGAAGTTATCGCCCTGATTTCCCTCTTTTTCCCGAAGGGTTGCTCCGGCCTCGCTGGCGAAAGCCGACGCGCAGCGGCGTTCCCTCGAAATCAAAACGCTCTCTCAGCCTGTTCTCCACGTATCTCCCGTATTGCTCGGCGGGAATGCGGCTGGCAAGGCTCGTGAAGAGGACGAAGTAGGGAGGGGAAACGGAGCTTTGCGTGGCGTAATACACCTTCGGACGACGGCCTTCCGGCGAGACGGGCGGCGGGTGCGCCTGGACGATCTCGGCTATCGCCCGGTTCAGCTGCCCCGTCGGGACGCGCCTGAGATGAGACGAATGCGCCTTGTCCACCACCCTGAAAACGCGCTCGCACCTTTGTCCGGTCAGAGCGGATACGGAGAGGAGCGGAGCGAAATGGACGTGCGCCAGTTTTTCCCTGATCTCCCGCGCTTTCTCGTCAAACGTCCTGCCCTCCTTCGCCAGGAGATCCCATTTGTTCAGCAAAATCGCGCAGGCTCGGCCCGATTCCCTGATGTGGCGGGCTATTTGCGCGTCCATCGCCCTGGGGCCTTCGGTCGCGTCGAGGAGGAGCAAAACCACCTGGGCGCGCTCGATGCTGCGATACGCCATGATCATGCTCATCGCCTCCGCCTGCCGCCGGCCGATTTTCCCTCGCCTTCTGATGCCGGCCGTATCCACGAGGCGATAGGATTTTCCCTCCCGCTGACAGAGGGAATCCACCGGGTCCCGCGTCGTCCCCGGCACGGGGCTCACCAAAGTTCGCTCGCTTCCCAGAATTCGATTCACGAAGGAGGATTTGCCCACGTTGGGACGTCCCACGACGGCGACGCGCCGCTCCTCCGCATCCCCCTCCTCCTCGCCCCCGGCTTCATCCGAGGCGATGCGCATCGCTTCGTCCATCACGGCGGACACGCCCGCGCCATGCTCCGCCGAGACGGGCCAAACCTCGCCGAAACCCAGGCGGTAGAAATCCCCCCCCGCCTCTCTCGCGCGTTTGGCGTCCGATTTGTTCACGAGGAGCAGGGCCGGCTTTTGCGAGACGCGAAGCATTTGCGCGATTTCATGATCTCCGGGCAGGAGACCCTCCAATCCGTCAACGAGAAACAGCGCGACGTCGCTTTCCTCGATGGCGGCAGCCGTCTGCTCCTGAATTTTCGGCAGGAACGGGTCTGCCTCCTCCGCCGCGATGCCGCCCGTATCCACGGCGAGAAATTTCCGGCCCGCCCATTCTCCCGCGCCGTAGCGCCTGTCGCGCGTCACACCGGGCTCCGGCTGCACGATGGCGGCCCTTCTTCCGATGAGGCGGTTGAAGAACGTGGATTTGCCCACGTTCGGCCGGCCCACGATGACGAATACGGGAGAAGCCATGGGATATGCTTCCGGAGACGAGGAAGAGGCGCTTCAGCGAGCCGGGGCGCGGACTTCGGCTTTTCGGTAGCCGACGCCCACGAACCGCATCATACCTTTCGCAATCCCTTCCGCAAGCGCCTGGCGATACGCCGGACGCTTCACCCGGCGCGCTTCCCGTCGGTTCGAGATGAAGGCGACCTCGATCAGGATGCTCGGCATCCGGGCGCCGATGAGCACGTAGAACGGCCCCCGCTTCACGCCCAAATCCCGGACGCCCCGATAGCCCGGCCTCAGACGCGAGAGCATCGCTTCCTGAACCCGCCGCGCCAGCGCCCGCGACTCCGTGACTTTGGACCTCAGCCCCAGATCATGCAGTATCTTCTGCAAGGCGGTCATGCGCGCCACCGTCGTCTTGCTCTCTCTGGCCGCCAGCGCCAGCGCCCGCTTCGATGACGCCTCGCTCAAAAGATAGGTTTCCACTCCGTGAGCGCGGCGCGAATGCGCGCTGTTCGCATGAATCGACACGAACAGATCCGCGTCATGCTCGTTGGCGAACGAGGTTCTGCGCGAGAGAGAAACATACCTGTCGGTGGTTCTGGTGAGATAAATCCGGTTCCCGGGCAAGACCCGCCGCAGGATTCGCCTCGTCCGAAACGCGATGTCCAGGGCGACGTCCTTTTCTTTCAGCCCATACAGGCCGGACGCTCCCGGGTCCTTGCCGCCGTGTCCCGGGTCGAGGACGATTCTTCCGAGGCCGCGGCGGAATCTTTGGGCCAGGGTCATCTCGCGGCGATCCAGCTTTTCCGCAGGTCTCTCGCGGGGAGGCGGCCTTCGCGCGCGGGCGGATTTTCCCGCTTTCGAGGGTGCGGCAGCTCCTCTCCTTGTCGGAGATTTCGAGGCGAGGCCGCTTTTCGCCCGCACGTCAATCACGATGCGCTGAGGGTTCGGGAGGGTGAAAATGCGGTGTCTGAAATCATGCTTCGGGGGGATGTCGAGCACGAGGCGCAGATTGTTCTTCTCCGGCCTGCCAAACCGGAGCCGGGAAACGACGCTTCGCCCTGTCGGAAATTTCGGGAGCCGGACGCTCCGTCCGACGCGCCCGCGCGGAATGTCCACGAAAATGCGCGTGGGCCTCTTCAAGACGCCCGACGTGAAGTCGAACGTCTCGCGATCCAGTATCAGGACTATCCGCGCGTAGCCCGCGGTGGAGAATTGCCGCACCCCGAGAACGCTTGCGCCCGGCGCGCCAAGCGCGGCGGGCTCGCCGCCCGCCCAGCAGACGAGGAAAACAAGGGGGATGAGCCAGAAACTCGCGGCTGGCGGTTTTTTCTTTTTCTCGCCGCGCGAGGGAGTGAACGGGTTTTCTGCCACCGAAACTTCTCCACGGCGGGCGGCGCGTCCGTTTCGGGCGGTTCTAGGTGCCCTGCTGCCAGCTGTTCAGGTATTCCTCCTGCTCCGCCGTGAGCGCGTCGATCTCCACGCCCATGCTCCTCAGCTTCAGGCGCGCGATGTCATCGTCCAGCTCCCGGGGCATGGGATACACCTGCTTCCCCAGATTCCCGCCTTCCTTCACGATATATTCAACCGCGAGCGCCTGGTTGGCGAAGCTCATGTCCATCACGCTGCTCGGGTGCCCCTCCGCGGTGGCGAGGTTCACCAGGCGGCCGCCTCCGATGACGACAATCCTCTTGCCGTCCTCCAGCGCGTATTCATCCACCAGCGGCCGAATTTCGCGCTTTGACTTGGCGAGCGCCTCCAGCCCCGCCACGTCGACCTCCACGTCGAAATGCCCGGAGTTCGATATGATGGCGCCGTCCTTCATTTTCTCGATGTGCTCCATGCGGATGACGCCCGTATCGCCCGTGACGGTGCAGAAGAAGTCGCCAATCCCGGCCGCCTCGGCCATGGGCATGACGCGATGCCCGTCCATCAGCGCCTCGAGCGCGTTCAGGGGCGTCACCTCGGTCACGACGACGTTGGCGCCCATGCCGCGCGCCCGGCTCGCCAGCCCCTTGCCGCACCAGCCGTAGCCCGACACCACGAAAACCGAGCCCGCCAGAAGCCTGTTCGTGGCGCGGATGATGCCGTCTATCGTGCTCTGACCCGTGCCGTAGCGGTTGTCGAAAAAATGCTTCGTATTCGCGTCGTTCACCGCGATGACGGGAAACTCCAGCGCGCCGTCCCGCGCCATGGCGCGCAGGCGAATCACCCCGGTCGTCGTCTCCTCCGTGCTTCCGAGAATGTCGGGAATCAGCTCCCGCCGCTCCGTCAGCACCTGGGTTACGAGATCCGCGCCGTCGTCCATCGTGATGTGCGGCCTAGCGTCCAGGACTGACGCCATGTGCCGGTAATACGTATCCCTGTCCTCTCCCTTGACGGCGAAGACGGGAATCCCCTCGTTCGCCACGAGGCTGGCGGCGAGATCGTCCTGCGTGGAAAGCGGATTCGACGCGCAAAGGCTCACCTCGGCGCCGCCGGCCGCCAGGGTCTTCGCCAGATATCCGGTCTCGGTCGTCACGTGCAGACAGGCGCCGACGCGCACGCCCTCGAGCGGCTTTTCCCTCTCGAACCGATCCAGAATCATGCCCAGGACGGGCATGCTCATCGAGGCCCACTCCATCCGCAGCGCGCCCTGCGCGGCCAGGCTTTCGTCCTTGACGTCAAAGTCCATTTCTTCTCCAGAATGCCCCGCGGTCGGGGTCGGTCGCGCCGCGTCGGGAAGCTAGGCGCCGACGGCGGTTTTCAAATCAGCCGTCCTGTCCGTCTTCTCCCAGGTGAATTCGGCTTCCTCCCTGCCGAAATGCCCGTAGGCCGCCGTGTTCCTGAATATGGGGCGGCGCAGTTCGAGGTGGTCGATGATTTCCCTGGGCTTGAGGGCGAACACCTCCCGGACGGCGCGCGCGAGGGCGTCCGGCGCGGCGCGGCCCGTCCCGAAATCCTCGACCAGGACGGAGACGGGGTCCGCCACGCCGATGGCGTAGGCGAGCTGGACCTCCGCCTTGTCCGCGAGTCCGGCGGCGACAATGTTCTTGGCGATATACCGCGCCATGTAGGCGGCGGAGCGATCCACCTTCGAGGGGTCTTTTCCCGAAAAGGCGCCCCCCCCGTGCCTGCTGTATCCTCCATAGGTATCCACGATGATTTTCCGGCCCGTCAGTCCCGTGTCGCCCATCGGGCCGCCGATGACGAAAAGCCCTGTCGGATTCACGTAGAATTCGGTCGCCTGCGTCGTCATGGCGTCCGGGATGACGGGGCGTATCACCTCGCGGATGACGTCCTCTCGTATCCGCTCGAGGTCCGCGTCCGGGGAATGCTGGGCGGCGATGACGACGTTGTCGATCTCCACGGGCTTTCCGGCTTCATAGCGAACGGACACCTGGCTTTTGCTGTCGGGCCTCAGGTAGGGCAAGACGCCCTCCCTTCTCATTTCCGAGGTTCTGCGAACCAGCTTGTGCGCCAGCATGATGGGCAGCGGCATCAACTCGTCCGATTCGCGGCAGGCGAAGCCGAACATCATCCCCTGGTCGCCCGCGCCCTGCTCGCGGAAAAACCCCTCCCCCTCCGTCACCCCCTGGGAGATGTTGGGAGACTGCCTGTCGATCGCCGTGACGACCGAGCACGTGTCGCAGTCGAAGCCGTATGCCGCGTCGTCGTAGCCGACCTGCCGTATCGTCTCGCGCGCAATCTCTCTCGCGTCATAGTTCGCCGTCGTCGTAATCTCGCCCGCCACGAACGCGATGCCCGTCGTGATGAGCGTCTCGCAGGCGACGCGCCCGTGCGGGTCCTCGCGGAATATGGCGTCCAGAACCGAATCGCTGATCTGGTCTGCGATCTTGTCGGGGTGTCCTTCCGAGACGGACTCGGAGGTGAAAATGTAATTCTGCCCGTGCGTGGAACCCATCTTATGCGTCTCCCATGAATTGCGGGGCGTCTGTGGAAGCGAGCAAAGCCCCCGCCCAGAGCCGTGCGCGTTTTCCGGGCGTCTTGTATCACTTCCCGCGCCGGGAAGGAAGCCTGCGGCGGAAGCGCTGTGCGAAATCAGCCATTGCTGGATTATCAGGCGGGCGCGCCCGGCAATATATTCGATGGCGTTTTCAATGGCAATGACATATCCCGCTCACGCGCGCCCCTTTTCGCCTCTCCCCTTCGTTGCGGCGTCGGCCATGACGCGGAGGGGATTGCGAATCGGGCGGATGTGAGGAATCCATCGGGCGAAAGAGGCGATGAGGGGCCGGCGGGACACATGGATGCGCCCCCGGGAGGCGCGCGGGGCGGGCGGATCGCGTCATTTTCCCCTGAAAATCGCTCCGCCAAAATGAGTCTCTCGCGCATTTGCCCGCATCTGCCCGCATTTGCGGCGCGCAGGCGGGCGTCCGTCGGGATATATTCCTGATGCGGGAGGGGTGCGCCCGCGAGGGGAGAGAAGGCGGGCGAATCGGGGAAGGAAAAGGGGCGTCAAAGAGGTCGCAAAAGGACGGGAAAAGGCCGTCAATTTGTCTGAAAAGGCCGTCAATTTGTCTGTTTTTGTCGAAATTCGCAAAACTCCCGGCCGCGTCGGCGAAGCGGTCGGAACGCGCCCCCCGCGCGCTTTCGACCGGGCGCTATTTCCGCTCTCCGAAATCGGACTGAACGAGCGCCTCCAGTTCGGCGACCGCGGCCTCCTCATCCGCGCCGCTCGCGGCGATCAGAAGCTCCGAGCCGGGAGTCGCCGCGAGCATCATGACGCCCATGATGCTTTTGCCGTCCACCTCCATGTCGCGGAAGCGAACGAGAATCTCGCTCTCGAACCTGCTGGCGAGCCGCACGAACGCGGCCGCCGCGCGGGCGTGAAGCCCCATCGGGCTGGCGATGACGACCGTCCGCTCCGCCATGACGGCGCCTACGCCTCCCCGGTCGGGCGGTGTCTTGCGGAGTTGAGCATCTCGCTCGGCTGGGCCAGATTCCGCCTTCCGTATTCCACCAGGAAGCGCGCCGCTTCGGATACTGTTTTTCCCTTGATGAACGGCAGTTTCAGCAGCATCGGCAGGTTCACCCCCGTTACCACCTCTACACCGGGATGATTCAGCATGGCAAGAGCCGCGTTCGTCGGCGCGCCGCCCATCATGTCCGTCATGATGATCACCCCCTCGCCCGCCTCCACCTCCGCGGCGGCTTTTTCTATTTTTTCCGTGAATCCGGCGGGGTCGGCGTCGGGCCGCAGGGAGAGCGCCTTCATCTGCGCCGCGCCCGAGAGGACGGACGCCGCCGCGTGAAGCAGGGCGTCCGGGTAGTCCCCGTGTCCGACGATCACCAGACCGATCACGTCCAGCCCTTCTCGCTTCCCGCGCCCGTCGATTCGAGCGCGATTCGCGCCGAGAGCGCGCGGCTGAACTCCTGCGCGGAGAAGTAGCCCATCCGCTGCAGCAGGAGGTTCCTCGCCGCCACCTCGATGAGCGTGGGGATGTTCCGCCCCGGGGCGACGGGAATCCGCACGCGCGGCAGAGGCTTGTCGAGGATCGTCTGCGTCTCGATGTCGATTCCGAGGCGCTCGAAGGGCGAATCCGGCGTCCAGGGGACCAGCTCCACGACGATGTCCACGTTCTTCTCGTAGCGAATCGCCACGACCCCGAAAAGGTCTTTCAGGTTCAGGACGCCGAGCCCCCGCACCTCGATGTGGTGCTTGAGCAAATCCGTGCTCTTCCCGACCAGTTCATGCCCGCGCAGCTGGATGTCCACCACGTCGTCGGCGACGAGCCGGTGCCCCCGGGTGACGAGATGGAGGGCGCACTCGCTCTTCCCGATGCCGCTTTTCCCCTGGATGAGGACGCCGACGCCGTACAGGTCAACCAGAACGCCGTGCAGCCGCGCGTGGAGGGAGAGATGCTCCTGGAGATATTCGGACAATTTGGGCAGCAGGTCCTCGCCCGGCAGCCCCGAGACGAGAATCGGGACGCCGGAGGCGGCGGACGCCTCCGCGATGTCCGGGAAAACGCGCCTCCCTCCCGTGACCAGAACGGCGCACAGGGGCAGGCGGAAATAGCGGCGCGCCGCCTCGACGCGCTCCCCCTCCTCCAGGTGCTCCAGAAAGCCGATCTCGGTGCTTCCCCACACCTGAACCCTGTCCGGATGCACGGCCTTCAGGAACCCGGCGAGCGGCAGCCCGTTTTTTTGAAAGCGCGTATGCCCGATCCGGCGCTCCATGCCGGACTCGCCCGAGAGGACGGACAGCGCCAGCTCCTCGCGCAGGTCTTCGTATAGCTGGGACACCGAGAGCCGGCTCATCTCGCTCCTCGACAATCAAGGCCGGAACGCTCCGGAAGATGGAGCGTCTCCCGCCGGCGCGATACGAAGCCCCGCGGAAAGCCCCGAAGCCGCCCTCCCCGGAGGCGGAATGGCCGGCATGGGGGGATGATACCAGACATTTCCCTTGTTTTTCAGGCGGATCCGCGGAATCTCTCGATTCGCCGCAGGGAGCCACGGCGGCGCGAGCGCGAATCGCGCGCGGCCCGCGCCTTCGCCGCTTAGCGTCTCGCGCGTCTTCCGCTCGCAGGGAGGATGCGCAGCTCCTTGCGATACTTCGCCACCGTGCGCCTCGCTATCACTATGTCCTCTTCCCGAAGACTCTCCGCGATCCGCTCGTCGGTGAGCGGCTTTCGGGGATTTTCCCGCTCCACCGCCTTCCGGATGAGCTGCTTGACCGCCATCGAGGAGGCGCTCTCCCCCGCCCCCGTGTCCAGGCCGCTGTGGAAGAAATACTTGAAGCCCAGGACGCCCTGCGGCGTATCCATATACTTGTCCGTCGTCACGCGGCTCACGGTCGATTCGTGCATCCCGATGTCCCGCGCCACGTCCCGCAGGACGAGGGGCTTCAGGCGGCTCACGCCGTGATCGAGAAAATCCTTCTGGAAGCGGACGATGCTCCGGGAAACCTTGAGAATCGTCTGCCTCCTCTGCTCTACGCTTTTGACGAACCAGGCGGCGGCCCGAAGCCTCTCATCCAGATACTTCCGCGTCTCGGGGGGCGTGCCTGTCTTGTCGGCGGCCATGAGCGCGTAGCGGGAACTGACGCGCAGGGGGGGCAGGCCGTCGTCGTTGAGCGTCACCTCGTAGTCGCCCCCCCGCTTCTCGACGCTCACGTCCGGGGTCACGACCTCCGTCCTCTGGTCGGAAAAGCGCAGCCCGGGATGGGGATCGAGACTGCGGATGACGCGCATGGCCTCGACGACGTCCTCCACCCCGACGCCGTTCGCCCGGGCGAGCCTCGCATACTGACGCTCATCCAGCTTCTCGATGTCGTGAAGCGCCAGGCTTCGCGCCAGCTCCACGATCCCGTCGTTTTCATCCATATACAACATCAAATTATTCAACTGGATAAGTAGGCATTCCTGAAGTGTTTTCGCGCCAATGCCGGGCGGGTCGAAGCCCTGCACCAGCCTCAGCGCCCTCTCCGCTTCGGCGCGCCCGAGCCCGACGCCTGCCGCCAGCTCCTCCGGGTCGGCCTCGAGATAGCCCCGATCGTTCAGGTTCCAGATAATCTGTCCGGCGACCCGCGCTATCGGCCCGGGCGCCCGCGAGAGGCTCAGCTGCCGCGAGAGATGCTCGTGCAGGGTGTCGCGCCGCGCCAGCGTCTGCTCGGGAGAGGGAAAATCGTCATCGGAGGCAGGGGGCGGGAAATCCTCCCAGGCGTCCTGCGCGACGCTCTCCCAGGCGATTTCCATCTCGTCCCTTTCATCGCTCCCGCCTTCGGGCGCGTCCTCCCGCAGCTCCGGCGGCGTCTCGCCGTCGGCCGCTTCTCTCGCCTCGTCCTGGATTTCCTCCAGCAGGGGATTCTCCAGCATCTCCCGCTGAACCGCCTGCTGCATTTCCGCGCGGCTCAGGGGCAGAAGGGCGATCGCCTGCTGGAGCGCGGCCGTCATGACCGGGCGCTGCTCCGCCCTCGCCTCCAGATTGTGCCCCAAAGCCATGCCCGCTTCCCCCGTCTTCCGCTCAGAGCCTGAATTTTTCGCCCAGATAGACGCTTCGGGCCTTCTCGCTCACGGCGATCTTCTCCGGCGCGCCGGACTCCAGTATCTCGCCCTCGCTGATGACGTAGGCGCGGTCGGATATCCGGAGCGTCTCGCGCACGTTGTGATCCGTGAGGATGATGCCGATGCCCCGCTCCTTCAGCCCCACGACGATGTTCTGTATGTCGTGCATCACGATGGGGTCGATGCCGGCGAAGGGCTCGTCGAGGAGCATGAAGGCGGGGCGCGCGGCGAGCGCGCGGGCGATCTCCACGCGCCTGCGCTCGCCGCCGGAGAGGGCGTATCCCTTCAGGGACCGGATGCGCCCGATGTCCAGATCCTCCAGAATCTCCTCCAGCCGCTCCTTTCGGCGGTCCGCGCCGCCGCCGGCCAGCTCGAGCGCCGCCATGACGTTGTCCCTCACGGAAAGCCTGCGGAACACGGACGCCTCCTGCGGCAGATAGCTGATTCCCCGCCTGGCGCGCGCATACATAGGCTGGTCGGTGATTTCTTCGCCGTTCAGGAAAATCCGGCCCGCGTCCGGGGCGACCAGGCCGACGATCATGTAGAATATCGTCGTCTTGCCCGCCCCGTTCGGCCCGAGCAGTCCCACGATTTCACCCGGGCGCGCCTCGATCTCCACGCCGGAGACGACCTCCCGGCCCGCGTAGCTTTTCGTCAGGCCCGTGGCGAGGACGGAAGCGGCCCCCGTCCGCTCCGCGAGTCCGCCGTTCGTCGGCGCGGCCATGGCTCTAGTTGGATTTTTTGCGAGGGGGCGTCTCGCCGGAGGGAAAAAGGGTAACATCGACTCTCTGGCGGGGCGAGCCGCGCACGATCGTTTTCTCTTCTCTCAGGTTCATCTCGATTCTGGCGCCCGTCACCTGGCTCTTCCCCTCCCACGCGCGGGGGCTGCCCGTCAGGACGGCGACGCCTGTGGATTCCCTGTATTCGAGCCTCTCGGCCGCGGCGAACCTTCTCCTGCCCTGATCCATCAGCACGTTTCCGATGGCCACGATTCTGTCGATCTCGCCCGCGCCCCCGGCGGCGGCCTCGGGCTTCGCTCCCGTCCGCTTCCCTTCCCGCGTATAGACCTCGAGGCGATTCGCCTGGATGCGCAAATCCCCCCGGTTCGCCTTCACGTCTCCCAGAAACACGATGAGATTCTCCCTGCTCATCACCTCCATTTTGTCGGAGGTGACGCGGAGCGGCTTCCCGTCGTTCGCCCGGCGCTTCCCGCCGCGCTCCTGCCCGTCCGCGGCGGCTGCGCCCCACAGCAGAAGGCACGCGCACAGCCCCGCGCGGATGAGGCCGCCAAAGCGCTTCAGGCGGCGGCTTCTCATTCTCAAGGTCAGGCCGCTCCCCTCGGCCCGGCCGCGCGGCGCCCCGCGCGCCGGGAGGTTCAGTTTCTCTCCGCCGACGGGGATGCCGCCTCGCCGGCGCCGTAGATCGTCGCGCTCACCTTCTCCCGCAGTTCGTAGCGCCCGAGATCCGTTCGGCCCCGCAGGCCCGTGCCGCTCAGACGAAAGCGGGCGCCCTCTATCAGCACCCGCGAATCCGAGGCGATGCGCTTCTCCCCGGGGCGGAAGCGCAGGGCGTCCGTCTTCAGGGAAACGCCGTCGGAGGCGAGAATGACGACGTCGCCGCTGATTCTCATGTTCCGGCTCTTGTTCTCCATCGTCCCCTGCCGGGCGCTTACGTCCGCCGCCTCGCCGTCGTTCGGGTAGAAGCGAAGGCGAAGATTCTTCAGAACGGTTACGTCCTTCCCGCGATACACCCGGGCGGAGTCCGCCCACAGCTCCCACTGCTTCACGCCCTCCGCGTTCTGAACGACGTGCATTCCGTCTATATCCAGATCCGCGTCCGAACCCCTGAACGAAACGTCTCCCGCGCTGAACCGGTAGCCCGAAGACTGCGTGAGAAAATAGGCGACGACGCCGCAGGTGGCGAGCAGAGCGCCGAGCAGCGTTATTCTCAGCGCCTTGCGGAAAGCCATCGGGAACCCCTCAAGACGGCGGCGGCCTTCGGCGTTTCGTCCGCGCGGTTCCGGGAATTCGGAGGCCCGCCCGGGGGAACCCCGCAACGTCCCCGCTCCGGCTCGCCAAGCCTCCTTCCCCGGCATCGTACGCAAGGACAATGCCTCCGCCAGATTGCCACCCTTTTCTTTTCCTGTAAAGAAAATTCATGGGATGGGGACAGCGCGCCCGGCGCAGGCTGAGGGGTTTTCCGCCTTTTATCGTCATCGCGGCCGCCCGCTCCCCCGCCCGACCGGGGACGCCGCAATGGCGCGCGCCGAATTCGCTTCACGGACGGGAGACGCGGAGCCGCCGCTCGCCTCCCGCCAGGGTCTCGAACTCGACGCGGGTAAGCGCGGGGAAGCGCCGCCGCTCCACGTGGTTGGGCCATTCGATCAGGACGAAGTCGCCCTCCCCGATATGCTCCCACAGCCCCATTCCCTCGAGGTCCGCGCCCCTGGGGAGGCGATACAGATCGATGTGGTGAACGGGCGGAGCGGTCGGGTAATGGTGGACATAGACGAAGGTGGGGCTCCTGACGACCCGGCCCTCGCCCCCCGGCAGCGCGCCGACAAAGCCCCTTGCGAATACGGTTTTCCCGGAGCCCAGGTCGCCGTCGAGCAAAACGACCTCGCCGGGCCGCGACGCCCTCGCCAGCCGCGCGCCCAGCGCGGCCGTCCGCTCCACGGAGCCGCTTCGCGCCTCAAAGGGAAATTCGAGCAGCGTCGGAGCCTCCCGCGTCCGCGAGGAGGCTTCGCCTCGCCCTCGGAAGCGCCTGCAGAATATCGGTCGCCGTGACGCCGATTCCGCCCATCTCCCCGGAGGCCAGATCCCCGGCCAGGCCGTGCAGATAGACGCCGCACGCCAGCGCCCATTTGCCCGAAAGCCCCTGGGCGAGCAGGGCGCCGACGACGCCCGCCAGCGCGTCCCCGCTGCCGGCGGTGGCCATGGCGGAGTTTCCGGTGGGATTGTACCAGGCTTCTCCCTCCGCCGTGGCGACAATCGTTCCCCAGCCCTTCAGCGCGACGTCCACCTGATGGCGCGCGGCGAAGCGGCTCGCCTGGGCGACGCGATCCTCCTGCACCTCGCGGGTCGAGACGCCCAGCAGCCGCGCCATTTCGCCGGGATGCGGCGTCAGCGCCAGCCGCGCGGACCTGCCGTCCAGAATGGTCAAATCCCGGGAGAGCGCGTTCAGGCCGTCGGCGTCCAGCGCGAGGGGGGCGTCGACGTGCTGGACGAGTCGGTGGACGAGCTCCACCGTCCGGGGATTCGTCGTGAGGCCGGGCCCCGCGACCAGGGCGCTCATGTCCTCCGAGCGCTCGAGGATGAGGTCGAACGCCGCGGGAGCCGCGGAGCCGGCCTCCGTGGCCGGCAGCGAGAGGGTCATGACTTCCGGATGCCTACCCTCCACGAGCGGGCGAATGCTTTCCGGCGCGCAGAGCGTCACCCGGCCCGCGCCCGCGCGCAGCGCCGCCATGGCCGTCAGCAGGGCGGCGCCCGACATGCCGGGCGCGCCGCCCAGCACGAAGAGGTGGCCGGCGTCTCCCTTGTGGGCGTCGGGGGCGCGCCGGGGCAGGTTCCGCGCCGCGTCGGAAGGCTCCGTGACGCGGAGCGCCGCCTCCTCCTCGTCCACGCATTTTTGGGGAATCCCTATGTCGAGCTTCACGAGCTCGCCCACGCGCGCGGCGGCCGGCATGAGGAGGTGTCCGCGCTTCAAGGCGCCCAGGGCGAGGGTGAGGTCGGCGGCGACGTGCGGAAGCCCGGCCTCGCCGGTTCCGGCGTCGAGCCCCGAGGGCACGTCGATGGCCGCGACGGGAGCGCCGCACGCCGCGAGAACGCGGATCGCCTCCGCCGGAAGCCCCCGCGCCGGGGGACGAAACCCCGTTCCCAGAATGGCGTCCACGATTACGTCCGCGTCTTTCGCCCTCTCCTCCAGGGACGCGGCGCTCCCCTCGCCCACCTCGAGGACGGGAACGTCCATCTTCCTCAGCGCCTTCAGGAAAACGGCGGAATCGCCCGCGGCCTCGTCCAGGGGAAACAGCGCCGCGGCGCGGACGTCCGCCCCGGCGTTTCGCAGGTGTCTGGCGGCGGCGAAGCCGTCTCCTCCGTTGCCGCCCTTCCCGCAAACGACCAGGACGCGAAGCCCGCCGCGCCCGTATTTTTCCCAGATCTTCCGGGCGGAGACCGCCCCGGCCGTCTCCATCAGGCAGGCGGAGGGAATGCCGTATTCCCGGATGGCGCGCTTGTCGATGTTCGACATTTCCTGCGGGGTGACGACGGGAATCGGCACGTTCAGGCGCCGTCGGCCCGCTCGATGAGCTCCGCCATCTCGCGCGCGGCTCTTTCCATGCCGACGAAAACGGCGTGCGAGACGATGCTGTGGCCGATGTTCAGCTCCTGCAGGCGGGGAAGCGCGGCCACCGGGCGCGCGTTGAGGTAGGTCAGCCCGTGGCCCGCGTGAACGCCCAGGCCGAGGGCGTGGGCCTGCTCGGCGGCGCGGCGGAGAGCCTCCAGCTCCTTCTCGCGGGAGGCGCCGTCCGCGGCTTCGGAATAGGCCGCCGTGTTCAGCTCCACGAAATCGACGTCCAGCGCCCCGGCGGCTTCCATCTGGGCGGGAGCGGGATCGACGAAAAGGCTCAGCAGAATCCCCGCCGCGCGAAGCGGCTCCAGAAGCCCGGCGATATGTCCGGCGCCGGCCGCCGCGTCCAGCCCGCCCTCGGTCGTTATCTCCTCGCGCCGCTCGGGGACGAGGGTAGCCTGCTCCGGCCGCACCTCCAGCGCGATGTCCCGCATCTCGGACACGGACGCCATCTCCAGGTTGAGCTTGCCCCGAACCACCTGGCGCAGCAGGCGCAGGTCCCTGTCCTGAATATGCCTTCTGTCCTCGCGCAGGTGAACCGTAATGCCGGCCGCCCCCGCGCGCTCGGCGATGAGCGCGGCCGCCACCGGATCGGGCTCGTTCGTCTTGCGCGCCTCCCGGATGGTGGCGACGTGATCCACGTTCACGCAGAGTTTGGGCACCTCACTCTCCCGGCGATGGAGAAAGCGCCCCGAGAAGGCGCGGCGCGGCCGTCCGGCGCGGGCGCGCGGGAGCGGCGCCGGGGCGTCATCAATCCGGAGTTCGGGGAGAAGCTCAGGCCTGTCCGGGCGCGAGATCCGGCGGCGACGCCTGCGAGCCCTCCTGGGGCTCTTTCCCGGGCTGCGGAGAGACGGGGGCGTCCCCCTCGCCGACCCCGTCCTTGCTCTTCGGGCTTCTGGAGATTTTTCCGGTCGCCATCAGGGACTCGATGTCCTTGAGGTCGATGGTTTCGTATTCGAGCAGGGCGTCGGCGAGCAAATCGAGCTTGTCCCGGTTCTCCTCGAGCAGCCCGTAGGCGCGGTCGTAGCCCGAGGAGACCATCCCCTTCACCTCGCTGTCGATCTCCAGGGCCACGTGGTCGCTGTAGTCCCTGTGCTGGGAGATTTCGCGGCCCAGAAAAATCTGCTCGTGCTTCTTGCCGTAGGCCAGGGGCCCGAGCTTCTCGCTCATCCCCCATTCGCAGACCATGCTTCTCGCCAGGTCGGTCGCCGACTGGATGTCGGCCTTCGCCCCCGTGGTCAGCTCCTCGAAAACCAGCATCTCCGCCGCGCGTCCTCCCATCAGGCAGGCGAGCTGGTTCGTCAGAAACGTCTTGTCGTTGCTGTAGCGGTCCTCCTCGGGCGAAGACCACGTGCTTCCCAGCGAAAAGCCCCGCGGAATGATGGTCACCTTCTCGACCGGGTCCGTCCCCGGTATGAGCTGCGAGACGAGGGCGTGCCCCGCCTCGTGGTAGGCCGTGTTCTTCTTCTCCTTTTCGCTGAGCGCCATGCTGCGCCGCTCCTTGCCCATGAGAACCTTGTCCTTCGCCTCCATGAGGTCGTCGTTTTCAACGGCGCGCTTTCCGCGCCGCGCCGCCAGGAGCGCGGACTCGTTCAGCAGGTTCGCCAGGTCGGCGCCCGCGAACCTCGGCGTGCCCCGGGCGATGAGGTTCAAATCGGCGGCTTCGGCGAGCGGCACCTTCTGGGCGTGCACCTTCAGAATCGCCAGCCGCCCCTTGATGTCCGGCAGGGAGACGATAATCTGGCGATCGAAGCGGCCCGGTCTGAGGAGGGCGGGGTCCAGGACGTCCGGCCGGTTCGTCGCCGCCACCAGAATCACCCCGTCGTTCGACTCGAAGCCGTCCATCTCGACGAGGAGCTGGTTGAGCGTCTGCTCGCGCTCGTCGTGGCCGCCGCCGAGACCGGCGCCGCGGTGCCGTCCTACGGCGTCAATCTCGTCGATGAAAATGATGCACGGCGCGTTCGACTTGCCCTGCTCGAACAGGTCGCGAACCCTCGACGCTCCGACGCCGACGAACATCTCCACGAAGCTCGATCCGCTGATGGAGAAGAACGGCACGTCCGCCTCGCCCGCGATGGAGCGCGCCAGCAGGGTCTTGCCCGTTCCCGGCGGGCCGACCATGAGAACGCCCTTCGGAATGCGCGCGCCCAGGCGCGTGAATTTCTGCGGATCGCGGAGGAAGTCCACGAGCTCCTCGAGCTCCTCCTTCGCCTCCTCGATGCCGGCCACGTCCGCGAACGTAATTTTCTTCTTCGCGGAATCGGGCATCATCCGCGCCTTGCTCTTTCCGAACGAGAGCGCCTTGGAGCCGCCCAGCTGCATCTGGCGCATGAAGAAAATCCACACCCCCAGCATCAGCAGCATCGGCAGCCAGCTCATCAGCAGGCTCATATACCAGGCGTTCTGCTCCACGGGCTTCGCCGTGATGCGGACGCCCTTGGCGCGGAGGGTGTCGATAAGCTTCGGGTCCTTGGGGGCGTAGGTTTGAAACGGGGCGCCGCTCAGATAGCGCCCCCGGATGTTGTCGCCCTGGACGACCACCTCGCTCACCTGCCCGGCGGCCACCGCCTTGAGGAAGTCGCTGTAGACGACCGTCCTGTCCATCGAGCGCGGGCCGTTGAAGGCCTGGAACAGCCCCACCATGATCAGGCCGATGATCAGCCAAAGCGCCAGGTTCTTGTAGAATTGGTTCAAGTCCCGTTCCTTCTCTTTCGGGTGGGCGTCTCCCTCGCGTTCAAGAACAGACTAGCAGGATTTTCTCCATCCGTCCATGCGGGAAAAACCCGGCTGCGCGATCGCCGAATCAGGAGGCTTCCCGCCGCCCTCGCTCCGCGCCTTGAGGACGACTCCCCTCCCCCCCGCGCCGCCCTCCGAGCCGAACTCCGCCGAAACGCCATGGCCGATGATCCACGCCACCCGGTTCTCCACGGCGAGCAGGGGAATTCGGTTTCTCAGGCGCTTCGGCGTTTTCCGCTCGATGAGATAATCCTTGAGCTTCCTCTCTTTTCGTCGGCCCGGGGGATGGAAGCGATCCCCGCCGCGCCGGGTGCGGACGCAGGCGTTCGCGCCCAGTTTTTCCGCGTCGAGGCGCGCTTCCCACAAGCCTTCGCAAGAATGCGCGAAGCCCGGAAACGCTTCTATCTCGACGCCCAGGGAGCGATGAAGCGTTTTTCCCGGAATCCGCAGCGCCCGCTCCTCGGGCAATTCCGAATCGGAAGGGAGAGGCCCGAAGATGAGGCGATCATATTCCCTTCTCGCCCCCAGGCCGTCCGGCAGACTCAAGGCGCCCGAGGGGTTCTCTCCCGTCGCCAGGGCGTCCAGCGCCTCGATCCATTTCCGGAGGGCGCGCCTGCGGCCGCGCGAGCCGCCTTCCAGCCCCTCGATCGCCGCGCGCCAGACGCCGGCCCGGAGCGCCCGGGGCAGTCTCCCCACCTCCCCCAGCGGAAAAACCGCGAGCTCCCCGTCGTTCTCGCGGATGAAGCGCCCCGCCGCGTCCGCCGTCATTTCATCGACGAAGGAAGCGAGCGGCGCAGAGATTTCCGCGCTCCGGGCGATTCCGCCGACGGCCGCCTCGCCCAGATGCTCCCGAATCGCCGGCAGGATTTTCCCGCGCAGCCTGTTTCGCAGGCGGCTTTCGTCCTCGTTGGTCTCGTCCTCGACCCAGGAGACGCCCCGCGCCTCCAGGTATTCGAGGATTTCCGCGCGCGGCGCGTCCAGCAGGGGCCGGATGACGCAGGGCGCGTCGTCTTCTTTTGACGAGAGCGGGGTCCGCCATCTGATGCCCGAAACCCCTCTCGCGCCCGCCCCTTCAAACAGGCGCATGAGGACGGTCTCGGCCTGATCGTCCCTGTTGTGCGCCAGGGCGAGGACATCCGCCCCCGTCTCCCGGGCGACGGCCAGAAAGGCCGCGCGCCTCGCTTCCCGGGCGGCCGCCTCCAGCCCCCGCCGCGGCGCCCGCGGCACGCGAACGCGCTCGCAGCGAAACGGAACGCGGATCCGCCGGCACAGCTCCCCGGCGCGCTCGGCATCCTTGCGGGACGCCGCGCCCCGAAGCCCGTGTTCGACGTGGACGGCGCGCAGGGGACGGGATTCCGCCAAAAGCGATTTGAGAGAGAGCAGAAGGGCCGTGGAGTCCGCCCCGCCCGAGAAGCCGATGAGCAGGGGGGCGGGGCCCGCCTCGTAGCCGCATTTTTCGAGGCCCTTCCGCACCCCGGACTCGAATGCCCTTGTGATTCTCGAAGAAGCCGCCCGCGCGATGTCCGAGGTCACGGGAGGGTCTCCTGCCCCAGACGGCGAGAAAGTTTGGTAGCGGCGGAGGGACTTGAACCCCCAACACTACGGATATGAGCCGTATGCTCTAACCGGTTGAGCTACGCCGCCAGAATGCGCCCCCTCAGGGAGACTGCTTGGGTCGGAAGATGGCGAAAAAAAACATGACCGAAAGGATGTAGGAAAACACCTTCATGCCGACGTCTTCCACGCGAAGCCCCACCATCAGGCACAAATATCCCAGAAAGAGCAGGATCAGAATCTCGATTTCACGCCTCATTTGTCGCTCGCTCCCCGCCGCGGCCTTCGGGCGAAGGCGGCGTCTTCTTCGTGTCCGCCCGACGCAGCCTGAGGTCGGGTGAGAATTCCGGGCAGAAAAGCGCCCCGTTCGGCTCGTTGCGATACTTCAGGCGGCAAGTCTCTCTCCATGCGCAAACGGCGCATTCCCGAACCCCCTCGTAGGCCATGAGCGGACACTCCCCTCCGGCGAACGCCGCCTCGCCGCAAAAGGGGAATATAGACGCGCGGGCCCGAAAGCGTCAAGTTTTCCGTTTCGCGGCTCTCCCCTCCCCGCGGCTTCCGGATTCCGCGGCGCGTCCCGGCGGGCGCGGGCGATCTCGATAAAACGTCCGGGAGCCCTCTGAATCATCCCGCGGCGCTCACCTCCTCGAAAATCAGGTCTTTCAGAAAGGACGCCGCCGTCTCGGCCTCCAGAAGCCGCGTCTCTCCCGTTCTTCGGGACTTCAGTTCGATTTTCCCCTCCCTGAGTCCCCTGGGGCCGACGACCGCCCTGTAGGGAAAGCCGATGAGATCGGCGTCCTTGAACTTCACGCCCGGCCGCTCGTCCCTGTCGTCGAGGACGACGTCCACCCCCGAGGCGGCGAGCGCGTCATACAGGCCGCCGCAAACCCGCATGGTCTCCTCGTCGTCCGCCTTCACCGCGATGACGTCCACGTGGTATGGGGCGATGGGCGTCGGCCAGATGATGCCGTGCTCGTCGTGGTTCTGCTCGATGGCCGCCGCCACCGTGCGGCCCACGCCGATGCCGTAGCAGCCCATGACGATGCCGCGCGTCTCTCCGTTCTCGTCCTGATAGTCGGCGCCCAGCGCTTCGGAATACTTGCGGCCCAGCTTGAAGACGTGCCCCACCTCGATGCCGCGCCTGACGCCGAGCGCCGCCTCGCACCGGGGGCAGGCGTCTCCATCG
The DNA here is from genome assembly GCA_965199855.1 of bacterium. Classification (GTDB taxonomy): domain Bacteria; phylum UBA8248; class UBA8248; order UBA8248; family UBA8248; genus Bin107. Next base: position 1,874,211 of record OZ241326.1, on the reverse strand, counting down.
AGGGCGAGGGCGAGATCCGCGAACGCGCCCGCCTCGAAATCCCGCCCCTCGCGCGCCCCCCCGTAGTGATGATCCGTCTCGTTCGCGCCGACGACGAGGCCGCCCGCGCCCTCGAGAGACTGGTCGGCGACGAGGCGAACGCCCGGCAGGCCGACGGGGCCGGCGAAGCCCACCTGCGAGCGGGTGAGCCTTTCCACCGTTCCGGGATCGGCGAGCTCGAGCGCCGCCGCGTCGAGCGCGTTCTTGAGTTTGACTTCGTTCAAATCCCTGTGGCCCGGAATCATCGCGGCCACCGGCTCGCCGTCCGCGACGTACAAAAGCGTCTTGACGATTCGATGCGGGGGCAAAGAGAAGAATTCCGCCACTTCCTCCACCGTATGGGCGCCGGGCGTGCGGATTTTCTCGAGTTCGCCGTCCTCGCCTTCGGGAAGGCGCAGACGAACCGGCGCCTTTTCCACGTTCGCCGCGTAGCCGCAGGAATCGCACGCGGCGACAGCCTCCTCGCCCGTGTCGGCCATGACCATGAACTCGTGCGAAAAGCTCCCGCCGATGGCCCCCGAATCCGCCTCCACCGCGCTGAACCTCAACCCGCACCGCCGGAACGCGCGCTCATAGGCCCTCACCATTCCCTCATAGCTGCGCTCCGCGCCCGCCTCGTCGCGGTCGAAGCTGTAGCCGTCCTTCATCGTGAATTCCCGCCCGCGCATCACGCCGAAGCGGGGCCTGATCTCGTCGCGGAATTTCGTCTGAATCTGGTAGAGGTTGAGCGGCAGGTCTCGGTAGCTCCGCACCTCGCGCGCCACTAGGTCGGTGATCACCTCCTCATGCGTGGGTCCCAGGCAGAAATCGCGCTCGTGGCGATCCTTCAGGCGGATCAGCTCCTTGCCGTAAATCTCCCAGCGTCCCGTTTTTCGCCAGAGCCCGGCGGGGTTCAGCGCGGGCAGGAACACCTCCTGCGCTCCCGCGCGGTTCATCTCCTCGCGCAGAATCCGCTCCACCTTGCGCTGGGCGCGCACGCCGAGGGGCAGAAGCGAATACACGCCCGCCGCCAGGCGGCGAATCATGCCCGAGCGCACCATGAGCCTGTGGCTGACGACTTCCGCCTCGGCGGGCGCCTCTTTCAGCGTGGGGAAAAACCCTCGGGAGAATCGCATGAGGCGGAATCAGGAAAGAGCCGTCTCGCAACGCTTCTTGTCGTATTGCGCCGCGAGCGCCTCCACGCGCTCCACGAGGTTCTTCTTGATGTCCTCATACGCCACCAGACCCGCCTTCTCGCCCTTCAGGAAAATCAGGGCGCGCCTGTGGCCGCCGGCCACGCCGATGTCCGCCTCGCGCGCCTCGCCGGGGCCGTTCACCTCGCAGCCCATGACGGCCACCGTGATGGGGGCGTCGACGTGGGCGAGCTCCCGCTCCACTTCCATGGTGAGCTTGTCCACGTCGATCTGGACGCGGCCGCAGGAGGGGCACGCGACGACGTTCACGCCCTTCTGGCGCAGCTTGAGGCTTTTCAGGATTTCATAGGCGACGCGCACCTCCTCCACCGGGTCCGCCGCCAGGGAGACGCGCAGGGTGTCGCCGATGCCCTCGGAGAGCAGAACGCCCAGCCCGACGGCGCTTTTGACGCTGCCCGTCTGAAGGCTCCCGCTCTCCGTGACGCCCAGGTGGAGAGGATATTCGACGCGCTTCGCCATCAGCCGGTAGGCGCGCACCGTCCTGGCCACGTCCGAGGCCTTGAGGGAGATTTTCGTGTCGTGGAATCCGCGCTTCTCCAGCATGGCGACGTGGCGCAGCCCGCTTTCCACCATCGCCTCGGGCGTGGCGCCGCCGAAGCGATCCAGCAGGTGCTTCTCCAGGGAGCCGGCGTTCACGCCCACGCGGATGGGCAGGCCGTGGTCCTTCGCCGAGGCGACCACCTCGCTCACCCGCTCCTCCCCGTTGATGTTGCCGGGGTTGATGCGCAGGCAGTCGACGCCCGCGTCCGCCGCCGTCAGGGCGTAGCGGTAGTCGAAGTGAACGTCCGCCACCAGGGGCATTTCCGTGCGCGTCCTGATTTCGTAGAGCGCCTTGGCCGCCCTCTCGTCGGGAACGGCCAGACGGACGATTTCGCACCCGGCGGCCTCCAGGCGCTCGATTTGGGCGACGGTCTCCTCCACGTCGTGCGTGTAGGTGTTGCACATCGACTGCACGGCGATGGGCGCGCCGCCGCCGACCGCGACGCCGCGCACCCTGACCTGGGAGCTCTTGCGCCGCTTCAGCGGAAACAGGGAAGGATCCGCGCAGGGAGGCGCCTCGCCGGCCTCTCCTGAGCCAGCCATCGGGAGAGCGGAGTCGCCCGGCTCCCCGCGCGGCAGGCCGACGCCCGGGACGGGCTTCGCGTAGAATACGTCGTCGGTGAACGGCTCGAACATCGTCAGGGACCTCGCCCGTCTTTTCCCTTTTCGAGGGGGGCGTCCTTCGCTTTCCCGCTCTCGCGCCCCGGCGTCCGCCTCTCGGCGGAGGGCGCCTCGCCCCTGAAGAGATAATACACGCTGTCCTTGTAGGTGGCAAAGATCATCAAGCCGATGAGCAGGACGGTGCCCACCTGCATCGCCTTCTCCCGAATCCGCAGGCTGACGGGCTTTCCCCGCAAAGCCTCGATGAGCAGAAAGAGAATGTGGCCGCCGTCGAGAACCGGAATGGGCAGCAGGTTCAGAATGGCCAGGTTCACGCTGAGCAGAATCGTGAACATGACGAGATAGCGGAGTCCGCGCTGGGCCTGCTCGGCGGCCACCACGGAGATGCGAATCGGCCCGCCGATGTCCGCCGGAATCGTCTTCGTGAGCATCGAATACAGCGTCATGACCGTAAGGCTCACGATGCGGTAGTTCTGCTCGACGCCCTTCCCCAGGGATTCGAGAAGCCCGAACCGCTCCGTGTAGGCGCCCGGCCCGATGCTGATGCCGATTCGGCCGCGCCCCAGCTCCTTGCCGGCCGCGCTCTTGGACGTGGGCGTGATGGCCGTCTCAAAGGAGCGGCGATCGCGCTCCACCGTCAGCGCCAGCTGCCTGCCTGCGCTTTTTTGCACAATCGCGACGAGCTCGGTCCATTTCCGCACCGGCCTTCCATCGATGGCCACGATGCGGTCGCCCGTTTTCAGGCCGGCCCTTTGCGCCGGCGTATCGGGCAGAACGGCCCCCACCCAGGTGCCCGGCACGGGAATGCCGGCCAGGTGCAGCCCCCAGCTCAGGAGTATCGCCAGGGCGACGTTGAACAGGGGCCCCGCCGAAATGACCGCCAGCCGATGGCTCACCGGACGCAGGTAAAAGGATTTTTCCCGCTCATCCGGCTTCCCGGTCGCGTCGGCGCCTTCGGGAAGCGCCTCCGGGTCCTCGCCCACGAGCTTTACGTAGCCGCCCAGGGGGATGAGCGATACGCGATATTCCGTCTCTCCCCTTTGAAAGCCCCAGATGCGGCGCCCGAAGCCCAGCGAGAAGGTCGAGACGCCGATTTTGAGCCATTTGGCGACGAGGTGGTGCCCCAGCTCGTGGATAAAAATGAGCAGTCCCAGGACGAGCACTGCCCAGAAAATCGTCTGTCCGAAGCCCATCGCCCAGTCAATCGCCTGCGTCAGCATTCCTGCATGCGTCCCTGTTTATCGGAGGCCGCCCCGGGCCGGCATTTGAACGATCTCGGCGCCCGGCGGCGCGGCGAAGTGAAACTCCCCATCCTCGATTTTGACGTCTTCCCTCACGTTTGAAAACCGCAGGCTGCTCCTGTTGCCGACGCCGTCAATATACGACAACGCGAGGATTTTGAAATTCTCGGGCTCCACCTCTATCCACATCCGCCGGAATGAGGCGCCCGCGGCTTTCGGCTCCAGGCGGATGCGATGGGGGTGGCCGGCTTTCCAGACGCCCCCGCTTCGCTCGGCGATTCCGATTTCCTCGACGAAGACGTCGAAATTCTTCCTTAAATCCCCCTTGCCCGCCAGAAACAGCAGAGGCGCGCCGCCCAGGCCGGCGCGTCCGGGCTTTGAGACCATCACCTGCCCGAAGCGCGCCGTGTAGAGCCAGAGCGTCTCGCCGTCCGAGACGAGAATCTGCTTTTCGGGCTTGCGATACTCCACGCGCAGCCTGCCCGGCTTGCGCAGCAGGAGGCGCCCGCTCGACAGCGTGGTCCGGCCGAGGGTTTTCAGTTCGTTTTTCTGCTCGAAGGAAGCGCGCAGAGACTCGATGGCCTCGTATTTTTTCTGAAGGGACGCGATTACCTTCTCCGCGTTCGGGCGCGATTCCTCCTCCGCCCGCGCGGAGGGGGCGAGCGCGCAGGGAAGCGCCGGGGCGAGAAGCCCGAACAAAAGCGCCCACAAAACCGGTTTGCGCGCCACCTCATCCACCCTTCGAGAAGGTCGATTCCGAAGCGGGCGAGATGAAGCCGCCCTCCTCCGGGAGCGCGCCCTCCGCGTATTCCACGCCCCCGCCCGCGCAGCGAACGCGCCCCTCGGCGATGAGCCGCACCGCCAGCGGGTATATCCGGTGCTCATAGGCGAGAATTCTCTCCGAAAGGGTTTCTTCGCTGTCCCGGGGATGCGCCGGCACGGCGGCCTGGAGGATAATCGGCCCCGTGTCCACTCCCTCGTCCACGAAATGCACCGTGCAGCCCGCCACCCGCGCGCCCGCCTCCAAAGCCTGCCGCTGCGCGCGGAGGCCGGGAAAACTGGGCAGAAGCGAGGGATGAATGTTGATGATTCTGCCCGAGAACCGCTCCACGAACCAGGGAGGCAGAATCCGCATGAAGCCGGCGCAGCAGATGAGCCCGATTCCGCGCTCCTCGATTTCATCGCCCATTTTTGAATAGAAGCCATCCCCGGGACTGAGATATCGATGCGGTATGCCCGCCTCCGCCGCGCGCTTGAGCGCGCCCGCCCCTTTCCGGTCGCTCAGCACCAGCGCGACTTCCGCCGGAAAATCCGCGTCCCGACCCGCGTCGATGAGCGCCTGGAGGTTCGACCCGCGTCCCGAGGCCAGAACGCACGCTCGCAGCCGCTTCCGGGGAGACACGCTATGCGCCCTCGATGACGACGGAGCGGCCGCCCTTGGGTCTTTTCACGACCTCGCCGACAACCATGGCCTCTTCGCCCGCGTTTTTCAAACGCTTGAGGAGGAATTCCGTCCGCCCCGCCTTCACGAGAAAGACGAAGCCCAGCCCCATGTTGAACGTGCGATACATCTCCGCGCTCTCGACCGGGCCGAGCTCCTGCGCCAGCGAAAATACGCGCGGCAGGGGCCAGCGGTCGGGACGCAGCCTGGCTTGCAGGCCATCCGGAATCAGACGGCTCACGTTTCCCGGAAGCCCTCCCCCCGTGACGTGCGCGGCGCCGCAAACCGCCCCGTCTCCCCGAACGGCGCCGGCGCCCCTGGCGTAAATGCGCGTAGGCTCCAGGAGGACGTCCTCGACGGGGGCGCCGAGTCTTCGGGACGCGGCGTCCCGCTTCGCCTTCGAGTCCAATATCCTGCGCAGCAGGGAATATCCGTTGCTGTGGGCGCCGGACGAGGGAAGGCCGAGAATCGCGTCGCCAGCCTCCGCGCGCGCCGCGCCTTCCAGGCTTCTTCGCTCGACCACGCCCACCGAGAACCCGGCGAGATCATACGCGCCGGGACCATACAGATCGGGCATCTCCGCCGTCTCGCCGCCGATGAGGGCGCAGCCGGCCTCGCGGCATCCCCGGGCGACGCCGGATACGACGTCCGCCAACGCCCCCTGCTCCATCCGGCCCGCCGCAACGTAGTCCAGGAAGAAAAGAGGCTCCGCTCCCGCGGTCAGAATGTCGTTGACGCACATGGCCACCAGATCGACCCCGACGGAGTCATGGCGGTTCAGCTGCTGGGCCAGGAGCAGTTTCGTGCCGACGCCGTCCGTCCCTGAAACGAGAACGGGGTCCTCATAGCCGCCGCCCAGGCGGAACAGACCGGCGAAGTCCGCCGTCCCCTTCAGGACGCGCCCGCCCTGGCTCTCGTGCGTGGACTTCACCGCGCGCGCGATGGAGCGAACGAAGCGCTCGCCCGCCTCCACGTCCACGCCCGCGCCGCGGTATGTCAGAGGATGATTGCTCAAGGAAGACGCTCAGCGAGGGGGACGGAGGCGGCGCGCGGGGCGAAGCCGAAATCAGCTCCGGGCCTCCAGCAATTTCCTGACCAGGGCGACGTTGTGCCGATGCCCGCTTCTCTCGGCGGTCACCTTTCCCCGAATCGGACGGCCCGTCAAATACAGGTCGCCCATCACGTCGAGAATCTTGTGGCGGACGAACTCGTCGGAAAAGCGCAGGGGGGTGTTCAGGATGCGCCCCTTGTCCACGAGAATCACGTTGTCCCAGCGGCCGCCTTCGGCCAGCCCCATCTTCTCGAGCTCCCCCAGCTCCGAGGCGAAGCCGAAGGTGCGGGCGGGCGCGATTTCCTCCCGAAAGCCCGGCGCGCTTTCATGCTCATACAGATAGGATTGCTTTCCGATCGGCTCCGGGTAGTCGATGAGATAGGAGATCGAGAAAGAATCCGCGGGCTCGATGCGAATATGGCCTTCCGGGGCGCCCGGCTCGCCCACCTGGCAGGGTTCGTCAACGCGCAATTCCTCGCGCCCTTCTTCTTGCGCCGCTATCCCGGCCTCTTCGAGCAAACGGCAGAATTCCACCGCCGAACCATCCAGGGCGGGCACCTCCCCGCCGATTTTGACGAGGAGGTTGCTTATCCCGTAGGCGTGCAGCGCGCTCATGAGATGCTCTATCGTCCGCGCCGTCATCGCCCCGCTGCGCAGATTCGTCGCGTGATTCGTCCCGTCCACGAAATCGACGCGCGCCTCCATGGTCTCGGAGCTCGTCAGGCCGCCGAACCGTATCCCGCTCCCCGGCGGCATGGGCTCCAGAATCAACCCGGTTTTCCGCCCGGAGTGAAGCCCCCGGCCATGCAGCACGACGCTTTTCGATATCGTTCGCTGCTTCGCCCGATCCGGATTCTCCGGCGGCGACGGCGGCGCGCGCTTTATCCCGTATGCCTTTATTTTTCGCTTCAGGGCGGCCTCGGACACGCCCACCGCGCGCGCCGTCTTTTTGACGTCCCAGCCCCACCGCTCCAGATGGAAGGAGAGATACTGCCGCTCCCACCGGGTTCTCTCGATATGGAAGCGGGAGGCGGCTCCGCTCTCCGACGCCTCCGCTTCGGGATGCGGAACTTCGCGCATCGAGGAGGGCAGGTGATCAATGCGAATCTCCACCCCGGGCGAGGAGCGCGCCGCGCTGGTCACCGTCCCCTTCAGTTCGGCGACGTTGCCGGGCCAGTCGTATTCCTCGAGAATCGCCATGACCTCTTCGGAAAACTCCTTCTCGTCTCCGGCCTCCTCGGCGCGCTCGTCCAGAAATTTCTCGGCCAGCAGCGAAATGTCCTCCCTGCGCTCGCGCAGGGGAGGCAGATATATCAGGTCGGCGCCTGTTTTTTCAGCCAGTCTCTGCGCGGCGCTCCTGTCTTTCGGGATGCCCACGTGGTCAAAGGACGCTATCAGGCGCAGCGAATCGTTCGCGCGCGCCAGGACGCGCCTGATGAGTCTCTCCCGCTCCCTGGCGGGCAGCTGCTCCAGGCCATCCAGATACGCCGTCCCCCGAAAAGCGGCGGGAAGCAGGCGCTCCAGTTCTTTTTCCCATTCCCCCTTCTCCGAAGCCGGCGGCAAAGAGCCGCAATGAACGGGTCTGAACTCTTCTTTTTTCGCGGCGCCGCTCATGTGAATCGCCTTGGCGACGACGCGCTTGCCGGTTCCCTTTTCGCCCGAGATCACCAGGGCGCCGGAGCCTTTCGCCGCTCTCCTGACGGCTTTCCTGATCCCCTGAATCTTCCTGCCGGCGCCGTCGAGCATCGCGTCAACGATATCATTCGCCCTGAATTCCTTCGCTCTTCTCGTCTGAACGGCGGAATCGACCACGTTCAGGACCGAGTCGATGGAAAGGGGCTTTTCGATGAAGTGGAAGGCGCCCAGCTTCGTCGCGGTCACGGCGGCGTCGATGCTGCCGTGCCCCGACATCACGACGACCTCGACGTCCGCGTTGGACTCCTTCACCGCCTGAAGGGTCTTGATTCCGTCGATTCCCGGCATCCACACGTCCACCAGAACCACGTCCGGCGCTTCGGAGCGAACCATCTGAAGCGCCATTTCGCCGGATTCGGCCCGCTCCACGCGATAGCCCTCGTCGCCCAGGACGCCTTCCAGGCTCGCGAGTATCTCACGCTCGTCATCGACGATGAGGACGCATCCCTTATCCAATGGCGGCCGTCCTTCGCCTCTCGGGCGCGGCGTCCGCGGCGGGCGACAGCGGCAGCGTCACCCGGAAAACGGAACCCCTCGGGTGGTTGTCCCGAAGGCCCAGGGTTCCGTGATGATCGGACACGACGCGGTGGGAAATGGCCAGACCCAGGCCGGACCCCCTGTTTTTCGTGGAAAAATAGGGCGAGAATATATGGTCCTTCACGCCTTCGGATACGCCCGCGCCCTGGTCGGCGACTTCAACGACCGCCACGTTCCTCTCCTGATCGATCCACGCCCGAAGGTCTATCTTGCCCTCGCTCTCCTGCGCCTCGAAGGCGTTTTCCAGCAAATTGATGAACACGCGCCGCAGCTGCTCCGGGTCCGCCAGGATGGTCGCGCTCTCGGCGGGAAGCTGAACGGAAAGTTGCGCGCTTTCCCTCCCGCCGCGATACAGATTCGCAACTTCCTCGATGAGAGGCTCGAACTCGCAAAGCCTCAGCCTCGGCTCCGGCATCCGCGCGAAGCGGCTGAACTCGTTCACCATTTCCTCCAGGCCCTGCACCTGGCTGACGATGGTGTCGGTGCAGGCTTCGAACACGTCGGGAAAATCGCAGGCGCCGCTTTCAAATTTCCTTCGCATTCTCTGCGCGGAGAGCTGAATCGGCGTCAGGGGATTCTTGATCTCGTGCGCGATGCCCCGCGCCGCCTCCTGCCACGCCGCCGCCTTCTGGGCGCGCATCAGCACCGTCATGTCGTCGAACGCGATGACGGCGCCGAGCCTGCCGGCGTCCGCGCTCCGGAGCAGCGTCAGGCTGGCGCGCAGCGTCAGCAGACGGTCGCGAACCAGCACCTCCACCTGCGCCGAGGCGCTTTCACGCTCGCGGCTTCTCATGGAGCGCATCAGCTTGCGAACGGGATCGAGATGGCCTCTCTCGAAAACATCGCCGAACGATCGCCCAAGCGCGTTTTCCGGCCTGATGTCCAGAATGTCTCCGGCCGCCTTGTTGAAGATGGCGACCCGCCCTCGCCGGTCGATCGATATCACGCCGGCGCCGATGTTCTCGAGCATCGCCTCCATGTATCTGCGCCTCTGGTCGATCTCCACGCTGGAGCGGCGCAGGGTTTCGGCGGATTCTTCGATTTTCTCCCTGTTGGTCGACAATTCCGCCGTCATGTCGTTGAACGCTTCGACCAGAATGCCCACCTCGCCGTCCGCCCGCGCGTCCACGCGGTGATCGAGATCGCCGGCCGACACCGCCCGGGTGCCTTCCGCCAGTTTTTCGATGGGAACCGTGATTCCGCGAGCGAGGTAGAGGCCAAGCCATATCGCGGCGAACAAGATGAGCAGCGCGAACACCAGAAACGTGATGATGTAGCTCGCCTTGAGCGGCGTCCTGGAGAGCTCCATGGCCTTATAGTCCACGAAGGAATCCGATATGGCCTTTACCTCGTCGACGAGCCGGTCGGACAGGTATTTGGATACGACGACGAACCCCGCCACCTTCTTTTCAATCTTCAGGGGAGCCACGCCGTGGATGGCGTCGCCCTTTTCCCAGTTCTCCACGCTCGACAGCGAGGCTCCGTCGATCACCTGATCCATGTATCCCACCAGGGGCGAAAACGCCGCGGCCTTCGCCAGCGCCGGACGCCTCGCCGATGCGATTTCCCTCCGCTCCCGGTCGTAGAGCTGGATGAGGTCGGCCCCCAGATTCCTTCTCTCCGCCTCCAGCATTTTCCCGATCGTCCCGGGGTTCTCTCTCGCTTCGGGGCGCGCATTCGCCAGCATGAGCGCGAGCCGGTTCGCGTTGGAGAGCGCGTCTTTCTCCAGTTCGCGGTAATACGTTTGGGCCACCTCGAACGACCCTTTCAGCGCCCTCTCCACCTTCACGCTGAACAAGGCGTTGAAGCTCTGGTTGATCAGGCCGCTCGCCACCACGAAAAGAGCCGCGATCGGAATGAGCGCGAATCCGACGAAAGCCGCCACGAGCCTCAGCTGAAGGCGCGAACCGCCGGCGGCCAGGTTTCTCTCGTAATACAGGCGCATCAGGTTCTTCGCCACGAGGAGAACGACCACCAGGAGCAGAATGACGCTCAGGTTCACGAGCGCGAATACGACGATGTTGTTCAGGAGAGGAATTCCCGGCTCGACCTCCTTGAAGGAAATCCAGGCCGTGAGGGAAAGCGCGGCGGCGCAAATCAGCCCGATGAAAGAGCGCAGAACGGTCTTTCGCCGCCTCGAAGCGGATTTCCCATAGCCGGGGCGCGCCGCGTCCAAGTTCACATTCCTTTCACGCCGAAGGGAGGCGAATAGCTCCAGTCGGATTTTTTCGTCAGGAAATCGAGCAGGTAATTAAAGGGGAATACCAGCTCGACGGAACCCAGCCGCGCCCTGATTCCGACGTAATACCGCTCGCTCGGGGCCAGCGCCTTGCCGGAAGCGATGGGCGCGCCGTTCAGCTCGCGCATCCAGTCAATCATTTCATCCCTGCTCTTCGTCACCTTCTTCTCGATGCTTTTCGCCCCCTCGCCCAGAAGGAAAGTATAGGTTTTCTTCAAGGCGCTGTATGTTACCTGATAATGCAGCTGCCGCGAGAAGACCGCCGCGTCGCGAATGAGCCTGCGGGAGCGCAGCAGGCTCACGTCGAAGATGAACCTGGCCGGCACGCCGCTGTGGATGGCTTCCAGAAGTTTCTGGGAAAACGCCCCCCGGAACGAACCAAAAACGAGCAACTCCCCGTTTTTCTCGACGACGACAATGTCTTCCACGCGAATTCCTCCCTGCGCGCCGTGGGCGGGGAGCGCCGGCCCCGCCAGAAGAAACAGCGCGCAGAGCGCCGCGGTCGATTTTCCCAGAACAAGTGTTTTCCGAATCATAGAGAACATAAGTTCTCCCCGGGCTTTAAGTTCCATTCTAGCCGATAAAACGAAAGGCCTCAATACCCTTTTTCATTCTCCCGCCGCGCGCTTCCTATTCTCCCGCGCCCTTTTTGAGCTGATAGAGGGCCTCCAGCGCCTGGCGCGGGGTCATGGCGTCCGGGTCGAGACTTTCAAGCGCTTTTTCGACCTGCGATTTCTCGCGCGAGAACAGGGGCAGCTGTCCGTTTCGGCGGGCGCTTTCCGGAAAACCGCCGTCCTCCCCGCCGGAATGAGCCTTGGTCTCCGCGCTCTCGAACCCGGAGAGCAAAACCCTCGCGCGCTCTATGACCGCGTCGGGAAGCCCCGCCAGCCTCCCCACGTGAATGCCGTAGCTCCTGTCGCAGCTGCCCTCGGCCACTTTTCGCAGAAACACGATTTCATCGCCCCATTCGCGGACTTCCACCGTCAGGTTCTTCACCCGCTCGAGGTCTTTCGCAAGCTCGGCCAGTTCATGGTAATGGGTCGCGAACAGGGTTCTCGCCCTGTGGGCGGCCTCGCTGTGGAGATACTCCACAATCGACCACGCGATGCTCACGCCGTCATACGTGCTCGTGCCGCGTCCCACCTCGTCCAGCGCGATGAAGCTTCTCGGCGTCGCCTCCCGCAGTATGGCGGCCGTCTCCACCATCTCCACCATGAAGGTGCTCCGCCCCTCCAGAAGCCGATCATGCGCGCCGACCCTGGTGAATACCCTGTCCACCAGGCCGACCTTCGCGCTCCTGGCGGGAACGAAGCTGCCGATTTGCGCCATCAGGACGATGAGCGCCGCCTGGCGCAGATAGGTGGATTTTCCGGCCATGTTCGGCCCCGTGATGATGAGTATCTGCCGCTCGCCGCCGATGGACAAATCGTTCGGCACGAAAGGAAGGTCGGGGCGCTCCGCCTCCATGACGGGATGCCTCCCCTCGATGATCTCGAGATGCGGAGCGTTCGTTATTTCCGGGCGGACGTAGCCGCGCCTGCGCGCGACGGCCGCCAGCGACAGGACGGCGTCGAGAAGGGCTATCCTTTCCGCGGCGGCGAGGATGCGCTTCGCCTGCTTCGCTATTTTCGCTCTCAGGCGTCCGAAGAGCATGAATTCGAGCTGATGGGCCTTCTCCTCCGCCCCGAGAATGTCCTCCTCCATCCGCTTGAGCTCGGGGGTAACGTATCGCTCGGCGGAGACGAGGGTCTGCTTGCGCGCGTATTCCGGGGGCGCCTTGTCGCTGAAGCGCCTGGAGATTTCGAGGTAGTATCCGAAAACGCGGTTGAAGCCTATCTTGAGGGGCAGGCCGGTTCTTTCCTTCTCCCCGCTTTCATAGCTTTTCAGCCACGCGTCGCCTTCGCTCTGCGCTTTTCGCAAGCGGGCGAGCTCGGGGTCGTAGGCATCGCGAAAAATGCCTCCCTCCCGAATCGAGGCGGGCGGCGCGTCCACGAGCGCGCTCAGGAGCTCCGCCGCCGCGTCCTCGAGAGAGTCCCACTCCGAAGACACGCCGCGGAACAGCTCCGCCTCCGCCTCGCCTATGGCCTCCCGCACCTGCGGAAGCATCGCCAGGGAGGCGCCCAGCCCCGCCAGGTCCCTGGCGTTCGCGGTCCGGGAGCCCACGCGGCCGAGGAGGCGCTCGATGTCCTGCATCGGCTCGATGGCGCTTTTCAGCGCCTCGCGGATTTCAGAACCATCCACGAGTTCCCCCACGGCCGCGGCGCGATAATCAACGGGCTCCTTTTGAATCAGGGGCGAGAGCAGCCATTTTTTGAGCAGACGCCCCCCCATGCCCGTGAGCGTCTCGTCCAGCAGGCCGAGCAGGGAGCCTTTTTTTCCTCGATCCGCGGCCGAATGGACGATCTCCAGGTTTCGCAGGGTGGCCGCGTCGAGAATCATCGCGTCCGAAAGGCGCGAGAAGGACACGGGCTTGAGATGGGGAAAGTCGCCGGGCTGGTTTTCCCTGAGATACCCCATGACGCCCATGGCCGCGCTCGCCGCCGCCGGATTCGCCAGCGCGCTCGCCTCATCGGGAAGCGCCGCGTCCGTGTCCCGGAAGTCACGCGGCGCCTGAAAAGCGTCGGCGCGCCTTTTCTCGACGTGAATTCCCAGTTCCGCTATCCGGCTTTTCAGTTCATCGGAGGGGGAAAAATCATCCGGCAGGATGAGTTCGCGGGGAGCGATCCTTTCCAGCTGGTTGGCGATGAGCGTCACGGCGAACTCGCCCGCCGCCTGGGTCGCGCAAAACTCGCCGGTCGAACTGTCGAGCCACGCCATCCCCCAGAGCGCGCCCTCTTCTCCCGCCGACGCGACGATCCCCGCCAGATACTGGGATTCCTTGCTGTCCAGCAGCTCGAGGTCGGCGATTGAGGTGCCCGGGGTCAGAACGCGGGTCACCTCGCGCTTCACGATTCCCCTGCTTTCTCCCGCGTCCTCCACCTGCTCGCATACGGCGACCTTGTAGCCCGCCTCCAGGAGCCGCCCGCAGTAGGAGGACGCCGAATGGCAGGGCACGCCGCACATGGGGATGGGCCCCTGCGCGTCGCTCTGGCGCGACGTCAGCGCGAGCTCCAGGGCCTTCGCCCCGCGCTCCGCGTCCTCGTAGAACATCTCGAAAAAATCGCCCATCTGAAAAAACAGCAGCGCGTCCGGATAGCGCCTTTTCATCTCCAGATACTGCCGCATCGCCGGGGACGGGCCGCGCCCCCTGGGCCGGGGCGCGCTTTTTTCCTTCTTTCCCGCCGGGTGGAGAACGCTTTCGGGGAGGGACATTCCTACTCCGCCTTTGGTTCGCGGGGGGGCGCGCTCGTCCGGGACGCGGGGGCGGCTTGCGGCGCGCGCTCATCCGGGGCGGCCGCGGCTTCTTCGGGCGCCGGATTCTCGGCCGCGAGCAGCCTGCCGCCCTTCTCGCGCGCCTCGTCCAGGCTGATCTTCAGCGTTCTCGCCTCGCGCTTCAGTTTTCCGATTTCGCTCCTGAACCTCAGCCTGTCGAACGCCCCGCCGAACCACGCCGCCATGAATCCGCCCGCGAAGACCGCGAGCAGAACGTAGAAAAGGGGCAGGCGGACGCTGCCCCGATAGTAGGCGACCGTCACCGGCTCCATGTTGACGACGCCGAAGCTCGTGATGGCCAGCGCGAGAATCAGGCCGGCGATGAGTCGAAGGTTGCCCATGCGTCCACCAGGTCCGATGAATGTCGGCGCCGCGGAATCAGGGCGGAATTGGCCGCGGGACGTCCCTCGGCGCCGTCGGAACGCTTCCGCTCAGCGCGTCCGCGCCCCGCGCGGGAGCAGCCAGCCCTCGTCGAAGAGCCCGGCCACCCTTTTTTCCTCTTTTCGCATCCGGGCGGATTCCGCTTTCGTGTGATGATCATACCCCTTGAGGTGCAAAAGGCCGTGGACGAGGAGGCGGTCCGCCAGGATTCCGCAATCGACCGCCTCCGCCCGCGCCTGGCGAAGCACCTCGTCGGCGGAGATGATCACCTCGCCCAGAAACGCCCTCCTCCCTCCTTCCCCTTCCGCCGAGGCCGCCGGAGAGTCCGGCGGCGGGAAGGCAAGCACGTCCGTCGCTTCGTCCTCTCCGCGGTAGCGGGCGTTCAGCGCCCGCATCGCCCCGTCCCGCGTGAGCGCGAGGCTCAGCCAGTCATCCTCGCATCGAATAGCTTTCCCGATGACCCCCAGGCGCCGCAGCAGCGCCTTGCGGTTCAGCGCCAGCAGCCTTTGCGCGTTTTTGATGAGGACCTCCATTCGCGGCCCCTTTCCTGGGAGCGGCTCCCCGCTCCGGGTAGTGGATCCGGTGGTGGTGAATGCCGACCAGAACGCGCATGAAGGCGTCCTGGATGCTGCTCAAATCCTTGAGCGTGAGGCTGCAGTCGTCCAGCTGCCCCTCCACGAAGGCGCTCTGGACGGTTCTTTCGACCAGCCCGCTCAGGCGCCCGAGGGAATGCTCCGAGAGCGAGCGCGCCGACGCCTCCACCATGTCGGCCAGCATCAGGATGCCCGCCTCCCTCGTCTGCGGCCTCGGCCCCGGATAGCGAAAGGCCTCCTCGCTCACGTCGCCTCCGTTCCGCTCCTTCGCCCTTTCGTAAAAAAACCGAATCAGGGCCGTGCCGTGGTGCTGCCGGATCAGATCGATGATTTCCTTCGGCAGTTTGTGGCTTCGGGCAAGCTCGACGCCTTCCTTCACGTGGCTGATCAGGATGAGCGCGCTCATGTTGGGCCTGAGCCTGTCGTGGCGGTTCTTTTCTCCCTGGTTTTCGATGAAATACTCGGGCTTCATCATCTTGCCCACGTCATGGAAGTAGGCGCCCACGCGGGTGAGGAGCGGATTCGCCCCGATCGCGTCGGACGCCTCCTCCGCCAGGTTCCCCACGAGAAGGCTGTGGTGGTAGGTGCCCGGCGCGCTGACCACCATCTTGCGGAGCAGCGGGTGGTTCTGGTCCGCCAGCTCCAGGAGGCGCATGTCGGTCGTGAGCTTGAACGCCGACTCCAGCAGGGGCATGGCCCCCGCCACGATGATGACGTTCGAGAGGCCGCCCAGCAGGGCGATGGGAATCTCCGCCCACCGCTCGACCGCCGTCCGGAAGCCCTCCTGCATGTTGAAGCCCAGGGCCAGGGCGGCGCCCAGCAGGCCCAGGATGAGCGCCGCGATGAGCACGGACGTCCTGCGCCGATACTCCTTCCAGCGAATGGCCGCGACCACGCCGCCCGCCAGGGCCACGAGGCTGAAATGCACGTGTCCCGGCAGAATCAGGGCGGTGAGAACGGCGGAGAAGACCGCCATCAGCACCGCGGCGGAGCGCCCCTGGAGAACGGCCGCGAGAAGGGAGGCCGAGCAGAAGGGAACGACGTAGTAGAACGACTGCAGCGGAACCCCGCGAAATGTCTCATGGAGCACCTGCGAGAAGAGAATGCCCAGCTTCAGCGAAACGGCCTGGCTCAGGAGGAGGATGACGAAAAGAGCCACGTTTTTCTGCGAGGACAAAAAGCTCGCGTCATACTTCCGGACGCAGCTCCACGCCAGGATGAGCAGGAGGAACACCACCAGCGCCGTTCCCGCGAAATTGTCGAGCACGCGGCTTTGCCGGTAGATTTCCTCCAGCCCCTTGAGTTTCGTAATCTGCGCCTCGCTCACCCGCTCGCCCTCGCGGACAATCATCTCTCCCTGCTTGAGAATTTCGGAGACGGGCGGAACGGAGGCGGCGGCCTTCTCCCTGCTCTCGAGCGTCGCCCTGTTGTTGAACGTCAGGGTCGGCTGAATCATTTTCAGGATCTGGGGAACGAGCAGGCCCCGGATTCGGCGCGGGGCTTGAAGGGGCATCTTTCGGGCTTCGCGCCTGAGAAGCTCGCCGACCTGCCTGAGCTCCAGGGGATTCATCGCCGGACTTACGGAGACGCGCTCCCCCGTTCGGATGTCTCGCGCCGTAACGCCCTTCGCCGCGTGGGTGGCGTATAGCTGCTTGTCGCTCACGATCTGGCGTGAAAACGCCACCTTCAGCAGGGCGGCGGCGGCGTCCCGAATCCAGCCGGCGAATCTCTCGCTCCTGAACCAGGCCGACAATTCATCGGGAACCGAGCCGCCCACCAGGTTGTGAAACGCCTTCTCCGCCTCGACGTACGCCGGGGCGGCATACATTTCGCGGTAGGCTTCCGACTCGGAGAGGAGCGTCCGGCCCTCCTGCTTGGCCCGCCTGCCCAGCTGCGCGCTCTTCACCCTCTCCAGCTCCTTGTCTATCGTCCGCTGGACGGCCTCGAACGCGCCGGTCAGCCGGGCGAGGACGACCTTCGGGAGCTGGGTGTCGATGTCGTAGCGCGGCAGGACTTTCTCTCTGGCCGCCTGCCGCTTCGCGTTCGTGGCGATGGGGTCCGCCACGCGCATGTTCCGGGGCGCCTTGACGTCCCTGGGAGCGACGTCGCCCGCCTCGAAGGAAACGCGAGGCCCCGAAACGTCTATCGTGAGAAGAAACGAGAGCGCGAGAGCGATCGCCGCGCCCAGAATCCACGGATACGCGCGCGCCTGGGTGAACGCGAAAGCGGCTTTCAGGAGCCGCTGTCCCGCGCGCGCGAGCAGGCGCAGGAAAATGTTTCTGGTCTTTCCGGCCGTTCTCCCGCCGCCGGTTCGATGAATCACGCGATCAGCCCCCGGAATCCCTCGACGAGGAAGGAACTTGGACGCGGCGATGGCGCGGGAAAGCCCCGGCGGCGCGAGCGTCCCGTTCGGAGAAATCGCCTACAGGCTATGGGCCTCGTATGCGGAGACAATTTTTCTCACCAGTTGCGTGCGAACCACGTCCCGCTCGCTGAAATGGATGAAGCGGACTTCCTCGACGTCCTTGAGAACGTCCCGGGCGTGAATCAGCCCGCACCCGGAGGCTTCGGGCAGATCGATTTGGGTAATGTCTCCCGTAACCACCGCCTTGCTGCCCGCGCCGAGGCGGGTGAGGAACATCTTCATCTGCTCGGGCGTCGTGTTCTGGGCTTCGTCCAGGACGATGAACGAATCATTCAGCGAACGGCCCCTCATGTAGGCGAGCGGGGCTATCTCGACCTCGCCCCTTTGAATGAAGCGCTCCACCCTGTCGAAGTCCACCATGTCGTTCAGGGCGTCGAACAGCGGCCGGAGATACGGATTCACCTTCTCATGCAGGTCTCCGGGCAGGAATCCGAGCTTCTCCCCCGCCTCCACTACGGGCCTCGTCAGCACGATGCGGGCGTAGGCCTTCTCCAGCAGCCCCGAAACCGCCATGGCCATGGCCAGATAGGTCTTCCCGGTCCCGGCCGGCCCGACTCCGAACGTTACGCCCTTCTCCCGAATCGCCCGTATGTATCGACTCTGGACGGGGCCCTTGGGAACCACGCAGCGTTTTTTCGACAGCCCCGATATCCGATCCGCCGCCAGGGAGCGAAGCGTAACGCCGGCCTCCGCCGCCACTGTCCGCGCCAGCGTCCTGACGCTCGGCGAATCGAAGCGAATCCCCTCGTCCAGGCAGTCGATGAGCTCATCGAGGAACAGGCGCGCCTTCTCGGCGTCGGCGGGCGCGCCCTCGACCGCGAACCCCTCCGACGCGACGCGGATTTTCACGCCGAACGCCCGCTCCACGGCCCTGAGAGACTCATCCCGGTTGCCCAGAATATGGATCAGCCTATCCGGGCCGGCCATCGGGCTTGCAGACATCCTCGTCGCCAACGGATTCAGGCTCCTCGCATCCCCATGCGCCGCCGGATCGTAAGTCCGATCATGCAGGGCGTCAACACGGGAATCATATTTTTCTTTCGCCCTTTATTCCCTACCCTCTGGGGTGGCCTTTGTCCAGAAGCTGGCGCAGTTTTCGCCTGTCCACGTGCGTATAGACCTCGGTGGTCGAAATGTCGGAATGTCCGAGCATCGCCTGGACGGCGCGCAGGTCGGCCCCATGGTTCAGCAGATGCGTCGCGAAGGTGTGGCGAAACACGTGCGGGCTCACGCCCTGGCCCACGCCCGCCTGCCGCGCCCACCGCTTGACTCTCGCCCAGAAGGCCTGGCGCGTCATGGGGCCTCCCCGGCGCGTGAGAAAGACGTAATCGGACGCGCGCCCGCGCAGCAGAGCCGGGCGGGCGGCGTCGAGATAATCCTCCAGGCGATTCTTCGCGGCGTCTCCCATCGGCACGAGGCGGGATTTGTCCCCCTTCCCGTGAACGATGCAGAAGCCCGATTCGATCTGAATTTGACCGAGCCTGAGTCCGATGATTTCGCTCACGCGCATTCCGGTGGCGTAGAGAAGTTCGAACATCGTCCCGTCCCGGACGGCCTCGGGCGTTTTCTCATCCGGGGCGGACAGGATTTTCGACATACCCTCCTGCGAGAGCGTCCTGGGCAGGCGCTTCCATTTGGAGGGCTGCATGACGTCCGCCGTAAAATCCTCCCGCGCGTGGCCGTCCCGAACCAGCAGCCCGGCGAGCGCGCGAATGGAAGCCAGGCGCCGGCGCAGCGTGGCGTCCGATTTTCCGGCCTCCCGCCCGTCCTTGAGATAGGAGACGACGGTGTCCTTGGACCAGTTCCCGGGCGGGGCGGCGCCGTTTTCCTGCGCCCAGAAGAAAAACGACTCGACGTCGAGGCCGTAGCTTTCCACCGTATTCACGGCGAGGCGGCGCTCGATGAGAAGAAAGTTTCGGAAATTCCTCAGCATGTCCGCGAGACGCGCGTCAAGCGCGGCGCCGCTGCCTTCCTCGTCATTTTTGGCCAAAACCTTCTCCCTCGCCATCCTCCGCGCCCCATCCATCAGGATCTTCCCCACCCGAGGCGGGTGAAGCGGCGCCAGGATTCATGGGAGGCGGCGTCGAACCTCTTGCCCAGCCAGAGGTAGAAGCAGGCGGCCAGCAGCACCTCGAGCGTCATCATCAACAGCTTCAGCGCGGACGCTCCCCCCGAATCCCACAGATGCGGGCGAACGAGCTGCGAATGAACGAGATGCGCGAGCAGTCCCGTCAGGCCTCCCAGCGCGAGAAGCCTGCCGAGGGAGCGCGCCAGCTCTCTTTTGGGAAAGTCGCCCCACTCCCGCATCAGTCCCCTCAGCAGCAATCCGGCGTTCAGGGCGCTCGATATCGAGGTGGCGAGCGCGAGGCCCACGAAACCGAGGGGGAGCATGAGGGCGACGCTGAGCGCCACGTTCGCCAGCACGGAGATATTCGCGCACCGCACCGGAAATTTCGTGTTCAGGCGGGCGTGAAACGCCCCCGCCAGAAGCCTTGCGAATCCGAAGAACGCCAGCCCCGCCGCGTACGCCCGAAGGGCGGCCGCGGCCGCTTCCGTATGGCTTCGCGTGAAGGCGCCCCGCTCGAAAACGACCTCCACGATCGGATGCGCCAGCGCGATGAGGCCGCACGCCGCGGGAATCGTGATGAAGAGCGTGAGGCGCCCCGCTTCGAGCATGGCGCCGCGCTCGGAATCGCCGGGGGCGGCGTTCTCCCCGCCCTTCGCCGCGTAATCGGACAAAACCGGGAGGACGGCGGACACGACCGCGAGGCTCAGGATGCCGTGGGGAAGCTGCACAAGCCTATTCGCGTAGTAGAGGTAGGAAATCGAGCCCTCGGCCAGGAAGGAGGCCAGCCAGCGATCGACCAGAACGTTGATCTGGAAAATGGCGCCGCCGAAGGCCGCCGGCCCCATCAGGACCAGACACCTGCCCACGCCCTCCGTCCGCCACGGCGCCGAGAGAATCGGCAGGATCCGCAGTTTCCCCATCAGGGGGAGCTGGAACAGAAACTGGGCGGCCCCGCCGATGACGACGGCCCAGGCGAGCCAGTGGATGGCCTCCGCCCTGCTCACCCGATAATCCGCCAGCAGGAGCGCCGCGATGATGAGCGCGT
The DNA here is from genome assembly GCA_965199855.1 of bacterium. Taxonomy (GTDB): domain Bacteria; phylum UBA8248; class UBA8248; order UBA8248; family UBA8248; genus Bin107. The sequence goes on along the minus strand of OZ241326.1, from coordinate 1,853,730 downwards.
TCTGGAGCGCGGGCGCGAGGGCGGGCGCGAAAAAGCGGCGCGCCGCGTTCAGGACGCCGGCCGCCACCGCCCACAGGCCGATGAAAATGATGAACGGAAACATGGCGCGGACGAGCTCCGCCGCGAGAAGCAGTTTTTCCGGGTTCGCCGAAAAGCCGGGCGCCAGCACCCTCACCAGCGGCAGCGCGAACCAGATCGCCGGCAGGCAGACCGCGCCTCCGGCGAGGACGAGAAACGCCATCACCCCGCCGGTGAATTTCCGGGCCGCCCTCGCGCCGGAGCGCTCCCGCACGTCGGCATAGACGGGAAGAAACGACGCGCTCAGCGCCCCTTCCATGAATATGCGGCGGAAGAGATTGGGAATGGCGAACGCCACGAAAAAGGCGTCGGCCATCATCGCGGCGCCGAAGAATCCGGCGATGAGCAAATCGCGGAAAAAGCCCGCGAACCGGCTGATGAGCGTCGCCAGACTGACGGGGCCCGCCAGCCTGGAGACGCTCTCCCCCGTCGGCGAATCGCCGTTTTCCCCCGGCGCGGCTTCGGAGGCGTCTTTCCCGTTTTCCCGATTCGAGGGGTCAGATGGCGTGGTCACAAAACTCCCGACACCGGGGCGGTGCGCTTGACAACCCTTTGCCTCATGGTATCTTACCCGCGCTCTGAAGCGGCCTCAAGAGAGGGATTTCGCCCATTTTCACGGAGAACCGGAGAAATTGCCCCATATTCGCTCGGCCAAAAAGCGCAACCGCCAGAACGTCGTTCGCCGCGCCAGAAACCGCGCCATCCGCTCCCAGTTCCGGAACACCATCAAAAAAGTACTGGAGAGTGAGGAGAACGCCCAGGCGCTGCTGGGAAAAGCCCAGTCGCAGCTGGATCGCGCGGCCTCGAAAGGGGTTATCCACAAAAGGACGGCCTCTCGGCGCGCGGCAAGACTCGCCAGGCGGGCGCGCGCCGCGTCCGCCTCATAGACTCAGGCCGCCCCGCGCGTCCCGCTTCTGGAGAGGCGCACGTCCACGAGAAACAACTCCAGCGTCTGGCGGGCGACTCTCATGTCGCTCGTCCTTTTCAGTTTGCGATCCGCCTGAAGCAGCTTTCCATACAACTCGCGCGGGTAGGCGGAGCGCAGGCGCCTGACCTGCCCCTCGAGCCTTTGCGCCGCGAAAAGCGGCGCGCCCAGCGCCTCGGAAATTTCGCGCGCGCCCTTCCCGCCCCGCATCAGCGCCTTCGCGATCGTCCAGCGCCGAATCAGATTGCGCAGCAGTCCGATGAACACGACGGGGTGTTCGGTCTCCAGCATCCGCCGCAGGAGAGCCAGGGTTTCGCCCAGACTTCCCTGGCTGATCGAATCGCCCAGCCTGTAGAGCAGCTCCTCCCTGGAGCGTCCGACGACCGCCCGAACCTCCGGCGCGCCGGCGGAGGCCGCGGGCATCGCGTAGCAGGCGATCTTCTCGAGCTCCGCGTTCAGCCGCCCCATGGACGGCTTGACCATTTCGACCAGCAGCTCGGCGGCCTCGGGCCGCAGCTCGAACCCCAGCCCGGCGGCGCGCGCGTGAAGCCACTTCGTCAGCTCCCGCCCTTTCAGGGCGTCCGCCCGGCAAACCATGCTCGCCTTCGCCAGACGCTGGAAGAAGGTCGTCCGCATGTCGGCGCTCTCCACGCAAAACGCCAGAACCGTGGAGGGGGACGGCTCATCGAGGTAGGCGAGGAGGATGGATTCGTCCCTGGCGTTCGGCTTGGCGAAGTCGAGGACTTCGATGAGGCGCTTCTCCGCCATGAAGGGAAGCGTCCGCGCGATGGCGGCGATTTCCGCCGCGTCGGCCTCGGCCCAGTCGAAGCGGTCGCGGTTGAAGTCGTCGGGCTCGCCGCCGAAAACCTTGCGGCGAATGGCGCGCAGGCATTCATCGCGCAAAAAAGCGTCCTTGCCCTGGAGAAGATAAAGCGGCCGCGTCGGCGCGGCCTCCAGATCGGAGAGCGCGGAGGAGGAGCCCTCCGGCCTCCTGCGCCCCGGGGGCAACCTAAAAGCCCTCGAAGACAAGGCTGATGACGTCTTCCGCGAAGGAATCGGCCGCCCGCTGGTTGGCGCCCAGACGGTTCGCGTCGCTTCGCGCGATGGAGGAGGAGACCGTGAACTCGGCGTCGGACTCCAGAGCCTGATTGATGAGCAGCCTGCCCCGCGCGTTGTCGCGCAGCCGCACGCGGGCGCGAAGAACCACGCGATAGCGCTGAGCCTGATCCGCCCGCGTAAAGCCGATCGGAGCGAGACGATACTCGCGCAGGACGCCATCGAGCGCCAAGTCCGCGCCGGCGGAGCCCGAAACCCGGAGGCGGCCGTCGCGCAGGAACCTGCTCCGCACCGTTTCCGTGACGGCGCGCTCGAGGCCCGGCTCATCCGTACGGTTGGCGAACGCGGCTATCGAAATCGTTCGCGCGCGCCCGAGGCTTTCGGGGCGCCGGGTTCCCTCGAGCTGATAGCCGCAGCCCGCCGCGAGGAGCGCGGCGAACGCGAGAGGGAGGAGGTGAATCGATCTCCAGAGCCGCCCGCTCAAATCACGACCTCCAGGGAAAGCTCCCACTCCTTCGCGCCGCTGAAGGCGATTCGCTCGCTCAGCGCGACCAGCTCATCGTATTTCCCCTCGTCGGGTTCGCAGACGAGAATATCGACGTCCCGGGGATGCCCGATCGCCCCCCGTATCGCGCCGCTCAGAATCTCCGTGGCGATCGGAGCGAAATCGTCCGAAAAGCGCGCGAAGCCGGAAATCTGCATCGACAGGCTCCTCGCCGACGCCCGCATCATCCTCCCGACGATATCCCTCGACCGCCGGTAAAGCGCCGTCAGGGTCAGGTCCTCCGAGGAGCCGACGCCGGCGAACAGGACGTATTCGGGCGCCAGCCTCCGCTTCGAGGCGAGCATGGCCTGCGAGGGCCACGCGCCGCTCAGCTTTCCCGCCCGAACCAGGCGGCTCGCCTCGCTCGTCAGCAGGCCGTCCAGCTTGCCGGGGAGTCCGCGAAACGGAAAGTCCTCCGGCGTGAACATGCAGACGGCGACGAAGCTTTCGGCCTCCTCCAGCGCCTGGGGAAGCAAGCGAAGGCGCACCACGGCCGCGCTAGACCGCCGCTTTCTCTTGATGGAGGCGATCCAGAACCCCGTTCACGAAGCCGGGCGCGTTCTCGGGGCCGTATCTCCTGGCCAGGCGAATCGCCTCATCCATCGTCACGGCGGGCGGAACGTCCGGAACGAAATACATTTCGCAGGCGCCGAGGCGCAGGATGCTTCTCGATACGGCGTCCATGCGCGCCAGAGACCAGCGCGCGCTCGCCTCCGCGAGCAGATCGTCAATCTCGCGGCCCTTTTCCAAGACGATCGACGCCAGCCTGTCGGCGAACGCCCTGGAATCCTCCTCGGCCGGATGAAGCAGCCAATAGCGGCCCACCTCCTCCGGCGTGAGGCCCCCGACGCGGTCCGCGTGATAAAGCATCTGAAACGCGATCTCCCGCCCCGCCCGTCTGTTCTCCACCGCCGCTAACCTTTTCCGGGAGCTTCGCTTCCGCTCCCGTCCATCCGCGAGAAGAGACGGGCCATCTCCACGGCCGCCAGGGCGCCCTCGTATCCCTTGTTCCCCATCTTCGTCCCGGCGCGCTCGACGGCCTGCTCGACCGTATCCGTCGTCACGACGGCGAAAATGGTGGGCACCCCCGTCTGCGCGCCCACCTGGGCGACGCCCTTCGCCGCCTCGGCGCACACCAGATCGTAGTGGGAGGTGGCACCCCGTATCACGCAGCCCAGGCATACGACGGCGTCGTATTTCCCCGATTTCGCCATCTTCATCGCGGCCGCCGGAAGCTCGAAGGAGCCCGGCACCCGCGCGTGCGCGACGTCGGCGTCGGACACGCCGCACTGCCGAAGCGCCGTCTCGGCCCCCCGCACGAGATGGGAGACGATAAAATCGTTGAAGCGCGAGGAGACGAGGCCGACCCGCAGCCCCCGCCCGTTCAGGCTTCCTTCCATCGGGTTGTCCATTTCCTCTCCATCCGCGTTCAGGGACGCTGCAGATACGATTCCCTGCCGCCCTTCCGCGTCTTTCGCAGGGACGGCAGCGGCGGCTCCGCGTCCACCGCCACCCTGTCCTCCAGTTCGAGGCCGTAGCCTTCGAGCGCCACGATTCTGCGCTCGTCGTTCGTCATGATGCGAATCCGCCGCAGGCCGAGATCCACCAGAATCTGCGCGCCGATGCCGTAGTCGCGCAATTCTTCGAACGGCGAGCTCCTGACGCCGATCTTCTCGCCGGCGTCGAGCGGGGCGGCGGCGCTCTCCTTCCTGAAGGATTCCTCGCCCATCGAGTCGGGCTGCAGAAACACCAGCGCCCCCTTGCCTGCCTCCTGAATCCTGGCGAGCGCGCTCTTGATCCTGTCCGGGCAATCGGAGCGCAAGAGCGCGAGCAAATCCCAAATGGCGTTCACCGGCTGCACCCGGATGCAGGTGGGCTCCTCCGGGTCCGGCTCCCCCATCACCAGGGCGGCGTGAATCCTCCCGCTGCTCTGGTTGCGATACGCATAGGCCCTGAACACGCCGTAGGGCGTCGGCAGCTCGGCCTCCTCCACGCGCTCCACGAGACGGTCGTGCCGCATCCGGTAGGCGATGAGATCCTTGATGGTCGCCAGGGAGAGATTGTTCTTCTCGGCTATCTTTCTCAGCGCGGGAAGGCGCGCCATCGAGCCGTCCTCGTTCAGCACCTCGCAAAGAACGCCCGCGGGCTGAAGCCCGGCCAGCCGCGCCAGGTCCGCCGCGCCCTCCGTGTGGCCCGCCCGCCTGAGCACGCCCCCCGGCTGCGCGCGCAGCGGAAAAACGTGGCCGGGCGTCACCAGGTCCGATGGCCGCGCGTCCTCCTGTATCGCGGTCTGGATGGTGCGGGACCTGTCGAAGGCGCTGATGCCCGTCGTGACGCCCTCGCGCGCCTCGATGGAAACCGTAAACGCCGTCCCGAAAACCGAGCCGTTCTGGCCGCTGGGCACCATCATGGGCAGACCCAGGGATTCCACCTTCTCGGGCGTGAGCGCGAGGCAGACCAGACCGCGCGCGTATTTCGTCATGAAGTTGACGGCCTCGGGCGTCACCCTCTCGGCCGCCAGAATGAAGTCGCCCTCGTTCTCGCGATCCTCATCGTCCACGAGAACGACGATGCGCCCTTCCCGGATATCGCCGATCGCCTCCTCGATCGTGGCGAAGGGACGCTCCCGCGCGTCCCTTCCCTCTCCCGGCTCAGGCATAGCCCTGCTCCTTGAGCTTCTCCACTGTGAGGCCCTCCCGCTTTCCGGCGGCCGCATGGGGAGCAAGCAGCTTCTCCACGTATTTTCCGATCAGATCCGCCTCCAGATTCACGCGCGCGCCGTCCTTCTTCCGCGTGAGCGTCGTCTGCTCGCTCGTATGCGGGATGATGGAGACGGAAAAGGTCTCCTCTCCGCGCGCGGCCACCGTGAGGCTGATGCCGTCCACCGCGACAGATCCTTTATAGACGACATAGCGCATCACCTCCACCGGCGCCTCGATGGTGAGCCAGATGGAGTCTCCCTCGCTTTTCCTGCTTCTGATCCGGCCCACGCCGTCCACGTGGCCGCTCACGAGGTGCCCGCCGAGGCGCTCGCCCAGCGCCATGGCGCGCTCCAGGTTGCAACCGTCGCCCACGGCCAATTCGCCCAGATTCGTGCGCCTCAGCGTCTCGATGGACAAATCGGCCTCGAACGCTTTGTCGTCGAAACCGACCACCGTGACGCAGACGCCGTTGAGCGCGATGGAATCGCCCATCTTCGCGCCGTCCAGAACGTCCGCCGCCTCGACGGCGACTCGCGCTCCCCCGGCGTCTTTTCTCAAGGCGCGAATCGTCCCGACGGCCTCGATGATTCCGCTAAACACCGCTCCCGCCCCCGACGTCTTCCCATACCGGTTTTTTGAAATATCCCTGAATCAATATATCATCGCCTATAACTTCATGTGTTACGTTAGATAATCGGGGCAGCGATTGCAACGCCGGCTCGGCGAGTCCGTAGATCGCGTCCGGCGCCCGCCCGTCCCCCACCACCAGCGGCGCGATGAAATACAGCAACCGATCCGCCAGCCCCTCCCGAATGAGGGAGCCGTGAGTCCGCCCGCCGCCCTCGACGAGGATATGACGAACGCCGCGCTTCCCCAAAACCCGCAACAGCGGCGCGAGCGACACCCGGCCTCTGGGGTCCGCCTCCGTCCGGATGACTTCCGCCCCCGCCTCGCGCAGGGCTTCCTCCCTGGCCGCAGGCGCGGATTTCGCCGCCGCGATGATGGTCGAATCCCCCCGCCCGGATGCCAGAATCCGCGCGTTCGGGGTCGTCCTCAATTTTGAGTCGAGGACGACCCGCGTCAAGGGCTTGCCTGGGGCGCCGTCGGGACGCGCCGTAAGCAGGGGATCGTCCGCCAGCACCGTCCCGACGCCCACCAGAACGGCGTCCGCTTTGTTTCTGTAGTGATGTCCGGCGTTTCGCGCCGCCTCGCCCGTTATCCACCTGCTCTGCCCGCTTCGGGTGGCGATTTTTCCGTCCAGGCTCGCGGCGGCCTTCAGCGTGAGCAGGGGCCTGCCGCGCTTCCACCAGTGAAAATAGGCTTCGTTTTGCCGCGCCGCCTCCTCGGCCATGACGCCGACTTCCACCTCCACGCCATGCGCGCGCAGATGCGCGAAGCCGCTCCCGGCCACCTGGGGATTCGGGTCCCGGACGGCGGCGACGACGAAAGAAACGCCCGCGTCCACGACAAAAGGCGCGCACGGGGGCGTTCTGCCCTGATGGGAGCAGGGCTCCAGGGTGACGATCAAGGCCCCGCCGCGCGCGCGGCCGCCCGCTTCCTCAAGAGCCAGCGCCTCGGCGTGCGGCTCCCCCGCCCTGCGGTGCCAGCCCCGGCCCGCCGCTTCTCCAGCGGAGTCGAGAACGATGGCGCCGACGAGCGGGTTGGGACTCGTTTGGCCCTCCGCGCGCCCCGCCAGGGAAAGCGCCTCGGCCATCAGTTCGGCTTTCCGGGCGGCGGAGAGGCGAACCATCGGAGGAAAGCCCCGCTCAGCCGATTTCGACCGTCTGGTATGAGCCGTGCGCTATCGCCGCCTGGGCGGCGGCGAGCCGCGCTATCGGCGCGCGATAGGGCGCGCAGGAGACGTAGTCCATCTTCATCAGGTGGCAGAATTCGACCGACGTGGGCTCTCCGCCGTGCTCCCCGCAGATGCCCACTTCGAGATTCTCCCGCTTCGCGCGGCCGCGCTCGATGCCGATACGCACCATCTCGCCCACGCCCTCGCGATCGACGGCCACGAACGGATCCCGGGAGATCAGGTTTTTCTCGATGTACTCGGGCAGGAAATAACCCGCGTCGTCCCGGCTCAGGCCGTAGGTGAGCTGCGTGAGATCGTTCGTGCCGAAGCTGAAGAACTCCGCGCTGTCGGCGATTTCCCCCGCCAGGAAGCAGGCGCGGGGAACCTCGATCATCGTTCCCGTGAGATGACGGGGGGCGATTCCCTTCTCCTCGATCACCTGCCGGGCGATTTTGCGCGCGATGTCGCGGTTGAACTCCCATTCGCCCACGCCCGACGTGAGAGGGATCATGATTTCAGGCAGCACCTCCACGCCCCTCGACTTCATCTCGCAGGCCGCCTCGATGATGGCGCGCACCTGCATTTCGGCGATTTCGGGATACGTGACCGCCAGACGGCAGCCGCGGTGGCCCAGCATCGGGTTCTGCTCCTCGGTCGCCTCGGTGGCGTGGCGCACCGTCTCGAAGCTCACCCCCAGCACTTTGGCCACCTGCTCCATGTCCTCCCTGGTCTTGGGCAGAAACTCGTGCAGCGGCGGATCCAGCAGCCTGATCGTCACGGGTCTTTCCCGCATCACCTCGAAGATGGCGATGAAGTCCTCGCGCTGCATGGGCAGAAGATGGGAAAGCGCGTCGCGCCGCGCCTCCTCCGTGGCGGCGAGAATCATGGCGCGCACGTAGTCGATGCGCTCCCCCTCGAAGAACATGTGCTCCGTGCGGCACAGGCCGATTCCCTCGCAGCCGAACTTGAGCGCCGCCTCGCTGTCCGTCACCGTGTCGGCGTTCGCGCGGACGCCCAGCGTCCTGAACTCGTCCGCCCACTCCATCAGGGTGGCGAAGTCCCCCAGGAGCTCGGGCTGTCTGAGCTTCGCCTCGCCCAGAATCACCTCGCCGGAGTTGCCGTTCAGCGAGATGAAGTCGCCCCCGGCTATCGTCTCGCCGCCTACGCGAATGATTTTCTCGTCCGCCCGCACGTCCAGGGCGGCGCAGCCCGTGACGCAGCACTTGCCCATCTGCCGCGCCACGACGGCCGCGTGCGAGGTCAGCCCGCCCCGCGCCGTGAGGATGCCCTGGGAGACGTTCATCCCGTTGATGTCCTCGGGACTCGTCTCCTGGCGAACCAGAATGACGGGCTCGCCCGCCTCGGCCCGCTCCACCGCCTCCGCGGCGGTGAACGCCACCCGGCCCACGGCGGCGCCGGGCGAGGCGGCCAGTCCCGTGGCCGCCACGCGCAGCTCCTGCTCGGCGTCGATCATGGGGTGGAGCAGCTGATCCAGGCTGTCGGGGTCCACCATCTTCACGGCGCTTCGCCTGTCCAGCACGCCCTCGCCCACGAGCTCGACGGCGATTCGCACCGCGGCCTGCGCCGCGCGCTTGCCGTTCCTCGTCTGGAGCATGAAGAGGCGCCGGTTCTGAATGGTGAACTCCATGTCCTGCATGTCCTTGTAGTGGGCTTCCAGCTTCTCGGCGATTTCCTCGAATTCGGCGTAGCACTCGGGCATCTTCTCCCTGAGTTTCGCGATGGGTTCGGGCGTTCTGATGCCCGCCACCACGTCCTCGCCCTGGGCGTCGAAGAGAATCTCGCCGTAGAGCGCGTTCTCGCCGGTGGCGGGATCGCGCGAGAAGGCGACGCCCGTGCCGCAGTCCTCGCCCATGTTGCCATAGACCATGCACTGCACGTTCACGGCGGTGCCCCACTCGTGGGGAATGTGGTAGAGCCTGCGGTAGGTGATGGCGCGATCGTTGTTCCAGGACCTGAACACCGCCTCGATGGCGAGACGCAGCTGCTCGTAGGGGTCCTGGGGGAAGCCCGCGCCCGTTTTCTCCTTCACGAGGGCGGCGTATTCCTCCGCCAGCTCCGCCATGTCCTCCGCCGTCAGCTCCAGATCCGACGAGGCGCCCTTGCGCTGCTTCATCGCCTCGATTCTGGCCTCGAAATCGTGGTGCTCCATCTCCAGAACCACGTTGCCGAACATATTGATGAAGCGGCGGTAGCTGTCGTAGGCGAAGCGGCGATTGCCCGATTTCCTCTCCAAGGCGGCGACCGTCGCGTCGTTCATCCCCAGGTTCAGCACCGTATCCATCATGCCCGGCATGGAATCGCGCGCCCCCGAGCGCACGCTCACCAGAAGCGGGTTCTCATCGCCGCCGAAGCGCGCCTCCATGGCGCTTTCCAGGCGCGCCATCTGCTCCTTCACGTCCTCCCAGAGACCCTCGGGAAACTCATTTTTCTTCAGGTAATCGACGCAGACCCTCGTGGTGATGGTGAAGCCGGGCGGGACGGGGATGCCCAGGCTCGCCATCTCCGCGAGATTCGCGCCCTTGCCGCCCAGCAATTCGCGCATGTCGGCGCTGCCGTCCGTCCGGCCGGTGCCAAAGGAATAAATCATCTTCTCCGCCATCGCCCGCATCCTCCCGCGCCGTCCGCGCGCATGAAACAAAGAGTCCAGCCGGCTCGAAGCCCGCCCCGGCTACTTCGACGCCCCGCCCCGAATTTTCGTAAAATCGGCGATCACCGAAAACAGCGCGCCCACGCCGCCCAGCAGCGCGAGCCGGTTTTCGCGCAGGCCGGCGTCCTCGGCCATCACCATCACCTCGTCGAAAAAATCATCCACCACGGGGCGGATTTCCGCAATGGAGGCCGTAGCCGAAACATACGCCTCCGCCAGGGAGGCGGCGTCCGCCTCCCGGATGTTCGCCAGCGCTTCCTTCACGGCGCCCGAGACCGCGCCCAGGGATTCGTTCAGCCTGCTCTCGGCGCCATCCGCGAGAAGTTCCGCGTTCACCCGCGCCGCCGGACGGCGCGCCCCCTTCCCCTTCGCCTGGCGGATGATGTTGCTCACCCGCTTGAAGGTCGTCGCGAGCGGCTCGAAGGTCTCCTCGTTCGACGCCAGCCGCTCCAGCGCCCGCAGCCGCGCTCTCGCGTCCGGCACGTCGTGCCAGCCGGAGTCGCCGCCCGCCGCGAGCGCGGCCTCCACCAGATCGCCGCGCGCGCCGCCGCGGGAGAGGTGGGCGGAGACGCGGCTGCGCAGAAATCCCGAAATTCTCTCCAGCGCCCCGGCGTCGCCCCCGAACCTCTCCTTCAGCGGTTCCGCCGCTTCTTCAATCCATTCGGGCAGGGAGATTCTGAAACCCTTGTCCTCCAGGATGAGCAGAATCGCGTTGGCCGCGCGCCTGAGCGCGTAGGGATCCTCCGAGCCGCTGGGCAGGTAGCCCAGCCCCACCATGCCCGCGATGGTGTCCATCCTGTCGGCCAGGCCCACGATGGCGCCCGCGCGTCCTTCCGGCAGGGCGTCTCCTTCGCCCCGGGGGAGGTAGTGCTCATAAATGGCGCGAGAGACCGCTTCGTCCCTTCCCTCGCGCTCGGCGTAGCGCCGGCCCATGACGCCCTGAAGATCGGGAAATTCATAGACCATGCCGCTGCACAAATCCGCCTTGCAAAGAGAGGCCGCCTCGTCCACGGTCTCGGCCAGCGCGTCATCGCCCGGCGCGAGCCTCGCGCACAGCCAGGCGCCCAGGCGTCGGAAGCGCTCCACCTTGTCCCGGCTCGTTCCCAGCTTCGGGTGATAGACGACGCCCTTGAGGGACTCCGCCATGTCGGCGAGGGGGGTTTTGAGGTCCTGCCGCCAGTAGAATTCCGCGTCCTCCAGCCTCGCGCGCACGACGCGCTCGTAGCCTTTCCGCACCACGTCCATGTCCCTGGCGCGCGTGTTGCTCACCCCGACGAAGAAGGGAATGAGCCGCTCGCCCCCCTTCTCTTTCAGGGCGAAGCACCTCTGGTGCGCCTCCAGGGTGGAGATGATGACCTCGCGCGGCAGATCCAGAAATTTCTCGTCGAACCCGCACGCCACCGGAAAGGGCCACTCGACCAGGTGCGCCACCTTCTCCACCAGACGCTCCACGCCCTCCGCGTCGGCCGCCGGTTCGCCGCCCCTGGCCGCCGCCGCCTCGAGGACGCCCCCGCGCACCATGGGGATGCGTCCTCCGCCTGCGCCGTCATCTACGAGGGGCTCCACGTTATTCTCACGCAACGCATGAAGGTATTCCTTGAAACCATTGATATAAAATTCTTTGTTCTCGCAGAACCTGCGCCCGAAAGTGGCCGATCCAAAAGCGGGGAGCGATGCGTCCGCATCCGGCGCGGGGCCCTTGACGCCCTCTTGTCCGTAGAGCGCCAGAATCCACTGCACGGGCCGGACGAAGGCGAATTCCCCGGCGCCCCAGCGCATGGACTTGGGAGACGGCAACTCCCGGATGAGCCTCGTCAGCAAAGGCCCCAGGACGGCTCTGGCGTCCTCGCCGGCTTCTTCCCGGAAATACATGAGGCGCGCGCCCTTGGGCGCGTCCACCCGCTTGAGATCGGACACCTCCGCCCCGTTCGTTCTGGCGAAGCCCAAAGCCGCCCTGGTCGGATTGCCGGCCTCGTCGAATGCGTTTTTGACGGGAGGCCCGAGAATTTCCTCCCGAAGCGGCTTCTGGCGCTCCGCCAGCGCCGCCACGCGCAGGACGAGCCTTCGGGGCGTTCCGAACGTCTCCAGCCCCTCGAAATCGAGGCGCGCCTCGGCAAGTGCCGCCTCCGCCCGCTCCTTCAGCGCGGCGAGCATCCCCGGCATGTAGGTGGAGGGAATCTCCTCGGTTCCGACCTCAAAAAGAAGTTCTTCGCCCACGCCTGAGGCCCCCTAGCCCGCGCCCTGCTTCGCCTCGGCCGCGCCGTATCGCGCGGCGTGGAGGGCGAGCCGGCTCTCCCGCTCCGCCTCGTCCCTGATGAGGGGAAAGCCGGCCTCGTAGCGCGATTTCAGATAGCTCTCGGCGCACGCGCGCGCCATTTTTCTGATTCTGCCGATGTAGCGCGCCCGCTCGCTCACGCTGATGGCGCCGCGCGCGTCCAGGAGGTTGAAGGCGTGCGAGCACTTGAGAGCGTGATCATAGGCGGGAAACGTGAGGCCCTTCCCGATGAGGCGCATCCCCTCGGCCTCGTATTTGTCAAAAACGTCGAAGTGGACCCGGACGTCCGCCTCATCGAAGTTGTAGCGGCTGAACTCCACCTCGGTCTGGTGGTGCACGTCGGCGTATCGAATCGCCGTCCCGTCCGCCTCCCGCGCCCACTCGAGGTCATACACGCTTTCCACCCCCTGCAGATACATGGCGATGCGCTCGATCCCGTAGGTCAGCTCCGCAGGTATCAGCTCCAGGTCCAGCCCGCCGGCCTGCTGGAAATACGTGAACTGCGTAACCTCCATCCCGTCGAGCCACACCTCCCAGCCCAGGCCCCAGGCGCCCAGGTTGGGCGACTCCCAGTCGTCCTCCACGAAGCGGATATCGTGCTCCAGCGGGTCGATGCCCAGACTCTCGAGGCTCTCCAGATACTGATCCTGCACGTCGATGGGCGAGGGCTTCAGGATCACCTGGTATTGATAGTAATGCTGGAGCCTGTTCGGGTTCTCGCCGTAGCGCCCGTCCGTGGGCCTTCGGCTGGGTTCGACGTAGGCCACCTTCCAGGGTTCGGGGCCCAGGGAGCGCAGGAAGGTGGCCGGGTTCATCGTGCCCGCGCCCACCTCGATGTCGTAGGGCTGCTGGATGACGCACCCTTTTCGGGCCCAGTACCGCTCGAGTCCCATGATGACTTCCTGAAACGTCGGCGCATCGCTCACCCGATGAACTCCTTGTGCAGCGCGCGCGCCGCGCTCTCGGCGTCCGCCAGGCGGACGACGACGGATATCGAAATCTCGGAGGTGGAGATCATCATGATGTTGATCCGGCTTCGCGCCAGGGCGGAGAAGACGCGCGAGGCCACGCCGGCCTGGCTCTTCATGCCCACGCCCACGACGGAGACCTTGGCGATGTCGTCGTCCCGGGAGACGGCGGCGCCGCCCAGCGCCTCGTCCGCCTCCTCCATGATGCGCTCGGCCTCCGCGGCCATGTCGCGGTTCACGGTGATGGAGATGTCGGTCAGCCCGTTTTCGCTCACGTTCTGAACGATCATGTCCACGAGGATGGACTTCTCGGCGAGCTGGCCGAACAGGGAGGCGGCGATGCCGGGCCTGTCGGGCACCCCGCTGGCCGTGAGCTTCGCCTGCTTCGCGTCGCAGCTCACGCCGCGGACGGCGGGCGCCTCGATTCCCGGCGATTCCGGAATGATCAACGTTCCCTCTCCTTCAGCAAACGCGGAGCGGACGACGAGGGGAAGATCGCGCTTCGCCGCCAGGTCCACGGAGCGCGCCTGCAGTACCTTCGCGCCCAGGGAGGCGAGCTCCATCATCTCCTCGAAGGATATCCGCTCCAGGCGCTTCGCGTCGGGTACAAGGCGCGGGTCCGCCGTATAGACCCCGTCCACGTCGGTATAAATCTCGCAGCGATCCGCCTCAAGCGCCGCGGCCAGCGCCACCGCCGTGAGGTCGGAGCCTCCGCGGCCCAGCGTGGTCTCCTCGTCGAATTCGTCTACCCCCTGAAAGCCCGCGGCGACGACCACCTTCCCCCGGTCGAGTTCCCGGACGACGCGCTCCGGGCGAATGGAGCGCACGCGGGCGCGGGTGTGCGCCCCCTCCGTCAGAATGCCCGCCTGCCCGCCCGTGAGGGAGATGGCGGGAATTCCGGCCGCGTCGAGGGCGATGGCCAGAAGCGAACTCGCTATGCGCTCCCCCGAGGCGAGGAGCAAATCCATCTCCCGCCCCAGCGGCCGGGGCGAGAGCGCATGGGCGAAGTCGATCAGTTTGTCGGTCTCTCCCGCCATGGCGCTCACCACGACGATGACGCGCTCCCAGGAGGCTCTCGCCTTCGCTACCCGCCCCGCCACCCCGCGGATTCTCTCCAGATCGGCCACCGAGGTGCCGCCGAATTTTTTTACGAGCAGACCCATCGCTTCCCTGCTAGCCGCCGAACAGCCGCTTCTTCACCGCCTGAAGCGAATGGACCCGCCCCCTCCGCTCCAGCGTCTCGGAGAAGCCGACCGCCGAATCGTCCCGCTTCCCGCGGCCGCCAAGCCTCTCCCACAAGCCCGCCAGGCCGCGCGGGGGCGCGGGCGGCGTCAGATTCTCTCCGTCGAAGTCCGCCATCGCAAACGGAACCGGGCCGGCGAACCACTCCTGGGACTCCACGCTGAACCCATGGTCTCCCGCCAGCAGGATGCGGCACGGCTCGTCCAGTCCTTCCAGCAGGGGCGACATGAAAGCGGCGTCGAATCTCTCGATGGCCTCGACTTTCTCCTCCGCCTCGCGCCACGGGAACATCTCGTCCGTCTCCCGGACGAACAGAACGAAGTCGCGCCGCGAGAGCGCCTCGCGCGCGGCTGCGCGCGCCTCCTCCCCCGGCTCATATACATCCGCGCCCCCCAGTTTGGCAAAGCCCTTCGCGAGTTGCGAGTCGGTTACGAAGGCCGCGGCCCTGCCCCCGGTCTTTTCCGAAATCCGCGCCGCCTCCCCGGCGAGGCCGCCGCCCCAGAGCCAGGCGGAGTTCGCCGCGAACATCCGCGCGCGCGCCTTTTCCCTCAATCCCGCGTGGGTGGAGAGCGCCATCTGGGAGTCGTTGACGAAATGAACGAACCGGCGCGCCGCCTTCGCCGTCGGCATGTGCGCCCCGATGGACTTTCCGGCGATCGCGTGCGGAGGCGAGAACCCCCGGAAGGATTCAGGGGAAAGCCGCGCGCCCCGGTAGAAGAAGAGAGCCTTGCCGCCGCCCAGAGACTCGAAGCGGAACGACTCCCCCTCATCGGGCGGCATGTGGCGCTCCAGGTAGGCGAGGAGTTCGCGGCTTTCTCCGTCCGTGACGCCGAAGCCCGTCGGATCGAGCATGACGACGCTCGTGGCACCGGGCTTCAGGCAGACGAAATTGAGCCGGAAGACGGCCTCCCCCTCTCGCGGGAGGGCGTCCGCGGCGGCGGCGAGCATCAGGGCGGGCGAGAGGCTTTCGGGAAACCCGAAAAAATTTTTCAGAAACCCGTCCAACGAGGGATGCGCGTCGTCCGGGCCGGGAGACCAGACGCCGGAAAGACCGGCGTCCGCCAGACGATCCAGCGCGGGGGCGCGCGCCTTCTGCAGGGGCGTTTCGCCGCCCGGACGCGCCAGCGGCCCGTCCGCCAGACCGCGCGCGAGAACCATCAGGATTTTCCGCATGGAGGATGAGCCCGTCTCCGCCCGCTCACATGAACGCCATGCCGTCCGATTCCACGCGGATGAGCGCGTATTCGGGCCGCACCACGTCGAGGCCGGAAATTTCCCGGAGCGCGTTCCTCATGTTCTCCTCCGTCGCCTTGTGGGTGAGCAGCACCAGGCGGGCGTAGCCGTCCTCGCCGGCGCGTCCCTTCTGGACGACGGTCTCGAGGCTGATGTCGTTCTCGCCGAACACGCCGGAGATGCGGCTCAGAACGCCCGGCTTGTCGAGGGCGGCGAAGCGGACGTAGAAGCGCGTCGAAATCTCCCGGGGCGTCAGGATGTCGAGGCGCGCGCGCTGATCCGGCAGGAAGGCGGCGGCGGGAATCCGCGCCTCGCCCCCGTTTTCGAGCCACCGCGCCACCTCGATGATGTCGCCCACCACCGCGGAGGCCGTGGCCTCGGAACCCGCCCCCCTGCCGATGAAAACCTGCGGGCCGGCGTTCGCTCCCGATACGGCCACCGCGTTATAGACGCCGCCCACCTGCGCGAGGGGGTGGTTCTCGGAGAGCATGGTCGGGTGAACGCGGATATCGAGCTTCCCGCCCCTCTCCTGCGCCATGGCGATGAGCTTGATGCGGTAGCCGAGCTCCCTGGCGATGTCGACGTCAATCGAGGAGATGTCGCGTATGCCCTCCGTGTGGTAGTCGCTGACGTCCACGGGCGTGCCATACGCCAGATTCGCCAGAATCGCTATCTTGTGGGAGGCGTCAACGCCGTCGATGTCGAAAGCGGGGTCGGCCTCCGCGTAGCCGAGCTCCTGGGCGCGCCCCAGGACGTCGTCGAAATCCGCGCCCATCTCCGTCATGCCGCTCAGAATGTAGTTGCACGTGCCGTTCAGGATGCCCGCGAGCCGCTCGATTTTGTCCGCGGCGAAGGCTTCGCGCAGGTTTCTCACTATCGGGATGCCGCCCGCGACGGACGCCTCGAAGCCCAGAGGACAGCCCGCCCTCTCGGCGGCGGCGAAAATCTCCTCCCCGTGAACGGCGAGCACCGCCTTGTTCGCGGTGACCACCGGCTTCTTCCGCTCGATCGCCCGCAGAATGTGCCGCCTCGCGTCCTCCGTTCCGCCGATGAGCTCCGCGACGACGTGAACGTCGGGGGCGTCGATGACGGCCTCGAAGTCCGTGCCCAGGCCGCCGGAATCCACCCCGCGCGCCTTCTTCTTCTTGGTGAAGACGCTGCGATCCGCGATTCTGGAGACGCGCACCTCCACGCCGAGACGCCTTCGGATGAGCTCGCGCTGCTCATCCAGCAGGTTCGCCACGCCGCTTCCGACCGTGCCCAGGCCCAATATGCCGACGCAGATTCTCTTCATGCTCGCATGATCCTTCGACGCGGCCGGGCGGCGCGCTAGACCGCCGCCCCGCTGCGCGCCTTCTCCTGAAAGATGGCGCGGAGGTTCCTGAGCGCCTGCCGGGTGCGGTGCTCGTTCTCCACGAGCGCGAAGCGGACGTGGCCGTCTCCCAGCTCGCCGAATCCGACGCCGGGCGAGACGGCCACCTCCGCCTCCTTGAGCAGAAACTTGGAGAACTCCAGGGAGCCCATCTCCTTGTATGGGTCGGGAATCTCCGCCCAGACGAACATCGTTCCCCGGGGCTTCCGGACGGGCCAGCCGATTCGCTCCAGCCCCCCGCACAGGGCGTCGCGGCGGCTCTGGTAGGTTTGGCGGACTTCCTCGACGCACTCCTGCGAACTGTTGAGCGCGATGATCGAGGCGATCTGAATGGGCTGAAACGCGCCGTAGTCGAGGTAGCTCTTGATGCGCCTGAGCGCGCCGATGATCTCGCGGTTCCCCACGCCGAAGCCCATCCGCCACCCGGGCATGGAGTAGCTCTTGGAGAGGGAGAAAAACTCCACGGCCACCTCCTTCGCGCCTTTCACCTGGAGGATGCTGGGCGGCTCGTAGCCGTCGAAGCCGAGATCCGCATACGCGAAATCGTGGATGACGATGAGGTCGTATTCCCTGGCGAAGGCGACGGCCTTTTCAAAAAACTCGATATCCACGCACACCGTGGTGGGATTGTGCGGAAAGCTCAGGACGAGAATCTTCGGGCGCGGCCATATCGGCCGGATGGTTTCCGTCATGTTCTCGAAGAAATCATCCCCCTGCGAAAGCGGCACGTGCACCACGTTGCCGTTCGCCAGCACCACGGCGTAGGTGTGAATGGGATACGTGGGACTCGGCACCATGACCAAATCGCCCGGATTCGTAATGGCCAGAGCCAGATGGGAGATTCCCTCCTTCACGCCGATGGTGACGATGACCTCCCGCTCGGGGTCGATGTTCACGTCGTAGCGGCGGCCATACCAGTCGGCGATGGCCATGCGCAGCCGCGTGATGCCGCGAGAGGCACTGTAGCGGTGGTTTCTGGGGTTCGCCGCCGCGTCCACCAGCTTCTCCACGATGTGGGGAGGGGTGGCGAGGTCCGGGTTTCCCATGCCGAAGTCGATGATGTCGGCGCCGCGGCGGCGCGCCTCGATCTTCAGTTCATCGACGCCCGCGAAGACGTAGGGCGGCAGGCGCGTGATGCGCTGGAATTCATGCACGGGCGGGCAACCTCAGCTGACGGGCAGGGACAGCAGGCGGCCGGAGGGCGCCGAAACGCTGCGGCCCGAGCCGTCCGGCGTCATGAAGGCGCGGCCCTCCGGGTCGCCCCGCAATCTCGCGTCCGCGAGCCCCCGGGAGGCGAGCAGAGACTCCTCCGCGTTGTAGGAGCTTCTCACGAAGGGCCCCGCGAACACGTGGGCGAAGCCGCGCGCCGCGCCCGCCGCGCGATAGCGCTCATAAACGTCGGGATGGACGTATTCGCGGACGGGAATCGCCTTTTTCCGGGGCGGGAGATACTGGCCGATCGTCATGATCCGGCAATCCACCCGCTCGTCCCGCAAATCGTCCATCAGGGAGAGCACGTCCTCCTCGGTTTCCCCCAGACCGACCATGACGCCGCTCTTCGTCGTCATCCGCGGGTCGATCTTCCTCGCCATGCCGAGAACGCGCAGCGAACGCTCGTAGTCGCCGTTCGGCCGCGTGCTTTTGAACAGACGCCGCACCGTCTCGACGTTGTGGTTGAAAACGTCCGGGCCGGCGCGAACCACCCGCTCGACCGCGTCGAAATTCCCCATGAAGTCACTCACGAGAACCTCTAGCGTGGCCCGGGGCAGCAGCTCGCGAATCGCCTGAACCGTCGCCGTCACGTGGCCGGCCGCGCCGTCCGGCAAGTCGTCGCGGTTCACCATGGTGACGACCACGTGCTTCAGCCCCAGCGCTTTCGCCGCCTCCGCCACATGGCGCGGCTCCTCCTCGTCCAGCCGCTCCGGCGCGCCCTTCGCGACGGCGCAGTAGCCGCAGGTTCTGGTGCAGACGTCCCCGCCGATCATGAACGTGGCCGCGCCGCGTGAGAAGCACTCGAACAGGTTCGGGCATCGCGCCTCCTCGCACACGGTGTGGAGGCGCTTTTCGCGCATCAGCGCCTTGACCTCGTGGGAGCGGCTCGGACTCGGCAACCGCTTGACGAGCCAGGGAGGAAAACGTCGGGAACCCATGAATCATCTCCACTCCCGGGAATCGGGAGAGGCATCTTAGGAGCGGCAACGCCGGGTGTCAAGTTTCAAGCCGTTTGTAGCTATGAAAGCATAAACATTTGTATTCAAACATATTTTACATTCGGACAACCCTTGCTCCCCGGAAGCGCGCCTTCCCCTTCATCACGGAGAGCGCTTTTCGCGCCTCCGCCCTGTCCCGGTAGCGCCCCACACGGACGCGGTGCCACTTGCCTCTGGCGCCGAGGTCCACGTTTCTGATGTAGGCCCGAAAGCCCGCGCGCCTCAGCTTGCGGACGATCCGAAGCGCCTCGTCGAACTTCCTGACCGAGGCCACCTGAATGGCGTACCCGCTTCCCGCCGCGCGCGGCTTCGCCTTCGCCAGCCTTTTCGGCTTCTCCGCAAGCGCGCCCCCGCGTTTTTTCCTCCCGGCGGGCGGCGCCGCTTTTTTTCCGGGGGAGGCTTCCTCTACCGCCGCCGGCGGAGACGACGGTCCGGGCGGCGTTTTCTGCGCCGAAGGCAGTTCAATGGGTTCGATGGGCCGTCCGTTTTCCGGCTCTTCCCTGACCAGCTCCTGATAAAATTTCGGCTCGATGGGGTCGGCGGGGCCGCCCGCCGCTTCCTTGTCCGGCGCGCCCCTCAGCGAGACGACCGCCCCGCCCTCCGCGCCTTCTCCCTTCTCCGCCTTCGAGACGGCGACTCCCCCCCCGGCCACCTCGCTCGACGCGCCTCGCCCGGCCACGAGGTAGCCGAGGCTGAAGAATACGGCCATGAGAGCGAAGAGAGCGGCGGCGAAAACGCCGGCCTGCAGTTTCGTGAAGGCGATCTGGTAGCGCTTCGTCGATGCTTCGCGCGCGGACTTCATGGAGATTCCCGTTTCCCTTGGGCGGGGGCGGGACTACATCCTCTCGGGGGCGGAGACTCCCAGCAGGTTCAGGCCGTTCCGCAGAACGATCTGCGCGCACTTGGCGAGGCACAGGCGGGCACGGGTGGTTTCCTCGCCCTGCCCCAGGATGCGGCTTCGATTATAGTAGCCATGAAACCGCTTGGCGAGGGCCAGGAGGCCGAAGGCGACGCGGTGAGGCTCCAGCCTCTCGGCGGCGGTTCGCACCACGGCGGGCCACTCGAGGAGCGCCAGCATGAGGCGATGCTCCTCGGGCAGTTCGAGCGTTCCGGGCGGGGGCGCTGCAAGACGCTCCGGCAGCTCGCCCGCCTCCGCCGCCTGCCGGAAAAGACTGCGCGCGCGCGCGTGGGCGTATTGAATATAATAGACCGGGTTTTCGCTGCTCTGCTCCTTGGCCAGATCGAGATCGAACTCGAGGGCGGCGTCCGCGCTCCGCATCAGGAAGAAGAAGCGCGCCGCGTCCACGCCCACCTCGTCCACCACGGCGGACAATTCCTCGAATTCGCCCGAGCGCGTGCTCATCTGAACGACTTCGCCGCCGCGCCGCAGGCTCACGAACTGAACGAAAAGAACCTTGAGCTTGTCCGGCTCATGTCCCAGCATTTCCACCGCCGCGCGCACCCGGGGCAGATACCCGTGATGATCCGCCCCCCAGATGTTGACATAGCGGTCGAAGCCGCGCTCGTACTTGAGATGATGATAGGCGATGTCCGAGGCGAGGTAGGTCGGGCGGCCGTCCTCGCGCACGACGACGCGATCCTTCTCGTCCCCGCGCGCGCTCGTCGCGAGCCATCTGGCGCCGTCCTTCCCGTAAAGATTTCCGCTTTTCTCCAGCGCGGCGATTGCGCGCGCCACCCGGTTTTCGCCTTCTGCGAACAGGGAAGCCTCGCTGAACCATTCATCGAAGCGCGCCCTGAACGCGGCGAGGGACTTTTCGATGTCCTCCAGTATCAAATCCCTGGCGGCGACGCCCGATTGGGCGATCAGCGCATCTTCCCCTTCGTCGAGAAACGGGCGGATGCGCTCCTGAAACCCGGCGGATCGGACAATCTCGCGGATGTATTCGCCCCGGTAGCCCTCCTCCGGGAAGGGCGCCGCCTCGCCCTTCACGTCCGAGAGGTAGCGCGCGTAGGCCGATTTCGCCAGCGTCTCCATCTGGCTGCCCGCGTCGTTGACGTAATACTCCCTGTGCACGCGGAAGCCCGACGCCTCCAGAACGCGGCCCAGAACGTCGCCCAGCGCGGCGCCCCGCCCGTGGCCGACGTGAAGCGGGCCCGTGGGGTTCGCGCTCACGAACTCCAGGTGAACGGACTGCCCGGCTCCCTGGTCGTTTTTTCCAAAATCGTCCGGTGCGGTGAGAATTTCTCCCAGCTTCCCGCGCAGGTAGCCGCCGTCAAGATACAGATTGATGAAGCCGGGCTTTTCAACCCGGATATTCCGCAAGAAACCCTCCGGCGCCTCGAAATGCCGGACGATTCGCTCCGCGATCGCCAGGGGCGGTCTGCGCTCGGCCTTGGCCAGAGTCATGGCGACGCCGCAGGAGAAATCCCCGAACGACTCATCCGGCGGCGTCTCGATGACGACGGAGGGGGCGGACTCCGAAGCCAGGTCGCCCGCCGCGCGCGCGCGCGCCAATGCGCTCTCGACCATGGGAACGATCAGCTTCTTCAGCACGCGGACCTCATGCAAGGCGAATCGTCAGGCGCGGGGAACAAATACTCCCCTCCCGGTATGGCGTCAACGCGAGGCGGGAGCGCGGCGCGAGCGTCCGGGCAGGGGCCTTCCGCCGTGATGGCGCCAGAACGCCTCCGCGCACCCGAGAATCTCGGCCCGCAGGGGCGAGGCGAACTGAATGGAAAAACACCGCTCGGGCGTCAGGCGAAGAACCTCCCGCATGGCGGCGATGGAGCCGGCGCGCAGGCGCGCCTCCCGCGCGGGCGGCCGCGGGCACCTCGCGCAACGCAATTCGCCCGTCTCGATGTCGAGGCGCGCCGCCTCGCTCCCCGGCTTCTTCGCGCACGCGGCGCAGTAGTCGAGGCTCGGGCGCAGCCCCGCCGTCTTGAGCAGCATGAGGAGAAAGACGCCCTCCATGCTGGCCGCGCCCGCGCCCGTCTCCAGCGTCTCCAGCGCGGACCTGAGCAGCAGATGGTGCCCGGCGTCTCCCTCGCCGACGTCCAGAACCGCGTCGAGCGTCCGCAAGAGGCGAAGCGCCGTCCGCATGGCCCCGTAATCCTCCCAGAGCCTCGGGTAGAGGCGGGTCGTCTCGCATTTGCGCATCGCGCCCAGGCCGGAGCCGCTCCTCTGGCTCCATTCGAGGTGGCTCTCGCTCGCCGGCTCGAGCCCCACGCCCAGCCTGGACTTCGCCGAGCGCGCGCCCTTGGCCACCAGGCGCACCTTTCCCCTGCCTTTCGTCAAGAACGTCGCTATCAGGCTCGTGTTGGAGTAGGGACGCGCGCCCAGAACGATGGCCTCATCGGTCAGAATGGCCAAGGAAACGCCCCCCAGGCGGATATTTTTCGCCGCGGCCTTGACGAAAATCCTTGAACGGGCGATAGTTCGCTCTCTCGCAGGGGTTGCTTTCCATTATGGAACGTCAAAACGGGAGGAATCATAGCCAGATGCCAGGAGTGAAAGTACACGAGGGAGAGCCCATCGACAAGGCGCTCAAGCAGTTCAAGAAGCAGTGCGAGAAATCGGGCATCCTCACCGAGATCAAAAAGCGCGAGTATTACGAGAAGCCCAGCGTGAAGCGCAAAAGAAAGATACTCGCCGCGCACAAGAAGCGGATGCGCGCCCAGAACCGCTAGCCCCGCGCGTTCTCATACCCGAGTTCCCTGAGCGCGGCGTCCTTTTGCCGCCAGTTGGGCCTCAGGCGGACTTCCAGTCCCAGATATATCCGCTCGCCCAGACGCCGCTCAATCTCTTTTCTCGAAGCCGCCCCGATTCTCTTGATCCGTCCGCCTCCCTTCCCCACCAGGATCCCCCGCTGGCTCTTTCGCTCGACGCAGATTTCCGCCTCGATCCGCAAAAGGCCCGAGCCTTCGGCGCGCTCCATCTCCCGCACCTTCACGGCCACGGCGTAGGGAATCTCTCTGTGGAGCTGCCGATACGCCTGCTCCCGAACGAATTCCTCCACGAGCACGGCCTCGCTCGCGTCCGTCGTCATATCCGGCGAAAAATACATCGGGCCTTCGGGCAGCGTCCGGATGATCTCCTCAACCAGAGCCGCCACGTTGTCTCCCTTGAGCGCCGAGACGGGAAACGCGCCCCTGAAGCCATCGGCCGCCGCGCATTTCGCCAGAACGGGCAGCAGCTTCGCCTTGTCCTTCATCAGGTCCACCTTGTTGATGACGAGAAGCGCGGGCGTCCTCGCGCCCTCGAGCAGCGCGAGCGCGCTCTCGTCCGCCTCGCCCTCCGCGTCGTCCGTCAGGAACAGAGCCAGGTCGGCCCCCGAACACGCCGCCTTCACCTCCTCGAGCAGAAAGCGTCCGAGCTTCGAGGCGGGACGCTCGAGCCCCGGCGTGTCGAAGAAAGCCGCCTGCGCCCCCTCCGCGTTCAGCACGCCGAGAAGCCTGCGCCGCGTGGTTCCGGGCTTTCGGGTGACGATGGCGAGCTTCTCGCCGAGAATGCGGTTGAGCAGGGTGGATTTTCCGACGTTCGGCCGCCCGATGATGGCGACGAACCCCGAGCGGAACCCCTCGGGCGCCGCAACGTCCCTCGCCGAACTTTTCAGAATTCTATCGAGATCGATCTCTCGCACGCCGCCGCGCTTTCCGGACGCCCTCTTTCGCGCGGACACCCGGCCGCCCTACCGGAGCGTCCCGTCGATGCCCAGCTCCCGGAGCTGGAGATGCTCGACCGCGGCGGGCGCGCCGGTCATCAGGCAGGTGGCCTTCTGCGTTTTGGGAAAGGCGATGACGTCGCGGATGGAGGGCGCGCCCGTCAGGAGCATCATGATGCGATCCAGCCCGAAGGCGATTCCGCCGTGCGGCGGCGCGCCGAACTCGAGCGCCTCCAGGAAGAAGCCGAAGCGGCGCCGCGCCTCCTCCTCGTCCATGTCCAGGGCGGCGAACATTTTTTGCTGCACCTCGCGCCGATGGATGCGCCGGCTGCCGCCCCCGATTTCATGCCCGTTCACCACCATGTCGTAGGCCTGGGAGCGGATGGCGCCCGGGTCGGAATCGAAGAGCGGAACGTCCTCGGGCGCGGGCGCCGTGAAGGGGTGATGAAGCGCGTGAAACCTCCCCTCCTCCTCGTCGTATTCGAGGAGCGGAAAATCCACGACCCAGCAAAAATCGAACTTCCCGTCCTCCGCGGAGGCGAGGCCCAGGCGCGCGCCGATCTCCTCGCGCAGATGGCCGAGAACCGACGCGCTCACGGCGGGGGCGTCGGCCACCATCATCAGCAAGTCGCCGACCTCCGCGCCGGCTCGCGCGCCGATCTCCTCCAGCTGGCCTTCGGCGAAAAACTTGGTGATGTTCGACTCATACCCGCCTTCCGTCCGCTTCGCCCAGGCGAGGCCGCCCGCGCCCAGCTCCCGCGCGCGCGCGATGATGTCGTCTATCTCCTTCCGCGAGGCGGACGCCATGCCCGGCCCCGCCATGGCGCGCGCCGCGCCCCCCTTTTCCACCGCCGTCCGGAACACCCGGAACTCGCTCGCCCGCGCCACGTCGGTGAACGCCGCGAGCTTCATGCCGTAGCGCCTGTCCGGCCTGTCGGTTCCGTATTGCGCAATCGCCTCGGCGTAGGGAATCCGCTCGAAGGGCGTCCCGATTTCGACCCCGCCCACCTCCTTCCATATCCTGGCGACCAGCCTCTCCATGAGGCCGAAGAAGGCGTCCTGGTTCAGGAAGGAGCACTCGACGTCGATTTGCGTGAACTCGGGCTGTCTGTCGGCGCGCAAATCCTCGTCCCGAAAGCATTTGACGATCTGGTAGTAGCGGTCGAAGCCCGCCACCATGAGAATCTGCTTGAACATCTGCGGGCTCTGCGGAAGCGCGAAGAACTGGCCGCGCGCGAGCCGGCTCGGCACCAGATAGTCCCGCGCCCCCTCGGGCGTGCTCCTCGTGAGAAGCGGGGTTTCGACGTCCACGAAGCCGTTTTCCGTCAAAAAATTGCGAATCACCTGGGTGGCCTGGTGGCGTTTGATGAAATTTCGCTGGAGGGAGGGACGCCGCATGTCGAGGTAGCGGTATTGAAGGCGCAGCGCCTCGCCGGCGTCGGAGTCGTCCTCTATCTCGAACGGGGGCGTTCGCGCCTCGCTCAGAATCTCCAGCCGCGTCACCCGCACCTCGATCTCGCCGGTGGCGAGGTTCGGGTTCGCCATCCCCTCGGGACGCTGGATGACCACCCCCTGAACGGCGATCACCCATTCGGCGCGCACCCGCTCGGCCAGGGCGTGGGCCGCCTCGTCATACGAGGGGTCGGCCGCCGTCTGGGTCACGCCGAAGCGATCCCGCAGATCGATGAAAATCAGACCGCCGTGATCCCGCGTCGTCCCCGCCCAGCCCATCAGGACGACCTCGC
This sequence comes from bacterium, assembly GCA_965199855.1. Classification (GTDB taxonomy): domain Bacteria; phylum UBA8248; class UBA8248; order UBA8248; family UBA8248; genus Bin107. Next base: position 1,828,295 of record OZ241326.1, on the reverse strand, counting down.
TTCCGACGTCGGAGGCGCGAAGCGCGCCGCAGTCGTGGGTTCTCCCCTTCTCCAGAAGCTCGCTCAATATCCCCCATCCCTCATCGGCGCTCCGGCTTGCGAACCTTCGCCACTGGCGCGGGAGCGTATCGGCCCGGCGTCGGAAATTCAAGCGTCCCGCGCCCGCCTTCTGGTGATGCGGGAAAGCCAGAGGATTCCTCCCACGCCGAGCCAGACGGCCGCGCCCACCGAGGCCCAGGCCGCCCGCCACTCGCGCGGCAGCGCCTCGCCCCGGGAGCCGGGGTTGGCGACGTCCAGAATGTAGCCCACCTCGACGGAGGAGAGCGCGCCGAACAGGAAGCCGAAGCCGGCGAGGCAGCCCAGCGCCGTGCCCAGGTGGCGCCTGGGCGAGACTTCGCTCATCACGACCAGGAAAACGGAGGCGTCGGCGGCCATCGTCACCGCCCAGAGCAGCGCGGCGGCGAGCAGAAGCGGCGCGGGCGCGTCGAACAGAAAGCCCATGCCGAACGCCATCGCCCCGCTCAGGAACAGGCTGCCCCCGATGCTCGGCAGCCGCCCGAACCGGTCGGCGCACCACGCGCCGAGGAAATTCGAGAACGCGGAGATGGCTATCATCAGGGCAAGGGCGGTCGCGGCGTTGTCCACGGCGCTCGGCCTCGACATGCCGCGCGCCAGGAAGGCGGACGCCAGGAACGTGACCCCCCAGCCCCTGAAGGCGAACACCTCCCAGCGGTGCATGACGTAGGAGCCGATGAGCACCCAGCATCTGAGCGGCAGGCGGGGAAACGCGAATTTCTCCTTCTCTCCCGGCTCCTCCTTTCCGGGGTCGGGCACCCAGATCAGCACCATGAGCACGCCGACGACCGGCCCCAGCGAGCCTGCGGCGAACGTGAAGCGCCAGCCGAAATCGGGGAGCAGCCAGCCCGTCATGAACATCGAGGCCGCTACGCCGAAGGTGAAGAAAAAGGCGAAGCCCGACACCATCTTCGCCCTTCTTTCAGGCGGAGCGCGCTCGGCCACGATGCGCAGCCCCGGCCCGAACACGCCCGCAAGCCCCACCCCGCAGGCGCATCGAAGCAGGGCGGCCGTCCAGAGGCCCTCGGCGAGAAAGGGGAACATCAGGTTCGTGAGGCCGAGCCAGGCGGCCGAGAAGAGATAGATGGTCCGCGCGCTGAAATAGTCCGTCGCCCCGGTGAGCACGGCGGAGGCGACCACGTAGCCCGCGTAGAACGCGAAGTAGATGAAGCCCGCGTCCGCGTTGGCGAGCGACCATTCCGCCTTGAGAACCGGGAGGGCGGTCGGGTAGTTGGCGTAGACGAGCATGATGGGCAGCAGGGAGAAGCTCAGCGTCCACAGGGCGGCCTGGCTGACGCCCGCTTTGGGGGATGCGTTCATGAATTCAGCGCCGGCCGCTCTCCGCCCGCCCGAAATCGCTTTCCCAGACGGCTTCGAGTTTCCGCGTCTCGTCCGCGGAAAGGGGCGGGGCGTCGGCGCAGGAAAGCGCCTCGCCCAGCTGCTCCTCGCCCGAAAAGCCGATGAGCGCGCAGGAGACCTCCTCGCGCCCCAGAACGAACCGAAGCGCGGCCTGCGCCAGGGTACGCCCTTCCCGAACGAGAAAGCCCAGCTTCTCCGCGCGCGCCGCGTCCTTCTCGTATTCGGAGCCGGGCGAGAGAACCGGCGGGGATTCCTCCAGAAATCCCAGCAGGTTGGGCCTCGACGTGAGCGCGCCCAGGGCGAGGACGCGAATCGCCAGCACCCCCATGCCCTTCTCCGCCGCGCGCCCGAGCAGCAACTCGTAGTCGAGCGCGCCGAAGCCCTCCGGAACCGGATACGCCGCGCTCGGGTTGAGCAGATTGAAATACGCCTGCGCCGCGTGAAACCGGCCGCTGTCGATCAACTCGGCCAGCGCGGCGGGATGCCCGATGCCCGTGAACCCGAAGAAGCGCGCGAGCCCGCGCCCGCGCAATTTCTCGAAGCCGTCCAGGACGCCGCCCTTGCGAAAAACGTCGGAGGGCACCAGCGCGACGCCCGCCTGCCAGTCCCTGCCGGGAGCCACGTAGTTGTGAATCTGAATCAAATCGACGCGGCCTCGGCCCAGCCGCTCCAGGCTCTTCTCCACAGAGGCGACGACCGCCTCCCGGGGCGCCTCGCGCTCTTCGGCGGTGAGGCGAATTTTCGTGGCCACGGTCACGTCCGCGCCCAGCCGCCTCAGCGCCGCGCCCAGGTTCGCCTCCGACTTCCCGTTTCCGTAGCCCATCGCCGTGTCGAAGAAATTCACGCCTCCGTCCAGCGCGCCCCGAACCGCGCGAAGCTGCGCGTCCCGGTCGTCGCCCGCCATCAAGCGGCTGATTCCGCCCGTGCCGAAGCCTATCTCGGACACCGACAGACCCGTATTCCCGAGCAGTCGCTCGCGCACCTTCACGCCCGTCCCGAAATTTTCCCGGAAAATCCCCGGCGAAGCCTACCACGAAACCCGGCGAGGAGAGGGATCGGGCGTGAGCGTCCGGCGCGCTTCGGGTTAGGATAGCCTCATATCCCTCGCATGGAGAGATCGTGCATCCCCTGCATCTGCTGGCGATCGGCTACATAGCGGGACTGCTGGCGGGCGGCGCCTCCTTCGCCCCCGCGGAGGCGGGCGCGGTCTCCCTCATCGCCGCCGCCCTCGCGCTGCCCTTCGCCGTTTTCATCGCCTTGGGCCGCCGGACTCGGGGCGAAACCCGGATCGCCGCCGCCGCGCTCCTCCTCCTCGCCGGCCTCATCGCCTCCTTCGCCGTCCCCGCCCTGCATCGCCACCGGACGCCGGCGCACCATCTGCTCCGCCACGTTCCTTACGGACGAATGAACGTCACCGGCCGCCTCTCCCGGCCCGTGGAGCGAACGGGAGGCGCGTCGCGCAGGCCGCGCGTCTATCTGGAGGTGGAGCGCGCCCTCATCCGGGGCGTGGAGGTTCCCATGACGGGCGTCGCGCGCGTCACGCTCGCCTCCCGACTGAAGGAAATCCCCCGCGTGGGGGATCGGCTCCTCATCCGGCGCGCGCGGCTCAAGCCTCCCTCGCGCTTCAAGAACCCGGGCGCGTTCGACTACCGGGAGTTTCTGCGCCTCCGGGGCGTCCACGCCGTGGGCTACAGCTCGATCAGGAATCTCCACCTGCTCGAGGCCGGCGAAGAGCGGGGATGGCGGCGGCGCCTGTTCCGATTCCGCGAGAACATGAGCGCCCATATCCACGCCGCCTATTCCGGGGGTGCGGCGGGCCTCATCGAGGCGATGACCATCGGGCCGCGCGGCGATCTCGACCGCGAGATCAGGGACGCCTTCCGAAGGTCGGGCGCGGCCCATCTGCTCGCCATCAGCGGGTTGCACGTGGGCTTCATCGCCGCCTTTTTCTTCTTCTCCCTGCGGGGGCTTCTCCGCCGGCTTCCGCCCCGGCTGTTTCCCCTCGACCCGATTCCGCTCACGCCCTCGAAGCTCGCCTCGCTCGGCGTCATCCCCCTCGTGATTCTCTTCACGCTGCTGAGCGGGGCGCGCATCTCCACCGTGCGCGCCGCGATCATGATCGTCGCCTACCTCCTCACCCGCTTCCTGGAGCGTCCGAAGACGGCGCTTCACTCCGTCACGCTCGCCGCCCTGCTCATCCTGCTGGTCGAGCCCGGCTTCATCTGGGACGCGGGGTTTCAGCTCTCCTTCGTGGCGGTGAGCGCCATCGTCCTCGCGGCGGAAAGGCTCCCGCGGCCGGACCCGCGCTGGCGGTTCTGGGAGAAAAAGCGCTGGGCCGCGCGGGCGCGCCAGCTCGCCGTCATCCAGCTGGTCGTCACGGCCGCGGTCACCCCGCTGACGGCGCTTCACTTCCAGGAGGCGCACCCCATCGGCCTGCTCGTGAATTTTCTCCTCATACCCGCCGCGTCGCTGCTCGTGCCCCTCGCCTTCGCGGCGAGCGCGGCCGCCGCCGTCCTCCCCGCGGGCTGGGACGCTCTCCTGACGCCCCTCACCTGGCTCACCGGCGCCCTCGCGCAATTCCTGATTCTCGTATCGACCCATTCCGCCAGAATTCCATGGGCCGCGCTCATCGCGCCCAAGCCGAACGTCTGGCTCATCGCCGCCATCTTCTCTCTCCTCGCTTTCGCCCTGCGCTCAAGGCGCGCGCGGTGGCGCGGAATCTCCCGGGCGGGCTTGTGCTGCCTGACGCTCTTTCTCCTGCTTCCGGGCGCAGGCGAGCGAGCCTCTCGCCCCGGGCGCGCGACGCTGCTCCTGCCCGACGCCGCGGGGGTGGACGCTTTCTTCCTCCGCCTTCCCGACGGCAAGGGGCTCGCGGTTGACGCCTCCGGGAGCCGGGCCGGCGGCTTCAGCGTCTGGGGAAGCGTGCTCGCGCCCCTGATGCGCGGGGAAAGCGAGACGAACTGGAGCGTCATGCTCTCCCGCTCCCGCTACCAGAAAGACCGGCTGGCCGCCAACGATTTCGCCGCCGGCGTAAGCGTCAGGAGCCTCCACCGCATCGGCGACCTCCTCGCTTCCGCGCCGCCCCGCTACCGCTTTGCGAGCCTGCGGAATTCGGCCCGCGTCGTCTGGAGCATGGCCGGAGGCGGGACGCGGATAACCCTCCGCTCCTGGAGAAAGGGGGCGATGGGCTTCGAGGTCGAAAACCCGCATTCCCGCTGGCTGCTCATGCTGCCCTCGAGATATCCGGCGTTCGACGCCCGATGGTTCGCGGGGAAAAAATACGACCTCGCGCGCCTGCCGGAGGGTCTGTTGAGACAGGCGAGGGTTCTGGACTGGCTCGAGGCCCAAAAGCCCGATGTCGTTCTCGCCGCTCCCCAAAGGGTGGGCTGGCTGCGGCCGGACGTCTGGCGAGAAACGAGCAGGCGGCAGAGAAAACTGGGCGTCTATCGCCCCTGGCGGGGCGGAATGCTGCGCGTCAGCGCGGGGGACGGGGCGCGGGAGGCGCGCCTTTCGGTCGAGCGATTCCGCGCGGCGGAAGCCTGGCCCGGCAGCCGCGCGGCGCGCTGGGTCGCGTTTCGCCGCCGCATTCCGCAAGAATTTTCCCGGAATCGCGGGAGCGGCCGACGCGCCGGCGTCGCTCGCTGAACAGGGCCGCCGCCCCCACGCCGAATGCGCCCCGGGTCAGGCGCGCGCGTCAGGTGGCGGCGCGGTGGCGGCGCCTCCCCGGAAGGATTTGACGGTCCTCTCCCATCTCGCCGAGAGCGCGTCCCGATCAATCGGGCAGTCAATCACGTGAACGCCGCCCCGCTCCCGGGCGTCGACGATGGCGCTCCGCAGCTCCTCCGCCGAACCCGCGCGGTGGCCATGCGCGCCGAACGAGCGCGCCAGGGCGGGAAAATCGGGGTTGTTCAGCGAGGTGGCGATGTAGCGCTCCCCGAACACGTGCTTCTGCGAGTGCCTGAGCGCGTTGTATTCCCCATCGTTGAAAACGAGACAGGTGAGCGAGAGGTCGAGCGCCGTCGCCGTCGCCAGTTCGCCGCAGACCATGGTGAAGCTCCCGTCTCCCACGACGGCGCATACCGGCCTTTCGGGCGCGCCGAGCTTCGCGCCGATGGCCGCGCCCAGAGCGTAGCCCATCGACTGATAGGCCTCGGAGAGCAGGATGCTTCGGGGACGGTAGATCGTGAACGCCTGCTCCATCAGCCAGCTCTGGGTGGCGGAGGAATCGGACACGAAAATCGTATCGGGCGGGGTGTTCTCGCGCAGCGTCTTCATCACGAACAGGCCATGAAACGGCGGCGCGGCCGGCTTCGCCAGAAACGACCGCAGCCTCTCCTCGTATCGCCGCCTCCCCTCGCGCACGCGGACATGGCCCTCCGAGAGCGGCGCGTCCTCCGCCTCCGCCACGCGCTTCAGCAGGCCGTCGAGCGCGGGCCGCAGATCGCTCGCCAACCCTCTGGAGACGGGATAGTTCCGCCCGATGCGGGCGGGGTCGATGTCGATCTGCGCCAGGTTCTTCGTCATCGGCGCCTTGAAATAAAAGGTGGCGAACTGCCCGAAGCCCGTTCCGAGCGCGAGGCAGAAGTCCGCCTCCGCGAGCATCTCCTCGCAGCCCAGAAAATGGACGAGTCCGAACGAGAGCGGATCCGCCTCGGAGAGAATCCCCCGCCCCTTGATGGAGGTGACGACGGGCGCGCCCAGCCTCGAGGCGAGAAGCTGCGTCCGTCTCTCGCAGCCGGCGCTCACGACGCCGCCCCCCGCGTAAATCACGGGCCGCTTCGCCGCGAGAAGCATCCCGGCTATCTCATCGAGGGCGCGCTCATCCGCGGGCGGCGCGGGCGGAGGCGCCTCGAATTCGGGCGCGCCGAGCGTCTTCTCCTCTTCCTCCCGAAAGAGGTTCGCCTTCATCACCACCTGGGTCGGGCCGGGCCTTCCCGCCGCCGCCCACCGAAACGCGGCGTCGACGGCGGGGGCGACGCCCGCGACGGAATCGGGCGTGAACGATTTTTTGACGCAGGCGGCGAGCGCCTTTTCCATGTCCACGTCGTGGATGGCGCTTCGGTTCCGCATGTCGTCGGCGAGCGTGGCCGTCACGGCCACCACGGGCGCGCCGTCCTCCCAGGCGGAGCGAAGCGCCGTGGCGATGTTCGTGCCCCCCGGGCCCGGCACGGTGAAAACGACGCCCGTCCTGCCGGAGACCCTGGCGTAGCCGTCCGCCGCGAAGCCCGCGCCCTGCTCGTGGCGCGTGACGATGGGCGCCGCGCCCGCGCCGTCGATCATCGCGTCATAGACCGGCAGCGTCAGCGTCCCCGGAATGCCGAAAACGTATTCCGTCCCGTTCGCCCGAAGCGCGTCCAGCAGGACCTGGGAGCCGTTTCGCGCCATCAGGGATTCTCCAAGGTCGGAACTGCGCGCTAGCGGTCGCGGCCTCCCCCTCGCAGGAGGCGACCCGGCGAACTCCCGGCTTTCCCGGAACCAAAGCCCGCCAAACCTAGGCGGCATCCGGCCGCGTGTCAACTTCGCCGCCCGTTTGCACCGAGAGGACGGAATGGGCTACTTTCCCGCCTGTTTCCGGCCCGCGCGAGCCATGCGCGGCGGTTTTTCCCGCCCTCTCCGCGCCGCTTCCGGGCGTCGGACTCCGGGTCGCGCGCCGGCGGAGATCGCCCATGTTCAGCCCAAAGGCGATAGATGCTTTCAGGAGCGCGAAATCCCTCGTCGTCCTCACCGGAGCGGGCGTGAGCGCGGAGAGCGGCGTCCCCACCTTCCGGGGAGCGGGCGGCCTCTGGCGCAACCGCAGCGCGACCTCGCTCGCCACGCCCGAGGCCTTTCGGGAGAACCCCCGGCTCGTCTGGGAGTTCTACGCCCATCGCCGCGAAGTCCTCGCGCCCCTCTCGCCCAACCCGGGACACTACGCCGTCGCCGCGATGGAGGAGCGCTTCGCGCGCTTCACCCTCATCACGCAGAACATCGACAACCTGCACCGCGCGGCCGGAACGCGCGAAATCGTGGAGCTGCACGGCAACATCTGGCGCGTTCGCTGCGCGAGCCCGGGCTGCGGGCGCGCGGCGCGCCCGTGGGAGAACCGGGACGTTCCCCTGGCCCCCCTGCCGCCCCTCTGCGAGGCGTGCGGCGGCTTCCTCCGCCCCCACGTGGTGTGGTTCGGCGAGACGCTCGACCCCGAGCAGTTGCGCCGGGCGATGGACGCGGTGAATGATTGCGACTGCCTGCTCGTGGCGGGCACCTCCGCCGTCGTGCAGCCGGCCGCCTCCATGCCGATGGCCGCCGCGCGGGGCGGCGCTTTCACGCTCGAGGTGAACCCCGAGCCGACGGAAATCAGCCCCTGGATGAGCGAGGCGGTGGAAGCGCCCTCGGGCGAAGCCCTTCCCCGCCTGCTCGAAGCGGCCTTCGGAGGATAGCGATGGCGCGGCCCAGGTTCACGGCGGTGCGCGGCGCGAGGGACATTCTGCCGGAGGAATCGCCGCGCTGGCGGGGCGCCGAGCGGCTGGCGCGGGAGATTTTCGCGCGCTACGGCTACGGGGAGGTGCGGGTGCCCGCCTTCGAGCGCACCGAGCTCTTCGCGCGCGGCATCGGCGAGGAAACCGACATCGTCTCCAAGGAGATGTACACCTTCACCGACAAGGGCGGCGACTCCCTCACCCTGCGGCCCGAGGCGACCGCCTCCATCTGCCGCGCCTACGTGCAGAACGGCCTCTACAACCGCCCCGGCGTCTCCAAGCTCTTCTGCATCGGCCCCATGTTCCGCTACGAGCGCCCCCAGGCGGGACGCCTGCGGCAGTTCCATCAAATCGACGCCGAAGCCTTCGGCACCGAAGACCCGGCGATGGACGCCGAGCTCATCGTCATGCTGATGGAATTCCTGGGCGCGATGGGGCTCGAGGGGCTGGCGCTCCAGCTCAACAGCCTGGGCGACGCGGAGTGCCGCCCGGCCTACGCGGACGCGCTCAGGGAATATCTGAGAAAGGAAGCCAAGGGTCTCGGCGCCGAAGCCGCCGCGCGCGTCGAGCGCAACCCCCTGCGCTTTCTGGACAGCAAGGACCCGCGGCATCGGGAGATCATCGCGCGCGCGCCGAGGATAGACGAATTCTGGAACGACTCCTGCCGGGCGCACCTGGGCGGCGTCCGCGGACTTCTGGAGAGGGCGGGCCTCGCCTACGAGCTGAACCCGCGGCTCGTGCGCGGCCTCGACTATTACCGCCACACCGTCTTCGAGGTGACCAGCGAGAGCCTGGGGGCGCAGAACGCGGTGTGCGGCGGGGGACGCTACGACGGCCTCGTGGAGGAGCTGGGCGGCCCCCCCACGCCCGCCATCGGCTTCGCCATCGGCATGGAGCGCCTCCTGCAGCTGGCGGGCGAGAACGCTCCCGCCCCGGCCGAGGGAATCGAAGCCTACGTCGTCGCCCTGGGCGAGGCCGCCGAGGCGGAGGCCTTCGAGCTCGCCGCCGGGCTGCGCGCGCGCGGGATTCGCGCGGATCGCTCCTTCGGCGGAGGAAGCGTGAAAAGCCAGATGCGGCGCGCCGATCGCTCGGGCGCCGCTTTCGTGCTCCTGCTGGGAGAGGAGGAAGTGAAAAAAGGCGTGGTGAGCGTCCGCCACATGGCCGAAAGCCGGCAAACCGAGGTGAAGCGGGAAGAAGCGGCGGACTATCTGAAAAAGTTTTTGTGACGGCGATGATATGCTTCATACCCGTCATTCCGGCGTCAATCCCGACAAGGCGAAGGGATTGCGGAATCCATTGTTTTCTCGTCGGCCCTGGATTGCGCCCTTCGCCGCAATGACGATGAAAAGCAAAATACCCGACAATTTCAATAAAAAATACTATTATTTATCAATACGTTAACTCGTCTTCATTAAGGCTCATTCTGGAATATCCCTCGCCCGCGAAGGCCCGTCCTTCGAGAGCGCGCGTTCTCGCGGCGATGGGGCCGGCCGTCTCCGCTCTAGCCCCGATAGACGCGCATCCTCCCCTCTTCGATCATCTTCCCGAATTTCCTCATCAGCCATGCCCGAACCACGGCCCGCGCGGCGGGAACCATCAGCGCGAAGCCCGCGGCGTCCGTCAGAAGGCCGGGGGTGAGGAGCATCACCCCGCCCGCGAGCACCATCGCCCCATCGACCAGCCCGGCGGCGGGCGGCCTTCCCTCCCGCATTTCCGCCTGGATCCGCGAGACCACGTAAAACCCCTGGGCGCGCGCCGCCCACGCGCCCAGCGCGCCGGTGAGAATGACGATTCCCAGCGTCGGCGCCAGGCCGATGGAGGCTCCCAGGTCGATCAGGATCATCAGTTCCACGAGGGGGATCAGCGTGAAGAGCAGAAACAGCCTGAAAACCAATGCGCCTCTCCTTGTCATGCGCCTCCCGCCCGATTCTAGCACGACGCGGGACGAACGCGAGAGCGAAGGAACATCGGGGAATCTCTACTGAAACGAGCGCGCGAAGCGGGCGCGCCGCTTTTCAGGACGCGGGAAAATTCTGTAATATCGCCTTATGCGCTATATTTCGCGCGTTTCGCCCTCGCGGCTGCCGCGTTCGATGAGACCGAAGGGGGAGCAGACATGGCGTCCACGATGAAAGCGATGCGGCTTCACGAGCTGGGCGGCGCGTTCCGGCTGGAGGAGACGCCCGTCCCCCGCCCCGGCCCGAACGACGCGCTGGTGCGCCTCCGCGCCACGGGCGTGGGCCTCACGCTGGTCATCATGCGGAACACGCCGGGGCTGGTGGACGAATATCCCCGGATTCTGGGGCACGAGATCGCGGGCGAGGTCGTGGAGACGGGCTCCCACGTCGCGAACGTGGCGCCGGGCGATCACGTGACCTGCCACTTCTATCTCACCTGCCACAACTGCCGCTACTGCCGCAGCGGGCGCGAGACGCTCTGCGAGAATTTTCAGGGCTTCTTCGGCCTCGTCATGGACGGGGGCTACGCCGAATACGCCCTCGTCCCCGGGGTGAACCTCTGCAGGATTCCCGACGGCGTGAGCTCGCTTGACGCCTGCGTGGCGGCGGACGCCATCTGCACGCCCTATCACAACTGCGTGGCCGAGGCGCGGATAAGGCCGGGCGACGTGGTGGCCATCGTGGGGGCGGGCGGCGGCGTGGCGATCCACGCGGTTCAGATGGCGCAGATTTGCGGCGGCCACGTCATCGGGATCGACGTTTCCGAGAAAAAGCTGGAGACCGTCTCCGCCCTCGGCGCCTTCGCCGCCCTGAACCCCGAGAAGACGGACGCGGTCGAGGAAATCCTCGCCCTGACCGACGGGCGGGGGGTGGACGCCTACATCGACTACGTGGCCTCGCGCGCGACGCTCGAGGCGGGCCTCGCCAGCCTGGGCCGCGCGGGCAAGCTGGTCATCGTGGGCTATCGCCCGCCGGCCGCCCACGACGGCGCCTCGCCCGACTTCACCGTCGATCCGCTCCGCCTGCTCAACAACGCGCAGGAGATTCACGGCTCGCGCTACTGCTCGATGGAGGAGCTCAGGCAGTCGCTCGCGCTCATCCAGCAGGGAAAGATCAAGCCGATCGTGACCGAGACCTTCGCGCTCGAGGAAACGGAAGCCGCCTTTCAGGCGCTGATCGAAAACCGGGTGACCGGAAGGGCGGCGGTGGTGTTCGATTAGCGTTCACGCGCCGGGAAGCGCGTCGTTCGCCCCTGTGACGCGCGGGAGGAGACCTCAATGTCGGAAGCGGCTGAGAAGGAAGTCATGGCCAAACAGGAGCGCCGGGTGCGCGCCAGGCGCGTGAGCGACTGTCTGGTGGAGATCAAGGCGCGAAAGCACGCCTTCCGCGCCGACGAACCCGAACAGGCCGGCGGCGGCGACATGGGCCCCACCCCGCGCGAGCTCGCCCTGGGCGCGCTCTCCGCCTGCATCGCCGTCATCACGACCAAGGTGGCCAAGGGGCTGGACTTCAACGTCATCGCCCAGGAGGTGGAGGTTCGCGGCACGGCCGACCCCCGGGGCGCGCGGGACGCGGACAACGGCGTCAGCCCGAACTTCGATTTCGTGGAGGCGAAAATCCACCTCACCACCGACGAGACCGACGCGCGCGTCGAGGAGCTCAGGCGCCAGCACCACGGCCGCTGCCCCATCTCCGCCCTGTTCAGGGAGAGCGGCTGCGAACTCCGGGAGGAGTGGATCGTCAAGCGTCCGTGAGGAAGCCCCGGGCGCGGGCCCCGTGAAGGGGCGTCACCTGTCCGCGCGCTCATCGGGAAGAAGGGGCAGGCCGCTCTTTCGCTTCCTCTCGAATTCCGCAACGGCGCGCTCCACTGCCAGGAAGCGCTTCGCCGTGGAGGGATGCGCGCTTCCCGCGAGACGTATCGCCGCCGGGCGCAGCGCGCCGAGCCGCCGCAAGAAGGACGCCGCCTTGCGGACGTCGTATCCGGCGCGCCCGGCGTGATACACGCCGACGTAGTCCGCCTCCGCCTCGAAATCCTGGGAATACGCCAGCCCCCCCGTCTGCGCTCCGAGGCTCGTCACGTCCACGCCCGACAGGACGGCGGCAGCCGCTCCCAATATGGCCCCCAGGAGCGCGTTGCCCTTCTTTGACGCGACGTGGCCCCGCGTGTTGTGCGCCAGCTCGTGCCCGATGATGAGCGCGAGTTCCTCATCGTTCTCGGTGAAGCGCAGCATTCCGGCGGTGACGTAGATTCTCTCGCCGTCCGCCCAGGCGTTGACGTCATACCTGTTGACGATGAGCACGGGATAATCGCACGCGGCGGCGCGCCTGAGGGCGAGCTCCCGCGCCTCACCCCGCCGCTCTATCGTGAGCGTGAAGTCCTCGGATTCGGAATTGCCGAAAATCTCGCTGACTTTTCTCCCCGACGCCTTGCCCGTCCCGAGAGCCTGCCCGTTCAGGCGCAGCAATTCGTCGCCGGCCTTCAGGCCGGCCAGGTGAGCGGGCGAGCCTTCCGCAACGTGAACGACCGTGGGCCGTTCGCCGACTCCAAGAACCTCGCGGGCGGTTTCCCGCCACTCCCGCACCCGCCCGCTGTATTGCTCGAGCGTAGTGGAGAGGAACCCGGTCGTTTTCTGAACCTTGTCGCCGCAAAGCTCAACGTTGCCCGCCATGATTCGGAAGGCGACGTTGCGCGCGCGCGCTTCCCGGCGCGCGCTCGCCTTCATCGCTACGGCGCGCTGCTTGCGCGCTTCATCCCGGGCGAGGCCCGCGTCAATCGCGGGGAAGGCGCTTTCGCCCTCACTCCACCTTCTCTTTCACGTTTTTGGCGAACTCGGCGAAAATCCTGTTCGCCTGGTTCTTGATGACGCTGAAGCCGAGCGAGCCGAGCTTTCCGAACACGTCCACGCTGGAGTCGATCCTCACCCGGGTTTCGCTCTCCGAGAGAGCCTCCAGCGTCACCTCGTTTTTCTGCTTCAGGCTCGCCGCGATTTTCGAGTCCTTCCCCTCCCCCGAGGCGCGGATGTATTCGGGGGCGCGCGCCTCCTCGATTTCGACCCGAAGCTGAAAACTCGCCTTGAGGAAGCTCACCTTCTGCTCCACCCTCACGCCGTAGGTCGTCTCGTCGAGCTTCTCCACGCTCTTCACGCCCGGCACGCAGCCGGCGAACTCCTCGACCCGCCAGATGAAGTCCCACACCTTCTCCCGGGGCGCCGCGACCACGATCTCCTGATTGAATTCCATGTCGGTGTCCTTTTTCTGCGCGGGACGCGAAATGACGGGCAAACTAGGGGTATGATTCTAACAGGCGGCGGACGCTTCCTCCACAGCCCCTCTGAAAGGACGAAGATGGCGGCGGAATCGCTCGTTCTGTTCGCAAGGCCCCCCCTCCCCGGACGGGCGAAAACGAGGCTCGCCCCCGCGCTGGGCGGCGAGGGCGCCGCGCGCCTTTACGAGCGCTTTCTGCAGGACGCCGCGGGCGCCGCCCGCGCCCTGCGCGGCGCGCGGCCGGACGCCAGCCTCGTCTGCGAGTGGGCGCTGGAGCGGGGCGAAGCCCTCGACGATTTCCCGCTCTCCGAATGGATGCCCGGCCCCTTCCTCCACCGCGCGCAGACGGGCGCGAACCTGGGCGAGCGGATGGCGGCGGCGCTGGGGCGATGCCTCGCCGGCGGGGGGCGGGCGGTTCTCATCGGCACGGATTTTCCGGATCTTCCGCCCGAAATTCTGGCCGAGGCGCTTCAAGGCCTCGATAGCGGGGATGAGCCGAGGCTCGCCCTGGGGCCCGCCGCGGACGGGGGCTACTACCTCGTCGGCATGAACCGGTTTTTCCCCGAAATTTTCGAGAATATCCCCTGGAGTTCGAGCGAGGTCTTCTCGCGCACGATGGCGCGCGCGCGCGCCCTCAGGCTCGACGCCGCCCTCCTGCCCAAGTGGCGGGACGCCGACGAGGCGGAGGACTTGAAGGCGCTGAAGACCCGCCTCTCGAACGCGCCGCGCGCCCCTCGAACGCGGGATTTTCTGGCCCGATGCGACTTCTGAATCCGCGCGAAATGTTTCGGGCAATCGGGAGCGGCCGGACGCGCGGGCGCGCCGGAAGAATCATCGCCCTTCTGGCGGCGCTGCTCCTGGCCGCCGGCTGCGCGGGCGTCCCTCCCCGCGCTCCCGGCCGGAAAACGCCCGGCGCCGCTCCCGAAAAACCGGCGGCCGGGCGCAAGACGGGAGACAAGGATTTCTTCCGCGTCCTCACGCTTCCCTCCTACGAGACGGCGGAGGAGGCTTTCGACAAGGTCTCGATTCTCGGCGTTCCCTTCCACAAGGCGGCGGAGGAATTCCGGAAAAAGGCGGGCGCCGTCCGAAGCGCCGCGCTCGAGGAGCTCAGCCCCGCCGTCCGCGCCGAGGTGAGGGGCCTGAAGCTGGGGAAGACGTCGAAAATCATCGAATCCCGGGAGGGGTTTTCGATCCTCCAGCGAACCACGCGGGCGCTTTACGAGCGCGCCCTGCGTCTCATGGAGCGGAAGAAGGACGCGCCCGCCCTCGCGCTTCTGCGGCGCGAACTCGCGCTCAACCCCGACAACCTGGACGCCTGGCTCGCCCTGGCGAGGATGACGGACGCGGCGGGCGAGCGCGAGGAGGCGGACGCCGCCTATCGGAAGGCCCGCGCCCTCGCCCCCCGAAGCCCTGTCGTCGCCAACAAATACGCCAGATACCTCGTGTCGCAATATCGCTACGAGGAGGCGGAGGCGCTGCTCAGGGCGGCGGCGGAAGCCTCGCCGGACGACGCCGGCGTTTTGCTGAACCTCGCCTCCCTGCTCGTCTATCTGAACCGGGAGCTCGACTACGCCTCCCGCCTCATCGAGCGCGGGGCGGGAATCGACCCCGGCCGCGCAACCTGGTATCGCCTCTCGGGCGTCATCCGGAAGCGGCGCGAACTCGGCCTCGCCCCGAAGGCGGCGGACCGGAAATAGCGAGAGACGCGCGGGAAGGCGCCGCGCCCGCCCTCGCCCGCCCCGCTTCTTCCGCCCGTCTTTTGAATGCGCCATAATGCGCGCCGGCATCAGGCCAGCCGACATTCCAACAACGCGCCGCACACAGGAAAGGAGCGACCGGATGAGCGCCGATCTACTGATCAAAAACGCGCGGATAGCCGCGCCCGAAGGCGTCTATGAGGGCTGCGTCTACGTCGAGGAGGGGCGAATCGCCGCCGTCGCGGAAAAGGCGGGGGCGGGCGCCGGGCGCGAGATAGACGCGGAGGGGCGCTTTCTCCTGCCCGGCATGGTCGATGAGCACGTCCACATGATGGATCCGGGCTTCACCGACCGGGAGGACTGGACGACGGGCACCCGCGCGGCGGCGCGCGGCGGCGTGACCACCGTGATCGACCACCACCGGAGCGAGCCGCTCGTCTATACCCGCGAGATTCTGGAGGAGAAGACCGCCTACGTCGCCTCGCGCGCGGTGGTGGACTTCGGCCAGCTGGGCGGGCTCGACGTGGACAACCTCGAGCACCTGCGCCCCATGTGGGAGGGCGGCGCGCTGGGCTTCAAGGGGTTCATGTGCGAGCTGCACGGCGTGCCCGACCTCTCCGAGGGCGTCCTGCTGAGCGTCATGCGCGAGGCGGCCTCCTTCGGCGCGACGGTGATGCTCCACTGCGAGAGCGACTCCATCCTCAAGAAGGCGAAGGAGCGCGTCGACGCCGAGGGGCGGACGGACTACATGTGCATCAGCGCGTGGCGAAACCCCGAAAGCGAATACGTGGCGACGCTGGACGCCGTGGCCCTGGCCGAGCTCACCGGCTGCCGGGTGCTCGTGGCGCACGTGAGCCAGCCCGCTTTGCTTGAGGCCATCCGGGCGGCGCGCGGGCGCGGGGCGGACATCTACGCCGAGAGCTGCCCCCAGTATTTCTACCTCGACCATTCGCACCTCGAGGAGCTGGGGCCGTTCGTCAAGTTCACGCCGGTGATTCGCTCGCCCGAGACGCGCGAGGGAATGCGCGAGGCGCTCGGGCGCGGCATGGTCGATACCATCGGGACGGACCACTGCCCCTTCCCGCGCGGCCGCAAGGAGGACGGCGTCGAGAACATCCACGAGGCGCCCTTCGGCATCCCGGGCGTGGAGACGACGACGCGCCTCATGCTGAACGCCGTGAACGAGGGGCTGCTCACCCTCGGCCAGGTGGTGAGCGTCTGCTGCGAGCGGCCCGCGCGCGTGTTCAACCTCTACCCCCGCAAGGGGAGCATACGGCCGGGGGCGGACGCGGACTTCATGCTCGTGGACATGGACAGGGAGGAGACCCTGCGCGACGCCGACGTGGTCTCCAAGTGCGGATGGACGCCCTTCGACGGCTGGAAGGTGCAGGGCGCCCCCGTGATGACCATCTCGCGCGGCGAGGTCGTGATGGAGGACGGCGAGGTGACCGGCGAGGCGGGCCGGGGGCGCGCCGTCTCGCGCGTCGGGGGGTGACGCGCCCGGCGGCGCGGGTCGGGCGGTTCCCGAACCGCCCCTGCGGGAAGACAAAGGCGGCGAAGCATGAAACCCCAGGGACAATCACCCGTGGGCGGGATTTTGTTTTGCGGGGGCAACGGAGAGATACGGGATTCGTAGGGACAACCCCCTGTGGTTGTCCATTTCAGGCGGGACAGGCGCGGCGGCGCGTCCACAGCGAACGGAGGAAGCATGACGACGGACGCCATTCGGACGATTCTGAGAGACAGCGACCATCGCCTCGACCAGTTCTCGGAGGAGGAGATCGAGGCCCTCAACGGACGAATCCGCTTCAAGACGATCAAGGGCGGGGAGACGCCCTTCGTCCCCTGCGTCGTCCGTCAAAAGGAGGTTCAGCTCCGGCCGGAGGAAATCGTCCGCCAGCTCTACGCGGCGCGGCTGATGGCGCGCTACGGCTACCCCCGGGCGCGCCTCGCCTTCGAGCATCCCGTCAGCTTCGGTCGGGAGACGAAGAAGGCCGACATCGTGGTTTTCCACAAGGACGACCCCGAGGCGGCCTACATCGTCGTCGAGGTGAAGAAGCCGAAGCTGCGGGACGGGAAGGAGCAGCTGCGCTCCTACTGCCACGCCACCGGCGCGCCGATGGCCGTGTGGACGAACGGCGGCCAGATTTCCCGATACCACCGCAAGGATCCGAACCACTTCGAGGACATCACGGAGATTCCGAAGGCGAACCAGACGCTCGCGGACGTCCTGGGCGGACGCTTCACGCTCAAAACCCTCACCCTCCGCGACAAGCTCGTGGAGGAGAGAAAATCCCTCAAGGATCTCATCCTCGAAATGGAGGACGACGTTCTGGCGAACGCGGGCGTGGACGCCTTCGAGGAGGTGTTCAAGCTCGTGTTCACCAAGCTGTATGACGAGTTCGAGAGCCGGGCGGACAAGACGAATATGGAATTTCACCTCGACCAGAACCTGCCGGAGGCGGCGCGCGGCGACTACGGGAAAGTCAAGGAGTGCCTCGCCGGAATCGACGACGGGAACTTTCGCCCCATGGAATTCCGGCTGAGAGCCGGCCAGCGGGACGCGGAGCTCAAGGCCAGAATCCAGGCGCTTTTCGGGAAGGCGATCGAGCAGTGGCCGGGCGTGTTCCCCGAAGGGGCGGCGTTCGAGCTCACCGACAGCCACCTGGCAGTCTGCGCCTCGAGGCTGCAGGACGTCAAGCTGTTCAACTCGAACCTCCTCGTCGTGGACGAGGCTTTCGAGCATCTGGTCAGCCAGTCCGCCAAGGGCCAGAAGGGGCAGTATTTTACCCCCCGCCACGTCATCGACATGTGCGTGAAGGCGCTCAACCCCCGAAGCGGCGAATACATGATAGACACGGCATCGGGCAGCTGCGGCTTTCCGGTGCACACCATCTTCAAGGTCACGGGCAGCCTGTTCACCAACGCGGCCATTCCCGACCGGCACAGGGAGGACGCGCTCCGGGTCTTCGGCATCGACTTCGACGAGAAGGCCGTCCGCGTCGCCAGAACGCTCAACCTCATCGCCGGCGACGGCGAGACCAACGTCCTCCACCTGAACGCGCTGGATTACGAGCGCTGGCCGGAGCGAACCGAGCGGGACCCGAGATGGAACAGAACCTACGGCAAGGGATTCGGGAGGCTGGAGAAGCGGAGAGCCGCGCGGGACGACAACAAGCGGTTCGACTTCGACATCCTCATGGCGAACCCGCCCTTCGCCGGCGACATCAAGGAAGCCCGCATCCTCCACCAATACGAACTCGGGCGGAAGGAAGGCGGCAGGTGGCAGAACAAGGTCGGGCGGGACATCCTCTTCATCGAGAGAAACCTGGATTTCCTCAGGCCCGGCGGACGCATGGCCATCGTCCTGCCGCAGGGCCGCTTCAACAACACCTCCGACCAGCGGGTGCGGGACTTCATCGCCGGGCGCGCCCGCGTCCTCGCCGTCGTGGGTCTGCACGGCAACACCTTCAAGCCCCACACGGGGACGAAGACGAGCGTGCTGTTCGCCCAGAAGTGGAACGAAGACCCGAAGGCGGGCCCGCTCTGCCCGAAAAGGGAGAACTACCCCGTATTCTTCGCCGTGTCCCGAAAAGGCGGCAAGAACAACTCGGGCGACTACGTCCACCTGAAGGACGGGAGCGGACGGGAGAAGCTCGACAGGAACGGGCACCTCATCGTCGAGCACGACCTGCACAACCACGACGGCGAACTGCCGGACGGCATCGCCGAGGGGTTCATCGGGTGGGCGAAGAGCGAGGGGCTGAGCTTCTGGAAAGAGTAGGGGCGGTTCGCGAACCGCCCCTACGAAACCCCTCCCCGGAAGGGCCGGCGAAAGACAACGGAGGACGACCACAGGGGGTCGTCCCTACGAAGGCGGAGGCGGCGGAAGATGAAACCACAGGGGCAACGCCCCGTGGGCGGGTTTTGCAGGGACGCCCCCTGTGGTTGTCCGTTTGCGGGAAGGACGGGCGCGGGAGGCCTCTCCCTGCGGCCTCATCGGGAAACGGAGAATCACGGAGGCGAAGGCAACCAAAGCACTGACGGAATCAGGCGGCGCGTCTGTCGAGCGGGCGAGGGGCCGAGGCTTTGGAAACGAGAAACCGCAGGGCGAACAGACTGAAAGCGCATGATTATTCCCGGGCCGGGGGATATTTCGTGACGATTTGCGCGCAGGGCAGGATAAACCGGTTCGGCGATATCGTGGGTGGCGAAATGAACATGAACGAAGAGGGGCGCATCGTCGCCGAATCATGGGAATGGCTCGGCAGGCAATACGATTATGTGGAGCTCGACGAATGGGCGCTCATGCCGAATCATTTGCATGGCGTTTTGATCATTCACGACGCCCGGGCGGGCGGTAATATCCGTAGGGGCGGTTCGCGAACCGCCCCTACGAAACCGTTGGGCCGTTTAATCGGAGCGTTCAAAACGGTATCTACCAAACGAATCAACATATATCGGGACATGCCCGGAACGAAACCATGGCAACGCTCCTTCCACGATCGCGTCATCCGGGACGAGGCGGACATGAGCGGCATCCGCGAATACGTCCGGAGCAACCCGTTGAAATGGACATCGGACGCGCACAACCCCGCGAACCGGACGGAGGGGCGAGGCGCGCGACAAGGAGGGCGCAGGGACAACCCAGCGCGGGCGGGAGAAGCTCGACAGGAACGGGCACCTCATCGTCGAGCACGACCTGCACAACCACGACGGCGAATTGCCGGACGGCATCGCCGAGGGATTCATCGGGTGGGCGAAGAGCGAGGGCTTGAGCTTCTGGGGGTAAGAAGGCGAACGGGCGAACAGGTTGCCCTGATTGTTCAATTCGTTTATTGAATGAAGAGTGAAATTTGAGATTTGGGGAGGGTGAACAAAATGGACGTCCGAAAAATACTGCACAAGATAAACCTTATTCTTCGCATTGAGAACAGGCATGATCTACAACGTCATTTTAATGAAATAACATCGTTTTATGCGTCAAATGATCCTGATTCCTTAAAAGTCGCACAAGAAACAATATCTCAAGCTATCGAACATTCTGAAATAAGCAATTTCGTCAACAGCGATCTTCGTATGCTAGGAGGAATCGGCATACGAGGCTATTTTGATCTGGAATCAATAGAAACCTTGAGCAAGATACTTGAATCCACCGGCTTTGCCGTTCCAAATCAACTTGGTGAATTTGTCGCTACACGGGAGAGATTGGTTGAAAAAATACGAAACCTGCAGGCATTGCTCCAACAACTAAAAGTAAAAGAAGAACAAACCAAAGAAATATATCAATTTGTCTTGTCCCTCCCAGGGAAGTATCAAGATTTGAATGAGCTGGAGAATTTCCTTAAAGATATAAAAACTCTTCTTCAAGAGCTGAATTCCAAAGATCAGAATGCAAGCCCTCCCAGAATTGTCTCCGTGAATAATGGCTCAATGGATATATTTATTGAGGTCGTGCCATTACTTGCAGAGCAGTTAGGCAATGTTATCGATCACCTTCTCCGAATGTATGCAGTGACGCAAATATTTGAGAACGTCAAAGATCGGTATGGGAATTTCAAAAAGAGCCGCAAAGAAGAAATGGATAAAAATATAGACGAAGAGCTGAAGGAACAGAAAGAAGAAATGCTTGGTGAACTATTAGAAAAATTACCCGTCAATACCGATGAAGGCAAAACCAGACTAAAGAAATTGATTGGCGAACTTACAAAGCATCTCGAAAACGGAGTTCAGGCGGAAATCAAAACCCCCGAGATAGAAGAGCCGGAAGAGGCATCGGACGAGGATGATGCTGAAACCCAAAAACGCAAAAAGGAAGAGCTCGAAAGGTTTAAGCGGAAAAAAGCCATTGACGACTTAAACAAGCAACTGTTCCTGGCGCAAAAAAAGGGATTCAAGTTGGGTTTGCTGAATCCTCCAGAAGAAGATGAAAGCACGGAATAACTTCCCCCAAAACGAGCATCACAAAGATAACGAGCATGCGGTATTCGATCGTTCAATTCTCGGAAGTCCGCAATTCTCCAGACGCTAGAATCGACGCGGAATACTGGCGCCCGGATTTTATTGAAAACAGCAGGCTCGTTTCCCGCGACAACCCCAAAATCCGGGACCTTACAAGGCGAGACGTTTCCAACATCAAGTCATCTCCCCTGGGCAGAGGCTTCAAGTATCTGGAAATCTCCGGAATTTCCCTGAGCAACTGCGAATACGGAACGACAAGGGTCGAAGTCGGCGAGGAACCCGACCGCGCCCACCATATCCTGAAGAAAAACGACGTTGCCGTTTCCACTGTTCGACCGAACAGAAACGCGGTCGCGCTCATCAGAGACGATGGAATCGTGGGCAGCAGCGGCCTGTCGGTTTTGAGAGCAACCCCCGATATAGCCGCCGAATATCTCCTGGCTTTCTGCAAGACCGACTACTTTGTCACCTGCTTGATGAGAGCGGACAAGGCGAGCATGTATCCAGCCGTTTCAAACAGGGACGTCCTGGATATTCCCCTGCTGGTTCCAGGCCCGCGGTTTGGAGCGCAAATCGCCGAAAGCGTCAGAAATTCCATTTCCCGAATGGATGACGCCCAAAACGCCTACTCCCGCGCCGAAAGCCTCCTCCTCTCCTCTCTCGGTCTCGCCGGCTGGATGCCCGAGGATCGGCTCTGGTTCGTCAGGGACTACGCCGAGGTCAGGGAGGCGGAGCGCTTCGACGCGGATTACTTCCAGCCGAAATACGACGAGATCATCAACGCCGTCAAAGCCTGCCCCGGCGGGTGGGACGCGCTGGGGAATCTGGCGAATCTCAAAGCGCGGAATTACCAGCCCGAAGCCGGACGGGAATACAAATACATCGAACTCGCCGACATCGGAGCCAACGGAGAGATAACCGGCTGCACGGCGGAGAAGGGCCGAGACCTGCCGACGAGAGCGAGACGCCAGGTTTCCGCCGGAGACGTGATCGTCTCCTCCATAGAGGGTTCGCTTGAGAGCGTCGCCTTGATACATGACGAATACGACAAGGGGCTTTGCTCCACGGGTTTTCACGTCGTCCGCTCGGAGGCGATCAACCCGGAAACCCTGCTCGTCCTGTTGAAAAGCGCGGCGGGCCAGATGCAGCTCGAGAAGGGATGCCGGGGCACCATTCTCACCGCAATCGGCAAGGACGAACTCGCCAAGATTGTCCTCCCCATTCTCCCCCGGGAGACCCAGGCGGAAATCCGGCGGATGGCGGTCGAATCCTTCCGCCTGCGGGCGGAATCCGGGCGCCTGCTCGAACGCGCGAAGCGCGCGGTGGAAATCGCCATCGAGGAGAACGAGGAGGCCGCGCGCGAATGGCTGGCGAAGGAGACGGGAGAGACGGCGTAGGGGGTGAATCTCATAGTAGGGACAGATCGCGACATAGTAGGGACAGATCGCGACCTGTCCCCCCGCCCCGTTCCCGCGCGGGCGGCCGGGGTCGGGCGGTTCCCGAACCGTCCCTGCGAAACCCCTCCCCGGAAGGGCCGGCAAAAGACAACGGAGGACAGGCGCGGGGTTTTGTCCCTACGATGTGATGCGTCTCTCGCGGGTTCCGGCGCGAACCCGCCCCGCGAGAATTTTTCGCATGAGACCGGCGGGCGAAATTTTTTCAAAAAACCCTTGCTTTCGGGAGGGAGACGCCCTATATTCCCATCGCGCCGGGGCGAGCGGCGGGCCTTCCGGTTTTCAGACAAATTCCAGGCCATTTCAGACAAATTCACGGCTTTATCCGACAAATTCACGACCTTTTTCGACAAATTCCCGAACGCTTCGGGCGGGGCGGAGGCGGCCATGTCGTTCGTCCGCCTCGCGTCAGGCGCGCCGGAAACGCCGGGCCGAGAGGATTTCCGCGCTTCAATCGGATTCTTGATTATCAATCACAACAGATTGATTTTTATGGATTTTCCTCTCGATACCCAGAAGCTTCCGTTTGCGCTCCACGCCCCAGCGGTAGCCCGCCAGCCCGCCGTCCTCCCGAACCGCCCGATGGCAGGGAACGAGCAGGGCCGTCGGGTTCAGGGCGCACGCCCGCCCCACCGCCCGCGCGCCTTTCGGCAGGCCCAGGTCGGCGGCGATCTCCTTGTAAGTCATTGTATCGCCGAGGGGAATGGTCCTGAGCCGATCCCATACGCGGCGCTGGAAGGCGGTGGCGCGCGCGTCAATCGGCAGGGATTCGGGCGGCGCCTCGCCCCGGGCGGCGTCCCTGACAGCCTTCAGGTATTCCTTTAACTCTTCATCGCCTCGCCGCAGATTCGCGCGGGGAAACTCGTTTTTCAGATCGCGGATGAGCTCCTCGTTCGCGTCGCCCACGCTCACGCGGCACACCCCCTTTTCGGTCGCCGCCACCAGCGCCCGACCCAGCCGGCACCGCGTGATTCCGTAGCGAATCGAAACGCCCGCCCCGCCCTTCCGATAGGTCGCCGGCGTCATGCCCATGCGGTCGGCCGCGCGCTCGTAGGCGCGTCTGCTCGAGCCGTAGCCCGCCTCGTAGCAGGCGTCGGCGGGTCTCCGCCCGTTCTTGAGCAAGTCCTTGTATTTCCGCATCTTGAGCGATTCGAGATACTGGCGGGGGCTCACGCCCAGCGCCTTCTTGAAGGTTCGCTGGAGGTGATGGGGACTCAGCCCCACGGCGCGCCCCAGCTCCGCGAGCGTCGGGTCCTCATCCGCGCGCTCCTCGATGCGGAGAATCGCGCGCCGCACCTTGTCGAGCCGGGGATCGTATCCGCTCTCCTGCGGCGCGCACCTCCGACAGGGCCGGAACCCCCGCGCCTCGGCCATCTCCGGGAACTCGAACAGGACGACGTTCTTTCTCGCGGGCTTCCTGCTCGCGCACGAGGGACGGCAATAAATCCCCGTGGAGAGGACGGCATAGACGAAGCGTCCGTCCGCCCTCGCGTCCCGTCTCAGAACCGCTTCCCATCTCGCGTCCACGCTCATCTCCCGCCCTCCCGAAAAAGACATGGCGCCTGCTCCGTTCTTCCGCAATATAGGCGCGGCGCGGGGAGGCTTTCTATCCGATTCTTGCGGTCAAAGTGAATTTTCCGGTTTCGGGCGGCGCGCCCAGCCCGCTGAAATTCAGGCGCGCGGAGCTCGGGGCGATTCTACAGGCCCTCGCGGAACACCACCCGTCCGCCGACCATCGTGAGCAGGGGTTTGATGTCCTTGACGCTCTCCGCGGGCGTCGTCATGTAGTCGCGGTCGAGGACGACGAGGTCGGCCAGTTTTCCCTCTTCAACGGAGCCCAGCTCGCTTTCCTTGAAAAGCAGATAGGCGTTCGACCTCGTATGGGCTATCAGAGCGTCTTTTCTGGAAACGGTCTCGGCCTGCGAAAGCGCCCTTTTCCCGTCCAGCCCCATGCCCGTTACGGCCCACCAGAGGGAGAGCATGGGCGGATACGGGGCCACGACGCCCGCGTCCGTGCCGAGCCCCCAGACGATTCCGCTGTTCTGAACCGTCCGCAGCGAAGGCAGGGAAAGCGCCCGTTCGCCCAGTCTCCGCCTGAGCGCGGAGCCCAGAATCGTCATCTTGCTGTGCAACGCCAGGGTCATGCCGAGCGCCCTGGCGCGGGCGACGTTCGGCTTCGAGATGAAATCCGCGTGATGGAGCGCCCAGCGCAGCCGCGCGACGTCCCTTCTCTCGTTGATTCTCTCGAATATGTCGAGATAGCGCGTGATCGTCTCATCCCGAAAGGCGTGCTCGTGAATCGTCCATCCGCCTTCGGCGGCCGCCTCGGCCGCTTTTGCGAATTCGCCATAGTCCTCGTCCGAGGCGCGGGGCGGCCGGAACGGCGAATCGTGAATGGGGGCATACAGATGCTCCCCGAGGGCGATTTCGCCCATCATTTTCGCGGATTTGTCGGGACGGGAGCTCCGAATCCGCTCCATGACCCTCCTGTTTCCCTCGGGAGTGCGGACCCGAAAGCGGGGGGTGTGAAATATCCTTACCGTGAGGCCGCCCTTCCCGGCCAGTCTTCGCCTGATCAGCGCGTAGGTTTCATCCCGCACCCCGCCGCCGCCGAGTTCGAGCAGGCTCGTAACGCCCGCGCGGTTGAACGCCGCCATCAGCTTTTTCAGCCCGGAGATGATTTTGTCTTCCGTGATTTCCGGCAGTTCTCGGCGCCAGAAGTGAAAAATGGCCCGACGGCCGAAAACAACGCCCGTGGGCTCGCCGGAATCGCTCCTCGCTACGCGCCAGCCTCCGGGAGCTTTTGAATTTGCATGGATGCCCGCTCTTTTCAAAGCCAGGCTGTTCAGAATCATGAGCCTGTAGGACTGCTGAATGAATACCGGATTGTCCGGCGACGCCCTGTTCAGCTCCTCCTTCGTGAACAGGCCCGGCTTATCCCGAAACTGGTCGGGGCTCCATCCTCCGAGGATGAGCACCCATTCCCCGGGCTTCATCGACTTCGCCTTGGCGGCAATGATGGCGAGCGCCTTCGCGCGCGAAGCAACCCCGTCGATTCTCGCCTCATGCTCCCAGCGCAGCGCATGGCGGATGAAGTGAACGTGGTTGTCAATCAGGCCCGGCATGAGGGTTTTTCCCTTCAAATCGATTGCTTCCGTCCGGGAATCCGCCAGGCGGCGAATCCGGGCGCTGCTCCCCACGGCCAAAATGCGTTCGCCCCGAACTGCCACCGCCTCCCGCGTGGAAAAATTCGCGTCAACCGTCAGGACTTTTCCGTTCAACAGGACGATATCCGCCGATTTCGCCAAAGCGAAGGCCGGAATAGCGCCCAGAACAACGAACATCATCGCGCATACGCGATTCTTCAAAATCATGCTCCCCTGTATCCCGAAAACCCTTTCGTGGCGATCAGTCTGAAGTCAGGCGTGGAAATACGCTGATGAAAATGGTAGCATGATCATTCTCGTCGTCATATGGAAGAGGAAGGCGAAATCCGCTGTGGGGAGGATGGGAGATGAACGCTTCCGCAAATTCAAACCGGCGGACGCCCGGGCCAAAGACGACGGTCGCGCCGGTCACAATCATCCGCTTTGCGGATCTGGTTCCCGATTGGGGAGAATATCACGAATCGCGCATCGACGGGAATCATCGGGCGATTTACCGCTATATCGGCGGAATCGCCGGCCAGATCCTCCGCTCTCCCCTTCCCGGATGGGACTTCTCCTGCGGCGTAGCCATGACTCCTCCCCAAAACGGCGCGCCGCTTCATGATCACCCGGACGAGGAAATTTTCATGGTCTGGGAAGGAGAATTCGAGATATACTGGGAAAACATCGAAACGAAAGCCCCCCAAAGCGTCACACTCGGCAAATACGATCTGATCCGCGTCCCTTCGGGCGTCATGCGCGGATTCAGAAACGTCGGCGGGCATGACGGGTTCCTTCACTTCATCCATGGGCAAGGCGACTATCAATATCCCCGCTACCATGAATCACTGCGGGAGGGCCTCCCCGACGGCGCCCGGACGGAGCCTTACGTCAAAAAGCCCGCTTACGACCCGGCCACCCAGCTGGTTCGCTTCGAGGAATGCCCCCGCAACTGGAGCGTCTATCACGAGGCGCGGCTCCCGGAAGGAGTGCGCTCTCTCAGGCGCTATATCGGGGGCGTGTCCGGCGATACGGATGAGGGGCCGCCGCCCTCCCTGTCCGAAGGGGAAATAGGATACGCCATGGTGGAATGCGGCAACGGACGCGGCGCGCCCCTTCACGATCATCCCTGCGAGGAGCTTTTCATCCCTCTCGAAGGCAGATGGGTCGTCTATTGGATGGATGAGCGCGAAAGGCTCCGGCAAGCCGTTCTCGACCCCTGGGATGCCTGCTGGGTTCCCGCCGGGGTGCAGCGCGGCTTCCGAAACGCGGACAGAACCGAGGGGAAAATCCACATCATCCAAGGACAGGGAAGCACCCCGGCCCCCGACTACGCGGAGGACTATTCCGCGTTAAGGGAGAACGCCGCCGCGAAATAGAGAAGCCCCTATGAGAAAGAGCGGCCTCGTTCCTCTTTCGGGCCATCGCCCTGAAGCGAACCCCGCTCATTCGCCTGCAGTCTGAATCTATCCAGGAGAAGAAAATGCGAATCGCGCGAACCGCAGCCGCCATGCTGATTTCATTTTCATTGCCGGGCGCCTCCTCCGCCGCGCCCACGCACGTATCCGTCGTCGGCTCGGGGCCCGGCACGAGCATCTACGTCATGTATGGAGGACTGGCCGCTCTTGTGTCGGAAAAATCGAAATCCGTCCGGATGTCGAACAAGACCACGCGAGGCGCCGTCGAGGACCTCAGGCTCATCGAAGCCAGAAAAGCGGACTTCGGACTTGGGGTCGCCGGACTCGTCCTGCGCGCCCTGAACGGAAAAAAGCCCTACAAGAAAAAGCACCGGAACCTCCGGGGCATGGGCCCCGCCACCGTCTCCATGTTTCAGATGGCCACGTTTCACAACTCCGGCATCGAATCCCTGGCGGACTTGAACGGAAAAGCCATCAGTTCGGGCCGGAAGGGAGGGAACGCGCACTTCATGACGAGCCGGCTCATAAAGCACGCCGGCCTCAAGGTGAGAAGGGAATACATGCCCTTCGCCGCATTGGCCGACGCGATGAAGGACAACCGCATTCAGGCGTTTTCCATCCCCCTGCCCGTCCCGGGGCCGGCTTTCGTCAAGGCGGCCGCCGCCGCTCCGATTCGCCTTCTCCCCATTGCGGGCGCAACGCTCGAGAAATTCCTGAAGGACAGCCCGGCGTATTTCAACATCCACATCCCGGCCGGTTCATACAATGGCGTAGCCAAGGACGTTTCCACGGTCGGCTACACCGCCTGGACGGCCGTGGGCGCGCACGTGCCCGCTTCCATCGCGTATGAGGTGGCGCGCATCAATTTCTCGAAGCGCGGGCGCGAATTTCTGCCCAAGGTGCACCGGGGCTGGCTGTCCGGGTTCAAAGTGGCCCCCGCCCTCGAGCAAATGGCCGCCATTGGCCTCAAAATCCATCCCGGAGCGGCGAGGTATTGGAAAGAGAAGGGATACGAAATCCCCGCCGGCATCCAGCCATAACCTTCTCCTGAACCGGCCCGGAGCGACTATCGAGCCGGGCCGGTTCGCTCGCCGAGGCGCCGCCCCGGCGCCGGCTTTCCCGCTCCACGCTTTGAAAAGGCGCGAATATGGAGCTCATCCTCCTGGGCGTGGGTTCTCCTCCGCCATCCCCCGAAGCCAGCGGCCACGCGAACGGAATCGCGCTTGGCGAGAAGCTGTATCTGATAGACGCGGGCAGGAACATTCCGCGCCAAATCGCCGCCGCCGGCTATCAAGTCAGCCTGGTTGAGCATCTCTTTTTCACGCATTTTCACTCCGACCACTTCACCGGCTTCGGAGATTTCTACATCACGCGCTGGCTGTTCGGAGCATCGGAAGCGCTGCGCGTTTTCGGCCCCTCCCCCGTCGAACAGCACGTCAGGCGCATGCTTCATTACTATGAATACGACATCGAACTTCGCGCAAAGGAAGGCAAGCCAAGAGCGGGGCTTTCCCTGGAGACGACCGTCATCGCCCGGGGAGATTCCCTCGAAATCGACGGCCTCAAAATTCACGCGGACAAATGCACGCGCCATGGGAACGTTGAGGATATCCTGTCCTATCGCTTTGAAGCGGAAGGCAGAAGCATCGTCGTCGCCGGAGATGGGAGCCCGGCCGCGGAACTGGCGTCATTCGCCAGAGACACCGACATCCTGATGATGCACCCATGCCTCCCTGAATCTATCGTCGAGATGCTCGGACAAACCGAGCAGATGGCGGAAATCATCGCGGGGCACCACGCGACCACGGAAGAAATTGGCAGGACAGCCGCGGCGGCGAACGCAAAGGCCGTCGTTCTTTCCCATCTTACCCCGCCCATGGCACCCAAGGAAAAAATCCTGGAAGAAGTGGCGCGGTTTTTCGATGGAGAAATTATCGTGGGACTGGATCTGATGCGTATTTGACGGGCGCGCCAGACAAGAAGCGCCGTCAGACGGCGGCGCCCCATGCAAAGCCGGAAAGCCGAAGGCTTGTGAGAAGTTTCAATGCCCCTCGCCCAGCGGCAATTCCACGGCCTCTCCCGTCCGCGACGACAGCTCCATCGCTATGGTCACCTCCAAGGTCTGGCGCGCGTCCTCGGCCGTCGCGTGGGTTGTGGGTCGGCCGTTGATGACGTGATCCAGCCAGCTTCTCGTTTCATCGCCCAACGGGCCCCAATAGTCTCCCGCCGCCCAGTCGCCGGGAGTCGTGCTGCTCAGAAACGCCGTGTTGACGCGGTGATCCGGGATATACGTGTGGGGAATTCCCCTGTCTGTGTAAAGCATCTCGTCCTTATGATCCTCATCGAGCATCAAAACGCCGTCCGTCCCGTAAATCTCCATCCTCACGCTTTGGCCCAGCGCGGGGTACTTCTCGGGCAGGGCGTAAAAAACGCCCAGGTTCATGACGGCTCCATTGTCGAACGTAACGATAGACCAGGTAACGTCGTTCGCCGAATAGCCATGCTCCTTGTATATTTTCCCGTTTCCGCGGGCGACCACCTCCACGGGCCGATGCCCCTCCATGAACCAGCAGGCCATATCCACCCAATAGGTGAGCACGTCGAGCACGGGCGTGGCGTGAGGGGATCGCTTGAGAATCTGCAGGCCCTGGGCGCGGGTATTGCAGGTTCGGCCCGTGCCCGCCAGAATTTCTCCCAGCCTTCCCTGGATGATTTGCTCTTTCGCCATCTGATAGCGGCGCTTGAATCGCTGGGCGTAGCCCACCCTCAGTTCCGTGCCCGTCTTCTCGGCTGCCGAGAGTATGCGGTCGGCATCCTCCAGCGTCAGGGAAATCGGCTTTTCGACCAGCACGGGCTTGCCCAGCTCCAGGGCGTGGATGATGGAATCCGCGTGATCATGCTCCGGCGTGGAAACGATGACGGTCGTGACATCGGGATGTTCTATGACCTCTTCATTCCTGCCCGCAGCAAGCTGCGCCCCTACCTTGTCCCCAAGTTCCTTCGCCCGATCGGGGTCGATATCCGAGACGGCCAAAAATTCAAGAGACGGATGCCGGGCGACCAGCCTGGCCCGCAGGGTTCCAATTCTGCCGGATCCGACAACTCCCACACCCAATGATTTTCTGCCCATTGTCCATCCTCGCGATATGCCGGGGGCGTTATTCGTCAGGCGCCGCCATGCCGAGAAGCCGCGCCGTTTCTCCATCGTTCCGGGAAAAATGAAAAACCGGCCTCCCGAGAGGCCGGTTCGCGCGCATCAGCGGCTTCGCTTCATCAGGTCACAGGCGCGTAGAACTGCTTCCATTCTTCGGGCAGTTCCTCCTCCCTCACGTCTTTCATCGAAAGGCGAATTCTGCCGTTTCCTTCCACGTCCACGCACTTCACCAGAACCTTCTCGCCTTCTTTCAGGACGTCGCTCACCGAGCCGATTCGCTTCTTCGCTATCATGCTGATGTGGCAAAGGCCGTCCGTCCCCGGGAATATCTCGACAAACGCCCCGAAATCCATGATTTTTCTGACCGTGCCGTGATAAATCCTGCCTTTCTCGGCTTCCTGGGTGAGCTCTCGAATAATATCTATCGCCCTGAGCGCCGCCGCTTCATCCGTAGAGGAAATGAAGATGGTTCCATCATCCTCGATGTCCACGCTCGCCCCGGTTTCCTCGACGATTCCGCGAATGATTTTTCCGCCCGGCCCGATGACGTCCCGGACGCGATCCTTGGAAACCTGCATCGTCATAATCCGCGGCGCGTAAGGAGATATCTCCTCTTTCGGCTCGGAAATGACCTTGTCCATCTGATCGAGCACGTGCATTCGCGCCTCGTTCGCCTGCGCCAGGGCGTCTCTCACGAGACTCAGCCGCAGTCCTTTGATTTTGATGTCCATCTGGAGGGCGGTGATGCCATGGCGCGTGCCGCCAACTTTGAAGTCCATGTCGCCCAGATGATCTTCCAGCCCCAAAATATCGGTGAGTATCGCCGTTCTCCCCGTGGACTCTTCGCTGATCAGACCCATGGCGATGCCGGCCACCGGAGACGTTATGGGCACGCCCGCGCTCATCAGCGCCAGGCTGGCGCCGCAGATGCTCGCCATGGAGGAGCTGCCGTTGCTCTCGGTGATGTCCGAAACCACGCGGATCGTATAGGGAAAATCCTCCTGTTCGGGCAAAA
Organism: bacterium; assembly: GCA_965199855.1. Taxonomy (GTDB): domain Bacteria; phylum UBA8248; class UBA8248; order UBA8248; family UBA8248; genus Bin107. The sequence goes on along the minus strand of OZ241326.1, from coordinate 1,797,339 downwards.
CCGCCTGGACGGCGCGGGAAGCGAGCGCGCCATGCCCGATTTCCCGGCGACCGGGGCCGCGATTCGGCTTCGCCTCCCCAACGCTGAACCCGGGGAAGTTGTAGTGCAGCAGAAAAGTCCTGTCGGCCTTTCCGTCCAGCGTGTCTATCAGCTGCGCCTCGGAAGCAGTCCCCAGCGTTACCGTCACCAGCGCCTGGGTCTCGCCTCGCGTGAACAATGCGCTGCCATGGGGCCTGGCGAGAGGGGACGTTCTGATCGTGATCGGCCTGACGGCTCGAAGCGATCGGCCGTCCGCGCGGCTTCCCTCATCCAGAATCATGCCACGGAACACTTCCTTTTCAATTTTGGAGAAATAATCAGAGACGACTCCCTTCTCCGGCGCCCCTTCCTCGCCCCCGCAAAGAGAATCAATCGCGGCGGCTTTCGCCTCGCCTATTGCGGCATACTGCCCCGCCTTCTCGTGAATTCCGGCGGCCGCCTTCAATTTGGGCGCAACGATTCCGCGAACCTTCGCCATCAGCTCCGCGTCTTCCTCCTCCGTCTCGACCACGCGCTTCGCTTTGCCGCACTCCGCTCTCAGGTCGTCCTGCATGGCGCACAGCTCCCGAATCACCGCGTGCCCTTTTTCAAACGCCTCCATGTAGGTATCTTCAGAAACTTCAAAGCTGCCGGCCTCCACCATGACCAGCGCGTCCGACGTTCCCGCCATGACGCAGTTCAAATCACTGTCGATTTGCTGTTCGACGGTCGGGTTGACGATGATTTCGCCGTCGATTCTCCCGACGCGAACGGCGCCGATAGGGCCGGCGAAAGGGATATCGGAAATGTGGAGGGCGGCGGAGGTTCCGTTGATCGCCAGAATGTCGGAATCATTCAACTTGTCGTAAGACATGACCATCACTTGAATCATCGTCTCACAACGGAATTCCTTGGGGAAAAGAGGCCGGATGGGGCGGTCTATCAGACGACAGGTCAGTGTTTCCCTCTCTCCGGGCCTCGCCTCGCGCCGGAAAAAGTTGCCGGGAATAATGCCCGCGGCGTAGAAAAATTCGCGATAGTCCACGGTAAGCGGGAAAAAGTCCACCCCTTCCCGGGGGGAGAACGAAGCGCAGGCCGCGCACAGCACGCTGGTTTCGCCATAGTGCATCATGACCGCGCCGCCGGCCTGCTTCGCTATCTCGCCCGTCTCGAAGGCGAGCGTATAGCCATTGATGGATATGTCCTTGCGATATGGTGTCATTGGAGACTTCCCTCTGGGGCGGGGCCGCGCCTAGCGGCGCAGACCGAGATTCTGAATGATCGTCCGGTAGCGGTTGATGTCCTTTTCTTTCAGATAATCGAGGAGGCGACGCCGCTGACCCACGAGCTTCAACAGCCCTCTTCGGGAATGATGGTCTTTCTGGTGGGTCTTGAAGTGGTCCGTGAGGTAGATAATCCGTTCGGTCAGAATAGCTACCTGCACCTCCGGCGAACCCGTGTCCGCGTCATGGGTGCGAAATTTCTCGATAACCTCTGATTTTCGCGCCTTTGCAAGGGGCATCTCTTTCGCTTCCTCCGCTTCCTGGCGTATCGGCCCCGGCGCCTCCGGGGTTCTCTCACGCGACTTTCCCGAAAAACGCGCGAATCCTATACGACTTTCCCCTCAATGTAAATACGCATCGCGTACTCAACCCGCCTGGAAGGCGAATACTTTTTCAGGCGCCACGAGCCCCCGGCTCCGTTTCTGTTTTTTTTCATACACCATCTTCCCGACCGCCAGCAATTTTCCCGGCTCGCTGAGCATGCGAACGCGGGCATCCGGGGGCAAATCAACAGATTGCCGGACATCTGCCAGCCTGACGGCGGCGCCGTTCAAAACCCTCGCCTCCTCCCTGGAAGACACATAGACGGCGGGCAGATGGGCGAGAGCCTGAGCGGGGGGCACGAGAATTTCCTCAAGGCGGCCTTCTTTCGCGTGGCGCCGCGCGTCCTTGATGGAAACGGAATCTCCTAGGTCAAACGGGCCCAGAGCCGTTCGCGTAAGCGCCTGGAGGCACCCGCCGGCGCCCTGGGCTGCGCCGACGTCGTGGCAGATGGCGCGAATATAGGTTCCCCGGGAACACGCGACGTCAAAGGTAAGCTGCGGACCCTCCATTTTTATCGCCTCTATCCGAAACACCTCTATCGGCCGTCCCGTTCTTTCGATTTCCTTGCCGGAGCGCGCCAGTTCATGCAGACGCTTTCCATCGACCTTCAGGGCGGAATACATGGGCGGAACCTGCGTCGTCTTGCCGAGCATGGCGTTCAGAAGCTCCTGCGCCCGCGGCAGCGTGATATCGCCCGGATCGGATTCGGCCAGCAATTTCCCCGTAATGTCCTGGGTATCCGTCACGCGCCCGAAGAGCATGACGGCGCGATACTTCTTCCGGCACTCCAGCAGATAAGAAAACAGCTTCGTCGCATGGCCGATGCAAATCGGCAAAACGCCCTCGGCCATGGGGTCGAGCGTGCCCGCGTGGCCCACTTTCGTTTTTTTCGGGAGCAGCCGCCTCACCTCGTCAACCATGTCGCGCGAGGTGGGCCCATGTTTTTTCCCGAGGTTCAGCACCCCTGAGAGATCCAAAGCCCCGCCCTCTCAAACCTCTTTCTTCACGCCGGACAGCAGACGCTCGATTTCATCGCTATACGCCAGGCCGTGGTCGGCGAAGAATTTCAGCCTCGGCGTATTTTTCAGTCCCAATCGCTCGGCGAGTTTTTTCTGCAAGAAGCCGCCGGCGCGCTCGAGACCCTTGCGCCCCTCCTCCATCTCCTCGGGATTCCCCTGATTCTCACCATAGCGGCTGAAGTGGACCTTCGCGGTTCTCAGGTCCGGAGCCACCTCCACCCGCGTAATCACCACATGCCGCGCGCGCGGATCCTTGAGGTCTCTCATCACCAGATTCGCCAATTCCTCCTGTATGAGACCCGCCACGCGCAGTCTGCGAGAATTGCTCATTCTTCACCCAGGTTCGCAAGGATCAAAAAATCTCGATGTCGAAATCCAGCAGAACCGCAAGGCCCATTCCCTCAACGCAGTTCAGCGCCTTTCTCAACTGGCTGTCCACGAATCGGGCGTCATTGCTCACCACGCTCACGCCGATGCGGCATCTTTGCCACTTGTCCTGAAAATCGACTTCGGCGACGGACACGTTGAACCGCTGCCGCAAGCGCGCCGTTACCGACTGCACCACCTTGCGCTTCGCCTTGAGGGAGCGGCACTCGGGAATCTGAACGTCGATAGTCAAAAGACCAACGGCGGGCATGGACGCGAAAATTTCAAAAGACGGCGCGCGAAGCTGCCTAAAGGGTCCGGGATACTTCTTCCGTGGTGTACGGCTCTATGATATCGCCCTGCTTGATATCGTTATACCGCTCAATTCCGATTCCGCACTCATAGCCGGACTGAACCTCGCTGACGTCATCCTTGAAGCGCCGCAAAGACGCAATCCTGCCCGTATAGACCACGACGTTATCGCGAATGAGCCGCGCGTCCGAATTTCTGCTGATGCTTCCATCGGTGACATAGCAGCCCGCTATCGTCCCCACATTGGGGACATGGAACAGTTCCCTGATTTCCGCGTGCCCGTGCACCACCTCCCGATGGATGGGCTCGAGTATCCCCTCGAGAGCGAGCTTGACTTCATCAATGGCGTCATAAATCACGGAATACAAGCGGATATCGACCTTCTCCCGCTTCGCGACTTCCGTGGCCCCGGGCGTAGGACGAACGTTGAACCCTACGATGACGGCCGACGAGGCGGCCGCGAGCATCACGTCGGTTTCCGTAATGCCCCCGACCGCGCTGTGCAGAACCTTGACGCCCACCTCCTCGTTGCCCAGCTTGCCGAGGGACTCCTTGAGCGCCTCTATGCTTCCCTGCACGTCCGCCTTCAGAATCAGATTCAGTTCTTTCGCCTGGCCTTCCTCCACGCTTTCCATGAAGCTTTCCAGCGAAACGCGCGCGGAAGCCATGAGCGCCGCCATGCGCTGGCGATGCTGGCGCCTGGCGCTTATCTCTCTCGCCATTTTCTCGTCTTCCAGCACCGTAAACGCATCGCCCGCCTCGGGAACCCCGGCGAATCCCAGAATTTCCACCGGCGTAGAGGGCCCCGCGACCTTCAGTTTGCGCCCCTGATCATCCAGAAGCGCCCGCACCTTGCCGCTCCATTTTCCGGCCACGAAATTGTCGCTCACGTTCAAGGTACCGCGCTGAACCAGAACCGTAGCCACCGGGCCGCGCCCTTTGTCCAGCTTCGCCTCCACGACGACGCCGTTGGCGGGACGGTTCGGATTCGCCTTGAGCTCCATGAGCTCCGCCTGCAGAATGGCTACGTCCAGCAAATCATCAATTCCGACGTTCTCTTTCGCCGACACTTCGGAATATACCGTGTCGCCGCCCCAATCCTCGGGGATCAACTCCAGCGTCGCCAGCTGCTGCTTCACCCGGTCGGGGTTCGCGTCCGCCAGATCCATCTTGTTCATCGCCACCATAATCGGAACTTCAGCGGCTTTCGCGTGGTCGATGGCCTCTCGCGTCTGGGGCATCACTCCCTCATTCGCCGCCACGACGATGATCACCAAATCCGTCACCTGCGCGCCGCGCGCCCTCATCGCCGTAAACGCCTCATGGCCCGGAGTGTCCAGAAACACGGCCGTTCCCTTGTCCGTCGTCACCCGATAGGCGCCGATGTGCTGGGTGATTCCCCCCGCTTCGCCCTCCATCACGTTCGCCTTGCGGATGGCGTCGAGAAGCCTGGTTTTCCCGTGATCGACATGCCCCATGATGGTTATCACGGGGGCTCTTGGCTGAAGGTCCGCTTCCCTGTCCTCGTCCTGAATCAGCAGGTCTTCAATGTTGTCCTTGGATATCTCGACCTCATAGCCGAAGAGTTCGGAGATTTCCGTTGCCGTGCCGTGATCGATCATCTGATTGATCGTCGTCATCTGGCCTTTTTTCATCAATTCCTTGATGACTTCCGTCGCCTTCACGCTGATTTTCTCGGCGAGCTCCTTCACCGTTATCGTCTCCGCGATGCGGACGCGCCCTCCGTGTCGGCGGGGAGCCTTTTCTTTGTCCGCCTCCGGAGCTTTTTCGGGGACAGGCGGCGGCGCGGCGATTTCGTCCTCCGCCGGCAAGGCTGCTTTCGCTGACGCTTTTTGCGCCGCCGCGTCAATCCCGTCTTTTTCCGCGCCCTGCTTCTTGTCGGCAACGGCGGGCGCGGGGGGAGCGGAGGCCTCAGCCGCCGCTTTTGGGGCAGGCGCGGGGGACTTGGCTTTTCCTTCCGTTTTCGCTTCTTTCGGGTCGGCCCCGCTCGCCTTTTCATCCCGGGCGACCGCTTTTTTCCTTGCGGGCTTCGCTTCAGGCCTGCTTTCCGGTTTCGCCTTCTGTTCCTTCACCGCTTCCTGGGAGAAAAGCGCCATCACCAGTTCCGCCGTTTCATCGTCGACGGTGCTCATGTGGCTTTTGACTACGATTCCCTCCTTGGCCAGCTCCTCAACGAAGGGTCTGCTGTCGTATCCGAGCTCTTTCGCCAGTTGATATACTCGTATGTTCGGCATGAAGCCTCCAACGCAAGCCTTCCGCGTTCAAAGTTCGTCCGACGGGAATCCGGGGCGGCTCCCCGCAAATGCCCCGCCTCAGCCTGCGCTCATCGCTTTTTCCTGCATCGCGCGCAGGCGAATACCGTCCGCCAGGAGGGAGTTCCCGACGAACAGCACGCCAACCGGCCTTCTTCTGAATAGTCCTCCCAGCTCCTCCATGTCAAAAGGCAAACTATAAACCTCTTCCGCCACGCGCTTCAAGTTCGCCAGGTTTTTCGAGGATATATCCCTGGAAACAAACGCTTTTCCCGGGTTCGACAGCTTCATCTCGTTGACGGCCGCTTCTTTGCCCAGGGCGAGGACGCCTTTTCCCCTGGAGGCGCTCAGCATCCCCTTGATATTCTGGGCGAGAAGCATCCGCGCATTGCGGATCAGCTCGTCCGCGTCGATGCGGAGACGCTTTTTCCTGAGCGCGTTCTCCAGGCGATTCGAGCGCGTGAGCCCTTCAACGCAACGCACGTCGAAGCAGCAACGAGCGCCCCTCCCCGGCAACCCGCTGCCCAGCTCGCAAACGACATTCCCCTCCGGCCCGACGACCATTCTGAAAAAAACGTTCGCTTCCCCCTTCTTCCGGCAAACTACGCATGTTCTCTCGGGCAAACGCGCATTCTCCCGTCATTTCATGAGGCACCTCACGCCTCGGAAAGCTCCGCGCCGGCGGCCTCTTCATAGGATTGCGCCGCTTCAATGAGCATGGCGGCCCGCTTGGGGCCGATTCCCGGAACCTCGCACAACGACTCCATCGACGCCGCGCCGATCGCCGCAATCGTGGAAAAGCCGTTGTCCGCCAAAAGTCGCGCCATTTTCTCGCCGACGAGGTCGAGCTCCTCCAGCTCGTTGGGCGCCTCCGCGCCGGCTTCCGCCGCGGGCGCGCCCGCCTGCTCCCCTTCCGCGGCGGCGGCTTTCTCGCCGTCTCCCTCATCGCTCGAAAACGCCTGCTCGGCGATGAGCCGCCGGTACTCGCCCTCGCCCTGCAGGTCGATCTTCCAGCCCAGCAGCTTCGCCGCCAAGCGAACGTTCTGGCCGCCCTTCCCGATAGCGAGAGAGAGCTGATCGTCAGGCACCAGCACCTCCATGCGTCCTTCGTCCTCAACCAGGGTGATGTGCTGTATCTTGGCGGGGCTGAGCGCGTTCGCCGCATAGGTGCGTATGTCGTCGCTCCAGGCGATGATGTCGATCTTCTCCCCCCGAAGCTCCTGCACAATCGACTGCACGCGGCTGCCTCTCGTCCCCACGCAGGCGCCTACGGGGTCGATATCGCGCTCGTGGCTCACGACCGAGATTTTCGAGCGCCCGCTCGGCTCCCGCACGCAACCCTTGATGACGACGATTCCGTCGTAGATTTCGGGCACTTCCATTTCAAACAGGCGGGTGAGCAGACCGGGATGCGTTCTGCTGAGAATCACCTGCGGGCCCTTCGTTATCTCCCGCACCTCCATGATGTAGGCGCGGATGCGGTCTCCGCGCTTATAGACTTCCCGGAATATCTGCTCCCGGCGCGGGAGAATGGCCTCCGTGCGCCCGATATCCACATAGATGTTGCCGCGCTCCACCTGCGAGACGGAACCGGTGATCAAGTCGCCCGCCCGATCCTTGAATTCCGCGTAAATGTTCGCGCGCTCGGCTTCCCGGACCCGCTGGAGTATCACCTGCTTGGCGATTTGCGCGGCGATCCTGCCCAGCCCCACGGTCTCGACGTCGCGCGAAAGGAAATCCCCCACCTGAATGTCGGGATTCTCCCGGCGCGCCTCATCCAGCAGGATTTCGTTCTGGGGACTCTGGATAATCCGGACGACCTCTTTCGCCGCCTTCACGCCGATTTCGCCGGTCTGCTCGTCAAACGACACATCGACGTTCTTGCCCAGGCCGTAGTGCTTCTTGGCGGCGGACGCCATGGCGACCTTCAGCGTGTCGAGGAGAATCTCCTTGTCAACGCCTCGCTCGCGCTCCAGCTGCGTCAGGACGGCGATCAGTTCTTGATTCACGAACCTACTCCTCCATGATGGCGCGAGGCGCCTCTTCGCCCCCTCGTCCCTGAAATTCCGCTTCCCAGTCCACTTCCAGGTTCGCTTTCGCGATATCCGCCAGTGAAAACGAAGCCTCCGCCCCGTCTCCGGAAAGCAGACGGACGATATTTTCCTCAACGCCGACTATCTTCCCCGAAACTTTCCTCTCCCCTTTCAGCCCACCCCTCAGGCGCATCTTCACCTGACGCCCAAGGCAACGCTCGAAATCCCGCGTTCTCCGCAGGGGCCTTTCGAGGCCGGGGCTCGATACTTCCAGGAGATACGAACTTTCGATGACGTCCTCAAGGCGCTCCCCGAGTTCTCTGCTCACGGCCGCGCAGTCGGCGAGAGAAACGCCCCCCGGCTTTTCGATATACGCGCGGAGCGTCCGCCGGCTCCGGCTTCCGGTCAGTTCGAGGTCGAGCAGCTCATACCCGAGGCCGGAAGCCGCCTCCCGGGCGCGCGTCCATATCTCGCCGTCGACGTCGATGCGCACGAAAACCCCCGAACGAAGCCCAATAAAAAATGGGCCATCAATTGACCCACTTCCAGATCAACCGGAATCAAGGATACTCTAGCCCACGATTCGCGCAAAGCGCAAGCGCGATATCTTCTCCCCGCGAGGCGCGGGCTCATTCTTGCCCGAAGGCGGGGCGCGTGCTAGATTCCGCGAATCGAGCGGATGAGCGCGCGGCGTCCGAACGCGCCCAAACAGCCAGGAGCCGAGATTCATGGCCACCCCTCTCCCGATGCCCAAGCTCGGCCTCACCATGGAAGAAGGCGCCATCCTCAAATGGCGCAAGGACGAGGGCGAGGCGGTCGAAAAGGGCGAGATCATCCTCGACATCCAGACCGACAAGGTGGAATACGAGGTCGAATCGCCGGCCGGCGGGCTTCTGCTCAAAACGCTGGCGGGAGAAGGCGACGTCGTCCCCTGCGGGGTGGACGTCGCCGTCATCGGCGAGGAGGGAGAGGACGTGAGCGGCTTCGGCAACGGCGCGGCGAGGGCCGAGGCGGCCGAGCCTCCCCCCGAGACGGCGGCGCCCGTGGTGGAAGCTCCGGCGGCGTCCGAAGCAGCCCGGCCCGCGCCCGCCGGCCGCGTTTTCGCCAGCCCGGCCGCAAGGCGCGTGGCGCGGGAGCTGGGGGTGGATTTCCGCGTCCTCAAAGGCTCGGGCCCCGGCGGCAGAATCGTGCAGGCCGACGTGCGCGCGGCCGCCGCGTCGGGCGTCCCCGCCGCTGCGAGCGGCCCGGCCGCCGTAGAGGCCGCCGCGCCTCTGGCCGGGATGCGGAAAATCATCGCCGAGCGGATGCTCGCCAGCTGGTCGCAGACGCCGCGCGTCACCCTGCAGGCCGAGGTGGACCTCACGAACCTCCTCGCCGTGCGCGAGGCCAGCCGCCAGGCGTGGGAGAGCGATCTGGGCGTCAGGGTGTCCCTCAACGACCTCGTCGTCTTCTACGCCGCGCGCGCCGTCCGCCGCTGCCCCGCCGTGAACGTCCGCCTGAACGGAGACGTCCTCGAGCGGATGCGCGACGTGAACCTGGGCGTGGCCGTCGCCGTCGGCGAGGGGCTGATGGTTCCCGTCATCCGGGACGCCGACCGCAAGTCCATCGACGCCATCTCGCGCGAGGCGCGGGCGCTCGCCGAGGCCGCCCGCGCGGGAACGCTTGCGCTGGACGCCCTGGAGGGCGGCACCTTCACCATCTCGAACCTGGGCACCTACGGGGTGGATCACTTCAGCGCCGTCATCAACCGCCCCGAATCCGCCATCCTCTCGGTGGGGGCGGCGCGCGAGCGCGCCGTGGCGCGGGAGGGCGAGGTCGTCGTCCGGACGACGGCCTACCTCGGCATAAACGCCGACCACCGCGTGGTCGACGGCGCGCCGGCGGCCGAGTTCCTCGCCACGCTCAGGAACATGCTGGAGCACCCGAAGGTGATGCCGGCGTAAAAAAAACGCCGAAACCCCGCAAACCCCGATGATCCGGCGGGTCTGAAAGTTTCAGAAATCATAAATCGCATTTTTTTCATACGGTTAAAGAAATTACATAAAGTAGTTTCTGATTTTTCTCAGGTCTCTTTACCCCCTGAAAAGGAGGTGAATTCGTGCGAAAAAGGGGGTGAATTTGTCTGAAAAGGCCGTGAATTTGCAAGAATTCATCTGAACCCGCAAAGGCGGCGCCCTACCCGATGCGGGGAGACGATCCAGCCCTGGATTCCGGCTTCCGCCGGAATGACGGCGAAAGACCAACCCCTCAGATACGCGGCGAAGGACGTTTCGCTCTTCATCGTCATTATCACCCCCCTTCTCGCCCGGCGGAAAACCTGACGCGCTCCGCTCCGCGCCGTCTCGCCCGACGCGAAGGAATCCTGCCACGAGGCCGCGCTCCCCGCGCAGGCGCAAATGCGGGCAAATGCGCGCGGCGACCGGGCGGGGGCGGCAACGGTTTCGTAGGGGCGGTTCGTGAACCGCCCGTTTTGAAGGGAAGGCAATCAAAACCCTGGATTCCGGCCTTCGCCGGAATGACGGCCGGGGATGCCCCCTACGGGCCGGATGGCGTGATTCGATTGTAGGTGAAACGCGAGAGCGTTTCCATTCATGCGTCCCGCGCCGTTCCCGTTTGCGGGGCGGGCGGTTCCCGAACCACCCCTGCAATCGAAATGCGCGAAGGGCGGCCGCGGGGGTCGTCCTTTGTCAAAATCAAAACCCCGGATTCCGCAATCCCTCCGCCTTGTCGGAATTGACGCCGCGAATAACGGCGCAAGGCCAACCCCGGCGTCCTTTCGATCTGGTAGGGAACAACATCGAGACGGCGGCGAGGGTTTCCCCTCCGGCGCGCGCCGCCGCAAAACCCGTCATTCCGGCGAAGGCCGGAATCCGGAACCGGGGGCGCGGCGGCGAACGGGCGTTCCCGGCCAATCCATGCGCGGGTTCATGGTTTCGTAGGGGCGGTTCGCGAGCCGCCCGTTTTGACGGCATGGGCCGACAACCCGGCGATTGTCCGTTCGGTTGGCGGCGGCGGGGCGTTCCCGAACGACCTCTACGGGATTCTTGGGCCCCGGCGGAATGAGGATACGGGGCGGACAACCACGGGGGGTTGTGTCCCCCCACGGAGGGGCCAAATCGCCGCGCGCGGCGTCATCGCCGGGCCCGCGAACGGGGCGCGAATTCGCGGCCCCTACGGGCGGTTCTGGTTTTGTAGGGGACGCATTCATGCGTCCCGCGCCGTTCACGTTGATGCGGGCGGGCGGTTTTCGAACCGCCCCTACGGATCCAACGGATTCACCCCGCAAAACGAAAACCGGGCGCGGGGATCGTCGGTGGATCCCCGCGCCCGGTGGTGAATCCGTCAGGCGTTCGCCCGCCTCCTAGAACCGCACCTGGAGGCTCAGGCTTCCGCCGAGCTCGTGGCCGTCGCCGGAGGTCGCGTAGTCCACGGAGCCGCGAACGGCGTATTCGCCGTCGCTCCAGGCGCGGACGCCGCCCGCGCGCAGGCGAAGCCTCGAGGGCTCGCCTTCGGATTCGAGCCGGACGTCCGAGACCTCCACGCTCGTCTTCGCCGAGAAGTCATGCTCGAAGCCGACCGCGACGAACAGACGCCCCGCGCCCGTCTCCTTCTCCACGCGCATCCCCACCCCGCCCGTGAAGCGGTCGCCGTCCTCGAGCGAGACGGCGGAGCCCACCGCGTCCGTGAACTTGTCCATCGAAACGGAAGCCCGCGTCAGACGCGCGCTCGGCGTGAAGAGGAGCCCCGCCGATTCCACCCGGCGACCCAGCTCGACGCCCGCCGCCCAGCCGAAGCCGGAGACGCCGGTTTTCAGCTTGCCGCGCAGGTCGGATTCCAGATCCGCCTCATGCCAGGTCGCCTCGACCTGCCCGTCCAGATAGAGGCCCCCGCCGAACATGTAGGACGCGGAGACGCCCAGACCGTTCCCGGAAACCTCTATATCCCCGCCGTCCGCAACATCCGCCGAGCCGCGCCCGTGATGGGCGGAGAAGCCGAGCAGGGCGTTCGCGCCGAGAGAGGCGTCCACGCCTACGCGGACGCCGTAGCGTCTCGCTTCGTATTCCACGCCCCCGCTGGTCGAGGCGTCCGCCTTCCAGTCGCCGCTCGCGCCCTCCACGCGCGCCCAGACGCCCCTTGACGAGCGGGGCGACGCCATGCGCTCCTCATGCGAGAGAAGGCCGCTCATGCCCAGCAGAACGGAGGGCAGCGCCTCATAGACCCGCGCGCGGGGAGCGAAGACGCTCACGACGGAGACGCCGCCCCCCGCGGACGCCGACACGCCCACGTCGTAGGCGCCCGAGGGCGCCGCCTCCCGCGAGCCGATCGCGCCCGGACGGACGGCGCGCCCGCTCGCCCCGACCAGCGTCACGGTCGTCTCGCCGTCCGCCGCGCCCTCGATTCTCCCCTGAACCCGCGCGGCCGCCTGATCCGGCCGCTCGCCGGAGGCTACGTGAATCGTCACGCCCAGGTCGCCCTCCGCGTTGCTGACCGCCGCCCCCGCCCGCGAGAGAATCCGGCCCGTCGGGCCCACCGTGAGGGTTCCGCCGCCGTCGAAGCGAACGCTGCCCACGGTTCCGTCCACCGTCACGGCGCTCGCCGCCAGATGAATCTCCCCCGTCACCACGCCGCCCGAGGAGACCGTGACCGCGTGATCGCCCGCCCCCAGACCCTCCACGTCGCCTTCAACCGTCCCGGATATCGTCGCCGTGAGGTCGCCGCCCAGGCTCCGGACGTCGCCCTTGATCCTCCCGGCTATGGAGACGCGCAGGTCGCCCGCCTCGCTCCGGAGCGCCTCTCCGTCCACGCCCGTGAGCCGACCCGCGGCGGGAACCGTCACCTCCCCGCCTTCCGCCAGCAAAATCCGCCCGACGCTCCCCGGAACCATCACCGGGCCGACGGGATCGTGGACGGTTCCCGTGATCACGCTCCCCGCCGTCGTCGTCAGCATGAGCGCGCCCCCCGCGTTGCGGACGTCGCCCTCGATCCGCCCGGCCACGGTCGCCGTCAAATCCCCCGACCCGTCCGACAAAACGCCCACGCCCGATTCCGCGCCCACCACGCCCGTAGCGCCCACGGTCAGCCGGCCGCCGCCCTTCATATAGACGCCCGCGCCCGTTCCGCCCGAAACCCGCCCGTTCACGGTAACGCTCTGGTCGCGGAGAGAGTCGCTCCCCTCAACGAGACCCGCGCTCCCGACGTAGATGCCGTTCCGCCCGCCCGATACGCTGGCTCCCTTGGCTACGGTCACCGTGATGGCGCCGTTCCTGTCATTCGGCAGGATGTAGCGCGCGTGAACGCCGTCGCCCTCGGAGAGGATTGTTCCGCCGGTCACGTCCACGCGGATGTCGCCCTCGTTGTAGTACGTCGCGCGCAGCCGGATCCCGCGTTTCTCGGCTTCCGTATAGTCCGCTGAAAGCGCCTCGAGCGCCGCTTCCAGGTCGCCGCCCAGCAAGGAGGCTTCCAGAACCTTCCGCTCGGCGGCCGAGAGCGCCCGCTGCTCCTGCAGTGTCGCCCGCTGCTCCGGCGTGCGGGACGCCGCGTCAATGGCCAGAATCGCCGGGTCCTGGTCGGATATCCGGATGTAGCCGGAGATCCTCTCGTGGTCTATCGCCATGGCGCGGATGCCCGCCCGGGGAATCCCCAGAATCTCGAACGTCGCCCGATCCGCCTCTCTTTCTTCGGCCGTTATCGTTACCGCCTGCGATTGATCCGTCATGCTCAGGTCGCGCGCGCTCAGAAAACCTCGCGCGCGGGCCTTCCAGGCGTCCGCATAGGTGCCGGGAAGCGCCGCAAGCGCCGCTTCCAGCGCGTCCGAATCCTCCGCCTCGATGGCGCCGAGGACGGCCCGCTCGCCTGCCGAGAGCGCCTCGTCGGCGCCCGCCGCGAACTCGCGGACATAGGCGTCCATCACGCCCGCGCCCACCGTGATGTCTCCGCCCGAGACGACGTGGATCATCGGTTCTCTCATGCCCTCGTGGTCCGCCAGCCGCAGGATTTCGATGCCGCTGGAGAGCGAGGCCCAGGCGAGAATGCCCGTGTCCCGCGCCCGGATGGAGCCCGCGTGCGAGATGGCGACGCCCGCCGTGTTCGAGCCGCCCAGCCGCCCCTGGACGCCGCTGGCGAACGGCGCGCTGATCCGCGCGCCCGCGCCGATCGTCATGTCAATGGTGGTGTTTTCGTTGGCGACGGCCCTGGTCGCGGTGTGATAGGCCTGGACGCCGGCGCTGTCCCCGCCTTCCACCGCGATGACGGTTTCGCCCGATAGATCAAGGATGATGCCGCCGTTCCCGCCGTGAACCGCGCGGACGCCAATGCTCCTCTCTCCATCCGCCCTGGCGACCGCGCCGTCCGACACCTTGACGACGAGGTCGCCCGTCCCCGCGTTTTCCGCGAAGATGGCGCTGGCGAGTCGTCTTTCCATCGTCACGACGGCGCCCGCCACGATCATCTCGATATCTCCGGTACCGTCGGAGTTGCGAGCCCAGGCGTGGACGCCGTAGAGGCCGAGGCCTTTCGACGTGACGGAGCCGCCCCGAACGTCGATGTTGATGTTCCCCGACCCACCGCCCGTGCGATAGCCGAAGACGCCGTTCGAGTTGAAGCCTTGCGTTTCGATGGCGGCGTCCTTCACGTCGATATCAATGTCGCCGGAGCCCGTCTGCCAGACGACGACGGCATGGGAGCCTGCCCCGCTGCCCTCCGTCGTGATGGAGCCGCCTTGAACGTCGATCCGGACGTCGCCCGCCCCGCCCTGGCGATAGCCGATCACGGCGTGGGAGTCGGCGTTGCTCGTCCTGGCGATGACGTCTTTCAGGCTGATGTCGACGTCGCCGCTCGCGCCCGAGTCCCAGCCGATGACGGCGTAGTCCCGCTCGCCCGTGGTCGTGAGGGAGCCGCCCGACACGTCGATGTCGATACCGCCCGAGCCCTGATGCCGCGCGTAAATCGCGTGTGAGGTCGTCGCCGGGATGGCGAGATTCATCGCGTCGATGCGAATGTCGTCCGCGCTGCCGCCACCTTCACGGCAGTCGATTCTCTGGCCCGCGGCGGGCGCGCTGCTGCACACGCCGCTTTGCGCCGCCGCCTCTCCCGCGCCGAGCAGGACGAGAGCCGGCCCCAGGACGATGGCGAGCGCGGCCGCCCGCGCCCGCGCTATCACGCCACGCCCTTCGCGGCCGTTTCTATGAGTCGGTGAGTCGGTGAGTCGGTGAGTCGGTGAGTCGGTGAGTCGGTGAGTCGGTGAGTCGGTGAGTCGGTGAGTCGGTGAGTCGGTGAGTCGGTGAGTCGGTGAGTCGGTGAGTCGGTGAGTCGGTGAGTCGGTGAGTCGGTGAGTCGGTGAGTCGGGCGCAGTATGCCGCAAGCTCGCGGCGAAAGCAAACGGCATCGCGTTTTTCTCCCCTTGTTTTCCGCTTCCGCGGATGCGTCCCGACTTGCTTCGAAAATGCGTGAGCGCCATTCTATACGAAAGCGTGAACGGCGGGCAAGGTGGGGCGGGAATTCGCGCCCCTACGGGCGAGGCGGCAACGGTTTCGTAGGGGACGCATATATGCGTCCCGCCCATAGATCGGCGGGGGCGGGGGTTATGTTTCCGTAGGGGCGGCCCCCTGTGGCCACCCGTTTTGACGGAAAGACAATCAAACCCTAGGTTCCGCAATCCCTCCGCCTTGTCGGGATTGACGCCGCGAATTAGGGCCGGGGGTTCCCCCCGGCGGCGCTTCCCCCGCCGCGCCTCCCGTCGTATAATCCGCCGCGCTCCAGACCAGACGCGCGCGCCCGCCGCGATTCGGGCGCGCCCGGGGATTTCGGGGAATCTTCACGCGCGCCCCGCGCGGAGCGGGGACGCAAACCAGGAGGCGAAGCCAGATGGCCGATACAGTCCGCGAGGTGAACTACTACTACGTCACGACTTCCGACAGGCCGGGACAGGGCGCCGCCGTCCTCTCCGTCTTCCGGGACGCCGGGGTGAACCTGCTCGCCGCCCACGCCTTCCCCAGCGGACGCAGGGCGCAGATCGACCTCGTGCCCGAGAACGCCCGCGCCTTCACCGCCGCCGCGCGCAAGGCGAAGCTCAAGCTCAGCCCCCGGAAGAGGGCCTTCCTCATCGAGGGGGCGGATCGCGTGGGCGCGATCGCGGAGATTCTCGAGAAGACGGCCGCCGCCGGCGTGAACGTGACGGCCATCACGGCGATCGCGGCGGGCAAGGGACGCTTCGGCGCCATCCTGTGGGTGAAGCCGAAGGATCAGCGAAAGGCCGCGAAGGCTCTCGGCGCGTAGTCAGGGCGGCGGAGGGGGAAGCCGCGCGACTCCGGTGAATGCGCCCGTTTCTCCACTCCCCCCGGGGAGAGGCGGCCTCACTCCCGCGCGCCGTCCAGCCGGAGCTCCATGTAGATGCCTTCCTCGAAGGGATCCTCCCCGTAGGGGGGAATCTCCATGAAGCCCATCGAGCGGTAGAGGGCGATGGCCTCGCGCATAATGTCGACGGTGACGAGCCGCAGGGCGTCGTGGCCCATCCCGCGCGCCGCGCGCGCGACCTCCTCCACGCACCTTCTCCCGAGGCCGCGCCCGCGGAACTCCGGGCGCACGTAGAGGCGCTTGAGCTCGCACGCGCACGCGCCCAGGTCTCTCAGCCCCGCGCAGCCCGCCGCGCGCCCCTCCTCCCGAAGCAGGAAGAACGCGCCGCCCGGCGGGGCGTAAATCCGCTCCAGCTCCCGCAGGTGCGCCTCGAAGCGGTGAAAGCACAGCGCCTCCCCCAGCCCGTCCCTGTATTCGCGCAGGAGGACGCGCGCCTCCTCGTAGTCCTCTTCCGTCTCGGCGGCGACGAACTGCGTCATCCCCTCCCCTTCCTCCGGCTTTCCCCGTGAAACCGCGGCCGCGCGCCTGACATGATAGCCTGGGGCGGGAATATATGGAACGCGGGGGGATGCCCTTGTCCCGCGTCCCGTCCTGCGGGAGAATGCGCGGAACCGACCCTTTCGTCCCCGTTCGCGCCGGAGAAGAAGGAGCGCTCGCCATGCCGATAGACGAAGCCACGGGCCTCGCGCGGGAGATGGGCGTCACGCCGGAGATGATGGCCTGCCCCCTGCCCCGCGTTCCCCTGATCGACCCCGAGAACATACCCGCGCACCTCGCCGCCGAGCTCGCGCCCCTCTACGCGCGCGGCAAGCGGCGCTGGGGCCGCGTCTCGCGCTTTCTGCGGCTGCTCGGCTGGGCGCCCGGCTTCGTGGAGGGCTGGCAGATCATGGACGGCAGGCTGCGCGTCGCCCACCGGGAGAGCGACCCCGAATACGTGCGCATGGCGCAGCTCGTCATCATCAAGACGGCGATTCTCACGGAGTGCAACAACTGACTGGGGCACAACGTCGAGCTCGGTCGGGCTCAGGGCGTCACGGACGAGCAGATCGATCTGCTCGCGGGCGGCGGCTGGCGCGAGAGCGCCCTTTTCACCGAGAAGGAGAAGGCCGTCATCGGCTGGGCGGAGGCGGTGACGAACCTCACCGCCAGGGAGGACGAGGCGGCGTTCGCCGCCATGAAGCGGCACTTCGGAACCGAGCAGCTCGTCTCCCTCACCCTCATCTGCGGACTGTGGAACCTCACCGGGCGCGTCGCCGAGGCGCTTCACCTCGTGGTGGAGCCTCCCGGCGAGCGCATCGCCTTCCAGGAGGGGGAGGAATAGCTGGCGTCAAACCTGTGCAGAAGGGAATGCCCAATCAAAGCCAGGATTTCTTTTAACGTTTAGGTCTACTTTTATACGATTCCCAAACATCCTCCATGTTCAAACCCGGAAGTTTTTCGAGAATCTTTTGCAGCGCATTTTGGCTATACCTTTTATGTCTTTGTTTGCCGATACGAATTTCCTTAAAACATTTTTCGTCGTCCTGAAGTTTTAGTTTCCAAATGACTGCCAAAGTTTTTGGGCCAGTCAATTTAACTTTTGGTGCAAGCTGTTGTAATCCCATTGAATAAAAATCAAGTTCATTGACCCTCCGAATCGCAACAACTGAGGCATCAGGCGTCCCCTCTGGGACAATCTGAACAGGAACCCCTTCATTCTTCGAGACTCTAATGTGGACCGGCACTCCTTCCCCTTCAATGGATAGCGTCAGTGAGAAAATTCCAGGGAAAATAGACTGTGCAGGCTCCCCATCGTTAATTCGATTTATGATTTTGTTCAAATAACCGTCACTCGGCTGAATTCTTGCACCCTGAACAGTAGCTTCCATGATGGCGAGGCCCCTTAACCGATTCCTGGCGTTAATCTTCTTTCGACGCTTTGGGTTGGTTAACTCCTTGATGATTTTGATTTCGTCTTCAACTAAAATTGAGAGTTCCTTCGGAGGACGAGTAGAAACTGGCAAAACCCTTTCTGGCAGTTTTTCAGACAACTTTTGTCCGAAAACCAAATTCAACAAGTCTCCAAAAAGAGTTACTCCAGATTGCGTATGGAGATACAACTGTTGCTCCGGAATGGTCAGGAAGTAATGTTGCGCTGCGTCACGCAACCCGTTGATTGTTTGTAAAGTAAGAGCCTGTTCTTCAGTCAAAAATTTTATATCTCCATCGCTCAACGCCTTACGAACACATGCGTCAAACCCAAGCGTCTGGTCCGTGGCCCCTCGTTTTTGTATTCGGCCTCCTTTATGAACAATTCCCGCTTTCAGCAACATTTCAAAGCCATGATTAAGAAAAATTAGAACCGTATCATCGCGCCCCCTGTCTATCGGACGATTGAAATGTTCAATAGCCAGCAATAAAGAATTAAGGGCTTTCTCTTGGAGAAGTTTAGCTTCGCGTTTCATCGGCTAATACTCCAACGGACGGCAGGAAATGGAAAAAAGAAAAATTTAATAGAAGCCGTCCCCTATTCGACTCCCCCTCACGGCGCGACGCCCACGAGCACCAGGGGAACCGCGGGAACGCCGCGGCCCTGCCGCAGGACGTTCAGCAAGTCACGCTCATAGTAGGGAACGCCGGAGGACATCTCCCGCTCCAGTTCCTTCATGGGGAGTATTTCGATTCCTACGTCGATGACGTCGGAAACGAAGAAGCTGAGATGCTTGACGAACAGGTCATGCGCGACGAAGGCGTATTTGCCGAACTGAACCTCCACCGCGACGCGCTCCTTCACAAAATCCGTCTGGTTGTAGGACATGATGGGCTCGTGGCCCGCCCGCTCGATGGCGCGCTTCTGCTCGATTTCCGGCAGTCCGTAGATGCCGCGCATGAGCTTTTCATCCGCCGTGACCCAGAAAGCGCTTCTGCGCTCGCTCCAGCCGCGCGCCTTGAGGCCGTCCTTGAAGGCCCGATTCATGTCAACGGGAGAAAACAGCGCCTTCCCGCGCATGGTTCTCTCCCGGGAAACCTTTGTTCGGCAGGCCATCGCGTCCACTTCGGCGATGACCTCCCGCACCTCCTCCCACAGCCGCCTGCGGTGGACGAGCAGGTATTCCTCTCCGTTCAGATGGGAATAGCGGGCCTCGATGCGCATCAATGCCCGCCGTTCGGCCTGGCGGGATCGTAGATGGGCTTTCCCATCGGACGGGTCCTGAGGGTTCCCGCGCGAAGGCGGCGCACCCGGTCTCGGGCGATCTCCACATATTCGGGAACGACGTCGCATCCGTAGGCCGCGCGTCCGCGCATGAGGGCGGCGACGACGGCGGAGCCGACGCCCATGTAGGGGTCGAACACCGCGTCGCCCGGGTCCGTCATGGAGAGAACGAGGCGCTCGGCGAGCTCGACGGGAAACTGGCAGGGGTGGATCGTCTTCTCGGGGTGGTTGCTCTTCACGTTCGGAAACTCCCACACGTCGGTCGGGTTCTTCCCCTTGGGATTGCCCGACAGCTGCCCCGCCTTCGGCCCCTTGAAATGCTTCTTGCCGGGATATTTGGCCGGAACGCGGATGGGGTCGAGGTTCCAGGTGTAGTCGTCGCCCTTCGTCCACCAGTTGATGGTCTCGTATCGGCCCGAGAGCCGCTTGACGCAGTGCAGTCCGTGGCCGAAGAGCCAGACGATGCGGTTGCGGAGCTTGAGCCCCAGGTCGCGGAATACGGGATAGAGAACGGCGTCGAGCGGGACGATTTCTCCGTTCCGCACATGGTTGCCCACCTGCCAGCAGAGGGAGCCTCGCGGGTGCAGGAGCCGCGCGCACTCGCGTATCACGCGCGCCTGCGCCTCGACGTAAGCATTTAGCGGGGTTCTCGCTTCGTATTCCTTGCCCAGATTGTAGGGGGGCGAGGTGACGACGAGCTTCATTCGCCCGTCGGGAATTTTCCGCATGAAGGAGAGGTTGTCCTCGCAGGCGAGGACGGGCGCGCGGCAGGCTTCCTCCTCCCCCGGCGGCGGGAGCGGCGCCTGCGCGGGCCGGGAGGCTTCCTCGATGCGCGGAGCGGCGCGGGTCATCCGGCTTCCTCGCGGGCGGAGACGACAAAGGCGGGAAGTGTCAATTTTATAGCCCACCCCGCCCGGCGGAGGCAAGGGGGAGGCGCGTTCCGTCAGGGCGCGGCCGCCGGGGCTTCGCGCGGGCTTTCGCTTTCGCGCCCTCGGTCATTCAGGCGTCCTGGCGGGCGGATTCCGCGGTCCTGGCTTTCGCCTCGACGCGGACGTGACAGCCCACTTCAAGCAGAGCGGCAAGGGATGGCGGACCCGCCTGAACGACGCCTTGCGCGAGGCCGTGTTCGGCGAGAAGAAAGGGGGCTGATCAGCCTCGCCCCTACCCCTCGAGCTCCCGGCGGACGATGGCCGCGCCCTCGGCGAGGGATTTGAGCTTGCCGAAGGCGGTCTCGCGCGCCATGTATTTCATACCGCAGTCGGGGGCGAGGACGAGCCGCTCGGGCGGCGCGTGGGCGAGGGCGGCGCGGACGCGCGCGGCGACCGTCTCGGGCGATTCGACCTGCGGGTCGCCGTTGTCGATGACGCCCAGGATGATGGTCTTCGCCGGCAGCTTCTCCAGAATGGCGAGGTCGATGCGGGGCTGCGCCGCCTCGATGGATATTTGATCGACCGCGCTCTCGTTCAGCTCCGGCAGGAAGGAGTAGGCGTCGGGCTTGCCCAGGCCCTGCCAGGCGTGGATGGCCGCGTAGCCGAAGCACATGTGGAGAGCGGTGGCTCCGGAGACGCCGGCCAGCGCCTCCTCGATCACCTCGACGGCGAACTCCCTCGCCTTCTCGGCGCGCGCCTGCATGTAGGGCTCGTCAATCTGCACGACGTCGGCGCCGGCGGCGAAGAGATCCTTGACCTCCTCATTCACCGCGCGGGCGTAGTCGAGCGCCATGGCGCGCTCGTCGCCGCCGTAGAAGTCGTCCTGCGCCTGCTGGGTCATGGTGAAGGGGCCCGGCAGGGTGATCTTGATCTCGCGCTCGGTGTTGGCGCGCAGAAACGCCGCGTCGCGCGTCTCGATGGGCGCCTTGCGGTGGATTCGGCCGACCACGCGGGGAACGGGATTGTCCCTGCCCGAGCGATCCTTGGCGAAGCCGTGCCGCTCCGCGTCGATGCCGCCCAGGGCCGTGGCCACGCGGTTCGAGTAGCTCTCGCGGCGCGCCTCGCCGTCCGAGATGATGTCGATTCCGGCGCGCTCCATGTCCCGAACCGCGAGGAGGGTGGCGTCGTCCTGGGCCTGTTCGAGAAACTCCGGCGCCACGCGCCATATCTCCCGCGCGCGCACGCGCGGCGGAAGACGGCTGCCCAGGCTCTCGCGGTCGATGAGCCAGTCGGGCTGGGCGTAGCTTCCCACCACGGTGGTGGGCAGAAGCTTCGTCGGCATCGCGGCCCCCTCTCACGCCTCGCGCGCCGGCGTCCGGCTACGGCGTAATCATCACCCGCATCACGCCGTCCTCGCGCGCCTTGAACATCCGCATCGCCTCGGCGAAGTCGTCAAGCGCGAAGGCGTGCGTGAGCATCTTTTCGGTGGCGATGCGCCCGTCGGCGATGATTTGGATCGCCCTCGGGTAGCAGTTGGGCGAGCCGCGCCCGCCGAAGATGGAGATTTCATCCAGCACGATGCGGTCGGTGTTGAGCGGCGTCTCCTGGCCGCCGTTCAGCCCCTCGAGCACCACGCGCCCGCCGCGCCGCGCCATCGCCACCGCCTGGCGCATCACCTCGGGCGGGCCCGCGCACTCGACCACCAGGTCAACGCCGCGGCCGTCCGTCTCGCGCGTGACGACATCGACCGGATCCTCCTTCGTGACGTCGATGACGCGGTCCGCGCCCAGCTCCTCCGCGATCCCCAGGCGATAGCCGCGCCCCGTAATGAAAATTTTGGACGCGCCCATCATCCTGACGAGCTGGAGCACCGAGAGGCCCAGCAGGCCGGGGCCCAGAATCGCCACGGTGTCCGCCGGCTCCACCCCCGCGCGCTCCAGGGCGTGCAGGGCGATGACCACCTGGTTCGCGATCACCGCCTCCTCCCAGCCCATCGAGTCGGGCATCTTGTGGAGGTTGTTGGGCGGGGCGACGCCGTATTCGCTGAACGCGCCGTCCGCCGTGTGGCCCAGAAGCCGGTAGCCTCCGTCGGGCTTCGCGGCGTTCTCGCAGATGTGGTAGGCACCCCGGACGCAGGTCGCGCACGCCCCGCAACCCACCGTCGGCTCCATGATGACGCGATCCCCGCGCTTGAGATCGGTTCGCGCCCGGCTTCCGACGGCCGCCACCTCCCCCGCCCACTCGTGCCCCTGGATGAAGGGATAGTAGGGCGGCCACATCGGGCGCATATGCCCCTCGTAGATGTGAACGTCGGTGCCGCAAATGCCGCAGGCGGCGACCTTCACGAGCACGAGGTCGGGTTCGTAGCCGGGCACGGCGACCTGCTCGACGCGGACCTCTCCCTCCCCGTGGGTGACGGCGGCCTTCATCTTCCCCGGAATGTCGCTCATCTCCTCCTCCCTTCTCCGAAAGGCGGCGTCAGCCTCTCGGGCTCGCCTGCCCCGCCTTCCGGTCGGGGCGCTGCATCTCGAACACGTCATGCGAGCGGCAATAGCCGTTCCCCGCGAGCCGGCCCACGGGCCTGAGCAGAACGGGGTCGATGTATTTTCCGTCCTCTATCGTCACGTCCTCGCGCACGTGCCAGCGCACCACCTCGCCGATGATGACGTTCGTCAAATGCTCGCGCCCGGTCGTGAGGAGATGGCGGAACGCGCATTCCATCGCCACGGGCGCCTCGGCGACGCGCGGCGCCTTCACCAAATCGGAGGGGATCGGCGTGAGGCCCGCCTCCTCGAACTCGCTCACCTCGAAGGCGTAGTCGTCCGCGCAGACGTTCATCTGCTCCTCCAGGCCGTCCACCACCGCGTGGATGACGTAGCCCCGCGTCTCCATGATGTTTCGCGCCGTGTCCTTGCTGGCTCCCTCGCGGACGCCCACCGATATGGAGAGCAGCGGCGGGTCGTGGCCCACGCAGGTGAAGAAGCTGAAGGGCGCCAGGTTCGCGTAGCCGTCCGCGCTGATGGTGCTCACCCAGGCGATGGGCCGCGGCACGACGGAGCCGACGAGCAGGCGATAGTTCTGCCGCCAGTGGTTCCCGGCGGGGTCGATGGTCTTATACCTGGCAGGCATTGCTTGTCCTCTGAATGATTCCAGCCGCGCGCGCCTTCGGCTCGCGCCCGTCAACGCGGCAGGCGGCGATGATGCGCCGGGCGATTCCAATCCATGGCCGCATCCGCGCGCGGCGAACGGACGGACGCGCGAAAAATCAGGCGGACGCGCTCCACTGCTCCATCACGGTGAAGCTCGCCCCCTGCGGGTCCATGACGCCCCCGATTCTTCCCACCCCCGGAACGTCCATGGGCGGAAACGTCCCCCGCCCGCCCAGGCGGCCCGCTTCCTCCAGGGCGGCGTCGCAGCCCTCCACCGCGAAATACACGCCCCAGTGCGGCGGCGCTTCGCCCATCTCCGGCCGCATTTCGAGCATTCCCGCGCAGGGCTGATCGCCGTTGTGAAAAATCACGTATTCCCCGCCGGCGGGGTTTTGCTCCACGCTTGTCGTCCAGCCGAACAGCGCGCCGTAGAAAGAGGCGGCGCGCTCCGCGTCCTTCGCGAGCAGCTCGTTCCAGCAGAGCGCGCCCGGCCTGCCCGTCATCTGCGCGCCCCTGTGCGTCCCGGGCTGCCAGAGGCACAGAAAGGCCTCCGCCGGGTCCTGAATCATCGCCATGCGGCCCGCGTCCTTCACGCCGCACGGCTCCTTCATCACGCGGGCGCCCGCGTCCGCCGCTTTCTTCACGGCCGCGTCCGCGCTCTCCACCGACACGTAGCTTTGCCAGTAGGAGGGATGGCCGCCCTCGAGCATTCCGGGAAACATCTCGAACATGGCGCAGACCCGCTTCCCGTCCTTCGAGAATATCGTATAGGTCTGCTCCCCCGTCATCGGAATTTCCTCGAGCGTCCAGCCGAACAGGGGAAGATAGAAATCGCGGGCGACGCCCGGCTCCCGCGCCGCCAGATCCGCCCAGCTGAAGCTCCCCGGCGCGTATTCCACCTGCTCGGACATGAACCTCACCCCTTCCCGCGAAGCCGGCCGCCGGGGCGACCGGGTGAAAATTCCCGGAGACATTCCTACCCGCCGGACGCGAATCGCCGCTGCTTCACGCGGTCGATAGACCAAGGCCGTCCGGGTGACAATCTCCCGGCGCGGCGCCGGGCGCGCTTTTTCCGCGTGAAACAATACCATAGCGCGAAGCGGCGCCCGCGGACAACCGCTCAACCCTCCCCGTCATACTCGTAGCGCAGGCCGCCCGGATCGTCGGGGTCGGCGGGTTCTGAGACGCGGGCGGAATCCGGCGGGCCGTCCATCCACCGGGGCTCGTCCGCGTCCGCGAGGCGGGGAGCGCCCCCGAAATCCTCCCCGCCTTCCACGGGTTCGGCCGGCTCCTCCTCCAGCAGCCAGCGTTCATACAATTCTTCGGGCAGCTCCTCCACGAACCTCGAAAGCCGGGAGAACGCCCCCATCTTCCAGCCCTCGCTCTCGAGCATGGGCTGGCACAGGTAGAGCTCATCCTTCGCCCGCGTGAGAGCGACGTAGAACAGCCGCCTCTCCTCCTCCTCTCCCTCGGGGTCGGCCAGCGCCCTCGTGGCGGGAAAGCGTGTGTCGGTGAGCCATATCAGGAACACGGCCTTCCACTCCAGGCCCTTCGCCTGGTGAACCGAGCTCAGGACGATGGCCTCATCGAGGCCCTCCGCGTCCTCCGGCGCGGCGGGCGACGCGCTGGCGGCCGTTCCCATGAGCGCGAGCTCGGAGAGAAACGCCGTCGCCTCCTCGTATTGCATGGCGAATTCCGCGAGCTGGCGCACGTCCTCCACGCGGGCGGGGGCGTCGTCAAAGGCGTTTTCGACGTATTCCTGGTAGAAGCGATCCAGCACGAGGTTGATCATCTCCGTCGGCGGGAGGAGCGCTCTCTCCCCGCCCCCGGTCAGCTCGAACACGAGCCGTCCGAACATCTCGAAGCCGCCGCGCGCGCGGCCGGAGACGAGCCTCCCGGCCTCGGCGTTCAGAAAAGAAACGGGGTCGGCCTGCGTCCGCGCCGCCTCCCACACCCGGTTCGCCGTCTTCTCCCCCACCCCGGGGAGCAGCTTCAGCGCGCGCTTCCAGGCCAGTTCGTCCGCCGGGGAGGCGACCAGCCGCAGAAACGCCGTGACGTCCTTGATGTGGCGCTGCTCGAAGAAGCGCAGCCCGCTTCTGATCTCGAAGGGAATTCCCCGGCGCGTGAGCTCCATCTGAAGCTCCATGGAGTGGAAATGCGCCCGGTAGAGCACGGCGATCTCGGAGAGCGGCGTCCCCTCCTCGTCGCGCAGGGCGAGGGCGCGATCCGCCACGAAGTCGGCCTGCTGCATCACGTCGCGCGCGGCCACCAGGGCGGGCTTCATCCCCTCGCCGCGGGAGGCCTCGAGCCTCTTCTCGAACTGGCGCCTGTTGCGGGCGATGGAGGCGTTCGCCAGCGCGAGGATGGAGGCGGTGCTCCTGTAGTTCTCCTCCAGGCGAAAGAGTCGGGCGTCGGGGTAGCGATCGGGAAAGGCGATGATGTTCTCGAAGCGCGCCCCCCGGAAGCTGTAGATGCTCTGGGCGTCGTCCCCCACGACGGTGAGGTTCCTCCGTCCTCCGGCCAGATAGTCCACCACGTCGGCCTGAACCTTGTTGGTGTCCTGGTATTCGTCCACGAGAATGTAGCGGAAGCGCGCCTGCAACTCGCCCCGCGCCTCCTCGTGGCCGGCGAGCAAATCCCGCGTGAGGGTGAGCAGTCCGGAGAAATCGACCGCCTGAATCTCTTTTTTGCGCTCCTCGTAGCGGGCGGCGATTTGCTCTATCTCGCCCAGGCGGTCGGCCAGGTAGGGATAGCGGCCCAGAACCACCTCGGAGACGCCCTTGTCGGTATCCGCCGCCAGGGAGAAAATCGACTCCAGAACCCCGCCCCTGGGAAAATACTTCTCCTTCGGGTCGAACCCCGCGAGGCGAACGCAGTCCGCCACGAGGTCGGCGGCGTCCTCGCGATCCAAGATGGTGAAGTTCGGCCCGTAGCCGACGAGTTCCCCGTAGCGCCTGAGGATCAGGTTCCCCACGTGGTGGAAGGTGCCGCCCCACACGCGGCGCGCGTCCGTCTGGATGAGCGCCGCCGCGCGATGCAGCATCTCGCGCGCCGCCTTGTTCGTGAAGGTGACGAGGAGGATGGATTCGGGCGCCACGCCCTCCTCGACGAGGCGCGCCAGGCGGTAGGTGATGGTGTGCGTCTTGCCGCTGCCCGCCCCCGCGATGACGAGGATCGGGCCCTCGCCCGCCATCACCACCTCCAGCTGGCGGGGGTTCAGCTTCTCCTCATACGCCGCGAGGCGGGCGCGCGGGCGCGAGCCGCGCCTGAGCGTATAGGTTCTGTGCTCTCTGGCGGCCATATTTCATGCTCCCGCGGGGACTTTATACGGGGTGACAACATATTTGACGCGCGTTGAATCTGTCATTGCCTTATACGGAATGCGGCGCGAATCGGAAAGGCGGCGGATTCGCCGCCCGCGCGCGTCCCGGCTCGCGCCCTCCGGCTTGGCCCCGCCCGCGTCGGGGCCGCGTTGACAGGCCGACGCTCCGGGGGATACCCTGCGCGTCGCCTCAATCGACACCGGCCGGAGCGCGGAAATGAGCCAGCATCAAACGTTTTTCGACGGCGTGATTCTGGGCTTTTTGCTGGGCTTTCTCGCCTTTTATCTCTTTTATCGCTACGCGGCGTCGAAGCGGAAAAGGCGCAAGAGCGAGGTGGATCACCTCGTGGACGACATCCAGGGCTACTACCGAAGCGTCTCCGACCCCGAAGGCAAGGACTAAGACCGAGCCGCGCGCTCGCCTCCCCGCAGATAGGCTTGGTAGGGGTTGCGCTCCGAGACGGGCGCGCCCTCCAGGTGCGCGAGGGAGTTCATCGTCACGACGCTCCAGCCCCGCCCGGGCGCGTGCTCGACGATGTTCATGGCGGCGTTGTGCTGGCGCAGCCGCCTGAACCCGTCGAGCTCCACCCCCAGAACCCTGCACAGAATCGAGATGATGGCCAGATTGTGGCTCACCGCGGCGATCGTCTCGCCGCGATGCGCCTCAAGAAACCGCTCCATCGCCGCCCAGGCTCTCTCCTGAAGCTCCGCCAGGGTCTCGCCGCCCGGCATCCGCGCGCGGGCGGGACGGCTTCTCCAGAGCGCCATGAAGCCGGGATGCGTCTCGTGAAGCTGCTGAAAGGCCGTCCCCTCGAGCTCGCCCTGATTCAGCTCGGCGATGCCCGCCTCCTCCGCCAGGGGGACGCCGAGGGCGCGGGCGACGATTTCTGCGGTGCGCCTCGCCCGGCTCAGTGGACTCGCATAGACGCGCGCGATCGGGCGTCCGCGCATCGCGCGGGCGAGCGCCTCCGCCTGGGCGACGCCTACGCCGTTCAGCGCGGTGTCGGAGACGCCCTGGATGCGCTGCTCGACGTTCCAGTCCGTCTCGCCGTGCCGCAGAAGATAAAGAAGCAAGCCTGTCAGACTCCGGTGGGAACGCGCCCGGGCGTCAGGGGCGGGCCGTCTTCATTCACGCCCGGGCCGGCCCGTCCGCAAGGCGAACCATCCGGGCGACGCGGGGCGCCTTCCGAAAGCGCCGCCCCGGCTACTTGTCCTCTTTCAGAAAATCGTCCGGCTTCAGATCCTTGAGCCATTCCCGGATGTCCTCGGGCGCGTCGGGCGGCGCGTCCGCTCCGGCGGGGGCGGCCTCCTCCCCCTCCGCTCCCGATGCGCCCTCGCGCGCCTCCCCTTCGCGGAATTCGATGCTCTTCGCCTCCTCGAGCACCTTCTCCTCCACGAATATGGGGCTGCCCATGCGGAGAGCCACGGCGATGGCGTCCGAGGGGCGCGAGTCGATGACGAGTTCCGAGCCGTTCATGGAAAGGTGGATTTCGGCGAAAAAGGTGTTGTCCTTCAGGTCATTGATGAGGATTCTGTCCACCCGGCCATGGAGGTCGCTGATGATGTTCTTGATCAGGTCGTGCGTCATCGGGCGCGGCGTCTCGAAGCTCTCGATCTCGCGCGCGATGGCGTGCGCCTCGAAAATGCCCACCCAGATGGGCAGGGCGCGCTCGCCGTCGGTCTCGCTCAGAATCACGATCGGCACGTTGGTCTGCGGATCGAGGGTGAGGCCCTTGACTTTCATCTCGATCATCATTCGTATTCCTCCATCCTCACGGCTTCCGGCGGCGAGACGCCCGCCAGAGAGTGAACCCCGCCTCGCATGATTCTCACCTCGACCAAGTCCCCGGGCGCGGGCGCGATGCCCTCCGCGTACAATTCTACCCTATGATTCCCCCGGCCGCGACCCGAGAACCAGCGCGTCGGCGCGTCCTCCGCCTCGGGGCAGCCCGCGCACCCGGCGGGCGCGCCCCGGGGCTTCGCCGCGCGCTCCACCATCACCTCCTGAACGCCGCCGACGAGCTCCGCGCGCAGGGACGCGGCGATCTCGCGCTGGAGCCGGCTCGCCTCCTCGAAGCGCTCGGAAACCGCCGCCTCCGGCGGCGCTCCCTCCATTCCGAAGGCGGGCGTTCCGGGGCGGGGGGAGTATTTGAACATATAGATGTTGTCGTAGCGCGCCTCGCGCATCATCCGGAGCGTGGCCTCGAAATCCTCGGCGCGCTCGCCCGGAAAGCCGATGATGACGTCCGAGGTGAGCGTCCCGCCCCGCACGCGCTCCTTGAAGAGGGCCGCCTTTTCCAGATACTCCTCCGCCGTGTAGCCGCGCTCCATGCGGCGGAGCACGTCGTCCGAGCCCGACTGCACCGGCAGGTGGAGGTGCTCGCACACCTTCGCCGACTCCGCCATGGCGTCCACCATGTCCTCGTCGCAGTCCTTGGGGTGCGAGGTCATGAAGCGGATGCGCTCGATCCCCTCCACCTCGTTCAGGCGCCTCAGCAGCCCGCCGAAGGTGAGCTCCCCCGGAGACTTTTTGCCGTAGGAGTTCACGTTCTGGCCGAGGAGCGTCACCTCCCGGAATCCTTCCGCCGCCGCGCGCTCCACCTCCTCGACGATCAGGGCACCCGGCTTGCTCCACTCCGGCCCGCGCGTGTAGGGAACGACGCAGAAGGAGCAGAAATTGTCGCACCCGCGCGCGATGCTCACGAAGGCGTTCACGCCTTCGCCGCGCTCGATGGGGGCGAGTTCGTCGAAGTCGGGCGCAACCGGCGCGGTGTCCACCACCCGGCCTTTCTCCATCTCCTCCAGGAGGGTCGGCAGGCTGGCGATGTTCTGGGTGCCGAAGACGAGATCGACCGACTTTCGCCGCTTCGCTATCGCCTCCCCGTCGCGCGCGGCGAAGCAGCCGCACACGCCGATTTTCAGGTCGGGCCTCGATTTTTTGAGCTTCTCAAGACGTCCGATCTGGCTGTACACCTTCTGCTCCGCCTTGTCCCGAATCGAGCAGGTGTTCAGCAGGATGAGGTCGGCCTCCTCGTTCGATTCAGTCTCCTCATAGCCTTGCCCCCCCAGATAGCCGGTGATCGTCTCCGTGTCGTAGCGATTCATCTGGCAGCCGTATGTGAATATCCTGAATTTCCGGCTCAAGACTCACGCTCTCCATTCTGCGGCGGGAAGCTGCTCGCGCGCCGCGTCCATGCTTCCGGGCGGCGGCATCCGCAGGCGACCCTTGGCTTCCCCTCTTTCGGCTTCTTCCGGGACCATCTTGCGAGGCCGCGTTTTCCATGTCAACTTGGAGCATGGCGAAGACGCCCCGATTCTGATAAACAAAGTCCTGAAGTTCGCCCCCGCTTCCCTCTCATGCTTCCAAGCCGGGAACGCCCCATGCGCGCGGTCTGCTTTCACGGAAGACGCGAAATCGGCGGGGGGGAGATATTTCTGAGCGCGGCGCGCGTCTTCGGCGAGGCGGCCATCCAGGCGGGGCTTTCATCCCAGGTGCGAACCCCCGGGTTTCCCTCTCCCCCCGGCGCGCCGGACAGGGCGGTGGTGAAAATCTCGAAGGCGCAGCCCGCCGACCTCGCCATCCCCACGGCCTATGACCTGGAAATCGTCTGCGACCCGCGCCTCGCCGTCGTCCCGCCGATGGGAGACGCCCTGAAAAAACCCGGCGGCCTCCTCGTGCTCGACGCCCTGAACGCCACCGAAAGCCCGGACATCCGCCTCGCCTGCGTCGAACTTCAGGGGATCTCGGCGAAGCGCTCCGCCGCGCCCGAAGCGGCGCATCTGGGCGCGGCGCTCGCCGCCTGGGAGGTGCTGGAACCGCCGATTCCCGTCTCGATCGTCGCCCGGGCGTACCGATCCATACGGGGAGAACCCATGCGCGCGGCGGAAGAGCAGGCGCTTGTGGAAGCGATGACAAAAACAAAAAAAGAATTGAATATCAAATAATTATGACGTTATATTAAAGTGTTTTTCTTATTTTCATTCGCCCTTCGCCCCTTCCGCCCGAGTGATTCCGCTTTTCGCCGCGCGTCTTGCCGGCGAAAATACGGCTCGGCGCGCCTCCACGCCCGCCCGGACGATTGCGAAAACGACGCCCTGAACCATTCGCCGCGTTATGACGCCGCCCCCGCTCACGGAACGCTCAGATGACGAAAATGAAACCTCGCCCGCGCGCCGGCGCGCCATGCGGCCTCTTCCTCCTCGCGCTCCTCGCTTCGGGATGCCTGCACCATGGCGTCAACCCCTTCGCGTGGCTTCCGTTTTTCTCCCCTGAAAAACCCTTCGAGGTCGGCCTCTGGGCGCAGGCGGAAGGCGCGAACGCGACCCTCGACAGCGCGGAGAAGATAAGAAACCTGGTGAGGCGCGCCCGCTCCGCCGGGGTGACCGACATCTACGCGCAGGTCTATCGCTCGGGAAAGGCGTGGTTTCCCACCGCGCTGGGCCGACGACGCCCCCGCAAGACGCGCGGGACGGGACCCGCTCGCCCTTCTGCTCGCCCTGGCTTCCGGGAGGAGCGAGGGTCGCCGCGCCATCAGGGTCCACGCCTGGATAAACGCCTTCTCCCTGGCGAGAAACAGGGACGCGCCCATCCTCCGCGAACTGGGAGCGGACGCCGCGCTCCGGGATCAATACGGGCGCTCCCTGCTCGATTATCCCGCATCCGGCAAGCCGGCGTGGGCGAAGGGGTTTCAGCTGGGAACGCCCGGCATTTTTCTTGATCCGGCGCATTCGGGGGCGCGGGGGCGCATCGCGGATATCGCGGCGGAGCTGGCGCGGAGGTATCCCAAACTCGCGGGGATTCATCTCGACTTCATCCGCTACCCCTACGCGCTGCCCATATCGCCCGGCTCGCGCTTCTCCCCGCGCCTCGATTTCGGCTACAGCGCGGCGTCCGTCGAGCGCTTTCACAGGGAAACCGGAAAAACCGCGCCGCTCGCGGACGCGAAGAACGCGGCCCCCGCGGCGTGGGACGACTGGCGGCGCGCGCAGGTCACGGCGGCCGTACGCGAGGTTTCCGAATCCGCCAGAGGCGTCAATCCGCGCATCGCCGTCTCCGCCGCCGTCCTCCCCTGGGCGGAGCGGGCGTATCTCTCGGCCTTCCAGGACTGGCGCGGCTGGCTCGAGGAGGGTCTGCTGGACAAGGCGCTCGTCATGAACTACACCCGGGACGCGCGCCAGGCCGCCCGCATCAGCCGAAGCGCGGCGGCCTGGAAAACGGCGTCCAGAAAATCGCGCGCGCCGAAAATCGTCATCGGCCTGGGGGCGTATCTGTTCACGGATCGTCCGGCGGGCCTCTGGCGGCAATGGCGCGACGCCCGGGAGGCGGAGGCGGACGGCGCGGCGCTTTTCTCCTACGATCAGATGGTCGGAAACGCCGGAATGTGGAAATTCCCCGCCCCGTCGTCTCCTTTCCGCCCGCGACTTTCTCCGTGAAAAAAGGCGCGTTTTCCGCTTGCGCGGGGCGCGCTTTTGGGGCTATTATCTCTCAGATAACAAGGTTTTCCGCCCTTCATGGTTCTTTTTCGCCCCCCACCTCATTTTGCCTTTCGGCTTTCGCCGCCGTCTTCAGCTTCTCGGACGCAGACGTCCGATGAGCGAACAGGCGCGGCCGCCACGCCCGGGCGCCGCGCGGAATCGAGGAGAGCAGGAACATGAACAAGGGAGAACTCGTAGAAGCCATCGCGGATCAGGCCAACCTCAGCAGGGCGGGCGCCCAGAACGTGGTCAACGCATTCGTGGAGACCGTGACCTCGGCCCTCAAGAAAGGCGACAAGGTGACGCTCACGGGCTTCGGCACCTTCAGCGCCTCCAGGCGCGCGGCGCGTCAGGCGCGCAATCCGAGGACGGGAGAGGTGATCGAGGTGAAGGCGGCCAAGGTGCCGAGGTTCAAGGCGGGCGCGGGACTGAAAGGGGCCGTGAACTAGAGCGGCGGAGCGAGCGTCCGGCCGCGCCGGCGAAGCAGCTCATTTGTCGGCGCGGCCGCAGGACTTGATGGGCCGTTCGTTCAGCCGGAGTCGTTGAAGCGCCCCTTCGGAGAAGTCGGGCCGACGCGAAAACCTGTTTCGCTTCGGGAGACGGGATGAGGCGAGCCTCATCCCGTCTTTCTTTTCGGCGCGTCATTCCGGCGGCAATCCCGACGCGGAGGGATTGCGGAATCCATTGTTTTCCCTCGCTGTCCCGGGTTGTCGGCGCCTTCCTTTTCCCTTTTCGCGGAAGCAAGCGGCGCGAAATCAGGCGCCCGCGCCGTCTATGGCGACCTCTCCCTCCCACGCCTTCCAGGCCGAGAGCGCGTCCACGCATTCGTCGATGAAACCCATGTAGTCCCCCGTCATCCGCGCGCCCTCCTCGATGAGGCGGCAGGTTCTCTCCGTGTTCTCCCCGCTGAAGGGGAGCCCGAGCTTCCTGAGTACGATTTTCGTTCGCCCGCCCAGGAACAGTTCATCGATGTCGTGGTGGTCGCCGTAAAACTTCCGGGGCGCCTCGCGCGCGCGCTCGACCTTCTCCGGCGCGCAGCCGTATAAGGCCGCCAGGCCTTCGGCGTATTCGCGCTTCTGCGCCCCGCTCATCAAGAGCTGGGCGTCCCGAAGCCGCTCCGCCACCGTCCTGTCGTCGAGATAGATGGCGTAGTCCACCGCGATTTCGACCAGCACGTGCGCGAGATAGTGCAGGCTCGCCTCCTCGGTCGGGACGTCCATCTCCCCGGCGAACGCGCGCATCAGGGGAATGAGCGCGGCGCCCTTCGCGTAGGCGTAGCCCCGTTTTCGGGAAGGAGGAAGCCCGTTCGCCGTCTTGGCTAGGCTCCCGTAATGGCACAGGTTGTCCACCGCGAGATGGCATTTCACCCACAGGAGTTTAGGGAAGCGGCGCATGACCCCCTCAGGCGGAGCGAAGCGGTGGGTCTGGCCGGGCCGGAATTCTCCCGAAAGCGGCAGGGAATCGGGCGCCACGTTATAGACGTAGGCATCCTCTTCGGCAGGGGGCGCGTCGGGGCGTCGCTCCAGCAGCTCCCGAAGAACCAGCGTATGGCAGTTCGTAAGCAAAAACCTCAGGCTCCCCGGAGCGGCTGCGCCAGCGAATAGCGTCCGTCCTCGCGCGCGACCTCGCCCGATTCCAGGAACCTGTCGAGGTGCAGCGCTATCACGCGGGCGCCCAGGCGCCTGTTGCGCTCCGGCAAATCCCGATACACGAGGGCGGCGATCTTCTCGGGCGTATCGTGGCCGGCGTCGAGCGCCTCGAGATACTGCGCGTCGCGCATTCTGCGGTGCTCGAGGAGCTCCTCTATCCGCCCGAGCGGATCCTCTATCACGGGGCCGTGGCCCGGATAGATGAGGCGCGGGGCGAGCCGCTTCATCTTCTCCAGCGAGGCGAGATAATCCCCCAGGTTTCCCTTCGGCGCGACCACCGCCGTCGTAGAGGGGAGGAGAACGTTGTCGCCCCCCAGAAGAATCCGATCCTCCTCCCACCAGAAGGAAAGATGCCCGGGAGAATGCCCCGGCGTCAGGACGGCGCGGAGACGCATCCGCCCCAGCTCGACGGCCTCCCCCTCCTCAATCGGAGAAGCCGAGAGTCCCGGTTGCTCTTCTTCGAGAAATTCCATCTCCAGGGGATGCGCCCAGGCGCGGACGCCGAACCGCTCGCAGACAGCCTTCGCCCCGCCTGCGTGATCGAGGTGATGGTGGGTGAGAACAAGCCTCTCCAGCGCGCCCCCGGTTCGCGCCTCCACCCAGGAAAGCATATCGGGGACGCACTCGCGGTAGCCCGCGTCGAAAAGAACGAAGGGTCCCTCCCCGATGAGAATCACCGAGACATGCGTCATGAACGAGCCCGGCGGGGATTCGAGGCGATGGGTTTGTATGAGAGAGGAGGGGCCGCCCGGCTTCGCGTTCAAGGAAAATCCCCGATCACAATTTACGAAATGGAAAACAGACCCGACGGTCGGCAACGGCTTCCGCGCGGCGGCCGGGCCTCCCCGCTCGAAAATGCGGCGCGCCTTCCTTCGGCGGAGGAGCGCAGCGCGCGAACGCCCTCCCTCCCCGCTCCCGAAGCCTCGCATCAGGGTTCGATTCGCATGAACGCCGGCAGGCCCGCGGCCGCGCTCCGCATCATAAGGAACTTGCCCCCGCAGGGAAAGCGGCGGGCGAGGCGCGAACATCTTCCCCCCCGCTCTCCTTGTCCGATGAATTTCTCCGGGCGACACGATACTCTCTCACTTGATACAATCTCTCGGACAGGGCGCATCGCATCAGAGCAAGACACAGGGATTTGGGGATGATAACGCCTGCGAAAGATGATGCAGCGAACGACGACCGAACGAACCCGACGCTGAACATCAAGCCTCGCACGATGTTCGCGGGCGATTGTCTGGATATTCTGCGGGGATTCAACGACGAATGTATCGATCTCGTCTATCTCGATCCCCCTTTTAATTCAAATCACAACTACGCGGCTCCGATAGGGAGCGAAGCTGCGGGGGCGGCATTCAAGGACACGTGGAGTTTATCCGACATCAACCTCGCTTGGCACGGACTCATCAAGCACGACTATCCCGGCCTCTACGCGCTTTTGAACGCCGTCAGGAAGGTCCATAGCGATTCCATGATGAGCTATTTGATATACATGGCCGTTCGCGTCGTGGAGCTCAAGCGAGTCATCAAGACTACCGGGAGCATCTACCTCCATTGCGATCCAACCGCCGGTCATTATTTGAAACTGTTGATGGACGCGATTTTCGGGAAGGAGAACTTCAGAAATGAAATCATTTGGAGAATCGGATGGGTGAGCGGCTTCAAAACGCAGAAGATAGGATGGATCCGCAACCACGACGCCATCCTTTACTACGTTCGTTCCGGGGAAGCGAACAAGCGATTCAACAAAGAATACATACCATACCCCCCGGGATACCGTCGGCGGGGAGGCTCGCTTCCAACGGGAAAAGGCTTTCCGATTGAAGACACTTGGAATTGCCATGAGGGGGACAGGCTCGATTCCATCATGATCAAAAGTTTTTCGAGCGAAAAAACCGGCTACCCAACGCAGAAGCCCCTCGCCCTTCTCAAGCGCATCATCAAAGCCTCGTCAAACAAGGGCGATATAGTCCTCGATCCATTTTGTGGATGCGCGACAGCCTGTGTCGCGGCTCAGGACGAGGGACGAGAATGGATTGGAATCGACATATCCGAAATGGCGAACAAACTGGTCCGGGAGCGAATGAGAAAAGATTTGAGGTTGTTCAACGTAGGCATCACTTACCGAACAGACATCCCGAAGCGCACGGACCTGGGAGCTGTCCCAAAATACAACAGCATCGAGAACAAGAAATTCCTCTATGGCGAACAGGGCGGCTACTGCAACGGGTGCGGAACGCATTTTGAAGCGCAGCATTTTCACATCGACCACATCATCCCGCGAATGAAAGGCGGAACGGATCATGTCAGCAACCTGCAGCTTCTCTGCGGCAGTTGCAACGCCATCAAGGGCGCCAGGACGCATGAGGAGCTCCTGGTTCGACTGACGGACAAAGGCTATATCAAGCGCGAGAAAGGGATAAAATGAAGAATACCAACAAAGGCCCGCCCCTCGTCTCCCTCTCATCCCGCGCCCTCCTCCTTCCGCAGCGGGAGGAGACGAGGCCGGGGATTCTGTCCGGCGGGGGATGAGACGATTGACAGATGCGAAAAATCTGCTATTTTTATGAAACTCCCAGGCGGCAGGGAAAGCGAAAATAGCAAATACGGGGGCGTCGCTTTCCCTATCCGTCCGGCTATCATCGAAACAATGCGGAACCATCGAAGCCTTTTAACCTGGGGGGCCTGCCCCCCGCCCTATCAAGCGATAAGGAGAAACTCGATGAAACATCTCGTTCGTTGCTTCGCCGCCTTCGCGGCGCTCGCCCTCTTCGCGTCGGGCGCGCCCGCCTCCGCCGCGATGATGATGAAAAACCAGGAGGCGCTCGTGCGCCAGGCGAAAAAAGAGGGCGCCGTCACGCTCCTCAACCCTCTTTTCAGCGACCGCACCGCCAAGCGGCTGGGGCCGGCGTTCGTGAAGAGATACGGCCTCGGCAGCGGCTTCAACTTCCGCAACCTGCGCAAGGGCACCGGCGCCACCGTCTCCCAGGTGCGCCAGGAGATGCGGGCCAACAAGTTCACCGTTGACGTCCATCTGGTGAGCGCGCCCGGCTTCTTCGCCGCGGCCCAGAAGCGCGGCGCCTACCACAAGCTCGACAGCGCCGAGTGGAACAAGAATTTCGCGTCGGTCATCAAAAGCGCCGGCCAGTACGCGAACTACCCCTGGGTCGTCACGCCCCTGGCCTACACCTTTCAGCCGGTGTGGAACAGCGCCTGCCCGGGCATGAAGGACGTCAATATCACCTCCTACAAGGACACTATCGCCAAGAACGTGATGGGCAAGACCATCGCCGGCGACATCACCAAGAGCTTCACCTACACGAACACCGTCATCTCGCTCATCGAGAACGGCCTGAACATGGAGAAATACTGGGACGACCTCAAGGCCACCAAGCCCGTCGTCATGTTCCGCACGGAGCCGAAGATGCAGGCGCTCATCAACTGCGAGCGCGGCCTCGACCCCTGGAACATTTCCGGCCGCGTGTGGCAGAACGTCATCAAGAAGCCCGACCTCGCCAAGATCATCAAGATCGGCTACTACAAGGAAGGCCAGGTCATGCTGGGCAACCAGGCCGCCGTCCTCAAGGGCGCGCCGAACCCCAGCGCGGGCAAGCTGCTGGTGGAGTTCCTCCTCTCCAAGGAGGGAACGGACGTATACGTGGAAGGCGAGGCCGTCTACAGCTTCCGCGCCAACTACACGCCGCCCGCGGCGGTGCGTCCCTACCTTCTCGACCTGAGCAAGCACAAGCTGCTGGGCCTCAAGGACTGGGTGGGCGCGCAGAAGCAGTTCAAGAAGGTGCGCGCGGGCTTCATCAAGCGCTTCAAGTAGAGCGGCATCGCCGCCGCGCGGAACGGGCGGGAGTCCTTCGCCGGACTCCCGCCTTTCCGGCGGCGAGGCGTCAGGCGCGAAAATTGACGGGGCGGGGCGCTCCCGCCGCCGGGGCGTATGAGATAAACGCCCGGAAGGCCCGGGGCGGCGCGCGGGCGCGATGACGCGCCGCATTTATATTTTTCTTTTTTCTGTTCTCAGAAGCGGGAGTTCTCCCCGCGAGCAGGCTCCGGGGACGAGCGGCCTCGAAGGCGGCGCCCGACGCCGCGAGGATTGGACCGGGAAGGCCATGGCCACGGACACCGCCGCGCCCCGATTCGAGGTTTCTCCTCCGAGCCGCTGGCGCGCCTGGTTCACGCAGGAGAACATCACCACGACCGTCGTCGGCCTCATCGTGGCGGTGGCGGTCATCCTGCCCCTTTGCGCGCTCGTCATCAACAGTTTTCTCGTGCTCGACGATCTGGGCTTCGACACCGAATGGGGCCTCGAGAACTACCGGGAGATATTCAAGGGCCGCGTCATCCGCAAGGCGCTCATCAACACCGCCATCATCAGCACGGGCTGCACGGTTCTGGCCACGCTCCTGGGCGTGTCGCTCGCGTGGATCAACGCGCGAACCAACTGCCCGGCCAGGGAGAAGCTCGAGCCCTTCAATCTCATTCCCTTCTTCCTGAGTCCCTTCGTCGGCGCCATCGCCTGGCACAACCTGGCCTCTCCCAAAATCGGCATCCTCAACAACATGGCGAAGGCCGCCTTCGGCATCTCCTTCCCCCTGTTCAACGTCAACAACCTGTGGGGCGTCATCTGGGTGACGGGCATCTTCTTCGCCCCCCTCGTCTATCTGTTCGTGGTGGGTTCGCTCCGGCGCATGGACCCCTCGCTCGAGGACAGCGCGCGGACGACGGGCGCCGGCCTGTTCCGGACCACCATGACCATCACGCTGCCCCTGGTGACGCCCGCGATTCTATCGGGCGCCATCATCGTGTTCGTGACGACGGCCGGGGAGTTCGGCGTCCCCTTCAAGCTCTCCGCCCCCTTCGGCTGGGAGACGCTGACCACGCAGATTTTCACCAAGGCGGTGGGCGACGACGCGAACCACTACCTCGGCTCCGCCATGAGCATGGTGGTGGGAGCGACGACGGCCTTCTTCATCTGGATTCAGCACAGAATCATCGCGCCCCGCTCCTACACGACGGTCACGGGCAAGGGCTTCCGGCCGAACCTCATCGACCTGGGCGGATGGAAGTGGCTCGCCTTCGCCTACAACCTGTTCTACGTGTTCGTCGCCGTGGTGCTTCCCATCGTCTGCCTTTTCTTCGTGAGCCTGCACAAGATATGGTCGGGGCGCATCATCTGGTCGGAGCTCACCTTCTGGAACTACCAGAAGGTGCTCTTCTTCTGGTGGCCCGAGAGCATCCAGGCGGCCACCAACGGCATCATCAACAGCTTCATCCTCGCGTTCGGCGGCGCCTCCCTCGCCATGGTGGTGGCCATCGTCGTGAGCTACATGATCCACCGCACGAAGGGCTTCGGCGCGCGGGCGCTCGATTTTCTGAGCGTCATCCCCATCGGCTTCCCCGGCATCGTCCTGGCGATGGGCGTTCTCGTCACCTACATCAAGACGCCCATCTACGCCACGCTCTGGATTCTCCTGCTCGGCTACATCACGCGCTTCTTCCCCTACGGGCAGAGGAACATATCCTCCATCATGATGGCCGTCTCCGAGGAGCTCGACCAGAGTTCGCGCATGGCGGGCGCCTCCTGGCTCACGACCCTGAGAAGAATCACCATTCCGCTTCTCAAGCCGGGCATCTTCGCCGGGTGGATTCTGCTGTTCGTCATCTTCCTGCGGGAGCTCTCCATCTCCATCATCCTCTACTCCGCCGGCACGGAGACGCTCTCCGTCGGCGTGTATTACCTCTCGAACTTCGAGAACGAGCCCATGACGTCCGCCCTTTCCATCGCGCAGACGGTCGCGCTGCTGGCATGCGTCGTCATTTTCCGAAAAGTCGCCGGCAAAGAGGCGCTCACCGCGTAGGACGATGAACGAAGCCAACTATCTCGAAGTCGAGAACCTCATCAAATACTTCGGCGACGACCGCGCCGTGGACGGCATCTCCTTCGGAATTCCCAAGGGGAAGTTCCTCACCCTGCTCGGCCCCTCGGGCTGCGGCAAGACGACCACCCTCATGTGCATCGCCGGCCTCCACAAGCCGGACGCGGGCGAGATCCGCATCGGGGAGGAGCCGGTCACCTCGGTGAGCGAGCGCGTCAACGTCGCTCCCGAGAAGCGCGACATCGGCATGGTGTTCCAGAGCTACGCCATCTGGCCGCACATGAACGTGACGCAGAACGTCGCCTATCCCCTGGAGATACGCGACATCGCGCAGTCTGAAATCGACGACCGCGTCGCCGACGCGCTGAGAATCGTCGGCCTCTCCGACATGGCGGACAAGATGGCCACGCAGCTCTCGGGCGGCCAGCAGCAAAGGGCGGCGCTCGCGCGCGCCATGGTATTTCAGCCGCGCCTTCTGCTCTTCGACGAGCCGCTGAGCAACCTCGACCTCAAGCTCAGGGAGCAGATGCGCGTCGAGCTCAAGCGCATTCAGCACGAAATCGGCATCACC
The DNA here is from genome assembly GCA_965199855.1 of bacterium. Classification (GTDB taxonomy): domain Bacteria; phylum UBA8248; class UBA8248; order UBA8248; family UBA8248; genus Bin107. The sequence goes on along the minus strand of OZ241326.1, from coordinate 1,757,246 downwards.
TCCGTCTACGTGACGCACGACCAGGCCGAAGCCCTCGTGATGAGCGACAAGATCATCGTGATGAGCAAGGGGAACATCGAGCAGTCGGGCGACCCTCATTCCATCTACGCGCGGCCCGTCAACAGGTTCGTGAGCGACTTCATCGGCGTGGCGAACCTGGCGAAGGGCCGCGTCGTCCCGAACGGCGGCGAGGGCGCCATCGAAATCTCCCGGGGCGGCGAAAGCGCGCGCCTGCCATGCCTGCTCGCCGACGGCCTCTCGGAGGGCGACGACGCCTACCTCTCCGTCCGCCCCGAGAACGTGGACGCCTCGCGCGAGCCGGGGGAGGGCCCCCGCATCGAGGGCGAGGTGATTCAGTCCGTCTTTCTGGGCAACTGCCTCGACTGCCGGGTGAAGTGGGGCGATTTCGAGTGGAAGGTGCTGGCGCACGCGCGCGAACGCCTGCGCGTGGGCGAGAAGGTCTATGTGCGTCTGGATCCCGATCACACGCTGGCCGTCCGGCCGTAGGAGGCTCCCGGGTGTCGTTCGTCGAGATCAGCGAATTGGTGAAGTCGTTCGGCCCCGAAGTGGCCGTGGCGGGCGTCGACCTCTCCGTCGAGCAGGGAGAGTTCGTAACCCTTCTGGGGCCCTCGGGCTGCGGAAAAACCACGACGCTGCGGTGCATCGCCGGCCTGGAGCACCCCGACAGCGGCGACATCCGGATCGAGGGTGACTACGTCACCTCCGTAGCCGGCGAGATTTTCCTCACGCCCGAGGAGAGAAACCTCGGCATGGTGTTCCAGAGCTACGCCGTCTGGCCGCACATGACGGTGTTCGACAACGTGGCCTACGGCCTGCGCGTCCGCCGCGAATCCAAGGCCGCCATCAAGGAGAAGACGACGAAGGCGCTCCGGCTCGTGGGGCTGGCTCCCTTCGCCAGGCGCTACGCCACCAATCTCTCCGGCGGCCAGCGCCAGCGCGTCGCCCTCGCCCGCGCCATCGTCTATAACCCGAAGGTGGTGCTCTTCGACGAGCCCCTGAGCAACCTTGACGCCAAACTGCGCGAGCAGATGCGCATCGAGCTCACCCGCCTCCAGCACGACATGGGCATCACCTCGATCTACGTCACGCACGACCAGACCGAGGCGCTCGTCATGAGCGACAGGGTGGTGGTGATGGACAAGGGCGTGATCCAGCAAATCGGCGACCCGGAGACCATCTACGCCGAGCCGACCAACGCCTTCGTGGCGAACTTCATCGGAGTGGCGAACCTCCTGGAGGGAAAGCTGCTCGGCCGGGACGGGGGCGCGGCGGACGTGGAGATTCCCCTCGGCGGGGAGAGCGCGCCCCTGCGCCTCCGGGCCACGGGCGCCGAGGACGCGCCCGCAGGCGGAAGAATCATCCTGAGCGTCCGCCCCGAGGACATCCTGCTTCACGTCGAAAAGCCGGCCGAGGCGTCGAACCTGATGGAGGGCGAGGTCATCGACACCGTCTATCTGGGCAATTTTCTGGACTGCCAAGTCCGGGTCGGCCCCCACGAGGTGGGCGTGCAAATCGACCATTTCGAGCAGCTCGCCCCCGGTCAGAAGGTCTATCTCTCCTTCACGCCGGATCACGGCCTCTGCCTCACCGAATAGCCCCGTGCCCTCCCGCGCCGCAGGCAGGCCGACGCTTCTCGCGGGAGGCGACATCGCCGTCAATCGCGCGGAGGCCAAAGGCGCCTTCGGCGGGCTCGCTCCCCTCTTCCGGGAAGCGGACATAGCCTTCGCCAACCTGGAACTCCCCCTCTCCCGCGGCGGAAAGCCGGCTCCCGAGAAAATCCTCCTGCGCGGCGCGCCGGAGATGGCCCGGGCCCTCGCCGAGGCGGGCTTCGACGCCATGGCCTTCGCCAACAATCACGCGCTCGACTACGGGGAGGAAGCCTTCGCGGAAACCCTCGCGCTCATGGATTCTCTGAAAATTCCCCTCGTGGGCGGGGGCGCGAACCTGCGAGCGGCGAGAAAGCCGGTCATCCTCGAGCGCGGGGGCCTCTCGGTCGGCTTTCTGGCGTATTCCTCCATCATCCCGCGGGGGTTCGAGGCGGCCGCCGCCGCGCCGGGCGTGAACCCCCTGCGCGTCCACACGGCCTATCGCCCCTGGCGCGACCTTTCCGAATATCCGGGCACCGCCCCCAGAATCGACACCTGGGCCGAACCCGCCCACCTCGCGCGCATGAAGCGCGACATCCGGAATTTGCGGAAAAAGGCCGACGTCGTGGTGGTGAACCACCACTGGGGGGTGAGCATGACGCATGAGGTCATGGACTTCGAGCGCGAAATCGCCCGCGCCTCCATCGACGCGGGCGCGCATCTGGCGCTGGGCGGCCACCCGCACGTCCTCCAGGCGGTCGAGTTCCACAAGGGCGCGCCCATCATCTACAGCATGGGAAACCTGATCTTCGACTTCGATATCCCTTTCTTCACGGAGGAAACCCGCGACACCTTCCTCTTCGGCTGCGTCCTGACGAAATCGGGCGTGGAGGATCCCTATCTCATCCCCGCGACGGCGGGCGTCTTCTCGAAGCCCCGTATCCATTCCCCGAAACGGGGCGCGGGCCGCAGAATCACGGAAGTCATGGAGACGCTGAACGAACCCTTCGGGACGAAGATAGAGGTCAAGGGCGAGCGGGTGATGCTGCTCCCGCCGTGATGGGGCAACCTGCCGACGCATTCTTCACTACTGCAAAGCCGGGGCGGCGGAGTAAAAAACGACCAGCGGCGACGGAAAAAATCAAACCCCTTCTGCGAAAACGGCGGGCGGAAGCCGGCCTCATAGGGGACGAAGCCTCCCCCTAGCTCATCACGCCGTCGGCGTCTCGGACGGGGCCCTTGATGATGATCGCCCGCATCTTCTCCTCCACCGCCGCCGTCTTGTGCTCCATCCCGGCGGGGATGAACGCCACCGCCCCGGGGTAGAGGTCGATCTTCTCCTCGCCCGTCTGCGTGTAGCCCCTGCCGCTCAGCACCCAGATGACCTCCTCCTGGCCGGGATGGGCGTGCGGCTCGTGCGGGGTGTCGGGGTGGTATTCGGTGAGCCCCACGCGCACGTGCTCGGAGCCGTTCACATAGGGACTCACCAGAATTTTCGTCCGCCCCCACTCGACGATCCTGAAAGGCGCCTTCTCGACGTCCACGACTGATTTTTCGGGCATTTTCCCTCCCTCCCCCAGGTTCATTTTTCGCTTCGCAATTCGGCGCGAGCATTTCTAGGCCAGTCTGCTTCGTATGGCGTCTCCGCATTCTTTGGTGGTCAGCGCGCCGCCCAGGTCCCGCGTGCGCTCCCCGCGCGCGATGGCCTCCTCCACGGCGCGCCGGATGGACGCGGCGCCCGCCCCGCAGCCGAGATGCTCCAGCAGGAGCGCGCCCGTCAGGATGGCGGCCATGGGGTTGGCGATTCCCCGCCCGCAGATGTCGGGGGCCGTGCCGTGCACCGGCTCGAACATCGAGACGCCCCCCATGTTCACGTTCGCCGACGCCGCGAGCCCCAGACCGCCCACGAGGGCGGAGGCGACGTCGCTCAGGATGTCGCCGAACATATTGTTCGTGACGATGACGTCGAACTCGGCCGGACGGCGGATCATCTCCATCGCCACCGCGTCGATGTGCGTGGCCTCGGATTCGACTTCGGGGAAATTCGCCCGCGCCTCCTCGAACACGCGGCGCCAGATGCCTCCCGCATAGCGCAGCCCGCTCGCCTTATCCGCCATGGTGACCTTTCGCCTCCCATGCCGCCTAGCGAACTCGAACGAGGCGCGGATGACGCGCTCCACCCCCTTGTAGGTGTGAACCTCCTCCTGAAGGGCGACCTCGTCCTTCGTCCCCCGCTTGAAGAAGCCGCCCACGTTCACGAACAGCCCCTCGGTGTTCTCCCGAACCACGACGTGGTCGATATCTCCCGCCCCCATGCTCTTGAGCGGCGTCAAATCCGCATGATAGAGCCGGCAGGGGCGGATGTTGGCGTAGAGGTCGAGGCCGAAGCGGACGCCCAGAATGACCTGCTCCTGCACGATCGACCCCGGAACGCGCGGGTCGCCGATCGCCCCCTGGAACACGGCGTCAAACCCCCGGAGCGTCTCGCACCCATCCTCGGGCATCCCCCGGCCCTCTCTCAAGTAGCGCTCGCTACCCCAGTCGAAGTATTCAAACGCCACCGGAAAGGAAGCCGCCCCGGCCGCCGCCTGCAGCGTCTCCTCGGCCTCGGGCATCACCTCGTTCGCTATGCCGTCTCCGCGCACCACCGCTATGCGGGCCGCTTTCATAGCACTCCCTTCCCTGTCGCATTCCGCGAAAAGAAGCGCATTTTGACAAAACAGGCGAGAGACCCGCAAGGAGGGACGCGGCGGGGCGGCGGCTTCCCGAAAGCCGCGGAAACGGGCTAAGATGCGGCTCGTTCACCATGTCGGCGAAAAATTCCGAAAATTTTCGAGGAGAGGTTCATGGTTGAGTCCGGCCCGCTGCCAGAAGGCACCGCGCGCTTTCCCGCGCAGGTCATCGAAGAGTTCGTCTATGCCCTGTTCCGCAACAGGGACGTGCCCGAGGACGACGCCAGGCTGGTGGCGAAAGTCCTCGTGAGCGCCGATTTGCGGGGCATCCGCAGCCACGGGGCGGCGCGCCTGAGCTTCTTCATGGTGCGGCTGGAGAACGGTGTGCTGAACGCCAGACCCGACATGAAGTTCCACCGGGGGAGCGACACCACCGGCCTCCTCGACGCGGACGACGCCATCGGCATCGTGGCCTCCAGCCGCGCGATGGACGAGGCCCTCGCCATGGCGGAGAAGCGCGGCTCGGGCTTCGTGACCGTCCGCAACAGCAGCCACTTCGGCTACGCGGGCTACTGGGCGAAGAAAGCGATGGAGGCGGGCTTCATCGGCATCAGCATGACGAACGGCGGACGCCGCACCGCCCCCACCTTCGGGGCGGAGGCGCTCTTCGGCACCAACCCGATGAGCGTGGCGATACCCGGAGGGCCGGGAGGAACCGATTTCCACCTCGACATGGCCACCTCCGTCACCGCCGTCGGCAAAATCGAGACGGCGCTTCGGGAGGGCCGCGAAATCCCCGAGGGCTGGGTGCTCTCCTCGATGGGGACGCCCACCCTGAACGAGAAGAGCATCCTGAACTACGAGGTGCCGCTGGCGCCTCTGGGCGGCGAGGGAGACGAAACCGGGGGCCACAAGGGCTACGGCCTCCAGCTGATGGTCGAGCTTCTCTGTGGCGCGCTCTCGGGCGCGGGGCTGGAGAGCCGCATGGCGGGGGCCGCCGGCGCGGCGAAATCCGCCACGGGCCACTTCATGGGCGCCATCAAGGTGTCCGGCTTCCGGGACGCATCCGCCACGTTCGGGGACATGGCGCGGCTTTTCGAGACCATCCGGGGGGCGAAAAAAGCCCCCGGCCATGATCGCATCTACATTCACGGGGAGCCCGAGGCGATGGCGGAGGAGGAGAACAGGCGCATCGGCGTCCCCATCACGCCCGCCGTCCTGGAGCAGATGCGAAGGCTGAACGAGGAGCTGCGGCTGGGCTTCGAGCTGTAGGCGCTTCACGGGCGCGCGGGAGTTTCGCCGCCGCGCCGGGAGAATCCTCCGCCGTCCGGCGAAGGCGAAGGGACGACGACCAGACTGGCGTCCGGAAGGCGCGGAGCCTTTCCGCCCTCTCCCGCCAGCGGAGCGGCGATGCTATGAGTTTTCGCCGAGTCGGGCCGCCCGCTTGAGATAGGAGACGACAGCCGGAGCGTCCCACTTGCGGACGCCGATGATTTTCCGCAGGAGGCGGCCCCGGGCGTCCACGATGAAGGTTTCCGGCACGCCGGTGGTGCGGTAGAGCTTCCTGATGCTTCCGCGCGGGTCGAGGAGAACCGGAAACGTGAGGCCGAAGCGCTCTACGAACCCCGCCACCGCGTCCGCGCCCAGGGCGTCGATGCTCACCGCCAGTATCTCGAAGGGCGCGCCCTCCCGCTTCATCCTCTCGTAGAGGCGCTGCAGGTCCGGCATTTCCTCCAGGCACGGGGCGCACCAGGTAGCCCACACGTTGACGAGCGCCGCCTTGCCCCTCTGCCCCGCCAGAGAGGCGCGTCCCCCGCCCAGAAGCGGATACTCGAACGGCGGCGCCGGTCCGCCGATTTCGGGAGCGGGCGCGGGCGCTTTTTCGACGCGCTCCGTCGCCAGGCGCTCGCCCATCCCCCAGAGCAACGTGAGCAGCGCGGGCGCCAGAATGAACGAAGCGGCCAGCCGCTTCGCCCTTCGCTGGGCGGTCGCCGAATTTTCGGAAGCGCTTTCAGCCTTTCTCATCCAACAGATGCCCCACCAGAGCGTAGGCGGCCTCGCTGTCCCACTCGCGCGGCCCGATGCCGTATCCCGCCACCCGACCCTTTCTGTCCACGAGATAGGTCGTCGGCAGGCCCCGAACCTTGTAAAGCGCCCTCGCCTCGTGTCCGGGGTCGAGGAGAATGGGAAACGTGAGCCCGAGCTTCCCGGCGAACGCGCGCACCTCCTCCGCCCCGCCCTGATCCAGCGACACCGCCACGATTTCAAGCCCCCGCGCCTTGTATTTGCGATAAAGCCGCTCGATGGAGGGCATCTCCCGAACGCAGGGCTGGCACCACGTCGCCCAGAAATTGATCAGGACGATCTTTCCCTCCTGCCGCGCCGGGGAACGCTCGCCCCCGTCCAGCGTTTTCAGAAAAACGCCCGGAGCTTCGGCGCGCTTCGCCTGCCTCAGAAAGCTCATGTCCCGGAACAGGTCGGCGTCGTCCGCCCGAGGCGCCGCCTGCCTGGCCGCCTCCCGCTTTCGCTCCGTTTTCGGCGCGGGCGCTTCGGTTCGCCGACCCCATTCCCCGAAATGCGTCATCGCCCAAACCACGAGAACGAGGCTCAAGCACATGCCGATGAGCCTCCACGCGGAGATTCGGCGGGATCGCTCCCGGCGGGACCTGTCCATGCCGTCGATATTTCTGGCGATTTCGGCTTTGGGAACGTAGGGCATCGAAAAACTCCGGGCGGATCGGGGGAGAACGGCGGCTCAGGCCTCGAAATCGCGCAGTTCGCGCCGCAGGCGGCTTTCCAGGGAATCGTCCGAAGCGGCCTCTTGCGGAGCCTCACTCCTCCCCTCGCCTTGCCGCCCCTCTTCCGGGCGTCTCGCCCACGCCCTCACCAGAACGATCACTACGCCGAAGCCGGCCAGCAGACCGGCGGCGGGAAGAAGCCAGGCGGTCAGATAAAAGCCCTCCGCCGGCGGCTTCGGCAGGACCTCCCGGCCATAGACTTCGACGAAATACCGAACGATCTGCTCTTTCGTCTCCCCGGCGAATATCTTGCGGCGCACGAGCTCGCGCAGCTGCGCCCCCTCGCTGCTCGGGCAGTCGCCCAGCAGCTTCCCCGGACAGACGGGACTCATAAGGGCGCCCGCCACCTCGGAGAAAGTCGTCTTCGCCCCCGGCGAGGCGGCCCCCGCCGTCGGGGACGGACACAAGACGGCCAGCAGACACAGGACGATCCAGAAACGCGTCACCTGGAGCCTCCCTTGCTCCCGAGCTTCCTCTCCTCCTCCCGCAAGGCATCCATCCGCGCCCTGAGCGTCCACCAGTAAAGCGCGAACCCGCCCAGAACGACGACGTAGGCCGCCGTCACGTAGCCCATCAGCCTCCCTCCCGCGCGGCGCGCGCCTCCTCCACCCGAACGTTGAGGCGCTCGATTCGCGCGCGCTTCCGGACGAAGCACGCGAACAGGAGCGCGAAGGCCAGCAGGGAGCTCCACAGCGCGACGTGCATGGAGCCGGGCAGATCGCCGAGACCGCCCGAGCGCATCACCACCGGCCCGGGATGCAGCGTGCGCCACCATTCCACCGACATGTGCACGATGGGCACGTTCAGGAAGGCGACGATCCCCAGCACGGCGGCGAACCGCGCCCTCTGCTCCGGCTCCGTCATGTAGGCGCGCAGCATCAGGTATCCCACATACATCATCCACAGGATGAGCGTGGTGGTGAGCCGCGCGTCCCACGTCCACCACACGCCCCAGACCGGGCGCGCCCATATCGGGCCGGTGATCAGCACCAGCGTGCAGAAGACGACACCCGCCTCCGCGCAGGCGTGCGCCCGGACGTCGTCGTCCCTCTTCCGCGCGGCGAGATATTTGATCGAGAAGACGAACACCAGGAAAAAGGCGAAAAACGCGACCCAGGCCGAGGGAACGTGGACGTAGAAAATGCGCTGCGGAGGCCCCTGGAGCCTGTCCGTTCCGGCGATGAACAAATCCGCGAAAATGGCGAAGGCGAGCAGGCACAGGGCGAGAGGCGGCAGCCACGCGAGCGCTCCCCGCTCGTTTCGGGGCATCAGGCGCTCCTCCCGCCGGCGGCCGGCCTGCGGAGAGGCGCCTGCGCGGATACATGAGGCGTTTTTAGGGCAGCCGCCCCGCAATCCATTGATGCTATTCCTCTAAAATATATTCAAAAAGCATCGAGGCGGCCACCAGCACCACGGCATCATACACCAGGATCAGACGAAGCCAATCCTTCGCGTCCGCCCATCCGCCGCCGCCCAGATGGGCTTCGGTCGCCTTCACGGAGGCGATCAGAACGGGAACGAGGGCGGGAAACATCAAAACGGGCAGCAGCGCCTCGCGCGTTCGCGTCCGCGCGCTCATGGCGGAGAACAGGGCGCCCGCGCCCGCGATTCCAGGGGTGGCGGCGGCCGAGACGAGAGCGAGCGCGCCCGCCGAGCTCCAGGCGTCCGCCCGGTAGAGAACGGCGAGAGCGACGAAGCCCGCCAGCTCCATGACCCCCATCAGAACGACCATCGACGCCACCTTGCCCAGATACAGCGCGGCGGGCTCGGCCGGGCTGGCGCGCATGAGCGAGAATCCCGCGCTTTCGCGCTCCACGCCCATCGAGCGCGAAAGCCCGAGGACGCAGGCGAACAAAAACGCTATCCACAAAACCCCCGCCTGCGCGGCGCGCGCCCCTTCCGTCCCCCCTCCGCCCGGGCCGAGCGCGAAACTGAAAAGCGTGAGCGTCAAGAGCGCGAAAACCGCCATGAGGAGGACGCTCTCCCTCGTCCGCCACTCGAGGCGCAAATCTTTCTCCGCCGCCGCGAAAAAGACGGAGAAAAAGCGTTTCATCCCGCGCTCGCAGGGCGTTCATCGAACGCGGACAGGGCTTCCTCCCGTCCGGAATCCCCGGCTTCCGCGTCATGGACGAGGCGTCCTCCGGCCAAAACGACGATTCTGTCCGCCATCCCGAAGGCTCTCGAAACGTCGTGCGTCGTGAACGCCACGACGCGCCCCTCGCGCCCGCAAAGGGCGCGCGCGACGCCCTCCAGGCGTCCGGCGGCCTCCGGGTCCAAGCCCGAAAAAGGCTCATCGAGCAACACGACGTCGGGCTCGTGCAAAAGCGCGCGAGCGAGCGCCGCCCTCTGCGCAAGGCCCCGGCTCAGGGCGCGCGCGGGCTCGTCGAGGCGCTCCGAGACGCCGAGCGCCTCCGCCAGGGCGTTCATCCGCTCCCGGGCCTCCGCGCGTCCCACCCCGAAGAGCCTGGCGGCGTATGCGAGGTTCTCCCGCATCGTCAGCCCCTCGTAGAGCATGGGCTCGTGCGAGAGCAGGCCGATGCGCGCCTTCGCCCCGCGCGAAAGCGGCTCGCCGCCGACGCGCACCTCCCCCCGCGTGGGCCGCAGCAGGCCGGCGAGCGTTTTGAGAAGCGTGGTCTTGCCCGATCCGTTTTTTCCCAGAACGGCGAGCGTCTCGCCGGGAGCGAGGGCGAGGCTCGCGTCCCGGAGCGCCCACCGCCATCCGTATCGTCTGGATACGCCCAGAGCCTCCAGCATGGCGTTCGCCCTCTCAGGCGGAGAGTTCCCGGAGGCGCTCGAAGCGCGGCGCGCGCGCGCGGGCGTGCTCATCGGGAGAAATCTCCCCTTGGGCCAAGCGATCGTCGAGCAGGGCGATGGCGCGCAGCGTCTCCTCGCGCTCCGCCTGCGCGGAGAGGGCCGCGCTCCTCCTCTTCCGGATATAGAAGCCCAGCCCCAGACCCGACGCGGCCGCGAGGCCGCCCACAACGTAGAAAATTCCCAAGCCGCCCGTCGAATCCGGCGCCTGCATGTCGATGCGCACGACCGCGCCGGTTCTGACGGCCCCGGCGAAGCGCTCGTATTCCCTGTTCTGAAGCGTCAGGGCGGGCGCGGCGGAAAAGCCCGGTACGGAGGCCTGCACGAGCCCCTTCTCGGGCAGAACGGCGAAGTTCCCCGTGTCGTAGAGAATCGGCTTCTCCACGCGGATGCCGCCGAACTCATCCGCCAGCCGATAGGTGAGGACGACGAATTTCCGCCCCGGGGGGATCGGCTCGCTCGTCCGCAGCTCATCCCCGGCGGACGTGAGGAATTTCTGGTCGAGGCCGACGGGCGCCGCGCTCCAGCGCGCCCTGGGATTCCTTATATTGCTGCTTCTGGGCAGGGCGAACCTGAGCGTGGGCGCGCCGTCTTTCGAGACGATGGCGGCGCTTCCCTCGTTCTCGAAATCCAGCATCTCCACCACCTCGAAAAACCCCTTCTCCAGCCGGATGGCGAGAACGTTGCTCCTGAGCCTGAGTCGGGAGAGGTCCGTCGTCTCGGCGGCGGGGCTTTCGGCCTTCCCGCGGGGAGGGGCGGCATCGAGCTTCGCCGGCTGCGCGTGGGAGAACCCCCAGTGCGCGCCGACGAGGGGCAGCGACAGGGCGATAGCGATTCGGACGAGACGGACGCGCTTCAATTCAGCCGATGTCCGCAGGCGGCGCAGAAATTGTCCGCTTCGGTCGCGGCGCGCCCGCATGAGGCGCAAAACCGCCGCTTCTTTTTCTCATCCCTATCGTCCGGCGGAGCGTCCCCGGATGAGAAGCGCCCCGCCTCGTCCGGGGTCCTTCTGTATTGAAGAATCTCCGCCTCCAGCCGCTCGTCGAGCGATTGTTCGACCGCGCCGCCCCTCAAGGCGAGCGGGGGGGCTCCCTCGATTCGGTCGGCCGCCTGCGCCGCCTCGCGCTCGTTCAGACGCAGGGGCGTCATCCCCTCCTTCACGCCTCTGGCGTCGAGGCGTCTGAGCGCCTCCACCGCCCGGGCGCGGGCGGGCGCCATCATTCCGGCGTAATCCTCATCCGAGAGCTTTCCCATCTCCCTGTCGAACTCGATGTCCATGATGTTCCGGTAGGCCTGCTCCCTGTCCATCAGCAGGCGCGCCAGCTCCCGGCGCGAAGGCGGCCCCGCGCCCTCCTCGTCCGGCAGGACGCCCGCGGCCGCCTGCGGACGCGCGATGGGCCAGACGGTATAGAGAAAGGCGCCGCCGATGGCCCCGCCCACGATGAGGAAGGTCAGAATCTCCATCCTTCAGACGATCCTTTTCCTCCGCCGTCCCCAGCGTTCGGGCAGGAAGCAGACGAGCGAGCCGAGAGCGAAGACCACACCGCCCGCCCACACCCAGTTGACCAGCGGGTTGACCATGAACTTGAACGTGGCCGCCCCGTCCCGATCCGCCTCGGCGAAGACGGCGTAGATGTCCGAGCGCGCCCCGCGCCGGATGCCCGGCTCCGTCGTCGGCTGCGGGGGCGTGAAGTAGAGCCTTTTCTCCGGCTCCACCTCCCCGATGCGGCGCCCCGCCCGATAGACGCCCAGGCGCGCGAAGGCAGAGCGGTATTGCGGCGTCGCGCTCTCGCGAATCCCCTCGTAGCGCATCCGCACGCCGTCGAGGGCGAAGCTCTCGCCCAGGCGCAGGCGCACCTCGCCCACCTCCTGATAGGCGGAGGAGGCCGCCACGCCCACGAACAATATCGCCATGCCCAGATGGACGATGTAGCCCCCGAAGCGCCGCTTGTTGCGCATGGTGAGCTCCCACGCGCCCCGGACGACGCCCTCCCCATGATGGCGCGCGCGCGAGGCGACGCCCCTCCAATACTCGAGGAGAATCGTCCCCGCCACGAACGCGCAAAGGGAGAAGGCGAGCGCCGCATAGACGTGCCGGACCCCGAAGAGCGCGAGCGTGAGAAGAGCGCCCACGGCCGCCGCCGAGGGATAGGCGAAGCTCCGGTTCATCTGCCTTCGGGACGTTTTGCGCCACGCGAAAAGGGGGCCCGCGCCGCAGAGGAGGATCAGCAAAAGGCCGATGGGCGCGTTCACCTGATTGAAAAAGGGCGGCCCGACGGTGACCTTGACGCCCTTCACGGCTTCGGAGACGACCGGAAAAATCGTCCCCCAGAAGACGGCGAACGTCATGCCCACGAGCACGACGTTGTTGAGCAGAAAGCTCGCCTCGCGCGAGAAGAAGCTCTCCATCTCGTGCTCGCTCTGGAGGAGGGGCAGACGCCATATCATCAGCCCGAAGGAGACGATCAGCGCCGCCAACAGATAGACCAGAAACGCCCAGCCGAACGAGGAGTTCGCGAATGCGTGCACGCTCGAGATGATGCCGCTTCTCGTCAGAAAGGTGCCGAATATCGTAAGCCCGTAGGTGATGATGATGAGCGAGACGTTCCAGACCTTGAGCATCCCGCGCTTCTCCTGAATCATCACCGAGTGGAGAAAGGCGGTTCCCGTGAGCCAGGGCATGAGGCTCGCGTTCTCCACCGGGTCCCACGCCCAGTATCCGCCCCAGCCCAGTTCCTTGTAGGCCCAGGCGCCGCCCAGCAGAATGCCCGTCCCGTTGAAGAACCAGGCGAACAGCGTCCAGCGGCGCGTCGCGGCGATCCAGTCGGCGTCGAGCCTGCCGCTGGCCAGCGCGCCGATGCAGAAGGCGAAGGGCACGGCGAAGCCCACGTAGCCCAGATACAGGTTGGGCGGGTGGATGACCATCCCCCAGTCCTGAAGGAGGGGGTTCAGGCCGCGCCCGTCCGCCGGCGGGGCGGCGAGCGTATCGAAGGGCGGAGTGACGAAGTTCAGGATGACCAGGAAGAACAGCGCCGTGACCATGAGCGTGGCCGTCACATAGGGCATCAGTTCCAGGTTCCTGTCGCGGTTCTGACGGATGACGATGAACGAATACGCGCACAGGAGCAGAAGCCAGAGGAGGAGGCTGCCCTCCTGCCCTCCCCAGAACGCGCTGAAGCGGTAGAAGCCGTTCAGCGTGTTGTTGACGTGCCCCGCCACGTACTCGACGCGGTAGTCCCGCGCCATGAGAAGCCAGACGAGCGCCGCGCTCGCGCCGCTCACCAGCGCGAAAACGCAGACGGCGGCGTTTCGGCCCGCGGCGACGAGGCGGGCCCTGCACCTTCGCGCGCCGACGACGGAGGCGCAGACGCCGAACGCGGCCAGGACGAACGACGCCAGCAGGCCGTAGTGTCCGAACTGAATGGCGAGCAACGAAACAAAACCTCCGGGGGGAGCGGACTCTCAGCGCGCCGCAGAAGGCTTCGCAAGGGCCCTTCAGCGGGAGGCCGGGCCTATCGGGCGGCGGGCGGCGCGGCCTTTCGCTTCCCGGCCTCTTCCATCAAATTCCCGTGATTCGCCGGAATGCTCTCGCCCGCCTCCTTCATCTCCTCGAATTTCGAGGGGCACGCGACCATCAGATTCTTCGCCACCAGGACGCCCTTCTCGTTGAACCTGCCCTCGGCGATGACCGGAAATCCGTTTTCGAGCAAATCGGGGGGAACCCCCCTGTAGCTTACCGCCAGGGTGCGGTTCTCCCCCTGCATGTGAAAGGCGAGCTGCATGGCGTCGGGATTCTTCAGGAGCGTTCGCGGGACAATCTTCCCCTGCACGCGGACGCCGCGGCCGCCCAGGGTCGGCGCTTTGCGCGACGCCTCGTCCACGGTCAGGAAATAGACGAGATTCTCGCTCTGAAACCCCGATACGCCCAGCCAGGCGAACGCGCTCAGGATGACGGCGCCTGCGATGAGAAACTTGATTTTCCGAACCCTCATCCGTCCCCTCGCGGCGGCGAGCGACAAGCGTTCCGCAAGAATACGCCGTCCGCCCGCTTCTTTCAAGCGAGACGAAGGGCGCCGCGCCGCCTCATCCGGCGAGAAGCCGGCGGGTCGCCCCTGAAAACCGGGCGAAAGCCTCACCGGAAGGGCGCGGATCGCCTCGAAAAAGAGGCTTCTCGCCGAAAAATCGCGCCCCGAAAATGACAGTCGCGCGCGTTTGCCCGCATCTGCCCGCATTTGCGGCTGTGGGAGCGGGTCGGCCTGCGATACATTCCCGGACGCGGGAGAGATGCGCCCGCGGGGAGAAAGAAGGCGGCGAATCGGGGAGCAAAAGAGGGCGTCAAAAGGGTGGAAAAAGGGTGGAAAACAGCTGCGTATTTGCAGGATAAGGCCGTGAATTTGTCTGTTTTTGTCGAAATTCGCAGACGTTCATCCGCGGCTTTCGCGGCGCGCGCGGAACCTCTCCGGACGCCCGAAAAGTCCCCTCCTCCCCCCGCGAACTTTGTGACGGGGCCGGAGAGCGAAGGCGGGAATGGAAGGCGTCCCGGCGACCCGACGCCGCCCTCCCCTCGGGGAGCGTTCTCGCCCCCTTTTTCCGACGCGAACGCCCTCGAAAGCGGGCGGTTCCCGAACCGCCCCTACGAAAGGACGGCCGCGGGGGGCTTCCCCGAACCGCCCGGGCAAGGCGGCGGAGCGGCGGGCCGCGCGGAGCGGGTCGCCCCTCCCGAAAATATCCCCCTACCTCACCGCCCGCTCCTCGATCCAGGGCATCATCGCGCGCAGACGGCGGCCGACCACCTCGATGGCGTGCTCCTTCTCCTTGCGCACCACCGTGTTGAAGGTCGGCCGGTTCACCATGTTCTCGTTGATCCACTCGCTGGCGAACTTCCCGGTCTGGATGTCCTTGAGGATGCCCCGCATCCGCTCGCGGGTCGCGTCGTCGATGACGACCTTGCCCCGCGTGATGTCGCCGTACTCGGCGGTGTCCGAAACCGAGTAGCGCATCATGGTGATGCCGCCCTGGTAGATGAGGTCGGTAATCAGCTTCACCTCGTGCAGGCACTCGAAATAGGCCAGCGCGGGCTGGTAGCCCGCCTCCACGAGCGTCTCGAACGCCACGCGAATCAGCTCGGTGATGCCGCCGCACAGCACGGCCTGCTCGCCGAAGAGGTCGGTTTCGGTCTCCTCCTCGATGGTCGTCTCGATGATGCCGGCGCGGGCGCAGCCCACCGCCTTGCCGTAGGCCAGGGCGTAGTCCCTCGCCTTCCCCGTGGCGTCCTGGAAGACGGCCACGAGGCCCGGCACCCCGCGCCCGTCCTCATACTGGAAGCGCATGGTGTGGCCCGGGCTCTTGGGGGCGATCATCACGACGTCGATGTTGTCCGGCGGAAGAATCTGCCCGTAGTTCAGGTTGAAGCCGTGGGCGACCACGAGGGCGTCGCCGTCCTTCATGCCGGGGGCGATGTCCTCCTTCCAGATCGCGGGCTGGAGATGATCCTGCGTGAGGATGACCACCAGCGCCCCCGCCTTCGCCGCCTCCGCCGTCTCCATCACCTCGAGGCCCTCCTCCTCCGCCTGCTTCCAGCGGGGAGAGGACTTCCGCAGGCCCACGACGACGTCCGCGCCGCTGTCCTGGAGGTTCAGCGCGTGGGCGCGCCCCTGGCTCCCGTAGCCGATGACGGCGATCTTTCTGTTCTGCAGCAGGTTCAGGTCAGCGTCGGCGTCGTAGTAGATTTTCAGGTCTTTCAGCAACTGGTCCTCGTTCGCTTCGCTCATGGCCCTTGGCCCTCCAGGATGCGCGGCGTCCGCCGCGCGCCGTCGAAAAACCCATCGTCAAACAGGCGGGGCGCGCCCCGCGCTCGAAAGCAAGCCGGCTTCTCTCGAAAAACCGCCGGAGGAGAGAGTCTCGATCCGGGAGCCGCGAATCCCGGCGTCGGGACTTCCCCCGGCTCGAGGCGCGGCCGGGGAGGCGCGAAAAAGCCGAAGCGGCGCGCTCCGGCTTTTTCGCGGCGTCTATATCGTCGAGGTGATGACGGGCCTCTCGACCCCCTTGAACGCGCGCGCGGTTTCGTCGGCCGCCTTCGAGGCCGCCTCGGCCGCCTCCTGCGCGAGCGACTTCGCCCTCTCGGCCGCCTGATGGGCGGACTCCACCGCCCCCTCCTTCGCGTCCGCCAGATACGCGCTCGCCTGGGCGGAGAACTCGACGGCCTCGTCCGCCGCGTATTTCGCCTGCTCGACGGCCGCCATCGCCAGGTCCTTGCCCTTCTCCAGCATCTGGCGAACGGCCTGGTCGGCCTCGTCCTTCTTGTGCCGGAGGGCGTCGGCGGCGTGGGCGAGCGCCGCGTCCACGGATTCCATCGCCCGCTGCGCCGACTTCGCCGCCGCCTCGCTCGCCTCCGCCAGCGAGGGCATCTGCGGCACCTGGAGGGGGAGCGTCGGGTCGGTCATCGTGTGAAGCGTTTCGGGGCGCGCCTCCGCCGAAGCCGGCCCTCTGGCGTCGGCGGCGCGCACCGCCTCCTCGTCCACCATGATGTCGAGCCGCTTCGCCACCACCCGCTGGCGCGGCTCCATCACCCGCCACGCCAGGCCGAAGAACTCCATGGCCTTGATGAAGCGGTAGGTGATATCGACCTCGAACCACCGCTGGCCGTGCGCCGCCGAGCGCTGGTCCGCGTGGTGGTTGTTGTGCCACCCCTCGCCGAAGGAGAGGAGCGCGACGAGCCAGTTGTTCGTGCTCTCCTCGTCGGTGTCGTAGTTGCGGTAGCCGAAGGTGTGCGTCACCGAATTCACCGCCCAGGTGTTGTGCCACAGGAAGACCGTCCGCACGAATACGCCCCAGACGAGCCAGGACGTTCCCAGGCCGCCGTAGAGCTCGCCGGCGAGGTAGATGGCCGCCGCCGTCGCGAGGTAAATCACGAAGAAGTAGCGGTTGAAGAAGCGGTGCCACCGGTCCCGGTGCAAATCCCTGGCGAAGCGCGAATACTCCTCGTAGGTGTGCGCGTCCGGCAGGCTGACGAAAAGCCAGCCGGCGTGCGCCCACAGGAAGCTCACGAGCGGGGAGTGGGGGTCGGGCTCCTCGTCCGACTCCTTGTGGTGGATGCGGTGCATCGCCACCCACTCGATGGGGCCGCTCTGGAGCGCCTGGCAGGCGCAGAACGTCAGGAAATACTCTATCGGCTTGCGCGTCTGGAAGCTGCGGTGCGTCAGGAGGCGGTGATAGCAGATGGTCACCCCCAGCATCCCCGCCACGAAGTACATGACGACGCCCACCACGAGGCCGGAGACGCTGAAGTAGTCCGCGTCGAACGCCATCAGGGCGAGCAGGTGAATCAGGCCGATGATGAAAATCGTCTCCCACTGGAGCTTGCGCTCCTCTTTTCTGTGAATGGCGAGGCTGGGCTTCTTCTGAGCCGTGGACAAGTGTGTTCCCCCATGGTGAGGCAGCGCGTCAGGACAGAATCCCGGAGTTTCGCTTCGGGCAGTTATGCTTTCGCTCGGGCGGGCCTGTCAAGCCGGGGCCGGGTCAATCGTTCGCGTTATGATGCGCCAGGGGCGCGCGGAAAGCAACCCCGCCCCCGGGAAGATCGCCGGCAAAGCGGGGCGGCGGGGCGAAAGCGCGGGACAACGCGCCGCCGCGCGTTGTCATTTTCCCCGTTCTCCCGTAGTTTTGACCCGTCCATGAGAGGCGAACCGCGCGCTCGCGCGCCATCCTGCGAGGGAAACGCCATGCCCGAACTGAAAACGAACGGCGTCAGCCTGCATTACGAAGCCAGCGGCGAGGGCGCGCCCATCGTCTTCGTCCATGAATTCGCGGGCGACTGCCGCAGCTGGGAGGATCAGACGCGGTATTTCAACCGCAGATACAGGGTCGTCGCCTACAACGCCAGGGGCTTCCCGCCCTCCGAGGTGCCCGAGGACCCGGGGCAATACGGCCAGGACATCGCCGTGGACGACCTGGCCGGCCTCATCCGGGGGCTGAACCTCGCCCCCGCCCACGTCGTGGGCCTCTCGATGGGCGGCTACGCGAGCCTCCACCTGGGGCTGCGCCACCCGGAGCTCGCCCGCTCCATCGTCGTGGCCGGGTGCGGCTACGGCTCCGAGCCCGACGGGCGCGCGCGGTTTCAGAAAGAGGCGAACGAGGTGGCCGACCGGTTTCTGAACGAGGGCATGGAGGGCTTCGGCCCCGTCTATACCGCAGGCCCCACCCGGATGCAGCTCAAGCGCAAGGACGCCCTCGCCTACCGGAAATTCATCGACCACTTCATGAGCCACTCCCCCCTGGGCTGCGCCAACACGATGCGCGGGGTGCAGAGCGCGCGGCCCTCCGTCTATGAGCTCGAGGAGTCGATGAAGAGCTGCGCCGTGCCCACGCTCATCCTCACGGGAGACGAGGACTATCCCTGCCTGGAGCCCGCCCTGTTCATGAAGCGCGCGATTCCGACGGCCGCCCTCGTCACCTTCCCGAACGCGGGCCACCTCATCAATCTCGAGGAGCCCGCCATGTTCAACCGGATCGTTCTCGACTTCATCACCGAGGTGGACGCCGGCCGATGGCCGACGCGCGACCCGCGCTCGCTGGGGGAGTCCGCGCTGCTGCCGGACGAGGAAGGCTGATTCTTCACGCAGGGGAGGAAGGCATGGCGGGCAGGCTGGCGGGAAAGAGGGTCATCATCACGGGCGCCTCCTCCGGCATCGGGGCGGCCATCGCGCGCAGGTTCAGCGCGGAGGGCGCGTCCCTCTGGGCGGCGGGCGGCTTCAACCGGGAGCGCCTCGAGAAGCTCATCGCCGACTGCGGGGCGGGAGGCGGCCGCATCGACGGCCGGTGCTACGACCTCAGGGATTCGGGAAAGGCGAACGACCTCGTGCGCGACGGCCTGGCGCGGCTGGGCGGCCTTGACGTCCTGGTGAACTGCGCCGCCATGCGGGGGCACAAGCGCTTCCTGGACTTCACGGACGAGGAGATCGACGATCTCTACGAAGTCAACGCGAAATCCGTTTTCATCGCCACGCGCGAGGCGGCGCGGGCCATGGCGCCCCGGGGCAGGGGCAGAATCCTGATGATCGGCTCCATCGACGGCGAGCGCGGCGTCTCCGGCAACGCGCTCTACTGCGCCACCAAGACCTCGATGCACAACCTGACGCGGGCGCTGGCCGTGGAGCTCGGCCCCATGGGCCTGCGCGTCAACTGCCTCATGCCGGGCACCACCGAGAGCGAGCGCGTGCGGCGGATACACGTCGACGAGCCCGAGCGCGCCAGGGCGAAGCTGCCCCGCATTCCCGTGAACCGCTTCGCCAGCCCCGAGGAGATGGCCGAAGTCTCGCTCTTCCTCGTCTCCGAGGAGAACGACTTCATGAACGGCGCCTTCATTTCGTGCGACGGCGGGACGCTGGCGATGTAGCCGCCTCGCCCGCCGCGCGGCCGGGCCGCGGAGGACTTGTCAAGGATGAAAAAGACCCCGATTGCCTGTGAGACCGTCGCCTGCGCTTTTCCGCCCTATCCAACGGCGGTCAGGGCCGGCGAGCTTCTGTTCATATCAGGACTGCGGCCCGGCGGCCCGGCGGGATTCGCGGATCTGCCGGAGGCGGGGCGCGAACAGATGCAGGGCTATCACCTGCCCGACCTCATGGAAGGCCGGGTCAGCGCCGACTCCTGGGCGGTCCACGACAGCCTCGAAAAAGTTCTCTCCGCGGCCGGAACGCGCGGCGATCAGGTGCTGCGCCAGCACATCTGGCAGCGCGACAAGCGCTTTTTCCCCAGCTACGAGCACATCCGCGTGCACTGGCAGCCCACGCCCGCGCCCAGCAGCGGCCTGGGGGTGAAATCCGTCGCCGGGCGCACGGACTGCTGGATCGGGATCGACGCCATCGCCGTCTGCCCGGAAAACGGCGGCGTATTCGGCGACCGCGAGGTTCTGACGGACGTCTATAACCCGGACCTGCCTTCGGCCTCGCACTACTCGCAGGCGATAAGATCGGGCCCGTTCGCCTTCCTCGCCGGCCATATCGCCATCAAGACCGCCGAGCCCGGGATGCCGCTCGTCAACTCCTACGCCGACATTCCTGAAGAAGGCCGCTTCCTGGCGACGGGGCGCAGCCATCCGGACAGCCGGCATGGCCCGATCGCCTCGCAGTCCTGGTACATCTACCACGAGGTACGCCGCACGCTCGAGGGCGGCGGCATGGCGCTCGAAGACGTCATCCACGCGACGGTTTTTCTGGGCGATCTGCGCGATTTCCCGACCTTCCATCGAGTGCACGCCCATTTCTTCCCCGAAACCCGTCCGTCGCTCTGCGTCGTGGGGTTCGACGAGGTGGGACACCGCGGCACGCGCGTCGAAATCGAGGTCACCGTCATGGAGAAGAGCGGCGGACTCGTCCGCCAATCCATCCCGTGGCCGGGGACGGCGCCCTTCGCCGCCCCCGCCGTCACGCGAGCGGGGCCCCTGCTCTTCTTTTCCGGGACGCCGGGCGTAGATGCGGCGGGGACGATCTCGCGAAGCGCGGAGGCGCTCCCGGAGGCGGGGCGTCGCGCCGTGTCGCGGCTGCGGGAGGATGAGCGGCGTCCGGGACTCGCCGCGCAGTGCTGGATGGCGTGGGAGCGGCTGCGCGAGGCCGCCGCCGCGGCCGAGATGGAGCTGGCGGACCTCGTCAAGACGACGGTCTATCTGTCGGAGCCGGAGGACCTGCGGGTCTATGAAGCGGTCCGCGAGACCTTCCTCGACGAGAATCTCCCCGCGTTCGAGTGCGTGATCGTGCATGGCCCCGGCCCGGTTTCGGACGCGCTGGTGCAAATTGAGGCCATCGGCATGAAGCCGTGAGGGCGGCCGCGCCTTCTCCGCCGTTCCGAAAAGGCTCCTCCCGCCCGCTCAGAACCAGGCCCACAAATCCTCTTTCGCCCGCAACTCCTCGCCGGGGCCGTCGAACGCGACGCGACCGCCCTTCAGCACTATCGCGCGGCTCACGATCTCCAGCGCGGCGAGCACGTTCTGCTCGACGATGATCAGCCCGGTGCCAAGCTCCCGGTTGACGCGGGAAACCGACTCCAGCACGTCCTTCACGACCGCCGGAGCGAGGCCGGCGGTCGGCTCGTCGAGCAGAAGGACGCGCGGCCGGGTCATCAGCGCCAGCGAGACGGCGAGCATCTGCTGCTCTCCGCCGCTCATCGATCCCGCGAGCTGCTCCCGGCGCTCCCGCAGCAGCGGGAACAGGGCATAGACCTCCTCCAGAAGCGAGGAACCGGACTTCGAGCCTGCGACGCGAAGGTTCTGCTCAACCGTGAGGTTCGGAAAAACGTTCCGGGTCTGCGGCACCAGACCGATGCCCAGCATAACGTTGCGATACACCTGATCGGGAACGATGGGCGCCGCGTCGAAGGTCACCTCGCCGGAAACGTCGCTCAGGCCGCCGACCAGGCATTTGAGCAGCGTCGATTTGCCCGAACCATTATGGCCGAAAATCCCCGTTCGCTCTCCGGGCCCGAAGGAAAGAGAGACGCCGTTCACGGCGATCAGCGGGCCGTAGCGGGCGGTGAGGCCGCGGATTTCAAACACCGGATTCTCCCGCTCCCTCGAGAGCGCCCGGAATCAGGCGCCGAAATACAGATCCGTGAGCTGCCGGCTACGCGTCAGTTCATCGACGGAGCCGCTCGCCAGAACGCAGCCGTTGAACATGAATACCGTCCGGTCGCTAATGTCGCGGATGAAGGAGATGTTGTGCTCCACCACGCAAACGGCGCGGCCGGCGCGGGCCTCCTCCCGGATGACGCGGACGATCGTCTCGTAGGTCTGTCCCTCGACGCCCGCCATGGGCTCGTCCAGCAGCAGGCAGGCCGCGTCGCTCATCAGCGCCCGCGCCAGGCTGATCCGCTTCTGCTGGCCGTAGGAGAGCTCAACCGCCATTTCGTTCGTCTTGTCCGCGAGTCCCACCCGTTCGAGAAGGGCCTCGGCCTTCCGCGTCGAGTCCCGGCGAAAGGCGTCCACCGAGCGGCGGCGCAGCATGATGCGCGCCAGGGATTCTCCCGGATACCGGCGCGTCGCTATCAGCAGGTTGTCGAGCACCGACATCGAGTGAAACATACGGGTGTTCTGCCAGGTGCGGGCGAGGCCGATCCGCGCCCGGCGGTGCATGGGCATCCGCTCCACGCGCTGGCCGTTCAGGATTATCGAGCCCGCGTCAGGGGGAATCACCCCGGAGATCAGGTTGAACAGCGACGTTTTCCCCGCGCCGTTGGGACCGATCAGACCGACGATCTCCCCCGCCTCCAGGCTCAGGCTGACGCCGTCCGCAACCACGATTCCCCCGAAACTCTTGCGAAGCTTCTCTACTTCCATGATCGCGCTCATTTCGGCCGCCTCCGCGCCTTGAAGGCCGCGCTCGCGCTCCAGGCGTCGAGTCCCCCGCCGCCGCGGCTACCCCCCATGAGTCCCTGGGGCCGCGCGAAGAGAAAAAATATGACGAGCGAGGTATAGATGACGCCCTGGAGCGGCGCCATGACGGAGACGGGCAGGTCGAGAAACGTGATGCCCTGCGGAAGGGCGGTCAGGAGCGCGGCGCCCACCGGCGGGCCCCACGTCGTGGCGGCACCGCCCACGACCACCATCGTAAGCAGGGCCGCGGAGGTGAAGATGCCGAACTGCTCGGGCGTGACATAGGCGAAGTAGTGGGCGTAAAGCGCGCCGGCCAGCCCGGCCATGCCCGAACCGATGGCGAACAGGACGATTTTGGCGTTTATCGCGCTGCGGCCCAGGGCGCTGAAAGCCTCCTCGTCGTTGCGCATGGCGGTGATGGCCCGCCCGTAGTCCCCCTCGACGATCCAGCCCACCAGGAGAACCGAGCCGGCGGCGGCGGCCGCGACGATCAGCGCGAAGACGAGGCTTCGGGCCGGCCCTTCGGTCAGCACCGGAATGTTGGTCAGTCCCCCGGCCGCGCCCGTGAAGTCGAGGTTGTTGATGACGTGCAGGACGCCCAGCTGGAAGCCGATGCTGGCGATGACGAGATAATCTCCCGACACGCGAAGCGAGGGCAGCGACACGCCGACCGAGAGCGCCGTCGCGACCAGTGCGCCCGTCAGGATCGCCAGCGCGACCGGAACCCCGAGGTGAATCGCCAGCAGGCCGGAGCAATAGGCGCCGATAGCGTAGAAGACGGGGTGGGCGACGCTCATCAGGCCGCCGTAGCCCAGGATCAGGTTGAAGCTCGCGGCGAGGATCACGTTGATCCCGATCAGCACGACCACGGTCAGGAGATATTCCACGCCGCGCTCAGTCGGCCGCGGCGTCGGCGGCCGCCGCAGCCGCGCGGCCCGACGGCCTCGCCAGGCCTCTCAACCGGCGCGGCAGGACGAATCCGCGAGGAAAAAAGATGATGACGACGAAAATCAGGATATACGCCAGCAGCGCCTGCCACTTGGAGGCGATGACGAGAATGCTGAAGGCCTGTATCAGCCCCAGCGCGACCGCCGCGATTCCGGCGCGAAAGACGTTGCCGATGCCGGCGAGAATTGTCGCGATGACGGCGAAGATCAGCAGATGCTGCAGGGGCGTGGAGGGAAACAGCGCCGCCTTGGTTCCGAAAAGATACATGCCGGCGGTGATGAGCACCGCGGCGATGGAGATCGAAACGGCGTAGGCGCGCTTTCGGCTGATTCCGTATATTTCCGCGAGGCTGTCGTTGTCGGCGACGGCGACCAGATGCTGTCCGTAGCGCGTCCGATGGATGAACAGGTAGAGGGCGAGCATCAGCGCCGCCGTCACCGAGATCGCCATCAAATCCCAATGACTCACCGCGATGCCGGCGTAGAACCCGACGGGCCACAGCAGGCTCGCGTAGAGCGTCTGCGGCTCGGTGCCGAAGACGAGCTCGGTGAGATAGACGGAAAACTCGGAAAACACGATGGTGAAGATGAACAGCGTCAGGATCGACGAATTGCGATCGCGGAAAACCATGAAGGCGCAACGCTCGAGAGCGAGCGAGACGGCGAGCGTTACCGCGAGGCCGAAGGCCAGGGCGGGCAGCAACGGCAAATCCCAGCGCCGGAACGCCGCGAGCAGGGCGTAGTAGGAGAACACCATCACCCCGGCCTGGGCGAAGTTCCATATTTTGTTGACCTTGAGAACGAGCGCGAACGCGACCGCGAAGAGGCAGTAATAGGTCGCGGCGGCGAGCCCCGTCCACAGGAGCTGCCCCGCAATCCCCCAGCTCAGCATGAACCGGCCCCGCCCGGCGCGGCGCTGCGGCGGGCGCGCCCGCCCGGAGGAGGCATGATCGGATCAGTCCTTTTGGGATCCGATCAGCGTGAACCTGCCTCCCCTCACCTGCCAGAAATAGACCGGCTTTTTGACCGTGTGGTCGTCGTTGATGGTGACTGTGTTGGTCAAGGGCTGCTCGAACGTCTTCTGCGCGATCAGCGCCTTGCGCATGTTCTCGCCGGTGATCGGCAGCTTCCTGTCCAGCACCCATTTGTAGAGCGCCGCGACGATGTAGGGCGCGTCGTAGAAATACTGGGTATAGGGCAGCCCGATGGGGGTGCGGTTATGCGCCTTCTTCCAGCGCTCGAGATAGGCGGGCAGGTTCTTGTTGTCCTCCACGCTGGGGGCCAGCGCGGTTACGATGATGCCTTCCGCGCCCTTGCCCAGCTGCTCGATCATCTTCGGGTTGAAGGCCGTCTGGTAGCTGGTGATCTGGGTTTTCACGCCGAGCTGGCGCATTTGCGCGACAATGGCCGTGAAGTCCCGGATGACGCTGTGGATGTGGATGATGTCGGGGTTGGCCGACTTCACCTTGAGCACCAGGCCGGTGAAGTCCGAGCGCTCCTGCTCGTAGGACTCATAGACGGCGATCTTTCCGCCGGCCTTCACGAAATTGTCGCGGAAGACCTTCGCGCCGTCCCGGCCCGTCTCGTGGTTCACGTAGAGGACGGCGGCGCGGCGCTTGCCCATCTTCTGAAAGGCGTATTTGCCCAGCGCCTTCATGTCCACGTCCGCCAGCGGGAAAGTCGTATAAACGTAGTCGCCCAGCCGCGCGATGGCCGGCGCGTTCGCCCCGACGCTCAGCATGAGCACCTTCTCGCGGTTGGCGATGGGGGCGACCGCCTTGACGACGTTGCTGAACGCGGTGATGAACACCGGCACCTTCTCCACATGGACGAGGCGGTTGACCATCGCTATGCCGACCTCGGGCTTCGCCTGATGATCCAGGATGACGGCTTCCAGCGGATGGCCGTTGACGCCGCCTTTGGCGTTGATGTCCTCGACCGCCCAGCGCACCGCCTGCATCTGATCCTTGCCGAAAATCGCCGCTGGCCCGGTCAGGGGGTCGGCGACCCCGAAGCGGAGCGGCTTCTTGCCCTGCGCCGGCGCTTCTGCGGCGAATGGCCCGCCCAGCAAGCCCATCGCCGCGGCGAGCGCGGCGC
Source organism: bacterium (assembly GCA_965199855.1). Classification (GTDB taxonomy): domain Bacteria; phylum UBA8248; class UBA8248; order UBA8248; family UBA8248; genus Bin107. The sequence continues at coordinate 1,731,953 of OZ241326.1, read as the reverse complement.
AGAAGAAAGCCCGTCTCGAAACTCGCAAAAGGACATGGTTCATCGCCTTCTCCTCCGCGTGGGTGAAAACTGGAAATCCGATGTCCATGCTATGGAAGGTTGAATTACAGCACGCGCTCCTCCGCCCTGTCAACTTCACGGAAGAGCCGGCCCGTCCGGGAGCGATTCAGCGGGCGCGGCCCGTCTCCGCCCGCGCCGGAAACCGGGAGGGAAGATCGGCGGGGCGCTGGTTTCGCGGAACCCGGGCCGCGGAGAAGGCGCGGCGGCTAGGGCGTTCCCCGGCGGGCGCCGCCGTCCATGTAGATGGAGCTGCCGTTCACGTAGGAGCAGGCGGCCGAGGCCAGGAAGACGACGACGTTCGCCACCTCCTCCGGCTCGGCGATTCTGCCCGCGGGCGTCCTGGCGCCCACCTCCTTCAGAAACTCCTCCACGTCCTTGCCCGCCTTCTCCGCGGGCGCCCGCATGAGGTCGCGCGCGCGCCGCGTGTTCGTCATGCCCGGGCAGACGGCGTTCACCTGGATGCCCTCCCCCGCCACGGCGTCGGAGAGCGCCCGCGTGTTGTTGAGCACCGTGACGTTCGCCGCGCTCGTGGGAATGTTCCCCCGCGCCGGGCTCGTCCCCGCCCCGCCCGCGACGTTCACGATGCGGCCCCAGCCGCTCTTCCGCATGTGGGGGATGACGAGCTGGGACATGCGGAGGTAGCCGTAGGTCTTGAGCGCGAGCGCCTCGGTGATGAACTCCGCGTCGAGCGTCAGGATGTCTCCGCCCCGCGCCGCGCCGGCGCTGTTGACGAGAACGTCCACGCCGCCGAAGCGCTCCGCGCACGCCTCGACCGCCTTCTCGCAGCCGGCCTGCGTCGTCAGATCGGAGGAGACGAACATCCCCTCGCCCCCGGCGGCGTTCACGTCCTCCGCCGCCTTCGCCAGCAGCGCCTCGTCGCGCGCCGTCACGCACACGCGGGCGCCCTCCTTCGCCAGCGCGAGGGCGCATTCGCGGCCGATGCCCCGGCTCGCGCCCGTCACGATGGCGATTTTTCCCTTTAGACCCAGATCCATCCTCGCTCCTCCTCTGAAAATGATGAAAAAAGCGGCGATTCGCGCGCCCGGCCCGCCCGGCGCCGCCGGCTCCCCGGCCTTTACACGCGCAACCGGCCATGCGCGGGAATCATGGAAACGCAAAGGTTTTTCGGATTCCGGCCGGCGTCATCGGGCGCGGCGCCCGGCCCGGCCTTCCGGCTCAGTCCTCCTCCGCCAGGACGAGCTGGCAGGGGTTCGTGGCCCGATGCCCGGCCTTGTCGTTCGTAATCTCCATCACGCGGGGCAGGCTCTCGATGCCGCGCTCCTCATGCGTGATGAGAGAGCGCACGTCGATTCTGCCGCTCGCCACCCACCTCCCGCCCAGGGCCACGGTGTCCGCGCCGTGCCCCTCGGGGAAAATCCACCGAATCCCCCGCGAGCGCATGAACACCGGGTCGAACCGCGCCTCCCCGACGAGGCCCGCTATCTGGATGACGCGCCCGCCGATGCGCAGCATCCGCGTCGCCTGATGAAGCGTGGCGTGGCCCGAAAGCCCCTGGTCCGCGTTCCCGCCGGCGCACTCGAAGACGACGTCCGCCCCCCGTCCCCCGGTCGCCTCCAGCACCCGCTCGACCGGGTCGTCCGCCCTCGCGTCGATGACCTCGTCCGCCCCGAACCGGCGGCTCAGGGCGAGCGCCTCCTCCTTCACGTCGCTGACGCAGACGGCGCCCGCCCCGCAGGTGCGCGCCGCCTGGAGCGCGTAGAGGCCCATGACCCCCTGGCCGGTGATGGCCGCCGTCTCGCCGGGGCGGATATTCGCGTCCCGCATGGCGGCGACCGTGGAGGAGAGGGGCTGGAGGCAGGCGATGGAGGCGTCGTCGAGGCTCTGGGGCGGCTTCACGAGGCCGTGCGCCGGAAGGCAGACGTACTCGGCGAACGCCCCCGGGGTGTTGATGCCCACGTGGAGCTTGTCGGCGCAATACATCTCCCGGCCCTCGCGGCAGAAGGCGCACGCGAGGCAGGGGACGTGGCCGGAGGTGCACACCCTGTCGCCCGGCTTCAGGGTCGAGACGCCCTCGCCCACCTCGACGACCTCCGCGCTCATCTCGTGGCCCAGCAGCTGAACGGGAGCGTGTTTTTCGAGCATTTCCCGCAAAAGCGCGGAGTTGATGGTTCCCACGCCCAGCGCCCTCTGGACGTCGGTGATGCTCGGCTGCGCCCGCCGCACCCTGCACAGCGCCCACCCCGGCCGCACATCGGGGTCGGGCACCTCGTCCAGCCGCATGTCGCCGAAGGCGTAGAAGCGCCACGCTTTCACCCTTGCGAATCCTCCTGGCGTAAAGCACACTTGAGCGAAACAGCTCTTAGCACTCTTTCGCCCCCTCGCCAAGAGGCGCCGGGGCTCGCGCGCGGCTTCCCGCCCGCGCGGGGAGGCGGCATGCCGGACGTCAGGGTGGACGCGGAGGAGCTTCTTCAATATCTCTCGCGCGTCTATGAGGCCCTCGGCCTCTCCGCGCCGGACGCGGGCGCGTGCGCGGCCCAGCTCGTGGACGCCGAGCTCAGGGGGGTGAGCTCGCACGGCTGCGTCCGCTTCGGGGTCTTCGTGGAGCGCCTCCGGAACGGAACGGCGAACCCGAGGCCGCGCGTGCGGACCATCACCGACCTGCCCGCCTTCTCGCTGCTCGACGGCGACTACGGCATGAGCGCCGTCGTCGCCCGCCGCGCCATGCGCGCCGCCATCGAGAAGGCGAAGGCCGGCGGCGTCGGCGCGGCCGCCATCCGCAGGTCCTCCCACACGGGCCACGTCGGCTACTTCGCCGCCATGGCGCTCGAGCACGGCATGATCGGCGTGGTCATCAGCGGCGCGGTGGGAAACCTCGCCCCCTGGGGCGGCGCCGAGAGAATGATCGGCAACAACCCGGTGGCCTTCGCCATCCCCTCCGGGCAGGAATATCCCGTCCTCTTCGACATCGCCACCTCCAGGGTGGCGAGAGGCTACGTCCTGCTGGCGGCGAAGGCGGGCGAGCCGATTCCCGAGGGCTGGGCGCTCGACCCCTCCGGCAGCCCGACCACGGACGCCGCCCTCGCCGCCCGGGGGACGATGCTGCCCCTGGCCGAACACAAGGGCTACGGCCTCGCGCTCATGTTCACCTTTCTGACGGGGGCGCTCTCCGGCAACGGCTTCGACGCCGACCAGCCCGACTGGCTGGAGAAGGAGGAGCCCTTCGGCCTGCCGATGTTCGCCCTGGCGATAGACCCGGACAGGTGCCTGGGCGGCGACTACAGGGCGGCGGTCGACGCGGCGATCGCGCGAATCAAGGCGTCGGGCCTGGCGCCCGGCTTCGATGAAATCCGCATTCCGGGCGAGGGGGCGCACCGCAGATACCGCGCCGCCCTGGCCGAGGGCGTCGCGCTCAAGGAGGCCCTCGTCCGGGACCTGGACCGCATAGCGGAGGAAGTCGGCGCGCAGCCGCTGGCGAGAGGCTGATTCGGGCGAGAAACGCCCGCGTTCGTTGAATCGCGGCCCGCCATGCGCTAGGTTTGCGGTTCGCCGACGGGAAGCGCCCCCGCAATCCGGGTTCACGAAGGAGGAGACATGCCGGCAACCGCCATGGTCATCGAAAAGGGAGACAACGTAGCCACCTGCCTCGAGGCGGTGGAGAAGGGAGGGTCGGTGCGCCTGATGCTCAACGGAAAGATGGGCAGGACGCTCAAGGCGAACCAGGCGATTCCCTACATTCACAAAATCTGCGTCAAGCCCCTCAAAAAGGGCGAGCATTGCATGAAATACGGCCTCTCCATCGGGGTGGCGAGCAGGGACATCCAGGCGGGCGACTACATTCACGTTCACAACATAGAGAGCGCCCGCGGCCGCGGCGACCTCGCCTAGGGGAGGGGGACATCATGGCCAGGAGAAGCGCAAGCCGCGCGAAGGCGCCCGGACGCATGAGAAAAACCTGGTGGGGATACCCCCGCGAGAACGGCGACGTGGGCGCCAGAAATTACCTGCTCCTGCTGAGCGGCACGCTCTACGCCAACCCGACCTGCGAGCGCGTCGCCCGAACCCTGCGGCACAGCGTCGCCCTCACCCACCCCCTGGGACGCTGCCAGATCGGCCCCGACATCCAGCGCACGTTCGAGACCCTCGTCGGGCACGGGAAAAACGCCAACGCGGGCGCCGTCATCGTCATCGACCACCACCGCGAGGAGGGCTGCACGGCGGAGGAGATCGCCCATGAAATCGCCGGAACGGGCAAGCGGGTCGAGGCGATCAACATCCGCGAGGACGGCGGGGCGATAGACGCCACCGCCAAGGCCACGCGCCTCGGCATGGAGATGCTCAGAGACCTCACGAACGAGCACCGCCGGGAAGTTCCCGTGAGCAAGCTCCTGCTGGGCCTGAACTGCGGCACCTCGGACACGACTTCGGGGCTCTCCCACAACAAGGCCGCCGGCTGGGTGACGGATCAGGTCGTCGGCCAGGGCGGGCGGGCGCTTCTCGCCGAAACCACCGAGATGATGGGCGGCGAGGGCGTGCTGGCCGCCAAGTGCGCGCGGCCCGCCCTCGGCAGGCGCATCTGGCGGATGGTGGAGGAAATGGAGGCGCGCATCCTCGCCTGCGGCGTCGATCTGCGGGGCAGCCAGCCCACGGGCGACAACATGGAGGGCGGCCTGACCACCATCGAGGAGAAGTCCCTCGGCGCCATCCAGAAGGCGGGCTCCGCCCCCATCGTGGACGTGATCCCCTGGGCGAAGCGGGCGGGGCGCAAAAGCGGCCTCCACGTGATGGACACCCCGGGGCACGGCGGAGAGTCCATCACCGGCATCGCCGCGGGCGGGGCGCAGACGCTCATCTTCTCCACGGGCGGGGGCCACACCATCAACCACCCCCTGATGAGCACCATCCGCATCACGGGCAACCCGCTCTCGGCGAGGCTCCAGGCCGACACGACGGACGTGGACGTGACGGACATCTTCGAGGGCGCGACCATCGAGACGGCGGGACGCCGCGTCTATGACGAGGTGCTCGACGTCGCGAGCGGGAAAATGACGAAAGCCGAAATCCTGCGCGAGGACAACGCCTTCGCCATCAACAGGAACGGGCCCAGCGTCTAGGGGCGGGGCGCCGCCGGCCCCGGCGAAGGCGCCGGAAAACTCCTTCCGCGGCGGGGCGCAGAGCGCGTTCGTCCCGCGCCTTCGGGAGCCGCCCGATTCCCCGCGGGAGACCGCGAAAGGCGCGCTCACGCGGAGTTTTTCGGGTGAATCCCCTGCCCTACGCCGAGGCCATCCGGAGGCTCGCCGAGGAGGAGCGCGGCGACGGCTGGCTCGCCTTCTGCGAGGAGAGGAACGTCTATCAGCTTCCCGTCATCGAATGGCTGGACGCGCTGACAGGGGAAATTTCCGGCCTCGCCCCCGAAGCGCCCCTTGAGGTGGGCGCCGGCGGCGGCGCGATCGGGAAAGCCCTGCGGGCGGGCGGCGTGAGCCTGCGGCTCACCGACCCGCGCGGAGGGCCCGGCGTCGAGGCGCTGGACGCGAAAGGCGCGCTCGGCGCCTACGCGCCCGATTTCGTCTTCTCCTGCTGGCTGCCGTTCGACTCGGGCGCCCAGGAGGCGATATTGCGCGCGGCGAGCCCCCGCTGGTATCTGGCGGTGGCGCAAAGGGGGCCCGGCTATTCCGGGGTCGAGGCGCTCCTGGACGCCCCCGGCTGGCGCGCGCGGGAGCTGCGCGAGGCGAACCGCTGGTCGGTTTCCCGCGCCGATTTTCTGGACGGCGTGGATTCGGGCGAGCACGTCCGGCGCGGAACGGCCTATCTGCTCGAGCGCGAGGGCTGAATGAGCGAACGCACCACGGGCGAGAAGCTCCACGCTTTCCTGCATCGCGTTTTCGCCAAGCTGGGCCTGCCCGGGGAGGACGCCGACTGGACGGCGCGGACCCTGGTGATGTCCGAGCTGCGCGGCGTGACCAGCCACGGCGTGATTCGGATGCCCCACTACGTCAAGCGTCTGGAAATCAGCCTGGCGAACCCGACCCCGAACTTCCGCGTCGTCAGGGACGCGGGCGCCCTCGCCCTCGCCGACGGCGACAACGGCATGGGCCAGGTGGTCTCCAGGCGCGCGATGGAGGAGGCCCTCGCCCGCGCCCGGAGCCACAACGTGGGCGTCGTCTTCCTGAAGGAGAGCAACCACTTCGGCGCCGCCGCGGCGTATGCGGCCATGGCGCCGGATGCGGGCATGGTGGGCCTCGTGACGACGAACACGCTGCGCGTCCTGCCGCCGGCGGGAGCCAAAGAGGCCAGGCTCGGCAACAATCCCGTCTCCATCGCCCTGCCGGGCGACCCGCCCATCGTGCTGGACATGGCGCTCTCCGTCGTCGCCCGGGGCTACATCATCGAGGCGGCGCGCGCGGGCAGGGACATCCCCGAGGGCTGGGGGCTGGACGGCGAGGGAAGGCCCACCACCGACCCCCGTCAGGTGCTGGAGAGCTCCCTCCTGTGCCCGATTGCGGGCTACAAGGGAAGCGGCCTCTCCATCGTCATCGACGCCATTCTGGGCTCGTTCGCCGGCGGAGGCTACAGCCACGAGATCGTGGGCATCAACGAGTTCACCGGCAAGAGCCGCGTGACGAGCGTTTTCGCGGCGGTGAACGTCGAGGCGCTGCTTCCCCTCTCGAAATTCAGGGCGGCCGCCAACGCCTTCATCTCCGTCATCAAGGCGACGCCGAAGGCGGCGGGCGTCGAGCGCATCTACGCGCCGGGCGAAATCGAGCGCGAGAGCGAGGCGTCGCGCAGGCGAGACGGCCTGGAGCTGCCGCCCGAGCGGCTCGCCGAATTGGACGAAATCGCCCGAAGGCTCGACCTGCCCCTCCTGGAGCGCGGAGCGTGAGCGGCGCCGCCCCACCGGACTTGGCCCGGGCCGCCGCGGAATTCGCCAGGGAGGCCGGCGAAATCCTGATGGGGCTTTTCGGCGAACGGGTGGAGGTGGACTACAAGAACAAGGCGAAAACCGACCCGGTGAGCGAGGCCGACCGCGCGAGCCAGGCGTTTCTGACGAAGCGGATCAGCGAGCGCTTCCCCGCCCACGGCGTCCTGGGCGAGGAGAAGCCGAAGGACGAGGACGAGGCCAGGGAGCAGGGCGCGCGGGAGGTGCCCGACTATCTGTGGGTTCTCGACCCTCTGGACGGGACGAAGAACTTCCTGAACGGCCTGCCCGTCTGGGGCTGCTCCGTGGGGGTTCTCAGGCGCGGGCGCTCCGTCGCGGGCGCCATCTTCACGCCCGAGGACGGGGGCGCCGTCTATCGCGCCTGCGAGGGGGGCGGAGCGTTTCGCAACGAGCGCCCCATCGAGGCGGCGCGGGAGGAGAAGCCGACGGGAAGGCGCATCGCCGCCCTGCCCGGCTCCTACTGGACGCAGTTTCGCCCCACCGGCCCGCTCAGGAGCAGCCTGGGCGAGGTGCGCTCCACCGGCTCCATGTGCTACGAGCAGGCGCTCGTGGCGCGCGGAGGGATGCACTACGCGATCTTCGGCGCCCCGAGCATCTGGGACGTGGCGGCGGGCGCCGTCATCGTGAAGGAGGCGGGAGGGGCGACGCTCGCCCGAAGCCGCCGCGCGGATCAATGGCGGGAGCTGGAGACTTTCTTTCCGGAGGAGAACTCCCCCAAGAACCTGGACGCCGCGCGCGCGTGGCGCCAGTCCCTCCTCATCGGCAATCCCGGCCTCGCCAAATACATCGCGGCCAACCTCAAAAAGGTGAACCGCCCCCGGCTCTGGCGCGCGAACGGGAGACGCTGAGCGGCGAGCGAGGGCGGAACGCGCCTCGATTCAACTTGAGTTTATTTATACAACTTATTGATATTCATTATTTTACGGGCGATAAATCCGGCACCCGCACCGGCGCGAACCGATCCGCCGGAGGGCCCTCCCCGCCCCCGTCCAGCCCCTCTATCCTCCCGCCCTTCTCCGCCTGCGGATCGCGGTAGGCGGAGCCGGACACGATCCTGACTTCATAGCGGGGAAGCGGCCGGCCCTCTTTCGGCGCTCTGCCGCGCACGGGAAACGAGAACGGGCGGCTCTCCCCGGGCCGCAGATGCTTTACCCGGCGCCTGACGCGGCAGCACCGCCGGCCCTTCTCGATGAGCTGAACCTGCACCACCACGTCGAAGGAGAAGTCGGGGTCGGTGTTGAGCAGCGCGCCCCGGACGCGCAGATAGGGCTTGCAGGACTTGCACTTGCGCTTCCTGAACGCCTCGATTTCGGCGTCGCGCGCGCGCACCCACCGATGGGCCTGGCGATTCCTCTCCCGCGCCATCACGGCGATGGAGGAGAGAATCCGCTTTCTGTGGGGCGAACGCGGATAGCGCGCGAGATACCGCTCGAGCGCCGAGACGCGGCCGGAACGCTCGGCGCCCCGCAGCGCCTGCTCCTCCATGCGCCGCCGCATGAGAGCGGCCTCTTTCGAGCCTTCGTATTCGCGGACAAACGCTTCCCGCTCCGCCTTCCTGCCGGAGCGCATCGCCCGCTCGAACCTCGCCGCGCGCAGGGCGCCGCGCGCTTCAGGGAGATAGGGGCTTCCGGGATTGTCAAAGACGTATCTTTCGAGCTCCAGGACGCTTCGGGACTTCTTCGCCGCGTCGAGCAGCAGGCGCTCCAGGCGCCGGGTCGCCGCCTGGGTCCACGGGCTTCGCGCGCTCCTGTATTTGGCGATGAACGCCCTGTAGGAGCGAACGTCGTCTTTTTTCCTGGCGGCCTCGTATTCGCCCCGCTGAGGGCCGGCCCCGGCGCCCGACAGAAGCCGGCTTTCGGGAAAGCGCTTCAGAAAATTATCGAGGGCGGCGGGATTCTTCGAGGCGAGCGCGTCGTCATACGCCAGCCGCTCCGCCCGGCGGCGCGCCCGGGGGGCGTACCTCCCCGAGGGGTGCGCCTTCAGATACTCGTCGTAGGCCGCGGCCGTATGGATTCGGGAGGCTTTTTGAAAATCGGGGGCGTCCAGCTCCCGAAGGAATCGCCTCGCCCGGGGATGGCCGGGGTTTTTGGCGATGAACGCGCGCTTCTCGGCCAGCCTCTCGCCCGCCGTCCTCTCCGCCCAGGGCAGGCCATATTGGAGGCCGCACCCGGCAGGCGCCGCGCAGACGGCGAGAGAGGCGAGAAAAAGCGCCGGAAGGCTCCGCGCCGCGCTCCCGCAGGCTCTCATCGCCTCCCTCCCGGCGTCCCGGACATTCTGGAGCGCGCCGCCCGGCCTACTCAAAGGGCCAGTGAACGCGCCGATACTCCTCCGGCGTCGGCAGGCACGGCTTTCCCCTGAACTTCGCCACCCTCTCCCGAAAAACCTCCATTTCCTCGGGCGCCAGCAGCGCGTCCATCTCGCGCCGCAGGGGGTCGTCGGGATTCCCCAGGCTCTCCTCGAGACGCATGACGTCGCTCACCCGCTCCTCGGGCAGGGAGAACCCCGCGAAGTCCCAGATGACGGTTCGCAGCTTCGGCTCGGCGTGGAACGTGAGGCCGTGGTCGATCCCCCAGACGCGGCCGTCCTCCGCCCTGAAGCAGTGCCCGCCCTTGCGGTCCGCGTTGTTCACCATGATGTCGAAGGCCGCGAGCAGGAGCAGTTCGGGGCGCGTCTCCGCCCGGAGCGTAAAATAGTTCGACTTCCCGTCGTAGGGCGCGCAGAGCTGCAGGGAGCCCTCGCCGTGGGGGCCTTCCCGAATCACCGTCGGGGGAACCAGATGCCACCCCAGATGACGGCTCACCAGAAAGGAGCACCTTTCGCGGAAATGGAGCGTCCCGTAGGGAAAATCCCAAAGGGGGCACTCCCCGCTCGCCGGCTTGTATATGGCCCAGAACTGAAAATCCGCCGCCGCCATCTTCACGGCGAAGGTATAGTTCGAGCCCTGCGGCACCAGCTCGCCGCCCAGAAATTCCGAAGCGAGAAGAAGATTCTCGATCTCGCCGGGCTCGAACCTGCGGGCGCGCGCCTCCGGCGGCTCCCGCGCTTCGGGGGGCGCGCTACCGGATGGAGATTTGCGGGACACGGGGCGTTCCTGTCGGATAGGCGATAAGCGCCGCGGGCTAATGATGAAAATGCCCGTTCGCGCCGGGGTCCACCTTGCCGGTGACCACCATGGCTTGGCGGGAGAGCGCGTCCGTTCCCCGGCCGGATGAGCATTCCTCCAGGCTCTGCATGACGAACGCATCCATCTGCTCGCGCGCGAGGCTCACCTGGAGCGCGGCGGGGCCGACGGCTTCCTCGTCCTCCTCCCCGCCCTCGGCCGCCTCGTCGCGCTCGTCGTGGAAGAAGATGGTGACGCGGCCGTCGCCCGGGCCATACGCCAGCCCCAGGCGGCTCACCTTGAACTCGAGCGCGCCGCCCGAACTCACGGGCGCGGAATCGATCTCGGCGACGTCGGGAAAATCCGCCTCCTGATCCCGACGCCGCTCGTCCCCGCCCTTCTCCTCCATCATCTTCCTTATCGCCATCGAAAGGCCATAGACCTGCTCTTTTTCCAACCAGAGCGTGGCGGCCGCCCTGGAGGGGCAATCGATCAGGATGCGAAAAATCCTCTTGCCCGCGACGCCAATCGCTTCCGTGCGTATTTTTTCGGCCTCGCCGAAATTGTTTTTCGCAGAGTCCATCCGAATCACAAGGCTCCGGGACGAGAGGAGAGGGCGGCTCTCGAACTTACCATAAACGGATGCCGCCCCCTTGTCCATTCCCGTCTTCTTCCCCGCCGCTTCGGGTTTCACGGGCGGGGAATTGCGAATATAATCCCGGGAGCCGGCCGCCCCCGTTCTCCCCGATGGCGCGAGAATCCCCCGCATGGCGAAAAACCCCACCCGCAAGCCCGCCGCCGGACACGGCCTGCTCGAGTATCTGCTGCTGGGCGTCCTCGCGCTCGTCGTGGTGGTTACGGCGTGGACGCTTTTCGACAACGGCATCATCGACACGATCGCGCGCCTCATCAAGGGAGGCGGCTGAACCCCGCCCGCCGGGCCGGCCGCCTTGTCCTCATTTCGCGGGACGAGGGGCGTCCGCCGCCCGCAAAACGCCGGCGCGCTTGCCAAAAGGCCGCCCCCCGTGCAGAACTGCGCATCGCTCCGGGCGCCTGCCGCGCGGCCCGGCGGGAGCGGAGCTTGCGAGGCGCGCGCTTCCATTCCGAAAGCCGGTCAAGGCGCATCATCCTCCGGGGAGGGGGCTTCATGGGCAAGACGAGATTTGATTTTTCAGGGCAGGTCGCCGTCGTCACCGGCGCGTCGCGCGGCATCGGCAAGGCCTCCGCGGAGGCGTTCGCCGAGGCGGGCGCCAAGGCCTATCTCGTGGACATCGACAGGGAGCCGGGAGAGGCCGCGGCCGCCGGCATTCGCGGCAGGGGGGGCGACGCCGCCTTCATCGCCTGCGACCTCACCGATTCGGCGGCCGTCAGGCGAATGATAGAGCGGGCGGCGGGCGAGGGAGGCCGCATCGACATTTTCGTCAACTGCGCGGGCGGCTTCCATCAGCAGCTCTCGATGGGCGACACCCCGGAGGAGGAATGGGACGCGGTGGTGGACAGGAATCTCAAAAGCGTTTTTCTCACCTCGAAATACCTGACGCCCGTCTTCGAGAAGCAGAACGGCGGCTGCGTGATCAGCCTGGGCTCCATGTCGGGACTCACCACCCTCCAGCCCTCCTCCCCGCCCTACGCGGCGGCCAAGGCGGGCGTCCACGCCCTCACCCGCGTGCTCGCCTACGACCTGGGAAAGTTCAACGTCCGCGTCAACGCCATCGCGCCGGGAACCACCCTGACCGAGCGCGTCGTCGCGGTTCGCTCCGAGGAGCAGCGCGAGATGATCGGCAAGGGCACGCTCCTCGGCCGCGTCGCCGAGGTGGAGGACGTCGTGGGCTGGGTGCTCATGCTGGCGTCGCCCGAATCGGCCTACCTCACGGGCCAGACCATCGCCGTGAACGCGGGCCGCTTCATGGCGTAGCCGCCGCGAGAGGACGCCGACGCCCCCACAGCCTTTGAGGTTCCCGATGAGCGATTACCTGGAATTCGACCCCGACGAACTGGAGCGGCGCGAGATCTATCGCCTGCTCACCGGCTCCATCGTTCCGCGCCCCATCGGCTGGGCGTCCTCCATCAGCAGGGACGGGATTCACAACATCGCGCCCTTCAGCTTCTTCACCTGCGTGTGCGTGGCGCCGCCGATGATCTCCCTCACCGTGGCGCGAAACCCCGACGGAACGAAAAAGCACACCCTCATCAACGCGGAGGAGACCGGAGAGTTCTGCTTCAACGTGGTCACCGAGCGGCACTGGAAGCAGATGGTGGACACGGCGAACGGCATTCCCGCCGAAGAGAGCGAATTCGAGGCCACCGGCCTCACGCCCGCCCCCGCCAGGAAGGTGAAGGCGCCCCGCGTCAAGGACGCGCCCATTCATTTCGAGTGCGAGACCCACAAGGTATTCGAGCTGGGGTCGAACAGGCACCCCCTGCTCATTGGGGAGGTCGTCTATTTCCACGTCAGCCCGGAGGTGATGACGGGCGCGTACATCGACATGAAAAAGCTCGCGCCCATCGGCCGCCTCAACGGCTTCTGGCAGTGCGCGCTCGGCGAGTTTCTGGAAAGGAGTTTCGAGGACGGACAGCCGAGGTAGGCTCGTCGGAAGGCGACGGCGTATTTCGCGCTTCACGGAAGGGGGAGCGAATTTCCGGAATTTTCAGAGAAAATACATCAGACAACCAAATCCAACGTATTGTTATTGAATATATTAAAAGCGAGAGACCTCCCCGTCGTTTTCGCCGTCATTGCGGCGAAGGCGACAATCCGCAACTCACGGAAAACACCGGATTCCGGCTTTCGCCGGAATGACGCGCGCCGGTCAAAGAGGCGTCCTCAATCGCGGCGCGCAGGGCGAGAAGGCTCCCCGAAAATCTAATCCGCGCTCCCCGGGCGGTCCGGCTTCCATCTTCGCAGCAGGAGGGCGTTCGACACGACGGACACCGAACTGAACGCCATGGCCGCGCCGGCGAAGACGGGGTTCAGAAATCCCAGCGCCGCCAGGGGGATGCCGAGAACGTTGTAGAAAAACGCCCAGAAAAGGTTCTGGCGGATTTTCCGCATCGTGGCTCTCGAAAGCTGAATGGCGGCCGGGACGCCCGCCAGATCGCCCTGAATCAGCGTGACGTCGGCCGCTTCCATGGCGATGTCCGTCCCGCCGCCGACGGCGAACCCCACGTCGGCGGCGGCGAGCGCCGGGGCGTCGTTGATGCCGTCGCCCACCATGCCCACCTTCGCGCCATCCCGCCTGAGCCGCTCCACCATGGCCGCTTTTTGGTCCGGCATCACGTCCGCCATCACGCGGGAGATGCCCGCCCGCGCCGCGGCGGCGCGCGCCGTTCGCTCGTTGTCCCCGGTCATCATGTAAATTTCCATCCCCAGACCCCGGAGGGACGAAACGGCCTCCGCCGCGCCCTCCTTCAGGGAGTCGGCGACCGCAAGGGCGCCCAGCGCCGCCCCCCCCTCGTCGGCGAGGAGCGCCACGGTTTTGCCCTCGGCTTCGAGACGCCGAACGGCGGCGGCGTGGCGACCCGCGTCCACGCCGCGCTCCGCCATGAGTTTCTCGTTGCCGAGACAGATTTTCCGCCCCGCCACTCTCGCCTCGACGCCGCGCCCCGGGAGGGCGCGGAAATCGCTCATGTCGAGCGGCGCCGTCCCGCGCGCCTCGCTCTCCTCCACCAGCGCCCTGCCCAGGGGATGCTCCGAGCCGCGCTCCGCGCTCGCCGCCAGCCGGAGCAGCTCCTCCTCCCGCAGATCGCCAAACGGCAGGACGTCCGTCACGACGGGCTTTCCGGTGGTCAGCGTCCCCGTCTTGTCCATGATGAGGGCGTCTATTTTGTGGGCCGTCTCCAGAGACTCGCCGCCCTTGATGAGGATGCCCGTCTCGGCGCCCTTCCCCGCGCCCACCATGATGGCCGTGGGCGTCGCCAGCCCCAGGGCGCACGGACAGGCGATGACCAGAACGGCGGCGGCGTTTATCAGCGCGGGGGCGAACTCCCCCAGCGCGTACCAGACGGCGAACGTGAGCGCGGCGATTCCCAGCGCGCAGGGAACGAACACGCCCGAAACCCGATCCGCCGCGCGCTGAATCGGCGCCCGGGAGATCTGCGCCCGCTCCACCATCCAGATGATCCGCGCGAGCAGGGTTTCCGCTCCCACCTTCGCGGCCTCGAACCGCACCGCCCCGTCGATGTTGATGGAGGCACCGGCGACGGCGTCCCCCACGCCCTTTTCCACGGGAACGCTCTCGCCCGTCAGCATGGACTCATCCACGGAGGTGGCGCCCTCCACGATGATTCCGTCCACGGGGTATTTCTCCCCCGGCCGCACCATGACGATATCGCCCACCCGCACCTCGTCCACGGGGACCTCGCGCTCCTCTCCGCCGCGCAGGACGCGCGCCGTCCTCGGCCGAAGGTCCATCAGTTTCCTGATCGCCTCGGACGTCCTGCCCATCGCGCGCTCCTCGAGGGTTTTCCCGAGCAGGATGAGCGTGATCAGCATCGCGGACGCCTCGAAATACACGTGATGCGCGCTCAGCCCCCCCAGGGTCACGACGCTGCTGTGCAGCCAGGCCGCGCTCGTGCCCAGAGCGACGAGAACGTCCATGTTCGCGCCGCCGCCCCGAAGCGAATGATACGCCCCCCGATAGAACCGCCAGCCCGCGACGAACTGCACGGGCGTGGCGAGCGCGAATTGCCACCATCGGGGAAGCTCCCAGCCCGGCGCGTCGATGAGCATGGCGAGCATCCCCGCCAGGAAGGGCGCGGACAAAACCGCGGAGGCGGCGAGCAGGCGCGCGCTTCTCCTCAGCCGCCGCGCGCGCTCGGACTGCTCCGCGTCCCGCTCCCCGTCCGCCAGGGCGCGGGCGGAATATCCCGTCCGCGCCACGCATTCGAGAATGCGCCCGGCCGAGGCGATCCCCGGCCGGAACTCGACCCGGCCCCGGCCCGCCGAGAAATTCACGCTCGCGGCGACGACGCCCGCGAGATCGTTCAGCCGCTTTTCCACGCGGGCGGCGCACGCGGCGCAGCTCATGCCCTCGATGGCGAGGCCCAAGCTCGCATTCGGAACGCGGAAGCCCGTCTTCTCCACCCTTTCGGCGATATCGGCGGGCGACACCCGGGCGGGGACGAACTCGACGCGCGCGCGCGCCGAGGCCAGGCTCACGCGGGCGCGCAGAACGCCCTCCAGCGCGCCCAGCCGCTTCTCCAGTCTGGCGGAGCACGCCGCGCACGACATGCCCTCGACCGGAATTTCCAGACTCTCGGGAATCGAATGAACGGACACGGCGAACCCTCCTTCCTAGCCGAGCGCCTGAAGCTTCACGCTCACGCTCATCTGTTTTCCGCCGCGCGTGAAGCGCACCTCCACGACGTCTCCCACCTTGCGCGCGTCGAGCGCGTTCAGCAGCTCATCGGGCGAGGCGACGGACGCGGCCCCCACGCCCACGATGACGTCGCCGAGCAGAAGCCGCCCCCCCGCGCCTCTCCTCGTGCCGCGCAGCCCCGCCGCCTCGGCGGCGCTGCCCTTCTGCACGCGGAGGATCAGCACCCCCCGCGCCCCGAAGCGCGCCGCCGTTCCCCGATCGGCCACGTGGACGCCGAGGCCCGGCCGCGTGACGCGGCCGTGGCGAATCAGCTGGGGAACGACCCTGTTCACGGTGTCCACGGGAACGGCGAAGCCGATGCCCGCGCTGGAGCCCGAGGGGCTGAAAATGGCGGTGTTGACGCCTATGAGGCGCGCGGCGCTGTCCAGCAGCGGCCCCCCGGAATTGCCCGGATTGATGGCGGCGTCCGTCTGGATGACGCCGCTGATCTTGCGGCCGGAGGCGCTGTCGATCTCGCGTCCCAGGGCGCTGATGATGCCCGTCGTGAGCGTCTGATCCAGCCCGAAGGGATTGCCGATGGCGAACACCCTCTGGCCCACCTGGAGGCTGGCGGAGCGGCCGACGGAGATCGGCTTGAGGCGTCTTTTCGGCGCGTTGATGAAGAGAACCGCCAGGTCATGATCCGGCGCCGCGCCCACGACGCGCGCCTCCCACTCCGAGCCGTCCGCCAGGGTGACGCGCAGGGCGCTCGCGCGCTGAATGACGTGCAGATTCGTGATGACGTGGCCCCGGTCGTTCCAGACGAAGCCCGTGCCCGTGCCCTGCGGAATCTCGAACAGGTTGAGGCTGAACATCCCGCGCCGCCGCATCGCCAGCCTCGTGATATAGACCACCGAGGGGGAGGCGGCGCGAAAGAGCTCGATGTTGGATTGCTCCTCGGCCGCCAGATCGCCGCGCGGCGTGACCGGGCGGGGCGCGGCGTCCGGATCCTGAACCCTCTGGAAATAGCCCTCCGTGAACAGCCAGACCAGCCCCGCCCCCGCCAGAAAAGCGGCCCAGACGAGCCAGCCTCTCCCTCTCGAACCGGGGGGGCTTCCGCGTCGAAACCCGCGCCCTTCCGCGTTCATTTCCCCTCTCCCCTCTTCGCCCAGGGCAGGCTCGCGACGGCGCGCCCGCAGTCGGCGCGCAGGGAAGACTCGTCCCGGGAGCATCTCGCGATGATGTGCGCCCCCTGTATCTGCGAGAAGAAAGAGCGCGCGCACAGGAGCGGGTCGATATCTCCCGGAAGCTCCCCTTCCTCCCGCGACTGCTCCAGAACGAGGGCGATTTTCCCGAAAACCCCCTCCCAGACGGCTTTCAGGCGGACGCGCATCTCCTCGTCCAGGCCGCTGAGCTCGAGCGAGAGGTTCCCGATGGGGCATCCGCAGCACGGAGAATCCTGGGCCGGCATCCGGGCGTAGCGCTCCGCCAGACGCCGCATTTTCTCGCTCCCCTTCGCCGCTCCGCCGAGCGCGGGGGAAAGATAGCTCTCATGGAGCATGGACTCATAGTGATCGATGACGGCCAGCCCCAGGTTCTTCTTCGAGCGAAAGAAATAATACAGACTTCCCCGGTTCACGCGGGCGGCCCGCGCCACCATGTCCAGGGAGGTGGCGTGAAAACCCTTGTAATAGACGAGCCTTGCGGCCGCCTCCACGATCCTGCGTCTCGTTCCGGACATTCTCGTTTCTTTTGGAACCGCCGCGGCCGCTTCCATCGTCTCCGCCCGTCGCGCGTCATTCGCTCCCCGAAGCCGGCCGGAAGCCGGACAGGTGAGTACATTAAACCTTTTTAGTTAGTCAGACAACTAAATATCCGGAAATTTCACCGGAAAACCCCGCAAGATCTCATCAGGCGGACAGCGCCCGCAGGTGGGATACGACGGAGCGCTCCAGGGCGTCGAGATCATACCCGCCCTCGAGCAGGCTGACGACGCGCCCTTCGCAAACCTCCTCCGAGAGCGCCCTGACGCATCGGGTCAATTCGGCGAATCCCGCCTCGCTCAGCGTCAGACCCCCGAGCGGATCATCGCGATGCGCGTCGAAGCCCGCCGAGATGAGGATCGCCTCCGGCGCGTGCGCCTCGACGGCGGGGAGCGCGAGCTCCCGGAATTTCGCCAGATATTCCGCCTCCGGCGTCCCCGCCCCGAGGGGAACGTTCAGCGTCTTGCCCGCGCCCGCCCCTTCTCCCGCTTCACCGGCGAGGCCCGTCCCCGGATAGTGCGGATGCTGATGCAGGGAGACGAAGAGCACGTCCGGGTCGCGCCAGAAGACGCGCTGGGTGCCGTTGCCGTGGTGCACGTCCCAATCGACCACGGCGATTCTTCGCAGGCCGTGCTCCTCCTGCAGATACCGCGCCAGAATGGAGACGGTGGCGAACAGGCAGAAGCCCATCGACTGATGGGGCAGAGCGTGGTGGCCCGGCGGCCTCGCGGCGCAAAAGGCGCCGTCGGCCTGTCCGGTCATCACGGCGTCCGCCGCGCTGAGGGCCGCGTCCACGGCGGCGAGCGCGGCCTCGTAGCTTCCGGGGCCGGCGCGGGTGTCCCCCTGATCCAGAACGCAGCGGCCCCTCGCGCACGATTCGCGCACGAACCGGTGGTGCGCCTCCTCATGCACCCTCAGCACCCACGCGGAGGCGTCGTGGGGCGCGGCCGCCATATTCTTCAGCGAGGGAACCTGCGGAGCGATCCTGTCGGGCGCAAGGCGCCTGGCGCGCTCGACGCTCTCCACGTGGCGGCCGTTGTCGTGCAGGAGGGATTCCGGCGTCCAGAAATACGCGATGTCGCTCAATGCAGTCTGACCCTCGGATCGAGGACGGAATACATCAGGTCAACGATGAGGTTCAGGGAGACGAACATCAGCGCGGTGATGGTCACCGAAGCCTGCACGAGGGGGAAATCCTTCGCATAGACGGCCTGGATCATGAGCCTGCCCACGCCCGGCCAGGCGAATATCGTCTCGACGATCACCGCCCCGCCCAGCAGGTGCCCGAACTCGAGGCCGATGATCGTGATCACCGGAATCAGGGAATTTCTGAGCGCGTGCAGGTTGATGACGACCCATTCGGGCAATCCCTTCGCCCGGGCGGTCTTCACGTATTCGTGCCGCAGAACCTCCAGCATGGCGCTCCGCACCACCCGCGCGTTTCGGGCGATCGAATAGGTGGCGAGCGCGGCGGCGGGCAGAAGCAGATGCTCCCACCCGCTCCTTCCGCTGATCGGCAGCCACCGCAGATGCACCCCGAAGATGAGGATCAGCATCAGGCCGAGCCAGAAAACGGGGACGGACTGGCCCAGGAGCGCGAAGAGCATTCCCCCGTGATCGTAGGGCGAGCCGCGCCGCGCCGCGCTCACGACCCCCACGGGAAACGCCAGGACGATGGATAGAATGAGCGCCGTGAAGGCGAGCTCCAGGGTCGCCGGCAGGCGCTCCATGATGAGCTCGAACGCGGGCTGGCGGTAGCGCAGGCTTTCTCCAAAATCGCCGCGAACGGCCCGGCTCACGTACAGCCCATATTGCGCGAACCAGGGCTTGTCCAGGCCCATCTCCCGGCGGAGATTCCCGACCTCCTCGACCGTCCAGTCCTCGCCCACCATCGTGTCCGTCGGATCGCCCGAGAGGAACAGGACGGCGAACGAAATGAAGCTGACGCCGGCCACGACCACGACGGCTCTGACGAGCCTTCTGAAAAGATAGGCGCCCATCCTCGCCCTCCGGCTTCATCCCGCCCGAAGCGCGGGCGCGCCGCCCCGAACGGAGACGTCCCGCCCCCGCGCGCCCTTTATTATTCCTTCGCTTCCCTCAAACGGACGGAGGGCAGATAGATTCTCTCGTCCGGCCTCGGCGTCCACGCGGCTCTCGCGCTGACGCCGAAAAAATCATACTGGCTCCAGAGAAACACCCAGGGGCTGGCCTCCCGCGCGATGCGCTGCATGGCGTAGCTGATTCGCCTGCGCTCTGCGGGGTCGAACGTCTGGCCGAGTTTTTCGTAGTTCCTGATGAACGCCTCGCTCCGCCAGGCGGTGAGGTTGGCGAACAGGTCGGGGCGCAGCGCGCCCAGGTCGAGCTCCTCGTTGAAGGCGGAGCTGAACCCGTGAAAATACAGGGGCGCGAGCGTCTTCTTTCTTCTCTTGGCGAGAAAAACCGACCATTCCAGGGGAATGACCTCCACTTTGACGCCCACGGCGCGGAAATTCGCCGCCACGGATTCGGCTATCTCCTTGCCCTTGAGATACCTGGCGGCGGGCACGTCGAGCCTGAGCTCGAAGGGCTCTCCGTTCGTCTCCAGAACGCCGTCTCCGTCCGAATCCTCCAGGCCGGCCTCGGCGAGAAGCGCCCTGGCCTTTTCGGGATCGTGGGGATACGCCTTCACGTCCGGGGCGCTGTTCGGGGCGTTCACGACGCTGCCCATCCGGGAGCCGTGCCCCAGGAGAACGCTTTTGGCGATGGCGTCGAAATCGACCGCGTAGTTCAGCGCCCGGCGAACGCGCTCATCGCCCAGCGCGCCGTGGTCGGCGCGAATCCCGATATACACCCGCCGCCCCCCCTGCACCCCCATGAACTGAAGGCCGTCCGCGCTCGCCTTTATGGTTTTCGCCTGATCGGGCGAGATGTTCATGATGATGTCGGCTCCGCCCGTTTCCAGCTCCGCTATCCGCGCGGAGGCCTCGGGCACCGGCCGCCACACCGCGCGCCCGATCTTCGGCCCGCCCCGCCACCAGGCGCCGTTGGCCTCCATCTCGATCCGGTCGTCCTTGATCCACTTCACCAGCCTGTAGGGGCCGGTGCCCACGGGCTTTCTCAGCAGCTCCTTCGGAGGCGTGGACGAATAGTATTTCGGCGGCAGCATGAAGGCGTTCACCATCCACACCGGCAGGTTCGCCACCGGACGCTTCGTGTGAATCCTCACGGTGTGGGCGTCCGCCTTCTCCACCCTGTCCAGGAAAATCCTTCGCGCCGCCGTGATGCGGGGCCTGAGCCTCTCATCGCGCATCCGCTCGAAAGTGTATCGCACGGATTCGGCGTCGAACGGCTCGCCGTTGTGAAACTTCACCCCCTTGCGGAGGTGAAACGTCCAGACTTTCCTGGTCTCGTCCACCTCCCAGCGCTCGGCGAGCGCCGGTTCGAGCGTCATGTCGTCGCGCCGGTGGATGAGCGGGTCGAACAGGTTCATCAGGACGCACCACTCGATGGTGGAGGTGGCGAAATGGGGGTCGAGCGTGTTCGCCTCCACCGAGAGGAGAACCGTAAGCGGCTTCTCCCCCGCTTCGCGGCCGCAGGCGGCGAGGGCGAGAGCCAGCAGACAGAATCCGCACAGCAGGGCCTTCTTCATCGCGTCCTTCTCCGAGAAAGCGAAAAGAGCCTACAAATCGTCGCCGAGGCGGGGGTCCATGTAGTCCCTCAGCCAGTCGCCGAGCAGGTTGATGCTCAGGACCGTCGCCATGATGGCGAACCCCGGGAAAGTCGCCATCCACCAGGCGCCGCGAAGATACTCGCGCCCCTCGGAGAGCATTCCCCCCCAGGTGACGACCGAGGGCGGAACGCCGAGCCCCAGGAAGCTCAGCGAGGATTCGGAAATGATGTTTCCCGCCACGGCGAACGTGGCGATGACGATGAGCGGGGAGAGCGCGTTGGGCAGCACCTGCATGAACAGGACGCGATGGAGAGGGTAGCCCAGGGCGCGGGCGGCCTCGATGAATTCGCGCTCCCGAATCGAGATGACCTGCCCCCTCACCACCCGGCCGTATGCCACCCACCGGCTGACGCCCAGCACCAGAATGATGTTGAGCAGCCCCGGCCCGATGACCGCCATGATGGTGATGGCCAGAAGGATGAAGGGAAACGCCAGCTGAATTTCGGAGAATCCGCTGATGAGGTCGTCCAGCTTTCCGCCGAAAAAGCCGGAAACGAGGCCGAGGACGACCCCGATCGCCCCCGAAATCACCACCGAACTCAGGCCCACCACGATGGAGACGCGCCCGCCGTACATGAGCCGGCTCAGGACGTCGCGGCCCAGCGCGTCGGTTCCCAGCAGATGGCTCGCGTTTCCCCCCTCCGCCCACGCGGGAGGCTTGAGGCGCAGGCGCACGTCCACCTTCTTCGGGTTTTGCGGCGCGATGAGGGGAGCGGCGAGAGAAACGAGAACGAGCAGAACGAGGAAGGCACCGCCGAGCACCGCCGGCTTGGAGCGCATCAGGCTTCGCCGGAATTTCTCCCCTCCGGACTCCGACGCCGGGATCACCGAGCATTCATCCGCCTCAAGAGCCGTTTCCGGCATTCGCCCCTCTCCCGGCGTTCGCGAGCTTCCGCGCCTCGCCGCCGCGCTCCTGGAAATGGTTCGCCGCGCATCCTATCACAGGGCGCGGCGCGGCGCGGAAGCCCCCACCCGGAGTCCTCCCCCGCCGCGAACCATCGGGGCGCCGTTTGATGCGGCGAAGCCGCCGGATTAGAATCAGCCGTTTCCGCCGCCCCGACGTTCCGGGCGATCTCCCGACGAAGGAACGCGCCTTTTGGCCCGGCCCGCGAAAGAAGAGCTTTACGACAGGCTGCGCGCCGCCGTTCCGGAGGGCGCGACGTTCGGCTTCCAGGGACTGCGCGCGGCGGATTC
Source organism: bacterium (assembly GCA_965199855.1). Classification (GTDB taxonomy): domain Bacteria; phylum UBA8248; class UBA8248; order UBA8248; family UBA8248; genus Bin107. The sequence continues at coordinate 1,709,935 of OZ241326.1, read as the reverse complement.
CATCACGGTGGAGAACATCGTTCCCCTCGATTTTCTCATCGCCTGCGACTACGGACTGGACGGCCCCGAATGGGACGGACGCCTGCGCTACTTCGCCGTGGAGCGCGGCCAAAACAGGCGCATCGTCTGGACGCACGCCTCCCTGGTGGAGGCATACGCGGGCGCGCTGGGACGGGAGATTCGGGAATACCTCTCGCGAGGAGAGGGCCCGCGATGCGTCATCCCCTATCGCTCCACGGAATTTCTCGCCGAACTCGCGGAGCGGGCCGGGGGCGGGCTCCGCGTCCTGGCGAATCCGGTGAAGATCAAAACCCGCTTCGACGACAAGATAGCGTTTCGCCTCCGCGCCGTCGAAGCCGGTCTCGACGTTCCCCCGGGCGAAGCGACGGCGCTGGGCGAGCTGGGCGCGAGGCAGCTTGAGGAATTCGGGCCCTCGATGATCGTCTCCGAGCGCATCGGCTCCTCGGGCAACCAGACGCACCTCATCGGCTCACCCGGGGCACTCTCGCGCAAGCGGGCCGAACTCATCGAGAAACTGGGGCGAGACGCCCTCGTGATAGCGAGCAAATTCCTAGAGGGCCCCGCCGTCGGCGCGGCGGGAGTCGTTCGCGGCGGAAAGCCCTGGATGTCCCACCCCTCGGTGATGTTCACCGGGATTCCCGGCTGCTCCATGCACCGCTTCGACTACGCCGGCAGCGACTACGCGGCGTATCGGCGGCGGGTTTCTCCGGCGAGTCGGCGGAAAATCGAGGAAGCCACCCTGAAAATCGGAGAGTGGATAGCCGGCGCGGGCTACCGGGGAATATACGGCGTCGATTTCATCGTCCACCAAGACAGGCCCTACGCCCTGGAGCTGAACCCGCGCGTGCTCGGAACCACGCAGCTGATGACCGAGCTCGAGGAAATCCAGGGCGGCGGCGCCCCCCCCACCACCTACTGGCATCTGGCCGAATTTCTCGACCCGGGCGCCTCCATGGACGAGCGCCGGGGCCTGCTCGCCGACCTCGACAAGCCGGAGCTCTCAGGCTTTCAGCTGATCCTTCGCAACACGAGCGCGGCGCGCGTGAGGGTCGGCCGCTCGCTGACGCCCGGCGTATACGCCATCAGAAACGGGAGCCTCGAATTCATCCGGCGAGGCTCCCGCCTGCACGAGGTTCGGGAGCGCGATGAGGTTCTCGTCACTTGCTCTCCCCCGGCGAAAGGGGCGATAGTGGAGCCGAGGGGGGCGTTCTGCAAGCTGGAGGGGATTTCCTCCATCCATGAAGGAGGGGAGGCGCAGATATCCTCCTCCGCGCGCGAAATGATAGATGCGTTCACTCGGCATCTCGCTCTTTCGCCTTCCCGGGACATGGAGAAGCGTTGAAAGTAGATTTTTTCGCATCCACCGCCCGCGGCCTGTTCCTCTCGCCGGAAAGCCCGTATGCGTTTCAGGCGGATTTCACGTCCGACCCGCAGCCCGTTCCCCCCGGCGGCATCGCCTTGGGCGAGATTACCGACGCGCCCGAAAACGCGCCCGTCAATCGCCTGGAGATACTGGAGCCCCTCCCCGGAACGCAGGGAGCGTGGAAGACGAGCGAGGTGCGCCTGCGCGAAAAAATGAGCGTGGCCGTCGCCATCGGCGGGCGGTATGCGAACCGGAGCATTTCGGGCCGGGAGCCGGACGCGCCCGTCATGCCGGGCGACGCGCTGGATCTTCTGAACGTTGGCGGCGTCTCCGGCCTGTGCGGGAGCCCGCAGGCCCCGTGCGTGAAAATCGAGGTGAAGGGAAGCGTCCCGCTGCGCGGGAAGCCCGCCCGGCTCTCCCGTCTGCCCGTCATCCCCGACACCCGATGCCCCGTCGATGAAGAGGGAATCCCGCGCGCGCCCATCGTCCTCATCGCCGGCTCCGAGATGGACGTAGGCAAGACGACCTGCGCGTCCTCTCTCGCCTCCTCCCTGCACTCCTCGGGCATCCGCGCCTCATACGCGAAGCTCACCGGGACGGGACGGATGCGGGATCTGATGCAGGTGAACTACGGAAGACAGCTGGGGTTTTTCGATTCCACGCGACTCGGGTGGGATTTCGTGGACGTGGGCCTGCCCTCCACCTGCGCCGTCTTCAGGAACGAAGCCAGGCGATGCGCGCGGAACCTGCTTCGCCACGCCTGCGCGAAGGGAGAGATCGTCATCGCGGAACTGGCGGACTCTCCCTGTTCGGACGCCAGCCTTCACGTGGCGAGCGACCCCTGGCTCAAGGACTGGCTCGCGCGCAGGGGCCTGGTCGTCTGCGCGTGTGATACGCTGGAATCGACGCTCATCGTCCACTGGATCCGCAGCCATCTGGCGGTGGAGGAGGAGAATATGCTCATCTCCGGCAGACTCGCCAACGAAGAGGACGCGCGCGAGGAGGCGCGCCGCATGACGGGGATACGCGCCCTGAGCTGCATGGAGCCGAGCCCCTCCTCCCTCGCCGGCGAGAAGGCCGTGGGCGGCGCGATCGCGGATTGGGTGGTCAAGCACTTCATGCGCCAGCGCAAAGTCACGATCTAGGAATCCGAAGCGAAGCCGTGGCCCGACGGAAAACCCCAGCCCGCGCCCACCACGCGCTCATCGACCGGGAGCCTTCTCTCTACGGGCTCACGCCCGACGCGAGCGGCGGCGTCTGGGATTTGCGCCGCGTGAGCCGGGAATTCGACTCGAACGCCGGCGATTTGAACGAGACCCTGATCGATCGCCTCAACCAATGGGCGTCCCGGGACGCCCGATTCACCGACCTCCGCATTCAGCGGGAAGAAGCGCCCGGTCGGCGTCCGGGAGAAATCCTCCTGCTGGACGGCTCCCCGAGCCGGCTGCCCCTCACGGCGGAGACGGCGCGGGTGATGAGCGCGCATCTGAGCCGCCTGGGGCTTTCCATCCCCGTCAAGGCGCTGAACCGGCGCGAAGAGCTTCTGGCGCGCGCCGCCAAGGCGCCCGGAGAGCTTCTCGTCATCAGCCAGGCCGCCCAGCGAAGCCTCTACGACGCGAGCCTGGCCCAGGTGCTGGAGGCGCGGGGGGTCGTCGTCGTGCCGGGGCCGCTCACCGCCCCCGGCGGCCCGCTGTCCAACAAGAAAACCACCTATCAACTTCTGAACGGAAGCGGCGCGAACGGGCGAGGCGCCGCAGAGGACGGCCGGGGGAGCCGCCTGACGGCCAGATACGAGGTGGTGGAATTGAACGGAGGAGGGCCTGAGGCCGCGGCCGCCGCCATTCTGGATACCGCGTCCGCCCTGGCGAAGCGGTGGGGAGCCGCAACCTTCTTCATCAAGCCCCAGGAAGGGGGCGGCGGGCGCGGATGCTTCCGCCTGGACGCGCATCCCGACGGGTTCGGGCTTCCGGATTTGAGCAGACTCGGCGTCGCCGCGGAGAGCGCGATGCCCCTTCCCCTCTCGCTCGACGCGGAAAACGGCGACCACCTCCGGGCGCTGGACTGGCTCATGCGCCGCTTCCGCGCCAGCCCGGCCACCTCGGAAGCCTACGTCAAGACCCGGGAAGCCGCCCCTTCGGCGTCCGGCGCGGCCTCTCCGGACGCCCTGCGGCGAACGCTCCGCGACTGCGCGCCCGGACTCGGCACCCGCCTGCGCGAAGCCTCCCGCCCCCGAAAGGACGCCATCCGCCTTCTGGCGGACGCCATCGAAAACTACGAGCAGCTGTTCGGCGTCCGCTACCTTCCGCTGGTATGCGACTGGATCGACTTCGGCCTGTTCAGCGTCCGCGTTCATCTTCGGCTCAGCCGCGCGGGCCCGGTTGTGGAGGCGCTCTACGCCAGACTGTTCCCGATTGAATTTTCAGACGATTCCATCGGCGTCGTCGGCGTGGACAGCATCACGAACCGCACGGAAGGCGGCATGGAGCTCAACCGCTACGCTCCCCTGGTTCCCCCCCTGGTAGCATACGCGGGAGGCGCGGAGCGGCTGTGCGAGAAAATTCGCGGCGCCTTCCATGCGTTCGCGCGCTTCTTGTCCCTCCTCAACGCCGAGGCGCGCGGCAGAACGCCGGTGCGCGCCGAATTCGACCTCTCGCCCCTGAGCGGCCTGATCGCTGAGGGAAACGCCGACCCCGTTCGCGCCCAGTGCGCCAACAGCCGCTGGCGGCGCTTCAGCGAAAACTGCGCGCAGTGGGCGGAGGACGCCCTCGCGTTCTATTCCTGGAAATCCCGAAAATTCTAGGCTAGAATCCGGGCATTCTCTACCGCTCCCATCCCGCGCGCCCCCGAGGGCGAGGCGCGCGCGCGTCTCGCTCCGCAAGTGAGCAACATGGCCAGGCTCCTCAAAAAAGCGTTCGACATCCAGCGGGAAGAAATCCTCGTTTTCTCCGTGTTCTTCCTGTTCTATTTTCTGATCGGAGTGCAGTTCTCCATCGGCCTCGCCGCGTCCGAGGCGCTGTTCCTCTCCGAGGTCGGGCCGGGCTTCCTGCCCTACATGTATATCTTCAACGCCCTCGTCATCATCCTCATCAGCTCCTTCTATTCCTCGCTGACCGAAAAACTGTCCATCCCCGCGATGTTCAAGACCGTTCTGGCCTTCTTCATCGCGCTCATCCTCGGCATCCAGCTGCTCGTCTTCGCCGACGTGCGCGCCTATGCGATGCCCATCGCATTTCCGCTCCTGCACACGCTGTTCGTCATGTTCACGAACATGCTGCCGAACAACTTCCGCGCCCTCTACGGCCAATATCTCGACGTCCTGCAATCGAAGCGGCTGGTTCCGCTCATCCTGACGGGGGGACGCTGCGGCGGCATCCTGGGGGGGCTGTCCATCCCGGCGCTCATCCCCGTCCTGGGAAGCGTCACGAATCTGCTCTACGTGTGGATCGGCGCCATCATCGTCAGCATCGGGGCGGTGCAATACGCCGAATGGCGCCTTCGGGAGCACCTCATCGAGGACGCGGGGCCGCGAAAGCGCAAAAGGACGAAAACGGCCTCGAAAGAAGGGAATCTGACGCTGCTCAGGACGAATGGATACGTCTGCGCGTTCGCCCTGTTCAGCTTTCTCGTGGTCATCCTCAGAAGTTTTCAGGATTTTCAATACAGCCTCGTTTTCCGGGAAGCGTTCCCGGATCGCGCGCAACTCGCCTCGTTCCTCGGGTATTTCACCGCCATCGGCAGCGCCTTCTCCCTTCTCGTTCAAACGTTCATCACCCCGCGCGTCATCAAGCGGCTCGGTCTGGGCACGGCGAACCTCATCTATCCGCTCACCACGATCGTCGGACTCCTCGGCATGGCGATTTCGCCGGGCTTCTATTCGGCCGTCTTCCTGCGCTTCAACAACAAGAACCTTCAGGAGTCCATCCGAAACGCCATCAACGCCCTGCTCTACAACGCGGTCTCCCCGGCCATTCGCGCGCGGGTCGGCGCGTTCGTCGCGGGGCAGGTGGTGGCCGTGGCCAGCATCGTCAGCGGCGCAGCCCTGCTCGTCATCAAGCCGACCGGCCTCGCCCTCTTCCCCCTGAGCCCCGGCCAAGTGGCGCTCATCTCTCTTTTCATCGCCCTCGCCTACCTCGCCGCCGGCTTCTTCGTGCGCCGCGAATACGGCGCCGCCCTGCGGAGGATGCTCGAGGAGCGGAGCCTGGGCCTCTATCGCTACGCGCGGGAGGGCTTCGGCCCGATCGACGCCGACAGCGCGGCGATGCTGAAAAAGAACGTGCGCGAAGGGGATGACGACTCCTGCGTCTTCGCCGCCCGGATGATGGCCGACGCCGGCGGGGGCGAGGCGTTCGAGGCGATTCTCGCGGAAATTCCCAGGAGAAGGGGGGAGGCGGCCGCCGGGCTGCTGAAAATCCTCGCCGGGGCGCCCGAGGCGAAGGAAAGCGAAAAAATGCGGAGCGTGGTCGCGGAATACCTGGCGGCGGAAGACCCGGCCGTTCAATGCGCCGCCATGGACGCGGCCGAAGCCGTCGGGCTGACCGAGGAGATGGCGGACCTGGTTCACCAATGCCTGGAGAGCCGCTCCCCGGAAGCGAGGGCGCGCGCCATTCGGCTGCTCGTGCGATCGGACGACCTCTTCTGGCTCGCCAACGGCCTGCAAACGCTGCACCGGATGCTCAGCGAGGAAGACGAGGCGGCCAGGGTCTGCGCTCTGCGGTGCATCGGAGAACTCCGGAACCCGCGGTTCATCAGACGGCTGATTCCCTATCTCCATCAGGAGGAGGAAAGGGTCCGCGGAGCCGCCCTGGAGGCCATCGCGGCCCTGGCCATGAACCAGGGCGTGGACGAGGAGAAGATGGAGGAAGTCCTCCGCGCGGCCACGGCGGACAGGAGCGCGGCGATTCGGCGCAGGGGCGTGCGGCAGCTCGGCGAGAGGGGAACGAGGGAGAACTTCGAGCGCGCCCTGCGCGCCCTCTCGGACGCCGACGCGCTGGTGCGAAGCCAGGCCGTCGATTCCCTGAAGAAGATGAAGCGAAAAGGAACTCTCTCCCTCGAAGGCTCCGGCGTGGCTTCGTTTCTCGCGCCGCTTCTGCTCAAAAGCGCCAAAAGCGACGAGCGGGAGATGGGCGCGGCGGAAATCGTCGAGGCGCTCTCCTCGTTCGCCGTGGAGCGCCTCAAGGAGACGTATGCCGTCATCAGCCATCTCCGCGCCATCGAACGCCAGGAAAACGCCGCCCCCTTCACGATGCTGCGAAAGGCGCTGGGCGACGCCGTGGAAGAGAGGCAGCTGGTGCTGCTGGATCTTCTGGGGGTGATTGGAGACGAGAAGACGGTGGACACCGTGGCGGAATCCATCGCCCGGGGCGGCTCTTCTTCATCAAGGGCGATCGCCATCGAGACGCTCTCGGATTTCTCCTCCGCCGGCGGCGCGAGGATCCTCATCCTCGCTCTCGAGCCCCTGCTTCTGGGCAGATCGACCGAGGAGAAAATCTCGGAGGGCAGAAAACTCTGGGAAATACCCGACGCATCCATCGACGAGGCGCTGGAGACATACGCGAATTCCGACAACGCCTGGCTTCAGGCCATCGCCATCGACGCGGCGGGAAAATACCTCGCGGGCGCGGCGCATGAGACGGCGGCGGCGTGGATCGCCCGCTTCGGGGCGCGCGCCTCGCATGAGGATCCCTTCATCCGCGAGGCCGCCGTCGCCGCCCTGGCGGGCGTCCTGCAGGACGAAGAAGCCGTTGAAGCGGCTTTGAGAGCCGCGAAGAATGACGAAAGCGAAATGGTGCGGATTCAGGCGCGCCGCGGGCTCGGCCGGCGCGGAAGGCCCGGAGAAACCTCATCCCGACAGGAGAAAGCCATGCTCTCGACCATTGAAAAGGCCCTGTTCCTCAAAGGCGTCAACATGTTCGAGGCGATGAGCGCGGAGCAGCTCAAAATCCTGAGCAACATTTCGCGGGAAATCCAGGCGCCGGCGGGAAAAATTCTTTTCGAGCAGGGAGACCCCTGCGACTACCTCTACGTCATCGTGGACGGGGAAATCGAGATCACGCAGAGCCGGACGAGCGGGGAGCCGAGGATACTGGCCACGCTCGGCCCGCCCACCTCGTTCGGAGAAATCGCACTGTTCGGCGAAGAAGGCAGAAGCGCGGGCGCGCGCGCCAGCAAGGACGCCTCCCTGCTGGGCATCGAGAAAGAGCCGCTTTTGCAGCTGATCCACGATCATCCCGCCATCTCCGTCGCCATCATCCGCCAGCTCGCCAGCATCATTCGCGGCCAGAGCGGATAGACCGGCCGGCGGCGCGCCTTGAGTCAAAACTATCCGCCCTGCGGTTGACGCCCCTTTTGCCCATACCTATAATCAGCCCGATTTCAGACGGGAAGCGCCCGCGATTTTCGCTCAAAACGCCGGGGGGAGCGTTTTTTCACAATGCAAGGTAGAGACTTCAAGCCTCCGGAGGAGAAAACCAGTCCCGTTCCCTTCTTCATTCTCGGGCTCGTCATGGTCGCCGTCACGTTCTGGACGGTGTGGGACGAGGCGTTCACGCGCAGGCCCTGGAAGCAGTATCAAAAAGAGTTCAACGCCTACGAGAAGGCGCTCGTGGAGAAGGAGCTCGCCGGCCTCAGGGCGTCGAGCGGCTCCCGAATCTCCGAACTCGACCGGAAAATCGCCGCCCAAAAGCAGAAGCTCGCCAGCGACGAGGAGCTGAAGGCGCTCAGGGAGGCGTTCGCCGAAAGCGAGCTCGACGCCTTCGAGAAAGTCCAGGAGCTGGGCTTCCGAAAAGCCCTTTTCGACCAGTCCTATTTCTACCTCCAGGAAGCCATTCGCCAGGGACACGACAAGGAGGCCGAGCAAAAAGAAGTCGATGAAGCCAAGGCCCAGCTCGACCAGATACAGCCGATCGCGGAGAAGGCGGAAGCCGCCAGGGACGCGATAAAGGCGAAGATTGAAGCCAGGAGGAAGGAACTGGAAGCGCTCGAGGCGGCGCGGCGAAAAGCCGCGAGCGCGATTTCCTTCCAGGAGCGGCGACTCCAGGGCATCGCCGGCCGGCCCTACGAGATCAACCAGATCGTCCTGCGCGAATACGAGCGCAACAACTTCAACGAGCCGGTGATGAAGGTGGAGCGGTGCCAGACCTGCCACCTGGGAATCAACCGGGCGGGGTTTGAAAACGCGCCCCAGCCGTTCCGCACGCACCCCGACCGGCGCCTTTATCTCTCGAAGCACGAATTCAACAAGGTCGGCTGCACCCTCTGCCACGGCGGACAGGGAACCGCCGTCACCAGCGTGGAGAAGGCCCACGGCCACGTGCAGTTCTGGGAAGACCCCATGCTGTACGGCAGCGAGACCCAGACCAAGTGCAGAAGCTGCCACGCGGAGCAGTTCAACATTCCCGGGGCGCCGCAAATCTCGCGCGGCATCTCCCTCGCGCGGGAGATGGGGTGCAACGGCTGCCACACCCTGCCGGGCACAGAGGGTCTGCGCAAGGCGGGGCCGGACTTGTCGAGAATTCAGGAAAAGGTGTCGCCCTCCTGGCTCGTCTCCTGGATCAAGAAGCCGAAAGACTACAACCCGCGCACCCGAATGCCCTATTTCAGCCTGACGGATCAGGAGGCGTTCGACATCGCCACCTACGTCTGGCGGCAGGGCAAGCGGAAGGCGGAGCCGGGCGAGGCTCCGAACCTGGACGACCCCGCGCGGATTGAAAAGGGAAAAGCCGTCTTCGAGTCCGTCGGGTGCCTGGGCTGCCACGTCCGGGGCGAAGGCGACCTGAACCCCGGCCCGCCCCTCGAGGGCGTGAACGGAAGGCCCATCGTCTATCGCAACCGGGACTTCGCCCCGGCCCTTCAGAACATCGGCGCGAAGGTGCGGCCCGACTGGCTGCGCCGGTGGCTGAAAAACCCCAAGGCGTATTGGCCCGACACGAAGATGCCCAGTCTGCGCCTCTCGGATGAGGAGGCGAGCGCGGTGACGGCCTACCTCATCAGCCTCACGCCGCCGTCCAAGCGGCCGAAGCCCCGGAAGCTGGGCGACGCGGCCTCCTTCGAGCGGGGCAGGAAGCTCGTGGCGACGCGAGGCTGCTTCGGCTGCCACGTCATTCCCGGCACGGAGGCGCTCTCCAAAATCGGGCCGGACCTCACCCGCTTCGCCGCCAAGAAGCCGTTCGAGCTTTCGTTCGGGAACGTGGTCGATACGCCGCACACATGGGAGGCGTGGACCTTCGGCAAGCTCAAGAACCCGCAAATCTACCAGACGGAGCGCGAAGCCCTCCTGATGCCGAATTTCGAGCTCAGCGACGCGGAAGTCACCGCCATACGCACCCTGCTCCGCTCCATGACGCCGCACGGCGCGCCGCACAGCGTCCACGTCAGGCTGGACGATCGCGCGAGGCGCATCGAAAAAGGCCGCCGGATGATCGAAAAATACAACTGCAGCGGCTGCCACGTGATCGAGAACTGGGGCGGCGACCTCCTCCGGCGCTACCAGGACAAGGCGAAAGGCCCGCCCCCGCTGAACGGCGAGGGCAGGAAGGTGCAGCCGGACTGGTTCTTCGGCTTCCTGCGCGACGTCGTGACCTTGAGGCCCTGGCTGAAGGTGCGGATGCCCAGCTTCCAGATGCCCGAGGAGGACGCCGCCGCGCTCGTGGACTACTTCGCCGCGCTGGACTCGAAACTTCGCCCCTACGTCCATTTCGACGCCGCGAACGTGAGCGCGGAAAGCCGGAAAGCCGGAAAGGAGCTGTTCACGAAGGCGGAATGCCTCTCCTGTCATGGAGAGTGGCCGCCCCCGGCGGGGCAGGAACCCCCGACCGCGCCGAACCTCCTGTTCACCAAAAGCCGCCTGCGTCCCGACTGGATATTCGACTGGCTTGTGAACCCGGGCAAGATTCAGCCGGGAACCAGAATGCCGAATTTCTTTGAAGGCGCGGGGGCGCGGGCCGAAGTCGTCAAGGGGACGCGGGGCGAGAAGGAGGAGGGCCGCTTCGCCTACGAGCTGGAAACCGCGAAAGAGGCCGAGCTGGCCGAGGAGCAGCTGGCCACCCTGCGCATCGGCGGGAGCGCCCACCTTGTCCGGGTGATGAGCATGGATGAGAAAAAGATGATCATCTCCTCCCCCGTCGATCTCGGAAAGACCATCGGCAAGGGAAGCATCGAGAGCCATGGCGAGCCCATCGACGAGGAGACGCTCGGAGGGGATGCGTATCGCCAAATCCGCGCGATTCGGGACTACCTGATGATCGAGAAGAACTTCGTCCCCGCCCCCGGGGCGGAGGGCGGCGCGCCGCAGGCCGCAAAACCCGAAGCGGCGTCCCCGCGCGGCGCGTCGTCTGGGTAGCCTCCGCGCGGCCGCTCGACGCGGAAGCGCCGGGACGGGGCGCGGCTTCTTTCTTCGCTATGTGATTTTTCGCCTCACTCGCTCTTCGTTCACGCGCCTGTGCGCCGCGCGAATCACCTCGGGCAGGCGGTATCGGGAAGTCGTCTTCAGCACCCAGCGAACCGAATCCTCGATGTCGATGCGGTGGCCGGGAGAGACATACACGGGCTTCACGCCGCGCCTCGTTCTGAGAACCGCGCCTATCTCGCGCCCGTCCGGGGAGCGGAGGCGCCGCCAATCCCCCTTCTCCTCGCCCGGCGCCTCGGGAGCGTCGCCGAACAGGCGGCTCTTGGCGCATCCTATGGAAGGCAGGCCCAGCCGCAGCCCCAGGTGCGAGGCGATGCCGAACCCCCGGGGGTGCGCCGCTCCCTGACCGTCGAAAATGACGAGATCCGGCTTCTCCCGCAGACCCAGAAAGGCTTTTTCGAGCAAAAAGCCCTCCCGAAAGGAGAGCAGACCGGGGACGTAGGGAAAGCGCAGCGCTCCGGCATGGAACGATTCATCGACGATTCGCATGTCGGGCCAGGAGAAAACGACCATCCCGCCGACGCCGGATTCGCCGCGCCATGGGCAGGAGACGTCCGCGCCCGCGATTGTTTTGGGCCGGGCGGCCAGCGGATGGCGCGCCAGACGCTTCCGAAGCGCGCCTTGAACCCGCATCGCCTCGGCGGGGGTGATTTCCCAGGGGTGATCGAGCAAATCAGGCATGGATGCGCCGCGAGCCATGAGGCGTCCTCTCCGCCGCCGATTCGGGCGAAGCGCGCCTAGTCCGAGCGAATTTTCGGAACCTCTCCCCTGCGGGGCGCGACTTCGGGCGCGATTCGATTGACGGAGAGGATGAACTTCTCCTCGTGAATCCTCTTGAGAACCTCGTTGAGGTGGGCCAGATCGCGCACCTGGACGTCCAGGCGAATCTCCGCCTTCTTGTGGGAGGCCTCGGCCGAGACGCGGGAGATGTTCGCGTCGCACGCGGCGATGGCGGCGCTCAGGCTCGCCAGCACGCCCGGCCTGTCCCGCGCCTCCACCACGAGCGTCACCAGGTGCATCTCCCTGCCGACCTCGCCCCAGGAAACCTCCACGAGGCGCTCCTGCTCGTCCATCAGCGCCTTGATGTTGGGGCAGTCCTCGTTGTGCACCGTCACGCCGCGTCCGCGCGTGATGAAGCCGACGATCTCATCGCCCGGAATCGGCTGGCAGCATTTTCCGTAGCGAACCAGCACGTCGTCCTGATCCTTCACGAGAATGCCCGGCCGGCTCCTGTGGCGGCTCACGCGGTGCACCAGACGCCTGAGGCGGGACCTGTCCTTCCTCTCCCGCTCGCGCACGAGCTCCTCGGGCAGCAGCTTGTAGGCGACCTGGCGCGCGGATACGCGCCCGAAGCCAATCCCCGCCAGAAGGTCCTTGTCGCTCTGAACCCCGAAGAAGCGCGCCGCCTCCCGCAGGGCGCGGGGGCTCATGTATGGCGAGGAAATCCTCACGCACCGGCTCAGCTCATGCTCGAGCAGCTCCTCGCCGAGCGTGAGGGAGCGCTCCCGCTGCTCCTGCCTGATCCAGTTTCTGATCTTCTGCTTCGCCCTGGCGGTGACGACGAACTTCATCCAGTCCACGCTGGGCTTTCGGTGCTGATTCGTGAATATCTCGACGATGTCGCCGTTTTCGAGGAGCCTGCTCAAGGGCGCGATTTTCCCGTTGATCTTGGCGCCCACGCAGCGGCTGCCCAAATCCGTATGGATCGAGAAGGCGAAATCGACAGGCGTCGCCCCGCGCGGGAAGCTCTTCACATCTCCCCGGGGTGTGAAGACGAACACCTCGTCCTGAAACAGATTGACCTTCACGGAATCGACCAGATTGCGCGGATCGGCCTCTTCGCTCAGGCTTTCCACGATTCTCCTGAGCCACTCGAACTTGTCGGCCATGTCGTCGTTGACCTCCTCGCCTCCCTTGTATTTCCAGTGCGCGGCGATGCCCTCATCCGCCACGCGGTGCATCTCCCGCGTGCGAATCTGGAATTCGACCCTCTGCCCCGCCGGCCCCAGGACGGTGGTGTGAAGAGACTGATACAGATTCGCCTTGGGCAGGGCGATGTAGTCCTTGAAGCGTCCGGGGATGGGCGTCCAGCGCGAATGCAGAACCCCCAGCACCGCGTAGCAGTCCTTCGCGTCGTCCACGATGACGCGCACGCCGCAAATGTCATACACCTGGTGGAAGTCGAGATTCTGCGTCTGCATCTTCTCGTAGATGCTGGAGTGAAGCTTGAATCTGGCGGACGCCTCCGCGCTGACGCCCGCTTCCCCGAGGCTTTCGTTCAGATCCGCGATGACGCGCTCCATATACGCTTCGCGGTCCTCGAGGCCGTCGCGGAGCATTTCGTCAATCTCCAGGAACTCCCTGGGGCGCAGATGCTTGAACGCCACGTCCTCCAGCGCCCCCTTGAGCCAGCCGAGGCCGATGCGATTGGCAAGCGGGGCGTAGATTTCCGCCGTCTCCCTAGCGATGCGCTCCCGCCTTTTTTGCGGGAGATGATGAAGGGTCAGCGCGTTGTGGAGCCTGTCGGCGAGTTTGATGATGATGACCCGGATGTCCCTCGACATGGCGATCAGCATCTTGCGGTAGCTTTCCGCCTGCCGGATCTGGGTGTTCGAGCTGTCGATCTTCGCCAGCTTCGTGACGCCGTCCACGAGCTCGGCGACATGCTCCCCGAAGTGTTCGTCAATCTCCCCGAGCGTCGTCGAGGTGTCCTCCACGGTGTCGTGCAGCAGGCCGGCGCATACCGTCTCGGGGTCCTGGCGCAGTTCCGCCAGAATGCGGGCCACCTCCAGGGGATGGGATATGTAGGGCTCCCCGGAAACGCGGGACTGCCCCTTGTGGACTTTCGCCGTGAAGATATAGGCCCTGGTGAGCATCTCCGAGCAGTCGGGCGAATACGCCTCGACCAGATCGATGATGTCCATGATCCGGGCGGGCGGACGCGGCGTCAAGACCGGAGGCAACGGATTCCCTCCTCTTTCGACCGGCTCCGGCGGCGGCTCGTCCCCGGAAAGAGCGGGGCCGCCCCCTCCATCCGGCCACGGCCCGGAAAGCTACCCAAGCCCGCCTTCGGCGTCAAGGAGTTCGCGCGGACGAAAAAAACTCCCCCGGGACGGGGGAGTCGGAACGGCCCGGCTTCGACGCGCTCAATAGGCGCGAAGGGGGGAGGTTACGAATTCGTGCATGAACGGCGTCATGTATTCGGACTCGTCCTCGTGCTTCGGCACGATGATCGCCCCCTTGTTGCAAATCTCCTCGCAGAGCCGGCAGCCGACGCAGGTGGATTGATCCACGACGGCCACCGCGCTGTGATCCCGCTCGACGGACGAGGGCGCCATGCGGATGCAGTCGAACGGGCAGACGTCCACGCACCAGACGCAACCCGTGCAGTTCTCCTCCAGGACGAACGCCTTGGGCATCTCCTTGTGCTTGATGTTGCGTATCACCTCGCCCTCGTCGTCCTGGATGGCGAACGCCGGGCAATACTTGCCGCACACGCCGCAGTCGATGCAGAGGGTGGGGTCGATTTTGTAGATCTCGCGCGGCTCGCCCGTGATGGCCTTCGTCGGACAAACGGGCTCGCACACCGAGCACCCGATGCAGGCGTCGAAGATGAAGTGGGGCATCGCTCCGCCTCGTTCTCGTAGGGGCGATTCGCCGGAAGGCGGGCTTCGCCCGTTCCGGCGGCGTGATTCCCATGGATATACCCATTCCGCGCGCCGGTTGTCAAGGCGCGTCCCGGGCGAGGAGCCTTTTTTTCGGGAGCGGGGCTTCCGGCTCCTTGCCCCCGAAGGGGATTTCCGCCAGAATGCCCCGAATCAGAAGCGTCTCCCTCAACGCCCGGTCGCCGAGGAAAGGGATTTTCGACATGGAAAATTTTCTGGCCATTCTGACGAAGCCCGACAACATCCCCATCGCCTTCATGATTCCCCTGGTGGCGTATTTCGTCTGGCTGGCGATCTCGCAGGGACTCCGGCACGACAAGCTCATCGAAAAAGGCAAGAAGGACGACGTGTATGACGAGATGATTCGATAGCCTCCTTTTCGCCCGTCCGGGCGCGGCGTCCGCGCGTCAGCCGCCCCGAATCCCGGCCGCTTCGCCGCGGCGGGACGCTTCTTTCCCCAAAAGCCCGGGAGCGCCGACATGCTGGAACTCATATTCTTCGCGCTCATCCTGGGCTTCATCACCATCCTGTTCGTCAAGCGAACCACCTCGAACGTCGCGCTCGAGGCGGACGCGGGAAAAGACGCGGACGACGCCGAAATCGACTCCCTGCGCCGGATGCCGCCCCGGGAATTCGAGCGGATGCTCGTCGAGCTGCTCGAGGGCATGAACATGCGCGTCGTCGAGACGCACTGGGTGAACGAGGAGGAAATCGATATCCTCGCCCACAACCCCGCCCCCATCATCGGCGGCGACTACATCATCCACGGCATCCTGGCGCCCGAGGGCGACTTCGTGAATTCGATACGAGTAATCGGACTCTCCGACACCGTGCGCGCCGAGCGGGCGCTCAAGGGCATCCTGATATCGACGGGATACTTCACCGAAGAGGTGCAGAAGTATTCCGAAGGCGCGCCCATGGAGCTGATCAACGTCTCGAAACTCCGCGAAATCCTCCGCGACCACGGCATGGCCTGGCCCTCCGCGGACTGAAAACCACCCCTCCCCCGGCTCGGAGAACGGGGAATTTCCCCTGAAAACCGGGCGAAAGCCTCACCGGAAGGGCGCGGATCGTCCCGACAAAGAGGCTTCTCGCCGAAAAATCGCGCCTTTTCAACGCTCCAAAACGAGCCTCGCGCGCACCTGCCCGCATCTGCCCGCATTTGCGGCTGTGGGAGCGGGCCAAGCCTACGATACATTCCTGACGGGGAGAGATGCGCCCGCGGGGGGAGAGAAGGCGGCGAATCGGGGAACAAAAGAGGGCGTCAAAAGGGTGGAAAAGGGTGGAAAACAGCTGCGTATTTGCAGGATAAGGCCGTGAATTTGTCTGTTTTTGTCGAAATTCGCAGACGTTCATCCGCGGCTTTCGCGGCACCCGCGGAACCTCTCCGAACGCCCGAAAGAGGTCTCCTCCGCCCCGGAAATTCTCCCGCGGCCCCGGAGGGCGAAGGCGTGAATGCGACCCGACGCCGCCCTCCCCTCGGGGAGCGTTCTCGCCCCCCTTTTCCGATGCGAACGCCCTCGAAAGCGGGCGGTTCCCGAACCGCCCCTACGAAAGGACGGCCGCGGGGGCCATCCCCGAACCGCCCGGGCAAGGCGGCGGAGCGGCGGGCCGCGCGGAGCGGGGCGCCTCAGCCATCCCCCTCAGCGAGGCGGTCGGGAAGGAGGACGGCGAAGACCTCGCGCGGGCCGTGCACCCCCTTGATGAGCGTGAGCGCGATGTCGGCCGAGCGGCTGGGGCCAGTGATGACGCTGACGCAGCTGGGCGCGGCGGCGCGCTCCCCGGCGAGGGCGGCCTCGAGCTCGGGCGCGAGCGAGGAAATATGCGGCAGGATGCTTCTCTCCGGGATGAGCGCCAGATGCGCCTCCGGCAGCAGGGAGTGGAGGCGCGGGCGGCCCGGCCCGCTCCGCAGGACGACGCTGCCCGTCTCGGCGATCGCCCAGTCGCAGCCCGTGATTCCCAGGCCGCAGCCGGCGATGGCCGCGCGGTCGTCTCCCTCCTCCGAAGGGAAGCGAAGCTCGAAGCCCGCCTCCGAGAGCCACGCCGCCGCGTCGACGGGAAGGCGGGCGCTCACGGCGAGGGGCCGCTCCCTCCATTCGGCGGCTATCTCAAGGACGCATTCGCGCGCCTCCTCCATCGACGCCGGACGGCGAACGGGGTTCGCCACCGCCTCGAATTCCAGGGCGAAGCGGGCGGCGGGATCGGGCACGTCGATTTCCGGCAGGGGATCCGGGGGCGCCCCGGCGCTTCCGTGCGAGAGTCCGCGCCCCAGCTCCAGGGCGTGATGCGCCTTTTCGACCACGGCGTCCGGCGCCTCCGCGCGTCTCGGCTCCGGAACCGAGGGCTGCGCGTCGGCGGCGCCCCGGTTCCTCTCCCGCCAGCGCGCTCGAAAGCTCTTCTTCGCCATGCGGGGCAGATCGCGCCCCCGCGTCCAGGCGCGGGCGGGGCCCGGAAGGCGCGCGGCCGCCTTCTCTCCCAGGAAGTTCGAGACCATGGCGGCCGCGCGGCCGCCCGTCTCCCAGAGGAGGGGCCTGCGCATCGCCGCCCCGATCAGCCGGAAGGCGAGCCTCTCCAGCGTCGAGTTGCTCTTTTTGGCGGTTCGCGCCTCGCGCATCTCCAGCAGCATCCGGGGGATATCGACGAACACGGGGCAGGCGTCCATGCAGGCGCCGCACAGGCTCGAAGCCGCCGGAAGCTCGCCCGAGGCGTCGAGGCCGCGCAGCATGGGACTCAAAATGGAGCCGATGGGCCCGCCGTACACCGAGTCGTAGGCGTGTCCGCCCACCGTCTGGAACACGGGGCAGGCGTTCTGGCACGCCCCGCAGCGAATGCAGTGAAACGCCTCCTGAAACGGCGTCCCCAGGTGGCGGGAGCGCCCGCCGTCCAGCAGGACGAGATGCGCCTCGTCGGGGCCGTCCGCCTCCCCCTCCCTCCTGGGGCCGGTGAGCATGGTGAAGTAGCTCGAAAGCTTCTGGCCCGTGGCGCTTCGGGGCAGAACCGAGAGCAGGGTGAGCGTCTCGCGCAGGGTGGGCACCACCTTCTCGAAGCCCATGACGGCGACGTGCGTCTTCGGCAGGGTGGTGACGAGCCTGCCGTTGCCCTCGTTCGTGACGAGGCAGAGGGTTCCCGTTTCGGCCACGGCGAAGTTCACGCCGCTGATTCCCATGCCCGCGCGCAGGAATTCCGCCCGCAGCTTCTCGCGGGCGATGGCCGTGAGCGCCTCGGGGTCCGGGCCCGGGTCGGAGTCCACCTTCTCGCGGAAGACGTCCTGCACCTGCCCGAGCGTCTTGTGGATGGCCGGCGCCACGAGGTGGCTCGGCGTCTCGTTCGCCAGCTGGAGAATCCACTCCCCGAGATCCGTCTCGCAGGGCGTGATGCCGGCCGCCTCGAGCGCCTGGTTCAGGTGAATCTCCTCGGTCGCCATGGACTTGCTCTTGACGACGGTCTTCACCCCGTTCTTGCGGGCGATTTCGAGGACGACGCGCCGCGCGGCGGCCGCGTCCGCCGCCGGATGGACGCGCACGCCCAGCCGCTCGAGGCTCTTGAACAGGGTCTCCAGGTGGCGGTCGATCTCCTCGAACGTTCTTCGGCGAATCTCCCGCGCCTTCGCGCGCAGGGCGAGCGGGGCGGCGGTCGATTGAAACGCCCGGACGCGCAGGTCGGCGAACCTGCCCGTCGCCGCCTGAAGCGCCTCCTGAAGCGGCGCGTCGGCCAGGGCGGCGCGCGCCCGCTCGTTGAAGCCCCCGCTCATGGGCCGCCCTCCTCCGGCCAGCCCGGCGCCTCCGGCCCGGCGAGCGCCTGGGCCAGGTGGAGGAGTTTGACCCGGGAGTTTCGCCGCGAGAGTCCGCCCGCCAGCTGGAGCATGCAGCCCGCGTCGGCCGCCACGAGCCAGTCGGCGCCGATGCCCTCGGCGGAGCGGAGCTTCTCCTCCAGCATGGCGCAGGAGACTTCGGGAAACTTGACGGAAAACGCGCCGCCGAACCCGCAGCAGCGATCGCAGCCGGGCAGCTCCTCGCGCCTCTCCGCCGCCAGGTCGAGGCATTCGCGCGGGGCGCGCTCCTCCCCCAGCCCGCGCAGAAGGTGGCAGGAGTCGTGATAGGCCGTCTTCCCCGGAAGCGGCGCGCCGAAGTCCTCCATCCCGATTCCGCGCAGAAACTGCGAGAGTTCGACCACCCGACCGGCGACGCGCGCGGCGCGCTCCCGCGTCCAGGGATCGTCGGGGAACAGGGTGGGCAGGACGCATTTGAGCATCCAGCCGCACGAGCCCGAGGGAACGACGATGGGGACGTTTCCCTCCAGCAGGGGCAGCTGGGCGGCGAGCGTTTTCCGCGCCTCGGCGCGGAAGCCGTTGTTGTAGTGGGGAAGCCCGCAGCAGGTGAGCCCTTCCGGATAGACGACCTCCACGCCCGCCTTCTCGAGCAGGTGAACGGCCGCCTCGCCGACCTCGGGAAAGAACCGCTCCACCAGACAGGTGGCGAAGAGGAGCGCGCGCCTGGGCCGGCTTTCGGAAGGGCTTGGGGACATGGACGGCCTTCCCGCGAAAGGAGAATTCATGGCTCCGGTCGAGCCGATCTTACGCCCTTTTCGGAAAAAAACACAAACGGGCGAAAGGGGGCGCGGATTGAAGAGCCGCCCCGCAAGTGCTAGCCTTCCTCTCGGCGAAACGGGCGAATGGACGAACGTCGGCGCGCCGCTCAGGCTGCGAGCCGGGGACGCGGAACGCGGCGCCTTCATCAAACTCCGGGAGCGGGCGAGGTGTTCAGGGACAAGCGATACGCTCTGGTGTGCGCGAACGAGCGAGCGGCGGATCACCCCAAGGGAAGCTGCGCCGCCTGCGGCGCCCTCGCCCTTCGGGAGCGCATGAAGTCGCTGCTGGAGGAGAAGGAGCTGAAGGGGCGCGCGCGCGTTCTGGCGACGACCTGCCTGGACGCCTGCGAGCACGGGGCGGTGGTCTGCGTCATGCCCGACAACGTCTGGTATGGCGGGGTGCGGCCCGAGGACGCGGAGGAGATTGTGGAGCGGCATCTGGCAAAGGGCGAGACCGTGGAGCGGCTGCTCATTCCCGAGGGCATGGGCGGCCTTTCCCTGTTCGGCTGAGGAAGGGCGATTCGACCGGAGAGGAGCGCGGAAGCCCTCCCCGCGCGGCATCGGGAGCGAACGACATGGACGTGCAGTTGAACGAGTTTCAGGCCGCGCTCCGGGGCGGCGTCCGCCAGTTCGTGGATCGGGAGGTCATCCCCGCCGCCAGCGGCTACGAGCACAGGGACGAGTATCCCCATCCCCTGGTGGAGCGGATGAAGGAGCTGGGATATTTCGGCGCGCTGGTGCCGGAGAAATACGGCGGCGGCGAGATGGGCGCGGTGAGCTTCGCGGTGCTGACCGAGGAGCTGGCGCGCGGCTGGATGAGCCTCACCGGCGTCCTCGGGTCGCACTCGATGGTGGGGTGGATGATCAGCGAGTTCGGAAGCGAGGAGCAGCGCGGGGCGTGGCTTCCCGAGGTGGCCGAGGGCAGGATGCGCTTCGGCATCGGCATCACCGAGGCGGACGGCGGCTCCGACGTGGCGGCGCTCAGAACCTCCGCCCGCCGCGAGGGGGAGGACTTCGTCGTCAACGGCTCCAAGATGTTCATCACCAACAGCGAGAACGCCACCCACTTCGCCGTCATGGCGCGCACGAACCCCAAGGCCGAGAAGCCCACGCGGGGCATCAGCTGCCTCCTGATGGACAGGAACCTGCCCGGCTTCGGCGTCAGCCGCCATCTGGACAAGATGGGCTACAAGGGCGTCCGCACGGGAGAGCTGACCTTCGAGGACTGCGCGGTTCCCGCCTCGCGCCTCATCGGGGAGGAGAACCGGGGGTTCCACCAGCTCATGGCGGCGCTCGAGCTGGGGCGCATCCAGGTGGCCGCCCGGGGGGTGGGCCTGCACGCCGCCTGCTTCGAGGACTCCATCCGATACGCCCAGCAGCGCAGGACGATGGGCAGGCCCATCGCCGAGCATCAGGCGATCCAGCTCAAGCTCGCCGACATGGCGACCTCGCTCGAGGCCGCCCGGCAGCTCACCTGGCGCGCGGCGGCCATGAAGGACGCGGGGCAGCGGTGCGACCTCGAGGCCGGCATGGCCAAGCTCTTCGCCACGGACGCCTGCCAGCGCGCCTCGGAGGCCGCCGTCCACATTCACGGGGGATACGGCTACATCAAGGAGCTGCCCGTCGAGCGGTATTACCGCGACGCCATACTCCTCCAGGTGGGCGAGGGGACGAACGACATACAGCGCCTCGTCATCGCCCGCCGCCTCGTGGAGAAATACCCCGCCTGAACCAAGCCCCCCGGAGGGGAAGCGGGGGGAGAGACGCGCCGCGTCATCCGCCGCCCGTTCGCTCGATCAGCGTCCGCAGCGCGAGCATCGCCTCTTCGTGCCGCGCCGCCGCCTCCGCGTGGCGGCGCTGGTTATCCCGCTCCCGCGCCGCCGTGCCGCGGATCATGGCGATAATTCCAAATCCGATCAGCGCGACGGCGGCGGCGTCCAGAACGAGGCTCGCTGTCTGAAAGGTGGTCATCATCCGGCATTTCCCCTTCCCGAATACGGCGCAACGCCGCTCACGCCGCGCGCCCCATCGTTTTCCGGGCTTTCCTTCCCATCATGCGGCCATGCGCCGGACGCATACAAGCGCCGTCCTACAAAGGGCGGCCGCCGAATCGTCCGCGCGCCACGCCCGCCGCCGCGTCATTCGCCGTCCCGCGCGCCGCCCGTTCGCTCGATCAGCGTCCGCAGAGCGAGCATCGCTTCTTCGTGCCGCGCCGCCGCCTCCGCGTGGCGGCGCTCCGATTCCGTTGCCGCGCGCGCGCTTTCACGCTCCCGCCGCATCGTCCCGATGATCATGGCGGCTATGCCCGCCCCGATGAGGACAACGGCAACAGCGTCCAGAACGAGGCTCGCGGCCTGAAACGTCGTCATCATCCGGCGCTCCCCCTTTCGGATGCAGTGTAGCGCTTCCCGCGCCGCATTGTAAGGGCTTTCGGGACGAAAACGGAGGCCTTTTGATGAAACCGCCTCCGCCCACGGCCGATTCGCGCGCGCGGCGTTCCGCGAACACATGCGGACCGTTGCCGGATTGGCGGCGGGCGTTCGTCCCCGATGGTGAAACCCCCTCGGGCCGTGGTCGCCCGAGGGGGTTTCATGGCTCTGCGGTTCGGGCCGCTCCCGGGTATTTCGGGGGAGCCGGCGCGCGCCCTAGATGTCGTAGTAGAGGGTGAACTCGTGCGGATGCGGACGCAGGCGAATCGCGTCCACCTCGTTCTCGCGCTTGTATTCGATCCAGTTGTCAACGACGTCGCGCGTGAACACGTCGCCCTTGAGCAGGAACTCGTTGTCCGCCTCGAGGGCGTCGAGGGCCTCGGGCAGGCTCCCGGGCGTCTGCGCCACGCCGCTCCTCTCCTCGGGGGCCAGGTCGTAGAGGTTCTTGTCGATGGGCTCGGGCGGCATGATCTTGTTCTGGATGCCGTCGAGTCCGGCCATCAGCATCGCGGCGAAGGCCATGTAGGGGTTGCAGGAGGGGTCGGGGCAGCGCAGCTCGACCCGCTTGGCCTTCTCGCTCGAGGAATACATCGGGATGCGGATGCACGCGCTGCGGTTGCGGCAGCTGTACATGAGGTTGATGGGCGCCTCGTAGCCCGGCACCAGGCGGCGGTAGCTGTTCGTGGTGGGGTTCGTGAAGGCGAGCAGCGCCGGGGCGTGCTTCAGCAGGCCGCCGATGTAGAAGAGCGCGTCCTGGCTGAGGTCGCCGTAGGTTCCCGCCTGATACATGATGTTCTTCTCGCCCTTCCAGATGCTCTGGTGGGTGTGCATCCCGGTGCCGTTGTCGAGAAACACGGGCTTCGGCATGAAGGTCGCCGTCTTGCCGTGCTTTCGCGCCACGTTCTTGACGATGTATTTGTACTTCATCAGCTTGTCCGCCGTGACCACCAGGGTGTCGAAGCGGATGTCGAGCTCGCACTGGCCGGCGGAGGCCACCTCGTGGTGGTGCACCTCGCAGTCCACGCCGCAGTCGATCATCTCGAGCATCATCTCCGTGCGGATGTCCTGGAGGGTGTCGTTCGGCGGAACGGGAAAGTAGCCCTCCTTGAGGCGGTTCTTGTGGGCGAGGTTCGGCCCCTCGTCGGCGCCCATGTTCCAGGCCGCCTCGGAGGAATCGACCTCGTAGAAGGCGTGGTTCTCCGAGCCCGAGTAGCGCACGTCGTCGAACACGAAGAACTCGGCCTCGGGGCCGAAGTAGGCCGTGTCGCCGATGCCGGTGGACTTCATGTACTGCTCCGCCTTGAGCGCGATGTAGCGGGGGTCGCGCTCGTAGAGCTCGAGCGTCACCGGGTCCTTGATGTCGCAGATGAGCACCAGGGTGGGCGCCTTCATGAACGGGTCCATGAACGCCGTATTCGGGTCGGGGATGAGGAGCATGTCGCTCTGATCGATGCTCTGGAACCCCCGGATGCTCGACCCGTCGAAGCCCACGCCCTCCTCGAAGGTGTCCTCGTCGAGCGTCCTGATGGGCGCCGAGAAGTGGTGCCACATCCCGGGCATGTCCGAGAAGCGGAAGTCCACAATCTTGGCGCCGTTTTCCTCAGCCATCTTCATTACGTTTTCGACCATCTCTGCTCACCTCCATGCGGAATTGCGGTTTTGTCCGAGACTGCGACGCAAAACCTGGGTTCGTTCGGCCCCGAGGGGCCCCCTCTCGATCGCTACGACGCGGCGACGCCCGCCGGGCGCCCCTCCTCCAGAATCCCGCTCAGATGGGCGCACAGCTCCCGAAGCCTCGCCGCGTCCTCGATTTTTCTCCCGTCGTCGTCCGTGACGTAGAAGGCGTCTATCGCGCACTGCCCCTCCGTCGCTATCTTCGCG
Organism: bacterium; assembly: GCA_965199855.1. GTDB lineage: Bacteria > UBA8248 > UBA8248 > UBA8248 > UBA8248 > Bin107. The sequence goes on along the minus strand of OZ241326.1, from coordinate 1,686,586 downwards.
CGGGAGATGGAGACTCCCTCGCCCGCGAAGAACTGCGCGATCTGCGCCAGAAGGCCGTGCCTGTCCGGGGCGACGACCTCGAGCACCGTCGCGTCCTCGCTCGCCCCCTGGTCGAATTCGACCAGCACCGGCGGGGCGAACGGCGTCCGCTTCTTGAGGCGCAGGTATCTTTTACTCCCTCCGAGCAGTTCAGACAATTCGAGATCGCCCGAGAGAAGCCCCTCGAGCGAGCGGCGGAAGCTGCGCCAGAGCTTCTCGCTGGCGACGGCGCCTCCCTCCGGGCCCGCCACCTGGAGGGTGTCTATCGCCAGGCCGTCCCCGCGCGTGTGGACCTTCGCGTCCAGGATGCTCAGGTCGTGCGCCGCCACCGCGCCGGCGATGAGGGCGAAGAGGCCGATCTGATCCCTGCACACCACGGTGAGGAGCGTGTGTCCCCGCCTTCTGCGGTGGGTGATGTCGATCTCGCAGGCGGCGCCCCCCTCCTCCAGGCGCGCGCCGAGCTCGATGTGGCGCAGGATGTCCTGCGGCGGCGTGCCGGCGTGGTATCTGTCCGGCATGGACGCCACGTGCGCGGCGATCGCCTCGCGCCCCGTCCGGCCTCCCCCGGCCCTCGCCTCGAGGCTCACCTGCTCCACGACGTCGCCCCGGCGCTTCCTGCGGTACAAATCCTCCCCCGTCTCCATCACCCGGAGCGCGCGCGCGTAGAGCTCGTGAATCAGCGCGCCGCGCCATTCCGTCCACATGCCGGGGGCGACGGCGGAGACGTCCGCGTAGGTGAGCAGATAAAGCATCCGGAGCCTCTCTATCGTCCCCATCCTGTCGGCGAAGTTGCTGATGAGAACGGGATCGTCGATGTCGCGCCGCTCGGCCGTTATGCTCATCTCCATGTGGGAGGCCACCAGAAACTCGATGACGCTTCCCTGGTCGGCGGGCAGCCCCATGCGCATGATGACGCCGGGCAGCGCGGAGGCGCTCTTGTGCGCGTGCCTGGGGCCCCGCGCCTTCCCGATGTCGTGAAGCAGGAGGGCGAGGCGCAGGATGCCCGTGCGCTCCATCTCCCTGTGGATGTGGGCCACGTTCTGGAGGGAGGGCTCCTTCGCGTAGGTCAGCTCGTCGAGCGCCGCGAGCGTCAGCAGCGTATGCTCGTCCGCCGTGTAGCGGTGATAGTGATCATAGTGCACGAAGCACGTCAAGGGCTCGAACTCGGGGATGTAGCGCCCCAGCAGGCCCAGGCCGTGCATTTCGCGCATCACCGCCGCGACGCCCGCCTTGCCTCCCAGTATCCGCAAAAAGCTGTCGCGCGCCTCGGGCGAGGCGCGAAAGGCGTCGTCCACCGTATCCAGATGCTCGCGAACGAAGTTTCTCGCGCCCGGCGAGAGGCGGCACCCGAAGCGGTACTGGCACTCGAATATCCGCATGAGGCCGGCGGGGTGCTCGAGCGCCTCGCGCGGGTTCCGCTCGTCCGGCGCCAGCGTGTGGTAGTCCTGGAGGACGAGGCCGTATTCCAGGGGCTGGAGCTTCGGGTTCTTGTTCATCCACCGCCGGCTCCGCAGATGGTCTTCGAGGGTCTCGAAAAAATCGCGGCAGAAGATGTGCAGGTCCCTCGCGCGCAGAAAATAGCCGCGCATCAGGCGCTCGCTCGCCATCGCGCTCTCGTCGTCCTCGTAGCCCAGCGCGGGCGCCGCCTCCGCCTGCGCCTGGAAGCCCAGCATGTCGTTCTTCGCCTTCGCCCGTATGTGCAGCTGCGCGCGGATGCGGAGGAGAAAGTCATACGCCCTCTCCGCCTTCTCGAACTCCGCGCGCGGCATCCAGCCCTTCCGCCATATCTCGTCGAGCCGCTTCATGCCGAAAGTTCTGGCGAGCCAGCGGACGGCGTGAAAATCCCGCAGCCCCCCCGCGCTCTCCTTCACGTTCGGCTCGAGCACGTAGACCGACGGATCCCACGAGCGGTAGCGCCTCATGCGCTCATCGAGCCGGTTGCGAAGGTGCGAGCTTTTCGCCACCCGCCGGATGTAGGCGTCGAATTTCCTGTTGAACTCCCCGAAAACCTCCCCGCTGCCCGCCAGCAGGCGATTCTCCAGCATGGCGGTTTCGCTCTGGTAGTCCTCCCTGGCGATCTTCAGGCAGTTCGCGATCGTCCGCGCGCTGTGGCCGATGGAGAGGCCCGCGTCCCACATCAGATAGAGGATGGAGCGTATCAGATCGCCGATCTCCGCCTCGTGCCCCGAGAAGAGAAACAGCAGGTCGACGTCCGAGCCGGGGGAGAGCTCCCCTCTCCCGTATCCCCCGATGGCGACGACGGCGCAGGGAAACGTCCGGCGCCCGCCTCCGGGCCCGGCTCTCGCCTCCGCCAGGGCGTGGGCGAAGACCAGGGCGATGAACGCATCCATGAAGTCCGCGCGCGCGCGGCACAGCTCATATCCGCCCGCGCCCTCCTCCTGCGCGGCGCGGACGAATTCGCCGGCGCGCGCGTAGGTCTCCTTGAGGGAGCGAAGAAAGACGCTCCGCTCCCCCCCGCCGGCGGCGGAGGCCGCCTCCTTCAGGTCGGCCCGGAGTCTTGAGAGCTGAGCGAGAGAGGGCGTCATGGGGGAGCCGGGCTAAACCGCCTCCGTTCCCCGCTCTCCGGTGCGAATCCGGACGGCTTCCTCGACGGGCTGGACGTATATCTTGCCGTCCCCGATCTTCTCCGTTCGCGCGGAGCCCATGATGGCGTCGATGATCGTCTCCACGCCGGAGTCCTCGCAGATAATCTCGATCTTGATTTTCGGGAGGAAATCGACGACGTATTCGCTGCCCCGATACAGCTCCGTATGCCCCTTCTGCCTCCCGAACCCCTTGACTTCCGTCACCGTCATGCCGGACACGCCGACGGCACCGAGCGCCTCCTTCACCTCATCCATCTTGAAAGGCTTGATGATGGCTACGACCAGTCGCATGTAAGCGTCCCTCCAGTTTCATGTGAAAGTTCCAGCAGGCTCGCTGCGCCCCGACTATAACACGCGGCGGGCGGCCGTCAATCAACGGCGCGCTCCCCGGACGGCGGCTCTCCGCCTCCGGCGTGACGCATATACGCCCCCCGCGTTTCCGCGATGTTTCGACCCTGAGAAATCGGGCGCCTCGGGAATTTTCCGGACTCCTTCCGAATCGCGGCGGCGGTTGCGCCGGGCGCGGGTTTTCCCTACACTCCACGCGCTTTCTCGCGGAGCCCGCGGCGCGGCCGCCGGCTCCGGTTCGACGCCGTTCGTTTTTCAGCCAAGTGGGGGACGCCATGGAGTGCGCGCTTTTGGAAGCGCCCGTCGAGTGCCATTTCGCCGTGAAGGGCGCGAGCGACAGGAACAAATGCTCCTACAACGGGAGCGCCTGCCTTCCCGTCGTGGAGGAATGCCTATCGGGCGACGACGAGAAGCCGTGCGATCACGTCTTCGAGACGCCGAAGGGGAAATACTGCTCCAGATACCCCAACCCGGAAAATCGCTGGGAGCGCGGCAGGTGCTCCCTCGCCACGCACATCAAGGTGGACTTCGAGGCGCCTCTGGAGAAGAAGCTGAACCCGCTCAAGGCCTCGAAGCGCGCCGCGCGGGGCACCTAGCGGAGGCTTTCCGCGAAAGCGGGCGAAAGCCGGAGCGCGGACGGGCGAACGCCGCCGCTCTCGCTGACAAAAAGGACAAGGCCGCGCCATTCGGGCGCGGCCTTTCTCATGGGCGAAGGAGGGGCGCCCCTACATCGACAGCAGCGCCAGAACGCCCGCGATGACGAGCGTCTGCTCGACCACGGCCTCCGTCAATCCGCCGTGTCCCAGTATTTTTCGGACATACAGCCAGAGGCACGCGCCCGCGTATGCCGCGGGGACGAGCATGAGCGCGCCGAAGAGCGGCTCCACCCACCCGTTCAGGGAGGCGCTGAGCAGGAGCGCCGCCAGCGCGGCGCAAATCGCCCCCAGAAGCGCCTCGGTCTGCTCCTTTCCCAGCACGATCGGCAGCGTTCGCTTGCCCACGATCCGATCCCCCTGGATGTCGCGCAGCTCCATCAGGCCGGTGCGAAGGAACGTCAGGCCGAAAACGAGGAGCGCGGACGCGGCCAGCCCCCCCGCCGATGTCAGCTCCGGGTTCGCCATGGCGGGCAGAAGCGCCAGGGCGCACGTCCACCCGATCGTGAGCAGCAGGATTTTCGAGGCGGGGAAACTCGCCGTCCGCTGCGCGTGGGCGCGCGGATCGAGGCTGAAGCTGAACAGGACGGCCAGGGCGAGCCCCACGAGCATGACGCCGCCGATCGCCCAGGAGACGCTCGCGCCGAGCGCGAGGGAGGCGAGGGCGGCGGCGGCGCCCAGGCCCAGCATCGCGGTCTTGCGGCTTTCGTAGAACCGGGAGCGGTTCGGCTCGTTGTATCTGTCCGCCTCGAAGGTGATGCAGCGGTTGAGCGTGTGCAGGGCGAAGAGATACAGGCCCGCCGTGAGCGCCATCTTCATCGAGAAGGGAAAGCCGCCCAGCCTCAAGGCGGCGACGCTCCCCAGCAGCGCGGAGAGGAAAACGAGCGCGTTCGCCCGCGTGAGCAGCTTGAGGAAGTCGAAAAGCCTGTCCGCGGCGCCCCGGTTCGGATCGGGAATCGCCTCGATGCGGTTCACGACGCGCCGTATCATCCAGTCCGGCGTGGAGGCGCCCGCCGTGACGGCGACGTTCTTGTATTTCTGGAGAAATTTCTCGTCGATCTCCTCTTCGGTCTCGATGAGAATCGACTCCGCGCCCCCCTCCTTCGCCACCTCGACGAGGCGGTTCGTGTTGCCGCTGTTGCGCCCGCCCACCACGACCACCAAATCGACCCCGGGCGCGAGCTTCTTCACCTCCTCCTGGCGCACCTCCGTCGCGTCGCAAATCGTGTTGAACATCCGCGCCTGGGGGTATCTCGCCAGTATCGCCTCCTCCACGTCCCCCCACTCGCGCATGTTGATGGTCGTCTGCGCGACCACCACGACGGGGCGATCCCCCAGGTCGGGAAGGCCGGCCACGTCCTCCATGCCCGTCACCAGGTGGCTGCCGGCCTCCGCGTAGCCCCTGTGTCCGTCCACTTCGGGGTGGCCCTCCTCGCCGATGATCACCGTGAAGGCGCCCAGCCGCGAATGCTTGCGGATGACGCCGTGCACCTTGGCGACCAGGGGACAGGTGGCGTCGCGGATGCCGGCGCCCGAGCCCCGCAGCCGCTCGCGCGCCCGGGGGGAGATGCCGTGCGCGCGGATGACCACCAGGCTCGTCCCGTCCGGCGTTTCCCGCGGATCGGAGGCGAAGACGCTCTTCTCCTCGAGCAGCTCCACCGTCTGCGGATTGTGAATCAGCGGGCCGTGCGTGAGCACGTCGCCGGGCGCCTCGCTGGCCGTGTCCAGGGCGATGTCGAGCGCCCTTTCCACGCCCCAGCAGAAACCGGCCGTCCTCGCGAGTTTGACTTTCAACGGCAATCCTCCAGACGCATGGGGTTCAAAGCTTCGCAACCTAGGAAGCGTAGCCGGATTTCCGGCCGAAAGCAACGCGCGAAATCGCGCCGCTTTTCAACGGAAGGCGGCGGGAGGCCCGAAGCGCGCCTCGACCAGAGGCGGCGCGTCGCGCATCCGGTCGAGGTCGAGAACGCGGAACCACCCCCCGGCGGCGTCCAGAACCGCCTCGCCGACCGCGCGGGGCAGGTCGAAGCGCCTGGGGCCGCAACTGCCGGGGTTGAAGAAAACCGTCTCCCCGACCTTTTGGCAGAGCGGCTGGTGGGTATGGCCGAAGACCACCAGGTCCGCCCCCGCCTCCTCGAGCAGCGCGCGCGTCTCCGGGGAAGGCGCCCCTTTTCGCCAGACGATGTGCTGAACCAGGACGCGCCAGCCCGCCGCCCCGGTTCGCGCCCGCGCCGGCGCGAGATCGGGGGCGTCCACGTTCCCCGAGACGCAGACGAGGGGGGCGACGCCTTCGAGCTCGGCCAGGACGGCGTCTGAGCCCGCGTCGCCCGCGTGGAGGATGGCGTCCGCCCCCTCGCAGAACCCGACCGCTTCCCGGGGGAGGCGCCCGTGCGTGTCCGAGAGGACGCAAAGCCTCGCGGCCGCCTCCATTCTACAGCCTCCCCGCGCGGCCTTCGGCGCGAACAACCACAGGCTCTCCCCCTCCGGCCGGCCCGCCTCCCTTCGCCTCCCTACGAGGGGAGGAACTCGAAACTCTCGACGAAGGCGTCGAACGCGCGCAGGCCGGCGCCGAACATCGGCGCGCGCTCGACGTAGTAGAACTCATACAGCTTTCCCTTCCGCAGAAGCACGACGACCTTGCCGCGGTAATCCGCCGAATGCGGGGAAGCGAGGGACGCCTGGCGAAATTTGCGCTCCTCGGCGAGCTCCTCCCTCGTTCGCGCCCCGCCGAAGGGAAGCTCCTCGTCCAGGCGCGCGCGCGCCCGCTCCCGCGCCCGGGCGGTCGGCCTTCCGCCCATCCGCCCCCGCAGGTGAAACTCGCCGCGAAGCGCGCCGCGCGATTCCGAGAGCCTCACCGCCTTCCCGAAGGGCGCGTGGGCGCCGCCGCTCACCGCGCGCACGTCCGCGAACGGCGCGCTCAGCATCCGCCTGTAGATGTAGCGCATCTCGTCCATGAACGCGGCTTTTTCCGAATAGTGGCGGTGGAGAACCTGGAGGGCTATCACGCCCCCCGTGTAGGGATTGCTGAAGTAGAGAACGGAAGTCGAGGGATCGTTCAGCGCGAGAACATCGGCGGCGTCGGGCGTCCTTCGCCAGCGCTCCGGGGGGAGCTTCCCGACGCGGAACCCGCCCGCGCGGGAGACGTAGTGGGTTTTCGTCTCCCGCAGGCCCTCGCAGCCGGAAAGCGCGAAGGCGGCAAGGAGCGGGATGAGCAGGGCGCGCGCGGCTTTCCTCATATTCGCTCCTCCTGTCCGCAAAGCCCATGGCGCGGCGGCGGAATCCGCGCGGGAGACGCGGGAAAGCGCTAGCGCGCCGTCCTTCCGCCCACGACGATGCCCGTCAGGATGATCGCGCAGGCGAGAAGCCGGGCCGGCGTGGGCGCTTCGCCGAGCGTCCACCACGCCAGGCCCGTGGCCACCAGCGGCTCTCCCACGACGGCGAGCGCCACCTTGCCCGGATGCAGATGCCCCAGCGCGTAGTTGATGGAGGTGTGGCCGATCAGCGTCGGGCCCAGGATCATGGCGAGCAGGAGCAGCCAGGTGTCCGGGGCGTATCCGCCGAGAGGATGCCCGAAGGCGAGCGCCGCGCCGAAAAGCAGGACGCCGCTCAGCCCGTAGCAGGCCGTGACGTAGGTCATCACGGGAATTCTCACCCGCAACCTGCGGCCGCACAGCATGTAGGCCGAGGCCATGACGGCCGAGGCGAGCGCGAGAGAGTTTCCCCGGAAGGTGGACGCCCGGCCCGCGAAGTCGGAGAAGGCCAGCGCGGCGCCGCCCATGACGGCCAGCAGAACGCCCAGCCAGAAATTCGCCCGCTCCCTCTCCCCCAGAAGGAGGACGCCGCCGACGCCCGCGAAAACAGGGTTCGTCGTCGCCAGCGTGACGGAGCTCGCCACCGAGGTGTGGGAGAGAGACTCTATCCACAGAGCGAAGTGCAGCGCCAGAAACGCGCCCGAGCCCGCCCAGACGGCCCTTTCCCGGCGGGAGCAGGCCCTCCACGCGGCGCGGACGCCCGCGCCCGTGAACGGCAGCAGCAGCAGGGCGCCGCCGCCCATGCGATACGCCGCTATCGCCAGAGGCTCCGCGTCCGCCATGCGGATGAGGACGGCGGAGAACCCGAGGGCGGCGACTCCCGCGAACAGGATGAAATAGAGGGGCGTTCTCATGGTTCCAAGCGCGGGATTCATCGCCTCGGCTCATCCCCCGGAGTCGGGAGACGCCCGCAGGTCATCCAGAAACCGCGCGATCTCGGAGCCGACCGCCTCCGGCCGCTCGAGCATCGCCATGTGGCCGGCCCGCGGGATGAGGGCGAGCCTGGCGTCCGGCATCCCGTCGGCGAGGAACCGCGCGTATTTGGGCGGCGTCAGAAGATCGTCCTCCCCGCAGACGACCAGGGCGGGCGCGGCGATGGATTCGAGTTCGGAGAGAACGTCGAACGCGTCGCACGCGAGAAAGTCGCCGCGCAGCGTCTCCGGGCGGCAGGAGCGCAGGCCGCGCGCGCCCTCGCTCAGGAGCGCCTCCGCCGCCGTCGGGGAGAAGGCGGAGGCGATGATTTCCTCCACCGTCTCCTCGAAGCGGCTCTCGGCGCCCTCCAGAATCGACCGCTTCACGCGGAGCCTCCCGCCGGTTCCGATGAGAACGAGGCCGCCCGGCAGTCCGGGCCGCGACAGGGCGCACCGCAACGCCACCGCCCCGCCCATGGAATGGCCGGCCAGACAGGCGGCCTCAAGCTTCCGCGCTTCCAGAAACCGCAGGACGATTCCGGCGTATTCCCCAATATCCGCTATCCGCGCGGGGCTGGATTTTCCGTGGCCGGGCAGTTCGAGCGCCAGGCTCGCGACGCCCCGCCCGGCCAGATCGCGCATCAGGCGAATCCAGCCCTCCCTGCTCCCTCCCGCCCCGTGAACGCAGACGAGCGCGCCGGGCGCGTCCGGGGGGCCGGCCTCGCAGAAGGCGATTCGGTGGCCGGATGCGTCAAGCGCCGCTTCGCGCAGCCAGGACAAGAGGCGGGACTTCCCTGAGTCGTCAGAGAGCCAAGGAGCGCGGCGCCAGGCTAGAGGGCGCGATCGATGGCGGCCTTCAAGTCCGCCTTGGGCTTCACGCCCACGATCTGCTCGGCGACCTCGCCCCCCTTGAACAGCATGAGGGTCGGGATGCCGCGTATCCCGAATTTCGAGGGAGTCGAGGGGTTATCGTCGATGTTCAGCTTGCCGATGCGCACCCTGCCCTCGTATTCGCTGGCGAGCGCCTCCACCGCGGGGGCGATCATCTTGCAGGGGGCGCACCACTCCGCCCAGAAATCGACCAGAACGGGCGCAGCGGAGTCGATGACGTCCGCCTGAAAATTCTGGTCCGTGAACTCGAGAACGCCTTCAGCCATTTCCTCTCCTCCGGGAGCAAGCCTGATCGAAGCCCCGGGAACCCGCGCGAACCGCGAAAGGGCACCCGGGAGGCCGGGGTGATGGAGCCGGGGGCGCGTGGGCGATGCTTCCCGACCCGCAGACGCATCATTCCCCATCGGCCGGCGGTCGTCAACCGCCGCCCCGACTCTCCGTCAGGATGGTTGGAGATGGACGCTCCCGCGTCCCGCGCTGAAGGACGAAGCCGGCGCGCGAAGGACGACAAGCGCGCCCAAGGCGGCTCAGGAAGCCTCCACCGGCTCCTCTCCCGGAATCTCGCTCACCAGCACCTGCCTGCGCTTCACGCCGTCCGCCGGGCCGATGATTCCCTCCTGCTCCATGCGCTCGATCATGCGCGCCGCCCTGTTGTATCCAATCCGCAAATGTCGCTGGATGAGGGAGATGGACGCCTCGCGCGTTCTGGCGACCAGGGCGATGGCGTCGTCGTAGCGCTCGTCGTGCTCCTCCTCCTCGCCCTCCTCGCCCGCGGACGCGCTCTCCTCCTCCACGAACCAGTCCTCGTGGAACACCGCCGAGCCCTGGCCCTTCCAGTGCGCCACCAGCTGCGAGATTTCTTCGTCCGAAACGTAGGCGCCGTGAATGCGGACGGGAACGCTCGAGCCGGGCGGCACGAAGAGCATGTCCCCCTTGCCCAGAAGCCGCTCCGCGCCGTTCGCGTCCAGAATCGTCCGCGAGTCCGTCCTGGTGGCCACGCGCAGGGCCATGCGGGAGGGAAAATTCGCCTTGATGAGGCCGGTGAGAACGTCCACCGAGGGACGCTGGGTCGCCACCAGCAGGTGGATCCCCGAGGCGCGCGCCATCTGCGCCAGGCGCGTCATCGACTCCTCCACCTCGCGCGGGGCGACCATCATCAAGTCCGCCAGCTCGTCTATCACCACGACGACGTAGGGCAGGAAGTCCAGCGCCTCGCTCTCCCCGGAGGGAGGCTCCTTCAGCCTCCGCTCCGATTCCCGCTCGCCCAGCTGCCGCGCCACGGACTCGTTGTAGCCCTGGATGTTCCGCACCCCCGCCTCGCTCATGAGCCGGTAGCGGCGCTCCATCTCCGCCAGGACGCCCCGCAGTCCCGCCGCGGCCTTCTTCGGGTCGGTCACCACGGGCACGAGCTGGTGGGGGATGCCCTCGTAGATGGAGAGCTCCAGCATCTTGGGGTCGATCATCAAGAAGCGCACCTCGCGCGGCGTGCGCCTCGCCAGAAGGCTGCAGATCATCATGTTCAGGGCGACGCTCTTCCCCGAGCCGGTCGTGCCCGCGATGAGAAGATGGGGAATCGTCGCCAGGTCGGTGAACGCCGTTCTTCCGAGAATGTCCTTGCCCAGGCCCATGGTGAGCTTGCTCTCCGCCTGGAGGAACTCTCTCGAGGAGAACACCTCCTTGGCGAACACCGCGCCGCGCTTGAGGTTGGGAACCTCGATGCCCACGACCGACTTTCCGGGTATCGGGGCGACGATGCGCACGCTGAGCGCGGAGAGTGCGCGGGCGAGGTCGTCGGCGAGGCCGGTGATTTTGGAAACCTTGATGCCCGGGGCGGGGTCATACTCGAAGATGGTGATGACCGGGCCCGTCTTCACCTCCGTCACTTTTCCGCTGACGCCGAACTCGCCCAGGGTCTGCTCCAGAAGCAGCGACTTCTCGCGGATGGCCGCCTCGTCCACTATCAGCCCGCCGGCGGGCGGGTCCGCGAAAATCTCCAGCGAAGGAAGCCTGTATTCCCGCCTCGGCTCGGGGGGACGCCTTCCGACCGCGCGGGTCTCCGTCCCCGCCCCGGAGCGAACCAGAGAGTCCTCCTGGATGCGGACGACCTCCGCCTCCCCGTCCGCTCCCGCGCTCCGAACCTTCACGTCCCCGGCCGGGGCCTCGCCGTTCCCTGACGCGCCGCTTCCCGGGGCGCCATTTCCCGATGCCGCGCTTTCCGGGGCACCTTTCGCGGACGCTCCGTTCTCCGACGCTCCGGCCTTCAATGCCCCGTTTTCCGGGAGGGCGTCCCCCGACGCTCCGCCGGAGATGGACTCCAGCAGAGCCTCCACCGGGTCATCATCCTCCGGGGAATCCTCCGCGTTCGCCGGAGGCGAATCGGCGGGGCGCCTCCCGGCGTCGTCGGAAATCAGTTCGGCGAGCGGCGCGGCCGGCGCCTCGCGCGAGAGAGCGTCTTCTTCGCGTTCTTCGATCTCTTCCATCGCCTCCAGAGAAGCGTCGCCATAGGGATGCGGCTGCTGCTGCTCCTCCGGCGCGCTTCGCGGATGTTCCGGATATTCCATATCTCGCGGATCCTGAGAGATCGGCTCTCCCCAGGCCTCCGCGCCGCCGCCCGCCGCATCGCCGGCGTCCGCTCCCCGCGCCTCGCCGGTCGTCGCGTCCAGCAGGGACGGGCCGGCCCCCTCTTCTTCGTCGGCGGAAGGCCGGAGCGGCTCATCCTCCCGGGGCGGCGCCTTCTCCCGCCCTCCGCGCGCCTCTCCGCCGGAGTCGGTCGCCGGTCCGCAAAGCGCGTCCGGGGCGGCTTCGGGGCGCGCCGGCTCCTCCTCCATCGCCCGCGCGGAGGGCGCGAACGCCTCCGTCTCGGGGAATTTCCCGCCGCCGAACAGCGAGGGGCCGCCCTCCTCCGAAAACCCGGCGGCGCGCCGGCCGTCCCGCCCGTTCTTTCGACGCGGCGGGAGCGAGTCATCCGGCGCGGCGGCCGGTTCGACAACCTCCCGTTCCCGCGAAGCGCCCGAAGGCTCCGGCGCCGCGCCGATCAGTTCACCATCGGCATATCCGGCGTCCTCATCCCGCGCTTCACGCGCATCGCCATATCCGGCCTCTTCTCCCTCATACTCCTCGACATATCCGGCCTCATTCTCCCCGGCGCATACGGCCTCTACGTATTCGGCTTCGTATTCATCGGCGGGCGCGCGCCGGCGCAAAGAGAGGCGCAGGGCCATGGCCGCCGCGCCCAGCCTTTTGGCGCGGGACGCGGCGCCCCGGGACGCTTTCCGCGCGGCTTTTTTCATCCTTGCGAAAAAGCGCGAGAGAAACCACGCCTGCGCGCCCGCGAACGCGGCGGCCAGTTTTCTGAGCGAGAAGCCCGTCGCCCCGACGAGGGCGGCGAGAAAGACGAAGACGAGCGAAAGCCCGCTTCCCGCCCCTCCCAGATAGGCTTCCAGCGCCTTCACGACGAGGTAGCCGACCATGCCGCCCGCCAGCGTCGGCGCCCCGAAGAGAGGATCGACGGCGAACGCCTTGTAAAGCAGGCCCGACGCGCTCAGGAGCCAAAGCAGGCCGACCAGCCCGCGCCAGCCCGGCCGCCAGGAGCGCAGACCGGCGAACGCCGCCACCCCCCAGAGAATCAGGCCCACGGGCATGAGCGCGGAGAAGGCGCCCAGCGTCTGCACCATGACGCCCGCGGCGTGCGCGCCCACGACCCCCCCGTAATTGCGAACCGACCATTCCGCGTTGACGCGCGAACCCCAGGAGGGATCGCCGGCGTGGAAAGTCCACAGCGACATCGCCAGAAAGACTGCGAAGCCGATCAGGCACAGGCCGACGATTTCGCCGGTTCTCTCGGAAAGCGAGCTTGACGCGGGTTTGGGCTTGGCGCCCGAGCGACGAACAGGCATACGCGAAACCCCACTTGTCCCGCCGAAGCTTTCGGGCGTTGGCGGAACGCTGCGTCCCCGGGCAGAGGAAAACCTAGAAACAATATCAGATTCAATCGGGAAGCGCAAGAAAAATTTGACGTTAATGGAACGGCGCGCGGAGGTTAATAGCCGCGCTCCCTGTCGATGAGGTTTTTCAGGGGTCGCCCGCGCGCGCGATTCTCATGGTTTTCGACGAATACGCGGCAGACGCGCGGAATATAGTCGCGCGCGAGGCCCGAAACGTGGGGGGTGATGATGAGGTTTTTCACCCCCCATAGCGGGCTGTCGGCGGGCAGGGGTTCTTCCGGGAAAACGTCCAGCGCGGCGCCGGCCAGATGGCCGCTATCGAGCGCGCGAACCAGGGCGTCCTCGTCGAGCGTCTCGCCCCGCGCCACGTTGACGAGATGCGCGCCGGGCTTCATGGCGGCCAGCCTCTCCGCGTTCATCAGGGCCTTCGTTTCGGGGGTATGGGGGACAGCGAGGACGACGCAGTCGGCGCGCCCGAGCGCCTCCTCGATTTCATCCGCCGGGAAGAGGGAATCCGCCTCGTCCGCCCCCGACGCGCCCGAGCGGCTCACGCCCAGCACGCGCATCCCGGCGCATCCGGCGCGGCGGGCGATTTCGCGCCCGATGGCGCCCATGCCGACCTGGCAAAGCGCGCGGCCCTCCAGGTCCCGCCAGCCCCAGGGCTTCCATCTGCGCTCCGCCTGGTTCGCCATCATGCTTTTCAGGCCCATGGAGAGGGCGGAGAGCATCATCATCGCATAGTCGGCGATGGGCTCGCGTGAACGCCCCGCGCGGAGGTGACGGCGACCCCGGGGCGCAGGGCGGGCAGGGAGAGAATGTGGTCCGCGCCCGCGGAGACCAGCTGCATCCACTCCAGCGCGGGCCAGCGTTCGAGAAGCGCGTTGTCCATCTTCCAGGCGAGGGCGGCGTCGAAGGGCGACAGATCGGCGGGCGCGTCCTCCGCGCCGGCGCAGCCGGCGGCGCGAACTCCCGGCGCCTGCCGCTTCAGCTCCTCCGCGTATCGCCGATGCCAGGGACTCACCACCAGAACGCCGCGCGGCAAGGGCCGCCCCCCTCACTCGGATTTTTCGCCCGGTTTCTTCCCGTCCCCGAAAAGGCCCTCGAGAACGTCCCCGATTCCCTTCCCTATCGTTCCGAACGGCCCTCTCCGGGGAGCGGCCTCCTTCCCGGCGTCCTCGCCGCGCTGCGCCCCGGGCAGCACCTTCCGCACGCCCTCGATCGCCATGCCGAGAATCTCGTCCAGGGCGCTCGTCACGTCGGAGCCCAGACTCGCCACCTGCTCGAAAAGATTGGCGAACACCGGCTCCACGACGGCGTCCAGCAGGTGGAAGTCGGGATCGTCCACCCGGCCCGACACGCTGACGTCGAGCGAAAGCGCGTCGCCCTTCTTCTTGAGCGGACGCAGCGCCGTCCTCTCGATGATTTTCATCGCGATGCCGCTCAGCGGATTCTCGCCGTCCGGCTTCAGGCGCAGTCCGACAATTTTGGCGCGCCCCTTCAGGTCCAGCTGCCCGTCCCTGAGCGAATAGGCGGTGCGGAAATCGAGCCTCCCCCTCGTTATTCTGGTTCCGCGCATCAGCGCCGCGCCCACGCTGTCGCCCTCGACGCCGCGGGCGTAGGAGGATATTTCTCGAAGGTCGAACCCCGAGAGGCTGAAAGTCCCCTCCACGTCCGGCGGCATCCGGGCGGGATTGAGCGAGGCTTTCGCAGAAACCGAAGGAGTCTCCCCGCCGAGCGTCTTGAGCGCCAGGCGCGTTTCGCGCAGGTTCGGCGCCATGCGCGTGTCGAAGTTCGTCACCACCACCCTGGCGTCGGGAATCTCCCAGACAATCGGCGGCTTGTCCTTCTCGAGCCTGTCCTCGAAATGAAGCGCCAACTTCTGAATTTCAAACTTCTTGACATTGATGACGGGAAGCGGCGGCCCGCCCGCCTCCCGCTCCGCCCTTCCAGACGCCCGCCTGACGCGCGCCGCCCCTGCCCCTGAAGGCGGAGGAGCCGCCGCGCGCCTCACGCCCGGCGCCGCTTTTCCCGTCTCCCCGCCTCCCGTTCCGGAGGAGCGCTTCTCCTTCCGCCGCCGGAACAGGGACGCGAAATTGCTCCTTCGCTCCGCGTCATGCAGATAGCGGACTTCGAGGGACTTCGCCTGAACGCCCGCCGCGCGCAGCTCCCCCCGCATGAGAGGCGCCCGGCCCAGGGACGCGCTCAGCCCCCGCAGAACGACGTCGGGCGGCGCGCCCGGCCTGCCCGCGTCGCTCAGCCGCAGCTCCGGCGCGCGGATTTTGAGGACGCCGCCGCTCATCCGCCCGGAAGCCTCGCCCGCCAGCCGCAGGTTGGGATAGTCGGCATGGGCGAGCGAGCGCAGTTTCACGGCGGCCGAGAAGCCGACGGCCGGTGCCTTCATCTTCTTTCTGTTTCTCCAGAAGGCGAACCAGCCGTCGGCGCCGCCCGCCGCCGACAATTTCGAAAAAGGCTCCCCGAAAACGGCGCCGGCCAGCCGCGCCGCCTCACCGAGGCTCGATACCCTCCACCGAAGCCGGGCCGCGTCCCTCCCCTCCACGTTCCAGCGCGCGGGCTTCGGCATCCGCACCCGGCCGAAGGGGGCGGAGAGGTCGAAACTCCGCAGTCTGGCGGACCGGCTCCGCAAATCATAGGAGCCGGCGGTTTTGAGGCTCACTTTCCCCGCCCCCGCCCCGCGCCGCTTTCGCGCCGGGGACGCGAGAGCGCCCGCGCGCAGATCGCCGCTTTCGAGGTCGAGGTCCCACGCGATTCTCCGGCCCGGCGCATAGGCGAGCGCGGCCTTTCCGGCGACCTCCCCCGCCAGGCGGTAAGGCGCGGGAGAGAGGCGCGCGAGTTCGAGCAGGGGGGCCACGCGCAAGGCGTCGAACGAGGCGGACGCCTCGTAGGAGAAGCCGCGTCCGTTCTTTCCGCTTCTCTCCCCGGAGAGCAGGATTTTCATCTTCTCGCCGCCGGGCGCCAAGGGAACGGGAAACGCCGCGAGCCTCTCCAGCCAGCGGCCGGCGGCGCCCGAATCCGTGACGTCGAGCGTCAGCGAAAACGCATCTCCGGCCTTCCCGCCCCAGGTCGCCGCGCGATTGAGGCGCGCCCTGGCGAAGGGGAGCTCCAGCTCGAACCTCCCGACCCTGAAGGAGCCGTCCGCGGGGAGCCGGACGCCCGTCGTCCGGAGGACGGCCGAATCGAGGGAGACGGCGCGGGGCTTCCCGTCCGGGGCTTTCCCGGCGATCGCGCCGATTTTTTTTCCGGCGAGGTCGGCGTCCCAGCGAACGGCGCCGGCGGGGCTCAGGGAAACGCGCAGCGCGCCGCTCACCCGGCCCGCGGGCTTTTTCACCGAAGCGGGCAGCGGCGTCAGGCGCACGAAGGGCGCAATCGGCAGGGCGGCGAAGCGCGCGTCCGCCTCCGCCCGGAAGCCCGATGTCTCTTTCCGGTTCCGGGACAAGGCGGCCGTGAGGCGCGCCCTCGTCCCGTCGGGAAAGCCCTCGAGCGACGCCAGCCCGAGCCGCGCCAGCAAATCGGCCACGGACGCGAGATCGCCCACGTCGATCGACAGGGCGGCTTCATCCCGCCCCGAGACGTTCCACCTGGCGGGCTTGTCGAGCCTCGCCGCCGCGAAGGGCAGCTCGATTTCCAGGGCGTCGATTCGCGCGGAGCCGTCCCGCTCGTCGAAGCTTCCCTTCGAGCGCAGCGCCAGCGCCTCGAACCGCAGATCCCGCCAGGGCTTTCGCTCGTTCATGCGGACGCGGGCGGACGCGCTCCGCGCCTGCAAATCCACGTCCCACCGCTCGGTCTCGCCGGAGACGAAAACCACGCGCGCCTTCCCGCCCGCGCTCCCCCTTACGTCCGTGACGCGATTGTCGAGAGAGAAGAACGGAAGAAACGCGGCCAGTCCCACGGGGTCGAAGCGCGCCGCCGCCTCCGCGCGAACGGCGCCGGCGGTCTTCCGGCGATCCCGCGCGGCCGATATCGTCACCTCCGCCGCCGCGCCCTTTTTCAGCCAGGGAAGGGAAAAGCCGGCTATCGCGGAAACCCAGCCGCCGACCCCGGCCATGTCCTTGACGCGCGCCTCTACGTGAATCTCGTCCTTCCCCGCGACGCTCCAGAAGGAGGGCTTCGTGAGCCTGACGTTCGCAAGAGGCGTCTCGAAAAGCAGGGACTCCACGTGAGCGGAGCCCCCGGTCGGAGCGTATCGGCCCTTCGCCTTGAGCTTCAGCGCGGGCAGGCGCAACGCGCGCCATTTCCCCCCAGGGTTCGCCCGAAAATCCGCCCGGATGGCGCGCCCCCGCAAGTCAGCCTCCCAGGCGAGCGGCTCCCCGGCGGCGTAGGCGAGCTTCGCGCTTCCCGCGAGAGTCCCGCTTCGCAGGCGATAATTCTCCCCTCCCGGCGAGAGGGCGTCCATGAAGGATGCGTCAAGCAGGGGGACGTCGAGCGAGGCGCGATAGCGCCGCGAGCCCAGGTCCGCGCGCGCGTCGCCCTTGAGCCGGATGAGCGGCGGGCCTCCCGGCCTGCGGCATCGCCCGTCCACAAAAACGTCCAGCGGCTCGCCCGGGGCTATCCTGTCCACCTCTACGTGCGCGAGAGAGCACGAGGCGGCGAAGGCCGGCGCGGCGTCTCCGGCGGCGAAGCGAACCTCGCCGGCTACGTCGTACAAATCCAGTTCGTGAATCACGAAGCCGAAGCCAAGCCCGACGCCCCCGGCGGCGTCAGGCGCCGCCTCGGCGGAGGCGGGCGCGAGGAAGGGAATTTTCAGCCCTCCCGCCCGGCTCCCCTCCGCATTCTTCGCCGGCCGGCGCAGACGCTCGATGACGTCGCGGAAATCGAATTTCCCGCGCGCGTCCCGGCGCACCCGAAAGGATCCGCCCCGGACGGTGAGCTGCACGACGCTGACGCGCCGATAAAGCAGGGCCGAGGGATTCCAGAGAACGTCAACCTCCGCGAGACGGATGAAGGGCCTGCCGCCCGCTTCGGCTTCTTCGCCCTTCCCGCCCGCTCCCTCCACGGCGACTCCGCTCGCCGTGATCTTGAACAAACCCAGTTCCAGCCGCTCGATGGATACTTTTCTGCCCAGGAGCTTGCGCCCCTCCCTCTCCACGATTCTGACGACCTCGTCCGAGGAGAGGAAAACCTGCACGGCGAGGACGGCGGCGACAAGGAGAACGACGAACGCGCCGAGAATCCAGGCAGACCACTTCAGAAACCGGAACATGAAAGACTCACGCGGGAAAACCCGAAAGCGGCTTGCGGGTCATCGGAACGCGCGCGCGATTCCAGATGACCTCCCGATGGGGTATAGTAGCAGAATGCGAGGGTTTTGCGATTGCCTCTCGCATTATGAGGGCTTTTTCATCCAGCCCGCTCTTCATTCCGGTAAAGCGTCCGCATGAAGAAGAACGCCGGCGAGCCGAACGCGAACCCAAAGAGGCCGGGCCAGGGCCGGGAAATTTTCTCCTGGTGCATGTACGACTTCGCCAATTCGGCCTTCCCCACCCTCATCGTCACCGTCGCCTACAGCGTCTATTTCAAGCAAGTCGTGGCCGGAGGCGGCGGAAGCGCGGACTTCCTGTGGGGGCTGGCGCTCGCGCTCGCCATGATCGCCAGCGTGGCCACCGCCCTTCCCCTGAGCACCGCGGCGGACGGGCGGGGCGCCCGCAAGCGCTTTCTGCTCCTCTACGCCTGCGTCTGCGTCCTCGCCACCGCCCTGCTGGCGAGCGTGACCGCCGGCATGATCCTCGCCGGAATGCTGCTCTTCATCCTCGCCGCCGCCGCGTTCGAGGGCTCCCTCATCTTCTACAACTCCTTCCTGCCCGACATCTCCACCCCGGCCAGCGTCGGGAAAATCAGCGGCTGGGGCTGGGGGCTGGGCTACGCGGGCGGGCTGCTCTGCCTCTTCCTGGTCAAGCCCTTTCTCGACGGAGGCTTCTCGGCGGAGAATCTCCCCTGGTTCCGCGCGAGCTTTCTCGCGGTCGCCGGGTTCTACGGCCTCTTCACCCTTCCGGTCATCTTCTGGCTGCGCGAGGCGGCGCCGAAATCCGCGCCGGGCGGGCGGGGCGCCTTCGCCGAGCTGCTGCGCACGCTGCGCGGCATGAGGAAAACCCCGGGCGCGCTCCGATTCCTGCTGGCCTTTTTCCTCTACAACGACGGGGTCGTCACCGTCATCTCCTTCAGCTCCATCTACGCGGTCTCCACCCTGGCCTTCTCCATGGGCGAGGTGCTGTACCTCTTTCTCGCCGTGCAGGTATCCGCCGGCGTCGGCGCGTTCGCCCTCGGCTACCTGACGGACGCCTGGGGCGCGCGGAAAACCATACTGCTGACGCTGGCGAACTGGTGCGCCGTCGTCGTCATCGCCTATTTCACGAGCTCGAAATCCGTATTCCTGGGCGTCTCCCTGCTGGCGGGGCTTTCCCTCGGCTCCAGCCAGTCGGCGAGCAGGGCGCTGATGGCCGCCTACGTCCCCGAGGAAAAATCCGCGCAGTCGTTCTCCTTCTACGGCGTTTGCGGCAAGATGAGCTCGGTGCTGGGGCCGATCGTCTTCGGCGGCGTCTCCGCTCTCACGGGGGACCAGAGAACGGCGATACTCTCCATTCTCGTCTTTTTTCTCCTGGGAGGCGCCCTGCTCTGGCTGACGCCCGAACCCGGGAGGCCGGAGGCGGCGCTCGCTCCCTCCCAAGGGGGCGGGGGCGGCGAAGATCGTCTATGAGACGACAGCGAGAAACCGCGCCGGCCGCGCGCTCGGGAGCGTCCCGCCGGACCCGCTTCATGACAGGAAGAAAGCCTTTGCGGGACGATCTTGATTTTTCGACGAAGCCGAATGATTCCCCGAACCGAACGGGAGGCCGCCATGCCGGAGAAAAGCCTGGCCGATGAAATCGCCGCGCGACGGGGGCGCAGATACCCGGCCCATGCGTTCATCGCCGAGAAGTTTCCCGACTACATGGAGGCGCTGTTGCGTCTGGACGAGGTCATCCGCGCGAAGACGAGAAGGTTCGACGAGCGGATGCACGAGCTGTTTCACATTCTCGCCCTCGCCGTCGAGGGCTCGAACCCGCACAACCAACCGCACCTCAGGCAGCATCTGAAGAAGGGGCTTCAGC
Organism: bacterium; assembly: GCA_965199855.1. GTDB lineage: Bacteria > UBA8248 > UBA8248 > UBA8248 > UBA8248 > Bin107. Next base: position 1,666,780 of record OZ241326.1, on the reverse strand, counting down.
TGGGTCTCCATCCTGAGGAGATCGCCGAGGCGCTCATGGTCTGCGTGAACCCGTCGGGCTCCAAGGCGCTGACCTACGGGGTCACCTGCATGCTGGAGGCGATGGAGGAGCTCGAGGCCGAGGGATGGACGCCCCCCGACTAGCGCCCGAGCCCTCCGGGGCGGCGCTCACGCCTCCGCGCGAATGGCCTCCTCGCGCAGGGGCGAATAGACGCCGATGTAGGTGATGGGCGTCGGCGCGTCCAGCCGGTGCGGGACGCCCTTGGGGATGTGAACCACCTGCCCCGCCCTGATCTTCCGCGTCTCGCCGGCCACGGTGAACGCGGCCTCGCCCTTCACCAGATAGACGAGCTGCTCCACGTCGTGGCTGTGCTCCTGCTCCGTCCCGCCCTCTCTTTCGATGAAGAGCATCATCACGTTCTCGCCCACGACGAGCCTGCGCTCCCTCCCCGGCATCCTTTGCGGCTCGATTTCCGCAAGATCGTAGAAATACGGCATCTTCGCGCTCCTCCCCGTTCCTGTTTTCGAGGCTCCCCACCGAATCTTTCGCCTTTTCAGCCGCCGTCCGCAAGGGCGCCGCCGCGCCCGGCCGGGCGTCTTGCAATCGCCCGCGAACCATCCCTAGAATCCTCCCCTTGCCGCGCGGGGTCCGCCGCGCGGCGGCAAAGGATGAGGCATTCGATGAAAAACGGCGTCCGCGTCCGCTTCGCCCCCTCGAACACGGGACACCTCCACCTGGGCGGGGCGCGCACCGCGCTGTTCAACTGGTTCTTCGCGCGGCGCCACGGGGGCGCGGCCATCCTGAGAATCGAGGACACCGACCGGCGGCGCTCCACGGAAGAATACTACGACGCGATTCTCGAGGCGTTCGACTGGCTGGGACTCGAATGGGACGAGGGGCCCTACCGCCAGTCGCGGCGCATGGACGTCTACAGGGAGGCCGCGGAAAAACTCCTCGCCTCCGGCGCCGCCTACCGCTGCACCTGCGCGCCCGAGGAGGTGGACGCCATGCGCGAGCGGGCGCGCGCCGCGGGAAGGACGCCCAAATACGACGGAACCTGCCGGGATCGCTACGACAAGGAGCCGGACGCGCCCTTCTGCCTGCGGCTTCGCGTCCCCGAGGGCGGACGGACGAGCGTCGCCGACCTCCTCGCCGGCGAGGTCGCCTTCGAGAACGAGCAGCTGGACGACATGGTGATCGTCCGCACCGACGGCTCGCCCACCTACAACTTCTGCGTGGCGGTGGACGACATCGACATGGGGATCACCCACGTCATACGCGGCAACGACCACCTCTCGAACACGCCCAGGCAGGTTCTCGTCTATCGCGCCCTGAACGAGCCGACGCCCGCGTTCGCGCACATCTCGATGATCCTGGGCCCCGACAAAAAGAGGCTCTCCAAGCGGCACGGCGCGAACTCGGTGCTCGAATACAGGGAGCGGGGCTTTCTGCCCGAGGCGCTCATCAACTACCTCGCACGGCTCGGGTGGAGCCTCGGGGATCAGGAGATATTCTCCCGCGGGGAGATTGTCGAGCATTTCTCCCTCGAAGGTCTGAACCGCGCCGCCGCCGTCTTCAACCCGGAGAAGCTGCTCTGGCTGAACCAGGAATACGTCAAGGGCGCCGACGGCGACTTTCTGGTCGAGGCGCTGGACGAGGGGCTCCGCGCGCGGGGTCTCTCGCCGGACGCGCTGACGCGCGAGGCGCGCCGGGGCGTCGTCGAGGAGCTCAGAACGCGCTCGGAAACCCTGGAGGACATGGCGGAGGGCGCGCGGTTCTTCTTCGAGGAGGAAGTCGAAATCGACGGGAAGGCCGCGGCGAAATTCCTCACGCCGGAAATATCGGGCGCGCTGGCGAAGCTGCGCGGCGAACTCGTCCGAATCGAGACGTTCTCGACCGAAGCCGTGAAGTCCGCCTTCGAGCGCGTCCTGGAGGAGGAGGGTCTCAAGCTCGGCAAGCTGGCCCAGCCCGCGCGCGTCGCCGTCACGGGCGGAACCGTGAGCCCCGGCATTTTCGAGACGCTCGGCCTCCTCGGCAGGGAGGCGGCCGTCCGCCGCCTCGACGCCGCCCTCGCCCGAATCGCCCGATAGCGCGCCTCGCCGCCTTCCTTGACGAACCGGAGCCTCCCGCATATAAACATCCCGGTCGCGCTGGGGGATCGTCTAGCGGCAGGACACCAGACTCTGGATCTGGGTACGGAGGTTCGAATCCTCCTCCCCCAGCCACCTCTCGCCGCGAACCGCCGCCCGAGTCCTCCATACTCCTGCGGGAGGCCCCGGCCACCCGCCCAAGGCCGCTTTTTTCCTCCCCAACGCCGCGCGGAAGTTGCGCGGAGCGAGGGAGCGGGGTATATTTCGCTTGGCGGTTTCGCGCGCGGTGAATCCATGCCGCAACTCATCCAATACTTTTTTCAAGGGGAAAGGGACAATGACGCTCAGAATCAACGACGAAGCGCCGGATTTTTCGGCCGACACGACCGAGGGGCCCATCCGCTTCCATGAATGGATCGGCGAGGGCTGGGCCATCCTGTTCTCGCATCCCAAGGACTTCACGCCGGTCTGCACCACGGAGCTGGGGACGATGGCCGGCCTCAAGCCCGAGTTCGAGAGGCGGAACTGCAAGATCATCGGCGTCAGCGTGGACGGCGTCTCCGACCATGAGAAGTGGTCGAAGGACATCGAGCGCGCGCAGGGCCACGCCGTGAACTATCCCCTCATCGGCGACCCGGAGCTCAGCATCGTCAAGACCTACGACATGCTGCCCGCCGACGCCGGCGACTCCTCCGAGGGCAGATCGGCCGTCCACAACGCGACGGCGCGCTCGGTGTTCGTCATCGGGCCGGACAAGAGGATCAAGGCGACGCTCACCTACCCGATGAGCACCGGCCGGAATTTCGGCGAAATCCTGCGCCTGCTCGACTCCTGCCAGCTGACGGCGAAGGAGCAGGTGGCGACGCCGGCGAACTGGGAGCAGGGCGAGGACGTGATCATCCTCCCCGCCGTCTCGGACGAGGAGGCGCGGGAGAAATATCCCGACGGCTGGGAGACGCCTCTTCCCTACATCCGGGTCGTCAGGCAGCCGTCGTAGCCGCGGGCGCCGGGAGCGGGAAGGCGGCGCAACTCCTCCCTCGAAAGGCCGAAGAGAAAGGGCCGCGGCTTGCGAGCCGCGGCCCTTTCCGCTTTCGCGCGCTTTGGAGTCTCTAGTTCTTCCAGCCCTCGGCGGCGATGGCCTTTTTCACCATGCTCAGCTCCATGCCTTCCTTGCGAAGATCGACCACGCGCTTCGCCTTGCGCTTCTTCACGAGCACCTCGCCCATGAAGTCGAACCACTTGTAGTCCGTCTCGGTGGGCAGAAGGCCGAAGTCCAGGTCGCCGACGGAAGCCTCGACGATTTTCTGCTTCACCTTCGAGCCCTTCGACTGGAGGTGCCGGAGATAGACGCTCGAGAACTTGGCGCGGTTCTCCTTGTGCAGCCTCATGCCCCGGATGTAGCCCCGCAGAAACTTCACGTAGGCGTCCTTGTCGCTCTTCAGGGTCTTTCCGTTGGCCATGAGAATCCACAGGTTGTTCGCGTATTTGCAATAGGTCTCCACCGTGCGCGCCCAGCCCCTGTCGATGGCGATGGCCGCCTGGGGGTTGTTCAGGCCGATCATGTCCACCGTGCGGGACTTGAGCGCCGCCATGCGGGTGTCCGTGTTCATGTTCACGGTGGTGAAGTCCTTCTCGCTCAGGCCGTATTTCGGCAGGATGAAGGTCGTCAGCGTGAAATACGAGCCCGTCGCCTTGCCGATGCCGAGCCTCTTGCCCTTCAAGTCGCGCAGGGTCTTGATGGGCGAGCCGGGCGAGGTGAGAATCTTGTTCGAGCGGCACCAGTAGTTGGCGTTCGCTATGCCGGGCGCGTTCGCCCCCTTCGCGATGGCGGAGAGAAACGCGCGATCCGCCGCGCCGCCCACGTCGAGGGAGTTCGCCAGAATCGCCTGGCGCATCAGCTTGCCCTGGGGAAACTGCTTGACCGTATACTTGCCCTTTCCGATGGTCTCATCGAAGTAGCCCATCTTGTAGGCCACGACGGTGACGGAGCCCATCACGGCGCGATGGTGTCCGATGCGGAAAGGCGCCGCGCTCGCCGAAGCCGCGGCCAGCAGAACCGCCGCGGCGAGCGCGGCGGCGACGAGAGAGATGCTCCCCTTCTTCATTGCGAAATCCTCCTTTTGAATCCGCGCGCCCGAAGGCGCCCACACGAGAACAAAGCGGAAAATCCGCCGTTTGGAAGCGAAGCCGGAAGCCGCGCGCCGCGTTATTGTCCTGTCCCTTGTCGGGGCATTCTAGCACGATTCCGGGCGCATTCGCATCCCGCCGCGCATCCGCTGCTCGCCGATTTACCTTCCGATTTCGGAAAACCTACCACGAACCCCTGATCCACGGGAAACGGCGCCGGCCGCGCGGGGCGTGAAGCCCGCATCGCCAGGCCCGGCCGGCTCTCTGCGGATTCGTTCCGCCGGACGCCCCCTCAGGCCGCCTCGACGGGCGGCGCCGGATGACGTCTTTGGAGCGCCAGCGCCAAGACGACGCCCGCGAGCAGAATCGCCGGAATCGTCCAGAAGGCGTTCAGCATCCCGATTCTCTCCCCGAGCAGGGAAAGGGGGATCGCCGTCAGCCCCGCGAATATCCAGCCGCCGCCCAGCATCAGCGAGCTCGCGAAGCCCCGGTGCCGGGGCAGATACTCCTGCGCCAGGGCGACGGACACTCCCATCGGCGCGAACACGCCCGCGCCGATGACGGCGAGCGGCGCGTAGGACCACTCAAGCGGCAGCAGCTGAAACGCCAGCATCCCGGCCAGGGCGCATCCGACGCCGATGGTGATGACTCTCGGCTTTCCGTATCTGTCCCCCAGGATGCCGCCCAGCATCACCCCGACGGCGCCCGAGAAGAAAATGATCGTGTTCGCCATGCCGCCCCGCCAGAGTCCCAGGCCCTTCTCGAAAAAGACCGCGGGCAGGAATCCCCCCAGGTTCGCCAGGGTCGTTCCCCGGACGACGGCCACGCCGCATAGCAACAGAATGGGGGCGCGAACGCGCCGGAGCGCCGCCGCCAGGCTCTCCCGTCCGTCCCCGGCTTCTCCCCCCTTCTCCCTGCGGGGAGGCGCGGGCATCCCCAGCCGCACGCCCGCCATGGCCGCCATCGCCACGAGGACGAACACCCACAAATGCTCCATGCCCAGCGTCTCGGCGATGAAAATGGCGATGAGCGGGCCGAACGCGAAGCCCAGCCTGCCGCCCGTGACGAACAGGCTGACGATGAAGCCCGCGTGTTCGGAGCTCAGTCTGCCCGCGCGCGCGGCCATGTCCGGATGGCACAGCCCGAACAGAACGCCGCCCAGGGCGAGGGCGGCGGCCAGACCATAGACGTTCGTCACCCAGCCGATCGCCGTGAAGGCGAGGGAGCTGCCGATGAGGCCGACGGCGAGCCAGGGCAGCCAGGGCCACCTGTCGATGACCACGCCGGTGAGGGGCTGCGAGATGGAGCCGCTTATCGACTGGAGGGAAATCAGGAACCCGACCGTGGTGATGCTCATCCCCAGCTTCTCCCGCAGCAGCGGGACGAGGGGGGCGAAGAAGTTCGCCTGGCTGTCCACCACGAAATGCGTGAAGAAGATGAGGCCCGTCCCCGCCCAGGGCAGAGTCCGCAAAGAGGGCTTGCCGTCCGCTCTCATCGCGGCGCCAGCGCCTTGAGCGCGCTCTCGACCGCCTCCCGGTAGTCCGCGCCCGCCGGCGTCGGGTCTATCATCAGAACCGGCAGGTCCGCCCCCGCCTCCCGGAATGCGGCCAGACGCTCCCGGCACCTCTCCGGCGGGCCGACGATGCAGAACTCGTCGATGACCGCGTCGGTGATGCCCTCTCTCAGCGCCTTCTGATCGCCGCGCTCGAAGGCCGCCTTGATGCGCGCCGCCTCCTCCTCGTAGCCGCTTTCCCGAATCGAGCGGTTGTAGGCGGGAAGTCCCAGCCAATACGTGAGGGTCTGGCGGGCGGTCTCCCTGGCGAGGGCGAGGTCCCCGGAGAGGAAGGTATGGACGCCAAGGTCGATTTCGACCTCACGCGGGTCTCTGCGCGCGCGCTGCGCCCCCTTGCTTCTCGCCTCCAGGTAGGCGCCCATCCGCGAGAGCGGAACCATGTAGGGCAGCAGACCGTCGGCTATCTCCCCGCCGAGCGCCGTCATCCCGGGGCCGACGGCCGCCATGAATATCCGCGTCGGATATTTCGAGCGCCTGAACTTCAGCTCCTTCCCCTGATAGGTCTGAAGGGGTAGCGGATACACGGATTCGCCCTCCAGCACCCCCCTCACCTCGCCGACGTATTTCCGCATGTCCGCGAGCGGATTCCCCGGCTCTATTCCCATCGCCCTGACGCGCGGCGGATGCCCGAGGCCCAGACCCAGAATGTAGCGGCCGCCGGAGATCTCATTGATGGCCGCGGCGCCCTGGGCGGCCATGGAGGCGTGGCGCAGGTAGATGATGGCGACGGAACTGCCGATTTCTATCTCCGAAGTATAAGTCGCCATCAGCTGGTTGATGGCGAGGGCGTCCGTGAGGGATTCCGTCGCATAGACGCGGGCGTAGCCCAGCTCCTCCCCGAGCCTCGCGGCCTCCGCCATGCCCCGGAATGAAATATCCGTGAACGAGAGAAGCCAGAAACCGAGACGATCCCTCATGCGGCTCCCTTTCCCGAAACGAACTTTCCCGGCGCGCTCATCGGCGCCGCGGCCCCAAGGCGGGCGGCGCGCCCGGGGCCTTTACCCGAGCGGAGGCTCCTCGCCCTCCGGCGCCTCCATCTCGAATGCGTTGAGCGTCATGGAGACGGTCGTGTAATGCCCGATGAGGCCGATCAGCTCCACCAGACCGCGCTCCCCGAAGAGCGCGAGCGCTCCTTCATAAATTTCATCCGGGACGAAATGCTCCTCGTGCAGCGCCTTGCAGAAATCGTAAAGCGCCTCCTCGTCCGCGGCCATTCCGGCGGGCCGCCTGTTCTCCCGAACCGCCTCGATGACGTCGGGCGAAAGCCCCGCCTTCGCTGCCAGGGGCGCATGGGCGTACCACTCGTATTGCGAGCGCCAGAAGCGGGCGGTAATCAGAATCGCGAACTCGCTCAGCCGGGGCTCGAACAGCGTATCGTAGCGCAGGTAGCGCCCCGTCTTCTCCAGCCTTTCGAGATAGGCCGGGCTCTTGAGCCACGCGAGGAAGGGTCCCCGCGCCCCTCCCCGGGGGCCCGCGGCGATTTCGTCATGGAGCTTCCTCTGCGCCTCCGTCATCCGCTCCGGCGGCGTTTCCCTCAGACGGCCCATCGACGTCGCCCCTCCCCTCCGAACCGGCGCGCGCGGCGCCTTTCACCCGCTTTGGAGAAAACTTGCTACATAAGAAATTAGGAGGTTGCAAGGCGGCGCGTAGTTTGATATAAGAATGTCCAACGGTCGCGGTTGGCGCGGCCAACTCAGGTTTTCTGGAAATGTTGCCGGAGTGAAGCATCCTTCCCGATCCATCTCTCCCCCATTTCCAAATTCGCAGGAGATGAGCAAGTGCCAGAAGGAACAGTGAAGTGGTTCAACGACGCAAAGGGGTACGGCTTCATTTCGCAAGCGGACGGTGACGACGTCTTCGTTCACTTCTCCGCCATCCAGGGAGACGGCTTCAAGACCCTGGAGGAAGGACAGAACGTGAACTTCGAAATTGTCCAGGGCCCGAAAGGGCTCCAGGCGGCCAACGTCACGAAGGGGGGCGCGGCCGAGGAAGAATAGAGACGCCGCATCGAGACGGCGCCACAAACGGCGGCCCGGCCCGGGCCGCCGTTTTTTTGCCCGCCGCCCCGGCTGCCCGCTTGCGGGAGGGGGAAGCCTCCATGCTATAAATCGAATCCTCCGCGCCAACGTCCCCCTTGCGGCGGCGTCCGAACGGACGCGCGAGCGAGAAAGGCGCTTCATGCGAGACGCTATCATCATCGGCGGCGGCGTCATGGGCCTCCTCACGGCCAGGGAGCTCCGCAGGGCGGGCCGAAGCGTCGCCGTCATCGAAAAGAGCCGGCCGGGAGCGGGCGCGACCTGGGCATCGGCGGGCATCATCTCCGCCCACGGCACGAGCGGCTCCGCCGACGTGGCGGGCGCGCCGGGCCTCAGGCTCAGAACCGCCTCCTTCGAGGAATGGCCCCTTCTGGCGAACGCCATCGCCGAGGAGAGCGGAGCCGACCTCGAATACCGCCCCACCGGCGTCCTGCTCCTCGCCCTGGACGAGGCGGAGGCGGAGGCCATTCAGAAGAAGGCCCGCGCCCGCGAATGGGGCGACACCGAGTGGATGCCGCCCGCCGTCCTGCGAAGCGAGGAGCCCTGCCTCTCGGACGCGCTCGCGGGGGCGCTGCTCGTCTCGGGCGGAAACCTGGAAGTCCGCAAGCTGGGGCCCGCCCTCGAGCTCGCCTGCCGGCGCCAGGGGGTGGAGATCATCGCGGGCCGCGCGGCGGAGGAAATCCTGAGCGAGGACGGCAGGGTCACGGGCGTTCGCGCGGACGACGGCGTCCACGAGGCGCCCGCCGTATTCGTCTGCGCGGGCGTCGGCAGCCGCAGCCTGCCCGGCGCCTCCCCGCGCCCGCCCATCACACCCCAGCGCGGGCAGATGGTCTCCCTGGACGCCCGCGCCCTCGGCCTCGGGCGCGTGGCGCTGACCGTCAGCGATCCCTATCTCGTCCCCCGCGCCGACGGGCGCGTTCTCCTGGGCGCCACGCGCGAGTTCGCCGGCGAGGATCCGAGGCTGACGGTGGGCGGCCTCTCCTGGCTGCTGCGCGAGGGGGCGCGGGTCGCCCCCTCCATCGCCTCGTGCGCCATCGAGGAGACCTGGAGCGGCTTCCGGCCCACCTCCTCCGACTACCTGCCCCTCATCGGCCAGGGCGCTCTCGAGGGGCTCTACTTCTGCGCCGGGCACGGGCCCTCGGGCATCGGGCCCGCGCCCGCGAGCGCGCGGCTGGCGGCGGCGCTCTACCTGGGCGCCGCTCCTCCGCTCGACCCCGCGCCCTACGACCCCATGCGCTTCACCTAGCGGGGGCGGAGACTGGGCGGGGGCCGGCTTTGGCGGACGCGAGCGACAAAAAGATATTCATCATCGCCGGGCCGAACGGCGCGGGCAAAACGACGTTCGCCACGGAATTTCCGCCGAACGAGGCGGACTGCCCCGCTTTCATCAACGCCGATCTCATCGCGGCCGGGCTGAGCCCCTTTCATCCGAACCTGCCCGGCGTCGAGGCCGGCAGGCGGATGCTGGAGCGAATACGCATCGCGTGACGAGAGTTTCGTCTTCGAGACGACGCTGAGCGGGCGCGGCCACGCGCGCCGGATTCCCCGCTGGTGAAAGCGGGGCTACCGCGTTCATCTGTCCTTCCTGCGGCTGGCGACGCCCGGGCTCGCTGTCGGGCGCGTCGCGCAGCGCGTCTCGGAAGGAGGCCACGACGCGCCCGAGGCGGTGATCCGCAGACGGTTCCACGCCGGGCGGCGCAACTTCGAGAAACTCTATCGAGACCTTGTTGACGCGTGGGCCTTGTATGACAATTCGGGCGATGAGCCGAAGTTGCTGGCGGAGGGGCGGAACGAATGAGGCCGGAAAGCGAGAAGCCGAAGCAGGAACCCCGGGATCCGATCTTCATCGGCGCGGAGGCGGGCGGAGCAGGCCGCCCAGGCGGCCGCGGCCGGCGAGACGCCCGACCCGCTCGCCCAGTTCCGCGAGATGGGCGCCGCGGGCCGCGACGCCGGCTCTTAAGTAACTCCCGCGGAAAGGCGCCGCGGGACGGTATTTTCCCGCCGGGCGCGCCCGCGCGGGATCAGGCGGCGGCCTCCTCGCGCAGGGGCTTCGTGAAGGCGAGCGCCGCCACGTCGAAGAACTCGAGGCTGGCGCCGTTCTCCCTGCGGAAGGCGCGCTGCTTCTCGGAGTTGAACCAGGCGTCGGCGGTCTCCCGATCCTCGAAGTGATAGACCGAGGCCATGCGGCGCGTCCCCTCGTTCATGCCCCATGTCTTGTCGATGAGGCCGGGAACTTCGTTCTCGAAGAAGGGGACGGCCTTCTCCTTGTCCTCGCGCACTTCGCCGAGCGTGGGCGCGACGGCGGGATAGTGTAGAATGACCATGATCATGGCGACTCCTCCCTGGATGGCGGCGGCGCTCGCTCGCCGGCGGATTTCTTCGCGTCCGTCCGCGAATCATAGCGCGGGGGAGGCGCATCCGCCAGGCGCGCGCGGCGGCGGGCGGAGCCGGAGGAGAAAGGAGAGCGGGAGATGAGCGAGCAGGCGTATCGGGCGCTCTACGAGCAAGCGCGGGAGAATCTCGAAAAGGCGGGCGAGGAGAACCCGTTTGACGTTCTGGGCCCCGTCCTGCCGGGGACGGCGGCGGCGCGGGCGGGCTACGAGCGGTTCGGCCTCAAGATGCGCCTGCCGCTCGCGGCGGAGGCGGACACGACCTTCGACTTTCTGGGCAAGAGGCTGCGCGGCCCCGTCATGACCGCCTCGATGAGCGAGAACACCCTCGGCCGCCACAGGCGTGACGCCTTCCGCGAGGTTTCCGAGGGCGCGGCGCGCTTCGGAACCCAATACTGGATCGGCGACTGCGAGGATGAGACCTGGAAGAAGGTGGCCGCCGCCGCCCCCTCCGCCGTGCGCATCGTGAAGCCCTGGCGCGAGCGCGAGCGCGTCGTCTCCTCCCTCAAGCTTGCCGAGGACACGGGCGCGTTCGCGGTGGGGATGGACTTCGAGTCCGGCTTCTACAATGAGGAATGCGCCCCGCAGACACTGGCCGCGCTCGAGGAATACGCGCGCGCCACCGATCTTCCCTTCATCTTCAAGGCCGTGGGCTCGGCCGAGAGCGCGCGCGCCGCGCGAGACGCCGGCGCCGCGGCGATCATCGTCACCGCTCACGGGGGGTCGCACGGGCCCTCCTGGGGGCATCCCCTCGAAACCCTGCCCGAGGTCGTCCGAGAAGTGGGCGACGACGTTCTCGTGCTGGCGGAAAGCGGCGTCCGCCGGGGGGAGGACGTCCTGAAGCTGCTCGCGCGGGGGGCGAAGGGGGCGCTGGCGGGCCGGGGGCTTGTGCTCGGTCTGTTCGCCGGCGGGGCGGAAGGGGTGGCGCGGATGCTGGAGCTCCTGAATGAGGAGCTCCGGCGCGCCATGGTCATGGCCGGCTGCCCCGACCTCGCCTCGGTCTCGGAGGAGATATTGATCCGGAGATAGGGGCGCTACTGGCTTAGAGAATGGAGGACAGAGAAAAGCCCAAACCTCTTCCCGAAATTCCATTCCCTCTCATCTTGCCAAAAACGCCAGCAAACCATCCTGAAATTCATCGATCGGGTGCAGATCGGTTTTCCTCTTGGTCAGCTTATAGGACGCATTCGCCCCTTTTTCCATCGACACAAGATTGCCGGCCAATCCCGTCGTAATCTCGGCTTTGGACCAGACGTCAAAAAGAATATCGGCCGGGGCGATGCCGATGCACAGGACAGCCTCGTATTGTCGGTGATATCTGACGTGATTAAACTGAAAATTGCCGCCTATATCCTCGGTCGCGGTCTTCAGTTCAAAAGTCTTTCCCTCGATTTTAATGTCCCACGGATTTTGGACTGCCCTCTGACCGGGCGATTCACAGGGAATTCAACGTCAAAGCCTGTTGCCCCGCAAAGGGCCTCGACGAAATCCTGCCCGACCGCGCCGACCTTCGTGTTTGAAACATGCTTGATCTTACTTGAACGGAGAATCCCGCCATTTCGGGTGGTCGCCATGAACAGCCAGAACATCCAGCAGAATCCGGTGCGGATCACGCATCGACATAGCCAGCGTCCGTCAGGATCTTGCGAATGTGATACATGCTTATATGGTGGCAGTTGTGCGCGGCGAGGTTGCTGTATCTCGTCCAGTCCGCGTTGTTGAGGAGGCTGACGACGCTCTCTTTCTCTTTTTTGACCACGATTCCGTATCCGCATACGTAACGCACCTGCGAGAAATCGCGCACCAGAGAAGGCGACTCCCTGTAAAAAGTGCGCTGCAGGAAGTAATCCGCTTCGCCCAGGCGTCCTTGGCCGCACAGGCGCTCCTTCCGCATGTCAACGGTAAACAGGTCTATCCAGGTATCGCACGGCTTCAGGGGGGTGACGTTGTTCACGCCGCGCTGCCAGACCTGCCAAAGCGCGTTGACCTTCGCCGGACGCCCGTAAATATCCGCAAAGCTGTCCTGCGGCAGGTATTCCGTATGGATGAGCCGCAGGCCATGAACCCGCAATTTCGGACTGCCCTTGCCGTCGCTCTGAAAAGCCATCGGGAGAATGAGGCCGACGTAGTCGGCGAAGGTCGCCGCGTGATTGATGAAGGCCAGGGCCAGCCAGGCGCGGTAGCCGAACGGGGGATTGCCGATGACGGCGTATTTGCCCACGGACCGAGGCCGCCATGACAGAAAATCGCCCTCAATCAAGTCGTCCTGCAGGGGCAGAATATCAATCCCGATTCGGCGATTTTCCGGCAACAGATTATAGAATGCGCAACCTCCCGCAGCCGGTTCGATATAGGTGTAGCGCTCCGGCTGCGCGTCATCCTGAGCCATCCAGTCATGGAGCGACCTGACGCAATGCCCGGCTATTTCGGGTCTCGTAAAGAATTGATCCAGATCGACATTGTGAACATCGACCCAGCTCGGGATGAGCGGGTGGCCATCCCAGCTTCTGTTCCTGTTCTCAATCGCCTGATCCAGTTTCATTTGCTGCATGATTGAGCCAATTCTAGGTCGGGCGACCTGTGATACGGCTGGCGTATGCTTCTATCCATCTTTAATAGTATCAGACCGGCATGGAATTGAAACGCCCCCTAAAAAATCAAGCCTCATCGGGCAGAAGGGGCAGGAGGTATTTTCCGAAGTTGCGGGCCTCCGCGTCGTGCGGCCAACCGGAGAGGATGAAGGTGGTGGCGCCGATCTCGATGTATTCGCGCATGGCGTCGGCCACCACCTGCGGGCTGCCCGCGAGCATGGTGCCCGCCCCCTGGCGCACGAGGTTGACGCCCGAGAAAAGCGCGGGGCCGTGCCAGAGCTTCCCCTCCGCCGTCATGGCGTTCATGCGCTGCTGCGAGACGGATTCCACCCGGCCGGCGACGGAGCCTGTGACCGAGGACGCCTCCCCGTAGGATGCCGCCCCCGCGATCATCGCCTCCGCCTCCCGCTTGGCCTGCGCGTCGTCCTCGCGCACGAGAATGTGGAACCGCACGCCCAGTCTGATATGCCGGCCATGCTCCTCGCGCGCCATCTTCCTGACGTCCTCGTATTCTTCCGCTATCTGCCAGGGCGGCTCGCCCCATTTGAGAAAAACGTCGGCGTGTCTGGCGATGACGCGCTTGGCCGCGGGCGAGCTTCCGCCGAAATAAAGCGGCGGCCCGCCCTTTCGCGCGGGGCCGGGAAAGACGAAGCCGTCCTCCACCCGGTAGTGCGCGCCCCGGTGGTTCACCCGTCCCTCCTCCGCCCAAAGAGCGCGCGCGACTTCCAGGAACTCGTCGGCGCGCTCGTAGCGCGCGTCGTGATCCTCCCAGTCCCCGTAGCGCCTCGCGTCCACCGAGGAGCCGCCCGGCACCACGTTGACCGTGAGTCTGCCGCCCGAGATGAAATCGAGCGTGTTCGCCTGCTGGACGGCGAAGGTTGGCGTGGTGAGGCCGGGCCGGATGGCGACGCAGAACTTCATCCTCTCGGTCTCGCGGGAGATGGCGGCCGCCAGAAGCCAGCCGTCCGAGCAGGAGGTGTTGCACGGAATGAGAATGTTCGTCAGGCCGTTCGCCTCCGCCGTCTTCGCCACGTGGACGAGATAGTCGATTTCCGGGGGAATCTCCACCTCGCCCGTGCCGAGGCGCGTGGCGTCGCCGCGCTGGTTCGAGGGCAGATACCAGGCGTATTCGATGGGTTCGCGCTTCTCGCTCATGGGTGCGTCCTCGTTCCGCGTCTCACCCTTGCCTCTCGGGCCGGGGACGGAAAAGCACCCCCGCTTCGCTAAAGTGGTGGCTCAACAGATTCGATGCGGGTTTGCGAGAATCACTCCTGGGGCTTGAGCTTCACGGCTGTCCCACTCGCCACCAGAAAAAGCATGCTTTTCATCTTGCCGCTGAACTCGCTGTAGTCTAGATCAACCCCTATCACCGCATCCGCGCCCACCGTCAAAGCCTCGCGCTTCAATTCCGCAAGCACCGTCCTGCGGGCGTCCCTTAGAACCTTTTGAGTCGCTCCGCTTCGTCCGCCGAAAACATCGCGGACGCCAGCGAAAAAATCACGAAAAATGTTCATGCCGAACGCACACTCGGCAGTGACAACTTCGATCTCATGGTCTATCTCCCGACCAGCGACGGAAAACGCGGTCGTCAGCGTGATGCTGGAGGCAGACTTCGCGAGAATATGATTCTTTTCGGAAACATCTTTTCCTCTGGGTGAACTCTTCAAAATGGGAAACATTCGCTCGCCGCACTCAGGACAAACCGCCACTGCGACGTAAGCCTCTTTTCCGCAACTGCCGCATCTCATTATTATGTTAGGCATTGTCTTTTCTTTCTTTATACCTACATGCTCGCCCTTTTTCCCAGTGAGTATCAGTTTGCGAAAAAAGACGCCCCGCCCGCAAGGGGGCGAGGCGTTTTTCGGAATTTCATCATCCCGAAGCTTCTTTGGGCGCGCGCTCTCATGGAAGCGGACGCCGCGCTTCCAGCCGCCCCGATGCGCCCGCGCCGCCGGGACCAGCGAGGAGAAACGCCTCCGGCTCGCGCCGGACGGCGCGCGACCGGAGGCGTTCGGGCGCGTTCAGCCGATGACGCCCCCATCGTCGCGCGTTATGGCGATGACGGAGGAGCGGGGAGGAGCGTCGCCGCCGTCGGGAAAGCGGCCCTCGCCCTTCTCGCCCGGATGCTGGATGCCGACGAACAGGGTCTTCTCGTCCGCGCTCCAGGCGATGCCGGTGACCTCGCACTGCTTCGGGCCGACCATGAAGCGGCGAATCTCGCCCGTCGCGGGGTCGCCCACGAGCATCTGGTTGTTGCCGTGGCCGGCGAATCCCCCGGCGTTCGAGTAGTTTCCGTCGGTCTGTATCCACAACATGCCCCTGCCGTCGAACGCGAGGCCGTCGGGCGAGTTGAACATATTGTCCGGGCCCATGTTCTTTGAACCCGCGTTGGGGCCCTCATGGACGGCGGGGTTGCCCGCGACCACGAAAAGGTCCCAGGCGAAGGCCGTCGCCAGATGGTCGCCCCCCTCCGGCCGCCATCGCACGATCTGGCCGTAGAGGTTGCCCTCGCGGGGGTTCGGCCCGCCCACGGGCGTCAGGTCGCCGCCCTTGTTCGGCTTCCTCCCGCGATTCTTGTTGTTGGTGAGGCAGCAATAGACCTCGGCCCTCTTCGGGTTCGACGCCATCCACTCGGGGCGATCCATCGTGGTCGCTCCCACCGCCGAGGCCGCCATGCGGGTATGGACGCATATCTCCGCGAGCGAGGCCATGCCGGTGGAGGCGGGGGTGAGCGCCGCCCACTCCCCCCGGCCGCCGTCGGCGAACTTCGCCGCGAACAGCGTCCCCCTGTCCAGGAGATCGGCGTTGTCGCCGCCCGGGGCGTAGCGTCCCGCGCTCACGAACTTGTAGATGAACTCGCCGCGCTCGTCGTCCCCCATATAAACGACCACCTGCCCGTTGGCGGCGAGGACGACCTCCGCGTTCTCGTGCTTGAAGCGTCCGAGGGCGGTGCGCTTCTTCGGCGTCGAGGCCGGATCGAGAGGGTCGATCTCGACGACGTAGCCGGCGCGGTTCGGCTCGTTCGGGTGCCTGGAGATGTCGAAGCGCTCATCCGCCGTCGCCCAGGCGTAGCCCCTGTCCTTGCGGCGGATGCCGTATCTCCTGAACGCGGGGGATATGTCGATTCCGGGGTCGCTCGATGAGAAATAGCCGTGAAAATTCTCCTCGCACGCGAGATAGGCGCCCCAGGGGGTGCGGCCGCTGCCGCAGTTGTTCCAGGTCCCGAGGCTCCGCGCGCCTGCGGGGTCGGCGGCCGTCCTGAGCAGGTCGTGCCCGCGCGCGGGCCCCGCGATCTCCATGGGAGTATCAGCGGTGATCCTCCGGTTGTAGGGCGAATCCTTCACAATGGCCCACCCGCCGCTCCCGCGCGCGATCTCCACGATCGACACCCCGTGTCCGGCCTTGCCCTTGCGCACGTCCCCGGCCGTCCGGGGCTTGCCCGCGCCGCGCCCGCCGTAGAATATGGGGAGGTTCACGTATTCGTTGTTGACCGCGAGGACGCTCCGCCCCTCGTGGACGAAGAGCTCCATGCCGTCGTTGTTGTCGCCGAAGGCGAGCGCCTGGCTCGCCGCGTCGCCGCGCGTCGCCGGGTCGAACGCGGGCGCGCGCGTCCACATCGGGTCTCCCCAGCTTGCGACGACATGCCAGCTGTACCCTTCGGGAACGGTGACCGTATCGAGGGCGTTGGCGGGCACGGGGTCGAACCCGAAGCGGTTCGAGGCGGCGAGGGCCGGGAGGGGGTCACGCCCTCCGACGCCCAGGACGAAGGCGCCCGCCGCGATCGCCGCGCCCCGGCCCAGAAATCTCCGCCGGGAGATGACCTTCTCCGCCAGTCTGGCGAAGTCGGTCTCGCACGGACGCAGGCGACCGCCCTCGTCGAGCTTCTCCGTATGGGCGTCCTCAAACTCCTCGGATGCGACGTCTCCCGCTGCTCCGCGCCATGCGTCAGGCATTTCTTGTTCTCCCCGTCGTGCGCATTGAAAAGAGCGGCCGGCGCGCGAAAGACCTCGCCCGTCCGGCAATCTCATGGGCGGCGATGCGCATCCTAGCGAGGAATCGTCAAATACAGGTCAAGAAACGGTGACGCTTGCATGAAAAGACAGTGAAAAGGCCGGGCCGGAACGCGATTCCCGCGAAATTCCTCCCCCGCGCTTCCCAGGAGGGCGCGCGGCCTGTAGATTGCGCCTCGCGGATTTTCCTTCCCGGCCGACCCGCGCGCCCCGGCGGCCGCCCAGGCCGCAAGGAAAAGCGGAAGAATCCGCCCCCTCGCAGGCCCGGCCCGATGAGCCGCGCCTTGCGGATGGGCGAATCGCGGAAAGCGCCCCATCGAACCCGGGAGCCAGATGAACCCCCAGCTCCTCGCCGCAGCCTACGCCATGTCCACCGCCGTGGTCTTCGCCACGTTCAGCGTGCTCATCCGCAAGGGCAGCCAGCACGCGAACGCGCTGACGGGCGTCTTCATCGGCATGTTCACCTCCCTGCCCGTGATGATCGGGATCACCTGGCATCTCTGGGAGCCGGCGTGGTGGAGTCCGCCCGCGTTCTTCTATTTCACGCTGGCGGGCCTCGTGGGGCCGGCGATGTCGCGCGTCTTTCTTTACCTGAGCATCTCCTACCTGGGCGTCGCGCGCGCCATGCCGTTCAACTCGCTGACGCCCTTCTTCTCCACCTCGCTCGCCGTGGCCTTTCTCGGCGAAAGGCCGGGGACGCTCATCCTGGCCGGGACGCTCTTCATCGTCTTCGGCAGCGTGGCGCTCACCTACAAGAAGGCCGACGACACCTCCTGGCGGCGCAAGCACCTCTGGCTCGCCTGCGCGAGCACCATCACCGCCGCGTTCTCGTTTCTTTTCCGAAAGTTCGCGTTCGCCCACGTCTCCGCCCCGCTCATGGGCGCGACCCTCTCGACGCTGGCGGGGTTCGTCTTTCTCGTCGCCTTCATCCCGCTGTTTCCGAAGAATCAGAAGCCCAACCAGTTCGGCCGCCCGAAGGCGTGGCTCATCTACGGCTTCTGCGGACTGCTGAACGCCCTGGGCTTTTTCCTCCACTTCACCGCCATCAGCATCGGCGATCTTTCCGTCGTGGCGCCGCTCACCTCCACGGCGCCCGTGTTCAGCCTCGTGATGAGCCTCTTCCTGCTCAGGAAGATGGAGCGCATCACGCCCGCCATCATCGCCGGCACGGCCTGCATGGTGATCGGCGCCGCCCTCATCGGCTGGCGGGTTCGCCAATAAGGCGCGACCAGAAACAGGGGCCATGAAGCGGAGGACGGCGAAACTCCGAAATGCGCGGAGGGCGTCCCGGCGGCCCGGACGAGCCGCGACCCCTCCCTTCGCCGCCGGAAACGCTTGCGAAAAAGACGCGCCGCCCCATGCGGTTTCTGCTACAATCCCGCTAGCGAACGACGCCTCTCCATGCCGTCCCGGGCGCGGACGCGCGGAACCCGGGGCGCAAGGGTAATGAGGAGGCCTCCGATGCTCTTTCGCTTCTCCCTCTACGGCTTTCTCAAGAACCAGGTCTATTTCGAGCCTTTCCTGATTCTCGCCTTCCTGGAAAAAGACCTCTCCTTCTTTCAAATCGGCCTGCTCATCGGCTTCCGCGAGGCGTGCATCAACGTCTTTGAAATCCCCAGCGGCGCGGT
This sequence comes from bacterium, assembly GCA_965199855.1. Taxonomy (GTDB): domain Bacteria; phylum UBA8248; class UBA8248; order UBA8248; family UBA8248; genus Bin107. The sequence continues at coordinate 1,648,335 of OZ241326.1, read as the reverse complement.
GGCCGACCTCTACGGCAGAAGGCACTCGATGATCTTCTCGTTTCTCGCCTACATCGCCTCCTTCCTCGCTTTCGCCTTCTCGGACTCCTTCGCCACCCTGCTCCTCGCCATGTTCGCCTTCGCCGTCGGCGATTCCTTCCGCACCGGCACGCACAAGGCGATGATCTTCGAGTGGCTGCGGATGCGGGGCCGGGAGGAGGAGCGCACCCGCGTCTATGGCTTCACGCGCTCGTGGTCGAAGATGGGCTCCGCCGTCTCGGTCGTCATCGCCGGCGCGTTCGTATTCACCGGCGCGCGCTACAGCGACATCTTCCTCCTCGCCGTCATCCCCTACGCGATGAACATCGTGAACTTCATGGGCTATCCGGCCGCGCTGGACGGCGCGCGCGCGAAGGACGCGAAAATCCCGAACGTCTGGGAGCACCTGAAAAGCTCCATGCGCATGACGTTCGCCGGGGGTCCGCTACGCGGCATTCTCGCGGAATCCATGGGCTACGAGGGCACCTACAAGGCGGCGAAGGACTACATTCAGCCCGTCATCCAGCAGGCCGCGCTCGGCCTGGCGCTGCTCGCCGCCTGGGAACAGCAGCAGCGCGTCGCCGTGCTGGTCGGCGCCGTGTATTTCGTCCTCCACCTGCTTTCGAGCTTCGCCTCGCGCGGGGGGCACCGCCTCGTCAGCGCCGCGGGCTCCGAGGAGGCCGCGGCGAAATCCCTCTGGGGGGCGACCTCCCTCATCTACGCCCTCCTCGCCTGGGGACTCTGGACAGGGTGGAATTCCATCGTCATCGCGGGCTTCGTCGCCCTGGCCGTCCTCCAGAATTTCTGGCGCCCCGTGCTGATGAGCCGCATCGACGCCCACGGCGCGCCCGAGGCGGGCGCCACGATCCTCTCGGTGGAGACGCAGTGCAAATCGCTCGCCGCCATGGTGCTGGCTCCCCTCATCGGCCTCTGCGTGGACGCCGTCGGCCTCGCGGGGGCGGGCGCCGTCGCGGCGCTCGTCACCCTGCCCTTCGCCCTCGCCAGCCTCGGCAGGCCGCGCCCGCGGGCGCTTCCCCACCCATAGGCGCGGACGGGGGGCGAATTTTACAAAACGCCCCGACTCGCCTATGCTCGGAGGATGAGGCGGAGGCGGCGAGGAGAGAAGCGAGCGCCGCGGGAGAGTCCGCGCCGTTGACAGCCGGAGGCGGAGAAATCCGCGAGGCGTCCGGGCCCGGCCGGATGGAAGGAGCGACGCTGATGACCGACGATGCGGGCCACGGAGACCTCGCCATCACTTTCGGGGTGGAGGAGGAATTCTTTCTCATCGACCCCGACACCCGCGATCTCCTCGCGGACCCGGCGCCCGGCATTCTCGAACACTGCGAGAGCAACCGCGGGCCGCACCGGGTCGTGCCCGAGTTCATGCGCTCGCAGATCGAGACCAACACGCGGGTGTGCGAGTCGGTGGCCGAGCTGCGCGCGGCGCTGCGCGAGACCCGCCGCATCGTCATCGAGGCGGCCGAGGCGCACGGGGCCGCCGTGCTCGGCTCCTCCACCCATCCCTTCGCGGCGTGGCGGGCGCAGGCGCCCACCGCGAAGGAGCGCTACGAGCGGTTCGCCACCACGTTCCAGGAGGCCCTGCGGCGAATGCTCGTCGGCGGAATGCACATTCACGCGGGCTTCTCGGATCCCGACGCGCGCATCCGGGTGATGACCGCCATCCGGCGCTACCTCCCCCTGCTCCACGCCCTTTCCACCTCCTCGCCCTTCAACGAGGGCCGCGAGACCGGCTTCAAGTCCTGGCGGCTGAACCTGGTCGGCGCGCTGCCGCGCACGAGCCTCCCCCTGCCGATGGCCTCCCGCGAGGAATACGACAGCCTCGTCGCCGGCTACCAGCGCATGAAGTTCATCGAGAACGGAAGCGAACTCTGGTGGGACGTCCGTCCCTCCCACGCCGCCCCCACGATGGAGATGCGCATCTGCGACATCTGCCCGCGCCTCGAGGACGCCGTGAGCATCGCCGCCCTCTACGGGGCGCTCGTCCGGTGGCTCATGCGCCAGGACAGAGAGGGCGCGCTACCGCCCGAACCGCCCACGGAGCTCATCGCGGAGAACCGCTGGGTCGCCCAGCGCTACGGCGTGCTCGCCTTCTTCGGCGACACCACGAGCGGGAGCGGGCGGGTGGACATCAACGACTACGCGGCCGAGCTCGTCGAGAAGCTCGCCTCCGACGCCCGCGCGCTTGGCTGCGAGGCGGAGATGTTCCGCGCGCTGACCATCATCCGGGAGGGCACGGGCGCGGACCGGCAGGTCGATCTCTATCGCCTGCGCCGCCTGGAGGGCGATTCGGAGGAAGAGGCGCTGCGCCGCGTTGTGGACATGGCGCTCGCCGAAACCCGAGAGGGAATCCTGTAGGCTTCCCGCCGCGCCGGGGCCGCGGCCGCCCGAGAGGCGCGGCCCCATAGTTCGCCCGCAGACGAGCCATCCCGCCCCATGACCCGCGAAGCGAAGCCCGACATGAAGCGACGCGCGCCGAGAAACCGAACGCTCGCCTGCGGCGCGGACGAAATCGCCCGCCTCTCGGCCAATATCCTTCACGCCGACAAACTCGCGCCTGACGCGGACGTTCGCGGCAAAATCATCTGCGGCGACACGCTCGAGGTCGCCGGAAAGCTGCCCCGCGCGTTCGTCGACCTGCTCGTTCTCGACCCACCCTACAATCTGTCGAAAAACTACAACGGCCGCCGCTTCGGGGAGAAGGACAAGGCGGAGTATCAGGCATGGTTCCGGCGCGTCGTCGAGCTTCTCCTGCCGACGCTCAAGCGCGCGGCTACGGTCTACGCCTGCGCCGACTGGAAAACCTCCATCCTCATCGCGCCGGTTCTCGAAGCGCATTTTCGCGTTCGCAGCCGCATCACCTGGGAACGGGAAAAAGGGCGCGGGGCGAAAGCCAACTGGAAGAACAACGCCGAGGACGTCTGGTTCTGCACGATGTCGGATGATTACTGCTTCAACGTGGACGCCGTGAAGCTCAAGCGCAAGGTGCGCGCGCCCTACCGGGAAAACGGGCGCCCCAAGGACTGGCGCGCGGAAAAGGGCGGAAACTATCGCCTGACGCGCCCCTCCAACGTCTGGACGGACATCACCATCCCCTTCTGGTCGATGCCGGAGAACACCGACCACCCGACGCAGAAGCCCGAAAAACTGATAGCGAAGCTCGTTCTCGCCAGTTCGCGCGAGGGCGATTTCGTGTTCGATCCGTTTCTGGGGAGCGGGACGACGGCCGCCGTCGCCAAAAAGCTGGGCAGAAACTTCTGCGGCGTCGAGCTGAGCGAGGAATACTGCTGCTGGGCGCTCAAGCGCCTGGAGCGGGCCGCCTCCGACGCGAGGATTCAGGGATACGCGGACGGCGTGTTCCGGGAGAGAAACTCCGGAGCTGAGCGGGCCGGAGAAAAATCACGGCCCCCTAAACAAGAAAAACTCTCATTATGAAATCGTCTTTCTACTATGACGGGCATCATCTGGAAGCGGCCGGGAAAATCAGAGATCACATCAACGCCTCGCCGGATTTCCTCTCTTCTCAAACCGCGCGCAACACGAGGGCAGTCGGAGACGCCATAGAGTTCTTGATCTCGGAGAAATTCAATGCGTTCTTACGGGATTGATGCGTCAAATACTCGAACGACTTCGCGCGCAGGGCGATGGCTGACCTCGCCTTCACCGACCGGGAGGGCTTTTATTCAGTTGTCGATGTAAAAACGCACAGGGAGGATACCAAGTTCAACATGCCGAACCTCACCTCCGTAGAGCGATTGGCGAGGTTTTACGAGTCGGACAAAAACGTCTTTTCGCTCATCATGGTCAAATACGCCATTGACGACACCCGGCTGAGGGCGACGGAAGTCATTTTTTGTCCCATCGAATACCTAGACTGGGAATGCCTGACCGTGGGTGCGCTGGGGTGGGGACAGATTCAGATAGCGAATTCCAACCATATCAAGATAAATCATGGGCATTCACGCAAAGAATGGATGCTTCAGCTTTGCGACGCAATGCTCGCTTTCTACCCCCGGGAAATCGAGAAAACCAGAGACCGCATGGGCAGGTTCGACGCCGTAAAGGCGCATTGGGAATCAAGGGAGGACGTTTGGAAGTGAGGAGGTGTCACATCAGGGGCAATGAACGGAGGAAACCATGAAATGGTTAGAAGAGCTCCCCAAGAAAGAACGGCGGGGAAGCCGTCCGCGAGGCGTTTGCGGGGCTGACGCCTGTCGCGTGAAGCGCGGCGGCGATTCGGAATCGCCGCGCGCCGCTTTTCTGAGGAGCCGCGCATGAGCCGCTTCGAGGGACAAAGCGCCGTCGTCACGGGGGCGGCGACCGGCATCGGCGAGGCCACGGCGAGAATTCTCGCCCGCGAGGGGGCGGAGGTCGCCCTCGTGGATCTGGACGGAGAAGGCGCCGAAGCGGTCGCCGCGTCCATCGGCGAAAGCGGGGGGCGCGCCCGCGCCGTCGTCGCCGACCTCACCGACTGGGAGGCGACCCGCGCGGCCGTTGAGGAAGCCCATCGCCGGGCGGGGAAGATAGACGTTCTCGTCCACAGCGCGGGCGGCTTCCCGCGATACGTGAGCCTGCTCGACTGCCCCGTCGAGGCCTGGGACGGCGTGGTGGACTCGAACCTCAAATCCATGTTCTATCTTCTGAAGGCCGCAGCCCCCCTCATGGTCGAGGCGGGCTACGGGCGCTTCGTCACCCTCTCCAGCATGGCCGCGCGCAGCGGCGTGAATCCCAACCCGCCCCACTACGCGGCCGCCAAGGCGGGAGCGCTGGGCCTCACCCGCCAGGCGGCGCGCGAGCTGGGGCCGCACGGCGTCACCGTCAACGCCGTGGCGCCGGCCAACGCGCGGACGCCGCGAACGCTCGGCATCCGCACCTCCGAACGGATCGCGCACATCGAGAAGACGTCCCCGGCGGGCAGGCTCGCGGAACCCGAGGAGATCGCCCAGGCGGTCGTCTTTCTGTGCAGCAGGGAGGCGGGCTACATCACCGGCGCGACCCTCGACGTGAACGGCGGGGCGACGATGGCGCCCTAACCCGCGCGCGCCAGAGCCTCCCGGACGAGGGGCGCGATTTCGGAAAACTTCTCCGCCACCGAGACGCCGGCCTCTCTCAGCAGCCTTTTCTTGAGGGAGGGCGCGCCCCGGCCTCGCTCGATGAGCGCGCCGGTGTGGCTCACGCTGGCGGGCGTGGGGGAGGTTTCCCAGAACTCGCCCGGAACCATCGCCACCACGGGCTTGGTGAAGCCGCCCCCGGCGATGAAGCGCGCCGCCGCCTCCTCCCTGTCCGTTCCCGGCTCCCCGAACATGACGACGACGCGCGTATCGGGGTCCTCCTCGAACAGCGCGAGCATTTCGACGAAGGCCGCGCCGATGAGCAGGTCGCCCCCCAGGGCCACGTAGGTGCTCTGGCCGATTCCCGCCCGCGTCAGAAACAGGCATATTTCCGCGCCCATCCCCCCGCTTCGGCTCACCACGCCCACGGGGCCGGGGCGGAACATGAGTTCCGGCACCTCGCCCCCCGTGCCGCCCAGCTTCGCCTTGCCCGGGCTCACCATGCCCTGGCTGTTGGGGCCGATGACGAACGCGCCCTTCTCCGCCGCGCGCGCGAGCAGGACGCAGGCGTCGTGATGCGGCACGCCCTCCGCGAGAACGTGCACGACGGGCACGCCCGCCTCGATGGCCTCCAGGGCGGCGGCCTTCACGAAGCGCGCCGGCACGAAGAGGACGGACAGGTCGGCCTCGTGAGCGCTCAGGGCGGCGGCCACCGTGTCGTAGATCGGCGCGCCGCCGACAAAAGCGCCCCCTTTTCCCGGAGAGACGCCCGCCACCACGCGGGTTCCGTAGGCCGTCATGGTGGGCAGAAGCCGCCGCGCCTCGGCGCCCGTCGCTCCCTGGACGAGCACCCGGGTCGCGGAGTCCAGCAGAATGCTCAATCCGCATCTCCCCTGAAAACCGCCCAGTACCCGGAGGCGCGAGAATTCGCCGAAGCTCCCGGCCCGCAAAGGCCCCGACGCTCGCCGCCGGTCCACCCTCCCCCACCGCTCACGCCGTTTTTCCGTGGACGCGCGCGACGATGCGCTCCATGACGTCCTCTATCGACGCCTCGTCCTCATGCCACTCCACGCCCGGAACTTCCGCGATGAGCCGCCGCGCCTCCTCCACCCCGGGGCCCGCGTAGCGTACGACGACGGGGAACTTTTCATAATCGAGAGCGGCTTCCTTCAAGGCGCGAACCACGCCCGCCGTCTTTATGTCCACCCGCGTGAAATTGCTCACGTTCCCCGCCAGCACCAGACCCTTGAGGCCGGGCATGGAGAGCACCGCCTTGACCGCCTCACGCATCTTTTCCTCGTAGCGCCCGGGCGTGATGTCGAAGGTGGTGGCCGGCTTTCCCCCCAGCCTCAAAAGCGCCTCCAGACTCGATAGGCCGTAGCCGCCGCCCGTGACCATGAAGCCGATGTCGCCGTCGAGCTCGCTGAAGCGAATCGCGCCCACGTGGGGGTCGATGGCGTCGATCTCGCGCATCCGCGCCTCGAGCGGCGTCAGGGGCCGCCAGCCGTTTCCTCCTTCAATGCCCAGTTTGGCCGCCAGCTCCGGGTGGCGGAAAAGCGCCTGCTCATCAAGTCGCACGACGCCCGCGGCCGCCGCCACGCGGCCGTCGACTAGTTCCGCCAGGGGGTTCACCTCTATCATCTCGCAGTCATGCTCGCAGAACACCCGATACATCGCGGAGAGCGCGCCGCCGACCCGCTCGGCCAGGCCGCCCGAAAGCCCCGCGCGCCGCGCCAGCGCAAGGGCGGCGGCGGCCTTCAGTCCCTCCAGAATGTTCACGGGCCATTCCAGGAGCTTGTCGGGGTGGTCGAGCGCCAGCTCCTCGACGTCCACGCCCCCCTCGGCGCTGAAGAGGATGAGCGGGCATTTCCGGCGCGCGTCGAAGGAGATGGAGCAGAAAATCTCGCGCCGGATGTCGAGCGCCTCCATCACGATGAGGCGCCGGACGGGAAAGCGCCTCACCTCCATGCCGAGAATCTCCCCGGCGCGCGCGCGGGCCTCCTCCTCCGAGGCGGCGACCTTCACCGCGCCCGCCCTGCCCCGCTTCCCGACCGGCACGAGCGCCTTGATGACGGCGCGTCCGCCCAGGCGCGTCAGAGCGCGGGCGGCGTCCTCCGCGCTCGCGCAAACCTCGAATTTCGGCGCGGGAACGCCGCCCCGGCTCAGCAACGTCAAAGAGTCGTGTTCCAGAAGGCGGGACAAGACAATCTCCACTCAGAATGCGCGCGGCGCGTTTTCGCGGGAAAACCGGCAAGATGCGCACCAGCTAGCACTCAGGCTTCCGGGAGTCAAGATTTCCAGGGAAAAAGCGCGAACCGGGCCGAACGCCGCTTGCGAAAGCGTCTTGATCGGATAGAATCATTCCGAATAGAGCAAACCCCATTCTTACTACGGAGGTGAATCCATGCGCATTCAGAAGAGATTGCTCGCAACAGCTGCCGTTGTCGCCTCGGCGGGCTTCGCCGCTTCCCTGGCGAGCGCCGCCACCAACATCACCATCGTCGGCGCGGGCAAGGGCGCAGGCGCGTTCCGCATGGCGGCGGGCCTCGCCGAGGCGGTGAACAAGACGAGCAAGACCGTCAACGTCACCAACCGCGAGTCGAAGGGCTTCGTCGCCAACACCCGCCTCGTCGCCAGCGGCCGCTCCGAGATCGGGATGACGAACGGGATTTTCGTCGACTTCATCCAGCGCAGGCAAAAGCCCTTCCACAAGGGCAAGGCGATGAAGACCATCCGGGGAATCGGGCCCGTATCGACCTCCTGGTTCCAGGTGGCGACGTTCCACAAGTCCGGCATCAAGAGCTACAGCGACCTCGCCGGCAAGCGGGTGAACATGGGCCCGAGAGGAAGCTCCACGCTGTTCATGATGAAGTTCATCACCGACAACCTCGGCATCACCGAGAAGATACGCAAGGACTACCTGGGCTGGGCCGCCGCCGCCACCAACATGATCGACGGCAAGATCGACGCCTTCGGCATTCCGAACCCGGTGCCCTCGCCCTCGATTCTGCGCGCCTCGCGCAGCGGCCCGCTCCGCATCCTGAGCATTCCCGACAACGTGCGCGACAAGTTCGTCGCCCTGAGTTCGGGCTACTACAAGGACAACAAGGACGCCAGCCCCTACCAGGGGATGAAGGGACAGAAGTTCAAGACGGTCGCCTACACCATCTTCGCCGTGGCGAACGAGAAGGTTCCCGCCGACGTCATCTACGAGGTGACGCGGCGGGTGTACGACAAGGCGAACCGCGACTTCTTGATCAACGTATTCAAGGGCTGGAAGATCGGGCTGGACTTCGCCTCGAAGTCGGATGCGTTCATCAGGCAGATGGGCAGCTTCAACATGAAGCTCCACCCCGGCGCCGCGCGCTACTGGAAGGCGAAGGGCTACAAGGCCAACTAGACCTTCCCGGATTCTTCCGCTCCTCCGGCGGGCGCGCCGCCCGCCGGGGGGCGCGTCCGGGGAAAGCGGGCATCAGCGGCCTCGGGTGAAAAAGGGCGGCGATGGGGAAGTTTTTTAATTTTCTCTGGGAGTGGGCCCGCTTCATCTTCGCCCCGGAGTCGGCCATCCGCCGGGATATCGAGCCCGGCCTCCAGAAAAAAAACATCCCCGTCTTTTTGTTTCTCTCCGCCCTTCTCCTCCTCTACGTCATTCTCTGCGCCGGAAGAAAATACAGCCTCTACCTCCCCTACGAGATCGCCTGGGAATGGCAGGAAGTGGATTTTCCCGCCCTGGACGCTTGGCTCTACGCCCTCATCTGGCTCTACGTCTCGGGCCTATGCGTTCTGCCGAAGCCAACGGCGCTGCTGTCCTCCTTCGCGTTCGCTTCATATTTTCTCTACGGCGCCGCGAACAAGGCGCCGGTGGATTTCGGCCTGGGCTTCGGCGAGGTCATCGTCTATGTCCTCTCGCCTCTTCTCACGGCGGAGATGGAGAAATCCCTCTCGGCGATATGGGAGACGCTCCACTTCCCGGGGCTCTCCATCTATGCGTTCCACTTCTATCTGCCCCTGTACGTGGTATTCACCGCCATCCTGACGTTCATCTTCTATCCGGCGCGCGCGGGCGCTCCGAGGAGGCGGCCCTCCGCCGCGGACCTCCTCCTGTGCGCGGGGGTGGTCGTCTTCACGGCGGAATACATCATGAACTTCGCCGACCGGGGAGACCGGGCGGGCCTCGTGCTCTGGCCGGACGTCGTCATGGGAACGATCGCCATCATCGTCTCGATCGAAATGTGCCGCCGGGTGCTGGGATGGGTGCTTCCCCTGCTGGGGATATTCTTCTTCTACTACGCCATGTACGGCAATTATTTTCCGGGGCGACTCCTGCACAAAGGGTTTTCCTACAACGAGGTCGTGAGCTTCATCTACGGAACGTCGGGCATATTCGGCGTCATCGCCAACGTCTATGCGAGCTACGTGTTTCTGTTCATCCTCTTCGGCGTCTTTCTCGAAAAGACGAAAGTCGGCGACGTGTTCATCGATCTGTCCTACGCGCTGGTGGGCCGCCTGCGCGGCGGAGCGGCCAAGGCGTCCGTCGTATCGAGCGGCATGGTGGGCTCGGTGGTGGGAAGCGGCGCGGCCAACATCGTCATCACCGGAACCTTTACGATTCCCCTCATGAAGCGCGCGGGCTACCAGCCCCACTACGCGGGCGCGGTCGAGGCGGTCTCCTCCATCGGCGGCCACCTGCTTCCGCCCATCATGGGCTCGGCGGCGTTCCTCGTGGCGGCGTTCACCGAGACGGACTACGGGTGGATAGCGCTCATATCGCTCGTGCCCGCGCTGATGTACTACTTCTCCGTCTATATGTCGGTTCATTTCCGCTCGGGGCTGGACGGCATCCACGGCCTCTCGAAAGAAGAGCTGCCCGAACTCCTGCCTCTCCTGAAAAGAGAGGGCTACCTGCTGCTGCCGGTGGCGCTGCTCATCTTCCGGCTGATCATCGGACGCTCGCCCTTCGACGCCGCGCTGTGGTCCATCATCCTCGCGATGGCGCTGGGGTTTTTCCGCGAGGACACCCGCCTGCTCGCCCTGCCGCCCGTTCTCGCGCGCCTGCTGGGCCGGCCCGGATGGAGCGCGCGCAACGACAGGCTCGAATACCGGGCCGCGAAACGCCACAAGGAACTCATGGAATCCGGCAAGAGCCATGAGGAAGCCGACGCGCGGGCGGCCGCCTACCTCGAAGAGGCGAAGGCCGAACCGCCCGGAAACCCCTTGATGGAGAACTGGCCCCTGCTCGCCGGGCTGGGCCTGCTCATCGTCTTGCCCATGGCGGGACACTCCATATTCGAGTCGATTTTCTGGTCGGCTCTCGCGGCGGCGGCGCTCTCCTCCCCCCGCGTTCTGGACGGGCTGGAGAGGGGAGCCGTCAACTCGCTCATCATCGGCGTGACGGCGGGCGTGATGGGCATCGTGCTCGCAGGCGTATCGATGCCCGGCCTCGGCATCAAGTTCTCCTCGATCATCCTGGGCTACGCATCCATCCTCGACAACGCCCTCGGCATCACGGGAACGGCGCTTCCGGTGGCGATTCTGCTGTGCACCGTCGCCAGCTACATCATGGGGATGGGCATGACGATCACGGCGAGCTACGTGCTGCTCTCGATCCTCGCCGTTCCCGCCCTGGTGGAACTCGGCGTGCCGCTTCTGAGCGCGCACCTGATGATCCTCTGGCTGAGCCAGGACGCCTCGCTGACGCCGCCCTTCGCCCTTGGCGCGTTCATCGCGGCGGGCGTGGCGGGCGCAGACCCCATGCGCACCGGCTTCGCGTCGCTCAAGCTGGGCAAGGCGCTCTACATTGTCCCCTTCCTGATGGCCTACACCCCCATCAACATGACCGCGGGCGCGTCGTGGTTCGACATCATCGTCGTGTGGGGGAGCGGCTTCATGGGCTTCTTCTGCACCTCGGCGTCGCTCGAGGGCTACATGCGCAGAAAACTTCTCACGTGGGAGCGCGTCGTATTCGCCGCAGCGGGCGGCCTGCTGTTCTTCTACGTGCCGTGGATGAAGATAACGGGCGCGCTCGTCATGGCCGTCATGGTCGCCATCCAGTTCCTGAGCGCGAAGGGTGAAGGCGCAGCCTCGCAAAGCCCTGCGGCGTCTTCATAGCGCCTGAGTTCCCCCCAGAGCCATCCAGGAGAGCGTTCGATGCCGAAGAAGCCCCTGGTTCTCGTGAGGCGCGAGGACGCGGTCGCCACCCTCGCGCTGAACCGCCCCGAGAAGAGAAACGCCCTCAACGCGGAGCTGATCGAACAGGCGAAATCGGCGCTGGCCGATCTCGGACGCGCGGAGGGCCTGCGCCTCCTCGTCATCGAGGGCGCGGGCGCGGCCTTCTCCGCCGGGGCCGACGTGGTGGAGATGGGCGCCTTGACGCAGGAAAACGCGCGGGCGTTCATCTCGAATCTCCACTCCCTCATCCGCGGCCTACGCGAATTTCCGCACCCCGCGCTCTGCAAATGCCACGGATACGTCCTCGGCGGGGCGCTCGAGCTGATTCTGGGCGCGGATTTCCGCGTCGCCGCAAACGACGCGAAGTTCGCCATGCCCGAGGTGCGGGTCGGCGTGCCCTCCGTTATCGAGGCGGCGCTTTTCCTGCCCTTCTGCGGACTTGGGCGCGCGCAGGACATGCTGCTTACCGGCAGGACGTTCGACGCGAAAGAAGCGCATCGCGCGGGCATCATCCAGAGGATATGCCCGCCGGACGAACTGGAGGAGACGACGAGGCAGGCCGCGGCCGCGTTTCTGCAAGCCGCCCCGGAGGCGCTCCGCGCCCAGAAGAAACTCTTGCGGGAATGGACGCGCGCCTACCTGGAAAGCGCGATTCCGCCTTCCATCGACGCCTTCGAGGCGTCCTTCAAAACGGGGGAGCCGCAGGAGGGCATGGCGGCGGCGCGGGAGAAGCGCCCGCCCGCCTGGGCGCCCGGGGACGCATGACGCCCCCCGCGAGCTCGGGGTATTCACTCCCGACGCGAGCGGAGGGACAACCCCCCGGACGACGAAAACGCCGCCTCGCCTCCCGGTGGCGTCCGCAGGCTCGCTGTGGCATCCTCACGCATCGCGCCCGAGGGCGTCATTCAGCTTCCTGTCGCGCGCGTTCTCACGACCTGCAGCTTCATTTTCGGAGAAGCCATGAAGCGACGCATCGCCAGGACGGTCGCCGCTACTTCGGGCGGGGAGCGCGCCTCCCACATGACGGCCAGAAGACCGCCAAGCATGGCGCGCCTTGATTCCGGGACGCCCGACTTCCCCACGCCCGCGCACATCACGGAAGCCGCCAAGGAAGCGCTCGACGCGGGCCTTACGGGCTACGCTCCGGGCCAAGGAGACCCTGAATTCCTTGAGGCCGTATGCGAGAGCATCGAACGCGAAACGGGAGCGAAGTATGCGCCCGACTCCATCATCGCCACGAACGGGGCGAGCTCGGGCATCTACGCCGTGATGACGACTTTCCTGAACCCGGGGGACGAGGCGATCCTGATGGATCCGACGTTTTCCCTCTACGGACACGTCGCGCGGCAGATAGGCGCCGTTCCCGTCCATGCGGCCCACGACGCGGACTATCAAATCGACTTAGAGGCCGTTCGCCGCGCCATCACCCCCCGCTCGCGCCTGATTCTCCTCAACAATCCGAACAACCCCACGGGCGTGGTCTATCGGCGCGGGGAACTGGCGGCTCTGGTCGAACTCGCCGCGGCCCACGACCTCATGGTCGTCTCGGACGAGGCGTACGCGAAAATCCTCCAGCCCGGCTTCGAGCACGTCCCCCTGCTCTCGTTCGCCGAACACGGGGAGCGCCTCATCCTCCTCGACACCTTCTCGAAAACCTACGCGATGACCGGCTGGCGTCTCGGCTTCATGGCCGTGCCCGAAGATCTGGCCCAGCCGATGTTCAGCGTTCACCGCTCCATCAACGGGCCGATCAACACCTTCGTCCAGCGCGCGGGCGCGGCGGCGCTTCGGGGCCCGCAGGAGTGCGTGGCGCAAATGGGGCGCGAATACCACGGGCGGGGCCGCCTCATCCACGAGATGACGCGGGAGATTCCCGGCCTGATTCCCATCCCGCCCCAGGGCGGCTTCTATCAATACTGCCGGTATGAATACCCCATCTCCTCCACCGAAGCGCGAAAGCGCATCTGGGAGGCCGGAGCGGCGGTTCGCAGCGGCTCGGAATTCGGCGAGGCGGGCGAGGGCCACCTGCGCTTCACCTATTCGGTGGACGAGGAGACGATTGAAAGAGGAATGAAAATCGTGGGCGAGGTGTTCCGCCGCCTCGGCTGAGCGAATTTCAGAGGAGGATAACCGACAACGGGTATGAAGCGATTTTGTCTGGGACTGACGACGGCTTGCGCGATTTGCGCGGCAGGGATTTTCCCGGCTCACGCTGGAGAATTGCCGTTCGGCTTCGACATCGACAAACACCCCGAAAATTACGCATTCTGTGAAGACAGTGGGGGCAAAGTATATGGAAATGTGTGGCGCTCCACGTCGCCCCCCCGACCCCATCCGTGGCTTCAAATTTATGAGCTTGAATATATGAAAGGAATTGGAATATGCGCCATCACAGGAGAAGCAAATTTTTCTGGTTCTGACGAGTCTGATATGCGCCTCAAAATCAAAAGGATGCACGACCAGCCAGCCGTAAAATACGGGAAAGGGAGACAGCTTGGGGGGAGTAATTTTTGGGCGTATCAATGGACAACGAAGTTCGGATTCTGGGGTGTCGGAAACGTCAGGGCCATCCAGCTCATTGGCAGTGTTTCGCGTAAGGGCGCAACAGTTAATTTTTTCCTTTCGACCTATAGTGAATGCGTAAAGAAAGTCGAATGGACAAGAGAGATGGAGGAAGGGATCAAGGCGTTCTAGGTGCAGTGGGCCGCGCCCTCTTGTGGAGAGGTCTCCAATCTCTGAGGCCGTCATTCTGGTGAAAGCCGGAACCCAGAAACGTTGAATTTCCCGCCACGCTGGATTGCGGCCTTCGCCGCAATGACGACGAAAAGCAAAAAACCGTTTAGCGTGGGGCAAATATGTTGCGGCGGGGCCGGCCCCGCCCTTCTTCCTCAATAGACCGGCAGGATGTCCTTCTCGTACGCCTCGTCCATTCCCCGGGCGGCGGCGTAGAAAATCTCCTGAAGCCTGCGCGTGATTTTTCCGGGCTTCCCGTCCCCGATCTCGATGCGATCCAGCGAGAGGACGGGGGCGACCTCGGCGGCGGAGCCGCATACCATCGCCTCATCGGCCACGTAGATTTCCGTGCGATCCACCGGCCGCTCCACGGGCGCGGAGCCCATGCGCTTCTCGAACATATCGAGCACGCTCGAGCGCGTGATGCTCTCCAGGATGGAATCCGTCACGGGCGGCGTGATGAGCCTGCCCTCGCGCAGAATCATGACGCACGTGCCCGTGCCCTCGGCGACCGTGCCGTTCCGGTTCAGCAGGATGGCGTCGTCATACCCGTTCACCCGCGCTTCGACCCCCGCGAGGCGTCCGTTCTGATAGTTCGCCGACGCCTTCACGCGCGGCGGCGCGGAATCGTCCGAAATCCGCCGCCAGCTGCTCACGCACAGGTTCACGCCCCGCTCCTGCCGCCTGCGGTTGCTGTTCGCCCCCCCGCTGATGAAGGCGCAGACGTCCACTTCCTCGGCCGCGTAGCCCTTCATGTCGAGCGGTCCCGAATCGTCGAAATACACGTTGAGCCGGAAGTGGACGTCCTCCCGGAATTCGTTCGCTCGTATCCATTCGATCACGGCGTCCTGGAACTCTTCCGCCGTATAGGGCGGGGTCATCCGCATCACCTTCATCGAATCGAAAAGCCGCTTGATGTGCGGCTCCATCTTCCAGAGAAACAGGTTGCCCCGCTCCTCGCTCCAGTAGGCGCGAATCCCCTCATACACGCTCGACCCCCGGAGGACGGCCTGGCTGAAAACGCTGATCTTCGCCTCCTCGGGCGGCACGATCTCTCCGTTGAGCCATACTTTCGCGTGATCGTAGCTGGGCACGGAAACCTCCAGGATGAGGGCGTGAGGGCGCTCTTTCGACGCGGCGCATCATGGACAATGCAGGGTCTTCTTGACAAGGGGGAGCCGCATTCAGCCAGAGGAATTCTCCGCCGCGAGACCAAAACGCGCCCCGCTCCGCCTTGACGCCGCCGGGAGCAGGGCGTAGCGTTGCCGAAACCCAACGCGACAAAAATCCTTTTCGGTCGGGAGACTTTCATGCGGCAGCCGACGGACGCCCCCAAGCTCGCGGACGCCTACGCCGAATCGCTGCCCGCCTCCCGCGCCCTCTTTGAGCGGGCGAAGCGGGTTTTTCCCGACGGGGTGACGCACGACAACCGCAGGATGCAGCCGTTTCCCATCTACATCGATCGCGCCGAGGGCGCCTTCAAGTGGGACGTGGACGGCAACCGCTACATCGACTACTGGATGGGCCACGGCGCCCTGCTGTTCGGGCACAACCCGCCCCGCGTCCGGGACGCCGTGAGCGAGGCCGCCCTCCGGGGGACGCACCACGGGGCGAGCCACGAGCGGGAGGTGGAATGGGGCGAATGGGTGAGCCGCCTGGTGCCGAGCGCGGAGCGGGTGCGCTTCACCGCCTCGGGCACGGAGGCCACCCACATGGCGCTCCGGCTCGCGCGCGCCTTCACGGGCAAAAAGCGCGTTGTCAAGTTCGCGGGCCACTTCCACGGCTGGCACGAGGGGCTGGAGATCGGCGTGCGCGCCCCCTACTCGAACGAGCCGGAAGCGGGACAGCTGGAAGAGGTGACCAGCCTCGTCACAGTCTGCCCGCCGAACGACATGGGCGCCGTCCGTGAGGCGCTCGCATCAAGCGAAGTCGCCGCGCTCATCCTGGAGCCGACCGGCGGGCATTTCGGCGCCGTGCCGATGAACAAGGACTTCGTTGCGGGACTTCGGGAGGAGACCCGCAAGGCGGGCGCGATGCTCGTCTTCGACGAGGTGGTGAGCGGCTTTCGCGTCTCCCCGGGCGGGGCGCAGGCGCGCTTCGGGGTGACGCCGGACCTCACCAGCCTCGCCAAAATCCTGTCGGGCGGCCTTCCGGGCGGGGCCGTCGCCGGGCGCGCGGACGCGCTGGAATGCCTCGCCACCAAGGCCGACCCCGAAGAGAACCGGCGAACGAAAATCGCCCATCACGGCACCTTCAACGCCAATCCTCTCTCGGCGGCGGCGGGCGTCGCCATGCTCTCCTCCCTCGCCGACGGAGAAGCCGCGAAGGAGGTGAACGCGCAGGCGCGGAAGCTTCGATGCGGGATGAACGAGATTCTCGCGCAAGAGGCGGTGGCCTGGCGGGTTTATGGCGAATACAGCGACTGGAAAATTTTCTTCGACGCCGACGCTCCGCCGCGCGGCGGAGAGGATCAGGACGTGAGCGGAATCGAATGGCGGCGCCTCGATTCCAAGAATCCGCGTAAGAGCCGCTCCCTGCGGCAGGCGCTCATTCTTCACGGGGTGGACTTCAACGGCGCGCGCGCCTTGGTGGGAACCTGCCACACGGACGACGTGATAGAGGAGACGCTCGCCGCCTTCCGCGCCGGAGTCCGGGCCATGAAGGCGGAGGGCGCCGCCTGATCTTCCCGGAAGCAAGCCCGGCCCGCCGACTCGAGAAAAAGGAGAGCCGCACTTGTATAGCGCGCTGACGGGGCTGGAGAGCCTCGAGTCGGGCCGCGTCGTGGACGACATGGCGCACCCCTTCACCTGCCCCGATACGGGCGGAAGCCTGCGGGGAAGCTACGACCTCGAATGGGTGAGGGCTCGCGTGGACAGGGAGGAGATCGCCCGAAGGCCCCGTGGCATCTGGCGCTGGCACGAGCTGCTGCCCGTGCGGGATGAGAAAAACGTGGTCTCGCTCGTGGAGGGCGACACCCCCCTCATCCACGCCGAAAGACTGGGCGAAGCGCTAGGGTTCAAAAGCCTCTACATCCTGGACGAATCGAGAAACCCCACCGGATCGTTCAAGGACAGAGGCGGCTCCGTCACCATCAGCAAATGCAGGGAGGTGGGCGTGGAGCGGATCACGCTGCCCTCCTCCGGCAACGCGGCGGCGTGCTTCAGCGCCTACTGCGCGCGGGGCGGGGTCGAATTCATCGGCTTCGTGCGCGAGGACAGCTCGGCCGTCCACTGCCTCCAGGTGGGCGCCTACGGGGCGTTCACGCTCATCGTCGAGGGCGATCAGGGCGTGGGCGGACGCTTCGCCGAGGAGGTGTCGAAGGAGCTGGGCTGCCTGCACGCCGCGCTTCCCCGGAATCTATACAGAATCGAGGGGAAGAAGACGGCGGCCTACGAGATCGCCGAAAAACTCGGCTGGCGCGCCCCCGACCGCGTCGTCTGCCCCACGGCGGGCGGCACGATGGCCCTCGCCATGGAGCAGGGCTTCCGCGAGCTGCTGGCACTGGGCTGGATAGAGAAGACGCCGGCCATCGACGTCGTGCAGGTGGATGGCTGCGCGCCCATCGTCAAGGCCCTGCGCGCGGGCGGGAAGGTCTCGCCCTGGGGCGAAGTGCGGACGAAGTCGGCCGGCCTCACGAGTCCCTCTCCGGACGCGGGCGACCGCGTGGCCGATGCCGCGCGCGCCTCCGGGGGCCACGGCGTGCTGGTGACGGACGCGCTCAACCTCGAAGCGGAGTTTCTCATCGCCAGAAGCGAGGGGCTGTTCCTCCAGCCCGCCTCGGCGGCCTCCGTGGCGAGTCTGATGGCGAACGCCGAGCGGCCCGAAAAGCCTCACGCCGATGAAACCATTGTCTGCATCGGTACCGGCACGGGAAAAAACGCGGCGGAAGTGGCGAGCGAGGCTCTGGGGAGCCCCCAAAGGATTCCGCCGGACATCGACGCCTTCAAACAAGCGCGCGCCTCCTGGCGCGGGAATGCTCCGCAAAAAGTCGGCAGCTGAATACGCGCCTCCACCGAAAGCAACCCGCGCGACCGGCTTCAAGCCTCCGAAAAGGCGTAAGAACGCATCCCTGCCGGATAGCGGCCAAGTCTTCGCGCAAAAGCCGGGCTCCATTGCCCGATACTGTTTTTCACTTCGGCTTGACGCCCGGTTCCCGGACTGCGCGACCGCGCTACGATCCTCATTCGCGGAACCCCGCCAAAAGCCGCGTCTTTCCTTGAGAATTCACCCGCCATTTTCCCCATTCTGAAACAATTTACTGAACATAACCCGCTCATCGGTATATGAACGCGTCGAGCATTTCAGAAAAAAACACATTGATTTTCGTTTTATTTTCGTATAAATTTCTCCTTTTCCAGCTCAAACGAAAGGGAGAATGACGATGGTGACAGAGAATACCCTCCGGAAACTGGCGATTCTGGGCGGACAATCCTTTGACGACAGGGAAGGCCCGCCCGGCTCGCTGCGGTGGCGGCGGAAATACGGGCGAAAATTCCGGGGCGCGGACACGCCGGCGATATTTCCCGTCCCCTTCTCCGGCGGTCGCGTCATGCCGCTGCTCTCCACCATGATGACCAACGCCTGCAGCTACGACTGCCGTTACTGCCCCATGCGCGCCTCGCGCGACATGCCGCGCTACGCTTTCGGCCCCGATGAGCTGGCCGACGCCTTCATGGCGCTCAGGAAAAGAGGCCGCGCCCAGGGGCTTTTTCTCACCAGCGGGATTCCGGGCAGCGGCGTCGCGGGCGTGGACAGGATGATAGCGACGGCCGAGATCCTGCGCTTCAAACACCGCTTCGACGGCTACATCCACCTCAAAATGCTGCCGGAGGCGGAGAACGCCCAGCTCGCCCGCGCCGCCCAGGTGGCCACGCGGCTTTCGGTGAACCTCGAAGCCGCCACCCGGAGCGGCCTCCACGCGATGGCGCCCGAGAAGAATCTGGCCGGCGACCTCAGACCCGCCCTGCGATACGTGGGCAAAATGGCGCGCGAGGCGGCTCTGGGGAAAACCGGCCTCCTCGCCGGCGGGGTGACGACGCAGTTCATCGTGGGCGCGAGCGGGGAGAGCGACATGGACGTCCTCACCGCCTCCCACGCGCTCCACAAGGAGGGATTCCTGCGCCACGCGCATTTCAGCGCCTTCAGGCCGGTGGCGGACACGCCGATGGATGGCCTCTCCCCCGTCTCCAAGACGCGCGAGCATCGCCTCTACCAGGCGGAGCGCCTTCTGCGCGAATACGGGTTCGGGCTGGAGGAAATTCCCTCCTCGCAGGGCAACCTGCCCCTCGATGAGGACCCGAAAACGGCGTGGGCGAGGAAAAACATCTCGAAATTTCCGGTGGAAATCATGACCGCCGACCCCCGGGACCTCATGCGCGTGCCGGGAATCGGCCCCACGTGGGCGAAGCGCGTCGTCGAAGTCAGGAGAAAGGCGCGCATTCGGGATTTCAGGGATCTGGCGCGCTTGGGACGCATTCGCAAATCGACGGCGGGCTGGCTCGCGCTGCGCGGCAAGCGCCTGGGGCCGGAGCCCGTCTTCGCCGCGCAACTCGAGCTCGGTCTGCAATACAGGCGGAAACGACGCGCGTTCGCCTCGCGGCAGACCCTGCCGCCCTGCTCGTTTCGCTGAAGTGCGCCGCGCCGCCGCTTGACGGGAAAAACCGGCGCGGCTACCCTTCCTTCTCTCGCCATCCCGACGCCGCATCCGGGGGGCGCGAGGAAGAGAGACGCCGCTTCACGGCCCCTTCGTCTAGCGGTCAGGACACCGGCCTCTCACGCCGGTAACAGGGGTTCGAGTCCCCTAGGGGTCACCAGCTTCATTCCCCCGCCGCTCTGGTGCGTGCGCCGAAACCAGAACGGAGCCATCGTTGCGCCTCGTGAAAATCAGCCCCAGCCGTCCACGTGGACAACCTCATTGAGCGGGCGGCGCGCGGCGGGACTGAAGTTCGTCCCCAGCGTCCAGGCCACCGGAACGAGCGCCGCCTGCATGAAGTCGTCCGGCACGCCCAGCAGGGCGGCCGCCTCCGCCTCGCAGCGCAGATGCAGGGTGGTGAACACGGAACCCAGTCCGCGCGATCTGAGCGCCAGTTGAAAGCTCCACACCGCCGGCAGGATGGAGCCCAGAAGGCCGGCCCACATGAATCTCGGCGGATTCTCGGGCAGCTCGGCCCGGATGCAGGGAATCACGTGAACGGGGGCTCGTTCGATATTCTCGGCCAGATAGATGGCGGAATCGAACACCCGCTCGTTCTGCGCGGATGCGCTCTCCCGCGCCTGCGCCATGCCCTGCTTCAGATAATCTCCGGCGCCCTTGCGGTAGATGCGCCCGAGTTCCCGGCGCAGGCCCTCATCCGTCACCACGATCCAGCGCCAGCCCTGCCGGTTCGACCCTGTGGGCGCCTGAAGCGCGAGCTCGAGGCAATCCATCACGCTCCCGGTCTGCAGCCCACGGTCGAAATCCAGGCGCTTCCTCACGGAGCGCGTTGTGGACAAAAGTTTGTCCGTCATCTCGATATCAAAATCCGCCATGCGGGTCTCCCTTCAGAGTCAGCGGCTCTCGCGCGAAAGAGCGGGACGATGGATTCTAACAAAACGACGCGCTACGCGCATACGGCGACCGCGCGGCTCCCGCTCAGCCCGCGCCGGAAGCGCGCTTCATCCGACGCGGCCCCCGTTTCCCAAGGGAGACGAGGTTTTCTATAATCCCTCATCGCCCCGAAAACCTCCCGAAGCCCGCATTGAGGAACCCCATGACGAACCAGGCGCAACAGACAAGCAGAATCGAGATGCTCGACCCCGGAGAGGCCGCGGGCGACGTGGCCCGCTTCTTTGAAGCGACGCGCGAGTTTCTGGGCCGCATCCCCAACTCGGCGCTCGCCATGGCGAACACGCCCTACGTCGCGCGGCTCTACCTGCCCTTCAACGCCACCCTCCAGCGCGAGGGCATGGGCGGGCTTCTGACGTGCCGGATCAAGGAAATCGTCGTCCTCAAGACGAGCTTCGTGAACGCCTGCGCCTACTGAATCGCGCACAACACGGCGCTTGGTCAAGCGACGGGCCTCACCGACGAGCAAATCGGGGCGATCGCCTCGGACGACTATATGACCTCTCCCGCCTTGAGTCCGCGCGAGCGCGCCGCCTGCCTCTGGGCGGAGCATTTTACGAAAAACACCGCGCGAGAGAACCCCGGCGCGCTCGACGAGGTGAAAAAGCATTTCACCGACGGCGAAATCGTCGAGATGTCCCTGATGAGCGGCAAGCAGGGCATGATGAACCGCTTCATGGATTCGTTCGGCATTCCTATCGAGGACGAGAGCGAGGTGGCGAAGATCAGAAAATCGGTGCGTGGCGACGGCCGGAAAATGAAGGCGTATCTCCAGGCGCTGATAGACAACTGGCCGGAGACGTTTCCCGAACCCAACCCGGACGATTGAGCGGACGCCCGGGAGTATCCCGGAGGATTCGCCCGCCCCGCAACGCGGCGTCGGCGCGCGCGCCGGCCCGGCGTCCCAGGCCCATCAAGGCGGCGCGCGCGGGTTCAGGCGACCTGCCTTTTCTCCTCGCTGGATGGAAGGCGCGGCGACGGATGAAGCGCGCGATTCATGGGCGAAAAGGAAAGCGCGAAAGAAACCCGAACCATCGCGGCGTATCGCTAGATGCTCACCTGAAAACTGGGCAGGCAGACGCTTTTCCTCTCCCCGGCCGGGAGGGCGCTCAATTCCTCCAGAGTGGTTTCCCTGAGCGTCCTGTCTATCGCGTCTTCGAGCTTCTTCCACAGAATGCGGCTGCTGCAAGCCGGGATGTTCGGGCACGGAACCGAAGGGGCCGCCTCTCCGCAGTCCACCGGCTGCACCGTCTCCCCCACCGCGAACAGAACGTCCCGCATGTTGATCTCGGACGGGGGCAGCGCGAGAATGTAGCCGCCGCCCGGCCCTCTCGCGCTGCTCACCAGGGAGGCGCGGCGCATCTTCACGAACAGCTGCTCCAGGTAGTGCTGGCTGATCTTCAGCTTGCCGGCTATCTGGGGCAGGGGGACGGGGTGGGTTTGCGAATGCCTGGCCAGCTCTATCATGGCGAGCACGGCGTAGCGTCCCTTGGTCGATATCTTCATCGGCGGCGTCCTTCCATCGGGCGCTCCCGCGCCGTCCGTTGAGCGGACGATTCTCGCCCCGCACGGGGCTTCGCCTTGCGGCGGCCGGCCCGCGCGGCCGAGGCCGCGGGAGCACCCAAGCGGCTCACGCGCCCGTCTCCTCCGCTATCTCCAGCTCGCTTTCGAGAAAGCTTTTGCGCTCCCCGTCCCAGACGAACACTTTCTGACCGCGCACCACGCCCTCGCGCACGCTCATGACGACATGCTCCGCCTCCGGGAACGAGGGGCGGTCCCCGAAAGGAAGCGCCGCCGCCTCGTCCTCACGCGAAAAATAGGCGTCCTCGTCCGGATGGCTGTGGAAGACGCCGCGAACCACCTCGCCCGCCTCTCTCGCTCCTTTGAGGATGCGCTCGAACTCGAACGGATCGATCAGAAAAGCGCGCCGCGCCGTTCGGGGATACCCTTCGGGGTCCTTCTCGTGCATCTCGTTCTGGACGTTCCTGCAAGGCAAAAGGCGGAAGCCCGCGCCCTCTTCCGCGCGCGGCGCGCCGAGAATCAGGCCGCAGCATTCATCGGGATAGGCCTCGCGCGCGTGCCTGTGCATCGCCTCCACCTGTTCGCGGGTCAAGCGCAAGCCGAGCCCCCTTGGCGCGCCTCGCTCAGATACCTGTCCCCGCCGTCGGGAAACAGGGTGACGACGACGCCCTTCCCCATCCGCCTCGCCACCTCGCGGACGCCCACCAGCGCGGCTCCGGCCGAGCGTCCGATGAAAAGGCCTTCCTCCCTCGCCGCCCGGTCGGCCAGGTCGTAGCTTTCCTCGGTGCCCGCCAGAATCAGCTCATCGTGCGCGTTCTCATCGTAAATCCCCGGGCGAATGGCCGTAGGTATGTGCTTCATTCCCTCCAGGCCGTGAAACGACTCGGAGGGCATCACCGCGTGAACGGCGACGTCCGGCTTGCGCTTTTTCAGGCCGCGTCCCGTGCCCACCAGGGTGCCCGTCGTGCCCAGCCCCGCGACGAAATGCGCGACGCGCCCGTCGGTCTGCTCCAGGATTTCCACCGCCGTGGTTTCCTCATGGGCGAGCGGGTTGGCCGGGTTGTCATACTGACACGGCAAAAAGTATTTCTCAGGCTCGTCCCGGGACATTCTCGCCGCGAGGCGCTGCGCGCCGTCCGAGCCTTCCATCGGGTCAGAATACACCACGTCTGCGCCGTAGCCCTTCAAGGTAGCCTTGCGCTCCTCGCTCGCGTTCGCCGGAAGAACGAGGCGAACCGGAATCCCCAGCGCGGCCCCGATCATGGCGTAGGCGATGCCCGTGTTTCCGCTCGTGGAATCGAGAAGCGTCCTGCCCGGACGCAGGCGGCCCGATTCCAGCCCGTCCTTCACCATGAAGAGCGCGGGCCGATCCTTCACCGAGCCGCCCGGGTTGAACCATTCCGCCTTGGCGTAGACCTCGACCCCCGGAAACTCGCTCTCGAACAGCCGGACGCGGAGCAGGGGGGTGCCGCCGACGCAGTTGATGATTGCGGAGTCCTCCAAGCGCCTGAACGCGCTTCCGGGCTTCTCCACCGTCGATTCGACCATCGTCATGGCCCTCGTTCCTTGGTCCTGAAAACCCTTCTGCTTTCGGTTTTCAGGAAGCGCGCGCGCCCGCTTCCGGCGAGCCGCGCGAACGATCAAAACGGGCCTGCGCGGTCGACCCCACCGTATCCGCTGAAGCCAAAGAGCCTCCTCTGTTCCCGAAATGTCGCAGGGACGGCTACACGCCGCCCGCGATGGCCGGCACGATGGATACCTCGTCCCCGTCGCTCACCGCCGTTCCCTCGCCCTGGAGGAAGCGGATGTCCTCCTGGTTCACATAGATGTTCACGAAACGGCGCAGTTTGCCCTCATCGTCGTAAAGGCGCTGGCGAATGCCCGAAAACCGGCTGTCGAGAGCCTCAAGCACCTCCCCGACGCTTCCGCCTTCGATCTCCACGGCGTCCTGCTGCTGGGTGAACTCCTGCAAGGGTGTAGGAATACGAACCGTTACCGCCATTTCCGTCTCCTGATCTGAAAACCCCGCTTCGGGGAGAAACAAGATAAACCATCTAGCGGAACTGCTGCTCCAGACTATAATACCTCTCCCAGCCATCAGGTATGATGACCACCACGTTCTCATCGGGATTCATGCGGCTGGCCGCGCGCAGGGCCGCGCAAACGGCCGCGCCCGCCGAAATGCCCGCCGCCATGCCTTCCTCCCGGCTCAGGGCCTTGCTCGTCCGGTAGGCGTCCTCATCGGCGACCTGCTCCACCTCGTCGATGATCTCCCGATTCAGCACGCCGGGAAGGAAGCCCGCGCCAATCCCCTGTATCTGGTGCGGGCCCGGCTCTCCGCCGGAGAGAACGGGGGAAGCCGCGGGTTCCACGGCGACGACCAGGGTGTCCGGCCGCCTCTCCTTCAAGACCTCGCCCACGCCCGTTATGGTGCCGCCCGTCCCCACGCCCGCCACGAAGGCGCCTATGGATTCCGCCCCCATGTCGCGCAATATCTCCCGCGCCGTGGTTCTGCGATGAATCTCCGGGTTGGCCGGGTTGTTGAACTGCTGGGGCATGAAATAATCTGGATTTTCCGCCAAAAGCGCCTCCGCCTTCACGACCGATCCATACATGCCGCCCTCGCTCGAGCTGAACACCACCTCCGCCCCGTAGCCCGTGAGCAGGGAGTGGCGCTCGTGGCTCATGCTCTTGCTCAGGACGATGATCGTCCTGTAGCCGCGAATGGCGCCGATGAGCGCGAGGCCGATGCCCGTATTGCCGCTCGTGGGCTCGACGATCGTTCCGCCTGGCTTGAGGAGACCGCGCCGCTCGGCGTCCAGCACCATGCTGAGCGCGATGCGATCCTTCACGCTTCCACCGGGGTTGTATTGCTCCAGTTTGGCGAACACGCGCGCGCCGGACGAATCGGGCAGGCGCCGCAGCTGGGCGAGGCTCGTCCCCCCGACGCGGTCGAGCAACGACGGAAGCGCCCTCAATATCCGGGGTGGGCGGCCCCTGACGCCGGTCGCCATGAAAACCCCCTTCACAATATCTTCGTTTTTCGCCAAAATCCGACCCAACGGGAGACTATAATTCCTGAATAAAATTGTCAAGAATTCCCGAATTTCAGAAATTTTCCGCTCCCTGTGCGCCCGGCATACTCCCGTCATGCTCCCGTGCTACATTCCCATGGCGCATCGGCCTATAATAATGCGGCGCGAACGGGAGAAGCGAACGTGAGAGAACCCCGGGCGGTTCCGCCCGTCGCCATGACGATAGCCGGTTCGGATTCGGGCGGCGGCGCAGGCGTTCAGGCCGATCTCAAGACTTTCAGCGCGTTCGGCGTCTATGGCGCTTCGGTCATCACCGCGCTGACGGCCCAAAACACCGTGGGCGTGCAGGGAGTACACGGCGCGCCGCCCGACTTCATCGGCGCGCAGTTCGACTCGATATGCTCCGACCTCGAAGTGGCGAGCGTCAAAATCGGGATGCTCGCAACGGTCGAGGTCATTGAGATCGTCGCCAAGAAGCTGACGGCGCATGAGCTGGCGCGCGTCGTACTCGACCCGGTGATGGTGGCGAAAAGCGGCGATCCGCTTCTGGCGCCCGACGCGAGAGAGGCGCTCGTCGAAAAGCTCTTTCCCCTGGCGGAGATCGTCACCCCCAACACCGAGGAGGCGCGCGACGTTCTCGGGTTCAGG
The DNA here is from genome assembly GCA_965199855.1 of bacterium. Classification (GTDB taxonomy): domain Bacteria; phylum UBA8248; class UBA8248; order UBA8248; family UBA8248; genus Bin107. The sequence goes on along the minus strand of OZ241326.1, from coordinate 1,622,539 downwards.
GAAATCCGGAATCTGGCGGACATGAAGGACGCCGCCCGGATGCTGCGCGAGCGCGGCGCCGCGCGCGTCCTTCTCAAAGGGGGGCACATTACCGATGGAGCGGCGGACGTTTTCTTCGACGGAGAAGAGGAGATCATCCTGGAGGGCAGACGAATCGACACCCCGCACACGCACGGGACGGGATGCACGCTGTCCTCGGCCATCGCCGCAGGCCTGGCCCTGGGAGATACGACCACCGAGGCGGCGAGGCGGGCGAAGCGCTACATTCAGGGCGCCATCGAGAACTCGCTGGCCATCGGAAGCGGCAGAGGGCCGCTCGACCACATGTATCGACAGCGCGGCGAAGGGCCGCCATGAGCCATAAGGAGCCTCCATGAGCGACAAGAAATCCTTGCGCGTGCGCGAGAGCGAAACCGCCAGCGGAACTCTGCCCGTCCCCGGCGGCAGGAGCGTGTTCCGGATTCTGCTCGACGAGCAAAGCGTGGGCGCAAAACAGTTCGCCCTGCTCGTCAACGAGTTCGATCCGGGCCTCACCTCCACCGCCCACAAGCACGACGCCGAGGAGCACGCCTTCTACGTCATCAGCGGAGCGGGGATAATGAACATCGAAGGAGAGAAAATCCCCGTCGCGCCGGGAGACGCGGTCTTCGTGCCGCCGGGGAAGATGCACCAAATATCAAGCACGGGTGACGCGCCGCTCAAATATGTGGTTTTATATTCTCCGCCGGGCCCCAACTTGGCGCTCAGGGAAAAAGGCGCCTACGGGCTGGCCGAATGATTCGGTCCCCGCTCGCCGGAGAGCCCGCGCGGCATGGACGGAAGCCATGACCCTTATCGGAAATAAAACATGACCACCGTGCTTTCATTTCAGGTAGTGCCCAACATTCCTCCCGAGCTGGGGGAACTCGAGGAGATCGCCGGCAACGTCGCCTTCGACTGGAACCATCGCGCGCGGGCGCTGTTCAGCCGGCTGGACGAAGCCGAGTGGGAGCAATGCTACTACAATCCCGTCAGGATGCTGCGGCGCGTCTCGCAGGAGCGGCTCGACGAAGCGGCGAGGGACGAGGGCTTTCTCGGCGAAATGAGAGGCGTGCTGCATGAGCTTCGCGAATATCTCCAAAAACCCTCTTGGTACCAAAACCTGCCCGACAGCCGGAAAAGCGCCGATTTGCGCATCGCCTACTTCGGCATGGAGTTCGGGCTGACGGAATCCGTGCCCAGCTACTCGGGCGGTCTGGGCATCCTGGCCGGCGACCATATGAAGTCGGCCAGCGACCTGGGGCTGCCCCTCATCGGCGTCGGCCTTCTCTATGGCCAGGGATATTTCCGTCAGCAGCTCGGCCCCGACGGCTGGCAGCACGAACGCTACCCGCACAACACGTTTCCCCACATGCCCCTTCACCTCGAGCGCGACGAGAGCGGCGCGCCCCTTACGGTGGAAGTGGACTATCCCGACGGACTGCTCACCGCGCAGATATGGCGCGTGCAGGTGGGCCGCAACCCGATCTACTTCATGGACGCCAACATTCCCGAAAACGCGCCCTCGCTGCGCGAAATCACCCTGGCGCTCTACGGCGGGGACATGGAAACGCGGATTCGCCAGGAGATACTGCTCGGCATCGGCGGCGTGAGGCTGCTCCACAAGCTGAACCTCCCGCCCGTGGTCTGCCACATGAACGAAGGGCACTCCGCCTTTCTGGCCCTCGAGAGAATCCGCTTCTCGATGGAGAAGTTCGGCATCGACGCCGGCGCCGCCCGGGAGCTGACATCGGCCGGCAACATCTTCACGACGCACACGCCCGTTCCGGCGGGCATCGACATTTTTCCGCCCGATCTGATGGAAAAATACTTTCGCGCCTACGCGGAATCCCTCTCGATGGGCTGGGACGACTTTCTCAACCTTGGGCGGATTCATCCCGGCCACCGGGAGGAGCCCTTCAACATGGCCGTCCTGGCGCTGCGCCTCTCCTCGGCGGCGAACGGCGTCAGCAAACTTCACGGAGAAGTCTCCCGCAAAATGTGGCATTCCATGTGGCCCGAAGCGCCGGAGGGAGACGTGCCCATCGACTCCGTCACAAACGGCGTCCACTTCCCCACCTGGATATCCGCCGATATGAAGGGGCTCTTCGACCGCTGCCTGGGCGACGCCTGGCCGGACGAGACGGACGCCCCCGAAACGTGGGAGCGCGCCGCCCACATTCCGGAGGGCGAACTCTGGGCCATCAAGGAGAAAAACCGCGAGCGGCTCATTCATTTCTGCCGCGAGCACGCCCGCAAGAGGCATCTGGGGAGCGGCGGCCACTCCGACCCCGCCGTATTCCTCGACCCCAAGGCGCTGACGATAGGATTCGCGCGGCGCTTCGCCACCTACAAGCGCGCCACCCTCCTGCTCAAAAGGCCCGAGCGGCTCGTCTCCCTCCTCACGAACGAGGAGAGACCCGTTCAAATCATATTCGCCGGAAAGGCGCACCCGCGGGACATGGAAGGCAAGAGCTTCATCCGTGAGCTCATCCAGTTCGCCCGAAGGGAAAACGCGCAGGAGAAGCTCGTATTCGTAGAGGATTACGACATCCACGTCGCGCGGCAGCTCGTGCAGGGGGTGGACCTGTGGCTCAACAATCCCCGCCGCCCGCAGGAGGCGAGCGGGACGAGCGGCATGAAGGCCGCCGCCAACGGCGCCCTGAACCTGAGCATCCTGGACGGCTGGTGGGCGGAGGGCTACGAGAGCGGCCTGGGGTGGGCCATCGGCGGCCCGGAGGCGTATGACGACCCCGGCTACCAGGACGAGATGGAGTGCGAGAGCCTGTTCAACATTCTCGAGCAGTCCGCCGTTCCCCTTTTCTACGAGCGAAGCGAGGGAGGCGTTCCCTACCGCTGGCTCGCCATGATCAAGCGCTCCCTCCAGTCCCTCTGCCCATACTTCAATACGACGCGGATGGTGCGCGAATACGCCGAAAAATTCTATCTGCCCCTGGGAGCGCATCACGCGCGCCTCATGGCGGACGAGAGGGCGCCCGCCAAGGCGCTTCACGAGTGGAAGGAGCGCGCGCGCGAAGCGTGGCCGGACGTTGAGATTACGCGCATCTCGATGGAGCGAAACGGCGTCGTCCCGCTGGGAACGAAAATAAGCGTCGAGGCGGAAGCCTCGCTCGGCAGGCTCTCCCCGGAGGAGGTTCGCCTCGAGATTTACGAGGGGGCCATGAAGGAGGAGAACCGGCTCGCCGGAGGGGTCGCCTCCCCCATGGCCTTCGCCGAAGACCTGGGAGAAGGACTCTACCGCTTCCGCGGAGAGATCGAGTGCCGGAGGACGGGCGCGCACGGCGTATCGGTTCGCGCGGTGCCCCACCATCCGCACCTCGTTCATCCCCTGAGCCTGCACTTGCTGACCTGGGGATGATCATCGGCGCGCCGGGCGGGAGGCGCTTCGCTCTTTCCGGGCGACGCGGCCTCTCCCGCAGGGAGGAAAGCGCCTCATGAGCGAGAAGAAGCCGCACGTCATCGAAATCGGCCGCGGGGGAAGAATCCACCTCCCCAAGGAGATCATGAAATCCCTGAACGTCGCGCCCGGCAACCAGATACGGTTCCAGGTCGAGGGGGATTCCGCGCGAATCGTGCGCCACCAAGTGAAAGACCCGTTCGCCGAAGCCGCCAGCAAGAAAAGCCCCGATATCCGGGATCTGATGGAGCAGCAGGCGGCCAGGAAAAGAGAGGCGGCGGAGCTGTTCGACAAGGGGATGCAGGAGAAGCACGAAATCAGGCCCGAGGATCGGGAGGACTTCTGGCGCTGACAAAGAGGTCCCCTACGCCCCGAACCCTTCCTCGAAGCGCACTTCCGCCGCGTTCCTGAGCTTTTCGAGATACCGGCCGAACGCCAGCGCCCTTTTCACCTGAAGCATCCGTCGGCGGACGTCCCCTTTTTCGGATTCGAGCTTCTTCATGTCCGCCTCGGGGGCTTCCAGCACCTCGAACAGGATCACTTCGCCGCCCGCTTCGGCCATGCCAAACCCGCCCGCCTCGATGGAGAACGCCGCGGCGGCAACCTCCCGCGAGGCGCCGAGCGCGGGGGGCGCCTCCATGCGCTTGAAGGCGCCGGGGACGAGAACGCTCAGTCCAATCTCCCGGGCGATGCCGTGCAGGTCGCGCTTCTTGTCCTTCAGCTCCTGAAGCCAGAGCGCCGCTTTTCGCTTCGCTATCTCCCCGCCCCTGAAACGCAGAAACGATCGCTCCACCTCGGCGCGCGCGTCCTCGAACTTCGGAACGAAAGGCGCTCTTTTCGCATCCAGCCGCACGAAGCTGACGCCTTCCTCATCCTCTCTTTCTCGGGATATTTTCTTCTGGCCGCTCAGGCCGAAGGCGAGCTCGCTCACCACGCCGGCCCCGGGCGTCGTCAGCGAGAGGCGGCCCCTCTCGAAAAAGCCGGTTTCCCCTTTTTGCAGTCCGGCCACGCGAGGCTCCGCCTTTTTGTCCTCCACCGCGTAGCGGACTTTCCTGAGCTCGCTCCTGGCGCGCTGTCTGGCGCGCAGGTCCCGCAGCTCCTTTTCCACCTCCTCGCGCGCCTCGTCGAACGGCCTGTGGCCGGGCGGCACCCGCTCCCTCACCCATACGAGGTGCATCCCGAAGGAAGTCTTGACGGGCCGGCTCACCTCCCCTTTCTTCAGGTCAAACGCCGCCTGCTCCAGCCCGGGCAGCATCTCTCCCCTGCCGAACGTGCCGAGGTCGCCCCCCTGCTTCGCCGCCGGGCCTTCGGAGTGGGCCTTGGCGAGTTCGGTGAATTTCTCGCCCTTCACGACGCGCTCGCGCAACTGTTCGAGCAGCTTGCGCTTCGCCTCGATCTGCTCTTCTTTCGCGTCGGGCGGAAGCTTCAGGAAAATCTGGTTGACCGATATGCTCTCGCGCCGCGCATACTTCGCGCGGGCGCGGGCGTAGTGGGCTCTCAAATCCGCCTCATTGAGCTCGACACCCTTCGCCGCTTCGGAAAACGGCAGGCGCCACCAGGACGCGCGCCTTTGGGGGGCCGTCCTGAATTCGTCCCTGTTCTTTTCATAATGCTCCTTCAGGTCGGCTTCCAGCGCCGGCACTTCCCTGGCGAACGTCTCCGGCTTCAGGCGAATCGCCGCCAGCTTGATCTCCGCGCTGCTCCACTCCCAGGCGTCGCGCACCTCCCGATCGCTGAGCGACACGCTCATGTTCACGTAGTCGCGCAGGCGACCGAGCAGAACGACCCGCCTTTGCGCCTCCTCGAATTGCCGGGGGGTGAGGCCGTTCGACTCAAGAACGGCGCGATACCGCCGGGCGTCGAACCTCCCTTCTCTCTGGAAAGGGGGGAGGGACTGAATCTGAAGCGCGACCTCCGAGTCGGTGGCCTGAATGCCGAGACGCCGTGTTTCGCGCAACTGAAGCTTTTCGAGTATCAGGGAGTCGAGCGCCCGGCGCCGCACGCCGAGACGGCGCGCGAGCTCCTCGTTGTAGGCGTCGCCCAGCTGCCGCCTGAGCGCCTCGGCCTGCTCATAGTAGCGCTGCTCGAACTCGCGCGCCGATATCGGAGCCTCATCCACCCACGCCGCCACCCGCGCGCCCCCGGACTGGCTCGGCCCGTCCGTGAGCGCGAACCCGCCGAAAGACACGAAGGTGAGCGCGACGAACCCGAGCAGCGCCTTCAGAACCCAGCTTTTCCCCTTTGCCCTCAAAAAGCGAAGCATGAATGTCGAACTCCCTCAAAACCGACGACTGACGGCGGCGGAAATGCGATTCGGGCGGCGAAGGAACGCGAAAATAGACCACCTGCCCTCTCGCCGCAAACGGGGAGAGGAGGAATTCGCGGCGCCCCGCCCGGGGCGCAGTCGGATTTTATCAAATAAAACCGCGCTTCTCCTTCTAAATTCGCGTTTTCCTTGATTTTTCCCATCCCAAATGTTAATGATACCGGAATATGCGTTGCGCATGAAACAATAGCCTCTGCCCGAAGGACCCCCCTCTCCTATGTTCCTAGACTCCATTCTGGGCGTTTTCTCGAGCGACCTGGCCATCGACCTCGGAACGGCGAACACGCTCGTCTATGTGAAGGGCAAGGGAATCGTCCTGCGCGAACCCTCGGTGGTGACGGTGCACAAAGACTCCAAGAACGTGCTCGCCGTGGGCTCGGAGGCCAAGGCCATGGTGGGAAGGACGCCCGAGAACATCCTCGCCATTCGCCCGATGAAGGACGGCGTGATCGCGAATTTTGAAATCACCGAGGCCATGCTCCGCTATTTCGCCCACAAGGTTCACAACAGAAAATCGTTCGTGCGGCCCCGGATGCTGATTTGCGTGCCTTCGGGCATCACCCAGGTGGAGCGGCGCGCGGTTCGCGACAGCGCGGAGAACGCGGGCGCCCGCGAGGCCTATCTCATCGAAGAGCCGATGGCGGCGGCCATCGGCGTGGGGCTGCCCATCGAGGAGGCGGGAGGCAGCATGGTCGTGGACATCGGAGGCGGCACCACGGAGGTGGCCGTCATCTCGCTCGCGGGCATCGTGTATTCCCAGTCGGTGCGCGTCGGCGGAGACGAGATGGACGAGGCCATCATCAGCTACGTCAAGCGAAACTACAACCTGCTGATCGGCGAGAGAACGGCGGAGGAGATCAAGATAGGCGTCGGCTCCGCCTACAAAACGGAAGAGACGAAAACGTTCGAGATCAGGGGGCGCGACCTCATCGCCGCGATTCCCAAAACCACCGTCGTAACCGACGCGGAGATCCGCGAGGCTCTTTCCGAACCCGTCAACGCCATCGTCGAGACGGTTCGGGGAACGCTCGAAAGAACGCCTCCCGAGCTGGCCGCCGACATCGTGGACAGAGGGATCGTTCTCGCCGGCGGCGGAGGCCTCCTGCGGGGACTCGACAAGCTGCTGAAGGAGGAAACCGGCCTTCCCGTCACCGTGGCGGAAGACCCGCTCTCCGCCGTCGTCATGGGAACAGGCAAGGTGCTCGATCAACTCAGCCTGCTCAAGAAACTGACCGTATAGCCGGGGCAAAGAGGATTCGACGCCCTCGCGCATCGCATTTCGCCCGCCGCCGAGAACGAAACCTGGAAGGCCATGCTTCAGTTTCTCATTGAACGGCGGAACGCCGCTCTCCTCATCGCGCTGTTCGTCGTCTGCTTCATGCTCATGACTGTGAGCGCGCTGCTTCAGGGCCGCTCCACTTTCATCGAGAGGGGGCTTTTCTCCCTCATGGGGCAGATCGTCGACATCGGCGACGCCCCCAGAAAATGGGCGGTCGGAACCTGGCAAAGATATCTGCTCCTCAAGAACGCGCACGAGGAAAACGTCGCGCTGAGGCAAAAGTTGCTGGCTTTCAGCGCGAATCACGCGCGGATCCGGGAGCTGAAGACGGAGATCGCGCGCCTGGAGGAACTGCTCCGGGCATCGAGGAATCTCGCGGCGCCCGTTCGCCTCGCCCGCATCGTGGCGCACGGCGGAAGCATTTATGGAAAATCGCTCATCGTGGATCTGGGTTCCGTGGACGGCGTGCGCAGGGACATGCCGGTCGTGCATCAGGCGGGACTCGTGGGAAGAATCTCCCGGGTGAGCCGCGGCGTGAGCCAGGTGCTGCCGCTGCTCGATTCGAGAAGCGCGGTCAGCGTCATCGCGCAGCGCTCCCGCGCGCAGGGGATTTTCTCCATTTCCCGGCAGGGGGAGAGCGAGGTGCGCCACATGCCGGGCGGCGCGGGAGCCAGGCCGGGCGACCTGCTCATCTCCTCCGGCCTGGGGGGGCTTTTCCCGAAGGGCCTCCCCGTAGCCCGCGTCACGGAAGTCATCGACGCGAAAGAATTGTTTCTGAAAATCAGGGCGGAGCCGCTCGTGAACTTCTCGAGCCTGGAGGAAGTCTTGATCCTGATGACGGAGCCAAGGGAAAACCCCTGGAAATGAGTTTTCTCTTCTGCGCCATCCTCCTCATCTTCACGATCGTATTCCACACGTCGGCCGCCGAATACTTTTCGGACTGGCTCGGCGCCAGGCCGGACGCCATGCTCCTCACCACCGTATTCCTGGGGCTTCGGCGGGACAGGGCCGCCGCGCTCGTCGGGGGCTTCGTCCTGGGACTCGCCCAGGACGCGCTTTCGGGAAGCCTGCTCGGCCTCAACGCGCTCCTGAAAGGGCTGATCGGCTATTGCGCGGGAGGGCTGAAGAGCACCATGACGTCGCGCCGGCTCTTCTTTTACTGCTCGACGGCGTTCTTCGCCTCGATTTTCAATCTCGCGCTTTCCGCCGGACTGGCGATGGTGTTTCTGCCCGACAAGGCGCTTCCCGTCGAATTCTGGCTGGAGGGCGCCAGGACCGCGGGGCTGAACGCCGTCCTGGCGCCGATGGTCATCGGCCTGCTGGGAAAAATCGAGGTGAAAACGCTTCCATCCTCCGAGGGCGCGCCCTACCTGGAGCGGCCCTGAGATGAAGGAGTGGCGCGCCAGCCGGAGCCCGGAGACGAGCGACGCGCTCAGGCGCCGCGTCCTCATATTCGGCGTCTGCTTCGGCCTCGTCCTCGCCGGGCTGTTCCTCCGCCTCCTGAGCCTTCAGGTGATTCAGGGCGCGAAGTTCAGAAGCCTCTCCGAGAACAACCGCATCGCCTACCGAGTCGTGCAGAGCCCCCGGGGGCTCGTGTTCGATTCCAGGGGAGAAGTGCTGGCGGACAACCGCGCGTCTTTCAACATCTACATCCTCCGGGAGAACGCGAAAAACCTGAAGCCGACCGTCCGGATGCTGGCCGGGCTCACCGGACAGCCCTACGGGGCGCTGTATGAAAAAGTCCGGCGGGCGAATCCCTTTCGCCCGTTTCTCGTCAAGGCGGACATCAGCCGGAATACCATGGCCTTTCTCGAAGAGCGCAAGCTCGACTATCCCGGCGTATACGTTCAGGCGACGCCGCTCAGGCGATACCCCTCGTTCGAGGGGGCGGGGCACCTGCTGGGCTATCTGGGCGAGATCGACGAGCGCCAGCTCAAGCGCCTGAAAAAGCGGAACTACCGGCAGGGAGACCTGCTGGGCAAATACGGAGTCGAGCGCGCCCAGGAGAAATTCCTGCGCGGGGCGAGCGGCTTTCGCCAGGTGGAGGTGGACGCCTACGGAAGAGAGCTGCGCGTCGTCCGCCCCTTCGTGGAAAAGCCCGGCAACGACGTGCATCTGACCATCGACCTGGCGCTTCAGAAGAAGGCGGAGGCGCTGTTCAAGGAGCACGAAGGCAGCGTCGTCGCCCTCGATCCCTCGGACGGCGCCATTCTCGCCATGGTCAGCAGGCCCTCCTTCGACCCGAACGAATTCGCCGCCGGCATCGACGCCGAAGCCTGGAAAAGCCTGACGGAAGACCCCCTGAAGCCGCTCGAGAACCGCGCCACCCGGGGCCAATACCCCCCCGGTTCGATCTTCAAGATCGTGATGGCCTTCGCCGCGCTGAACGAGAAAGTCGTCGCCGCCGATGAGAAAATACGCTGCGCCGGCTCCTTCAGATTCGGCAGAAGGGTATTTCAGGACTGGAAAGAGGGGGGGCACGGCCCCGTGGACATCACCCAGTCCCTCGCCCAAAGCTGCGACGTCTATTACTACGACATGGGCCGCAAGCTGGGCATCGGAAGAATCGCGCATTACGCGCGCATGTTCGGTCTGGGCGCGTCCACCGGCTTCGGCGCCCGCGAAAAGTGGGGACTCGTGCCCTCGGATGCGTGGAAGCGCCGCCGGTTCGGCGAGAAATGGCACAAGGGCGAGACGATCAGCGTGGCCATCGGCCAGGGCTTCAACCTCGTCACCCCCCTGCAGGCCGCCAACATGGTCGCCGCCGTGGCGAACCGGGGCCGCCTCTGGAGACCCTACGTCGTGCGCAAAGTGGTGAGCCCCGGCGGCGATGCGCTCTTCGAGTCGAAGCCCCGGCTCATCCGCGAGATTCCGATACGAGGGGAAATTTTCGACAAGGTGCGCGAGGGACTCAGGGAGGTCGTTCACGGGACTCTGGGCACGGCGAAAAAGGCGCGCGTCCCGGGCGTCGTCGTGGCCGGCAAGACGGGCACCGCCCAGACGGTGCGCCTCGAACTCACGGGCCGCAAGAGGAAGCCCGAGGAACTGCCGCGAAAATTCCGCGATCACGGCTGGTTCGTCGCCTTCGCCCCGTATGAGAATCCCGTCATCGCGCTCGCCATCCTGGGAGAGCACGCCGGCAGGCCGGGTTCTTTCTTCGCCCCATACGCCCGGGAGCTGATCTCCTTCTATCTCGAAAAAAGCGGGAACAAGAACGTTCTGGCGTCAAGGACGGACGCCGCGAGGGAGACGGCTTCTCCCGACGCGCGAACGCCCGGAGAGCGCAGATGAACGACATCACCTCCTCTCTTCCGTCCAGCTTCCGGCGCACCCTCTCCCGGCTGGATTGGCTGCTCGTTCTCACCACCCTCCTGCTCAGCCTGACGGGCGTTTTTCTGATTTACAGCGCGATTCACTCCAACCCCGTCTTCCTGAAAAACTCCCTGCACATGAAGCAGGCGCTGTGGGCGTCCATCGGGCTGGGCGCTCTGGTCTGCACTCTCTTTTTCGACTATCACGTCTTTACGCGATGGTCGTATTTTTTCTACGCCCTCCTCATCGTCCTGCTCATCGCCGTCCTCGTCTCGGGGCAGACGGTTTCCGGCTCGAAGCGATGGCTCGCCCTCGGCCCCGTCCGCCTGCAGCCCTCCGAGTTCGCGCGTCTGGCGGTCATTCTCGCGCTGGCGAGGTATTTCGGCCCCCGGGAGGAGGCGAAGCCCATGGGCTTCAGGGAGCTTCTGCCGCCGCTCGCCCTCGCCCTCGCGCCCGCGCTACTCATCATGCGCCAGCCCGACCTGGGCACCGGCCTCACCGTTCTGCTGATAGCGGGCGCCATGTTCCTCGCCGCCGGCGTCCGGAAAAGAGTCATTTTCACCATCGGCGGCGCGGCGATCGCCTGCGCTCCCCTCGCCTGGCTTTTTCTCAAGGAATATCAGCGCCGCCGCATCCTGACGCTTCTCGACCCCGGCGCCGACCCTCTCGGGGCGGGATACCAGAGCATTCAGAGCATCATCGCGGTCGGCAGCGGGGAGATCTGGGGCAAGGGGCTTCTCCAGGGAACCCAGAGCAGGCTTCACTTCCTGCCCGAGAAGCATACGGACTTCATCTTCTCCGTGCTGAGCGAGGAGCTGGGCTTTCTCGGCGGCACCCTCGTTCTGGCGCTGTTCTTCATTTTTATTCTGAGGTGCGTCGGCGCGGCGCTGAGCGCCGCCGACAAGGAAGGCGCGCTTCTCGCCGTAGGCGTCGCCACGGCGTTCTTCCTCTACGTCGTCTTCAACGTCGGAATGACGCTGGGTCTGATGCCCATCGTCGGAATTCCGCTTCCCCTGGTCAGCTACGGGGGGAGCGCCGCCGTCTCATCCTTCGTCGCCGTCGCCCTGGTCCTGAACGTGGGGATGCGAAGGCGAAGCGCCGTCTCCCGGTTCGTCTAGCCTTTCCTCCTCCCCGTATTCCTTCTCTCCCGGGGGCGGAGACGCGAAGCTGTTGCCGATGGCGATGACGGCCTCGCGCCCGCCGTGCCGCTCGACGAGCGCCGCCTGATCCGCCTTGGCGCGCCGATCCGCCTCTTCGGGATCGACGACGCGCCGAAGGCGCGCCTCGAGCGCCGCCAGAACGGATTGATGCGCGGGGCTTCGGGAAAGATCCCGCCGCTCTTCGGGGTCCTCCTCCAGGTCGAACAGCTCGGGGGCGTGCCCCACGTAGTGGATATACTTGTAGCGCCCGCGGCGAAGCATGAACAATCCCGTCTTGGCGCCGAGCGCGTGGAACTCGCTGAAAATCTCGCGCTCGGGGTCATCCGGCTCGCTCGCGATCCGGAACAGCGAGCCGCCGCGCAGCCGCTCCTCCTCGCCGCTCGTCAGGAGACCCGCGCCGTCGAGCGCCGTCGGATGCAGATCGACGAGCGAGACGGGCGTCCGGCACACCCTGCCGCCCGGAACGTCCGGGCCGGAGAGGATGAGCGGCACGGCGACCGATTCCTCATACATGGTGGATTTCCCCCAAAGTCCGCGCTCGCCCAGATTGTCTCCATGGTCGCTGGCGAAGAGCACCCGCGTGCTTTCGGCGAAGCCGGACTCCTCCAGGGCGTTCAGAATCCCGCCGACGTTCGAGTCCACGTAGCTGATCATGCCGAAATAGGAGGCCAGCGCCACGCGGCGGCTGTGATCGTCGAAATAGACGTCGTAGGGGGCGCATTCGTGAAGCGCGGCGATCCAGGGATGCCAGCCCCGGCCGCCCGAGGGGTGGGGCTTCGGGAGCGGCACGTCCTCCAGGGGGTAGAGGCCGTAGAATTCGGGCGGCGCGATGAAGGGAAAATGCGGACACGTGAGGGAGACGAACAGCGCCCAGGGGCGCCCGGCGCATTTGGGCGCTTCATGGAGGAGCCATTCGCGCGCGAGCTCCGTGACTTGCGCGTCATACGCGATGTATTTGGATTCTCCCGGCCCGATGCGCTCGGCCATCCACTCGGGGTTGTTCCTGGGCGGCAGCCCCTTCTCGTCGCGCACGGCGCTGAAAATGTCGCCCAGCCCCCCTTTGGGGAGATGCAGGGGGATGATCTGCTCATCGAAGCCGACGGGGCAGTCGGCGCTCCGGTAGTGAAGCTTGCCGACCGAGGTCGTCCGCATCCCGTTTTCCTGCAGGCGATGACACCAGCCCGGCGGCTCTCCCTCGTAGGGGTGCGCGTTGTCCCAGGCGCCGATTTCATGGACGTATCTGCCCGTGGCGAAGCTCGCGCGCGCCGGCACGCAGATGGGGCAGTTCGTATAGGCGTTCTCGAACCGGACGCCCGACGCCGCCAGCGCGTCTATGTTCGGCGTCCTGACGAGGGGATGGCCGTAGCAGCCCAGCGCCTTCTGGCTGTGCTCGTCGTCCATCAGCAGCAGGAAATTCATCGGCTCCATCGGCGAGGCTCCTCGAATCGGGAAAAACGCCCGGGAATCCGGCGAAATCATACGCGAAACGGTGAAAACGCGGGCTGATGATACATCTTGCGCGCGCGAAAGGCTCCCCTCCCCGGCTCGGAGAACGGGGATTTCCCCTGAAAACCGGGGCGGGCCCACGGTTCGGGCGCCGCCCGGGGCGGTGGATCGTCCCGAAGAAGAGGCTTTTCGCCGAAAAATCGCGCCTTTTCAACGCTCCAAAACGAGCCTCGCGCGCGTTTGCCCGCATCTGCCCGCATTTGCGGCTACCGGAAAGGGCCAAGCCTACGATACATTCCTGACGCGGGAGAGATGCGCCCGCGGGGGGAGAGAAGGCGGGCGAACCGGAGAAGAAAAGGGGGCGTCAAAAGGGTGGAAAAAGGGTGGAAAACAGCTGCGTATTTGCAGGATAAGGCCGTGAATTTGTCTGATTTTGTCGAAATTCGCAGACGTTCATCCACCCCTTTCGCGGCGCGCGCGGAACCTCTCCGAACGCCCGAAAAGCCCCCCCTCCCCCCGGCGCGTCCGGGCGGCGACGCGGACGAGGCGTCCGCCCCGATGCGCTACGGTTGCCAATTCTCTCCGCATCCTTCATTATGATGGGCGAAGTTCGCCCGGGCGCGCCCGCCAGGGCGCGGGTCCGAGCGGAGAGAACGCGCATATCGCCCCTCTCGATGGCGAGAGGCTCAACGGGTTGACAGCGATGAATCTGGACTACGCGCGGGACGTGCTTCCCTTCGTCGAGAAGCCCTCGCGCTATCTGGGAAACGAGGTCAACGCGATCCGCAAGGATCTCGCGAAGGTCAGGAACCGCGTCGCCCTCGCCTTCCCGGACACCTACGAAGTCGGCATGTCGCACAACGGCATCCGCATCCTCTATCACCTCCTGAACGAGGACGCGGAGACGGCCGCCGAGCGCGTCTTTCTCCCCTGGAGCGACTTCGAGGCCATCCTGAGAGGCAGGGGCGCGCCGCTCGCCACCCTGGAGAGCCGGACGCCCGTCCGGGAGTTCCACATTCTGGGCGTATCGCTCCTCTACGAGCTCGCCGCGAGCAACGTCGTCCTCCTGCTCGATCTGGCAGGCATCCCCAGGCGCGCCGCGCGAAGGCGCCGGGAGGACCCGCTCGTCATCGCGGGCGGCCCCGTGACGTTCAACGTGGAGCCGATGGCGCCCTTCTTCGACGCCGTAGCCCTGGGGGACGGGGAGGCGCTCTTCCCCGAGGTCGTCCGGGCGCACGAGGAATGGCGAAGGGGCGGCGCCCCGCGGGAGGCGCTGCTCGACGCGCTGGAGGAAATCGAGGGCGTCTATGTTCCGGGCCGCTACGCGGTCGAACACGCCCCGGGCGGCGAGGTGAAGGGGTTTCGCCACGTCAGCGGCCACGGGAGGCCCGTGCTGGCGCGCGTCCTAGAGGACCTGAACGACTCGCCCCATCCCACGCGGCCCATCGTTCCCTACGCCCAGGTGGTGCACGACCGGGTGACGCTCGAGGTGCAGCGCGGGTGCACGAGAGGCTGCCGCTTCTGCCACGCGGGCATGGTCTATCGCCCCGTGCGGGATCGGGATCCGCTCAAGGTCCTCGAACTCGCCGAGGAGTCGCTCCGGGAAACGGGCTATGAGGAAATCAGCCTCTCCTCGCTCTGCATCGCCGACTACCAGCCCCTGAAGGGACTCGTTCCCCGCATGATGGAGCGCCTCGCCCCCATGCACACCTCCATCTCCCTGCCCTCGCTCCGCGTCGGCGCGATGAGTCCGGATCTGCTGGCGCAAATCGCGCGCGCGCGCCGCACGGGCTTCACCCTGGTGCCCGAGGCGGGCAGCGAGCGCCTGCGCAACGTCATCAACAAGGTGCTGACCGAGGCGGACCTCAGGCGGAACCTCCAGGACATTCTCGACGCCGGCTGGCCGGGCGTGAAATTCTACTTCATGCTCGGCCTTCCCACCGAGACCTTCGAGGACCTGCGGGAAATGGCGGACATGCTCATGGCCTGCGTGAGGATGCGCTCGCGGGAGACGGGCGAGCCGTTCCGGTTCCTCAACGTCAGCCTCTCCACCTTCGTGCCGAAGCCGCACACGCCGTTCCAGTGGTTTCCCCAGAACGCGAAGGAGGAAATCAGCGAGAAGCTCGACTTCATCAGGCGCGCGGCGACGGATCGCCGCATCAGGCTGCGCTGGTCGAACCCGCGGCACAGCTTCCTCGAGGCCGTCCTCTCGAAGGGCGACCGCCGCCAGGCGGACGTCATCGAGACGGCGGTGGACATGGGCTGCAAATTCGACGGCTGGATGGAGTTCTTCGACTACGACAAATGGATGGCCGCCTTCGAGGCCCACGCGCTCGACCCGGAGTGGTACGCCTACCGCGAAATACCCGAAGAAGAGCCTCTGCCCTGGGATCACCTCGACTGCGGGGTGACCAAGGAATACCAGCTCGCCGACTGGAAGCGCGCCCTGCGCGAGGTCACCATCGGCGACTGCCGCTACGAGGCCTGCGGCCAATGCGGCATTCTGGACAAATACAGGGGCATCAAATACCACTACGAAAAGCCCATGCCCCCGGCGGCCGGCCCCTCCCTGCCCCTCGTGAGCGGGCCGGGGCGGGCGGAGGGCGCGCCGCGCGCGGCGGATCTGCCGCCCGGCCGGGACGCCGCCCCCGCCGAGCCGGTGGAGCTCGCCATCGCCAGGGATCAGCGGAGCCGGAGGCGGCGCAAAAGCCCCGCCCGGGAGTCCGGCCCCGTTCCGGTGGGCTTCGAGGACGCGGGCGAGGACAACCCCGGCCTCGCCGAGGCGCGGCCGGACGCGCCCGCGCGCAAATTCCGCCTCATCTACGAGAAGTCCGGCGACCTCCGCTTTTTGAGCCATCTCGAGATTCTGAGGACGTTCATCCGCGCGATTCAGCGCGCGGGCTGGCGCCTCGAGCATTCCCGGGGCTTCAACCCGCACCCGAAAATCGTTTTCTCCCACGCGCTTCCCGTCGGCGTGGAGAGCCGGGCGGAGGTGGTGGATCTCTCGCTTCTCGAGATCGGCGGGCGCATTCGGGTGGGCGACCTGTTCAAAAGCCTGAAGAGAGAGCTCCCCGAGGGCCTCAAGCCCCGCGCGGGGTGGCGGCTCGAGGGCAAGGCGCCCTCCTCCGCCAACGCGCTGAGCGCGGCGACCTACGAGGTCTCCATCCCGCGCGCGGATCTCGGGGCGGCGGGAGCGTCCGACGCGCGAATCGAGGCCGCCATCCGGGATTTGATGAGCGAGAAAGCGATTGAAATGTCCCGCGAGCGCAAGGGGAAGCTCAGGCGCTTCGACGCGCGCCCGGCCATCGCCGGCTTCTCGATGAAGCCGTCAACGGACGCCCTCGTTCGCCTGGAGCTCGCCCTGCGCTGCGGGGAGGGCGCGAAGCCGAAGGTGACGGAACTGCTCGCCAGATGCTTCGGGCTGTCTCCCGAGGGATGCCTGAGGACCCGCATCCGCAAAATCGCCGTTCAATGGAGGGCGGGAGCTTCCCGCGCGGCCCGAAATGCCGTCTGAAATCGTCGTCAACGCCGAGACGTTCGAGACGCGCGTCGCCCTGCTTGAGAACGGCGTGGCGGCCGAGCTGTATATCGAGCGCGAGAGCGGGAAGAGCATCGTCGGCAACGTCTACAAGGGGAAAGTGACGAAGGTGCTGCCGGGAATGCAGGCGGCGTTCGTGGACATCGGGCTGGAGAAGGCGGGCTTCCTCTACGTGAGCGACGTGCACACCATCGAGTCCATCGAGAATTACCGGAAGCTCGCCGCCGAGCAGGCGGACGGCGAGGAGGACGACCTCGACTTCGACGCGAACGGGGACGAGAGCGACAACGGCGACGAGAGAGAGAACGGCTCGCAGCGAGGCACCGCCGGAAGGCGCCCCCGGCGCGGGGAGAAGGATCGCCACATCCAGGACATGCTCAAGGACGGCCAGGACGTCATCGTTCAGGTCAGCAAGGAGCCGCTGGGCACCAAGGGATCGAGGCTGACGAGCTACGTCACCCTGCCCGGCCGCTACGTCGTCTATATGCCGACGATCAGGCAGATAGGCATCAGCAGGCGCATCGAGAACGAAGAGGAGCGCAAGAGGCTCAAGAAGCTCGTGCGCAAGAACCGCCAGCCGGGCGCGGGGTACATCGTCCGCACGGCGAGCGAGACCATGCCCGCCCGGGACATCGAGGCCAACGTCAACTTCCTCCACGCCCTCTGGGAGGACATTCTGGCGAGAAACGAGACGGCTCCCGCGCCGTCGCGGATTCATCTGAACCTGAACATCATCGAGCGAACCGTGAGGGATCTGTTCAACTCCAGCGTTGACAGAATGGTCATCGACAGCAGGGAGCAATACGAGAAGACCAGGCAGTTCCTCAAAAACTACTACCCGCACCTGATCCCCAAACTGCGGCGCTACGACGGCGCGGAGCCGATATTCGACCATTTCGGCGTCGAGCTCGAGATCGAGCGCGCCCTCGGGCAGCGCGTGTGGCTCCGCAGCGGCGGCTACATCGTCATCGATCAGACCGAGGCGCTCACGACGGTCGACGTCAACACCGGACGCTTCGTCGGCAAGAGAAACCCGGAGGAGACCATCCTCCAGACCAACCAGGAGGCGGTGCGGGAAATCGTCGCCCAGCTGCGCCTTCGCAACCTGGGCGGAATCATCATCGTCGACTTCATCGACATGGAGAAGCAGGCGAACAGGGAGAAGGTGTTCAACGCCTTCAAGGAGGAGCTCGGAAAAGATCGCTCGCGCACCAACATCCTGAAGATAAGCGACCTGGGGCTCGTCGAGATGACCCGAAAGCGCGTCCGGGACAGCATCCAGAGAACGCTCTGCGGCTCCTGCCCCTACTGCGAGGGGCGCGGACAGGTGAAGTCCGCCGTATCGGTGAGCTACGAGGCCATGCGGGAGGTGCGCCGGATGAGAAACGCCCACAAGGACGCGGCGAAATTCCTCGTCAACGTTCACCCCGAAGTCGTCGACGTCCTCCTCGACGAGGAAAGAAAGCACGTAGAGGAGCTCGAGAGGACGCTCGGCATCCAGCTCGTCATCAAGGGCGACGCCGAACTCCATCAGGAAGGATACGAGGTCGTCCGGCTGTGACGGCGCGCCGCTCGCCCGCGAGGACAAGCGATATGTGGAAAAAAGCGATCGTGCTGTCTTTGGCCGCCTCGGCGGCGGGGTGCGCCGATTCACCGCGCCTCAACGTGTGGCCCCCCTCCAGGGAGGCGGCGCAGAAGGAGGCCGCGTCGCTCAAAAGCGAGCTGGCCGCCGCCAGGGAGCGAGGCGCGAGCCTCGAGGCGCGGGTCGAGGCGCTCTCCGCGAACATCCGCTCCCTGCAGAAGGAAAACGGCGACCTCCAGGCCGCCCTGGAGCGGCTGGAGCGGGAAAAGGTCATGCAGGGGAATTTCTCCTCCCCCCCGCGTCCGAGGGAGACGAGGAGCGCGAGGCGCCCGCCCGCCCCCCAGGGCCGGCGGTCGGCGTCCGCCACGCCCCGGCGGCTCTACAACGAGGCGTATCGCGCCGTCAGGGACGGGCAGAACGAGGAGGCCATCGTCGGGTTCCGCCGCTTCCTGGAGCTCTTCCCGAACAATCAGCTCGCGCCCAATTCCCAGTACTGGCTCGCGGAGGCCTACTACGATCTCAGGGAATACGCGGCGGCGCTGGACGAATTCCAGCACGTCATCTCGAGGTATCCCCGGAGCCGGAAGGCCCCGGACGCCCACTACAAACTGGCGCTCACCCATCTTCGCCGCGACTCCCCCCCCGACGCGAGGCGCGAATTCGAGAGGCTGATCAAAAAATTCCCCCGCCACTCGCTGGCCCGAAGAGCGCGGGCGCAGCTGCGGAAGCTCGACGCCCGATGAGGGAGAGCGCGGCGCCCTCCCCCCGCGCCCGGGCCCCTGCGCGTCTTGACACGAAGCGCGCCCCCCGTGCTATGGATTCAGGGCCGACGCGGCCCGGAGGCATCGAATGAACGTCTGGAACTCCATCATGCGCTCCCGAAGCCGGGGCGCCCTGAGCGCGTCCGACGCCTGGCTCGTCCTCCAGACGCTCCCGGGCGCGACCCCCGAGCGCCTGCATCGCCTGGCGGAGACCTTCGCCTGCCCGACGGAAGCCTTCGCTATCCCGCCCGATGCGTTCGCGCGTCTTTGCGGCCGAAAAGCCCGCGAGGCGATCGAGAAGGACGCGCCCTCCGACCTCGCCGCCCGAGTCCGCCGGGACGCGGCGAAGCTGGGCGCGGAAATCATCACGCGGGACTCCGCCGCGTTCCCCGAAGCGCTGCGGGACATTTATTCTCCGCCGGGGGCGCTCTTCCTCGAAGGCGAAATGCGGGAGGCGGATCGCCTCGCCGTCGCCGTCGTGGGAATGCGGCGTCCCACGGACTACGGGAGGCGCATGGCGCGGGAGCTGGCGGGCGCGCTCGCCGCGAAGGGAATCGCCATCGTCAGCGGCATGGCCTACGGCATCGACGCGGAGGCGCACAGGGCGGCGCTCGACGCCGGGGGCAGAACCATCGCCGTCCTCGGGTGCGGCCTGGCCGAGAACTATCCCGCGGACCACGGGGCGCTCCGGCGGGAAATCGCCTCCTCCGGCGCCGTAATCTCCGAGTTCCATCTTCGGGCGCACCCCCGCAGGGAGAATTTTCCCCGAAGAAACCGCCTCATCAGCGGTCTGGCGCTGGCGACCATCGTCGTCGAGGCCGCCCAGCGAAGCGGCGCGCTCCTGACCGCCCTGCTCGCGCTCGAGCAGGGGCGCGAGGTGATGGCCGCGCCGGGGCCCGTCCACACCGGGAAGAGCGCCGGCTGCCACCATCTGATCAGGCAGGGGGCGCACCTGGTGGAAAGCGCGGAGGACGCGGTCGCCGCCCTTCCCGAATACGCCCGGAGCGCGCTGGCCGAGCCGGCGCGCATCCGGATAAGGGAATTCCCGGCCTCCGCGCGGGGCGAGGAGGCGCGCGGAGGAGCAGAGGAGCGGAGCGCGACGCCGCCCCCGAACCTCACGGACGAGGAGAGCGCGCTCCTGCGCCTGCTGGAGAACGGAGACGAAACCATAGAGGGCCTCACCCAAAAGCGCGGCCTGCCGGCGCAGGAGGTCTCATCCGCCCTGCTTCGCCTCGAGCTGGAAGGTCTGGTCAGGCAGACGGCTTCGGGAATGTACGAGCGGGCCTCCCGCTGAGGGGCGCGCTCCCGCCGGCGGGGAGGGCGGGCGTCTCCCCGCGGAACGGGCCCGGGCGCGCCGGCGCGGAGCCGCCGCCCGAAGGCGTCGAACCCCCCATGGGCGCGGACGAGCGAATGAGCGAGAAGAAGACCACCACCAGGAAAGCGGCCTCGAAGCCCCCCGCGAGGCGGAAATCCGCCGCCCGGAAGCGGCCCTCCCCCGGCGGGCGCGGGAAGGCGCCCGCGTCCGGCAAGCTGCTCATCGTGGAGTCGCCCACGAAGATCCGCACCATCCGGAAATTCCTCGGCGCGGAATTCGACATCCTCGCCTCGAAGGGCCACGTGCGCGACCTGCGAAAGACGGGCGAGCGCAGGATGGGCATCGACGTCCGCAACGACTTCAGGGCCGACTACGGCGTCATCGAGCGAAAGGAGAAGACGATAGACGAGCTGCGCCGGGCCGCCGGGGCGGCGAGGGAGATCTATCTGGCGCCGGACCCGGACCGCGAGGGAGAGGCCATCGCCTGGCACATCCAGGAGCTCCTGGGGGGCGCCGACGGCGAATTCTACCGGGTGACCTTCAACGAAATCACGCGGAGGGCGGTTCAGGAGGCGCTCGCCAGTCCCGGGCGAATCGACCAGCGCAAGGTGGACGCGCAGGAGACCCGCCGAAAGCTGGATCGCATCGTGGGCTTCAAGCTGTCGGGCGAAATCCTCTGGAGCAAGGTGGCGTTCGGCCTGAGCGCGGGCCGGGTGCAGTCCGTCGCCCTCCGGCTGATATGCGAGCGCGAGGACGCGATAGAGGCCTTCGAGCCGAAGGAATACTGGAGCGTCACGGCGCATCTGGAGAAGGCCGGCGCCGCGCCCCCGTTCGAGGCGAGGCTCCACCGAATCAACGGAGAGGAAGCGGAAATTCCCGACGAGTCCCGGGCGGCGGAGCTGGCGGAAAGAATCGCGGGCGGCGCCCTGCGGGTCTCCAGGGTGGAGAGGCGGGAGCGCCGGCGCAGGCCGCCTCCCCCGTTCATCACCAGCACCCTCCAGCAGGAGAGCTCCGGCAAGCTGCGCTACGGGGCGAAGAAGACCATGAGCGTCGCGCAGTCGCTCTACGAGGGGGTGAGCCTGGGGCGCGAGGCGGGAAACGTGGGCCTCATCACCTACATGCGGACGGATTCCGCGCGGGTCGCGCCCGAGGCCGCCGCCGCGGCGCGCGCCTACGTCGAGACGGCATACGGAAAAGATCACCTTCCCGCGAAGCCCCCCCGGTTCAAGACGGGGGAGATGGCGCAGGACGCGCACGAGGCCATCCGGCCCACCGACGTTCGCCTCGCGCCGGCGAAGCTGCGCGCCTTCCTGAAGCCCGAGCAGCTGGCGGTCTATACGCTCATCTGGCGGCGCTTCGTGGCGAGCCAGATGGCGCCGGCCGTCTATGACCAGACCAGCGTGGACGTCGCCGTCGATCAGCGGACGGAGAGCGAGGAGCTCCTTCTGCGGGCGAGCGGCTCCGTCCTCAGGTTCGCGGGCTTCCTGAAGGCGCATGAGGACGGGGCGGCAAGGGCGAACGGCGAGGACGGGGCGGGCGCGAAGCCCGAGCGGGACAGGCTCCTCCCCCCTCTTGCGGAGGGCGACCCCCTCCTGCTCGTGAAGTCGGAGTCCGCGCCCACGGGCGTCCTGCCCGAGCAGCACTTCACCCAGCCCCCGCCGCGCTACACGGAAGCCTCCCTCGTGAAGGAGCTGGAGGAGGACGGCGTGGGCAGGCCGAGCACCTACGCGAACATCCTCGACACGCTGGAGAAGCGCAAATACGTCACGATGGAGCGAAAGCGGCGGCAGTTCACGCCCACCCAGCTGGGCCGGGAGGTCACCCGCCTCCTCGTCCGGGGCTTCCCCGACCAGATGGACGTGGGCTTCACCGCGAAAATGGAAACCTCCCTCGACGACATCGAGAAGGGCGAGAGGCCGTGGCTGCCCGTCATCCGGGATTTTTACGAGGATTTCGACAAAAAGGTTCAGCTGGCGAAAAAGGAGCTGCCGAACCTGAAGGCGAAAACGGAGCCGCTCGACAGAAGCTGTCCCGAATGCGGGCGCGGGCTGGTGAAGAGATTCAGCAAAAACGGCTGGTTCATCTCCTGCTCGGGGTATCCGGACTGCCGATACTCGGAGGACATTCCCGCCGGGGACGGCGGCGACCCGGAGGAGCCGGAAGAGGAGCTGGCGCGCATCGAGGAGATCGCCCCGCCCTGCGAGGAATGCGGCGCGCCCATGCGGGCGAGGCGCGGGCCCTTCGGAATCTACCTGGCCTGCTCGGTGTTCGCGGCCGAGCACGGGAAGCGGAAAGTCCTCGGCAACGGACGGGCGGCCGCCGGCCCGAAGCCGACCGGCGTGGCCTGCCCCCGCGAGGGCTGCGAAGGCGAGCTGGTGGAGCGGCGCTCCCGCCGCACCGGAAAGCCCTTCTACGGGTGCAGCCGCTTCCCGGCCTGCAAGACGGTCGTGTGGGACTGGCCTGTCGCCCGGCCCTGCCCCTCCTGCGGGCATCCCGTTCTCTCCGTCAAGACGACGAAAAAGGACGGGACCCGGCTCGTCTGCCCCCAGAAGGACTGCGGCCATGAGGTCGAATGCCCGCCCGAGCTGATGGAGCGGATGGAAGCCTCCAAGGCCGCCTCCGCCCGGGAGGCGCCGGCTTGAGCGAAAGACTGCGGGTCATCGGCGGCGGCCTCGCCGGCTGCGAGGCGGCCTGGCAGGCGGCGCGGCGCGGCGTCGAGGTCGATCTCTACGAAATGCGCCCCCGCGTCAGCACGCCCGCGCATGAAACCGACGAGCTGGCGGAGCTCGTCTGCTCGAATTCGTTCCGCTCGAATTCCATGGAAAACGCCTCGGGCCTCCTGAAGGAGGAAATGCGCAAGCTCGACTCGCTCATCCTGCGAAGCGCGGATTCCTGCCGGGTTCCCGCCGGTCTGGCGCTCGCCGTCGATCGCGCCTCCTTCAGCAGGACGATCACGCGGGAGATCGAAGGCGCCGCGGGAATCACCCTGCACCGGGAGGAAGTGAGGAGCCTCGACGGCGGGGCGACCACCATCATCGCCACCGGCCCGCTGACGAGCGATTCCCTTTCCGCCGAAATCGCCCGCCTCACGCAGGGGAAATACCTGTATTTCTACGACGCCATCTCGCCGATTCTATACGCGGACAGCATCGACATGTCGATGGCGTTCCTGGCCTCGCGCTACGGAAAGGGCGAGGCGGAAGGCGGCGAGGGCGACTACCTCAACCTCGGCCTCAACGAATCCCAGTACTACCGGTTCGTGGACGACCTCCTCGCCGGCGAGAAAATTCCCCTGCGCGAATTCGAGCGCGCCATCTACTTCGAGGGGTGCCTGCCCCTCGAGGAAATGGCCGCCCGCGGAAAGGACACCCTCTCGTTCGGCCCCATGAAGCCCGTGGGACTGGAGCATCCCGAGACGGGAGAAACATACGCGGCGGTCGTCCAGCTCAGGCGCGAGGATTTGACGGGAGACTACTTCTCCATGGTGGGCTTTCAGACCCGGCTACGCTACCCGGAGCAGAAGCGCATCTTCTCGACCCTCCCCGCCCTGCAAGGCGCGCGCTTCCTGCGCTACGGGAGCCTCCACCGCAACACCTACGTGAACGCGCCGCGCCTCCTGCGGACGACCCTGCAGCTCAAGCGACACCCGAACGTCTTCCTGGCGGGCCAGCTCACGGGCGTCGAAGGCTACCTCGAATCGGCCGCCATCGGCCTTCTCGCGGGAATCAACGCGGCCGCCGCCATCCGCGGAGAACCCGTCCCGCCCCCGCCCGCGACGACCGCCCTCGGCGCGCTGAACCGCTACATCGTCGAGGCGAGCCCGAAGAACTTCCAGCCCATGAACATCAACTACGGCCTTTTCCCTCCCCTGGAAAGGCGGGTTCCGAAAAAGCACCGGAAAAAGCGCGTCACCAACCGCGCCGTCGAGGACATGGAGCAATGGCGGAGCCGGCTCGCCTCACGAACAGCCTGAGCGAGGCGCGCGCGCTGTTCGAGGCGCACCTGCGCGACGAGCGCGTCGCCTCGGAGCACACCGTTCGCGCCTACGCCGCGGATCTGGGCAGCTTCGAGGAATTTCTCGCCGACTGGGCGGGGAAGCCGGCGGCGCTGGACGGGATCGACTCCCTCGCCGTCCGGGGCTATCTCGGCCTTCTCTACCGCCGGGGCGTCTCGGCGGCGACCGTGAACCGGCATCTGTCGAGCATACGCAGCCTGTTCCGCTTTCTGCGGCGGGAGGGCTTCCCCGTCGCCGATCCGGCGGGAGAGACGCCCTCGCCCCGGGCGAAAAGGCCCCTGCCGACCTTCCTGCCCGTGGATGACGCCGTTCGCCTCATGGAGATGCCCGACGCGTCGACTCCCGAAGGCGCGAGGGACAAGGCGATTTTCGAGCTTCTCTACGGCTCGGGGCTCAGGGTGAGCGAACTGACGGGGCTGAACCACGCCGACCTGGACGCGGAGGAGAGGCTCGTCCGCGTTCGCGGCAAGGGGAAAAAGGAGCGAATCGTTCCCATCACGAAGGAGGCCGCGAAGGCGGTCCTCAGCCACCGGGCGCGAACCGGGGCGGGCGCCGCCGGGGACGCGCCCCTGTTCGTCAACAGGCGCGGCGGGAGAATTTCTCCGGCCTTCGTGCGCTCCATCTTCCGCCGGTATGAAAAAAAGGGCGGCTTCGGCTATCATTTCACGCCCCACGCCCTTCGCCACACGGCGGCGACGCATCTGCTGGAAAGCAAGGAGGCGGATTTGCGCTCGATTCAGGAGCTTCTGGGACACGCGAGCCTCTCCACGACGCAGAGATACACCCAGGTGGACTTCTCCCATCTGCGCGCGGTGTATGACGACGCGCACCCGAGAGCGAGGATGAAGGCGCGGGGCGGGGAGGAGCGATGACGACGCCGGGCGCGATCATCCGCTCGACCACCATTCTGGGGCTGCGCTACAAGGGGCGCACCGCGCTGGGCGGGGACGGCCAGGTCACGATGGGCCAGGCGGCGGTCAAGCACGGCGCCGTCAAGATTCGCAGGCTCGGCGGCGGGAAGGTGCTGGCGGGCTTCGCCGGCTCCGCCTCGGACGCCATCGCCCTCTTCGAGCGCTTCGAGGGGAAGCTCGAGGAATACCGGGGAAATCTCTCCCGCGCCGCCGTGGAGATGGGCAAGGACTGGAGAACGGACAGGGCGCTGCGCCGCCTGGAGGCGCTCCTGGCGGTGGCGGACGCGGAGACCTCGCTCATCCTCTCGGGAACGGGAGACATCATCGAACCCGACGACGGCGTGCTCGGAATCGGCAGCGGCGGCCCCATGGCGGTCGCCGCCGCGCGCGGCATCCTGAGCCTCGAACCCGACCTCGGCGCCGAGGAAATCGCGAGGCGCTCCCTCGAAATCGCGGCGGACATCTGCGTCTATACCAACGGGAACATTTCCGTGGAAGCGCTTTGATGGAAAACCTGACGCCCGCGCGAATCGTCGAGGAGCTCGACCGCTACGTCATCGGCCAGCAGGACGCCAAGCGGGCGGTGGCGATCGCCCTCAGAAACCGCTGGCGCAGGCAGCAGCTGCCCCCGGAGATGGCGGACGACGTGGCTCCCAAGAACATCATCATGATAGGCCCCACCGGCGTCGGGAAAACCGAAATCGCGCGCCGGCTCGCCAAGCTCGCGAAAAGCCCCTTCATCAAGGTCGAGGCCAGCAAGTTCACCGAGGTGGGCTACGTCGGCCGCGACGTCGAGAGCATGATTCGCGACCTCGTCGAGCTGGCGCGAAACATGGCGCAGGAGGAGCAGCGCGAGATCAACAAGGCCAAGGCGCAGGCGCTGGCCGAGGATCGGCTTCTGGAAATGCTCCTGCCCCCGCTCCCCGGGCTCGGCGCGCTCGATGAGCGCGGCCAGTCGAAGGACCCGCTCGGCGAGGAGAGCTATCACCGCACGAGGGAGAAGTTTCGCGCCCTGCTGCTCGAGGGCAAGCTCGACGAGCGGGAGGTGGAGATGGAAATCGCGGACAAGGGCCCGGAAATCCACCTCATGGGCGGCAGCGACCTGGAGCAGATCGGCATCAACATGAAGGAAATCATGGGGAACTTCATGCCCCAGGGCTCCCGAAGCAGGCGGATGAAGGTGCCCGAGGCGTTCGAGTTTCTCGCCCAGGAGGAGGCGGACAAGCTCATCGACGGCGACAGCCTGAACGCCGAGGCCATCGGGCGCACGGAGCAGTCCGGCATCGTGTTTCTCGACGAGGTGGACAAGGTGGCCTCGCAAAACAACGGCAGGGGCGGCCCCGACGTCTCGCGCGAGGGGGTGCAGCGGGATCTCCTTCCCATCGTGGAGGGCTCCACCGTCCAGACCAAATACGGCCCCGTGAAGACGGACCACATTCTGTTCATCGCGGCGGGGGCGTTCCACATCGCCAAGCCTTCGGACCTCCTGCCCGAGCTCCAGGGGCGCTTTCCCATCCGCGTGGAGCTGGACTCGCTGGATCGCGGCGACTTCATCCGCATCCTCCAGGAGCCCGAAAACGCGCTCGTGCGGCAATACCCGGCGCTTCTGGCGACCGAGGGCGTGACCATCGCGTTCGAGAAAAGCGCCGTGGAGGAGGTGGCCGACTTCGCCTGCCGGATAAACGAGCAGACCGAGAACATCGGCGCGAGAAGGCTCCACACCATCATGGAGCGCCTGCTCGAGGACATCTCCTTTCAGGCGCCCGAAATGGCCGGCGAAAGCGTGAGGATCGACGCCCTCTACGTGCGCGAGCGCCTGAGCGACATCGTGGAAGACCTCGATCTGAGCCGCTACATCCTCTAGCGTTCGCTCCTCCCCCGTTGGCCTCGAAGCTTCGGGGGGTGTATATTTCTCGCCTTGCGGCGAAAGGCCGGCTTTCCGCTCGCTCTTGCCGAAGGATTCCGCGCGGATGGAAGCGAAAGACAGGGCGGCGACGCTGGTCGAGGCCCTGCCCTACATCCAGCAGTTCGCGGGCAAGACCGTCGTCGTCAAATACGGCGGGGCGGCCCAGGTGCGGCCGGAGCTGCACGCGCCCTTCGCCCAGGACGTCGTGCTTCTCAAGTACGTGGGCATCAACGTGGTGGTCGTCCACGGCGGCGGCCCCCAGATCGGCGAGACGCTCAGGAAAATCGGCAAGACCAGCGAGTTCGTCGAGGGGCTTCGCGTGACGGACGAGGAGACGGTCGGCGTCGTGGAGATGGTGCTCGCCGGCTCGACGAACAAGGGCATCGTCAGGCTCATCAACCAGCACGGCGGAAGCGCCGTGGGCCTCTCCGGCTCGGACGCCGGCCTCACGGCGGCGAAGAAGCTGACCATGAACAGGAAGGGGCCGGACGGAGAGGACGTGGAGTACGACCTGGGGCGCGTCGGCGAGGTGCTGGCCATACGCCCCGCCATCATCCACCACCTCGCGAAGGGGGGCTTCATTCCCGTCATCGCGCCCCTGGGCGTGGGGCGGGACGGCAGCGTCTACAACATCAACGCCGATTCGGCCGCCGGCGCCGTCGCCGGCTCCCTTCGGGCGGAGAAGTTCATCCTCCTCACGGACGTGCCGGGCATTCTGGACGCGGGCGGGGAGCTCCTCAGCACCCTGCGGCGCGAGGAGGCGCAGAGGCTGAAGGAGGAGAAAATCATCACCGGCGGAATGATTCCGAAAGCGGACGCCTGCCTGGAGGCGCTCTCCTCCGGCGTGGCGAAGACCCACATCGTGGACGGCGGGGTTCCGCACGCCGTCCTTCTCGAGGTGTTCACGAAAGAGGGCGTGGGCACGCAAATCGTCCCGTAGCCCCGTCGGGGAGGAACATGGACAACGCGCGGCTGATCTCGGACGCCGAACTGCACGTGGCGCCCACCTACGGGCGCTTCCCCATCGCGCTGACGCGCGGCGAAGGCTGCCGCGTCTGGGACGCGGACGGAAGGGAGTATCTCGACTTCGTGTCCGGCCTCGCCGTCTGCAATCTGGGACACTGCCACCCGGCGGTCGTCGCCGCCGTCCGGGAGCAGGCCGGAAGACTGATTCACGTGTCGAACCTCTACCACATCGAGCCGCAGATCGAGCTGGCGAAGAGGCTCGCCCGGCTCTCCTTCGGCGACAAGACGTTTTTCTGCAACAGCGGCGCCGAGGCCGTCGAGGCGGCGATCAAGCTCGCGCGGAAGTATTCCTTCCAAAAATACGGCGAGGGGCGGCACGAGGTGCTGAGCTTCGACATGAGCTTTCACGGCCGCACCATGGCCTCGCTCGCCGCCACGGGCCAGACGAAGTTTCACGGGGCGTTCAGGCCCCTCCCGCCCGGCTTCCGCTACCTGCCCTTCGGCGACGCGGAGTCCGCGGCGAGCGCGGTTTCGGAGAAGACCTGCGCCGTCCTGGTGGAGCCCATCCAGGGCGAGGGGGGCGTCAACGTTCCGCCGGAGGGCTGGCTGAGGGCGCTGCGCGAGATATGCGACGCGAACGACCTGCTCCTGCTCTTCGACGAGGTGCAGGTCGGCCTCGGCAGAACCGGAAAGCTCTGGGCGCACGAGCACGAGGGCGTGGCGCCCGACGCCATGTGCCTGGCGAAGGCGCTGGCGGGCGGAGCCGCCATCGGCGCGCTGGTCGCCTCGGACAGGGCCATGGCGTTCGAGCCGGGGGATCACGCGGCGACCTTCGGGGGCAACCCGCTGGCCACCGCCGCGGGGTGCGCCGCGCTGGACGCCGTCTCCGCCCCGGGCTTTCTCGCGCGCGTCGGGGAAATGGGCGCATACGCCATGGCGGGCCTCGAGGAGATCGCCGCGCGCCGCCCCATCGTCAAGGCCGTCAGGGGCAAGGGGCTGATCATCGGCTGCGAGGTGGACGCGGACGCCGCCCCCGTCGTCGCCAAAGGGCTCGAGGCCGGCTTCCTGCTGAACGCGGCCGTCCAGAGGGTCATCCGGCTCATTCCCCCGCTGGTCGTGGAAAAGGAGATGATCGACAGGCTGCTGAACTTCCTGGACGACGCCCTGGCGGACCTGGCGAAATGAAGAAGCTCGACTACCTCACGGGCGAGGAGCTCGCCGCCGCGCGGACGCGCAAGCTCATCGAGGAGGCGCTCCGCCAGAAAAAGGAAGCCGCCCGGGGGAGCCTCCGCCCCGCCCTGGCGGGGAAGAATTTCGCGCTCGTGTTCGAGAAGCAGTCCACGAGGACGAAGGTCTCCTTCGAGGCGGGCCTTTTTCAGCTGGGCGCCAACGCCATTTTCCTCTCGCCGGGCGACACGCAGCTCGGCCGGGGCGAATCTCCCGCGGACAGCGCGAGGGTGCTGAGCGAATACGCGGACGGCATCATCGTCCGCACCTACGCGCACGCGCGCGCCGAGGAAATCGCCTCGAACGCGAGCGTCCCCGTCGTCAACGCCCTGACCGACCTGCATCACCCCTGCCAGGCGCTCGCCGATTTTCTGACGCTCCGGGAGCGCCGCGGCGCGCCGGAGAGCCTGAAGCTCGCCTACCTGGGCGACGGGAACAACGTGCTGCACTCCCTGCTGATCGTCGGGGCGCTGCTCGGGGCCAGCGTCAGCGCGGCGTGCCCGAAGGCGCATTGGCCCGACTCGAACGTCCTGGAGCGGGCGCGGAGCTTGGCCGGGGAATCGGGCGCGAACATCGAGATCACCGAAGACCCGGAGGAGGCGTGCGCGGACGCCTGCGCCGTCTATACGGACGTGTGGACTTCCATGGGACAGGAAGAGGAGAGCGAGCGCCGCCGCAGGACGCTCGCGCCCTACCAGGTGAGCGAAAGCTCCTTTCGAGGCGCGCGAGAAGACGCCGTATTCATGCACTGCCTGCCCGCGCACAGGGGGGAGGAGGTTACGCGGGAGGTCATCGACGGCCCCCGGAGCGTCGTTTTCGCGCAGGCGGGAAACCGGCTCCACGCGCAGAAGGCGCTCCTTCAGATTCTCGCCGGAGGCGCGGATGGCGACTAGGCCGAAAAAAGTGGTGCTCGCCTACTCGGGCGGGCTGGACACCTCCGTCATGCTCAAGTGGCTCAAGGAGGAATATAGCTGCCCGGTCGTGGCCTACGCGGCGGACGTGGGACAGGGCGCGGGCGAACTCGACGGCCTGGAGGAGAAGGCGGCGGCCACGGGCGCCGAGTCCTGCCGCGTGCTGGACCTGCGGGAGGAATTCGCGCGCGACTACGTATTTCCGATGCTTCGCGCCGGCGCCGTCTATGAGGGCGCGTATCTGCTGGGAACCTCCATCGCCAGGCCGCTCATCGCCAAAGGGCAGATGGACGTTCTCCGGGAAACGGGGGCGGACGCCGTCGCCCACGGCGCGACGGGCAAGGGGAACGATCAGGTGCGCTTCGAGCTGGCCTACGCCTCCATCGACCCGGAGGTCGCCGTCATCGCGCCATGGCGCCACTGGGACTTCGGCGGACGCTCCCAGCTCATCGCCTACGCCGAAAGGCGCGGCATCCCGATACCCGTTACGGCGGAAAAGCCGTATTCCATGGACAGAAACCTTCTTCACATCAGCTTCGAGGGCGGAATCCTCGAAGACCCCTGGGCGGAGCCGCCCGAGGACATGTACGTTCTCAGCGCGTCGCCCGAGAAGGCGCCCGACGCGCCCGAATACGTCGAGATCGAATTCGAGGGGGGCGACCCCGTCGCTCTGAACGGGGAGGCGCTCTCGCCGGTCGCCATGATGGAGCGGCTCAACGCGCTGGCGGGCGCCCACGGCGTGGGACGGGTGGACCTGGTGGAAAACCGCTTCGTGGGCATGAAGTGCCGGGGGGTGTACGAGACGCCCGCGGGCGCGGTTCTTCACGCGGCGCGCCGGGCCGTGGAATCCCTCACGATGGACAGGGAGGTTCTCCGGCTGCGCGATTCCCTCATCCCGAAATACGCGCAACTCGTCTATAACGGCTTCTGGTTCGCGCCCGAGCGGGAATTCCTGCAGGCCGCCATCGACCGCGCGGCGGAATCGGTGTGCGGAACCGCGCGGATGAAGCTCTACAAGGGGGCGTGCGGCGTCGCGGGAAGGAAAGCGCCCGCGAACAGGAGCCTCTATCGCCCCGACCTCGCCACCTTCGAGGAAGACGCCGCGTATTCCCAGGAGGACGCGGAGGGGTTCATTCGCCTGAACGCCCTGCGGCTGCGGATACGCGCGCAGCGGGATTCCTCATAACAAAGCCTCCGCCGCGCCCGCTGAACGCCGAACCCGTCTCCATCCTCATTGCGGCGTCAACCCGACCGGGAGGAGGGATTGCCGCAATGCCAAAACCTGTTTTGAAGCGGGGTTTTTCAGACCGGGCGCGCGAGGAGCGAAGCCCCGCCCGCCGGGGAATTTCACGCGCCGCCCGGCCATGAGCGAAAGCCCGCGCCTTCCGGGAGGCGCCCGCCTTCGGCGTCAGGCTTTGGCGGCGGAGTTTTTCCCGCCTCTGGCGCGGCCGCGCGCCGCCTCGGGCCACGCCAGCAGAATGGGGCTCGCCACGTAGATGGAGGAATAGGTGCCCACCAGGATGCCCACCGCGAGAGCGAACGCCACGTCGGAAATCACGTCGCCCCCCAGGAAGAGGAAGGCCAGCACGGCGACCAGCGTCGTTCCCGAGGTGAGGAGCGTCCGCGAGAACGTCTGGTTGATGGACTTGTTGACGAGCGCCGGGAATTCGGCGCGCCTCGAGGCGCGCGTGTTTTCCCGAATGCGGTCGAACACCACGATGGTGTCGTTCAGCGAGTAGCCGATAATCGTCAGGACGGCGGCCACGATGGGCAGGGAGAACTCCTTGCCGGACAGGGAGAATACGCCGAGCGTGATGACGACGTCGTGCAGGAGCGCCGCGACCGCCGCCGCCGCCTGGCGAAACTGGAAGCGGAGGCTGATGTAAATCAGGATTCCGACGAGGGCGAACGCCATGCTGCTGATCGCCTTCCGGCGCAGGTCCGCGCCCACCTTGGGGCCGACCATCTCGGTTCGCCTCATCAGGAACGCATCCGCGCCGAACCTCCTGACGAGGGCGTCCCTGACGAGAGACTCGACGCCCTCGATGCTGCCCGAGCTCTTCTCCACGCGAATCAGAAACTCCCTGTCGGAGCCGAAATTCTGAATGACCGTATCGCCCAGGGACAGCGCGGAGACGGCGCCGCGCAGCTCCCCGATCGGCCGCGCCTCCCTGAACTGAACCTGAACCAGCGTTCCGCCGGTGAAGTCGATGCCGTAGTTGATCCCCTTCACGAGCAGAAGGAGGAGGGAGAGCAGGACGAGCGCGCAGGAGACGCCGGCGAAAATCCTAATTTTGCCGATGATGTCGAACGACGAGTCCGGCCGGATGATCTCCATTATATGCTCAGGCTCCTCACGTCGGTCCGCCACAGGAAGAAGTCATAGACGAACCGGGTCACGAAAATCGCGGTGAACATGCTCGCCGCGATCCCGATGCTGAGGGTGACGGCGAACCCCTTGATGGGGCCGGTTCCGAACTGGAGGAGCACCAGCGCGGCGATGAGCGTCGTGACGTTCGCGTCGAGAATCGTCAGGAAGGCTTTTCCGTAGCCCGAATCGACGGCGGAGCGAATGGTCTTCCCCAGGCGCAGCTCCTCCCGGATTCGCTCGAAAATCAGAACGTTGGCGTCAACGGCCATGCCGACCGTCAGAACGATGCCGGCGATTCCCGGCAGGGTGAGCGTGGCGCCGAAGAAGCCGAGCGCGCCCATGAGAATCAGGAGGTTGAACAGGAGCGCCATGATGGCCACGGCCCCGCTCAGTCTGTAGTAGATGGCCATGAATATCAGGACGAGAACGAACCCGGCGATGATGCTCACGAGGCCCTGGCGCACGGAATCCGCCCCCAGCGAGGGGCCCACGTTCCTTTCCTCCAGAACCTCCACCGGGGCGGGAAGCGCGCCCGCCCGCAGGGCGATCGCCAGATCCCGCGCCTCCTCCAGCGTGAAGCTTCCCGTTATCTGCGCCCTGCCCTGGCTGATTCGCTCCTGAATGACGGGGGCGCTGTACACGACGCCGTCCAGCACGATGGCGAGGCGCCTGCCCACGTTCGCCGCCGTGAGGCGGTCGAACGAATCCGCCCCCACGGAATCGAACGCGATGGAAACGTAGGGCTGGCTGAAGCGATCCCCGATTTCCACGCGCGCGTCGGTGAGGTTGTCCCCCGTCAGGGCGGCCTCCTTCCTCACCAGCAGGGGGACGCGATCTATTACC
This sequence comes from bacterium, assembly GCA_965199855.1. Classification (GTDB taxonomy): domain Bacteria; phylum UBA8248; class UBA8248; order UBA8248; family UBA8248; genus Bin107. The sequence goes on along the minus strand of OZ241326.1, from coordinate 1,589,234 downwards.
TCGCCCGTGCGGCCGTCCCTCGATGTTTCGTACAAAAGCTCGAGGCCCTCGGGCGCGCGTCCGCTTTCCCGCGCGCGCGCGGCGCTGGCCTCGCCGTCCACCATCTTGAACTCCAGAAGCGCCGTTTTCCCGATGAGGGACTTCGCCCGCGCAGGGTCCTCCACCCCGGGAAGCTGAACGATGATTCGCCGCTCTCCCTGCCGCTGAAGGGTGGGTTCGCGCACGCCGAACTGATCGATGCGGTTTCTTATCGTCTCAAGCGCCTGGACGATGGACTGCTCCTTCGTCTGCTCCACCTGCCGGCGCGAGAGGAAATAGACGAACGTCGGGGGCGCGCCCTCCTCCTTCTCCAGGGTGAGGTCGGGATAATTCCCCATCATCGATAGGAAGCGCCCGCGGTCGCCGGGGCGATGAAGGGCCGCGGTTATCCTCAGCCCCTCGCGCCTGAAGGCCCGGGTTCGTATGTCGTCCATGGAAAGGCGGTTTCTCAGCTCCGTGAAGTAGCGGCTCATCTTCGATTCGACCGCTTTCTCCGACTGCACCTCGAGAACCAGGTGAATCCCGCCCTGCAAATCGAGCCCGAGGTTGATGCGCTCGCCCGGGGGCGTCAGATAGAACGCGGAGGCGGCTATCGCGACCGCGATCAAGCCCGCCCGCCAGCCTGCGCCCCTCATCGTGAAGCCCTCCCTGCGCCGGGCGGCCCGACGCCGCCCGCTTCCGAAACCGCCTCGCCGACCAGGCGGCGAAGCGGCCTTACTTCTGCTTTTCCGGTTTTTCTTTCCGGGGAGCCTTGGCCTTGTCCGCTTTTTCCGCCTTGTCCGCGCTCGGGACGGCACTCGTCACGAAGGATTTCTGCACGCGAATGCGCACGTTCTCATCCACCTTGAGCGTTACGACGTCGTCCTTGATCCTCGCCACCTCGCCCAGAATCCCGTTCGCGACGACCTGATCGCCGGGCTTGAGCGCCTCCTGCATCCGGCGGACTTCCTGCTGTCTTTTTTGCTGGGGCCTGATCATGACGAAATAGATGATGGCGAAAATCATCAGGAACGGCGCCAGCTGAATCAGAAAGCCGGGCTGATCTCCGCCGCCGCCGGACGGGGCCATGGCGTGGGCGGCGGACGCCCCCCCGAGCCATGCCGCGAAAGAATCGAGCATTCTCCGAAGTCTCCATGAAAAAGAGCGCCCCCGCGGGGGCCGCAAACAGGGCTTGGTAGCAAAGCCCCCGCCCCATGTCAAGCGAAGGCATTAAGAATCAGTCGCTTATTCTTCGGCGGACGCCCCCGAAGCCAGGCGTCCCGCTCGATCCCGACGCCCCCGCCCGCCGCCCGGCGGCCCTTCGGGGTCGCGGCCCAGGGGGCCTGCGAGCTGCTCCTCCGCCCAGGCTGAAAAGCGCCCCTCCTCGATGGCCTTTCGCGCCCGCGCGAGCAGGCTCTGGTAGAAGTAGAGGTTGTGAATCGTCATCAGGCGCAGTCCCAGCGTCTCCCCCGCCCGGAACAAATGCCGCAGATACGCCCGGCTGTATCCCTTCCGGCAGACCTCGCATCCGCAGCGCGGATCGATCGGCCCGGGCGCCTCGGCGTGCGAAGCGTTCTTGATGGCGAGCCTGCCCCCCCAGGAGAAGAGATTCCCGCGCCGCGCGTGGCGGGTCGGCATCACGCAGTCGAACATGTCCACGCCCCTGCGGACGCCGCGAATCAAATCCGCCGGCGTGCCCATTCCCATCGCGTAGCGCGGCCTGTCGGGCGGAAGCGCGTCGGTGGCGGCGTCGAGAAGCGCGTCGGTTCGCGCCTTCGCCTCTCCCAGACAGAGGCCGCCGACGGCGTAGCCCGGAAAATCCATCTCCGCCAGCTCGCGCGCGCTCCGCGCCCTCAGCTCCTCGAAGCCTCCTCCCTGCGCGATGCCGAAAAGCGCCTGATCCTCCCGCGCGTGCGCCTTCTTCGCCCTTTCGGCCCAGAGGGTGGTCCGCTCCAGGGCGCGGCGGGCCTCGTCCCGCGTATGGGGGAAGCCCAGAGGCTCATCGAGCGCCATGGCGATGTCCGCGCCCAGGTCTTCCTGAATCTCCACGGCGCGCTCGGGCGTCAGCATCATCCGCGCGCCGTCTATGTGGCTCTGAAAATCGATTCCCTCGTCAGAGACCCTGGCGAGCGGCGCGAGGCTGAAAAGCTGGTATCCGCCGCTGTCGGTCAGAATCGGGCCGTCCCAGCCCATGAACCGGTGAAGCCCGCCCAGCCTGGCGATGACGCCGGCTCCGGGCCGGAGGGAGAGATGATAGGCGTTGGCGAGAATCACCCGGCAGCCCGCCGCGGACAAATCCCCGGGCGTCAGCGTCTTGACGGCCGCCCGGGTGCCGACGGCCATGAAGAGGGGGGTGCGCGCCTCGCCGCGCGGAAGCGCGAGGCGGCCCGCGCGCGCCTTGCTCCTCGCGTCCGCGCTCTCGACTCGAAACCGCAGGGGCCGGCTCACAGGACTTCTATCGGTCCCTCGGAGCTGCCGGCGAGGAACTGCCGCGCGAGCGGATCCGCCGACGCGCGGAGCTCCTCCGGCGTTCCGGCGAACGCCATCCTCCCCTGGTGCAGCATTCCGACGTAGTGCGCGAACCCGAGCGCCTTTTCCACGTCGTGGCTTATCATCACGGACGTCACCCGCAGAACCTCCTGCGTCCGGACGATCAGGCGGTGGATGGAGTCGGCAAGTATCGGGTCGAGCCCCGTCGTCGGCTCGTCATACAGGACGACCTCAGGATCGCGGACAATCGCCCGCGCCAGGCCCACGCGCTTCTTCATTCCGCCCGAGAGCTGGGAGGGCATTCGCGCCTCCACGCCCTCCAGCCCCACGAGGCGCAGCTTCTCCTTCACGCGCCGCGATATTTCAGAGCGCGTCAGGCCGGAATGCTCCACGAGGGGAAACGCCACGTTCTCCTCCACCGTCATCGAATCGAACAGCGCCGCGCCCTGAAAGAGCATCCCGAACCTCGAGCGCGCCCGGTTCAGCGCCCTTCCGCGCAGCTTCGAGATGTCCGCCCCGTCTATCAGCACCTCGCCGCTGTCGGGATAGAGCAGACCCAGCGAATGCTTCAGCAGCACGCTCTTGCCCTCGCCGCTTCGGCCGATGATGGCGGTGATGCGCCCTTCCGGAATCTGAAAGTCCACGCCGCGCAGCACCCGGTTTTCGCCGAAACTCTTTCTGACCGCCCTGTATTCGATCTTGGCCGTCTCCATGCCCCGTCTCCGGTAAGGCGAACGCGCTACAGCTTGCGAATATGGCTGACCCGGCTTCCCCGCAGGTAGATTCTCGGCGCGCGGCCTCCCACCCCGCACATGATCTCATAGGGTATCGTCTCGGCCCGATCCGCCAGCTCCTCGGGACGGACGGCCTCATCGCCGGCCTCGCCCAGCAGAACGGCCTGATCTCCCGGCGCGACGCCTTGGACCCCGGATACGTCGAGGGCGAGCATGTCCATCGACACGCGCCCGGCCAGGGGAACCCGCGCGCCCCGGACGAGCGCGTCCATGCGGCCGGAGAGGATGCGGGGATACCCATCCCCGTAGCCCGCCGCCGCCAGGGCGATTCGCCCGGGAGCGCTCCTCCGGTAGGTTCCGCCGTATCCTATCGGCTGGCCCGCGTCGATTTCCTTCACCTGCAATATCCTCGCCGCCCACGTCATGGCGGGCCTGAGAGGCGTCTTTCGGGAAAATTCGGGGGAGGCCCCGTAAAGGGCGATGCCCAGACGCGCGAGATTGCCGGGCGTCCGGGGGTAGTTCAGCGCCCCCGCGCTGTTCGCCATGTGAACGTGGGGAGGCAGCAGGCTCTTCTCCTCCAGCGCCCGAATCAGCGCCTCCATCTCCCGAATCTGCCCGAGAGTCGCGGCTTCTCCCTCTTCCTCGTCCGCCCGGGCGAAGTGGCTCATCAGTCCGGCGATCTCGATATCCTCCATGCGGGACGCCCTTTGAATGAAATCGAGCGCCTCCGACGGCCGCAATCCCAGGCGCCCCATCCCCGAATCCACCTTGACGTGGATTCTCGCCCGCTCGCCCATCGCCCTCGCCGCGCTCGCCAGCCCTTCCGCCTGCTCCACGCGCCAGACGGCGGCGTCGCAGTCCGCCTCGACCAGCCTTTTCGCGCCCTCCGCCAGCGCGCCGCTCATCACGAGTATCCGCGCGTCGGAAGCCCCGCTTTCCGGCCCGATGCCCTGGGCGGCGCGCAGCGCCTCCGCCTCCTCGACGGCCGCCACGCCGAACCATCTGGCGCCCGCCTCGTAAAGGGCGCGGGCGACCTCCGCCCCCCCGTGCCCGTAGGCTTCCGCCTTGACGACGGCGAGCGGCTCCCGGGAGCCGGGCAGAGCGGCCAGATTCCCGTAGTTTTGAACCAGAACGTCCAGATCGATGAAAACGGCGTTGCGATACCCGCCCGGCAAGGAATGTTCGCTCAAGCGGCACCCCCCCGTTCAGGAGACGCTCCCGCGCCCCCGCCGCTAAAACGGCGTTTCTTCGGCCTCGGGGAATCCGGGCTCCGCGTATTCCGGGGCCGCGGCCGCCCCTTCGTGGTAGGCGTCCAGGTTCACGAACCGCGCGTAATCCGGGAAGAACTTGAGGTTCACCTCCCCGGTCGGCCCGTTGCGCTGCTTGGCGAGAATGACGGTCGCGAGCCCCCTGTTCTCGGGCGAGGGCTCGTAGTATTCCTCGCGGTAGAGCAGGGCCACGACGTCCGCGTCCTGCTCGATCGAGCCGGACTCCCGCAGGTCGGCGAGATTGGGACGCTTGCCCTCTCTCGATTCCACGGCCCTCGAGAGCTGGCTGAGCGCCACCACCGGAACGTTGAGCTCCTTCGCCAGACCCTTCAGCCCCCGGGATATTTCGCTGATCTCGCGCTGGCGGTTCTCCACGGAGCGGCCCCTGTGGTGGACGAGCTGGAGATAATCGACCACGACGAGGCCCAGACCCCGCTCCGCCTGGACGCGGCGGCACTTCGCCCGGATGTCGAACACGGACAAATCCGTCGCGTCGTCCACGTAGATGGAAGCCTCGGAGAGTTCGCCCGCGCTCCGGATCAGATCCGGCCATTTCTGGGACGGCATGTAGCCGCTCTGAAGCTGCCGGGAGTTCACCATGGCGCGGCCGCACATCATGCGAATGGCGAGGGCGCGCGCGCTCATCTCCAGGCTGAATACCGCCGTGGCGGCCTTCGAGGCCAGGGCGGCGTATTCGGCGACGCACAGCGCGAAGGCCGTCTTGCCCATGCTGGGGCGCCCGGCGATGATGATCAGTTCCCCGGGCTGCAGGCCGCTCGTCAGCTTGTCCAGGTCGGAGAAGCCGGTGGGAACGCCGGTGACCAGCTCCTTGCGGTCGTAAAGATCCTCGAGATAAGGGAACGTCTCCTTGATGACTTCCCGCATCTCCTCGACGCTCTGCTGGTAGCGCCCCGAGGAGACCTCCAGCATGGCGCGCTCGGCGTCGTCCACGAGCGCGTCGACGTCCTCCTCGCCCGCGAACGCCCTCTGCGCGATGGCGTTCGAGGTGCGTATCAGCTCCCTGAGCAGCGCCGCGCTGCGGACGAGCTTCGCGTGGGTCTCCGCGCGCCTCGCGCTGGAGACGTCGTCCGCCAGGCGCGCGACGTATTCGGGGCCGCCCGCGGTGTCGAGCGTTCCCGCCTTCTTCAGAACGTCGGCCAGGGTGAGGAGGTCGATGGGTTCGGCCCGCTCGAAAAGCCGGAGCATTCCCTCGTAAATCACGCGATGGCTCATGCGGTAGAAGTGCTCCGGCCTCAGCGCCTCCATGACGGGCGGAACCATCTGGCCGTCGAGCAGCAGGGCGCCCAGCACGCGCTGCTCCGCCTCTATGTTTTGCGGGGGGACGTGGCCCGGCTGCCCGGACCGCTCTTCTCGAGCGGGCGCTTCCACCTCAAAAACTCCGAATCACCATCGAGTGGAACAAGCGGGCGTGGCCTTTGGACTGCATCCAGACTACATCAGAGCGGGACAAGATTCAAAACGGCGAAAAGCGCCCTTTTCAGCGCCGGGGTCAAAAAGGACGCCCCCGCCCGGGGCGATTCCTTCCATCTACATGATATCAAACGCATTGCCGCCGCGCGCCGAAAAACGAGCAGGCGGGCGAAGGGCTATTCGGGCGCCTCTTCATCGGCTTCGGCGCCGCGCGCCGCATCCGGCTCGCTCTCCCCGGAGGAATCGGCCGCCCGGGCTTCCGCCTCCTCCGCCCGGGCCGCATCCGGCGGCGCATCGGCCTCTTGGGCCTTCCGCTCTACGAACGTCTCATCGGGGGCGACTCTCACCCGGATGGACGCGCGCACGTCCTGGTGCAGTCTGACGGCGACTTCGTAGGCACCCACCTTCTTGATCGGCTCCTCCAGAAGAATTTTCCTCCGGTTCACCGCGAGGCCCCGCTCCCGCAGGGCGTCCTCGATCATCCGGTTGGTCACCGAGCCGAACAGCCTCCCGTCCTCGCCCACGCGCATCGTGAATTCGAGCTCGACTCCCGAGAACTCGCCCGCGAAATCCTCCGCGCCCCGCTTCGCCGCCTGGACCTGCGCCTCGCGCAACCGCCGCTCGTGCTGCGCGGCGCGCACCGTACTCGCCGTGGCGTGAAGCGCCATGCCCCGGGGGATGAGATAGTTGAGTCCGTAGCCGTCGGCGACCTCGACGACGTCCCCCACGTCGCCCAGATTCTCCACCTCTTTCCGCAGTATCAGGCGCATCGCTTCCTCTCTCCGGCTCAGGAATGATCTACGGTGTAGGGCATCAGCGCCATGTAGCGCGCGCGCTTGATCGCCGTGGTCAACTGCCGCTGAAAGCGCGCGGAGGTGCCCGTCACGCGGCGCGGGATGATCTTCCCGCGCTCACTCACCATGTTCCGGAGAGTCTTCACGTCCTTGTAGTCGATATAGGCCACGCCGTCCGCGGTGAAGCGGCATATCTTCTTGCGCTGAAAGCGCTTTTTCTTCTTCTTTTTTTTCTTGTCGCCGAACCCTCGGGGAACAAGCGCCATGACTCTCTCCTCATGCTGACAAGCGGATGCCTCAAGCCTCAGAAGGGTATGTCGTCGTCCGTCATGGGCGACTCCTGCGGGGGCGGCGCGTGCGACGGCTCCGCGTTGCCCCGCCCCTGGCCGGCGCCCGCCGGCGCCTCGTCCCGACGGGAGATGAAATGCACGTTGTTCGCCACGACCTCATGCTTGCTGCGCCGGGAGCCGTCCTGCGCCTCCCAGGAGCGGAAGCTCAGGCGCCCCTCCACGACGAGGGGGCTTCCCTTGCCGGCCTGCTCCATCACCCAGTCGCCCTGCCGCCCATAGACGACCACGTCCACGAAGCAGGTATCCTCCTTCCAATCGTCTCCGCTGCGGTATCGCCGGTTGACCGCGAACCCGAAGGAAACGACGGAGTTTCCGGAAGGCAGGAACCGCTTCTCCGGATCGCGCGTCATGTTCCCCCTGAGATAAACGGAATTCATCTGCGCCATGATGACACCCCCGCCGTTTTATGAGTCTCTCGACGCGCGGGATCGCCTGGGCGAATCGCCGTCCCGACCCTCCGAGCCGCCCTCCTTCTCCCTGGCGGCCGCGCTCTTCGCGTTTTTCTCGAGCTTCCGCATGAGCGCCTCGTCCATCCGCACCGTCATGTATCGCCACGTCTCCTCATCGATGCGCATGGCGCGCTCTACGCCCGCCACGACCCCCGGCTCCGAATGATAGGTGACGATGAAGTAGATGCCGTGCCGCTGGCGGTCGATCGGATAGGCGAGGCGCTTCTTGCCCCATCGATCCACGTTCAGGACTTCCCCGCCCCCCTCGGCGATTCGCTTCTCGAAGCCGGAGATTTTCTCCTCCACGGCCTCATCGGCGAGTTCGGGGGACAGCAGAACCATCGTTTCGTATCGTCTCATCCAATCCTCCTCCCGGACTGAGCGGCCCCGGCCTCATCCGGCCGGAGCGAGGAGCGCGTCGTCATCGCGGCAGTCTAGCACGCGAGCCTTCGTCAAGCCACCGCCTCTCCGCGTGAAGCGCGAAGAGCCGCGTTCATCCTTGGTCGAACCCCGCCCGCTCTAGAAAAGCGGCGCCAGGACGAGGGAGACGATGGACATCAGCTTGATCAGAATGTTCATCGACGGGCCCGATGTGTCCTTCATCGGGTCTCCCACCGTGTCGCCCACGACCGCGGCCTTGTGCGCCTCGGAGCCCTTGCCGCCGAGCTTGCCGTCCTCGATTTCCTTTTTCGCGTTGTCCCAGGCGCCGCCCGCGTTCGCCATCAGCAAGGCGACGAGAACGCCCGAGAGCAGGGCGCCCGCGAGCATTCCGCCCAAAGCCTCCTTGCCCATCAGATAGCCCACCACGATGGGCGCGACGACCGCCGCGACGCCGGGCGCCACCATCTCCCTGAGAGCCGCCTGGGTGCTGATGTCTATGCAGCGCGCGCTGTCGGGGTCGGCGGTTCCCTCCATGATGCCGGGAATCTCGCGGAACTGGCGTCTGATTTCCTGAATCATGATGAACGCGGCCCTGCCCACGGACTTCATCGTGAGCGCCCCGATGAGGAACGGAATCGCGCCGCCTATGAACATGCCGGCGACGACCTTGGCCTCCGTGAGGTCGATCTGCGTCAGATCGGCCGCCTTCGTGTAGGCGGCGTAGAAGGCCAGCGCCGTCAGGGCGGCGGAGCCGATGGCGAATCCCTTGCCGATGGCGGCCGTGGTGTTGCCCAGCGCGTCCAGGCCGTCCGTGATCTGCCGGGTCTCCGGCCCCAGTTCGCTCATCTCGGTGATGCCGCCCGCGTTGTCGGCGATCGGGCCGTAGGCGTCCACCGACATGGTGATTCCGATCGTCGCCAGCATCCCCACGGCGGCGATGGAGATGCCGTAGAGGCCCGCCCAGCCGTTGGAGACCAGGGTGACGGCCGCCAGCACGATCAGGGGAGCGCACACGCTCTCCAGGCCGACGGCGAAGCCGCCGATGATGTTCGTCGCCACCCCGGTCTCGGAGGCGGCGACGATCTCGCCGACGGGCTTTCCGCCCGTTCCGGTGTAATACTCGGTCAGCCAGCCGATGAGGATGCCGCCGGCGGCGCCGAAGAGCACCGAGCCGAACACGCCGCTCTTGAGGCCCAGCCCGCTCGTGACGAAATACGCGAGGACGACGAATATGACCGTCGAGATTCCGGTGGCGCTCCGCAGGGCGACCGCCGGATTCTTCGAGGCCAGCGCCTTCATCGAGGCGATGCCGAGGGAGGAGGCGATCAGCCCCATCATGGCGAGCAGCAGGGGCAGCGCCATCGCCGCCGAGCTGTTCGCGCCCAGGGCCGTTCCTATCGTCGAGCCGATGAATATCGTCGAGATGATGGCGCCGACGTAGGACTCGAACAGGTCGGCGCCCATGCCGGCGACGTCGCCCACGCAGTCGCCCACGTTGTCGGCGATGACGGCCGGGTTCCTCGGGTCGTCCTCCGGGATGTTCGCCTCCACCTTCCCGACCAGATCCGCGCCCACGTCCGCCGTCTTGGTGAAAATGCCGCCGCCCACGCGCGCGAACAGCGCGATGGAGCTGGCGCCCATCGAGAAGCCGCTGATGACGCTCACGTTCGCGGCGTTGCCCAGCAGGTCGAAATACCAGAACAGCGCGCCCACGCCCAGAAGCCCCAGGCTGGCGACCGAGAGGCCCATGACGGTTCCGCCGAAGAACGCCATCGAAAGCGCGCCCGCCTGGCCGCCGCCGGAGTTCGCCGACGCCGCCGTCCGCACGTTCGCCTTCGTCGCCGCGTTCATGCCGAAGAAGCCGGCGAGAACGGAGCAGACGGCGCCGACGATGAACGCCGCGCCCGTCTTCACGGATATGGCGGCGCACAGGAGAACGAAGACGACCGCGACGAAAACGGCGAGAATCTTGTATTCCCTCTTCAGAAACACCATCGCGCCTTCGTGAATCTGGCCGGCGAGCTTCCGCATCAGCTCGCTGCCGTCGGACTGGCGCGAAATCCAGCCATAGATCGCCGCCGCCAGAATCAGCCCCGCAACCCCGAAGATTGCGGCCATGTTCGAGAAAGCAACCATTATCTCCCCTTCCTCCTCCTGATGGGCCTGCCCGTGAGAGAAGCGTCCGCTCGGCGATTTTCCCGGCGCGCGAGACCGCCGGGCGGATGCAGCGCCTACCCGCCGACCACGAAGTCGGACGCCCGCCGCACCGCCTCGTCAACGCCGCGCTCCACCGCCTCCAGCTCATGCTCCAGAAAGGAATCCAGCACCCAGTCCGCCCCGTTCACTCCCCGCGGCGGCCTGCCCAGGCCGATGCGCAGGCGGGCGAACTCCTCCGTTCCCAAAGCGCGAATGACGCTGCCGACTCCGTTGTGGCCCGCGTCTCCACCCGATTTTTTGAACTTCACGCGGCCGAGCTCGATATCCATGTCGTCGTGAATCACGAGCAGGCGCCTTGGCTCCAGCCCCTCGCGCGTCAGGAGCGCCTTCACCGCCCCGCCGCTCAGATTCATGAACGTCCGGGGCTTCGCCAGGATGAACGCGCATCCCCGAAGCGACCCGCCGCCCGCAACGGCGTTACGCTTCGAGCCGCTCATCGACACGCGATGGGCGCGCGCGATTTTGTCCACCGCCCGGAATCCCAGATTGTGCCTCGTCAGCGCGTATTCCGCGCCGGGATTGCCAAGACCGACGATCAAAGCGGCGGCGGCCATCCCGTCCCCGGCTTCACGCTCTCCGAACGCCTCACGAGGATTCTTCGGCGGAAGTCCCGGCGGACTGATCGCCCTCGCCGGCCGAAGCGTCGGCGGCCGGCGCGTCCGCTCCGGCAGCCTCCCCTTCGAGGAGCTCATCCTCGGGCGCTTCCTCTTCTTCAACGGGAGCGAGCACCGTCAGAACCGGCTCATCGGAATCGGCCATCAAATCAACGCCCTCGGGAAGCCGCAGATCGCGCACATGGAGCACGTCGCCGATGTCCACCTCCGCGACATCGACCTCGATCCGCTCCGGTATGGCGTTCGGAAGGCATTCGACCTCCAGCTCCCGCATCAGCTGGGAGAGGGTGCCGCCGAGCTTCACGCCGGGCGACTCGCCCGCCAGGACGAGGGGGACGGCGACTTGAATCTTCTCGTCCATCCGGATTTCGAGAAAATCCGCGTGAACGATCGCGCCCTTCATCGAGTCGCGCTGGAGCTCCTTCACGATGACCGGGCGCTCCGATTCGGCCTCGCCCTCAACGCGCAGCTGGAAAACGACGTTGGCGCCGGCGCGCGTGCCGAGCAGGGCCTCCAGCTCCTTCGGATCGATGGTCAGCGGCGTGGACTCCCGTATCCCATACACGACGCCCGGCACCTTCCCGGCTTTTCTCACCGCGCGGGCGCCGCTTTTCCTCGTCCGCGTTCTTCTGTCCACCGAGAGAAACAGGTTTTCCATTTTCTGCTCCAGGTATGCCGCCCGCCGGCGGAATGGCTATTCAAACAGGCTGCTGACGGAGGCATTCTCATGGATGCGGCGAATCGCCTCGCCCAGAAGCATTCCCAGCCCCAGCACCTTGATTCGGGGGCAGGCCTCCGCCTTCTCCGAAAGCGGTATCGAATTGCTGACCACGCACTCTACGAGGCTCGAATTCTCGATTCTCTCCACCGCCGGGCCGGAAAGAACCGCGTGGGCGGAACAGGCGTAGACCTGCCGCGCCCCGGCGTCCATGAGCGCGTCGGCTCCCTGGCTCATGGTTCCCGCCGTGTCGCAGAGATCGTCCACGATCAGAACGTCGCACCCCTTCACGTCGCCGATGATGTTCATCACTTCGGATTTGTTCGCCCGCTCGCGCCGCTTGTCAATGATTCCCAGCCCCGCGTTCAGCCTCTTCGAGTAGGAGCGGGCTCTCTCGACGCCTCCCGCGTCGGGCGAAACGACGACCAGATCCTTCAAATCCTTTTTCCTGAAGTATTCTATCATAATGGGTTCCGAATACAGATGGTCCACCGGAATGTCGAAAAAGCCCTGTATCTGGCCCGCGTGCAGATCCATGGCTATCACGCGATTCGCGCCCGAGGCGGCCAGCAGGTTGGCGACGAGCTTCGCGGTAATCGGCACGCGCGGCTGCACCTTCCGATCCTGGCGGGCATACGCGAAATAGGGGATCACCGCGGTGATGCGATCGGCCGACGAGCGGCGAAACGCATCGATCATGATGAGCATTTCCATCAGGTTCGCGTTGCCGGGGGTGCACAGGCTCTGGACGGCGAACACGTCCGCCCCCCGGATGTTCTCCTGAATGCGGACGAACGTCTCGCCGTCGCTGAAGTCGATGATCTCGATCAACCCCGGCCGAATGCCCAGGGACTCGAAAATGCTCTGGTTCAGCCCCGGGTTCGAGCGCCCGCCAAATACTTTCAGCCGATTCTCCGCCACCGTTCCCTATCCGCATGGAATCGCAAGTTCAGTCCCAAGGAGCGGCTTTGATACTCGATTTTCCAGGCGCAAGCAAGCGGCGGGGCGAAAAATTCCCTTTGTTTCATCCGCATTTTGGCGAATTTTACGGGTTTTCATCGGATTGCCCGCCGTCTTCGCTCAAAAACGCCCTCCCGCAAGGGTCTGACGACAAAACACTCGCGCCCCTCGTCCCTACCGATGGCGGCGGCCGCCCGCTCCGCCTCTCCTTTTCGGCGGAAAACGCCGAAAACCGTCGAGCCGCTCCCGCTCATCATCGCCCTGCGGGCGCCGAGGCGGAGGAGTTCTCCGCACAGCCGCTCCAGGAGCGGAAACCTGGGAAAAACGACTTCCTGCAAATCGTTGCCGTATTCATAGCGGCCGAGACGCGCCAAGGCGCTTTTTTCGTCTAAATTTCTCTTTTCCCGACGCAGCTTCTCGCGAGACCAGGCATAGACCTCGCGGGTGGACAGCTTCACGGGCGGCTTGACCAGAAGGAACCAGCCGCTTTTCAAGGCTTCTTTCCTCTCGATCCGCTCGCCCCGTCCCCGGCACACCGCCGCGGGGCCATGCAGAAAAAACGGCGCGTCCGAGCCTACGCGCGCGGCGATCCCGCTCAACTCCGCCTTCCGCATATTCAGGCCCCACGCGCGGTTCAACGCCCAAAGCGCGCCCGCCGCGTTTCCGCTTCCCCCGCCCAGGCCCGCGCCCACGGGGATATTTTTTTTCAGATAGATGCGGGCGCCGAGCTCCGCTCGCCCGGACGCTTCCCGCAAGGCGCGCGCCGCCCGATGCGCGAGGTTGTCCCTGCCGTCCGGAGCGTCGCCGCAATCCGAATACACGCGAATCCCCCTCCCGCGCGGCTCGACGCGCATCTCGTCGTAAAGCGATATCTGCTGCATCCAGGTGATGATTTCGTGGTAGCCGTCGCCGCGCAGTCCCAGGATTTTCAGGCGCAAATTGAGCTTCGCGGGCGTTTTGAAAATCACGCTTCCGGGCGCGGGACCGGCGTCCATGAAGCGCGCTATCCTTCCAGCCAGATCGTTTCGGCGCCCCGGGGCGGCGCAAGGCGAAACAGTTCATCGGAAAACGCCGCGTCCACCGCTCCCTGCCCGGAGGAATACGAGACGTGGAGACGATTCTCCCCGCCCGGCCCGACAATTTCCACGCTGGAGGGGCGCCAAACGTCCCCGGCCTTCAGAAACGCTCCGTAGCGAACCAGAATCGCTCCCCGCCTCGCGCGAATCTTCATCTTCCGGGGATGCCAGTCCCGAAGCCCCAGCGTGACGGACCGCAAAACGGATTTTTCCGCCCCCTCCCCGGCTTCCAGCGAATAGGCGGACTCCAGTCTTCTGAAATCAAAATTTTTCTCATCGCCCAGCGCGGCCAGCCAGTCCCCGAGCAGCAGCTTCACGAAAATCCGGCTGTCCAGCGGAATTCCCAGAATCCGCCCGATCCCGCGCGTGTCCGTCCCGCCCGCGTATATCGCGTTGCGCGAGGGAGAATAGGCGCGAAACGAGCCCCCTCGCGCGACGACGATCATGAGCGGCGCGCCGAACGGCGAGAGGGGTTCGAGCCGCAGCGAGTCCGGACTCCGAAGGAGCAGAACCGCCCTGCCCGAAAAAGAACCCTCGGGAATCAGCGGATTCGCGAAGCCCGAACCCGCCGGCGCGCCCGAGAAGCGCAGCCGCATGGACGCGACGCCGCGATACGCGCGGGGGTACCGCCTCTGCCGCAGCTCCCGGAACATTTCCGCGCGCGAAACCTCGGGCGGCGGCGCCTCGCCCGCCTGGTGGCCGAGGCAGCCGGCCAGGCCGAGGAACGAAAACGCCAGCAAGAGGCGAAGGACGCGCGAAAGCGGAAAGGCGACGACGCGTTCAACGCGCGCCATTCCGGCGGAAGCCGGAATCCGGCGTTTTCCCGTCGGCCCCGGTCTGCGGTTCGCCCCCCGATGACGAGGAAAAGCGGCGAATCCACCAACGCGCGTCAAGTATGTCGTCACCAACGGAGGCCCTTCGAGGGAGGGGAATCAGGAAAGAAAACGGCGGGCGCGGCCAGGCGATTCAAGAAGCCGGACATTCTCACATGAGCGGCTTTTTCTCCCCTTGAAGATGATTCTGAATTTTTTTCTTCAGTTTTTCGTTTTCGGGGTCGGCCTCGGAGGCGCGCCTCCAATGCAGCAGCGCCTTTTCGACGTCATGCAGGGCGAGATAGATGTCGCCCAGGTGTTCGAGGATAACGGCGTCCTTCGGCATCTTCGCCGCCGCGTGCCGCACCTTGGCGAGCGCCTCCCCGAAGCGGCCCTGGCGATAGTAAATCCACCCGATGCTGTCGAGAAAGGCGGCGTTCTCGGGCTCAATCGCCAGGGCGCGATCCAGCAGCTTCTCCGCCTCGTCGAGGTTCCTGTCGAGTTCGGAGAACATGTAGCCCAGCAGGTTCAGGGCGTTCGCGTGCTTCGGGCTCTTCTGAATGATTCTCCTCGCCGCCGCCTCCACCTCGTCCCATCGCTTGAGCTCGTAGAACGTCGTGGCGAGGGAATAGAGATAATCCGCCTGGCCGGGCTTCAGCTTCACCGCCCTTTGAAAATGCGGCAGCGCCTCGGCGAACTTCTTTTGTCTGGCGAGGAGTAGACCGCGCGCGTAGGGCGGGCGATCCTTTTCGGGGTGACGCTTTTCGGCCGCGTCGAGAACCGCGTCCGCCTTCTTCCATTTTTCCTGCCCGGCGTACAGGCGCGCGAGCTGGATGCGCCCGTCCAGCGACCCGGGCAGCAGCTTCAGCAGCTCGATCAGCTCTTCTTCGGCGCGCGCATACTGCTTCAGTTCCTGATAAATCGCCGCGACATACCGGCGAACCATCTCGTCCTTCGGGTTTCTGCCCAGAACGAATCGGAATTCCCGAAGCGCGTCCTGGAACTCTCTTTGCTCGAAGCTCAAAAAGCCCAGGGTCCGGTGGACGCTCACGTTCTCGGGATCCTCCGCGCCGAGGGTCTTGAACTCCGCCAAAGCGCGCTTCAGTTTCTTCTTGCGGATGTAAAGCTGCCCCAGGCGGGCGCGGATGATCCGGTTGGCGGGTTCGATTCTCTGCGCTTTTTTATAGACGGCCTCCGCCTCGTCGAACTTCTCCTGCGCCTCATAAATCCTGGCGAGCAGGAGCATCCCCCGCGCATATCCCGGCCGCCTCTCGAGGAGCCGGACAATTTCCCTCTCCGCCTCCGCGTATCTCTTCAGGCCGGCGTAGGCCTGCGCCAGATAATACCGGGCGAGCGCGGCTCTCCTGCCCGACCGGAGGAGCGTCTCGAACGTCTCGGCCGCCTCGGCGTATCTGCCCAATTCGAGATAGGCGGCGCCCAGAAGCAGGCGCGTCTCGTGGTGTTCGGGGCTCGCTTTCAGCAATTTCCGGTAAACGGCGACGGCCTTGTCGAGCTTCATGCGGGAAGCGTATATGCCCCCCAGAACGAAGTGGGCCTCCAGGTTCAGGGCGTCGCGCTCCGTCGCCTTGAGCGCGAATTCCTCGGCTTCGGCCAGTTTCCCCCGTCGAACGAGAAGCGACGCCAGACGAGTCGCCAGAAAAGAGGATTCGGGGTTGTTCTTCACCGCCTCGGAATAGGACGAACCCGCCTCTTTCAGGTTGCCATCCAGTTCCTCCCGATAGCCGGCGATGAAATGAAAATAGGATTTCGCCGTTCCCTTCACCCTGGGCGGAAGCGCCCGGAGCCTGAGCGCGGGCGCGAGCGTCGCCCTCGGCTCCCGCGCCGCGCATCCCGGCAAAACCAGGGCGAGGGACAGCATCAGACAGCCGCAGAATTTCATCATCGGATGCGATTTTCCCGGCAATTTCTCATGCCTGTCACAAGGGGTTCTCATGGCTCCGGATATGACGAATGAGTTTCTCCGCGGCGCGCCGCAGCTGCTCGTCCCCCACGTCGGCGATGGCGCTCTCGATCGCGGCGTCATCGCGGGAGGCGACGGGCGTCGCCTTTCTCGAAAACGCCGCCGGCTCGTCCGCCCCTTCGTCATCGCCAAACGAAAGTCCCGCGTTCGACAGTTTGAAGCGAATGTCCCCGATGCGGGAGCCATCGAGATGCTCGTTGATTCGCGCGAGCAGCTCCCGCTTCCGAAGCTCGAGCTCATACAGCCAGCTCGAATCCCCGACTTCCACGTGCAGGCAGTCGTTTTTGAGAGACACCGGCCGCGCCGCCCTGGCGATGCCCCGGCCCATCGCCTTCGGCCAGACGCGAAACACGAAGTTCCTCGCCAGCCGCCCGCCCCACGGCTCCTTCGCGCGCAACTCCCTCAGAATGGACGAAAACGCCCGGGGCTTGGAATAATAACGCCCGCTCAACCTCGGACGCCCCTCTTTTCGGCGTTCTCGGCGCGTCCGCCGCCGTCGTGAAGCGCGGATATCTCCCCCATCACGCGGTCGATAATCCTCTGGCTGGCCTCTTTCGCGTCGTCCATGGCGCACTCATCCCTGAAATCCATCGGCGCGCCGAATCTTATTTCAATTCGCGCTCCCCGGCGAGGCATGGTTTTTCCCACCGGAATCACGCGGTCGGTCCCCTTCAGGGCGACGGGGACGACCGCAGGCGCGGTGTTTCTCACGATTCGGCCCACCATCCGGTTCCCCCGGCCGATGCGCCCGTCCCGGCTTCGCGTCCCCTCCGGGTAGAGTATGACTTTTCCCTCCCGGATGTATTCCTCAATCATCCGTATGGACTTTCTGTCCGCCCCGCCCCGCTTGATGGGAAAGCCCCGCCATTTGCGCAGTATCCAGCCCACGACCGGAATTTCAAAAAGCTCCTCCTTTCCCGCCTGGCGAATCAGATCTTTCGGATATCGGGAATAAATGACCCAGGGCACCACCAGAACGTCCAGGGCGGATATGTGATTGCTCAGAAAAAGCACCCCTCCGCCCGGCGGAATGTTCTCCAGCCCGATGATTCTGGGGCGCGTGAACGCGCGCACCAGAAGGCTCACGAAGCGGAGGCCGAGCCGTATCATCAGCCGCTCGCTCCATGGCCCCGTCCCGACGATCAACCCGAAAGCCTCCCCTCGCCCATGAGTGAAGAACCCATGAGCCCGACGACGCGCAACGGCCAGACCACCCGGAAGATCTCAAGCGCCATGGCGCGCGAACGGGCGGCGGCCGATTATACCCCTTCGCAACGGAGAAAGCACAAAGCGGGATGGAAAAACAAGGTTGCCCGCCGGATCAGGGGGTGCAATAATCCGCCCGCTTCGGGAAAGCGCGCGAGCGCCCGGGAGGGGAGTTTCGCATGGCGGGCATCAACCCTCTGATTTTCAGGGAATACGACATCCGGGGCGTGGCGGGCGTCGATCTCACCCCCGAGGTCGTAGAAGCCATCGGAGGCGCCATCGGGACGCGCCTGGGCGGCGCGCGGGGAGCCGCCGTCGCCATCGGGCGCGACAACCGCTTCTCCTCGCCCGCCTTCTACGATTCTCTCCGGAAGGGCCTCGCCGCCTCGGGCTGCGGCGTCATCGGCGTCGGTATGGCGCCCACCCCGGTGGTTTCCTTCGCCGCGCACCACCTCGACGTGGCGGGGGCGGTGCAAATCACCGGCTCCCACAACCCGCCGGAATTCAACGGCTTCAAGATCACCCGCGGCCGCGAGGCGATTCACGGCGAGGAAATCCAGGAGATCAGAAAAATCATCGAAGAGGGGCGGATTCACCGGGCCGAAGCTCCGGGCGCGTTCGATGAAATCGACGTCCGACCCGCATACGTCGAGCGCGCCTCAAGGGGCCTGACGCTCGCGAGGCCCGTCAAGGTGGTTCTGGACGCGGGAAACGGCGTCGGCGGCGCGGTGGCGTCCCGGGTATTGCGGGGCATCGGAGCCGAGGTGGTGGAGCTGTTCACCGAGCCCGACGCCTCCTATCCGAATCACCATCCCGATCCCACCGTCCCCGAAAACCTGGAATCCCTCATAGAGAAAGTCCGCCAGACGGGCGCGGAGGCGGGAATCGGCCTGGACGGCGACGGGGATCGCATCGGCGCGGTGGACGCAAGCGGCAGAATCATCTGGGGAGACGAGCTGCTCATCCTCCTCTCGGCGCCCATTCTGGCGCGCAGCCCGGGAGAGGCCATCGTCTTCGACGTGAAGTGCTCATCGCGCCTGGCCGACGCCGTGAAGCGAATGGGCGGGCGTCCGGTGATGAGCGCCACGGGCCACTCGCTCGTCCGCGCCAAGATAGCGGAGGAGAAAGCCCCTCTGGGCGGCGAGCTCTCCGGCCACATCTTTTTCGTGGACGGCTATCTGGGCTACGACGACGCCATCTACGCCTCGGCCAGGCTTCTGCACCTGCTGGGCGCCTCCGGGGAAACGCTCGCCGAGCGCGCCTCGAAAATCCCCGCTTCGGTCTCCACGCCCGAGATCAGGGTCGATTGTCCGGATGAGGAGAAATTCGGAATCGTCGAGCGGCTCAAGAATCATTTCAGGAGCCGATACGAAACCATCGAGGTGGACGGCGCCCGCGTCAACTTCGAGAGGGGCTGGGGCCTCATCCGCGCCTCGAACACGCAGCCCGCGCTCGTCATGCGCTTCGAGGCGCTCGATGAACCCTCCCTGGAGGCGTATCAGCGCGAAGTATATGAGGAGATCAGAAAATATCCCGCCGTCTCCCTGCCAGACGCCTGAGCCTCCGCGCGCTCTACGACCGGGCGTTGACCTGGGCGGACTCCCGCCGCGCCGCGCCCGCTCTCGCCGTCGTTTCGGCCGCCGAGTCCATCTTCTTCCCCATACCGCCGGACCCTCTTCTTCTCGCCCTGTCCCTCTCCAGGCCGCGCAAGGCGTTTTTCTACGCCGCGGTGTGCTCGGCGGCTTCCGTCCTGGGAGGCGTGTTGGGCTACCTCATCGGCCTCTACCTCATCCAGAGCGTCGGCGACGCGATCATCGCCTTCTACGGCGTCGGCGAGAAATACCGACTCGTCCAGGAATACTACCGCGCCTACGACGCCTGGGCGGTCGGCATCGCCGGCTTCACGCCGATTCCCTACAAGGTGTTCACCATTTCGGCGGGCGCGTTCCGCATCGACTTTGCCGTTTTTCTCATCGCGTCCATCCTGAGCCGCTCGGCGCGCTTTTTCCTCGAGGCGGCGCTCATCCACCACTTCGGCCCGTCCATCCGAGGCTTTGTCGAACGCCGCTTCAATTTGCTGACCATCGCGTTTATCGTGCTGCTACTTGGCGGCTTCCTCCTCTTCAAGGGAATCTTCTAGTGGCCGGACGCGGCGGCGGCCCCCTTTGGGCGGTCATCATGGCCGGAGGCTCGGGAACGCGCTTCTGGCCCGTGAGCAGAAAATCGAGGCCCAAGCAGTTTCTGCCCCCCGGCGGAGGCGCTCCCTCGAAAGCCCCCGGGCCGTCCCTGCTCGAACTCACGCTGCGGCGGCTGAAGGGCCTCGTCCCGCCCGAGCGGACGCTCGTCATGGCCTCCGCGGCGCACGGGAAACTCCTGAGAAGCCTCGGCGTGCCCAAAAGCAACGTCGTCCATGAGCCGGAGGCGAGAAACACGGCGCCGTGCCTGGGACTGGCGGCCCATCTCATCGAATCCCGGGCGCCGGGCGCGCTGATGTGCGCCCTTCCCGCGGATCATTTCATCGCCAGGCCGGGGGCGTTTCGCAGGCTCATCAAGGCGGGTGCCGCGCTGGCGGAGGAGCGCGGCGCCATCATCACCCTGGGGCTGCCGCCCCGCTCGCCTGAAACCGGCTTCGGCTACATCGAGCGCGGCCGCCGCCTCGCGCTCCCGGGAGGAATCGAGGCGTTCAGCGTGAAGCGGTTCAGGGAAAAGCCCTCGCTCTCCCAGGCCCGAAGGTATATGGCCTCGGGAAAATACTACTGGAACGGCGGCGTCTTCATCCTGAAAGCGGCCCGCATGATCGACGAACTCCGCGCACGCCGGCCCCAGATGAGCGCGCCGCTGCGCCGGGCGGCGTCCGCATACCGGAAACGGGACGCCGCTTCCTTCGCCGGATTCTTCAGGCGCTGCGAATCCATCAGCGTGGATCGCGCGGTGATGGAAAAGGCGCGGGGCCTCATCGTTTTGCCGGCCGACGTCGGCTGGAGCGATCTGGGCGCCTGGCCCGCCCTGCGGGACGTTCTGCCGCGCGATGAGGACGGTAGCCTCTGGATGCTGCCCGGAGGCGCGAAGACGAAGTCCATCGACTCCCGAAACCTCATCGTGCGCTCGAACAAGCGGCTCGTCGCCGCCATAGGCGTAGAGGACATCATCCTCGTCGAGACGGAAGACGCGCTCCTCGTCTGCTCGAGCGAGAACGCGCAGCGCATCGGCGAGATGGTCAAAAGCCTGAACCAGGCCAAATTTCTCTAAAACCGTCCACGGGAAGCGTCTATATGCTTTGGGAACACGCCCTCGCCCTGGGCGTCCTGCAGGGACTCACCGAATTCCTGCCGGTCAGCAGTTCGGGGCACCTCGTTCTCGGGCAGAGCATTCTGGGCTTCAAGGAGCCCGGGCTGGTTTTCGACGTCCTGCTCCACGTAGGCACGCTCGCCGCCGTCCTGGCGTTCTACGGGAAAGACCTGTGGCGCGTCGCGCGGGACTGGGCTTCATCGCTGATCGGCAAGGGCTCCGGCGACGGCGCGGCCCGAACGGGATGGCTGTTGATCCTGGGATCGATTCCGGCGGGAGTCGCGGGCGTTTTTCTTGGCGACCTCATAGAAGAAATGTTCGCCGCCCCGAAGCTCGCCGCCTGCGCGCTGCTCGTCACCGGAGGCATTCTGCGCTTCGCCCGGCCCAAAAAGGACGCAGGCCGGGGAGAATCCGAAATGACGCCGAAAGACGCCCTGTTCATCGGCGCGTTCCAGGCGTTCGCCGTCATTCCGGGCATCTCGCGCTCGGGCGCGACCATCGCCGCGGCGCTCATGCGCGGGGTGGAGCGCGAACAGGCCGCCCGCTTCAGCTTCCTGCTCTCCGTCCCTGCGATTTCGGGCGCGTTCCTGCTGAAGATGAAAGACCTCGAAGGCGCCCTCGGCGCGAACCTGCCGTCCTACGCGGTCGGCGCGGCCGCCTCGGCCATCGTGGGGGCCGCCGCCCTGGGCTGGCTCATCAAACTCGTGAGAGGCGGCAATCTCGCCCGCTTCCGCTTCTACTGCTGGGGGGCGGGGGCGCTCTCCCTCGTCTATCTGCTCGCGAAAGGGTAGCGAGAGCGGCTCGCCTAGCGCATGGGCGAGAAGGAAGCGGGAACCCAAATCTCCGACTTCTGCCTGGACAGAAACGGACGCGAGCCCGGCGGCCAGTTCGGCAGTTCATGCGCTTTTTTGCGAATCTCGGCGCGGTGGTTCATGTCCTCATACGCCCAGACGTGAATCCATTGGTTCAGCGGCCCCATCTCCGTCATGAAGCACGCCGCCAGCGGGGAGAGTTCCTCTCTCGCCGCGATATGCTCGCTCCACCGGCTGACGACTTCGTTCATCTTCCCGGGCTGGACGGCGTAGGTCCTGAATTCATACACGCCGCCCAGCGCCCCCTGGCGAGGCTCCTTCCGAAACGGCGGGGTCGTCAGAATCCTGCTTTCCTGATCCAGAATCAGATGCCCGTTGGGGGGCGGCCACCAGTCCAGCGCCGTCGTCTTCGCCCGCACCTCCGCGCGGTGATCCGAATTCTCATACGCCCAGATGTGCATGACGCGATTCAGATCCCCGACCTCGGCGTGAAAGAACCCCACCATCGGGGACATCTCGGTTCTCTTGGCGATGACCTTGGAAAAATTCTCCTCGAACTCGGCGACGCCGCCCACCTTCAGCCTGTAAATGCGCATTTCATACAGCATCGAAGCTCCTCCCCAAATGGCGCGAGCGAACGGGATTTGACCTGGAAGTGTAGGCTCTGGCCGAGCGATGGGCAAGGAGGCGAGAGATTCGCGCGCTTCGCCGCGTCCGCCCGGCGGCGAGAGCCTCCTATTCGCCCAGATAGGCTTCCCGGACGACGGGCGAATTCCGCAGGACGTCGGGGCTGTCGCCCATGACGATTCTCCCCGTTTCCATCACATACGCCCAATCCGAGAAATTGAGCGCCAGGTGCGCGTTCTGCTCGACGAGAAAAATGCCCGTCCCCTCGTCCCGAACGCTCGCCAGTACCTCAAAAATCGTTTCGACGATTCTGGGCGCCAGCCCGAGCGAGGGTTCGTCGAGCAGAAGAAGCCTGGGTCGCGCCATCAGGGCGCGGCCGATGGCGAGCATCTGCTGCTCTCCACCGGAGAGGGTGCCGCCCTTCTGGGCGCGGCGTTCATAAAGAACGGGAAACAGCGAATAGACGTAGGCGAGGTCGTCCCTCACCCCGCCGGCGTCTTTTCGCAGAAAAGCGCCCATCTCCAGATTCTCCAGCGCGCTGAGATGCGGGAAGATGCGCCTGCCCTCGGGGACCTGGCAGATGCCGCGACTCACGATCTCGTCCGCGTTCCGGTCGTGAATGCGCTCGCCCTCGAGCAGTATCTCGCCGCCGGATGCGGCGTTGACGCCGCAGATCGCCATGAGCGTGGAGGATTTGCCCGCCCCGTTGCTGCCGATCAGGCAGGCGACCTGCCCGGCGCGCACTTCCAGGGATACGCCCCGAAGCGCGTGGACGCGGCCGTAATGGAAATGAACGTCGCGCAACTCAAGCATGGGAAGCCCCCAGATAGGCTTCGAGCACCTTCGGGTCCCGCCGCACCCGGGCGGGGGTTCCATCGGCTATCTTCTCGCCGTGATCCAGCACGACCACGCGGTCGGAGATGCTCATCACCACCTTCATGTCGTGCTCGATCAGCAGAACGGTGACGCCGCGCTCCCGAATCGACAATATCAGCTCGTTCAGGACGGCCTTCTCGCGCGGATTCATGCCGGCCGCCGGCTCGTCGAGCAGCAGAAGCCGGGGTTCGCTCGCCAGGGCGCGCGCGATCTCCAGGCGTCTTTGATCCCCGTAGGAGAGCGTCTCCGCCAGGCCCGAGGCGTAGGCTTCGATGCCCGTGAACCTCAGCAGCTCCATGGCCGCCGAAACCGCCTCGCGCTCCTCCGCCACCATCGCGGGCAGGCGCAGGATCGCCCCGATGGGCCCCGCTCTCATCCTTGAATGCCGCCCGACCAGAACGTTTTCCAGCGCCGTCATGCCGCCGAATACGCGGATGTTCTGAAAGGTGCGCGCGACGCCCCGGCTCGCGACCGCGCTCGGCTTCAGCCCGACGATGCTCTCGCCCTCGAACAGGACGCTTCCCGACGTGGGCGGAAACAGGCCCGTCACCACGTTGAAGGCCGTCGTCTTGCCGGCGCCGTTCGGGCCGATGAGTCCCAGCACCTCGCCCCTGCGCGCATCCAGGTCGAAAGAATCCAGCGCCACCACGCCGCCGAAGCACCGCGTGAGCCCGCGGCATTCCAGAAGAGGCGCCTTCTCCATCACTCCCCCCCGCCCGCCCGGCTTCGAGGCTGATCGCCGGCGCGGCGATAATGGCGGGCGCCTTGAGTCTGGAGGAATCCCTGGGGTCTGAGCGCCATCATGATCACCATGGCGCCGCCCAGGAGCATGGGCCGGAAGAACGTCAACCCCCTGAGGGCCTCGGGCAGCGCGGTGAGAACCAGCGCGCCGAGTATGACGCCCGGAACGCTTCCCATGCCGCCCAGCACCACCATGCACAGGATGATCACCGATTCAAAGAAGGTGAAGCTCTCCGGGGAGATGAAGGTCTGCTTGGCGGCGAAAACGACGCCGCCGAATCCGGCCCAGGCCGCCCCGAAGGCGAAAGCGGAGAGCTTCGCGTAGATGATGTTGACGCCCATGCACTCGGCCGCCGTCTCGTCCTCGCGCATGGCCGCCCAGGCGCGGCCCAGGCGGCTTTTGTCGAGCCGATCCACGATGAAGATGGTGACGACGCACAGCGCGAGAACGAGATAGAAGAAGTGCATGGGCCTGTAGAGGCGCATGTCGCCCAGATAGGGGCGGTCGATGCCCAGAATGCCGTTCGGGCCCTGCGTTACGCTGTCCCAGTTGTTCAGAACCAGGCGGATGATTTCGCCGAAGCCGAGCGTGACTATCGCCAGATAGTCGCCCCTGAGGCGCAGAACGGGAATTCCCAGCAGAATCCCGAACAGCGCGGAAAATGCGACGCCCGTCCCCAGGGCGAGCCAGAAGGAAAGCCCGATCCAGGCGTTCAGAAGCGCGTAGGAATAGGCGCCCACGGCGTAGAAGGCCACGTAGCCCAAATCCAGCAGACCGGCGAAGCCGACCACCACGTTGAGCCCCAGGGCGAGCATGACGTAGATGCCCGTGAGGACGAGCACGTCGGTGGAGTAGCGGTCCAGAACCCAGGGAAGCGCCGTCAAAGCCAGCAGGAAAGCGCCCCAATACCGCTTGTCGAGAGACTTCTCCCCGACGAAATCCCAGGCCGATGAGAGCTTCTCCCCGGCGCGCCGGGCGGGGCCCGCCAGCGGGCCGGACGCCGCCCCCGCCCGCGCCAGCCCCGCCAGCAGGACGAGGGCGGCGCAGCCCAGGCCTATCCAGAGGCTGTTTCGCCAGCCCGCAAGAGGCAGCGCCAAAAAGGCGAACCACAGGCCGATCAGGGGAACTCTGGCGTATGCGCTCATGCTCAGTCCGACTCTCCCGAGCCGCCCAGAATGCCCTCGGGGCGGAAAATGAGAACGACGACCAGGATCATGAACGCGAAGACGTCCTTATAGACCGCGGACACGTAGCCCGCCCAGAAGCTCTCGAGAAGCGCCAGCAGAAAGCCGCCCAGGACCGCGCCCGTCACGCTGCCGATGCCTCCCAGAACGGCGGCGGTGAACGCCTTCAGCCCCGCCACGAAGCCGATGTGGTGATTCACCAGCCCGTAGTACATCCCCACCATCACGCCGGCCACGGCGGCCAGAACGGAGCCGATGGCGAAGGTCGCCGCAATCACCCTGTCCACGTTCACGCCGACGAGCGAGGCCATCGTCCTGTCCTGGGCCGTGGCGCGCATGGCCTTGCCCAGCTTCGTCTTCCTGATGAACAGCTGGAGCGCCGCCATCAGGCCGAGGGAGAGAAGCAGGATGAAAATCTGAAGGCCGTTCACGTGAGCGCCGAAGAGCTGGAAGCTCCCCAGCGACAGCAGCTCCGGAAACGCCTTGTCGCGCGCCCCCTGGACGACCTGCACGTAGTTCTGCAGAAAGAGGCTCATGCCGATCGCGCTGATGAGCGGGGAGAGCCTCGGCGCGCCGCGCAGCGGACGATACGCTACGCGCTCCAGGGTGACCCCATAGGCGGCGCAGTAAATCATCGGGATGAGGAAAACGAGAAGAACGCTCAGCGCAAGGCTCGTCTGCGTGAGGCCCATACTCCCCAGCACCGCCAGGACGGCGATGCCCACGTATGCGCCTATCATATAGATTTCGCCATGGGCGAAATTGATCAGCTTCAGGATTCCATAGACAAGCGTATAGCCCAGGGCGATGAGGGCGTATACGGCGCCCACGACGAGACCATTCACCAGCTGCTGCGCGAACATGGCGAAATCTTCACATCATTGCGGGGCGAAAAAAGAAAGGGAGGCTCTCGCCTCCCTTTCCGACATGCATCATGATGACGCTTCGCTAGTTCAATTCCACGAATTTTCCGCCTTTCACCCGCCAGAGCACGTAAGGGCTTTCCAGCACGTCGCCCTTCTTGTCGAACTGCATCTTCCCCAGCGCCGTCTCCCAGGCCCTGCCGCGAATGTGGGCGGCGATCCCGGAGCCCTTCGCGCTGCCCGTGGCCTGAATGGAGGCCAGTATCATGTTCGCGGCCACGTAGCTGTAGATGGTGTAGGCGCCCACGTCCTTGCCGAAGCGCTTGCGGTGATTCTTGATCATCGCCTGCGCCGCCGGGATTTTTTTCTGATCCGGCGTAAAGGTAAGATAGGTGCCCTCGGCGGCCTTGCCGGCAATCTTGTAATACTCCGGCGTGACGATGCCGTCTCCGCTCATGAAGGCCGCCTTCATGCCGAGGCGCTCGCGCATCTGCTTCACCAGCAGAATGGCCTCGGGGTGGATGCCCCCGAAATAGACCACCTCCGGATTCTTCTGCTTCGCGGCCGTGAGCACCGGCGTATAGTCCTTGTCGCCCTGCACGACCCCGCTGTAGAAAACGGGCTTGACGCCTTTTTTCTCGAGAAACCGCTTCGTTTCGTCAGCCAGTCCCTGGCCATACGTCGTTTTGTCGTGAAGAATGGCCACGCGCCTGGCCTTCAGCGCGTTCACGACAAAGTCCGCCGCCACCTCCCCCTGCTGATCGTCGCGCCCGCAGACGCGGAACACCGTCCCGAAGCCCTGCTCCGTGAGCTTCGGGTTCGTGGACGCGGGCGTGATCTGGACGACGTCCGCCTCCGCATACACGGTGGACGTCGGAATGGAGACCGAGCTGTTGAAGTGGCCGACGACGCCGGCGACGCCCGAGTTCACGAACCTGTGCGCGATCGCCACCCCCTCCTTGGGATCGTGGCGATCATCGCCCCAGAGAATGTCCACCTTCATCTTCTTGCCGCCGAGGCTCACGCCGCCCTTGGCGTTCCACTCCTCGACGGCGAGCGTCGCGCCGAACCTCAGCATCTCGCCGAACGCCGCCTGATCGCCCGTGAGCGGACCGGCCACCCCGATCTTGATCGTCGATGCGGCCTGCGAGGCGGAAGCCAGAAACGCGGCGGCCGCGAAAATGGCGAAAAAACACGACATTTTCCTGAACATCTTGAACCTCCTTCTCTCTTTCAGGCGATTTGAAAACCCGACGCAGAGCGATGGCCCGCATCGTCAAAGCGCAGCCTCATCCTCTGCGGCACAGCGTTTTTACAACATGCGAAGGCGCATCGCAAGATTTCACTACGCGGGGAGGCGCGCCGCTACGCCGTCCTCACGCGCTCGATGTATTCCCCTGTCCTCGTGTCGATTTTCAGGACGTCTCCCTCGTTCAGAAACAAGGGCACGGCGACGGCGGCGCCCGTCTCCAGCTCCGCCTGCTTGGTCGCGCCCGTCGCAGTGTCGCCCCGCAGGCCCGGCTCCGTCTTCCTTATCGCCAGCTCCACGAACGTGGGCATCTCGATGGAAATCGCGTCGCCCTTGTAGAAGAGAATATCGACGACCGTCTCCTCGCGCAGGAATTTAACGCTGTCGCCGAGCTTCTCCGCGTCCAGCCCCGTCTGATCATACGTTCCCGTGTCCATGAAGTAAAAAACGCCGCCGTCCCGGTAGAGATACTGCATCTGCTTTTGTTCGATCCGCGGATCCCCGACGGACTCGCCCGAGCGAAACGTCTTCTCCAGGACGCGGCCCGTTTTCAGGTTCTTGAGCTTCGTGCGCACGAAGGCGCCGCCCTTGCCCGGCTTCACGTGCTGGAACTCCACGATAGCGAAAGGCTCGTTCTCCAGTTCGATTTTCAGTCCGTTGCGAAAGTCGCTCGTCGACGGCATGGAAGCAAAAACCTCCTGCGGAAAGGCGAAACCGCTATAAAACGACCAATTCCTTCGTTATCGAACGGGTGAGCACCTGTCTCCCCCGTTCGGTGACGAGAACCATGTCCTCGATTCTGACGCCGCCCCAGCGGGGGAGATAGACGCCGGGCTCCACCGTAACGACCATGCCCGGCTGCAGCTCCTCCTTCACCCCCGGGCCCAGCCTGGGAGCCTCATGGATGTCCAGTCCCAGCCCGTGTCCGGTTCCATGCCCGAAGGCGTCGCCATAGCCGTGTTTTTTGATGACGCCGCGGGCGGCCTTATCGACATCCCCGCAGCGCGCGCCCGGCTTCACGGCCTCGAGCGCCGCCATCTGGGCCTCCAGGACGACGCGGTGAATCTTCTCGCCCCTGGGCGAAGGCCTGCCGAGGGAGAACACGCGCGTCGTATCCGCGTGGTAGCCCGACGCCACGGCGCCGAAATCGATGGTGACGAGGTCTCCCTTTCTGAGTTTCTTCGACGAGGCGACGCCGTGCGGAAGCGCCGAGCGCGGACCGGAGGCGACGATGGTCTCGAAAGCGGCGCCGGAGGCTCCCCGCCTCCTCATCGCGGCCTCGAGATCGAGGGCGACCTCCGATTCCGCCCGCCCCGGGCGAATCGCGCTCAGGGTCTCGTCCAACGCCTCGGCGTTGAGCCTTGCGCCACGCCTCAATTTCTGAATTTCGCCCGAATCCTTGCGGCGCCTCAAGCTCTCCACAAGGCCCGAGGAGGGCTTCAGGCGCACGCCCCCGGCGAGTTTCCTGAGTCGCCTGAAAGCGGCGTGGGTGAGGCTCGCCTCCTCGAAGGCGAGCGCGTCCGCCCTGGTTCTCCCAACCTCCCGCGCGATCCCCTCGATGGGGGATGAATGCTCGGCGCGGCGGTAATCGGGCGACACCTCTTTCGCCGCCTGTGAGCGGTATCTGAAATCCGTGATGAAAACGGCGCTTCCCATGGAGACCAGACAGGCGCCCGCCGAACCGGTGAATCCGGTCAGATAGCGGACGTTCTTCATGTCCGTCACGGCGAGGGCGCGCAGGCCGCGCCGCCGCATCGCCTTCCGCAAGGCGCCCAGTCGCTGCTTCATCACGCCTCCGGCGGGAATTTCAGCGCCTTGACGTGGCGATCTATCGCCGCCCGCAAAGCCAGGGCGTAGCCTTCGAGTCCGTATCCGATGATGGTTCCCGCCGCCACCGGGCCAATCATCGAGCGATGCCTGAAGTCCTCGCGCTTCAGGACGTTGGAGATGTGCACTTCATAGACGGGCACGTCCAGCCCGCCTACGGCGTCCCTGAGCGCGACGCTGGTGTGGGTATAGCCTCCCGGATTGAAAACGCAGGCCGCGCATTCCCCGGAGGGCGCCGCCCCCGATCGAGGCGGCCTGGCGCCTCCCGCGCGCTGGAGGGCGTCGATGAGCTCCCCCTCGACGTTGGACTGAAAGCACTCCAGCTCCACGCCCTCCCCCTCCGCCATTCGGGTGAGCGCCGCCTCGAGTTCGGCCAGCGTGGTCTCGCCATACACCTCGGGCTCGCGCTTTCCCAGCAGGTTGAGATTCGGGCCGTTCAGAAGAAGTATTCTCACGGGTTCGCTCGAAAAGAGTGGCTCGCGGCGCCTCCGCCCAGGCTCCGGTGCGGCATGGTAGAAAACGCCGGCGGGGGCGTCAACGAACCCGGGGAGGAGGAGCCGTCCGGCGCGTCAGGAGCCGGCGAGAGCGCCGCGCCACAGGCGGGGCGGGACTTCGGCGCCGGGCGCCGCCTCGCCGATTTTCCGCATCAGGACGAAGCGCGGACTCCCCCGGCGCGTTTTCTTGTCGCCGGCGAGCAGCTTCTTCAAGACCGATAGCTTCGGCGGCTCCTTCATCCGCGCGGGCAGCCCGAAACGCTCCAGCAGGGCTGCCAGCCTCTCCGCCTCCCCCGGCGCGCAAAACCCCATTTCGCGGGATATCCGGCCAGCCGCGGCCATGCCGATGGCGACGGCTTCCCCGTGAAGCAGTCGGGAGGAATAGCCCGCCAGCGCCTCGATCGCGTGTCCGAGCGTGTGGCCGTAGTTCAGAATCTGCCGCAGCCCGGTCTCGCGCTCGTCCCGCTCGACCACCCTGGCCTTGATGCGGCAGTTCGAGGCGACGACCCTTGCCATCACGTCCGGGTCCCGGTCGAGAACCCGCTCCGCGCTCTTCTCGAAAAAGGCGAAAAGACGCCCGTCCGCGATAGCCGCGTGCTTCACCGCCTCGGCCAGCCCCGCCCTGAATTCGCGCTCCGGCAAGGTCGCCAGCGCGGAAATATCGCTCACCACGGCTGCGGGCTGATGGAACGCGCCCACGAGGTTTTTGCCGAGCGCGTGATCAATCGCCGTCTTGCCGCCCACCGCGCTGTCCACCTGGGCCAGAAGGGTCGTCGGCGCCTGAACACAAGGAACGCCCCTCAGGAAAACGGCCGACGCGAACCCGGCGACATCGCCCACCACGCCGCCGCCCAGGGCGACGACGCCGCAGTCCCTGCCCAGCTTCAGGGAGGCCATCCTGTCCAGGATTCTCGACAGCTGCCGGAGCGATTTGCTTCTCTCCCCCGCCGGAATCCTCAGCAGGGACGCCCCGACGCCCGCGCGTTCGAGCGCGCCCAGGGTTTTGTCGGCGTAGAGCGGCGCAACGTTGCCGTCCGTGACGACGAGCGCCCTTTCGCCCTTGAAATGACGGCGGGAGATTTCGCCGATATCATCGAGAGCGCCCGCCCCGATGCGAATCGCGTAGGATCGATCCCCCAAGCGAACCCTGACGCTCTTCATGCGGATTCCGCCGCGCGATACGCCAGGCCCGCGCCGATGGCGGCGAGGGGCGAGAGCGACTCCGCAAGGCGCGGCTCGACCCGCTCGCCGGCCGTCTCGACGCGGCGAAACGGCTCGATGACTTCCACGGGCAAATCGAGCGCCTCCGCCAGACGCGCCGGCAGACCCTCCAGCAAGGCGCCGCCGCCGGACAAAACCACCCGATCCACGTATTGCCCGGAGGACGGCCGCCACATCAGCCGGAAGGTTCGCTCCAGCTCGAGAGCCAGATTCTCCACCTCCTCCCGGATGACGTCGGCCGCGGCCTGCGGATCCGGGGGAGAAGCCTCCCCCCTCTTGACGGCTTCCGCCTCTTCCTCGGAAACGCCCAGGCGATTCGCCAGCGATTTCGTCAGCCCCGCTCCGCCGGAGGGAATGGCGCGCGCCATCAAGGTATGCGCGTCGCGCCCCACGTTCACCAGGGTCGAGGACGCGCCGACGTCCGCCAGGGCGACGGTCTCTCCCTCCCGGCGCATGCCCGAGAGCTCGAAAGCGCTCTCCATCGCCAGAAAGTTCACGTCCACTATCACCGGCTCACAGTCCGCGTCCCTGAGCGCATCGAGCAGCGCCTCGAGCGGTCTTCGCCTTGCGGCGATCATCAGATACTCATCCATGCTCCCGCCCGGTCTTTCCAGGCGCCCGATTCGCAGATGGGACAGGCGCACCTCATCCAGGGGGACGGGCAGCGTCTGCGCGGCTTCGGCCTCCAGGGCGTCGGCGACGGGGAAATCCTCCTCCGAGGGCAGAAGCGCCGGCCTCAGAATCGCCGCAGCGCCGGACAGCGCCACGACGACCTTTTTGTCCTCCGCCCCCTCCGCGGAGATCAACTCCTCCACCACCCGCATGACTTCGCCGGCGTTCCGCGCGAAGCCGCCTCGCGCGGCGCCCGGAGGCAGGGAAGCCGCCCCCAGGCGGGAGAGAAAAAGACGCCCCCCCTCCCTGCCGAGCTGGACGAGCTTGACGGCGGAGCTCCCGATGTCGATGGCCAAAGGATACGTCGAATCGCCAGGCACGATGGCCCTCTGTCAGAAGAAGGGCGGTGAGCAAACGAATCGGCTCCGGGGCGCGGTCGGGAACCGGCATTCTCATACGCGCGAATCCCCGACAGCGCCCCCCGGCGCCACGGACGCCCGCGCGTCCTCAAGCGGCGGGCGAGGACAGAATATCACCCGTCCGGGAAAATTCTACTCCCGCCCGCCCGATTCACGCGCCTTGACACTCCGCCGCGCGGCTCTTACCCTCCCGCCAGACGCTCTCACCCGCGAGACGTGACGAAAATGCCGACCCTCATCCTGAAACTCGCATGGAGCGCCTCTCTCGCCGCCGCGCTCCTCTCGGGCTGCGCCGCCCCGCCCGCCCGAAAGACGCCATCCGCTCCCGCGCCGAAGGCCGAAGGCGCGAGGACGCCGGAAAAGCTCGCGCGAACGGCCGGGGACGCTCCCCGGAAAGCGCTCGCCGCGGAGCCCGGAAGGTGGTCCGCGCCCGTCCCGGCGCAGCCCAAGACGCCGCTGGCCGCGCTGAAAGAGAGGGTGGAGAAGCGGCCGGACGCTCCCGGAGCGGATCAGGCGCTGCTGGATATGGCGAAGCGCGAGCTCGGGCGCGGAGACCTGGGGGCGGCCGCCGCAAGCCTGGAGCGGCTTCAGGAGCGATTCCCCCTCTCGCCCCTGTATCCCGAAAGCGCGTTTTACCTGGGATTGACGCTCCAGGCCGCCGGCCGGCACGAGCGGGCGCGCATTCCGCTGAGAGGCAGCCTGCGCCGCGAAACCGACCCGAAAAGGCGCGCCCTGCTCGAAGCCGCTCTGGGCGAGGTTTATGAAAAGCGCGGAGACGCCTTCTCCGCCCTGCTCGCCTACGGGCGCGCCGTCGGGAGCGACCCGGAAATCCACCGGAAAGACCTGCTCATCCGGCGCGTCGGGGCGCTGGCGAAAAAAATCCGTCCGCGCCGGCTTCTGCGGGCGGTCGGGCGTCTCGCGAACTCGCCGGTCGAGCCGTATCTGAGAGCGGCGCTGGCGGAAAGAACCAGGCGGGCGAAGCCCGCCGGCGCCGCGCGCGCCGCTCCCCCCGAGCGGGCGAAAGCGCCCGCGCCCCCGCCTTCCGCGCGCGTGGGCATCCTGCTGCCGCTATCGGGCGCAGCCGCCTCGGCGGGCGAGCGCGTCTATCGGGGCATCCGGCTGGCGCTCCGGCGCAGCCTGGCGAGGCGCCCCGGCCTGCGGATTCAGCTCGCGGTGCGGGACACGAGAAGCGCGGCGCGCTCCGCGGGCGAGGCGGCGCGGCTCGCGGCCGAATTGATCGAGAAGGAAAAGGTCGTCGCCCTCATCGGCCCGCTCCTGACCGAGGCGGCGGAATCCGCCGCCCGAGTCGCGAACCGCCTTGAGACGCCGCTCCTCACGCCGTTCGCGGCGCGAATGCGCATGAACCCGGAGTTCGCCTGGGTGTTTCGGAACTCGCTCACGAACCGGATGCAGGGCAGGGGCGCCGCCGCCTACGCCGTCCGGGGTCTGGGGCTGAGGCGCTTCGCCGTTCTCCATCCCGACGACAGGGACGGCAGGGAGCTGACGGACGCCTTCGCGCGGGCGGCGGGGAGCCTGGGGGGCGAGGTCGTCAGAATCGTCTCGTTTCCCGCGAACGCGATCGACTTCGGGGCGCAGATGCGCGCCCTGGGCGGCATGGACGACAGGCAGCTGGCGAGGAGAAAGCTCGCGCCCGGCCCGGGGAAGTCGGACCCGCTCGAGGTCGAGCTGGACTTCGAGGCGCTCTTCCTCCCCGTTCGCCACGACAAGGCGGTTCTCATCGCGCCGCAGCTGCCCTTCTACAACATGCGCGGCGTCCGGCTTCTGGGCGGCGGCGGCTGGAACAGCCCCCGCCTCCTCGAGCGCGGGGAGCGCTACGTGGAAGGCGCCGTATTCGTCGCCGGGTTCTTCGCCGGCGCGGAAGAGCCGGAAGTCGCGCGCTTCGCGGGCGAATACGAAAGCCGGTTCGGGAGAAAGCCCGACCTCTTCTCCGCCCTCGGGCACGACGCGGCGCGCATCATCTTCTCGGCGATCGCGGAGGGGGCGCGAACGAGGGAGCAGGTCCGCGAATATCTCGCCGCCCTCCGGGGCTTCGAGGGCGCAGCGGGGCGGACGGACATGGGCGCGGAGGGCGACGCGCGGCGCGAGCTGTTCGCGCTCTCGGCGCAGGGCGGAAGAATCCGCCGCATCGGGATGGTCGCGCCGCACGAGGCGCTCGAAGGCGGGGGAGTCCCAAGAGCGGGAAACTAGACGAATCCCCGGAGAGCCGCCCGGCCGGGTAGGCGCGGTCATGCCCCATCATTCTGCTTCGCCCGCCGCTCCATCTACTGGACAGTCTCACCGCTTCCCCAAGCGGGGCCGGCGAGACAGAGGGAAACCACCACCGCAACCGCCAAAGCAAACTTCTTCATCGGTTTTTCCCTCTCCTTCCAATGGTCAATCGCCAGCATCACAAGATCAGCCAGCGTCAAAAGAACGAACACGGAAAGCAAAAATACAACGATGACGGTGAAGATGGTGGTGAGGGTCATGGCTTCGGCTCCTCTCCAAACAGCTTGGCGATAAGGGAAGGCGTGCGGATGTAGTGCCAGCAA
This sequence comes from bacterium, assembly GCA_965199855.1. Lineage (GTDB taxonomy): Bacteria > UBA8248 > UBA8248 > UBA8248 > UBA8248 > Bin107. The sequence continues at coordinate 1,554,969 of OZ241326.1, read as the reverse complement.
TGCTCTCCGCGCACTGTGAAAACAAATTTGTCCAAGGTAGGATGAAAATATACTTTCAAAATCCCTCTGGACCCCTCACCACCACTGCGAAACAGTTTTTTTTTACTAACTTCCCGATCTGTCAGGATATCCAGATAGTCGCTATTTTGAACGGTAGTTTGATTGAGAATGAACATCTGGAGGCTTTCCTCAAGTAGCATGGCATTTTCACCATTTTCACGCTTGATTTGAGCCGAAACCCAATTTTTACCTTCGATCGCATCCTGAAGCACATCCCAACGGGGGCCAACATTTCCGATTTCAACCCTATGCCTCTGGTCTTTCCCAAGAATCCCAGCCCTCACGAACTTGTGCCAGCAGACACGCCATCCCCGCGAATGAACATAGAGGACGAACGCCCCCACCGACAGAATCACAAAAGAGTTCTTGATGAAGTCCGCGATGCCCGCGATGTAATCCACGACGCACCCCATGTTGTCCTCCCCCCTACCCGGCCATGTAGCCGAGTTTCTTGTTCTCGCGGCGCAGGCCCGACAGGGTGAACCGGTTGCTTTTGAGCTTGTTGCAGGGGCCGCACAGGAGAATCCTGTTGCTGATATGGTTCAGTCCGCCGTCGGAGCGCGGCGTGTTGTGGTCGAGCTCCAGGTAGCGCGAGTCGTCGAATTCCCTGTCGCACCCCTGGCATCTGGAGCCGTTTTGATCCAGCAGGAACGCCAGCATTTCCGCCCGGCTCATCCGGCGATCCTTCGGTTCGTCCACGCGCAGTTTCGTTCTGAGAAACGGGACGGCTTCCTCTCCCTCGTCGGTTCGGACGGGAGGCTCCTTTGAATACGCGATCTGCCCGGCCGTGAAAAGGCGTCCTCCCGTGTCGCCGTCGGGAGCCGCCAGTCCCTCGTCCTGCAGTCTCCTGATGACCGTCTCATGGGCCTTGTCCCAGATATCAATGCCGATCCATTGACGATTGAGCCTCTCGGCGGCGACCAGCGTCGTGGCGCAACCGCAGAATGGATCAAGGACGCTATCGCCTTCGTTGGATGAAGCCTTGATGATGCGCTCGTAGAGGGCGAGAGGCTTTTGGGTGGGGTAGCCCGTGCGTTCGCGGGCGATTCGCCCAACGGTTGAAAAGTTTGCCCACCAATCCTCAACGACCTTGCCTCGCTTAGAGAGGGTTGCAGCCGTCTTGAAAATGCCCGATGTCTTCCCTGTTTCGAGTTTCACATACGGCACACGCACAGCGTCCGCGTTGAATACAGCGCCTTTTCCCTTTGAATAGGAAAGGATCGTGTCGTGCTTGCGGGGGAACCAACGCTTGGTGTTCCCGGGTCCCGTATAGCACCAAACAATCTCGTTCCTGAAATTCTTGTATCCGAAAATCGCGTCCATCGTTGCCTTCAAGTAATGCGAGGCCGTAGGGTCGCAATGCAGATAGACGCTTCCGTCTTCCCGGAGTATCCGCTTCATCTCCAGAAGCCTGACGGCCATGAAGCACATATACGCCCCCATGCCGTCCGAATGGGCGTATCTCGCGCTCTCTATCGCCTCCATGAGCTTCGGGTGGTCGTCCGTGATCTGATCCACCCATGCCTGCTGGACGTCATCCTCCCACGACCACCTGTCCTGAAAGGACGCGCCGGACGCCAGACTCGCGGGCGTGGCGTGAAAATCGCGCCCCTTGTTGAAGGGCGGGTCGGTGGCGATGAGATGAATGGAATTGCTGTTGATGGCGCGAAGGAAGGGGAGGTTATCGCCATGAAACAGGGAGCGATTCGCAACGTTCAGTTTATTTGCGGGGTCTGCGCTCATTCTACCGCTCTCCGGCCGGTTCGGGCGATCAAATCCCCATGCTTCAGCCGCTTTCCGGCCATTCCCTCCCCCGGGTCGAAGCCTCGCGTCAGCGCGCCGACCTTTGCGGAAAAATCCTCGCCGGGCATCCCCCCTACGCCTGCACCGCGCCGCAGGAGATGGTGTAGGCCTGTCCGGTTACGCCGCCCGCCTCCTCGGAGGCGAGATAGGCGGCCATGGCGGCGACCTCCCCGGACGCGAGAAAGCGGCGCATCGGCACCTCGCCCCGAACGCGCCGCATCGCCGCCTCCCCGCTCTCGCCCGCGCCGGCGTAGCGGGCGAACTCCTCCCGGCTCCCGGCGATCATCGCCGTGTCCACGAAGCCGGGGCATATCGCGTTCACCGTCACCCCCTTGTCCGCGACCTCCAGGGCGACCGAGCGCGCCAGCCCCAGCACGCCGTGCTTCGCCGCGTGGTAGGCGCTCCGGTTCGCCCCGCCTATCTTGCCCGACACCGAGCTGACGGCGATGAGGCGGCCCCACCCGCGGGCGATCATCCCCGGAACCGCCGCGCGAAAGGCGTAGAACGCGCCGTTCAGGTTCACGCGCATCATCTCCTCCCAGAGGGCGTTCGTGGTCTCCTGAATCGGGGCGTGGAGGAGCGCGCCCGCGTTGGCGACGAGAACGTCCACGCCCCCCAGCTCCCGCTCCGCGCGCCGGATCGCGTCCTCGACCTCCCGGGGATCGCCCGCGTCGCAGACGATTGCGAGCGCGCGCCCGCCCTTCCGCTCCGCCTCGGCCGCCGCCGATTCGATTTCCGCGCGGGTTCGCGCCGCCACGGCCACATCCGCGCCCTCGTCCGCGAACCTGAGGGCGATCGCCCGGCCGATGCCCCGCCCCCCGCCGGTGATGAACGCCCGCCTGCCCTCAAGCCGCATGGGCGCCCCGCCCGTCTTCCACCGCGCGGGGACGGGAGGCGAGCGCGTCGAAGAACGCCTCCACCTGGCGGAGGACGGCGTCCACGTCGCTCTCTCGGTTCACCCGCTCCCGCAGCGCCGAGCCGCCGCGAAGCCCCTTCGTGTAGGCCGGCAGGTGCTTCCGGCAGTGAAGCGCGGCGAGCCGCTCGCCCAGCGCCTCGCGCAGACGCCTGAAGTGGAGAAGCGCCATTCGCTTCCGCTCCATCAGGCCCGGCGGCGCGGGCAGCTCCCCCGTTCGGAGCCAGGCCAGCAGGCGCGAGAAAATCCACGGGTTCCCGATGGCGCCGCGCCCTATCATCAGCGCGTCCACGCCCGCGCGGCGAATCATCATCATGGCGTCCTGGGGACTGAGGATGCTGCCGTTTCCTATCACGGGAATCGAAACGGCGCGCTTCACCCGCGCGATGGCCTCCAGGTCCACCGCGCCGCTGAACATGGCGCGCCGGGTTCTGCCGTGAACGGTGATGGCGCGCGCGCCGGCGTCCTCGACCGCCCTGGCGAAGCGCTCCGCCGCATCTTTTTCCACGGCGTCCCAGCCGGTGCGCATCTTCACCGTCACGGGGACGCGAACGGCGCGCGCCATCGCCGAGACGATGGCGGCCGCCCGCCCGGGGTATCTGAGAAGGGCGGAGCCCGCCCGGTTTTTCGTTATCTTCCTCACGGGGCACCCGCAGTTGAGATCGACCAGGTCCGCGCCCGCCTCCTCCACCATCGCCGCCGCCTCGCCCATCTGGACGGGGTCGGAGCCGAAGAGCTGGATGGAAACCGGCTTTTCCGCCGCCTCGCTCCGCATCAGGTCATATGTTTTCGCGTGGCGCCGCGCGAGCGCCTGGCTGCTCACCATCTCGGTGGCCACCATCCCCGCCCCGCGCGCCTTCACCAGCGAGCGAAAGGGCAGGTTCGTATAGCCCGCCATGGGCGCCATCAGGAGGCGGCTCTCCAGGGTCACCCCGCCGATGCGCAGGGGGCGGTCGAAGCCCTCAGGCGGAGGCGGCGCCTCGCCCGGAGGCGCCTCATCCACGCGGGGGCCCGCTTCTTCCGGACGCATCGGTCGCTCTCCCTCAGGCCGCTAGGCGGCGGACGCCTCTTCCAGCTCCCAGGAGGGGTCGGCGTCCATATCGGCGAAATCCATGAAGCGCCCGCGTCCGCCCTCCCGCAGGCGAAAGCCGCCGGCGCAGGCGATCATCGCGGCGTTGTCCGTGCAGAACCGGCGCGCCGGAAAATGGAGCGACCAGCCCTCCCTTCCGGCTCTTTCGCGCAGCCGCACGCGCAGATGCGCGTTCGCCGCCACCCCTCCGCTCACGGAGACGGCGGACAACTCCTCCTCGCGCGCCGCCGCGCTCACCTTCTCCACCACGACCTCCGCCGCCGCCTCCTGAAACCCGGCGGCCACCGCGCGCGCCGTCTCCTCCGGCACTTTCCGGGGGCGCGCCCAGGGGGGGAGGCTTCGATCTCCCGAATACAGCCCCCGCTCCTTCTGGTGGTTCAGCACGGCCGTCTTGAGCCCGCTGAAGCTGAAGGCGTAGGGCCTGTCCGCCAGAAGCGGGCGGGGAAACTCCACCGGCGCCCGGCCTTCGCCGCCGCTTTTCAGAAACTCCGCGTGCAGGCGATCCACAATGGGGCCGCCCGGATAGCCCAGCCCCATGACGGCGGCCACCTTGTCATACGCCTCGCCCAGAGCGTCGTCCAGCGTGCCGCCCAGCCGCCTCACCGCGTCGTGCCCGTCCACGCGGTAGAAGTCCGTATGCCCGCCCGATACCACGAGGCCCAGATGGGGAAACGGGGGCGGGGCGTCGCCTGCGTCCTCCGTGGGCAGAAAAAGGGAATGAATGTGCCCGTCCAGGTGGTGAACGCCGATGAGCGGAACCCCCAGGCTCCACGCCAGCCCCTTGGCGGCGGAGAGGCCCACCAGCAGGGCCACCACCAGGCCGGGCCCCCGCGTAACCGCCACGGCATCGACCTCCTCCCCGGCGACCGACGCCTCGGCGAAGGCCGCCTCCAGGACGGGGGCGATCATCTCCACGTGGCGGCGCGCCGCCAGTTCGGGAACCACGCCGCCGAACCGCGCGTGAATTTCATGCTGCGAGGCCACGACGTTGGAGAGCACCCGGGGGGCGGCGTCCCCGGAGAATTCGAGAACGGCCGCCGCCGTCTCGTCGCAGCTCGTCTCGACGCCCAGGATGCGCAATTCAGCCCTCTCCGCGTTCGCCCCGCGCGCCACGGCCGGGATTCGGGAAAAGCCGGCGAGTCCGGGATTCGGGACGATCCGGCGGCGGCCGCCCCGGTTTTCAGGGGGAAAAAGAGCCGGGCGCCGCCTCTCCCCCATCCGTTCTCCGGCGGGGTCAGGCGCCCATCTTCTTGTTGAGGAACGAGTCTTTCAGATACTTCACGGCGCGCTCGAGCTGGGCGTCCTTCCTCTCGTCGGCGGGAGCGCGGGGCGGGCCATGCGCCTCGCCCGCGCCTTCCTCCTCCGGCTTCCCCTTCTCCCCGGAGGCGCCGGGCAGGTGGCCGGGCAGATCCTTCTCCCGCAGCGCGCGCGCGCCGGCGGCGGGGGTTCTCTCCATCTCGCTCACGATGTCGGGCTCGATGCCCTCGCCCTGGATGAGCCTCCCCTTCGGCGTGTAGTAGAGGGCGGTCGTCAGCCTCAGCCCGGAGCCGTCCGAGAGCGGGACGACGGTCTGCACCGAGCCTTTTCCGAACGTCTTGACCCCGATGATTTTCGCCCTTTTGAGGTCCTGAAGCGCGCCCGCCACGATTTCCGAGGCGCTGGCGCTCCCCGCGTTCACGAGAATCGCCATGGGAATCTTCCCGCCCGGCGCCCCGGTCGTGGAGGTGAAGCGATGCGCCTGGTTCGTCATGCGTCCCTTCGTCTCCACGATGAGGCTCCCGCCTTCCAGGAAGATGTCGGAGACCGAAACCGCCTGGGCGAGAAGCCCGCCCGGGTTGTTGCGAAGGTCCAGCACCAGCGCCTTCGCCCCCCGCTCCCGGAGGGAGGACAGGGCGCTCCCCACCTCCCCGCCCGTGGAGTTCTGGAAGCTGCGAACGCGGATGTAGGCGATCTCATCCGGCAGCATCCGGCTTCGCACGCTCCTGACGCGGATGATCTCGCGCGTGATCTCGAACTCGATCGGCTCGCTCTCCCCCTTGCGCGTCACCGTGATCTTCACCTTCGTGCCGGGCTTGCCCCGAAGCCGCTTGACGACCTCCTGGAGGGTCATGTCCTTCGTCGAGGCCTTCTCGATGCGGACGATCCGATCGCCCGCCTGCACGCCGACCCTGTAAGCCGGGGTGTCCTCGATGGGCGTCACGACGGTCAGCACGCCGCCGCGAATCGAAATCTCCACGCCCAGGCCGCCGAAGCGGCCCGAGGTCTCCACCTGCATCTCCTTGAAATACTCGGGGCTCAGATAGCTCGTATGGGGGTCGAGCGTGCGGAGCATTCCCCGGATGGCGCCCCGAATCAGCTTCCTGGCGTCCGTCTTGTTGACGTAGTTCTCCTCCACGAGGCTGAGCACCTCGCTGAAGGCGCGCAGCTCCGAATACGCGCTCGTCTCGCTGGCGGAGGGGTTCCCGGCGGGGCCCATGGCCAGCCCCAGGACGAGCAGGGCGAGGACGCCCGCCCACGCCGGCCACCCGGACAGCCTGATTTTTCGCGGCATCTCTCCCTCCTCGTCAGTGCGGCTGGACGCGGGGATTCTACTCCACCGCCTCGGAAAATGCCACCATGCGGAGACGCTTTTCAGACGGGAGCCGCCCAAGGCGAAGCACGCGCGGGGAGCCGCGAATGCGGGCAGGTGCGGGCAAATGCGCCGCGCCGGAACTTCATCGGAAAAACGGGGGGGATTTCTTTCGGCATGACTTCATGTATTCACAATAACATACTGAAAAAAAACGATTTTTCTTTTCACCATCGCGCTAAATGCGGTCTCTGTCGTGCCTTTAAGGGGCGTGAATTTGTCGAAAAAAGCTGTAAATTTGTCGGAAAAAGTCGTGAATTTGTCTGATTTCGCATATATTCGCGTTCTCCCGCGCGGGCGGCGAAATACCGGACGCGCGTCGAGGGATTCTCCGCCCCGCGTCGGCACCCCGGCGTCAATCCCGACGGGGAGGAGGAATTGTCCCGACGAGGAGGAATCGCCGCAAGGCGGAGCCGGCGAAAAAAACACCGGGTTCCGGCCTCCGCCGGAGTGACGCCCGGCAAACCCGTCCCCGTCCCGGCGCGCGTGTCCGAATCCCCATCCCCCGCGTTTCTCCTCCCGTCTCCGCCGCCGCTTCCGGGAAAACCCCTCGGCGAACCCTCCGCGCGGCGTCCCTCCCCGCGCGAAGCCAGAGCATATACCGAACTCCGAAAACGGGCGGGCCGCGCAAATGCGGGCAAATGCGCGCGGCCGGGGGAAATGTGGCAACATACTCGACGCGCGCTGACGGATTCGCCGCGCCTCATCGTCATGGCGGCGAAAGCCGGAATGACCGGAGGCTTCGCCGCGGGCGGAGCCGCGCGGCGAGGTCGGCAACGGAAGGCGAGAATATGAAAATCACGCGCCGAGGACGCGCTTCGTCTGCTCGGCGACGTTGGCGGGCGTGAGACCCAGACGCTCGTATATCTCCCGATGGGGCGCGCTGGCGCCGAAGCGATCCAGCCCGATGACGGCGCCGGCGTCGCCCACCCACTCGCGCCAGCCCATGGTCGCGCCCGCCTCGACGGCCACCCGCGCCCGCACCTCGGGCGGAAGAACCGAATCCCGCCAGGCGCGGGGCTGCTCCCTGAAAAGCTCCCAGCTCGGCATGCTCACGACCCGGGCGTCGATTCCCTCCGCCGCCAGCGCCTCCTGCGCCGCCAGAGCGACGTGAACCTCCGATCCCGTGGCGAGCAGCGCCGCATCGGGGGAATCTCCCCGCTCGGGCGAGAGGACGTAGGCGCCCCGCGCCACCCCCTCCGCGCCGGCGTCGCCCGCGCGCGCCAGAACGGGCAGCGCCTGCCGGGTGAGGACGAGCATGGTCGGGCCCTCGCGCCGCTCGATCGCCGCCCGCCAGGCGGCCGCGGTCTCGTTCGCGTCGCAGGGGCGGATGAGGACGAGGCCCGGCATGGCGCGCAGCGACGCCAGATGCTCTATCGGCTGATGCGTCGGGCCGTCCTCGCCCAGACCGATGGAGTCGTGCGTCATCACGTAGATGACGGGCAGCCGCATCAGCGCGGCGAGGCGTATGGCCGGGCGGGCGTAGTCCGTGAAGGTGAAGAAGGTCGCCGCGTAGGGGCGAACGCCCCCGTGCAGCGCCATGCCGGAGCTGGCCGCCGCCATGACGTGCTCCCTGACTCCCCAGTGGACGTTGCGGCCCGCGTAGTCTCCCCGGGCGAAGTTTCCCGACCCCTCGATGCGCGAGTTGTTGGAGGAGGCCAGGTCCGCGCTGCCGCCCATGAGCCAGGGGACGGCGGAGGCGATGGCGTTCAGCGTCCTGCCCGAGGCGGCGCGCGTGGCGAGGGCGCCCTCGTCCGCCTCGAAGCGGGGGACGCGCGCCTCCCAGCCGGCGGGCGGCTCGCCCGCAAGCGCGGCGCTGAACCGCGCGGCCGCCTCGGGATGCTCCGCCTCGTATTCCGCGAACCCGCGGCGCCAGTCCGCCTCGAGCGCGGCGCCGCGGGCTATCGCCTCGCCCATGTGGGCGGCCGCGGCCTCGGGCACGAGAAACGCCGCGTCTTCCGGCCAGCCGTAGGCGCGCTTGGCGGCCGCCACCTCCTCCTCCCCCAGGGGCGCGCCGTGCGCCCGCGCGGTGTCCTGGTAGCGGGGCGAGCCGTAGCCGATGCGCGAGCGCAGGATGAGGAGGGAGGGCCGCGCGGCCTCGGCCTTCGCCCGGGCGAGGGCTTCCGAGATTCTCGGCAAATCCTCCGCGCTGTCGCCCAGGTTCAGGACGTGCCAGCCGCAGCTCTCGAAGCGCTTCGCCGCGTCGTCGGAGCAGGTCAGCGCGGTTTCTCCGTCGATGGTGATGCGGTTGTCGTCATAGACGCATATCAGCTTGCCCAGCCCCAGATGCCCCGCCAGGGAGGCCGCCTCGTGGGACGCCCCCTCCATGACGTCGCCGTCGCTCAGGAGCGCGTAGGTGCGGTGATCCACTATCGCGCGGCCCGGCCGGTTGAAGACGCTCGCCAGATGCGCCTCGGCCATCGCCATGCCCACGGCGTTCATGAACCCCTGCCCCAGGGGGCCCGTGGTGGTCTCCACCCCCGGCGTCAGCCCGTATTCGGGATGCCCCGGCGTCCTGCTCCCCCACTGGCGGAAGCGGACGATCTCCGCCAGCGGAAGGTCGTAGCCGGTGAGGTGCAGCGCGGCGTAGAGGAGCATCGAGGCGTGGCCGCACGAGAGCACGAAGCGGTCTCGGTCGAACCAGTCCGGATTTTTGGGATTGTAGCGAAGGTGGTTCTTCCACAATTCATAGGCGAGCGGCGCCAGGGCCATCGGCGCGCCCGGGTGGCCGCTGTTCGCCTTCTGCACCGCGTCCATCGCCAGCGTCCGGATGGCGTGGATGGAGACTTCCGCCGCGCTCATGCCGGAGAACGGCTCCCGCTCTCTCGATAACCGCGTCATGCCGGATACGCTCGCCTGCTGGATGGAGACACCCAAACGCCGGAATCCCCGCGCGTCATCCGGCCGTTCCGCAACGATGCGGCAAGCTCGCCGGACGCCCCTCAACGCGCCCGGACGCCCGCCTTGCGCCGCCTGAGCGCGGCGAGCCACCTCTCCAAGGCTTCCACGGTCTCGCGGGCGGACCGCGCCTGCTCTTCCTCGAGCGCCGAGATTCGCCCCTGAAGCCGGAGGGAGTCCAGCCCCAGGGCGCGCGCCTTTCGGCCAACATCCAGCGCCCGGGCGCCGTCGCCTTCCTCGACGTAGAGCTCGATCAGCCTCATCAGGATGGAATCGGCGCTCTCCTCGCCGGGAGGAGCGCCGGCCTCCTCTTCCTCCCGCGCCGCGTCCGCAGCGCGAACCGGGAGGGCCTCCGGGAGCGCCCCGCGCGTATCCTCCGCGCCCGCGTGGAGAGGGGCGGCGTCTCGCGGCTCCGCGCTCGCCTCCGCCGCGTCCTCCGTCTCTCCCGCGATCAGGTCGAGCTCCCCGTCCATCCCGGGATAGCCCGTGGGCGCGGCGCGCTCCTCCCCCCGGGCCACGCGCTCCCGAATGACGGCCAGCTTCGCCTTCCATTCCGCGTTTTGCGGATCGGCGTCGAGAAGCCGCTCATAGACGGCCGCCGCCCGGTCGGGGTGGCCCTGCGCCAGATACAGCTCGGCGAGGGAGGGCGTGGCCACGGCCTCGACGCCCTCATCAGACGCCTCCGCCGGAGCGGCGTCGTCCCCGGAATCTCCCATCGCCTTCCGGGCGGCCTCCTCGTCGCTCTCGAACATATCGACCACCTCCAGCGCGGCCAGGGCCGCCACCGCGTCGCCGCTCATCTGATGGCACGTCGCCAGCAGACGCCGCCCCGATACGTTCCACGGGGTGAGCTCCAGCGCCTTTTCGAGGTGGCGGGCCGCCTCCTCATGCGCGTCCCCGGCCAGAAGGATCTCTCCCAGAAGGACGCCCGCCGCCGCGTAGTCGGGATGGGCGAGCAACCCCTTTCTCAGGAGGTCTTCCGCCCGCTCCGCCTCTCCCTTCTCCCACAAAAGGGACGCCAGGGGGAAAAAGGCGGCCGAGGAGGGGCATCGCTCCAGACGCTCCTCCAGCGCTTCGATGCGGGCTTCCGGATCGCGCGGCCGACGCGCCATGGCCTCTGATTCCCGGTGGAGGGGCGGGGACGAACGCTCACGCGAGGGCGGATGCTAGCAAAGCCCCCCCGCCCTGGCAAGGTCGGAGGCTCCCGGCGTCCGGCCGGAAGCGGAGCGCGGCGCCCCGTCCGTCATTCCGAATCGACGACGGCCAGGGCGCTCACCTCCAGGAGGCAGCGCGGATCCGTCGCCAGCCGCGCGACCTGGACGGTCGTGGTGGTCGGCCTGCGCTCTCCGAAATACCCGGCCCATACGCGGTTCAGGGCGTCCTGCTCCGAGAGGTCGGTCACGAACCGGGTGGCCGTCACGACGTCCCCGAAGTCGCCGCCCGCCGCCTCGAGGCCCCTCTTCAGGTTCTCCAGCGTCGCCCGCGCCTGCCCCTCCATGTCGCGGGGCATGGCGTCGAATTCCTCCGGCCGGTGCGGGTGATGGTGATAGACGGGCGCCGCCGTCACCCCGGCCAGAAACACGAGGCTCCCGCCCGTCACCCGGATGGCCGGAGCGTAGGGCATCCACAAGTCAGGGGCGCCCGGCCAATGGATATGCTCCACCTTTTTGCCCACGCGGTCTCCCTTCGCCGGAACAAGGGGCGCAACCTCCTCGCGCCGTCCGGCGCGTCCGGCGCGCCCGCTTCCGCAGGAACTGTTTACCACGATTGCGATTTGTTCGATAATCGCGCGCAGCCTTTCTTTTCCCTCGCGCGGGGGACGCGCCGTGTATGAGAAGCCGCCGGCGGGCAAGCGCGCCGTCACCACGGGGGCGTCGGCGGGCGCCGGCGCCGCGGGCGCGGGGTAGAAGGACGCCGGGCGGGATGCGGGCGCGGGCTCCGGGGAACGGGCGGCGCCTCCTCATCGCCCTCGCGTGCGGCCTGCTCCTCCTCGTCCCGGGCGAACGCGCCGCCCGCGGCGCGGAAAACCCTCTCGACACCCATCAGGCGCTTTCCGTCCGCGCCCCGGGCCGGACGAAGTGGCTCCTCACCGCGCCGGCGGGAAAAGAAGCCGGAGCGGGGCACCTCACCCTGCTCGCCTTCACGATGGACGGCGATTTTCATCCCGTCGCCTTCGAGAGGAAGGAGGGCGCGCTTCGCGCGCGCATGCGGGATCATCCCGCCCCCTCCGATCTCGCCGCCGAGGTTCCTCCCGCCCGGCTGCCGGACGGCAGCTTCGTCGGCGCGGGCCGCAGCGGAATGTTCATCAACGTGGACGCCATCGAGCGGCGCTGGCTGTTCGTCTGGCCGAGCGTCCCCCCCTCCGCGCTGTCCAGGCCGGCCGTCCTGGGCGAGGACGCCGCGGCGATGACGGGCGCGGACGGCTCCCTCCTCCTGTTCCGGAGGCGGGGGGGCGAATGGGCGGAAACCCGGCGCGTCGGGGCGAAAGCGGCGCGGGCGCGGCCCGACGCCGACCTGACGGCGGCCGACCTGGACGGAGACGGGCGGAAGGAGCTCCTCGTCCTCTCCGCGCCCGGCGGCGGCCGCAAGCCCACCGAAATCCGCGCCTACCGCTTCGACGGGAAATCCCTCGCGCGCATCGCCGCATACGAGGCGGGCGGAGGCGGCTTCTTCGCCTTCCCGGGCGCTCTCGCCGCAGACCTGGACGGAGACGGGAAGGAGGAGATTCTTCTCACCCGCAACGCCCCCGGCGGGGGAGCGGCCCACCTCGTTCTGGCGCTCGGGGGCGGACGCCTGGCCCTCAGGGCGTGGGGCGAGGCGGGGGCGGGGGCACGGCTTCTGGGCGCGTTCCGAATCGACGGCGGCGCGCCGAAGGTTCTCGCCGTCGAGGAGCCGCCCCCGGCGGGCTTTCTCGTGGCGCTGCGGCCGAGCGGCGGGCGGCTGCGCGAGCGCGCGCGCGCGGCGGGCTTCTCCGCCCACGCGGCGGGCGCGCGGAACGTCGGGAGGTTCGCCCTGCTGAGGCGGCGCGGCATCGTGGAAGTCGCCCTGCCGCGGACGGACGGGCGGAGGCTGGGGGCGCTCGCCCTGTTCGGGAGCCGCTGGCGTCTCCGCTGGTCGCGGCCCCTGCCCGCGCCCCCCCGCTCGAACCTTCTCGCGGCGGACTTCAACGCGGACGCGAAGGACGACCTCGCCTTCGTCGATCAAGCGGGCGTCGCGCACGTCTATCTCTCGAAATGAGGGGCCGCGCTTCCGCCCGTGTCCATCGCCTCCCGGCGCGCGAGGCGGCGCGGGGGAGATTCCGCGAGGGCCCGCGCCCGGCCCTCAGGCCCGGGGCTTGCGGGAGCGGCGCGCGGCGGCCGGCTTCTTCGCCGGGGCGGCGGGCGCCTTCGCCTCGATGTTGAAGAAGGCGCCGTGCCCGGGATAGACGGCCGCCTCTCCCAGCTCCTCGTGGATGCGGAGCAGCTGGTTGTATTTCGCCAGGCGATCCGAGCGGCTGGCGGAGCCCGTCTTTATCTGCCCCGCGTTCACGGCGACCGCGAGATCGGCGATCGTCGCGTCCTCGGTCTCGCCCGAGCGGTGGGAGACCACGGAGGCGTAGCCCGCCCGCGCCGCCGCGCGGATGGTCTCGAGGGTTTCCGTGAGGGTGCCGATCTGGTTCAGCTTGATGAGGATGGCGTTCGCCACCCCGCGGGCGACGCCCTTCGAGAGAATCTCCGCGTTCGTGACGAAGAGGTCGTCGCCCACGAGCTGCACCTGATCGCCCAGCGCCCCGGTGAGGGCGGCCCAGCCCCGCCAGTCGTCCTCGGCGCAGCCGTCCTCGATGGAGACGATGGGGTATTGCCGCGTCCAGCTCTCATAGAGGGCGACCATCTCGTCCGGCGTCCTGCGGCGCCCGTCCGACCAGCGGAACACGTATCTCCCCTTCTCGTAGAGCTCGCTCGAGGCCGGGTCGAGGGCGAGGAGAACGTCGCGCCCGGGGGCGCGGCCCGCCTTCACGACGGCCTCGAGGATCGTCTCGACGGCCTCCTCGTTGCTCCGCAGGTCAGGCGCGAAGCCGCCCTCGTCTCCCACCCCCGTGCCGTAGCCCCGCTCCCTCAGAACCGCCCTCAGGCGGTGGAAGATCTCGACGCCCATCCGCAGGGCTTCCGGGAAGTCCTTCGCGCCCACGGGCATGATCATGAACTCCTGGAAATCCACGCGGTTGTCCGCGTGCGCCCCGCCGTTCAGGATGTTCATCATCGGCACGGGAAGCTCGCGCGCTCCCGCCCCGCCGAGATAGCGGTAAAGCGGGAGGCCGCGCGCGTCGGCGGCCGCCTTCGCCGCCGCCAGGGAGACGCCCAGAATCGCGTTCGCCCCCAGGCGGCCCTTGTTCCTCGAGCCGTCGATCTCGCAAAGGCGCGCGTCGAGCCCCTGCTGGTCGGCGGCGTCCATGCCCGACAGCTCCTTGGCCAGCGTCTCGTTCACGTGGCCGACCGCCTTCGTCACGCCCCTGCCGAGATAGTAGGACTTTCGCCCGTCGCGCAGCTCCGCCGCCTCGCGCCTGCCCGTGCTCGCCCCGCTCGGAACCGCCGCCCGCCCGAAGCCGCCGCCCGCCAGATGAACGTCCACCTCGACGGTCGGGTTTCCCCTCGAATCCAGAATTTCGCGCCCGATGATCCGAACGATGCCCGTCATGCCTCTCTCCGAAAAAACAGAAGCGCCTCGATCCCCTCGACGGAGCGGGCAGGGTAGCCTATCCCGCGCGCGGGGCGAAAGTCCGCGGGGAAAGCGCGCCCGGTTTGATCTTTGAGGCGCCGGATGCTATCGCGGAAACAAGCCCCGCCCGCTTCCCGAAGGGATGGAGCCGATGCCGCTCACGGGACTGCGCGTCCTCGACCTCAGCCGCCTGCTCCCCGGCGGGCAGTGCACCCTCATGCTCGCCGACATGGGGGCGGACGTCGTGAAGGTGGAGGAGCCGGGGCGCGGCGACTACATCCGCCTCGCCTCGCCCTTCGACGCGCGCGGCGTCTCCCCCCTCCACCTCTGCTACAACCGCAACAAGCGCTCGCTGGCGCTCGACCTCAAGACCGGCGCCGGCGCGGCCGCGCTCCTGCGAATGGCGAAAGAGGCGGACGCGCTCGTGGACGGCTTCCGCCCCGGGGTGATGGAGCGCCTGGGTCTGGGCTACGAAAGGCTCAGGGAGGAGAACCCCGCCCTCGTCCATTGCGCCATCACCGGATACGGGAGGGACGGCCCCCTCGCCCGGACGCCGGGGCACGACCTGAACTTCCAGGCGCTGGGCGGCGTGGTGGAGCTCACGGGCGCCGCCGGGGAGTCGCCCCCGGCTCCGGGCGTCCTCATCGCAGACGTGGGCGCGGGGATGTGGGCGGCCTTCGCCATTCTCGCCGCCGTCCGCCTCGCCGAGCGGACGGGCCGCGGGCAGTTCATCGACGTGTCGATGCTCGACGCCGCGATGGGGTTTCTGTCCATTCACGGGCAGACCTGCCTCTCGACGGGCTTCTCCCCCGGGCGCGAGGAGGCGCGGCACAACGGCAGAAGGCCCTGCTACCGCCTCTATCCCACGAAGGACGGGCGAATGCTCTCCGTCGCCTGCTCGGAGCCGAAATTCTGGGTGAACCTGTGCAGGCTCATCGGGCGCGAGGATTTTTCCGAAGACTACGCCGCCCGGGGCGCGCGCCGCGCGGAGGTGATTCGCGCGCTCGAGGAGGTTTTCAGGACGAAGGCGCTTGCGGAGTGGACGGCGCTTTTCGAGGGCGCGGACGTATGCGTGAGTCCGGCGCTGACCATGCGCGAGAGCTTCGCGCACCCCCAGGCGCGCGCGAGCGGGCTGGTGCGGGAATACCGCCATCCCGTCGAGGGGACCTACCCCGGCGCGCGCCTCCCGCCCAGGTTCTCGGCGCTCCCGCCGAGAGACGCCCTGCCTCCCCCCCGCCTGGGCGAGCATTCAGGCGAGGTGCTGAGGGAATACGGGTTTCAGGATGAGGAAATCGAAAGCCTCATGGCGTCCGGCGCCTCCCACCGGGGCGCCGAGCCGGCGGGCGAGACCATCAGCGAATAGGCGCGGCCGGGAAAATCGGCTTCAAAATCGGGACGCCTGCATCTCGTCATAATCCGCGAGAAAACACCCCGTAGGGGCGGTTCGGGAGCCGTCCCCATTTTCTGATCGAACGGGCGCCGCCAGAAGCGGCCGCGGCCGGGCGCGAGGCGAGGCCGTAGGGACAACTCCCTATGGTTGTCCCCGCGAGCGGATGCGGCGCGGGACGCATATATGCGTCCCCTACGAAACCGTCGGCGAGGGCGCGCGCGGCGGGCGGTCATCAAAACGGGCGGTTCGGGAGCCGCCCCTACGAAACCGTCGGGCGACATCGCCGCAAGGGAAGCGCATCGGTGGGCTTCCCACGCATATTTGCGCCGCGGTTTTTCGCCGTCATTCCGGCGAAGGCCGGAATCCAGGGCATTTGTTGTCGCCCGTCATTATGGCGAGCGGAGGGTGGGGACGCCCCTGTGGTTGTCCCCATAATCGCGGTTGGAAAGGCGCGAGGGGCCCTTCCGCAGGCCCCCCTCATAATCCGCGAGAAAACACCCCGTAGGGGCGGTTCGGGAACCGCCCCTACGAAACCGTCGGCGACATCGCCGCAAGGGAAGCGCCTCGGGGGGCTTCCCACGCATATATGCGCCGCGCTTTCCGGCGTTATCGCCTTCCGCGCGTCCTTCACTCGCCCTGGCCGCGCTCTTCGAGCTTCTCCAGTTCCGCCTCGAAATCCTTGAGGGTTCCGAAGGAGCGATAGACCGAGGCGAAGCGCACGTAGGCCACCTCGTCCACCTCCCGCAGCTCCTCCATGAGCTTCTCGCCGATGGCCTTGGTGGATATCTCCTTCTCGCCGATGTCGAGAACGTAGCGCTCCACCCGATCCGCTATCGCCTCCTGATCCTCGGCGGAAACCGGCCGCTTCTCCAACGCCTTCTTGATGCCCGCGCTGATCTTGGCGCGATCGTAGCCCACGCGCGTGCCGTCCTTCTTCTCGATGAGCGGCCAGGAGACCTCCGCCCGCTCGTAGGTCGTGAAGCGGTGGGCGCACGCCTCGCACTCGCGCCTTCTGCGAATCGCGCTGCCCTCCTTGGTCGTCCGGCTATCGACCACCCTGCTTTCGGAGTGACTGCAAATCGGACATTTCATAAGAACCCGTCCCGGGCGATGGGGGCGTCAGGACGTGGGGCGGGGCGCATCCTCGATATCGGCGATCTTGCCGAGGCGGCGGGCGTGGCGGCCGCCCTCGAACTCCGCGTCGAGCCAGGCGGAGACGATTCTCCCCGCCGCCTCCTCGCTCACCACCCGGCCTCCGAGGGCGAGAACGTTGGCGTCGTTGTGCAGGCGGCTCATGCGCGCCGTCCATTCGTCATGGCAGGCGACGGCGCGGACGCCCGGAAACTTGTTCGCCGCGATGGCCATGCCCGCCGCCGAGCCGCAGCAGAAGATTCCCCGCGCGGACGCCCCCTCGCTCACCGAACGGGCGGCGGGGACGGCGTAATCCGGATAGTCGCAGGGCGCGTCCGAATCCGTTCCGAAGTCATGGCAGGGAATCGCCCTCTCCTCGAGCAGCCGCTTCACCGCCTCCTTGAGCGCGTATCCTCCATGATCGGCCGCGAGGGCGATGCGCTTCATCGGGGATTCTCCGGGCGGCTTCCACAGGCGGGGAGGAACTCTTTGAAGCCTAGGGCGCGGGAAGGCGCAAGTCAAGGGAGCGTTGTCCCCTCTCCGCGGCGCGCGGGCCTTCGGGCGCTCGCGGGCGGGGGAGGAAGCGGAGCGGCCCCCTCAATAGGGCTTGAGCTCCGTTCCCGAAACCGGCTTGCCCAACAGAATTCTCGACGCCTCCTGCGCCGTCTTTCTGAACTCGTTCTCGGCGGCCAGCCTCTCCCCTTTTTCCTGAAGGCAGCGCGCCTCTATGAGGTGAAGCGCCAGCCGCACCCAGGAATCCTCGCCCTCCCCGGAGGCGGCGAGGGCGGACGCCTGCGCCACGCTCCTGTCCACCTTGTCGATCTGCCCGGCTTCGAGCATGAGCGCCGCGCGCAGGGCGTGATGGCGAACGTCCCCCTCCCGGCGCTTTCCGGCGGACTGCACGCTGGCGGCGGCCTTGCGCAGCGCGTCCTCCGACTCCAGATCGCCCGACGCCGAAGCCAGCCTTTGCAGGAACTCCAGCCCGCCCAGGGCCTGGTATCCGCTTTCCCAGGCGCGCAGGGCGCGCCTCTCGCGGCCCGCCGCCAGGTGCGCGTCACCCAGCAGCAGATGCGCCTTCTTCTCCCCGGCGAGGCGGCGGACGGCCCCCTCCAGCAGAGGAACGGCCGCCCCGGGGCGGGAGGCGCGCAGCTTCGCCTCTCCCGCCGCCAGATACGCCCGGCCCGCGGCCTCGTCGTCCGTGCGCCTGTCCGCGTCGGACGCCCCCAGCCGCGAGAGCTTTTCGCAGACCCCGACGGCGGCCTCGGCGCGGCCGCTTTCGAGATACACGTCGCGGAGCTTGCGCAGCACGAGGGGACTCGCCGCGCCGCCCGCGCTGTTCCGCGCGAGAAGCGCCTGCGCCTCCCGCGCCCTGCCGGAATGATCGAGGCTCTCCGAGAGGCGGACCACGGCGTCGGGCGCGTTGTTCGTGACGGCGCGAAGCCGCTCGCTCCACCGGACGGCGCCGTCCGCGTCGCCCGCCTCCATGGCCAGATCCGCGGCCAGCCGCAGGGCGGGGACGAAGCCGGGGTCGTCCTTGAGCGCGCGGGCGAGCTCCCGGCGCGCGCGCCTCCTCCCGCCCCGCGCGCTCAGGCCCTGCGCCCGCGCGAAGCGCTCCCGGGCGCGGTTCAGGCGCTTTTGCCTTCTGGCGACATTCCTGCGCGAAAGCCCGCCGAGGGCGGCCTCGCCCCAGCCCAGAACGGCGGCCGCGAAGGAGCCCGCGAGCGCCGCTCCCAGCACGACCAGCGCCAAGGGCGCCCGCACGGCCCAGTCGTCCGCGAGGCGCAGGGAGATGAAGTCCCGGTTGTGGTGGAGAAAATAGACGGCGGCCGCCAGCGGCGCCGCGAGCGCGAGGAGAACGCGAATCCTCATGGGCGGCGCGCCGCCCGCGCCCTAGCCGCCGCGCCTTTCGATCTCGTTCTGGGCCGCCACCGTGTAGCGCGCATAGGGAATCGCTTCCAGGCGGGAGTAGGGAATCGGCTCGTCCGACTCCTCGCAGACGCCGTAGATCCCGTCTTCCATCCTCTGGAACGCCGCCTCCACCTCGCGCAGACGCCCGCGCTCGCGCTCGCCCAGGTCCATCAGCACCTGGCGCGAGTAGGAGTCGGCGGCCATGTCCGCGATGTCCTGGGTTCCGTCGTCTCCGATTTCCTGCGTGTGCGCCTTGCTCTTCTCCACGTCGCCGAGAATCTCGCGGCGCACCTCGAGCAGTCTCGCCTCCAGGGTCTTCAACTGCTTTTTCGTCAAATGCTTCACGCTGAACCTCGATTTTCCTTTTGATGGCGCAGGCCGCCCGGCGCCGCCGGCGCGATGAGGGGCGCGCTCGACCACAAATCCTCCAGCCGGTAGAACTCCCTGTTCTTCTCGCTGAAGATGTGGATGAGAAAGTCGCCGCAGTCCATCAGCACCCAGCCCGCCTCCTCCAGCCCTTCGACGGACAGCAGACTCTCTCCGCTCTCCCGGATTTCCTCCCCCGCCGCCTCGCAGAGCGCCTTCACGTGGCGGGGGCTCGTTCCGTGGCATATCAGGAAGGCGTCCACCTCCAGCGAGAGCGGCCGAAGGTCGAGAAGCGCGACCTCCATCGCCTTTTTCGCTTCCAGCGCCTCCCGAACGGCGCAAAGGCGGCTTTCCAGCGTCTCGATGGGTCCGCATCCCCCCTGCTCGTCAGGAAACGACTCCCGGATGTCCATACAATCGGCGGCGGATTATATAGAGTTCGACCTCGCGCGGCAACAAGCGCCGGACGGGGGCGCCCTCCCTCACGCGCCGCCTGATCCGCGTGGCCGAAACATCGATCTCGGGGATCGGAACGAACCTGACGACGCGCCCCTTCGCGTCGAAGCGCGCCTCCCCCGCCTCCGCGCGATAGCCCGGCTCGACCTCCCGGATGAGGCGAAGAAGCGCTTCGAGATTCTCCGGGGAATTCTGGCCGCCCCGCAGGGTGACGGCGAAATTCGCCGCGCCCAGCGCCTCTCGCGGCCTGTGCCACTCGCGCAGCTCGGCGAAAGCGTCCGCGCCGATGATGAAGAACAGCCCGGCGCCTTCGGGGGCGCGCCCCGCCATCTCCCTCAGGGTGTCGAGCGTGTAGGAGACGCCGCCCCGCTCCACCTCGAGGGGGTCGCAGACGAGCGCCGGATATTTTTTCAGGGCGATGCGCACCATCTCCAGCCTGTCCGCCGCGGGCGCGACCTCCCCTTCGGGCTTGTGGGGCGGCGAGGCGGAGGGAACGAAGCGCACCTCATCGAGGGCGAGGGCGCGGCGCGCCTCCTCGGCGGAGCGCAGATGCCCGTAGTGAACCGGGTTGAACGTCCCTCCCAGAACGCCGACGCGCGGCCGTCCCTCGCCCATCAGCGCTCGATGAGGACGAAGTTGTTGCGGTGGACGATCTCGTCGTAGTCCTTGCCGCCGAGGATGGAGGCGATCTCCCTCGTCTGCCGGCCGGCGATTCGCGCCGCGTCCTCGCTCGAGTAGTTCGCCAGGCCCCGGCCGAGCGCCGCCCCCCCGGCGTCTCGCAGCTCCACCACGTCGCCGAAGCGGAAGTTTCCCCCGACGGAGACGACCCCGCTGGGCAGAAGGCTCTTGCCCCGCTTCACCATGGCGTTCACCGCGCCGCCGTCGAGCTGGAGCCAGCCGCGCGGCTTCGCCGTGATGCCTATCCAGCCCTTTCTTCCCTTGAGGCGCGCACCGTTGGGCACGAAAAGCGTCCCCAGCGGCTCGCCTCCCAGGGCGCGCTCGATGACGCCGGGCTCGCGCCCCTTCACGATGAGGACGCCGATGCCCACCTTGTCGAGAATCCGCACCGCCTCGACCTTCGTCCGCATTCCCCCGTGGGCGAGGGGGTTCGCGCTGACGCCGGCGACCGCGGAAATCTCCCTCGGCAGGCCCTCCACGCGGGGAATCAGGCGCGCCGCGTCCGACGCCCTGGGGTCGGCGTCGTAGAGCCCCTCCACGTCGGAGAGGATGACCAGGAGGCCCGCCTGCACCATCCGCGCCGCCTGGGCGGCGAGCGTGTCGTTGTCGCCGAAGCGTATCTCCCGCACCGAGACGGTGTCGTTCTCGTTCACGATCGGGAGCACGCCCCGGCCCATGAGCGTCTCGAAGGTGTTGCAGGCGTTCAGAAAGCGGCTCCGCTCGTCGAGGTCAGAGTGGATGAGCAGCACCTGGGCCGTCTCGATGCCCCTGCGCCGGAAGGCGCGGCCGTAAGCCTCCATCAGAATCGGCTGGCCGACGGCGGCGGCGGCCTGGCGCTCGGGAACCGCCCTGGGGATTCCCGCGAGGCCCAGCCGCTTGACGCCCGCCGCGATGGCGCCCGAGGAGACCACGACGACCTGCCTGCCCTCCTCCCGGAGCTTCGCCACCTGCGCGGCGATGCGCCCCAGCACCCGCCGGTTCACGCCCAGCTCATGCGAGGCCGTCAGGACGGAGCTCCCCACCTTGACGACGACGCGCCGGCTGCCGAGGGCGGCGTCGCTCCTCCTCGCCATCTCTTCGCTCATGCGTTCTCCATCCGCGCGAGAGGAACGGCGTCCTCCCGCCGCGCCCGCGCCTCCTCGAGCATTCGGGCCACCACCCCCAGCAGCTCCTTCAGACCGAAGCCCGAAACCGCCGAGACGCAGAGCGCCTCCACCCCCCGCGCCTTCAGTCCCTCGCACAGCGCCGTCAGGGGTTCTCCGGGTTCCACGGCGTCCATCTTCGTCAAAACGGCCATCCTCGGCTTTTCCGCCAGCAGGGGCGAGAAGGCGGACAGCTCGCGCGACACGGCGTCGAAGTCCGCGAGTCCCCGCGCGGGCGGCGAGGAGGCGTCCACCAGATGGAGCAGCAGCCCGCAGCGCTCCACGTGCCGCAGGAACCGAAGCCCCAGCCCCCTGCCCTCGCTCGCCCCCGGTATCAGCCCCGGAACGTCGGCCGCCACGCAGGAATCGTAATCGCCCAGCGCGACCACCCCCAGGCTGGGCTGGAGGGTGGTGAAGGGGTAGTCGGCGATCTTCGGCCTGCTCTCGGAGATTCTCGATATGAGGGTGGATTTTCCGGCGTTGGGCATCCCGATGAGGCCCACGTCGGCGAGCAGCTTGAGCTCCAGCTCGAGGACGCGCTCCTCCCCCGCCCTTCCCTTCGTCGTCTTCCGCGGGGCGCGGTTCGTCGAGCTCTTGAAGCGCTCGTTGCCGCGTCCGCCCCGGCCGCCGCGCGCGACGACGACCTCGCGCCCCTCCTCGGAGAGGTCGGCGACGACCTCCCCCGTTTCGGAGTCGCGCGCGATGGTTCCGAGCGGGGCTTCCAGCAGCAAATCCTCCCCGTCGGCGCCGCGCTTTCTGCTCCCCATGCCCGCCTGGCCCCCGCCCGCGCGCAAAAGCGGCTGGTAGCGGAAGCCCGCCAGCGTGTTCAGGGAGGAGGAGGCGCGAAAAACCACGTGTCCGCCCCGGCCGCCGTCGCCCCCGTCGGGGCCGCCCCTGGGCGCGAACTTCTCCCGCCGGAAGCTGAGGCAGCCGTCTCCTCCACGGCCGGCGCGCGCGCGGACTTTAGCGGTATCGACGAACATGGCGGGGGCGGAGCCTGCCCATGCGGGGGCTACTCCGCCGGAATGACGCTGACGATTCGGCGGCCCCTGGCCTTGCGCTCGAACTTCAAGGTTCCGTTCGCCTTGGCGAAGAGCGTGTGGTCGTTGCCGAGACCTACGTTCTCGCCCGGATGAAAGACGGTGCCGCGCTGCCGGACGATGATGGCGCCCGGACTCACGCGCTCGCCCGCGAAGCGCTTCACGCCCAGGCGGCGCCCCGCGCTGTCGCGCCCGTTCGAGGAGCTTCCGCCGGCTTTCTTGTGCGCCATTTTCCGATTCCTCTATCCTGAAGCGAGGATGTCCGTAACCTCTACCCGCGTGTAGGGTTGCCTGTGGCCCCGCTTGACGCGAACCTTCTTGCGGCGCTTGAAGCGGAAGGAGACGACCTTCTTCCCGCGTCCGTGGTCGAGAATCACCCCCTTGACGCTGGCCCTGCCGAGCGCTTCCCTGTCCGCGACGACCTCCTCGCCGTCCACGATGAGACGGACGTCGTCGAACTCGACGCTTTCGCCGACCTCGCCCGCCAGCCGCTCGACCAGGACGCGATCCCCCGCCTCGACGCGCACCTGCTTGCCTCCGGTTTCCACTACGGCATACATTCCAGAAATCTCCTTCGCGTCCCGGGCGGCGCCTCGCGCCGGAAATCCGCCGTTGCGCCGCCGGCTCGCGCCCGCAAAGAGGGGCTATCTACCAACCCGGGACGAAAAAGTCAATTCAGGCTCCGGAAAAAACGGGCGATCCCCTCCGGCTCCCTCATTTTCTCCTCCCCTGCTTCTTGATCAGGCGGAACGCCACCCGCCCGGCGCGAAACGAGACGGCGCGCGTGAGGGGCAGGTATCCCTCCTTCCGCACCGACACGGTGAAGCCCTTGAACATATCCCTGACGTGCGCCTTGAAGCTCAGGCGAAGCGGCGTCTTGCCCTGATAGACGTCGTTGACGAAAACGTCGGCTCGCGGCGGATGCGAGGTGATGACCAGCTGGCGCTCGTTCCACCCCTTGATCGTTTCCGCAACGTTCTGCTCCCACCACTTTCCCATCCGCTTCCCGGATTTGCCGCACCCGGCCATCCCCGGAAGAAGCAGGAGAAGAACGCCGAGCGCGAGAGCGAGCCGCCCCGGACGCCCGCCCGCGGGTCTTTGACGCGCTTTTCGAGACATGAGCCGAACCCCGGGAAAATGAAGGCGCTACGGCCGCGCCGGCGGCTCTCCCACCCGCTGCCCCGACCATTCCTCGAACATCCGCAGCAGTTCCGTCTGATCCGAATCCGGCCCGTATTTCCGCACGCCCAGGCCGTATATCTGCCGGGACTGGTTCAGGTAGAACGCCGCCACCCCGTTTTCGCGCGCCAGATCGCTGCCCATCGAGAGGTCCTTGTGCATCAGTCCGGTGGAGAAGCCGCAGGTGAAGTCGCGCGGCAGGAGAAAGCGGGGCCACTTGTCCCGCGTGGCGCTGTTCACGCCCGAGCCTCCGTTGAAGACCTGAAGCGCCTTTTCGGGGTCGAGACCCAGCCTTGCGGCCAGCACCATGGCCTCCATCGAGGCGAGCAGGTTCGTGGCCGAGAGAAAATTGTTCACGCACTTCATCGCGTGGCCCGATTCGGGCGACTCGTCGATGTGGACGATGGTTTTTCCCAGCGTCTCGAAAACGGGCATCGCGGCTTCCACGATCTCCCCGGGGCCGCCCGGCATGACGGCGAGGGTGGCCGCCTCCGCGCCCACGACGCCGCCCGACACCGGCGCCCCGATGAGATGCAGCCCCTTCTCCTCCACGCGCGCGGCCAGGGCGCTCGTCCGCGTGGGGTAGGAGGAGCTCATGTCGATGATCAGCTTCCCCTTCCCCAGGTGCGCCGCCAGGCCGTCCGCGCCGTCCACGACCGCGTCCACCACGTCGCTGTCGGGCAGCATGGTGATGACCGCGTCCGCGCGGCGCGCCAGATCGGCCAGGCTTTCGGCCTCCTGCACGCCCTCGCCCGCCAGCGCCCGGACGTTCTCCGGCCTCGCGTCGTAGGCCACCACGGCGTAGTCGCCGCGCCGCAGGTTCTTCGACATGGGCGTTCCCATCTTTCCGATTCCGACGAAACCGATCGTCGCGCTTCCCGGCTTTAGGGGTTCCATGATTCCCTCGCTGTGTGGACCGGACCCGGCGCGATAGACGCCGCCCAAATCTTCGAGATGTTTTTCATCCGCCCGAAGGTTTTTGTCAATCCCCGCCCGGCGTGATACGCTCCTCCGCGCCGCACGCTTTCGCCCACCCGCCCCGCCGCGACACCGCCCGAGGAGACCCGCGATGGCGCCGATTTCGGCGGAGGACGTCGTCCGCTACCTGGAAGACAACCCCGGCTTCTTCATCGAACATCCGGACTCGCTTCGCCAGAGCGGTCTGCTCGCCCAGGACAGCGCCTCGTCCAAGGTGCTCAGCCTGCGGGACAAGCTCTTCGAGCGGCTCAAGGGCGAACGCGAGAGCCTGATGCGCCTCCTCGACGAAACGATAGAGACCGTCCGCCGCAACGAGCGGATCGAGAAGCACTTCATCGAAATCGAGCAGCTTCTGTTCGAGCGGGCGCCCTCGCCGGCGAGCCTCGCGGAAATCGCCAGGAGCATCGAGGCGAACTTCGGAATCGAATACGCGGGCTTCCTCCTCGTCGAACCCATCGACGGCGTTCCCGTGCTGGCGGCGAAGCCGGAGGAATCCTCCCGCATTCGCGCGCTCGGCAAGCTCGAGCGGGAGCTCGTTCCCATGGAGGGGGGCGTCGCGCTCAAGGGCAAGCTGGAAGGGGGCGGCGGCCCCCTGTTCCCCGAGGCGGCGAGCGCGGCCATCCAATCGACCGCCGTCGTTCCCCTGGAGTTCCGGGAGGAGAAAATCGGCTTCCTCCTCCTGGGGTCGAGCGATCCCGCGCGGTATCAGGAGGGCATGGCGACCCACCTCCTCAAGCGTCTGGCGATGCGCCTGGCTTTGGGACTCTCCCTCTTCCAGCGGTTCAACCGGGAGGCGGCGGAGGCGGCCCCCTGAGCGCAAACTCCCCTCCTCCCGAACGAAGCCTTCAGGCGGCGACCCCCTCCGCCCCGGCGACGAGCTCCATCACCCCGGAGACGCCGTCCAGACTCTCCAGATTCCGCACCCGCTCGATGAGCAGCTCGCCGGCCTCCCTCTCCAGCACGGGGGCCGTCATCACGCGGAAGCGCTCGATCAGCTCCTCCCACGTCAGCGGATTCCGCGCGTCTCCCTTCGGATGATCCTGATGCGCCTCGAAAGCGCCGCGCGCGGTCTCGATTCTCACGCGCGCCTGCCATTTGTCCGGAAACTCCTTCTCCATCTCGGCGTCGCCCCGGCACTCGATCTTCCCGATGAGGGAGGAATACGCCCGGGCGCGGAGAAAATCGTCGGCATACTCGTCCAGCCCCGCCGCGCGCCTGAGAATCGCCACGGCCACGGCGTATTGCAGGCTGAACTGCGCGTCGACGATGTTCTGGGGGTTCGTCTTGACGCCGCAGGGTTCGATGACGACCATCACGCTCGTCTCGGGAACCCGCACCTCCACCCGCTCGACTTCCTCCGGCTGGATGTCGTGGGCCCGGCAGACGGAAATCGCCGCGTCAATCGCGGCGTGGTTGTAGCGGCAGCAGGCGTAGGGCTTTATCGCCGTCTCGCAGATCTCCCAATACTCGCCGAGGCGCTCCACCACGCATTCGGGCGCGCAGTCGTCGCTGTGGCCGCGCAGAAACCCCGTCTTCCCGCCCAGAATGTCCTCCGGCCCCGTGTAGCCCTCCTGGGCGAGACAGGCGGCCATGACGCCGCTGTGCGCCGCCCACCCCGGGTGAAACCGCTTCGTCCACGCGCCGTTGTCGAGATACTGCATCGAGCCCGCCGCCTGGCTGCCCGCGATGCCCATCGCGTTGGCCGTGGCCTCGACCGAGAGCCCCAGAAGCTTCGAGGCTACGATCGCGGCGGCGAACGCCCCGCACGTGCCGGTGGGGTGGAACCCGCGCTCGTAGTGGCTCGTCGGGTTGAGGGCGTTTCCGATGCGGTTGGCCGTCTCGTAGCCCGCCACGATGGCGGCGATCACCTCTTTCGGGCCGGAGCGGCGCATCTCGGCGACCGCGAGCGCGGTGGGCATGACGCTGACGCCCGGATGCAGGCTGGAGCGCGTGGTCACGTCGTCCATTTCCGTGGCGTGGCTCACGCCGCCGTTCACGAGCGCCGCGTGGGGAGCGTCCGTCCGCATGTCCGAGCCGATGATGGTGCAGGGTCCCTCCTTCGGCGCGCGCTTTCTGGCGAAATTGTGCAGCACGCGGGAGCTCGCCGCCTCCACCGCCCGCAGCGCGACGCCCAGGTGGTCGAGCAGAAAATACCTGGCGCGATCCCGCGCCTCCTCGGGCAGGGCGTCATGCGAGACGGCGCGCGCGTGCTCGACGAGCATTCGGCTGATGTTCATTCGACATCCTCCTCGGGCGGAAAGTCGGGACGCGGCCGCCGCGTTCTCGAACCCCGGCGGCGCGGGGCGTTCTTCAGACTCGGGGCATACGAAAAACTAGCGCGCATCCCGCCCCGGCGCAAGGGCCGCGGCCGCGCGGCGCGTCAGTCGGGCGCGATTGCCAGGGCGCGCCGCCCGCGCGTAGAATCGCCCCGCGCTTCGCTCGTTCCCCTTACCCCGGAGGCGACATGGAGTCCTGCGTTTTCTGCAAAATCGTAGCGGGCGAGATTCCCGCCCGAAAAGTCTATGAGGACGCGGACCTGCTCGCGTTCGAGGACCTGAACCCGGCGGCGCCCGTCCACGTTCTCATCATCCCGAAAAAGCACGTGGCGACGCTCCGCGACGTCGGGGAGGCGGAGGGGGAGCTCATCGGCTCCATCTTCACGGCGGCGAACGGGATCGCCCGCGAGAAGGGGGTGGCGGAAGAAGGCTTCCGCATGGTCGTCAACTGCGGAGAGAACGGGGGGCAGACCGTCTTCCATCTTCACTTTCACCTGCTGGGCGGCCGCCGCATGGAATGGCCGCCGGGCTAGGGGCGCGGAGACCGGGCCGACTTTCAGGCGCGGAGGAGAGCGCCGCCGCGAGCGGATGCGCCCGCCTCGCGTCAGGCCACCCAGCCGCCGCCGTGCAGGACGTCGCCAGAGTAGAAAACGGCGGCCTGGCCCGGCGCCACCGCGCCCAGGCGGGCGGGAGCCTCGGGGCGCACCTCGAAGGCGCCGCCATCTTGCGGGATCACCTCGCAGGCGACCGCGCGGCCGCGGTGCCGCACCTGCACCTGCAGGGGCGCCGAGCCGGGGGGAATCGACCAGCGCGCGTCCTTGACGATGAAGGTCTCGCGCGAGAGCTCCTCGCGCCCGCCCACCACGAGGGTGGCCGAGTCCGCCCGGATGGCCGTCACGTAGCGCGGCGCGGCGCCTCCCAGGCCGAGCCCCCGCCTCTGCCCCACCGTGAAGCCCGCCACCCCCTCGTGCCTGCCCACCGCGCGGCCCTCGCCGTCCACGATGTCTCCCGGCCTGTCGATGCCGGGCCGCTCGGCTCTCAGAAAGGCGCGGTAGCCGCCCTCCGGGACGAAGCATATCTCCTGGCTCTCGGGCTTCTCGGCGGTGGGGAGGCCCAGCCTCCGGGCGCATTCGCGCGTCTCCTCCTTGGTGAACTCACCCAGGGGGAAAATCGCCCCGGCGAGCTGCGCCTGCGTCATGCCGAAGAGGAAGTAGGTCTGATCCTTCTCCGCGTCCCGGCTTCTGGCGAGGGTGAGGCGGCCCTCCGCCTCGACGCGCCTGGCGTAGTGGCCGGTGGCGAGCAGGCCGGCGCCGAAGGCGCGGGCGCGCCCGGCGAGATAGTCGAACTTCACCGTCTGGTTGCACGCCACGCACGGCGCGGGCGTTCTGCCGCGCCCGTATTCGGAGATGAAATTCTCGATCACGCCCGCGCGGAAGGCCTCGCGCGCGTCCAGGGCGTAGAAGGGAATGTCCAGCCGGGCGGCCACCGCGCGCGCGTCGGCCAGGTCGCGCGGGGCGCAGCAACCCCGGTGGGACGACTCCCGCGCGGGCTTGTCGGCGAGGCGCAGCCCCACCCCGATGGTCTCGTAGCCCCGCTCCACCATCAGGGCGGCGGCCACGGAGCTGTCCACCCCGCCGCTCATCGCCACCACCGCGCGCTCGCCCATCGCCGCCTCGCAAGGGAGCCATCCGCCCGCCGCAACCGGCTCGCATTATACGCCGCCCCCTCGCCCGACGCCACAGGGGGATGCGGCGGCGGGAGCGAGGGCGGCGCGGACGGAGCGGCCTCGCTCAAAGGTGGCCGAACCCGCTCGCGCGGGGAATCTGAATTGGTGTGAAATACGGAAAATTCACTGCGCAACGACTAGGGGTATTTCAGAAAAAAAGAGTTGAAAACAAAGGCGTTGCTTATTTTATTTTCTTCGTCACTTGCGAATAAATATCCTCCGATTCGGGATGTTTCTACACATGGCTATCGTATTATGGGTTTTCTAGTCTTGCTCATCATCGTTATCGGGCGAACCGGACTCAAGCAAAGGAATATCCAAACTTTCAATTTCTTGAAGTTCGCGGCCGGCAATGCCTTGCAGATCCCCATACATGCCAGCCGTTGATTCTATGACCCCTTGTATTTGTTTTTCCCGCTTCGCCCATAGGCGCGTCATGGTCTTTCGTTCTCTATCAAGGTCTTCTCGCATAGCTTCAAATTTCTCAACAATTGCCTCTACGCGGTGTTTGAATCCTGTTCCTGTCAAATACCGATAGACCATCTCCTTTTTCGTTTCCTGACCCTGTTGCGCTTTTCGGGTATGGGACACCTCGATGAGAGTTTGGCGAAGACAACCCGCCAGCGGCATGGCGAAGCGCGGTTGCGTTATCCATACGCCGTCTCTCTTTCCACACGTCTCCATGTCCTTGGGCAATGCGGTCGATACGATGACAGCAATCTCCGCGTGGACCGCGCGCTGATCACTCTTGAGCTTTGCGAGCCAGTCATCGTTCCAGTGCTTTGTATCTTTTGATTCCCAGAGGATATGACCGCAAGTCTGCCCCATCGGGCCAAATATCTTCTGGAGCACATCAGCGCCCGACTCACCTTTCGGAACAGGCTCAATGCCATCTATGGGAAAACTCTCGCCCAAACTTTTTTCAAGCAGCAACTCAAGAGCTTCCCCTTGCGCCTGTTGGGAACCCTGTTCTGCTTTTTCCCGCAATTCCTCAATTTGGCGCTTCATCGAGGCAATCAGTTCCTCTTTTTTTATGTCCTCGAGCTTGAATTTCTCTTGTATTTCCTGCCGCTTCTCCTCAACAGAGGCTTGGGTGCGCTTTTCCACCTCAAGGTCTACTTCACGCTTGGCGTCATCGAGCTCGCGCTGTTTGCGGAGAAAATCAGCTTCAGCTTTTTGCGCTTGCTCCAATTTTTGGTCGCGCTGTTTGAGGACTTCTTCGAGCGCTTCCACCTCCTTCGTCTTTGCTTCCAAGTCAGACGAGGCTGCGAGTTTCGCTTTTTTAGCCTCCGCCTCCGCAATCGCAGTTCGTTCTATTTTCAGCTGTTCCTCAACCTGCTCATCAATCGCGCTCCGTTCCCGCTCAATCTCTTTTCTCTGGGCTCGGATTTCGTCCTCTCTCTTTGAAACTTCCGCTTCTTTCTCGGCGATTTTGGCCTCTGATTCCTCGCGAACTGTTTGAACGAGAGGCGCCGCCAAAGACTCCGTGAGTTTGATTTCTTTGAAGCAGTGCGGACATGTGATAGTTAGCTCAGCACTCATATACGCTCCCGACAAGTTCGCTGTTTTTAAGATGGGTGAGACAATTCCGGGTAGATTATCACACATCCTGTTATGAGAAAAGAGAACGACAACGCGGAAGACCGGCGGACTGGAAAATCAGCCGCTCGCGCGCCGATTCAGCGTCCGGAGAAATTCTCTTTTCCGCCACCGCTCTCCCCCGGCTGAAAGTTCAGCCACAGCGATTCGCGCCTCTGCCCCTTCGACGAGTTGCAGGCCTTGGCCGGCGCGTCGATTCTCGTCCATCCGGCGAACAGCCCGTCGTAAAGCGCCGTCCCGTATCCCGACACGACGGCGCGGCCCCGAATGGAATGAAGCATCCGGGCGAGCTCGGCGTGTTCGGCGTCGCTCATCTCGTATCCATACGCATGGGAATCGCCCCGGCTTTCGTGGACATACGGGGGGTCGAGATAGAACAGGGTGTCTTCCGTGTCGTAGCGCTCGATGAGCTCCAGGGCGGGGACGTTCTCTATCTGCACCCGCTGAAGACGCTGCACGATTTCGGGGAGCCCGTCGATGGCGCCCAGCCAGCGCGAAACGGCGCCCGCCATGCCGGCGCGGGAGGTCAGCACGCAATGGGCCCAGCGGCCCTCGCTGCTCGTCTGCGCAAGGCCGGTGCGCGTTTGCCTGGCGCGGACGTAGAACCTTCGGGCTCTTTCCAGCCTGCCCAGTCCCGGCTCGGAACGGCACGCCCGGACGAGTTCCTCGCGCGAGAACGGCGTGAGGCTGATCGCCTTGATGAGCTTCGATCCCTGGCTCCTCAGCGTCTCGAAGAAATTGACCAGTTCCGAATCGAGGTCATTGTATGTTTCCACCGGAGAGGGCTTGCGGTTGATCAGAATCGCCGCCGAGCCTCCGAACACGTCGCAAAAGTGCAGGGCGTCTTCCGGCAGATGCGGCAGGATGAAGTCGAGGTGCGAGAATTTGCCCCCATACCAGCCGAAGGCGATCATCTTCTTCCGTCTGCGGCCCGCGTTCCTCACGATCCGCCTGCCGTTGATGGACGCCCGCATTTCGCCCCCTTCGGGGAGGTTCGCCCCCTCCGGCGCGGCGGCGGAGGCTCTGCGAGGCTTCATCGTCATTCGGGAGTCCCGTCAGGGCGCAGGGGAAGTCTCTCGCAGCGTCACGCTAGCGGCCGCCTGTTCCCCCGTCAAGCGCGGGGAATTGCGGGGGGGAGCGGCGGCAGGGACAACCCCCTGTGGTTGTCCCTGCGAAAAATGAAGGAACGGCGCGGGAAGCGGCGGCTTCCCGGGCATTACGCGGCGAGGGTGGCGGTGAGGGCGGAGACGTCGGTCGCCTCGTTCAGCCCGCGCCAGGCGTCCCAGGCGGCGCGGCCCCTGTCTTCGGGCAGGGCGGCGCATTCGAGGAACTTCTCTTCGAGCTCGATCGCCGTGAGGGGATTTTCCACGTGGCCGCGCGCGCGGACGAAGGAGCGGCTGAGCTCGCGCCCGTCCCTGAGCCTGAGCCAGACCTCGGTCGCCTCCGCTTCGGGGTCCTCGCGCGCCAGGGTCTCGTCCAGCTCGAAGGCGACCTTCTTCTGAAGCGCGGCGATTTCGGGGCGCCGCGCGCTCGCCTCCTCGAACTGGCGAATCCCCACCCGGCGATCCAGCAGGGCGGAGGCCAGACAGAACGGCATGGAGAATTTCCCCTCGAGGGGGGTGGCCGCCTCCCGGTAGCGCAGCACCTTGAGCGTCATGGTGGAGGCGCGCGCCCCCAGCGACTCCACGTCCGCCGCGCGCACGTCCTCCTCCTCCACGAGGGCGAGCATGGCGTCTATCCCCGGATGCGTCAGGGCGCAGCAGGGATGCGCCTTGACGCAGACGCCCTCCTCGATGTCCCAGGGCGGGCCCCAGGGCGCGATCGCCCCCGCCCAGTCCGCGAATTCATGCGCGCCGGCTCCCGCGCCGTCGGCCGCCATGGCCGCCGTGAAGCCCGTCTCCAGCGCGTCGGCCACCGCGGTGAAGCCCTCCCCGGCGAGCTTCGCGGCGACGAGCCCCGCGCGCGCGGCCTGGCCGGCGTGAAAGGGCTTCGCCATCGTGCCGAAGTTGGCGACCAGCCCCGCCGCCCCGCTCGCCCCCAGGCTCAGGGCGCTCAGGGTTCTTTCCTCGTCCAGTTCGAGCAGGCGCGCGCAGGCGCCCGCGGCGCCCACCGCGCCCAGGGTGGCCGTGGCGTGGAAGCCCCGGCGGTAGTGCGGGGGGTTCAGCGCGCGGCCCAGCGCGTGGAGAAGCTCGAAGCCCACCGCGTAGGCCTCGAGAACCGCCCGGCCGGGGATTCCTCGCTCCTCCGCCAGCGCGATGAGCGCGGGAACCAGGGTTACGCTCGGGTGGCCGAGCATGACGAAGTCCACGTCGTCGAAGTCGAGCGCGTGGCCCGCCACCCCGTTCACGAAGGCGGCCCAGGAGGCGCTCGTCCGCTCCCGCTCCCCGATGATGCGCGCGGCCGGGACGCCGCCCTCCGAAGCCGCCAGCCCGCGCGCGAGGCGCGCGCATTCCTCGCCCCGGCCCGCCAGAATGACGCCCAGCGTGTCGAGGCAGGCGTCCCGCGCCCGCGCCCGCGCGGACGCGCCGAAGTCGGAGGGGCGCGCCGCCGCGATTCTCCCCGCCAGCTCCCGCGTGGCCGGATACGTCATTCGGAAAACCCTCTCCCGTCTTCGTTCATCGCATGTCGAACCAAGCGCCTTCCGGTCTATCGCCCGGGTCCCCCCTCTCGCCCCTCCCGCCGGACGCCCGGGGGAAGGCGCGCCGCGTCAGATTCCGCGCGGACGCTCGCCTGTGGGGGCGCTCTTCGCCCCGCGCCCCTTCTTCGCGGGCTTTCTCATGTTCTCGGTCAGCCTGAACTTGTTGACGGCGTTCACGAACGCCTTGGCGGCCGCCTCGACCGTGTCGGGGCTCGTGCTGTGGCCCGCCATCTGGAGGCCGCCCTCGAACTCGATGGTCATGTTCACCTCGGCGAGGGCGTCTCGGCCGCGGGTGACGGCGTTCACGAAAAAATCGACCAGCCGGCACTCGACCCCCGCGGCGCGGCAGACGGCGTTGATGGACGCCCCCACGGGGCCGCTCCCCTGCCCCACCTCGGAGCGCACGCTCTCGCCCTCCCGGAGCTTCACCGTGGCCGTCGAGGCGGGGTGCGTGCCGGTGGAGGAGGTAACCTGGAGGAACTCGAGGTGGTAGTAGCTCTCGCCGCCCGCCGCGCGGTTCTCCTGGAGGAGGGCGAGCAAGTCCTCGTCATAGACCTCCTTCTTCTTGTCGGCGAGGTCGATGAAGCGCGGGTAGATGCTCGTGATGTCCCCGCGCGTCATTTTGAAGCCCAGCTGCTCGTAGCGCTTCCTGAGGCCCGCGCGCCCGGAGTGCTTGCCGAGCACGAGGGTGTTCGAGGGCCTGCCGACCGACCTGGGCGTCATGATCTCGTAGGTGATCGCCCTGGAGATCACCCCGTGCTGGTGAATGCCCGCCTCGTGGGCGAAGGCGTTCTTGCCCACCACCGCCTTGTTCGGCTGCACGGGCACGCCCGTCATGGAGGTGAGGAGCCTGCTGGAGGGGTAGATCTCCCGCGTCCTGACGCCCGACCTGAAGCCCAGCTCGTCCCGGCGCGTGGCGAGCGCCATCACGAACTCCTCGAGCGAGGCGTTGCCCGCCCGCTCGCCGATGCCGTTGATGGTGCACTCCACCTGCCGCACGCCGGACTCCACCGCAACGATGCTGTTCGCCACGGCGAGGCCCAGGTCGTCGTGGCAGTGCGCGCTGAAGACCACCCCGTCGTAGGAGGGAACCTTCTCGAAAATATGCTCCCAGAAGCGGCGGAACTCGCTGGGGATGATGTAGCCCACCGTGTCGGGCAGGTTGATGGTGGTCGCCCCCTCCTCGATCGCGATCTTCACCGCCTCGGCGAGGAAGTCCCAGTCCGAGCGCGTGGCGTCCTCGGCGCTCCACTCCACGTCGCCGCAGAGTTTTCTCGCGCGGCGCACCGAGGCGGCGATTTCCTTCAGAAGCGCCGGGCGCGTCATCTTGAGCTTGTGCTTGAGGTGGATGTCGGAGGTGGCGATGAAGGTGTGGATCCGGGGCTTCTTCGCGTGGCGCACCGCCTCCCAGCAGCGGTCGATGTCCTCGCGCGCCGAGCGCGAGAGGCCGGCGACGACGGTCTTCTTCACCGCCTTCGCCACGTCGCGCACCGACTCGAACTCGTCGTTCGAGGCGATGGGAAAGCCCGCCTCGATGGCGTCCACGCCCAGCTTCTCGAGCTGGATCGCCATCTGCGCCTTCTGGAAGCGATCCATGCTGCATCCGGGCGACTGCTCGCCGTCCCGGAGCGTGGTGTCGAATATGCGGATTCGGTTCGAGGCCCTGCCTCGCGCGGGCCTCCTCTTCTCTGTCGCGGCTTTCGCGGCCATGGGCTGAAAGCTCCTCGGGAAATTCGGGTGGCTTCGCGCCCCGGGGCGCGCTTCCGTCTCCTTCGAGGGGCGGACGCGCGGGGGGCGGGTGAACGCGCCGGTTTCCTAGGGAGCCAGCGGGTGGCGGGGCGCCTTGAACGCGCCCCAGGACCTCCTGCCATCCTGACGTGTCATCGAAACTCCATGCCGCGCCGGCGGGGGCGGAGACCCCGATCGGCGCGAAGCGGCGGGCGGCGTCCCGAATGCGCCCGCGCGAATCATCCAGCCCCCGCCGGGGCGAGTCCCCGAAAGCGCGGGAGGCGATTTCCCTCTTATCGGCGAAGCGCGGCGCGAGGTCAAGCCCTTTTTTCGTTTTTTCCCGGCTTCGGGATTTCCCGCCCTCCGCGCGACGCGAGCCCCGCAGGCGCGCGCGAGGGAACTACTGCGCGTATTGCCCGCCGTCCACCACAAGGACCGCGCCCGTCATGAAGCTCGAGGCGTCGCTCGCCAGAAAGAGCGCGGCCCCCTTGAGCTCCTCGGGCCGCCCGACGCGCCCCATGGGGATGTGGGCGCGGATGAGCCGCTCGCCCGCCTCCGAGCCGAAGAACTCCCTGTTGATGTCGGTGAGGAAGTATCCCGGCGCCAGGGCGTTCACCCGCACGCCCGTTCCGGCCCATTCGAGCGCGAGGGTCTTCGTGAGCTGGACGAGGCCGCCCTTGCTCGCCGAATAGGCGGAGAGCATCTTCACCCCGATGAGGCCGGCGACGGAGGCCACGTTCACTATCGAGCCGCCGCCGCGCTCGATCATGCCGGGGGCTATCGCCTGGCACATCAGGAAGGCGCCGCGCAGGTTCGTCTCGATCACCCGGCTCCACCGCTCGAGGGGAAGCTCCGCCGCCCAGCCCTCGCCGCTCACCCCGCCGTTGTTCACCAGAATATCGACGCCGCCCAGCCTCTCCTCCGCCTCGCGCGCGGCGTCCCGGACGGAGTCGGGCCGGGTCAGGTCGCACGAGAGGGCGTGGGCGCTCCCGCCCAGGGCGCGAATCTCCTCCGCGCACCCCTCGAGCTTCTCCTCTCGGCGCGCCGCCAGCGCGACCGCCGCCCCCGCCTCGGCCAGGGCGTGGGCCATGGCGCGGCCCAGGCCGGTGCCGCCTCCGGTGACCAGCGCCCTCTTTCCGCCCAAATCAAACAGTTGCGCCACTTCGGTTTCCCGCCTCCGTTTTTACCCACGAAATCCGTGCAAAAGCTGTGGATAAGTCCGTGTGGAGAGCCTCTAAACCCCGTATTTTCATTCACTTAAAGCGATTTGACGCGCATTTGAGCATACCATTTAACCTCAATGAAATCAACAAGATAAACAAAAATTTCGCCTCTCGGAGGCTTGTTCTTTCGTCATGGGCGTTGTTTTTGCACAGGTTTTATCGCCGAAGCCTGCGCCGCCCCTCCCGCCGGGCTTGCCGAATTTTCATTTCGTCCCGTCTCCGCCCGCCCGGAGGGCTCGTAGAACAGCAACGCCGTTCCGCCGTAGCGCCTCTCCCGCGCGAGCCTCCAGCCCGCTCCCGCCGCCTCGCGCGCGCCCGCGCCGGCGGGCGCCTCCATCACCAGCGAGGGGCACAAGGGATCCGCGGCGAAGACGGCCTCCAGCAGCCTCGCGCGCAGGGCGGCGTCCCGCCAGGGGGGATCGGCGAAGGCCAGGTCGATGCCGCATCCCGAGGCCGCGCGGATTCGCCCGACTTCCGAAACCGCGTCCGCGCGGCGCGCGTCGAGGCCGGCGGCCAGCCCGAGGGCTTCCGCGCTCTTCCGAATCGCCCGGCAAAGGCGCGGGTCGCGCTCCACCGCTATCGCGCGCGCCGCCCCCCGGCTCAGCGCCTCGAGGGACACGGCGCCCGAGCCCGCGCACAAATCCAGCACGCGCGCGCCCTCAACCCTCTCCCCCCAGACGCTGAACAGCGCCTCGCGGACGCGCTCGCCCGTGGGCCGCGCGGCGCGGCCCGGAGGCGAGGGAATCCGGCGGCTCCCCGCCACGCCTCCGATGACGCGAAGCGGCAAGGCCGTCCTCAGAGCCTCTCGAAGCGCGCCAGCTCGGCGAACGCCCGGTAGCGCGCCTCGATATCCGCCCGCGTGAGCGTCTTCATGCGGTCGTAGCTGAACGCCTCCACGTTGAAGGAGGCCATGACGCTCCCGAAGACGACCGCGCGGCGCATCCCCTCCCCGCTCAAGTCGCCCGTCGCGGCGAGATGCCCCATGAAGCCGCCGGCGAAGCTGTCGCCCGCCCCCGTGGGATCGCGCGCGTCCTCCATCGGAAGCCCCGGCGCCGAGAAGGCGTCCTCTTCTCCGTGAAAGAGCAGCGCGCCGTATTCGCCCCGCTTCACCACGAGAGTCCCGGGCCCTATCTCGCGTATGCGCCGCGCGGCGCGGGCGATGTTCGGCTCGCCGGAGAGGGCGCGCGCCTCCGCGTCGTTGACGACGACCATATCGACCATCGAGAGGGTCTTCAGCAGCTCCTCGCGCTTGCCGTTGATCCAGAAGTCCATCGTGTCGCACGCCGAGAGCCGGGGCGCGTCCGTCTGGGCGAGCGCCTCGGCCTGAAGCGTCGGGTCGATGTTCGCCAGAAACACGAAATCCGAATCCCTGAAGCCCTCCGGCACCCCGGGCGGCGCGTCCGCCACCACGTTCAGCCGCGTGTCGAGGGTGTGGGCGGTGTTCAGGTCGAAGCCGTATTCCCCCTTCCAGCGAAACGTCTTTTTCCCCGGCCGGACGTCGAGGCCGGAGGCGTCCACCCCGCGCTCCCCGAGAAAGGCGAGCGTCTCGTCGGGAAAGTCATCCCCCACCACCGCCACGAGCCGCACCTCGGTAAAGTAGCTCGCCGCGACCGAGAAATAGGTGGCCGAGCCGCCCACCGCCTCCTCCCGCGCGCCGAAGGGCGTCTTCACCGAATCAATCGCCATCGTGCCGAACACCAGGAGGCTCATCTTCCCCCCGCCGCATTTTCATACGGGCGAACGCTCGCGGACGCGCTCGACGCGCCCGGCCGCCCGGAGCATGAACCTCTATACTTCTAAAGAGGGCGCGTTTCAAAGGGCGCGCTTCCCTTTCCGCCCGAATATGCTGTAATGGGGAATCTGTGACGGCGGGGGAATCCTGGATTCCGGCCACCCGGAGCGGACGAGAAGGGCAGGCTTCTCCGCCGGGGATGGACGCCGCCGCTCCGCAGGGGTCGCGCATACTCAACCCGTTGGTTGAAGGTCGGCCGCATATCGCCGCGCGGACGACTCTTCTCGCCGCGCCAATTCAGGGAGCCGGGAAATGAGCCAGCGCCTTCGCCGCCTGTATTACGGAGACAATCTCCCCATCCTGCGGGAGATGGCGGATGCGTCCGTCGATCTGGTCTATCTCGACCCGCCCTTCAACTCGAACAGGGCCTACAACATCATCTACCCGGACGACCTCGGCCAGATAACGGCGTTCGAGGACACCTGGGCGTGGACGCCGAATTGTGATAAGTTGCTGAATCAACTTGTTTCGCAAGCAAGCAAGCAAGCAAGCAAGCCAAGTCAGGGTCAGGTCGAAATCCTGCGCGCCCTCGTGGACGGGATGGGCAAGGTTCAGATGTCCGCCTATCTCGTCAACATGGCGGCGCGGCTCGTCGAGCTGCATCGCATCCTGAAGCCCACCGGCAGCCTGTATCTCCATTGCGACCCGACCGCCTCCCATTACCTCAAAATCGTCCTGGACGGAATTTTCGGGAGAGAGAATTTCCGACGAGAAATTATCTGGAACTTGCAAACTTCTTCGGGATATAAGAGCCAGATAAACGGCTATGTCCGGGGCCATGATACGATTCTCTATTACACCCGCGGCGAAAGATTTACTTTCATAAAGGAATTTCTACCCCACAAACTTGAATACGTGGCTCGCTTCAAAAAAACCGATCCGGAAGGCCGCAAGTATCGTGATGATCGGCCAGGCAAGCGTATCCAGTATCTTGATGAAACGAAGGGCGTCGCACTGACAGATGTATGGTCAGATGTTATGTCATTTCAGCAACATTCCACTGCCAAAGAACGCCTCGGCTACCCCACCCAGAAACCCCTCGCCCTGCTGAATCGCGTCATCGAGGCGTCCTCGAATCGGGGGGACGTCGTCCTCGATCCCTTCTGCGGGTGCGGCACCACCATCGAGGCGGCGGAGAACCTCGGGCGGGAATGGATCGGCATCGACGTCACGTATGCCGCCATCGGCGCGATTCAGGAGCGGCTCAGACGAAAACGGGTTGATATCTGGAAGCGAATCGACGTCAGGGAGGTTCCGAAGACGCGGGCGGAGGTGGAGGCGAAGCTGCTGGACGAAGCCTCGCCGCTCTATCCCCGCAAGGAGTTCGAGAAGTTCTGCGTCGCCACCATCGGCGGACTGCCGAACGAGAAGATGGGCGCGGACGGCGGCATCGACGGGCGCATCCTCCTCCGCACCGGAGAGCAGGCCATCGTGTCGGTGAAAAGCGGAAAGCCGGACGTAAAGCACGTGCGGGAGCTGAAGGGATTGCTGGACAAGAAGCATGTGGCGGGGGTTTTCATCACCCGGCGCCCGCCGACCAGACCCATGACGAACTTCGCCAACAGGGCGGGGCTTCACGCGCCCGAAAAGGCCGAACTGTTCGCCGTCAAGCCTTTCCCGAGGCTACAAATCCTCACCTTGGACGCCGTGCTGGCGGGGAAACTCCCGGAACTTCCCTACCGAATGTGACGCGAGGGAGACGCCGGCGCCTTCGCCTCAAGGGGACGCCCCGTGGTTGTTCCCCACCTCTTGAATTCCGGCAATCCCTCTTCTCCACCCAAAAACGACGCCGGAGCGCGCCGCATCTGTTGCTCCCCCGTGAAAATGTGCTTTAATGGGCGGCGCGCTCTTCCCTCCACAGGCCCATGGAGTTCCGCATGGAAGCGAAAGCCCGGGAGCACCCCCTCGCCGCGCGCGAGGAGCTGGCGAATCTCGATTTCTTCCGCGATCTGGAGGGCCGCTACCTCGCCGTCGACGGGCTGGAGGCGCGCTGGGTGTCCTTTTCCAAAAAGGAGATTCTCCCCGACCGGGAGACCGCCGGGCGGATGCACTACCTCGTCTCGCTGGCGCGGGCGGTGGAGGAGACGCTGGACTCCGCCTTCCGCGCGGGCCACGTCCCCGGCACCGCCTTCTTCGGCAGGGGAAACGAGGGGGCGAGCGTGGCGAGCGCCATGCGCCTCGAAGATCATGAATGGCTCGTGCCCATGCACAGAAACTGCGGGGCGCACCTCGCCAAGGGGCATCCGCCCCGGAGCATCATGGCGCACTTCTTCGGACGCGCGGAGGGCCCCTCCGGCGGGCGGGACGGCAACTTTCACATGGGCTACCGGCCCGGGCGCATCACCCAGCTCATCAGCCACATCGGGACGATGACGGCCATCGCCGCGGGCGTGGCGTGGGCGGCGAAGGCGCGCGGCCAGGGGCAGGCGACGCTCACCTACATCGGCGACGGCGGCACGAGCGCGGGCGACTTTCACGAAGGGCTGAACTTCGCCGCCGCGCGGAGGCTGCCCCTCGTCGTCGTCATCGACAACAACCAATACGCCTACAAAACCCCGCCCGGCGACCAATACGCCTGCGACGCCCTCGTCCTCAAGGCGCCCGGCTACGGGATTCCCGGCTTTCTCATCGACGGGACGAACGCGCCCCTGGTCCATCGCGCGTGCGGGGAGGCGCTCGCGCGGGCGCGGGCGGGGGGCGGCCCCACCCTCATCGAGAGCGTCACCATGCGCGCCGTCGGCCATTCGGTCTATGACAAGTTCTCAGACTACATGGACATGGCGGATTTCGAGAAATGGACGGCCGAGCGCGACCCCGTGAAGCGCCTCGACGAGACGCTCATCGAGTTCGGCGTGATGACGCCCGGGGAGGTCGCCGCCTCCCACGCCAGGGCGCGGGCGGACGCGGAGACGGCGCGGGACGAGGCGCTCGAAAGCCCGATGCCCGACCCGGAGAGCCTCACCGAGGGGGTGTTCGCCGAATGATCACCTACCGCGAGGCGCTGAGCGAGGCGCTGTGGGAGGAGATGGAGCGCGACCCGGACGTGTTCCTCCTGGGCGAGGACATCGGCCTGGGCGGCGGCGCCTTCTACGTCACCCGGGGCTTCCTGGAGAAATTCGGGCGCGACCGCGTGGTCGATACCCCCCTGAGCGAGGCGGGCTTCACGGGCGCGGCCATCGGCGCCGCGCTCTGCGGGATGCGGCCGGTGGTGGAGTTCCAGTTCGCCGACTTCGTGACCGAAGCCTTCAAGATGATCGTGGACTTCGCGGCCGGCAACCATTACCGCCGGATGGGCCCCGTGCCCGTCGTGTTTCGCCTCCCCTCCGCCGCGCTGGTGAGCGCGGGGCCCTTCCACAGCCAGAACCCCGAAATCTGGTTCTTCGGGACGCCGGGCCTCAAGATCGTAGCCCCTGTCACCGCCCGCGACGCCAAGGGGATGCTCAAGCAGGCGATTCGGGACCCGAACCCCGTCATATTCATGGAATACAAAAAATTCTACAACTACCCGGTCGAGGAGCTGCCCGAGGCACTGCGGCCCGAAATTCCCGAGGGCGACTACGTCGCGCCCTTCGGCGAGGCGCGAACCCTGCGGGAGGGCGAGGACGTCTCGCTCATCACCTTCGGCGCGTCCGCGCTCGAGGCGCTCGAGGCGGCGGAGGTTCTCGCGGCGGAGGGGGCGTCGATCGAGGTCATCGACCTCAGAACCCTGGTTCCGCTCGACCGCGAGGCGATACTCGAAAGCGTGCGGAAGACGGGGAAAATCCTCTTCCTGCACGAGGCGAGAAAGCGCGGCGGCGTGGGGGGCGAGCTGGCCGCCATCGTGGGGGAGGAAGCCTTCGAGCACCTCGACGCTCCCATCCGCCGCGTCGGCGCGCCGGACGTCCACGTGCCGCTCAGCCCCCCGCTCGAGCGCGCCTATCTGCCCGGCGTGGAGAAGGTGGTGGACGCCCTGCGCGACCTGGCCGCCTTCTAGCGCGCGCGTCCGTCTGGCGGCGCCCGCGATTTTCGCGTAAGCAATAAAAGGATTTTCCGCCGCGGTCCCCCCGAGCCGAGGGAGCCGACATGCCCATCGCCCGCATCCGGATGCCCCGCATGGGAACCAGCGTGCACGAGAGCACGGTGGTGGCGTGGCGCAAATCCGCCGGGGAGCGCGTCTCGAAGGGCGAGGCGCTCCTCTCCGCCGAGAGCGACAAGGTGGAGTTCGAGGTGGAGGCACCGGCGGACGGGACGCTCAGGGAAATTCTCGTGAGCGCGGACGAGACGGTGCCCGTGGGCGCGGCGCTGGCGACCCTGGAGACCGAGGAGGAAATAGCGGACGACGCCCCGGACGAGGGCGCGGACGACTGGGCGGCGCCGGTCGCTCCCCTCAAGCCGAGGGAGAAGCCCGCGGTCCCCGCGGCGCGAAAGCGGGAGGCGCCCGCCCCCGCGGGCGGGAAAAAGACGTGGCTCTCCCCGCGCGTTCAGGCGCTGGCCGCCGCGCACGGCATCGCCCCGGACGCCCTGGGGCGCATCCGGGGCACGGGGGCGGGCGGGCGCGTCCGCGCGCGCGACGTGGAGGCGTTCCTGGCCGCGGGCGGGGCGGCGGCGCAGCCCACGGCCGCTCCGGCATACATCCAGCCATCGGCGCCCATCACCATGTCGGCCGCGCCCCTCAGCCCCGACCGCGAGGAGCGCGTGGAGCCGCTCGGCGCAATCCGCAAGCGCATCGCCCGCAACCTCGCCCGCTCCGCGCGGGAGATTCCCCAGGTCACCAGCTGGCTCGACGTGGACATGAGCGCCGTCTCCGCCTTTCGGGAGGCGCGCAAGGAGGCGTTTCTCGCCAGACACGGCTGCCGCCTCACCTTCGCGCCCTTCTTCGCCATGGCCATCGTCCACGCCCTCAGAAGCCCGGAGAACGCGCGCTTCAACGCCGCCTTCGAGGACGACGCCTTGGTCGTCAAGCGGTTCGTGAACCTGGGCGTCGCCGTGGACGCGCCGGGCGGCCTCATGGTTCCCGTGCTCGAATCGGCGGATTCGCTCGGGTTCGTGGAGCTCTGCCTGAAGCTGGACGACCTCGCCGCGCGCGCGCGCGAGGGGACGCTCGCGCCCGAGGAGCTCCGGGGCGGGACGATCACCCTCACGAATTTCGGCGCGTCAGGCGCGCTGGGCGGCAACCCCCTCATCAACCCGCCCGAGACGGCCATCATAGGAACGGGGGCGGTCGCCCCCCGCGTCGCGGCGCTTCCGGGCGGGGCGATAGCCGTCCGGCCCGTCATGACGCTCGCCATCACCTTCGATCACCGCGCCAACGACGGCATGGCGGCGGGCCGCTTCGCCTCCGACGTCCGCACGGCGCTCGAGAACATGAACCTCTCCTCCCTCCCGCATTAGGCGGCGGCCCGGCGCGCGCCGGCCCCGAAAGCCACAAGGAGCTGCGAACGACCATGGCCAGACCCGACATCGACACCCCCCTGCGCTCCATGCTCTTCATCCCCGGCTCGAGCGAGAAGATGGTGGGCAAGGCGCCCGGCATCGAGGCGGACGCCGCGCTCTTCGACCTGGAGGATTCCGTAGCCCCGCAGATGAAGGAGGCGGCGCGGGAGCTCGTGCGCGCGGGCATCGCCGAGACGAGAGCCGCCCCGGGCGGCCCCGCCACCATTCTCGTCCGCGTGAACGACGCGGAGTCGGGAATGCTGGAGGAGGACGTCGACGCCATCGTCGCCGAAGGGCTGGACGGCATTCTCCTCCCCAAGCCGGAGACGGCGGCGGACGCGCGCGCCGCCGACGCGCTTCTGGCGAAATACGAGCGCGAGCGCGGGCTTGAGGAGGGCGGCATCGGCGTTATCGCGCAGATAGAGAGCGCGGCGGGCGTGGTTCACTGCTACGACATCTGCTCGGCCGCGCCCCGCGTCGTGGGGGTGAACCTGGGAAGCGCCGAGGACGCCGACCTCTGCCGCAGCCTGGGCGCGACCTGGACGGAGGACGGCGCGACCCTCCTCTACGCGCGGAGCA
This sequence comes from bacterium, assembly GCA_965199855.1. GTDB lineage: Bacteria > UBA8248 > UBA8248 > UBA8248 > UBA8248 > Bin107. The sequence continues at coordinate 1,511,640 of OZ241326.1, read as the reverse complement.
AGGTGCTGGTCGAGGCGCGCGCCGCGGGCCTCCCGCACCCCACCGACGGCGTCTATATGCGCCTCCGGGACGACGCGGGCTGCCGGGCGGACGCGGAGTTCGCCAGAAAACTCGGCTACACCGGCAAGGCGGCCATCCACCCCCGGCAGGTGCCCATCTTCAACGAGGTCTATTCGCCGGGGGCGGAGGAGGTCGCCTACTACGGCGAGATGGTGGAAGCCTACCGGGAGGGCGAGGCGCGGGGGCTGGGCGCCGTCTCCTTCCGGGGGAAGATGATCGACGTCGCCATGGTCAAGCGCGCGGAGAACGTCCTCGCCCATGCGCGCGCCATCGCCGAGAGGGCGTAGGCGGCGGACGCGGAGCGCGGCGGCGGGAGACGAGAGACCCCGCGCCGGAAAACCGGTATAAAAACCCTAGCAGCCGTAGGCTTTTCCCTTCTGGCGGGGCAGGCGCCTCCACTCCATCGCCAGCTCGGCGAGAAGCCGCGTCCCCACGCCGGTGCCGCCCTTGGGCCTGTATGCCTCCTCCGACGCGGTGTGGGCGGGCCCGGCGATGTCCAGATGCGCCCAGGGCGTGTCGCCCGCGAAGTGCCGGAGGAAGGCGGCCGCCGTGTTCGCTCCCCCGTAGCGCGTTCCCGAGATGTTGCACATGTCGGCGATCCTGCCCTTCATCGCCTCGCCGAATTCGGGGAAGAGCGGCATGTGCCAGACGCGATCCCCCGTGCGCTCGCCCAGCGCCCGCACCCGCTCGATGAGTTCGTCGTGCGTTCCATACAGGCCGGCGATTCTCCCGCCCAGCGCGACCATGCAGGCGCCGGTGAGGGTGGCGAGGTCGATCATGCACTGCGGGGCGTAGCGCGAGCGCGCGAAGTGCAGGGCGTCGGCGAGGACGAGGCGGCCCTCGGCGTCGGTGTTGTGGATTTCGATGGTGGTCCCCTTCATGGAGCGCACGATGTCGCCGGGGCGCGCGGCGTCGCCGTCCACCATGTTCTCCGCCAGCGCCGCCACGCCGACGACGGGCGTCCGGGGCTTCAGGCGGGCGACGGCGAGCATGGCGCCCAGCGCGGCGGCGGCGCCGCTCATGTCGGTCGTCATGAGCTCGAGCCCTCCGCTCGGCTTGATGGAGACGCCGCCGGTGTCGAAGGTAATGCCCTTGCCCACGAAGGCGATGGGCTTTTGCGCCTTCGCGCCTTCGGGCCGGTATTCGAGGACGACCATGCGGGGAGGCTGCGCGCTGCCCCGGCCCACCGCCAGAATCGCGCCCATCCGCATCCGCCGCATCTCCTTCTCGTCCAGGATCCGGCACTTCAAGCCCTCCCGGCGCGCCATGGCGCGCGCGGCGGCCGCCAGCTCGGGCGGGCGCTTCTCGTTGCTGGGGGTGTTGACGAGGTCGCGGGCGTAGTTCGTTCCCGCGCAGAGAATCTCGGCGCGGCGCGCCCCGCTCCGCATCGCGCCCAGGTTCGCGTCCGCCCCCCCGCACAGGATCGCCCGCGAGAGGCCGCCCGGCGCGTCCTTCTTCGAGGTCTTGTATTTGTCCATGCGGTAGAGCGCCAGGGCGGCGCCCTCGACAATCGCCTGACCCGCCGCCCGCGCGTCCAGACTCTCTCCCACGACGGAGGCGGCCGAGACCGCCGCGCTCCTCAGCCCCTCCTCGCGCGCGCGCTTCGCCGCCAGGCCGCAGGCGCGCCGCACCGACTCGGGCGAGGTCTCCTCCCCCAGCCCCGCGAGAATGGCGAAGGCGGGCCCTCCGCTTTTCTCCGGCATCGGCGCGAAGGAGACCTCGCCCTTTTTCCCCGCGAAAACCTTGCGCGCGCGCAGGGAGGCCAGCGCGCCGCCCAGCGCCTCATCGAGCCGCCCGTCCTTCCCGTCCTGCGGGATCAGGCGAATCAGGGCGTCCGCCCGCTGGTCGAAGCCTTCGCCGGCGACGACGGAAAATCGCATGTCTGCCTCCTCTCGGGGGGAACAAGTCATGAAAGAGCGCCATCGCCGAAGTGTATCCCAGCCCGGCGCGGACGACCAGCCGCCGGGCGGGCGAACGCGAATCCCGGCGCGGCGCTCTTCGGGGCGGGGACGAGGCTCCGCTTCTTGAACATCGAGCCGAAGGGCAATACAATTCAGACCAACATGGAGGAGATCGACTGATGCCGACCATCCCGAACCCGACGCCGGAGCAGCAGGCCGGCATCGATTCCGCCCGGCGCTACATGGAGGAATACGAGGAGATGGAGCGGCGGGGGGATCTCGTCCCCGTCGAGAGGAGCCTTCAGGACAAGATCGACGACCAGATCGAGACCACCTCCGCGCTCCTCCCCGGAACGAAGGCGCGCCAAGTCTATGACGAGGCGATGGAGGAGGCGCCGCCCGCCCGGGGCGAATAGCCGCGCCGGGGCGCCGCGCGCGACGCAGGCCGCTTCGGGCGTCCCCGACGTTCGGCACCGACGATTTCCCGCCTCACCCGAAGGAACGCGCCATGAGCTTCTACAACTGGGACATGCTCCCGCTCACCCACGACCGGCCGGGAGTCGCGCACCGGAGGATTTTCGGCGACCGCATCCAGATGCAGCACCTCATCACCGAACCGGGGGGGACGCCCTCGAAGCTCCACAGCCACCCCGACCACGAGGAGTTCTTCTACATCCAGGCGGGCGAGTGGGAGTTCACGCTGGCCGACGAGGTGCGGCGAATCGGGCCGGGCGACGTGGTGCACGTGCGGGCGGGCGTCATGCACACGCTCCGGCTCGTGAGCGAGGAGCCGGGCATGGCGCTCGAGGTGTTCCATCCGCCGTGGAACCCCGAGCTCGCCGGGAACATGGCGGACTTCACGATAGACGCCATCAAGAACCGCATGGAATTCGCCGAGGAGCCCGATGAGATGAACCGGGCCCGCCCCCCTCACGGGAGCTGAACGGGCGGGCCGGGACGCCTGCGCGGGGCTTCGGCGCGGGAGAATGCGAAATCCGCCGGTTCCGCCGATCCGCCCTTCGTGGTTGACGCCGGAATGGCGCGCGCCGGGCGCGTCATCGCCTTTCGGCCCTCTCGCAAAAAAAAAACAGGCGGCGTCCGAGGACGCCGCCTGCCGCTTTTCGGAATTCCCTCAATGCGCCGTGTCAGGCGGCATCAAGGGCCGGCTCAGGGTTTTTTGAGAACCCTCTTTCGGGAATGGGCCGTTTTCAGGACCCTCCGTCGAGGAGTTTCACGGGCGGAAAGCATCACGCTTCTTGCCATGACAACCCTCCTCTATGGTGTGCGCCTCGCAGTCTAGCGGCGGGCCGGGGCGGTGTCAAGCGTTTTTACGCCCGAAAGGGTCATGAAAATGACAACGCCAATCCTTTCAGACGCTTGCCGCGTGAAATTCCTGGGGCAAACGAGCGCCCCGAAGCGTCCCCGCCGCCCTTCCTTCAAGCCTCGACGATGGCGGAGACCACGCCGCCGCCCACCGGGCCCTGGTGAAACACCAGCCCCGCCGAGACGTAGATCGCCGGGTCCTGCACCACGGAGGCGATGACGGCGTTCGCCACGGCGCGTACGGGCCTCGTGCCCAGAACCGAATCCGTGAGCAGGGTGACGCGCTTGCCCAGGAGTCTGCCGTCCCACGGCGCGCCCGCCTTGGCGAACACGTGCGCGACTCTTTCCAGGTCCTCCGGCCCGGGCAGGCCCTCGAAAGACAGACCCGCGCTCCTGAGCGCCTCCCGGACGGCGTCGGCGTCGATCAGGTGGCGCATCACCGCCCGGCCGATCCGGTAGCGGCTCACCGACTGCGAGGAGTTTCCGAACACCACGACCTCCGAGCGCATGAGCTCCACGCCCGCCGAGCAGGAGACCATCTCCGAATACAGATCGCCCCGGGCGCACACGTCCTCCAGCGCGAACGAGGCGCGGTCGATCTCCCCCAGCCCCACCGCCGCGCCCAGGGCGGAGCATCCGTTCGAGAGGCTCATGGAGCGCGTGGTGTCCGCGCTCGCCACCTTCTTGCCGCGCGCGGCGGCCTCGTTGATGCGGTCCGACGTCAGCAGCGGACACTTCACCTGCACGTAGCCCACGTCGTCGAGCGAATCGACGCCGGCCCCGGCGAGGGCCTCGGCCGCCGCCTCGGCCACGAGATCGACCTGGGCCATCGTGCCCAGCTCCTCGGGCAGCAGCTCCCGGGTGAAGGCGACGCCCATGGAGAGGCGCTTCTCCCCCGGGCTTTGGGCCGCGCCCGTGTCCGTTTTGGAGAAAGCGACCGCGTGGGGACTCATCACCCCCTCGCACCCGCCCGACATCACCATCGCGCACATGCCCTGCACCCGTTCGCGCGAGGCGCCCAGGGTCTCCATCATGTAGTCCTCGAACGAATGAAGCGCGTAGGGCCTCGAGTAGTCGTTCACCCGGCCGTTGCCCTCCGTCTTGGCGATGACGGCCTGAATGTCCTCCGCGCGAATCCGCTTTTCCGCCACCGCCCGCGCCAGGCCCGATACGTCCTCGGGCCCCGCCATCTGGAACTTCGCCATCTGAACGTCAAACACTTTTCCGCCTCCCCGTCCGCCTTCGCCAAACCTCGCCCAAACCGCGGTCGCGCCCGGGGGCGGACGCGCGAAGGCGCCGCCTCACGCCCCCGGAACCGCCAGCCCCGACCGCTCGACGATGGCGGCCGAGGCCGCCTGCGCCTCCTCCAGAATCGAGCGCTCCCCCTCTCCCAGCGCGCCCGTCAGACGCCCCGCCTCCATGAGCGGCTCGCCGTCCACCCACGACCACCGCGTCTCCGTCCCGTGCGTCTGATAGACGAGCACGGAGGGCAAGTGATGGTTCGGGCGCGTGTGGGCGGCGCGCATGTCGAGCAGAATCATGTCCGCCCGCCTGCCCTCTTCGATGGTACCTATGTCTTCCTCCAGGCCGAGCGCGCGCGCTCCGTTGCGCGTCGCCATGTCGAGGGCGTCCTGGGCGGTGATGGCGGCCGGGTCCTGGTTCACGCCCTTGTGGAGCAGGCAGGCCAGCCGCATCTCCCAGAACATGTTGGCGAGGTCGTTGCAGTTCGCGTTGTCCGCGCCCAGGGCCACCGGAATCCCGTAGCCCAGCATCCGGGGCACGGGGGAGACGCCCGAGCCGAGATACATGTTGCTCGAGGGCAGGTGCGCCACCCGGGCGCCGGACTCCCGGAGGAGACGAATGTCCTCCTCGCTCACGTGGACGCAGTGGGCCGCCAGCAGACGGGGCGAGAGCAGCCCCCAGGCCGCCAGATGCCGCACCACGGGCAGGCCGCCCACCTCGGACTCCATCGGGTCCTCCGCCACGTGCGTGGAGACGCCAAGCCCCCGCGCCGCGGCCCACTCGTCCACCTCCCGGAAGGTTTCGGGCTTCACGTAGACGGGAATGTTCGGCCCCGGCCAGACGAGAACGCGCCCCCCCGCGCGGCCGTGGTATTTCTCCGCCAGGTGGGAGATTTCCCCGAATATCTCCTCCCTGCTCTTGAGGCCGGGCGGAAACGTCTTGCCCCAGGCGGCGAGGTGGGAGCGCGCCCGCGCCGCCAGCTTCCCCTCCGGCGGGATTTCGTTGAAGCTCAGGGCGAATACGCTCCTCAGCCCCGAATCCTCCATGGCCTCTATCATCGCCTCGGCCAAGGGAATCGGCACCCGCTCGTTCGTCGCCACCGTGGTCGCGCCCGAGCGAATCGCCTCGCACGCGAAGAGCCGCGCGGCGAGCGCCGCGTCCCCAGGCGCGTATGCCGTCTGGCCCGGCGCCATGACGTTCAGCCGCCAGTCCATCAGCCGCCTGTCCGCCCCCAGGCCGCCCCGCAACAGAATGCACATGACGTGGGCGTGGGCGTTCACCAGCCCCGGCATGAGCGCCATGCCCTCGCCGTTCACGACTTCCGCGCCGGCCGCGTCGATTCTCGACGCCGAAACGCGGACGATGCGGCCGTCCTCGACCAGAACGGAGCCGCGCCTGACGACCTCGCGCCTCTCGTTCTGCGTGAGAATGCTGGCGTTCTCGACCACGAACCGGCGCGGCACGGCGAATCCTCCTTTTCGCTTTTCGGCCAGAATACGACAATCGCGGGCGTTTGAATATCCCGCGGAGCTCCGGCGAAGGCTTCACGAAGCGCCTCCGGACCGGGGAACCGGGCGCGCGGCGCGCTCTTTCCCGGCGATTCTCCCCGGCGGCGTTTCGCGCTCCTCGCTTTCCGGTTTTCGGCAAACCCCGCCTTGCAAGGGAGAGAAAAGAGAATTAGGCTTGAGGCGAAACCGACACCCGGGGAGGGAGGCCGATGTCCAAGATCAAGTTCCTTCAGCATTTCAGCATCTATTGCCGCGACCTGGACGCCATGCGCAGGTTCTACGGCGAGGCGCTCGGACTGCCCGAAATGCCCCGCCCGCATTTCCCCTTTCCGGGCTACTGGTTCGAGGCGGGAGCGGATCACCAGATACACCTCGCCAAGGTGAGCGACACGCACGTCTCCCACTCCATCAGCGACAACGAGGACGGCTACATGGATCACCACTTCGGGATGGTGACCGAGGATCTGGACGGGATGAAGGAGCGGCTCAGGGCGCGCGGCGTCGCCTTCCACGACGAGCCTTACGGGTATCCGCAGATTTTTTTCCGGGACCCGGAGAACAACCTCATCGAGGTCGCCTCCACGGCGATGTTCGAGACGGAATGAGGCGCGGCGTCATCCTCCGGGGCGTTCGGGCGGGATGAAGCCGGGCGATTTCTGGCTGGGGTTCGCGGCGGGCGCCGTCCCCCCTCTTCTGAAAACGGGCTCCCGGCCGGAGGGCTTTCCGAGCCTGGGCGCGGGGCTGGAAATGCTCTCCGCGCCCGGCGTCGTTCTCTCGCTGCCGCTTCACAATCTCGTCGAGCGCCCATGGTGGGCGATCGCGGTCATCACCGTGATGAACGCCTTTTTCTACGGGGCCGCCGTCGGCCTCCTCGCGCGCCTGTGGCGCAGGGCGCGGCGCTCCGGCGAAAGAAAGGGCGGCTGACGCGAAAGCGGACGCGCCGCCAGAGCCCGGGACATCCGCGCGGGACGCCGCGCGCCGAGGTGGGGAGCGCAGCATGAGCGAGAAGCAGCCCTACGACGACATCGCCGATCTCTACCGCGACTCCAAGCAGCTCGGATTCCGCCATTTCGTCGAGCGTCACACCGTCCTCGAAGCGCTGGGCGATCTGCAGGGACGGGCAGTGCTGGACCTGGCCTGCGGCGAGGGCATCTACGCGCGGGCGTTCAAGCGGGCCGGAGCGGCGCGGGTGACCGGCGTGGACATCTCGGCGGCGATGGTCGCGCTGGCGAGCGCCCAGGAGGAGAAGGAGCCGCTGGGCTGCCGCTACGTTCACGAGGACGCGGGCGCGTTCGCGCCGGATGAGCCGGTTGACGTCGTGACCGCCATCTATCTGCTCAACTACGCCCGCACCCGGGAGGAGCTGGCGCGCTTCGCCCGCGCCTGCTTCCGCGCGCTGCGGCCGGGGGGCAGGCTCGTCGGCTTCAACGACAACGTTCGCCGTCCGCCCCGTCCGGGCGCGGACCTCTCGAAATACGGAATCGAGCGCACCTGCGCCTGGCCCCCGCGCGAGGGCGAGGTCGTCCGCTACAGCCTGACCAACGACGACGGCCAGGCGTTCGTGATCGACAACTACTACCTCGATCCCGCCGCCTACGAGGAGGCGATGCGCGGCGCCGGCTTCACCGATTTTCGCTGGATAGACGCGGCGCTGGCACCCGGCGAGCGCGGCGACCCCTACTGGGACGACTTCATGCTACACGCGCCGTTCATCGCCTTCGGCGCGTCAAGGCCCTGATTCGCGCCGCCCTCCACCGTCGTCCTGAAAAGCCGCGCCGGGCCCTTTTCGTTCCTCATGGAGACGGAGACGCGACATGCCATTCCGGAAATTTCGCACCACGCGAATGACGGCGGCGTCCGGCAGCTATTCCCAGGCGCTTCTCGCCGGCGACACGCTCTATCTGGCGGGGCAGACCGGAGAGGGACTCGACGGAAGCCCGCCCGCGCCCGGCGACGCCGCCACCCAGGCGCGCCAGGCGTGCGAGAACATTCGCCGGCTGCTCGAAGAGGCCGGCGGCGACCTCTCCCACGTCGTGAAGCTCACGAACTACGTCACGGACAGGGCGCATCGAAAGCCCGTCTATGAGGTGCTGGCGGAATACTTCGGCCCCCACGCGCCGGCCAGCACGGGGGTGATCGTGGACGGGCTTGCCTCCGAGGATTTTCTCGTGGAAATCGACGCCACGGCCCGCATCCCCCGGCCCCGGGCGGAAACCTGAGGCGAGAGGGGGAGCCAAGGCCATCGCCGGACGCGCTTTCGGGCGACGCCGGGGCGCGAGAAAAAAGCGCGTTGAGTAACGGCGCGCGAATAAGGCAAAATAGGGGCGCATCCATCCGACGCGAAGCGAAGGCGAGGCTTCATCCCTGAGAGGAGGCGGGTCATGACGGAATCTTTCGACGGATTGCTCATCGGGGGCGGGCACAACAGCCTGGTGTGCGCCGCCTATCTGGCCAAGGCGGGGAAGAAGGTGGGCGTTCTCGAGCGCGCCCCCATCGCCGGCGGAGGCTGCTCCACGCGCGAGGTCACCCTCCCGGGCTTCAAGCACAACCTGCACTCGAACTATTACGTGGGGCTGGACAGAAGCCCCATCCTGCGCGACCTGGAACTTCACGAATACGGCTTCAGCCTCGTCTTCCCGGAGTTTCAGCAGGGCTGCATCTTCCGGGACGGCGCCGCGTTCGTCATCCACCGCGACGTGGAGAAGACCGTAAAATCCATCGAGCGCATCAACCGAAACGACGCGCGCACCTACCGGGACCTCCACGTCAAGTTCACCGAGGGGATGCTCGACATCATCACCTCCTTCATGTATTGCGCCCCCCTGCCGCCCGAGGAGCTGAAGGCGCGCTTCTCGGGACAGCTGGGCCGAGAGTTCCTGAGCTACGCGGACCTGAGCATGTACGAGGCGGTGGATCAGCATTTCGAGGACGACAGGCTTCGCGTCCTCTTCAAGCTCTTCCTGGGCTCCTTCACCCTGGAGAACACGCCGGCGACCGGCATCTTCTTCCCCCGAATCTTCTCGCGCATAGCGAATTTCGCCCTGCCCGTGGGCGGGTCGGTGAACTTCACCCGCGCTCTGGAGCGCGTCGTCGAGCGCGGCGGCGGCAAGGTGCTGACCAACGCCGAGGTGCGCGAAATCACCGTGGAGAGCGGCGACGCCACGGGCGTCATTCTCTCCGACGGAACCCGCGTCGAAGCCTCCGAGTTCGTGGCGAGCGGGGTGAACTGGCCGCTCACGGTGCGCCTGGCCGGAGAGGACTACTTCGGGGGCAGGCTCTCCCGGGCCGCCCTCGAGTTCCAGTGGGCGAGCCACGGGCTCTGCACCATCCATCTGGCGCTGAAGGAGGCGCCCGACTTCAAGGCCGCGAAATACGAGCCGGACATCAACAAGACCTTCAACATCTTCTGGGGGGCGGATTCGACCGCGGAGATCAGCGCGTGCTTCGAGGCGATACACCGCGGCGAGCTGCCCCCCCTCATGGGCAACGGCGGGAGCAACAGCCACTTCGACCCCACCTATTCGCCGGACGGCACCCACGTGGGCTACTGGTGGCCGTTCGCCCCCTATGAGCTCAAGGACGGCGGGGCGGAGGCGTGGGACGCGAGGCGCGAGGAATACACCCAGCACTTCATCGACTCCTGGACGCCCTACGCCCCCAACGTCAACCGCGACAACATCATGGGCAGCTATCTCTACACCCCGCTCGACATCGTGCGCGAAAACCCGAACTTCGTCCGCGCCAGCCACCACGTGGGCGCCTACGTTCCCGACCAGCTGGGCTACAACCGCCCGCACCCGGAGGTGAGCGACTTCCGGACGCCCATCGGGAAGCTGTATCTGTGCGGCTCGAGCTCCCACGTGGGCGGGGCGATAACGGGCGCGCCCGGCTACAACTGCGCGAACGCCATCGCCGAGGACCTGGGCATCGAGCGCTTCTGGTCGCCCGTCGAGGCCATGGCGGCCTAGGCGACCGCTTCCCGTTCAAGGAGAAAGGAAGGATACGCTTTCATGGAACTGATCGACCTCTCGCAAACTGTCGCGGCCGGCGGCTTCGAGCGCCCGTTTCACCCCAAGGTGGCGATCGAGCCGATGATGACGCACGAGGAGTCCTCCAAGAAATTCCTCGGAAAGTTCTCCTTCGCGGCCATGAAGCTCACGCTCTCGGATCACACCGGAAGCCACGTGGACGCCCTGAACCATTACGTCCCCGGCGAGGACGCTCCCTCCATCGACGAGCTGCCGCTCGAGCGCTTCTACTCGAGCGCCGTCTGCGTGGATTTCTCGGACGTCGCCCCCAGAACCTACATCGAGCCCGAAGACATCGAGCGGGAGCTGGCGCGGCACGGGCTTTCCATCCGGGAGGGCGACGCCTTTCTCTACCACACGGGCCACTTCGAGAGGCGCTTTCGGGATCCGGATCCCGAGAAATGGTGGACGGATTTCGCGGGACTGAGCCGGCCGGCCACGGAATATCTGGCGGATCGAGGGGTGCGCAACATCGGCTGCGAGGCGTTCACGATAGAAAACCCCACGCAGATGCTCCCGGAGTCGGAAGAACCCTACCCCTCGCACCAGGTGTGCAAGGAGCGGGGGATGCTCAACACGGAGAACCTCGTGATTCCGAAGCGTCTGGCGGGCAGGCGCTTCACCTTCCTGTGCCTGCCCATCAAGCTGAAAGGCGCCACGGGCTCGCCGGTGCGCGCCGTCGCCGTGCTGGAGGACTGATTCTACAGGTCGAAGCCGAAAAGCGCGTTCGCGTTGCCGAAGGCGGCCTTCTCGATGTCGGCCTCGGCCGCTCCGGCGCGGCGCAGGGCGCGAATCGCGCGGGGGACGCCGTAGAGATCGTTCGGGGCGTAGGGGAGAAGGTCGGAGCCGAGGAGGACGCGCTCCGCCCCCCGGCGCCGCACCCGGTCGAGGAGGGCGGAGGCGGAAGCCGCGCGAGGCCGGTCGCCGAGGCTCACGCCGCACCAGGCGCGCGTTTCGGCGTGAATGAAGTCGAAGGCCGCCTCGTCCGCGTGGGCGATGACGAGAAGCGCGTGGTCGAGGCCCGCCCCGTCGATGATATCGAGGCTCATTTTCAGATAACGGAGCCCGGAGTCTTCGCGCCGCGCCGCGTCCTCTCTCTCTTCTGCGCTTGAGGCTCCTTCCGGTCGCGCGCGAAGGGGCGTCCGGAGAATCAGCGGCTTCCCCGCCTCCGCCGCGGCGCGCGCCTGCGCTTCGAGGCACCTGGACTGATCCTCCAGCGCCCAGGAGAGGCCGAAGAGCTGCGCGGGCTCCAGCCCAACCTCGCCCAGGGCGGCCACCCGCTCGTTCTCGAGGTATCCCGGAAGAGCGTCGATGAGCCTCTCCCAGTCCTCCACCCGCGTCACCGGGCTGACGCCCACGGCGCACCTGGCGCGGATGCGGTGCTTCGCCTCCGCCGCCTCCGCCATCCGGAGCGGGCTGTCCCAGAGCCTCCGCACGTCCTGCGGCCCCGGCGCGCGACGCCAGACTTCCCGGTGAACGTGAGGGTCTCCGCACGAGAGAACCGCCCCCGCCATCCCGCACATGCCCTGGAGCTCCCAGGCGTCGAAGCTGAACCCGTGAAGGCGGCTGTGGGCGTCGATGAACCTGTCCATCTACGCTCCGGGCTTTCTCGCCAGAAAGGCGTAGCGGTTCAGGCTGAAGAAATACGCGCCGCGCGCGCCCAGGGCGGCCAGATCCGCGGCCCAGGCCCTCGCCTCCTCCTTCGCCACGCCCCCTTTGCGAACCACGAACGGAACGATGACGCTCACCATGCCGCAGCTGTAGTTGTCCGCCGGATACTCCGTGTTCAGGAGGGGCAGAACCCGGCTGTCCAGAATCTCGAGGCCCGCCCCGCGCAAGAGAGGCGGGAGCCTTCGGGGCAGATGCGGATCCGCCAGATGCGCGTCCCACGCCTTGAGGATTCTCCCCGCGCGCGCGGCGTCTTGCGCTCTCCAGACCAGCGAACCCCAGTCGGTATCCATGACGAGGGCGCGGCCGCCGGGCCGGAGCGCGCGGGCGAGCTCCGCCAGGGCGGCCTCCACGTCGGGGACGTATTCATAGACCTGGGAGACGATGGCCGCGTCGAAATCGCCGTCGGCGAAGGGCAGGCGCGCCGCGTCGCCCTCCCGAAGCGAGACGCGCGGCCGCGAGGCGCACCGCGCCCTCGCCAGGGCGAGCATGGGCGCGCTTTTGTCCAAGCCGACGACGGCGCCGGAATCTCCCACGCGATCCGCCGCCTCGCGCGCCATGAACCCGGGGCCCGTCCCCAAATCGAGAACGCGCTCGCCCGGAAGCGGGGAGAGCATCTCCAGCAGGACGCCGCGCTGCGCCGCCGCGTCCGGCGTCGTATAGACGGCCTCCACGCGCCGGGCCGCCTTCTCGTCGAAGCCTGGAGGCTGGGTCATGGGCCTTTTCTCCGCCCGCGCCGGGCGCGGCGAATGAAAAGCGCAGTGTCCGCGCTCGTTCCGCGGGAAGTCAAGCCTCTCACCCTCCGGCTTCCGTAGCGCTCCCCCGCGGCGCGCGGAGCCGGGAGTTTTCCGCAAAGCCGCCGCTCCGCCGCGAACCTCTCCGCCCCGCCCCGCGAGGGCCGCCGGCGTTGACGGGGGCATTCGCCTGAATCTATAAGCCTGAGCAAGGGCATTCTTCGCACCCCCCTCGGCGGAACGCGCCATGTCTCCCTCCAGGATGTTCAACCTGTTCGCCATCGCGGGCAGCCACGCCGTCAACGCCTTCTACACCCAGCTCCTGATACCCGTGCTCCCGCTCATCGTCTCGGAGTTCGAGCTGAACTACGTGCAGGCGGGCCTCATCGTGACGACCTACTCGGCGGCGAACAGCGTCTTTCAGTTTCCGCTCTCGTTCGTCTCGGACTACACCCGCCGCTGGCGCGCCGTCCTCGCCCTCTCCCTGCTCACCCAGGCGCTGCCCGTCCTGCTCTACGGCTACGCGGCGAGCTACTCCCTGCTGCTGCTGTTCGTCTTCGTCAGCGGCATCGGCAGCGCGGCCTACCATCCTCCGGCCGTCGCTCTCATCACCCGCGAGATGCCCGAGCGGCGCGGGTTCTGCATGGGGCTGTTCAACGGCGGGGGCGACGCGGGCAACATCATCTCGCCCGCCGTCGTCGGCTGGCTCGCCGTCCATCTGGCGAGCTGGCGCACGGCGGCGCAGTTCTACGTCATACCGGGCCTCCTGTGGGCGGCGCTCATCTGGCTGCGCTTCCGGGATCAGGGCGGGGAGCGCCCGCCCTTCCGGCAGGCGGCGAGGTCCACCTTCGGCGCCCTGTTCGGCAACCGCTCGCTCATGCTGCTCGTCGCCCTCTCCTCCTGCCGCATCATGGGATACCGGGGCTTCATGGCCTTCCTGCCGCTCCTGCTGGCCGAGCGGTTCGGCTACGACACCAAAGGGGTGGGCTGGCTGCTCAGCGCCTATTTTCTGCTGGGTTCGGGCTCCTCGATTCTCATCGGCAGGTGGTCGGACGAGAGGGATCGCACGAAGGTCATCGCCGTCCTCACCTTCCTGTGCGCGGCCGCCCTGGCCTCTCTCTCCTGGGTGGCGGGGACGGCGTCGCTCCTGCTCGCGCTCTTCGCCGTCGCCTGCATCCTCACGCCCGTGCCGAGTCTGGTTCTCGCCGTCGGCACGGAACTCGTGGACGAGCGGGTGCGCTCGAGCTCCGTCGGGATGATCTACGGCTTCAACGAGGGGGCGAGCGCGCTTTCGCCGCTCGTCGGCGGCCTCGCCGCCGAAGCCGTGGGTCTCCAGACGGCGTTCAGCCTCTACGCGGCGATGTTCGCCGTCGGCGGGTGCGTCGCCCTCCTTCTGCACAGGCGAAGCGCCCGGACGCCGCGCGAGGGGCGGGCGTAAAGGCGAACGCGGCGGCCGGCGGGAGCATTCATTCAGCCCCCCACCATTGCGGCGAAAGCCGCAATCCAGGAGCCGCGCGGCTTCTCCATGCGGGAGAATTTTCGCTGCGCTCGCGCGCGAACGAGGCGACCGTCCGAAGGAAAGAGGATGAAGGAATACCGCGTCATCACCATACCGGGAGACGGCAGCGGCCCGGAACTCACGGAGTCCGCCGTCGCCGCGCTCGAAGCCGTCCAGGCGGCGGAGGGGCGGTGGTCGCCCGTCCGGGAGGGTGATTCAGGAGAAGCGCTCGCGCAGAAGCGTCCACGCGGCGACGATGCCGTCGCGCCAGGTGATCTTCTTGCCCTCCGAATAGGCGCGCCCGTAGTAGGAGATGGGAACCTCATAGACGCGCCAGCGCTTCGCCTTCAGGATCTTCGCGGTGAACTCCGGCTCGAAGTCGAACCCCCTGGCGCGGATGTCCATGTCCTTCACGACCTCGCGCCGGAACATCTTGTAGCAGGTCTCCATGTCGGTGAGCGTGCAGTTGAACAGCAGGTTCGCCAGGAAGGTCAGCAGCCGGTTCCCCGTCTTGTGCCAGAACATGTGCACGCGCTGGGGTCTTCCGCCGAAGCGCGTGCCATAGACCACGTCGGCCGCCCCTCGGCGGATGGGGGCGTAGAGGTCGGCGAACTCCGAGGGGTCATACTCCAGGTCCGCGTCCTGAACGACGATCACGTCCCCGCCGGCCGCCGCGAACCCGTCGCGCAGGGCGGCGCCCTTGCCCTCGTTCCTCTCCCTGTAGAGGACGCGCGCGCCCTCCCGCTCGATTTCGGCCAGAATCTCGCGGGTACCGTCCGTACTGCCGTCGTCCACGATGATGAGCTCCAGGTTCATCGGCGCCGCCCTGACGCGGGCGACGATTTCCCGAATCGTCTCCCGCTCGTTGTAGCAGGGCATGACGACGCTCAGCAGATCCGCCATCCGCTCATCATCGCTCACCGCGCGTCTCTCCGCTCGGGCGCGGGCCGCGCGCCTCGAAATTCACGGGGAATCGCCCCCAAGCCTACACGCCCGCCCCGAAGCGGTCAATTTCACCGGAAGCCGAACCGGGCGGCAAGAAGAATAAGGCGCGGGCCAGGCGCATTCACGCCTCGCCGTCTCCCGGCGTCGCGGCGGCTTGGCAAGCCTCCCGCCGCGTGAGAGTATTTCCCCGTCAAAAATCGCTTCCGGCTTTCGAATCGCCATCCAGCGCTTTCGGGACAACGCGATGCCCTCGCCCCTGATCGAGAGAATGAAGACGCTGTGCGCCCTGCCCGGCCCGCCCGGACACGAGGGCGCCGTGCGCGACGCCATTGCGGAAATGGTGAAGGCGAGCGCGAGCGAGCTGCGGCGCGACGCCATCGGCAATCTCATCGCCCGGCGCGAGGCGAAGCCGGGCGCGCCCCACGTCCTGCTCGAATGCCACATGGACGAGGTCGGCCTCGTCGTCACGGGCGTCGAGGCGGAGGGCGCTGTGCGCTTCGAGAAGGCGGGACTCGTGGCGGACGCGGTTTTTCCCGGGCGCGAGGTCGCGCTCCTGACGGCGGACGGCGCCTTGCGCCGGGGCGTCGTCAACGTTCGGAGCGGCCACCTCCAGGCTCTTGAGGGACAGGAGCGTCCCGGCGTCGATGAAATGTGGGTAGACCTGGGCGCCCCGGACGGCGAGGCGGTTCGCGCTCTCGGCGTCGAGGCGGGAACGCCGGGCGTGTTCCACGGCCCCTTCACCCGGCTGCCCGGCGGCGCGTGGAAGTCGAAGGCGGTGGACAACCGATCGGGCTGCGCCCTGTGCGTGGAGGCGTTCGTGAACGCGGCCCGCTCCCTCCCGGAGAAGCTGCGCCTGAGCGCCGCCTTCTGCGTCCAGGAGGAAATCGGCGGGCGCGGGGCTTCCGTGCTCTCCCTCGGAGAGGCCGACCCGCCCGCGCTCGCCATCGCCCTCGACAACGTGCCCGCCGACGGCCCCGGACGCGCGGACGCCCGCGGCGCGAAGCTCGGCGCGGGGCCCGCGCTGAGGAGATACGACCACCAGCCCGCCAGCCTCTACGGATACGTCACGCCGCCCGAACTCATCCGCTGGGTGAAGGAGACGGCGCGCGACGCCGGAACGCCCCTTCAGGAAGACGTCTTCGTGGGCACCTTTCTCGATTCCGCCACCCTGAGCAAATCCCGGCCGGGGGGACTGCCCGTCGTCCCGATCAACCTGCCCCGGCGCTATTCCCACAGTCCAGTGGAGGTTTTTGCGGAATCGGACCTGGAGGCCGCGGCCGCGCTCATCGGCACCCTCCTGCGCTCCGCCGCCGAGGGCGGGGCGCCGGACCTGCGGCGGGATTTTCTTTCGCGCGAGAACGCGTGACGCCCCGAGCGGGCCGCGTTTTGGGAGAAGCAGAGCCGGTGTCGAAAAAAACCATTCGCGTCGCCCACAGCCCGGATTCGGACGACGCCTTCATGTTCCACGCCCTGGCGAACGAAAAGATCGACTGCGGCGCCTATGAGTTCATCCACGAGCTCCACGACATCGAAACGCTGAACCAGGCCGCCTTCAGGGGCGAATACGAGGTGAGCGCGGTGAGCTTTCACGCCTACTGCCATCTGGCGGATCGCTACGCCATCCTGCCGCACGGGGCGAGCTTCGGGGACGGCTACGGCCCCGTCGTCATCTCGCGCGAGCCGATGGCGCCCGATGCGCTGAAAAGCGCGGAAATCGCCGTCCCCGGCCTGCTGACGACGGCATGGCTCGCCCTGCGCCTCTATCTCGGAGGCGAGGCGCCGAACCATCGCGTCGTCCCTTTCGACCGCATCATGGAGGAGGTGAAGCGCGGGGCGTCGCCCGCGGGTCTTCTGATTCACGAGGGCCAGCTCACCTACGCGGAGGAGGGCTTTCATCTGGCGGCGGATCTGGGCGCGTGGTGGGCGCGCGAGACCGGCGGCCCCCTGCCCCTGGGCTGCAACGTCATCCGAAAAGACCTGGGAGCGGAAGTCGTGCGCGAGGTGAGCCGCCTGCTGCGCCAGAGCATCGTCTATGCGCTCGAGAACCGCGAGGAGGCGCTCGACCACGCCATGGCCTACGCCCGCGACCTCCCGCGCGAGAAGGCGGACGTTTTCGTCGGCATGTACGTGAACGACTGGACGCGCTCCTACGGCGACGCCGGGCGCAGGGCCGTCTCGGAGCTGCTGGGCCGCGCGGCCGATGCGGGCGTCATACCGAAGAGGATAGAGCCCGAATTCGCGTCCTGATTCACGGGCTGAAAAGCGGAGGGGCGGCCATGCTCGAGGGAATGCACCACATATCCATCTCCGTGGATGACCTGGAGGAAGCGCGCGATTTCTACGCCGGCCTGCTGGAGCTCGCGGAAATCGACCGCCCGGCGCTGCCGAACCCCGGCTTCTGGCTCCAGGCGGGCGCCTGCCAGCTCCACCTGACGGGCCGGGGGGATCGCCCCGGCGAAGCGGCGGTTCCGGGCACGGGAGCCGGGGAGACCCACTTCGCCTTCGCGGCGTCCGACCTCGAACCGGTGAAGCGCAGGCTGGAGACGGCGGGCGTCGAGGTGAAGGACGGCGTCAACGCCGCGCTGGGAATGCGGCAGCTCTTCTTCAGAGACCCCTCGGACAACCTTGTGGAGGTATTCCGCCCGTTGTCGGAGTGAGGTCCGCGTCCGGGCCACCCGCAAAGCCCTGAAAACGCGGCGTCCATCTCGGAGGCGAGGCGCTGAACCATCGCAGGAGGCTTCACCGATGCCCGGATGCGGGAATATGACGCGCGGCGCCTATTCGCAGGCGGCGGCCGTTCCCTGGCGCAAGGCGGGCGCGCGGCTCGAAATTCTCCTCATCACGTCGCGGGACCCCAGCCCTCGGTGGATCATCCCCCAGGGCGGCGTGGAGCCGGGGCAGACCGATCAGGAGGCCGCCGTCGCCGAGGCCTGGGAGGAGGCCGGCGTTCGGGGCGCGATCTCGCCCGAGGCGTTCGCCGGCTACGAATACGAAATCGGCGCGGGCCGATGTGAGGTTCAGGTATTCCACCTGGAGGTGAACGCCATCGAGGAGGACTGGCCCGAGCGCGGCGAGCGAAAGCGCCGCTGGGTGTCCTATGAGGACGCCCTGAAAGGCATTTCGGGAGAAACGCTGAAAGGCGTCCTCCGAGAATTCGCGCGAAAAATCATGAAGTCTTAACGCGAGGCTTTCCCGGGCGCCGTCAGGCGGCCACGCACGCGCTCATCAAGGCGCTCGCGTCCGGCGCCGCCTCGAACGCCAGAACGGCCGCGACGGCGGCGTCAACGCCGCTTTCGGGAAGGACGCGGCGCGCGTTTCCGCGAAACTTGGCCTCGATATCTTTCCACTCCATCGGGTTTTCGGGGTTTCCCCAGTTGACGGGCTCCTCGCGCGACAGGACGCGCCCGTCGGCGAGCGTCATCCTCACGCCGCCGTGGAGGTATTTGGGAAACCGGTCGGATGCCACGCCCGAGCATCTCACCTTCGCGGCCAGCGCCAGCACCCGGTCGTCGTTCAGCCGCTCCTCCTCGAAGTCATCGATCGTCGTCCCGCCCCTCACCACGTTCACCGCCAGACAATAGGGCAGGCTGAAAAGGGCCGCATAGGGCGTGTTGGGCCTTCGCTTATGCTCGATGGGCTCGCACACGATGTGGAGAATCTGCTCGGGCGTGATGGTCTCCACCTCCTCGATCTCGTCGGGGGAGATTCCCGCCTCCCGCGCCAGATTCCTCGCCGCGTCCATCGCCGCGTGATTGAAATGGCAGCAGGGATAGGGCTTGAACGAAATGCGCAGCGTCTCCCAGCGCTCGCCGAGCCCGCCCGCCAGAATTTCGGGATCGTAGGCCGCGTCTCTCAGATGCGTGGCGTAGAGGCCGAACCTGCCTTCCAGTACCTTTCGGGGGCCGAGGAATCCGTGCCCCGCCAGCTGCGCGGCCGTGATGCCCGCGTGAGACGCCCAGCCCGGATGAAACCGCTTCACCCAGCTCCCGTCGTCCAGAAATTCCTGAATCCCCGCCGCCTGGCTCCCGCACACCCCGAACGCATGGGCGATAACCTCGGGCGTCCGCCCCATCAGCCGCCCCATGACGGCGGCCGCGCCGAAGACGCCGCATATCGGCGTGGCGTGGTAGCCCCCGGCGTGAAACGCGCCCGGCGCCGCGCCCCCGATTCGGGCGATGACCTCGTAGCCCGCCACCATGGCCGTCAGGATATCCCTGCCGCTCGCGCCCGCGGCCTCCCCCGCCGCCAGCGCCGTGGGCGCCACGCAGGCGCTCACGTGAGTGATGGAATCCGTATGGGTGTCGTCGAAGTCGAGGCCGTGCACGCAGCTGGCGTTCACCATGGCGGCGTGGGCGGCCGGCAGTCGATCCCCATGCCGCCAGACGGTGGCCTGGGGCCTGCCGCCCCAGTCGCGCGCCGTTTTCGCTACCGCTTCGGCGTAGGGTTCGCGCGTCGCGGCGAGGCCGATGCCCAGGGCGTCGAGCAGGTGGCGTTTGGCCTTCTCGATCACCCGTTCGGGAATGTCCTCATACGACAGGTTCGCGGCGAAGCGCGCCAGCTTGTCGCTCATCGTCTGCATTCGCGTCTCCCCTCCCGAATGCCGCCCGCCGTCAGGCGAGGTGCGCCGCCAGGTCGCCCAGCCTCTCCAGCCCGTCCAGCTCCCGCGCGGCCGCGGCCAGCGCGTCCAGGGAATCGGGCGGAATGACGCCGCCGGCGATCCGCCTGAACTTCTCCTCCACCATGTCGAAATCCATCGGGTTCTGGGGCGAGCCCCTGGGGCCCGCGACGCGGCTCCTGAGCTCGCGGCCGTCATGGGTGCGAATCGCCACCTTGGCGGGAAAAGTCCCGGGGTAGAGCCGTTCGATTTCAGGATCGACCGTGAATCGCGTCCGACGGGCGAGCGCCACCAGCCGCGGGTCGGCGATGCGCCCGGGGGCGAACTGCCCGGGGCCCGCCTCCCCGTCGGCGAGCGCGACCGCCGCGCAATACTCGATGTTCATCTGCGCGCGCAGCGGACTCACGGGCTCGTAGCGCCAGGAGCACTGCCGCTTCACCACGCTGTGGTTCATGATCTCGATCTCGCGCACGTCCTCCGGCGCGAGGCCGTGCTCGGCGCGCAGGGCGAGAACGGCGTCGATGGTCGAGTGCGCGCTTCCGCAGCAGCAGTAGGGCTTGAAGGAGACCGCCTCGGCCTCCCAGCGCGCGCCCAGATCCTTCGTCAGCGCCGCCGGCTCCCCGCAGCCGCTGAACGCCCGGAGGAAGCCCCCGTCCTCATACTCGAAAATTTCCCGGGGGCCTGTGTAGCCGCGCGCGGCGAGGGAGGCGGCCATGAGGCCGCTCTGGGCCGCGCGGCCCGCGTGAAAGCGCTTCGCCTCCGAGCCGTCGCACTGAAAGGCCCACGTGCCCGCCCCCTGGGTTCCCGCCAGCCCCATGGCGTCGGCCGTCTGCTCCGGGGACAATTCCATCAGGCGCGCGGCGGCCGCCGCCGCGCCGAAGGGGCCGCACAGCCCCGTCAGATGAAATCCCCGTCTGCGGACCTCGAGCGAACCGGCGGCGACGCTCGCCCGGATCATCGCCTCATAGCCCGCGGCGCAGGCGGCCATGAAGTCCTCTCCCCCCGCTCCCCTCTTCTCCGCGAGCGGATACGCGGCGGCGAACACCACCGCGCCCGGGTGGAGCTTGGCCCCGCCGTGGTAGTCATCCAGCTCGAAGGCGTGCATCCAGACGCCCAGGCAGAGCGCGACCTGCTCCGCCGGCCCCCGCCAGCCGCTCCTCCAGAGGGCGGCCTCCGCGCTTCCGCCCTGCTCTCGAACGAATTGCGAGAGTATTTTTCCCGATTCCGTGGTGGAGCCGTACAGGCCGCAGCCGAGAGCGTCCAGAAAGTATTTCCGCAGGCAGGCGCGCAGGCTCTCCGGCAAATCGGCATAGGAAACTTCGCTGATGAACCGGGCGAGTTCGCGCGTAGGGCCGTTCATTTTCCCCTCATTCTCTCTGAGGCTCGCGAGGCGCGCCGGGAGCCGGCGGAGCGGGCCTCGCGCATTCTTTCATATCCGGCCTCTCCCGCGCCAGCGCGCGGCGGCGGGCCGGCCTTGACAGGCGCGCGCCCGGGA
The DNA here is from genome assembly GCA_965199855.1 of bacterium. Classification (GTDB taxonomy): domain Bacteria; phylum UBA8248; class UBA8248; order UBA8248; family UBA8248; genus Bin107. The sequence continues at coordinate 1,490,623 of OZ241326.1, read as the reverse complement.
ATGGCATAATTTCAGCGCCGCTCATGTTCGATTGCGGGAGGCCGGAGCCCGATGACGAATGAATCCGAAGGCGCGAGCTTCGATGAGAAATACGGGGACGAGGCGCGGGTGAACCCCGACCTCAAGCGCGCCCTCGATCTCCTGAGCAAGGGCGGTCTCGCCCACGCGCGCGGAGACCTGGAGAAGGCCATCGCGCTGTATCGGGACTCCATCGCCTACCACCCCACCGCGGACGCGCACACCTATCTGGGCTGGATGTACAGCAAGCAGGGCCGCCTGGAGGAAGCCATCGAGGAGTGCCGCATGGCCATCGAGGTGGATGCGGAATTCGGCAATCCCTACAACGACATCGGCTGCTATCTCATGCAGCTGGGCGAGCTCGACGAGGCGGCCGAATGGCTCGAGAAGGCCAAGTCCGCGCCGAGATACGAGCCCCGCCACTTCCCCTACATGAACCTGGGGCGCATCTACCTTCAAAAGGGAGAGCACGGCAAGGCGAAGGGAGAGATTTACCAGGCGCTCCGCCGCGCGCCCGAGGCGAAGGGCCTCAAAGAGAGCTACCTGGGGCTGGTCTCGCTCCTGAACTGAGGAGCGGCCCGTCCCGGGCCGGCCGCCGCGGCCGGCCCTTTGCTTTTCGACGCGCGGAATTCAGCCGGGAATCCTGTCTCTCGCGTCCTCCTCCATCCATTCCTCTTCCACGTAGATGGTTCTCGCGGCGTCGCGGTTCGGACAATTCCCGTAGGTGAAGACGAGCTCCGCGTCCTCCGTTTCGCTCGGGTTGTAGAGGCCGTGAATCTCGCCCGCGGCGCAATAGACGAACGTGCCCGAGGGCACCGTATGCTCCTCCTTGTCCTCCCCCATCCATACGATGATCGGGCCTTTCACGATGTAGAACGTGGCGTCGCACACGTGGTAGTGCCTCTGGTTGCGGCCCTTGGGCGGAATGATGGTGCGTCCCATCGTGATGGTCCGCGTGCCTGTCGAGCTGCTGTCCACGCCCCACGCGATGATGAGGGGCGGCTCGTATTTCTTGTCCACGCCGATGGCCGTGGAATCGATCAGACACCAGCGCTGCTTCGTGGGCGCGGATAGAACGGACATGAGAACTCCTTTCGGCTGCGGACGATATGGGACGGAAGCTCCTCGCTCTCCCGAAGGCCGCCCAATCTAGCCGCTCGCCTCTGCGGGCGCAAGCGCCGGGGCTGCGCGCTCATCCCTCCAGGAACAGCTGCACCTCGCTCAGCAGCTCCCTCCTGCGCTTTTCCAGCTCCATGAAGTGCGTGCCGTCGCTGATGATGACGTAGCGCCTGCCCCGGCTGTTGCGAAGCGCGCGATACAGCCCCCAGACTTCGGGGTCGTCCGAGGCGCCGTCCAGCTCGCCCCGGATGAGGAGGACGGGACACGTGATTTCGCCCGCGTCGTAGAGGGGAACGTTTCTCGCCCGATCGTATAAGTCCCGCAGGGAGCCGTTCGCCAGTCGAAACGCGGGCGTCCTGCGCCCGGCGCCCCGCGGGTCGTGGCGCAGGAGCTCGCGGAAATACGCCCTCAGCACCCTGGGCTCGCGCCATTCGTGGTGCGCCTCCCCCGGTATGTGGCCCCACCATCGCTCGTGAACGTCCCGCTCCGCGCACCAGGACCAGGCGCCTCGCCCGGCGTCGAATTCCCCGGGCCTTCGGGGGTCTTCCAGCTGCCTGGCCCGCGCGGGATTGTCATAGGCGTAATAGGGCGCGTAGAGCGCGAGCCTGTGGACGCGCGCCATGTTGTCCGCCGCGTAGGCCGGCGCCGTCGTCGTTCCCCAGGATCGCCCCAGAATGGCGAGCCCGTTCACGCCCCGCCGCTCGCAGATGAAGTCCACCGCCGCTCCGATGTCTCTCACGGCCACCCTGCCCGGTATGGCGGGAGGCCGGCCTTTGGGACTCCCGAGCATCTCCGGCGGCCAGGTGGATTCGCCAAATCCCCGAACCGAGAGCGCGAAGACGTCGAACCCGCGCGAGGCGACGTAGTCCATCCACGAATAGCCGGGAACGGGCAGGTCGTAGGCGGCGGGGCCGGGCGCCATGCGCCCGTGCACGATGAGGAGCGTGGCGGCGTCCTCGAATTTTTTCTTGCCCCCGGGCCGCTTCTCCCTCACGTGCAGGCGGATGCCCTCGTCGACCGAATCAATGTAGTGGTCGATTCGCTCCAGCCCTTTCGGGGCGGCGCCCTTCCTCGACAGCGCTTCCATGCGCGCGCGTCCTCATGCCCTCAGGCGGGAATAATCCCGGTGATAGGCGGGCGGCAGCGCGCCTCCCCGTCCCTGGACGACGTGGAGCTTGCCCCACCCCCGGCCCGAATTCCAAAACCCCCGCTGCGCGCCCGACGGCGTCCAGCACATGTCCCAGGGCTCCAGCGCCGCCTGATGCGCCTCTCCCCCCGCGTCGAGCCAGAACACCGTCCACCTCTCCTCCAGGGGGATGAACGCCTCCTCCAGGTCGGGATGATCGTGCAGGGGCGCGCCCGAACCCGGCCGGTTCTCGTTGATGACGAACGAAACCTCCCCCTCGGGCAGGGACGGGGGCGGGCCCGCGCCTTCGAGTTCGCCGCCCACGCGGCCCATGTAGCGGCGAATCCCCCGGACGCCCTCGGGCAGCGAGGCTTCGTGATAGACCTGAAAATTCATGGGGCACTCATCGTAGCGAACCACCTGCGTGAGTGGATCGACGAAGGGAGCGCTCCCGCCCTCCGCCGCTTCTCCGCGAAAGAGGGGCGCCTCATGCGCGCCGCGTCCGTGGATGTAGTAGAGGAACCCGTCCGCCTTCCCGCAGTTCCTGTAGCCCCGCATGACGCCCGCCGGCACCCGGATGGCGTCGTAGCGCGCGAGCCGGACGGCTTTGACCTCCCCGTCGCGCGCGTTCTCCCAGAACACCTCGAACGCGCCCTCCCACGCCATGAACACCTCCTCGAAGCCGTGCGCGTGCAGCGGCGCGCCGTTTCCGGGAGGCGCCATCACCACCCCGTTGGCGAACTCCCAGCCGGGGAGCGCCGCCCCCGGCGCCTTGTCCCGCGGCCCGCCGATGTAGCGATACACGGCGCGGTGATGCCCCTCCTCGCGGGCGTCGGGCGACGGCTCCCAGTCGGGGGGAATCTCGGCGAAGCGAACGACGGCGGGGGAAACGGCCCGGGAAGCGCGTCGGGGCGTCATCAGGCGCCTCTCAGGGGCTTGCGGGTCACGGGAGATCGGCGCCTTGATACGCGCCTTCCGCCCGATACGCCTCGTCGAGCAGGACGACGGGATGCGCCACCCGCAGGTCCATCCCCAGCTCGCGGGCGCCGTAGGCGATCTGAATCTGGCAGCCGGGGTTGCCCGTGCAGACCGTGGACGCCCCCGAATCCCGCACGTGGCCCATTTTTCTGTCGAGCAGGCGCATGGAAATCTCCGTCTGCGTGAGGCTGTAGCTGCCGGCGGAGCCGCAACACCAGTCGCTCTCCTTGAGAGGCGTCGTCTCGACGTTGCGAATCGCGGCGAGCACGTCGAGCGGCTCCCGGCGCACCTTGAGGGCGTGAAACAGGTGGCACGGATGATGATACGCGATTCTGCGGGGCTCCGGATGCGACGCCTCCCTCACCCCGATTCGCGAGAGAAACACGGTGACGTCCACCGCTTTTTCGCTAAACTCCTTCGCGCGGCCCGCATAGCGCGGATCGTCCGCCAGCAGGTCCTGATATTCATGGAGCATGGCGCCGCAGCCGGAGACGGCCAGGACGACCGCGTCGAACTCGCCGGCGTCGATGGCGTCCAGATTCTCGCGCGCGAGGATTCTCGCCGCCTCCCGGTCTCCGGCGTGGGCCTGCAGCGCGCCGCAGCAGGTCTGCGCGGCGGGAAAAACGACCCGCGCCCCGTTCGCCGCCAGCGCGCGCGCGGCGGCGCGGTTCACGTCGCCGAACAGGGTGGATTGAACGCACCCCCCGAAGAAGGCGACGCGGGCCTTCTCCTCCCCGATGGGCGCGACTTCCCGGGGAAGCGCCCGCATCGACGAGAGGGGCGGGGCCTCGGGCATCATGGGTTCGAGAGCGGCCAGTTTTTTGGGCAGAAGCCCCATGCGCCTCACCAGGCTTCTCAAAACCGTGGTCTGATACAATCGCGCCGCCGCGCCCGCCAGGTTGAGAAGCGCCCGGCTGGGCAGAAGCCAGCGGAAGAGAAACCTCCTCAGCATCCTCGAGGCCAAGGGGCGCTTCCGGACTTTCTCCAGCCCCTCGCGCGCCGCCTCGATCAGGGAGCCGTAGGGCACGCCCGAAGGGCAGGACGTCTCGCAGGCGCGGCAGTCCAGACAGCGATCCAGGTGCTTCATCACCGTCTCGTTCGGCGCCATCTCGCCGTCGGCCACCATGCGCATGAGGTAGATTCTCCCCCGGGGGGAATCCATCTCGCTGCCGAGCAGGGCGAAGGTCGGGCAGGTCGTCGCGCAGAATCCGCAGTGAACGCACCGCTGAATCATCCGCCGGTCGGGCGCGTCCGGGCCGACGAAGGGGTTTTCGTATTCGGGCAAAGCCCGCGCGAGGCCCGCCTTCTGATCCGCCGCCACCTGGCTCTCCCCTTCTACATCCGATCCATGAACCGGCCGGGACTCAAGGTTCCCTTCGGGTCATATTCCCGCTTGATGCTCCGCATCACGCGAAGCGCCGCCGGATCGAGCGCGTCCTCCCCCCATACGGCTATCGCGCCGCGCGCCGAATCCGGCCCGGCGTCCATGCGCAGGTGAACCGAGCGCGCCGCGCCCGCCCCCCGCCTGCAATGCGAGGAGAAGGCGCGCCACGCCTCCAGCGGAGAGGATTCCGCGTCCTCGGGCGCGAGCCAGCACCTCAGCACGCCGCTTCCCGCGTGCGCCGAGACGGCGCAGGCGTATTTTCCCGCCCCGGCGGCGAGCCGCGCCGCCTCGGCGAAGCGGGGCAGCTGATCGAGGCGGCCGGAAGCCCGCAGGGCGAGCGACTCCGCGCCCGAGAAATCCCCCCCCGGCGGATCCGCCAGGGCGCGGCCCAGGCGCGCGGCCTCCTCCTCCCCGAGGCGCGAAATCTCGCCTCCGCCCTCGCGCGCCAGAATTTCCTCGAACCTCGCCAGTTGCTCCCGCAGTCCTTCCTCGAAATCGCCGAAGGAGGCCGCCAGACTCACCGGGCCGGGCAAGGCGACGCCTGCGTCCGCGGCCAGCGCGGCGGCGCGCTCCTCGTTCACCGCCTCCACCCAGACGGGGGCGAGCGGCGAGGCCATGAGCGCCCTCGCGGCCCTGAACGCGGCGCTCTCGGAGGGAAAGCCCGCGGCCCTCGCCCCGACGCGCTCGGGCGCCTTGTAGAGGCGGATCGCCAGCTCGGTGACGACGGCCAGCGTCCCCCAGCTTCCGGCGAGAAGCCGGTTCATGTCGTAGCCGGTGACGTTCTTCACCACCAGCGCGCCGTAGGTGTGCGCGGCGCCGTCGGCCAGCGCCACCCGCATCCGCATGACGCGGTCGCGCGCGCGTCCCCAGCGCACCCGCATGGGGCCCGAGCGCTCCGCGACAATGGCGCCCCCCACCGTGGAGACTCCAGGATGCGGGGGGTCGAGACCCGCCGTCTGCCCCTCGGGGCGCGTGAGCCCCTCGAGGGCCTCGACGCTCATCCCCGCCTCCACGACGGCGGTGAGGTCGTCCTCGAGAAAATCCACCGGCTTCGACATGCGCTCCAGGGAGAGCGCCACGTCGTAGCGCCCGGGCGCATACCCCGCGCGCCTGCCTGTGCCGCCGCCCCAGGGGAACACGGCGAGGTCCGCCTCGTTCGCGCGCGCGAGAACGCGGCGGAGGGTCTCCCGTTCGGCGGGACGCGCCACGACCGAGGGCGTCCTGCCCCCCAGCGCGAACGACTCCGCGCCCGCGTCCGACAAAAGGGCGGCGTCGCCCGCGTCCGCTTCCAGGGAGCGGGCGAACGAATCGAGCGCCAGGGCGGCCATGGCTATTTCGTCATCCCCCCGCCCATGCGGGCGACGGCGCCGCCGAGGGCGACCGGAAACACGTTCTCCTCGTCGGGTATCAGCTTGCCGGGGTTCATCAGGCCGTCCGCGTCGATGGCGTCTCTCACGCGCTCCATGATTCCGAGCGTGGCCTCGTCGAACTGATCCTTCATCTCCCGAATTTTCTCGATGCCGATTCCATGCTCGCCCGACAGCACGCCCCCCGCCCGGATGCAGGCGCGGAGCACCTCCGCCCCGCACTCTATCGCCCGCTCCGTCTCTCCGGGAACCTGATCGTCGAACAGCACGTTGGGGTGCAGGCTCCCGTCGCCGGCGTGAAACACGTTGGTGATGCGCAGGCCGTAGCGCGAGGCGATTTCGTCGAATTCCTCGAGCGCCTGCGCCAGCTTCGAGCGGGGAACCGTTCCATCCAGGCAGTAATAGGCGGGCGCGATCACCCCGAAGGCGCCGAACGCCTTCTTCCGGCCCATCCAGAGGCCCTCGCGCTCCTCCTCGGTCTGCGCCACCCGGAAGGAGGAGCAGCCGTTCCTCTCGCTGATCTCCCGAACCAGGGTCTCGAGCGGACGAATCGAGGACGGCAGGCCGTCGAGTTCAATGAGCAGGACGGCCTCGGCGTCCCGGGGATAGCCCGCCCGCACCACCGCCTCGATGGCCTCTATCGTCCAGCGATCCATGAGTTCCATCGCGGCGGGCACGGCGCCCGCAGCGATGACGTCGCTCACCGTGCGGCACGCATCCCCCATCTTCGAGAAGCACGCGAGCATGGTGCGCGCGCTCTCCGGGTTCGGGGTGAGCCTCACGGTGATCTCCGTGGTGACGGCCAAGGTGCCCTCCGAGCCGATGAAGAAGCCGCGCAGGTCGTAGCCCGGCGCCTCCTCCCCGTCCGCGCCCAGGCGCGCGACCTCGCCCGTGGGGAGGACGACGCTCATCTCCATGACGTGGTTCGTCGTCATCCCGTATTTGAGGCAGTGCGCTCCGCCCGAGTTTTCCGCCGCGTTGCCGCCGATGGTGCAGGCCGCCTGGCTCGAGGGGTCGGGCGCGTAGTGAAAGCCGCGCGGCAGGGTCTCCCGTGAGAGGTCGAGGTTGACGACGCCGGGCTGCACCCGGGCGAGGCGGTTTTCATAGTCGATCTCCAGAATCCTGCTCATCCGCGTGAAGACGATGAGCGCGCCGCCCGGCTTGGGCGTCGCGCCCCCGGAGAGGCCCGTGCCCGCCCCCCTGGCGATGAGCGGGACCTGATGCTCCCGGCAGATCTCGACGATCCGGCGCACCTCCTCGGCGCTGTCGGGAAGGACGACGGCCGAGGGCGCGCCCTTGTAAATCGTGAGGCCGTCGCAGTCATACGTCCGGCGCGCGACCGGATCGGTGTGGATGAATTCCTCCCCCACCACGTCCGTCAGCTGCTGAATGAACCCGGCGGCGTCCACCTCAAGAATCCCCGCGGCGCTTCCTGAACGAACGAAAACCCATTAGAGTGGCCCCATTATACCCGCGCCTGAGAAAAAAAGAAGGGAAAGGCGAATTCTTGAGCGACTCCTCCGGCTCCGCCCGCCCCGTCAAATCCCGACCCAGGAGCGGCTTCTACTATGGATGGGTGATCGTCGGCCTCTCGTTCACCACCATGGCGTTCCACATGTCGGCCAGCTTCTCGTTCGCCCTCTTCCAGGTTCCGCTCATCGAGGAATTCGGCTGGAGCCGGGGCGCCCTGAGCGGCGCGTTCGCCCTGAGCATGGGACTCTACGCCGTCTGCAGCCCGAAGGCGGGCGCCATGCTGGAGAAAAAAGGCCCGCGGGCGCTCCTCCCCTGGGGTTCGGTCTTCATCGGCGGGGGGCTGGCTCTCGGCTCCTTCGCCTCCTCTCTCTGGCACGTGTATCTTTTCATGGGCGTCCTGCCCGGAATCGGTCTCACGATAAGCGGCTTCGTGACGCACAGCGCGCTCATGCCCCGATGGTTCCTGAAGAACCGGGGGCTGGCGACGGGGGTCGCCATCGCGGGCATCGGCATCGGCTCGTTCATCCTGATGCCCGCCGTCGAGAGGCTCATCGCCCTCTTCGGCTGGCGCGCCGCCTACCTCATCCTCGGCGGCTCGATACTGCTCGTCATCCTGCCGCTCAAAATCCTCCTGCTCAGAAACCATCCCGCCGACGTCGGCCAGAGCGTGGACGGCGCGCCTGCGCCGGAAGCCGCCGGGCCGCGCGCCTCCCGCCCCCAGAGCGTGGGGGAGGTGTTCCGGCGGGTGCGGGCGGAGAGGAACTTCTGGGCGCTGGTGATCATCGTCTTCGTCATCGGCCTCAACAACAACTCCATCTGGAGCCAGCTGCAGCTCTTCTTCGTGGACGCGAAATTCAGCACCGCGTTCGGCGCCTTCATCTTCGGCCTCACGGGCGCCATCCGGATTCTCGGCAGCGTGGGCATGGGCTGGGCGAGCGACCGCATGGGGCGAAAGCGCGCCCAGGCCGTCTCGGTTCTTCTGTCGGGCGTCGGCGTCGGCGTCCTGCTCCTCGTTCCCCACGCGGGCGAAAGCGCCGTCCTCGCCTTCGCGTTCGCCGCCATATACGGCTTCGGCGTCGGCGGCATGTCCACGTGCCACGCGGCGATGTGCGCGGACGCCTACGGCGCCCGCTCGCTCGCCGTCATCATGGGACTGCTGGAAATCTTCTTCGGCCTCGGGGGCTTCATCGGCCCCCCGATGGCGGGCTTCATGTTCGACTGGACGGGCAGCTATCTCCTGCCCTTCAGCATCGTCATCGCCTTCCAGGCGGTCGCCCTCCTCGCCTGCCTCCTCCTCTACGGCGCCGGGAAGCAGGCGCCCGCGCCATGAGCCGGAGAGAACCCGCCCGGCCCTGGATTTACTACGGCTGGCTCATCGTCGGCGCCTCCTTCATCACGATGGCGCTTCACCAGACGGCGCGCTTCTCCTTCTCCATCTTCCAGGTTCCCCTGATCCAGGAATTCGGCTGGGGGCGCGGCGCCCTGGGCGGGGCCTACGCCCTCATGCTGGGCAGCTACGCGGCGTTCAGCCCCCTCATGGGGAGCCTGTTCGACAAAAAAGGGGCGCGCGCGGTCATGCCCTGGGGCTCGGTGCTCGTGGGCGCGGGCGTCGCCATGGGATATTTCATCGAGGAGCTCTGGCACGTCTATCTCGTCCCCTGCCTGTTCGTGGGCGTCGGCATGGCGCTGAGCGGCTTCGCCCTCCACAGCGCGCTCATGCCCCGATGGTTTCAGAAGAAGCGGGGCTTCGCCACGGGGCTGGCGCTCTCCGGCAGCGGAACGGGCATTCTGATATTCATACCGCTCATCGAATGGTTCATCTCCGCAAGGGGCTGGCGGCTGACGTATCTCGTCTTCGGCTCGACCATCCTCCTCGTCGCCGTTCCCCTCATGGCGCTGGTGCTGAGACGCGGCCCCGAGGAGGTGGGCCAGCACATCGACGGGGCGCCCCGGCCTGCCGGCGAGCCGGCCCAGGCGCCCGCCTCCCCGTCCTCCTCTCCGCCTCTGGGAGAGGTGTTTCGCCAGGTATGCGGGGAGAAAAACTTCTGGACGCTTCTCTTCGTCGTCTTCTTCATCGGCCTGAACAACAACTCGGTGCTGAGCCAGCTCCAGCTGTATCTTGTCGATGCCGAATACGACACGGCCACGGCGGCCTTCCTTTTCGGGATGCTGGGGGCGATTCGGATGACGGGCACGTTCCTGGTGGGCTGGCTGAGCGACTTCATCGGCAGGCAGCGCGCCCAGGCGCTTTCCTCCTTCATCACGGTCTGCGGGATAGCGATTCTCCTGCTCATTCCCCACCTCTCGACCAGAATCCTGATGGGCTGGCTCTTCGTCCTCGTCTATGGAATCGGTCTGGGAGGGATGAGCGTGTGCCACTCCTCCATGTCCGCGGACGCCTTCAAGGGCCCCTCGTTCGGGGCCACCATCGGGCTGCTGGAGATTTTCTTCGGGCTGGGGGGCTTCATCGGCCCCCCGCTGACGGGCTTCATCTTCGACTGGACGGGAAGCTACGTGATTCCCTTCGTCGGAATATCGATCGGCCTGCTGGGCTGCGTCTTCGCCTGCCTCTTCGTCTATGAGCCGCCCCGGGACAGGGCGTAGGCGCGCGAACCGCGGCGAGGCCCGCGGGCTTCCTCCCCCGCGGGGAACAAGGGGCGGGCGGGACGACCGAAGCGGCGCGGCTCGTCCCCGGCCGTCATGAATACATGGGCACCTTCAGCTCGTCCGCCACTTCCGCCACCCGCTCCCAGACGCCCGCATCGACCGGGACGCCCTCGCGCAGCCTTCTTCCCTTCTCCCGGAAGCTCCGCTCCCCCGGCGTGCGGATTTCCTCCACGCCGGAAGCCCTGCGCGCGCCCTTGACCTCTACGATATGGGCCTCCACCATCTCCCGGAACGCCTTCGGCTCCCCGAAGGCGGCGGGGTCGATGGCGATGAACAAGTCCCCCTTGTCGTAGCGTCCGTCCCGCACGGATTGGGAGAGCGGCCTGCCGACCTTGGCGCCCAGCAAAGGCCCCGCCAGAAGCCCGATCAACAGGCAGAGGCCGTAGCCCTTGTGCCCCCCGAAGGGCGCAATCGCGCCGTCGGCGGCCGCCCTGGCGTCTCTCGTCGGCGCGCCGTCGGGCCCCACCGCCGCGCCCTCGGGAATCGGCTCTCCCGTCACGCCCGCCTTCAGGATGCTTCCGAAGGAAATCGCGCTCGTCGCGAAATCGAGAAGCACCGGCTCGTCCGCGTCCCTGGGCGCGGCGATCGAAAAAGGGTTCGTCCCCAGAAGCCGCTCGGTTCCCCCGAGCGGATGGACGAGCGGCTGCGTGACGCCGGCGACGATTCCCACGCAGCCGGCTCGGGCGATGCGCTCCGCGTAATAGCCCGTCATGCAGATATGATCGCTGTTCACGACGCCCACGGCGCACGAGCCGGCTTTTTCCGCCTTTCGCGCCGCCAGGCTCGCTCCATAGGTCGCGCCCACGGGGCCCATGGCGCGATCCCCCTCCACCAGCGCGCTGCCCGCCCGCTCGCTCACGACGCGGGGTGCGGCGCGGGCGTTGATCATCCCGCTCCGGATTCTCCGGACCATGTTCGGCAGGCGAATCAGCCCGTGGGTGGCGTATCCCCGGAGGTCGGCTTCCACCAGAACGTCGGCGGTCGTCATGCACTGCTCGTGGGCGCAGCCCGCGGCCGCAAGAATGCGCTCCATCAGGTCGCGCAGGGCGTCCGCGCTGAGGACGCGCTCTCCGCCTTGGCTCATCGCGCGAAAAGCCTCCCTTACAGATCGGGGGTCGGAGCGGAGACGCTCGGCTTCGTCACGCGCATCATCCAGCAATAGATTTCCACCCGGTTCCCGTCCGGGTCGAGAAAATAGAACGCATGGCTTCCGCTTCCGCCCACAAACCCGTTCTCGTCGAGTCCCTCATGGGCGTGCACGTAGGGGCCGGAGACGAACTCCACCCCGCAGGACTTCACGTGCTCCTGGGTGCGCAGCCAGTCCTCTCGCCCGTCCACCTCGAAAGCCAGATGGTGGAGGCCCACGTCCGAGCGATGCTCCGAATCCGAAGTCGTCAGCCCCGCCTTCACGGCGTCCTCGGCCAGCTCGAACAGCACCAGATTGTGGTGCTTCTCCCCGCAGCGCATGAAGCAGATCGGGCGATAAAAATCGGGCGGCCCCCATTTTCCCGTCAGTTTCAGACCCACGACCTCCCGATAGAACCGGACGGAGCGCTCCACGTCGCTCACGTGGATTCCGACGTGGCCCAGCCGCGCGACGTGACAGCCCATATCTCCCCTCCCGGATCGAATCGAGCGCAGGAAAAGTTCGTTTGCCTCAAAGCCGCGCGGCATCATAACATGGCCGCGCGCGGCCGGCTCGCGCGGGTCGGCTTCCGCGCCGACGGTCGCCTCACAGCCATCAAAGGGCAACTCGCATGTCGAAAAAGACGCTCTCCGCGCGCGCCCTGCTCCTCGCCGCGGCGATATTCACGAGCGCCTTCGCGCCTCCATCCGCCGACGGCCGGAAAAGCGAAAGCGCCGGAATCCCCTCCTCCCTCCATGCTCCCAAACCGAAAGCCGCCCCCGTCCGCATCGCGCAGGGCGCGGATAGAAAACGAATCGAAAAAATCGTCAGGGAATACCTCATCAGGAACCCCGAAGTGCTTGTGGAAGCCATGCAGGCGCTCGAGGCCAAGCGGGAAGCGGAGCGCGAGGCGGCGGCCCAGTCCTCCATCCGGAAAAACCGGCGGCGAATCTACGCGGATTCCGAAGACCCCGTCGGCGGAAACCCCGAGGGCGACGTGACGATTGTGGAGTTCTTCGACTACCGATGCGGCTTCTGCAAGCGGGCGGCGCCCGCCGTGGAGGAAGCCCTCGCAAAGGACAAGGGAATCCGCGTCGTCTATAAGGAATTTCCCATCCTCGGCCCGAACTCCGTCCTGGCGGCCAGGGCGGCGCTCGCCTCTCGGGCGCAGGGGAGGTATCTCGCGTTTCACAGGGCGCTCATGGCGGCCAGAATCTCTTATGACGAGAAGAGCGTCATGAAGCTCGCCGCCTCCCTGGGGCTGGACACCGCCCGTCTGAAGCAAGACATGCAGTCGCCGCAGATTCAGGCGCTCATCGAGAGGAACCGCGCGCTGGCGCGCTCCCTGGGCATACGCGGCACGCCCGCCTTCATCGTGGGAGAGCGGCTCTTCCCCGGCGCGCTCACGCCGCGCCAGCTCGCCCGCATGATCGAGCAGGCCAGAGGCGAGCGCGCCGAAAGGCGGTGAGGCGCGGAACCGCCGGGAACTTCCGTCCTGATTTCAGGCGCCAGCCGGAAACTCTTTTGGGGAACCGCCGGCGCCCGTGAGAAAGAGCGGCTGCGGGAGGACGGGCGGGAACGAAAGGCGCAAGCCCGGTCGCGGCGGACACGCGCGCTTCCCCGGCGAAAAAAGCCCCGGAGAATCGCCTCCGGGGCCTTTTCGAGCCTGAAGATCGGCTGAGAGCTCAGCCCACCTTCACCGAACCCATGGATTTCCGGCGGTAGTCCCACCACTTCCATTTGTTGGGCGTCATCGTGACCCGCACGCGCGTCTTCTGCGCGATGGGCGTGTTGACGTAATTCGCCCACATGTCCGGCCCGAAGAAGTGATCCACTACGCTTTTCAATCCCTCGTGATCCGTTCCCATCACCTCGGAAATGCGCGCCTTCCCCTCGACGACGACGGCGCGGAACGGAGCCTCGTCGTCATCGACGCAGATGGAAAACGCCGGATTGCGCCTCAGATTCCTCACCGAAACGGAATCGTCTCCCGTGCTGATGAAAAAGCTCGCGTCCTCGGGATTGAACAGATACAAAAGCGGCACGACGTGCGGCGAGCCGTCCGCGTTCGTGGTGGCGATTCGCGCCATGCGCGGCTCCTGCAAAAACTCGTCCATTTCCGTTGGTCGCTCGGCCATCTGTCATTTCCTCCCTGAACGGCTTTGCCTCAAAAAACCCGGAACCATTTTCGCCCGATGGTTCGCTTCCGGAATGCCCGCTTCCATCCGCTCATGCCGCCCCGCGCGGCCCGAAGCGCTCCCCGCAAGCGGCGCCGGGGGCATCTTATCCCTTCACGATGATGTTCACCAGACGGCCCGGCACGACGATGTGCCTCACTATCTCCTTGCCGCTCACGTACGCCGCGGCGGCCGCTTCCGCCTTTTCCTTGAGCTCATCCTCCGGCGCGTCCGGCAGCGCCATGAAGGCGCGCCTCGTCTTTCCGTTCACCTGGACGGCGAATTCCTTCTCCTCGGCGGCGATGGCCGCCTCGTCCACCTCGGGCCACGCCTCCCGGAAGAGGCTCGCCCTCCCCGCGCCCAGCGCCGCCCAGAGCTCCTCCGCCACGTGCGGGGCCATCGGCGCCATGCAGCAAAGCAGAATCTCGGCCGCCTCGCGCTGAACCGCGCTTTCGGCGGCGGCTTCCGCGCGCAGCGAAGTCGCCAGCTCCATGACGCGGGCCACCGCCGTGTTGAAGGAAAAGGTGTTCTCATAGACTTCCGCCACCGCCTTCAGGGTCGCGTGGGCGTCGCGTCTGAGCCTTCTTCCCGAATCGGACAGCCCGCCTCCGTCTCCGGCATAGCGCTCCGAAGCCCGCCAACTTTCGAGCCGCTCCGAAACCGTCGTCCAGAGCCTCTGCAGGAACCGGTGGACGCCGATGAGCCCGTCGTCGCGCCACTCCTTGGAGCGTTCGGGAGGGCCGATGAACAGCGTATAGAGCCGGCCCGCGTCGGCTCCGTATTTCCCGGTGCATTCCTCGATGGAGACCCCGTTCATCTTCGACTTGCTCATCGAGGCCATCTCGGCGGCCACCTTCTGGCCGGCGCGGTAGCCGCTCCCGCTGGGGCCGTCCGCCGAGACGAGCAGGGATTCCTCGTCCACGTCCTGGTAGGGCACCCAGACGCGGCCGCGCGCCTCGGCCACGTAATAGGCCATCCGGCACACCATCCCCTGGGTGAAGAGGTTCTCGAACGGCTCCTCGAAGGAGACGAGGCCCATGTCGTAAAGCGCCTTCGTAAAGAAGCGGGAGTAGAGCAGGTGCATCACCGCGTGCTCCGCTCCCCCGATATACTGGGTCACCGGCAGCCAGCGGTTCACGTTTTCCGATTGAAACGCGGCGGAATCGTCACGGGGGCTGACGTATCGCAGATAATACCAGGACGAATCCACAAACGTGTCCATCGTGTCGGTCTCGCGGCGGGCGGGCCTGCCCGTCCTCGGGCTGACGACGTTCACGAAGTCGGCGCTCTGGCTCAGGGGATTTCCCCCCCGGCCCGTGAATTCGACGTCGCGCGGGTGCATGACGGGCAGATGCTCGTCGGGCGCCGGGGTGATGCTTCCGTCCTCCTCGTAGATGACCGGTATGGGCACCCCCCAATACCGCTGGCGCGAGATGAGCCAGTCCCGCAGACGCCAGTTGACCGTCCTGTCGCCGAAGCCCTTCTCCGCGAAGTAGTCGATCATCCGGGGATACGCCTCGCGGTTCGGCTGTCCGTCGAAGGGCCCGGAATTCTCCATCACGCCGTCTTCCACGTACGCCTGCTCCATCGAGGCGCCGTCCAGCCCTCCCTCGGGACGCTGAATCACCACCTTGACGGGGATGCCGTATTTTCGCGCGAAGAGAAGATCGCGCTGATCGTGCGCGGGCACGCCCATGACGATGCCCGTGCCGTATTCCATCAGCGCGTAGTCGGCCACGAGCAGGGGGACCCGCTCGCCGTTGACCGGGTTGACGATGAAATGGCCGGTGTGAACGCCCGTCTTTTCGCTCTCCTCGCTCATCCGCTCGGCGGCGCTTCGGGCCCGCATGGCCTCCACGGCCTCGCGGACGGCGTCCGCCCGGGGATTGCCCTCCAGCAGCCGGTCGATCAGGGGATGCTCGGGCGCGCAGACCATGAAGGTGACGCCGTAGACCGTATCCGGCCGCGTGGTGAAGACCGAGAGCGTCTCGCCGGTCGCCTCGAGCGCGAAATCGATGCGCGCCCCCTCGCTGCGCCCCAGCCAGTTCCTCTGCTGCTGCTTGACGTGCTCGGGCCAGCCGACGAGGCCGTCCAGATCGTCGAGCAGGCGCTGCGCGTAGTCGGTGATCTTCAGGAACCACTGGCTGAGCCAGCGCTTTTCCACCCTGGCGCCGCTTCGCCAGGCGACGCCGTCGTGGATCTGCTCGTTCGCCAGCACCGTGCCGTCCACCGGGTCCCAGTTGACGAGGGCCTCGCGCTTGTAGGCCAGGCCCCTTTCGAGCATTTTGAGGAAAATCCACTGCGTCCACTTGTAGTAGCCCGGATGCGCTGTGGAAATCTCGCGCGGCCAGTCGTAGGCGAGGCCCGCCATGCGCAGCTGCCGCCTCATGTTGTCGATGTTCTTCTTCGTCCAGCTGGCGGGATGCGCGCCGGCGTTGATGGCGGCGTTCTCCGCCGGCAGCCCCAGGGCGTCCCAGCCCATCGGGTGCAGCACCTCGAAGCCGCGCATCTTCCGGTAGCGGCTGATGGCGTCGCCCATCGTGTAGTTGCAGGCGTGGCCCATGTGCAGATCGCCGGAGGGGTAGGGGAACATCATCAGGGAATAATAGGCGGGCTTCTCCCCGGGATGATCGGGGGTCTCGAATATCTTCTCCTCCGCCCAGACCTCCTGCCACTTTTCCTCGTAGTTCGATGGATTGTATTCGCCGAGCATGGATTTCCTCACGGGTGCTCTGGTATGCCTCTCCGCGACGCCTGAGCGGGCGCTTCGCCCGCTTCGGGAAGATCGCCGCCCTTTACAGGCGCGGCCCCTCCGCCGCGGGCGCGGCCTCCTCCCTCAGTTTTTCGAGAATCCCGGGCGGAATGCGCGCCGGCTTCCCCCGCGCGTCGGTTCTCGCGTGAAGCGTATATCCTTCCGCCAGAACGCGCTCCTCCTGCTCCACGCGATAGTCGATCCGCACGCGGACGCCCTCGGGCTCCCTCAGCCAGCCGGTGACCTTCACTCTCCCGTCATACCGGGCGCCCTCCCTGTGGCGGCAGCGGCTCTCCACCACCGGAAAATAGACGCCCCGCTCCTCCAGTCGCCCGTAGGGAAATCCCATGCGGCGGAAATACGCCGTCCTGAGCTGCTCGAACCATACATAATAGACCGAATGATGCACCACGCCCATCTGGTCGGTTTCGGCATACCTTACGCGGAAGTCGATGGAAAGAGGCAAACCGACTGAACCCGCCGCTGATCACGCGAAGAGAAACAGCCGGGCGATGTTCAGATAGATCAAGAGCCCCAGCACGTCGACGCCCGTTGTGACGAAGGGCCCCGTCGCCACGGCCGGGTCCACCCGAAACCGGTGAAGCACGAGCGGCAGAAACGACGCGAGCAGGGCGGAGAACGCCATCGTCACGCAGATAGCGAGCCCCACGACGAAGCCCAGCCAGGCGACCGAGGAAAACTGATACGCCGCCAGCAGCCCCAGAAGCACGCCGTAGCAGACGCCCAGAAGCGCGCCGACGGCCACCTCCTTCAGGATGACGCGAATCCACGACTTGGGGTCGATGCGTCCGGTCGCCAGACCGCGGACGACGATGGTGGCGCTCTGGGTGCCCACGTTGCCCGCCATGCCGATGATCACCGGCATGAACGCGGCGAGAGCCACCACCCTGCTCAGCTCCTCGGAATACTGATGAATCAGCTGGGCGGCCAGAATGCCCCCCAGCCAGCTGAAGAACAGCCAAGGCAGGCGCACCCACGCGAGGCGCCTGACGGAAAGGGCCGTCACCTCGTCCTGATAGGAGTGCGTCCCCGCCATCTTCAGGATGTCCTCGGTCGCCTCCTCTCTCAGAACGTCGAGCACGTCGTCCACCGTGACGATTCCGACCAGCGCGTTGTCGTCATCGACGATGGGGATGGCCAGGATGTTGTAGCGCGAGACGACGCGCGCGACGTGCTCCTGGTCGGCGTGGACGTTCTCGCTCCAGACGTTGGTGATCATGACTTCGGACAGGGGCTTGGAGGGGTCCGCCAGCAACAGCTGCCGCAGGCTGATCACCCCTCTCAGGCAGTCGTTCGAGTCGATGACGTAGACGTAGAAGATGTAGTCCACCTCGCCGGCCTTGCGCACCCGGGAGATGGCCTCGTCCACCGTGAGCTCCTCGTGAAGCGCCACGTAGGAATCCGTCATGATGGCGCCCGCGGTTTCCGGCAGATACGCCATCATGTCCTGGATGGCTTCGGTCTCCGGCGCGTCGAGCAGGGCCACGATCTCCCGGGAGCGCTCCTCCGGCAGGGTTTCGAGAATGTATCGGGCGTCGTCGCTGTCCAGTTCCTTGAGAAGCGGAATCACGTCCTCGTTCGTCTCCGGCTCCAGGAGCTCCCGCACGATGTGGGAGTCCGATTCCGTGAGAATGGAGGCGCGGTGCTCCCGGCTCCGGACCAGCGAGAACGCCTCCTGGCGCTCTTCGGGCAGGAAGTGCTGAAAAATCTGCGCCACCTCGGCCGCGTGCATTTTCTCCAGCGCGTTGGAGAGGTTCGCGTCGGCCTTGTGCCTCAAAAGCCGGCGCACCATGTCCTCCACGCGCAGAAGCCTCGGGTCGCGCTCGTTCACCATGGCCCATGCCTCGAGAAGCGGATGAATGCGGCCTTCAGGGGGCGTAGAGTCTATTGAAACGCCGCGGGGGGTGTCAATCATCTTGCGCCGCCGCCGAACCTGGCGTATCTTTGGGCCGGAAGCCGCCTTGGGCGCCGCCGCCGTATCGCCCGTTTCCCTTGGGGAGCGCCTCGCCATCGCCAGACTTCATGGTCGGCTCACCGGGCTGAAGCCCAAACAAATCAAGGCGCTGGAAAGGCTTTACCGCCGCAAGATACCCCCCGGCCAATTCATTCACCTGGAGCTCGGGCGCGAGCTCGCGCTTTTGTCGCATGAAATCTCGCGGCAGATCGGGCTGCTCATCGACCGGCCCGGCGCGGTGCGCTACGTGATCGTCGGCGACGCGAGGCGGATCGAGATACCGGAGCTGGGCCGCGCGCGCGCCGGCATGGCGAGGCTCAGGGGTCTCCGGTGCGTCCACACCCACCTGGGCGCCGCCCCGCTCTCCCAGGAAGACCTGACGGACATGGCCCTCCTCCGCCTCGACGCCATGGGCGCCATCGAGGTGGCGGAAGACGGCGGCGCGGGCCGCTTCCACTTCGCCCACATCACGCCCGGGCTTCCCGATGAAGGCGAGCCGGACGGCGGCTCCTCGTTCGCGGAGAATCGGGCGCCCTGGGAAATCCGCTCCTTCCCGAACCTGGAGTCGGGCCGCATCGACATCGAAGCCCTCGTCGATTCCCTCGAGGATGAATTCGCCCGCGTTCAGCGGGCGTCGATCCAGCTCGAAGAGGGAGAGCGCGCCCTGCTGGTGCATCTGGACGCCGGGCGGGCGGCGAACCGCCCGGCCGAGACCGAGCTCGAGGAACTCTCCCTCCTCACGCGCGAGGCGGGCTTCATTCCCTGCGGAAGGATTCTCCAGCGCCGCAAAAGGCCGGACCCGCGCTTCGTCATCGGCAGAGGCCGTCTGGCGGACGTCCTGATGAACTCCATGCGAGTAGGCGCGGAGGCGCTTTTCTTCTCCAGCGAGCTGACGCCCTCGCAAATCAAGAATTTATCGGAATTCACCGATCTGAAAATTCTGGATCGGACGCAAATCATTCTCGACATCTTCGCCCAGAGGGCCAAAAGCCGCGTCGGCAAGCTTCAGGTGGAACTCGCCCTGCTGCGCTACGCGCTGCCGCGCATCTCGTCGCGGCACACGGCGCTGAGCAGGCTCGCCGGCGGAATCGGCGGCAGGGGGCCCGGCGAGACGAAACTGGAGATTCACCGCCGCCGCGCGTTCGAGCGCATCCGCAGGGTGGAGAAGGAGCTCGAAAGCCTCCGGAGGAAGCGCGCCCGGGGCCGCCAGCTCCGCCGCCGCCGGGAAGTGCCGGTTCTCTCCCTCGTGGGCTACGCCAACGCGGGCAAGTCCACCCTGCTGAACGCCCTGACGAACAGCGAGGTCTTGGCCGAGGATCGCCTTTTCGCCACCCTGGACACGTCGAGCCGAAGGCTCAGGCTCCCCCGCGAGCGCGAAGTCGTCATCACGGACACCGTCGGCTTCATTCACGACCTCCCGCAGGAGCTGATCGGGGCGTTTCGCTCCACGCTGGAGGAATTGAGCGAGGCGGACCTCCTTCTTCACGTGATTGACGCCGCATCCCCGCATTGCGAGGAAAACCTCGCTTCGGTGGAGAAGACCCTGGGCGAGATCGGGCTGCGGGACACGCCCCTCGTTCGCGTTTTCAACAAAATGGACAAGACGGACGACATTCGTCTGGCGAATCTGTGCCGCCGGTTCAACGGCGTCGCCGTGAGCGGCATGGACCCCAAAAGCCTCGTTCCCCTGGTGGAGGAGGCATCCCGCCGCCTATCGGACATGGACGCGCAAGATGAGAGAAAAGAATACTGGCGAGCCGCGAACTGATTTTTCCCCTCCGGGAAGGCTTCTTCTCGCGCCCGCCGCGTCGCTGCTCCTCTTGGCCGCCGGGTGCGGCGGAGCCGGCGCCGCGGCGAAAAACATCTGGGAGAACACCAAAAAAACCGTTTCGGATACGCTGGTATCCATATCGAAATACCAGCGCGAGAGCGCGGAGAAGCCGGGCGCGAGCGAAGCGAAAGCCGCCGCAAGGCCCGCCGCCGCGCGCCGCTTTCAGGAGCCGCTTCCATCCAGAAAGCGTCCTCCCCGGAATGCGGCGCGAGCGAAGAGCGCGCCTTTTCAGGATCGCTTTCCGTCCAGGGGGCATTCTCCGAAAGAAGAAGACCTCAATCCCGGAGAGGCCCGGGGAACCGGCGGGAGAACCGCGCGCGGCGAAGGCCCGCGGGAGGCGTCCCTGACGCCCGGCGCGCTCTTGGACCCCGAGGCGCTGCGCCAGCGCATTCATGAGGTAAAGCAGGAGGAAAGGCGGGCGAGGCGCGCTTCCAGAAGGCGCAGGCTGGCGCAGGAGCGCAGGCGTCTTGAGCGAATGCTGCGCAAATCCCGGAAAGAAGAAAAAATCATCCAGGAAATGGAGCAGCTGCGCGAGAGGCTGCGAGAGCTGCAAAAGGACCTGCTCGAGATTCAGCGAGCCGACCGCTAGAGAGCCGGGCTATTTCGCGGAGCCATCCGATACCGTCACGAGGCATTCCTTCTCCGGGCTCATGAAGCGGCGCGCGGCTCTTTTGACGGCGCCCCCGCTCACCCGCTCGATTCGCCCCGATGCCTCCCCGAGCGTTTCCCACCGCAGGCCGTAGGCGAGTCCGAACGCCAGATCGGACGCTCTCGCGGAGGCTCGCTGATGCGCGCGGGACATCCCGCCGATGATATACGACTTCGCCCGGCGCAGCTCCTCCTCGCCCGGCCCCTTTCGGCTCAGGCGGGCGATTTCCCGGCGAATCAGCTCGACCGCCAGTCTTTCCTCGCCCGGAAGCGTGGCCGCGTAAATCGAGATCGCCCCCGGGTCGAGAGATTCCTGGGAGGAGACGCTCACGTCGTAGGCGAGACCGCGCCTTTCCCGCAACTCCCAGAAGAGCCCGCCCCCCTGGCTTCCCAGGATCGCCGCGACGACGGCGAGCGCGCGCCTCGCGGGTTCGCGAAAGGTCGCCCCCAGAAAGGACATGTGAATATGGCCCTGCGACGCGCCCTCGATCGCGTAGGAGCGAAGGCGCCTCCTCGCGAAACTTCGGGGCGGGGCCGGCTGGAGGAGCGGGGCTTCCCGCGGAGCGCCTCTCGCCCAGGGAGCGAGCATTTTCGAGAGCCGCTCCGCCAGACGATCGGCGTCGAAATTGCCGGCCGCCGCGACGATGAGGCTCGGGGGGGACGCCCTCCCGCGCCATTCGCGCCTCAGGACGCGCCGGTTCAGGGCGGCCATCGTCCCGGGGGTTCCAAGCGGATGGCGGCCCAGCGGATGGCTTCCGTATAAAAGCCGATGCCCCATGAGCCGGCAGTATCGTCCCGGATCGTCGAATTCGCTCTCCCGCTCCGCCTCGATCTCCGCCTTGACGAATTCGACGTCTTCCTCGTCGAAAGCGGGATCGGTCAGGACCTCCACGAACTTCTCCGCCACCTCGGGCAGCGCCGCGCCGAGGCCCGCGGCCGTCAGCCCGAAAGTATTTTTTCCCGCAAATCCGTCAATGACGGCGCCCAGGCCCTCGACCTCCTTCGCGTGGACGCGCGACGGGCTGCTCCCGGTCGCCAGGGGAGCCGCGGAGGCCATCAGGGCGTGCAGTCCGCTCCGGCGGGCGGTTTCGCTTCTTTGACCGCCCGGGAATACGGCGCGCAGCGAGAAGACGGCGGGGCCGCCTCCGGGCAGCATGATCAGCCGTCCGCCGCCCGGAAGCTTCCTCCGCACCGGCCTGCTCCCCTCCTTCGCCACCGCCGGATTTTTCCAAGAGCCGACGGCTTTCGAGGCGGAGCCGGCGGGGAGCGCGGGATTTTCCGCCTCGCTCCGGCTTCGGCGCGCGCCGCCGGCCTTTCCCCGCGCGCCATTTCCGAGGCCCTCCCGTATCGCCGCGCGAATCCTCCCCGCGCCGACGCCCGCTCCCTCTCCCTTGGGGAAGAACGCGCCCGCGGTCAGCCGCGAGGGCTTCAAATACCGCCGCGCCGCGTCCGAGAGGTCGCTCGCCCCCGCCGCCATCACCCTTTTCATGTATTCGAGATAGAAGCCGGCGTCCCCGGCGATCAGCTCGGAGTAGCCCGCCGCGCGGGCGCGCCCCCTCATGCTCTCGCGCCGGAACTCCATGCCCGCCCGATAATTCATGCGCATCTTTTCCAGTTCCTCCGGGGTCGCCGGCGCGTCCCGGATGATTCGCCTCGCCTCGCGGAGGATTCCCTCGACGGCCTTCTCCACGTTTTCCGGCGCCGCGCATCCGCCTATGAAGAACAGCCCCGGTCCGCCGGAGAGGCAGGCTTCCGCGGAAACGTCGAACATCAGCGGCTCGCCCATGCGCAAACGCTCATACAGGCGGGAGCTCGCGCCCGCCCCGAGAACCATGGCGAGCGCCTCCAGCGCGGGAGCGTCCCGGTGGGTCAGGGAAGGAATCCCGAACGCGAGGTCCAGATGCGCCACCCCCGCGCGGCCCCGCCGCACGACGACGCGCGGCCCCGCCCGCGGAGGCGCAGGCGCGGGAACCCTCTTCTTCCCGCGCCGGGGGGCCGGCCATCGGGCGAGCCAGGCTTTTCGCTCTTTTCCCAGAACGGATTTGATTCTCCGGAGGTCGAACGCTCCGGCGAACACCAGGACGGCGGACGAGGGGGAATAGAATTTCTCGTGATATTTCCTCAGCTCCCGCGCGCCCAGGCCCTTCACCGTCCGCCGCGTGCCCAGGACGGGACGCCCGAAAGGGTGCCCGCGGCCGTAGGCTTCCCGATGGAGGTGATGCTGAAGCTGCTGGTCCGGCTGCTCGTATGCGCGATTGATCTCGGAGAGAATCACCCGTCTTTCCCGGCGAATTTCGCTCTCGTCGAACCGCGGCCGCCAAAGCGCGTCGAGGAGGGCCTCCAGGCACGCTTCAAACGCATCCGGCGTCGATATCAGATCGTAATGGGTGGATTCGCTCGCCGTGTAGGCGTTGACGTCTCCGCCGGAGGACTCCGCCAGCGACGCGAGCTCCCCGACTCCCAGATTCCGCGAACCCTTGAATATCATGTGCTCCAGGAAGTGGGAGACGCCCTCCAGCGCGTCCGTTTCCGTGAGGCTGCCGACGGGAAACCAGGCCTGCGCGCTCACGGCGGGGGCCGCGGCGTCCGGCAGAAAAAGGCAGGTTGGGCCGCCCCTCGTTCGGGAGACGAGAGGCTTGGCGTCTTTCGTGAACTGTCCGGCCATATCGCCCTGAATTTTTCCCGAACCGGCGAGGAGGAGGCGAATCGCTTGACTTCCGGCGGGTGGAGCGTATCATCCCCCTTCGTCAAAGTCATCGAGAGGCGGCGTCGGGCAGGCGGGCGCGCCTTGCCCGCGAAAACCCCGTGAGAGAGCGTCCCGCGTCCGAAAAGAGGGTGAGCCGTGGAACACATCAAAAGGCACGTTTTCGTCTGCATCAACCAGCGTCCGCCGACTCACCCGATGGGCTGCTGCCAGAGCAAGGGCAGCATCGAAGTCGCGCAGGCCATCACGGAGGCGATCGGCTCCGGCGACCTCTCGGCCGATACCGCCATGGCGGGCGCCACCTGCCTGGGTCCCTGCACGATGGGCCCGACGCTGGTCGTCTATCCAGAGGGCGTCTGGTACACGGGCGTCAAGGTGGAGGACGTTCCCGAACTCGTGGAGGAGCACCTGAAAAACGGACGCCCCGTCGAGCGGCTGCGGCTCAGGCTGCCCGGAAACGTCGAGAGCGGCGGGGCGGAATGAGCGAGGAGGCCGCCCCGGTAAGCCGCGCGCTGGCGATGCACCCGAAGGACAACGTGGCCACGGCGCTCGCGGACGTCGCGCCCGGGCGCGGCGTGGAAATCGAAGGCGGCGAGGAAACCTGGACGATCCGGGCGGCGGAAGCCGTTCCCTTCGGGCATAAGATCGCGCTGAAAAAAATACCCGCCAACGCGAAAGTGCGGAAATACGGCGAGGTCATCGGCTCCGCCACGCGGAACATCCCCAAAGGCGCCCATGTTCACGTCCACAACATCAAGAGCGCCAGAGGCTGAGCGTGCCGGGGAAAAGGGGGACGCCCGTCTTCTGGGGCTACAGGAGACCCCAGGGCCCGCCGGGCGGCCGGAATCATCTCGCCATCGTCAGCGGGATGGACAATTCAAACCCCATCGTCCGCAGAATCGGCGCGCTGGCGCGCGGCGCCACCCCCGTCAACACGTCGTTCGGACGCGCGCTGATGGGCGAGGACGAGGCGCAGCACTGGCGGGTGATGGGGCACACCGCCGCCCACCCGAACGTAGGGGCCGCCATCGTCGTCAGCCTCGAACCCAGGAGCGCGGACGCCATCGCCGAAGCGGCGGCGAGGGCCTCTCCCTGGATGCCGATCGAGTCCGTGAACATCCAGCAAACCGGGGGCACGCTCGGCGCCGCCTCCCGCGTCGTCGAGCTCGCCGCCGGGCTATCGCGGCACATCGCGTCCGCCAGGCGCGTTCGCTGCGAGCTGGGCGAACTCACCATCGGCGCCGAATGCGGAGGGTCGGACGCCACCAGCGGCGTCATCTCGAATCCCGTGACGGGGATGGTCGCCGACAGGGTCGTGGAAGCGGGCGGCTCGGTCATCTTTTCCGAGACGCTGGAAATCGTGGGCGCCGAGCACCTTCTCGCGCGCAGGGCCGCGGACAGAAAAACGGCCCGCAGAATCGTCGCCTCGGCGAAGCGCGCCGTCGATTACGCCGAAAGCCTCGGCGTCGATTTCATCGGCTCGAATCCGGCGCCGGACAACATCCGGGGCGGGCTCTCCTCCATCGAGGAAAAAAGCCTGGGCGCCGTCAAGAAGGCGGGCCGCCACCCCATCGTCGAGGTCGTCGGCGTGGGCGAGCGCCCCTCGAAGCGAGGCGTCATCTTCGCCGACGCCCCCTGCGCCGGCGTGGAGAACCTCACCTCCCTCGCGGCGAGCGGCGCGCAGGCGATCCTCTTCTCGACGGGCATCGGAAACCCCATCGGACACCCCATCTCTCCCACCGTCAAGGTGACCGGAAACCCCCGAACCGCCCGGACGATGGCCGAGAACATCGACGTGGACATCAGCGGCGTCATGGAAGGCGCCATGCGCGTCCGCGAGGCGCGGGACTTGCTCGAAAAGGAACTGATCGACGTGATGAGCGGAAAACTCACCTCATCCGAGATTCTGGGAGAAACGGAGCTCACGGTGAGCCGGGCGGCGCTGAGCCTCTAAGCCTCCCCCGAAGCCATGCGCGGACGGGCCCGCCTAAAAGCCCATTCCCACGATGAG
This sequence comes from bacterium, assembly GCA_965199855.1. Lineage (GTDB taxonomy): Bacteria > UBA8248 > UBA8248 > UBA8248 > UBA8248 > Bin107. The sequence continues at coordinate 1,465,267 of OZ241326.1, read as the reverse complement.
GCGATTCCAGGCGTTGATGAGCGCGACGGCGCCGAGAAGCTCCACAATCTGCGCTTCCGAATAGTGCGCCTTCAGCGCCTCGAACGTCTCGTCCGAAACGCGCACCCCCCGCGTGCTTTCCTCGCAAAGGCGAAGTGCCGCCTTTTCCTTCTCATCGAAGAGATCGCTGGCGGAGCCCTCCCGCGCCGCTTTCGTCCTCTCGTCGTCCACCTCGCGCATTCTCGCCATGTTCGAGTGCATGTTCACGCAGAAATGACACCCGTTGAGCACCGACGCGCGAATGTTCAGGACTTCCTTGAAGCCGACGGAGATTTCCCCCGGGCCGTCCGCCACCGTGGTCAGGCTCAGCAGGGAGCGCAAAAAATCCGGCTTGTGGGCCAGCGCCTTCACCGGGGGAATGACCACGCCGAACTGCTTTTGCAGATTCTCCATGATGCGCTTCGCGGCCGCTTCGGCCCGTTCCGGCTCAACCTGGGAAATTCGCGCCATTTCACGCCCTTTCGATGGATTCACGCGGATGGACATGCCGCCCATAAAAACTCTTCGCTTCAGCGATATTTACGCCATCCCGACGTTCGCGGTCAATGAACCCCGCGAAGCCGCCCGGCGGCGAACGTGAAAGACGGGAGGCGCGAAGCGCCTTCTTGTGCTAGACTGCGGCATCGTGGATTTTTCAACGCGCCGCATGAGCCTCGAACGACCGGACGAGGAGCGACCGTGAACAAGCAAACCTCCCTGCGGCAGGCCGTCTCCCTCATCGAGGACGGAGACGCCATCAGCGTCGGCGGCACCCTTCTGCACAGAACGCCCGCCGCGCTCGCGCGGGAAATCGCGCGCGCGGGGCTTCGGCGCCTGACGCTCATCAAGCCCTCGCCGGGCTACGACGCCGACCTTCTTTGCGCCGCGGGCGCGCTCGGGAGGGTCGTCAGCGGCATCGTCACCTTCGAGGCGGAATTCGGGCTGGCGCCCAACTATCGCAAGGCGATAGAGAAAGGGATGACCGGCCTCACCGAGCACGCCTGAGCCAGCGTTCTCGCCGGGCTGCGGGCCGCAGCCTACGGCGTTCCCTTCCAGCCCATCCGCGGCTTCGAGGGGAGCGACATTCCGGAGCAAAGCGGCATCTTCACGATCCGGGACCCCTACACGAACGAGGAGCTCCACGCGATCCCCGCCCTGAAGCCGGACTGGGCGCTGATCCACGTCCAGATGTCGGACGCGCAGGGCAACGCCCGGATTCTGGGAAACAGGCATTATGACGTCGAGATGACGCGCGCGGCGCGAAAAGGGGTGATTCTCACGGCGGAGCGAATCGCCGCGCCCGGGGAAATCGCGTCGGAACCCGAGAGAACGAGCATCCCCGGCTTTCTCGTCAAGGCGGTCGTCGAAGCGCCGGGCGGCGCGTCTCCCTGCAGCTGCCACCCATACTACGGGGTGGACAAAGAGGAGATGCGCCGCTACATGGCTTTGACGCGGAGCGAGAGCGGGCTTCGGGAATATCTCGCGAGCGCCGGGAAAGCGCCCGCGCGGGGCGCGGCCCGGGGATGATGGGCGCCCGCCGCGCATCGCCGCCCGAGCGCGTGGTTCGCGCCGGCAACCAGATGGCCGTCACGCTGGCTCGCCTCATCGAAGACGGCGAAAAGGTGTTCCACGGGGCCAACTGCGCGCTCCCCATGGTCGCGATTTTCCTGGCGAAGAAGCTTCACGCGCCCAACTGCGCGCTCATGGAAGTCGCGGGCTCCGTGGACCCGAAGCCCCGCTTCATGCCGGCCAGCACGGTGGACTCCGAGCTCTGCCATGGCGCCGCCGCGCTGTTCTCGAACCCGGACATCTACGATCTTTTCGCGCGCGGCGAGGCGGACGCGGCCTTTCTGGGCGCGGCCCAGCTCGACAAGCAGGGACGGGCCAACATGAGCTACATCGGCGACCCGCTCCGGCCGAAGGTGAGGCTTCCCGGCGGAGGGGGAGGCGCCGTCATCATGCCGCGAGTAAAGCGAACCATCATCGCGCGAACGACGCACGACAGGCGATTTCTCGTGCCCAAAGTCGATTTTTCGACGCAATCCGGGAGCCTGAGCCACGTGGTGACGCCCATCGCCGTGTTCGAGAAAAAACCGACGGGGCTTGAAGTCGCCAGCGTTCACGCCGGCCATTCGATGGACGAGGTGATCGAGAAAACAGGCTTCGACCTGCATCGCCCGGGCGTCGTGGCGCAAACCCCTCCGCCGAGCGCGGACGAGCTTGAAGGCTCTGGAGGAACTCGACCCGGAGGGCGCGCGCTTTTTGGAATTTCGCGCATAGGCGCCCGCGGCCTTCCCGCAATCGCCTCATGCGCGCCTCCCGCCGGGGGCTCTTCGCGCGAGGATTCAGGAGAAACCCGTGAGCAACGATTTGACGAAGCGCCTGAAGCGCTATTCCACCTGCCAGGCGGCGGACGCTTTCGACAAGCTGAACATCCGGGGGCACATGCCCGACATCGCCCTGCTGTCGCCGGATGACGATTGCCGGATGGCTGGAGAGGCCCATACGGTTCAGATGATTCCCGCCGGCGGCGGCCCCCTGCCCAGGCGCGGGACGCACCACATCGACGCGGCCGCCGAGGGGAGCGTCGTCGTCATCAGCGTCCCCTCCGGCGCGACGACGGCCAACTGGGGCGGCATGATGAGCGCGCGGGCGCGGGCGATGAAGCTGGGCGGCGTCGCGCTGGACGGGAGAGCCAGAGACATCGAGGAGCACCGGCGCATGGGCTTCCCCGTGTTCGCCAGGGGCGTATCGGTTCACGGCAGCGGCGGATACACGGTTCCCGGCAGCGTGGGAGAGCCCATCAACTGCGGAGGCGCCGCGGTGCGGCAGGGCGACTTCATTCTGGGAGACGTCAACGGCGTGGTCGTAATTCCCAGGGAACGACTCGGGGAAGTCATCGAAAAAATGGATGAACTGGCCGAAATCGAAGAGAAAATCACCTCGGAACTCGAAAAAGGCGCGAGCATCGGCGAGACTTTTGCGAAATACCGGGGCTAGCCCGAAGCCGCGGCTTGCCGCTTCCTGCGGACGCCGGGCCAATCGGGCGAATTTCCGCAAATTCACGGCCAATATCGACAAATTCCCGACCATTTCCAGCCCTTTTGACGACCATTTTCCGACCATTTTGACGATCATTTTGACGATCACTTTCCAGCCCCCCGATTCGTTCTGGTTCCCTCCGTCCGGGCGCGCGTCCTTCCCGCACCCGGAATATAACCCGCCCGGGACGCTCCGGCGCGACCGAAAATGCGGGCAGGTGCGCGCAAACGCGCGCATCGTGCGATTTTCAGGAGAAATCTCCGTTTTCGGGGCGTCAAGAGGCCGGCGAAAAACCCCGGAGGCGCGCGGCTTGCTCCGCCTGGCGCCGCCGGAGGGAGATGGTATAATGCTTGCCGGATTCAGAGGCTCCGCCCCGGATATATCCTGAATGAATACGAGAAACGCCCGCTTCCCGGCATCGAAAGCCCTCGCTCTTCTCGCCTGGCTCGCTCTTTCGGGCGGCTGCGCCTTCCAGCCCGCGCCGATGGGACGCCATCTTCCGCATGAGGACCTGCGCGGCGTCGCCTCCTGGTATGGAAACCCCTACCACGGACGCAAAACGGCGAACGGCGAAATCTACGATATGCATGCGCTCACGGCCGCGCACCGCACGCTGCCCTTTCAGTCCATGGTGCGGGTGCGCAGAAGCGACGACGGGCGGGAGGTCGAGGTGCGAATCAACGATCGCGGCCCCTTCGTCTCGAACCGCGTCATCGATCTCTCGAGAGAGGCCGCCCGGAGAATCGGCATCCTGCGCAGCGGCACGGCGCGCGTCTCGCTCGAACCGCTCCGCGTTCCCCGGGCGCCCGACCCGAAGTGGATGATCCTGGCGGGCGGCTTCACGCGAAAAACAGAGGCGCAGGAGTTCGCCGACTACTTCGACCGCAACGGAGCGGCCGCGCGCATCCGGACCGGCTGGCACGGAAACCACGCGCACTACCACGTGCAGATCAGAGACATGGGCGAGGAGGGAGAAGCCAGGAGGCTGGCGAAAGAGCTGCGGCGCAACGGATACGGGGCGTTCGTCGTGCGGACGAAGTGAGCGGCTCAGCTTCCCCGGAGCGCCTCCGCAAGCGCGCTCATGTCCGTGAGCGGCTCCTTGCACGCGAAATTCTCGCATAGATACGCGGCGGCCCGGCCGCCCACCATGGATTTGCCGCGCAACAGGGGCACCGCGGCGTCCGCCTCCCCGGCCGCCGATTCCGGCTTCAGGGCCAGAACCGCGTTGGGAAGGAAGCTGGAGGCGACGGCCCGGAGCACCGCGCGCGTGTCCTCCGCGCCCCGATCGCCGACAATCGCCACCTCCATGGGCGCAGCGAGATGGAAGTCGAGCGCCACAAGCATCATGTGAAAGGCGGCCGGCGCGCGGCCCAGATACTCGCCGAACGAGCGCAAAACGCCCTCGCCGCGCTCAGCGAACTCCGCCTCCCCCGACAGGCGAGCCAGTTTCAGCAAGCCGAGCGCCGCCATGGAATTCCCGCTCGGGACGGCGCCGTCCTGCGTCATCTTCTTCCTGACGATGAGCCGCTCGTGATCATGAGCGGTAAAGAAGAACGCGCCTCCCTCCTCATCCCAATACCGCGCTATCATCTCCCGCGCCAGGCCCGAGGCCGCGCGAATCCAGCCGGGTTCGAAGGTCGCCTCGTATAAATCCACCAGGCCCGCTATCAAAAAGGCGTAATCGTCCAGATATCCGTTGAATTTGCTCACGCCCTGCCGATGGCTCCTCAGCAGGCCCCGCTCATCGCGCACGTTGCCGAGAATGAAATTCGCCGCCTTGCGCGCCTCCTCGACGTAGGGAGAATGTTCGAGAACCCGGCCCGCCAGGGCCATCGAGCCGATCATGAGTCCGTTCCAGCTCGTGAGAATCTTGTCGTCCAGGCCGGGCTTCACGCGCCGCTCCCGCGCGTCGAAGAGTTTCGCGCGCCCCCTCTGCAGGATGCCCAGGAGCTCCCTTTCCTCGATTACTTCCTCCTCGGCGAAAACGCGGGGCGGCCTCTGAATGAACAAGGCGGAGGCTTTCCCCTCGAAATTCCCCTCCTCCGTCACGCCGTAGAACCGGCAGAATACGTCCGCCTCGTCCTTGCCGAGAATCTCCTCTATCTGCTCCGGCCGCCATACGAAGTATCTGCCCTCCTCTCCCTCGCTGTCCGCGTCCTGCGCCGCGTAGAATCCGCCGCCGGGGCTCGTCATCTCGCGCAGGACGTAATCAAGGGTATCGGCGGCCACGGAGCGGTAAAACGAGCTTCCCGTCGCCTGGAAGGCTTCGATATAGACCCGCGACAACAGCGCGTTGTCATAAAGCATCTTCTCGAAGTGCGGGATAAGCCAGTAGTTATCCACGCTGTATCGGTGAAACCCGCCGCCCAGTTGATCATACATTCCGCCCAGCGCCATCCGTTGAAGCGTCACCTCGACCATCTTCATCGATTCCTGATCCCGGCCTCGCCTCCACTTTCTCAAAAGCAGCATCAGCGCCATGGAGGGCGGAAATTTCGGCGCGCGCCCGAAGCCGCCCCAGGAGGAATCAAATCGCTCCCTCAACTCCCGCGCGGCCTGCTCCAGCCAGTCCGCCTTCAAATCGCCCGACGCGGGCGCAACGGCCCCCATCCGCCGCAAGTTCGCCGTGATGTTCTCCGCGTTGTCCCGCAAATCCTCCTGTCTCGTCCGATAGACCTCGGCCAGCTTCAGGAGCACGTTCCTGAAGCCGGGCCTGCCCCACTTGTCGTCGGGCGGGAAATACGTGCCCCCGAAGAAGGGCCTCAAATCCGGCAACAGAAAGACGCTCATGGGCCAGCCGCCCTGCCCCGTCATCATCTGAACCGCCTCCATGTAGATGCCGTCGATATCCGGACGCTCCTCCCGATCCACCTTGATGGAGACGAAATGCTCGTTCAGGATTCCGGCGATTTCCTCGTTCTCGAAGCTCTCGTGCTCCATCACGTGGCACCAATGGCACGCCGAGTAGCCGACGGAGAGGAAAATGGGCTTGTTTTCCTCTCTGGATTTGCGGAGCGCGTCCTCCCCCCAGGGATGCCAATCCACCGGATTGCTCTGGTGCTGGAGAAGGTATGGACTCGTCTCTTGCGCGAGACGGTTCTTCCGCCGCGGCCGATTCATGAATCCCTCAAGAGAGCGGGCAGGAAGCGCCCGCCATGAAAAAACGCCCGCCTATGCGCCGCGGGACGGCGCGCGACGGAACGAATCCGGCTACCGAAAACCGCGGCAGGCCCTTCCTCCGCCCGCGTTTTCAGGCGCTTCATGGCGCGGATGCCTCCCACTGCAGGGAACGCCGCGCGCGCAACGAGGCGACGGCCCGGCAGGCACAGGAGCTTCTCCGCGTCATGGCCGCCGTGGCCTATCGTCCGGAGCGGACGCTTCAAGCGAGCCCCTCCATGAGCGCGGCCGCAATCTCGCACCCGCGATGAAAAATCTCCACGTCGATGTTCTCATCCGGAGCGTGCGCGCCGGAATCCGCATTGGCGAGGGGAAGCCAGACGGACGGAAGCCCCAAATCTCTCGTGAACAGGCTGTCGGGAACGCTGCCGCCGAAGTTCGGGTAGATGACGGGCTCGACGCCGCAGCCGGCGACGGCCCGGCTCACCTTCCGCACCCAGGGATCATCCGCCGGCGTCTTGCTGGCGTCGAACGCGGCCATCTTCCGAACTTCGACGTCCGCAAAGCCCTCCGTCTTCAGGAACGAACAAACGTCATCGAAAAGCGCGTCGGGGTCCTGCTCCACCACCAGGCGAAAATCCAGCTTGGCGCGCGCGGAGCCCGGGATGACCGTCTTCATCCCATCCCCGGAATATCCCCCCTGAAAGCCGCAAACGTTCAGGTTCGGCTGCGTGAGGGATTTGGCGTAGAAGGCGGACATATCCGGAATCCGCTCCGCCCCGTCTCCCAGAACGGCGCGAAGTTCCGCCTCCGGGTCGGGGATTCCCGCCAGCGCTTCCCGATCCGCGTCGCCGACCGGAAGCGCGGCGTCGTAAAATCCGGGCACGCGCACCTTCCCCTCGCCGTCGCGCAGACGCTGCACCGCCTCCATCAGCCGCCAAAACGGGTTCGGGACAGGCCCGCCATACGTCCCGGAGTGGAGATCCTTGCCGGCTCCGCGCGCCGCGAGCTCGATATAGAGCAAACCCCTGCAGCCCAGCGCGATCGTCGGCCTTCCCGACGGATGCAGGGAGCCGTCCGACGAGCAGGCGATATCCGCCTTCAGCAGCTCCTTGTTGCCCCGGATAAATTCTCTCAAGTGAGGAGACCCCATTTCCTCCTCGCCCTCTATCAGGAATTTGAGGCTGACGGGCAGGGTCGTGTTCGTCCGGTGGTAGGCTTCCGCCGCCTTGATCCGGGCGAAGTGCTGGCCCCTGTTGTCCCCCGCCCCGCGCGCGTAAAGACGGCCCTCGCGCGCTTCAGGCTCGAACGGCTCGGAGCTCCAGCCCTCGGCCATATCGGCCGGCTGAACGTCGTAGTGGCCGTAAATCAGCATGGTCGGAGCGTCCGCAGGCCCCCTCATTTCTCCATATACGAGGGGGATGCCCCCGGTCGGCAGAATCCGCGCCTCGATCCCGGCGTCCCTCATCAGACCCGCCAGATGCTCCGCCGACGCCTCGACGCCGACGCCCAGCGTGCTGATGGCGGGTTTTCGCAGATATTCGACGAGTTCCGCCAGGCTCCGCTCTCTTCTCGATCGCAGAAAATCAATCACCGTGGACATTCAGCCCTCCCTTGCGCCAGCCTGATGGGCCGGGATGTTGCCGAAATGATTCCGTCGGATTATTCTCATACATGGGGCGCACAGCCGAATTCTTCCCGTGCCGCGCAAAAGTGGATTTCGCATGATTCGATTCGCTCCCGGCGCCGCTCGCCGCTTTTTCGGGATCATCAGCGTAAAGCGCCTCGCCCTGCTCATCCTCGCCATGGCGATGGCGACGAGCTGCGCCCGGCCCCGCACCCAGGGGCTCGCTCCCGCCCCCGCCGGCAGCCATGGCTACAGGGAAAGCCGCGTCGAACTGCCGTCAAGCGTCGCAAGCGCCTCGATGGCGGGACACCTGGTGCGTCCTTCGGGCGACGGAAGACACCCATGCGTCATGCTGTTGCACGGGAAAGGCGGCTGGTGGCAAGGATACATCCGCTACGCCCGAAAGCTCGCGAGCCATGGGTTTTCCTCTTTGATCGTCAATTACTATTCGGTGCATCAGGTGGACTTCGAGGGGCTGAGGACGCCGTTCGCCCGGCGAAAGCTGAACTTCGAGGGCCAGAACGAGGACATCAGGCGCGCCGCGTCCGCCTTTGCGAAAAGCGCGCACTGCGTGGAAGGCGAAATCGGCCTCATCGGATTCTCCCTCGGCGCGGACAAGGCCTTTCGGACGGCTGCGGCGCTTCCTGCGATCAAAGCCATCGTAGCATACTATGGCCCCTATGATTACGCCGCACTCATCAAAAGGCGGGTCAGCCCCGTGGTTCTCGCCCTTGCGACCCCGAACCTGCTTCGGTGGAAAAGATATCTGGAACTGCACAGCCCCACGAACAAAATACGGAGCACGAAAGCCTCCGCCCTGATGTTTCACGGCGCGTCGGACGGGCTGATTCCCGCGCGGCAGTCGCTCACGATGATGAAAAGGCTGCGGGCGAGAAAATCCGGCGCCGCCGAACTGATGCTTTACGAGGGCGTGGGCCACAACTTCGTGATCAGAAGAAAAACGCGCCGGGAACGAGAGGATTCGATTCGACGCGCGCTGCTTTTCCTCAAAAGCCGCCTGTCCCGAAATCGGGAGCGGCGCAAGGCGCGCGACGCGGGCGCAAGGCGCGCGGATCTTTCCCCCCGGGGCGAAAAACAGGACGGCTGACCACATCATGGACACGACGCCTGACGGCAGGCGCGGCAAGAGCGAAGCCTGGGCTCGGGAATGGGTGGGCTGGAGCGAACTCAGCCCCGGCGGAAACGTGGAGGCGGGCGCGTGGGGCACGTGGACGCTCACCTACCACGTAGGCAGATACGGCGTGGACGACGGGGGAACCATCGTCCTCTCGCGCCGCTTCGCCAGCGACTGGGCCAGGCCGCAGACGGAAGCCCCCGGCGAGGCGCACTACGCGAGCGCGGCCACGAGCGGAAGCGCCTCCCTCAAACTGCGATGGGATCCGAAATCGAACGTCAGGCCCTGGCAGCAGGGACTGGCCGTTGACGTGTTCGACAGCTATCTGGCGGAGGGCGATACGGTCGCCATCGTCCTGGGGGACAGAACCGGCGGCGGCGCGGGAACCCGCGCTCAGACTTTTTGCGAGAAAAATTTTCGCTTCCGTCTCTTCGTCGATTGCTTCGGCTCGAACCGCTTCATCGAAGCGGCAGATACGCCCGCCGTCTCCATCGCGCCGGGCGCGCCCGCCCGCCTCGTCCTCCACGGCGCGACCGAACAGGCGCCGGGCGAGACCTCCTGGATGCTGGTGAAGCTCGAAGACGTCTGGGGCAACCCCTGTCACGACATAAACGCGGAAATATCCCTCGCCGCGGAGGGAGGCGTCTGCCGGGGGCTGCCCGGCTCCGTTCGATTCAAGCGCGGCGAGCCCGCCGTCGTTCGCCTGGAAAATCTGCGCTGGACGCCCGGAAGTTGCGGGCGCATACGGGGCGACACGGGCGGCGGCATCCCGCCCGCATACAGCAACTACATGCGCGCCGTGGAAAAGAAGCACCGATGGAGGCCATTCTGGGGCGATCTGCACGGCCAGAGCGGAGAGACGGTAGGCACGAATACCGTGGACGACTACTTCGCGTTCGCCCGCGACATGGCCGGAGCGCAGTTTTCCTGTCATCAGGGGAACGACTTTCAGGTCACAGAGAACACTTGGGGCGCGATTCGCTCGGCCACTCGAAAATACAACGAGCCGGGGCGCTTCGTCACGTTTCTGGGGGTCGAATGGTCGGCCGTAACAGGTATGGGCGGGGACAGGAACGTCATGTATCTCGGCGACGACGGCCCCCTCCACCGAACCAGCCACTGGCAGATAGACGACTGGCGCGACCAGCACGCGGACAGATACCCTCTGGATGCGCTCTACGAGACCATGGAAGAAAGGCGGGACGTCACCCTCATCCCCCACATCGGGGGCCGGCGGGCGAGCCTGGACTATCATCACGCGGAACTCGAGCGCGTCATGGAGATATATTCCTCCTGGGGACGATTCGAGTGGTTCGTCGAAGAGGCCCTGGAAAAAGGCTGGCGGGTGGGCATCACGGCGGGCAGCGACGGACACAAGGGGCGACCCGGCGCCAGTTATCCCGGCGCGGCCATTTTCGGCGTCTATGGAGGCTATGTCTGCATCTACGCGGAAGAACTCACCCGGGAGAGCCTGTGGGAGGCGATTCAGGCGCGGCGCGTCTATGCGACGACGGGCAAGAAAATCCATCTCGCCTTCTCGTCCGGGGAGTATTTCATGGGAGAGGAATTCAAATCCTCCGCTCCTCCCGTTTTTCACGCGCGGGCGATGGGCGAATGCGGCATAGAGTCGATAGAACTGAAGCGGGCCTCCAGAACCATCGCCTCCCGCCGCCCGAAAGACGCGGCCGCCCGGAATTCGGACTGGTTTCGCGTCTCCTGGAGCGGCGCCCGAATCCATCAGCGAAACCGCCAGACCCACTGGCGCGGCGGACTGAGAATCGACAAGGGAAGAATCGAGGAGCCGAGAAACTGGCAGGTGGACAATCTGGAGGAAGGCATCCAGGCGTCCGATGAGCGGAGCATCCAATGGCTGAGCCGCACGACCGGCGACGCGGACGGCGTCGAATTCCGCCTTTCGGGAGGCGCGGGCGCGACGCTCTTTTTTGAAACCGACGTCGTTTCCTTCGAGACGAAGCTGGAGGATATCGGCGCCGCGCCCTACGTCGTGGACGCGGGCGGCGTTCGCCAGAAGGTGGAAGTCCAGCGCGTCAGCCCGGCCCCCGGCTCCCCCGAGGCGGAGGTCTCGTTCGAGGTCGAGGAAAGCGACTTCCACGACGGCTGGAACCCCTATTTCATCAGGCTGATGCAGGAGGACGGAGCCATGGCCTGGAGCAGTCCGATTTTCGTGAGAAAGGATAGGAAATGACGGCAGACGAACTCCCCGCTCTGGATGAGGACTGGCGGCGCGCCCTGGCCATCGTGGCGCACCCGGACGACATGGAATTCGGCGCATCAAGCGCGGTCGCCAGATGGACGGCGCAAGGCAAGGAGGTCTCCTATCTCCTGATGACGAGCGGGGAGGCGGGCATCGACGGCATGTCGCCGGAGGAGGCGGGCCCGGCCCGGGAAGAGGAACAGCGCGGAAGCGCGGCCGCGGTCGGCGTCGAGAGAGTGGACTTCCTCGGCTATACGGACGGAGTGATAGAATACAGTCTGGACCTGAGGCGCGACCTTTCCCGCAGCATCAGGGCCTACAGACCCGATATCCTGCTCACCCTCTCCCACCATCTCACCTGGCCGGGCGGCGTGTTGAACATGGCGGATCACCGGTGGCTCGCCTGCGGCGTGATGGATGCGGCGCGGGACGCGGGCAACCGCTGGATTTTTCCGGAGTTGCTGGCCGAGGGTCTGGAGCCCTGGGCGGGCGTTCGCATGATTCTGCTGAGCGGCTCTCCAAAGCCTACCCACGCGGTGGACGTAAGCGAGCACCTGGACAAGGGAATCGCATCCCTCCGGGAGCACGAACTCTATATTGACAACCTCGCGCAAGGGTTCGACCCCGTCGATTTTCTCACCCGGGCGGCCGTTGAGGCGGGCGAACGCGCCGGATGCCGCTACGCCGTGTCATTCGAGGTCATTTCGATATGAACTTCAAAAACGACGCCCGAGGCTACCTATTCCAAACCGAATTGGGTAGTATTCGGCCTCGATGAGGCTCCACGCTGCTGTTTTGTCCTGTTGATTATCCATCCGGCGAGGAAATGAATGCTTGATGAAGCGGAGAAAAAAGAATTAAGGGAAAAGCACTACAACGCCACGCTCGTGGATATCGCGTGGCAGCATGAAACGCTGGCGTGCTTTCGCGTAAAGCCCGACTTCGATTTTCCCGAATACAAATCAGGGCAATATACGACGCTGGGCCTCGGCAACTGGGAGCCCCGGCACGAGGACGCCGTCCGCGAAAAGGAACTCGACGAGAAAAAAATCCGGCGGCTGGGCAGGCGCGCCTATTCCGTGTCCCATCCCGTGCTCAACGAAGCGGGAGAACTCTACCCGGCGGAGACGCTGGATTTCCTGGAATTCTACATCGTCATGGTCGCCGGCGCGGAAGGCGAACCGGCGCCTCTCCTGACGCCCAGGCTCTTTCTCCTGCAAGTCGGCGATCGGGTGCACATGGGCCGGAAATTCACCGGTGAATACACGCTCGACTGCATGACCGGCATCCGGGAGAAAGAGAACTCTCTCGTCGTCTTCGCCGGCACGGGAACGGGGGAAGGCCCGCACAACCACATGATATGGGAGCTCCTTCGCACGGGCTACAAGGGCCGGATCGCCAGCATCAACGTCGTGCGATACAAGAAAGACCTCGCCTACGAGTCCATCTATCGAACGCTCGAGGAGAAATATCCGAACCTCTCCTACCACGCGCTTACCACGCGCGAGGCGGATACCATCGACAACAAGGTGTACGTTCAGGACTACTTGGCATCGGGCGCGTTCGAGGAAAGCATCAATCGCGGGATGGACCCCGAGGACACGCACCTGTTCCTGTGCGGAAATCCCGCCATGATCGGCATTCCCAAGGTTCGCGACGGCGAGAAGGTATGGCCGGAAGGCCCGCCCGGCGTCATCAGGATCATGGAGGAGCGGGGCTTCACGATGGACTACGGCCGAACGAAGGGCAACATTCATTACGAGAAATACTGGTAATGCCCCGCGCTTCGCCCGCCGCCCCGGCGGCGGGCGGAACCCGCAGGAGAGTCCATGCCCGATTTCATCCACGAGGCCGAGGGCGCGCTCTCCATCCTGAAGTTCAACAGAAAAGACGTTCGCAACGCCGTCAACGATGAAATCATGCAGGGACTCTCCGACGCCCTCGACGCCCTTGAAGCGTCGCGCGGGCTGCGGGCCGTCATCCTCACGGGCGCGGGAGAGGAGGCGTTCTGCTCGGGCGGCGACCTGAAGTGGCTCCAATCCTTTGAATCCCGGGAAGATGGCATGGGCATGAGCCGGCGGATGCAGGGAATTCTCGAGCGCCTCTCCGCGCTGCCCGCGCCCGTCATCGCCGTTTTGAACGGTTGCGCCCTGGGCGGCGGCGCCGAAATCGCCATGGCCTGCGACATGCGCGTCATGGAGGAGCACGCCTACATGAGTTTCAGGCAGGCGCGCGTGGGCCTCATGACAGGCTGGGGAGGCGGGGGGCGGCTCCTCCGCGCCGTCGGCTACGGGCGGGCGATGGAGCTGCTGGCCACGTGCCGGGAATTGCGCGCGGAAGACGCGCTGTCGATGGGGCTCGCCAACGCCGCAGTCCCCAAAGGAGAGGGCCTGCGCGCCGCCAGGTCGATGACGGAGGAAATTTTCAGGAGCGCGCCCGGGGCGATTCGCTCCATGAAGGAATTGCTCTCGTCCGGCCTGGAAAATACAATGGAGAAAACGATGGACGCGGAATCATCGCTGTTCGCGGATCTTTGGGCGTCCGAAGATCATGACGAAGCGATTCGAGCGTTTTTTGAAAAGCGAAGCCCCGATTTCAAGGGAAGATGACCGCGCGATGGAAAACGTGCATCCCCAGGTGAAAACACGCTCGGGCCTCGCCCTCGAAGGCGCCTACGGGCCCGGGGACGCTCCCCGGAACAGCGAACCGGGCGAGCCGGGCGCCTACCCCTTCACGCGCGGCATCCACCCCGGGATGTATAGAAAGCGCCTGTGGACGATGCGCCAGTATTCGGGCTTCGGAACCGCCGAGGAAACGAACCGGCGCTACCGCTTCCTGCTCGACGAGGGGAACGCGGGGCTTTCCGTCGCGCTCGACCTCCCCACGCAACTGGGACTCGACAGCGACGACGAAAAAGCGGCGGGCGAAGTCGGCAAGGTAGGCGTGGCCATCGACTCTCTGGCGGACATGGAAGCCATCTTCCGGGGCATTCCGCTCGATGCGATCAGCACGTCCTTCACCATCAATTCGACGGCCGCCATTCTCTACGCCATGTACATCATCGTCGGGAAGAAGCAGGGCGTCTCTCCCGCCCGGCTGACCGGCACCATCCAGAACGACATTCTGAAGGAATACGTAGCCCGCGGAACGTGGATATTCCCGCCCGAGCCTTCCTTGCGGCTGATCGTCGATACCGTCGAACACGGCGTGAAGCACACCCCGAGGTTCAACACCATCAGCGCGGCGGGCGCCCACTTCAGGGACGCGGGCGCGACCGCCGTCCAGGAAGGCGGCCTCACCCTCGCAGACGCCATCGTCTATGTGGAAAGATGCCTGGAGCGCGGCCTCGACATCGACGCCTTCGCTCCCCGAATCAGCTTTTATTTTTACACCCACATGGATTTCTTCGAGGAAATCGCCAAATACCGCGCCATGCGGACGCTTTGGGCCAAGCTCATGCGCGAGCGATTCGGGGCCAAAAGCGAGAGAAGCTGGCTTTTCCGCTTCGGCGTCGTCTGCGGCGGCAGCACCCTCGCCGCGCAGGAGCCGGAGAACAACATCGTCCGGGTCGCCTACGAGGCGCTGGCCTCCGTTCTGGGCGGCGCGCAGACCATTTTCACCTGCGCGTATGACGAGGCCCTCGCGCTACCCACCGAGGAAAGCGCCCTGCTCGCCCTGCGCACCCAGCAGATCATCGCCCACGAAAGCGGCGCGCCCGACGTGGCGGATCCCTTCGGCGGCTCGTATTTTCTCGAAAACCTGACAAGCCGCATGGAGGAGGAGATGGAGAAAATCATCGAAGACGTGGAGGAGCGCGGCGGCATGGTCGAGTGCATCCAGCGGGGCGCGGCGCAAAGATGGATAGCGGAGAGCGCCTTCCGCTGGCAAAAAGAGGTGGAGGCGAAGGCGCGGACCATCGTCGGCGTCAACAAATACGCGCGGGCGGAGCCTCCTTCGCAAGAGATATTCGCCATCGCCCCCGAACTCGAAGAGCGCCAGAAGAAGCGGCTGGCGAAGGTGAAAGAAGAGAGGGACCCCGCCCGGGCCGCGCACGGCCTCGCGCGTCTGGAAGACGCCGCCAAGGGCGATGAGAATCTCATGGAGCCGATCTCCGAAGCCCTGGAAGCCTACGCCACCATCGGGGAGGTGACGAACGCGCTCCGCCGCGTTTTTGGAGAATTTCAGGAGCCCGTGGCTTTCTAGCGGGGCACGCTCGCCCCTTGCCCGGCCGGGCGAAAAACGGAATAATTCCCGGTCGAGAGCGCGGGAAAACAATAGAAGCCTGAAATCGCATACGACATATTCACAGGAGGCGGGCATAAAAATGTGGACGGACGCCAGGAACGGAAACAACGCGGTCACCGACTACAGATACAGAAGCGCCGCCGTCGATCTCGGCAGCGGCGACATCACGGTCGAGGACAGGCCCTGCGAGGATCTGGAGGATTTTCTTGGCGGCATCGGCAGGATTTTCAAAATCCTCTCACACCATGACGTATCCGACCCCTATGACCCCCGCGCTCCGCTCGTCATGGAGCTCGGCTGCTTTTCGGGCACGAACCTGATGACGGGCCTGAGAACTTTCTTCGGCGGCTACAGCCCCCTCAAGAGCACGCGCGCGGGCGCGCCCTCGGCCATGTATTCGGCGGGCTCGGGCAAATTCGGCACCAAGGTGGCCTGCGCGGGCATCGACGAGATCATCTTTACGGGCAGAAGCGAGAAGCCCGTCACGCTCGTGATCCGAAGCGACGCTCTCGGCGGGCCGGCGCGCATGGAGCTCGTGGACGCCTCGCCCCTGCTGGGCAGGGACTCGCACGAGAAAATCATGGCGCTCGCCGAGGAATACGAAGACGCGCACTTCGCCGTCGTCGGCCCGCCAGGGGAGAACTACGAGACGAACCGGATGGCCTCCATCGTCCTCAGCACCGAGAACCAGCTCAAGACGAGGGAGTGCAAGCCGAGATTCTGCGGGCGCGGCGGCTTCGGCGGCGTGATGGGGTCGAAAAACCTTATCGCCATCGTCGCGCAGGCGCCCGACGACAAAGCGGCCGTCACAAGCGTCGTCAAGGAGGCGAACAAGGTCATCTCCCGGGGCGCCGGCTCCAAAAATTACCGCGACGCCCACAAGGCCGACGGCGGCGGCGGCACGTGGAGAAACATCGCGGGTCTGCACCCTCTGGGATGCCTGCCCGAGAGAAACTTCTGGGCGCCGGGAAGCGACGAAGCCGTTCAGCTCTACCGCGGCAGCTTTGAAGAGCCCTACGTGATCAAGGACGAGTCCTGCTTCAAATGCGGCATCGCGTGCCACAAGAACATCTACGACCGCCCCGAGGGAGAAACTGCCGAGGGCAGGAAGGCGAAAAAAGGGAAGTTCAGGGTCAAGTTCGACTACGAGCCGCTCGACCTCATCACGGCGAACTGCGGCGTCTATGATCCGGAGGAGTCCCTCGATCTCGTCGAACTGGGCGACCGCATGGGCTACGACGCCATCAGCCTGGGCGCCACCATCAGCTACGCCATGGAGTGGAACGAAAGAAACCCGGACAAGCCCGTGCTGGAGGGCATCCGCTTCGGCGACGCCCAAAAGATGGGGGAGCTCATTCGCAGGGCGGCGGCGGGCGAGTGCGAGGAGCTGGCGCAGGGCACCATGCGCCTCGCCCAGCAGTGCGGCGACCTCTCCTTCGCCATGCAGGGCAAGGGCCTTGAATACCCGGCCTATCTGCCGGAAACGAACCCGGGCTACCCCTGGGCGCTGGCCGGCGGCCACATGAGCATGCGCACGTTCCTGCTCCTCATCCTGGACGGCCAGCAAACGGACATCGACTATTGGGAAAACGCCATCCTGAACGGCATCTACTATACGCGGGACGACCTCATCGGAACCTGCAAATTCGCGGGAGCGCCGAACGAGAACGTCGTCGCCAGCCTGAACGACATGTTCGGCCTCTCGCTGACGGAAGAGGCCGTGAACCAGGCCATCAGGCGCTCCTACCTGCGGGGACGCCTGCTGGAGAAGAAAGTGGGCTACACGGACGAGGAATACGACGTGCCCGCCCGCGTGTATGAGGCGGCGAACGAAAACGTGAAGATGCCCAGCTTCATCACGCGCGAGTTCATGGACGAGCTCAAGAAGCGAACCGAGGCGAACTGGGACAGGCTCACGGAGGAGGAGGGCATCGCCCTTCCCGCCTGAGCGCGGGCAGCCGAACGAAAAGACGCCCCGTCGGCGCTTCCCGGCGGGGCGTTCTTATGTCATCAAATCCGACCAAGCCCTTGAGAGAGGGCGCTTTTCCGCCCGCCCCGCGCCTGGTTTCGACGATTATCGGGCGCTCCCTGCGCCATGCGCCGCCGAAGCGGAGGAAATCGCTCGCGCGCCGGCATTCCTTGAACGAACCGCCGCGAACATTTTCAGGCGGAAAACCCTATGCCCCCCGCTTGTCCCCCCACAGGAGAACGTGAAGCCTGGGGGTGAACCGGAAGCCGCGATTCATGGCGGCCTCCGCCAGGGGCAGCAGCCTGCCTTGCGCCTGCTCGCTCGTTTTGCCCCCCGGGGAAATGATGACGCGGCTTCGCGGAAAGTCGTCAAGGCCGTATTCTTCCAGAAAAGCCTCGACCTCAGCGATTTCTTCCGCCTGATGCGCCACGAATTTGAGGTGAGGCTCGCTGGCCCGGCGCAACCAGTCAAGGGTTTCGGGCCGCTTTTCCTCCGAAATCCGCGCCGACCTGAGTTTGGGCGAGACGTTCCACTGGTCCACCCGTTCGAGAGCGTCTTCGGACGGCGGAACGTGGCCGGCCGTCTCTACCTCCACCCGCAGGCCGGCGCGATGAAGCGACTCGACGAGCGCCGCGAATTTCGGGGATTCGAGAGGCTCTCCCCCCGTCACCACCACCTGGGCGCCGTCGTGACGCCCGCAAAAATCCAGAATCCCGGAAATCGTCTCCTCCGCGACCGGAGGACCCGACCAGGAATACTTCGTGTCGCACCACGCGCAGCCCACCGAGCAGCCCATGAGGCGAACGAATACGGACGGGCGGCCGATGGAGGCGCCTTCTCCCTGCAGGGAGAAGAAAAGCGGATCCGCAAGCGGTATCGCCATATCCGCCGTTTCCGCCGTTCGCGTCATCATGCCGCGTCCGCCCCGCGGCCGCTCGTCCGCATGCTTCCGGTTCGGGAGGCGAGAAGAGCGGCGAGGCGCGGGTTCACTATCCCAGCGCCGCCGCCACGATGAGCGCCACGCCGAGGAATATCGCCCCCACCACGATTCCCACCGCCCGGTTCTGATCCTTGGAGAGCGCGTCGTTCACCGAGAACGGCGTGATCCACTCGAAAATCTTGTAGCCGATCATCAGCAGAACGATGCCGACCAGGCCATAGACGACGGAGAGAACGAGGCCCGCGCCGATTCCCATGCGAGGCTCCCCGTTCGCGAAGGCCATGGCGGGCGTCATCAGAATCGAAGCGGCGAGAAAGGCGAATTTTTTCATGCGAGAAACTCCTTGTGAGATGAGGGAGAACCCGGCGACGGGACGCCATCCCCGGAAGAAAGAGCGGGAGGCTCGGCATCCGCCCCGGGCCGAGAAGATCGAAGCGGCCCGCCTCCGCGCCCGAGAGGCCAGGGGCCGCGGCCCCCGGCGGCAAGCGGGAGACGGGGGAGGGAGCGAACCGGATGCGGCGCCGTTTTCACGCGCGGCCTCGCCTCGGGCGGTCGAAGCAATGGAAAAAGCCTAGCAGGGCGCGCCCCGTTTCTCAATCGCCCGCTTCAGTCCCACTTCCTGCCCGGCATGTGATTATAGACGCTGCTCAGGATGCCGCCGTCGATGTCGAGGCGCGAAGCCGTAATCCAGTCGGATTCCTCCGAGAGCAGAAACAGGACGCCGCGCGCTACATCCACCGGCTGGCCCACGCGGCCCAGAGGCGTCACGTCGCTTCTGCCCTTCTTGATTTCGGGATCCTGCAGATAGGCCGTCAGCGGCGTCTCCGTGTGGCCGGGACACACGGCGTTCACGCGAATTCCCTTGCGCGCCCATTCGATGCCCAGCTGCTTGGAGAGCATGATGATGCCCGCCTTCGCCGTGCTGTAGGCCCCCGACATGCCGTAGGGCTGAACGCCCGCGTTCGAGGACAGGTTCACGATGACGCCCGGCCTCCCGTTCTCCATCAGCCAGCGGCCCGCCGCCTGACACATCAGAAACATGCCCGTAAGACCAACGTCCAGCACCAGCTTCCAGCTCGCCAGAGGCAAATCGACCAAGGGGGCGGGCTGCATCCTGACGGCGCAGTTCACCAGATGGTCCAGGCCGCCGAACTCGCCCGCCGCGCGCTCCACCGCCGCCCGGCAGGACGCCTCATCCGTCACGTCGAGTCTCTGAAACGCCGCTCTCTCCTTGCCGAGCCTGTCCTCCAGCTCGACGCCCAGCGCCTCGTTCACGTCCCCGATGAGGACGCGGCCTCCCTGCTCCACGTACATTTCACACGTCTTGGCGCCGATGCCCCGGGCGCCTCCCGCCACGATGCAGACGGCGCCATCGAAACGGCCCATGCCCGCTCTCCTTCTCCCCGTCCAGCCCTCTCGCGGGCCGGGTTCCGCCCTCGCGCGTCCTCGCCCTATGAAGCCCCCCTGTAGGCTATCTCCCTGCCGCCCCAGCTCCGCCCGGGGGTGTGGATCATCTTGCTCTCCACCTGTCCGCCGTCGATGGGCAGGTTCGCCGCCGTGATGTATCCCGCCCTGTCCGAGAGCAGAAACACGCAGCCCTGCGCGATATCCTCGGGCGCCGCCACGCGGCCCATCGGCACCACGGCGGCGCGCCCCGCCGCGATCTCGGGGTCCTGAAACATGGCTTCCGTCATCGGGGTGCGCGTCTGGCCCGGGGAGACGGCGTTCGCGCGAACGCCGCGCCCGCCCCATTCCACGCCGAAGAGCCTGGCCAGCATGATGGCCCCCGCCTTGCAGACGCTGTAGGCACCCGCCAGGGGGTAGGTCTGCATCCCGCCTATCGAGGATACGAAGACGATGGAGCCCGCTCCCTTCTCCAGCATCACCCGCCCCGCCGCCTGGGCGCAGAGGAAATAGCCCTTCAGCCCGGTGTCCATCACCATGTCCCAGTCCGCTTCGGGCAAATCTTCCAGTCTCCCCGGCACGAGCTTGATCGCGCAGCAAACGAGGCCGTCTATCGTCCCGAAGGCGCGGACCGCCTCCGCCGCCATGCGCCCGGCGTCGGCCTTCTTCGAGGCGTCCATCTCTATCGGGATCGCCCTCGCGCCTTTCTCCTCCACCATGGCGGCCGTTGAGGCGGCGGTTTCCGGGTCGATGTCGGCCACGGCGACGTCGGTGCCTTCGGCGGCGGCCAGGACGCACGCGGCGCGGCCGATGCCGCTGCCCCCTCCCGTCACGATGATCTTCCTGCCCTCGAGCATCACGGCGCGATCCTCCGAAAAAACGTTCAGAGAGTCTATCACAGGTCGAACGCGCCGGGGCGGGACGCCCGGAGGCGAGGGAGAGCCGTTATTTTTCCATACAAAACAATGAGTTATGAAACTGCGCGGAGGAGAGAGCGGCTCCGGACGGCGACTTTCCCGTCGTGAAAACAAGGCGTATCGGTCTTAAAAAGGGTCGGAAAAGGTTGGGAATTTGTTGGAAAAAGCTTTGAATTTGTCGGTTTTTGCGCATGTTCATCTTTTGCATATATTTATCGAATTTCCCGCTCCCCCGGGGCGTGAGGCGCGCCGGACGCCCGCCCCGAACGCCTCCATGCCCCGAAGAAGCCGCGTCATCTTTTCCACCCCTTCAAGAAGGAAGCGCCAACGGAATCAAGCGCCGAACGAACGACGCCCGGAATATAACTTCTCCCGCGCGTCTCGCCCAGGCGCAAATGCGGGCAAATGCGCGGGTCGGGAAAAGCCAGGGGAGAGGGCCGCCTGGGCGGCGCCTTCGCCCGGCGATGGTCGAGAGGCTTCGTCTGCGGGGCGGAGAAGGGCGTGGGCGAGCCGCACGGTCACCGCCCCTCCCCGGTCGATTTCCGAATCCGCCACACCTGGATGATCGAGCCGACGATGCCCCTCGGAGCCAGTAGTATCGTGATGATGAAAAACAGGCCGATGATCAGAATTGCCCGCTCGGTATGCTCGCCCAGAAAATCGTTGAGGACGTGGACGAAGCTCGCGCCGATGAAGGGGCCGACAAGGGTTCCCAGCCCGCCGACGACCGACCAGATCACCACCTCGCCGGAGTGGATGACGTCCATCTGCTCCGTGCCGATGATGCCGTTCTTCAGCAACAGCAGCGCCCCCGCCATCGAGGTGAAGAAGCCGGAAACGGCCGTGTTGAATATCTTGTAGGCGTTGACGCTGTAGCCCAGATAGGCGGCGCGCCGCTCGTTTTCCCGAATGCCCCGGAACACGAGACCGACGGGCGAGCGGAGAAAAACCCGCAGACACAGGTAGGAAAGGAACACGACGCCGAAAGTCAGATACCAGAAATGAGCGAACGAGCCGCTATCGACCGCGAACAGGCCGAAGAAATCGAGCGCGGGAGGCTCGATCGTCATGCCGTCCTCGCCGTTGGTCACGGAGACCCAAGAGTTCGCCACGATGAAGGCGACGCTGCCGAAAACCAGCGTGATGATGCCGAAGTAGATGTCTCGCGCGCGGACGGAGAACGCCCCTATGCAGGTCGTGAGCGCCGTCCCCGCGGCGAGGGCGAACGCAATCGCCGCCCAGGGGCTCCATCCGAACCGGGTCAGCATGATCGCGGCGGCGTAGGCCGCCACGCCCGCCAGGGCGGCGTGGGCGAAGCTGGCGAGCCCGACGAAGCCCATCATGACGTCGAGGCTCATGGCCAGCAGGCCCAGGATGAGCATCTCGCTGAAAAACCGCTGCTCGAAGTCGCCGGCCCAAAGAGGCAGGCTCAGCCCGACGGCGAAGACGGCGGGGGCGGCATACCGGACGCCGAAGAACGGCTGAACGGCGATCTTCATCCGGTCGGGCATCCTCGCCAGACCCCATACGATGAGCGGCAGCGAAGCGAGCGCGGCGAGCAGCCGCGACGCCGCCGACGCGGGCAGAAGCCAGAAGGCCACCCCGATCAGGGCGGCGACCGGAACCCCCACCCGAAGCGCGAGGGCGATCATTCAAGCCCTCTCTCGCCCATCAATCCGTTGGGCCGGAAAACCAGGAACACCATGAGGACGACGAGACTGAGAATCTGCGGCTGGGAGCCGGACAGGAAGATCGAGCCGATCGCCTCCAGCTCGCCGATCAGGAGGGCGGCGAGCATCGTCCCCGGCAGGCTGCCGAGGCCGCCCACGACGACGACGATGAAGGCGGCGACGATGATGTCCGCCCCCATGGAATAAGAGACGCTGAATATCGGAGCGACGAGGACGCCGCTCATCGCGGCCAGCCCGCACCCCACCGAAAAGACCAGCTGCTACACCCTGGGCACCGGCACGCCCATGCAGGCGGCCATTTCCCGGTTCTGGGTGGTCGCCTGAATCCACACCCCCCATTTCGACCGCGTGATGAACAGCCAGAGCAGGAGCATGATGAGCGCGGCGACGCCCATGATGACGATTCGGTACAGGGGGAATTCCAGGTCGAAAAAAGGAATCGAGGCCCGGATCGGCGCGGGCATGAACTTCCCGATGGTGCCGAAAATGGTCAGGGCCGCCTGCTGCGGCACGAGCGCCAGCCCGAACGACACCAGCAGCGGAATAAACGGATTTCCCCCGTGCGTCGTCCTGAACAGGCTGCGTTCGACGGCGAACCCGAAGGCGGCGACGACGACTCCCGCGATAGCCGCCGCGCCCCAGAAGCCGACCGCGTCGCCTCCGAACTTCAGCGCGAGCCAGCCGGCGAACGCGCCGGCCATGTAGAACTCCCCGTGCGCGAAATTGACGATGTTCATCACGCCGAGGATGAGGGTGAAGCCCGCGGCGACCAGCGCCAGCACGAGGCCGTTCTGGAGTCCCATGACGGATTCGATGATCAGGCGCTCGAGAAACTGCTCCATCACGAGACTCCCAGATACTCGCGGAGAATCCCCGCGCCGGCCAGGACGCCGCCCGAATCGCCGCTGTGGACGATCCGCCCCTTGGCCATGATGTAGCACCGCGCGCTCGCCCGCAGAGCGAGGCGATAATCCTGCTCGACGAGGAGGATGGCGATGCCGAGCTCCTCGCTCATCCACCGGATAATCTGCTCGATCTCGCCGACCATGGCCGGCATCAGGCCCTCGGTCGGCTCATCAAGCAGGATGAGCTTCGGCTTGGTGACAATCGCCCGCGCCAGAGCGAGCATCTGCTGCTCTCCGCCCGAAAGGGTCGAGCCGACCTGATTCGCCCGCTCCCTCAAGCGGGGAAACGATTCATATACGGAGTCCAGATTCCTCCGCTTCTCCCCCTCGCTCAATTTCAGCAGGTCGAGGCCGATGCGCAGATTCTGCACGACGGACAGCCTCGGGAACACCTGTCGGTTTTCGGCACGTAGCCGATGCCGAGGGCCGCCGCCCTGTAGGGCGGGACGCCGGTGACGTCGCACTCCTCGAAAAAGACCTGACCGCGGCGCGGCGGCGTGAGGCCCATGATCGTCCGCATGGTGGTCGATTTGCCCACGCCGTTCCGCCCGAGCAGAGAGACCGTCTCGCCCTTTCCGACCGCAAGGCTTACCCCCTGCAGGACGTGGCTCTTGTCGTAATACGAGTGGACGGCCTCAAGACGCAGCATCGGAGGTTCTCAGATAGACGCGCTGCGCGTCATCGTCGTTCTTTATCTCGTCCGGAGTCCCCTCCGCGATGATTCGGCCTTGGTGAAACACGCTGATCTTCTCGGCGATGGCCATGACCACCTCCATGTCGTGCTCGACGAGAACGATGCTGAGCTTCTCGGACAGCCGCTTGATCAGGCCGGCCGTCCGCTCGGTTTCGACAGCGCTCATTCCGGCGGTGGGCTCATCGAGGAGCAGCAGTTCGGGCGAGAGGGCGAGCGCGAGGCCGATTTCCAGATATTTCTGCTCTCCATGCGCGAGGCTGGAGGCCGGCTCCTCCCCCTTCCCGGCCAGCCCGATTTCATGGAGCGGCTCGTCCACCTTCTTCTCGACGCTTCGACGGCTGACGGCATTGCGGAACGGATTGAAGCTCATGGCGCGGTTCTGCGCGGCGAGGCGCAGATTGTCCCTCACCGTAAGGTTCGGAAATATGTTGGTGATCTGAAAGGCCAGGCTGACGCCCAGCCGGCTGATTCTATGGGGCCTCATGCGGGACGTCTCGACCCCGTTAATGCGTATCTCGCCGCTCGACGGGCGCTGCGCGCCCATCAACATGCTGAAAAACGCGCTCTTGCCCGCGCCGTTCGGGCCGATGACGGCGCGCAACTGGCCTTTCGGCAACCGAAAATCCACGTGGTCAACGGCGACCAGCGCGCCGAACGCCTTGGTCAGAGACTTCGTTTCAAGAATGCACCCGGACACGCGAAGCCCTTCCCCGCGCGGCAAGATCAAGCGCAGCTGCTGAATTTGGGGTCGTAGAGCGTCGTCTTCATCGGCACCTTGCCGCCGATGATCCTGAAGTGAAGATTCTCGTCCACGGTCGTCATGTAGAAATCGACGAAGCCCTGATGATCGGAGCCGCGCAGGTAGATATCGCCCTGCGGAAAATCGCCGCCCTGGGAGAACAGCCGCCCCCGGCCCATGGGCGTGTCGCCGCCCTCGAGCCACTGAATCATCCGGACCGTGTCCTCCTTCTTGCTCTGGTCCTTGACGGCCCCCATCGCCCGTTTGATCACGTTCATCCCGGTGAACTGCGCCTGGGCGAACCCGCTCGGCAGCGCGCCCTTGCTCAGCGCCATGAATTCCCTGCGGAACGCACGGTTCGGGGCGTTGTCGAACGGCGACCCCTTGAGGTCGTGGACCGGCGAATAGCGATGGAGATAGAACCCGCCGACGGCGCTTTTGCCCTGCTGGGTGATGGTGTTCACGTCGCACACGGACGCCGGCCCGACGATTTTGGACTTCCTGTTGAGGCCCGTATCGCCCAAGGCGAGCATCGACTTGATCGCCGCCCCGCCCGACATCCCCATCACGATCGCGTCGGCGTCGCGCGAGAGCCGGTTCACGTAGGCGATGTAGTCCGCCGTATTGAGGGGGACGGGCACGGGATCGATCCACTTGCCGCCCAGCCGCTTGAACTCGTCGCGGAAGTCGAACGCGACGGACTGCCCCCAGGCGAAGTCCATATACAGGGCGGTCGCGGTCTTGATCCCGTTCTTGATCGCCCACGGCGCCATGGCGATCGCCTGGCTCTTCGTCGTGTTGTAGGGGCGGAACGCGTATTTCGGGCAGGCGGGCGCCTTGCCGCCCGTCAGGTTGGTAGTCTCGCAACCGGTGCCCAGCACGTACAGGGTCTTGTAGCGCTTCACCACCGGCGCCAGCTGAACGCAGATTCCGCTGCTGGAAGTGCCCGTCAGCGCGTCGATTCTTTCTTTCAGGATCAGCTTTTCCACCTCGCGCGCGGCCTGCGCGGGTTTGAAGGCGTCATCGCGCTCGACGACCTCGACCTTGCGGCCGTTGATTCCGCCGGCCTTGTTGATTCGGTTGACCGCGACCATCAGCCCCCAGCGCCCCTGCTTTCCGAGGGCGGCGAGGGGGCCGCTGAACGTGTTGACATGGCCAATCTTGATGGGAGAAGCCGCCCACGCCCTGCGGAGAAAGAAGGGCCCCGAGCCGCCCGCCGCGCCCCCTCACTCGCCGGGCAGCACCTTCACCCGGATGGTGGCCGAGAGCCGGGGCCCGTAGGAGCGGTGGAGGCCGTCGGCGAACTGCATGGTGAGCCTGTAGTCGCCGGGGGCGAGCTTGATGGAGGCTTCCGTCTGCCCCTTGCCGTAGTGCAGGTGCGTCTTGTCGGTCGGAATCACCTTGCCCTTCCGCATGGCGCCCCTGTTGACGAGAACGTGATGATGCCCCGTGCCCTTCACCACCTTGCCCGAAGGCTTGATGGTCATGCCCTCCAGGCCCATCACGACCTTCACCGCGCCCTTGACGACCGCCCCGTCCTTCGGCTCGATGAAGAACACCCTCGCCTCCGCGCCTTCCGCGCGCCCTTCATATCCGGCAAGGGCGAGAAAACACGGAAGCGCCAGAAGCAGGGCGGCGCGGAGCCGCCGGATTCTCCATCCGCTCATCCCGAATCCTCCCTGTGGAAATCCCTCATGGAACTACGGCTTCCGGGGAGAATACCGCCCGGCGGAGGAGGGCGCAAGCGCCGCTTTCCCGGCGGAGCGGTTCCCGCCACCCTGGCAGAGGCCCGTCGCCCTCCCTTATTTCCTCCTCTGCCATATCCCGGCTCGGCGCCTCATGGTTCGCGCGTCCACGGGTCGATGACGGAGACGCCGGTGTTGCGGAACTCTCTCCGGTTTCGCGTGAGCAGGGCGAGTCCCCGGGAGAGGGCCGCGCCGGCGAGCATGGCGTCCAGCAGGTGGTCGTCAAGAGGTTCGCCCCTGCGTCGCTTCCCCTCCATCACGCGGGCGCACGCCCGGGCGTCGGCGAGAGTCCAGTCAAGCACGCGATCCTCGAACAAATCTTCGAGAACGCCCTGAAATCGCCCGGCAAGAGTCTCGCGCCGTCGGCCTGGCGGGAGACGCCCGATGCCGTCGAGTATCTCCCAAACAGTGACGGAGGCGAGGGCGAGTCCCTCTCCGACAACGGCGTCGAGAAACGCCGCGACCCTGGGCTCCGGTTTCCGCCGCATCATTTCCGATACGACATTGGCGTCGAGGAGATAGGCGAGGGCTTCTCTCACCTCTCTTTCCCGCTGGTCAGGTCGAGCGGCTGATAGCCATAGCCGGCGCGGGGCGGCAAATCAATCCCGCCCTCAGGCCCGAAATGCCGTTTGAATATCTCGGAGGGCTTCGCGCGCTCCTTCGCCTTTTCGCGCTTTTCCCGGATGAGGCGCCGGACGAACTCCTCCATCGAGACGCCAAGACGCCTCGCCTCGCGCTCAAGCCAGGCCTTGTCCTCTTTATCCACCTTGCGGACTGTAACCGTAGTGCTCATCGCATGATCTCCTCTCCCGGCGTTCGAGCGTCATGCCAAACAAAAGATATGCTAGCATTATTCGCTGTCAAACGGAACGCTATATTTTTGCGAACCACCGGCGCGCGCGGAGCGGCCGGAATGCCCTCCCCCATCCGAGCAACATGGAAATCGGCGGTAAGAATGCTGAAAAGGGCGACAGGCGCCGCCTTCAAGCCGGAATATACGCGCCTTCGTATTCGAGCAGATCCTCCCGGCGGGGGCTGAAAATCTGGAGATCCTGGGAGCCGTCCTCCAGGGCCTTCAGCCAGTGTTCGACGTTCGACTTGCAGACCACCACCTCGCCCGCGCCCACCTCGCGCTCCCCCTCCCCCTCGACGCGAAAGAGAAAGCGGCCGCGCTGGACGAAGGACATCTGCTCGTGGGGATGCCTGTGGGCGGCGACCTCGGAGCCTTCGGAGAAAGTCCACAGCGCGAGCGTCTGGTTCTCGCCCACGATCATCTGGAGCTCGATGACGCTCTCGGGGGGAATGTTCGCGTGGGTGACGCGCACCCGGGGAATCTCGTCCCATCGCTGGAAGATCACGGCGTCCTCCTTTCAGTCGAACGAACGCGCCGAAGAGGCGGCTGAGGGCGACAGGCCGCCCCTCTTACTTTCCGCCCTTCCACGCCCGGGCGCGGCGCATGAAGACGGAAGCGTCCGCGCGCCATTCCCGGTAGCCGATGCGGCGGCCGTCCGTGAGCCAGTCGATCTTCTCGCTGATGCAGGCGGCCAGCCCCGCGTCCTTCGCGGCGAGCGAGAAGCCGCCATACTCGCTGGCGGGGTCGAGCGCCGTGACGGCGAACGCCCCGCCGGAGGCGTGGGCCGCGTCCCGGTTGCCGATTTCGCCCCGCGCCACCGCGTCCACCCGGCGCTCCCGAAGCGCCGCGAGAAGCTCCGCCTCGCCGCTCTCGGAGCCGAGATAGACGACCCGGGGCATGGTTTCGGCGGGCGGGGCGATCGACCGCCTCCCGGCGAGGCTTGGCGACGCCCTGCCGGAAGTGATGACGAAGTTCGCGCTCCCGTCGGCGACCACCTCGCCGCGCGGCGTCTGAACGCGGGCGCCGGCGGCCAGGGCGCCCGCGGCGTCGGTCAGGCTCGTCAGCCGGAGCAGCCGCGCCTCTCCCGTCGTTCCCGCCAGGACGCCCACGCGCGCGTCGGAGCCCAAATCCTTGTGGGAGGCGAACCGCCCAGCGTCCTTCGCGCGCGCGAGAAGGGACTGGCGGAAGGCTACGTGGCCCGAGGTGAAGACGACGGCTTTCCCGCCCGCCGCGTCGCGCGTTCGGGATTCGAGAATGGTGATGCCCCCGCCCACCAGGTCGTATTCCCCGGCGGCCGGGCGCAGCCAGATGTTCTTCCACGCCCCGATGCCCCGCCGGGCGAACGAGAGCCCCACGCCCTTCATGGCCTCGAGGGCGCTCAGCAGGTCCGCCTCGTAGCCCCGATGCTCGTTGAAGGCGGGGGACTTCGGATCCTCCCCCGCGCTGTAGCTGATGGGCCTGAAGAAGGCGTAGAAGCCGAGTTTCAGGACGCGCCCCTCGTCCGCGCAGGCCGTCCGCTCCCCGGCGAAGACGGGGGAGGCGGGCGCGAGGAGGAGCATCGAGGCCGCCGCGGCGAGCGCCCTGAACCCCGGCGCGGTCGGTGGAGAGAATTTCAGCGTGAGAGGCATCGCGTCATCCTTTCTGGCCTTCGGGCCGGCGTGAAGCCAGGGGGATTCATCCAAAAGCGCATTCTCCGGGCGATTCAGCGCCGCTGCGCCTATCGCGCGCCCTCCCCCGCCAGGAAGCGCGAGACCTCGCCCTCCGTCCAGCCGAGCCACTCCCGCAGCACCTCCCCCGTGTGCTCGCCCAGCATCGGCGGAGGGCGGAGGGCGGCCTGCGCCCCGCTCATGCGCCACGGGGGGCCGACGACGCGGATTTTGCCGGAAAAGGGATGCTCGACCTCCCGGACGAGGCCGCGATGCCTGATTTGCGGGTCGTCCAGGGCGCGCGCGTAGTCGTTCACCACGGAGAAGCCCACGCGCTCGGCCCCCAGCCGCTCCTCCCACTCCGCCATCGGGCGGGAGGCGAAAACCGCGGAGACGCGGGCGTCTATCTCCTCCCGATGCGCCACCCGCGACCGCGCGGTCGCGTAGCGCGCGTCCTCCAGCCATTCCTCCAGCCCCAGGGCGCGGCAGAAGCCCGGCCAGAAGCCGTCGTGCTGGACGATGACGGCGACGTATTCCCCGTCGCTCGTCCGGTAGGCGTTCGCCGGAACCCGCATGGGGTTCGCGTTTCCGTACCGGCCGGGGGAGACGCCCGCCTGGAGGGTCTCCCCCATCCTGGGGCCCAGCGCGGCCACCATGGCGTCCTGTATGCTCACGTCGATGAAGCGGCCCCGCCCCTCGCGCCCCGCCGCGTGGAGGGCGCTCACCACCGCGTAGGCGGAGAACATCCCCGCCAGCACGTCCGCCAGGGGCGCGCCGATCTGGGTCGGCTCCCCGCTTCCCGTGACGCTCATCACGCCCGAGACGGCCTGGAGAATCGGGTCGAGGCCGACGCGATCCCGATAGGGCCCGCTCTGCCCGAAGCCCGACAGCGAACAATAGACGAGCTTCGGGTTCAGGGCGCGCGCCTCCTCCCAGCCGAGGCCGAGCGCCGCCATCTTGCCCGGCGCCAGATTCTCGATCAGGACGTCCGCCCGGCGCGCCAGCTCCCGCGCGGCCTCTCCGCCCGCGCGCGTCGTCAGGTTGATGGCCGCGCTCTTCTTCGAGCGGTTGTTGGCGTAGAAGTAGTCCTCGTGCGCCTCCCTGCCCTCGTAGCGGGTGATGCGGCGCGTGTCGTCCCCCAGGCCCGGACGCTCGATTTTCACCACCTCCGCGCCCATGTCGGCGAGCATGGCGGCGCAGTAGGGCCCCGCGATGACCTGGGTGAAGGCCAGCGCCCGAAACCCGCTCAGCGGCGCGGCGGTCTCCGGTTCCGGCATGGCGCTCCCTCGCAGGACGGAATCATCGCCGCGGCGAGGTCGTGATGAAGCGGCGCAGAGAATTCAAGCCGTATTGTAGTATATTGCGAGCCGCCTTGTTAAGCGGGCGGATACGGATGGAACGGGAGCGCGACATGCCGAACGGACTCGATTTCAAATCCCTGAAAGACAAGCAACAGAAACTGCGCGACGGATTTCCAGACAACGTCTCGCTGCGCATTCACCGGTCGCTGAGCTGGATTGAACGCGCCGGGACGTGCGCCGGGGATGATGACGCGGCTATCCTGTTCTACTGGATCGCCTTCAACGCCGCCTATGCGGTGGATGCCGGCAAGCGGGACTGAAGGAGAGAAGAAGAACCGCGAAAGGGGGAGCGCGACAAATACGACGAATTCTTTGGCAAGATCCTCAAGGTCGACTCCAAACGCGCCCACGATGCGCTCTCGAACGAACTGTCCGAGCCCGTGAAGGGTTTGCTGGACAATAAATATATTTACGCGGAGTTCTGGCATTCCCGGAACAGTTCCGGCTCCGCGCACTGGGAGAGTTCGTTCAACAAGGATAAGGAGGCTGCCCACGCGGCACTGGCGAGGGGGGGGAGACCCGGAAAGCTCTCAACATCCTGTTCGACCGCCTCAACGTCCTGCGCAACCAGATTGTCCACGGATCGGCGACATGGAAAAGCAGCGTCAACCGGGATCAGGTAGAGAACGGCGCGCACGTCATGGCCGTTCTCGTTCCGCTCTTCGTGGACCTCATGATGGACAAACCGCATGAAAGCCTCTGGGGAAAACCCTACTTTCCGGTGGTTGAGGAGTAGCAGCGAAAACTTTTCTCGTTGAAGGCCAACAGCCGCCGTTCATTCCCTTCGCCGCGCCTCGGCGCCCGGCTCAAAAGGCTCCCTGGTGCCCGGGGCCGGACTCGAACCGGCATGGCCGCGTCGGCCAAGGGATTTTAAGTCCCCGGTGTCTGCCATTCCACCACCCGGGCGCGCGAGGGGAGAATACTCCAGCGGCGGGAGGCTCGCCAGTTCCCCCCCGGGGAGGAGCGGCGGGCGCGCGTCCCGAAGCGATAGAGAGGGGGCCGCCAGCTCTTCGGCCGCCGCGGCCCCCTCTCCCATCCGGCGAGAAGCGAAAAGCCCGAAGCGCCTAGCCCGTGTATTCCAGGATGTGGAGACCCAGCCCCCAGCGGTCGGCCATGTAGATGAGGCCCGTGTCCCTGTCCACCTGAACGTCGTTGCTCTGCGGGCAGCAGCGCTCCTTCGTCCCGGCGGGGATGTAGTGGCCCACCTCCTTCGGCCGGAAGGGATTCGACCAGTCCACCACGCGAAGCCCCGCGTTGAACCAGCAGATGTACATGAGGTCGTCCTTCGTCATGTCGAGCCAGACGTTGTGCGCGCCGTGGCGCGAGCCCGTCTCGCTCCATTTCCTGTCGAGGGGGCGCATCTCGACGGGGTCGATCTCGTAGGGCATGAAGGTGCTCACGGGCAGGGGCGCGAGCGGGTTTCTGAGGTCGTAGAAGGTGACGAACGCGGGCGGATGATCGCAGTTCACCGTGGTCGTCTCCTGCGTGACGATGCCGAACGCGGAGCCTTCCGGCACCAGGAAGGTGTGGTAGCAGCCCGCCCAGCCGTGCGTCTCGTGGGGATTGTGCCGCCACATGAGTTCGGGCTTCGTCGGGTCGGTCAGGTCGAAGAGGGCGACGCCCGCGTCCCAGTAGCCCGCGGTGACGCAGTCGCCCCAGGGATTTCCCTCGTGAATCCAGGCGCCGTCGCCCACGATTTCGGGGTCCCAGGAAGGATCCTCCCCCTCCTTCTGGCCGGGTATGGCGCCCATGCCGATGAACTCCGGCGCCCAGGGGTCCTTCATGTCGTGGACGAGGAGCACCTTGCCCCGGTAGCCGTCCTTGAAGCCCGAGCTGTAGAGAAGCCGGCGCTTTCTGTCGTAGATGGGCCGGTGGACGCCGAAGCCGTCCGTCTCCACGTAGTTCACGAACCGGGGGCGGAACGGGTCCCGGTTGTCGAAGACGCGCAGGCCGCCCACGGCGTCGGGATACCGCTCCCGCAGGGAGGGCCTGAGCTCCGAGTTGGTGATGAGCACCTCCTCATCGATGCGGAGCACCTTGTGCGTGCGCGCCGCCGGGCTGTCCACGATCTGGTTCACGATGCGGGGGTTCGCCGGGTCCTTGACGTCGAGAATCGTCATGCCGTCGTGGCCGTTCACGCCCGAGGCGGCGACGTAGCAGATGCCGCCGCCCACCTGAATCTGAAAGGCGTCGCCCCAGCCGTTCAGGTCGGAATGGGCGACGAGGCGGACGTTGCGCGCCTCCTCCTCCCAGGGTTCGGCGAGGACGTGCTCCACGCCCTCGTAGGCGTCGCCTCCGCCGCCGCGAATGGGGTTCGGGTGATACCAGGGTCTGGACATGATTCCTCCGCGCGAGAATGGACGATGGCGAACGAAGCCGGTTCAGGGAAATTCGCGCGCATTCTAGGGGAGAACGCGGGAGCGGGAAAGCGCCGGCGCGGCTCCGCCAGCCGCAATCGCCGACCGCCGCGCTATTCCTCCCGGAACAGGCGCATGAAGTCCTCCAGAGGCGCGGGAGGGATCCGCGCCGCCTCCATGTTCTCCAGCGCGTGCGCCTCCTGGCGCATCCCCACGAGGGCGACGGCCACGCCGGGCGCGCTGCGCGTGAACTGAATCGCGCGCTGGGCGTCGGTGGAAAAGCCCGGAAACGCCTCGGCGACCACCGGAGGAAGCCCCCGCGCGGCGCGTCCCTGGAGGATGGAGCCGCTCGTCATCACGGTGAGGCCGCTTTCGGCCGCCGCGGCGAGCAGGCTCCGCGTCTCCCCGCCCAGCGGCTGGTTCGCGCGCGAGAAAGCCTCGGGCATCCCCAGGTTCAGGGGCAGCTGAACGGCGCGAAAGCGATGATTCTCCCCGCCCGCCGCCCGCGCCGCCTCCAGCATCTCCCCGAGCGAGAGATACTCCCCCTCCTCCGGCGCGAGCCGGAATCCGCTCCAGGTCGCCGCGCCGTAGCTCCTGATCTTCCCTTCCGCCGCCGCGCCCTCCAGCGCCTCGAAGGCGTCCCGCAGCCGCGCCCGGAAAGCCTCCCGCGAGACCTCCTGAAGCTGCGTCTCGGGGTTGTGGACGTAGTAGATGTCGAGGGTCTCAAGCCCCAGGTTGGCGAGGCTCGCCTCGAGCTCGTGCCGCAGATACGCGGGCGTCATGCAGTGGCAGTTCGCCGCAATATCCTCCGGCGCGCAGACGCCGGCGTCGAAATACGCATCCCGCATATAGGCGGCGAACTCCTCCGGACTCCCCGGGGCGCGCCCGTCGAAGGGGATGAATCCCCCCTTGGAGGAGACGACCAGCTTCTCCCGGCGCGCCGCGCCGGCGCGGAACAAATCGTCCAGCGCCGCGCCGACGCTGCGCTCGCTGCGCTGGAAGCGGTAGTTGACCGCCGCGTCGATGACGTTGCACCCGCGCCGGACGGCGGCGGCCACGGACGCCCGATAGGCGGCGTCGGTCGCCGCGTCCGCCTCGCCGAGATAGGTGCCGATTCCGATGGAGGAGAGCCAGAGCCCGCCCGATTCCCTGAAATGCGCCGGATGGCAGGGCGGCGAATGCGCCTCGGCGTAGCCTCTCGTGCCCTCGGTCGTGGCGAAGCCCGCATGGGCCATTCGCGCCTCCTCCTCGTCCCGCGCGCTCCGCCCGTCGTTCGGCGCGGGTGCGATGATTTCGCAGGGACGACCCCCCGTGGTCGTCCTTCGTTGATGACGGGGAGCGATCAAAAACCCCGGATTCCGCCCTTCGCAGGGGTGAGGACGCCGAGCCTACGAAACAAGCGCGGCGCGCGCAAGACGTTTTCCCCGAAAATTCCGCGTCCGAATTGTTCCACGTGGAACAATCGCGCGCGCCTGCCCGCATTTGCGCGCATCTGCGCTTCCGCGGGGGCGGCCGGGTCGGGTTATATTTCCGGCGTGGGGGAGTTCGCCTCCGGAAGGGGGGAAGGCGGAAGAATCGGGAGCCGGGCGGGATGGTCAAAGGGTCGTCAAAGGGGTCTCTAAAAGGTGGAAAACAGCTCCCTATTTGCGGGATAAGGCCGTGAATTTGTCTGATTTTGTCGAAATTCGCAGACATTCACGCGCCGCTTTCCGGCGCGGGCGGTTCTTCTCCAAACGCCCGGGGAAACGCCTCCGCCCGGCGAATTCTCCGGCGCGGGACGGGACGCATGAATGCGTCCCCTACGGGCGAGGCAACCGGTTCTCCGGCGGCGGACGGGCGGGCGGGGGGCGACGATGGTTACGTAGGGACGCCCCCTCCCCGGGGTCGCCCCACAATTCGGGAACCGCCCGTTCGGGGTGGTCGCCCATGGGTGCCGGTTCCCGTAGGGGCGCGGGTTTCATCATTTCGCAGGGACAACCCCTCTGTGGTTGTCCTTCATTGACGACGGGGAACGATCACAATCCTCTGGATTCCGGCCTTCGCCGGAATGACGACGGGAGATGGCGACGGTTCCGTAGGGGGGTTCGCGAACCGGCCGCGCGTCTCCACCCGCAAACGGGACGCATGAATGGACGCGCTCTCGCGCTTCACCTACGGAACCGCAGCCCCGACACCGTCGCGGATCGCGCGCGTTTCGCCGCCGGGGGCGGGCGGCGATCCCGCCTTCGTAGGGGGCGCATATATGCGCCCCGCCCGTCGTTCGGCATGGGCGATGGGGCCGCGGTTCGGGACGCGAACGCGGCGAGGGACTCATTCGGCCGCCACCTGCGGGCGTTCGCGCGTCGGCGGAATGCGGATGCGGCGCGCACAACGGGGGTCTTCCGCCGCCCGAAATTCTCCCCTTGACATTTCGCGCCGCGTAGTCCATATTACGGGGTAATCATCCAGCATGGACCGTTCGGGAGGAAACTGGAGGACGCGGGAGACGCTCCGCTCTGCGGCGCGCTTCGGCCATTCTTCAAGGCGAGGGGAAAGCCTTGGAAGTCAGCCTCAAGATCAACGGCGAGAGTCGAACCTTCGACGTGGAGCCGAGAACCCTCCTGGTGCATCTTCTGCGCGACGAGGCCGGGCTCACGGGCGCGCACGTCGCCTGCGAAACCTCGATATGCGGCGCCTGCACCGTCCTGCTCGACGGCAAGGCGGTGAAGAGCTGCACCGCCCTCGCCGTCCAGGCGGAGGGTTGCGAGGTCACGACCATCGAGGGGCTGGCCGACGGCGAGCGGCTCCACCCCCTCCAGGAGCAGTTCTGGGAGAAGCACGGCCTCCAGTGCGGCTACTGCACGCCGGGCATGATTCTCACGGCGCACGAGCTCATCGGGTCGAACCCCGCGCCCTCGGAGGCGGAGATACGGCGCGGCATCGAGGGGAACATCTGCCGCTGCACGGGCTACCAGAACATCGTGGACGCCATCTCGGCCGCCGCGGACCAGATGAGGGAATAAGGGATGGCCCAGGCACCGGCCCCGAAGTTCATCGGCGCGCCCATCAAGAGGCGGGACGACCCGCGCCTCATCCAGGGCCTCGCCCACTACGTGGACGACTTCAGCCCGCCCGGAACCCTGCACATGGCGGTGGCGCGGAGCCCCTACGGCCACGCCGCCATCCGCTCGGTCGACGTCTCCAAAGCGAAGGCGGCGGAGGGCGTCGTCGCCGTCTATACGCATGAGGATACGAAAGCCATCGGCCCCGTTCCGGTGGGCGGCCTCGTTCCCGACGCCAAGGTTCCCGAACAGCCCGCGCTGGCGGACAGGAAGGCGCTCTTCGCGGGCGAGCCCGTCGCCGTGGTGATCGCGCGGACGCGCTACGGGGCGCGGGACGCGGCGGATCTGGTGGAGGTCGATTACGAGCCGCTCGACGCCGTGGTGGACATCGAGCGCGCCCTGGAGGCGGACGCGCCGAAAGTCCACGAGGCGTATGAGAGCAACGAGGCGTTCAAGTGGGGCATCTCCGGCGGGGACGTGGAGGCGGCTTCAAAGAGGCCGACGTCATCGTGAAGGAGCGCATCACGAACGCGCGCGTGGCGCCCCTGGCGCTCGAGCCCCGGGGCGTTCTGGCGCACTACCTGCCGGGCGAGGACAGGATGACGCTCTGGACCTCCACCCAGGTGCCCCACAAGGTGCGCACGCTGGTGGCGGGCCAGATCGGGATGCCGGAGAACCGTATGCGCGTCATCGCCCCCGAGGTGGGCGGCGGCTTCGGCAGCAAGCTCAACATCTACCGGGAGGAGGCGCTCGCCGCCTACGTCTCGCGCGAGCTGGGCCTTCCGATCAAATGGATCGAGAGCCGCTCCGAGAACTTCATGACCACCATTCACGGGCGCGGCCAGGTGGGCGAGGTGGAGATGGGGCTGAAAAAGGACGGCTCCATCACCGCGTTCCGCTACGAGGTTCTCGCCGACTGCGGCGCCTACTACCAGCTGCTCACCGTGGCCATCTTCACGCTGACGGGCCTCATGCTGCCCGGCCCCTACAGGATCAAGAACATCGAGATGAGCGCCACCGGCGTGTTCACCAACAAGATAGCCACGGACGCCTACCGGGGCGCGGGCCGGCCCGAGGCCACCTACATCCTCGAGCGGATGATGGACGTGGCGGCGCGCGAGCTGGGCATGGACCCGGTGGAAATCCGCCGCAGGAATTTTCCCGACAAGTCCGAGTTCCCCTTCGCCACCTCCGCCGGCCTCACCTACGACAGCGGGGACTATCACGCCGCGCTGGATCGCGCCCTCGAGGCCGCCGACTACCCCGCCATGCGCGCGCGGCAGGAGGAGGCGCGAAAAGAGGGCCGCTGTCTCGGAATCGGGCTTTCCACCTACGTCGAGATTTGCGGCATGGGCCCCTCCGCCGCCCTGGGCGGCCAGGGCTGGGAGAGCGCGCGCGTGCGCGTGGAGCCCACGGGCAAGGCCACCGTCTTCTCGGGCGCCTCGCCCCACGGCCAGGGCCAGCAGACCTCCTTCGCCCAAATCGTGGCCGACGGGCTGGGCATCGACCCCGGGGACGTGACCGTCATCCACGGCGACACCGACGTGGTGCCCTACGGGGTCGGCACCTTCGGCAGCCGGGGGACGGTGGTGGGCGGCTCGGCGGTCGTCTATGCGCGCGACAAGGTGCGCGGCAAGATGGCGAAATTCGCGGCGCTCAAACTCGAGGCGGACGCGAACGACATCGACTTCGAGGGCGGCCGGGTGTTCGTGCGGAGCGCGCCCGAGAAATCGGCGAGCTTCGCCGACGTCGCGCAGATGGCCTACAGCGCAATCGAGCTTCCCGAGGACACCGAGCCGGGGCTCGAGGAGACGCACTTCTTCGAGCCGGGCAACTTCACCTTCCCCTTCGGCGCGCACGTAGTCCTGGCCGAGGTGGACCCGGAAACGGGCGAGGTGGAGATTCTCCGCTACGTGGCGGTGGACGACGTGGGCAACATGATCAACCCCCTGCTCGTGCGCGGGCAGATTCACGGCGGCATCGCCCAGGGGATGGGCCAGGCGCTCGAGGAGGAGATGATCTACGGCGAGGGCGGCCAGCCGCTCAACGCCTCGCTCATGCACTACGCCCTGCCCAAGGCGAACCGGCTCCCGCGCTTCGAGCTGCTCCACACCACCACGCCGACGGACGTGAACCCCCTGGGGGCGAAGGGGGTGGGCGAGGCCGGCACCATCGGCTCGACGCCCGCCGTGGTGAACGCCGTAATCGACGCCCTTTCGCCCTTCGGCGTCAGGCACGTGGACATGCCGCTGCGCCCCGAGCGGGTCTGGCGCGCCGCGTCGGGCAAGGGGACGCCGGCATGATTCCGGCGCCCTTCGACTACGCGCGCCCGGCGACGCTCGCGGAAGCCATCGCGCTCCTCGAAGAGCGCGGCGAGGACGCGAAGCTCCTCGCGGGCGGCCACAGCCTTCTGCCCGTTCTGAAGGCGCGGCTCGCCCGGCCGGACCTCCTCATCGACATCTCCCGCGTCGAGGGACTTTCGGGAATTTCCGAATCGGAGGGCGGGCTTCGCGTCGGCGCGCTCACCACCCACGCCGAAATCGAGCGCTCCGCGCTGGTTCGGGAGAAATGCCCCGCCCTCGCCGAGGCGGCGGGGGCCATCGGCGACGCGCAGGTGCGGAACCGGGGCGCCCTGGGCGGCTCCCTCGCCCACGCCGACCCCGCCGCCGACTATCCGGCCGCCATGCTGGCGGCGGGAGCGGAAGTCCTCGCCGCGGGCGCGGAAGGCGAGCGCGCCATCGGGATTGACGCCTTCTTCACAGGCGCCTACGAGACGGCGCTCGCCCCCGGCGAGATTCTCACCGCCGTCCGCCTCCCGGCGCCCCCCGCGCGGAGCGGAGGCGCGTATCTCAAGGCGGCGCAGCAGGCGAGCGGCTTCGCCGTCTGCGGCGCGGCGGCGCAGCTCGCCCTGGACGAGGGCGGCGCCATCGCCTCCATCCGGGTCGGCGTGACGGGCGTGGCCGCCCCCGCCTACCGCGCCTCGGGCGTAGAGAGCGCCCTCGCCGGAACCGCCCCGGACGCGGAGGAGATTCGCGCGGCGGCGAAGAAGGCGGGCGAAGGCGTCGAGCCGCTCGACGACTTCTACGCGAGCGCGGATTTCAGGCGACATCTGGCGGGCGTCTATGCCGCGCGCGCCGTCTCGAAGGCTCTGGAGCGCGCCTCCGCCGGCTGAGCGAATCCCGCGCGCCCGGCTTCCTCCCCTCACCGCGTCGCCCTTGAGCAGCGTCCCCGATTCACCGCCCGCGCGCCCGGCCCCGGAGAGAATCCATGCGCCTCCTGATTGACGGCTACAACCTCATTCCGGCGATTCCGGAGCTCAGGCGCGTCCTTCGCCGGGACCTCGAAGCCGGGCGCGAGGGCCTGGTCGAGACGCTCCGCGCCTACCGCCGGAGCGCGGGGGGCGGCCCCCGAATCACCGTCGTGTTCGACGGCAAATCCCATCACGACCGGGGCGGAAGCGCGGGGGCGGGCGGAATCGAGGTGCTTTTCTCGAGAAACGAAATCGCCGACGCGCTCATTCTACGCCTTCTGAAGGGCGCCCACAGGGGCGCGGTTCTCGTCACCTCGGACAGGGCGCTCGGGGAGGCCGC
The DNA here is from genome assembly GCA_965199855.1 of bacterium. Classification (GTDB taxonomy): domain Bacteria; phylum UBA8248; class UBA8248; order UBA8248; family UBA8248; genus Bin107. The sequence goes on along the minus strand of OZ241326.1, from coordinate 1,426,016 downwards.
GGCGCCCTGGGCGGCGGAGGTCGTGCGGACGGGAGAATTTCGGGATCGCCTCCGGCAGGCTTCGCTCATGGAGGAAGACGCGGGGGAAGGCGACGCGCCGCCCCCGGCGCCCCGGCGCGGAACGAAAAAGAAGGGAAACCCCAGGCGCGCCTCCAAGAAGGAGCGCGCCCGCGCCCGCCGGCTCCGCAACCTCTGACGGGGCGCGCTTCCCGCCCCGCAGGGAAGTCAAGGGGCGCTCCCCGGCGCGCGCGCTTTCTCCTTCGGGAATACGGACGGCGACAGGGTTTCCCTCTACTCCCCCGGATAGCCCAGCGCGGCGAGCGCCTCGGTGATTTCGGGCAGAATGGCGGGGTCGTCGATGGTGGCGGGCGTTTTGTATTCCTCGCCGTCGGCGATGCGCGACATCGTTCCCCGCAGAATCTTGCCCGAGCGCGTCTTGGGCAGGCGCTTCACCACCGCCGCCCGCCGGAAGGCGGCCACCGCGCCGATCCGGCTGCGGACGAGCCCCACCACCTCGCCCACGATCTCCGCGTCCTCTCTCTCGACGCCCGCCTTGAGCACCAGAAAGCCGAGCGGGAGCTGGCCCTTGAGCTCGTCCTTCACGCCGATGACGGCGCACTCGGCCACGTCGGGGTGGGAGGTCAGCACCTCCTCCATCGCGCCCGTGGAGAGCCTGTGCCCTGCCACGTTGATGATGTCGTCCGTCCGCGACATGACGAAGACGTAGCCGTCCTCGTCCACGTAGCCGGCGTCGCCCGTCTTGTAGAAGCCCGGGTATTCGCTCAGGTAGGAGTCCACGAAGCGCGCGTCCGCGTTCCAGAGCGTCGGCAGGCAGCCGGGCGGCAGGGGGAGCCGCACGCACAGCGCGCCCATCTCGCCCGCGCCCAGCGGGCGGCACTCGCCGTCGAGAACCTCGAAGTCGTAGCCCGGCACGGGCTTCGTGGGGGAGCCGTATTTGACGGGCAGGCTCTCGATGCCGACGGGGTTCGCCAGCATCGGCCAGCCCGTCTCCGTCTGCCAGTAGTGATCGATGACGGGAACCCCGAGGTGCTTCTCCGCCCACTGCACGGTGTCCGGGTCCGAGCGCTCCCCCGCCAGAAAGAGGGTGCGGAAGCCGGAGAGATCATGGCGCTTCATGAGCTCGGCGTCCGGATCATCGCGCTTGATGGCGCGAAACGCCGTGGGCGCCGTGAAGAACACCCGGACGCCGTGCTCGGAGATGACGCGCCAGAAGACGCCGGCGTCCGGCGTCCCCACGGGCTTGCCCTCGAAGAGGATGGTGGCGCAGCCGTGAACGAGCGGCCCATACACGATGTAGGAATGCCCCACCACCCAGCCCACGTCGGACGCCGCCCAGAACACCTCGCCCGGCTCCACGCCATAGACGTTCCTCATCGACCACTTGAGCGCCACCATGTGGCCGCCGTTGTCGCGCACCACCCCCTTCGGCTCGCCCGTCGTGCCCGAGGTGTAGAGGACGTAGAGCGGGTCCGTGGCGGCGAGGGGGACGCAGTCCGCGGGCTCCGCCCCCGCGAGCGCGGCGCCCCATTCGACGTCGCGCCCCTCGACGAGCTCCGCCTCGACCTGGGGGCGCTGGAGAATGACGCACTTCTCCGGCTTCGCCCCCGAGAGGTCGATGGCCGCGTCGAGCAGCGGCTTGTAGGCGATGACGCCCGAGGGCTCGACCCCGCACGAGGCGGAGACCATGACCTTCGGCCTGGCGTCGTCGATGCGCGTGGCCAGCTCGTTCGGGGCGAACCCCCCGAAGACGACCGAGTGCACCGCGCCGATGCGCGCGCAGGCGAGCATGGCGACGGCGGCCTCGGGCACCATCGGCATGTAGATGATGACGCGGTCGCCCTTCTCCACCCCCTGCGCCCGGAGCGCGCCCGCGAAACGCGCCACCTCGCGCAGCAGCTCCCGATAGGTGAACTTCCGGGCGGGCTCGCCCGTGATGGGGGTGTCGTATATCAGAGCGAGCTGATCCCCCCGCCCCGCCTCGACGTGGCGATCCAGCGCGTTGTAGCAGGTGTTGACCTCGCCTCCGGCGAACCAGCGATAGAAGGGCGGGTTGGAGTCGTCGAGCACCTCGTCCCACTTCCTGTACCAGTGAATATCCTCCGCCGCCTCCGCCCAGAACGCCCGCGGGTCGGAGAGGGAGCGGCCGTGAACCTCCGCGTAGCCCATGCCTTTTCCTCCAAGCGGGAAATCCGCATTCCGCCGTCGTCATCGATAGGGGCGCATCGTATCAGATTCCGCCCCGCTTTGCGCGGTCCCGGCCCTCGCGCGGCGAAGCCCCGCCGCCTCCGGTGATTTTCCCTTGCGGCGGGCGGGTTTTCCGCTATAATCGCGCTTGGGCGCCTCGGGTTCCGGCGCGCGGCTTTCGTCTTTGGGGGGAGGCGAATGGCGTCTTCCGAGACGGGCGGCGGCATCGAGCGGCGGGGCTTTCTCGCCACGATCTTCATGCTCGGCGGCCTCATCGTCAGCTACGGCGCGGCCGCCCTCTACGGGCTGCGCTATCTCTTCGGCAGGCAGCGCCCGCCTCGAACCACGCAGGTGCTCGCAGGCTCCCTCGACGACATCCCCGAGGGCGGAAGCCTTCTCGCCCGCGACCTCACGGGCAGAAAATTCCTGCTCGTGCGCGCGGGCGGGACGGCGCGCGCGTTCTCCACCGCCTGCACGCACCTGGGGTGCCAGGTGTACTGGCAGGGAGAGAAAAAGGTCTTCTTCTGCCCCTGCCACAACGGCTACTTCGACGCCGACGGGCGTCCCGCGTCGGGCCCTCCGCCCACCCCCCTCGCCCAATACCCCGTGGAAGTGCGCGGGGCGAGCGTTTTCGTCACCATGCCGGAGGCGTGAGCCGTGAACGGCCGCATTGCAGCCTGGCTCGGAGAGCGGGTTCCCTTCGACTGGAGCCACCTCAGACACCTCACGAGCGAGCCCATTCCGCGCCACCTCAAGAAATGGTGGTTCTGCGTGGGCGGCACGCCGCTGTATCTGTTCTTCATTCAAATCGTCACGGGCATCGCCCTCGCCTTCTACTACGTGCCGGAGCCGGGCAAGGCGTACGAGTCGGTGCGCCACATCACCGAGGCCGTCCCCTTCGGCTGGTGGATTCGGGGGATACACCGCTGGTCGGCGGAGCTGATGGTGGTGGCCGTCATCCTCCACATGATGCGGGTGTTCTTCACCGGCGCGTACCGCAAGCCGCGCGAGCTCAACTGGCTCATCGGCATGGGGCTTCTGATCACCGTCTTCACGTTCGGCTTCACGGGCTACTCCCTCATCTACAACCAGGTCTCCTACTGGGCCGCCGTCGTGGGCGCGAACATCGCGGCGGCCGTGCCGGTGGCCGGCCCCTACCTCGCGGGCTTCATGCGCGGCGGCCCCGTCGTCGGCGCGAACACGCTCACGCGCTTCTACGTGCTCCACATCGGCATCCTGCCGACGACCGCCTTCGCCCTGCTGGCGCTGCACGTCTTCTTCATCCGCATTCACGGGGTGAGCGAGTTCATCGACCCCCGGGACGAAGCGGCGAAGAAGGACCGCTTCTTCCCGTTCTTCCCGGATCACTTCCTCACCGAAGCGGCGCTGGGCGTCTTTCTCATCTTCCTGGTCAGCCAGCTGGCCATCATCTTCCCCGTCCAGATGGGCGAGCCGGCGAACCCGGCCGTAACGCCCGAGCACATCAAGCCCGAGTGGTATTTCTACCCCGTCTTCCGCTGGCTCAAGCTGTTCTCCTTCGAGGCGGGCATCATCGGCGCGATTCTCGCCGTCCTCCTCATGTTCGCCTGGCCGTGGGTGGACGCCGCCCTCGAGCGCCTCGCCCCCGGCCGGGAGATCAGCGTCTACGCGGGCGTTCTCGCCGTCGTCACGATGACGATATTCCTCGTCATCGAGGGTCTTTCGGGACACTAGGAAGAAAGGAGGAAGCCCGTGCAGCTCCGAACCAAGCAGTGGATAGTCGCCGTCCTGAGCCTGTTCTTCCTGGGCTCCCTCCTCATCGTCGGCCTCATCGAGAGCGAGCGCCTCGTTCCCGAGCGCAAGAGGAAGTCCATCGTCACCGCCAGAAACGAGGGGTGCGTGAACTGCCATACGGAAAAATCGCCGGGCATCGTCGCCCAGTGGCGCGACAGCCGCCACGCGCAGCTCGGGGTGGGCTGCCTGGACTGCCACCAGGCGCAGAAGGAAGACAGCGACGCCTGGCAGCACGAGGGCTCCCTGGTCGCCGTCATCGTCTCGCCCAGGGACTGCTCGAAGTGCCACGCCCAGCAGGCCAGGGAATTCACGGCGAGCCACCACGCCAAGGCGGCGCGCTTCATCGGCAGCCTGGACAACTTCCTGGGCGTCGTCGTCGAGGGCGTGCCCGCGGCGGTGGGCGGATGCCAGAAGTGCCACGGCTCGACGGTGCGGGTGCTCGCCAGCGGGCGGCTCGACCCCGCCACCTGGCCCAACACGGGCATGGGGCGCATCAACCCCGACGGCAGCAACGGCACCTGCTCGGCCTGCCACGCGCGGCACCAGTTCTCCCCCGCGCAGTCGCGCCGGCCCGAGAACTGCGGGAAGTGCCACATGGGGCCGGATCATCCCCAAATCGAGATCTACGAGGAGTCGAAGCACGGCATCATCTTCCACGCCCGCGAGAAGGAGATGAACCTGGAGAGCCGGAGCTGGGTGGTCGGGAAGGACTACACGGCGGCGCCCACCTGCGCGACGTGCCACATGAGCGCGGCGCCGAAGCTGCCCACCACCCACGACGTGGGCAAGCGCATCAGCTGGACGCTGCGGCCCGTCGTCTCGAAGAAGCTCCCCGACTGGGAGCGGAAGCGGGCGGACATGAAGATCGTGTGCGGCGCCTGCCACAGCCCGGCGTTCGTGAACGCCTTCTATACGCAATACGACAACGTCATCGAGCTCTACAACGAGAAGTTCGCGATTCCGGCGCAGAACGTCATGAACGCCCTCAGAAAGGAGGGGAAGCTCACCGTCGCCCCGTTCGACGAGAAGATCGAGTGGACCTTCTTCGAGCTGTGGCACCACGAGGGCCGCCGCGCGCGGATGGGCGCCTCCATGCAGGGGCCGGACTTCACGCAGTGGCACGGGTTCTACGAGGTCGCCAAGCACTTCTACTTCAAGTTCCTGCCGGAGGCGGAGGAGCTGATGCCCGGCGTGAGCGAGGAGTTCGTGAAGGGGAAGCACCACGCCTGGCGCAAGGGGGTGAGCAGGGAGCAGATTCAGAAGATGCTCGACTTCTACGAGACGCGCTACGGAAAATAGCGCCGCCGGCGGCGCGGCTCGCCCGTGAGAAGCCCTTCGGGAGCGCCGGGCGGCTCCCCCGTTCGCCTCTCTTTTCGTCCCTAGAGTTCGATTACGTCCATCGCGTCGGGGTTCAGGACGCGGGCGCCCTCCGCCTCGACGATCACCTGGGGGCCGAACACCAGGAACATCCTGTCCTCGTGGGCCGCCTTCACCTCGACGGCGAGCGTCATGCCCGCCTCGACCTCGAAATCCTCCAGAAAGCCGTAGCGATCTCCCGCGAGGGCGCGCCATTCGGGGTTCTCCGCCAGGCTCCCCTCCACGAAGGGCTCCCGCCAGGGGGCGCTCCGGGGAATCTCGCCGGCGCATATCGTCGTCATGGGCGGCTCGATGCCGTCTATCCCCACGCCGTGCACCTGGGGAATTTCGTGATAATACCCCGCCCTCAGAACCGCCTCGCCGGAGGCGCGGTCCACCTCCGACCAGGGCGTCCCGGGCCTGAGCGCCTCGAGCGCAGCGTGGAGGCTCTCCCGCACGGCGTCGCGCAGCGGCCTGTATTCCTCGTCAATCGGGCCGAGCGACATCGAGGTGTGCGGGTGGCTCCAGTAGCCCCCGTAGCGCGCGTAGTAGCCGATGCACAGCATGTCCCCCGCGCGGAGAATCCTGTCCGTGGGCCTGCGGTTCACCGGAAAGCCCTTGCCCGAGCAGAGAATCAGCCAGTTGTCGCGGCCCTCCTCCGCTCCCGCCCGCAGGCTGGCGTCGAAAAGCGCCGCGTATATCTCGCTTTCGCGGACGCCCGGGCGGCAATGCGCGAGCACGGCGTCTATCTCCACGTTCGCCATCTCCGCCGCCTTCTCCATCATGGCGACCTCCTCGGCGCTCTTCACCATGCGAAGGCGCGCGAGGACGTCCGAGGCGTCGGAAAACGCCGCGTCCGGCAGCAGGCGTCTGAGGTTCTGATAGGTCATGTAGGGAATCGCGCCCTCCGCGCCGTAGCCCCCTCCGATGAGGCCGACGATGCCGATTCGCCCCCGCTCATAGCCCAGCTCCCGGACGGCGTCGGCGGCCACGATGCTCACCTTGCCCTCGTGTCCCCGGTAGCGCACCCCCTCGAAGCACGAGCCGGCGTACCACTTGCCCCAGTTCTGCAGGAGCCAGAAGGTGACGGGCGCGCCCTCGCGGGGGAAGACCATGCTGCGCTCCCCGTAGTCGCCCCCGTCGAGCCAGCGGACGCTGCCGTTGCCGTTCGACCCCCGCCCCACGATGAGGAGGCAGTCCAGCCCCCGCGCGTCCATGGCGGCGCGAACCGCGTTCCACCTCCTGTCGCGCTCGGCGGCGGAGAAAGAAGCCGCGGCGCCGCCCAGGCGGCCGTCTTCGGGAAAAAACCTCGGGTCGGTCGCCATCTTCCTCCCTCCTTTCCCGCGGCCCGGGGCACCCCTCGCCCCGAGGCGAGCCGCTCCCGCGCGGCTGGACGCGGGCGCGCGGAATCATTTAGCCTGAAGCCCTCGAATCACCCGCACTATAAGCGAACGCGCGGACGGCGAAAAATGGGCGACGCGAGTCTCACCTGCATCGAATGCGGCGAAGCGCACCCCCCGGACGTCCCCCGCTGGCGATGCGGCTGCGGCGGGCCGCTGGAGGTGGAATGGAGCGGCATGTTCGCGCGCGAATCCCTCGCCGGGCGGCCCGCCGGCCTCTGGCGCTACCGCGAGGCGATTCCGATAGCGGACGACGCGCGCGTCGTCAGCATGGGCGAGGGCATGACGCCGCTCGCCCCCGTTCCCTTCGCAGGCATGGAAATCCTCTGCAAGCTCGATTTTCTCCTCCCCACCGGCTCGTTCAAGGATCGCGGCGCGGCCGCGCTCATCTCCAAGATCAAGGAGTGGGGAATCGAAGAGATACTGGCCGATTCCTCCGGCAACGCGGCCGCCGCCATCGCCGCCTACGCCGCGCGCGCGGGCGTGGCGTGCGACATCTACGTCCCCGCCTCCACCTCCGCGGCCAAGCGCGCGCAGATCGCCGCCTACGGCGCCGTTCTCCATGAAGTGCCCGGCCCCCGGGAAGCCGCCTCGGCCGCGGCGGCCGCCGCGGCCGGGGAGCGCTTCTACGCCTCGCACTTCTGGAACGACTGGTTCAACCACGGAACCAAGACCTGGGCGTTCGAGGCGTGGGAGCAGCTCGGCTTCCGCGCCCCCGACGCCGTCGTCGTCCCCGCGGGCCACGGCTCGACGCTCATCGGCGCGCACCGGGGGTTTTCCGAGCTCCTGCGCGCCGGCCTCATCGAGAGGCTACCGAGAATCTTCGCGGCGCAGGCGGCGAACTGCGCGCCGATGGCGCGGACGTGGGAGGAGAATCTCGAGGCCCCGCCCGCTCTGCGCGCGAAGCCCACGCTCGCCGAGGGCATTTCCATCTCGAAACCCATCCGGTGGAGGCGGATGCTCGCGGCCGCCCGCGAGAGCGGGGGCGGCTTTCTCGCGGTGGAAGACGCGCGCCTGCCCCCCGTCCTCCGGGCGTTCGCGCGCGAGGGGATTCTCATGGAGCCGACGAGCGCGGTCGCCTTCGCGGCCGCCGCCCTGCTCGCGGAGGCGGGAAAGATCAGGGCGTCGGAGACGGTCGTCGTTCCGGCGACGGGCCACGGCTTGAAGGCCGCCGACAGGATAGAGGGATGGATGAGCGCCTGACGGATTCTCGCCGCGAGGCGAAGAGCGCGAAAAACGGGAAGACGACGTCGGTGAGACGGAAATTCAGGATCGGCGTATTGATAATCGGATCGTTGTATTGGGACGACAAGCCTCATAGAGAAGAATGGCGGCGCGACCGTCTCCACGTGGACAACAGGCAATATGTAAAGGTCCCGATTCGCTATGGGCGCCTTTCTCGCTCTCGTGGAGATTCGTACACGATGGTCTTTTCCCCCGCTCTTGACCGCGCGCAATTCGGGCAAGCTATTGTCGTCCCGTGCGCGCGAGACATAACTACCGGCGAAGACCTCGTCCAGGAAGCGGCGCGCCTATGGACTGCCGAGACTAGCAAAGGCGAGAAGCGCAACCGCATTTCGGCCGCCTGTGGGTGGGGATGCGTCGCGCTCCTTGAGAACCCGAACGGCTCAGTCCCCGATGATCCGCGCGAATGCTGGGCCAAGCGCGTATCCGAGGAGTCGCGCCGCGATGGAGAGAAGTCGCTCTATGGAAAGAAGATAATCTCCGCATACGGCGAGGAACTCGTCGTCAATCGGCGCGGCTTCCTGAAAATCCCGTGGCCGACGCCGGCGGACAGCCCGGGCCTGAATTTCGATGCCTTGCTGGCAACTGCGACGCGTCCGACGCTCCGCGACGGTTGCTGCCCTTCAGCCGAAGATGTGGCGCGCAAGAATAAAGCAGACGAGGGCAGGCGCTATTTCCGCAAAAACAGAAAACACGGGATTGAGACTTTTCAGGACGCCGCAATCAAAGATTGGTGGGCCAAACGGGATGAGTCGAGCGAGGGGTCTTCAAAGTGACCCGAGGCATTCGACAGAACCCAAGGCATCGGCGGCGTCATTCCCGGCGCGGTTCCCCGGGAGGAGGCGGCAACCCTTCTTCATCGGGAGCCGGCTGAAGCGCGGAGTGAAAAGCCGACGCGGGCGGAAGTCTTGCGGAGGCTCGGAGACGCCGCGAGCGGCCCGCCCGGGGCCGGCCTCCGCCGCGGGCGGGGGAGGCGGACGTTCCCATTCTGAGAGGAGTTTTTTCGTGAACAGCGCCATCACCCCCGTTCCGGTGGACGGGGACTACGTAGTGAGGCTCGCGCGGGAGCTGATACGCATCCCCTCGGAGAACCCGCCGGGGGACTGCTCCGCCGTGGCGGAGCGGATTCTGGCGGAGCTCAAGACCATCGGGGCGGACGAGATCATCACCCATGAATACGAGGCGGGAATGCCCAACTTCATCATCCGCGCGGGCGGAGGAGGCGCGGGCGGTCACCTCGTCATCGGCGGGCACATGGACACCGTCCCCGTTCATCCCGAAGAGGCGGAAGCCTGGCGGGCTCCTCCCTTCAGCGGCGAGCTCCGGGAGGGAGAAGTCTGGGGCCGCGGCGCCGCCGACATGAAAGGCGCCCTGGCCTCCACCCTCGGCGCGCTCAAGGCGCTGCGGGACGAGAAAGTCCCCCTGAAGGGCGCGCTCACCTGGGTTCTGCTCTCCGACGGCGAGAAGGGCGACCGCTTCGGCGCGCAGTCCCTGGCGGACGGCGGCGTCCTGAAGGAGCTGGCGGGCGACATGGTTCTCTACACCGAATCGACGGGGAACAACGTCATCCGCTCATTCAAGGGGCGGGTGTTCTTCGAGGTCAGGGCGCGCGGCCGCTCGGCGCACGTAAGCGTGCCGGAGAAGGGCGTCAACGCCATCGAGAAGATGGCCGCAATCATCGGCGCCTTCCGGGCGGAGCGCATCGCGCCGGAACCGCACCCCTTCCTGGGCCCCGCCACCCTCGCCTTCTCCACCATCGAGGGAGGCTCGGCGGTCAACGTGGTGGGCGGGCGATGCCGCGCCACCTTCGACGTGCGGATGCTGCCGGGGCAGACCTCGGCGGGCGTCAAGGAGAAGCTCGAGGAGATCCTGGCGGAGCTCGCCCGGGAAGACCCCGAGTTCGAGGCGTCCCTCGAAATCATGCCCAGCGGCGCGCGCGAGGTGACGGAAATCCCCGAGGACGCGCCCGTCGTGCGGCTCATGCGGCGGGTCGTCCCCGCCGTGCGGGGCAGGCCGAACGAGTTTCTGCCCGGCATCGAATCCCCCGGCGCGCTCCGGCTCTTCATCGAAAACGGGATTCCGGGCGTCTTCTTCGGCCCCGGCGAGTTCATCTCGGAGGCGCATCTTCCGAACGAGCGCGTGCCGGCGCAGAACCTCATCGACGCCGCCGGCATGTTCGCGACCGCCGCCAGGGCGCACTGCGGCGCGTAAAGGGCGGGGAGGCTCCGTCGTCCGGAAGCCCCGGCGGGCGAGAGAGGAGAAAGAACGGGCGCGCCTCAATACCCCTCGTCTATCACTTCCTTGAGCTGCGCGCATCCGGCCACCAGCGCCGTCATCCCGCACGGGGGCAGCATGCACTCGAGCGCCTCGGTCGCCTCCTCCACGGTCGCCCCGAGCTGCAGGGCCCTCTTGAGATGGTTCTTGATGCCTTCCGCGTCGGAGGGGTCGCGCGAGGCGCTCGCCACGGCGATGAAGAGCTCCTTGTATTTCTCGTGAAACGGCCCCCGCTTCTTCATGATGTGGTTCTTCAGATTTTCGTAGTTCTCCAGAAGGTCGGGGTCCACCTCGCACAGAAGCTCATACGCCGGATAGATAAACCCGCGCGCCGCCTTCATCCGCTCATACAGCGCCCTGCCCCGCTCGCTCATCGCCATCGGGAATCTCCTCCAAAGCGGCCCGGCCCGCGCCCTCGGGCCGGTCAGGGATACACTTCCTTCTCCAGGACGGACGCCTCGTGCCCGGGCAGGATGTATTCCTCCTTCGTCGCCCGGTTGATGCACTTCCAGATGGAGTCCATCGCGTCCCTCATGCTCGACATCTGGCCGGCGGGGACGCGGCGCTCGAGCCCCTCCTGAATCTGAATCACGTCGGCGGCGATCACGTAGGTGCCCACGCGCGTCTCCACGGCGACGGAGCAGTGCCCCGGCGTGTGTCCCGGCGTGTGGAAATAGGTGACGCCCGGCACGATCTCGAAATCGTCCGTCCAGATCGGCTCGAAGATGATGCCCTGCTGCGCGACCATCGGCCAGCGCGTGTTGGGGTGAATCGGCGCGTCGTAGGGCTTCGCCTGGAGCGCGACGGGACAGACGGAATACTGCAGCTCCTCCGCCCACACGTATTTGACCGCGTTGGTGAACAGATCGCAGTTCTGGGAATGATCCCAGTGCAGGTGGGTGAGAATGAGGACGTCCACCTCCTCGGGCTTCCAGCCCGCCCCCTCGAGCTGCTCCCGCACGCCCTGGCCCGGCTCCCGGCTGGCGGGCCAGGGGGCGCCGCCGCGCTCGGGGTCGAGGAAGCTGGTGTCCACCACGACTTTCACGTCCCTGCCGTCGCGATCCTTCGCCCCCTCGATCATGTAGATGAACGAGGGAATCGCCAGCTTCGTCCCGAAATTCGTCCAATACACCATGTTGGAGTAGTCCGTGTGGATGGTGCCGCAGTTCAGCGGCCGGATGGCGAGGTCTGGCATGGAGCGCGTCCTTTCTGGCTGGGTTCGCTTCGCGGGAAAGCCCGGCGAGCGAACGGCGGCGATTATCGCCCGGGAATCGCCGGCCCGGGCGCGCCGGGCCGGCGGCGGAAAATGCGGCGTTCAGGCGCGCGCGGCGCGGGCGAAGCGAACGGCCTCCATCAGCTCGTCGGGGCCTTCGGGCTCCACGGCGTCCATGCCGAGGGCCAGATTCAGCCGGTTGCTCATGTTTCGATAGGACACGGAGGCGATGATGTCCAGCGCGTTCTCCTCGCTGAAGCCCGCCTCGCGCAGGGCGTCCAGATCCGCCTCGCTCATCGAGTGGTGATCGAACGTGAGCTTCTCGGCGAAGGCGAGCATCGCCCTGTCGGCGTCGTCCAGCGCCGGAGAATTCTCCGCGTCCGTCACCGCGCCGGCCACGTCGGCCAGCGTAACGTCGTCGCCGCTTTCAGCACGGAAAGCCTGGCCGTGGTTCATCGTTCAGCCGTAGCAGCCCCCGATGGTGGCGACGTAGTAGGAGAGCAGCTCCTCGCGCCTTCTCCCCAGGGTCGAATTGCCGCCGTGGACGGCCGCGTTCATCGTCTGGCGCCCGTTCAGCACCCCGGGGCGGCGCGCCATGGTGAGCAGCAGCTTGGGCACGGCGCCTCTCTTCTCCCGGACGCCCTCGAGTATCCCTTTCGCGGGCTCCTCCGCCTCGCTCGGCCTCAAAGGGGATATCCACATTCTCCGTTCTCCTCCACGCGGATGCTATTCACTCGCCGCCGCCGCGCGCTCCTCCCGGAACGCGGGCATCACCTCTCTGGCGAACCTCTCGATGGAGAGAATCGCCTCGTCCTGGGCGATGCCCCGCAGCGCGAAAATCATGACGTGGTTCACCCTGAATTCCGACCGGAGCCGCTTGAGGTCGGCGATCACCTTCTCCGGCGGGCCGATGACGCCGCCGCCCTCGATGACCTCGCGGATGTTGACGTCGTAGCTCCAGTTGCGCCTGAGAGCCTCCTTCTCCTCGAGGGACATCTCGATGGAGTTCACCGCGCTGCGGTAGGAGAGATACCAGGACTCCGACGGCTCGATCTGGCTCCAGGCGCGCTCGGGGTCGTCGCAGACGTGAACGTGATGCGCCATGATGGAGGGATACGCATCCGGGTCGCCTCCCCGGTTCCTCACGGCCTCCCGAAACAGCGCCATTTTCTCCAGATAGGCTTCCGGCCCCTTGAAGGTGCCCGAGGCCATGATGTTGAACCCCTTCCGGCCGGCGAAGACGTAGGTTTCGGGGCTGGTACCCGCCAGCCAGACGGGGGGGCGCGGCTCCTGGATGGGCTTGGGGAAAATCTCCGCGTCGACGCAGCTGTAGTGCCTGCCCCGGAAGGTGAGGCGCTGCCCCTCCAGGAGGCGGGTGAGCACCTCGAGGCCTTCCTGCATCTTCTCTCTGCTGTCGGTGGGGGAAACGTCGAAGCCCTGGAACTCCCTGGGCTGGGACCCCCGGCCGACGCCGAGCTCCAGGCGCCCGCCGCTCAGCACGTCCACGAGGGCGGCCTGCTCGGCGAGGCGCACCGGATTGTGAAAGGGCATGATGCAGATGGCGGTGCCGATTCTGATTTTCTTCGTCCTCTGCGCGATGGCGAGGGCGACCATGAGCGCGTCCGGGCACATCCCCACGCGGGAGAAGTGGTGCTCGGCGAGGAACACGGCCTCGTAGCCGAGCTCGTCCGCGGCCTCGCACTGCTCGATCAGCCGCTCGAACTCGCGCTGGTAGGCTTCGCCCTCCTGGCACGCCGGAATATAGAAAAGCGAAAACTTCATCCTTCAGGTCTCCATCCCGTATTGTGAAAGCCTCGGGCCCCCGGGGGGGCGGCCTACGCTCCCATGGTGAACACCTTGTTCGCCCGTATGCGGTAGATGACGCGCGTCTGGCCAGGCTGGCGGTTGGGGTAGGAGTCCACGTTCAGATACTTCTTCGCCAGGGCGTCGATGTGCTCCTCCGCCCCGTTTTCGGTGATTTCGACCACCACGCCCTGAATGCCCAGCCATCGATAGGGATTCTCCGGATCGACGACGGCCATCGACACCCGGGGGCGGGCGCGCATGTTGACGTCCTTCAGGCGCCCCCTGGCCGAATTGATCTCGATGAGATCGCCGTTCATGCCGAACCAGACGGGAGAAACCTGGGGCGATCCGTCCTTGTTCTGCGTGCCCAGATGCAGAAGCGCCTTGGTGTCGAGAATGCCGGCGTGGGAATCGGGTATCTGCGCCATTCTGGAATCCTTTATGCGAGAGACGGGAGCGTGAGCGAAGCGATCGCCGGCGGCGCGCTCATACGCACCTGGGCAAAACCTCCTCGGCGAACATTCTGAGCGACTCGTCGAAATCCTGCACCGGGGGATCGATCATGATGCTCCTCACCCCGCAGGATTCAATCTCCTTGATGCGCTCCACGCACGCCTCGGGCGTTCCCGTGATGGTGAAGCGATCCAGAATGTAGTCGGTGATGAGGGGGACGTGCTTCGGGTCGCGCCAGTTGCTCACGTCGAAGTTGGCCAGGAGGTTCCGGATTTCGGGCTTGAACGCCTCGGGAACCGAGTCGAGCGTCATGCGGAAGTTGTGGTGCGCGCGGTTCGCCACCCGCGCCCGCACCTTCTCCCGCGCGCGCGCGCCGTCCCTGTCCACGGAGGCGACGGCGCAGAAAACGACGTCCGGATCGCCCAGGGAGGCGTCCCGGTTCGCCACCCCCTCGTTCAGATGCCTCAAGACCCATTCCACGGTCTCTTTATAGACGCCCGAGCCCACGAGAACGCCGTCGGCGATCTCGCCGGACATGGCCAGCGTCCTGGGGCCTTCGGCGGAGGTGTAGATGGGAATCTCCCGCGCGCACCACATTTTCACGCGGACGCCCTCGGCGTATTCCACCGTCTCGCCGCGCGTGAAGGCGCGAATGTCCGCGATGGACTGACGCATCCGGGCGAGCCTCGCCATCTTCTTCCCCAGCGTATAGACGGGCGTATCCCCCGAGCCGATGCCGAAGAGGACGCGGCCTCCCGAGAGTTCGTCCAGCGTGGCGATGGCGCTCGCCGCCACGCTGTCGTCGTGCAGCACCGGATTCGTCACGCCCGGGCCGATTTTCACCCTCTCCGTCCGCTCGATGGCCAGGGCGAGCGCGACGTTGTGATCCCGGCAGGTGAGGTGGCTCTCCGCTATCCATACCTGGGCGAAGCCGTTGTCCTCGGCGTATTTCGCGCGCTCCGCCAGGAGCCGGACGTCGTCCGGCACCAGATGCAGGCTGAAGGTCATTCCCACGAAAAAGCGCCTCCCGATTCGCAGGCGAGCGGGGGGTCGGGCGCCACGCCGACCCGCGAGAAGCGGCGCCCGGCATACCGGACGCGCGAGCAACCCGGCTCAGCGGCCAGAGCGGCAAAAGAGCCTTCCAAGTTTCCCGCGGCCAGGATTGGCCGCTATAATGCCGACATCATCGCGGCGGCGTCAAGACGGGCGCCGTATTTATGGATTTCCCCGCGTCCCGCAAGGCGCCCTTCGAGCGCGCGTTCGGGCGGCGCGTGAAATTCACCTCAACGGAGCCGCCTTGACTTCCCTGGCCTTCCTCTTCGTTTTCTGCGCCGCCTTCGTCGGCTCGGGGCTGAAGGCGGTGGGCGGCTTCGGCTTCGCCACCCTGACGACGCCCGCCGTCGCCCTCTTCTGGGACGTGCCCACGGCCATCGCCGTCATCTCCATCCCCACCCTCTGCACGAGCCTCATGAACGCCTGGCGAACGCGAGGCGCCGTCCGAGAAGGGCTTCGCCCCTTCCTTCCCTTCTTCGTGACGAGTCTGGCGGGCCTGGCCGTCGGCCTCGCCGCGCTTCTGAACGCCGACCCCCGGCTGATGAAGTTCATTCTGGGGGCCTTTCTCATCTGCCAGCTCCTCTGGCAATGGCTGCGTCCCGAAAAGAAGGCGCCCGAGGCTTCTCTCAGGCGCTCCCTGGGCATGGGCGCGGTCGCCGGTCTGATGCTGGGAACCATCAACATCCCCTCCCACGTCATCGCCGCCTACCTCACGGGCATGAACGTCTCCAAGGAGCGCTATCTGTTCGTGCTGAGTGCCAGCCAGGTCGTTCTTCGCGTCGCGGCGATCGCCTCCATCTGGGCCGCGGGCTTCATCGGCCCGACGGCGCTCTGGCTCATCCTCGCGCTGACGGCGCCCGTGCTGCTCGGCTTCTTCGTCGGCACGAGGATATACGGCGCATTCACGGACAAGGCGTTCTTCCGAATCGTCACGGCGGCTCTGTTCGTCATGGGCGTCGTCCTCGTCTCGATGAACGCGAAGGCGCTCGCCGTTTTCCATTGAGCCGCCGAAGCGAACCGAAGCGCGCGGCGGAATTGACGCGGGCGAAGCATCTGCGGTATCTTCCCCTCTCACAGCGGAGGGCCGGCGCCGAAGCCGTCATCGGGCATTATCAGAAGGACCGGACGACATGCCAGTAAAAGTGAGCATCAAGAACCTGCACATGGAATACTATCTGAAGGACAGGAGGGTGCACGCCCTCGAGAACATCAACCTCGACATCCAGGACGGCGAGTTCCTCTGCGTCGTCGGGCTTTCCGGCTGCGGCAAGACCACCCTGCTGAACATCCTGGCCGGCTTCCTGGAGCACACGGCCGGCTCCATCCTGCTGGACGGCAAGCCCATCTCGGAGGAAGGCCGCATGAACCGGGGCGTCGTTTTTCAGGAATACGCCCTTTTTCCGTGGCGCACGGCGCTCAGAAACGTCGAGTTCGGCCTGGAGATGAAGGGCCTGAGCAAAGCGGAGCGCGCGAAAAAGGCGCAGGAGTATCTGTCGCTCGTCCACCTCGAGAAATTCACCCATCTCTACCCCCACAACCTCTCGGGCGGCATGAAGCAGCGCGTCGCCGTGGCGCGGGCCTACGCCTACGAGCCGCAGTTCATGCTGATGGACGAGCCCTTCGGCGCCCTCGACGCGCAGACGCGGGAGAACCTCCAGTCGCTGACGGTCGAGGTGTGGGAGAAGACGAAGAAAACCATCTTCTACGTCACGCACAACCTCAGCGAGGCGGTCTATCTCGCCGACCGAATCATCGTTCTCGCGGGCCAGCCGGGACAGGTTCACAAGGAGATCCGGGTGGATATCCCCCGGCCCAGGGACCCGTTCGACCCCAAGGTGGTGGACCTCGAACACCAGGCGACCGAGGCGGTGCGCGGCAACTAGCGCGCCGCCCGCGCCTCGAAAATCCACGAAAGCGACGGCATTCCCTGATCCTGAAGCCCGTTGAAAAATTCGCCGGTCTTCATCGTCGTCGCGGCGAAAGCCGCGCGCCAGTACCGGCGAAAAACGCCGGATTCCGGCCTCCGCCGGAATGACGCGGCGCGAAACGCGCCGTCCCGAAAACGAAAAGGCCGGCCCCGCTCGGGGCCGGCCTTTCGTCGTCCGCTTGCGCCGGGACTTTATCGACTATTTCCGCTGACCGCCCACCTCCTCCATCATGCCCCACTTCACGACGGTCACCTTCTCGAATTTCTCGAAGATGAACTTCTCCATCACGAACCCGACCAGGGCGATGGCCGCGATTCCCACCAGCATGAAGGCCGTATCGAGATCCTCCCGGCTGTCGAAGATGGCGTAGCCCAGCCCCCAGTCGCTCGCGGCGACCATCTCGCCGGCGATGCCGGCGCGCCAGGCGCGCGCCAGGCCGATGCGGATACCCGAGAGGATGAAGGGCAGCGAACCCGGAAAAATGACCTTCCAGAACAGGGTCATCCCCTCGGCGTTCATCGACTTCGCCGCCCGTATCCAGACCGGATTGATGGTCTTCACCCCCGTCCAGGTGGAGGAGATGGCGGGAAGCGCCGCGGCGAACGCGGTGATGAAAATCATGGTGGTGTTGCCGAGGCCGAACCACAGCACGAGAATCGGACTCCAGGCCAGCGCCGGGATGGGCAGGAGCATGCTCAGGATGGGAATCATGAACTTCTCGAACCAGCCGACGCGGCCCATGGCGATGCCGATGGCGATGCCCACGAAGCCGGCGATGACCATGCCCACCAGAATCCGCCAGGCGGTGTGGTAGGAGTGCACGCAGAGAACGCACGCGGTATCGCCGGACTTCAGGAAGGTGACCTCGTAGAAGCGGTGCAGAATGGGGAAGACGCGCGGAAACAGCGCGGGCTCGCCCACGAACCAGGCGATGCCCTCCCAGATCACGAGCACCGCGATGAAACTCGGGACGTTGTCCCGTATCCACATCCAGATTCTTTCCTGGGCGGTGTATTCCGTGGGCAGTTTTACGTCGTCCCTTCTGATTTCATCCGTCGCCGTGGCCATCAGCCAGCCTCCCAGCTCCCGCGAAATTCAAAGCGCTTCGACGCGCCGCTTCATCCCATGCCAAGCCCGCGGAACCCTCCGCTCCGCCCGGGGCCCGCTCCGAGATCGCCCCATTCTTGCAAAAACGGATTTTCAAGTCAAAATCCCGGCGGGAGTCCCGCTCTTTTGCGATGAAGCGGGAAGCGAGGTCGCTTTCTTCCCGCTGCTCACGGGATTTCCCCCTTCCCCGCCGGGGGGCGATCAGCGTTTTCCGGGGGGCGCCGCTATCCGGTCGATTCGGGGCCTTTTTCGGCAATCGCCCGGAACCGGGCGGCGACGCTCGCGCTCGCCCCCTCGCCGATATGCGCGCCGTAGGAGGAATCATCCTCGGCGACTCCCTCGATCTGCCAGGTCGTGTCCTTCGCCACGACGAAAATGACGTCCTCGTCGTCCTCGGCCACCATGCTGTGGAGCGCGTTCGCCGGGATGTGGATGATGCCGCCCCCGCCGACGGTTTTCCGCTCGTCCTCGATCATCGCCTTCAGGCGGCCCTGCTGGACGAGAATGAACTGCTCGTTCGGGTGGCGGTGCGGCCTGCTGCCCGTGCCGGCGGGCTTGTTGATGACGCCGAAGATGATGCGCTCGCCATCGACCCACGCGCCCTCGGAGGTGCTGTAGCTCGCGCCGGCCAGTCTCTGCTCCATCTTTTCGGGATCGTAGAAAGGCATTTTCTTTCGCTTCCTCCCATGGCTGCTCAAATGAGGCGCCGCGGATGAGCGGCTCGGGCTCCGCGCGGACTCCCGAAGCGGAGCGGCCTATATTCTCTGATATTCCGCGGCGACGGCGAAGCCCTTGTTCCCCGCCTCGACCGGCCCGCTGCACCTGCTGAAAAAGAGAACCCCGTCGGCCGGGCTCCGCAACTCCTCCATCACCTCCAGCCGAAAGGGGTCCAGCATCTCGCCCAGCAGCTCTCCTTTCCTCACCTTCTTGCCCAGGTCGGAGAAGAGCGTTTTCCGCGAGAGCAGATACCCGCCGCTCGAGGGGTTCGCCTCGACGCGGCGGGCGAAGTCGAACCAGGTGATTTTCGTCCTTTTCTCTCTTCCCGGAATCATGCCGAGATGAACGAGGAGGTTCAAAAGACCCTTCTCCAGGCAGGCCCGATAGAGATTCTCCTCGGATTCGGGCAGATAGGCGCCGCCGATCTCAACGCTGATGGCGGGCAGCTTCCGCGAGATCGCGCAGCCCGAGGCGCTCGACGCGCCGGCAGGGACGCCGTGCGCCATGCCCGCGCCCCCGCTGGCGAAGGCGATCGCCATCCGGCGCGACTTTTCGCCGACCGGGCCCTTGAGGCGCGGGTCCGCGTCGACGCGCCTCTGAATTCTCCCCGCCGCTCCGCCGGAGTGGAACTCGACGAAGAAGTCGGCGTCCTCCATCAGGACTTCCCGAATTTTGGCGGCGTAGCGCTGCGTCAGCGTTCCCCCGGCGGAGCCCGGAAACGCGCCCCAAAGGTTCGTCTGCTCGTGCTGATCCGGCGACTGGCGCGAGAAGTTCGAGAACGCGAAAGGGTTCGCCACCGGAACGATCCGCAGGGCGCCCCGCAGGCGCCGGGGATCGATCTGCGCCAGAACGTCCCGAAGCGCGCGAATCGGCTGCGGCTCATCCCCGTGCACGCACGCCAGAAGGGAAAGCGCGGGGCCCGGCTTCGCCCCTCTCACGCAATGCAGGGGCAGGCGCGTCTCGGAGCCTGTGAGCATTCGCGCCACGGGAATTTCCAGGTATTCGCGCGCGCCCGGCGCGACCTCCACCCCGCCGATCTCCCACGCCTCCCCGCCTTTTCCGCCCACGCTCAGCGTCCCCTGAATTCCGAAACCTCGACCACGCGCCCGCTCCTCGCGCTCTCGACAATCGCCTCCAGGACGGCCACGACTTCCCTCGCCGCCTCGCCGCCCGTCTCGGGCGCGGCCTCGCCCCGAACGCACCTCCCGAACTCCTCCAGCTCCTCGGCGAGCGCGTCGCCGCCCTCCACGGGAAGCTCCGCGCGGCGGGCCTCGTCCTTCTTCTGCAAAAACAGCCTTTCTCCCTCGTCCTCGCTCCAGGCGGACGCCTCCGTGCCGTGGGCGGCCGTCGAGCACTGCTTGGGAACGACGTAGGCGGTGTGAACGCAGCCGAGCGGGCCGCTCTCGTATTCGAGAACGACGCTCGTCACATCGTCGAGATTCCCCCGGCCGAGCAGCTTCTTGCTGAACGCGCTCACGCGCCCCACGGGGCCGCCCAGATACTGGAGGTTATCGACCATGTGGACGCCCAGCCCCGTCATGCCCCCCGCCGGGCATTCTTCCGGGTCGTTCCTCCAGCCGCTTCTGGGGTTCTGCCCGTTGGGGTTGGAAAGATTCGCCTCCAGCAGGTGAACCATCCCCAGCGCGCCCTCGTCGATCATCTTCCTTATTCTGCGGTTCGCCCCCTGCCGCCTTCGGTGGTGCCCGACGAGAAGCGCGACGCCGGCGCGCCGCGCCGCTTCGATGCACCTGTCGGCGTCGGCCACCCGCAGGGCGAGCGGCTTCTCCACGAAAACGTGCTTTCCCGCGGACGCGGCGGCGGCGATCAGCTCCGCGTGCGTGGAATGGGGCGTGGCGATGAGCACGCCCTCCACCTCGCCGTCCTCCAGGACTTCTTCACAGGATTCCGCCGGACGGCACCCGAACTTCGCGGCGAACTCCTCCCGCGCCTCCTTCGTTCGCGCGAAGCATCGCGTAATTTCCACGTTCCCCGCCCGCTTCGCGGCGTTCGCCAGCACGCCTCCCCAGTTGGCGAGGCCGATGGCCGCCAGCCGAATCTTCTCACCCGCCATGGCAAAGCCTCCCGGACGCATGGCATTCGTCCTCAAAAGCGGCCCTTCGCTCCTTCGTCGCCATGACAACGGCGGCGGACGCCATTTTTCCGCGGCGCGAATTGTCAGACGCATGGGAAGAGAGTAACATTCGCCCCCGGATTCCACAAATCCGACAATGAAAATTTTTCGTTTCTCGCCTCGCGCGAGCGGGCGGCCGCGGCGCGCTGAAAAAGCCGGCGCGGTTCATTCGCCAGGAAAGGAGTTCGCCGAATGCCGTTTCATCGCTTTGAAGGAATCGAAAAGAAAGCCCTCTCCCCCCACCTTTCCACCGGACAGGGCGCCATCATCGAAGGGGAATACATGTATTTCTGCCGGGTCAGCAAGGTGGCCGGCACGGGCTCCCAGATACACTATCACCCCAACGAACTCATGATCTTCCCCGTCAGCGGGAAAATCAACGCGCTGGTCGGCAAGGACAGGAGGGTCGTCTCCCCGGGCACCTTCGTTCACGTGCCCGCCTACGCGCAGCACCAGATGATCGCCACCGAGGACGGCGACATGGAGTATCTCTACGTGAAGGATCGCTCCTGGACGGTCGTCGGCCTGGACAGGGATCAGGTGGTGCCGGACAGGGCGCCCACCGTCGAGGAGATCAACGAGCAATACGACTCGGGCGCCACCGAAAACCTCGAAAAGGACGCGGGGAGAGCGAAAATCATCGTCGAGGGCCTGGGAAACCCCTATTACCCGATTCTCCCCTCCCTGGACGCCCCCGAAGCCTCGGGACGCCACGCCGTCTGGGTGGAAGGCGAGCGCCTCGCCTTCGGCTACGGCGAAATACCCGCCGGCTTCGAGGACGCGGCCGTCGAGAGCGCGCGCGAGGAATTCATCTACGTCCTCCGGGGAAAAATCGACGCCCGGGTGGACGACGATCGCCAGGAGGCGGGCCCCGGCTCCGTCATCCAGATTCCCAAAGGCGCAAGGCGCAGCCTCTCCTCCCCAAGCGGCGAGGGGGCGCGCTACGCATCGGTGCGCGCCATGCCGAAGCTCGAGGAGATGCTGAAGGCGAGGGCGGCGGGCGCGGCGGCGCAAGGCTAGGGCGCGGCGCGGATGGCGAAGCACCCGGTGTGCAGGATATCCGAGCTGCCTCCCGGCGAGCGCAGGATCATCGAAGTCGAGGGCCGCTCCATCGGCGTGTTCAACGTCGGGAACTCCCTCTACGCGCTGAGAAACGCCTGCCCCCACCAGGGCGCGCCGCTTTGCCTCGGCAAGGTCAAGGGCACGATGAAGTCCTCCAGGCCGCACGCCTACGAATACGTGATGGACGATCAGGTTCTCGTCTGCCCGTGGCATTGCTGGGAATTCGACATCGCGACCGGGCGCTCCATATTCAATCCCCACGGGACGCGCGTCAAAACCTACGAGGTCACCCTGGAGGCGGAGGAAGACCCGTCCATCGAAACCTACGAGGTCACGCTCGAGAAAGACCTGGTGATGGTGCGCGTCTGAGTCCCCGAGATCGGAGACGACCCCCCAAAATGCCGAAAATCGAAAAGATCGAGCTGTTCCCCGTCGCCATCCCCCTCACCCACCCCTACAGGAGCGCCACGCGCGCGGCCACGCGCTCGGAGGACATCGTGGTGAAGATTACGTGCGAGGGCGTCGCCGGCTGGGGGGCCGCGGCGCTTCGCTCGTTTCCGACCGGGGAAACCCTGAAAAGCGCCTTTCGGATACTCGAAGAATATCTGGTTCCCGCCGTCTCCGGCTCCAGCCCCTTCGAGCGGGAGCGCATCGTTCAGAAGATGGACGCGGCCATCCCCTTCCACTACTCGCCCAAGGCGGCGATCGACTGCGCGGCGCACGACCTGCTGGGGCGGATGCTGGGGCGTCCAGTATATGATCTGCTGGGCGGAAAAATCAGGGACGAAATGCCCGCCTTCGACATCCTTCCCCTCGAATCGCCGGAGCGGACCGCCGAGCTCGCGGCGGAATCCATGGCTTCGGGGATCACCTCCTTCAAGGTGAAGATGAACCGCGACGCGAAGACGAGCGTCGCGCGCGTGGCGGCGGCGCGGGAGGCGGCGGGAGAGGAGGCGCGCATCGTGGTGGACGCGAACATGAGCTGGACGCCCAAGCTCGCCGTCCAGATGTGCGCGCGCATCGAGGAGTTCGGCGTCGCGATGCTCGAGCAGCCGGTGCCCGGCCGCGACCTGGACGGCCTGGAATTCGTCACGAAGAACTCGCGCGTTCCCATCTGCGCGGACGAATCCTTCCGGCCCGACTATCTGGCCGAAATCGCCCGCAGGCGCGCCGCCGACATCGTGAACCTGAAAGTGAACAGGGAGGGCGGCCTTCTCCGCGCGAAGAAGGCGGCCGCCCTCATCGAGATTCACGGCATCGAAGGGCTGTGCGGCAGCGTGATTCACAGCGCGCTGAACGACGCCGCGTGCGCGCATCTCTTCGCCTCGACGCCCGCAATCCGCTACAACGAATCCGGCAAGGCGTCCGCCTGGCACGAGGAGGACATCGTCGCGGGCTTCGAGGCGCGGGGCGGCGTGGTCAAGGTGCCCGAGGGCCCGGGGCTGGGCGTGGAGGTGAACGAGGAGGCGGTGCGGAAATTCCGCCTTGACGCCTGACGCCGGCCCGCGTTCCGCGGCCGCGCCTGCCCGCCTAGCCGCCCGCCCGGAGCTTGCGGCCATACAGCTCCTCGGCGCTCTCGTGGTAAATGCGCCGCCTCAGCGCATCCGGCGCCTCCTGAAAAACCTGCCGCGGATCGTCGAAGTCCCAGTGCGGATAGTCGGAGGCGAACAGCAGCGTCTTCTCCGCCTTCGCCATCCTGAGAACGTGGCGATGGTCCTCTCTCGTGGGCGGCTCCGCGATGGGCTGCGAGGTGAGCCGGACGTGCTCGACGACGTATTCGCTGGGCGGACGCTCGAGCCAGGGCACCTCCGCGCGCAGCGAGCGCCATTCCTGATCGAAGCGCCACATGAGGCTCGGCAGCCAGGCGTAGCCCATCTCCTGGAAAACGACTCTCAGCTTCGGAAAGCGCGCGAACACGCCCTCGCACACCAGGCTGAGGACGTGGGCCTGGGCCACGGTCACCGCCCCCGTGTGCACCTCGATGTAATAGGAGGGGACGCCCGTCGGGTTCATCGGGGTGTTGACGCCCGCCGACTCTCCCGCCCCGTGCATCCCGACGGGCAGGCCCATGGCCTCCGCCGCCTCGTAGATGGGATAGAAGTGGCGATTCCCCATCAGCATGTCCATCTGCGGAACCTGCACCTGAACGACGGCGGGATGCCCGCCGATTCGCTCAATCTCCCGAACGGCGAGCCGCGCGTCCCGCGGGCCGACGTGAATCGCCAGCTTCAGGCGGGGCTCCTCCCCGCACCATTCATGGAGCAGCCAGTCGTTGTTCGCCGAGATGAACGCGGCCGCCATGTCGGCGTCCGGCAGCCCCCCGATGCCGAACAAGTCGCCGGCGATCAAAACGCCCGCGTCCACCCCGTATTTGTCCAGATGATGCGAGCGCATCATGTCGAGGCTCGACCCCGGCCGCCCGCCGTCCGGCGGCAGGGCGTCCGGCCGCTCCGCGCCGTGGGGGTGGAAATACCAGCGCTTCGGGATGGAGAAGACGTTTCTCGCGGTGTTCGGGTCCTTCGCGGAGCTGAGCGGCGCGACGCCCATGCGCTTCCGCCACGCCTCGGAGAGGTAGGGATGCAGCTGGAACATGCCGTTCATCCGGGGATGAATGTCGGCGTCGATGATTTTCAGCTTCGCCCCATCCGCCGCTGCCGGCGCCGCCGCTTCGAGTCCCGTCCCGCTCATCTCCGAATCTTCCTCATCGCGCGAACCCCCTCCGCCCTACAGGTCGGGAAACTCCGCCAGCCAGCCCATTTCGTCCTCGAACCAGCGCGCCATCGCCAGGAGCTTCTCCTCCCCGAGGCGCATGGCGCCGAACTGAATCCCCAGGGGAAGGTTCATGTCCCCCCGCCCCAGGGGCAGGGTGACGGCCGGCTGTCCCGAAAAGGTGAGCGGCTGCAGAAACGCCGGAGCGCCCGTGGACTCTTCCCGGGGAGGCGCGCCCGCGTCGAAGCTGGGAAGCGCCAGCAGGTCGCGCCGGCTCATCAAATCGTCCATTTTCCGCGTGAAGTTCGCGCGAATCCGCATCGCCCTCACATAATGGACGGCGGGCGTCATGTATCCAATCGTCAGGCTTCTGCGCACGTAGGGCGGCAGCCTCTCCCCATGCGCCTCGTATAAATCCTGATGATGAGCCGCGGCGTCCACGCAGCGGGCGATGAAATGCGCCGCGTTGATCTCCTCCAGGCTCAGGGGCAGCTCCACCTCCTCGACGGCGACGCCCGCCGATTCGATTCGGGACACGGCCCGCTCCGTCCACTCGGCGACCTCCGCGCTCGCCTGATCGAGAACGTGCTTCAGCCAGGCGATCTTCTCCGGCTTTCGGGGCGCGATTTCCGCGGGAGGGGGCGGAGCCTCCACGGCGCGGTGATCCGCTCCGTCGGGGCCGGCCGCCGCCGCCAGGATTCTGGCGATGTCCTCCACCGAGCGCGCGATGACGCCCACGTGGTCGAAATTCCACGAAACCTTGATGAGGCCCGTTCTCGGAATGCGCCCGTAGGTGGGCTTGAGGGCGGGCACCCCGCAATACGCCGCCGGGCGAAGGGTGGAGCCGGTCGTCTGGCTGCCGAAGGCGGCGGGGACCATGCCCGCGCCCACGGCCGCCGCCGAGCCGCTGCTCGAACCGCCCGGGCTGCGCTCCAGATTCCAGGGATTGCGCGTGATGGAGGGGTCTCCCTGGGCGAAGGGCGTCGTCACCGCCTTGCCGAGAGCTATCGCGCCCGCATCGCGCAGGCGCGCCACGCAGACGGCGTCCTCGGCGGCTTCCTCTCCCTTCAGAATTTCCGTTCCCGCCTCGCGCCTGAGTCCCCGAACGTCGATGATGTCCTTGGCCGCGTAGGGCACCCCGGCCAGAGGGCCGAGGGCCGCCCCGCCGCTTCGCGCGTCGTCCACCCGCTCCGCCGCGTCGAGCGCGCCTTGCCGGTCCACCTGCGCCCAGGCCTTCACCCTGTCCTCGCAGGCGTCGATGCGCGACAGGAGGGAGCGCGTCCACTCCGCCGCGCCGAGCGTTCCCTCCTCCATCCTGCGCAGACCCCCGCTCAGGGAGAGCTTCCAGTATTCGCTCACTTCGCGCCCTCGTCCGGCCCGGCCTCCTCGAGCGGAGGGAGAAACGGCTCATCGGCGGGGTCCACTTCCATCCCGGAGAGAATTCGCAGCATCCGGGCGCATTCATCCGCCGTCTCGCGGCCGAAGGCATCCTCCGGCACGCCGTAGATTTCAGAGGCCATCCCGCTGATTCGCGCCGCGATTTCCTCGCGGCCTTTCTCAGGCGCGGACATTCGCTCCTCCCGGCGCATCCGTATTGCCCAAACGGGCGCGTCGTATTAGAAGCATCCTACTATAAAGACGCCGCGATGCCTAAGCGCCGCGCCTCGGGGAAAGCACGTGAAAATCTGGGTGGACGCGGACGCCTGTCCGCAGGAGGTCAAGGAGATTCTCTACAAAGCCGCCGAGCGGCTCGGCGTTCCCACCACGCTGGTGGCCAACATGAAGCTGAGGACGCCGGACGTCCCCTCCCTCTCCACGATACGGGTTCCGGGCGGGCCGGACGCCGCCGACGCCTACATCATCGAGCATCTGGCCGCGGGCGACTTCGTCATCACCGCGGACGTTCCCTTCGCGGCGAAGGCGGTGGAGAAAGGCGCGCTGGCCATCGACCCGCGCGGCGAGGTCTATACGGAAGAAAACGCGGGCGAGCGGCTCTCGCTCCGCAACTTCATGATGGAGATGCGCTCGGGGGGACTCGTCCAGGGCGGCCCGCCGCCCATGGCCGCGGCGGATCGCCGCAAATTCGCCGCGGCGCTCGACCGGGAGCTGACGAGAAGAAAAGGCTCCTAGGCGTTCACGTCCACCACCACGCGGCCCTTCACCCGTCCCTTCAGGATGTCGGCGCCCAGGCCGGGCAGATCGGAAAGCGCGGCTTCGGTGATCATGGATTCGAGCTTGTCCATCGGCGTCTGCTCCGCGAGCCGCGCCCACGCCTTCCGCCGGCGCGCGGGGGGGCACATGACGGAATCAATGCCCAGGAGATTCACGCCCCGCAGAAGAAACGGAATCACCGTCGTCTCGAGCGCGCTGCCGCCGGCCAGGCCCACCGCCGCCACGGAGCCCCCGTATTTCATCTGCGTCAGCAGGCGCGCGAGCGTCGCGCCGCCCACCGAATCGACGCACCCCGCCCAGCGCTCGCTCTCAAGCGGCCGCTTCGCTCCCTCGGAGAGTTCGCCGCGGGCGATTATCGCTGAGGCTCCCAGCGCCGTCAGATATTCGCGGGTCTCCTCTCTTCCCGTCGACGCCGTGACGGAATACCCCCGCCGCCCGAGGACGGCCACCGCGACCGAACCCACTCCGCCGGCGGCGCCCGTCACCAGCACCTCGCCCTCATCGACGCCCAGGCCGTGATCCTCCAGCGCCTGGACGGAAAGCATGGCCGTGAAGCCCGCCGTGCCGAGCGCCATCGCCCGCCTCGTCGAGAGCTCCTCCGGCAGATGAACCAGCCAGTCCCCCCGAACCCGCGCCTTCTGCGCGTAGCCGCCCCAGCGCGCCTCGCCGACCCGCCAGCCGGTGAGAATCACCTTGTCCCCGGCGCGGTAATCCGGGTGCGCGCTCTCCTCCACGACGCCCGCGAAGTCGATGCCCGGCACGTGGGGATACCGGCGCACCAGCCGCCCGAGGCCGCCCAGCACCATCCCGTCCTTGTAGTTGAGCGTCGAATAGTCGACGGCGACCGTCACGTCGCCCTCCGGCAGGCTCGCCTCATCAAGCTCCTGAATCGACGAGCGGACTCCCCCTTCCGCTTCCTCCAGAACCAGAGCCTGAAACATATCGCGTCGTCTCCATGCGGTTTAACTTCGCTCCACCGCCTCCTTGAGCAAGCCGAGCGCCGCCTCCGCGAACGCCCACATGTTCGCCTCCCGATCCGCGGCGCCCGTCTCCAGCGTCATCGCCTCGCTCACCGGACCGGAAACGGCCACGCACGAATGCCCCGCCGCGTCTCCGTATCTGTTCCCCGAGGGCCCGGCGGCGCCGGTTTCGGAGACGCCCCACGCCGCCCCCAGCCTCTCCCTTATCGCCAGGGCCAGCTTCGCCGCGTAGGCTTCCGTGGCCGGACGCATTCCCTCGAAGGCGTCCTCGGGCAGACCGAGCAGAACGCTCCTCGAATCATAGGTGTAGAGCACGCCGCCGCCCACGTAGTACGCGGAAGCCCCCGGAACGGCGAGCAGGGCGGAGGACGCCAGCCCACCCGCGGACGTTTCCGCAACGGCGACAGTCTGCCGCCGCTCCTTCAGCAGGCGCCCGACGTCGCCGGCCATTTTCGCGAGCAAGTCCATGAGCCTTCTCCGGGACGAGGGGAAAATGATCTCGGATGCCGGAACAATGGCACACTCCGGCCCCAAAGTCATCCTCCCGCCGGCTTGTTCGGGGGAGCCTCAGGGAGCGGGGATTTGCTCTTCGCTCGTGATATACTGCTCCGCCGGACGCCGAGCCATGGAAGCGGCCTGACCTCGCGGAGGAACCAACTTGATGCCCGACGGGCGAAGCGCGGTGGAAAAGCGTCCGCACAGCTCCCACTGGGGGGCGTTTCAGGCGCACGTCCGGGACGGGCGCATGGTGGGCTTCGAGCCGTTCGCCAAGGACCCGGCGCCCTCCCCCATCCTGGAGTCGATTCAAGGCGCGGTGTATGACGAGAGCCGCGTGCGGCGGCCGATGATCCGCGCGGGCTGGCTCGAGCACGGGCCGGGGAAGAACACCGCCGGGCGCGGCGCCGAGCCCTTCGTTCCCGTCTCCTGGGAGCGCGCTCTCGATCTGGTCGCCGACGAGATCCGGCGCGTCAGGACCGAACACGGAAGCGCATCCATCTTCGCCGGCTCCTACGGCTGGGCGAGCGCGGGCCGCTTTCACCACGCGAACACCCTGGTGAAGAGATTCTTCAACTGCCACGGCGGCTTTACGGATCAGGCGACCACCTACAGCATCGCCGCCGGCTACGTCATCCTCCCCCACGTTCTGGGAAACGCGGACGCCTGCTCCGGCCCCATCACGACGTGGGACGGCATCGTGAAGAGCACCGGGCTGTTCGTCATGTTCGGGGGCGTTCCCGTCAAGAACGCGCAGGTCGCATCGGGAGGCGCCGGAGAGCATACCCTGCCGCTGTGGCTCGAAAAGGCGAAGGCGAACGGGGTGGAATTCGTCAGCGTCAGCCCGCTCAGGGACGACGCGCCCGACTTTCTGGACGCCCAGTGGCTTCCCGCGCGCCCCAACACGGACGTGGCGCTGATGCTCGGCCTCGCCCACGCGCTTTGGAGCGAGAACCTGCACGACAAAGCCTTCCTCGCCCGCTGCTGCGTCGGCTTCGGGAAGTTTGAAGCCTACCTGACGGGAAAAGCCGACGGCCTGCCCAAAAGCGCGGAATGGGCGTCCGGCATTGCGGGCGTCCCGGCGGACGACATCGTGAATCTCGCCCGGCGCATGGCGCGCGAGAGAACCATGATCAACGTGAACTGGTCCCTCCAGCGCGGAGATCACGGAGAGCAGACGTTCTGGATGACGATCGCGCTCGCCGCCATGCTCGGGCAAATCGGCCTGCCGGGCGGCGGGTTCGGCTTCGGCTACGGGAGCATGGGCGGACGCGCGATTCCGCGCGAGAGCATCGCGTCGCCCAGCATGAGCGCAGGGAGGAACCCGACCGGAAGCTTCATCCCCGTCGCCCGCATCGCGGACATGATGCTTCACCCGAACGAGCCGTACGACTTCAACGGCGAGCGGCGCGTCTATCCGGACGTCAGAATGGTCTATTGGTGCGGCGGCAACCCCTTCCACCATCACCAGGACCTCAATCGCCTCGTCAGGGCGTGGCGGCGGCCGGAGACGATCGTCGTTCACGAGCCCTGGTGGACGTCCACCGCGCGCCACGCGGACGTCGTCCTGCCGGCGACCACCACGCTCGAGCGCAACGACGTCGGGGCGAGCTCCAGGGATCGCTTCATCCTCGCCATGCGCAAGGTGATCGAGCCGATCGGCGAGGCCCGGCACGACTTCGACATCTTCTCGGACCTGGCGGAGCGGCTGGGATTCAGAGAAGCCTTCACCGAAGGCCGCGGCGAGATGGAGTGGATACGCCGCATCTACGAGGAGGCGCGCCGCAAGGCCGCCTCGAAAGGGGTGCCGCTCGATACGTTCGCGCATTTCTGGGAGACGGGACACGCTGAAGTCCCCCCGCCGGAGACGCCGCTCGTCTATCTCGCCGACTTCAGGGAAGACCCGGAGAAGAACGCTCTCAAGACGCCCTCGGGAAAAATCGAGATCTACTCCGAGCGCATCGAGAGCTTCGGGTATCCAGATTGCCCGCCCCACCCCGCCTGGCTCGAACCCGGCGAATGGCTGGGCGGCGAGAAGGCGGCGAAATTCCCGTTGCACCTCATCTCGAACCAGCCGCGCGCGAGGCTGCACGGACAGATGGACAACGGCGTCCTCAGCCGCGCGAGCAAAATCAACGGCAGGGAGCCGGCCCGGATTCACCCCGACGACGCCGCCGCGCGGGGCATCCGCGAGGGAGACGTCATCAGGATCTTCAACGATCGCGGCGCCGTCCTCGCGGGGGCCGCGATTTCGGACGGGCTGCTCGCGGGAGTCATCCAGCTCTCCACGGGCGCCTGGTATGATCCGCTGGAGCCCGGCAGAATCGGGTCGCTCGACAAGCACGGAAACCCCAACGTCCTGACGCCCGACAAGGGAACCTCGAGGCTGGGCCAGGGCCCCAGCGCGCACAGCGCCCTCGTCGAGGTCGAGCGCTACGAGGAGGCACTTCCTGAAATTACGGCGTTCCGCCCCCCGTCCGTCGTGGAGGCGCCATAAACGTGTCCGGAAAATTCTTCGCGGCGCACGCGAGGTGGCCCCGGTGCGTCTCGGCGGGGCCGTTCCTGTTCTTCAGCGGTCAGAT
Organism: bacterium; assembly: GCA_965199855.1. Classification (GTDB taxonomy): domain Bacteria; phylum UBA8248; class UBA8248; order UBA8248; family UBA8248; genus Bin107. Next base: position 1,395,355 of record OZ241326.1, on the reverse strand, counting down.
GGGGATGCGCCCCGGGACACGAAAGGTCTGCTCCTCGTATGCCGAGGTCGGCGACAAAGGGCCGGAGCGCGCCCGAAACTACCCCTGGGTCGATAGAATCGAGGCGCCCGTCGGCGCCCAGGCCATCGCCGCCTACGAGAGCGCGCGGAAAACCCTCGAAGCGCTCGACGGGGGGCTCGGACATCTGCTCAGACTCCACCTGTATCAGCTCGACAAGCGCTTTTTTCCGGTGTTCGACGGCATCCGGCGCCACTACGAACCCGAAGCCCCCACGCCGAGCACCGCCGTGGGCATGGGCGCGTTCGACCCGAAGCGAAGCGTCCGCTTCAACATCGACGGCATCGCCCTGCGTCCCGGGGCGGCGAAGGCTCTCGGGCGAAGAATGGTTCACGAAGGATCGAAGGCGCACTCCGCCGCCGCGCACTTCTCGCACGTAGTGGGGGCGGGGCCCTACCTTTTCGTCGCCGGCCAGATTCCGACGGACACCTCGAAGCCCGGCGCTCCCCTCATCCGCAGCTATCCCGACGTTCCCGAGGAAGGCCGCTTCCTCTCCGTCGGCCAAAGCCACGAGGACAGCAGAAACGGCCCCATCGCCGCGCAAACGTGGTTCGTCTATGATCTGATTCGCAAGCACCTGGAGGGTTCGGGCTCCCGCCTCGAAAACGTCCTGAACCTCACCGTCTATCTTCAGGACATGCGCGACTTCCCCACCTTCCACCGCGTCCACGAGCGGTTCTTTCCCGAAGACCCGCCCGCGCTCACGGTGATGCAGGTGGCCGAGGTCGGCCACAAGGGGGAGAAGATCGAGATCGAGCCGACGGCGCTGATGAACGGCGCGAAGGCGAAGCGCGAGGCGATTCAGGGGGACGGCGCCCCGGGCGCGCGGATGAGCCTGGGCGTCGGAGCGGGCGGCCTTCTGTTCCTCTCCGGTCTGGTCGGACTGAACGGGGACGGCGAGCCGATTCGCCGGAAAAGCGAACTGGGGGCGGCGCTTCGGAGGAAGCTGCCGAAGGAATCCTCCCCGGCCGCGAGCGGCGCGCTCTTTCAGGGAGCGAGGATTCTGGAGCGGATGGAGGGCGCGATGAAGGCCGCCGGCGCCGGAATGGGCCGCGTGGCGCACCTGACCCTGCTCCTCAGGAGCATCGCCCACCTCCCCGCGCTCGAACCCTTGTTCAAAAAATACTTTCCGGGGCGAAGGCCCGCTTTCACCGCCATCCAGATACCCGAGCCCTCGCCCGTCGCCGACGCCGAGGTCTCGATGACGGCCATCGCCTGGACGGGCGAGGACGAGCCGGAAATCGTCGAATAGATTTTATCCGGGGATCCGGGGCGCTTCGATCGGCCGGTTCAATCCACGCCGGCGAAAGCGCTGGCGACATCCACCTCGGCGGCGCCCGATCTCGACCTTGGGCCAGAAACGCCCAGTATCCACGCCTCCTCACGTTCCACGCTCCGCCGCTCATTCGGCTTCAAATCTAGCGCGCCCGCAAACAGCTCCTTCAATCGTCCTCGTTTATCAAACTCCGCCATATATGCAGCTATCGCCTGAACTTGTAGCGCGTCTTTCACTTGCCCTGACGATGAGCATGGAATCACCAGCGAGGGGTAGATTTCCGCAAACACAACAGGCTGGTGTTTCAAATCATCCATATCAAGCGTCTTGAGACCCGTCTCGAAAGGCCAGATGCGGGAGCGCCTTCTCAAACGAGAATCTTTCCGCAGGGCGTGGACAACCGGCAGGCCGGTCAGGGTTTGTCCACCGACTGATCCCGCGCCGTTCAATTTCCAAACCGGCTGAGGGCCTGTAATGAAACGTTCGCAAATCCGCTTTTCGGCGAGGCCGAAATCATAGGCGGGCCGAGTGGGCTTCAAACAGGTATAGCAGTCTTTATGCTGCGGAGGATGCCCCCAGAATGGTCCTTCCCGGTAGCCAATCTTCTGATTCAATCGACCAGCTACCTCAAACCGGTTGTTTCGATTCTTCTCATCATCGCTCACCCAACCGGACAATGTTTCCCAAGCCGCGCGCCATGGCATACCTGCCAGCCCCAGAGCCCTGGCCGTGCCATGTGGGTAGCCGAAGGGGAAGTCGAACCCCACCAGCACGCGCTTGCCTTTCGCCAACAAATCGGCCAGCAAACAGGCCAACATATCACGCGCACGCCAGCGCGTTGGAGGATTTTCCAGCTTGCTCAGCCAAAGCCCGGCGGCTCTCCATTCAGCGAGAGCGAACCAGATGGAATCTTTCCCGGTTTTAGGTTTCGCCGAGGCGCTCCAATCGACCATCAGGTAGGCATCAAACAGAGGAGAGGAAGAGAGTGGCATCTTGGCATCACTCCCCGTTTTGGGGATCGGACAGGGAATCCCTGAAATCGAACAGGATCATGACGATCACGCCGCCGATGATGATCCGGAGGGGAACGGACGCTATCTTGACCGCGTAGAAGCACAGAAAGAGAACGACCAAAGACGCGGCGATCAGGCCGGCGGCGATATTTTCCATGACTGCAGCCTCCCCCCCGCATTCCGCCGCATGGCGCGGCGGCCTGAAGCTCCCGCGTCCGAAGCGCGCGTGAAAACCACGCTGAATCCCGTTGTCCGGAGCCGTCCGTCAAATCACTCCCCGACCCGGGACTCCAGCCATTTCGCCGTCCGCAGAAGCCTGGCGTCGTCTCCCTTGGGCCCGACGAGCTGAACCCCGATGGGCATTCCGCCGCTCCCCTCCATCAAGGGAAGCGTCACCGCCGGCGTTCCGCACAGCGTCCAGATGGTGCAGAAAACCGGATTCCCCGTCGAGCCGAGCCCGACGGGCGCCTCGCCGGGGGCGGCCGGCGTGAGGACGGCGTCGCACCGGTGAAACACCTCCTCCAGCAGGCCGTTCAGCGCGGATGCCCCCTCGACCGCCCGGTTGTAGTCCACCGCGAGGCATTTCCCGCCGCGCTCGATCATCTCGCGCAGGACGCCGCTCATCTTCTCCCCGCCCCGCTCGCAGTCCGCCCCGAACTCGCGCGCGAGGTCCGCCTCCAGGATGGTTCGGTGCCAGTCGATCGCGCTCCTGAAGGGATCGGGCAGATCGATCTCCTCCGCCTCCTCGCCCAGACGCGCCGCCAGCTCCTCGAAAGCCGCCCGCGCGTCCGCCTCGGCCTGATCCCAGACGGGCGTTTTCACGAACGCCAGACGCGGGGTCACCGGAGGCTCCGAGAGGGCGGCGTCCAGCAGCTTCGGCGCCGCGCGACGCCGCATGTCGGGATCGCGCTCGTCGAAGACCATCAACTGATCCGCGAGAAAGGCGACGTCCTCGACCGAGCGTCCGAAGAGGCCCACGTGATCGAGCGGCCTCGACTGCGGAAGGACGCCGCGCCGCGAAATCCTCCCGAAGGTGGGCTTGAACCCATGGACGCCGCAAAAGGAGGCGGGCCGGATGACGGAGCCGTTGGTCTGGGTGCCGATCGCCGCGGGGACCATGCGGGAGGCGACGGCGGCGGCCGAGCCGCTCGACGACCCGCCGGGCGTGCGCTTCGGATCGCGGGGGTTCGCCGTCTTGCCGGGGGAATAGACGGCGAACTCCGTCGTCACGGTCTTGCCCATGATGACGGCGCCGGCGCTCTTGAGCAGGGAGACGACCGCGGCGTCCTCGGCGGGCCGGCGGCCCGCGTGAAGCGGCGTGCCGTATTCCGTGGGCAGGTCGGACGTGTCGATGATGTCCTTGACGCCGACGGGGACGCCGTGAAGCGGGCCGAGGGCGCCTCCCTCCCGTCTGGCGAGGTCGGCTTCTCTCGCCTGCGTCAGGGCGAATTCCTCATCCAGGTGCGCCCAGGCGCCGACCCGCTCCTCACGCGCCCGGATGCGCTCCAGGCACGCCTTGACGAGCTCCTCCGACGTCAATTCGCCTTCGCGCATCGCCTCCGCCGCGCGAAGGGCGCCCATCCGGGCTGGATTGCCCTCTTCCATCATGCCATTTTCCCGTCAGCGCGCCGACGGCGCGCACATCCAGCAGGTTCACGAAATTCGCATAAATTCCCCGGTGCGCCTTCAAGGCGACGGGGTCGGCTTCGACCTCCTCTACCGCGCAGGCGGCGGGCGCGGCGGAAACCGCCGGATAGCGGACGGCGCCCGTCACCCATCATCCTCGCCGGACTCGCGCTCCAGCATCTCCCGAAGCGCCGTTTTCAGCACCTTGCCGTAATTGTTCTTGGGAAGGCTCTCCACGAAGCGATAGGCGCGGGGACGCTTGAAGCGCGCGATGCGCTCGAGACACAGGCTGTCGAGTTCCTCCTCGCCCGCGCTTTTCCCGCTCTTGAGCGCGACGAAGGCGACGACCTCCTCGCCCCAGTCCGGGTGGGGCCGCCCGATGACGGAGACCTCCAGAACGCCCTCGTGGCGCAGAAGCGCCTCCTCCACCTCGCGGGGATAGACGTTGCTGCCGCCGCTGATGATGAGATCCTTGGAGCGATCCTTGAGGGTGAGGAAGCCGTCCTCATCCATCGTCCCCACGTCGCCCGTGTGAAGCCATCCGCCCCTGAGCGCGCGCGCCGTGGCCTCGGCGTTGTCCCAATAGCCCTTCATCACGACGTCGCCGCGCACCAGCACCTCGCCGACCTCCCCGGGCGGCAGGGGATTGTCCTCTTCATCGGCCACGCGCGCCTCGACCACGGCGTGCGGGACGCCGACGGACGCGAGCCGCTCCTCATAGCGCGGGTGGTTCGCGTCCGCATGGCGCTCCCTGGAGAGAACGGTGATGGTCATGGGGCTCTCCCCCTGCCCATACACCTGGACGAGCTTGTTCCCGAGGCGGGCCATGGCCTTCTTGAGGTCCTCCACATACATCGGGCCTCCGCCGTAGATGATGGTCCTGAGGTTCCTCGTATCCGCGTCCCGCATCGCCTCGCTCCGGATCAGGCGCGTCACCATGGTGGGCGCCGCGAACATGGCGACGCCCGGCCAGGCGGCCTTGATGAGCCGAAAAATCTCCTCGGGCTCGAAGCCCCCGCTGTCGGGAACCACGTTGTTCGCGGCCCTGATCACGTGGGGGACGGCGTAGAGGCCCGAGCCGTGGGACATGGGAGCGGCGTGCAGGATGCAGCTGCTCTCCGAGACCGCGTCGACGTCGGCGAAATAGGCCAGGCTCATGCTGTGCAGGTTCCGGTGCGTGAGCATGGCGCCCTTGGGCCTGCCCGTCGTGCCGCTCGTATAGAAAAGCCAGGCCAGATCGTCCGGCGCCCGGGGTTCCACGGGAGCCGCCTCCCCAGCCTGCATGGCCAGATAATCGGAAGCGCCGGCCTCTATCACGCGCTCCAGGGCTTCGACTTCATCGAGCAGCGGCTCCACCGTCCCGATGAGGTCGGGGGTGGCGAAGCAGCAGCGCGCGCCCGCGTTCTCCAGGATGAAGGCCATCTCCCGGGGATGAAGCTTCGCGTTGACGGGCAGCGCGCAGCAGCCCGCGTGCCATACGGCGTAGAGAACCTCCAGAAACGCCGGGCAATTCCTCATGACGAGAGCCACGCGATCGCCGGGCTCCAGGCCGAATTCGCCGCGCAGACGCCCCGCCATGGAAGCCGCCCTCTCGAAGAGCTCCCCATACGCGCAATGAACCCTCTCGCCTGCGGATATGGCCGGCCGCTCTCCGCAGGCGCCGGCCGCCCGGGCCAGAAACTCCGCCATGTTCATCCGAAATCACCCCCGGCGGCCATCCCGCACGACGCCCGCAACAGGCGGCTTCACGAACCGCCGCCCGATGAAAGGGCATACCCGAAGCCTCCAATATGCGGTAGCATTAAAGCATATATCAGCGGGGGATTGCTCACCCGAACGCGGCAGGGCTGAAGGACGCGCCGCGCGCGAAGCGCGCTTCAGGGCGCGCGGCCCCGGCGAAAAAGCGGCGTTCGCGCGAGCGCCTCCCCCTGCTCTCCATGGAGGCTACGGCCATGCGAAGCGAAAAAGACCTGCTCGACTCCGCAAGGAAATACAGCTTTCGCGGCCGGGTGGACAAATCGGTCTTCTCGGGGCCCGTCTTCGCGCGCGGCGAAGGCTCCACCGTCGAGGACGTGAACGGCAAGCGATACATCGACTTCAACTCGGGGCAGATGTGCTCGGCGCTCGGACACAACCACCCCACCATCACCGCCGCCATCAGGAAAAGCTGCGACGCCCTCATTCACGCGCACAGCAGCTTCTTCAACGACCAGGAGATCGCCCTCGCCGAGCGTCTGGGCGAACTGCTGCCGCCCCCGCTCGAGAAAAGCCTCTTTCTCGGCTCCGGCGCGGACGCCAACGAAGCGGCGGTGACGATCGCCCGGAAATTCACGGGCGGCTTCGAGGTGGCGAGCCCCCACATCAGCTTTCACGGCCTCTCCGATACGGCGCGCTCTCTCACCTTCGCCGGCTGGCACAGCGGACACGGGCCGCTCGCGCCCGGGAGCCTGGCCATGGTCGCGCCCTACTGCTACCGCTGCCCCCTGAGCCAGAAATTCCCCGACTGCGAAATCGCCTGCCTGGACACGAGCTTCGAGCTCATCGACGCCCAGACGACGAGCAGGCCCGCGGCCGTCATCACCGAGCCGCTGTTCAGCGCGGGCGGAGTGGTGGAGCCGCCGCCCGGATGGCTCAGGAAGCTCAAGGAGGGCTGCGAGGCGCGCGAGATGCTCCTCATCGTGGACGACGAGCAGACGGGACTCGGCAAGCTGGGAGCCATGTTCGGCTTCGAGAAGGACGAGGTGACGCCCGACGTCGTCACGCTCGCCAAGCATTTCGGCGGAGGCGTGAGCATCAGCTCCGTCTCGACGAGCGCCAAGGTCGAGGACAGGGTGGCGTCCTCGGAGTTCGTCGTCACCCACTCGCACACCAACGACCCGCTCGCCTGCGCCGCGGGGGTGGCGAGCCTGGACGTCATCGAGCGGGAAGACGTGCCCGCCAGGGCGAGGAAAATCGGCGCTCACCTGAGAGATCGCCTCGACCGGCTGGGCGAGCAGTATGAAATGGTGGGAGACGTCCGGGGCCGCGGGCTCCTTCAGGGGATCGAACTGGTGGAGGACAGGCGCGCGAAGAAGCCGGCCGCGGCCCAGGGACGCGAGATCAACCGCAGATGCCTGGAAAACGGCCTCATCTTCAGCCAGCGGCGCGAGGGAAGCGTCCTTCGCTTCGTGCCCCCGGCCACGACGACGGAAGGCCAGATGGACGAGGCGATGGACATTCTCGCCGACGCGATAGACAAGACGAGCGTTCGCGGCGCCGCCTCGTCCTGACGCCCGTCCCCGTCCATCCGCCCTCGGTCAGACCCGATGCTCCACGTTGCCCTGTATCATCCGGCGATCCCGCAAAACACCGGAAACATCGGCCGGCTGTGCGTCGGAATGGAGGCGCACCTCCACATCATCGAACCCACGAAATTCAAAATATCGGACGCCGCCCTGAAAAGGGCGGGGCTCGACTACTGGCCGCATCTGACGCTCACCATCCACGAAAACGAGCGTCTCTTCCTGGAATGGCTGGGGGAGAGAGAACCCTGGCTGGTCACGAAGTTCGGAGGCTCGCGCTTCGACAAGGCCGCATACCGCGAGGGCGACGTGCTGCTGCTGGGAAACGAGAACACCGGCCTGCCCCGGGAATGGCACGAACGCTGGCCGGAGCGCCGCATCTACGTGCCCATGCCGGGGCCGATTCGCTCCTACAACCTCGCCAACGCCGCCGCCATCGTTCTCGCGCAGGGCCACGTTCAACTGCGCGAACCCGAAGCTCCGGGCAAGCGGGCGGGGCGGGGCGCCGGAAGTCCGAAGCCGCCGCCATCCGGCGGATGAAGCGCGCCTTTCAGCCGCCGCCGCGCGCCGTCACGGCGTCATGCTCACCCAGCCGCCCTCGCGCGCGCTGCGCAGACAGGCCTCGGCCAGCCGGACGTCGCGGATTCCGGCGGACAGATCGGCGTCCAAAGGCTCATCCCCCGCTACGTGGCGGATAAAGCGCTCCCAGGCGAAGCGATAGGGATTCTTGTAGGGGGCGAAGTCGGGCTCCTCCTCCCATCCCTCCCGGTAGTCCACCGAAACGTCCATGGCGTCCGCGCCGCGGCCCATGAGAAAGCCGCGCACCGCCGGCGTATCGCGCGCCGCCTGCTTCCAGCAGCGCCTCAGACCGGCGACGGCCGTCCCGCCGGTTCCGTCCACCTGGAAGGTGAGCAGGTCGTCGCGCCGCACCCGGGTCGCCCAGGAGCTCGAAATCGCGCCCCGCGCCCCGCTTTCGAGCTCCAGGAGCGTATGCGCGCTGTCCTCCACGTCCGCGTCGAATCGCCTCCCCGCCTCATCGGCGCGCTCGGGCTGTCCCGTCCACGAGAGGGCGGCCACGCGCGCGATCGGCCCCAGAATCCCCTCGACGACGTAGCGCCAGTGCGGGTGCATGTCCGAGATGAGTCCCCCGCCGCCCGCCTTTCGGTAGTTCCAGCTCGGGCGCTGGGATTCCGCCTCGATTCCGTCGAAGACCCACCACCCGAACTGAATCTGAAAGCCGATGACGCGCCCCAGAAAGCCGCTCTCCACGACCCGGCGAAGCTTCAGGAGACCCGGCAGGAAGATCTTGTCCTCCACGGCGCCGTGCTTGAGGCCCCCGGCGCGCGCCGCGCGCAGAAGCTCCATCCCGTCCCGGACGGTGGGCGCCACCGGCTTTTCGGCGTAAATATGCTTCGAGGCGGCGATGGCGCGCCTCAGCGTCTCCAGCCTCGAATGCGTGGCCGCCGCGTCGAAGAAGACGGGATACGCCGCGTCGTCGAGCGCCTCATCAAGGCGGGTCGTCCACGCGAGGCCGCCGTTTCGCTCCGCCAGTTTCGCCAGCCGCCGCTCGCTTCTGCCGACGAGCAGGAGCCTCGGCAGGATTTTCTCGCCGCCCAGGTCCAGACCGCCCTCGCCGATGATGGGCGCGAGCGCGTTTCCCAGATGCTGCGTGGAGCAGACGCCGCCCGTCGCTCCGTGCAGAATGATTCCCAGCTCGCGCGCCGCCATGTCCTCGTCTTTTCCCCAAAATCCCGCGCGCCCGCCGCCCGGCGAGAAAGAGAAGAGCTCCTACGCTTCGAGGCCGGCCATGAGCTCCGCCGGCTCGATGGGGAGCTTCAGCTCGGCGCCCCGCTTGGCCGAGAGGTCCATCGCCATGGTCAGCATGAGGTTGCGATGCCCGTCGGCGGCGGTCGCGTGGGGGGTGCGCTTGCCCGAGTAAATCCGCTGAAACCAGGAGTTCGTCTCCTCGCGCATCGGGCCCCAGAGCTCTCCGCCATACGTGTCGCCCGGCGGGAAGCTGGTGAGAAAATCGACGTTGCGCCGCGCCTCCAGGTCGAAATCCTCGGGCTGGTAGGCGGGTCCCTGCGAAAATTCCGAGGCCATCACCACGTCGCGGTGCGTGTCCTCGATGTCCACCACCCCCCTCGTGCCCACGATTCCGATTTCGAGTCCATACACCGCGCCGGGCCATTCCTTGGGAAGCGCCCAGCAGATGTTCATGCTCCAGATGGCGCCGTTCGCCATCGTGAACACGCCGAAGGTGGCGTCCTTGGTGCCGAGGCCGCTCAGTATCCCCTCCGTCGAGCGCGCGAAAATGGAGACGGGCTCGGCGCCGCCCATGAGCCACAGGCACATGTCGAGGCTGTGGGTGCCGGAGACGACCATGGGCGTCAGAAAGCGGCGATCCCGCGAGAGGCGGACTTCTCCGCTCGGCGCCATGCGGTTCATGAAGGCGCGCGTGACGGCCGCCGTGACATCGCCGATCTGCCCGCTCTCGACGCGCTCCTTGACGGCCAGAAAGCGCCGGCGAAAGCGCTGGGTGTAGCCGACGACGGCGTCCGCGCCGGCCGATTCTATCGCGGCGAGCGCGGCGGCGGACTCGCGCGCGTCCGTGGCGAGCGGCTTTTCGATCAGCATGGGCAGGCCGCGCTCCGCCGCGGCGAGGGTGGGTTCGGCGTGCGCCCAGGTCGAGGTGGCGATGATCGCCGCGTCCGCCTCGGGACGCGCGAGGAGTTCCCGAAAGTCGGTCGTGAAGTAATCCGCCCCGATGTCCGTCCTGAGCTTCTCGCCGACCTTCTCGTTCATGTCGGAGAGGCCGATCCAGCCGATTCCGGGAAAATCCCTGGCCAGCGCGCCCCGGATGCGCCCCACGACCCCGCAGCCGACGATGGCCAGCCCCAGCTCCTTCTTGTCCGCCATGCCCTTTTCCCCTTTGTTTTCCTGGAATTCGCCCCGGCGCCGCGCGCGGCCCGACGAGAACCGCCGGATTTTCCGCAGAATGAACGTGAGCCGACGGCGCGCATCATAATACGCCGGGGCGGCTTCGGGAAACCAAGCCCGACGAGGAGGGATTGCCCGACGGAGAGGAGAGATTGCGGAATCCATCATCTTCCCCGTCAGTCTTGGCGGCGGCCGCGCGCGGGAGGGGCGCTTTCCCCCGAAAATCCCGTCTCTAAATTGTTCCGCGTGGAGCAATCGCGCGCGTCTGCCCGCATTTGCCCGCATTTGCGCTTCCGCGGAAGCGGCCGACAGGGTTATATTTCAGATGCGGCGGGAGTGCGCCTCCGGAGGGGAAGGAAGGCGGGAGAACCGGGGCCGGGCGGGATGGTCAAAGGGTCGTCAAAGGGGTCTCTAAAAGGTGGAAAACAGCTCTCTATTTGCAGGATAAAGCCGTGAATTTGTCTGATTTTGCAGAAATTCGCAGAAACGCATCCGCCGCTTTTCGGCGCGGGCGATTCTTCTCCCAACGCCCGGAGAAACGCCTCCGCCCGGCGAATTCTCCGGCGCGGGAGGCTCCCGAATTGTCGGGCGACCCCGGGGGCCGTCCCTACGGGTGAGGGCGGCTACGGTTCCCGTAGGGGCGGTTCGTGAACCGCCCGCGCGTGGCCACCGATCGAAACGGGACGCATGAATGCGTCCCCTACGGGCGAGGGAGCCGGTTTTCCGGCGGCGGACGGGCGGGGACGGCGACGGTTTCGTAGGGGGCGCATATATGCGCCCCGCCCGGAACGCGAAAAGGCCGCGGGGCGGGCCCCGCGGCCTTCCGGTTCGCTTGGTAGCGGGGGGAGGATTCGAACCTCCGACCTTTGGGTTATGAGCCCAACGAGCTACCAGACTGCTCCACCCCGCACCGTCCCTTCCTGTTTACCCCGGCGGCGGCGTTCTGTCAAGACGCCGGAACGGCGCGCGCGGCGCACATCGCCGCCCGCGGATGAGGCCGGATGAAAATCACTTCTCCGGCGGGACGAACTCATAGACGATTTCGCCCTTCTTCACCAGCCCCAGGTCCTCCCGCGCGATTCTCTCGATCATCCGCATGTCGGAGCGCAGGGAGCGAATCTCCGCGCGCAGCTCCCGGTTGTTCGCCTCGATCCGGCCGATCTCCCGCTTGAGCGCGGCCGCCCGCTCCTTGTTGGCCAGAACGGCGAGATAGCCGTCCTGCCCCAGCCACGCCGAGCCCAGCAACAGGGCGATGACGCCCGCCGAGAACCAGAAAAAAAGCCTGCTCTTTCGGGATTGAACCCCGCCGGACGGCTTCCCCGCCTTTCGCACTGTCCCGAGGCTCCCCGGCGCGCGGGCGCAATCGACTACAGCCCGGCGAACGCCTTTTTCGCGGCGACCAGCGTGGCCTCCACGCATTCATCGGTATGGGCGGAGGACATGAACCCCACTTCAAACTGGCTCGGGGCGAACGCCACGCCCCCTTGTAGCATAGAATGAAAGAATTTGGCATACATTTTCGCGTCCGATCGCATGGCGTCCCGGAAATTCCGAACCGGGCGCTCCTGAAAAAACGCGCAGAACATCGACCCGCACCGCGCGCCCGCGAGCGGGACGCCCGCCGCCCGCGCCGCCTCCGCCATGCCGTCCGAAAGCGCCTCCACCCTGGCGGAGAGGGCCTCGGGCAGTCCCTCCTCCTCGATGATTCTGAGCGTCTCGACGCCCGCCGTCATGGCCAGGGGATTGCCCGAAAGCGTGCCCGCCTGATAGACGCCGCCCAGGGGCGCGACGCGCTCCATCACGTCGCGCCTTCCGCCGTAGGCGCCCACGGGCAGCCCGCCGCCGATCACCTTGCCGAGGGTGGTCAAATCGGGCTTTACGCCGAAAAGAGCCTGCGCGCCGCCCCGCGCCACCCGAAAGCCCGTCATCACCTCGTCGAAGATGAGCAGGGCGCCCGCCTTTTCGGTCTCCTCGCGCAAAGCTTGCAGAAATCCCTCCTCGGGAAGGATGAGGCCCATGTTGCCGGCCACGGGCTCCACGATGAGGGCGGCCGTCTCCCCGCCGCGCCGGGCGAAGAACTCCCGCACGGCGTCCGCGTCGTTGAAGGGAAGCGTCGCCGTGTTTCGCGCGCAGTCGCGGGGAACGCCCCCGCTGTCCGGAACTCCCAGGGTGGCGCCGCCGCTTCCGGCCTTCACGAGCAGCCCGTCGGCGTGGCCGTGGTAGCAGCCCTCGAACTTGACGATCGCGTCGCGGCCCGTGAACCCGCGCGCGAGGCGAATGGCGGACATCGCGGCTTCCGTCCCCGAGTTCACGAAGCGCAGCAGCTCCATCGAGGGATAGGCGGCGTTCACCAGCTCCGCCAGCTCGGTCTCGAGGGCGGTGGGCGCGCCGAAGCTCATGCCGCGCGCCGCCGCCCCCTGAACGGCCTTCACCACGCGCGGGTGGGCGTGGCCCAGGAGCAGCGGCCCCCAGGAGAGAACGTAGTCGATATAGACGCCGCCGTCGGCGTCGCGGATGCGGGCGCCCTTTCCCTTCTCGACGAAGAAGGGCGCGCCGCCCACGCCCCGAAACGCGCGGACGGGGGAGTTCACGCCGCCGGGGATGCGGCTTTGCGCGAGGGCGAACAATTCCTCGGATTTGCGCCGGCTCACGGGAGGTATCTTCCCGTCAGACGGCGCAGGCGCTCCTTCGCCTCGGCCGGAACGCGCGCCGGCTCGGTCATCAGCGCCGCCGCCAGGGAGCCAGCGAAGGGGCTGTCGCCCTCGATTCCGGGCGCGGCCTCCCGGATGATCCTCCGGGCGAGGGCGGCGTTTCGCTTCACCAGGGCGACCACGGCCTCCACGCTCACCGCCTCTTCCTCCTCATGCCAGCAGTCGTAGTCGGTCACCAGCGCGATGGTGGCGTAGCTCATCTCCGCCTCGCGCGCGAGCCTGGCCTCCGGCATGTTCGTCATCCCGATGACCGAGGCGCCCCAGCTCCGGTAGAGAAAGCTCTCCGCGCGGCTGCTGAACTGGGGCCCTTCGATGCACACATAGACGCCGCCTTCGCGCGTAGCCGCCCCCGCCCGGCGCGCCGCCCCCGCCAGCGCCGCGCTCAAGACGCCGCAGACCGGATCCGCCATCGAGACGTGGGCGACGACGCCCTCGCCGAAGAAGGTGCCGGCGCGCCCCTTCGTGAGGTCGATGAACTGGTCGGGAATCACGATGTCGCCCGGATGGACGTCTTCCTTCAGGCTGCCCACCGCGCTGACGGAGATGAGCCACTCCACGCCCAGCTGCCTGAACCCGTGGACGTTGGCGCGGAAGGGAATCTCCCCCGGCAGGAGGCGGTGTCCCGCCCCGTGCCTGGGCAGGAACGCGACGCGCCTGCCGGCGAGCGTCCCCACGACGTAAGGCGCCGAGGGCGCGCCGAAGGGCGTCTCCAGGGCGCGTTCTTCCACTTCGTCCAGCTCCGCCATCTCGTAGAGGCCGCTGCCGCCGATGACCCCGATTTTCGCCTCAGACAACGCCATGCTCCCCGTCCGTCATCGCCGGGGCGGAGCCGCTCCGAAGACGCGAATTCCGCCCTGGTGCAACCGCCCCTTCAAACCCCCGGCGAGCGCGGGAGGCGATGAAAAAGCCCGTTCTTCTTCCAAATGCTGAACCTGCCGCGCTTTTGGGGCGCGCCTCAGCACCGCCCCTCCTCGACTCCGCGCGGCAAGAAGTCGGGTGAAAGTTTAATGCCCGAGCAGAGCAAGCCCGCGAGGTTGCGGTTTCCGCCTCGGTGCGTGAGCCAATAGGAACAAGTCTCTACGCCAATGCGTTTTGCGAGTTCATCCATGAATTCCCAAAAACGGCATCGCCTTTTTTGTCCCACCCCATACACGAACAAAGCGGCGATTCCCGGTTTCCCGCTCCGGACGTAACCGCTCAACACAGGAGACAGACGCTTAATATCGCACTTATGGAGCTTGTCATCGTCCATCTCCCCATTTTCGCTATAAGTCATCGGATCCATCGTGAACAGCCAGGGCGTCCGGAGATCGGCGGGACAGGCCAGTATGCCGCCGGGGTGTATTTGCTTACGCCATGACGATCGAACGGGAACAACCGACGCGCCCCGCCACGCATCAACAAGTTTCTTGTGCTTTCGATGATCGCATTCCGTAATTCCACCGGACAGTTTGTCTTCTCCCATGACGGCCCGCAACAATTCCGCCGAGTTGGGATAGCGTTCCCTTGATGCCTTCGTCCCTCTATACGCCGTGATGACCTGCAATTCACCAAGTTGTTCCCACTCTTTTGAAGCATTCAACACTCGCTCAAAAAGCTTGTAAGCTGCCGGATACCGCCCTGGTTCTTCACACGGCTCAAACGGCGCCATCCCGTGCGTAAAAGCGATATGCAACCGCCCCTTGTCGTTGTCGTCCATTCTCGCAAGCCGCGCTGCGGACTCGACTTCAATACTATGCCGCAGGTAGTTTCCATCGTTGCCCTTCGCCATAAATCGCCTCATTTCGCCGGGACGGGGCGAGGGGCGCCCTTCCCGATCAGCGACTCGGCTATCTGCACCGCGTTGAGCGCGGCGCCTTTTCGGAGGTTGTCCGCCACCACCCAGAGGTTGAGCGCGTTCTCGCGGGAATCGTCGCGGCGGACGCGGCCCACGAACACCGCGTCGCGCCCGTCGGCGTCCTTCGGCATGGGATAGGCGAGCGCGGCGGGGTCGTCCACCACCTCCACGCCCGGGGCGCGGGCGAGCAGGGCGCGCGCCTCCTCCGGCGAAAGGGGCGCCTCGAACTCCGCGTTCACCGATTCGGAATGCGCGTTGAATACGGGCACGCGCACGCAGGTGGCGCTCACGCCCAGCTCCGGCGCGCCCAGAATCTTTCTCGTCTCCTCCGCCATCTTCCGCTCTTCCTTCGCGTGGCCTCCCTCCAGAAACGAGTCGACGTGGGGGAGGCAGTTGAAGGCGATCTCGTGGGGCATTTTCCGGGGCGCGGCGGCCTCGCCGCGCGCGCGGGCGGCGACTTGCGCCCGCAGCTCCTCCACCGCCGCCCGTCCCGCCCCGCTCACCGCCTGATAGGTGCTCACCACGATTCTTTTGAGGCGGGCGGCGTCGTGCAGGGGCTTGAGGGCGACCACCATCTGGATGGTGGAGCAGTTCGGGTTCGCGATGATGCCCTGGTGGGCGTCCACCGCCTCCGGGTTCACCTCCGGCGCCACCAGGGGGACGGCCGCGTCCATGCGGAAGGCGCTGGAGTTGTCCACCACCACCGCCCCCGCGCGCGCGGCGGCGGGCGCGAACTCGAGAGAGCGCGCGGCCCCGCACGAGAAAAGCGCGATGTCCACGCCCTCGAACGCGCCCTCCGCAAGCCGCCGGACGGGGAGCTCCTCGCCGCGAAACGGAAGCTTACGCCCCGCGCTGCGCGCGCTGGCGAGCAGAACGACCTCCCCGGCGGGAAACGCGCGCTCCTCCAGAATCCGGAGCATCTCCCTTCCGACGGCGCCCGTGGCGCCGGCGACGGCGAGGCGCGTCATCCGCCCGCCCCGGCGAGGGCGGCGACGCGCGCGCCCATCTCCGCGCAGCCCGCCGCCTTCGCCCCCGGCGTGCGGATGTCGGGCGTCCGCAGGCCCTCCTCGAGCGCGCCGGCGACGGCCGCCTCGATGGCCCCGGCCACGTCCGCCCGCCTGAGCGAATGGCGGCACAGCATGGCGGCCGACATGACGGCCGCGATCGGGTTCGCCCTGTCCCGTCCGGCGATGTCGGGCGCCGTGCCGTGCACCGGCTCGTAGAGGCCGAAGCCGGTCTCGTTCAGGTTCGCCGAGGCGAGCATTCCGATGGAGCCGGTGAGCATGGCGGCGGAATCGCTCAGGATGTCGCCGAACATGTTGCCCGTGACGATGACGTCGAACTGCAGGGGGTCGCGGATGAGCTGCATCGCCGCGTTGTCGACGTACATGTGGCCGATTTCGACTCCGGGAAACTCCCGGGCGACCTCGCCGGCGACCCTGCGCCACAGGCGGCCGTTGTCGAGCACGTTCTCCTTGTCCACCGAGCAGACCTTCTTCCGCCGCGCGGAGGCCAGCTCGAACGCCAGGCGGACGATGCGGCGAATCTCGCCGGTGGCGTAGGTCATCGTGTCCACCGCCCTTTCCTCATCGGCCGAGAGGCGCTCGATGCCCCGGGGCCGCCCGAAATAGATGCCGCCCACGCCCTCGCGCACGACGAGGAGGTCGAGGCCGCGAACCGCCTCGGGCTTCAGGGAGGAGGCCTCCACGAGGGGGTCGAACATGACGGCGGGCCGCAGGTTGGCGAACAGGTTGAGTTCCTTCCGCAGGCCCAGGATGGCCTGCTCGGGCCTCTTCTCGCGCGGCAGATCGTCCCACCGGGGCCCTCCCACCGCCCCGAACAGCCCGGCGTCGCTCCCGCGGCAGAGGGCGAGGGTCTCCTCGGGCAGGGGCTCCCCGCACGCCTCCAGCGCCGCGCCGCCGCAAAGCCCCTCCTCGAAGTCGAAGCGCGCCCCGAAGCGCCCGCCGGCCGCCTCCAGCGCCAGGCGCGCCTGGGCGACCACCTCCGGGCCCACCCCGTCGCCCGGCAGAACGGCTATCCGGTAGCGGCTCACCGGGGACTCCCCTCCTCCCGCGCCTCTTCCCCGAAGTTCCCGACGTAGGGCAGGCGCCGGGCGACCTCGCCTACGCGGTCGAGGCCGGCCCGCAGGTTGGCGAGCATGTCCCACTTGCCGGACAGAAAGGCGAGCCGGCGCGTCTCCTGAATCTCGATGGGGACGACGCTCTCGCCGAAGCGCACGGCGGAGGCTTCGAGGTCCACGGTGAAGCGCGTCTCCGGCGCCTCCTGCGCCTGGCGGATCAGGCGGTGGGCGTCCTCCGCCGACGCCGCGCCGGTCGGCACCCCGATGGCGAAGCAGTTGCCCGCGAAAATCTCCGCGAACGACACGCCGATGAGCGCGTGGACGCCGTGCCGCTTAAGCGCCTGGGGGGCGTGCTCGCGCGAGGAGCCCGAGCCGAAGTTCTTGCCCACGAACATCATCCTCGCGCCCCTGTAGGCGGGGTCGTCGATGGGGTGATCGGGCGCGTTCTCGCGCTCGTCGCAGAAGAGGGCCTTCTCCATGCCCTCGAAGGTGACGGCCTTGAGAAACCGCGCCGGCGTGATGCGGTCGGTGTCGATGTCGTCCCCTGGCATGGGGATGGCCCTGCCCGTAACGCTCTGAATCCTCCGCGCGCTCACGCCGCTCCCTCCATCTCCCTGGGGTCCGCGATGCGGCCCGCGATCGCCGAGGAGACGACGAGCGCCGGACTGCCCAGGTGGGTTCTTCCGCGCGGACTGCCCTGGCGCCCGATGAAGTTGCGGTTCGAGGAGGATATGCTTCTCTCCGCGCCTTCGAGCTTGTCCGGGTTCATGCCCAGGCACATCGAGCAGCCCGCCTCGCGCCACTCGGCGCCCGCCTCCCGGAAAATTTCGTGCAGCCCCTCCTCCTCGGCCTGCCGCTTCACCTGCTGGGAGCCGGGCACCACGAGCATCCTGACGTCCGGGTGCACCCTGCCGCCCGCCATCAGCCGCGCCCCCTCGCGCAGGTCGGAAATTCTCGAATTCGTGCAGGAGCCGAGAAAGGCCACGTCGATCTTCGCGCCCAGAATCGGCTCGCCGGGCCGGAGGCCCATGAACGCGTACCCGCGCTCCGCCGTCTTCCTGTCCTCGCCCGAGAAGCGGCTCACCTCGGGAAGCGGCTCCGATATCGCGACGGAATGCCCCGGGTTGATGCCCCAGGTGACCATCGGCTCGATCGACTCGCCCGCGATTTCATGGAAATCGTCGTATTCCGCGTCCTCGTCCGAAGCGACGCTCCTCCAGTAGGCGAGCGCCCGCTCCCACCCCTCTCCCACGGGGCTGAACTCGCGGCCCTCGAGGTAGTCGAAGGTCGCCTCGTCCGGGTTCACGTAGCCGATGCGCGCCCCCCCCTCGATGCTCATGTTGCAGACCGTCATGCGCCCCTCCATCGACATCGCGTCGAAGACGCCGCCGCCGTATTCATAGGCGAAGCCCAGCCCGCCCTTGACGCCCAGATCGCGGATGATCCGCAGAATCACGTCCTTGGGCGCCACGCCGGCGCCCAGGGCGCCCGTGACGCTGACGCGCTTCACCCGCAGGCGGTTCAGCGCGAGGGTCTGGCTCGCCAGGACGTGGCCCACCTCCGTCGTGCCGATTCCGAAGCCCAGGGCGCCCATCGCCCCGTGCGTGCTCGTGTGGCTGTCCCCGCAGGCGATGGTCATGCCGGGCTGGCTCAGCCCCAGCTCCGGCCCGATGACGTGAACGATGCCCTGCCTGCCGGAGTCGAGATGCAGAAAGCGGACGCCGAACTCGCTCACGTTCTCCTCGAGGGCGGCCATCATCCTCTCGGCCTGCTCGTCCTCGTAGGGCCGGATCCGGCTGAGCGCGGTGGGGATGATGTGGTCCACGGTCGCCACCGTGCGGTCGGGAAAGGCGACGCCCGCGCCGATCTCCTTGAGCATGGCGAACGCCTGGGGCGTGGTGACCTCGTGGATGAGGTGCAGGCCGATGAATATCTGATCCTGCCCCGAATCGAGCCTGTCCACGGTGTGGGCGTCCCAGACCTTGTCGTAGAGCGTGTTTTTCGACATGGCGCCGTCCTCTGTCGTCCTCTGCAAGGCGTCTATGGATTCCCGCGCGTCCCCTGGCGGAAGCCTGAAGTCACGAAGCCGCTCCGGAGCGATCCAGCCCCGCCCGCAGGGAGGCTACGTATTCGCGCGCCGCGCGCATCTTCTCCCCGCGCGCCTCTTCCGCCTCCATGACGTCTATCAGCGCGCTGCCCACGATGACGCCCTCGGCGTGAGCGGCCGCCTCCGCCGCCTGCGCGGGCGTCTTGATGCCGAAGCCCACGAGAACGGGCCGGCTCTTCACCCGGTTGATTCGCGCGAGGGTCGCGCCCAGGTCCGCGTCCAGAGCGTCGCGCGCGCCGGTGACCCCCATCCGCCCCACGTAGTAGATGAAGCCCCCGCCCGCCTCGTTCACCAGCCCGATGCGCTCCGGCGTGCTCGTGGGCGCGAGCATGAAGACGGGCTCCAGCGGACAATCGCGCATGGCGTCCAGGAGCGCGCCCGCCTCCTCGGGCGGAAGGTCGGGGACGATGACGGCGTCCGCCCCCGCGGTCGAGGCGCCGCGCGCGAACTCCGCCAGGCCCATGGCCACGACGGGGTTGTAGTAGGTCATCAGGATGAGGGGCGCGTCGGGAATCTCCGGCCGCACCTCGCCCACCATCTCCAGCACGCCGCCCAGGCGCGTTCCTCCGGCGAGCGACCTCATGCTCGCGCGCTGGATGGTGGGGCCGTCCGCCAGGGGGTCGCTGAAGGGAACCCCTATCTCGAAGCCGTCCGCACCCGCGCGCGCCAGGAGCGGCAGCAGCTCCCGCGTGAACGCCAGGTCGGGATCGCCCGCGGTGACGAACGGGAACAGGCCGGCGCGGCCCCGCGCGCGCAGGCGCGAGAAGCGCGCCTCCAGCCTGCCGCCCATCAGCGCGCGTCCTCGTCGTCGAGCATTTCGGACAAAAGCCCCTCGGCCTGATGAACGTCCTTGTCCCCGCGGCCGGAGAGGCAGAGCACGACCGTCCGCGCCTCCCTCGCCTCCTCGGCCATGCGGTCCAGATGCGCGATCGCGTGGGCGCTCTCGAAAGCGGGGATGATGCCCTCCAGCGTCGAGAGGCGCTGAAACGCCTTGAGCGCGTCGTGGTCGTCCACCGTCACGTAGCGCGCGCGCCCGGAATCCTTCAGGTGGGCGTGCTCGGGCCCCACGCCCGGGTAGTCGAGGCCGGCGGACACCGAATGCGCCGGGACGATCTGCCCGTCGTCGTCGTAGAGCAGGAACGTCTCGCAGCCGTGCAGAACGCCCACGCGGCCGGCGGTGAGGGAGGCGCCGTGCTCCCCGGTGGCCAGCCCCCGCCCCCCCGCCTCCACGCCGATGAGCTCGACCTCCTCGTCCTCCAGGAAGGGGTGGAAGAGACCGATGGAGTTGCTCCCCCCGCCCACGCAGGCCACGCAGGCGTCGGGAAGCCGGCCCTCCGCCTCGAGAATCTGCGCGCGCGCCTCCCGCCCGATGACGGACTGGAAATCGCGTATCATCTCCGGAAACGGGTGCGGCCCCACCACCGAGCCGATGATGTAGTGGGTCGTCCGCACCGAGGCCGTCCAGTCGCGCAGCGTCTCGTTCGTGGCGTCCTTGAGGGTGCGGCTGCCCGAGGCGACCGGAACCACCCGCGCCCCCAGAAGCTTCATGCGGAACACGTTGAGCGCCTGGCGGCCGATGTCCTCCTCGCCCATGTAGATGTCGCACTCCATGCCGAACAGGGCGGCGGCCGTGGCGGTCGCCACCCCGTGCTGGCCCGCCCCCGTCTCCGCGATGATGCGGCTTTTCCCCAGCCTCCTGGCCAGAAGCGCCTGGGCGATGGTGTTGTTGATCTTGTGGGCGCCCGTGTGGCAGAGGTCCTCGCGCTTGAGATAGACCCGGAGCGCGCCCAGATGATCCGAGAGGCGCCCGGCCGGATAGAGCGGCGTGGGTCTGCCCGCGAACTCCCGCAGATAATCGGCGAGCTCCGCGTGATACGCCGGGTCCTCCCGCGCCTGAAGATACGCCTCCTCCAGCTCCTCGAGCGCCGGCATGAGGGTTTCCGGGACATAGCGCCCCCCGAACCGACCGAACCTTCCCCTGGAGACCAGATCGCTCATCTTTCCGCTCCCTCGGGCTCCGACGCCGCCGCGCGCGCGCTTCGCGCGAAAGCCAGAACCCGCGCGGGGTCCTTGCGGCCGGGAAGCGCGCCCTCCACCCCGCTGCTCGAATCCACGCCGTAGGGCCGGACGCGCCGCACCGCCTCCGCCACGTTCTCCGGCCTCAAGCCTCCCGAGAGGATGATGGGCCGCGCCTGCGCCGCCCGCCGCGCCAGCTCCCAGTCGAAGGTCTCGCCCGTGCCCCCGCGCGCGCCCTCCACATAGGCGTCGAGCAGGATGGCGCAGCCGGGGAACGCATCCATCTCCGCTATCGATTCAGGCCCCCGCACCCGCAGGGCGCGAATGACGCGCAGCCCCCGCCCGATGAGCCGGCGGCAGTCCCCGGGCGTCTCGTCGCCGTGCAGCTGCGCCGCGTCCAGGCCGACGAGGCGCGCGACTTCCTCCACGCGCGCGGGCGTCTCGTTCACGAAAACGCCGACCCGCGTCCCGAAGGGGGGCAGCGCGCGGGCGATCTCCCGCGCCCGCTCCGCCTCCAGGCATCGGGGCGTTCCGGGGACGAAGTTCAGCCCCAGGGCGTCGGCGCCCGACTCCAGGGCGAAGCGCGCGTCCTCCACCGTGGTGACCCCGCAAATCTTCACGCGGATCATGCGCGAAGCCCTCCCGGGCGGAGGAGCATCTTATAGCACAGGGGCGGGGCGCAAGCCTAGCGCGGGGGAGGGTCTCCGCGCTTCGGCGGGGCGGGAGCAGGCGCCCGGGCGGAGGATTCTCCGCAAGCCGCAGGCGCGGGGGAGGGTTGGCGGCGCCGCGCGGCGCGGAAAAGAAAGGCAGCGCCATGCCTGACGCGCGTCAGATACGCCGTCTCCAGAAGAAAAGCCGCCCGCCCCGGGGAGGGCGAGCGGCGCGGCCGGATGAGGGGGGCTGATCAGCCGCCGCCCAGATACATCATCTTGACTTCCTGGTTGTTCAGCAGCTCGTGGCCGCCGCCCTCGTAGCGGTTCTTGCCGAGCTCCAGGACGTAGCCCCGATCCGAAATCTCCAGGGCGCGCGCGGCGTTCTGCTCGACGAGCATGATGGTCATCTCCCTGGCGAGACTCACGATTTTCTCGAACACCTCGGTCACGAAGCGGGGACTCAGACCCAGGGAGGGCTCGTCGAGCATGATCATCTTGGGGCGCGTCATCAGGGCGCGGCCCATGGCCAGCATCTGCTGCTCGCCGCCGCTCATGGTGCCCGCCAGCTGCTTCTGCCGCTCGCCGAGGCGCGGGAAGAGCGTGAAGACGTAGTCCATCGCCTCGTTGATCTTCGCCTGATCGCGCTCGATGTAGGCGCCCATCTCCAGGTTTTCCTTGACCGTCATCTGGTTGAACACGATGCGGCCCTGGGGCACGTAGCCCAGCCCCCGGCCCAGGATCTGATCCGGCCGGTAGCCCACGATGTTCTGCCCCTCGAACTCGATCTCGCCGCCCAGATAGTTGATGAAGCCCATGATGATCTTGAAGGTCGTGGACTTCCCCGCCCCGTTCGGCCCGATGACGGCCACCACCTCGTTTTCGTTCACGTGGAGCGACACGTCGTGGAGGATCTGGATCCGGCCGTAGGCCGCGCTGACGTCCTTCAGTTCCAATAGCGCCATTTATCTGTGTCCAAAGTAGGCTTCGATGACGTCTTCGTTCTTCTGAATGTCCTCGGGCAGGCCCTCGGCGATTTTCACGCCGTAGTCCAGCACGAACACCTTTTCGCAGTGGTTCATGATGACGTTCATGTCGTGCTCGACGATGAGCACCGTCTTTCCCTGCTCCTCCTGGAGGTGGTGGATGTGGTCGAGCAGGTTGTTCAGCAGGGTTCTGTTGACGCCCGCCGCCGGCTCGTCGAGAAGGATGAGGTCCGGGTCGGTCATCAGGGCGCGCGCGAATTCGAGAAGCTTCTGCTGGCCGTAGGAGAGGTTGCCGCCGTATTCGGCGCGCAGCTTCGTGAGCGTGACGAACTCCATGAGCTGCTCCGCCCGCTCGCGCGCCTCGCCCACGGGCATCTTCATGCTCGAGGCGGAGAGCATGTTCTCGAACACCGTCATCTCGCGGTAGATGCGGGTGATCTGGAAGGTGCGGCTGATGCCCCTGTTGAAAATTTCATAGGGCCGCAGCCCCATGAGGTCCTCTTCCCCGTAGAACACGGAGCCGCTGTCCGCCTGGAGAACGCCCGTGAGCAGGTTGAACGTGGTGGTCTTGCCGGAGCCGTTGGGCCCGATGAGGCCGGATATCCTGCCCCTGGGCACCTGGAAGGTGCAGCCGTCGACGGCCTTGATGCCGCCGAAGTGCTTCTTGAGGTTCTGAATGTCGAGAGCGATTTCCGCTTCAGCCATTTTCCGCCGCGACTCCGCTTCCTAGTGAACCATCCCCTTGCGCGCCCAGCCCTTGTCGACGGCGAACCCCATCAGCCCGCGCGGCATGAAGCGCGCCACGAGGACGATGAAGATGCCGAAGGCGATGAGGTGGGCCGTGGGGAACTTCACCCAGGTAATCTCCTGAACGATGTAGAGGATGAACGTGCCTATGATGGGGCCGATCACCGTTCCCTTGCCGCCGAACATGGCGAAGAGCTTCATGTAGATGCTGACGAGAATGAAGAATTCCGTCTCGGGGTCGATGTAGAGAATCTTGTACGCCTGGATGCCCCCGGCCGCCGCCGGGAAGATGGCGGAGAGCGCGAAGGCGGAGAGCTTGTAGAACGTGGTGTTGATGCCCAGGCTCTCGGCGGCGATTTCGTCCTCGCGGATGGCGTTCAGCCGGATGCCGAACCTCGAATGCCCCACCCAGTAGGAGACGACGATGGTGATCAGCATGACCACCAGCATGGCGAAATAGGTCTCGAAGGAATTCTCCACGTTGGGCAGCCCGATTCCCTCGCCGCCGTGCGTGAGGCTCTCCCACACGGTGGCCACCACGCGCGTGCCCTCCGCGGCGCCCAGCATGGCGATGGCGAAATAGGGCCCCTTGAGGCGCAGGACGGGATACCCGATGCACAGGGAGATGACGAAGGAGAGGAGCACGCCCACGAAAAGGGTCGGCACCCAGTGCCAGCCGTAGTCCACCACCAGGATGGCCGTGGCGTAGGCGCCGATGCCGTAGAACATGACGTGGCCGAAGGAGACGTAGCCCGTGTAGCCGCTGATGATGTTCCAGCTCAGGGAGAGGACGACGTACATCATCGTGAAGAGAAGGACGGAGCGCAGGTACAGATTCACCTGCCACGGCAGGTAAATCAGGAGAATGGTGAACGCGGCCAGCATCCCGAAGTTGCGGATGTGCTCTTTCTGGGCCATTCAGGCGCCTCCTAGTTTTCTCTCGGCCCCATCAGGCCGCGGGGCCTGATGAGCAGGACGAATACCATCAGTCCGTAGGACGCGATTTCCACCATGGCGGTGCCGTTGGGGATCATGAAGGAGATGAGGCTCTCGATGACCGCCAGCATCACCCCGCCGATGAGCGCGCCGATGTAGTGGCCCCTGCCTCCGAGCACGATGATGGCGAAGGCCTGGAGGGTGTAGAGAACGCCCGTTTCCGGGTTGAAGCCGAACTGAATCGACACCAGCGCGCCGCCCGCCACCGCGAGCGCCGCGCCCAGGCCCGACGTGATCATGTAGATGTGGAAGATGTTGATGCCGCAGACCATGGCGACGTCGGCGTTCTGCGCCGTCGCGCGTATCGCCTTGCCGATGCGGTGCAGCTTGAGAAAGAAGAAGACGGTGAAGGAGATGAAGGCGGCCATCACGAAGCTGATGATCTTGCTCCTGCCCACCGCGATGGTCTCGGTGACCTGGAGCGCGTCCGGGGCGTAGGGGATGGTTCGGTAGTCCGTGGTGAAGATGGCCTCCACGATGTGGATCATCGTCAGCCCCAGACCGAAGGTGATCAGCAGGGGCGTGAGGTCCGGTCCGCCCACCACCGCGTTCAGGAGCAGCTTCTGAATCACGATGCCGAGGCAGAAGGCGATGGGAAGCGTGAGGAACAGCGCCAGGAGGGGATCGACGCCCACGAAGAAGAAGAACACCCACGTGAGATAGGCGCCCAGCATCACCATCTCGCCGTGGGCCACGTTGATGATGCGCATGACGCCGAAGATGAGCGTGAGCCCCACGGCGAACATGGCGTAGACGCCGCCCTGCATGACGCCGTTCAGGAGGACGGTGGTCAGATCCCCCAGCCACTGCATGTCGAAAAAGACGTTGTCGGTATAAATCCCGACCCCGAAGGGGACCGTGTAGGCCGCGATCAGAAAAAGCGCCAGCCAGTATTTGCTGCGGATTTCCGCTCTTTCCTGCATGGGTAAGGTCGCATCCTCAAAGCGCGCGAAACAGCCTCAACGCGCTCGCCCCGACGCCGGGGCCGCCTCAAACGGCCCCGACGCGGGCGAGACGCTCATGTCATGTCGCTTTCGCGTGGAGCGCGGCCCGCTAGTTCTTGGCGCGCTCTTTCCAGGTCGGCATCGGGAGCTTGTAGGGAACTTCCGATATCTTCTTGGGCCACACGATCTTGCGCTGGCCGTTCAGAATCTGGAAGGTGAGTCCCTCGTGCTCGTTCAGGTTGGTGTCGTCCACCTTCCAGGGGCCGATGACGGTCGTGGTCTTCATGGAGCGCAGCGCGCTCCACACCTTGCCCCGATCCACGGAGCCCGCCTTCTCCACCGCGTCGCCGAAAATCTGGAGCGCCGCGTAGGACTGCCCCGCGTGGTAGTTCGGCTTCACGCCGTAGCGCTTCTCATACGCCGCGATGTATTCCTTCATGCCGGGGCGCTTGAGGATGGCCGGCTTCGGCTCCCATTGGCTGAATCCCAGCACGTATTCCGCGGTATTGCCGAGCTGCTTGGCGAACTTCGGGAGGCCGGGGCCTACCGTTCCGGCGAAAATCTTGAGGTTGATGTTCAGCTCGCGCAACTGGCGAATCTGCGCGGAGGCGTCGGCGAAGTAGCTGTTCGAGATGAGCGCCTCCGCCCGGCGCGCCTTGATCTTCTGGAGCAGGGCGGTGAAGTCCGTCTGCTTGCGCGGATAGTTCTCGTTCAGCACGACTTTGAGGCCCAGCTTCTTCGCCCACTCCACGGCGCCCTCGGCCGACTGCCGGGGAAAGAGGCTGTCCTCGCCGACGATGGCGATGCGCTTCACCCCGATGTCCTTCGCGATGTGCAGGGCGCCCTTCTGGTAGTCCTGGGCGATGGCGATGATGTTGAACAGGTATTTGCGGCCCTTCTTCCAGATGATGCCCGAGGAGGCGCCCGGCGCCATCGTGGGGTACTTGTACCTCTCCAGCACGTTCGCCACGGCGTCGGTGATGCCGCTCGAATAGGGGCCGATGGTGAGGTTCACCTTGTCCTGCGTGATGAGCTTCTCGTAGAGCTTGATGCTGGTCTGCTTGTCCGACTTGTCGTCGAGGATGATGAAGTCGATCTTCTTGCCGAGCCAGCCGTTCTTCGCGTTCACCTGGTCCACGTACAGCTTGTAGGAGTTCACCATCCGCCCGGCGGGCTCGGCGTAGCGGCCCGTCTGCGAAATGGCGATCCCCAGGGTGACCTTGTCCGCCGCGAGCGCCTTCTCCGCGAAGGGAGCGGCCGCGAGGGCGAGAGCAAAGCCGAGAATCAACGCCAGGCTTTTCTTCATGTCCGTGACTCCTCTCGATGGTGGATCCAAAAGTTCCGCCGCCTTGAAAGCCCCAAAAATTCCTCACCCGCGCCGCCGGAGGGCGCGAGCGCCAAGCGGATTCACCGCTTCGCCCGACGGGCGGGCAATCGCGCGAAGCTCCAGGCCGCGTCTTACGATGCGTGCTATGCGCGTTATGATACGCATATTCCCCCGGATGTCAAAGGGGTTTTTTGAAGAAATCAGGCGGCGCCCTCCACAGGGGCGCGCGCAGGCGTCCGCCCGCCCCGCGCGGAGCCGGGCCGCGAAACGGGGAGCCGCGCGCGCCGCCCTTCTCTTATCGCTTCCCGCCCCTGTCCTTCCACGCGGGCATCGGCAGCCTGTAGGGAACCTCCGCCAGACTCTTCGGCCAGACGATCCTGCGTCTGCCGTTCAGAATCTGGAAGGTGAGGCCGTCCCGATCGTTCAGGTTGTTCCCGTCCACCTTCCACCTGCCCATCACGGTCTCGAAGGAGGAGGCGCGCAGGGTCTCCCAGACTTTTTGGCGATCGGCGGAGCCCGCCTTCTGAATCGCCTTGGCGAGAACCTCCATGGCGCCGTAGGACATGGCGACGTGGTCGCTCGGCTTCACGCCGTGCCGCTTCTCGTAGGAGTCGATGAGCTCTCTCATGCCCGGAAACTTCAGGGCGTCGGGGCGCGGCTCCCACTGGCTGAAGCCCAGCACGTATTCCGCGGTGCCGCCGAGCTGCTCGGCGAACTTCGGGAGGCCGGGGCCGATGGTTCCCGCGAACATCTTGAGGTTGATGTTGAGCTCGCGCAGCTGGCGAATCTGGGCGGCGGCGTCCGCGAAGTAGCTGTTCGTGAGCAGCGCCTCCGCCCGGCGCGCCTTGATCTTCTGGAGCAGGGCGGAGAAGTCCGTCTGCTTGCGCGGATAGTTCTCGTTCAGCACGACTCTCAGGCCCAGCCTCTTCGCCCACTCCACGGCGCCGTCGGCCGACTGCCGGGGAAAGAGGGTGTCCTCGCCGATGATGGCGATTCGCCTGATCCCGAGATCCCGGGCGATGTGCAGCGCCCCCTTGTGGTTCTTCTGGGCGACGGCGTTCTGGTTGAAAATGTATTTTCTGCCCTTCTCCCACAGCACCCGGGAGGAGGCGCCCGGCGCCAGCGTGGGATATTTGTGCGTCTCCAGGATGTTGGCGATGGCGTCGGTGATGCCGCTCGAGTAGGGGCCGAGCGTGAAGTCCACCTTTTCCTGCGTGACGAGCCTCTCGTAGAGCTTGATGGCGGTCTGCTTGTCCGACTTGTCGTCGAGGAGAATCAGATCGAGCTTCCGGCCCAGCAGCCCGCCCCTGGCGTTCTGGTGCTCGATGAAGAGGCGATAGGCGTTCACGAAGCGGCCGGCGGGCTCCGCGTAGCGGCCCGTCTTGGAGATGGCCCCGCCGAAGGTGATCGCCCCGCTCGCCGCGAGCGCGGGCGCCGCGAAAAGCGCGCTCGCCGCCGCGAGAGCGGCCGCGATGAAAACGTGCGACGTCTTCATTTTCCCGTCCTTTCTTTCAGACAGCGTGAAGCCCCATGCGGCGCGACTTCCCGCCGGATTCTCCCCGCAAGGGCGCGAGCGTCAAAGCGCTTTTTCCTGCACTCCTTCGGCCGCGGTCTCCGCGTCCACCACGCACTCCTCCACCCAGACCGCCCCGTTCTCGCCGTATTCCTTTTTCCATATCGGGACGATCTGCTTGACGCGATCGATCGCGTAGCGGCACGCCTTGAAGGCCGCGTCCCGATGGGCGGAGGCCGCGACGATGCCCACCGCGACCTCTCCCACCATGAGCGTTCCCACGCGATGGGCCATCGCCAGACGGGAGACGCCGAACCTCTCCTCGATCTCCGCGGCGACCTGGCGCATCTTCTTCTCCGCCATTTCCGGATAGGCGTGATATTCAAGACGCGAGACCCTCTGCCCCCCGCTGTGGTTCCTGACCTTGCCGATGAACGCGCAGACCCCGCCCAGGTCGGGAGCGTCGAGGCTGTCCGCGAGCGCGTCCACGTCGATGGCGGAATCCGTGACGCGGCAAATCATTCCGAGAGCCCCCCGCTGATGGGCGGAATCAGCGCCAGCTCGTCGCCCGCCGCCACGGGCGTCCCCTCGCCCGCGAACTCCCGGTTGACGGAGACGGCGATGGACTCCATGCGTCCCGAAAAGACGGGAAACCGCCCGGCGAGGCTCTCCCTCAGGTCCGCCACCGTGGCGGCTTCGGGCACCTCCAGATCGATTTCGTCCTCGCCCGTCACCTCCTTCGCCCAGGCGAAGCACTTGACGCGAACTCTCATGCGAAACCTCACGGAAAAACGACGCCGGCGGCGAAGCCCCCGGAACGCCCCTCTGCTATCGCCGGCTTTCACGCTCCCCCGGATGATAGCTATTCCCGCCGGCGGAATCAAGAGGCGTCCCGATCGCCCCGATTCCCGCCCCCGCTTTTCAGGGCTATACTCGCGGACATGAAAATCGCCTCTCATCCCGAATTGTCAAAGGCTCTCGCCGACGCGCTGGAAGAAGGCCCCATCCCCTTCCGCCGCTTCATGGAGCTCGCGCTCTACCATCCCGCGGGCGGCTACTACTGCCGGGAAAGCGCGCGAATCGGCGCCCGGGGCGATTTCTACACGAGCCCCCACCAGAGCCCCTGGCTGGGGCGTATGATAGCGCCGCTTCTGGAGAAGATATGGCGGCGCATGGGCGCGCCGCCCTCGCTGCCCCTCTGGGAGTTCGGGCCGGGAGAGGGATGGCTCGCCTTCGACGTGCTCGGGTCGATTCGCTCCTCGCGCTCCGCGCTCGACCGCGCCCTCGTCTATACGCTCGCCGAGCGAAGCGCCCCGGCCGGGGAGCGGGCGCGGAGGAGGCTCGAAGGCTTCCGCGCCGCGCGGTTCGAGGACGCCGCGCGACGTCCGCCTCCGGGCTTCGAGGGCGTCATTCTCGCCCATGAATTTCTGGACGCCCTGCCCGTCCACGCCCTCGTTCAGCGCGAGGCGGGCCTCCGGGAAAGATACGTAGCGCGGCGCGGCGGGCGGCTCGCGTTCACCGAGGGCGCGCTCTCGGAGGAGCGCCTGGGCGGCTGGTTCGCCGGGCTGGGGGTGCGGCTCTCCGTCAACCAGGCGGCGGAGGTGAACCTGCCCGCCTTCGACTGGACGCGCGAGGCGGCGCGCCGGATGGAGCGGGGCGCCATCCTGATTTTCGACTACGGCTTCTCCGCGCGCGAGCTCTACGGCGCCGCCCGGCCGGAGGGCGCGCTGCGCGGCTACAGGCGCCACGCGATCAAGAGCGACCCGCTGTCGCGTCCCGGAGAAACCGACCTCACCGCCCACGTGGACTTCACCTCCATCCTCCGGGCGGCCGCCTCGCGCGGCATGAAGCTCGCGGGCTTCACGGATCAGGCGCATTTCCTGCTCGGGGCGGGCCTCCCGCAGGCGCTGGAGAGCGCGGCGGACGGCGATGAGAAGGCGAGGCGGGAGCGGCGCGCCGTCATGGGCCTCGTCAACCCCGCCGGGCTGGGCGGCGCCATCAAGGTCATGCTGCTGTCGAAGAATCTGGAGTTGGGCGATTTGAGCGAATTCTCGATGAAGCCGGACGACAGGGCGTCCTTCGGGACGCTCTCCCGCTAGCCGTCCGCCGGGCGAAGGGCGCGAATCTCCAGCTGCGGCCTGGCGCCGCCGCGCCAGCGATTCAGACCCGGGGAAAACGCCACGTCCAGTTTTCCCCGCAAAAGCTCCGGCCGCTCGAGCAGCACCCCCATGCCGAAGCCGATGGCCTCCCTCTCGTCGCGGAACTGCCGCAGGCGCAGCTTGAGGTGCTCGCCCTCGCGGCCCACGCGGATCGGGCTGCCGACCGCCTCGACGCGCCAGGCGGCGAACAGGGGCCTGGGGTTTTCCTCCCCGAAGGGCGCCATCGCTTCGAGACGCTCCAGAAGCGGAGCGTCCAGCGCCGAAAAATCGACGGCGGCGTCCAGCGACAGCCGCTCCTCGTCCGCCCCCGGCTCCCGCATCGCTCGAACCGCCTCCTGAAAGCGCGCCCGGAAGGCGTCGATTTTCCCCTCCTCCACCTTCAGCCCGGCCGCGCCCTTGTGTCCGCCGAACTGAATCAGAAGGTCGGAGCAGCGCGCGAGCGCGTCATACACGTGAAGCCCCATGGCCGTCCGCGCGGAGCCCTTGCCCACCCCGTCCCTGACGTGGATGAGCACCGAGGGGCGGCGATGCGCCTCCACGAGTTTCGAGGCCACGACGCCGACCACGCCGGGGTGCCACTTCGCGCTCGAAAGCACGATGGCCTCCTCCGCGTCGGCACCGGAAGATTCCATGAGCGCCTCCGCCTCCTTCCACGCCTCCTGCTGAAGGCTCCGGCGATCGCGGTTCAATTCCTCCAGTTCCACGGCCCAGGAGCGCGCCTGCGCCTCGTCGTCGGAGACGAGAAGCTCGACGGCCAGGTCGGCCCTCCCGACGCGCCCCGCCGCGTTGAGCCTCGGCGCGAGGACGAAGGAGATATGGCCCGCGTTGAGCGTCCGCGCCTTGAGGTTCGCCGCCGCGTGGAGGGCGCGAACCCCCGCCTTGCGGCGGTCCTTGGCCTCGAACCCGCCCTCGTCCTCCGAGGGGGGAGAGAGAATTTCCAGCCCGCGCCGCGCGAAAATGCGATTCTCGTCGCGCAGGGGAGCCACGTCGGCCACCGTTCCCAGCGCCACCAGGTCCAGATGCTGCTTCAGGTTCGGCAGCGCGCCCCCGAATCCGCCTTCGCGCAGGCGTCTCCTGACGGCGGTGACCAGCTTGAAGGCGACGCCTGCGCCGCAAAGCCCCTTGAAGGGATATTCGCAGCCCCTCTGGCGGGGATTCAGGACGGCCAGGGCGTTCGGCAGCTCATCGGGCGGGCGGTGGTGATCCGTGATGATGAGGCGAATCCCCATCCGCTCGGCCTCTTTCGCGGCGTCATGCGCGCTGACGCCGCAATCGACCGTAACCACCGTATCGCACCCGGCCTCCCTGAGCCTCCTCAGCCCCTCCTCGTGCAGACCGTAGCCTTCGTCCAGCCGCCCCGGAATGTAGTAACGCGCGCGGACGCCCAGATGGTCGAAGAACCGGCACAGGAGCGCCGTGGCGGAGACGCCGTCCACGTCGTAGTCCCCATAGACGCCGACGGGGCGTCCGCGCCCTATCCGATCGGCGAGGTGGGCGGCCGCCTCCTCCATCCCCTTCATCAGAAACGGATCGCGCAAATTCGCCAGGGGCGCGTCCAGGAACCCGCGCGCCTCCTGCGGGCTCTCCATCCCCCTTTGCGCGAGGAGCCTCCCTATCAGGGGGGGGGCGCCCAGCGCCTCCGAGAGCTTTCGGGCGGATTCCTCCTCGACCGGGCGCAGGACCCACCGGCGGGGATGGGCGAATGGATCCCTGAAGTCGCTCATCGGCCCCTCACTCCGTCCTCCCGCCGCCCGGGGCGGCCCCCGCGCGCCGTTCCGCCCCGGCGGAATCCCCCGCCCCGACGGGACGCGGCGCGCCCCGCCCGCGCCACCGGTCCCTGAGGCGCGGCGCGGGCATGGGCCGCGCGAGCATCCTCCGCGCGCCCTCGAAATAGGCGTCCGCGGGATTCGGAAGATTCCGGCTGAATACAGTCATCGCGCGCACGAGCGCGCCCGTGAGGCTTTTGGGCCGGCACGCATCCTCGTTGACGAGAACGGAGAACGCGAGGATTTCCCCGTTTTCGGCGGCCGCGTAGCCGCTGAAGGCGTGCACGCCCCGCAGCATCCCCGTCTTCACGCGCACCCGGCGCGAGGCGGCGCGCGCCCCCCTTCTCTTTCGCACCGTGCCGTCGACGCCGAACACGGCCAGCGACGCCGTGAACTCGGGCCGCAGCCGGAAGTCGTTGTGCGCCGCCTCCAGCAGCGCCACGAGCGCGCGCGGCGAAACGCGGCTCATCCGGCTCAGGCCCGAGCCGTCGGCGAGCTCGAAGTCCTTCGCCGCAACGCCGACGGAGATCAGAAAATCCCGCACCGCGCGCAGGCCCTTCTCCGAGGTTCCGGGCGCGCCGTAGGTCTCCGCGCCCAGCGTCTTCAGGATTTGCTCGGCCACGAAATTGTTGCTGTGCTTGTTCAGTCCGCGAACCACCTCGCCAAGGGGCGGCGAGAGGTTTCGCGCCAGAAGCCGCGCGCCGGGCGGCGTCGCCGCCCGCCGGACGCGGCCCTCGAGGACGATGCCCTGCCTCTCGAACTCGGCGGCGACCGCCCCGGCGGCGAAGGCCGTGGGGTCCGTGACGGGCACCCGCCGGGTTCTCATCTCCTCGCCCACAGAAACCCGCCCGCTCACCCGGACCACGTCCCTCCCCCTGACGCGGCGGCGGCCCAGCGCGACCCGCCGCCGCTCGCCGCGCGCGGTCTTCACGCGCGACTCGAGGCGAAGCGCGCGCGAGGGCGGCTCCAGCAGCACCCGGGCGGGGTCGCCGGGCCTCTCGCCCGGGGCCACCAGCACGCTCACCAGACTGAAATTCAGGGACAGCGCCCCGTGCGGCGCCAGATAGGGGCGGATGGAGCCGCCCACGCGCCACCCGCGCCCGTATCTCCGCGCGTCGAAAAACGAATCGTCCGCCGCCAGATCGCCCTTCACGCGCCGCACGCCGCGCAGCTTCAGCCGCCGCGCGAGGTCGCGCATCCTCCCCTGCGTGAAGAGGGGATCGCCGTAGCCCTTGAGATACAGATCGCCGTGGAGGACGCCGCCCCGCGCCTCGGCTTCCGCGTAAAAGTCGGTGGCGAACCGATAGTCCGGCCCCAGGCGCGCGAGCGCGGCGGCGGCGGTGAGGAGCTTGACGTTCGACGCGGGGACGCGCCTGACGGCGGCGTTGTGGGAGAAGAGCGTCTGCGCCGTGGAGACCGAGCGGACGTAAAGCCCCAGGCCTCCGGGGCGGGCGCACTGCCTCTTGACGGCGCGCCTCACCCTCGCCTGAAAGGCGGCCTTCGTCCCGATGACGCGCCTGCCCGCGCGCTTCCCCTTCGCGGCGAAGGCGTCCGACGCGCAGAGCGCGGGGAGAGACAGCGCCATCCCCCACAGGAGGAACCGGAGGAGGCGGCCCGCCGCGTCCTGATTCTCGAATCTCATGGCCGGCGTCCGTCGCGGGCGGGCGGGAGCGTAGGGGCGTCGGGGCCGCTCACAAAAAGGCCAGGGCCTGCATCACCTGCTGAAGCGAGGGGCGATCCCTGAAATTCCTGCCCACGTGGACGTAGCGAACCACGCCGCGCTTGTCGATGATGAAAACGGCGGGCCGGGCGAGGTTCTCCCGGGGGTGAAGCACGCCGTAGAGCTGGACGATGCGCTTCTGCGCGTCGGAGATTATCGGATACCGCAGACCCAGCTCCCGGGTCGTCCTGCCGGCGTCAAGCGCGTTGTCCGTGCTGATGGCGACGATTTCGGCCCCCAGGCCGCGAATCTTTTCGGAGAATCGCTGGAACTCGACGAGTTGCCGTTGGCAGACGCCTCAGAAGTGGCCCCGGTAGAACACCATCAGCAGGCTTTTCTTTCCCTTGAGGTCGGAGAGCCTGAAGCCCTGGACTTCAAACTCTCGCGCCTTCTCCCCCACCTTCGGGCGATTCTCGTCGAAGGGCGCGGCCATGGCCGCGCCCGCCAGAGCGAGGGCGGCCGCCACCGCCGCCGCGCGGACAGCACGCTTCAAACCCCGCCTGCTCCATCCCATCGGCGAACCCCTCCAGATCATCGAACCGGCGAATTCATGTCGCGCCAATCTTAATCCTCCCGAAAGGGACTGTAAACCCGGGCGGAGCCGCGGCGTTGACGCCGGGCTCCCGCCCGTGCGAATCTCCCCAAAGACGCCTCGCCCGCCGGTATATCCAAGTGAAGAAAAAATCGCTCGTCCTTCCCGTCCTTCTCGCTCTCGCGTGGGGCGCCTCATCCGGCTGCGGGGAGAGGCGCCGCGTCGAAAGCGGCGCCCTCGTGGTCGGCATCGAGGCCAACCCGACGCAGCTCGACCCGAGGCTCTCGCAGGACGCCGTCTCCTCCCAGGTGCAGCGCTTCATTTTCAACCGCCTGATAGCCAGGGATCAAGAAGGCCGCCTCGTTCCGGAGCTCGCCAGCAGCTGGGAGCGGCCCACGCCCCTCGTTCATCGCTTCGAGCTCAGGCGCGGCGTGCGGTTCCACGACGGCGCGCCCCTCACCTCGGCCGACGTGAAATACACCTTCGACTCCATTCGGGACCCCGCGCTCGCCTCCCCCAAGGCGGCGGGCCTGGAGGAGCTCGCGCGCATAGAGACGCCCACGCCGCACAGCGTCGTATTCCATCTGAGGGAGCCCTCCGCCTCCTTCGCGGAATCGCTGATGGTCGGCATCCTCCCCGAAAGCGCGCGCGGGGCGGGGAGGCGCTTCGCCCAAAGGCCCGTCGGCACCGGACCCTTCGAGTTCGCGGAGTTCGCGCCCGACGATCGCGTCACCCTCCGGGCGTTCGCCGGCCACTTCGGCGGCAGGCCCGCCTTCGAGCGCCTCGTCTTCCGAATCCTGCCGGAGGAGACCATCCGCGTCCTCGAACTCGAGAGCGGAGGCGTCGATTTCCTCCAGAATTCCTTTTCCCCCGATCTCCTGCCCCGGCTCCTCAAGAACGAGCGGCTCCGGGTTCGCAGGCGCCTGGGCACGAACTTCAGCTACATCGGCTTCAACCTGAGCGACCCGATTCTCTCCAGGCTGAAAGTGCGGCGCGCCATCGCCCACGCGATCGACAGGGCGCCCATCGTCCGCTTCATCCTCAAGGGCCTCGCCAGGGAGGCGGACAGCCTCTTGCCGCCGACCCACTGGGCACACGAAAAGGGCCTGCCCCGCTACGCGCACCGCCCGGCGCTCGCGAGAAAGCTCCTCGACGAGGCGGGCTTTCCCGACCCCGACGGGCCGGGGCCCAGACCGCGCTTCACCCTCATCTACAAAACCTCCCAGAACGAGCTGAGGCGCCGCGTCGCCTCCGTGCTGGCGCATCAGCTCGCCGCCGTGGGAATCGAAATGAAAATCCGCTCCTATGAGTGGGGCACATTTTTCGGCGACGTCCGAAGCGGGAATTTCCAGCTCTACAGCCTGACGTGGGTCGGCATATCCGACCCGGACATCTACCGCCACATCTTCCACAGCCGCTTCACGCCGCCGGCGGGCCTCAACCGGGGCGGCTACGCAAACGCGCGCGTGGACGCGCTCCTCGAAGCCGCGCGCGCCGACGCCCGCGCGGACGCCCGCGCCCGCCTGTATGGCGAGGCGCAGCGCATCCTCGGCGCCGAGCTTCCCTACGTGAACCTGTGGCACAGCGTGAACGTGGCGGCATTCGACAGGCGCATCTCGGGCTATCGCGTGTTCCCGGACGAGGATTTGATCTCGCTGGCGAGGGTCAGGCTCTCCCCGGGCGCGCGGCGGGGCGGCGAATGAGAAGGTTCATGCTGAGGCGCGTCCTCCTCCTCCTCCCCGTTCTGTGGGGGGTGGCGACGCTCGTGTTCGTCGTCACCCAGGCGCTGCCGGGCGACCCGGTGGATTTGATGCTGGGCGAGACCGCCCGGCCCGCCCAGCGCGAGCGGCTGCGCCGGACGCTGGGGCTGGATCGCTCCCTCGGCGCCCAATACGCGGACTACATGGGCGGGCTGCTGGCGGGGGACATGGGCGTCTCGCTCCACCAGAGAAGAGCGGTGTCGGCCA
Organism: bacterium; assembly: GCA_965199855.1. GTDB lineage: Bacteria > UBA8248 > UBA8248 > UBA8248 > UBA8248 > Bin107. Next base: position 1,359,104 of record OZ241326.1, on the reverse strand, counting down.
TCATCCTGGAGCGCGCCCCCGCCTCGGCCGAGCTGGCACTCGCCGCCATGGCGGCCGCCGCGCTCATCGCGCTTCCGCTGGGGGCGGCGGCGGCGCGGCGGCCGGGCGCGGGCGTGGACCTGGCGGCGGGCTTCCTCGCCGTGGCCGGGGCGAGCGTTCCCGTCTTCTGGCTGGGGCCTCTGCTCATCATCGTCTTCTCCATCGGACTGGGCTGGCTTCCCGTCTCGGGCAGGGAGGGCGCCCTGAGCCTCGTTCTGCCCGCCGCGACGCTCGGCGCCGCGCTCTCTCCCATCCTCATGCGCATGGCGCGCTCGAGCCTCCTGGAGGAGCTGCCGCGCGACTACGTGAGCGCGGCGCGCGCCAAGGGGCTTTCGGAGCGCAGGGTGCTCTGGCTCCACGCGCTCAGGAACGCCTGCCTGCCGCTCATCACCGTCCTGAGCCTCCAGCTCGGCGCCCTGCTTTCGGGCGCCATCATCACGGAGACGGTATTCGCCTGGCCCGGCGTGGGGAGGCTGGTGATTCAGGCCATCGCCGCCCGCGACTATCCGCTCGTGCAGGGCTGCGTGCTGTTCATCGCCCTCGTCTACGTGAGCGCCAACTTTCTGGCCGACCTCGCCTACGCCTGGCTCGACCCCCGCGTGAGGCTGGAATGAGGGGCGGACTGGCCATCTATCTGGGCGGCGGCGTCATCGTCCTCCTGCTCGCCGCGGCGCTCGCCGCCCCGGCGCTCTCGCCCCAAAGCCCCTATGCGATGGAATTGTCCGAGGGGCTGGCGCCTCCCGACGCGGCGCACCCCTTCGGGCGGGACAAGCTGGGCCGCGACATCCTGAGCCGCGTTCTGCACGGCAGCAGAATCTCGCTCGCGGTGGGCTTCGCCGCCGTTTCCGTCTCCGCGCTGCTGGGGGTTCTCATCGGAGGGGCGGCGGGCTACCTCGGCGGAATCTGGGACGAGGCGATCATGCGCGTAACCGACGTGTTCCTCGCCTTTCCCGGCATCCTGCTCGCCATCGCGCTCATGTCCGTCCTCGCGCCGAGCCTGTGGAACATCGTCCTCTCGCTCTCGGCGTTCGGGTGGGTGGGCTACGCGCGCCTCGTCCGCGCGCAGACGCTCGCGCTGCGCGAGCGCGAGTTCGTCACCGCCGCCCGCGCCGCGGGCGCCGCGCCCGCGCGCATCCTCACCCGGCACCTGCTGGCGAACGTCGTCTCTCCCGTCGTGGTGGAGGCGAGCTTCGGCATGGCGGGGGCGATTCTCGCCGAGTCGGGCCTCTCGTTCCTGGGTCTGGGGATACAGCCGCCGGAGCCGAGCTGGGGGGCGATGCTGGCCGAGGGGCGCGACTTCCTGCTCGTCGCGCCGCACCTGACGATTTATCCGGGAATCGCCATCGCCCTCACCGTCATGGGACTGAACGCGCTGGGCGACGGGCTGCGGGACCTGCTCGATCCGACCCGGCGGCCGGCTCAGTAGAGATACAGGAAATACCAGCGCCTCTTCTTCTTTTTCGCGGGAGCGCCGGTCTTGGGAGCCGGCCCGTCTCCGCCTTTCAGGGCGGCGGCGGGCTTCGGGCTGGGGATGTCGGCGACCTCGATCAGCCCGCCGTGCGGAAAGCGCGTCCTGCGCTCCTCTTCTCCCCGAAAAACCGTTCTGGGACGCAGGACGTGGCATTCGAGGCACCGGGTGGCGGCGCGCAGCGGGCTTTTCCCGTCATACCGGAGCTGCTGCTTCTCCACGTGCGAGGCTTCCTCGAACTTCACGTGCACGTGGCAACTCTGGCAGTAGGACCTGACGACCACGTTCTCCTCCGTGGGAAGGAGAGCGCCCCGCAGGGCGTTTTCTATCGGGCTGCGCTGGCAGGCGCCGACGAGCAGCAGGCAGGCCGCCAGCCCCGCGCGCCATGGCCATTTCGTCATCGTCATCCCTTCATTCCGGTTTCCAAAAAGCGCGGCCGCCGCGCCCCGCAGTATAGGCGAGGGGGGCGCGCGCCGCAACGCGGCCGCTTCATCACGCGCCGCGCCCGCGCCCGGCCGCCGTTTTCCGCACGTAGGCGACGATGGCCTCCATCGTGGCGCCCGGGGTGAAAATCTCGTCCACCCCCTTCTCCTTCAGGGCCGGTATGTCCTCGTCCGGCACGATGCCGCCCCCGAAGAGGGGGACGTCCTCCATCCCCTGCCGGTCGAGGAGCTCGCGTATTCTGGGGAACAGGTGGTTGTGCGCGCCGGAGAGAATCGAGAGGCCCACGCAGTCGACGTCCTCCTGCATGGCGGCCGAGGCGATTTGCTCGGGCGTCTGGCGAATGCCCGTGTAAATCACCTCCATGCCGGCGTCCCTGAGCGCGCGTGCGACGACCTTCGCCCCCCGGTCGTGCCCGTCGAGGCCGGGCTTGCCCACCAGCACCCGAATCTTCCGCTCGCTCATTCGCCGCCTCCGCGCCCTCCCGAAAATTCCCGCTTCGGAATTATCCCGCAAAGACGGCCGCGTTTCAAACGATCCGCGCGATGATTCGACATTTCCCGCGAGTTTGGCTACTCTCCCGAAAAACGGAAGCGCAGAAGCCCCCGCGCGCCCCGCAGCCCCACGGGACTCCCACATGACGCCCACGCGGGAAATCTACTGGAACATCGTCCTGGGCCCCCTGGTCTATCTTCTCGCCGCGGCGGCGCTCGGCGTCATGTCCTTCGGCATATACCAGCGCGTGAGGCTGTGGCGTCTAGGCGGCGGCGAGGCGCGAACCGACAGCCCCGGCAGGCGGCTCGCGGGCGTGGCGGGCGAGCTCCTGCTTCATCGCCGGATGCTGCGCGACGCCTACCCCGGCCTCATGCACCTGTTCATCTTCTACGGCTTCTTCGCCGAGCTCATCGCCACGTCGATGATCGCCGTCCAGGAGTGGACGGGCATCCACTATCTCAAGGGAAACCTCTATCTGGGCTACTCCCTGCTCAGCGACGGCTTCGGCCTCCTGGGGATCGTCGGAATCCTGATGGCGCTCTGGCGGCGTCTGGTGACGCGGCCCGAGCGCATGAACTCCATGCTCGACGACCACCTCGCGCTGTGGCTGCTCCTGCTCGTCTTCGCGCAGGGCTTCGTGGTGGAGGGGCTTCGCATCGCGGCGACGGAGCTCAGGCAGCAGCCGGGCCTGGCGCCCTGGTCGCCGGGCGGCTACGCGATCGCCCTGATGGCGCAGGGCCTCGACGTCGAGACGCTCCGCTTCCTCCACCGCGTGAACTGGTGGTTCCACGCCGTGAGCGCCTTCGTCCTGCTGGGCTACATGGGCTTCGGGAAATTCAACCACATCTGGTACGGCCTGCTGAACGCCTTCTGCCGGAATCTCGAGCCGAGCGGCAAGCTCCGCTTCATCGACATCGAAGCGGCGATGGAGTCGGACCCCGAGGCGCTGGAAACCCTAGGCGTCGGGAAAATCGAGGAATACACCTGGAAGAGCCTCCTCGATCTGGACGCCTGCACGAACTGCGGCCGCTGCCAGGACGTCTGCCCCGCCTACATGAGCGGCGTGCCGCTCAGCCCCCGAAAGCTGATTCAGGACATGAAGGCGCACATGAGCGAGGCGGGCGAGGCGAACGGCGAGGCGGCGGAGCGCGCGCCCCTGTTCGGCGAGCCCGCGGAGAGGCCCGCCGTCCTGGAGGAGGAGCTCTGGGGCTGCCGCACCTGCGGCGCCTGCCAGCAGGAGTGCCCCGTATTCATCGAGCACGTCCCCAAGATGGTGGACATGCGCCGCCATCTGGTGATGATGGAGTCGAAGACGAGCGAGGACGCGCGCCAGTTCCTCAAGTCCATGGACGATCGGCTCCACCCCTGGGTGGGCGCCCAACGCAACCGCGAGGAGTGGTACGAGGGGCTGGACGTGAAAGTCCTCTCAAGCGGCGAGAGGGCGGAGTATCTCTACTGGGTGGGCTGCACGGGCTCGATGATCGACCGCAACATCGAGATCTCGCGGGCGATGGTGAAGATTCTCAAGGCGGCGGGCGTGGATTTCGCGATTCTGGGGGCGGAGGAGGTCTGCACGGGCGATCCGGCGCGGCGCGTCGGGGGGGAGTTCACCTTCCAGATGTGCGCGAAGCGGAACATAGCGACGCTGAACGGCTACGGGGTGAGGAAAATCATCACCACCTGCCCGCACTGCTTCAACACCTACAGGAACGAATACCCCGACTTCGGCGGCGACTACGAGGTGGTGCACCACACGCAGCTCATCGCCGAGCTCATCCGGAGCGGAAAGCTCAGGCTCCGGAAGTCGCCCGGCTCCCTCACCTATCACGACCCCTGCTACCTGGGCCGCCACAACGGGGTCTATGACGCCCCGCGCGAGGCGCTTCGTCAAATCTCGGACGGCGGCTTCACGGAACTCGGGCGCAGCCGCTCGCGCTCGCTCTGCTGCGGGGCGGGGGGCGGCTACGCCTGGATGGACGACGACCCGAAGAAGCGCATCAACCACGAGCGGCTGGAGGACGTGAAGGCCTGCGGCGCAGAGACCGCCGCCGTCTCCTGCCCCTTCTGCATGCAGATGTTCGAGGACGCCCTGAAGGCGCTCGACCCGGAGAAGACCATCCGCGCCGCCGACGTCGCCGAACTCGTCGCCGAGGCGCTTGAGGAGTAAAAGACCCGCTCTCCGCTTAGGCCGGTCTGACCACCAGACACGACTCAGACAGAATGCGAATATCGCTTGACCAGCCGGTTCGCAGCATCATGGCGCCGAGAATGCTGAAACACTCATCGACCGTAACAGCCGATTCAATTTTCCTCTTTCTCTTTGAGCTTCGAGTAGATCTCTTCAGCCGCCAGTTTGGCGTCCTCAACGTGCCGATTATCCTTGTTTCCATTCTGATTTGTCACAAAAGCCTCGAATAGAAGCATTTGCTTCGGCCCTGCGCGGTCGCCCGGCCAGTCGCGCCAATCAAGCGTCGCCGCCGCATCCCGAACGTCTTCTCTGAGACGACGCAGGACATAAGGCGCGACCACCGTTGAAGTAACCAGGGCAGTGGCGCCAGGTCCAGCCGAGAATGCTCGATTGCCCTCACCGCGCCGCGCCTCTGTCAGCGACTTCGGCTCCTCGCGCATGGGGACGAACATCGGCGCCTCAAAGCCGAGCGCCAAGGGACCCGCTTCAAGCGCGCGGGCGAGAGATTTGACGCATTTATCCAGATCGGTGCCACAATCGCTTTTTCTCCCGACAATGGCCCAACCGATGTTGTCTTTTTCAGGGCTGCCTATATCAATCACGGCGACGCGCATGAATTGTTCTCCCTTGCGATTGAACCCCGCCCGTCCTCAGCGGGTCTTCTCTCCCGGCTGCGCCGGGGCGACGCGGACGTCGCCATACCAGCCCCGCGCCGAGAGCTTGCTGTTGTCCGAATCCGTCATGATGGCGACGTGGGTGACCTCGGTGACGTCCCGCCCGAAATGCGCGCGGAAATCCTCGCGCATGTTCCGGCGATGCGTCCGCCACCGCCCGGCGCGCTCCGCGCCCGAATCGACGGCGACCATGCGGACTTTCCCGGTGAAGGGGTTGGGCCAGGAGGCGCCCTCGGGCTGGCGGCTCGCCCAGACGTAGGCGATGGAATCCGGCAGGGAGAGCCAGCCCGCGCCGGGGACGACGAAATAGATCCGCGCGGCGAAGTCGTCCCCCTCTCTGCTGCGCTCGTCCGGCGGGCTGACGGGACGCTCGATCCGCCAGCGCCAGACGAGAACGGGCGTCTTCGTGAGGTCGATCCTCCGCTCCAGCACGAGACCGGAGGCCGTTCCCTCGCTGACGGCCTCGAGGACGGTTCCGCCTCCCGCGTCCCTGACGAAGCGATACGCGGTCTCGCCGTTGAAGCTCTTGGTCGTCCAGCCGGAGAGGTCGCCCGCCGAGAAGCGGCCGAGGACGATCTCCTCCTCCGCCGGCGCGGCGCCGGGCGAGAGCGCGAGGAGCGCGGCGAGAAGCGCGGGGGCGAGCGTCGCGCGCCCGCGTCCGCCCCGCGCGGCCATTTTCCTCGCCGTTCTCATCGGGAAGCTCCGGGCCCGCGCGCCCTCATCGGCAGAAAGGCCATACCTGATACCAGGCGTCGCATCGGAACCTCGACTCGCAGCGCCTGATTTGCGCCCTGTAGCGCCGGGCGGTGGCGGCCACCCGCCGCGCGACGCGCTGGAGGCCGGGCTTCCGCTTCCAGGTTCCGCGCCGGTAGCCCCCCTGCCCCTCGTGATAGGCGAGGTAGAGCCTGCGCGCGTCCCAGAGGGAGATGCCCAGCTCGCGCCGGGTCCTGTAGTTGTACCAGCCGATGAAGTCGAGCGCGTCCTTCATGCTCGAGCGGCTGCGGAACATCCCCCGCTCCGCCTTGTATTCCCTCCAGGTGCCGTCCAGCGCCTGCGCGTATCCCCTCGCCGAGGAGGCGCGGCCGAGCGGAACGATGAAGAACCACCGGATGGGCGGCCTGGCGTGGCTTCGGAAGCTCGACTCGTGCCGCACGAACGCCATCAGCACGTGCATCGGCGTGCCCCAGCGCGCCCGCGAGGCGCGGGCGTGGTCGTACCAGTCGGGTTGCTGCGCGAAAACCTCGCAGATGTCCCCCTGCCGCGCGGGCGTCGGCGCGACGCAGGCGGAGAGGCCGGCCAGCAGGAGGACGAGAACGAGCGCGCCCCCGGGGCGGCGCGCCCCCGCCCTCCTCCCTGAAAAATCGTCTGGAAGAATCTTCGAGGATGCGGTTTTACGCATCGCTTCGCCCCCCAAAGCGACACAAAAGCATTTTTTCGTTTCATACAGTAAGCTTTTCATGTTTTTCATTTCATTTTCATCAAAAAATGAAATATAAACGCATTTATGTTTCATACATGATCATGAAAACGCTTTCCTCCCTTCCGCGATGTTGAGCAAACCCGGGAACAAATAAACGGGCGACCTGCGGCCTCGCCCCGTTCTGGCGACGCTCAGGATTTCGCCGCGATGAAGCATCTTCAAGGCCCTGTACGCCGTCGGCTTCGGGATGCCCGCCTTCTTCATAAAATCGACGCCCCGGAAAATCGGACGCCCGAACATCCAGTCCAGCGCCTGGACGGCGTATCGGGAGCGGGTCAATTCCGGGACGCGGCGCTTCATCTCCTCGTAGAGATCGAGAATCGCCCTGGCCTTCGCCAGATTGTCCTCCGCCTGCGCGCGCGCGCCTTCGAGAAAGAATCTACACCAACCCGTCCAGTCGTCGTCGCGCGAGACGGCGAGCAGTCCATCGTAATACGCATCGCGATGCGCTTCAAAATAGGCGCTGATGTAGAACATGGGACGACTGATGAGGCCGCGCCGCCACAGAAACAGGGGAATCAGCATCCGCCCCAGTCGGCCGTTGCCGTCCAGGAAAGGGTGAATGGCCTCGAACTCGGCGTGCAGGACGGCCGCCTGAACCAGCAGATCGGGCGCATTCTCGTGCATATAGCGCTCCCACGCGCTCATGGCGTCCGCGAGATTCTCCGGCCCGACGGGGACGTACGTGGCGGCGTCGATGGAGCACCCCGGCGGCCCGATCCAGTTGGGAACGCGCCGGTATTCGCCGGGCGCTTTGTTCTTTCCCCGCGCCCCGGAGAGCAATACCCGATGCGCCTCGCGGACGACTCTCTGGGAGAGCGGCAAATTTTCCAGCATCTTCTCCGCCTCCCGCATCGCCGCGCGGTAGTTGAGCACCTCCACGATGTCGTTCTGCATTTCCGGGGAGGCCGCCTCTCCCGCGGCCTCGAATTCGAGCACCTCGCCCATGGTGGCGCGGGTTCCCTCGATGCGCGAGGAGAGCACCGCCTCCTGGGTGGCGAGGGGCGCGATCAGAACGTCGGCGTTGGGAATGGCGGCGAGCGTCCCGTCGTAGCGCGCCAGGGCCGCCACCGCCGGCCCGATCAGCGGCGCCAGCGCCCGCCAGTCGAGACGATCCTCCGGGGGAAACCTCCCTTCGCGGTAGCGGGCCGGGGACATCAGGACTTCTCCAAGCGCCTTTCAGGCTGCGGGCGGGGGAGGCGGCCTCAGGCGAGCAGGTGCCTGGCGACGACCTGGCGGAGGATTTCATTCGTCCCCTCGTAGATCTGCGTCACCTTCGAGGCGCGGTAGAAGCGCTCCACGGGATACTCGCGCATGTAGCCGTTGCCGCCGTGCAGCTGGACGCCCTCCTCCGCGTTGCGCTGGGCGGCGTCGGTGGCGAACACCTTGGCGGCGGCGGCCTCCGCCGCGTAGGGCCGCCCCGCCGCCTTGAGCCGCGCCGCCCGGAGCGTGAGGAGCCGCGCGCCGTGGACGCGCGTGGCCATGTCGGCGAGCTTCCACGCCACGGGCTGGTGATCCTTTATCGGAACGCCGAAGGTCTCGCGCTCGCGGGCGTAGGCCGCCGAGGCGTCGAGGCAGGCGCGGGCGAAGCCGACGCCCTGGGCGGCGGCGACGATGCGCCCCGAATCGAGAATGCGCATCGCCAGCGAGAAGCCCTCGCCCTCCTCGCCCACGCGGTTCTCCTCGGGCAGCTCCACGGCGTCCAGGCGGAGCTCCGATATCGAGCAGCCGCCCATCCCCATCTTCTCCTCGCTGCGGACGACCTCGAAGCCCTCGGCGTCGGTCGGCACCAGAAAGGCGCTCAGCCCCTTGTGGCGCAGGGCGCGGTTCGTCGCCGCGAAGAGAAGGCAAAGCCCCGCCTGCCTGCCGTTGGTGATGAAGCGCTTGACCCCGCTGACGCGATAGACGCCGCCCTCGCGCAGGGCGGTCGAGGCGAGCGAGGCGGCGTCCGAGCCGACCCCCGGCTCCGTGAGGGCGAAGGCGCCCAGGCATTCGCCCGTCGCCAGGCCGCGCAGGAACCTGTCCTTCTGCCCCTCGCTTCCGTAGCGGTGGAGCGGCTCGCAGACCAGGGAGTTGTGCGCGGCGAAAATGGCGCTCGTGGAAGGACACGCGGCGGATACCTCCTCCGTCGCCAGCGCCATCGACACCGGGTCCGCCCCGCCTCCGCCGCAGGCGTCGGGCGCGGTGAGGCCCATCAGCCCCAGCGCGCCCATCTTCCGGATGACCTCCGCCGGGAAGCGGCCGGCGTCGATCTCCGCCGCCTGCGGCGCGAGCTCGCGCTCGCAGAAATCGCGCGCCAGCCGGCGCACCATCTTCTGCTCGTCGCTCAGAAAAGCCGCATCCGACGTCATCCGCGCCCCGCTCCCCGCAAGCCCGCCCGCCCCACTGAACCCCATCCGCCGCGAACCGCGCCTTCGGGCGCGCAATGTAGCAGGCCCTTGCCCGAAAAGCACCCAGACGGCATCATGGGGGCGACGCGAGTCCGTTCCCCGGCGTGATTCCCTGAAATTCCGGGGATTTCCCTCGCCCCGCTCCCGAAGGAGAAGACCATGGCGGAAACCATCAGCGTTCTCACGGCCGAGGACGTCCTGACGCGCCTCAAGGGCCTGCGCGAGGCGCAGCAGGTCGATTTCTCGGCGTTCTACTCGAGCTACCTGGGCGGCGTGGTGACGGATCCCGCCCTCATGGTGCTGCCCTTCGACGACCACATGGTGCACCGGGGCCACGGCGTCTTCGACACCGCCGCCATCGTGGAGGGCAGAATCTATGATCTGGACAACCACCTGGATCGCTTCCTCCGCTCGGCGCGGGCATCGAAGCTCGAACTCGCCCACGGCCGCGAGGAGATGCGCGATATCGTCATCCGCGCGACGGCACTCTCGGGCCGCCGCGAGGGCTCGATTCGCTACTGGGCTTCCTCCGGGGCGGGAAACCTGGGGCTGCTGCCGGCGGCGGACGCCCGCCCCGGCTTCTTCGTGATGATATTCGGCGGTCTGGACTATCCCGCGCGCTACTACGAGGAAGGCATGAGGGTGATGACGACCACCTACCCCATCAAGCCGCCCCTCTACGCCGTCACCAAGAGCACGAACTACCTCCCCAACACGCTCATGCAGATGGAGGCGAAGGAGCGGGGGCTGGACAACGGGATTTTCGTGGACGAGGCGGGGTTCGTGGGCGAGGGATCGAACATGAACTGCGCCTTCGTGACGGCGGAGGGCGTTCTGCGGCATCCGAAATTCGACAACATCCTCGCGGGCTGCACCGTGAAGCGGCTACTCGAGCTCGCCGAGCGCCTCGTGGAGCGCGGCCTCATCCGCGAGGTGCGGGTGGACGACGTCCCCGTGGCGGAGGCCAAGGCCGCCGCCGAGATGATGCTCATCGGGAGCTCGATATACGTAGCCCCCGTCACGCGGTGGGACGATCAGAGGATCGGAGACGGAAAGCCGGGCCCCGTGACGCGGGCGATGCGCGAGCTCCTCGAGGAGGACATGCGCTCGGGCGAGGGAATGCTCATCGACGTGCCGTATTAGCCGCGGCCTTTTTCACCGGAGAAACGCCCGGGAAGCGCAGCTTCTCCCTCCTCAAAATGTTCCACGTGGAACATCGCGCGCATTTGCCCGCCCCTGCCCGCATTTGCGGGCGGCAAGGATCCGCCAAGAGGGGTTATATTCGGCGGACTGGAAGCGGCGCCGCGGGTGCGCGCCCGCCAGGGAGAAGGAGTCGGAAGAAAATCGAAGGAAAACGGACAGGAAATGGCCGGAAAATAGCTTTGAAAAGGACGGGAATTTGTCTGAATTTGTCGCTATTTGCGCATTTTCGCATAAACAGGAAATCACCGGGGCGGGGAAAGCCGCCGGGGCGACCGTGAGGATTTATCCCTTGAAAAGATCGGAGCGGGAGCCGGTTCGGACGAGGCGCAATTCGCCTCCTTCCACGCGGCGAATCAAAAGCCGGTCGGGTTCGACGTGAACCTCCCGGCAATCTTTCCAATCTCCCGCAACGGATGATCGCGGGAGCGTTCGGGCGGCGGCTCCCGGCGAGTCAGCGCCTCGTCTTCCTCGGGGGGGCGTGAATCGCCGCGCCGTGAAGGTCGTGGGCAGCCTCCATGAGGGCTTCGGAGAGGGTGGGGTGGGCGTGAATCGTCCGCGCGAGCGCGGAGGCGGTCAGACCATTGCGCATGGCGACGGCGGCCTCGTGCACGACCTCGGCGGCGCGCGCGCCCACGACGTGAACGCCCAGGATGGCGTCGTCGCCCGCGTCGGCGATGATCTTCACCTCCCCCTCGATGGCGCGCTCGGCCTGCGCCTTGCCCAGGGCGCGCATCGGGAAGCGGCCCACGCGCGCCTCGCGCCCCGCCTCCGCCGCCTCGCGCTCCGTCATGCCGACGACGCCGATTTCGGGATGCGTGAAGATGCCGGCGGGAATCGCCCGGTAATCCATCCGCGCCTCCCCGCCCATGGCGTTCTCGGCGGCGGCGACGCCCTCCGCCGAGGCCACGTGTGCGAGCATGGGGTCGCCCGTCACGTCGCCCGCCGCATAGACGCCCGGGGCGCTCGTCTCCATCCTCTCGCTCACCTGAATCTCGCCCCGCTCCCCCAGGCGAACCCCGATTCTCTCGAGCCCGAGGCCGGCGGTGTTCATCGTCCGGCCGATCGAGACGAGGATTGTGTCCGCGCGAATCTCGCCGCCCCCCTCCAGGGCGGCGACGAGCTCGCCGCCCTCGCGCGAGACGCGCGCTATCCGCTCGCCCAGGCGCGCGTTGATTTTCTGCTTCTTCAGCTCGCGCTCCATGAGCCGGGAGACGTCCTCGTCCCCAAGCGGCAGGACGCGATCCAGCGCCTCCACCAGGGCGACCTCCGCGCCCAGCTCCCGATACAGGCAGGCGAACTCGCAGCCGATGACGCCCGCGCCCACGATGAGCAGCCTCGCCGGAAGCCGCTTCATGTGCACGGCCTGCTCGGAGGAGATGACGCGCTCTCCGTCGATGGGCAAGGCGGGAATCTGCGCGGGACGGGAGCCGGTGGCGATGATGATTTTTCGCGCGGAAATCTCCTCGCGCGCGCCGTCCCTTCTCCTGACCAGGATTTCGCCGGGGGCCGAAATTTCCGCCTCGCCCGCGACATGGCGCACCCCGTGGGCGCGGAACAGCGCGCCGATTCCCTTCACCAGCCCGGCGACGATTCCGTCCTTGCGCGCCACCATGGCGGCCAGATCGGCGCGCGCCCCGCCCGGAATCTCGATGCCGTAGCGCTCCGCGCGCTTGACGCTCCGGAACACCTCGGCCGCGGCGATCAGGCTCTTGCTGGGAATGCAGCCCCAGTTGAGGCAGGTGCCGCCCAGCTCGTCGCGCTCGACGACGACGCACCTCCCTCCCAGCTGCGCCGCGCGCACGCCCGCCACGTAGCCCGCCGGCCCCCCGCCGATGATCGCCAGGTCGAACGCCGCCATGCCCCCTCCTTCGGACGCGCCCGCTTTTTTCGGACGAAAGTTCGCGGCCATTAGACCAGAGGCTTCATCCTCCTGCCAAACGCGGCCGCCCCGGCGCGGCGGCGGGCGGCAGGCCGGCGCTTCCGACCTGCCGGGCCTCTGGCGCGGACGCGGCCCGCTCTGCCCGCGTCAAGGAGCAGGCCCGCTCCCAAGCCCCTCCCCCGCCAGCCGATGTCCACCGCGAGCCGTCCCGAGAAGGATGAGCGGGACCGGCTCCGGCATGTTCCGCCCGACGCGAGAGGAGACGCGCCGCCTTTCCACCGAGCCGGCCGCGAGGCTGTAGAACGCGCCCACGCGCGAGTTTCCTCCCTGGCGCGCGCCCGGATCGCCGCCTCGTTCCCGCTTGTCCACAAAATCCACAATACTTGGGCATAACGTGTGGGTAAAATCATATATTTTGTGCATATTCTCTTTTTAGGGGTTGACAGGGAGGGAGGGAGGCACTACATTTGGTGTCATTGACTGATGCGGAAGCGCTAGATATGCCCCCGGGAACGCGGCGGAGGGCTTTCATGGCGATGACTTTCAACAGGGCGGCGTCGCCCTCAAGGGAGCGGGCGTGAGGTTCACGAGGCGTTTCACGCGGGCGGGCGAGGAGGCGTATCGGGGCATCAGCTTCGTCCCGCGCGCGTCGCGCATCTCCAATCCGGACGGCTCGGTCGTATTCGAGGCGAAGGACATCCTCGCGCCCGAGCACTGGTCGCAGGTCGCCGTAGATATTCTGGCGCAGAAGTATTTCCGGAAGGCGGGCGCGCCCGTCCATTCCCGAAGGGTTCCCGAGGAGGGCGTGCCGGAGTGGCTCCAGCGCTCGGAGCCGGATGAGGAGAAGCTCGCGGCCCTGCCCGAGGCGGAGCGGTTCGGAAGCGAGCGCGACGCGCGCGACGTGTTCCACCGCATGGCGGGATGCTGGACGTACTGGGGCTGGAAGCACGGCTACTTCCACGCCGAGGAGGACGCGAGGGCATTCTACGAGGAGACCCTCTACGTTCTCGCCAGCCAGATGGCGGCGCCCAACTCCCCGCAATGGTTCAACACCGGCCTGCACTGGGCCTACGGCATCACGCGCCCCGCCCAGGGCCACTTCCACGCCGACCCCGAAACGGGGGAAATCCTCCGCTCGGTGAACGCCTACGAGCGTCCCCAGCCCCATGCGTGCTTCATCCAGTCGGTGAGGGACGACCTCGTGAACGAGGGCGGCATCATGGACCTGTGGACGCGCGAGGCGCGCATCTTCAAATACGGCTCCGGCACCGGCACGAATTTCTCGAGCCTGCGGGCGGAGGGCGAGTCGCTCTCGGGAGGGGGGCGCAGCTCCGGCCTCATGAGCTTCCTCAAGATCGGGGATCGCGCGGCGGGCGCCATCAAGTCGGGCGGCACGACGCGCCGGGCGGCGAAGATGGTCACGCTCGACATCGACCACCCCGACGTCGAGGAGTTCATCAACTGGAAGGTGAGCGAGGAGCAGAAGGCGGCCTCCCTGGTATCGGGAAGCAGGATGTGCGGGCGGCACATGAACGCCATCCTCGCCGCCTGCCGGGAAGGGGAGAACCCGGGGCTGAACGGCAGCCTCCGCCAGCCCTCGCGCAACCCCGCCCTCGCCCGGGCGATGCGCGCCGCCCGGCTCGCCGGCGTTCCCGACGCCTACATCCGCCGCGCCCTCGACCTCGCGCGGCAGGGCGTCTCCGAAATCGAGTTCGAGGAGTTCGACGTCAACTGGGAGGGCGAGGGCTACGCCACGGTCTCCGGGCAGAACTCGAACAACTCGGTCCGCGTCACGGACGAATTCATGGAGGCGGGCGCGAAGGACGCGGAATGGAGGCTCATCCGCCGCACCGACGGCGAGGTCGCCGCCTCCGTCAGCGCGCGCGCCCTCTGGGAGCAGATCGGCTACGCGGCGTGGTGCTGCGCCGACCCCGGCCTCCAGTTCGACACGACCATCAACGACTGGCACACCTGCGCGGCGGACGGGCGCATCAACGGCTCGAACCCCTGCTCCGAATACATGTTCCTGGACGACACCGCGTGCAATCTGGCCTCCATGAACCTGATGAAGTTCCTGGACGCCGGGAGCGGCCGCTTCCGGGTGGAGGACTACCGCCACGCGATTCGCCTGCTCACGGTCGTCCTGGAAATTTCGGTGCTGATGGCGCAGTTCCCGAGCCGGGAGATAGCGAGGCGCTCCTGGGAATACCGCACCCTGGGGCTGGGATACGCGAACCTGGGCGCCATGCTGATGATCCTCGGAATTCCCTACGACTCGCCCGAGGCGGAGGCGTGGTGCGGCGCGCTCACCTCCATCATGACGGGCTACGCCTACGCCGCCAGCGCCGAGATGGCGCAGGAGCTGGGCGCCTTCGAGAGGTATCCGCAGAACCAGGAGCACATGCTGCGCGTTCTGAGAAACCACCGGCGGGCGGCCTACGCCGCGCCCGCGGCGGAATACGAGATGCTCTCCAAGACGCCCGCGGGAATCGACGCGGAGGTATGCCCCGACTACCTCCTCGAGGCCGCGCGCGAGGCGTGGGACGACGCCCTGGCCATGGGCTACCGCAGCGGCTACCGCAACGCGCAGACCACGGTCATCGCGCCGACGGGCACCATCGGCCTGGTGATGGACTGCGACACGACGGGCATCGAGCCGGACTTCGCCCTGGTGAAGTTCAAGAAGCTGGCGGGCGGGGGATACTTCAAGATCATCAACCAGTCGGTTCCCGCGGCGCTGCGCCGCCTGGGCTACGACGAGGAGGAAGTCAGGGAGATCGTCGCCTACTGCCGGGGGCGCGGCACCCTCACGAACGCCCCGCACGTGAACCCGGAGTCCCTGCGCGAGAAGGGCTTCACGGCCAAGGCCATCGAAAAGGCGGAGGCCGCCCTCGACGGCGCGTTCGAGCTGCCCTTCGCCTTCAGCAAATACGCCCTGGGCGAGGACTTCTGCCGCGAGCACCTGGGGCTGGACGACGCGCAAATCGCCGACTGGAGCCTGAACCTGCTCGAGGCGATAGGCTTTGCGCCCGAGCAGATCAGCGAGGCGAACGACTACGTGTGCGGGCGGATGACGCTCGAGGGCGCGCCGCGCCTGAAGGAGGAGCACCTCGCCGTCTTCGACTGCGCGAGCAAATGCGGGCGCGAGGGCCAGCGCTTCATCAGCCCGACGGCGCACGTGCGGATGATGGCGGCGGCCCAGCCCTTCATATCGGGGGCGATCAGCAAGACCATCAACATGCCCGCCGAGTCCACGATTCAGGACGTCCTGGACATCTACGGCGAATCCTGGCGGCGGATGACGAAGGCCATCGCCATCTACCGGGACGGCTCGAAGCTCAGCCAGCCGCTCTCCGCCCAGAGCGAGGCGGAGCTCTTCGGCGAGGAGGAGGCCGGCGGGGAGGAGAAGGCGGCGGACGGACAGAGCGCGCCCGCGCGCGTCGCCCAGCAGATCGTGCGCCGCATCATCTACCAGTCGAGAAGGCGCAAGCTGCCCACCCGCCGGGGCGGATACACGCAGAAGGCCGTCATCGGCGGCCACAAGGTCTATCTCAGAACGGGGGAATACGCGGACGGCTCGCTGGGCGAGATATTCATCGACATGCACAAGGAGGGCGCCGCCTTCCGAAGCCTGATGAACTGCTTCGCCATCGCCATCTCGCTGGGTCTCCAGCACGGCGTGCCGCTGGACGAGTTCGTGGACGCCTTCGTCTTCACGCGCTTCGAGCCGGGCGGGATGGTGGCGGGCAATCCGCACATCAAGATGAGCACCTCCATCATCGACTACATCTTCCGGGAGCTGGCCGTCTCCTACCTGGGACGCCACGACCTCGCGCAGGTGACGCCGGAGGACTTGAGGAGCGACACCCTCGGACGGCCGGAGGAGGAAATGCCCGAGTTCGACGCCGAGGAGGAAGACGAGATTCAGACCATGATCCCGGGGCCGGACATGGGCGCGCCGCGCAGCGACCGGGTGAGCCTCGACTACGGCGAGGAGGCCGCCGGCGCTTCCGCCGCGCCCTCGGCCGGGATCGAGGAGGCGCGCGCCAAGGGATACGAGGGCGAGGCGTGCGGCGACTGCGGGCTGTTCACCCTCGTGCGAAACGGCACCTGCCTCAAATGCGTGACCTGCGGAGCGACGAGCGGATGCTCCTGAGAAAACAACCCCGTCGTGGGGGAAACGGGCGGACTCTGCGGCGGGACGAGGGCCGGGGAGAATCCTCGGAGGATTCCTCCCCGGCCCTCACCGGAAGGAGGCTGCAAGGGCGTTCATAGAACACGGAATTTTCTGCTGCGGGGGAAACGGGCGGACTCTGCGGCAGGCCGAGCGCCGATGGAGTCCCCTTGGGGGGGTCTTCATCGGCGCTCCCTTTTTCGGGCCCGCGCCCGACTTGACAACCCGAAGCGCCTTCGCCTACTTTCAGTCCGCTCTTGTGGGGGTGTAGCTCAGCTGGGAGAGCGCGTGGATCGCACCCACGAGGTCAGGGGTTCGAGTCCCCTCACCTCCACCAGCCCCCGCTATCCAAACGGAACGGTCCCGAAAACAGGGCGGGATAGAGATGCGAAGGGTCACGGCGGTTTTGCTGTCGTTGGCGTTGACGGGATGCGCGGGGTCGGCGCCGAGGACGATTCCGACGCACCAACCGGGAGACGAGAAGCGTTCCTGCAAGAGTCTCGTTGCGGAGATCGCGGCGAACGAGGATGAGATCATCAAGTTGACGAAGGAGAAAAACAAGACGTTCAGGAAGAACGTAGGGATGGGAATCGTGGGGGCTTTGATCGTGGTTCCCTGGTTCTTTATGGACCTCAAGGGCAGGGAAGCGGCAACAAGATTCTGAGGAACCCGGCCGCTGGAAAGAAATGCGACCTTCCGGCTCCGAAAGTGAAATTCGAGGAGAAAGGCAAGAACAAGTAGAGTCGGATTTGGTTCAGTTGTCCGAAAAAAGACGCCCGGCCGATGGAAGCGGCCGGGCGTCGTCTTTTTCTCCCTCGACGGGAGGCGCCGCTACGAGGCGGGGGCGACTCCCCCCTCGCCGTCGCTCAGGATGGAGGCGTACTCGCCCGCTCCCTTGTCCGGCGCGTCATAGTCGGCGAGATCGGCGGGGAGGGCGTCTCCGGCCTCCGCGAAAAATTCCCGGTTCAGAACGGCTGCGCTGTCATCCTTCAATTCGATCATGTCGTCCTCGCTGCGTGGGCGGCCCGATGCGCGCGCGCCCCGCTTTCGCCGGAGGCGGCGCGACAAAGCGGGCGAGTATAGCCGATTTTTCGGAAAATGCAACGCTTTTTTCATCCTTTTTCATCAAAAAAACCTCTTAAGCCTTTGTTTTTCCATCAGGCGGGCAATGCGCCGGCGGCGCGCGCCTCCGTCCCTCCGGCGTCAAAACGGGCGCGACAGGGAGGAGGGATTGCGGGGCGGTTCGCCCCCATGCGCCGTCAACGGTTCGGAGGGAGCCGGAACCGGCCGCCTACGCCATGTCCTCTTTCTGAAATTCGATGCGCCCGCCCGGAGGCTCCACCACCAGGTGAAGCGCCTCGGCGAGCCTGCCCGAGAGGTGCCACATGCCGCAGATGAAGGTGAGCTCCACGATCTGGCGATCGGTGAAGTGCTTCTTCATCTCGGCGAAGGCGAAGTCGTTGTTCTTCGCCGTGAGCTTCGAGACCTCGTCCGCCCACCGGACGACGGCCTTCTCCTTCTCGTCGAACGCCTCGCTGTCCCGCCAGCCGTCGCCCTCGAGCAGGTTGATCTGCTCCTGGCTGAGGCCCAGAGCCCGACCGAGCTCCACGTTGTGCCCGATTCAGTTGTTGCACTCCGTGAGGATGGCCGTCTTGACGATGACGAGCTCCATGAGGCGGATGTAGTCCGGCTCCGTCTTCAGACGGTTCGTGCGCAGCTTCTGGTCGAGCAGCATCCACCCCTCCACGGTGGGGGGCGAATTTCCCAGCAGCTGGAGGAAGCGCGGGACGGTGCCCCACATCCGCTTCGCCCACGCATAGAGGGGGTCGAGCTCCTCCTTCAGTTCATCGGGCACGGCTTCGGGCGCGACGAAGGGCAGGCGCGGCAGCGGACACGCCATCATCTCGTCGGTCACGCCCAGGCTGTCGGGCAGGCTCGTCGCTTCGTCCACGGGCATGGGATTCTCTCCTCACAGGAAGGTTCGGACGGGCTTCACGCGCCGCTCCCCGCCAGCGCCTCGCGTATGTGGTGGGGGCCGACGGGCAGGGAGAACACGGGGGCTCCCACGGCGTCCTGAATCGCGTTCACGATGGCGGCGGCCGTCGCCACGATGGGCGGCTCCCCCACCCCCCGCATCCCGTAGGGCGTGTCCTCGGCCGGGTTGTCGTAGAGGACGGCGCGGAGCTCCGGCACGTCCATGCTCGTGGGGAGGAGGTATTCGTGCAGGGTCTCGCCGTGGAGGTTTCCGTCCGGGCGGCGGGGCTGCTCCTCCATGAGGGCGAGGCCCAGCCCCTGGAGCATCGCGCCTTCGATCTGCCCGACCACGGAGAGCGGGTTGATGGCGAAGCCCACGTCCTGCACGCACGTGAGGCGCAGCACCCGGATTTCGCCGAGCTCGGGGTGGACGGCCACGTCCGCCACCTGCGCGGTGTGTATCGGACACGGGGGCGGCTTCGCGCTCTCGCCCTGCCCGATGAGGAACCCCTGAATCGCGGGCGCCGCCTGCGCCGCCTCCGCGAGGGTGAGGGAGCGATCCGGCGCCGAGGCGACCTTCACCCGCCCGTCCTCGAGAACCAGATCGTCCGCCGACGCCTCGAGCGCAACGCCCGCCACGCTCAGAATCTTCTCGCGCAGGTCGCGCGCCGCGGCGAGCGCCGCCATGCCCACCGCGCGCGTCGCCTTGCTGCCCGACGCCGCCGAGGATTCGGGTACGGAATCCGTGTCGCCGCTCACGTAGCGCACCGCGTCGAGGCTCACGCCCAGCTCCTCCGCCGCCAGCTGGCAGATGGAGGTGCTCATGCCGGTGAGGTTCACCGTCCCCGCGATCACGTGGACGGTGCCGTCCTGGTTCAGGCGGGCGGAGCAGCTGGACGCCTCGCCCGGCCCCGGCCAGTAGCCGCAGGCGATGCCGCGCCCGAGCTTCCAGCCCTCGCCCTCGAGCGCGCCGTTCGCCTCGGGGCGTCCGCCCCACCGGCTCTCGGCCGCCGTCGAGTCGAGCACGCCGCGCATGGAGGGGTTCGCCTCCGCGCCGGCGAGCGTCTCGTCCCCGGGGCGCAGCGCGTTGATTCGCCTGATCTCCAGGGGATCGATGCCCATCTCGCGCGCGATGATGTCCATCTGCACCTCGGTGGCGAAGTGATACTGGGGGCCGCTCGGGGCGCGCACCGGGCCGCAGACGGGCCCGTTGGTGTAGACGGTGCAGGCGCGAATCCGCACGTTGGGAATGCGGTAGGAGGAGGAGCCCATGAGCATCTTGCTGCTGCACTGAAACGGCGCCCCCCGCCCGTAGGCGCCGTGATCCATCGTGACGTCGAGCTCGCGCGCGGTGAGCGTCCCGTCGTTCTTCACGCCCGTGCGGATGGTGATGAAGTGCGGATGCCTGGGGTTCACGCCGGCGTGGTCCGCCTCGCGGCTCATCTCCATGCGCACGGGGCGGCCCGTCCTGAGCGCCAGAAGCGCGGCGATGTGCTCATAGACGCTCTTGAGCTTCGCGCCGAAGCCGCCGCCGATCTCCGTGGGGACGACGCGCACCCGCGTCGCCGGAACCCCGAGCGCCTCGGCCACGTCCGCGCGGATCGCCCAGGCGTCCTGGGTGGTCGTCCAGATGGTGACCTTCCCGTCCGCGCCCGCCTCGGCCGCGCAGGCGTGCGGCTCGATGTAGCCGGCGTGGACGAACGGGGTGGAGAAGGCGTGCTCGAAGACGCGATCCGCCTCGCGGAAGCCCGCGTCCGCGTCCCCGATTTCCTTCTCGAAGCGGGCGATGACGTTCTTCTTCCCGCCCGGGCCGAGGTTCAGCTTTCGCCAGTCCTCGTGGACGGCGAGGCCCTCCCCGGCGCGGCTCGCAAGGCCGTCCACCACGGGCTCGAGCGGCTCGTATTCCACGCGAATCAGCTCGAGCGCCGCCTGGGCGGCGTCCACGTCCTCGGCGGCGGCGGCGGCCACCGGCTCCCCGCCGTAGCGGACGAAGCCGTCCTGGGCGAACCAGCTCTGATCCTTGATGTTCGCCCCGAAGCGGATGCGGGGCGCCTCCTCGCGCGTGAGAACGGCGCGGACGCCGGGGACCCGCCGCGCCTCGGCGGCGTCCACGCTCTTGACCTTCGCGTAAGCGTGCGGGCTTCCCAGAACGAGGCCCGTCAGCGCGCGGCCCGAGGGCACGTCCGCCGCGTATTGCGCGCTTCCGGCCGCCTTGTCCGGCGCGTCGATTCGGGCGTGGCCCAGGCCCGCCACCTTGTAGTCCGTCATGTTCACCTCATGGAGATATGCGGCTGAAAGATTCTCGCTTTTCCCATTTTCCCCGCATTCGCGCGGGAGCCCCTCCGGTTCGCCCGCCCTCCGGCCGCGCCCCTACTCGGGCGCCCCCGGCGGCCGCTCGCCGTGGGCGGCGCGAACGCGGGTCTTGATGTTTCCGCGCACGTTGAAGTCGCCCTCCACCCACGCCCACCTGGGCGCGCAGGCCGCCACCAGGTCGCCCAGAATCTCGGTCACCGCCTGCTCGTGGAAAATTTCCCGATCCCGGTAATTATTGATGTAGAGTTTGAGAGATTTCAACTCCACGATCTTCTCCGCCGGGACGTATTTGACGCGAATGGTCGCGAAGTCGGGAAAATTGCTGATCGGGCAGAGGCAGGTGAACTCGGGAATCTCGAACTCGACGACGTAGTCGCGCCCCTTCGAGGGGTTCGGCGCGGTCTCGAGCCTGGCCTCCGCTATCATCCTCGCGCCGTATTTCATCCCGTCTTGCGCCATTTTCGCCTAGGCTCCCGGCGTGAGGTTCACGAGCAGGGCGCCGTCCCTGCGCGCGGCGAAGGCGTCGTGCGCCTCCTGGTAGTCCTTGAGCGCGAAGCGGTGCGTGACGTAGGGGTCCACCCGGATTCTGCCCGCGTGGATGAGGGCTATCGCCTCGTCCCCGCAGTTCGGGTTCGCCCGCACCCCGAATACATCCATCTCCTCGAGCACCACGCGCCTCCACGCCAGGTCGGGGATGTTCTCCGGGATGCCGGTGATGGCCACGCGCGCCCCCTTGCCGCCGCAGTCCACGCTCCATTTGAAGCTCTCCGTGGAGCCCGCCGTCTCGAGCACGACGTTCGCCCCGCGCCCTCGGTCATCTCCCCGATGCGCTCGGGCACGCCGCCCTCCCGGTAGTTCACGACCTCCGCGCCCTGCTCCGCCAGAATCTCGAGCCGCCTGCCGCCGCCCACGACGATGACGCGGCCCGCCCCCAGCGCGCGCGCCGACTCGTAGGCGAAGACGCCGATGGGCCCCGAGCCCAGCACCACGACCGTATCGCCGGGGTTGACGCCCGCGCGCTTCGCCGTCCACAGGCCGCAACCCGCCGGGTCCACCGCCGAGCCATGCTCGAAGGACATTCCCTCGGGCATCCGGTGCAGGGCGCGGACGTTGTTGGCGACGTACTCCGCGTAGGCGCCCTGCGAGACGTGCCCGTATTGCCTGTGGCCGGTCGCCTCGTTTCCGTAGTTGAAGCAGAGGTTGTAGCGGCCGATGAGGCACATGCGGCAGGCGCCGCAGCCCGCGTGGCTCGTCCCCGCCACGGCGTCGCCCATCTCGAGGCCGAAGCCCTCGGTCATCGGGCCCATGGCGACGATTCTCCCCGCCCACTCGTGCCCCAGAATCGCCGGCAGGCGGGGCGGCCAGCGCGGAAGGTGGCTTCCCTTGATAATCTCGACGTCCGTGCCGCAGATCGTCGCGCATTCCACCTTGACGAGGACTTCTCCTATATCGGGTTCGGGGACGGGAACCGACCGGACCTCGAGCTCGCCGGGGGCGGTCATCACGACCGCCTCCATCCTGTCCCCCACCTCCTCGCCGTAGCGAACGTCGAACCGCGAAGGCATGAATTCGCTCTCCTTGCTTCTTCGGAGCGGCGGCGCGGGAGCCGCCGGAACGTTTCCCCCGCGCGCGGGGCGGGGCGATGGAGCCGCCCCGCAAGTCTAGCGCATCAGGCGCGCGCCCGTACTCTCTGCGGGGAGTGGGCGTCCACCTCCTCCCTCGTCAGCCACGCGCCCGCGCGGACGCGCCAGCAAAGGCGCCCGACGTCGTTTCCGATGAGGGAGATCACCGGGACGAGGACGAGGGTGATGACCGTGGCGAACAGCAGGCCGAAGCACATGCTGATCGCCATGGGCACCAGGAACTGCGCCTGGAAGCTGCGCTCGAGCATCATCGGCCCCAGCCCCGCCGCCGTCGTGAGCGTCGTGATAATCACCGCCCGCCACCTGGAGACGCCGGCCAGATGGAGCGCCTCCTCGACCTCCATGCCGTCCGCGACGCGCTGGTTCGCGAAGTCCAGCAGCACGAGGGAGTCGTTCACCACGACGCCCGAGAGCGCCACGATGCCCATCATGCTCAGGATGGAGATGTCGTAGCCCATGATGATGTGTCCCCATATCGCGCCCACGATCCCGAAGGGAATGGCGCTCATCACGATCAGGGGCTGGAAGTAGCTTCGGAACAGCGTGGCGAGGACGGCGAAAATGATGGCCGCCGCGAGGGCGAAGCCGCGGAACAGGCTGGCGGTCGAGTCCTTCGTCTCCTTCGCGTGGCCCTCGATTCGGAAGCGCACCCCCTCGAAGCGCCCTGGGAGGCCGGGCAGGAAATTCGCCCGCAGGTCGTTCATCACCTCGGTGGGATTGGCGCGGTCGGGGTCCACGTCGGCCGTCACGGTGACCACCCGCCGCCTGTCCACGCGCTTGATCTCGTCCAGCCCCCGGACGATCCTCACCTCCGCGGCCTCGCCGAAGGGAATCTCCGCGCCCGAGGCGGTGATGATTCTCGCGTTCCGCACGTCCTCCAGGGAGCGCCGCTCCTCCGGCGGATAGCGCAGCTTCACCTTCACGTCGTCGCGCCCGCGCTGGAGGCGCAGAACCTCCAGCCCGAAGAAGCGCGCGCGCAGCTGCCGCGCCAGATTCTCCAGGCTCACGCCCAGCGAGCGCGCCTGCGGCTTGAGCGAGGCCTGGAACTCGAACTTGCCGGGGCGGAAGTCGTCCTGAATCTCATAGACGCCCGGGTATTTCCGCAGCCGCTCGCGGAGGGCGAGCGCCGCGCCGCGGATCGGCCCGACCTCCTCGCCGTAGAACTGCACCTGGATGGCCTTGCCGCCGAGCGGCCGGTTCCGCGAGGAGCCGAACGTGAGGCTGATGACGTCGGCCACCTCGCCCGCGCCGGCGCGCCAGCGCGCGGTGATCTCCTCCGAGGCGATTCCCCTGTCCTCCGAGGGCAGCAGCTCTACGATGACCTGCGCCGTGTGGCTTCCCTGTCCGACGCTCCTGCCGCCCTCGCCCACCTGCTCGCCCAGCGCCGTGAACACCTTCCGGACGACCGGCTCGCCCGTCTTCGAGCGCAGCGACTCGTTGAGCGAGAGCGCCGCCGCCTCGATGCGCCGCGCCGCGGCGCGCGTGCGCTCAATCGGGGTTCCCTGCGGAAACAGGAGCCTGGACTCGATGAAGTCCGAGTCGAACTTCGGGAAGAACAGGAAGCGCGCGTGCCCGCCTATCGCCAGCCCCATCGTCACCATGAAGGTCGCCACGGCGAGGGCGACGACGAGGTATCTCGCGCTCAGGCAGAAGCGCAGAATCCGCGCGTAGCAGACGTGGATGAGCCAGTCCATCGCCCCGTCCACGGCGCCCCGGAGCCGCGCGGCGATCGTGCGCTCCCGGGGCGGGCGCACCCAGTGGCCCAGGTGCGCCGGCAGAACGAAGAGCGACTCGATGAGGGAGGCGATGAGGGCGGCGATGATGGCCGCCGGAAGCACCGCCATGAACTTCCCGATGGTTCCCTCGATCATCATCAGGGGGATGAAGGCGACGATGGAGGTAACGACCGTGGCCGTCACCGGCCGCAGCACCTCGAGGCAGCCGTCGATGGCGGCCTGCACCGGCGGCTTTCCCCGCTGCATGTGGGAGTAGATGTTCTCGGCCACGACGATGGCGTCGTCCACCACGATGCCCAGCACCATGATGAAGGCGAACATGGTGAGCATGTTGAGCGAGCCGCCGGAGAAGCTCAGGAACCCGAGCGAGGCCAGCAGGGCGACGGGAATGCCCATCGCCACCCAGAAGGAGAGGCGGATGTTCAGAAACAGCCACAGCGAGAGGAAGACGAGGACGAGGCCGATGCGCCCGTTGCGAAGAAGCAGGCTGAGCCTGTCCCTGATCAGGCGCGACACGTCCGCCCAGGAGTCGATATGCAGCCCCTCGGGCAGCTCCGCGCGCTTTTTCTTCACGTATTCATCCACTTTCCCGGCGATGGCGACGGCGTCCTCCTCCTCGGTGCGCATGACCGTGACGAGCGCGCCCGGCTTCCCGTTGAAGCGCCCCGTCCTGTCGCTGTCCTCGAAGCCGTCCACCACGCGGGCGACGTCGCCGAGCCGGAGAACCGCCCCGTTCTCGCGGGTGAGGATTTCGAGGCGCTCGAACTCGCGCCCCGTGTAGCGCTTGCCCAGCGTGCGGATGCGGATTCTGCGCTCGGGCGAGCGGATGTCCCCGCCCGAGAGCTCGAGCACGTTCCTGCGGATGACGTCCGAGAGCCGCTCGAAGGTGAGGCCGTGGCGGCGGAGGGACTCCTCGGAGACCTCGATGGAGATCTCCCACTCCCTCAGCCCGCGCGTCACGATTCGGGAGATGTCGGGAATGTCGATGAGCTCGTCCTTGATCTCGATGGCCCGGCGCTTGAGCAGCCGCTCGGGAACGTCTCCGTAAAGCGAGACGTGGACGACCTGGTTGACGCGCTTCACCTCGGTGACGACGGGGCTCTCGACGTCGGCGGGAAGCGTGCGGATGCGGTCGATCTCGCTCTTGATGTCCTCCATCGCCTCCCGGGGGTTCTTCACCCAGGCGTAGAGCTCCACCATCACGGAGCAGCGCTGCTCGTAGGCGATGGAGGTGATCTTCTTCACGCCCTCCACGCCGGTGAGCGCCTCCTCGATCTTGATGCAGACGCCCTCTTCCACCTCCTCGGGGCTGGCGCCCTCCCACGCCACGCTCACGCTCACCCTGTCGAGGGCGAACTGGGGGAGCAGCTCGCTCCTGATCTGGAAGACGGCGACGACGCCGACGACGATGAGGATGCTCATCAGCAGGTTGGCGAAGACGGTGTTGCGGGCGCTCCAGGCGATGAAGCCGCTCATCGCGCGGCGCCTCCGGCGGCGTCCCCGGCGCGCGCCTCGAGCCTCATGCCGGGAATCGGGTCGGGAACGGGGGAGAGAATGAGCAGGTCGCCCTCGCTCACGCCGCCCCGGATCACCGCGCCCTCCTCCTCCTTGCGGACGACCTCGGCCTTCGCTATCCGCAGCCTGCCCTCATCCAGGAGATAGACGCGGTCCTCCGCGCGCAGGGCGGCGCGCGGAATCACGAACACGCCGCGCAGCGCCGCCCCCTCGATCGCCGCCTGAACGAACATGCCCACGAACAGGGGAGGGCGCTCGCCGGACGCGCGGCTCTCCGCGGACTCGGACACCTCCACCACGAGGGTGAGGGCGCGCGTGGAGGCGTCCAGCCCGGCCTCCACGAGGGAGACGCGGCCCTCCCACTCGAATTTCCTGCCGAGCCGGCTCCAGGACACCCGGGCGGCGGGCAGGGGGGGCTTCTCCCCCTCCCCGTCGCGCGGAAAGAGCGCGCCCCGCGCCCGCGGGAGCGCCCAGCGCGCGTCCTCGACCGGGAGCGACACCGGAACCTCGAGCGCCGAGACGTCGTAGATGACGCCCACCGGCCTGCCCGCGCTGGCGAAGTCGCCCACGTCCAGGCTCGTCTCGCGCACCCGCGCGTCGAAGGGGGCGCGGACGCTCGCGCGGGAGAGCTCCAGGCGCGCCTTCCTGAGCGCGGCGCGGCTCGCCTCCAGCGCGGCGCGCTTCTGCATCCGCCGGACGGGCAGGAGCGCCAAGGCGTTGCGGATGGACTGAACCGTCATCTCCTGCTGCAGAAAACTCCGGCGCGACTGATCATACTGGCCGGCGGAGATGACGCCCTGCCCCCTGAGCCTCCTGTTGCGCCGCACTTCCTCGCTCACCACCTTCATGTGCCGCTCGGCGATGGCGAGGTCGGCGTCGTAGTTCTTCTCCTCCTGATCGAGGCGGGCGGCGTCCGCCTCGAGCCGGACGATCTCCGCCCTGCGCCGCTCGATTTCGAGGCGGTAGTCCGCCGGGTCGATCTGGAAGAGCAGCGCCCCCTTCCGGATGAAGCCGCCCGTCCTGAAGCCGGGGGCGCGCCTCACCACCCGGCCGGAGACCTGGGGCGCGACGGAGAGCTCCGTCTTGGGCCGCACGGAGCCGTAGCCCTTCACCCAGAGCGTCCTGTCCTGCTTCTTGAGGCGCATGACGCGCACGATCCGGCGCGGAGCGGGGGGGGCGGCGACCTTGGCGACGGGCTGGTTCAGAACGAGCCACCTCGTCGCCCACCCGCCGGCCGCGAGAACCAGGACGGCCAGAATGACGAAAACGGCTTGACGAAGCACGGCGTCCTCGATGCCTCCCGGCTGGAAGATTCGGTCAGCGGCCTTCTTTTCGGCGCGCCCGGGGGCGGCGTCCGCCTCCCCGAAGCGGACGAGGCGGCCCTCGCCGGCCCCCTGCGGCGATATTAGCGCATATTTTCACGATCTTTCACCCGCCGCCTCCCTCCCCCTAAACCACGGCTCCCAGCGCCTTGCGGGCGGCCTCGACGACGTTGGCGGCGTTGGGCAGCACGAAGTCCTCGAGGCGCGGCTCGAAGGGGATGGGCGCCTCGAGGGCGGCCACGCGGCCGATGGGGGCGTCCAGATAGTCGAACGCCTCCTCCTGAACCGCCGCCGCGATCTCGGAGCCCGCCCCGCTGCGCAGATGCCCCTCCTCGACGATGACGCAGCGGCTCGTCTTGCGGACGGATTCGGCCATGGCCGCGGTGTCGAGGGGGGCGAGCGTCCTGGGGTCCACCACCTCCGCGCTCACGCCCTCCTTCTCCAGCGTCTCGGCCGCCGCGAGGCAGTTGTGGACCTGGTAGCCCACGCCGATGAGGGTGATGTCGCCGCCCTCGCGCTTCACGGCGGCCTGGCCGAAGGGGAGGACGCGGTCGCCCTCGGGCAGGGCGCCCTTCATCTTGTAGAGCATCTTGTGCTCGACGAGGAGCACGGGGTTGTCGTCGCGGACCGCCGCCTTCATCAGCCCCTTCGCGTCGGCGGGGTCGCTGGGGACGGCCACCCGGATGCCCGGCATCTGCATGAACCACGCCTCCAGGCACTGGCTGTGCGTGGGGCCGTATTGCACGCCCCCGCCGCTCGGGGTGCGCACGACGAGCGGCACGCTCAGCTGTCCGCCCAGCATGTAGCGCAGCTTCGCCGCCTGGTTGATGAGGGGGTCCATCGCCAGCATGATGAAGTCCATGAACATGATCTCGATGATGGGGCGGTAGCCCGCCATGGCCGCGCCCACGCCCGCGCCCACGATGCCGAGCTCGCTGATGGGGGTGTCGCGCACGCGCTCCTTGCCGAACCTCTCGGCCAGGCCCTTCGTCACGCCGAAGACGTAGGCCAGCTCCACGTCCTCGCCCAGGACGATGACGCGCTCGTCGCGCTCCATCTCCTCGTGGTGGGCCTCGTTCAGCGCTTCCCCAAAAGTGATCTCTCGCATGTCGCCCCTCCGGGATTTTCTACGGACTCGGAAATTCGCGGCGATCGCCCCGGCCGGCCTCCCCCGGCGCCTCGATTCGCAAAGCCTTCGCCGGGCGATGGAGACGCTCAGGCATACACGTCCTCGAGCGCCGATTCGAGCGTCGCCTCCGGGCTGCGCTCGGCGAAGGCGATGGCCTCGGCCAGCTCCTCGTCCACGGCTTCCAGGTGCGCCTTCTTCCGCGCCTCCGTGAGGCGCAGCATCTTCTCCGCGACCGCGAGGGGGTCGCGCTTGCGCCACTCATCGACCTCCTCCTTCGTCCGATACGGCCCGAACTGGGGGTCGCCCCGCGAGTGGCCGAAGAAGCGGTAGGTCTTCGCCTCGATGAGGCTGGGGCCGCCCCCCGCGCGCGCTAGGCGCACGGCCTCGGCCGTGGCCTCATAGACGGCGGCCACGTCCATGCCGTCCACCGTCACCCCGGGCGAGTCGTAGCCCTGCGCCCGCACGCTGATGTCCCGGACGGCGGTGGAGCGCTCCACGTGATAGCTCACCGCGTAGTGGTTGTTCTCGCAGAAGAAGATGACGGGCAGCTTCCAGATGGCGCACAGGTTCATGGATTCGTGAAAGCTTCCCTGGTTCGAGGCGCCGTCGCCGAAGAAGACCACCGCCGCGCGCCCCCGGCCCTCCAGCTGGTAGGCGAGGCCCATGCCGGTGGCCATCGGCATGTTCGCCCCCACGATGGAGTGCGCCCCGTAGTGGCCCTTCGAGATGTCGGCGATGTGCATGGAGCCGCCGCGCGCCTTGCAGAGGCCGGTGGATTTTCCCAGCAGCTCGGCCATCATCTCGGGCATCCGCGTGCCCTTGGCGATGGAGTGGCCGTGGCCCCGGTGGGTGGTGAGAATGGCGTCCTCCTCGGTCAGGGCGGCGCACACCCCCACCGAGCACGCCTCCTGCCCGATGCTCACGTGAACCGCCCCCTTCACCCGGCCGGCCATGAAGAACTCGTCGGTCTTCTCCTCGAACCGGCGAATCCGCAGCATGTTGCGATACATGCCGTCCAGGTCCTTCTTCGTCAGCTTCCTGGGCTTCGCCGCCCTTCTCCTCGCCCCGGTGGCCACAGCAGACGCCCTCCTCCCGGCGGCGGCGCGCGGGCGCGGCCGCCGGAGCATCGCAAGAACGGGAAAATCAGACACTCATCCCTACCACACGGAGCGGGGAGGTTTCAATCGGCGGCCCGGGAGCCGCCCCGCCTCCCGGGCGCGGCGGCGTAGCGCAGGAACAGCTCGTCCCCCGCCCGGCGAACCTCCACGAGGCGCAGGCCCAGAAACTCGCCCGGGCGAAACCCCGCCCCGTCCATGAGCGTCGGCGCCTTCGCTCCCCCGGCGAGCCAGGGGGTGAGCGTCACGTGAAACTCGTCGATCAGGCCGGCGAACGCCCAGATCAGGCCGCCGCCGCCCTCGATGAGGACGCTTCGCATCCCCGCCTCCTCCAGATGCGCCAGCGCCCCCCGCGCCGGGGAATCCTCCCCCTCCAGCGCGACGACTCTCGCGCGCGCGGCCTGGCGCGGGTCGAGCCGGGCGGCGCCCGCGGGCGAGGTGAAGACGAAGCGCTCCATGTCCCCCGCCTCAAACCAGGGGAGGCCGGGGGGAAAAACCCCGCTTTTCGTCACCACCCCGTTCGCCGGATGCGGCGGGCGCTCCCGCCTCACGCGCTCCTCCACGAGGGATTTCTCCCGGACGCGCGCGGGATGGCGCGCGGCGCGCAGCGTCTCGCCCCCCCACAGCACGACGTCCGCCCGCGCCCGAAGGCGATCCATCTCCAGGCGATCCTCCTCCGAGCCGAGGGAGAAGTCCGCGCGGTCGAAGGCGGCGATTTTTCCGTCCAGCGTCATCGCCAGGTTCGAGAACACGAAAGGCCGCCCCATCCCGCTTTCCGCCTCCGTGGTTGTGATTCGCCCGAAGAAAGCGTTATACACAGTGCGCGAATTATACGCCGGAAGCCCCGCAACTCACCGCCCGCAGGCAGGACGCGGCCCATGCGCCATGAAAAGGCAGGCTTCGCTCCTCCCATCAAGTCGCAGGGAATCAAGACGAAGCTCGCCGGCTGGATAGTCGCGCACGCCGAAGGGAGAAGCTTCCGGCGCTGGGTGGAGCCGTTCATGGGAACCGGCGCGGTCGCCTTCAACGCGCGCCCGAAGGCCGCCCTGCTCTGCGACGGCAACCCGCACGTGGTCGAATTCTACGAATGCGTCCGCTCCGGGAGAATCACGGGCGAGACGGCGAGGCGCTTTTTCGAAAAGGAGGGCGAAAAACTCCTGGCGAGCGGCGGGGCGCGCTACTACGCCGTCCGCGAGCGGTTCAACGCGCGCGGCGACCCCCTGGATTTCCTGTTCCTGAGCCGCTCCTGCTTCAACGGGATGATGCGCTTCAACGGCCGCGGCGGCTTCAACGTCCCCTTCTGCAGGAAGCCCGGCCGCTTCGCGCGGGCGCTGATCACGAAAATCGCCAACCAGATCGAGGCGGTCTCGCGCGTTATCGCCGAGGGGGACTACGAGTTCAGGCATCAGCCGTTCGAGGCGACGCTGGCCGAAGCGGGAGCGGGCGACCTCGCGTATTGCGACCCGCCGTATATCGGCCGCCACGCGGATTATTACGGCTCATGGTCGGAGGACGAGGAGGCCGCGCTTCACGGCGCGCTGGTCGAATCGGGGGCGGACTTCATGGTCTCCACGTGGCTGGGGAACAGATACCGCGTCAACGGCCACGTTTTCTCGCTGTGGAAGGACTGCCTCATCTCCGTCCGGGAGCACTTCTATCACGTGGGCGCGAGGGAGGCGAACCGAAACGCCGTGCATGAGGCCCTGCTCACGAATTTCCCCACGCCGTTCTCGAAGCCCGTCTCCCGTCTTCGCCTCCCGGAGGCGGGAGAGGCGCCGGCCTTAGGAGCGGCGGCGGAACGCGAAAGACCGCGGCCGGAGCGAGGAGCGGGAGAAAAAAGGCTTCCTGACGGCCGGAGGGAATACGGATTCGCCAACTTTCCTGTATGATTCTCCGAAATCGCGCCCCCGGGCGGGCGCCTCCCGGGAACGCCGGCCTCCTCACGCGAAAGGAGAGAAGACGACATGGGTGAATTCGACCAACGGGTGGAGCTTCCCGCCCTCGACCTCCGGAAGCTCAACATCGGCCCTTACAGCAACAACGTCTACGTCCTGACCTGCAAGGCGACCCGGGAGTGCGTCATCATCGACACCTCCCACGCCGCCGAGCCGATTCTCGCCGCCTGCGAGGGCGCGACGCCGAAATACATCCTGCAAACCCACTGCCACGGGGATCACATCGACGCCCTGGACGAGGTGCGCGATCGGACGGGCGCGCCCCTGGGCCAGCACCCCGAGGACGCCGCCGAATTCGGCATCAGCCCGGACTTCGCCATCAACGACGGCGACGAGGTCCGCTTCGGCGAGGTCGCGCTGCGGGCGATTCACGCCCCCGGCCACTGCAGGGGGATGCTCATGTTCCACTACCCGGGCCACTGCGTCTGCGGGGATGCGATTTTCCCCGGCGGCCCCGGGAAAACCTGGAGCCACGCCCAGCTGCTCGCCCTGCTCGACTCCATCGAGAACAAGGTGTTCGCCCTGCCGGACGCGACCGTCCTCTACCCCGGACACGGGGCGAACAGCACCGTCGCCCGGAGCAAGGAGGAATTCGCCGGCTTCCGCGCCGCGGGGCGGCCGAGGCCGGGCGAGTACGGGGACGTGACCTGGAGCGAATAGCGGGGCGCGCAAGGTTCCCGCCGCGCGGCATGAAGCGAACGGGCGGGGGGACGCGCCGTTTTTTCCGGCGGAGGGAGCGGCCCCGCCCGCAGCGTCTGAATTTCAGAGGAGCCGAAGCATGGGTTCAGCCAGAGTCGCGTTCGATCACGTCCACGTCATCAGCCGGGACCCGGAGGCTTCGGTCGGCTGGTTCGTCGAGAAGCTCGGCGGCGAGCGCGCGGAAGGCGCCGAGGTGCGGGGCGCGCCGCAGATTCCGGTGCGGCTGGGCGGGGCGACGGTCATGGTGCGCGGCGAGAGAACGGGCGAGCGCGCGGCCGGGAAAAGCGGCCTCCAATGGGGGACGGATCATTTCGCCTTTCGCGTCGAGGGCGATTTTCAGGGCTTCTGCGACGACCTCAAGGCGAAGGGCGTGAAGTTCACGATGGAGCCCCGACAGTTCAACCCGACGACGAGGATCGCCTTCATCGAGGCGCCCGACGGCGTGAGCATCGAGCTGCTGAGCAGAGCGTAAGGCCGCAGCCGCGCCTTCAGGCAGTCCGCCCCGAGGAAAGAAACGCCGTGCCGCACCCCGCGCGAATCGCCGCGCTCGTTCTGCTCGCTCTGGCGGCGGGATGCCTCGCCGCCCCGCCCGCGCGCGCGCAGCAGGCGCAGCCCCGGGAGGCGGAGGAGTTCCCCCCGCCTCCGCCCCTGGGCCTCGACGACGCCCCCGCGCCGGAGAACAACCCGATGACGCGGGCCAAGGTCGAGCTCGGAAAGCTGCTCTTCTTCGAGAAGCGCATATCGGGCGACGGCGCCGTCTCCTGCGCGACCTGCCACGTGCCGCGGCGCGGATTCTCGAACGCGCGCCGGTATGGCGCGGGCTTCCAGGGCAGGTCCACGCTCAGGAACGTGCCCACCATCATCAACGCCGCCTATCACGAGTTCCTCTTCTGGGACGGGCGGGCGGGGAGCCTGGAGGAGCAGGCGAAGGGGCCCATCCTCCACCCGGGCGAGATGGCCTCGAGCGAGGAGAAAATCATCCGGACGCTCGGAGCGATTCGGGGATACCGGGCGCGCTTCCGCGCGGCGTTCGGCAGCGGGGAGATCAGCCTGGATCGCGTCGCGCGGGCCATCGCCTCCTTCGAGCGCACCCTGCTCTCGGGCAATTCGCCGTTCGACCGCTGGAAGTTCGGAGGAGACGAGGCCGCGATGCCGCAGGCGGCGATTCGGGGGTTCGAGGTGTTCACCTCGAAGGGAAACTGCGTGAAATGCCATCTGGCGGACGAGTTCAGCGCGCCGTTCACGGACGACAAGTTCCACAACCTGGGCGTCGGCATGGACAAGCGGCCGATCGAGGCGGGGCGCGAGAGGATTACGAAGCGCGTCCGGGACAGGGGCAGGTTCAAAACCCCCACCCTCCGCCACGTCGCGCAGACGGCGCCCTACATGCACGACGGACGCTTCGCCACGCTGGAGGAGGTGGTGGATTTCTACGACAAAGGCGGACACCCGAACCCCCACCTCGACCCGGACATGAAGCCGCTCGGCCTCACGAAGCGGGAAAAGGCTGATCTCATCGCCTTCATGGGCGCGCTGACGGGCGACCTCCCCGAAGTCAGGGCGCCGGAGCTCCCCCAATGACGCCTTGCGGAATGAATCCCTCCCCTTCAGGGCGGCGGACGGGGGCGGGCGGGCGAATCGCCCCCGCGCCGCTTTCGGGAGCGAGGCCCGGGGCGGTTCTCCCCTTCGTCCTCGCGGGAGCGCTCGCCTTCGCGCTTGCGCCCGCCGCCTCGCACGGCGCGGATACGCGCGCGGGAGAAGCGATTTTCGGGCGAAGCGGCTGCGGCGGCTGCCACGCGGTTCAGGGGCCCGAGCGCATACTGCCCGTCCCCGCGCGCCGGCGCATAAAAGGACCTACGCTCTGGTACGCGGGCAGCAAGTTCCGCCCCGGCTTCCTGGCGGGCTGGCTCGAAAGACCCAAGCCGTTCCGGGGCGTCCTATTCGGAACCATGAAGCGGGGGAGATACGCGCATCCGGCGCTCCCGAAGGAGGAGGCGCGCGAGGTCGCCGCCTGGCTGGAGAGCCTCAAAGACCCGCAAATGCCCTCGGGCGTCGTTCCCAGGTGGAGGAAAATCCCCCGGCGGACGCTGCGGCGGGCGCGCGTCCTGTTCCAGAAGAAGCAACCCTGCTATTCGTGCCACATGGTCTCGATACGAAAGACGGTCTACCGGACGAAAATCGAGGTGGGCGGCCACAGCGCGCCCCATTTCCGGGAGGCCGGGCGTAGGCTGAACCCCGACTTCATCGTCGCGTTCCTGAAAAACCCGCGCCGCTACAACCCCAACGGCAGGATGCCGGTTTATGGGGACAAGGCGTTCACGAGGCTGGGCGATGCGGACTTCATCGCCCTCGCCGCCTACATAGCGAGCTTCAAATGAGGACGCCGGCTCTCGCCGCGCTCCTCGCCCTGACGCTCGCGGCGGCATCCCCCGCCGGCGCGAGCGAGGGCGCCGCCCCCCTGCCCTCGAGGCCCGGCGAGGCGGCGCGGCGCACGAGCGCGGAGGCGCACTTTCGCTGGTTCTGCGTCCAGTGCCATGGACCCAAGGGAGACGGCAAGGGGGTGAACAACACGAAGAAGCTGCCCGTGAGCCCCCGCGACCTCACGGACGGGAAGGACATGGCGCAGTTCTCCGATGCGGACATGACGCGCACCATCACCCACGGCGGGGCGGCGAGCGACCTCTCCCCCATCATGCCCCCCTGGGGCAACGTATTTACAAAGGAGGAGATTCGTGATTTGGTGGAGCTCATCCGCAGGATGTGCCGTTGCCGCTTCGACCCGAAGGCGAAGGAGCGCTTCCTGAGAGAGCAGGGCAAGGCGGCGAAATAACCCGCACCGGGCGAGGCGGCGGGAGCGTTTTCAGGCGGCGTCCGGGCTCGCGGACGCCGCCATCACCCGTTCGGACGTCCCATGACGCGCAAGATCGCAGCCATCCTCGTCCTCCTCGCGCTCGGCGTCCCCGAGGGCGCGAGCGGGGGGCGGACGGGAGAGAGAATTCTCGTCACGAACACGCGCGAGGGCACCCTGAGCGTCATCTCGCGCGACTCCCACAGGGTGATCCGGACGATTCCCGCGGGCCGCAAGGCGAACCGCCTCGCCCTCTCCCCGGACGGCCGCCGCGTCTATGTCATCAACGACGGCAGCGCCTTCGTCCGCGTGTTCGACGCCCAAACGATGAAACTCCTCCGCCGCGTGCGCGCGGGCCGCGACCCCTACAACCTCGCCTTCTCCCCCGACGGACGCCTCGCCTACTTCGTGAACGCCTACTCCGACAACGTGACGATTCTCGACGTCGCCGCCCGGAAGCTCGTCGGCCTCATCCGGCACGGCGGCAGCAGCCCGGTGAACATCAAGCTCGGCCCGGACGGTCGCCGCGCCTTCGTCGCCAACGAGCTGAGCGAGGACGTCTCCGTCGTCGATCTCGAAGCGGGCAGGCCGATCAAGCAGATAGAGGCGGGCCACTACATCGAGGGCATCGACGTGACGCGCGGCGGCGAGCGGCTCTACGTGATGAACGGCGAGCGGCATTCCTACAGCGTCGTGAATCTCGCCACCCTCGAAATCGAGCGCGCCGTCAGGCTCTCCGGCGAGCCGCACGACGCCCTCATCACGCCGGACGGGAAATTTCTCTACGTCACCCTGCCGCACCGAAACGCCGTCTCGGTGTTCGCCCTGCCCGAGCAAAAGCGCGTCGCCCGCGTGAAGCAGGGCGTCCGCCCCGACCTCATCGCCTTCACGCCCGACGGCGCGCTCGCCTACGTGACGAACCGCGATTCGAGAGAGGTGTTCGTCATGGACGCCCGCAGGCACCGCAACATCCGCAGAATCCGCGTGGGCAGCGGCCCCCACGGCGTGCTGGTGGTTCCGCCCGTTCCCGCGAATTGAAGGCGGAGGATCCCCCCAGCCGTCCGTAGCCCGCACCCGTTTCCCGCAAGAGGACAACCACAGGGGGTTTGTCCGTTTGTCCCTACGGGTCGCTCCGTCAATGCGCGGGCGGGACGCATGAATGCGTCCCCTACAAGCGATCCCCCGCCGCGCGGCTTACTTGGCGGGCAGGGCCTCCTTACGGGGCCGCCACTCCCGCGCGAGCCTCCGGACGCCGGCGAACTCCGGCGGGGTCAGGAACATCGCGGCCAGCTCGCGAAACCGCGCCGCCGCGCTCGGCGAGAAGCCGGAATCCGCGCAGGGCCGCCGCAACGAAAAGCAGAGCCGTCCGCTTTACCGCCTTCATGGGTTGATCTCTTTCATTCAGGACAAGGGGTCGTCATACCTCAAAGCCGCCGTTCCAACGGGCGCATATATGCGTCCCCTGCGGCTCACGCAGCGCGCCCAATGGATGCGGGCCATATTAAAGTCCCGACGCGCAGCGGAAGCCGAGTTTGTTGTTTGTGTAGCGCGGCGGGCGGTGATAGCGGTTGTGCGCCGCCGCCCAGGCGAGGGGGCTGCCCCAGGAGGCGCCGCGCACCACCCGCGTTTTCCCTTTCGCCGGGCCGTGGGGGTCGCGCCTCGCCATGCTTCGATACGCGCGGGAGGCGTAGCGGTCGGCCGTCCACTCCCAGAGGTTGCCCGCCATGTCGAGCGCGCCGAAGGGGCTCGCCCCCCGCGGGAAGCGGCCCACGGGCGCGACGCCCGGAAATCCGTCCCCGCCCCCCTTCAGGTTGGCGCGCCGCGCCTCCTTCCGCGACCCCCAGGGGTAGCGCCGACCGTCGTCTCCGCGCGCCGCGCGCTCCCATTCCGCCTCGGTGGGCAGGCGCCTGCCCGCCCACCCGCAATAGGCTTCGGCGTCGGGCCAGCTCGCGTGGGAGACGGGCCGTCCGGGCGGCGTCCGCCAGCTCGACCCCGGCCCCTCCGGGCTTCGCCAGCTCGCCCCCCTCGTCTTGCGCCAGCCGCCCCTGCCGTCCTTCAGGGAGGCGTCCCACGTCCACGACCACCCGCGCTTCTCGGCCGTCGTGCGGTAGCCCGTCCGCGCGGCGAAGCGGGCGAAGCGCTCCGCCGTCGCCTCGGTCCTGTCGATCCAGAAGCCGGAGACGAAGACCCTGACGGGCGGCCGCTCGTCTCTGTCGCCGGCTTCGCTGCCCATGACGAACCGGCCCGGCGGCACGCGAACGAGCGCCGCGCCGTCAAAGCCCGATATTTTCATACCGGCCTCCCGGGGCTGGGCGGATGCGTCCGGGACGCCGGCGCCGGGAAAACTCCCGATGACGCCCGCCAGGAGCAAGAGAAGCGGGGCGAGGAGGAATCGCGCGGGAAGCATGAGAGGCGTCGTCTCCTGAACGGGCGCCGCCGGGCGGCGGGGAAAAGCCTAGTCCCTGAGCGGGTCTCTGGGGTCGTCCACGAAGGTGGTGCCCGCCGCCTCCTTGTTGGGCATCCCGCCGTAGGTGAATATGAGTTCTGCGGGCTCCGTTTCGCTCGGGTTCTCCTGCCCGTGAACGCAGCCGCGGGGAAAATAGACGAAGTGGCCGACGGGCGCCTCCTTTCGGACGATCTCTCCGCCCTCCTTCCAGTAGATGTTGACGGGGCCCCGCGCGACGTAAATCGTGGTGTCGCAGTTCTTGTGAAAGTGCAGCGCGTTGCGCCCGCGCGGGGGGATGATGGTTCTGCCCATCGTGATGGCGTCCGTCCCCGTCGTCTCCCGGTTCACGCCCCAGCGAATGTCGTAGGGAGGCTCGTAGGCCTTGTCCTCGTCCACGTCGAGGGAGTTGATGATCTTGGGAATCGGAAGATCCCCGGCCGCGTTGTTCATGCCCCGTCCTCCGTCGATGCGCGAAAAAAAACTTTCATCCCGCGCGGGCGCGCCCGTCCGGCGTCCGCCATTGAGGACGCCTCGCGCCCGCGAACCCGCAGTTCCCGCCCTATTCGCCGCCCTCGGGCGGCTCCGTCCACGACACGACGTTCCTCTCCCGCAAATCCGCGAGTTCGCCCTCGCTCATGCCGAGAAGCCCGCCCAGCACCTCCCGCGTGTGCTCTCCCAGATAGGGGGCGCGCCGGAACTTCATCTCGCTGCCCGGCAGCTTGACGGGCGAGCCGGGGACCTTTATCGCGCCCGCCGCCGGGTGCTCCATCTCCACGATCATCTCCCGCGCCAGAACCTGGGGGTCCTCCATCGCCTGCGCCACGTCGTTCACCGGCGCGAAGGGGACGTGTCCCTGGAGCAGGGAGGTCCACTCCGCGTTCGTCTTCTTCAGGAACGCCCCGCGCAGGATTTCCAGGAGAGCCTCTCGGTTGTCGAAGCGATTCCGGGCGGTTCGGAAGCGCGCGTCCTCCGCCAGCGCGGCCATGCCCATGCGCTCGGCGAGGACGGGGAAGAAATCCTGCTTGAGGCACAGCACGCTCACCCAGCCGTCCTTCGTCCGGAAATTCTGCGCGGGCACGAGCGAGGGATGCGCGCTGTGGGAGAATTTCCGCGGGACGTAGCCGCAGTTCAGCGCCCAGGTGGCCATGTAGCCGAGCTGGAACAGGGCGCCGTCCATGAGCGCCACGTCCACGTCCCTGCCCTTGCCGGTGCGGCCCGCCTCCCAGAGCGCGGCGAGCAGCCCCGTCAGCGCGAGGAAGCCGCCCGAGAAGTCCACGAAGCTTACGCCCGCCTTCGTGGGCGGGCCGTCCGGCTCGCCCGTGAGGTTCATGATGCCGGCGTACGCCTGCATGAGGTAGTCGTAGGCCGGCTCGCCCGCGCGTGGCCCCGTCATCCCGAAGCCGGAGAGAAAGCAGCACACGATTTTCTCGTTGTAGGGAGCGAGGTGCCTGTAGGTGATTTCGAGCTTCTCCGGCGCCGTTCCCCGGCAGTTGGCGAACAGCGCGTCCGCTTTCGGGACGAGCTTGCGCACTATCGCCCTGCCCTCGGGCTCGCGGATTCTGAGCGCGACGCTCTTCTTGTTGCGGTTGAAGGTCTGGAAATAGTAGCTGTCGTTTCCGGGCAGGGGATAGGGGGGGACGGGCCGCGCCGAATCGCCGCCCACGGCATGATCCTCTATCTTGATGACCTCGGCGCCCATGTCCCCGAGCAGCTGCGAGGCCAGCGGCCCCGCCCCGAACTGCTCCACCGCCAGGACGCGAAGCCCCTCGAGCGGCAGCCTTGCGCTCATCGCCCGAATCCTTCCGTAAATTCCCGCCCGCGCCGGACGCGGCCTTGCTCGCCGCGGAGGCTCATCCGCCGCGGGCAGATTATTACAGAACGCCGCGAAAGTATATTCGCGGTTTTCCTTCCGGCGGGCGTCTGCTAGAATCCCCGCGCTCCTGCTCCATTTCCATGCGCCCGAAGGACGCCTCGCCTCGTCCTTCACATCCTGGGACTCTCTCATTCATGGTCACGAAAATATCCATTCAGAATCTGCGGAAAATCTACGACACCCCCGAGAGGCGGGTCCACGCCCTCGAGGACGTGAACCTCGACATCGCCGACGGCGAGTTCATCTGTCTCGTGGGGCTTTCGGGCTGCGGGAAGACGACGCTCCTGAACATGCTCGCCGGCTTCGTCGAGATCACCGCAGGACGCATCATCCTGGACGGCAAGACGCTCTCCCAGGACTACGACAAGGGCGTCGTGTTCCAGGAATACGCCCTGTTCCCCTGGCGCACGGCCAGGCAGAACGTGGAATACGGCCTGGAGATCCGAAGCGTGCCGGAGGAGGAGCGCAGGCGCATCGCGCTCGACTACCTGCGCCTCGTCCGCCTCGAGGACTTCGCGGACTTCTTCCCCCACAACCTCTCGGGCGGGATGCGCCAGCGCGTGGCGGTGGCGCGCGCCATGGCCTTCGACCCCCAGGTGCTCCTCATGGACGAGCCCTTCGGCGCCCTCGACGCCCAGACGCGCGAGGAGCTGCAGGAGCTCACCGTCGACGTCTGGCAGAAGACGAAGAAGACGATCATCTACGTCACGCACAACCTGAGCGAAGCCGTCTATCTGGGCAACCGCATCGTCGTCTTCGTTCCGAATCCGGGGAGAATCCGCGAGATCGTGAAGGTGGACATTCCCCGGCCGAGAGACGATCTGGCGCCCGAGTTCATCAAGCTCCAGCGGCGCGTGAACGATTTGATCCGAGACTTCTAGAGACAGAGAGGAATCTTCCATGCAGACATCCCGGACAGCGCCCGTCCCTCCGTCGATGGACGAAGTGAAGGAGAAGACCAGAACGCCGATATGGGTGAAACTCAGGCCGATCTATCCGTTCGTCGTCATTCTCGCCATCTGGCAGGTGGCCGCCATGCAGGCCCAGGGCAACCAGGGGCGGCTCTTTCCCACGGTCGACGCGATTCTCTACCGCGCGTGGGAGCTGGTCACCGGCCCCCTGTTCAAGGCGCTGGCCGAGGACCCGAACCTGGGGATCGCCGACTACTTCTGGAAACTCCTGGAAAGCCCGATTTTCCTGCACACGATCAACACGGCGTGGCGCCTTCCGTTCTCGTTCTTCATCGCGGCGATCGTGGGCACCATCGTGGGCATCCTGATGGGGCGCTTCGCCTTCTGGGAGTCGTTCTTCGTGCCGCTTCTCTCCGTGCTGCTCCCGATTCCGGCCATCGCGTGGACGCCCATCGTCGTCATCTGGTCGGGCATCGGCGATCAGACGGTCATCGTCATCACGGCCTTCGCCTCCTTCCTGCCCATCGCCATGGCCGTCTGGACGGGCGTGAAGACCGTCAACCCCGTGTGGATACGCGCGGCGCAGTCGATGAACGCCGACAAGATGACGATCTTCCGCACCGTCGTCCTGCCCGGCTCGCTGCCGATGATTCTGAGCG
Organism: bacterium; assembly: GCA_965199855.1. Lineage (GTDB taxonomy): Bacteria > UBA8248 > UBA8248 > UBA8248 > UBA8248 > Bin107. The sequence goes on along the minus strand of OZ241326.1, from coordinate 1,318,535 downwards.
GCCTGCGCATCGGCCTGGCGCGCGCCTGGCGCGCGGGCGTGGGGGCGGAGGCGTTCGCCGGCATCCGCTGGGGGCTTTCCGCCGGCATCTTCGACGCCCAGGAATACCTCGACATCGCCTTCATGATGGTCGCCCTCTCCGTTCTGGGCCTCTTCGGCTTCGTTCTGGAGAAGGTTCTCTTCCAGCCCCTCGAAAGCCGCACCGTCATCCGCTGGGGCATGATGGAGGCCATGGGCGCCCAGGACAAGAAGGTGTAGCCGAAGGCCGGACTGCCGTCGGCTTCTCCGCATTCAGCGCGCCCGTCCGCATGGCGCGGGGGACGGGGAATGCGGTCCCCGCTACAAAGTTCGGGAGGCTGATTTCGCGCCGTAGGGGACGCATAGTGGCGGCCGCGGTTCCCGCGAAGCGGGCGCGAAAACCCCCCGGAGGCCGCGGCCTCCGGGGGGTTTGTTTTTCGCCGGTCTTTCCGGCTTGATCGACCCGTCCGCTAGTTGAAGCCGATGTCCTTGGCGGCCCTGCGGAGGATGGAGTCGTCCAGGAACGGGCTCTTGGTGAAGTCGGGGCGGCTCTTGATCCAGCCGAGCTTGATCTGCTTGTCGCCCATGTCGTTCAGATAGTTCTTCACCCGGTCCGTCAGATAAATCTCCGTCTTGAGCTTTTTGAGGGCCTTGAGCGTGGTGCTCACCTTGGCCTTGTCGCCGACCTCGTTCAGCGCCTTGGTATAGACCTTGGCGTAGGCGTTGGGGTCGTCCTTGAGCAGCTTGTGCGCCTTCAGCCAGCCCCGGAAATACTTGTAGTAGAGGTCGGGATGCTTCTTGAGGGTCTGGGGGTTGCCCACGTGCATCATGCTCGTGTTGTCGTATTTGCACAGATCCTCAAGATAGCGAACGAGGCCCTTCTCGCGGGCGATCTCGCCCTGCGGCTCGCCGATCATGGCCGCCTGGGCGGCGCCGGAGATCAGCGCGGCGATGCGCTCGGTGGTGCGGACGCTCAGAAGGGGGAAGTCGGAGCTTTTCAGGCCATACGAGGGAATGACGTAGGACTGAAACGCGAAGTCCGTGCTCGTGCCCTTCTTGTTGGCGAACACCGAACCCTTGAGGTCTTTCAGGCTCTTGGCCTTCGAGGTCGCGGGCACGATGATGGAGACGGCCGCGCAGATGTTCGCCGTCACGCCGATGGCCGTCACCCGCGCGCCCTTGGAGATCGCCGTCGTGAAGGGCGAGAAGCCCGTGGTGCCGGTGTCCAGGTTGTTCTGGATGATGGCGTTGCGCATGAGCTTGCCCTGCTTGAAGTGGCCGATCTTGTATTTCAGCCCCTCCTTCTTCCAGTAGCCCATGCGGTCGGCGATGATCTCGTAGGAGCCCCACATGCCCCTGTGCGCGCCCACGCGCAGCGTCGCCGACTCGGCGGCCGGCGCGGCGGCGAGAAAGACGCCCGCGGCGAACGCGGCGGCCAGCGTGAAGCCGATGAGTCTTTTCATGTCCTCTCCTCCTTGAAGCGAATGAATGCTGCCTCGGTATAGTCGTCCGGAGCCTCGTCGGGAAGGCGCGGGCCGCGCGGCGGCCGAAGAGCCCTCCCGGCGGCGACGCGGCTGGTCATGTCATGCCCTTGCGTCCATTATACGCCATAAAAGCGGATTCCGCCAAAGCCGGACGCGCGGCGCATCGCTCCCCGCCGCGCGGAGAGCCGGGCGAGCGCGTTCGACGGCGATCCAAAGACGGCGAAGGATCGGGAAGAAGGAGGTGGCGGGGCTGACGGGACTCGAACCCGCGATCTCTGGCTTGACAGGCCAGCGCGATAACCGGCTTCGCTACAGCCCCCTTGGCGATGTCCCTTCCCGACGGCGCGGCAAGGCTTTCGCCCGGCCGCGCGGTCTGACAGCCGCCCGAAGCGTTTGGGTTTATAGCCCGCGCGCGCGCGGGAAGTCAACACGAAAGGCGCGCCTCCCGCCCCGGCGGGCGCGGCGCGTCGTCCGCCTCCTCCCTCATCGCCGCGGCGAGCGTTTCGCCCTCGGCCAGGCGCGCCACCCCCCGCTCCGTCACCAGGGCGTCCACGAAGCGGGCGGGCGTCACGTCGAACGCGGGGTTGAAGACGCGCACCCCTTCGGGGGCGACAGCCTCGCCGCGAAACGAGCGCACCTCCTCGGCCGGCCGCTCCTCGATGGGAATGTCCGCGCCCCGCGCCGCGTCCATGTCGATGGTGCTCGTCGGCGCCGCCGCGTAGAAGGGCACCCCGTGCTCCCTGGCGAGAACGGCGAGGGCGTAGGTGCCGATCTTGTTGGCGAAGTCCCCGTTGGCGGCCACGCGATCCGCCCCCACCACCACGGCGCCCACGCGCCCGAGGCTCATGCAGTGCGCGGCCGCGCCGTCGGTGATGAGAACGACGGGAATGCCGTCCCTGTCCAGCTCCCAGGCGGTGAGGCGCGCCCCCTGGAGGAAGGGCCGGGTCTCGTCCACGAACACCTCCCGCACCCGTCCGTCCCGGAAGCCGCTGCGGATCACCCCGCCCGCCGTGCCGTAGCCCGCGGTCGCCAGCGCGCCCGCGTTGCAGTGGGTGAGGACGCTCGTTCCCTCCGGCAGCAGCGCCGCGCCCAGGTCGCCGATTCTGCGGCAGACGGCCGCGTCCTCCTCGTGGAGTTCCCCGGCCAGGCGCAGGAGGCTCGCGGCCAGCGCCTCGGGCGCGCCGCCGCTTTCCCGGACGCGCGCCCGCATCTTCTCGATAGCCCAGAAGAGATTCACCGCCGTAGGGCGCGTGGCGGACAGCGCGCGCGCCGCCCGATCGATGGCGCGGCGCTGCGCCTTCGCGCCCGAATCCGCGTGGCGGGCGGCCGCCAGCGCCATTCCGTAGGCCGCCGCCACCCCGATGGCGGGCGCGCCGCGCACCACCATGCCGGCGATGGCTTCGGCCACCTCGTCCTCCGTGCGGCACTCGACGTAGGTCTCCTCCTGCGGGAGTTTCCTCTGGTCGATGAGCGCGAGCGCGCCCCCCTGAAAGGAGAGGGTGCGAAAGTTTCCCTCGGTCTCTTTGCCGCTCACGGCTTATCCCCGGCCGGAAGCTTTCCGCGCGCGGAGGGCGCCGTCGCGCGTTCCGCCGATTTCCGCTTTCGGGGAGCGCGGCTGAACCCGCGCCTCAGAGCTGGCGCCGGCCGCCTCCGGGCGGAGGCCCGTCACGACGCATCGCCCTCCGCCTTCTGGCTCAGATTGATGACGGTTCCGCTTCGCTCGCCCATGAGGCGTTCGAGGTCCACCCCCGCGCGCCGGCTTTCCTCCTCCAGGGTTCGCGTCTGGGAGCGCAGCGTCGCGCAAAAATCGGCGAAAAGATTGTCCCGCGCCTCCCGCAGCGCGGACGCTTCCCCGCGCAGACGAGCCGCCTCCCTCTCGGCGTCCGCCCGAAGCCGCGCCGCGCGGGATTCGGCCTCATCGAGGATGCGGTCGGCGTCCGCCTCCGCCTTCCGCACGAGCTCCCCGGCCCAGGCCGAGGCCTCATCCCTCAGCGCGGGCAGGGAGGCCAGGGTCTTCCGCGCCTCGGCGTGCTCTTTTTTCAGGCGGTTGTATTCCTCGAACAGATCCGCGCACTGCAGGCCCAGCTGCTCGTTCTCGCGGACCAGCCTGTCCACCTGCTCGGCCGCGGCGAACAGAAACGCATCCACCTCGAGCCGGTCGTAGCCCCGCATCCTGCGCGGGAAGGCACGGCTTCTGATGTCGCTTCCGGTGAGCTTCATGGGCGCGTCCTCCGGGCAAAGTCAGCGCAGTATCGCGGCCAGGTCGAAGATGCTCCGCACGAGAAAACTCTGGAGAAAGAAGATGATCAGCACCACGACAATCGGACTCAGGTCGATGCCCCCGAAATTCGGCATCCGGTGGCGAACGGGCGCCAAGACGGGCTCCGTCAGACGGTGCAGTATCTGCACGATGGGATTGTAGGGGTCGGGACTCACCCAGGAGACGAGCGCGCGGATGATGATGATCCAGATATAGATGGTGAACAGATAGCTGAGAATGACGCCCGCCGCGTGCATGAAGTTCGATATCAGAAACACCGATACGCTCCCGCTTCGATGAAATGGGCTAGCCCCGGCCCAGCTCCCCGCTCCGGCGCGCGGCCGCGCCCACCGCGTCCATCACGGCGGCGCGCAGCCCCCCGCTCTCCAGGGCGCGCAGGCCGGCGATGGTCGTCCCCCCGGGCGAGGCGACCATGTCCTTCAGGCGGCCCGGGTGCTCCCCCGTCTCCAGCAGCATTCTCGCGGCGCCGAGAACCGTCTGCGCCGCCAGCGTCATGGCCTCCTCTCGCGGCAGGCCCGCCAGCACCCCGCCGTCCGCCAGCGCCTCGATGAACTGAAACACGTAGGCGGGGCCGCTGCCCGAGAGGCCCGTCACGGCGTCCATGAGCGATTCGGGCAGAACCACCGCCCTGCCGACGGACTCCAGCAGGCGCCTGGCCTCCGCCAGGTCCGCATCCGAAGCCCGCCCTCCCGCGCACAGCCCGGCGGCGCCCTCCCCCACAAGGGCGGGCGCGTTCGGCATGACGCGGACGACGCGCGCCTCCTCGCCCAGGGCCGCGGTGAAGCGTCTCGTCGGCGCGCCGGCGACGACCGAGATCAGGAGCGGGCGGTGCGCCAGGGCTTCCTTCAGCCCGCCCAGAACCGCGTCCAGAACCTGCGGCTTCACGGCGATGATCACCCTGTCCGCCCCGGGCGCCGCCTCCGCCCCGTCGGACGCCACGCGAAACCCCGCCTTCTCGCGCAGATATTCGGCGCGCGCGGGGAGAGGCTCCGCGATGACGACCTCCTCCGCGCGCGCGTAGCCCGCGCTCACCATGCCCGTGGAGAGGGCCTCGCCCATGTTTCCGCCGCCGACCACGAGGATTTCCGCCATCTTTCGCAACCCTTCAAGCCCGCAAGGTCAAGGCCGCTTCACGCGCCGGAGCGAACCCACCCTACTGAAATTGACGGCGCAACTCAAATTCGCTCACTCCGTTCGCCGCGGGCCGAAAATGGCCGCGCCGACGCGAACGAGGGTCGCCCCCTCCGCTATGGCCGTCTCGAAATCGTTCGACATGCCCATCGAGAGCTCCCTCACCCTGGAAAACCCGCGCTCCCGCGCCTCGTCGCGCAGCTTTCTGAGCAGGGCGAAATGGGGACGGCTCTCCTCCGCCTCGCGGCCCAGAGGGGGAATGCACATGAGGCCGACCAACCGCAGCGACTCCAGCGCGGACGCCTCCCGCACGAGCGCCATCGCCTCCGCCGGCGCGACCCCGCTCTTCTGGGCCTCCTCGCCCGTGTTCACCTGGATGAAGACCTCGAGCGGCGCGCCCCCCGCCGTCCCCACGCGCCTGTCCAGCTCGCGCGCGAGAGGGAGGGAATCCACGGATTCCACCGCGTCGAACAGCCCCGGCACGGCGCGCGCCTTGTTCCTCTGCAAGGCGCCGATGAGGTGCCACCGCGCCTTCTCCGCCACCTCGGGGGGCATCCCGTCCCTTTTCCGCCGGGCCTCCTGCACCCGGTTCTCTCCCAGAATCTCCACGCCCGCCTCGATGGCCTCGATGAGCCTCTCGGGCGGCTGCGTCTTGCTCACGGCCAGCAGGCGCACCTCGTCGGGTTTGCGGCCCGCGGAGCGGGCGGCGGCCGCCGCGCGCCGCCTCACCGCCTCGCATCTCTCCCGAATCTCAGCCATCGCCTTCTCCATGGCGCGTCGCCCGTATCGCCGAGAGCAGCATCCCGGCGGGCGCGCCGTCCCGGCGGTAGGAAAAAAACCGCGACGGCCCGGAAAACGTGCAGGGCCCGGGCGCGCCGACGCGCTCCTCGGGAACCCCCGCCAGGACAAGCTGACGCCGCGCCGCCTCGGGAAGATCAAGCAGCCATTTCCCGCGCCCCAGGGGCGCGCTGAAGTCTCTCCAGTCCCGGCACCACGCGCGAAACGGCGGCAGACACTCCTCGCCCACCTCGTAGCGCCCCCCGGAAACGGCGGGGCCCAGGGCGGCGCGCAAATCCCGGGCGTCGCACCCGTATTTCTCCCGCATCCGCTCGACCGTCCTGAGCAGAATGCCGCCGGCCACCCCCCTGCGGCCCGCGTGAACGGCGGCGACCGCCCGCCTCCGCGCGTCCGCGATGAGCACGGGCACGCAGTCCGCCGTCTTGACGGCGACGCCCAGGCGCGGATCGTTCGTCATCAGGGCGTCGCCGCTCGCCTTCTCGCCGGGGGCGATCTCCTCGGCGGCGAGAACGCCGCATCCGTGCGCCTGCCTCAGCTCCACCAGACGCTCAGCCAAAAAGCCGGCGGCCTCGAAGAAGCGCCTTCTGTTTTCCGCCACGTTCTCGGGCGCCTCGCCCCGCGCGCGCCCCAGATTCAGGGAGGAGAAGCGGCCCGCGCTCACCCCGCCTCTTCGGGTGCTGAAGGCGTGGCGCGCGAAGCCGGCCTCCTCCAGCAGGGGAGAGGTGAGGAATTCGACGCCGCCGGATTCATGGCCCTCCAAAGAACGCATCCGCAGTCCGCTCCGGCCGGCGAGGAGCCGTCGAGCGCGCGCGGAGAGCCCCCGCCCGGCGCGCACGGCTCTTCATCATGGAGACCGCATTATAGAGAGGGCCCAACGGCGCCACAAGAAAGAGCGCCCGCCGCGCGGGATGGCGGGGCCGGGGGAGACGAATCTCCCCCGGCTTCATCGGAGGGGAATGCGCGGTTCGGTTTGAGAAAAGGCTCCCTCGGCGAACCGACGCTGGGGGGGTCAGTCAACCTGCTTGCGCAGGAAAGTGGGCACGTCCAGATCGTCCTCCTCCAGTTCGTAGGCGTCGGCTTGAGGCGCGCCGCTTTTCAGGCGCATGTAGTCCACGGGCGATATCCTCTTTCCGTCGGTTCCGGTGGCCGCCTCCGCCTCCAGGGGCGGGACTTCGCGAATCGCCTCGCGCCCGAAGCCCGTGGCGATGACGGTCACGCGAATTTCGTTCTCCATGCCGACGTCGATGACCGAGCCGAAAATGATGTTGGCGTCGGGGTGCGCCTTCTCGTGGACGAGCTTGCAGGCCTCGTTCACCTCGAAGAGCGAGAGGTCGGAGCCGCCGGTGATGTTGATGAGCACGCCCCGGGAGCCCTCGATGGTTCCCTCCTCGAGCAGCGGGCTGTTGATGGCGTTCTGGGCGGCGATGACGGCGCGGTTCTCGCCGTGGCCCGTGCCGCTGCCCATGAGCGCCTTGCCGCCCATGTCGCGCATGATGGTGCGCACGTCGGCGAAGTCGAGATTGATCAGCCCGGGCGTGGTGATGAGGTCGGCGATTCCCTTGCACGCCTGAAGGAGGACGTTGTTCGCCTTCTGAAACGCCTCGGTCATCGGCGTCGAGCGCTCGACCATTCCCAAGAGCCGCTGGTTGGGGATGGTGATGAGCGTGTTCACGGCCTCGCGCAGCTCCTCGATGCCCTCGCTCGCCTGGTTCATCCGGCGCGGCCCCTCGAAGTCGAACGGCCGGGTGACCACGCCCACCGTCAGCACTCCCGCCTCCTTCGCGATGCGCGCGATGACGGGCGCGGCGCCCGTGCCCGTGCCTCCCCCCATGCCCGCGGTGACGAACACCAGCTCCAGCGACTGAAGGTAGTCGGCGAGGCGCTCGGTGTCCTCGAGGGCCGCCTTTCTGCCGACCTCGGGGTTTCCGCCCGCCCCCAGCCCGTTCGTCAGATCGAGGCCCAGCTGGATTTTCTCGCCGGCCAGGGAGCGCTCCAGCACCTGGGCGTCCGTGTTGGCCGCCACGAACTCGACGCCCTCCATGCCCGACGAAATCATGGTGTTGACGGCGTTGCCGCCGCCCCCGCCCACGCCGATGACCGCGATTCGCGCCCGGCAGGGCGGCTCCTGCTCCATCTCGAACATCAAGTCGCTCATTCCCTTCCCCCCATTCGACCCTGGAAGGCGCCCCCTCGGCCTTCCCGAAAAACTACCTGAACACGCTGGCCAGCACGTGGCGGATTCTGGCCGTCGTCTGGCGGATTGGACTGCCCGAAGCGCCGCCCGCGAGCCGCCCCTTTCGGCCGGCCGTCTTCATGGCGTAGATGACGAGGCCCACGGCGGTGGAATACATGGGGCCGTTGACCATATCCACCAGCCCGCCCACGCCGGCGGGCAGACCCAGCCTCACCGGAAGCTGAAGCACGCCCTCGGCCAGCTCCTCGACGCCCTCCATCATGCTCGCCCCGCCCGTGAGCACCACGCCGGCGGGGAGGAGATCCTCCATGCCGCTCTTCTGTATCTCGCGGCGGATGAGCGTCAGAATCTCCTCCATGCGGGGTTCGATGATCTCGGCGAGCATCTGGCGGCTCAGCACGCGCGGCGGACGCCCGCCCACGCTGGGCACCTCGATCTCGTCCTCGTGGGAGAGGCGGGAGGCCAGGGCGCAGCCGTGCTCCTGCTTGATCTTCTCCGCCTGATAGTCCGGCGTCCTCAGACCGATGGCGATGTCCCGCGTGATGTGGCTGCCCCCCACGGGGATGACGGAGGTGTAGCGCAGCGCGCTCGCGCTGATGACGGCGACGTCCGCCGTGCCGCTCCCGACGTCCACGATCGCCACGCCGAGGTCGCGCTCGTCGTCGCTCAGCGCGGCCAGCGAGGAGGCGAAAGGCTGGAGCGCCAGGCGCTCCACGCTCAGGCCCGCCATCTCGACGCTGCGGGTGATGTTCTGAATCGCGGGAATCGCCCCCGTGACGACGTGCACCCTGCATTCGAGGCGCACGCCGGCCATGCCCGCGGGCTCGGTGACGCCCTCCTGCTCGTCGACGATGTATTCCTGCGGCAGCACGTGGATGATTTCGTGATCCGCCGGCATTGTGACCGCCCGCGCCTGCTCGACGACGCGGTCGATGTCCTCCTGGGCCACGATCTTGTTCTTGATCGCCACGATGCCGTTCGTGTTGAAGCTGCGGATGTGTCCTCCCGCCACGCCGACGAAGGCGGAGCGGACGGGCGCGCCGCTGATGAACTCGGCCTCGCCCACCGCCGCCTTGATGGATTCCACCGTCTGATCGATGTTCACCACCGAGCCGCGGTTGAGTCCCTTGGAGGGATGCTTCCCCAGCCCCACGATCTCGAGGGCGCCCTCCTCGTTCACCTCGGCCACGACCGCGCAGATTTTCGAGGTGCCGATGTCCAAGCCCACCAGCACGTCGCCCTGTTTGCTCATCCCCTGTTCCCTCCATCCTCTTCGAGCGACCGGACGATCACCCTGCCCGGAAATCTCAGATCGAGCCGGAGACCGCCCGCGCCCAGCGCCTCCTCCCGCAGAACGTCGCGCGCGACCGCCCGAAGCCGCTCGGCCTGGCTCTCCATCCCCTCCTCGTTCACGACAAGCTCCACCTTCCCCGTGAGCGCCCGAAGCCGGAGCTGCCCTCCCCCGGCGGCGCGGACGGAGACGCACCCCTCCCGAATCACGGGAAAGCCCCGGAACAGGGAGGCCGCCTCCATGGCGCGCGCGAAGCGCGCGCCGCGCAACGCCTCGCCCGGCCGCAAATTCCGCGAGGCGAATCCCTCCATCACGGGCAGACACCCCGCGCGCGGCGCCGGGAGCCCGCCGAGCACGACGCCCTCCGCGTCCACCGCCATGCGCGCGGCGCCGGCGAGCAGCGCGGCCGGCCTGCGCTCGACGATCTCGACGTGGAGAAAATGGGGCGGCCGCCTGCGCACGCTCACGCGCTTGATCCAGGGATGAGAGGCCACGCGGGCGCGCACGGCCTCCAGGTCGGCGTCGAATATGCTCGTCCCCGGCGCGAGCGCCGCGCGCTTCACGACGTCCTCGGGCCGAAGCGCCCGATGCCCCTCCACCACCACCTTGCTCAGCTCGAAATGCCGGCTCGCCTTCGCCCACAGGACGGCGTGTCCGCCCAGCAGGAGCGCCTCCGCGAAAGCCAGAAAGCCGATGAGGGGCCATACCCAGCTCCGGCCGCTCCTGCCGCCGCTTCGCCTGACGCCCTTTCGGGCGCCGCCGGCGCCTCCGGGCGCGCGGGCGCGGTCCGGGAACACCTCCCGGCGCCTCGGCCGCCGCGCTCCGGACCGGGAACGGCTCATGCGGCGTCCTCCCCGATGACGTTCAGCTCCAGCGCCAGCTCGATTCCCGTCCGCTCCAGAATCGCTTTTTGGACTTCGGCGATGAGGCTCAGCACGTCCCGCGCCGTGGCCCCGCCCAGGTTCACCATGAAATTTCCGTGGACCTCGCTCACCTGCGCGCCGCCGATTCTCATTCCCTTGAGGCCGGCCGCCTCGATGAGCGCCCCCGCGCGCGCGCCGGCGGGGTTCTTGAAGATGGAGCCGGCGCAGGGCATCCCCCAGGGCTGGCGCTCGCGCCTCCGGGCGGCGTCCCGCCTCAGCCGCTCCTTCAGCTCGCCGGCGTCGGCGCGCCTCAGCGAGAAGCGCGCGGCCAGAACCACGCCGGGCGCGGGCAGCTCGGCGCGGCGATAGGAGAAGCGCAGGGCGTCCGCGGGCGCCCACGCGGGCGCGCCGCCGGCCAGAGGCATCCAGCGCACGCTCTCCACGGCGTCCTGGATGTAGGATTCCGCAGTGCCCGCGTTCATGGCCAGCGCGCCTCCCACGGTGCCGGGAACGCCCGCCAGACACTCGACCCCCGCCCAGCCGCGCTCGGCGGCGAAGCGCACCAGCGCGGGAATCTTCTCCCCCGCCCGCGCCTCGATCAGCGCGCCTTCCCCGCTCTCCTCGATCACCTCGATCCCCCGGAACGCCCCCGGAAGCGCGACGACCGCCCCGCGAACGCCTCCGTCGCGCACCAGGGTGTTCGCGCCGCCCCCCAGCACGGCGACGGGGAGCGCCTCGCTCCGGCATCTATCGAGCAGCGCAGCGAGCGCGCCCTCCGCCGCGGGCAACGCGAGGGCGTCGGCCGGCCCTCCCACCCGGAACGTGGTGTAGGCGGCCAGCGGCTCTCCGAAGAGAATCCCGCAGTCGAGATTCTTCAGCTTCTCCGCCGCCTCGGACGTCATGACTTCCTCCGCCAGCCCGGCGTTCATCCCGCCTCCTCGGAGGCGCTCTCCGCCCGCTCGAGCCGTTCGAGCAGCTTCCGGCCCACCTTCCAGACGTCGCCCGCCCCCAGCGTGAGAACGATGTCGCCGGCCCGCGCCTCCTCGTGCAGACGGCCCAAGGCGTCTTCGAGATCCTCCGCCGCGTCGCAGCTCCTGTGGCCGTGCGCCCGGATTCCCCCGGCGAGCTTCCGCGAGCTCACCCCCGGGATGGGCGCCTCGCCCGCGGCGTATATGGGCGCGACGATCACCCTGTCGGCGTCGTAGAAGGCGGTGTGGAACGCATCTCCCAGATGATGCGTCCGCGTGTAGCGGTGCGGCTGAAACGCCACCACCAGGCGATTCTCCGGCCACGCCTCCCGCACGGCGCGGAGCGTGACGCGGATTTCCTCGGGGTGATGCCCGTAGTCGTCGAAAACCGAGACGCCCGACGCCGCGCCGACGCGCTCCAGGCGGCGGCCGATGCCGTCGAACCCGCGAAGCCCCCCCTGAACGTCCGCGAAGGGGACGTCGAGCTCCATCGCGACGGCGGCGGCGGCCAGGGCGTTGTCCGCGTTGTGGCGGCCGGGCATGAGGAGCCGGATCTCGCCCAGCTGCTCCCCGCGCTTTTTGACGCCGAATACCGCCTCGCCGCCCTCATAGCGAAACTCCTCGCCCACGTAGTCCGCCTGGGTGCCGAAGCCGTAGGTGAAAAACTTCTTCTCCACGCGGGGGATGATCTCCTGAATCGCGGGATGATCCAGACACAGGACGGAGAAGCCGTAGAAGGGCACCTTGTTCACGAATTCCAGAAACGCGGACTTGATGGCGTCGTAGTTCTCGTAGAAGTCCAGATGCTCCTCGTCGATGTTCGTGACGACGGCGATGGTGGGGGCGAGCCGCAGAAACGTGCCGTCGCTCTCGTCGGCCTCGGCCACGAGATACTCGCCCTCGCCCATGCGCGCGTTCGAACCCAGGGCGTTGATGCGCCCGCCCACGACGACCGTGGGGTCAAGGCCGCCGGCCGCCAGGACGGCCGCGATGAAGGAGGTGGTGGTCGTCTTGCCGTGCGTTCCCGCCACGCCGACGCCGTATTTCATGCGCATGAGCTCGGCGAGCATCTCCGCGCGCCTGATGACGGGAATCTTCCGGCGCCGCGCCTCCGCGACCTCGACGTTCTCGCCCGTGACCGCCGAGCTGTGGACCAGAACGTCCGCCCCCGCCACGTTCTCCTCCCGGTGGCCCAGCGCCACCTTCGCCCCCAGTCCGCGCAGCCGGAATATCGCCTCGTTGCCCGCGATGTCCGAGCCGCTGACCTCGTAGCCCAGATTCAGCAGCACCTCCGCGATGCCGCACATGCCCGTTCCGCCGATGCCCACGAAGTGCACCCGGCTCGAGTGCCGGAACATGGCGTGCGCGGCGTATGGCCTCGCTATCATCCTCCCCCTCCCTTTCGCGTCACGCCGCCCGCGCCTCCTCGCGGCACAGGGCGGCCACGGCTTCCGAGGCGTTCGCGCGGGCGAGAGCCTTCGCGCGCTTCGACATGCGAACGAGCTTCTCCCGCTCCGCCTCGTATTCGAGCCAGACGTCCGCGAGAAGCCTCGCGCTCAAGTCTTTTTGAAGAACCATCCGCGCCGCCTGTCGATCCGCGAGGTAGCGGGCGTTCGCCTCCTGGTGTCCGTGCGTGGCGCCGGGCAGCGGAATCAGCACCGCCGGCAGGGAGGAGGCGCATATCTCCGCCGCGCTCACCGCCCCCGCCCGCGAGAGGCACACCTGCGCCCAGCGATAGCGCGCCGCCATGTCGTGCAGATAGGGCGCCGCCTCCGCGCGCGCGCCCGCCCTCTCGTAGGCGTCTCGAACGCGCGCCAGGTCCGCCTCGCCCGTCTGGTGCACGAACCGCATCCGCTCCACGGCGCCGCCCAGCAGGGGCAGGGCCTCCATCACCGCCTCGTTGATGGCGCGCGCGCCCTGGCTTCCGCCGAAGACGAGCACCTTCAGGGGACCGCCCCAGAAATCCTCTCCGCGCGCGAAGTCCTCCGAGAATTCGCGCCTGAGCGGCAGGCCGGTTTCCACGATTTTCCCCGGGGCGAAGCCCGCGTCGCGCACGGGCAGACCCACGGCGACCCTGGACGCGAAGCGCGACAGGAAGCGGTTGGCCAGGCCGGGAACGACGTTCTGCTCGATCAGCACGATCGGCCTTCTCCCGAGGCCGGCGGCGGCCACCGTCGGAACGCTGGAATAGCCGCCCACCCCCAGAACGACGTGGGGGCGAAAGCGCCGCAGGATTCCCACCGCCTGGAAGAGCCCCCGGCCCATCATGCAGACGGCCCCCGCCTGCTGGGCGATGCTGCGCCGCAGGACGCCGGCGGCGGAGATCGGCGCGAACGGAAGCCCCTCGCGCGGCAGCACCCGCGCCTCCAGCCCGCGGGCGGAGCCCACGAACAAGACCTCGCCCTCCGCGTCATCGGCGAGCCACGCCCTGGCGACCGCGATGCCCGGATAGAGGTGTCCCCCCGTGCCGCCGCCCGCGATGAGGAGCCTCATGGGCGCGCCCTCCCCGCGGGAACCAGCCTCCGCGCGCCCTCTCGCGGCCCCGAGGCCGCGTCGAGAGGGCTTCCCCGCGCGGGCGCACTCGACTCCTGGCCAGACGCTTCGATGGAAATCAGCAGCCCCAGGGCGATGAGCGTGCACACGAGGGACGAGCCGCCCAGGCTGACGAGGGGCAGCGGGATGCCCGTGGTAGGCAGAAGCCCCGCCGCCACCGCCATGTTCAAAAAGCCCTGAAGGACGACGAGGAGCGTCACGCCCGCCGCCAGAAGGGCGCAGAAGAAATCCTCGCACCGGGCGGCTATCTGAAAGCCGCGCCAGAGCAGAACCGCGAACGCGGCCGCCACGCACAACGCGCCGATGAGGCCCAGCTCCTCGCCCACGACCGCGTAGATGAAGTCCGTGTGAGGCTCCGGCAGATAGAAGAGCTTCTGCTTGCCCTCGCCCAGGCCGAGGCCCGTCAGGCCGCCCCGCGCGATGGCGAGCAGGGACTGGATCAGCTGATAGCCCGCGCCCTTGGCCACGGCGAAGGGATCGGAAAATGCCAGGATGCGCTTCATGCGCCACGGCGCGAAGACCACCATGCCGAGCAGGACGGACGCTCCCGCCGCCCCGCAGAGGATCAGGTGCGTCCACCGCGCCCCCGCCAGGAGCAGAAGCGCGCCGACGACGGCGGCGATGAGGCCGGCGGAGCCCAGGTCGGGCTGAGCCAGAATGAGCGCCAGGATGATTCCCGCGAACCCGACCGGCGGCAGAAATCCGTATTTCCAGTCCCGCAGGCGCTCGCCCTTGAGCGCGAGAAAGTGCGCCAGGAAAACCACCAGCCCCACCTTCGCGGCCTCCACCGGCTGCAAGGAGAAGGGGCCCAGCATCAGCCACCGTCGGGCGCCGCCCGCCTCCCGCCCGAGGCCCGGCGCGAACACCATCAAAAGCGCCAGGATCGAGGCGATGACCAGGGGAAAAGCGGCCTTGCGGATCTGCCGGGGCTCCGTCTGCGAGATCGCCAGCATGAAGCCGAAGCCGAGCGCCGCCCACAGGACGTGGCGCTTCACGAAGAAGAACGCATCCCCGTATCTGTCCAGCGCGAGAATGTGGCTCGCGCTGAACACCATGACGACGCCCAGCACCACCAGCCCCAGCGAGAGGAAGAAGATGACGGGGTCGATGCGCTTCCGTATCATTCCGCGTCCCCCCCCGTCAGCTCCCGCGCCATCCGGCGGAAGGCGTCGCCCCGGTGGGCGTAGTCTCGGAACTGATCGAAGCTCGAGCAGGCGGGCGAGAGCAGCACCGTATCGCCCGGCCGCGCCTCCTCGCGGCAGAGGCGCGCGGCCTCCTCCAGCGTCCGCGCCCGCGCGATCGGCGCGCACCCCCGGAAGAAGCGCTCGAACCGCTCCGCCGCCTCGCCGATGAGAACCAGACGGCGCACCTTGCGCTCCACCCCGGAGCGCAGGGGCGCGAGGTCGCTCCCCTTGTCGGTTCCGCCGGCGATGAGCAGCACGTCGCCCGCCGCGCTCTCCAGGCTCATGGCCGCGGCGCCTACGTTCGTCGCCTTGGAGTCGTTCACCCAGCGCACGCCGTCCCGCTCGGCCACCACCTCCATGCGGTGGGGCAGCCCCTCGAAGCCGCGCGCCGCGCGCGCCATCGCTTCCGCCTCCGCGCCCAGAAAGCGCGCCGCCGCGCACGCGGCGAGAAAATTCTCGAGGTTGTGCAGGCCGGGCGCCGCGAGCTCCTCCGCGCCGCAGACGCGCGCGGCGCCGTCCTCGTCCATGAGCAGCACGTCGCCGCCTTCGACGCAGGCGCCCCGGCGCACCGCCCCCTTGCGGCTGAACGCCAGGACGCCGCCCCGCCCGGCGGGGGTCATGTAGCGCGCCGCGAGAGGATCGTCCGCGTTCAGCGCCCTGGCGTCCCCCTCCCTCTGGTTGGCGAACAGCCGCGCCTTGAGGTCCGCGTATTCGCGGAGGTCGGGGTGGCGATCCAGATGATCGGGCGTCACGTTCGTCATCACCCCCACCCTCGGCCTGATCGCGGGCGCCCATTCGAGCTGAAAGCTGCTCACTTCGGCGACGATGAAGTCGGCGTCCTCTCCCTCCGCCTCGACCACCTCGACGAGCGGTCTTCCGATGTTGCCGCCCACGGGGGCGCGAAAGCCGCCCTCCTCCAGAATTCTCCCCAGCATGGCGGAGACCGTCGTCTTGCCGTTCGTGCCGGTGACGGCGGCGAGGGGGACGGGGCACAGGCGGCAGGCGAGCTCCACCTCGCTGATGACCTCGGCGCCCGCCGCCCTGGCCCGCGCGATGTAGCGGCTCGTCGCCGGAACGCCCGGGCTCACCACCAGCAGGTCGCACCCCTCGAAGCTCGCCTCGCTGTGGCCGCCGAGTTCGAGCGCCACCCCGTCGGGCAGGCGTCCGCGCAGACCGGGAATCTCGCTCGAATCCGTGCCCGTCACCTCCGCCCCCAGGCGAGCCAGGGCGCCGGCCGCGGCCGCGCCGCTCCTGCCCATTCCCATGACGAGCGCCCGCCTCGAGGGCAGAGCGTTCGTCCACGCCGCGAATTCGCCGTCCAGCACCGGATTCCTCATCTCAGCTTCAGCGTCGCCAGACTCATGAACGCCAGCACGATCGCCACGATCCAGAAGCGCACCGTCACCTTGGGCTCGGACCACCCCTTCTCCTCGTAGTGATGGTGCAGGGGCGCCATGCGGAACACGCGCTGCCCCGTGGTCTTGAAGGAGAACACCTGCAAAATGACCGAGAGCGTCTCGATGACGAACAGGCCGCCCACCAGGAGCAGGAGGAGCTCCTGCTTGATCGACAGCGCCACCGTGGCCAGCAGCGCGCCCAGCGGGAGCGCGCCCACGTCGCCCATGAACACCTGCGCCGGGTAGGCGTTGAACCACAGGAAGCCGAGGCCCGCCCCGAACATCGCCCCGCAGACGATGGCGAGCTCGCCCGCCCCCTGAACGGGAAGGATGAGCAGATACCTGGAGATGGCCGCGTGTCCCGAGACGTAGCTGAAGACGAGATAGGCGCCCGCCGCTATCAGCAGCGGGCCGATGGCGAGGCCGTCCAGGCCGTCCGTGAGGTTCACGGCGTTGCTCGTCGCCACGATGACGAGGGCGGCGTAGGGCACGAACCAGATTCCGAGGTCGGGCTGCAAATCCTTGAAAAAGGGCAGCATGACGACCGTCTTGAAGTCCGCCCCCGCGAGTCCGCCGTAAAGGGCGCAGCCCACGGCGAGGCCGATGGCGGCCTGGGCCAGAAACTTCATGGCGGGCCGCACGCCGTTCTTGTCCCTGCGCGTCACCTTCGTGTAGTCGTCCCAGAAGCCCAGGAGGCCGAACGCGAGCAGGACGAACAGGGAGAGCCAGACGAAGCCGTTGCCCAGGTCGTTCCACAGCAGCACCGGAACGGCCACGCACGCGAGGATGAGAAGTCCTCCCATCGTCGGCGTCCCCTGCTTCGAGAGGTGGCTCCGCGGGCCGTCGTCGCGGATGACCTCTCCGATCTGGAGCCTTTGCAGGGAGCGAATGAGGCGCGGCCCCAGCAACAGCGCCATGAGGAGGGCGGAGAACACCGCCATCGCCGTCCGGAACGTGATGAAGCGGAACACGTTCAGCGCGGAGAGCGCGCCGCTCAGGGAGATAAAGAAGGAATGCAACATCAGGCCTCGAGCCCCTCTATCGCGCGCTCCATCCGCATCGAGCGCGAACCCTTCACCAGCACCCAGTCGCCGGGCAGAAGCATCCCGGCCACCGCGGAGGCGGCCTCCTCCGGCGCGTCGAAGCCCATGCTCCTTGAATCGTCCATCCCCGCGCGCCGCGCCTCCTCGACCGCCAGCCGCATCAGCGGCCCCACGCCCGCGAACAGCGCCGCCCCGCAGCCGGCCGCCTTGCGGCCCGCGTCCCGATGGGCGCTTTCGGCGATTTCGCCGAGCTCCAGCATGTCGCCGAGAATCGCCACGAGCCTCCCCCCGCCCCGCAGGGCGTCCGCGGTCTCGAGCGCGCGGAAGACGGACTCGGGGTTCGCGTTGTAGGAATCGTCCAGCAGGCGGACGCCCGTCCGTCCGCGCAGCACCCGCGCCCGAAGGCGCATGTCGGGAAGCTCGGCGCGGGAGAGCCCCTCGGCCGTCTCCTCCAGCGAGCAGCCCATGGCGGAGGCGCAGCCGGCGGCCGCCAGCGCGTTCAGGACGTTGTGCCGCCCGAGCGCCCTCAGCCGAACCTCCCGCCCGCCCCCGATGCGCCGGAGGGTGAAGCGCGCGCCCCGGGCGTCCAGGCGAACGTCCTCGGCCCAGAAGTCGCTTTCCGCCGAGAAGCCGAAGCGAACCACGCGTCCGCCCGCCGCCTCACGCCTCGCGGCCAGGGCGCGGCTGTGCGCGTCCTCGTTCGAGAGAACGGCGGCGCCTTCGGCGGGCAGCGCCTCCAGAATTTCGCCCTTCGCGTCGCGCACCGCCTTCATGCCGCCCAGCTCCCCGACGTGGGCGGGGCCTATGTTCGTGATGACGGCGACGCCGGGCCGCGCGACTTCGGCGAGCCTTCGGATTTCGCCCGCCGCGCTCATCCCCATCTCGAAGACGGCGCTCGCGTGCGCCTCGCCCAGGCGGAAAACCTCGAGCGGCAGGCCCACCAGATTGTTCAGGTTGCCCCGGCTCTTGCGCGTCTCGCCCCGCGCCGAGAGGACGGCCGCCGTCATCTCCTTCGTGGTCGTCTTTCCGTTGCTGCCGGTCACCCCCGCCACGGGAATATCGAAGCGGCCGCGGTGCCGGCACGCGAGGTCGCCCAGCGCACGCAGGGCGTCGGGGGCCTCGATGGCGAAGCCGCCCCCGGCGGGAAAAGCCGCGCCCGCCTCCGCGACGACCCCCGCCGCCCCTTTCTCCATCGCCCGGGCGAGAAAGTCCGCCCCGTCGAAGTTGGGGCCCTTGAGCGCGAAGAACAGCTCGCCCTCCTTCAGGGTTCGCGTGTCCGCGCTCACGCCGGCGGCGCGCGCCGCGCCGTCTCCGCGAACGATTCTCCCGCCCACGGCCTCCGCGATCTCGCGCGCGCTGAAGACGGCCGCCATCGCCTCCGCCCCCATCACGCGCCGTATCCCGCGAGGCGCAGCGCCTCCCGGGCCTCCTCGCGATCGTCGAACGGCGCGCGCTCGGTTCCCAGAATCTGATAGGTCTCGTGCCCCTTGCCGGCGATGATCACCGCGTCCCCCTCGCGCGCCTCGGCGACGAGGGCGCGAATCGCCTCGCGCCTGTCCGCGATGGTTCTCCAGCGGCCCTCGCTTCCGGGAACCAGGGCGGCGCCCGATTCCACCTCCCGCAGGATGGCTTGCGGATCCTCGGTGCGCGGGTTGTCGGAGGTCATCACCACGCGGTCGCTCCCCCGCAGCGCGGCGGCGGCCATGAGCGGACGCTTTTTCCTGTCCCTGTCGCCCCCGCATCCCATGAGGGTGAGGATTCTCCGCTCCGTGACGGGGCGGGCGAACTCCAGCGCGCGGGCGAGGGCGTCCTCGGTGTGGGCGTAGTCCACCACCACGAGAAAGGGCTGGCCCAGGTCTATCTTCTCGAAGCGTCCGGGGACGCTTTCGAGAGCCGCGACGCCCGCCGCCACCTCATCGAGGCTCAGCCCCTGCGAGAGGCAGACCGCCGAGGCGGCCAGCACGTTGCTCAGGTTGTGGCGGCCGATGAGCGCGGTTTCCACGCGCGCGCGCCCGGCGGGGGTCGTCATGTCGAAATTCATGCCCGAGGAGGAGACGGAGAGATTCTCCGCGCCCACGTCCGCCCCGCCTTCCAGGGCATACGTCCAGACGCGCCCCCGCGCCTCCCCGGCGATTCTCCGCCCGTATTCGTCATCCGCGTTGACGATGGAGTGCGCGGGGGAGAATTCCCGGAACAGCCGGAGCTTCGCCTGAAAGTAGGACTCCATGCCGCCGTGAAAATCGAGGTGATCCTGGGTGAGGTTCGTGAACGCCGCCGCCCGGAACTCGCAGCCGAGCAGCCTGCCGAGCGCCAGCCCGTGACTCGATGCCTCCATCACGGCGTGCGAGGCGCCCGCGTCCGCCATGCGGCGCAGATAGCCCTGAAGGTCGGGGCCCTCCGGCGTGGTGCGCGGCTCCTCGAACGCCTCCTCGCCCACGCGGTAGTGGATGGTGCCCATGAGGCCGGAGCGCCTGCCCGAGGCGCGCAGAACGGAGTCGATGAGAAACGCGGTGGTCGTCTTGCCGTTCGTCCCCGTGACGCCGATGAGCGCCAGCTCGCCGGAGGGGTGGCCGTGGAGCGCGTCGCCGATGAGGGAGAGCGCCTCGCGGCAGGAGGGGACGACGAACTGCGGCGCGTCGGGGGAGACGCCCTCTATCCTTCTCTCCGCGACGAGGGCGGCGGCGCCCGCGGCGAGCGCGTCCGCCGCGAAGTCGTGGCCGTCCGCCTGAAAGCCCGGCACCGCGACGAACACGTCGCCCGCGCGAACGAGGCGCGAATCGTAGGCCACGCCGGTGACGCGCGCGGAGAAATCCCCCGCCGCCCGCTCGCCGGTCATCGCCCGCGTCAGTTCCCCGAATGAGGCGCCTCTCTCTCTCACCGCCGCTCCCCCGCTCAACGCGCCGCGTCCTTCAAGGCCGCCTCGCCCGAACCGCCGGGCCGCGCGGCGGCCACCCGCAGGACGCGGCCGCCGACGGGCGGCACGCGCATGTAGCGCAGCGCCCGCCAGGCGATTCGCCGCCAAACCGGCGCCGCGACCGTTCCCCCCCACGCCCCGCCGCGCGCGCGCCCCTCGTCGAAGACGACGATGAGCGCGAAGCGGGGATTCTCGTAGGGGGCGAACCCCACGAACGACATGATGAAGGCCGAGCGGCTGTAGCCCCGCTGGCCCGGGAGGGACTTCTGCGCCGTGCCCGTCTTTCCCGCCGCGCCGTAGCCCGGAATCTCGGCCTTGGCGCCCGTGCCCTCGGCCACCACCTTCCGCATCAGGGCGGCGAGGCGCTTCGCCACCCGCCGGGAGACGACGCGCCTGGGCTCCGGCTTTCGCGCGAGGGGAATTCTCCTGCCGCCGCGCTCCACGGAATCGAGCAGAACGGGCCGGGGCATCAGCCCGCCGTTCGCGACGGCGGCCGCGGCCATCACCATCTGAAGCGGGGTGACGCCCACCTCCTGGCCGATGGAGATCGACGCCAGCGAGATTTTCGACCACCGCTTCGGCGGGCGGAGGATTCCCCGCGCCTCGCCGGGAAAATCGACGCCCGTCCTCTCGCCGAAGCCGAAGCGGCGCGCCATGTCGTAGAGGCGCCGCCTGCCGAGCTCCCGCGCCATCTTGAAGGTGCCGATGTTCGAGGACTTCATGATCACCTGCTCGGCGGTGAGCCAGCCGAATTTTTCGTGATCGCGCAGGGTGTGGCGGCCGACGCCGGTGCGGTAGGAGCCGTTTTCGGCGAAATACCTCCCGGAGAGCGGCTTGCCCGCCTCCAGATAGGCGGCGGCCGTCACGATTTTGAACGTCGAGCCGGGCTCGTAGAACTCCTGAATGGCGGGCTCCTTCCAGAGGGACGCGCCGTAAAGCCCGTAGGTGTTGGGGTTGAACCCCGGCACGGAGGCCAGCGCGAGGATCCGCCCGCTCCGCGGCTCGACCATCACCCCGATGGCGCGCCGCGCGCCCACCCGGCGCAGCTGCGCGCCCAGCTCCTTCTCGACGATATACTGGAGCACCGCGTCGATGGTGAGGCGAACGTCCGCGCCCGGGCGCGGCGCCACGAGCACCCGCGCCTCGGGGTGAACCGACCTTCCCTTCGCGTCGCGCTGGATGCGGATGCGGCCCACGCGCCCGCCCATGCGGCTCTCGTAGGCGCGCTCCACGCCGGACATGCCCGCGTCGTCCACTCCCACGAAGCCGACCAGGGAGGAGGCGAGCTCGCGCTTGGGATAGAACCGCCTGCTCTCGGTGACGAAGCCCAGGCCCGCGAGGCCCAGCTTTTCGATTCTTTTTTTCTGATCGGGGTTGATCTTGCGCTTGAGCCACACGTATCGGCGGCGGCTGCTCAGCTTCTCGAGGTAATCCTTCGCCGATCCGCCCAGAATCCTCTCGAGCGCCCTCGACGCCCCGCGGGGGTCGGCGACCTCCCGCGCGTTGGCGAAAAGAGAGGGCGCCTTGATGCTCACCGCCAGGAGGCGGCCCCGCGCGTCCGCCACGTCGCCGCGCCTGGGCCGCACGAGCAGGGTGCGGCGCAGCTGGCGATCCGCGTAGGCCACGAGGCGCGCCCGGTCGCGGATCTGGATGATGAAGAGCCGGACGCCCAGCAGGCAGAATCCGAACGCGACCAGGGCGCCGCAAATCATCAGACGGCGGGAGAAGCCCTGCTTCATGGGCCAACCTGCTGTGGGCGGCGATGAAAAGGTCAGGCGCTGCGCTCTAGTTCCCTGACCCGGCTCTTACATAGACGATCTGCCCGGGTTCGGGAAACACCATGTTCAGCTTCTGCCGCGCGATCGACTCGATGCCGTCCAGCTGGCGGAGCGCGGCGATCTCGATTCGCAGGACGCGCCTCTCCTGCAAAAGTTTTTCTCTCTGGCGCTCGAGGCGCGCCAGGCCGTATCCGAGCTTCACCGTCTCCAGATGCGGCCACACCAGCGCGGCCGCGCTGCACGCGATCAGGGTGATGCACAGGCCCGCCCTGAGCAACGAAACGCCCGGGCCGGCGGGCGTCCTTCGGGAAAGGCGCGCGCCGAGGCGCCGCCGCCAGAAATTCCGCGGCCCCGTCCGCTTCATCCCCGGCCTCCCGCGAGACGCTCGGCGGCGCGGAGCTTCGCGCTGCGGCTGCGCGGATTTCTCCGCGCTTCCGCCTCGCCGGGACGAACGACCTTCCGCGTCAGGATTTCGAGGGTCGGCCTCTCGGCGCGCGAGAGTTCTCGAAAGAGGTTCTTGACGATTCTGTCCTCGAGCGAATGGAAGCTGATGACGACGACGCGCCCCCCCGGGCGCAGAAGGTCCACCGCGTCGCGCAGGGAGCCCTCCAGCGTCTCCAGTTCGCGGTTCACGGCGATCCGCAGCGCCTGAAACGTCCGGGTGGCGGGGTGGATGCGCCGCCGCCCGCCGCGGCCGCTCCCTCTCGCCGCGACCGAGGCGACGAGCGCCGCGAGTTCGTCGCAGCGCCCGACGCCCCCGTCCACGCGCGCCCGTCCGATGGCGCGCGCGATGGCGCGGGAGCGGCGCTCCTCCCCGTATCTGTAGATGAGGTCGGCGAGCTCCTCCTCCGACAGCCGGTCGAGCAGCTCGGCCGCCGTCGCGCCCCGCGTCTGATCCATGCGCATGTCCAGGGGCTCGGGCGCGTCCATGCGGAAGCCGCGGCCGGGCGCGTCGAGCTGCATCGAGGAAATCCCGAGGTCGAACAGGACGCCGTCCACGGAGGCGTATCCCTCCTCCGCCGCGATGCGCTTCATTTCGCGGTGGTGCGCGTGATGAATCCTGGCGGCGGCGCCGTGCCTCGCCAGCCGCTTCCTGCAAAGCGCAACAGCGTCTCCGTCCCGGTCACAGCCGATCAGCACACCCGATGGCCGAACCGCGTCCAAAACCGCTTCGCCGTGTTCCCCTCCGCCCAAGGTAGTATCCAAGAACACGGCGCCCGGAGATGGCGACAGGAAATGCAGAACCTCCTGAACCATGACCGGAACGTGAGACGCCGTCATATCCGCATTTCCGCCGCGAAGGCCGTTCGCGGCGGCGCGTTTTCGTGAAGCGGGCTTTTCCGGCGCGGCGAGCACCTGCGCTCCTCCCGTTCGCGTCCGCATCAGAACTCGAATTCGATCAGATCCTCATCGGAAGCGGCGGCTTCTCCATCGTCCGCGCTCCCCATTTCCTTCTCCCATTTCTCCGGGTCCCAAATCTCCAGCCTGTCCTCAATCCCGGCGATGACGGCTTCCCCTCTGATGCCGAAGCTCTCGCGCAGCCTGGCGGGCAGCAGGATGCGCCCCTGCCTGTCGAACTCGCATGGCTGGGCCCGGCCGTAGATTCTGCGCAGATAGCGGCGAACCTCCTTGCGGGAGGTGGACAGCCCCTGAAGCTTCTCGCTGAACCTGCGCCGCCACTCCTCCAGGGGATACGCGAAGATGCACTCGTCCTTGCCGAGCAAAACGATCTGGTCGCCGAACGCGGCGCTCAGATATTCCCGGAATCGCGCGGGGACGCTGACGCGCCCCTTCGCGTCCACGGAGACGATATGGGAACTGATGAGCACCTTCACACCTCCCACTTCACCCCATTATTTCCCACTGATTTTTATTCTTATATCCCCCCGAAAAAGTCCTGTCAATACGAAAATAGAGAAAACTGAGAAAAAACAACAATTTCTAGCCATAAAAGATAGAAATTATTTTAATTTTCCAGGAGTGTTTTCAGGGATAAAACATCAGGATTTACTTTAATAAAATAGGATTAATTCATTGAAGTTAAAATGAAAAATTAAACTTGTGGGGCATGGTGGGAGATACTTCAGAGAGCGACCGCGCGGGAAGGAGGCGTCGAAAAGAAAAATTCACCGGGGCGAGAGAAGAACGGGCGCGATGTCCCCTGCGATTTTCCCTTCATCCGCGCCCGGACAGGGAAGATTCGCCCAAAGCCAAGCGTCCTCGCCCGCGGCCTTTTCCCCGAAGGGAGGCGCGGGGGCAGATCAGAAGCAGTGCTCCTCGCCCGGAAACGCGCCCTCGCGCACCTCCCGGCAGTAGCGCTCTATCGCCTCGATGGCCGCCCCGCCGACGTCGGCATAAACCCTGACGAACTTCGGCGTGAAGTCGCGGAACAGGCCGAGCATGTCGTGGGTCACGAGCACCTGGCCGTCGCAGCCGGGGCCCGCGCCGATGCCGATGGTGGGAATGTCGATCTCGCGCGTCACGCGCTCTCCCAGGGCGGCGGGGACGCCTTCGAGCACGATGGAGAACGCGCCGCCCTCCTGCACCGCCGCCGCGTCGCGCAGCACCTGCTCGGCGCCCGCGTCGGTCTTTCCCTGCACCTTGAAGCCGCCGAAGGCGTGGACGCTCTGGGGCGTGAGGCCCACGTGCCCCATCACGGGAATCTGGGCGTCCACCAAGGCGCGTATCTCCTCCTTCACGCGAACGCCGCCCTCGAGCTTCACCGCCTCGGCGCATCCCTCCTGAACGAGGCGGCCGGCGTTCAGGATGGTGTCGCGCGCGCTGACCCCGAAGCTCAGAAACGGCAGGTCGGCCACGAGCAGCGCCTTCGGGTTCGCGCGGCTCGCCGCGCGCGCGTGATGAACCATGTCGTCGAGCGTCACTTTCGTCGTGTCGGGATAGCCCAGAACCACCATCCCCAGGCTGTCGCCGACCAGGATGACGTCCACGCCCGCGTCGTCCGCGAGCTTCGCCGTGGGGCAGTCGTACGCGGTGACGGAGGTGATCTTCCGCCCCCCCTTGCGCGCGCGGATGACGGCGGCGGTGACCTTCCCGCGCGTCTTCTTCTCCGCGGCGCTTCCGTTGACGGGGGGTTTGCCGTTCGCGTGGGGCTTGTCGAGGCTTTTCAGGCTCATGGTCGCTCCCTCTTGGGTGAACGCCTGCAGCGGGGGCCGGTTCCGGCTTCCAGTTTTTTTCCGTCCGCGTCCGGGGCGCGGCGGCTCCCGGCGCGAGGCGTGAAAATTACGGCTTCCGTCCGCCGATGTCAAGACGCGCGCCGCCTCCCCGGCGCAGGGCGTCTTGCTCGAGCGCCAGCATCCGGCGATAGAGGGATTCGTGGGCGGGCATCGAAACGCCCCGCGCCTCCGCGCGCTCGAGAAAGCGGCCTGTAATCTCCCGAATCTCCGTCCGGCGGCGCTCGCGCAAGTCCTGCCACATGGAGTTTCTGTTGCCCGCCGTGGCCCGCGCGGTCTCGCGGACGATCTCCAGGACGGCGAGCGCCATCCCTTCGGCGTCGACGAGCGCCTGCAGCTCCCTCGCCAGCGTCTCCACGAGCGCGGAGGAGGGGGCGTCCAGCAGCGCGCCGTTTCTGAGCCCGAGCGCCGCCCCCAGGGGGTTGATGATCGCGTTGGCCGCCGCCTTTCGCCACTCCGCCTCTTTCCCGTCGCGCTTCCGGCGAACGCGGATTCCCGCGGCCTCGAAAAGCCCGGCCAGCCGCCTCACGCGGGCGAAGTCCGCCTCCTCCGCGCCCCCCGGCGCCGGGGCGAGCGTCAGGTCCAGCGCGCCGAACTGCCTCACGCGGCCCGGCCCCGCGATTTCGGCGCCCGCGTTGACGAGGCCCCGGACAACGCCGCGCGCCCGCAACGAGGCGGGGAGGCTCCCGCAGACGTCCAGGCCGTTCGAGAAAACGGCCGTGACGGTTTCCCGACCCGCCATGCCGGAGAATTCCGCCGCCGCCTCCGCCAGCCGCGCCGCCTTCACGGTGAAGAAAAGATGGGACGCCGCCGCGCTCATCGCGCCCCGGCGAACCAGGGGACGCGCCGGGGGCGCCGCCTCGCCGTGAATGACGACGCCGCTTTCCCCGACGGCGGCAAGGTGCGCGGCCGTCCCGGGGCGCGGGCGCGCCGGGCCCGCCAGGTGCACGCTCCGCCCGGGGAGGCCCGCCTGCAGGCGCGCCGCGAGCATGGAGCCCACGGCGCCGGGGCCCACGACGACGATGGGGGCTTCGTCCTCAGCCAACGGACGCCGGCGCCTGGCCGCCGAAGGCGCGCCACAGAAGCAGGGCGCCCACGACGAAGAAGACGAGGGAGAGAAACGCCTTCATCTTCTCGCCGTCAACGCGGTTGTTGATGAACGGCGATATCTGGCCGCCGCAGGCGACCGCCGGGATCGTCATGAACAGGATGTTCCAGTGGACGCTCACCTCGCCCGAGGAGAACACCCAGGCGTGCACGAGGGTGGCGGGCAGCACCGTCGCGAAGACGATGAGAATCCCCGTCCCCACCGCCACGCGAACGGGCATCCTGTGCTTCACGACGAGCGCCGTCGTCGCGAGCTCGCCGATGCCGATGCCCGTGAAGCCCACGAGGACGCCGCCCAGCGCCGACCAGCCGAAGCCGAAGCGCCCGTGCTCGTAGCGATACCAGTATCTTCTGCCCATGGCGTCGACCCGCGTGGGCGCGCCCGCCTCCTCCCGCTCCGCCTCATGGACTCCCCCCCCGGAAGAAGGCGTAGAGCATGGCGCAGGCCAAAAGCGCCATCATCGCGCCCAGCAGCCCCAGGATGACGTCGGCGGGCGTCGAATGCGCCAGAAAGCCGAACGCCATGCCGGTGGGGATGGACACGGCGAGCGCCTTCTTCGCGATGCCGTAGTCCACCAGCCTTCTTCGCGCGTAGCCGGTGAGCGCGCTGCCGAAGCCGAAAATCTCGATGGAGAGCGCGAGAAACACGGCCTCCAGGGGAGCGATGCGCACCCCCGCCGCCCAGGGGAAGAGGAGAATGAATATCGGCGCGAAGAAAACCGCGCCCTCCACGCTCGTGCTCGTCGCCGCGAGGCACACGCAGAACGCGATGGGCAGCATCCACCAGAATTCGAAAACGTATTCGAGCATCACCGCCTCGCTTCGTTCCTGCGGAATGGACGGGGCGCCCTCAAGGGGCGATCCTCCCCCGGGCGATGGCCTCGCCCATGCGCGCCGCCTCGACGGCCGCGCGCGCGTCGTGGGTGCGAATCATGTCCGCGCCGCCGATCACGGCGAACGCCTCGGCGACTTTCGAGCCGATGAGCCGCTCTCCCGCCGCCTCGACCCCCGTGGCCGCGCCGATGAACGCCTTTCTCGAAACGCCGACGACCACCGGACGCCCCAGCCGCCTCAGCGCCGGCAGCCGCCTCAGCAGCTCCAGGTTGTGCTCCCGCGACTTGCCGAAGCCGACGCCCGGGTCGATCAGGACGGAGGCGACGCCCGCCCGCTCGGCCTCGCGCGCCCTCGCGCGGAGCAGGGCCGACACCTCGCGCATGAGGTCGCCGTACGCGGGGCGCTCCTGCATGACGCGCGGCTCGCCCTTCATGTGCATGACGATCGCCGCCGCGCCGGCCTCCGCGACCGCCTCGCGCATTGCGGGGTCGGCGAGGCCCCTCACGTCGTTCACGATGTGGACGCCCGCCCCGAGCGCCTCGCGCGCCACGCCGGGCTTCGAGGTATCGATCGAGACGAGGGGGCCCTTCTCCATGTTCATCCGCTCGAGAATCGGCATGACGCGCGCGAGCTCCTCCGCCTCGTCCACCGGGTTCGCTCCGGGCCGGGTGCTCTCGCCGCCTACGTCGATGACGTCGGCGCCCTCCTCCGTCATTCGCGCGATTCGCTCGAGCGCGGCCGCGGTGTCCAGAAACGCCCCGCCGTCGGAGAAGCTGTCCGGCGTGGCGTTCAGGACGCCCATGACGCGCGCGCGCGCGAAATCGAGCGTTCGCCCGCGGCATCTCAACGGGGGCGCGGCGGCCCACCTCGCGCGGGTGAAGCGAAGCCCCTCCCTCACGGACGCGCCTCATGCGGAAAAGCGAGGCCGCTCTCCGCGATGCGCGCCTCGCTCACCCAGCGCCGCCTGAGCTCGCCGGCGAGGAACATCGACCCGGCGGCGGCGACCCAGTCCTCCTCTCCCGCCTCGGCGAGCGCGTCATCGAGCGCCGCCCATGCGTCCATGCGGATCTCCACGCGCGCGGCGCCCGCCGCCTCGAGCGCGCGCGCGAAGGCGACCGGCGAAAGGGCGGCTCTCGGCGCGCCCACAGGAGGGAGCGTGACGAAAAACGAATCGCCCGCGGCGGCGAACGCCTCGGCCATTCCCCGAAAATCCTTGCCGCCCACCGCTCCGAGAACGAAGATGAGGCGACCGGACTCCCGCCGCGCCAGGCCCGCCGCCAGCGCCCGCGCCTTGTCCCGGTTGTGCGCGCCGTCCAGCACGACCTGCGGATTCGACTGGACGCTCTCCATCCGGCACGGCAGGCGCGCCGCCGCGACGCCCGCGCGAATCTCGCGCTCTCCCAGCCCCAGCAGCCGGCACGCTCCGGCGGCCAGGGCGGCGTTTTGCGCCTGGTGCGCGCCGGGCATGGAGGTCGAGAGGCTCTCCCACCGCGCCCCGTCGTCGAATGTTACATCGAAAAGCGCGCCATCGGGCCGCAAGTCCGCGTTCTCAAGGCGCGGCGGCGCATAGAGGCGCGCTCCGCGCTCGAAGGCCGCGCGCTCGATTTCCGTCCGCGCCTCGGGAGGGACGGCGCCCGGCATGACGCGCCCCCCCTCCGTGATGATGCCCGCCTTGTCGCGCGCGATTCGCGCGATCGAATCGCCGAGCAGTTCGGTGTGATCCAGACCGACCGAGGTGATGACGTCCAAGACGGCCGCGCCCGCCACGTTCGTGGCGTCGAACGTCCCGCCCAGCCCCGCCTCCAGGACGAGACATTCGCAGTCCTCCTCGCGCGCCATCACCAGAAAAAGGCCGAGCGCCGCCTCAAAGAAGGAGGGCGGCCCGAATTCGGGCTCCTTCGCCATGCGTTCGGCCGCCTCGGCGAGTTCGCGCGCGCATCGCGCGATGAGGGCGGGCTCGGCGAAGCGTCCCCCGATCCAGAAGCGCTCGACGATCGAGGTGAGATGGGGCGAGAAAAACGCGGCCGTCCTCCTGCCGGAGGCCAGGAGGGCCTCCGCCATCATCAGCGCGGTGGAGCCTTTGCCGCTCGTCCCCACGACGTGGACGATTTCCTGGCGCGCCCCGGGAACCCCAAGAATGTCGAGCAGCCGCGCGGCGCGGGCGAGGCCCGGCCCCGCCGCCTTCACGCCCCGGGCGTCCGGGCGCGGCCTCCAGGATTTCTTGGGCAGCGCGGCCAGGGCGTTCAGAAGCGCCTCGGCGCGCCGCAGCGCCTCCAGGGGCGCGGGCGCATTGTCCAGGAGAGGAGAGGCGGGGAGATTCCGCGGCATCTTCAGTGTCGGAAATGGCGTCTGCCCGTGAAGACCATGGCGACGTCATGCCCGGCCGCCGCCTCGATGACCTCCTCGTCGCGCACCGAGCCGCCCGGCTGGGCTATCGCCTTCACCCCGCAGGAGGCGGCGGCGTCCACTCCGTCCCGGAAGGGAAAGAAGGCGTCCGACCCCAGGGCGCAGCCCCCGGTGGGCAGGACGGCGCGTTCGGCGGCGAGGCGAACGGCGTCCACCCGGCTCATCTGGCCCGCGCCCACGCCCACCGAGCCGCTCGCGTCCGCCAGGACGACGGCGTTGCTCTTCACGTGGCGCGCCGCGCGCCAGGCGATTCGCAGCGCTCTTTCCTCCTCCTCCGAGGGCGCGCGGGGGGTGACAACCTCCCAGCGAAACTCCGCGTCCGAGAGGCGGTCGCGCTCCTGCATGAGAACGCCGCCGGGAACCGAGCGCAGGTCGCGCCCCGCCGGCGCGGAGGCGCCCAGCCCCCGAAGGCGCAGGATTCTGAGGTTTTTCCTCTTACGCAGGAGGGCGAGCGCCTCTTCGTCGAAATCGGGCGCGACCACCGCCTCGACGAAGAGCTCCCGCATGGCGCGCGCCGTCTCCGCGTCCACTTTGCGGTTGCAGCCAATCACGCTTCCGAACGCCGAGACGGGATCGCACGCCAGGGCGCGCTCGTAGGCCGCCGCCGGGGAGCCGCCCAGGCCCACGCCGCAGGGGTTCGTGTGCTTGATGATGGCGCAGCCGACGCCCTCCAGATCGTTCGCGAGCTCGGCGGCGGCCGCCGCGTCCAGCAGATTGTTGAAGGAGAGCTCCTTTCCGCCCAGGCGCTCCGCGTCGCAGAGCGAGAACCCGCCCCCCGCCCCGTCCAGCCGGTAGAGCGCGCCCCTCTGGTGGGGATTCTCCCCGTAGCGAAGCGTCTGAACGCGGTCGAGGCGCAGGTCGATTCGTTCGGGAAGCGCGTCCTCCTCGCCGGCGTCCAGATAGTCCGCGATGGCGGCGTCATAATTCGCGGTGTGGCGAAACGCCTTGCGGGCGAGGTCCGCCAGCCAGTCCCGCGGAAACGGCCCGCCGCTCCGGACGTGGGTGATGGCGGCCGGGTAGTCGGCCGGGTCCACGAGCACGGCCACGCGCGCGTGGTTCTTGGCGGCGGCGCGCGCCATGGCGGGGCCGCCGACGTCGATTTGCTCGACCGCCTCGGCCCTTTCGACGCCGCGCCGGGCGACGGTCTCCCGGAACGGGTAGAGGTTCACCGCCACCAGGTCGATGGGGACGATGCCGTTCGCGTGCATCTCCTCCTCGTGCTCCGGCAGGAGCGCGAGAATGCCGCCCAGAATTTTCGGATGGAGCGTCTTGACGCGCCCTCCCATGATTTCGGGATGCCCCGTGCAGTCCGCCGCCTCCAGCGCGGGAACGCCCGCGCGGCGCAGCGCCTCGGCCGTGCCGCCCGTGGAGACGACCTCCCAGCCCGCCTCAACCAGGGCCGCGCCGAGTTCTCCGACCCCGCTCTTGTCGCTCACGCTGAGCAGGGCGCGGCGCGGCGCGCCCATGGCCTAGGCCTCCCCCCGGCGCACTTCGTAGCCTTCCTGGAGGAGAATCTGCGCCAACTGCTCGAGATGCGCCCGCCCGCGCACCTCCATGTGGAGGGTGGAGAGGGTGTGGTTGATGGGCACTTCCGTCGAAAGCCTGTCGTGCTCGATGTGGATGATGTTCACCCGGCAGTCGGCCACGATTTTGGAGAGCCGCATCAGCGCGCCGGGCACGTCGTGGAGCGGCACCTGGATGCGCGCGTAGCGGTTCGCCAGCGCCAGCCCCTTGCCGATGATGCGCGAGAGCAGGTTGACGTCCAGGTTCCCGCCGCTCAGGAGCGCGACCACCTTGCCGCTCACCCTGGCCTTTCGCTCGATGAGCGCGGCCAGCGAGGCCGCCCCCGCCGCCTCGACCAGCATCCGCTCCTGCTCCAGAAGGCCCAGAATGGCGTTGGCCATCGCGTCGTCGGAGACGGAGACCACCTGATCCACCAGATCCCGAATCAGGGGAAAGCAGAGTTCTCCGCTCCTCTTGACGGCGATGCCGTCCGCGATCGTCCGCGCCGCGCCCGCCTCGATGATTCTTCCCGCGTCCAGGGAGCGCACGAGCGCGGCCGCGCCCTCGGCCACCACGCCGATGACGCGCGCGTCCGGCTTTCGGGTCTTCACGGCGGCGGCGACGCCCGAGATGAGGCCGCCCCCTCCGACGGGGACGAGGATGGTTCCCGCGTCCGGCGCCTCATCAAGGATCTCCAGCCCCAGGGTGCCCTGGCCCGCGATGACGTCCGGGTGGTCGAAAGGGGGAATCATCGTCAGGCCGCGCTCTTTCTCGTAGCCCCGCGCGCGCTCGTAGGCGTCGTCGAAGGAGGCGCCGAACAGCTCGGTCTCGGCGCCCAGCGCCCGCGCGGCGTCGAGCTTCGTGTTGGGCGTAGCCTCGGGCATCACCACCAGCGCCTTGACGCCCAGCTCCTTCGCCGCGAAGGCGACGCCCTGGGCGTGGTTTCCCGCGCTCGCCGTGACGACACCCCACTGGCGCCGCGCCGGATCCAGCTTCTGGAGCGCGTAGATGCCCCCGCGCACCTTGAACGAGCCCGTTCGCTGGAAGTTCTCGGGCTTGAGATAGACCTCTACGCCCAGCCGCTCGGAGAAATGCTCGCTGAGGCGGGCGGGCGTGGGCCGCAGGCAGGGCGCTATCGCCTCGGCCGCGCGAGCCGACTCGGCGGCGATGAGCGAGGGATCAAGCGTCTGCCGCGCCGCTGCGGATTCCGTGGGCATCTGGCTTCTCCGTCTCGTTCAAAAGAAAAGCGGCGCGCGCCGTCCGACCTCCCGGGTTCGCGCATGGGTTTCCGGCGCGCCGGGAGCGCCGCCCGTCGGACGGCTTTCGCGCCTCCGGGGAGCGCGCCCTCGAATCCTGTCGCCGGAGCGGGCCTGTAAGCCGGGTTCTGTCACCCGCCCGGAGGCGGGTTCGCGGCCATCTATCTGGGACGATGGTCGCCCATCGCCTCAAGCGGCCTACCCGGGGACATCGGACGGGCCGCCCTCGCGCGTCCCCTTATTTGGCCTTGCTCCGGGTGGGGTTTGCCGAGCCGGCCCGGTCGCCCGGGCCGCTGGTGCGCTCTTACCGCACCGTTTCACCCTTGCCCCGACTCAGCGAGGCGGTCTGTTTTCTGTGGCACTTTCCCGAGGGTCGCCCCCGGTGGACGTTATCCACCACCCTGCCCTTCGGAGCCCGGACTTTCCTCCCGCAGACGATGCTGCGCGCGGCCGCGCGGCCCGCTCCGGCGAATGCCTCTTTCGTATTCCCGCCGCTCTACCAGTCCTACGAAGCCGTCCCGGCGTCGATGGCGCGGTTGGCGGCGGCGTCGGCCGCCGCGTTCCGCGCGCGCGGCGCGTGGCGCACGGCGACGGAGCCGAACGCCCGGGCCGCCTCCTTCGCCCGCTCATAGAGGGGCTTGAGCGCCTTGTTCTTCACCCGATACTCTCCGCTCCACTGGCGGGCGATGAGTTCGGAATCCGTCACCACCTCCACGCGCGAGGCTCCCAGTTTCGCGGCGCGCTCGAGGCCCAGCAGAAGCGCCTGGTATTCCGCCACGTTGTTCGTCGCCGCCCCCAGATACCGCGACTCCTCCGCCACGCGGTCGCCCGCGTCGTCATACAGCACGGCGGCGGCGGCGGCCGGCCCCGGATTCCCGCGCGCCGCGCCGTCGGTGTGAACCCGGAGATAGCGCCCCTTCATTCGGCAACATTCCTTATAGAGCTCGGGCTTAGGGGCCGCAGTTTTTAATACGAAAGCCCCGCCGCTCCGCCCTGGCATTTTGGGCATCGTCTCTGGTGGTTATCCGAACCGTTCGATCCATATTCATAATTACACTCACCACATCGCAAGACAAAGACCCACTGATTGTGGTCGTTGCCGGGGATACTGGTCTTCCGAATAACTTCTTGGCTGTTTCTATTTACGGACCCTATTTTTGTAGAATAGCCGGCACCATCATCCTCTCCCGGGAGGCTCAAATCCTCCGTCTCGCCCTCCTCGTAATACAGGATGCGGCCGCAGTTCGAGCAGGCGTAAATCGCGTCCTTCGAGTCCCGGATCTCCAGAAAGCGCTTGATGGTCTCCGCCGTGCGGCACCCCTGGCAGGCGCGGTTGACGATGGCGCAGACGGCCAGCCCCTTGCGGGATTTTCGCAAGCCCCGGTAGCGCCTCAGCCACTCCGGGCTGATTTCGCCCGCCAGCGATTTCGACTTGGCGGAAAGGCCGCCCAGCTCCCGCTCCAGCTCCTCCCGGCGGCGCTCGTGCTTCTTCACCTCGCCCCGCGCCCTGTCCCGCGCCGCCTCCCGCTCGCCGCGCGCGCGGGCGAGCGCCTCCTCGCGCGAGGGCATTTCGTCCATGATTTCGAGAACGGCGTCCTCGCGCGCGCTGATTTTCGTCTGAAAGCCCGCTATCTCCGCTCCCAGGGCGCGGTATTCCTCGTTCGTCTTGACGAGCGTCTGCTTGCCGCGCGCGTCGCGCAGCTTCTGGTCGAAGTCCTGAACCTCGCCCTCCGCCTCGCGCTGCCTCTTGCGGGCGGCCTCCAGCTCCTTCTCGAGCTCCTGAACAGCCGACTCGAAGCCCGTGAGATAGCGCTTTTCCCTTTCAATCGAGGCGGGAACGGCGGCTATCGCCTCGCGCCGCGCGTCCATCTCAAGGTCGACCGCCTGAAGCTCTTTCAGCGCCGTCAGCTCCGGGTGCACCGCCAAAGACTCCTCGCGCCGCCGGCGCGTCGATGAAGAAGCGCGTGGTGGGCCCACCTGGATTCGAACCAAGGACCAGCCGGTTATGAGCCGGCGGCTCTGCCGCTGAGCTATGGGCCCGGCATCAGCGCGTCCCCAAGGGGGAAAAGGCGCTCCGGACATCCTCCGCCGCCCCGCGCCCTCGTTCGCCCGTGAGTATATGGCCCTCCGCGCGCTCCGCGTCAAGCGCGCGGGGTCTCCCGCTCAGCCTTCCTCCTCGATGAAGCTCTTGAGCTTGCGGCTCCTCGTGGGGTGGCGAAGCTTGCGGAGCGCCTTGGCCTCGATCTGGCGAATGCGCTCGCGGGTGACGTCGAAGTCCTGCCCCACCTCCTCGAGCGTGTGCTCGTTCTCCGCGCCGATGCCGAAGCGCTTGCGCAGCACCTTCTCCTCGCGCGGGCTGAGGGTCTGAAGCACCTTCTGGGTCTGCTCCTTGAGGTTCAGCTTGATGACGGAATCCTGCGGCACCTCGGCCTTCTCGTCCTTGATGAAGTCGCCCAGCTGGCTGTCCTCCTCCTCGCCGATGGGCGTCTCGAGGCTGATGGGCTCCTTGGCGATCTTGAGCACCCGGCGCACCTTCTCGACGGGTATCTCCATCGCCCTGGCGACCTCCTCGGGCAGGGGCTCGCGCCCGAGCTTCTGGAGGAGCTGCCGCGAGGTGCGGATGAGCTTGTTGATCGTCTCGATCATGTGGACGGGGATGCGGATCGTCCGCGCCTGATCGGCGATCGCCCGGGTGATGGCCTGGCGTATCCACCACGTGGCGTAGGTGCTGAACTTGTAGCCGCGCTTGTATTCAAACTTGTCCACCGCCTTCATCAGGCCGATGTTGCCCTCCTGAATCAGATCGAGGAACTGGAGGCCGCGGTTCGTGTATTTCTTGGCGATGCTCACGACGAGGCGCAGGTTCGCCTCGGCGAGCTCCTTCTTCGCCTGGCGATCCTTGCGGCGGCCGCGGCGAATCATCCTGAGCGAATTCTCGAGCTCCGCGCGGGAGGCGCCCGCCTCCTTCTCCGTCGCGCGGATGCGGCGGCGCACGTTCTTGATGCGGCGATCATACTCGGCGAGAACGATGACGGAGACGGGCTTCCCGCCGGCGCTGAGGATGGCGGAGCCCTTCTTTCCCTTCGACTTCGCGGCCTCCCGAAGCGCGGCGCGCAGCTGCGCCTCGTCCATCCCCACCGCGTCGAGATACCGCCCGATCTCCTCCTGATGCCCGCGCATCGACTCCACGTAGGACTTCACGCGCTCGGCGATGCTGTCCACGCGCTCGGGCCGCAGGTTCATCTCGCGGATGCAGGAGGCCACCTTGTCGTGCGTCCGCTGGAGGGAGGCCGGCTTGTCGCCCGCCGCCTTCTTCTTCTCCAGGGCGCGAAGCTGCGTCTTGAGCCTGCTCACGAGCTTGAGGACGCGCCGCTTGTCCTCCTCGTAGGCGGGCTTTTCCTTCTCCTCGTCGTCCGAGGCCGCCTCGCTAGTGACGACGACGAGATCGGTCACGCTGAGCTCGTCCTTCCTGAGCTGATCGGTCAGCTCCAGAACGGCGTTGATCGCCACGCGCGTGCTCACCGCCGCCTGGCACACCTCGAACTGCCCCTCCTCTATCCGCTTGGCGATGGCGATCTCGCCCTCCCTGGTCAGGAGGGGAATCTGCCCCATCTCGCGCAGATACATGCGCATGGGGTCGTCGGTCTTCCCGTAGGTCGCGTCGTCGAAGGAGCTGGTCGTCTCCGCGCCCGCCTTCGCCGGACTCGCCGCCTCGACCTTCTTCTTGGCGGCGCGCTTCTCCGCCGACTCGCTGTCGAGAATCTCGACGTCCATGTCGTTGAAGAGCACCATGATGTCGTCGATCACCTCGGGCGAGGTGACGTCCGGCGGCAGAACGTCGTTGACCTCCTCGTAGGTGAGGAAGCCCTTCTCCTTGCCGAGGTCGATCAGGTTCTTCACGTCATCGGCATTCTTCTTTTTCTTCGTCTGCATCGCTTGCGCCAATGTTCCGCTCCTTTCCTCTCGCCAGGCAGTCGTCTGAATCCGTGAAAATCCCGGTCGCGCCAAAGCGCCTCAGCGCGGCGCGGCGGCCCGCTGCCGCTCGCGCAGAAGCGCGTTCTTTCGCTCCAGAAGCTCCCGGAGTCTGGGGGAGTCCGCCCCCTCCTCCCGGCGCGTTCGCTCGATGACCCGCAGCAGCTCCTCCTCCCGCCTTCGCCGGCGGCGATCCGTCAGCCTCTCCACGCAGTCGGCCAGCTCCGCCTCCACGTCCTCGGGCTCGACCTCCGCGACGGCGAGCTCCGCCACGAGCGCGCGCGCGGCCGGGCTTTCGAGCCTGTCCGCCAGGGCGGCCGCCGCGGGCGAACCCGCGCCCGGGGACTTCATGAGGGAGACGACCTCGCTCACCACGGGGTCGGTCAGGAGCCCCTCGGGCACTTCGGAGGCCAGCTCCGGGCGCATGAGCAGAAGCTGGAGGGCGTCCAGCTCGAACCTGGGACGCTTGACGCCGCCGCCCAGCAGGTCCACCCGCTCCTCCTCCCTGCGGGGCCGCCCCTCCCGGGCCTCTTCCGCGAGCATCCGCCGCACCATGGAGGCCAGCGTGGGGTAGGGAATCCCGAGTTGATCCTCCAGCAGGGCGAGATACTGATCCTGCACGCTGCGGTGGCAGGCGCCGAGGATGGGCAGAAGCCGCCGCGCCGCCTCGATCTTCTCCGCCTGGGGCGCCCCCGCAGAGACGCCCGCCAGCGCCGTCCGCACCGTGTTTTCGAGAATGCCCTCGGCGGAGGCGAGAAGCCGCTCGAAGGCCTCCGCCCCGCTCTCACGCAGGAAGGCGTCCACGTCGCGCCCCTCGGGCAGGCTCACCACCTTGAGGCGCACGGCGCCCGCCCCGTCGCGGTCGATGAAGTCCCTGCGCAGGAGGTCGCTCGCCACGAGACGGCCGGGCGCGCCCGCGAGGCCCAGCATCCGCCCCGCCATGGCGCCCGCGCGCCGCGAGGCGGCGAGGCCCGCCTCGTCCGGATCGAAGACGAACACGAGCTCCTCCGCGCGCGCCCGCAGGCTTCTCACGTGCTCGGAGGTCAGCGCGGTGCCCAGGGGCGCGACGGACTCCCGAAAGCCGCGCATCCAGAGCGAGATGACGTCGAAATATCCTTCCGTCACCAGGGCGCGCTTCTTCTCGCGGATGGCCTCCCCGCCCTCGTGGAAGCCGTAGAGGACCCTTCCCTTCCGGAAGAGCGGCGTATCCGGCGAGTTCAGGTATTTCGCGGTCGCGTGGCGCGAATCGGCGTCGGGCAGCGAGCGCCCCCCGAAGCCCACGATTTCCCCCTCGTGGCCCCGGATGGGAAACATGATTCTGTCCCGGAAGCGGTCGTAAAACCCATTGCCCTCCTCGCGGCGCGCCGCGAGGCCCGCCTCCGCCAGCGCATCGGGAGACGCCCCCCTGCGCCCCGCCCCCTTGATGAGGGCGTCCCAGCGCGGCGGCGCATACCCGATCTGAAACCTCTCGACGGCCTCCCCGGAGACGCCGCGCTCGGCCAGATACCGCCGGCCCCGCTCGCCCGCGCC
This sequence comes from bacterium, assembly GCA_965199855.1. GTDB lineage: Bacteria > UBA8248 > UBA8248 > UBA8248 > UBA8248 > Bin107. The sequence continues at coordinate 1,280,840 of OZ241326.1, read as the reverse complement.
GCTCCCGAGCGCGGCGCGGAAGAAATCGGCCGCCAGCCGGTTGAGCACCGCCGTCTCCCGCCGCGCGTCCGGCTTTCGCGGGCCTCTCCCCGAAGGCTCCTCGTAGCGGGAGAGGTCTATCCCCTGGCGCTTCGCCAGGTGCGCCAGCGCCTCCGGGAAGGTCATGCCCTCGTGCCGCATGAGAAACTGAAAGACGTTGCCCCCCGCCCCGCACCCGAAGCACTTGTAGATGCCCATGCGCGGGTTCACGTTGAAGGAGGGCGTCTTCTCGTCGTGGAACGGACAAAGCCCCCTGAAGTTCGCGCCCGCCTTCTGGAGGCGCACGAACTCGCCGATGACGCTCTCTATCGGAGCGCCGTCCCGTATCCTGTCCACCACCTCGTCCGGCACGCGGCCCATGCCGCCCCCCTCAAGGAAAGCGAATCATCAGCGTCAGCGAAGCGCCAGCTCCACGTGGGTGACCCCCCAGCCGCCCTCCTCGGGCCTGGCGGGGCCGAACCTCGACACCAGGACGTGCTCCCGCAGGCGCTCCGCGACGACTTGGGAGAGCACCCCCTCGCCCTTGCCGTGAACGATGCGAACCGAGGCGACGCCCACGAGCGCGGCGTCGTCCAGGTATTTCTCCAGCATCTCTATCGCGCGCTCGGCGCGTTCGCCGCGCAGCTGAAGCTCGGGCGAGAAGCCGTCCTCTCTCGCGGAGATCTCGCGCGTCACCGTCCCCTCCCGGGGAGAAGGTCCCGGCGCCCCGTCAAGCGCCTCCACCGCGCCGCGGGCGAGGCGCAGGGATTTTCCGTTCACCGCCACCGTCAGCTCGTCCTCCCCGTGCAGGGCGAACACCTCGCCGACGCAGTTCATGAGCGGAACGCGCACCCTGTCGCCCACGCGGCAGAAAGCGGGCGGACGCGCCGCCGCCTCCGGGGGCGCGGGGAGCGCCTCCGCGATTCTCGCGCCCATCCCGCGGATGCGCTCGCGCGCGACTCTCCTGGCCTCCTCCGCCTCGCGCGCCCCGCGCATCTCTTCCAGGAGGCGGTCGGCCTCGCGCCGAAGCTCCTTGAGGAAGCGGGCCGCCTCCTCGCTCCTCTGGCGCGCCTCCTCGGTTATCCGGCGCTCCAGGGCCGCCCCGTCTTTTTCGACCTCCGCCCGCCTGGCCGCCAGCGCGGCCTCCTTCCCGGCGATGTCGCGCTCCCGGGCGGAGAGATTCGCCATCAGCCGATCCGCCTCGACGGGGCCCTGCCGCAGCAGCGCCTCCGCGCGCGCCAGCACCGACGCGGGCAACCCCATCTTCCTCGCCACCGACACGGCGTTGCTGGGGCCCGACGCGCCCATGCGGATCCGGTAGGTGGGCGAGAGGTCCTCGGGGTCGAACTCCACGGAGGCGTTCTCCGCGCGCGGGGACGCATAGGCGTAATGCTTGAGCGCGTCGTGGTGCGTCGTGGCGATGCAGAGGGCGCCGCTGGCCGCCAGATGCTCCAGCACGGCGACCCCGATGGCGGAGCCCTCCGCCGGGTCGGTGCCGGAGCCCAGCTCGTCCAGCAGCGCGAGCGTCCCCTCGCCCGCCTCCCGCGCCGCGCGCGACACGCGCGCCGCGTGGCCCGAGAAGGTGCTCAGGTTCTGGTGAATGTCCTGCTCGTCGCCGATGTCGGCGAACAGCGTCCTGACGAGGGGAAGCGCGCTGTCGGGCGCGGCCGGTATGGGAACCCCGCACTGGTGAAGCGCCACGCAAAGCCCCGCCGTCTTGAGCGCCACGGTCTTTCCGCCCGTGTTGGGGCCCGTGATGATGAGCTGGCGGACGCCCGCCCCGCCCACCTCGAGGTCGATGGGCACCACCCGCTCCGCCGCCACGGCGCCCGCCGCCAGAAGCGGATGCCGCGCGTCCTTCAGACGGAGGCGCCCGTCCGCGCTCGCCCCCGCGCGGGCGCCGCGCCAATCGCGCCCCAGGCGCGCCTTCGCGCAGATCAAGTCGAGCCGCGCCAGACGCTCGACCAGACGCGCGAGCGCCCCGCGCGCCTCCATCGCCGCGGCGGTCAGCTCGCGCAGAATTCTCTCTACTTCCGCGCGCTCGGCCTCGCGCGCGCAGACGATGGCGTTGTTGACGGGCACCGCCGGGAGCGGCTCCACGAACAGCGTCTCCCCGCTCGCCGAACGATCCTGAATCACGCCCTCGAAGAAGCGCCGGAACGCCGTCCGGGCGGGAATCACGTACCGCTCGCGCCGCTGGACGATCAGGCTTTCCCGGATCGCCTCGGGGTGGGCGGCCATGACGCGATCCAGCAGGCGCCGCATCTCGCCCCTGAGCGCGCGCTGCTTCGCCCTGGCCTCCCGCAGCTCCGCGCTCGCCTCGTCGCGCGCCTCGCCGCGCTCGTCGAACGTCCGCCTGACGCGCGCGGCCAGGGGACGCAGCAGGTCCGCCCCCCGAAGCAGCCCCGCGAGCCCCGGCGTCCGCCCCGCGCGCTCCTCCAGGAAGCGGCGGACGTCCGAGGCGAGGTCCAGCAGCGAGAGAATCGAGAGGAACTTCTCGCCCTCGAGGCTTCCGCCCCGGCGTCTGATATCCTCCAGCCATTCCGCCGGATCGTCGAAGGCGCGGAGCGGCGGGGACTCGCCCGCCCCCGAAAGCGCGGTCGCCTCGTCCGTCTCATCCAGCAGGGCGTCCACGTCGGCGGACGCGGCGGCCGGCGCGAGGCGGGCGGCGCGGGCCGCGCCCGAAGCGGAGACGCAGCGCGCCGCCAGCAGCTTCAGGGCTTCCGGAAACTCGATGCCTCGCAGGGTGCGGCTATCCATCAAGCGTCTTCCAAGGATATGCGATTTCACGATTGCGAAGGCGCCGCGCTTTCCGCGCGCCGTCCGAAAGCGCCAGGCCTCGAAGCGGGGCGGCGTTTTCTCGAAAAACCTCTCTGGAATCCGTCGGTAACGCCGACCGGGCGAAATGGCCATCCGGCGTCTTTCGGGCCGGCCGCGCCTGCCGGATGATCCCGAAAGCGAACGGCGGTGGACAAAACAAGGGGGATGAGCCGCCCCATCCCGCATTTCATTGATATTCAACGGCTTCCGACGCCGCGCCACGCGGCGGAGCGTCTCTCCCGCCGCCAGTCGCCAATATAGGAAGCGGGGGCGAAATTGTCAAATATAATGAAAAAAATGAAACATCGGCGCGATCCGCCGCCTCCCCGGATTCCCGGCGCGGCGGCGCCTATCTCTCCGATTCGGGCCTGCCCCCCCGCCCGAACCGGCGGGCGAGTTCCGCGAAAACCCGGCCGGGCGGCGCGTCGCGCGCGGCCAGCCCCACCAGGGAGTGAAACCACAAATCCGCCATCTCGCTCACGATCTCGTCCGCGTCGTCGTTCTTCATGGCCATGACGACCTCGGTGGCCTCCTCGCCTATCTTCTTCAAAATCCTGTCCTCGCCCCCGGCGAACAGGCGCGCCACGTAGCTCGCGTCCGCGTCGCCCTCGCTTTTCCGCTCCAGGATGAGCCGGTAGATCGCCTCGAGCAGGTTCTGGTCGAAGGACGGCTCCGCCCCGCTCCCCTCGCGCGCGGGCGCGGGAATTTCGTTGAAGAAGCACGACATCCGGTTCGTGTGGCAGGCCGGACCGTCGGGCTCCACGAGGAACACCAGCGCGTCCGCGTCGCAGTCGAGCCGCGCCGAGACGAGGCGCAGATAGTTTCCCGAGGTTTCGCCCTTGTGCCAGAGCGCGGCGCGCGAGCGCGACCAGAAGTGGACCGTCCCCTTCTCCAGCGTGAGGCGCAGCGCCTCCTCGTTCACCCAGGCGAGGGCGAGAACCTGCCCCGTGCGCGCGTCCTGGCAAATCGCGGGGGCCAGGCCCTCCGCGCTCCATTTCACCTCGGGCAAGTCCGCGCCGCTCACAGCCGCACCTCCACGCCGCGCTCGCGCAGGTAGGCTTTCGCCTCCGCGACCGAGTAGTCGCCGAAGTGAAAGATGGAGGCGGCCAGAACGGCGTCGGCGCGGCCCTCGGCCAGCCCCTCGTATAGATGCTCCAGGCCGCCCACCCCGCCCGAGGCGATGACGGGCGCGCCCACGCGCTCCGCGACGGCGCGCGTGAGCGCGAGGTCGTATCCGTCCCGGGTGCCGTCCCTGTCCATGCTGGTCAGGAGAATCTCGCCCGCGCCCAGCGCGCACGCCTCCTCCGCCCAGGCCACGGCGTCGCGGCCCGTGGGGCGCGAGCCCCCGTGCGTGAACGCCTCCCACGCGGGCGGGTCGCCGCGGACGCGCTTGGCGTCGATGGCGCACACGATGGTGGAGCTCCCGTAGCGCTCCGCCGAGCGCCTGAGCGCCTCCGGGTCCCGGAGCGCCGCGCTGTTGATGCTCACCTTGTCCGCCCCCGCCCGCAGCAGGTCGCGCACGTCGTCCTCCTCGCGCACGCCGCCGCCCACCGTGAGCGGCACGAACACCCGCTCGGCCGTCCGGCGCACCACGTCGAGCAGGGCGCCGCGCTTCTCCTTCGAGGCGGTGATGTCGAGAAAGCAGATTTCATCCGCCCCCATCTCGTCGTAGTGGGCGGCGCACTCCACGGGGTCGCCCGCGTCGCGCAGCCCCTCGAAGTTGACCCCCTTCACCACCCGGCCCTCCTTCACGTCGAGGCAGGGGATGACGCGCCTGGCTAGCAAGAGAGCATCTCCATCGCGCGGGCGAAGTCCAGCGTCCCCTCATACAGGGCGCGCCCCACGACCGCGCCCACGACGCCCTTCTCCTCCAGGGGAATCAGCTTCTCCACGTCCTCGAGCCGGCTCACCCCGCCCGCCGCGATGACGGGCAGGCCGCACGCCTCGGCGAGGGCGGCGGCGGGGGCGGGGTCGAAGCCCTCCAGCGCGCCGTCGCGCCTGATGTCGGTGAAGACGACGCCCGCCAGGGGAAGGTCGGCGAAGCGGCGCGCCAGAGCCTCGGGGGCGATCGAGTTCCCCTCCTCCCAGCCCGCGATTCGCACCCGCCCGTCCCTGGCGTCGACGCCCAGGAGGATTCGTCCGGGATGGGCGCGGGCAGCGGATTCGAGAAACTCCGGCGCCCTGAGCGCGCTGGTTCCCAGGATGACGAAGCGCGCCCCCGCCTCCAGGACGGCCGCGAGCGATTCCTCCGACCTCACGCCGCCGCCGAATTCCACGGGCGCGTCCACCGCCGCCGCCACCCGCGCCAGAACGTCCAGGTGGGCGGGCGCGCCGCCGAAGGCGCCGTCCAGGTCGATGAGGTGCAGCCGCCGCGCCCCCTGCTCCGCCCAGCGCGAGGCCCACGCCGCCGGGTCGCCGTCATAGACGATTTCGCGCTCTTTTCGGCCCTGGACGAGCCGCACGCACCTGCCGCCCCTGAGATCGACCGCCGGAATGAGAAGCACCGCCGCCCCCGCAGATGAATGAGCCTCGCCTCCGCCCGCGCCTCTCCTTAAACCCAAACGGATTTTATTGCAAACGCGCGCGAAAAGCTCCCCCCGGCGGCCGCGCTCCCCCCGGCGGCGCGTCCTTTCGGCGCCGCCCTCGCGGAAACGTGAAAACCTCCACTCCCGCCGTCGTTCCGGCGAAGGCCGGAATCCAGGAGAGGGACGGCGAAAAGGGGGACGGCAGCCGGGGACAACCACAGAGGGTTGTCCCTACGGCCCCTTTTGACGGCCGCCATTCCAAATCGGGCGGCGCGTGAACCCGCCCGCATCGCCGTCAACGGGAACGGCGCGGAACGCATGAATGCGTCCCCTACGGGCGAGGGCGGCGACGGTTTGCCAGGTGAAGAGCGAGAGCGCTTCCATTCATGCGCCCCGTTCCGGGTCGTAATGCCGATCGTAGGGACAACCATAGGGGGTTGTCCGCGCCGGGTTCATATCCCGCCGAGGCGCGAAAAATCTTCCGTAGGGGTCGTCCGTGAACCACCCGCCGCCTCCGATGCGAATCCTTCTTGCAAAACGGGCGGTTCCCGAACCGCCCCTACGAAGGCGAAAAACCTTTCGCGCCCGCGCGGCAGATGTCGGCGAACTTCCTCAAGACCCCCAGGCCGGGCGCGCCGCTTTTCTCTGGGTGGAACTGGGTGGCGAAGAGGCTGCCCTTGCGGACGCTGGCGATGAAGGGAACGCCGAACTCGCAGGTCGCCGCGATCCAGGGGCGCGCGGCCCCGGAGGGCTCCGCGTAGTAGGAGTGCGCGAAGTAGAAGCGCGCCCCCGGCGGCACGTCCTCCAGCAGCGGGGAGGAGCCGTGAAGCCGGGGCCGGTTCCAGCCCATGTGGGGAACCTTGAGGGGCGGCGCGCCGCCGTTTTCCGTCATCCCTTCGGGAAAGCGCCGCACGCGCCCGGGCAGCAGCCCCAGGCCCGGCGTAGCGCCGAACTCCTCGCTCTCCTCGAAGAGAATCTGGAGGCCGAGGCATATTCCCAGATAGGGGACGCCCCGCCCGATGGCGCGGCGCAGGGGGTCGGTGAGGCCGGCCGCCTCCAGGGCGCCCATGCAGTCGGGGAAGCCGCCCACCCCGGGCAGGATGACGCCCCGCGCCCGCTCGATGTCCGCCGGATCGGCGCTCAGCGCCGCCTCGGCGCCGATTTTCCGCAAGGCGTTCCCCACGCTCAGGACGTTGCCCATGCCGTAGTCGATCACGACGATTTCGCCGCCCATTCTCCTCCCGCCATGCCGGTGAGTCCCGAAAGAATTTTTTTTCTACAAAACGCCCTTCGTGCTGGGAATCCCCGCGCCCCGGGGGTCGAGGGCGACCCCCGCCCGCAACGCGCGCGCGAAGCCCTTGAAGACGGCCTCCACCATGTGGTGGCTGTTCTCCCCGTAGCGGACCTCGACGTGGAGGTCTATGCCGCCGTGCGTAGCCGCCGACCAGAAGAACTCGCGCGCGAGGGCGGCGTCGAAGCCGCCGATTCGCGCCTCGGGAAACGTTCCCCGGAACACGAGGTTTCCCCTGCCGCCGAAATCCGCCGCCACCTGAACGAGGGCGTCCATCATGGGCAGGCGCGCGTCGGCGTAGCGGACGATGCCCGCCCGGTCGCCCAGCGCCTTCGACAGCGCCTGGCCGAAGAGGATGCCCACGTCCTCCACCGTGTGGTGGGCGTCCACCTCGAGGTCGCCCCTGCCCCGAACGGAGACGTCCACCAGCGCGTGGCGGGCGATCTGGGCGAGCATGTGGTCGAAAAAGCCGATTCCCGTGTCGATTTTCGCCTCGCCCGCGCCGTCGAGGTTCACCGAGACGGAGAAGTCGGTCTCCTTCGTCCTGCGGCTCGCGCGCGCGCGTCTGGGCCTGGGTTCCGAGGCCACCTTCTCTCTCCCGGCGGATGGGGCGGACGATTCCGGCGCCGCCGATTATGCTTGATCCGCTCCCGCCCCGCCAGCGTCCCCGCGGGGCGCGGCGAGCCGCAGGCGCAGGGCGCGCGCGTGGGCGGGCAGGCCCTCGAGATCGGCGAGCCGCGCCGCGGGCGCGGCGAGCCGGGCGGCGGCGGCCGCGTCGAAGCGCGCCTCGCTCCGCCATTTGATGAAGTCATGGACCCCCAGCGGAGAGGCGAAGCGCGCCGCGCCGCCGGTGGGAAGTACGTGGTTCGGGCCGGCGAGGTAGTCGCCCAGGGCCGCGGGACTCCACGGCCCGCAGAACACGGCGCCGGCGCGGCGAACCCCGGCGGCGGCCTCCTCTGCGTCCTCCAGCAGTATCTCCAGATGCTCGGGCGCGAGCCTCTCCGCCGCCTCCAGCGCCTCCTCGCGCGAGCGCGCCTCGATGACGGCGCCCCGGCTCCCGAGCGCGCGGGAGGCCGCCTCGCGCCTCCCCATGAGGCGCAGCTGGCGCTCCACCTCCCGGAGCAGGGCGTCCGCCGCCGCCTCTCCCACGCAGACGCCCACCGCCATGGCGCGCGCGTCGTGCTCGGCCTGGGCGAGGAGGTCCGCCGCCGCCCACTCCGCGAGCGCGGGATCGTCCAGCAGGACGACCACCTCGCTCGGTCCCGCCTCCTTGTCGATTTCCACCTCCCCGCGAACGACGCGCTTGGCGGCGGCGACATGGACGCCGCCCGGCCCCGCGATCTTGTCCACCCGGGGGACGCTCTCGGTTCCGTAGGCCATGGCGGCGACCGCCTGCGCCCCGCCCACGCGCGCGACGCGCGAGAGACCCGCCAGGGAGGCCGCCGCCAGCGCGGCGTCGGGAACCCGTCCGTCCGCCCCCGGCGGGACGCACAGAACCAGCTCCTCCACGCCCGCGGCGCGCGCGGGAATCGCGTTCATCAGCACGGTGGAGGGATAGGCCGCCGTCCCCCCCGGCGCGTACAGTCCCACGCGCGCGAGCGGGGCGGGGATGAGGGAGAGCCGCTCGCCGGAGGCGGGCTCCAGCGTGATTCTCCGCGGAACCTGGGCTTCGTGAAACGCGCGAATCCGCCCGGCGGCGAGCTCGAGGGCGTCGAGCGTCTCCGGCGGCAGCGCCGCGGCCGCCCGCGCCATCTCCTCCTCGCCGACCCAGAATCCCGCCTCCTCCAGGGAGACGCCGTCCAGCTCGCGCGTCAACTCGATGAGGGCGGCGTCGCCGCCCTCGCGCACGCGCTCGACGATCGCGCGGACGGCCGGCTCCGCGTCCGAGAGCGCGTCCGCCCCGCTCCGGGAGAGCCGCTCGATCTCGGCGTCGAAATTCTCCTGGCCGCACCTAACGCGCCGCACGCCTTCTCCTCGCGCGGGCGCCGCCCAAGGAGACGCGCGCGCCGCCGCCCCCCGCCGTCTCCCGGCGACTCACGCCTTTTTCCTCCGGGGCGAGGGGCCGGCGCCCCGCCGGGCGCGGCTGCCGCCGGCGGCGGGAATCGCCCGCCGGAACCGCTCTATCGCCTCGCTCACCTTCTCGTAGTTCGTCTTGAGGCTCGCGCGGTTGGCGATGAGCCGCGCCGTCGCGCTGAAAATCTCCCGAACCGGCGCCAGGCCGTTCGCCCGCAGCGTTCCGCCGGTGTCCACCAGGTCCACGACCGCGTCCGCCACCCCCAGGGCGGGGGCGATCTCCACGTTTCCGTAGAGGCGGACGACGCGCGCCTGAACCCCCATGCGCTCGAAAAACCCGGCCGTGATGACCGGAAACTTCGTCGCCACGCGCAGCGAGGCGCGTCCGGCGAGGTCGCGCCATTCCACCCCCTCCGGCGCCGCGACCATGAGGCGGCACGGCGCCATCTTCAAATCCAGAGGCTCATAGACGTCCCTGCCCTGCTCGAGCAGCACGTCGCGGCCGATGATTCCCAAATCGGCGGCGCCGCGCTCCACGTAGATGGGCACGTCGTGATTCCTCAGAATGAGGACGCGGACGCCCGTCTTCGCGTCGCGGAGGATGAGTTTTCGGGATTTCTCCGAAACCGGCGCCGAGAGCATCCCCGCCTTCGCCAGACGCGCCGCGGCCTCGCCGAAGATTCTCCCCTTGGGCAGGGCGATCGTCAGTTCCCTCCCGCGGCTCTCCTTCATCGCGGCTCCGATTCGCGCTCGATGTCCGCGCCGAGGCTCCGCAGCTTCTCCTCGAGGCACTGGTATCCCCTGTCGATGTGCCCCACCCCGCGGACGATGGTCTCCCCCTGCGCCGCCAGGCCCGCCAGGACGAGCGAGGCGCTCGCCCGCAGGTCGGTCGCCATCACCGAAGCGCCGGCGAGGCGCTCCACGCCCTCGACGCGCGCCGTCCGGCCGTCGAGGTGAATCCGCGCGTTCATCCTCGAAAGCTCGGCGGCGTGCATGAAGCGGTTCTCGAAAATGGTCTCCGTGATCACGGAGCTTCCCCGCGCCAGCGTCATCAGCGCCATGAACTGCGCCTGGAGATCCGTGGGAAATCCCGGATAGGGCGCCGTCTTGACGCTCACGGGCGCCGCCGCGCCCGCGCCGCGCGCGCGCACCCAGTCCTCCCCCTCCGAAACCTCCACGCCGGCCTCGGCGAGCTTGCGCGTGAGGGCGCGCACCTGCGCCGGCTCGCAGTCCGCGATTTTGAGCGAGCCTCCCGTGATGGCCGCCGCGATCATCAGGGTGCCCGTCTCGATGCGGTCCGGAGGCGCCGCCGCGTCGTATCCCCCGAGCGCGTCCACCCCCTCGATTTCGATGACGGGCGCGCCCGCCCCGCTCACCCGCGCGCCCATGCCGTTCAGCAGGTCCGCGAGGGTCGAAACCTCCGGCTCGAGCGCGGCGTTCTCGAGAACGGTGACGCCCTTCGCCAGAGCGGCCGCCATCATCAGGTTCATCGTCCCCGTCACCGTCGCGAGGTCGAAGGCGATGCGCGCCCCCCTGAGCTTCCGCGCGCTGGCCTGGATGTAGCCGCGCTCCACGCCGACCTCCGCCCCCATCGCGCGCAGCCCCTTCAGGTGCTGATCGATGGGCCGCGCCCCGATGGCGCAGCCGCCCGGCAGGGAGACGCGGGCGCGGCCGAAGCGCGCGAGCAGCGGCCCCAGCACCAGGATGGAGGCGCGCATCGGCTGCACCAGCTCGTAGGGCGCGACGCCGCCGGTGACGTTCGAGGCGTCCAGGCGGACGCGGCCGGGCGCCTCCCGCCGCGTCTCGACCCCGAACTCCGCCAGAAGCCGCAGAATGGTGTTCGTGTCGCTCAGCTCGGGAATCCGCCGCGCGCGGCTCACGCCCCCGGCCAGAAGCGCCGCGGCCAGCATCGGCAGGGAAGCGTTCTTCGAGCCGGACGCCCCGGTCTCCCCCCGAAGCGGCCTGCCCCCCCGAATCCGAAGCTGCTCCACCGCTCACGCCCTCTGAAGTTCGAGAACCCTCTCGCGCCCGGCGAGGTCCCGGCGGCGCGCCGCCCCGGAATAATCCCCCCGTTCCGCGGACAAATCCACCGCCTCCGCCATCTGATCCGGCGCCATCTCCACCAGGAGGAAGCCCCCGCGCGCCAGACGCGCGGGCGCCTCCTCGATGATTCGCCGGATGAGGCGCATCCCGTCCGCGCCGCCGTCCAGGGCGAGGCGCGGCTCGAAGGAGGAAATCTCGGGCGGCAGCCTCTCCAGCTCGCCCGTTCGCACGTAGGGCGGGTTCGACGCGATGAGGTCGAACCGCGCGCCCCGGGCGGGGCCGCGCCCTCCGGCCAGGCCGCCGAACAAATCGGAGGCCAGAAGCCTCGTCCGTCCCGCCAGGCCGAGCCTGCGCGCGTTCCGCCCCGCCAGCCCGAGCGCCTTCGGGCAGACGTCGAGCAGGAAGACCGAGGCGCCCGGCAGCTCGCGCGCGATCGCCAGCCCCACCGCGCCGCTTCCCGCGCCGAGGTCGAGCGCGCGCGGCGTCCGCTTGCCTCTCAGCGCCGCCCGCGCGCGCTCGACGAGCAGCTCCGACTCCGGCCGGGGAATCAGCGCGTCCGGCGAGACGAGAAAGGGCATCGACCAGAACTCCTTCTCGCCGGCGATGTAGGCCATCGGCTCGCGGGCGATTCTCCTGCGCGCCAGCGCCTCGGCACGCGCGAGCGCGGAGGCGGAGACCGCCTTTTCGGGATGGGCGTGGAGGTGCGCGCCGCGGCGGCCGAGCGCCCTCTCCAGGATGAGCCGCGCGTCCAGCGCGGGGGCGTCCGCACCGGCCGCCGCGAGCCGCTCCCGCAGGCGGGAGAGGAGCGCGCCCGCCGTCGCCTCCGATGCGCCTCGCGCCGCGGAAGCGGGGGGCGTCATGGCGCGGCGGGGGCTTCGCGGCCCTCTTCGAGCTCGGCGAGACGCTCCGCCTCCCGGCTCTCCATCACCCGCCTGACCATCTCGTCGATTCCTCCCTCCATGAAGGCGGGAAGGCCGTGCAGGGTGAGGCCAATGCGGTGATCGGTAATCCTGTCCTGGGGAAAGTTGTAGGTGCGGATGCGCTCGCTCCTGTCCCCGCTTCCCACGAGGCTCTTTCGCCGCGCGGAGCGCTCGCTGGCCTGCCGGCGAATTTCCATGTCCAGCAGGTGCGCCGAGAGAATCTTCATGGCCTTGGCGCGGTTCTTGTGCTGGCTCTTCTCGTCCTGGCAGGTGACCACGAGGCCCGTGGGCACGTGGGTGACGCGAACGGCGGAATCCGTCGTGTTCACGCTCTGGCCGCCCGGACCCGAGGAGCGATAGACGTCGATTTTGAGGTCCTTCTCGCCGATGTCGAGGGCGACCTCGTCCGCCTCGGGCAGGACGGCCACGGTGGCGGCGGAGGTGTGGATTCTTCCCTGCGTCTCGGTGACGGGCACCCGCTGCACCCGATGGGCGCCGCTCTCGAAGCGCAGGCGGCTGTAGGCGCCTGCCCCCCTGATGAGGGCGGAGACCTCCTTCAGGCCGCCCAGGTCGCTCTCGCTCTTGCCGAGCTCCTCCACCCTCCAGCCCTGGAGCTCGGCGTAGCGGACATACATGCGATACAGATCCGAGGCGAAGAGCGCGGCCTCCTGCCCGCCCGTTCCCGCGCGGACTTCGAGGATGACGTTCTTCTCGTCGTTCGGGTCGGAGGGCAACAGGAGCCGGCGCAGCCTCCGCTCCACCTCCCCGCGCCCGGCTTCCGCCTCCTCGAGCTCCGCCCTGGCGAGCTCGCTCACCTCCGGGTCGGCGTCATCGAGCAGCACCTTCGCCTCCTCGATGGCCTCCCCGCAGCCGCGCCACTCCTCATAGGCCTGGACGACGCGGGTGAGCTCCTTGTGCTCGCGCGCGGTCCGCTCGAATTTCTTCCGATCCCGGACGAGGGCCGGGTCCGAAAGGAGCCGCTCCAGCGTCCGGTGCTTTTCGATGATTTGTTCGACTTTCTCGAACATGGGAGCCAACCGGCGGAGGGGGGAGGGAGCGGCGCGGCGATGGCTAGCGGAAAACAGCAACCCCCGGGACTTGCGGGCTCAACGCCATTGCTCGTGGACTTTCTTGAGCTCTTCCTCAAAAAAGGCTTTCTGATCTTCCCCTTGCATCAGCCCCAATTCTTTGGCGAGAGTGAAAAAGCCCGGTCCAGGAATCCCTTTGTCTGTTCCTACAACAACCACCGACAAAAGGGGCCGGCCCGCCTTATGCTCATCTCGGGAAATCCTCGTAAGGATAATCCTGAATTCCTTCGAGTCCGGAGCTAACCCAGCAAGGGGAGCGATATCGCTGTAATAGGCCGTTTTTCCTGCTTTCGCTATCTTTTTCAATTCCTCATCAACCATCGCATACGCGCCGCCGGCGTCTTCCCCGGCGGCTTGAGGCGCGGGCGGCGGGTCGGGCGGGGTCTCCGCCGCAACGGGCGCGGCTTCCGGTTCAGGGGAGACGGCCCCGGCTTCGGGAGCACCCGCGGCTTCCTCCTCCCGCTCCTGAGCCGCCTTTCTGGCGGCGCGCTCCTCGGCGCGCTTCCTTCTCGCTTCTTCCCTGCGGGCCTTCTCCTCCGCCTCCTTCTCGGCGGCGAGGCGCGCCTCGCGCTCCTCCATCGCCGCCCGCTCGGTCGCGGCGGCGGCCTGCTTTCTCTTGCGCTTCGAGACCCGCGCCTCCTTGCCCTCGAACTTGCGGATGAACTTCTCCACGCGGCCCTCGGTGTCCACGATGCGCGCCTGCTTGCCGGTGAAGAAGGGGTGGCACTGCGAGCAGACCTCCACGCGAATTTCGCTTCGCGTGGTGAAGGTGGCGAACTCCGCGCCGCAGCCGCTGCAGGAGACGCGGCACTCGAACAGTTCGGGGTGAATCCCGGTCCTCATAGCCGCAAACTCCAAAATACCGGGACGCCGGAAGCCTTCCCGCTCCGAAAAACCGAAAGACGGCGGGAGGGACGCGCCTCCGCGAAAAAGCCGGCCCCCGCCGCGAGGAAAGCGCTTTATACCGAAACCCGGCGCGCCTGTCCACCCGAAAGCGGGGAAAGCCGGGAGGCGCCGCGGAAGCCTCTTCAGGCGTTCATGGAGGCGAGGAAAGCCTCGTTCGTCTTCGTCTGCTGGATTTTCTCGAGCAGCAGCTCCATCGAATCCACCACCCCCAGGGGCTGGAGCACCTTGCGCAGCACCCACACGCGGTTGAGCTCCTGCGGGCTGAGCAGCAGCTCCTCCTTGCGGGTGCCGGACTTGTTGATGTCCACCGAGGGGAACACGCGCTTGTCGGAGAGCTTCCTGTCCAGGTGCACCTCCATGTTGCCCGTGCCCTTGAACTCCTCGAAGATCACGTCGTCCATGCGGCTGCCCGTCTCGACCAGCGCCGTGGCGAGAATGGTGAGGCTGCCGCCCTCCTCCAGGTTGCGCGCCGCGCCGAAGAAGCGCTTCGGGCGCTGGAGGGCGTTCGAGTCCACGCCGCCGGAGAGCACCTTCCCGCTCGGCGAGATGATGGTGTTGTGGGCGCGCGCCAGCCGCGTGATGGAATCGAGCAGGATGACGACGTCCTGCTTGTGCTCGGTGAGCCGCTTCGCCTTCTCGATCACCATGTCCGCCACCTGGACGTGGCGGGAGGCCGGCTCGTCGAACGTCGAGCTGATGACCTCCCCGCGCACGGAGCGCTCCATGTCGGTGACCTCCTCGGGGCGCTCGTCGATGAGCAGGACGATCAGGTGCGCGTCGGGGTGGTTCGTCGCGATGCTCTTGGCGATGGACTGAAGCATCATCGTCTTGCCCGTCCTCGGGGCGGCGACGATGAGGCCGCGCTGCCCGAAGCCGATGGGCGTCATGAGGTCGAGCACGCGGGAGCCGAGCTCCTCCCCGGAGATTTCGAGCCCCACCCTGCGGTCGGGATACAGCGGCGTGAGGTTGTCGAAGAGCACCTTGTCCTTGCTCGCCTCGGGGGGCTCGAAGTTGATCTTCTCGACCTTGAGGAGGGCGAAATACCGCTCTCCCTCCTTGGGCTGGCGAATCTCGCCGCTCACCGTGTCGCCCGTGCGCAGGTCGAAGCGGCGAATCTGGCTGGGGGAGACGTAGATGTCGTCCGGCCCCGGCAGATAGTTGTACGCCGGCGAGCGCAGGAACCCGAAGCCGTCCGGGAGGATTTCCAGCACGCCCTCGCCGGTGATGGTTCCGCCGCCGTCGTTTCTGTCCTTCTCGGACTGCGCCTCGATGATCTTGTAGATCATGTCCTGCTTCTTGAGGCCGCCGGCGCCGTCCACGGCGAGCTCCCTGAGAATCTGGTTGAGCTCCACGATGGTCTTCTTCTTCAGCTCCGCCAGATTCAGCCCTCGAGACTTCGTTCCCGTCGCCATGATTTCCTTCTCCTTCCCTGGGGGGATCCTTTTCACCGCCTGGGACGCGGGACGACGCCCTTGGGTCGCGCCGTTCGCCGCCTCCTGCGCGGGGAGGCTTCTCCTCCTGGCCTCAAGCGGTAAGGTTGACGTGATGAAATTCCTTCACTTTCCGTTTTCGGGAGCGGTCGGCGCCGGATGCGAAGCGCGCGTTCGGCGTCCCTGAAGGACGGCCGCGCGCGCGAAGCCGCGAGCGGAAACATCAGCGAGGATGGCTGTCTTCCCCAGGACGAATGCGTTTATTCCCATGAAGCGTCAAGTCGAAGCGCGTCGAATGTCGCATGAGGTTCGGGGCGATGATGAAGCCGCATCGGAGTCAGCCGACAAACACTCGCGGAAAGTAACGCGTCCGGGCGCGTTTGTCAACACCTTTTATTCCGCTTCCTCCAGAAGGGACTTCAGGAGCGCCTCCGCCTGCCTCCGGGCGTCCGCCACGGAACCCCGGTTGTCGATGACGTGATCCGCGTATTTCACCTTCTCGGCCAGCGGCATCTGCGCGGCGACGCGCCGCCTCGCCTCCTCCTCGCTCAGGCCGCCGCGGCGGCGCAGCCGGCTGATCTGCTGCGCCTCCTCGCAGGCGACGACCACGACGGCGTCGAAGCGCCTCCAGCTGCCGGACTCGATCATGACGGCGGCGTCCACGACCGCCAGCGGCGCGGCGCCGGCCGCCTCCAGCGCGTCCAGCCGCCTGTCCTGCTCGGCGATGATGAGGGGATGCAGGATCCCCTCCAGAACTTTCCTCTTGCCGGGGTCGGCGAAGACGATCTCCCCGAGCCGGGCGCGGTTCAGCCCCCCCTCCCCGGCGAGAACCTCCTCCCCGAACGCCTCGGCAATGGCCGCGAGCGCGGCCGAGCCCGGGGCGACGGCCTCGCGCGCGAGCAAGTCCGCGTCGATCACCGGAACCCCCAGCTCCCCGAGCATCCGGCTCACCGTGGATTTTCCGCTGGCGATTCCCCCGGTCAGGCCCACCCGGCGCACGTCAGCGGCCTCCGCTCTCGGGGGGCATCTCGCGGGGAGGGCGCTCGGGCGGAGTCAGATTCCGCGCCGCCTGGCCTCCTGCTCGTAGTGCTTGTTGAAGAGGACGTCCCAGTCCCGGCTCCCCTCCACCAGCCTGCTGGAGTAGGTGCTCAGGATTCTTCGCACCTCCTCCTCGATCTCGTCGTCGATGATGAGCTCGTTGCTGATGGCGCGCAGCACGTTCATGCGCAGCTCCTGGGGCTCGACGAGGAAGTCCACGTCCTCGCACGCCTCGAGGTCCTTGACGACGAGATTCGTCAGGTGGTTGATCTTCTCGCGGCTGAGCTTCATGGCCGCGCTCTCCTCATCGAAAGAAGGAAGCCCCCGCGCGCGCCGCTAGAGCACCAGGTTCCGCTCGCGCGCCAGCTTCGTCTTCACCATCGTGAACATCCGGCTGTAGTCCACGTTGCCCTTGTCCATCTCGTCCTGAAAGTCGCGCAGGATGTCCTTCACCTCGTCGTTCAGGCGATCCTCCACCAGCAGGTCGGACTCGATGACGTGGGCGATCCGGGTTCTGAGAACCTCCTGGTCGGAATCCTCGGAGATCAGCTCGCGGCGAGCCAGCCTCTCGACGATCTTGCGGGAAATCCGCTCTATCATCTCCCTTCTGAGTCTCATGCCAAGGCCCTCCCTCGACCTTCACGAGGCCGCGCCGCGCGTCTTTTTTCCGCGCCGCGCCCCGCGGTATTTCCCAAGGGCCGCCGCCAGGTCCCGGGCGAAGCCCTCGCGCAGCTCCGGCGGCGCGAGCAGCTCCGCCTCCGCGCCGAAGGCCATCAGCCAGCGCCGGAAGCCCCGGACGTCGCTCACCCGCACGATGAAGTCGCGCCCCGGCGCGCCCGCGCCCTCAATCCGCTCCACCTCGCCGAACGCCTCCTCCATGAAGGCGGCGACGGAGTGAACCGCCGCATTGTCGCCGAATCGAACCCTCACGCTCAAGCCGCTGTCCGCGCCTTCGCGCAGACACTCGACCAGCAGCGCCCGCAGGTCGAGTTCGAGCGGCATCTGAAAGGCGCCGGCGGCGAGGCGGGCGCCTTCGATATCCTCCAGGCGCCAGGCCGCCAGGGCGTCCCTGCCGGATTCGCGCGCCAGCAGATAATGGCGTCCGCCGTGAAAGCACAGAAGATAGGGGTCCACCTTCCGCCAGCGCTTCCGCCCCTCTCCCGGCCGCTCCGCCAGGATGCGGGCGGGCCTCGCCTCCTCTATCGCCTGAAGCAGGACGCCGCTCACCCTGCGCCGCCGCCGATGCTCCCTGAGCGCGCCCACGACGCCCGCGTAGCGCGGCTCGATTCCCTCCGCGTAGGCGCGAAGGGCCTCGGGAACGCATTCGCGCAGGCGGGCGAAGACGCCGCCGACGCTGGCGGCCAGCGACTCCTCGCGCAGGGGGCTTCCCGGCAAATCCCGCAACAGGCGGAGGGCGTAATACAGGGCGGCCCACTGCGAGGGCGAAAACGGCGCGGAGACGGAATCCGCATACGCCCGCGAGAGACGATACCGCATCTTCCGGCCCGCGCGCGACCTCTCCAGCGGGAAGCCCGCCTCCATCAGATGCGAGAGGTCGCGCTGAAGCGTCCTCATGCTCCATTCATGGCCGCCCCGGGACGATTCCTCCTTCAGGAGCGCGAGGAGCTCCGCCCTCGTCAGGGATTCCCCGCCTTCCAGGACGCGGAGAAGCCGCCAGCGGCGTATGAACTGATCCGGAAGCGCCATGATGGGGTTTCCCGTGAAATTTCGCGGACGCCCGGCGCGCCCGGCTCCCCTATCCCCTCGCCCGCGATTCCGCCCGGCGCGCCTCCGCCCGCTCCGACAGCGCGAACAGCAGACGCAGGGGCTGCGAGAACTTCCCCAGCCTCTCGCTTCCGCGCCGGACGCCGTGGCAGTCGGAGCCTCCCACCCGCAGAAGCCCGCATTCTTTCGCCATCTTCCCGTAGCGCGCGCGCGCCTCCGCATCCTGGGAGGGATGCTCCACCTCGAGGCCCGCCAGGCCCGCCTCCGCCAGCGCGGGAATGAGGCCGTCGCACCCGCTCGATACCGGATGCGCCAGGGTGGCGGCGCCTCCGGCCTCGTGAACGAGGGCGATCGCCTCGAAGGGGGAGGGCGCCTCCAGCGCCACGTAGGCGACGGCGCTCTCGCCGATGTACTTCTCGAAAACCTCCGCGCGCGAGCCCGCCAGCCCCTTCGAGAGCATGTAGTCCGCCAGCTGCCCCCGCGTGACGCTCGGCGCGCCCGCGTGGGCGGCGAAGAAGTCCTCCCCGTCTATGGGCAGGCCGCAGCGCGCGAGCCGGGCGATGATCTCCTTCATTCTCTCGACCCTGGCCGCCGCGTAGGACTTCATCCGCTCCATGAGGCGCGGCGCGTCCGGCCGGATGAAGTGGGCGAGCACGTGCGCGACCCGGCCCTCGTGGGCGCAGGAGAGCTCCACCCCGGGGATGAGCGCCATCCCCAGCTTCTCCGCCTCCGCGTCCGCGCGGGCGAGGCCGGCGAGCGTGTCGTGATCCGTCAGCGAGAGGGCGCGGATTCCCGCGCGCCGCGCCCTTCGCGCGACCTTCTCCGGGGCGTCCGAACCGTCGGACGCGCTCGAGTGCGCGTGAAGCTCCACGACCTTCTCGTCCGGGGGGAGGCCGTGGAGAATCGAGAGGTCCGTCATGGATGCGGATTCCCGAATGCGGGCGGCGCGCCGGGTCTGCGCCCGGTTCGGTGAATGGAGCGGGCGATGGGATTCGAACCCACGACGTCCAGCTTGGGAAGCTGGCATTCTACCCCTGAATTACGCCCGCCAGAACCCTGACGATAAGACCGCCCCGCCCGCCGTGTCAAGGAGGCGCTTCATTCGCGGAGAGACGAGGCGAAGCTCCGGGGCGGCGGATCGAGGACTCACCGCGCCAGCGTCCACGCGCGGCTCTCGTATCGCGCGCGGGCCGTCTCCCGCGCCTCCGCGCGCTCGGCTTCGGAGAGCGCGTCCGGCCGAAGCCGGACGCCCAGGGCGCGCTCGACGCCCGCCTTGAGGGCGCCCGCGACCTCGCCGAACGAGACCTCCTCGCCCAGAACCTCCCGGAGACCCACCGCGTGAGCGCGGGAAGGGCGGCCGCCCCCGGCGCCCCTCGGCCTGAGAAGCCTCGCCAGACGCTCCTCGGAGGAGCGGAGCAGGACGCTGCCGTGCTGCAGGACCGCGCCGCCCTCCCTGCACTGCGCGCTGCCCACCATCTTCCGGCCGCCGACCGCGATCTCCCAGACGGAGGCCGTCGCGAAGCAGGAGCCCTGCGAGGCGTAGGCGCTCCCCCCCGGGGGAGAGAGCTCGACCCGCGCCCCCAGGGAGGCCAGCCCCCCGGCCAGCCCCTCGCTGACGCTCCGGTAGGCTTCCTCTATCGTCGCGCCCAGAAGCGCCTCGGGGCCGGTGACGGAATACGTCAGTTCGCAGTCGTGCAGCACCGCGCGCCCGCCGGTGAGCCTTCGGCAGAGGTCGATGCCCTCCCCGGCGAGGCGCTCCAGAAAAACGTCGCGCGCGGCGGCCTGGCCCCGCCCCAGGGAGATCGCCGGGGGCGACCACCCATAGACGCGAAAGGCGAGGGGCACCTTCCGGGGGGCGCGGCCGCTCCTCAGATGGGCCTGGCACCGCTTGAAGAGCGCCTCGTCCACCGCCATGTTCCAGGCGGCGGGCGCCGCGCCCGTGTTCAGAAAGCGCGCGCGGGAGATTTCCGGGGGTTCGGAGCGCGGAGTCCCATTCTCAGGCATAGGCTTCGAGAGGCGGACAGGAGCATACCAGATTCCTGTCCCCGTAGGGGTTGTTCACCCGCTTCACGGGAGGCCAGTATTTCGCCGCCCGCACCCAGGGCAGCGGAAAAACCGCCTTCTCGCGCGGGTAGGGATGCGTCCAGTCGCCGCAGGCTATGTCCGCGGCCGTGTGCGGGGCGTTCTTGAGGGGGTTGTCCCCGCGGCTCATCCGCCCCTCCGCAATCGCCCGAATGTCCTCGCGGATGTCGAGCATCGCGCCGCAGAAGCGATCCAGCTCCTCCTTCGATTCGCTCTCCGTCGGCTCGATCATCAGGGTGCCCGCCACGGGGAAGGACATGGTGGGCGCGTGGAAGCCGTAGTCCATCAGCCGCTTGGCGATGTCCTCGCTCGTCACGCCCGAGGCCTCCTCCAGCGGCCGGATGTCGATGATGCACTCGTGCGCCACCATGCCGTTCGCCCCCCTGTAGAGAACCTCGTAGCGGGGCGCGAGCCTCGCGGCCACGTAGTTCGCGTTCAGAATCGCCGTCTGCGTCGCCTTGAGGAGGCCCTCGCCGCCCATCATGGCGATATACGCCCAGGAGATGGGCAGAATCCCCGCGCTCCCCCAGGGGGCGGCGGAAACCGCGCCGACGCCCGTCCCGGGCCCCGCCGCCGGAACCACCGGGTGCCCGGGCAGATAGGGGGAGAGGTGCTTCGCCACGCCGATGGGGCCCATGCCGGGCCCGCCGCCGCCGTGCGGGATGCAGAACGTCTTGTGGAGGTTCATGTGGGAGACGTCCGGCCCGAACGCGCCGGGCCTGCACACGCCGACCAGCGCGTTCAGGTTCGCGCCGTCCATATAGACCTGGCCGCCGTTCGCGTGGACGATCTCGCAAATCTCCACGATGCCCTCCTCGAAGACGCCGTGCGTCGAGGGATAGGTGATCATCAGGGCGGCGAGCCTCGCGGAGAATTTTTCCGCCTTCGCCCGCAGGTCGCCGATGTCCACGTTTCCGCTCGCGTCGCAATCGACCACCACCACCTCGAAGCCGGCCATCACGGCGGTGGCGGGGTTCGTGCCGTGGGCGGAGCCGGGGATGAGGCAGACGCTCCGATGGCCCTCGCCGCGCCGCGCGTGGTATTCGCGGATGACCAGAAGCCCCGCGTATTCGCCCTGCGCGCCCGAGTTGGGCTGCATCGAAATGGCGTCGAAGCCCGTACAGGCGGCCAGCATGGCCTCCAGGTCGGCGATGAACTCCCGATACCCCCGCGTCTGCGCGTCCGGGGCGAAGGGATGAATCCCTGAAAACTCCCGCCAGGTCACGGGAATCATCTCGGTGGCGGCGTTCAGCTTCATCGTGCAGGAGCCCAGGGGAATCATCGAGCGCGTGAGGGAGACGTCCTTCTCCTGGAGGCGGTGGATGTATCGCAGCATCTCGTGCTCCGCGCGATAGGCGTGAAACACCGGGTGCGTCATGTAGGGCGAGCGTCTCCGCAAAGACTCCGGAATCGCCTCCCCGGCCGCCGCCTCGACCTCCCCGAACGAGAGCCGCGCCGCCGCCTCCCCGCCGAACGCCTCCCACACCGCCTCGACGTCCCCGCGCCGGGTCGTCTCGTCCAGGGCGACGCCGACCGTGTCCGCGTCGAGCCGTCTGAGGTTGATCCCCCGCCGCGCCGCCTCCTCGACGACGCGCGAGGCGCCGCCCGCCCCCGCCCGCGCGGCCACGGCGTCGAAGAACGAATCCGCCGCCGGGGAGAAGCCCATGCGCCTGAGGCCCTCCGCCAGCGCGGCGGCCAGCCGGTGCGTTCTGCGGGCGATTCTCTCGACGCCCTCCGGGCCGTGATAGACGCCGTACATCCCCGCGATGACGGCCAGCAGCACCTGCGCCGTGCAGATGTTGCTCGTGGCGCGCTCGCGGCGTATGTGCTGCTCGCGCGTCTGGAGGGAGAGCCTGAGCGCGGGCCTGCCCTCCGCGTCTATCGACACGCCGACGATGCGGCCCGGCATGGCGCGCTTGTATCGCTCCCGCGTCGCCAGATAGGCGGCGTGCGGCCCCCCGAAGCCCAGGGGGACGCCGAAGCGCTGCGAGTTTCCGACGACCACGTCGGCGCCGAACTCGCCGGGCGGCTTGAGAAGCGCGAGGCTCAGGATGTCGGCGGCCACGACGACGAGGGCGTCCGTCTCGCGCGCCGCGCCCGCGAAGTCGGCGTAGTCGAATATCTCCCCGTTCGTCGCGGGATACTGGAGCAGCGCGCCGAAAGCGTCCCCCGGCGGCGCGCCCTCGCGGTGATCGCCCACCACCACCTCGATGTTCTGGGGCGCCGCCCTGGTCCGCACCACCTCGATGGTCTGGGGATGGCACGCGTCGGAGACGAAGAACTTGCGCCCCTCGTTCCCGCTCACGTTCATCGCCATGGTCATGGCCTCGGCGGCGGCCGTGCCCTCGTCGAGCAGGGAGGCGTTGGCGATCTCCATGCCGGTGAGGTCCATCACCATGGTCTGGAAGTTCAGGAGCGCCTCCATGCGCCCCTGCGAGATCTCCGGCTGGTAGGGGGTGTAGGCCGTGTACCAGCCCGGATTCTCCAGGACGTTGCGGAGGATGACCGTGGGCGTGTGGCAGTCCGAATAGCCCATGCCGATCATGGAGCGGAACACCCGGTTGCGCTCCGCGAAGGCGCGCAGGTCGGCCAGCGCCTGCTGCTCTGTTCTGGGCGGGGCGAGACGCAGCTCCTCCTTCGAGGCGATGGAGGCGGGGACGGCCTTCTCCACCAGCTCGTCGAGAGAGCCCAGGCCGATTGCTCCCAGCATCGCCCGGATATCATCGTCGCCCGGGGCGATGTGGCGGCGGATGAACTCTCCGCGATTCTCAAGGGCGTCAAAGGGCAGGCGGGATTCCGGCATGAGCACGCGCCTTCCACAAGGGCGATTCGGACGGCTTTTCGGGGAGGTTCGGGCGAGGCCGCCGCTCCGGCGCGTCCCGGACGGGAGAACCCGGCCGGAGGCGCGGGAGAAGCCGCCCCGGGCTAGCCGCTTTCCTCTTCGACGAACGAGCGATACGACTCCGCGTCCAGCAGATCGTTCAGCTCCGATTCGTCCTTCATCTCCACCCGAATCATCCAGCCGTCCTCATAGGGGTCGGAGTTCACGAGTTCGGGCTCATCCTCCAGCGCGGCGTTCACCTCGGCGACCACGCCCGTGACGGGCGCGTAGAGGTCCGAGACCGCCTTGACGCTCTCGACCACCCCGAAGGCGGCGTTCGCCTCGAGCTCCGCGCCGACTTCGGGCAGCTCGACGTAGACCACGTCCCCCAGCTCCGCCTGGGCGAAGTCCGTGATGCCGATCAGCGCGACCGCGCCCTCCACCTTCACCCACTCGTGCTCCCTGGAATATCTGAGGCCGCTCGGTAGTTCCATGTTTCTGAATGCCTCCCTTTTGGATGACGCCGATTCCGAGTCGCTTCGTTCGAGAGGGCGCAGCCTCCGCCCTCAGGCTTTTTTGTAAAAAGGCGTCTTCACGACCCGCGCCCGCCTCGCCCTGCCGCGGATGTCGATTTCCAGCGCCGAGCCCTCCTCCGCGCTCGAGGCGGGAACGTAGCCCATGCCGATGGCCCTGCCAAGCGAGGGGCTCATCGTTCCGCTCGTGACGCGGCCGGCCTCCTCCCCGGCGATCAGGATGGGCGCGCCGCGCCGAGGAATACCACGATCCGCCATCTCGAATCCAACCAGTTTTCTCCCGACGCCCCCGTCCCTTATCGCCAGCAGCCTCTCGCGGCCGATGAAGTCGCCCGCCTTGAACCTCACCACCCAGCCGAGGCCCGCCTCGAGCGGGTTGGTCGTCTCGTCGATGTCGTTTCCATACAGGGCGAACTTCATCTCGGTGCGCAGGGTGTCCCGGGCGCCCAGGCCGCAGGGCTTCAGCCCCTCGCCGCGCCCCTCGGAGAGCAGCGCGTCCCAGAGCGCGGGGGCGGCCTCCGGGGCGCAATAGAGCTCGAAGCCGTCCTCTCCCGTGTAGCCCGTGCGGGAGACCAGCGCGTCCAGGCCCGCCGCCTCCCGCCGCTGCGCCCCGTAGTAGGGGATGGCGTCGAGCGCGCCGCCCCCCGGAATCACTTTCGCCAGAATGGCCTCCGCCCCGGGGCCCTGGAGGGCGAGGAGCGCCGTCTCCCCGCTCGCGTCGCGGAACTCGCAGGAGCCGTCGTGCCGGGAGGACATCCACTCCCAGTCCTTCTCGACGTTCGCCGCGTTCACGACGGCCATGTAGCGATCCGCCTCGAGCCGATACACCGTGAGGTCGTCCACGATGCCGCCCTCGTCCCTGCACATGGCGGCGTAGAGGACGCGCCCGGGGTCGAGCTTCAAAACGTCGTTCGTCACCATTTTGTGAAAAAAGGCGCCCGCCCCCGCGCCGCGCGCCTCGAACTCGCCCATGTGGCTCACGTCGAACAGGCCGGCCGCCCGCCGCACCGCGTGGTGCTCGTCCATCACGCCCGTGTACTGGATGGGCATCTCGAAGCCCGCGAACGGCGCCATCTTCGCGCCGGCGGCCCTGTGCCTCTCATACAGGGGGGTTCTGCGCAACTCCCTCGCCTCGCCCGCCATGAGCGCCCCCCCCTCGCCGTGAAATTCCGGCTCCGGATGAGCCTTACCCCGTTCCGGGGCGAATTTCAAGGGGTTTTCAAGGCCAAGCCCAGAGAATGCGCGCCAACGGCGCGGGGAGTGGAGCGAACGCCGGAAAGCGAATTTCGCAATCATCCGCTCCATGACAAACAACGACCGGTTCGGGAATTATACCGGGATCGGTGAATCAAACTTCACCGGATGCGCGCGGCTTGCTAAAAGTTGCTGCTTCAGCTTTCGTTCCTCTATATCTTCGGGCCAGCCGGTTATGTTGGCATGACGTTCAGGTTGGTTGTCATACTCAATATCAAGTTCCGCACTGGCCACCGCTTCCTCGGATATTTCTCCCCAGCCATGGAGTTGGCGGGCCGTTGGATGCCGTCGCGCAACGGCAATGCCCAAATCCCGTACCTCCGCGCAGACAAGCCCTCCGATGCCAAACACGGATAGCTCAAGGTTTCTGTTGGGCTCAAAGAGTTTCGGCTTTACAGTCGAGGGCCGAAGCGTCCGCTTTCCACCGCAAACCGAGCAAGCGAACCCTCCGCTCGGGAGGCCATATATTACAGTTTCCCGATTTGCTTGATTCGCTTAAGACAACACTCTACGAAATGGGGAAGTTCGCCTGCCCACTCTTCCTTGCCCGCAAGACGCGCTTCTGGAAACGTACCTGCGAATGCGACTACATTTGGAGGCGCCACGCTGACGGTGAGCATCGTATTCTGATCGACGACCCAATCGAAATCGATCTCGCCGTGCGGCGTAGCCTCGACATCAGGTTTGGCGGCGTATATCGGCAATTTCTCGATGACCTCATGCGCAATCCCGACAAGACCGGGCGTAATCGCAAGAGCGCCCTCGCCGTCCCAGTTTTCTGACCCGGCGCTTTCAAGAAGTTCGTTGACTTCTTGCTTGAGGGATTCGCGCTCAAAAATGTATTCAGGAATCTGGACAGCATCTTGCTTTGGTTGAGAAGCCTCACAAAGGAGACGACTTAATTCCCCTTTGTATTCTGGAGCGCGCTCATCTTGGTATAGTTTATGCAATGCCAGCGTAAGCCCATGATTGCGAGGCCCTGATTCTGCATTGCTATCCCGAGATGTCGTTGACGCAACCGCCGTTTCCATATCATTCGCTCCTTCAAGTCTTTAGAACACGCCGATGCAATCCTTCGACATATTCCCTGAAAGCGTCTGTGTATTGGAGCCTTTCACCCAGGGAGTCTTGCGCGCTGATATTTTGATGACCGTTCACGGCCACAAACAAATTGTTGCCCTCAGATTGAAAGTGAGGCTCAATCCGCACATCATAGCGCATTGCGCCTTTTATGAATTGCACTCTTGAGAGAGGATTGGTAATTTCTGAGTCAACGATTGCCCTCATTTTGTGTCCAGCCAATAAGTTAAAGCAATAGTCACGCCCCTTGGCGCGAATCAAATGTTGATCAAAAATGGTATCACAATTCATTCCAAAGCCTGAAACCTTGACGGCTCGCTTTACATCGTCGAGTTGTTTGGCTATAAATTGACCCGCCTCGATAAGGGTATCGGGCATAATGTTCGGCGTGTTCGCTCTCAGATCAATTCGATCCGGCATGGCATGGAATTGATACACTCCGCCCGCATACGAGCATTGCAGGACTGGACCGGCGTGAAGGCGTCCTCCAGGATCGATCCTTCCATCAAACAATTCTCGTTCGTCAAACATATTTTCCGGGAAATTCCCGGCAAATACGAAGCTGCTCACATGCAACACAGCGTCATCACCCCCTTTTCGCTCCAGTTTCGGACGGAACTCCTCCACCCGGGAGTCGCCACTCTCGAAGTTTAGAAAATTGCAATGGGAATGTATAGGCAATGATATAATGGATTTTCAGCTTCACCAAGCACAACATGGAAAAACCAGCGAGCCGGCGGCGTCCGCCCCTAGGAAAACGCGCGGATTCCGGTTTCGTGGCCGGCGATGATGAGCTTCTGAATCTGGCTGGTTCCCTCGTAGATGGTCGCCACGCGGGCGTCGCGCATGTAGCGCTCGGCGGGATACTCGCTGCTGTAGCCCATGCCCCCGTGAATCTGGATGGCGTCGTTCGCGCAGCGCAGCGCCGCCTCGCTGCAGTAGTACTTGGCGATGCTGGTCTCGCGCGCGTTCGGCCGCCCCGCGTTCTTGAGCTCCCCCGCCCGGTAGAGCAGAAGCCTGCTCGCCTCGACGTCCACCACCATGCGGGCGATCATGTCCTGCACGAGCTGATGCGCCGCGATGGGCTTGCCGAACGCGCGGCGCTCCTTCGCGTAGGCGACGGAGGCCTCGAGCGAGCCCTGCGCGATTCCCAGACAGCCCGCGCCCACCGAATAGCGCCCGTTGTCCAGCGCGCTCATCGCCACCTTGAAGCCGTCGCCCACCCGGCCCAGCAGCGCCTCGTCGGGAACCTCCACGTTCGCCAGGAAAAGCTCCGCCGTGTTCGAGCTGCGAAGCCCGAGCTTCCCGCGCATCGACTTCGCCTCGAAGCCCACGCTGTCGGTTTCCACCAGAAACGCCGCCATCTTCCGGGGATTTTCCCGATCCGTCTGCGCGACGACGAGCGCGAGCCGCGCCACCCCGCCGTTGCTGATCCATATCTTCTGCCCGTTCAGCCTCCAGCCGTCCGCCGTCTTCTCCGCGAAGGTCTTGAGGCTCTGCGCGTCCGAGCCCGCGTCCGGCTCGGTGAGGCCGAAGCAGCCGAGCCACTCCGCCGAGCAGAGCCTGGGCAGATACTTTCTCTTCTGCGCCTCGCTCCCCCATTTCAGGATGGTGGTCGCGACGAGGGAGAGCTGCACCGAGAGGACGGTGCGCACCGAGCTGCACGCCTTGCTGATCTCCTCGTTCAGAATGGCGTAGGAGACGTAGTCCAGCCCCGCCCCGCCGTATTCCTCGGGAACGGGCCCGCCGAACATTCCAAGCGTCCCCATCTCCCGCACGACGTCCGCGGGGAAGCGCTCCTCGGCGTCGTTCTCGCGCGCGACGGGGGCGATGCGCGTCCGGGCGAAGTCCGCCGCCGTCTCCCTGATGAGCCGCTGGGTCTCGCTGAGCTCGAAGTCCATTTTTCTTCCGGGGGGTCAGTCTTCGTCGTAGGCGAAGAAGCCGCGGCCCGTCTTCCTGCCCAGACGCCCCGCCCGCGCCATCTTGCGCAGCAGGAAATTGGGCCGGTAGCGCGCGTCTCCGAGTTCCCGGTAGAGCGTCTCCGTCTTGGCGAGGTGGACGTCCACGCCGATCAGGTCGATGAGCGCGAGCGGGCCCATGGGCAGGCCCGCGCCCATCTTCATCGCCCGGTCGATGTCCTCGGCCGACGCCAGGCCGCCCGCATACACTTCCACCGCCTCGTTGAGCATCCCCGCCAGCACGCGGCTGCCGATGCCCGCCGGGCTGTCGAAATTCGCCACGACGGGCGTCTTGCCGAGCCGCTCGGCGAGGGCGCGCGCCGCCGCCAGCGTCCCGGGGGAGGTTTGGAGGCCCGGCATGATCTCCACGAGCTTCATCACCAGGGGCGGGTTGAAGAAGTGGACGCCCACCACCTTCTCCGGCCTCGCGGTGGCCGCCGCCATCTCGGTGATGGAGAGCGAGGTCGTGTTCGACGCGAAAATCGCCCCCTCGGGCGCCGCCTCGTCCAGACGCGCCAGCGCCTCTTTCTTGACGGCCATGTCCTCGAAGACCGCCTCGATCACGAAGTCCGCCTCCGCCGCTCCCGCATAGCCCGCCCCCGGCGCGATGCGCGAGAAGACGGCCTCCTTCTCCTCCGCGCTGATCTTGCCCTGATCGACGCGGCGGGCCGCGCGCGCCTCGAGGCCCGCGATCGCCTTCGCGGCCGTCTCCTCGTCCAGGTCGGCGAGCGTTACCGGAATGCCGCTTTGCGCGAACGCCTGGGCGATTCCCGCGCCCATGGCGCCCGCGCCCACCACCATCGCCCTTTCAATCTTCATTTCGTCCTCTCGCGCCGCCGAACGCCGGGGCCGCCGCGCCTAGGCGACGCGCTCCAGGACGACGGCCACCCCCTGGCCGCCGCCGACGCAGGCGCTCACGACGCCGAACCGCTCGCCCCTCCGCGAGAGCGCGCTCAGGCAGGTGGCGATGAGCTTGCCGCCCGTCGCCCCCACCGGATGGCCGAGCGCGATGGCGCCGCCGTGCGCGTTCAGCTTCTTCCTGTCCCATCGGAGTTCGCGCTCGCAGGCGATGACCTGGGCGGCGAACGCCTCGTTCACCTCGATGAGGTCCATGTCGGCGAGCTTGAGCCCCGCGCGGTCGAGCGCCCCGGGGATGGCGGTGACCGGTCCGAGCCCCATGAAGCGCGGCTCCACGCCCGTGGAGGCGCAGCCGCGCAGGAAGGCGAGGGGCTTCGCGCCCAGCTCCTCCGCCTTCTCCCTCGACGCCAGCACGAGCGCCGAGGCCGCGTCCGCCTGGCAGCAGGAGTTTCCGGGGGTCACGGAGCCGTTCTCGTCGAACACCGGCTTCAGCCTGCCGAGCTTCTCCATGGACATGCCGGCGCGCGGCGTCTCGTCCTTGTCGAACCAGGAGGACTCCCCCTTGCGCCCCTTGATTTCGATGGGGACGATCTCCTCGTCGAACCCGCCTCCCTCCGCCGCCGCCACGGCCTTCTCCTGGCTTTCGAGGGCGTATTCGTCCTGCTCCTCCCGGCTCAGGTTGTATCGCTCGACCAGATTCTCGGCGGTCGCGCCCATGAGCTGCCCCGAGAGGGGATCCTCATAGCCGTCCTTGTAGATCAGGTCGAGCAGCCGCGCGTGCCCGAACCGGCTGCCCCATCGCGCGCCCGGGTTCACGAAGGGGACGTTCGTCGTGCTCTCGACGCCTCCGGCCAGGACGACCCCGGCGTCGCCCGCGCGAATCGCCTGGGCGGCCAGGGCGGCGGCCTTGATGCTCGAGCCGCAGCGCTTGTTGATCGTGTAGGCGGGCGTCTCCTCGGGAAGGCCCGCCCCCACCGAGATGAGCCGCGCCGAGTTGGGCCCCGCGCCCGCCTGCCAGCCGTGCCCGATGACGGTCTCGTCGAAATGCTCCGGCGCGACGCCTGATCGCCGGATGGCCTCGCGCGCGACGCGAACGCCCAGCTCCGGGGCGGTCAGGCTCCTGAGCGCGCCCCCGAAGGCCCCGCCCGGGGAGCGAACGCTGCTGAGAATGGCTACGTCCTTCATATCAGCCCTCTCTCCCGCTCAGAAAAGATGGATTCCGCCTCGCCGTTGAACCCCGGCAAGAGGAGGTGGAGAAGCCTGCGCGCGGCGCTCCCGGAATCTCTGTTTTCATTCTTATGACACATCCAGAAGGCGCCGGGCAAGGCGCAACGTCCGCCGAGGAGGGGCCGCCCCCTGCGGGCTTCGCCGAGCCGCTCCATATTCCGGAGGCGTTTCTCGCCCTCCGGCCCCGCCCGGGAATTCACGGGATGAGGGCGCGCCTTCAGGGATTCGGAAGCCCCGCCCGCCCGCTCCGATGAATTCCCGCGAATTTCGACAAAAACAGACAAATTCAAGGCCAATATAGACAAATACGCAGCTGTTTTCCGGCCTTTTTCCACCCCTTAGAGACCCCTTTGACCATCCCGCCCGCTCCCCGATTCGCCCGCTTTCCCTCCCCCCGGAGGCGCACTTCCGCCGCACCGGGAATATAACCCGACCCCGGCGCCGCCTCCGCCTCGCAAATGCGGGCAGTTGCGGGCAAATGCGCGGCGATGTTCCGCGTGGAGCATTTTGACGGGGCAATTTCAGCGCGGAAAGCGGGGCTCATCCGCGCAGCCGCTCCAGCAGATTCAGGAAATCGGCGGGCGGCTCGGCTCTCAGCCCCCGCTCCCCGCCATCGACGGGGTGGCGAAAGCGCAGCTCGCGCGCGTGGAGCGCCTGCCTGCCGATGAGGTCCGCCCCTTCCGGCGCGCTCACCCCCCTGGACGGGCGGCGCGCGCCGTAGGCCGAATCGCCCACGACGGGATGCCCGATGTAGCTCAGATGCACCCTGATCTGGTGCGTCCTGCCCGTCTCCAGCCGCACCTCGAGGAGGGAGGCTCCCTCGAGCGCCTCGCGCACCGCGTAATGCGTCACCGCGCGGCGGCCGCCGCCCACGACCGCCATGGCCGTCCTGCGCGCGGGATGCCGGCCGATGGGGGCGTCTATCGTCCCCTCGCGCCGCGCGGGCGCGCCCCGGACGACGGCCAGATAGCGCCGCCGCACCCGGCGCGCCTTGAGGTCGGCGGAGAGCCTTTGATGGGCCGCGTCCGTCTTCGCGGCGATCAGCAGGCCCGAGGTGTCCTTGTCGAGGCGGTGGACGATGCCCGGCCGCTCGACCCCGCCGATGCCCGAAAGCTGCCCCCTGCAATGGCTCAGAAGAGCGGCGGCCAGGGTGCCCCCGCGCCGGCCCGCGCCCGGGTGCACCACCATGCCGGGCGGCTTGTTGACGACGAGCAGGTGCGCGTCCTCATAGCGGACGTCGAGCGGGACGTCCTCGGCCTCGACCCGGGAGGGGGCGGGCCGCGGCAGCCGCACCTCGAGGCGCGCGCCGCGCTCCAGGCCGCGCGCCGCCCTGCGCTCGACCCGTCCATCGACGCAAACCATGCCCTCGCGGATGAGCGCCTGCGCGCGGGAGCGCGAGAGGCTCTCCAGCTCTCCGGCCAGAAACGAATCCATGCGCTTCGCCCCGTCACGGCAGGTCAGCGCGCGGCGCTCCTCTCCCCGCTCCTCCATCGCTCACACCTTGACGAGGGCGTCGATGAGGCGCGTTCGGGGGTAGAGCGTCCCCCGCACCTGATCTCCCGGCGCCAGCAGGTCGTGGTAGCCCCGCGCGGAGAGGAACCACCCCTCCCCGACGACGCGCTCGCCGCCGAGCGTGAGCGGGCGCATCCCCGCCCCGCGCGCGATTTCGACGTAGTATTTCTCCTCCAGAAACGCCAGCTTGTTCCAGAAGACGGAGGCGGACTTCGACGCCACCCGGCCCTCGAAGCGCGCGGGCTTGCCGCCAAGGTCCGCGAGCGCGCGGGAGGCTCGCCAGAACGCATAGACGAAAACGGCGCCCAGAGCGGAGGCGGCGTAGAAGAGCGTATCTTCTTCGAGCGGGCGGGCGGCGATGAGGAACCCCAGGCCCGAGGCGCACGCCAGAGAAGCCGCCCCCCAGAAGGCGCACGTGTTCCACAGGTAATGGCGCGCGTAGCCTCGCGCCCGGGTCGCCGAGCCTATCGAGGGGCCGTCGCGCCCCGCTCGGGCGCCGGAGAAGGAGAAGGGGGCCGGCATCTCTCAATCCTCCGCGCGGGCGCGCGCGAAAATCACCGCCCCGCCCCTCATCCCTCCGTTCCGCGCGCCGGGGATTCCGCCGGATTGCGGAGCAGATCGACCGCCAGGAGGCAGACCCCGACCGTGATGCCCGAATCCGCCAGGTTGAACGCGGGCCAGTGATACGCCCCGTAATAGAACAGGAGATAGTCGATCACCTCGCCGTGGGCTACGCGGTCGATCAGGTTGCCCAGGCCGCCGCCGAAGACGAGAAAAAGCCCCGCCCGCCCCCACGGGCCTCCCGGCCGGCGGCTCCGGTAGAGATGCAGGACGAAGCCCAGCGCCGCCAGGGTGGCGCAGATGAAGAACAGGCGGCCCCACGGGGGCGGCAGATCGTTCAGAACGCTGAACGCGCCGCCCGGGTTCCGCAGATGCGCGAGGCTGAAGAATCCGGGAACGACGGCGCGCGACTCGCCCAGGGCGAAGGCGGCGTCCACCATCCGCTTGAGCGCCTGATCGGCCAGGGCGAAAGCGGCGGCGAACAGAAAAAGCGGCTTGAGCCTCGGCCGCCCGCTCACGAAAGCGTCTTCGCGGCGATGCGCGCGCAGCGCGCCGAAAGATCGGGAAAGCGCGGGTCGGCGCCCACGTCCTCGGAGATTTTCCAGGACATGGCGCACTTCGCCCCCCGCGCCTCGCGCACCTCGACGGCCAGCCCCTCCACCTCCTCGCTGCGATAGGCCTTCGCCGGGGGCGTCTCGCCCGCCGCGGCGAGCGCCGCGCCCGAGACGATGAACACGTCCTCCATCTGCGGCTCGAGCGGCGCCAGCCTCTCGCGCGCCTCCCCGTCGGCGAACAGCCTGACGCTGAAGTTGAGCGAGCCGCCCTTGCCCTTCTCCCGGCTTCGGCGGACGAGCTCGAGCGCCTTGAGCACCTCGCCCCGCGCGCGCATGAGCGGCTCCCACTTCTCCTCCAGGGCGTCGTCGCGCCGCGCGGGGTCGCTCTCGGGCAAAGAGGCCAGGTGAACGCTCTCGCCGTGGAGCTTAGGCGTGAGGCGGTAGGCTTCCTCCGCCGTGAAGGGCAGAAGCGGCGCCATCATCCGCAGCAACGCGTCCAGAACGTCGTGCATCGCGCTCAGGCCGGACATCCGCTCCGCGTCGTCGGGCAGCGAGATGTAGAGCCTGTCCTTGAGCACGTCCAGATAGAACGAGGAGAGATCGACCGCGCAGAAGTTGTTGAGCGCGTGATAGACCGCGTGGAACTCGTAGGCGGCGTACGCCTCGCGCGCGCGCCCGACGAGCCTGTCCAGGCGGCTCATGATCAGGCGGTCGATCTCCATGCGATCGGGCGGGGGAACCGCGTCCCTGCGGGGGTCGAAATCCTCATAGTCGCGCAGGTTGCCGAGCAGGAAGCGGCAGGTGTTGCGGATGCGGCGATACGCCTCGGCCATGCGATCCAGAATCTGCGGGGAGATGCGGATGTCCTCCCTGTAGTTCTCCCCCGCCACCCAGAGCCTGAGAATCTCCGCCCCGTATTTCTTGATGATCTCCTCGGGCGCGATGGTGTTGCCGAGCGACTTGCTCATCTTCTTGCCCCGGCCGTCCACCACGTAGCCGTGGGTGAGCACCTCTCGGTAGGGCGCCGCGCCGCGCGCGCCCACGGCGGCGAGCAGGGAGCTGTGGAACCAGCCCCGGTGCTGATCGCTGCCCTCGAGATACATGTCGGCGGGCCAGGCGAGCTCCTCGCGCCTCTCCAGGACGGCCGCCTGACTCACGCCCGAGTCGAACCACACGTCGAGGATGTCGGTCTCTTTTCGGAAGGACGCCCCCCCGCATTCGGGGCACCTGTAGCCGGGGGGCAGAAGCGCGGCGGCCTCCCGCTCGAACCACACGTCCGCGCCGCCCTCCTCCATCAGGTCGGCCACCCGGCGGGCGATTTCGGCGTCCACGACGGGGCGGGCGCAGCCCTCGCCCTCGCAGTGGAAGGCGGCGATGGGCACCCCCCACGCGCGCTGGCGCGAGATGCACCAGTCCGGCCTGTTCTCCACCATGCCGTAGATGCGCTCCTCGCCCCAGGGGGGAATCCACGCCACCTTGCGAATCTCCGCCAGGGCACGCTCGCGCAGGCCGCCGCGCTCCATCGAGATGAACCACTGGGGCGTCGCGCGGAAGATGGTCGGCCTGTGGCTGCGCCAGTCGTGCGGATAGGGGTGGGCGTAGTCCTCCACGGCGAAGAGGCGGCCCGCCTCCCGCAGATGCGCGATGATGTTCGGGTCCGCGTCGAAGACGAACTGGCCGGCGAAATGCTCGACCTCCGGCGCGAATTTCCCGTCGTCGTCCACCGGGCTATACACGTCAAGGCCGTATTCCAGGCCGGTCTCGTAGTCCTCGCGCCCGTGGCCGGGGGCGGTGTGGACTACGCCCGTTCCCTGCTCCAGGGTCACGTAGTCGGCCAGCACGGCCAGGGAGTCCCGCGCTATCCAGGGATGCCGCGCGCGCAGCCCCTCGACCTGCGCCCCCCGGAAGACGGCCGCCTTCTCGAACGGGACGCCCGCGCCCTCCTTCTCCGCCAGCCGCCCGAGACGCGGCAGGAAATGCTCGTGGAAGACGAGAAACTCCTCCCCGTGGCGAAACACGCCGTATTCCAGGGACGCGCCGAAGGCGAGGGCGAGGTTGGCGGGCAGCGTCCAGGGCGTGGTCGTCCAGATGAGGACGCTCAGCGGCGCCTCTCCGACGGCTTCGGCGAGCCCGGGAATCTTCTCCGCCCACCCGGCCAGATGATCTTCCGGGACGGGAAACTTCACATAGACGCTCGGGGTGGTGATTTCCTCATACTCCACCTCCGCCTCGGCGAGCGCGGTTCTCAGCCCCGGCGCCCAGTGCACGGGCTTCAAGCCCAGATACACGCCGCCGCGCTCCATGAAGCGCGCCAGCTCGCGCACGGTGGCCGCCTCGTAGTCGAAGCTCATGGTGAGATAGGGCCGCTCCCAGTCCCCGAAGACGCCCAGCCGCTTGAACTCCTCGCGCTGGATGTCGATGAACTTCTCGGCGTATTCCCGGCACAGCCTGCGCTTCTCGACGGGCGCGACCTCGAAGCGCCTCGCGCCGAGCTCCTTATCGACCTGATGCTCGATGGGCAGGCCGTGGCAGTCCCAGCCGGGCACGAAGACGGCGTCGAAGCCCGCCATCTGCTTCGACTTCACCACGATGTCCTTCAAAATCTTGTTCAGCACCGTCCCCAGGTGGATGTGTCCGTTCGCGTAGGGGGGGCCGTCGTGCAGAACGTATTTCTCGCGCCCCCGAGACTGCTCGCGTATCCGCGCGTAGATGTCCCGCTTCTCCCAGGCCTCGAGCATCTCGGGCTCGCGCCGCGGGAGGTTCCCCTTCATCGGGAACGAGGTCTTCGGCAGGTTCAGCAGCTCCTTGTAGTTCGTCGTCATTTTTCCGTCCGATCCCTTCTCCGCGTCCAATCGGCCGCCCGAACGGGCGCGGCGGGAATGCCCGCCGCCTCCCGCGCCAGGCGCATCGTGGCCTGCGCCTCCGCCCTGGCCCTGGCGCCGCCCTCGGCCAGAACGCTCTCGACGTAGGCGGGGTCCTTCTCCAGGCGCTTCCTCTCCTCCCGGTAGGGCGAGAAGCGCGCGTCGATCCTCTCCAGCAGCATCCGCTTCGCGTGGCCGTAGCCGAACCCGGGCGCGCGGTATCGCGCCCGCAGCGCCTCCTGCTCGCTCTCGTCGGCGAAGAGTTTGAACAGGGCGAACACGTTGCAGGCGTCGGGGTCCTTGGGCTCGTCGATCGGCGTGGAGTCGGTGACGATCGACATCACGCGCTTCTTGAGGCTTCCCCCCTCCTCGAAAATCCCGATCGCGTTGTCGTAGCTCTTGCTCATCTTCCTGCCGTCCGTGCCGGGCGCCTTCGCCCCCTCGTCGAGCCGCGCCTCGGGAAGGGGGAAAACCTCCCCGTAGGCGGCGTTGAACGCCTGCGCCATGTCCCGCGTCATCTCGACGTGCTGCGCCTGATCCTCCCCCACCGGCACGAGGGTGGAGCGATAGATGAGAATGTCGGCCGCCATGAGCATCGGATAGCAATACAGCCCCATCGAGGGCGTGACGCCCCGCGCCGTCTTGTCCTTGAAGGAGGTGGCGCGATCCAGCAGCCCCTTGCCCGTGACCGTGGCGAGAATCCAGGCGAGCTCGTTCACCTCCGGCACGTCGGACTGCCGGAAGAACACCGCCTTTTCGGGGTCGAGACCCAGGGCGAGATAGTCCATCGCCGCGTCCAGCGTCCGGCGGGCGAGGGCTTCCGCGTCGCGCACCGTCGTCATCGCGTGGTAGTTGGCGATGAAGTAGAAGGCCTCGGCTTCTTCCTGAAGGGCGACGTGCTGCCGGAGCGCGCCGAAATAGTTGCCCAGATGCAGCTGTCCCGAGGGCTGGACGCCCGAGAGAATCCGCGTCGGCCCCTCTTTTTTCCGCTTGTCCGCCATCTTCCTCCCCACGAAGAGCGCCGCCTAGGCCAGCCCGACGATTCTGAGAAGATTTACCACAAAAACCTGCTCCGCGGCGGCCAGGGCGATGAAAATCGGCATCATGATCTCGTGCAGAAGCCCCAGCATCAGCAGACCCAGCACGATGAAGAAGCCGAACGGCTCGCTCTTGGAGTAGCCCCACGCCCACCGCCTCGGCAGAAGCCCCATGAGGATTCTCCCCCCGTCGAAGGGCAGGATGGGGATGAGGTTGAACGCCGCCAGCGCGGTGTTGATGACGAAGCTCGCCCGCAGCATGAGCGCGAGCGGCTCGCCCGCCCAGCTGAATTCCAGCCCGAGGCGCCGCATGGCGTGAAGGGCGAAGCCGCTGGCGACGGCGAGGACGACGTTCGCCGCCGGCCCGGCGAGCGCCACCCACATCATCGCGCGCCGGGGACGGCGGAAATTGCCCGGGTCCACCGGCACCGGCTTCGCCCAGCCGAAGCCCACGCCGCTCAGCATGGAGACGACGAAGGCCAGCGTTCCGAGCGGATCGAGATGGACGAAGGGGTTGAGGTTCAGGCGGCCGAGGGCGCGGGCGGTGCCGTCGCCCAGCTTCTCGGCCATCCAGCCGTGCGCCACCTCGTGGAAGGTGAGCGCGAGCAGAATGGCGGGAATCGCTATCAGCAGCTGCTGGATGAAGTCGGAGGAGAACAAGAGAGTTCCTTACGCTTCGCGCGGGCGAGCCGGGCGAACGCCGCCCTTATTCGGGCTTCGCCCCCTGGCCGAACGAATCCTGGAAGAAAATCTCGGCGGGGTCTTTCCGCGCGGGCGGCTTGTTCTCCTTCGCCCGGACTTCGGGATGCAAATCCTCCGTCTTACCCGGATAGCCCACGGCGAAGAGCGCCGCGACGCGAAACGGCTCGGGGACGCTGAAATTCTCGAGCGCCTTCGCCTCGTCCCACCCCGCCATGGCGTGCACGGTGAGACCCAGGTCGCTGCCCTGGAGCAGGAGGTTTTCGAGCGCCATCCCTACGTCGAGCAGCCAGCGATCCTGCTCGAAGCGCGCGGGCTGCTCCTCGGGATTTCCGAGGATGACCATCTTGATCGGGGCGGCGGTCGCCCACTGACGGTTTCCCTCGTTCAGGCAGGCGTCGAACTTCTCGTGCGCCTCCTTCGAGCGTACGACGATGACGCGCCAGGGCTGGCGGTTGTTCGAGGAGGGCGCCCAGCGGAACGCCTCGAGCATGGCTTCGAGCTTCTCCGGCTCCGGCGGCTCGCCGTTGAAGTCGCGCCGGCTTCTGCGGTTCTTGATGAGGGGGTGCATTTCCTTGTCGTTCCTCCGTAGGAATAGAAAAATAAAGGAGAAGCAAAAACGGCGCCTCGCTTATGGCGGCGCCTTCTCACACAGCTCACACACGGGCACGAAAGCTCTTCTTCAATGCCATCCAACCCTCAAAAAATTTTTCGTTTTACTCTAGGGATTCTCCGCCTCTCCTTCTGTTGCAACCTCTTGAAATTGGGGTTCTGCTTTAACCAACTTTGGTTCCATTGTTGTTAAGACTTTTATCATATAATCCCAGTCCTCTTTGTTCATCGGGAATTGTGCGGTTAAAGTGGGCCACACGCCTTCCAGCATGGGAATCTTTATTGTTTGCACATTCCCCCCTTTTGGAGGAGAAGGAATGTCCCCACCCGTTTCATCGGTTTGATGCTCTGTTGGCAGTGCGCTTACTGGCTGTTCATCAGCGCCTTCGCCAGAGAAGGTCTCTTCAACCCCCAAGCCCTTTATGAACTCCAATGTCCGTTTATATTGAGAGATAAACTCTTTTGCTCCGCTAGGCGTGAAGTTCTTATTCCTCTCCAATTCATATAAGAGATCTGCATCTGACACCAAATCATATCCATACATTTCATATATTTCAGCATGAATCTTCGGCCTTAATGCAGCCTCCATGATCCTCCGATCTCGCTCCGCAGAGGCCCTTCTTTTATCCCTGATTATATCGAGGGAAAAATCCGTAAGGCGGACTTTGCGCTCTTTCGCCGCACCTTCAGCTACCAGAAACCCATACCTTATCAGGGCCGCGATAGTGCTAGCCGCCAATCCGCTTCCAGGATTATATCCCCAATGTTTTGCCACGATATCCACCGGGGAATAGTGATGCTGAGCTTGATCGTAAAGTTCTTGGGCGCGCTTCAAGGCTGTTTGAATATCTATTACAGGATAACTCGGGCTCCGGCCAGCACGCTTCTTTTTAGGACCTTCTGTTGCATCATTATTCATAGCGACACCTCCCACCCTTCCACCACGATACGGGTTTTCATTCCCCCTGTCAACCCCTGCCAACAAAATAAAACTTAACTGATTTGGTGGGTAAAATTTAACAACAATATCGACAACATGAGCGTTAGCGCCTTGACAGGGAGCCCGCAAGGGGCTATGTTTTGCGTGGGCGGGGATTTGAAGCCCTACCCAGAACGTTCCTGGGTAGGGCCGAATCGCTAGCCGGTTTCAGTTCGTCCCTGAGCCGGCAAGCGACAAAGCGGGATTTATGGGGCGCGGAGGTTCCCGGGCAGGTTTTAGAGCCCACGCTCGCGGGGTTCGATTCCCCGGCGCTCCACCAATCCCCCGACATCTAATATGCTAGCACAAATCGGGTTGGAGAAAAATACAATAAAACATATTATCGAATTAAGGCCAAAGGTGTTTGGCAAATTGGGCATGTGAATAAGCTGATGCCATAGCATTGAACCTTCAACAAGAGGTGAATTATGAAAGGTTCGAGCACAAAACAAGTGAGGTCTGGTTACGCCATCTACGGTGAAAAAGTCATTAAAAAAACGAAGACAAACACTCTTGGGGAAATTTACCCCCCATTGCCAGATTCAAAGTTTTCAATTCTATACGCCGATCCACCTTGGCACTATAACGGGAAATTGCAATTTGATAAGTCGGGAACCATCGCAGAAAATGATGGGTGGCGAAAAGATGTTTTTGTCAGTGCCGCCTCGTTCAAATACCCAACTATAAAAACATCGGAATTGAAAAAACTTAACATAGCCTCGATAGCCGAAGATGACAGCCTTTTATTTTTGTGGACAACTAATCCGCATTTGCAACAAGCCATGGAACTTGGCAATGCTTGGGGTTTTGAATATAAAACCGTGGCGTTCGTATGGAACAAAATGATGCACAATCCGGGGCAATACACCCTTTCTTATTGTGAATTGTGTCTCCTGTTCAAGAAAGGGCGAATACCCAAGCCAAGGGGAGCTAGAAACATCAAACAGCTGATAAGCTCGCCAAGAGCAAGACATAGCGAAAAACCAATCCAAGTAGCCGAAAACATAGAAAAAATGTTTCCCGCTCAGAAAAAAATCGAACTGTTTGCCAGAGCAAAAAGAAACGGCTGGGAGTCTTGGGGTTTAGAGACGTTTCACGACAACGCTATTGCTAACAAAGAAGATGTTTCAGGTTTTGATCGAAATGCTCTATCAACTGAGTCGGGTCTTTAATATCGCGCCAAAAGAAGCAATGATTAGCGTATATGTCAAACCAACAAGTAATTTCCCTTACCCTGCACGGGTCTCTGGTTATGTCGCCCTGAAAGACTGCCCAAAAAGGCAAGGCGCTTTCATGTATCTTACCTTTTTCGCGTAAAATCTTTAGCAATCCCGGAGTGAAGTATCTACAACACCTTTCGTGAACATTTCCTCTGCCCGCACTTCTGGGTTTGCCTTCTACCCAACCATCCTGTCTTTTTACTTCCACATATAGAGCCTTCCCTGACTCTATATGCTCGATTGCATAGTCCGGCGCTATGCCATGTCTTTTGATTGGAGCAGATGGGGTGTATATTTCGGATAGCGTTTCATCTGAAAGAGGGTAATTCACATAAACAGTTCTGAATTCTTGTGGATTCGCCCTAATTCTAAAGTTTGTTCCCTGAAAACTGTTTTGAAATACGCTAAAAAAAGAGCGTGCGGCCGCAGTCGCTCTTGCCCCACCAATATCCTGCCATACATCTCTCTTTCTTAATTCATTAGTCCCCATACAATGGAGCCTAAACCAAAGAAGCCCGTATCAGCAATCAGCGCACCTTACGAGATGCGTAGAGACAACAAGGATCACTCCGAATCCCGAAACCTCGCGTCGCGCCAGGCGACGGCGGCGCGCAGGCCCTCGCTTCCGGCGATTTCGAGGAAGCGGGCCTTGTCCGGCGTGCCGCGCCCCTCGATGGCGAGGTCGATGTCGAGGGCCGCCTCCAGCGCGCGCCCCATGCCCATGATCTCGAAGGCGCGGTTGGCGGCCGCCTTGGTCGCCCTGAGAAGGCTCAAGTCCATTCGCGCCATCCTCCGCGCCGTGGACATGGCCGCCTCCATCAGCTCCGCGTCGGGGACGACCCGGTTCACCAGCCCCAGGCGCCGGGCCTCGCGCGCGGAGATGCCGTCCTCCCCCGTGAGGAGAATCTCCTTCGCCGCCTTGGGGTTCGTGAGCCAGGGCAGGAGCATCACGACGATGCCCGCCCCGAATTTGAGCTCGGGCTCGCCGAACGCGGCGCCCTCCGCCGCGATGGTGAGGTCGCAGGCGAGCGCCAGCTCGCAGCCGCCCGCCAGGGCGTGCCCCCGCACGGCGGCGACGGTGGGCTTGGCGAGATTCCAGAAGCGCATCACCGCGTCGAAGTCCTGCCTGAGCGCGCGCCGCCACGCGGCGAAGCCCTCGGGCGTCTCCTCCGCCTGCTCCTTCAGGTCGAAGCCCGAGGAGAAGGAAGTCCCCTCCCCCGTGAGCACGAGGACGGATACGGCGTCGTCCGCCTCCACCCGGTCGCACGCCTCGCCCAGCTCCCGGAGCATGACGCGGTTCATGGCGTTCAGCCGCTCCGGGCGGTTCAGCCGCAGAACGGCCACCCGCCCGCGCGTCTCGAACAGCAACGTCTCGAAGGCGGGCGCGCTCATGCGCGGGGGGGCGGGGGCTGGCGCAGCCCCTCCCGCTCCAGGTCGGCGATGAGCGCCTCGTGCGGGCGCGTTCCCTTCTTGGCGTTGCAGGCGCCGCAGAGCAGCTGCAGGTTCTCCAGGTGGTCGCTCCCGCCCCTCGCGCGCGGCACGACGTGGTCGACCGTCATGTTGCGGAAGGGGAACATCACGCGGCAGCCCGCGCACAGGCCCTCCTGCCTGCCGTAGAGCGTGTGCCTGTGGGTCTTGTAGCTGGGCAGCTCGCCCAGGTCCGTCCTTCTCGGAATGTCCGTCCGGTGATGCACGTCGTAGAAAAGGCGCATCTCCTTCTCCAGGCGCGACTTCACCAGCTTCGCGGCGAGCGGAGAGAGGTCGATGCCGACCCACTCCCTGCCCAGCCGCTCGGCGGCGACCAGGGCGGTGGCGCACCCGCAGAACGGATCCAGCACCACGTCGCCCTCGTTCGAGCTCGCGCGGATGACGCGCTCCAGCAAAGCGAGCGGCTTCTGGGTGGGGTAGCTCACATTTTCCATGGCGGCGGCTGAAAGCGGCTTGATGTCGAGGATCATGTCCTGGACGGGCGCGCCGCTGTTCTCGCCCAGATAGCGCTTGAAGGTGGGCATTCCGCCTTTCTTCTTCGGCCAGTAGATCAAGCCCTGTCCGTCCAGCGCGTCCAGGCGATCCCCTACGCTCAACTTCGAGTAGCCTTCCGGGAAGACGAACCAGCCGGGCAACGCGCGATCCGGCGGCAATTCCCAGTGGCGGCTGCGGGTCGAGGGGTCGATTCCCCGCCAGGGCCGGCCGGTGTCGCCGTCGCGCAATCCCGGCCCGGTCAAATCGCCGACCCGGTAGCGCCCTCTGTCGTCTTCGTAGCGATAGAATCTTTCGACGTAGCCCTCGTCCAATGGTTGCAAAACGCGGTTCCAGGTGGATTTCCCCGCCGCCGAATAGAACAGAATCGTATCGTGGATCGGCCCCCACCGCTTGGCGCGGTTATGGCTCGAAGTGCGCTTCCAGACAATCTCGCTTCGGAAGTTCCTCGCCCCGAACACGGCGTCCATCAGCGTCTTGAGATAGTGGCTCGCCGTGGGGTCGCAGTGCAGGTAGATGGAGCCTGAGGGCTTCAGGAGCCGCCGCATTTCCAGCAGGCGCACGGCCATCATGATGAGGTAGGATTTCATGCCCCTGCCGTGGGCGTGGCCGGCGGCGTCGAGGATGCGGTAGAGCGCGGGGTCCTGCTCGGCGACCTCGCCGTGCCACGCCTCGTCCACGTCGCTCAGCGTCCAGGTGTCCTTGAAGGCGGCGCCCGCGGCTTCGGAGCCGATGGGGGCGGCGTAGTCCCGGTTCGAGTTGAAGGGAGGGTCGAGGTAGATCAAATCCGCCGCGCCCGAGTTCATCCCCCGCATAATGTCGAGGTTGTCCCCCGTCCACAGGGTGCGGTTTCTGAAGTTGGGCTTCATGCGAGAACCCTCGCGGGCGGGCGCGAGAAGGCCGACCATCACGTTGCGGAAGGGGAACGACGCCCGGGCGCTTTCAGGGAGCGGAGGCGCGCCCCGACCTTGGCTTTCTTTCGCGCGAGGCGCTTCCGCGCGGATGGGGGCGCATGACGGCCAAGGCCGCGCTTTCAGGCTGTCGGGAACGGAAGCGGAGGGCGTCGTCCGCCCCGCCCGCTTCGCTTGCGATCCATGTCCCTACGCAACCGGGCTCATCCCGTTTTCTGGCCCGCCATGAACCCTTCGATGATTCCCTCCAGCCTCGACATGCGCGCTTCGAGAGTCGCTATGCGCTCCCGAAGAGAGGCTATGTCCCTGTGAAGCCATACGTTCGATCCGAGAACCGTCAGCGCCACGACCAGGAAGCCGATCCAGGCGCTGTCCATCCTGCCCCCTCTCACCCCAGAATTTCCATGCCGTTCCCGATGCCGCAGCGATGGCCTCCTGAAGGATAATCAGCCATCCCCGGACAAGTCAATCTCTTTCGCGCCGCGCCCCTCACGCGCCCAGCTTCTCGGCCATCCAGTCGGCCATGAAGGCCACGGCGGGGCCCGCGTAGTCCATGTGGCAGTGCTGGGCGCCGCCGTCCCGCCCGCTGAAGATTTTGAGCGTCTTGTCCCTGGCGCCCGCCGCGCGGAAGAGCCTTCGCGCGTCCTCCACGGGAATCTGCTGGTCGTCCGCCCCGTGCGCCAGCAGGAAGGGGCAGCGCATCCGCTGCGCCACGCCGTCCAGCCGGAAGCCCTCCAGCCGCTTCAGACCCTCCTCCGGCGTCTTCACGTTGAAGCTCCACGCCAGATGATTCCCCGGCGAGGGCAGCTGAATCCGGAAGGCCGCCTCGATGCGCCTTTTCCACACGGCGTGGTAGTCCCACACCGCGCCCCATGCGACGCACGCCCTGAAGCGCGGCTCCATGGCGGCGGTTCGGGGGGCGTAGTATCCGCCCAGGCTCGATGCCATTATCCCCGCGCGCCGGGCGTTCACGTCGCCGCGCTTCTCCAGCCAGTCGAGAATCGCGGCGCCGGCGACCTCGTAGTCGTGCCGCAGATAGATCTTGCGGAAGCGGATGGCCTCGCCCACCCCCGGCGTGTCGGGAACCACCACGCTCATCCCGCGCCGGGCGAGCTCGCGCGCGGCGAGAATCATGGGCGTCTCCTTCGTGCCGTCGAAGCCCGTGTAGAGCGCGACCACGGGCGGCTTCGAGCGGCGCGCGCGCTCCGCGTGGACGAAATAGGCGGGCAGGCTCTTGCCGCCCTCGAAGGGAATCTCCACGATCTCCGCCCGGGGGCTGTCGTTCAGGCGGACGTAGCGCTGAAAGCCGTCGATGGACTTGCGGTAGGCGGCCCGCGAGGCCGCGTCCTTCGGGAAGCGGAACCTGTCGGCCGTCTGGTAATAGGCGGCCGAGCGGCAGAAGCACCCCGCCGCCGTGAGGCCGCGGCCGCGCCGCGCCGCCGCCATCCCCATCGCGCGGACGCGCGCCCCCATGCGGCGCCACTCCTCGAACCAGCGGGCGTCGTCGCCCGCGCTTCCCTCCAGGCGGCGGCAGACCTCGAAAATCTCGGCGACGTCCGCCCCCCCGCCCGCCACGCGCATCAGCGCGATGGAGGCGATGAACGACCAGCGATAGTTGTCGGGAAACCGGGCGAACCAGGGAACCTTCCGCACCGCCTTGACGACCATGGGCTCTCTCCTCGTGGGCGGAGGCGCCGGCATTATACGGGAGACGGCGCCCGGGTTGAACGGCGATCGATGTCCCCGGAAGAGCGGAAAACAACCTTCTCGCGGCGCCGAAGCCGGCGGGAGCGCAAGGCTCGGCGCCCGGACTCCCCGCCGCGATTTTCATTCCGGCCCGCTTTCACAGTCTCCGGCGCAGGGCGAAGTGGAAGCCGACGTCGGGCGCGGCGAGCCTCGAGCCGTCGTCTTCCGTGAGAGCGGCTTCA
Source organism: bacterium (assembly GCA_965199855.1). Lineage (GTDB taxonomy): Bacteria > UBA8248 > UBA8248 > UBA8248 > UBA8248 > Bin107. The sequence goes on along the minus strand of OZ241326.1, from coordinate 1,236,356 downwards.
AGCGTCGTATGCGCGGAAAGCCGCAGCGCGCCGCCGATGCCCAGCATGACGATCGGATCGGAAAGCGAAGACGCGCCGGAAGATCCGTAGGGGGAGGAGTTAACGTCCATCTGCGCCGTCAGGGCGAGGCGCGCCAAGGGTCTCCAGGTCACCCCGAAGCGTCCGAAGGCGATGAGTCCGCCGCCGAATCCCGGAAGATTCCGCGGCCCCTCGGCGGCGAGCGCTCCCAAAGTCGCCGCGTAGAGCCACCTGCGCGAGTCGGCCGCGCCGGGCAGCGCGCCCGAGGCTTCCGCCCAGACCGAGACCGAAAAGCCGCCGGAGCCGGCCAGGGCGTCTTTCGCGCCAGTCGGCAACTTTACGCTCGCCCGAATCGCCACGCCATCATTCGACGAGCGCCGCTGCGGCGGCGCATGGCCCACTCCGAAGCTGACGTCCCCGAACGAGAGGACGCTTCCGCGGATATCGACGCGGGCGCCGGCTTCATCCCCGTAGAAGAGCGCCAGCCGGTCGCGCGGCGCCTTGTCCCTGCCGCCCTGCGGCAAGCCGAAAAAGCCATGCCAGCTCTCGATGAACCCGTCGAACGCGCCTGCGCGATGCGCGATGAGGGGCGCTTCGACGAACCACTCCCAGCGATCTCGGAATCCGCTTCGCAGGGCGAGCGCCAGCCTGTAGGTCTCGCCGTCAAGCAGGACGCGCTCCATGCCGGCGCTCTCTTCAATCAGGTAGGAAGCCATATCCGCAGAGACGATCAGCTCCGACGCGCCCGGCGCCAGTATCCGGGCGCCGAAAGAGGCGGGCGTCCCATACAGGAGATGAAACGGATGGAGGTTGACGATGCGCAGCGGCTCGGCGACGCCGCCCCGCTCCGAATCGTCCTCCCCGGAGACGGCGCCGCTCGGCAGGAAAGCGCAAAAAGCAACAACAAGGACAAGACGGGGAAGCCGCCGGAAACTGCCCCCCCTCCGCGAACGCCTCACTGATGCTTCCCCCTCACCCCCTCGTCTTGCGGATGAAGCGGGCGAGGGCGCGGCCGATCTCGTCCGGGCAGTCCTCCTGCGCGTAGTGGCGCGCGGGGACGGAGACCTCCTCCTGGTTCGGCCATTCGCGGCAGAACGCCCGCGCCGCCCCCGCCAGGGCGTGGCCCTCCTCGCAGTTGATGAAGAGCTTGGGCAAATCCGCGCTCGCGCGAAGAAAATCGCCGTAGCGCCTCACGATTTCATAATTGTCCGCGGGCTCGCCCTCGAAGGGAATCTCGCAGGCCCACCGGTGGGTCTGCCTTCTCTTCTGCGGATCGAGAGTGGGTTCGCGGTAGGCGCGCTTCTCCTCCTCGCCGAGTTCGCGGACGATGCCGCGCTCGAACAGCATGGTCTCCACGAAAAAATTGGTCTCCATGATCATCGAGAGGCCGTCCGCCCCGCGCATTTTTTTGAATTGCGCGACGCGATCCTCCGGCATGTCCGACCACAGGCGCGGCCGCACCATCGCCTCCATGTAGGCGAGGCCGGCGGCCTGCTCCGGATACCGGGAGACGCGGTGGAACCCCAGCGCCGCTCCCCAGTCGTGCAGTATGAAAAAGACGTTCTCCACGGCGCCCGCCGCCTCGAGCCACGCATCCAGATAGGGAACGTGATCGCCGAAGCGGCAGCCCCCGCCCGGAACGTTGTCCGAGGCGCCGCTGTTCATCAGGTCGGGGGCGAGGCACCGCCCCAGGGGCTCCAGTCGGGGAATCACGTTCCGCCAGAGATAGGAGGTGGTCGGGTTCCCGTGCAGGAGCACGATGGGGTCGCCCGCGCCCGCCTCCAGGTAGGACATCTCCGCGTCGAGAACGCGCGCGCGCTTTCTCGGCCAGGGGTCTTTCGCGGATACGGGACTCATGCGGGACTCCCTGCGCTTCAAGGGCGATTCGGAAGGGCGCGGGCCGCGCGCTCACGCTCAGCTCGCGGCGCCTTCCTCCCGGCGCGGCTCGACCAGCGCGAGCCTCGAGGCCCCCTCCAGCATTCCCGTCCGATAGAGGGCGTGCGCCAGCGTCTGCGGGGAGCGGAGCACCTCCACCCGCCGCGCCGCGTCCAGCAGAAGGCGAATGAGATCCACCATGCGCGCGGCGGCGACGCCGTCGGCGAGCTCCAGCTCCTCCAGGTCCAGGCGCGCGAGGCTCTCCTCCGGCTTCCCGGCGACTTCCCGCTCCACGGCGTCGAGCGCCCGCGCGGCGGCCGCCCCGTCCACGTCGCCCGCGAGGACGAAGCGCGCCCCCTCGCGCCCGGCGCGCCTTTTCAGCTCGTAACGGGGATGCGCGAGCAGGACGCGCCAGGAAGTCACGCGGAGCGGAGCCGCTTCGCCGTCATCGGCGGGCTAATGGCCGTTTTCGAGCGGAAAATCCACGGGGCGGTTCTCCTTCGCGCTCTTCTCGATCGCCAGCGTCACCTCCAGCACCGCGCGGGCGTGACGCGGCAGGGCGAGCGAGACGCTCCGTCCCATCGTCACCCGCTCGAGGAAAAGCCTCGTCTCATCGCGCATGGGGCCCCAGAAGTCGCCCACCAGCCAGTCGCCCGCCATCATGGTCTCCAGGAAGACCACGTTCGAGGAGGCGCCCTCCACGTAGGGCGAGGGCACGCCCCTGCTGGTCGCCATGACGGCGTTCTTGTGGGAATCGTCGATGGCGATGGCGCCCTCCTCGCCCATGACCTCGAGGTCGATGGAGGTGATGTTCGCCGGCCAGTTGTCCGGCAGAATCCAGGAGCAGCCGAAGTTCACCGTGCCGCCGTCCTCGAAGGTGAGAATGGCCCAGGCCCAGTCCCCGCAGCCCATGGGGTGGTGGGGAAACACCTTGCTCCCCCCCTGGGCATAGACGCGCGCGGGCTTTCTGCCCTCGAAATACCACAGGCAGATGTCCACCATGTAGGTGAGCGTGTCGGTGACGGGCCCCGCGTGGGCGGCGCGTTTGTAGATTTCCGCCCCGTTCGTCACCGCGTTGTAGAGCGTGGCGCGCGCGGTTTGCAGACGCCCCAGCCGCCCGCGCTGAATCTGCTCCTTCGCGTTCAGGAAGCGGCGCCTCTGCCTCTGCGTGTAGCCGATGAAGAGCTCCGTCCCCGATTCCTCATGCGCCGCCACGATCCTGTCCGCGTCCTCCAGGGACAGGGAGATGGGCTTCTCGCAAAGCACCGGCTTTCCCAGTTCGAGCGCGCGGCAGACGGCGTCGGCGTGGTCGAACTCGGGGGTCGAGACGATGACGGCGTCCACCTCCGGGCGGGAGAGCACGGCCTCGTTGTCGCCCGAATGGAAGTCCGCCCGCGTCTCCTCCGCCAGGCGCGCGGCGCGCTCCGGGTCCCTGTCCGAGAGGGCGAGGAAGCCCACCTCCGGCGCGCCCGAGGCCAGATGCGCGCGGAGTCTGCCCATGCGCCCCGAGCCGATGATTCCCAGTCCGATTCGCCTCACCGCCTCATCCCCCGAGCGGCAGCGCGACGACCTCGCCGCCGCGGCGCGCGCTCTCCTCCATCGCCAGGGTGAGCTCCAGCACCGCGCGCGCGGTCTCCGCGTCGCAGAGCGGCACTTCCTTTCCGGTCGTCACGCGCTCGAGGAAGAGCCTCGTCTCGTCGCGCATCGGCCCCACGAAGTCCCCCACCGCCCAGTCGCCCGGCATGGCGGAGCCCAGAAAGGCGACCTCCACCGAGGAGTCCGGCGCGTAGGGCGAGGGGAGGCGCTCGTTGCCCACCATCATCACGTCCTTGTGGCCGTCGTCGATGCGTATCGCTCCCTCGCTCCCGAATACGTCCATGCTGATGGTCGCCACCGTCGCCGGCCAGTGTTCCGGCAGCGCCCAGTTTCCGCCCAGGCACGCCGCCGCCCCGTCCTCGAAGGTGACGATGGCCCAGCCGTAGTCGCCCATCTGGTCGGGATGCTCGTGAAACACCTCGCTGCCCGCCTGCGCATAGACGCGAACCGGCCTTCTCGGGGCGAAGAACCACAGCGCCATGTCCGCCATGTAGGTGATCTCGTCCGTGAAGGGGTTGGCGCGGGGGGCGCGCAGATAGACCTGCCGCGCCGTGGGGCGCGTGTTGTAGATGGTCATGCGGGCGGTCATCACCTCGCCCAGGCGCCCCGCGTCGATGTGCTCCTTCACGGCCAGGAATTTCCGGCGCAGCCGCTGCGTGTAGCCGATGTAGAGCTCCGCCCCGCCCCGCGCCCGCGCCTCCAGAATCCGGTCGGCGTCGGGCAGGGTGAGCGCGATGGGCTTCTCCACCAGCACGGGCTTGCCCGCCTCGAGCGCCATGCAGATGGCCTCGGCGTGCTCGCCCTCGGGCGTCGAGACGATGAGGGCGTCCACCTGGGGGTGCTCGATGACTTCGCGGTTGTCAGAGGTGTGAAGCGCCGCCTCGTTCTGCTGGGCGACGGCGCGGGCGCGCTCGGGGTCGACGTCGGCGACGGCGAAGAAGTTGACCACCGGCGAGGTCGCCGCCAGATGCGCGCGGAGCGAGCCGATCTTGCCCGCGCCGATGAGGCCGACGCCGACCTCCCTCTTCTGAATGACCATCGCTTTCTCCCCCGGGGACGGGCGAATCCTACCAGCGCGGCGGCGGACTCCGCAAGGCGCGCGCGCTCATTGACGGAGAGCGCGGGCGAGCGCAAAGGCCAAACGGGACGCCGAGAAAGGCGGAAAGCGCCCCGCGCCCTGGCGAAGCGCGCCGGAAGCTCCTATGATGGCGTCCGCATCGCCACGTCTCCCCGCATGAACGCCCGGAGGATTCTCCTTGTCCGCGCGAAGCTCCCTCGCCGCCGTGCTGCGTGAGCCCGGACGCCTGGAGCTCGAGGAGCGTCCCGTGCCGGAGCCGGGGCCGGGCGAGGCGCTCATCGAGGTCGGCGCCTGCGCGATATGCGGCAGCGACTTCCACCTGATGGACGGCCACGTGAAGCGCGCGAGGTATCCCGTCGTGCCGGGGCACGAGATCATGGGCCTGGTCGCCGCGCTGGGCGAGGGCGTCTCCGGCGCGGAGGTCGGCGCGCGCGTCTGCGTCGAGAACCACGTCCACTGCGGAAAATGCCATTTCTGCCGGATGGGCCGGGTGAACCTGTGCGACGATTCGCGCTCCATCGGCATGAACGCCGACGGCGGCTACAGCCGGCACGTCCTCGTCCCGGCGCGGTGCCTGCTCCCCCTGCCGGACGCGCTCGACGACGCCTCGGCCGCCGTCATGCAGACGCTGGGAACGGGCTACCACGTCGTGATGAAGCGCGCGCGCCTGGAGGCGGGCGAGAGCGCCGCCATTCTCGGCATGGGGCCCGTGGGGCTGTGCGCGCTCGCCGCCGCGAAATACGCGGGCGCCCGCGTCCTCGCCGTCGACGCCGCGGCGGAGAGGCTCGAAATCGCGCGGGAGATGGGGGCGGACGAGACGATAGACGCCTCCCGGGACGACCCCGTCGCCGCCGTCCGCGGCCTTACCGGCGGACGCGGGGCGGACGCCGCGCTCGAAGTCGTGGGCGGGGCGCAGACGAAGACGATGGAGCAGGCCGTCGAGATGGCGCGCAAGGGCGGGCGCGTCGTCGTCGTGGGCGCGTTCTCGGTGGACGCGCCCCTGCCCCTCGAGCGCATCCAGCACCTGGAGAAGGAGATCATCGGCTCGCGCGGACACCCCGACGCCTTCGAGGTCTGCATCGACCTGGCGGCGCGCGGCGCGCTGGACGTCCGCCCCATGATCACCCACCGGATTCCCCTCTCGATGGTTCACGAGGGGATCGACATGATGCGCGGGCGCAGGGACGGCGCCGTCAAGGTGGCGCTCATGCCGCGCGAGGGCTGAGCGTCCCGCTTCTTCCGCCGTCCGCCCTCATCTACGGGCGCTTTCATCAGCGAACCGACGCATCATCCACCACCATTCTCAAGGAGAGGACGGGCGCATGGCGAGAAAAGCGGGCGCGAGGCGAAAGGAGACAATCGGCTTCATCGGCCTGGGCCTCATGGGCCGGGCGTTTTCCAAAAACCTGATCGAGGACGGCCACCGGGTGGTGGGCGCCGACCCCGACCCTGCGGCGCGGAGAAAGTTCAAGCGGCTGGGCGGGGAGACGCTGCCCTCCCCCCGGGAGACGGCGGAGGCGGCGGACGTTCTCTTCGTCTCGGTGCCCGACTCGAAAATCTCCCTCGAATGCGCGGCGGGGGAAAGCGGCTACCTCGCCGCCGCGCCCGCGCGAAAGCCCGGGGCCGTCCTCGACGCCACGACCTCCGACCCGGACGACGCGAGAGAGATCGCCCGCCTGTGCGCGGCGCGCGGCTTCTCGTTCATGGAGGCGTGCGTGAGCGGCAACAGCGAGAACGTGGCGCGCCGCTCCGGGCTCTTCCTGCTGGGCGGGTCGGAGCGGACGCATCGCCGCGTGAAGGGGCTGCTGCGCCGCCTGCTCTCCGATCAGATTCACTGCGGGCCGGCGGGGGCGGGCGCGACCATGAAGGTGCTCATCAACTACCTCACCTGCCTCCAGCGCTGCGCCATCGCCGAGACCCTGCGCATGGGTCTCCGCTCCGGCGTGAGGGGCGACCTCCTCCTGGACGCGCTCACGCGAAGCGCCGCCGACAGCCGCCAGCTCAGAAACCGCGGCCCCCGGATGATTCGCCGCAGGTTCTCGAAGCCCGCGAGCGCCCTCGACGTGCTGGCGAAGGACATCCGGCTCGGCCTCTCCCTCGCGAGGAGCGCGAGCGCCCTCACCCCCGTGGGCGACGTCTGCCTCCCCGTCTTCGCCGAGGGGCAGGAGCTGGGCTACGGGCATCTCGACAGCGCGGCGGTCTATAAGGTGTTCGAGGCGCGGGAGAAGGCGGAGGGCTGAGGGGGGAGCGCAAGAGACGATTCCGTAGGGGCGGTTCGGGAACCGCCCGTTAGGCGTTCGATTGGTTTTTCCATCGAAAATGTGGTAGGTGTGTGGTTCCGCCCAACATTGAGGAGGCCAAAAGATGGCATCGGTTAATAGTTCAGCGGCGGGAACATTAAAAGGCTTCAAGGCCGCTCTTGGTTCGGTGTCAGCCATTCAAATGGCGGCCTTAAAAATTCCAACAAAACAGCGCTGCGCCATCGCCGAGACCCTGCGCATGGCTCTCCGCTCCGGCGTGAGGGGCGACCTCCTCATGCCCGCATTTGACCAAGCCGCAACCGGGCTGGACGCAACCATGCGCATGCTCGCGGCGGCCACGGCGGCGAAGCACCGGCTTGAACAATCCAAAATCGGGCTGGACGCAACCATGCGCATGCTCGCGGCGGCCACGGCGGCGAAGCACCGGCTTGAACAATCCAAAATCGGGTCTGCTCTCCCAACCGGCGTAGCGCGCTTCGCCGCGAAGGCGAAGCTTGAACAATCCAGAATCGAGTCTGCTCTCTCAATGCTGAGCGCGGCGTGGGAGAGGACACGCGCACTTGAACAATCCAGAATCGGGCTGGACGCAACCATGCGCATGCTCGCGGCGGCCACGGCGGCGAAGCACCGGCTTGAACAATCCAAAATCGGGTCTGCTCTCCCAACCGGCGTAGCGCGCTTCGCCGCGAAGGCGAAGCTTGAACAATCCAGAATCGAGTCTGCTCTCTCAATGCTGAGCGCGGCGTGGGAGAGGACACGCGCACTTGAACAATCCAGAATCGGGCTGGACGCAACCATGCGCATGCTCGCGGCGGCCACGGCGGCGAAGCACCGGCTTGAACAATCCAGAATCGGGTCTGCTCTCCCAACACGCCGTGGGGATGCAGTCCAGTTGCCGAGACATTTTCCCAAGCAGATCGGGAAGATAGTCGTCGACGACATTGCTTCCAGCGTCAGAACTCATCCAGCCGATACGGAGATCGAACATGATCAGGCGACCGCGGCTGAAGTGGTGGTCGCGCACAAATTCGAGTTGCGATTCTCGCCGATGCCCGCACCGCAAGCCATTGAATCAGCTGGTTCGGAGGCCGTTTTCGATTCGCAACATTGGCGGGTGCTGACTGATCTGGAGCAACGACTCCGGCATTTGGTGCAAGAGCATTTGCGCACCTTGGATGGCGAGAACTGGGTTAAACGTCGGGTTCCCGAGTCGGTGCGCAAATGTTGGGAAGAGCGTCAGGGAGAAGATCGCGCTTATGGCAGGCCGGTTTATGCCCTTGTGCAGTATGCGAATTTCATGGACTTGGCTGACGTAATCAGCCGAAAAGACAACTGGGATGATGCGTTCAAACCGGTTTTCCGAAAACGAGACGACTTCATAGCGTCGCTTCGCAGGCTTCATCCGGTGCGGAAAGCTATTGCGCACAGCCGACCCCTTGACCGCGACGATGCCTTGACGTTACTGAAAGAAACGACTTGGATTTTCGGCGCCTTGGGGATGTCGTCTTTGAATTAGGCAGGGGGAACGGCTCTCTTGTGGAGGCGTTTTCCCTGGAAACAGACATCCTCCCCCCTCGCTTCTCCTCTCCGAATGGGCCAGAATGGGGCGCATGAGCGGAGCGAACCCGAAACTCACGGCGGCGGCGGAGGCTTATTTCACGGAACTCGAAGCCGTCCGCGCCTCGGGCGGGGCGACGGCGGAGTCCTCCCGCTATCCCGCGCTGGCGAACCTGCTGAACGCGGTGGGCGGCGCGCTCGCCCCGCGCGGCGAGCGGGTGTTCTGCGTCCCGCAGCTGGCGGAGCAGGGCGCGGGCCATCCCGACTTCGGCCTCTACGCGAAGCGGCAGCTGCAGAAGGGCGCGCCGAGAGAGGGGCAGACCCCCGAGCGCGGCGTGGTGGAGGTGAAGCCCGCCGCCGATGACGCCTGGCTCACGGCGGAGGGCGCGCAGGTGAGCCGCTACTGGAGGCGCTACCGCCTCGTTCTGGTGACGAACACGCGCGATTTCCTCCTCGTGGGCGAGCGGGCGGGCGAGCCGGCGAAGCTCGAAAGCTTCCGGCTGGCGGAGAGCGCGGAGGACTTCGAGCGCAAATTGCGAAAGCCGCGCGCCTTCGCCCGGAGCGCCGGCCCGGGGCTGGTCGAATACCTCGCCCGCGCCCTCGCGCATCAGGCGGCGATCTCCGAGCCGAAGGATCTGGCCTGGCTGCTGGCCTCCTACGCGCGGGACGGCCTCGCCCGCGCGCAGGCGATCGACGCGGGCGGCGGCGCCCTCGCCGCCCTGCGGGGCGCGCTGGAGGAAGCCCTGGGCGTCCGCTTCGAGGGGGCGCGCGGAACGCGCTTTTTCCATTCAACAATCGTGCAGACGCTTTTCTACGGAATTTTCTCCGCGTGGGCGCTCTGGGCGCGAGACGCGCCGGGCGGGAAGTTCGACTGGCGAAAGACGGTCTGGCATCTGCGCGTCCCCGCGCTTGCCGCCCTGTTTCAGGAGGTCGCCGCCCCGGGGCGCCTCAGGCTGTTCGATCTGGTGGAGGCGCTGGACTGGACGGCCGCGGCGCTTGACCGCGTGGACGGGCCCGCCTTCTTCGCCCGCTTCCACGAGGGCGAGGCGGTTCCCTACTTCTACGAGCCGTTTCTGGAAGCCTTCGACCCCGGCCTGAGAAAGCAGCTCGGCGTCTGGTACACCCCGCCCGAGGTCGTGCGCTACATGGTCGCCCGCGTGGACCGGGCGCTCAAGGACGACCTCGGCGTCGCCGAGGGACTGGCGGCGGAGAACGTCTATGTGCTCGACCCCTGCTGCGGCACGGGCGCCTATCTGGCCGAGGTTCTCAGGAGAATCGCCGCCAACCTCGAGGGCCGGGGGCTGGGCGCGCTGGCGGGGGCGCGGGTGAAGGAGGCGGCGCTCGGGCGCGTGTTCGGCTTCGAGATCATGCCCGCCCCCTTCGTCGTCGCGCACCTGCAGGTGGCGCTCGCCCTGCGCGCGCTCGGCGCGCCGCTGGGCGGGGAGGAGCGCGCGGGCGTGTTCCTCACCAACGCGCTCACGGGCTGGGAGCCGAAGACGAACAAGCCCCTGCCCTTTCCCGAACTGGAGGAGGAGCGCGAGCGCGCCGAGCGGGTGAAGCGGGAGACGCCCATCCTCGTCATCCTCGGCAACCCGCCCTACAACGGCTTCGCGGGCGTGGCCGTCGAGGAGGAGCGCGGGCTGAGCGAAGCCTACCGGACGACGAGGCGCGCGAGGAAGCCGGAGGGGCAGGGGCTGAACGACCTCTACGTCCGCTTCTTCCGCATGGCGGAGCGGCGCATCGCCGAGAAGACGGGCCGGGGGGTGGTGTGCTTCATCTCGAACTACTCCTGGCTGGACGGGCTTTCCTTCCCCGGAATGCGCGAGCGGTATCTGGAGGCCTTCGACGCGATTCGCATCGACTGCCTGAACGGGGACAGATACCGGACGGGCAAGACGACGCCGGACGGCGCCCCCGACCCCAGCGTGTTCTCCACCGAGGGCGACCCGGTGGGCATCCAGGTGGGAACGGCGGTCGCCACCCTCGTCCGGAAGGAGAACCACGCCCCCGCCGGCGAGGTCGCCTTCCGCCACCTGTGGGGCGAGGCGAAGCGGGAGGAGCTGCTGGCCACGGCCGAGGCGCCGCCGGACGCCCTCTATGAGCGGGTCGAGCCGGTTTTGCCCCTCGGCCTTCCCTTCGCGCCGGTGAAGACGAGCGCGGACTGGTTCGGCTTGCCCGCCCTGCCCGACCTGTTTCCGGTCTCCTTCCCCGGCGTCAATACTGGCCGCGATTCGTTTCTCGTGGATATCGATCTCGACCGCCTGAAAGCCCGCGTCGCCGATTACTTCAATCCGGATCTGGACAATGAAGAGATCGCCCGACGTTATCCGGTCGTGATGCGAACGACCGGGCGTTTCGACCCTCGCAAGACTCGGGAAACGCTTCTCGCCCGCGGCGGCCCGGACGATAGCGGCTTCGTTCGCTTCGCCTATCGCCCCTTCGATACCCGATGGCTCTATTGGGAGGGAGAGACGAAGTTGCTTGACGAGAAGCGCGCCGAATACAAACCGCACGTATTCGAGAAAAACCTTTGGTTCTCCTCTGCTCAGCATTTAAGGAAGGGCGGGGAAGAACCACAAGCATGTTTCACGCGGCATATCGCTTCGATGCATCTGATTGAACGTGGAACCAATATGTTCCCCGCATATCTCCGAGGGGATGCCCTGAAAGCGGGCGAGGATGGACGCCGCCCGAATCTCACGGAGGCGGCGCAAAGATATTTGAAGCGGGCGGGCGCGGACGCGGAGGATTTGTTTCATCACGCCCTCGCCGCGCTGCACGACCCCGCGTATCGGGAGGCGAACGCCGGCGCGCTGCGCATGGAATGGCCGAGAATCCCCCTGCCCGGCTGGCCGGAAGGCGGGGGGGAGGACGCCGCGAGGCTCCTCGCCGAATCCGCCGCGCGGGGGCGCGAGCTCGCCCGCCTGCTGGACGCGGAGCGGCCCGTCCCCGGCGTGACGGCGGGCGCCTTGAAGCCGGAGACGGCGGCCATCGCCGTCCCCGCCGCCGCGCGGGGCGGGCAGATGCGCGGGGCGGACTTCATCGCGGCGGCGGGCTGGGGCCGCTTGGGTTCGGGCGGCGCCGTCATGCCCGGGGCGGGCCGCGCCGTCGAGCGCGCCTGGACGGAGGAGGAGCGCGCCGCCCTGGGGGACGCCCTTCCCGCGCTCGGGGGGAGCGCCTTTGACGTGCGCCTCAACGAGCGCGCCTTCTGGCGCGGGGTTCCCGCCGCCGTCTGGGGCTATCGGCTCGGCGGGTATCAGGTATTGAAGAAGTGGCTCTCCTACCGGGAGCGCGCCGTCCTCGGCCGTCCCCTGAAGCCCGCGGAGGTTCGGCATTTCTCCGAGGCCGCGCGGCGCATCGCCGCGATTCTCCTCCTGGCGAAGGGGAGATGATTCCGGCGCGGGGGGCGCTGAAGGCGAGGGTCGCTCACCATAGCGGGCGGCGATCAATAATTCAACAGTCGCCGCATGGCGCGCGCCAGCAGGAACAACACGCCGCCTCCGCCTACTGCGGTTCCGATTGCGCCGAGCAGGTCTTTGGCCAACGCGGTCTGGCCCGCATCGCCGAAGAAAAGCATCCAAAACAACAAAGCCATCGGCACCGTAAAAATGATGCTGGCAAAAGAGAGCGCCTGCTTGGCGAAAAGATGCTTGTTCTGAGCTATCTTCTTTTCGTTCTCCAATCGCGCCATGTGGTATTTGTACTGCCGCTCATCCGCGGCGCTGCTCGCGTGAATAGCCTCGCGCACGACTTCCGTTCGCCGATCATTGCTTTCTATGCGCTGACGCTCGATAGCGAAGAAAAGCTCCAGTTGTTCCTGCTCAGGTCCAACCGGAGCTGGCAAATCTCTGTTTTCAGGGTTTTCCGTCATCGTCCGAGAGCGCTTTTCGGCCAAGAACTGAGGCCGAGCCTAGGGGTTGGGGCCGGGCTGTCGGCAATAATCTCACAAAAGAGCTCGGCATCGACCGACCGGACGACATATCCGTTCCCGTAGGGCGAATCCATGATGCAATGAATCATGCTCCGTTCTTCCGGAGACGACTTGCGGCGTTGAGCCTCCTCAACGGCCTCGTCATATGTCTCGCAGTAGAAAGAAGCCAAGGTCTCCATGTTTTCTCCCTTTTGTTTGCGATGAGGGCGGGCGCTCCGTGATAGAGCGAACGGACGCAACGCAGATGCTTCATTCTGGCTGGAAGTTTCGGGTATCGAACACTATAGGCCCGCCATGCCAGCGATCCGTTTGGCGGCACCTGAACAGCCGTCTGGGCAAAATCTGACAATCGCGGCACCTTGATGATGGTGTTTTCCAGGGTGAACTCGGCCCATTTCTCGCCTCCCCCTTGGCAACCAAAAGCAATTCACACAACCTCTTGACTTTTGTCAAGGGGTTGTCTCGATATAGAAAGATAAATTCTCCTTGCATATGAGGGGGTCGCCTTCCCTTCCTGGTCGCCTCCGAGAGGAATTTCAGCGTCATGCGAAGACACGCGCCCGGAACGCCCGTGGCGTGGGCGGAGAAGCCGGGGGCGCGCTCCCGAACGAAGAACCCCGGCGCGGGCCCGGGCGGAAATTCCCCCTCGCGTCCGGCGCCGGAGCGTGGTATATTCAGGGAAACGACGTCGGGAGAAACGCGAGGGCGCGCGCCGCAGGCCGCCGCGTCCGCGAAACGGGAGGACGCCCATGTCCGAGAAGAAGATGGTATCTTTCGTTCTGAACGGGGAGCCCGTCGAGGCGCTGGTTCCCGTCAACCGCTATCTGGTGGACGTCATCCGCGAGGATCTGGGCATGATGGGCACCAAGCGCGCCTGCGACCAGGGCGCGTGCGGCTCCTGCGCCGTCATCATGGACGACGCCCTCATCAGCTCCTGCCTCGTGCTGGCGGTTCGCGCCGAGGGCGCGCGCGTCGAGACGATAGAGGGCGTCGGCGGCGGGGTGGCCGATCTGCATCCCCTCCAGGCCGCCTTCGCCTCCTACGGCGCGACCCAGTGCGGCTACTGCACGCCGGGCATGATCATCTCGGCGAAGAAGCTGCTCGAGGAGAATCCCGACCCCTCCGAGGAGGAAATCCGGCACTGGCTCACCGGCAGCCTCTGCCGCTGCACGGGGTATCGCCAGATCATCGAGGCGATTCGCGCCGCGGCCGAGGGCAGGACGGAGCCCGAAGCCCCCGTCACGGTGCCCACCGTGAAGGCCTACGAGGACTAGCCCCCGCCGGGTTCGAGGCCGCCCCATGAAGCGCATGATCGAGCACGTAGCCCTGCGCGTCTCGAACCTCGACCGCTCCATCGCCTTCTACCGCGACGTGATGGGCCTCGCGCCCGTCGGCCGCCGCGCCATCCGCGGCGGCGAGGTGGAGCAGGTCGTCTTCCGGGTAGGCGAGGACGTCCTCGTCCTGTTCCATTCCGAGGGGTTCGTCCCCGGGGAGGTCGGGGCGAGGAGCGGGATGGATCACCTCGCCATCTCCTTCGACGACGCCGAATACCGCGCCGTCCTCGCCCGCCTGCGCGCGAGCGGACGCGAGCCCCACCGGGGCGAGGAGAAGAATCTCGGCGCCTTCGGCGTGGGCTACGCCACCTATTTCCACGACCCCGACAACGTCGAAATCGAGATCAAGCGCTACGACGATCCCCCCGAACAGCCCGGCGCCGAGTGGTATGAGAGCGGCCGGCGGATGGGCGGCCGACCGGCCGGGCAATAGCCGCGCCGTTCGTTCGGCGGAGGTGGGGATTTCGTGATTCCGTAGGGGCGGCCCCTCCTCGGGCCCGCCCTACAATTCGTGAACCGCCCGTTTCGGGGAGGGATTCGCATCGGAGGCGGCGGGGGCGTTCAGGAGCGCCCCCTACGGCGAGGGCGATCACGAGAGGCGGGGTTCGCCTCGCCGGCCTCAGGAGATGGAGGATTCCCCGGGCTGGGCCTCCACGGGCGCGTCCTTCGTGAGGCGCTTCTTCGCCGTGGGCGCGTAGCCGCCGCCCGCCATGCTCGAGGCGATATTCAGAATCTCGCGCATGGAGGCGGGAACGCCCCCGGGATACGCCTCGTCGGGACACCGGCTCTGCGTCATGTAGGCGCACGGCTTGCACTCGACGCACCGGAGAATCTCCGCGCCGCGCCCCGCGATCGCCTTGCTCGCGTAGTCGGGGTCGGTGAGCATGGCGCGCCCCACGCCCACGAAATCCGCGCCCGCGTCGAGATACGCCTGCGCCCGCTCAGGCTCGAAGGCCGCCCCGTTGGCGACGAGGGGAACGTCCACCGCCGCGCGCAGCCGGGCGAAGGCGGGGTTGTACAGATCGGGCCCGACGGGAAGCCCCACGCGCGCGTTCCGAGAGCAGTGCAGGACGTCCACCCCCGCCTCCACGAGCGCGGGGGCGAGGGCGAGGGTGTCCTCCACCGTGAAGCCGTTCTCGAAGGGTTCGAGAAGCCCCAGGCGGTAGCTCAGGACCACCTCGTCTCCCGCCGCCTCGCGCACCGCCCGCGCGACTTCGAGGGGAAAGCGCATTCTGCCCTCAAGCGTTCCGCCGTAGCCGTCCGTCCGCCGGTTCGAGGCGGGGGAGAAGAACTGCTGGCACAGATACCAGGTGGCGCCGTGAATCTCCAGAAACCGCGCGCCCGCCGCGCGCGCCCGCCGCGCCGCCTCGCCGTAGGCGCGGACGGCGGCGCCTATCTCCGCCTCGCTCATCTCGCGGGGAACCTCATCCTCCGTGGGGTGCGGGATGGGGGAGGGCCCCACGGGCTCCATGCCCGTGATGGCGCCGAGCGCCGTCCTGCCGGCGTGATAGAGCTGAACCGCCAGGGGCGCGCCCGCCGCCTCCACCGCCCGGATGAGCGCGCCCAGAGGCTCGATGAGCGCGTCCTCGTGGGTTCCCAGCTGGTTCGGGAACCCCTTGCCCTCCTGGTTGACGTAGGTCGCCTCGGTGAAGCAGACCGCCGCTCCCCCCCGGGCGCGCGCCTCGTAGTGGGCGCGGCTCCACGCGGAGGGCGCGCCGTCCTCCTCCGCGCGCGAGGTCGTCATCGCGGACATGAGAATGCGGTTCTTCACGCGCAGGCCGCGCACTTCGATGGGATCGGTGAATTTCGCCATTCGGAAAACGCCCCCGCGAACATTTTGGACGGCGCGTTCGACGCGCGTCGAAGGATGTTTCGCTCTCCATCGCCATCGCGGCGGAAGCCGCGAGCCGGCGGGAAAGCGATGGATTCCGCAATCCCTCCGCCCCGTCGGGATCGCCCCCGGCGGAGGCGCACCCGCTCCCGCCCGCCGCGCCTAGTTCTTCGCCAGAAACGCCTCGATGTCCCGCAGGGATTCCTCGAAGCACTGGATGAGGAAGAAGTGGCTCGCCTCCTCGTAGATCTTGATCTCGCAGTTCGGCACGCGGTCGGCGATCTCCCGCGAGGCGGAGGCCGCGCACAGCACGTCCCGCCCGCCGGCGAGCACCAGGGTCGGGCACCGCACCTCGCGGAGGCGATCCAGGGCGTCGTGCGCGAGGCAGGCGTGCGTGGAGTGAACGTAGCCGCGCACCGGGCGATCCGTGTCCGCCAGCCCCGCCTCGAAGGCGTCGAGCTGCTCCTTGTTCTCGTTGAAGTAGCGCGGCGGGAAGAAGAAGAGCGACTGGTGCTTCGCCGCCGGGCCGTAGCCCTGGGCCTTCACCACCTCGTTGATGTTGTAGAGAATCTGGTAGCCGTATCTGTCCAGCTTGCCGAACGAGGCGGTGATGAGGAGGCTGCGCACGCGGTCGGGATAGTCGAGCGCCATGATCTGGGCGATGGCGCCCCCCATCGAGCGGCCGATGACGTGGGCGGGCTCCGCGATGCCCACCGCGTCCATGAGGCCGATGGCGTCGTCCGCGAAGTGCTTCGACGTATAGGGATAGTCGGGAGCGGAGCTCCTCCCCGCCCCCCGGTTGTCGAAGGCGAGCACGCGGTAGTTCTTCTCGAGACTCTCGATCTGCGCCTTCCACGCGCCGCAGTCGCCCGCGAGGCCGTGAATGAGAACCACGGGCGTCCCCGACCCGTATTCCTCGTAGTAGAGCTCCACGTCTCCCACCTGAACTTTCGGCATCCCGACAATCCCCTCCTGAAAGCAAAGCGTCAAGAATGACGTCCCGGCCGCGCGCGCTCCTCAAGGTCTCCGTCCCGAAGGACGGCGGGCTACGCCTTCGCCTCGGCGCCCTCGGCCACCTTCTCCATGAACTCCTCGTTGTCGAACACCCAGCCGAGGCACCGCATGACGTTCTGCATCCCGAAGACGTGCAGGTCGGGCCCATACATGCTCGCCACGCAGTCGGAGAGCATCACCACCCGATAGTCGTAGTTGAAGGCGGTGAAGGCCGTGTTCAGGACGCAGGTGTTCGTGTTGATGCCCATGAGGCAGACGTTCCTCGCGTTCAGGGAATCGAGGAGCGCCTTGAGATCCGTTCCCATGAAGCAGTCGAGGCGCTTCTTGTTGTCGATGACGTAGTCGCCCTCCTCCACGAGGGAGGGGATCATCTCGGTGGTCGGCTCGCCCATGATGTTGTGATCGTTCACCGTGCTCTTGCGTCCCAGGGTGAGGCGGTTCTTCTCGTCCTGGATGTCGTGGAGCGCCTTCCAGAAGACGACCTTCATCCCCTCGCTTCCGAGGCCGGGAATCTTGCGGAACACCAGCTTCACGTGGACGATCGGAATCCCGTGGCTTCTGGCGAAGCCGAGCAGCTCCTCCGAATGGCGGATGACGCTCTCGCAGTCCTCGGGGCTCGCCGGCATCGTGGCGATCTCCGGGTCCAGATGCCCCCGGTGCATGTCGATGGTGACGATGACGGTCTCCTTCGGGTCGAGCGTCGCCATCTCCTTGAGCTGCTCCGTCATCTCCGAGCGATCCAGAATCTCTACGCGCGTGGACACGGGCCTTCCTCCTCTGCTGGGCGCGGACGCGGCGGCTTCTCCAGGGAGCGCCCAGCATACCACATATTCGCGGGGATGGGGAAGGGGGGACATCACCTCGCTTCCTCAAAACAGCGAATTTCAAAGAGCGTTTATGAAAGCACGGGGGGTGCTTTGGCAACGGCGGCCCGGTTTGGCATCTCTTCCGGCAAGCAGTATCATCAATGCCGGTGTTGCGGAACGCCGCCTTGCCGAAGCCGGCCCCGGCGCGGGCGATTCCGCCCGGCGGCCGGGAGAGCTTGAGGGAGTCCGAATCGCCCGACGAAAAAAATCAAAGGATGGGTGCCGTGCTGAAGTTCCGCAAACTGCGCCTCAAAAACTGGAAGAATTTCATAGACGCGGAAATCGACCTCCGGGATCGCATGTTCCTCGTCGGCCCCAACGCATCGGGGAAATCCAACTTGCTGGACGCCTTCCGGTTCCTGCGCGATCTCGCCTCGCAGGGCGGCGGCTTCGGAGAAGCGGCCCGACGGCGGGGCGGAGTGAACGCCATCCGCTGCCTTGCGGCGCGAAGAAAGCCGGACGTCGAAATTGGCGTCGAGCTCCAGGAAGGCGGGGATCGTCGCTGGCAATACGAGCTCGTCTTTCACCAGGACAGCCGCCGCCGGCCGCTGGTCCGCCAGGAGCGCGTTTTGCGAGACGACAAGACCATCATCAACCGACCCGACAAGGAAGATCGCGCCGATGCTGAGCGGTTGACCCAGACCCACCTCGAGCAGGTGAACATGAACCAGCGGTTCCGCGACGTGGCCGCGTTCTTCGCGTCCATCCGCTACCTGCATATCGTGCCGCAGCTCATCCGCGATCCAGACAGATCGAAAGGCCGCTCGAACGATCCTTTCGGCGGCGATTTCTTGGAGCAGATAGCGAAGACGCAGAAGCGGACGCGGGATGCCCGCATGAGACGGATTCAGGAGGCGCTTCGCGTGGCGGTGCCGCAATTTCAAGAGATCGCTTTGACGCACGACGAACGGGGAACGCCCCACCTGCGCGGCAAGTATCGGCATTGGCGGCCTCGAGGCGCATGGCAGACCGAGGAGCAGTTCTCGGATGGGACGCTGCGCCTGTTCGGGCTTCTCTGGGCGGCTATGGAAAAAGGCGAGTCGCTACTGCTTGAAGAGCCGGAACTCTCGCTCCACCCGGAGATCGTGCGGTGGCTCCCGCAGATGCTGGCGCGCGTTCAGCGCAACACCGGAAAGCAGATATTCATGAGCACGCATTCGCAGGATATTCTGCGCGACGAGGGAATCGGACTCGATGAAACGTTGCTTTTGCTTCCCAGAAAGGAAAGAACAGAAGTAAGGCCAGCGGCATCGGACGCCGCTATCTCCCCGTTGCTGGAGGGCGGGCTTCCGCTCGGCGACATCATACTGCCCAAAACGCGGCCGGAGGCCGCCGACCAATTGCCCCTGTTCGCGGATGCGTGAGCCGGAAGTGGTTCCGCGCATAACCGTCGCCGTTGAAGGATACTTGGACGAGGCGGTCGCGCAGAAGCTCATCGCGCATGTCGGCGGCGCGACGGGCGAAGTATATGGAAGAACCGGAAAACCTTACCTATTCAAGCAGATCGACTGCTTCAACAATGCAGCTCGTTCCATTCATGGACCATGGCTCGTATTGATCGATCTCGATCGCGACGCGGATTGCGCGCCGGCCTTGCGCGATAAGTGGCTGCCTCATCCCGCGCCCAACCTTTGCTTTCGGATCGCCGTCCGAGAAGTCGAGGCATGGCTGATGGCGGACGCCAAAGCCCTCTCAGTTTATTTAAGCGTGTCGGCGAATCGGATATCCGAAAACCCTGAGAACCTTGAAAAACCAAAGGACGATATGGTGAATCTGGCTCGGCGTTCCCGTCGGCCAGCCATCAAGCGGGATATGGCGCCTCGTGAAGGAAGCGGTCGCCGCGTGGGAGCCGCCTATGCATCGCGGCTCATCGAGTATGTCCGGAACAAATGGCGGCCCGAAGTCGCGGTCAACCGCTCGGAAAGCCTATTCCGGGCGATTTGCTGCCTTGAAAAACTCATCAAGGCCGCGCGCAATAAACCCCGAAACGGCGGAGCCTGAGCCGAATGTCCGTCTCACCCCGAGCGCGCTGAAGGTGAAAGTCGCTCCCCGCGGATTCACCGGAAAAACGAGCTGAGAAAAGCGTCTGAAAGCGGCGGCGGGAGGAGCCTCCCTCTACTCCTCCCCGCGCGCGGCCGCGCGGATGAACTCGCGGTTCATTTTGGCGATGTGGCTCACGCTGATCTCCTTGGGGCACATCGCCTCGCATTCCGCGTGGTTCGCGCAGTTGCCGAAGCCCTCCGCGTCCATCCGCGCCACCATGCGGCGCACCCGCCGGCCGCGCTCGGGCAGGCCCTGGGGCAGGTGCGCGAGGTGGGAGACCTTCGCCGCCACGAAGAGCATGGCCGAGCCGTTCGGGCACGACGCCGCGCAGGCGCCGCAGCCGATGCAGGCCGCCGCGTCCATGGCGGCGTCCGCGTCGGGCTTCGGCACGGGGAGGGCGTTGCCGTCCGGCGCCCCGCCCGCGTTCGCGGAGATGAACCCGCCCGCCTGGATGACGCGGTCGAACGAGGAGCGATCCACCACCAGGTCCCGGACGACGGGAAAGCCCCGCGCGCGCCAGGGCTCGATGGTGATGGCGTCGCCGTCCCTGAACTTCCGCATGTGGAGCTGGCAGGTCGTCGTGCCCTTGAAGCCCCCGTGCGCCTTGCCGTTGATCACCAGGGAGCACGTGCCGCAGATGCCCTCGCGGCAGTCGTGGTCGAAGGCGATGGGCTCCTTCCCTTCGAGGATCAGCCGCTCGTTCGTCACGTCGAGCATCTCCAGGAAGGACATGTCGGGGATGACGTCCCTCGCCTCGTAGGTTTCCAGCCTGCCCGCCGCCCGCGCGTCCTTCTGACGCCAGACCCTGAGGGTGAGGTTCATTACTTGTAGCTCCTCACGCTGAACTGGACTTCCTCGAACTCCAGGCTTTCCTTGTGGAGCGTCGGGCGTCCGCCGTTGCGCGGCGCCTCCCACGCGCTCACGTGGCTGAAGTTCTCGTCGTCGCGGAGCGCCTCGCCCTCCCCGGTCTGGTGCTCCTCGCGGAAATGCCCGCCGCAGGACTCCTCCCGCGTGAGGGCGTCGTAGCACATCAGTTCGGCGAATTCGAGGAAATCGGCCACCCGCAGCGCCTTTTCGAGCTCGGGGTTGAGCTCCTCGCCGCCGCCGGGCACGCGGACGCTCTCCCAGAACTCCTCCCGAAGCGCGGGAATCAGCCCGAGCGCCTTCGTGAGGCTCGCCTCGGTGCGCGCCATGCCGCAGTAGTCCCAGCAGATGAGGCCCAGCTCCCGGTGGAACGAGGAGACCGTGCGCCGCCCGTCAACGGCGAGCAGCCGCTTGATCCTGTCCTCCACGTCGGCGGCGGCGCTCGTGAATTCGGAGGCGTCCGGGTCGAAGTCTCCCGGCGTCTGCGCCGCCAGATAGTCGCCCACGGCGTAGGGGGCGACGAAGTAGCCGTCGGCCAACCCCTGCATGAGGGCGCTCGCGCCCAGGCGGTTCGCGCCGTGGTCGGAGAAGTTCGCCTCGCCCAGGACGAACAGGCCGGGGACGTTGCTCATCAGGTTGTAATCCACCCAGAGGCCGCCCATGGTGTAGTGGATGGCCGGGTAGATGCGCATCGGCTCCTCGTAGGCGTTCTCGCCCGTGATCTTCTCATACATGTCGAAGAGGTTGCCGTAGCGCTGCTTCACGACGTCGAGGCCCAGGCGCTTGATGGCGTCCTTGAAGTCGAGATAGACGCCCAGGCCCGTGTCGCCGGCACCGCGCCCCTCGTCGCAGGCGCGCTTCGCCGCGCGGGAGGCGATGTCCCGGGGCGCGAGGTTGCCGAAGCCCGGATACATGCGCTCGAGGTAGTAGTCCCGCTCCCGCTCGGGTATCTCGGCGGGGCTTCGCGGATCCCCCTCCTTCATCGAGACCCAGATGCGGCCGTCGTTGCGGAGCGACTCGGACATGAGCGTGAGCTTCGACTGGTGATCTCCCGATACGGGGATGCAGGTGGGGTGAATCTGCGTGTAGCAGGGGTTGGCGAAATACGCGCCCTTCCTGTAGGCGCGGAAGGCGGCGGTGACGTTGCTGCCCATGGCGTTCGTGGAGAGGTAGAACACCGGGCCGTAGCCGCCCGTGGCCATGAGGACGGCGTCGGCCGCGTGCCTCTCGATCTCGCCGGTCGCGAGGTTTCGGGTGATGACGCCCTTCGCCCGCCCGTCCACGAGGACGAGGTCGAGCATCTCGGTGCGGGGGCGCATCCGCACCGCGCCCGCCGCGACCTGCCGGCTCAGCGCCGAATAGACGCCCAGGAGGAGCTGCTGGCCCGTCTGGCCCCTGGCGTAGAAGGTTCTCGACACCTGCGCGCCGCCGAAGGAGCGGTTCGCCAGCTGCCCGCCGTATTCGCGGGCGAAGGGCACGCCCATGGCGACGCACTGGTCGATGATGCCGGCGCTCAGCTGCGCGAGGCGATAGACGTTCGCCTCGCGGGAGCGGAAGTCGCCCCCCTTGATGGTGTCGTAGAACAGGCGATACGCGCTGTCGCCGTCGTTCTGGTAGTTCTTGGCGGCGTTGATGCCGCCCTGGGCGGCGATGGAGTGCGCCCGGCGGGGGCTGTCCTGGAAGCAGAAGCACTCCACGTTGTAGCCCAGCTCGCCCAGCGTGGCGGCGGCCGAGCCTCCGGCCAGCCCCGAGCCCACCACGATCACCTTGTAGCGGCGCCGGTTGGCCGGATTCACGAGCTTCATGCTGAAGCGGTGATTGTCCCACTTCTCCGCCAGCGGACCCGGCGGGACGCTTCCGTTCAGGCTTCCGTTCGCATCCATGCCTCTCCTCCCGCGATAAGGAGAACTATTTCACGACGCCCGCGAGGACGGCCAGCGGAATCGACATGAAGCCCAGGGCGATGAGAACGCCGCTCCAGGGGCCGAGCCGCTTGATGAAGGAATCACCGGAGGAGCCGCTCAGCCCCAGGGACTGGAACAGGCTCGTCACGCCATGGCTCAGGTGCAGGCCGAGAAGAACCATCGAAGCGAGATAGACGCCCGACACCGCCGCGTTCCCGAACCCCAGCACCACCATCCGGTAGACGTCGTGGCGGCCCTGCGCGTCGAGCAGCCGCGCGAACTCGGGATTCACGGCGAACAGCGTGAAGTGCAGCAGGTGATAGACGGCGAAGGCCAGCACGAGGGCGCCCGTGAGGACGATGGAGCGGCCCGCGTAGGTGACCGCGCTGGACGCGGACACGGCGTAGGCTTCGGGCCGCGCCGCGCGGTTCAGCCGCCAGAGGCGAAGCGCCGAGCCGACGTGGACGAGAAGGACGGCCAGCAGGCCGGCCCTCGCCAGCCACAGCAGGACGCCCAGGTCCTTGAGACCCTGCGCGTAGGCGTTCGTCGCCTCGGGGCCGGCGAACACCAGGAGATTGCCGGCGAGGTGGGCGATGATGAACAGAACCAGCAGGACGCCCGTCGCCGCCATGACGATTTTCGCGCCGACGGATGACTGCAGAATCGCTGCGAAGCGGCCCATTCGTCGCTCTCCGAAAACGGGGCGTCCCACGGTCTGCGGGGTCATTCCGCTCAATCGGCTCCGCAATGTATCGCTTCGCGCGGGCGCGGTCAACCGGCTCCGGCGAAATCCGCCGCCCGCGCCCCGGCGCGTAGCCCCGGCGCGCGATTTGCGCTATTCTGGGGGCATCGCCATTTCCGACGCCGGACCCCGACGGGGAGACGCCGATGCTCAACGGCGACGTTTTCGTGTTCGACAACGTGGTCCACATGTATGATCTGTCGGACGAGAACCTCGCCCGCCCGGACAGCCATCTGGATCGCCTCTGGCATCTGCGCGTCGGCAAGGGCCGGCGGCCCCGGGGCCAGGAGGACGCCTACGGCGGCGGAGACCCTCTTGGCGGCTTCGCCCGGAAGTGGACGGCGCGGGAGCTGGGCGAGCTGCTCTTCGAGCATTCACAGACCGACATGGCGATGGCCCAGGCCGTCGTCCTCTACGACGTCTACAAGGAGGGCTTCTCCCCCGTTCGGGCGCAGCGCGAATTCGCCGCTGCGCATCCCGATCGCGTTCTCTTCTGCGGCGGTGTGGACCCGAAATATCCGAGCGTTCAGGGCGCGCTCGAGGAGCTCGAGCGCCAGGTCGTTGAAATGGGCGCGCGCTCCGTCAAGTTCTACAACGCCCACGTCGACGGCAACTCCTGGCGCTGCGACGACCCCGAGCTCGCGTATCCGCTCTACGAGAAGGGGCGCGAGCTGGGGCTCCGGGTGCTTCAATACCACAAGGGCTTTCCCATCACCCGGGCGCGGCTGGAGGATCTGACGCCGCTCGACATCCAGCAGGCGGCCATGGATTTTCCGGATCTGACTTTCGCCATCCACCATCTGGCGCTCCCCTATTTCGAGGAGTGCGTCTATATCGCCGCGCGCTTCGAGAACGTCGCGCTCGTCCTCTCGGGCACGATGCACCTGCCCCTCATCGCCCCCTGGCAGTTCAAGGAATACATGGGCAGGCTCCTGCGCGACGTGGGCGCGGAGAGAATCCTCTGGGGCTCGGAAGCCCCCCTGCTGGGCAACCCGCAGCCCATGCTCGAATGGTTCTGGGAAATGGAGATCGACGAGGAGCTCCAGGAGCGCTACGGGTATCCTCCCATCACGGAGGAGGACAAACGGAAAATCCTGGGCGAGAACCAGGCGCGGCTCTTCGGCGTGGACGCGGAGGCGAAGAAAAAGGAATTCGCCGCGGCTTGACGGCGAATGCGGCGCGTCGCCCCCTCCGAATTCCGGCGAGGGGCGGCGCTCGCCGCGGGTTTGCCGCCGCGCGCTTCCTGAGCGAGGATCGCGAGAACCGAAGACGGCGACGCGCCGCCGCGGACAACGCCCTCTGAAAAGTCAAGATGGAGGATTCATCCATGAAGCCACCCTACGACGGCGAGAAGCTCGACCGCCTCATGGAGGAAGCGGGCGTGGACGTCGTTCTCGCCAGCGCGCGCGAGAACGTCCGCTACCTCTGCGGCGGCTACTATTTTCATTTTCACGAAAGATTCACGGCCATGGGAGAGGGCCGCTACATGGCGCTGGCGGGCGTCCCGCGCGGGAAGGCGGAAGAATCCTTCCTCGTCGGCGGGAGCGGAGAGGTCGGCCAGGCGCGGGAGGAGAACCTCTGGATTCCCGAGCTCATCCCCTCGGGCAGGCATCCGGCGGAGGCGGCGGCGGACGCCGCGCGCGCCATCGCGGCGCGGGGGCTGGGCGGCGGCGTCATCGCCATCGAGAACAACTTCCTGCCCGCCGCGGCGCGCGACGCGCTCGCGCGCGAGCTCCCGAACGCGAGGCTCGCCGAGGCGCTCCCCATCCTGGAGGAGCTGCGCGCCGTCAAGACGCCCGCCGAGATCGAGCGCTACCGCCGCATCTCGCGGGCGGACGCCGAGGCCATCCGCGAGGCGTTCGAGACGGCGCGGCCCGGAGCGACCACGCGGGAGGTGGCCCGCGCCGTCGAGCGGGGCATGACGGAGAGGGGGCTGCACTTCCTGTGGGCGTTCGCGGCCGCGGGCCCGGGGATGCTCCGCGCCCCCTCTGAGAAGGTATGGGAGAAGGGCGAGGTGCTGCACCTCGACGCGGGCGGCGCCGAGGCGGACTACGTGACCGACATCTGCCGGATGGGCTCGCGGGGCGAACCCTCCGCCCTCGCGGACGAGCTCTACCGCGCCTGCCTCGAAACCCAGGATCGCGTGCGGAGCGCGATACGCCCCGGCACCGTCTGCGGCGACGTCTACGAGGCGGGCTGGCGCTGCCTCAAGGGCTCCGGGCACGGGGAGCGCGGCAACTTCATCATCCACGGCATCGGCATGGTCTCGCACGAGCAGCCCCGCTTCGGCCCGGGCGCGGCGCGCAGGCTCGAAGAGGGCATGGTGGTCTCGATCGAGACCGACATCCGCCATCCCGAGGTCGGCTACGTCAAGGTGGAGGACGCCGTGGCGGTGACGGCGGAGGGCTGCGAGGGGCTGGGCGATCTGGGGCGCGAGGGCTGGGCGGCGGCCCCGGAATAATGAGGCGTCCCCCCTACGATG
This sequence comes from bacterium, assembly GCA_965199855.1. Taxonomy (GTDB): domain Bacteria; phylum UBA8248; class UBA8248; order UBA8248; family UBA8248; genus Bin107. The sequence goes on along the minus strand of OZ241326.1, from coordinate 1,210,960 downwards.
AGGAGAAGCTCGACCGTCTCATGGAGGAGGCGGGCGTCGATCTCGCGCTCGCGCACACCCCCCACAACGTCCGCTATCTGACGGGAGGCTACTACTTTCACTTCCGCGAGCGCGTCGCCGCCATCGGGCCGAGCCAGTATCTCCCCTTCGTCGGCGTCCCCCGAAGGCGCGCCGAGGACGCCTTTCAGGTGGCGTGGCGCGTCGAGGCGCCTCCCCGCAACGAAGTGGACGCCTGGGTGCCGGAGGTCATCTACGCGAAGGCGCGGGGGACGGTCGGCGCGGCGCGGGAGGCGGCCCGCGCGATCAGGAAGCGGGGGCTGGAGCGGGGCGTCATCGCCGTCGAGCGCGCGTTTTTGCCCGTGGACGCCATGGAGGCGCTCGCGGCCGCGCTGCCCGGGGCGCGCTTCGTCGATTCCCTCGAAATTCTCGAGGAGCTGCGCGCCGTGAAGCGCGAGGAGGAGCTGGCCGTCTTCCGCCGCGCCGCCCGCGCGGACGCCGAGGCCATCCAGGCGGGCTTTCGGGCCGGGGCGGGAGGCGCCTCGACCCGCGAGATCGCCCGCAAGGTCGAGGAGGAGATGGCCCGCCGCGGGCTTCATTTCCACTACGCCTTCACGGCCGCCGGGCCGGGCATGAGGCGCGAGCCCTCCGCGAAGGTCTGGGAGCGGGGCGAAATCCTCCACATCGACGCGGGCGGCTCCGAGGCGGGCTACGTGGCGGACATCTGCCGCATGGGCGCGCGGGGCGAGCCTTCCCCTCTGGCCGAGGAGATGAGAGGGGCGTGCCTGCGCGCCGTGGACGCCTGCCGGGGCGCCATCCGCGCCGGGGCGCGCTGCGCCGCCGTCCGCGAGCGGGGGATCGAGGCGTTCCGGGAGACGGGCTTCGCCGATTCGGGCGTCTTCGAGGTTCACGGCATCGGCATGGTGCAGCAGGAGCTGCCGCGCTTCGGCCCCGGGGAGGAGCGCGCCCTCGAGGCGGGCATGGTGGTTTCCGTGGAGTGCGACGTCCGCCGCCCGGAGGCGGGCCACGTGAAGATAGAGGACGCCGTCGCCGTCACGGAGGAGGGCTGCGAGGGTCTGGGCGATCTGGGGCGCGAGGGCTGGACGATCGTCGAGCCATAAAATTTCAGGCGCGCGAAGGCGAGAAGCCGCGGGCGATTCGCCGGATTTCAGCGAAAATTCCACAGCACGGAAGGAGAACTCCCATGCCGAAGCCACCCGAAGGCGCCATGCGGCTCCAGCACGCCGCCCTGAAAGTCCACGACATCGAGGCGGCGAAGGATTTTTACGTGAACAAGCTGGGCTTCACCATCTCGGAAATCTACCCGCCGGGCACGGTGGGGGACTTCCCCTTCGGCCTGTGCTTCATGCGCTGCACGGAGCTGCACCACGACCTGAACCTCGTCTTCTGGCCGGAAGGGGAGGGCCCGCCCCCGCCCGAGGGCCGCTCCTTCGACACCCTGCGAACGGGCCTGCACCACGTCGCGCTCCAGGTGGAGGACAGGACGCGGCTCGAAGCGTGGGCCGCCTGGTTCGAGGCGGAGGGAGTCGAAATCTTCTGGGGACCCTCCATCCACAGCCCCACCCATCCCGAGGGCGACGGCTTCTGGGGGGAGAACAACGCCCTCTACGTGGCGGATCCGTCCGGCAACTGCATCGAGATTTTCTGCGACCTCGCCGTCATGGACCCCTGGACGAACCGGGTGAACGAGGCCTGGTTCCGGGATCGCCTCGCGCGGGACGGCCACGCCCGCGACGCCGCTGATCCGCCCGAAGCCTGGAAGCCCTGACGACCGCGGGGGCAGGAAGGCGCCGGCGGGCAATTTCCGAACCGCCCGCGTTCCATTGACGGGAAAACGCGGGGCCATGAATGCGTCCCCTACGAAACCGTTGCCGCCTCGCCCGCAGGGGGCGCATTCTTGCGCCCCGTTTGCGGGTTGGCGATGACGCGGGGCGGATTGCAGGGACAACCCCCGTGGTCGTCCCCTTCAGAAACCGATGAATGGCGACCCCCGGTTCCGGGGTCGGTTTTTCTCGTTGACAAGGAAGGACACAGGGCAAGAAAATCCGCGCTTTCCACGGAGGCGTCCGCCCCGGCACCCGTTCGACGGAGAAGACGATGGAAGACGAGTTGTCCTTCTTCTCGCGCGCGCCGACGACCGCCATCGCGGACGCGGCCGTCCATTTGGGCCTCGACCTGATCATGCGGGACGTAGCCCCCCTCGCGCCCTTCCCGGAGGGTCGGGTCGCGGCGCCGGCGGCCACCATGCTCTTCGCCCCCGCGCGCGGCGAGGCGGACTCCTCCCGCGTGAGCCTCTACGGAGCGCACGAGGAGACGCCTCCGGGCAGGTTCGTCGTGCTGGCCGCCCAGGGGAGCGAAATGGCCGTCCTCGGGGCGAACGGGGCGCGCGTCATCCATCGGCGCGGGGCGGCGGGCGTCGTCACGGACGCGAAGGCGCGCGACGCCCTGGAAATCCGCGCGCTCGGGCTGCCCGTGTGGTGCGGCGGCGTCAGGCCCCTGCCCTACTCGAAGCGCCTCGTTCTCGCCGAGCGCGGCGTCGCCGTCCGGTGCGGCGGCGCGCGCGTCGCGCCGGGGGACATCGTGGTCGCCGACGCGGACGGCGTGGCCGTCGTTCCGAAGGAGAAGGCCGAAGCCGTCCGCGAGCGAACGCGAATCGTCATGGAGGTCGAGGAGGAGTTCACCCGCAGGTTCGAGGCGGGCGAATCGGGCGCCGAGCTCGTGAAGATGATGCGAAGAAAATGGGAGTGAGAAAAGCCTTGGTCCGACTCCCGCCGCGCGGGCGAGCCCCTTTGCCTTCTCGGAGCGCGAGCAGGCTTCAAACCTGCGATGTGAATTTCGCGCGCGCCGTTCCGGCGGAAGCCGGAACCCGCGGGCGCGAGCGGATTGTCCCTCCTCCAAGATCAAGGAGAGATTCGCCATGACGAGAGCCTTGCTGATCCTCGCCCTGCTGCTGTCCGGACTCACGGCCCGGGCGAGCGAGGGCGCGTCGCCCCACCGCTCCCCATACGCCGGCCAGCAGAGCCGAGCGATCAAGAGCCTCTCGGCGGACGACATCGACGAATTGCGGCGCGGAGGCGGCTGGGGGCTGGCGAAGACGGCGGAGCTGAACGGCGCGCCGGGACCCCTGCATCTGCTCGCGATGAAGGAGGAAGTCGGCCTGGACGAGCCCCAGCGCTCGGCCGTCAAGGCGATATATCGGCGAATGAAGAGCCGGGCCGTTCTCCGGGGCGAACGGCTTATCGAGCTGGAGCGGCGCCTCGAGAGCGGCTTTCGCAGTCGAACCATCACCGACGCGCTGTTGCGCGCGTCTCTGGACGACATCGCCAAGGCGAGAAGCGCATTGCGCTACGTCCATCTGTCCGCGCACCTCGAAACCCTGAAAATTCTCTCCGAGAGGCAGATACGAGCCTACAACACGCTCCGGGGCTACGCCGACGCCGACCCCTGCGCCGCCGTCCCCGAAGGTTACGACGCGAATATGTGGCGCCGCCATAACGGGTGCGACCGATGACGAGCCCGGGCGAGAGACCCATCGCCTGAAAGAAGCGGCGCGCCCCATTGCGGGTCGGCGATGACGCGGGCCGGATTGCGGGGACAACCGCAGGGGGTTGTCCCCGCGCCGGGTTCACTTCCCGCCGACGCGCGACCATCCCGTAAGGGCGGTTCGGGAACGACCCGCCGCCCCCGGCGAGAATGCCTCTTGAAAACGGGCGGCCACAGGGGGCCGCCCCTGCGGATCCCCGCCGCCCGCCCCCGTTCTGGATTCCGGCCTTCGCCGGAATGACGGGCTTTGAGGCGGCGCCCGTCGGAGGGGAAATCCTCGCCGCCGTTCGAGCGGCATCTTCAATCAGATGAGAGGTTGGCCTTTCGCCGTCATTCCCGGCGTCAATCCCGACGAAGATGAGGAATTGCGAAATCCGGGGGCCTTATAGCCGGCACTGCGGCGAAGGCCGCAATCCAGGATTTTGTTTTTTGACAAAGGACAACCGCAGGGGGTTGTCCCCGCGCCGGGTTCGCGCGCCGGCGAGGCGCGATAATTCCGTAGGGGCGGTTCGGGAACCGCCCCTGCGAAAAACAAAATCCTCCCCGCCGGGTTCGATCGCGCATTCGCGCCTCTCGCAAACCCCGCTCGGCGGACGCGGGCTCACCCCGCGTTGAGGGCGCGAAGCAGGGCGTGAATCGCGCGGGTCACGGGCGTGGGGACGCCGCGCCTCGCGCCGATGCGGACGACCGCGCCCGTCATGGCGTCCGCCTCGAGCGGGCGGCCCGCCCTCCTGTCGGCGAGCATGGAGGTAGTCGCGTCCGGCTCGGCGTCCTGAAGGCGCTCGATGGCGCGCTCGGCGACGTCCTCCGCCAGCCGCGCCCCCTCCGCCCGGCCCACCGCGGCGCATTCGCTCACGAGGACGCGGCAAAGCTCCGCCACCTCCGGCGCGCGCAGGACGCCCCGGCCCCTGTCCGCGAGCGCGGTGGCGGGGCCCGCCCCTACGTTGAGGCACAGCTTTCCCCAGGCGGCGGTCGTGAAGTCGGAAGTCGGCAGGACGGGCACGTCCGTCCCCTCGAAGAGAGAGGCCAGGAGCCGCCCGCCCCGCCCCTCCTCGGGAACGAGCTGCGCCCCCGCCTGCTGCGCCACCCGCCCGGGCGCGAGCCTGTCCGCCGGGCAGTTCACCACGACCGGCGCGATCTCCGCCCCGCGCGCCCAGGGCGCCGCGCGCTCCCTGTGCTCCACGCCGTTCTGCAGGACGGCGACGACGGTATCGGCCCCGACGAGCGCCGCGAGCCAGGGCGCCGCGTCCTTCGTCTGGTGCGCCTTCACCGCCAGCAGGACGCAGTCGACGGGATCCACCTCGCCGGGGTCGGTCGCGCACCTGACGTCCGCCTCGAGGACGCCCGCCGGCGTCTCCACGACGAGCCTCTCGATGGGCTCGCGCGCGCAGAGCGTCACCTCGTGCGCCGCCGAGCGGCACAGCCGGACTCCGAAGACGCCGCCGATGGCGCCGACGCCCACCACCGCCACCCTGCTCATTCGCCGTCCTCCCGGAAATTCACGCGCGGACAGGGCGCGCCTCCCGCGCCGCCGCTCTCGCGAAAACGCAGGCCGCGCCGGCCAGGGCGTCCAGGCCCGACGAGCTCCCTACGTCCTCCAGGGCGCGCAGGGCGGAGCGCAGACGCGCCGCGTCCGCCATCCCCATCGCCGAAATCGCCTCGCGCAGCGCCTCCGCCCCCTGCCCCGCGGCCGCGCAGGCCAGATGCGCGCGGCTGATCGCGTTCGTCCGCGCCTTCGCCGCGCCCAGAAGGGGAGCCGAAATTTTCGCCAGAACGTCGAGACGCCCCAGAGCGCGAAGCGCGAGCATCGCGCCGCACCAGAAGTCATCCCCGGAGGGCGTGAGGCCGGGGCCCAGGCCGATGAGCGAACCCCCGGCGAGGGAATACGCGGGCGTCCGCTCCCCGCTCAGGGCGTCCGACAGCCAGGCTCCCAGTTCATCTACGCCCCTGCGGGCCATTTCAGCCAAAGCGCCCCCGCCCGAAGCCTCCGCGCCGCCCGCGATGCGCGGAACGAGCGGGGCCAGACCCTCGCGGCGGCCGCCCTCTCCCGTCCATTCGGCGAGAAGCGCGAGACTGCGCCCCAGGCGCGCGGGGCTCCAGCCCCCGGGCAGGGGCGGGGGGCGCCACGCCTCGGCCCGGGAGGCGTCGATATCCGCGCCCGTCTCCAGCCGGATGAGGCCGTCCCCGATGATCGCGCGGCTCCCCGGCGCCGTTTCCCTGAAATCCGCATCGCCCGCGCGTTCGCAAAGCGCGTTCAGGGGCCCCGGCCCGATGGACGCCTCTCCCGCGCACGCGACGCGCCCGCGCGCGTTCTCCAGATACAGGCATCTGCGAAACGAGGCGATCACCCTCGCCTCGCCCGGCGCGGCGAGGAATTTTCGGGCGAACGCGCCGAGGAGAACCACCCGGAGAGCATTCTTCATAAAAGCGAATCCGCATCGGGAAGCGGTGCCGGCCGCCCGGGAAAACCTTCCCCGCCTCCCAAAGGGCGAGGGGATTTCCCGCGCGAGGCGCCTATCCGCAGCCGGGGCCTCTCGCTTCTCGCGCCGCGGCGTCGGCGGGGATGAGCGTTTCGGCGAAGTTCGCGTCCGCCTCCTGCTTCTCCGCCAGGTCGGCGATTTGCGAGAGCAGCGCCTCGCGCTTCATCAACCCCAGGCGATAGATGCCCATCGGATTGACGAGCTTCATGTAGTAGTGGTTTCCGGCGTCATACTCCACGGAGCACGCGGAGGGCTTTCGGGCGATGGAGAGAGGCCCGTCGAAAGCCGCGGCGAAGCGCGCCAGCGCCTCCTCGCCGCGCAAATCCTCGGGTATTTCGGGAAATCGGGCCGCGAGTTCCGGGACGTTCATCGGCGCAACTCCTTCCTCGGGACGGCTTCCCGTCGGAACGACCCGCGAAGCGTATCACGAATCGCGCGGCCCCGCGCTCCCCGCCTCCGGCGGGCGGGCGCTCCCTAGTCGGTAAAATACCCGCCGTTCACGTCGAGCGCCTCTCCCGTGATGTGCGCGGCCTCCTCGCTCGCCAGAAACAGGGCGGCCTGCGCCAGTTCACGGGCGCTGGCGAACCTCCCCATCGGGTGCTTCGCCAGCGCCTTCGCATACAGCTCCGGGCCGAACTCCCGCATCAGGCGACCCTCCATCGGGCCGGGAACCAGGCAGTTGACCGTCACCCTCGTCCTCGCCAGTTCGCGGGCGAGGCTGAAGGTCATGGCGAGAACGCCGCCCTTCGCCGCCCCGTAGGCGAGGTTGCGCCCCAGCCCTCCCGATTTTCCGGCGCCCGAGCCATACAGGATGATTCGCCCCGCCGCGGAACGCTTCAGGGCCGGCGCCGCCTCCCGGATGCAGAAATAAGGCGCCAGCAGGTTCACGCGAAGCGCGCGCCGCCAGTCGGACGCATCGAGCGCGAGAGGGTCCTTCACCAGCATGTCCGCCGCCGCGTGAACGAAAACGTCGCATCCGCCCAGCCAGGCGATCGCCTCTCCCGTCATGGCTCTCGCCGCGTCGGGATTCTCCAGATCGCAGGGGATTCTCTTCATCCTCTCCGCGGGGCCTTCGAGGAGGCGCAGTTTTTCCGGGCTGCGGCCCGTGGCGGCGATCCGCGCCCCGGCGTTCAGAAACGCGCGGACGAGGGCGCGGCCCGCGTCCCCAGCGGCCCCGGTCAGAATCACCTTCCTCCCCCGGAAATCGAAGCGAATCCCCATCCCGCCTTTCCCGAAAACGGGGGAGCCCGCTTTCGGCGCCCCCCCCTGCCCTGATATGGACGGATACGATACAATATCGGCCGCGAGGCGGCATTCGCCCGCGGGGAATCATCCCCCGGCCGTCTCGCGCCGCAAGGGAAGCGCCGCGGAGAGCGTCCGTGAACCTGTTCGATGAACTGAAAGCCCGGGGCCTCGTCCACGACCACACGGATCGGGCCGAAATCTCGCGCGCCCTCGGGAAGGGAGGCGCGAGCGTCTATTGCGGCTTCGACCCCACGTCCGACAGCCTGCACGTCGGAAGCCTGATTCCGATAACGGGACTCATGCGCTTCCAGCGCGCGGGGCACCGGCCCATCGCCCTCGTCGGCGGCGGGACGGGAATGATAGGCGACCCCTCGGGCAAATCCGAAGAAAGGAGCCTGCTGGGCGCGGAGGCGCTGGAGCGCAACCTCGCGGGAATCAGGCGCCAGCTCGGGCGGTTCCTGGATTTCCGGGGGGGGTCGAACGCCGCGCTCATGGCGAACAACGCGGAATGGCTGAACGGGATTCGCCTCATCGACTTCTTCCGCGACGTGGGCAAGCACTTCTCCATCGGCTACATGATGGCGAAGGAATCCGTGAAGTCCCGCGTCGCCGGCGCGGGCATCTCCTACACCGAGTTCAGCTACATGGCGCTTCAGGCATACGACTTTCTCCACCTGTTCGAGAAGGAGAGCTGCGCCCTGCAAATCGGCGGCTCCGACCAGTGGGGCAACATCACGGCGGGCATCGAGCTGATCCGGCGGGTTCACGGAAAGCCCGCCCATGGGCTGACCTTTCCGCTCATCACGGCTTCCGACGGCAGAAAATTCGGCAAAACGCAGGAAGGAAGCGTCTGGCTCGACCCGAAGCGAACCAGCCCCTACCGGTTCTCGCAATACTGGATTCAGACGGACGACCGGGACGTCGGCCGATTTCTGAGATACTTCACCTTTCTGCCGCTCGAGGAGATTGAGGCGATAGAGAAGGATCACCTCGCCTCCCCGGAGAAGCGGGAAGGGCAGCGGCGCCTCGCAAGGGAGCTGACGACGCTCGTCCACGGCGAAAGCGCGGCGCGGAGCGCGGAGCGCGCCGCCGGGATTCTCTTCGGCGCCGGGCTGGACGGCATCGAGGAAAGCGACCTGCTCGCGGCGGCGGCGGAAATGCCGGCGACCCGGACGTCGGAGCGGCTGCCCTATCCGCTCGTGGAGGCGCTCGTGGCGACCGGTCTCTCCAGGTCGAAGTCCATGGCGCGAAACGACCTGCGAGGCGGCGGCATTTCCGCGAACAATCAGGTCGCCGGTGAGCAAAGCGTCCTGACCGCTGACGACCTCCTGTTCGGCCGCTACGTCCTGCTCCGAAAGGGAAAGAAGAACCACCATCTGCTGGAATGGAACCGATGAGCGGACGCGAAAGCCGCCCCTTCAGCCGACGCCGCGGGCGGAAGTGCGCGAGCCTTCCCGACAATCCCGAAACGCCCGAAGCAGGCCGGGGCGACTCCGCCCCCCGGCCGGCGGCGCCCGTCGGCTGAAGCGGCGCATCGGGCATGACTTCTCGGGGAAACCCCGCCCAGGTCGATTATCACGACCTGCCGCCCGCGTTCCACCGGTGGAAATGGCGCGTCCTCATCGCCTTTTGCGTCTTCTACGCCTTCAACTATCTGGGCAGGTTCAACTTCAGCCTGGTGCAATACGCCGTCATCCAGGACCTCGGCATGACGCGCCTCGACACCGGATGGATCAACTCGTGGATGTTCTGGGGCTTCGCCTTCGGCGACCTGGTTTTCGGGCGCATCGCGGAGAAGGTCGGCTACAGAAACACCATCCTCTTCGCCGCCGTCTCCACCTCCCTGTTCAACTTCCTCGCCAGCTTCGGGAGCTCCATCGCCTCCCTCGCCGTCCCCTGGGCGATGGTCGGCTTCGTGAACGCGGCGACGTGGGGGCCGGGGCTGGGCCTCGTGGCGCAATGGTGGCCCAGGCGCGAGCGGGGGCAGGCGATCGGCCTCGTCGGAACCTCCGCCGGAATCGCGCTCCTCATCGTCTGGGCGATCGTGCCCTGGACGGCGGCGCAATACGGCTGGCGGGCCGCGATTCGCTACCCCCCCCTGATCATCGCCGCCATGGGAATCGTCTTCTACCTCATCACCAGGGACAGGCCCGCGGATCTGAGCCTTCCGGAATACAGGGAGGCGGACGACGTATCGCGCGAAGCCGAGGCGGCGGGCAGCGGGAGCGAGCGCGGCCTGAAAGCCTACGTTCACCTGATGACCAACCTGCGCTTCTTCCTGGCCTGCCACGTGAAGGGGCTGGACAACGTGGTGCGCTACGGCGTCGTCTCCTGGGCGCCCCTGTATTACGCCCAGGCGGGCGGGTTCGACCTCCGGCAGATGGGCCTGCTCACCTTCGCCTATCCCCTGGGGTATCTGTTCGGCCCCATATTCGGCGGCGTCATTTCGGATCGCTTCTTCAGGAGCAACCGCTCCATCGTCATCATGCTCGCCGCCTTTCTGAGCGCCGCCGCGATGATGGGGATCGCCTACGCGCCCGCCGACAGCGTTCCCCTCGCCGTCGCTCTGCTCATCACGGGCGGATTCTGCGTCAACATGTCCACCGTCCAGGCGCTGGGGGTGGACCTGGCCGGCAGGCGGCTGGCCGGAACCGCGGCGGGCGTCCTCGACGCTCACGGCTACATCTACGGCGCGCTCCAGGCCATGTTCTTCGGGTGGCTCTCCCTGGCCGTCCCGAACGGGTGGTTCTGGGTGTTCACCGCCATGGCGGCCAGTCGGCTCATCGCCGTGGCCCTCGTCTGGCGGGTGCGGGCTTAAAGACCGCCCGCCGGCGCGCGCTCCGTCTCATGCTTCGCCCTTCACGCCCTTGAGTATCTCCAGGCGAATCCGGCCCTCCTCCCCTCCGAATTTTTCCTCCAGAAAGGAAAGCAGCCGCCCGAGCCAGGCCGCCCTGTGCTCCTGCGGCACCGCCGGATACGCGGAGGCGCCGAAGCGCCGGATTCCATCCGCCCCCCGAACGAGGAAATCCAGCCGAAGGTCGTCCTGCGCCGCCAGATAGAGCGCCGCCAGAAGGTCTCGTCCGTTCTCCAGCCGGAACGGGAAGGATTTTTCCGCCTCCCTCCCGAAGCGGACGTTCAGGCGCAGCGCGCCCGCTTCCATCGTCGGCGGCGCCAGGGCGACCGAGAGCGCTTCGGAGGGCGCCGACGCACTGACGCCGGCCGCGATGTAGGTCTCCCCGCCCACGATGAACCGGCGCGCCGCGAGAACGCCCGCCCCCCCCTCCCGCTCGCCCGGAAAATTTTCGAGCCAGTCGGGCAGCCTCTCCCGGCCGGGATGCGCCGTGGGCGTCTCGCCCTCGTCCAGCAGCCGGAGCCTGTCCGCCCAGGAGAGCAGGGAGCGCAGCAGCGGCGGGGCGGGACGCAGGATTTCCGACTCCCAGGGCGTCATGCCCTCCATGGCGCCCTCGAGGCTCTCCCGCAGCGCCGTCCGCATCTCCCCCAAAACCGTCCTGCGGCCCGCCTCTTCCGCGGACTCCAGGGCGTCGCCCAGCGCCTCTATCGCCGCCAGCCGACGCGGCATTTCGGAGAGATGGGGGGTTTCGCTCGCGTCCCGATACGTCCGCCTCGCCTCCGCGGCGCTTTCGGCCAGGCCGTTCTCCCCGAGCCATGCCTCCAGGTTCACCGGCAGGGGCGCGAGCCCGAGGCGGGAATCCCCCGAACGCCGCCAGAGGCCGCGCGCGCCCTCCAGAGCGGCGTCCGCCGCCGCTTCGCTCCGGATCTCCCAGACCTCCGAGAGCTCCTCGCGCAGGACGCCCTCGTCCGCGCCCTCGTCGAGCATGTTCGCCAGGCGGCGGAGCAGCAGGCTGAAGAACGCGGACTGCGCCCTCGCCATGGACGAGAGTTTCCCCGGCCTGGAGGTGAGCGCCGCCAGCATCAGATACGGGACGCCGATGGAGGGCTTCGCTCCCTGAACGCCCCAGCGCGCCGCCAGCCTCTCCAGACGCCCGAGCGCGAAGCCCAGCTCCTCGCCGGCCAGCAGCCTCAGATGGAGGAAGGCGATCGGGAGCGCGCGATCAGGCGGGGCGGGCCTCGCCCCGGGAGGAAAGAGCGTTTCCGTGAAGTGTTTTTCGATTTCTGCGCCCGCCTCCCCGAAGCTGTCGGAGAGATAGCGGCCGGAGGAAGATTCCCACCAGGCGCGAAGCGAGCCTCGCGCCCGTTCGGGGACGCCCTCACTCACCCCCGGAAACGGGTGGGCGATGGCGCTCGCCGAGGGAGGGCGCACCCGCCTTTTTCTGAAGCAGGCGCCCGGCGGCGAACAGAGCGACCGCCGAGGCCAGGACGACGAGCTGGACGGCGTAGGCCGAGGGATTCAGCGCGCCGATGAGCAGGGCGACCCCGCAGTCCACCATGGCGAGAATCTGAAGGGCGCGTCCCAGGCTGCGCATCAGTCGAGCCGCTCCACCGCCGCCCGGATGCGCTCGACGCCCTCCTTCACGTTCTCCAGGGAGGTCGCGTAGGAGAAGCGGACGTAGTCGTCGTTTCCGAATCCCGCCCCCGGCACGCCCGCGCACCGCGCATGTTCGAGCAGATACAGCCCCACGTCCATGGAGGTTCGCAGCGCCCCGTCCGGCCCCCGGCGCCCGAAGAGGCCGCTCACCCGGGGAAAGGCGTAAAACGCGCCCTTGGGGTTCACGACGCTCAGCCCCTCTATGCCCCCGAACCCCTCGACAATCGCCTTTCTCCTCGCGTCGTATTGCGCGATCCACTCGTTCAGGAAGGCGTGGGAGCCCTTGAGGGCGGCGACGCCCCCGTATTGGGCGAAGGAGGTGGCGTTGCTCGTGCTTTGCCCCTGCAGGGTGTCCATGGCCTCGACGATTTCGGGGGCGGCGAGGGTATAGCCCACCCGCCAGCCCGTCATGGCGTAGGTTTTCGAGAACCCGTCCAGAACGAGGGTGCGCGCCTTCATTTCGGGAGAGAGGCTCGCTATCGAGACGTGCGCCTCGCCGTCGTAGGTGATTTTGCCGTAAATCTCATCGGACATGACCAGGGCGTCCGTGGAGAGGACGACCTCGGCGATCGCCTCCAGCTCCCGGCGATCATACACGCAGCCCGTCGGGTTGCACGGGCTGTTGATCACCACGATTCTCGAGCGCGGCGAGAGGGCCTCGCGCAATTCCTCGGCCGTCATCTTGTGGCCGTTCTCCTCGCTCGTCTGAACGAGAACCGGCTTCGCCCCCGTCAGGGCGGCGACGGGCTCATACGCCACCCATATCGGCGCCGGGATGACGACCTCGTCGCCCTCCTCGACGAGAACGTGCAGGGCGTTGAACACCGACTGCTTCCCGCCCACGGTGACGATGGCTTCCGTTTTCGGGTCATACCGGAGGCCCTTGTGCTCCTCGACCCAATCGCAAATCGCCTCCCGCAGGGCGGGCGTCCCCCGCACCGCCGTGTATTTCGTCGCGCCGTCGCGCAGCCCCCGAACGGCGCCCTCCTTGACGTGCTCCGGCGTGTCGAAGTCGGGCTCGCCCGCGGCGAAGGAGATGACGTCCGCGCCCCGCGCCTTCATCTCGGCCGCCCGGGTGTTCATCGCCAGGGTGGGAATGGGGGGCAGCTTGCTCATCCGGGACGCGAGGCGCATGGGAGACTCCAGTGTCGGGGAATGAACGTCAGCGGCGGAAGCGCTCGCCGAGCGCCTCGCGCACGGCGGGAGAGACGTGCTCGCTCACGTCTCCGCCGAGCGAGGCGACCTCCTTGACGAGGCTCGAACTCAAAAAGCTGTATTGCTCGCTGGGCATGAGAAAAATCGTCTCGATCTCCTCGTTCAGCCTTCGGTTCATGAGCGTCATCTGCAGCTCATAGTCGAAGTCGCTCACGGCGCGAAGGCCGCGAATGACGGCCTGGGCGTCCAGCTTCCGGGCGAAGTCCACCAGCAGCTCCCGCTCGAAGCCCGCCACGTCGAGCCGCTCCGCCCCCTCGAACTCGCGCAGGAAAAAATCCCTGCGCTCCTCGAAGCTGAACAGGGGCGCCTTCAAGGGGTGCGCGGAAATCGCCACGGTGACCCGCGAGAAGAGCTTCCGGCTCCTGCGGACGACGTCGAAGTGCCCCTTCGTCGGGGGATCGAACGTTCCCGGATAGACCGCGTGGCTTTCCACTGCGGCGAACCTCGTCGGGGGCGAAGGAAGCGCCCCTTTCGGGGCGGGCCGCTCTCGTTCCGCACGGGAGCGCCTCCGGCGCGGAATCCGCGTCAAACCTAGCCGCTTTGAAGGCCCCGGGTCAACCCGAACGCGGGAAAGCGCCCGGCTCTCACGCCTTCAGGACTTCGCGCACCATGTGGCTGATCTCGGGCAGGATGATTTTCTCCATGCCCGAGCGGCAGGCGTTTCCCGAGCCCGGAAGGGTCATGATGATGGTGTCGCGGCAGGTTCCCGCCGTCGCGCGGGTGAGCATGGCCGCCGTTCCGATCTCCTGGAAGCTCACGCTCCGGAACAGCTCGCCGAAGCCGGGCATCTCCTTCTCCAGGAGGGAGACGACGACGTCGTAGGTCGTGTCGCGCTTCGCGATGCCGGTGCCGCCGTTCGATATCACCACCTGAACCGAGGGGTCGCCGCAGGCCTCGAGCAGCGCCTCCCGAATCCGCGCGGGCTCGTCCTTCACGATGCGGTAGAACGACACCCGGTGGCCCGCCTCCTCCAGCATGTTGCGGATGAGCGCGCCGCTGGTGTCGGTCGCCGCCTCGCGCGTGTCGCTCACGGTGAGGACGCCGCAGGCGACGGCCTGCGGCCCCTCGGCGCGGTGCTCCTCGAAGGTTTTGCGCTCGGCCGCCCGCTCGGCTTCCCGGCGGGAGGGCGCCTCGCCCCGCTCCATGAAAACGCCCTATTTCTTCCTGAACTTCTTGCCCGTCATGCACGAGTCGAATTTGCTCGCCGCGTAGGTCACCTCGGAGCTGACCGCCTGGACCTCCTTCTCCTTGAAGATGAAGCCCTCCCGCTCCGCGCAGCCCCTGAGCTCGCTCGCGGCCTGCGCCATGTCCACGCCCTGCTTCACCCAGACCGTCTGGGAGCCCCCGCACCCCGCCAGCGCCAGCGCCGCCCCGAGAGCCAGAACCATACCCGTCGTTTTCCGCATGAGTCGCATTCCCCCCTGATAGAATCAGCGCCCCGCGCGCCCCGAATTCGGGGGAGCGAGACGCCCGCTCATAAAGCCTGTCCCGGAAAGCCGGAAACCATGTCCGCCCCCAGCGGCCCGCACCTTAGCACCCCGCCCCGGGAAAGTCGAGCCTCATCCGCCCCAAAATGACGGCCGCGGGGGCGCGGGGCTTTGAGTTCGCGCGGATGAAGCGGGCGGGCGCGCGGATGTGCTATAACCGGGGCGGACGCGGCGAACCGCATCGCTCGAAGAAGGAGAAAAACGGCGTGGGGAAGACGGAACTGGAAGGAAGCTGGGCGCTCATCCTGGGGGCGAGCAGCGGCTTCGGCGAGGCGAACGCCCTCGCGCTCTCGCGCCTGGGCGTGAACGTCTTCGGCGTTCACCTCGACCGCAGGGCCGGGCTGGCGAACGTGGAGCGCATCCGCGAGGAAATCAAGGGGAACGGGGCCGAATCCCTCTACTTCAACGTGAACGCGGCGGGCCACGAGGAGCGCGAGCGCGTGCTGGGGGAGATGGAGGGCCGGCTGGGAGAGGGCGCCGGCGGCGCGGTGCGGATTCTCCTGCACAGCCTGGCCTTCGGGACGCTCAAGCCCTTCATCGCCGAGGAGGAGAAGGACGCCATCGCGCCCAGGCAGCTCGAGATGACGCTCGACGTCATGGCGAACAGCCTCGTCTATTGGACGCAGGCGCTCGTGCGGCGCGGGCTGATGGGCGCGGGCGGGCGCATCTACGCCATGACGAGCGCGGGCGGGCACCGCATCTGGAAGACCTACGGCGCCGTCTCGGCGGCCAAGGCCGCGCTCGAGAGCCACGTCCGCCAGCTCGCCGTGGAGCTCGCGCCGAAGGGCATCACGGCGAACAGCATCCAGGCGGGCGTGACCGACACCCCCGCGCTCAGGAAAATTCCCGGAAGCGAGGAGATGATCGCCCACACGATGAGCTTGAACCCCCACGGGGAGCTCACGACGCCGCGGAAGGTCGCCGACGCCATCGCGGCGCTGGCCGTCTCCGGCACGCGGTGGATGACGGGAGACGTGATTCGCGTGGACGGCGGCGAGGACATCGCCGGCTGAGGCGCGCGGGCGAAAGCCTCCCGCCGGGAGAGCGCGGCCGCGCCGCGAGAGAGGGAGCGCGCTCCGCCGGCCTCCCCGCCTTCGGCCGGGCGCCCGCCCCTCCCGCCTCCTTTCGGAGCAACAAAGCCTCTCCCCCCTTCTCGGGCTTGACATGAGCGAGCCGGAAATTCTCTTCGTCGCGGGCGTCCTCTTTCTGGGGGGCTTCGTCAAGGGCTCCATCGGCTTCGGGATGCCCATGGTCGCCGCCCCGCTCCTCGCCCTTCCGCTCGCCCCCGAAAGGGTCGTCACCCTGCTCGTACCCGCGCTCCTCCTCTCGAACCTAACCGACGTCTGGCGGCTGCGGGAGGAGCGGCGCGTCCTGGCGCGAATCGCGCCCTATCTGCTGTGCGCCCTGGCGTCCATCCCGGTCGGGGTCTGGTTTCTGGGCTTCGGCGACCCCGACCTGATCCGCCTGATGATGGGCCTCATGGCGTACGCCTATCTCATCGTCGAGCGGCGGCTGGACTCCCTCGGGGAGCCGGGCGCGGGCCTCCGGCGGGCGCTGGGCGCCGGCATGGGCGCGGCTCTCGGCTTCGTCTATGGGGCGACGACCATCAGCGGCGTCGTCAACACCATCTACTTCACCATGCTCCGTCTGCCGAAAAGCCCCTTCATCTTCCTGATGAACGCCTTCAACACGTCGGGCATGGCCGTCATGCTCCTCACCCTCTCGCTCGGCGGCTTCTACTCGAGGCCGCGCCTCATCGAGGCGCTTCTGGCGATCGTCCCCGTCTATCTCGGCTACTGGGCGGGCGTCAGAATCCGCGAGCGCATCGACCGCGCCCTCTTCTACCGCATCATCCGGGTCGTCCTGCTCCTCACCGCCACGAGCCTGGTGGCGCGCTTCGTCCTGACGCTGTAGCCTCCGGGCGGAGCGCCTGGTCAAGCTTCCCGGCCGCGATATAATCAGCCCGAGGACGCGAGGGCGCTCACGCCGCCGGGGAGGTCGTGGAGATCATGAAAGCCTCATCGAGGAATGCGGCCCCCGCCCCCCGGGCCGGGAACCGCGCCGCGGCCCTCCGCCGCCTCCTCGCCTTGCTGCTCCTGGCGCTTTGCGCGGCGCCGGGATGGGCGGCGGAGCGGAGAACGGCGTCCGGCCCGGTCTCGGTCGACGCGATGGCGGAGGGCCTGGATACGCCCTGGGGGCTGGCGTTCCTTCCGGGCGGAGCGTTCCTGGTCACCGAGCGCGGCGGCTCGCTGCTCCACTTCGATTCCGCGGGCGGGAAGACGGAGGTTTCGGGCGTCCCGGAAGTCTATACGGTGGGACAGGGCGGACTGCTCGACGTCGCCGCGGCGCGGGATTTTCCCGAAAGCCGCGAGATTTTCCTCACCTTCTCGAAGCCCTCCCGCCGCGGCGCGGGCGCCGCGCTCGCCGTCGCCGCGCTTTCATCCGACGGCCGCGCGCTGGAGAATCCGCGCGTCATCTTCGAGATGGCCTCTCCGTCCGCAGGGGGCCTGCATTTCGGCTCGCGGGTCGTGGAGGCGCCGGACGGAACCCTGTTTCTGACGGTTGGAGAGAGGGGCGACCGCGACGCGGCGCAGGACCTCTCCCTCCACCACGGCAAGATCATCCGCATCCGGCGCGACGGGAGCGTCCCCCGGGACAATCCGCTCGTCGGGCGGGCGGGGGCGCGCCCGGAAATCTGGTCCTGGGGGCACAGGAACCCGCAGGGCGCGGCGCTCGACGCGGCCGGCGCGCTCTGGGCCGTCGAGC
Source organism: bacterium (assembly GCA_965199855.1). Lineage (GTDB taxonomy): Bacteria > UBA8248 > UBA8248 > UBA8248 > UBA8248 > Bin107. Next base: position 1,193,699 of record OZ241326.1, on the reverse strand, counting down.
ACGGCGCGCGGGGCGGAGACGAGATCAACCGGGTGAGGAGGGGCCAGAACTACGGGTGGCCGGTCATCGCCTACGGCCGCCACTATTCGGGCGCCAGAATCGGCGTCGGCGCCGCGAAAGAGGGCATGGAGCAGCCGGATTTCTACTGGGACCCCTCCATCGCCCCCTCGGGGCTGGCGATCTATTCGGGACGGCTCCGGCCGGCGTGGCGCGGGCAGTTCTTCGTCGGCTCCCTGAAATTCGACCACATCTCCCGGCTGGACCCGGCGGACGGCTTCCGGGAAGCGGAGCGGCTCGCCTTCCCCGAGACCGCCCGCGTCCGCGACGTTCGGGAAGCGCCCGACGGCGCCATCTGGTTCCTCTCCGAGGGGAGGGGAGCGGTCTACAGGATCAAGCCCGCGCGGTAGAGGGCGGCTCCCGTTTCACCGGAAGCCGCCCCCGTCAGCCTTTGCGGCGGTCTCATACTTGGGCCGCCGCTCCCCTTCCATGCCGTGCCACGCCAAGCCTGGCCTTGCCGCGCCACGCCCTGCCCTGCCTTGCCTTGCCCAGCCGGGCCACGCCATGCCGTGCGCTCCGCATCATGCCCGATTTCCCCCGACCCGTCCCTCATGGAGGGTCGAGATCGTTCGTTACAGGGCTTCCCTGCGCCCCGTTTTTCCGGCGATCGGGCGTTTTCAGCCGATTCCGGCGGGTTTAACTGCAATTCCACCGCTCCCGATAGTAGGACGACCTGCCGAGCGCATAGACGTGTTCCGCGTCACGCATGACTGACCGCAGGAACTCGCACTGCGTCATCAGGCGCGGCTCCGTTCTCTCCCCCGCCCTCGCCCCGAAAAGCACCAAGGCGGACGCGAGAAGCCCGAATACGGCGACCAGACGAATCATTTGAAGAGACCCGTGCACCTGCACACCTCGACAAAGAACTTCATGTCCTCATGTTTCTTCGGGGCGACGGCGGCGTAAAACGCCCATACTTTCGCCTCGTCGCCCTTCATAATGTCCAACATGCTGTCGAAGTTCTGTTTTGTCTCGCGGCACCTCTTGGCGAGATCAGCCCGGGCGCCTTGACCCCAAGCCACCCCGCCAATGGACAGCGCAACAACGACCGCAAAAGCAAACTTTTTCATCTGGCGTCTCCTTTTTCCGCCCCTCCACGGTGTTTTTCGTTCTCGGACGACCTTAACGTCCGCGCGTCCGAATGGACGCCCGGACCTGCTTTCCGCCCGGATTTTCGCGTTTCTGCGCCGCCGCGCCGGCGGTTTTAACCGCGATGCTTCTTGAAGTTTCTCTTGGCCTGCGTCCACCGCTCACGATAGTAGGATGCCCTGCCGAGCGCATAGCCGTGTTCTGCGTCACGCATGCTCGAGTACAGGAACTCGCACTGCGTCATCAGGCGCGGCTCCGCCCTCTCCCCCGCCTTCGCCCCAAAAAGGAAGAAGGCGGACAGGCGAATCATTTTTTGAAGTGGCCCAGGTGTTTGCAAATGATGACGCCATTTTCTATATCGGCGCGTTTGCGCCCCAGTGCCTCGAAGATATCGACATAAAGATTTATGGCCTTGGCCACATCACCACGAGCGGCTTTTTTCGTGGACTCGTATAATTCTACAATTTCGCCGCAAACCTTCTTCCACCTCTGCTTTACTCGCCGCTCCATCTGCTGGAGGACAGCCTCACCGCTTCCCCAAGCGGGGCCGGCGAGACCGAGGGACACCACCACCGCAACCGCAAAAGCAAACTTTTTCATCTGTCGCCTCCTTTCTCCGCCTCTCCACGGTGTTTTTCGTTCTCGGACGAACCTTAACCGTCCGCGCGTCCGAATGGACGCCCGGACCTGCTTTCCGCCCGGATGTTCGCGTTTCTGCGCCGCCGCGCCGGCGGTTCAAAACAAAAGCCTCGCCTTGCGGGAGGCGGTACGCCGGGCTGAAACCTGATCGCCCGCATTCAGCGTCCAGTCCATCAGTCCCTGAATCGGGAAAATTCCGCATCAGAAAACCCCCGCCCGGGTTCGTCGTCCGGGCGGGGGTTTTTCATGTCCTCGTCCTTCCTGGTTCCCTCGGCGCGGGTTTTCCAGGCTATTTCGCCGCCTTCTTCTGCTTCGCCATGATGGCGCGGGTGATGTCGCCCTCGGGCGTCCTGCCCCGGGGGGCGCCGTTCATGCCGGGGAATTTCAGGTGGTTCTTCTTCGCGTCTATCCCGGCGAGCCTGGCGAGCGTCCCGCCCAGGAAGTCCGCCTTGTCCCGCTTCGTGACGGAGGGGTAGCCCCACTTCTCCTGGAGCTCCTCGTCGATGTGGAGCTTGAGCACCGCCTCGACCGACTGGTAGGGGTCCGAGGCGGGCCAGTCGCTGCCCCAGACGAAGCGGCCGGGCCCGGCGATTTGCAGGGTCGTGCCGACCATGTGGGCGAAGCGGTGCGGGGCGCGCATGAGCCAGGGCAGGAGAATCGAGTAGCTCACGTAGACGTTCGGGTGCTTCCAGAGCAGCATGACGAGGTCTTCCCAGTAGGGATAGCCGCCGTGGTAGGCGACGATCTTGAGGTCCGGGAAGTCGGACGCCACCTCGTCCAGCAGGATCGGCAGCGTGTAGCGCGTCGGGCCCATCCGGATGGTGATGCCGGTGTGGAAGAAGGCGACGACGCCCTTGTCCTGGCACATCTCGTAGGCGGGCCAGAGCCTGCGGTCGTTGATGGGGCAGTCCTCGGGCTGATAGAACTTGGTGAACTTGAAGTTGTAGTTGTCGTGCAGGTATTCGAGCTCCCAGAGGAAGTCCTTCGGCTTGCGCTTCGAGAAGGGCCCCACGTTGGAGACGCCGATGACGCGGTCGGGGTATTTCTCGATCGCGTCGATGACGTGCTGGTTCGTGGAGAAGGGCGCGCTGTCGCCCGCCGTGTCGATGAAGGACTCGCGCATCAGGGCGATCTGGTCCACGCCCGAGCGGTTCATGTCGGCGATGATCTTGTCGATGTGCCAGTCCATGCCCGGGTGGACGGCCGCCGGCCTGTTGTTCCTGTGGTCGATCCACTGCCACTGGTTGCACATCTTGTGGGCGTATTCAAAGGTGCTGGTGCCCTCGAAATACTTGATGAAGCGCCGGTAGTCCTCCGGCATGACGTGGGTTTCGCAGTCGATGATGTAGTAGTCGTTCGCGTCCTCGCCCGTCTCCGGGTTCGAGGGCAGGGGCATCTTCGTATCCCAGGTGGGGGGGACGAACTTCTCCGCCGCGGCTCGTGCCGCCTTCTTTCCCGCTTTCGCGCGCGTGGCCATTCTCTCTCACCTCCCGAAGGGTTCGACGTGGACGGAGGCGGCCTCCCCGCCTTCCGGTATGCTGCGGCAAACGGCGTTTGCCCGGAAACAGAAGAAGCCCTATGTTAGAATGCCGCGAAAATCCTGTAAAGCGCCCTCGATAGCCGAAAGGGAGAACATGGCCGCGGCGCCCCGGAAAGCCTTCACGCTCTGCTCCCCCCACTGCGGGAACAATCCGTGCAGCTTCGAGGTCGAGGCGCGCGGGGAGGAGATCGCCTCGTTCCGCGCGAATCCCCGGATGCGCGTCAAGCCCTGCATCAAGGGGTTTCAGATGCCCGACAGATACCATCACCCCGACCGGCTCCTTCATCCCCTGAAGCGCGCGGGAAAGAAGGGGTCGGGCGCGGACGGGGCGAACCGCTTCGAGCGCGCGAGCTGGGACGAGGCGCTCGACCTCGTCGCCCGGGGGCTGGAGGCGGCGAAGGAGAAGGGCGGCAACGAATCCGTGATGATGTATCACTACTCCGCCCAGCACACCCTGCCCGGGGGACGAGACGCCGAGCCCGCCACCATCATGCGCCTTCTCGGCCTGTGGGGGGGCGCCGTCCAGCCCTACTTGCGCGGAAGCCTCTGCTGGAAGGCCTTTCTGGGGGGGAGCGCGGACGTCTTCGGCCACTGGCAGACGCTGGGCCGCCCGAACGAGGAGTGCGAGTGGATCGTCCTGTGGGGCAACAACCCGGTGGAGACGGGCTACCGCGGCCTCCTCCAGTCCCTCCAGGCGGCGAAGCGGAGGGGGACGCGCTTCATCACGGTCGATCCGCTCCGCACCCGGAGCGCGGCGCGCTTCGGCGGCGTCCACGTGCCGGTTCGCCCCTCGACGGACACCGCGCTCGCCCTCGCCGTCCTCAGGCTCATGATCGCCGAAGGCGCCGTGGATGAGGACTTTCTGAAGGAGAGGACGAACGCCGCCTTCCTGGTCGAGGAGGACACGGGCCGCTTCGCCAGGGCGGCGGACGGCGCCCCCCTCGTCTGGGATGAGGCCGGCGCCCAGGCGGAGCCCTTCACGGCGAGCGGAAGCCCCGCCCTCGGCGGCTCCTTCCGGGTGGAGGGGAAGAGGTGCCGGACGGCGTTCGACCACCTGCGCGAGGCGGCGGCGCGCTGGACGCCCGCGCGCGCGGCGAGGGAGTGCGGCGTCTCCGAAGGGCACGTGCGCGCCCTGGCGCGCGCTCTGGCGAGAGGAAAGGTGATCGTCTATTACGGCTCCTACCAGCGCGCCCTGCGCGGGGAGCAGGCCGTGCGGGCGCTGCACGTCCTGAACCTGGTGACGGGCGGCTTCGGCGGCGCGCTGCGGCACGGGGCGGAGGGCTTCCCCTCGGCGCGGGCGCACGGAACCGGCCTCGCCGAGGTGATGACGGAGCGCTGGGCCGTCCCCAACCCGGTCGCGCGCTCGATTCCCGTCGGGCGGGTCGCCGAGGCCATCCTCGACCCCGCCTCCTACGGCGGGCCGGTGAACGCCGCCCTCGTCATGTGGGGCAACCCGGTCGGGCAGGCCGGAAACGCCCGCAAGACGGAGCGCGCCCTCCAGTCGCTCGACTTCTGCGCGGTGGCGGACGTGTTCATGACGCCGACGGCGCGGCGCGCGGACGTCGTCCTGCCCGCCTCCACCTGGCTCGAGCGCTGCGCCATCGCCGAGGGCCTCGATACGGGCGCGACCTTCGCCCACCTGATTCCCGACATGAAGCCCCGCCACGTCCTCCTCTACACGCCGGGCGTCATGCCCCCGCGCGGGGAGTCGCTGGACGACTTCGAGATCGTCCGCCGCCTCGCGGAGAAGATGGGCTATGGCGCGCATTTCCCCTGGAAAACGTCCCGGGAGTGGATCGAGGAGCTTCTGGACGCCGCGCGGGCGGACGCGCGCTTTCCCTGGTTCGGCGGCGTCACGATCGAGAAGCTCGAGGCCGAGGGCTGGCTCCCCCTCGATGTTCCCGATCCCGCGCCCGACTGGGAGCTCGCCACCCCGCACGGGCGGGCGCAGCTCTACTTCGAGGAGCTCGAAGCCCGCGTTCCCGCGCATTTCCCGCCGGAGGAAGCGGCGGATGGGGAGGCGCGCCATCCCCTGCGCCTCATCACGCCCAAGACCTACTTCCGGGCGAGCTCCACCTTCAACAACGCGGCGAGCCTGCTCCGCCACGGGTGGAACGTAGCCACCCTCCATCCCTCGGACGCCGCCGAGCGCGGCATCGAGAGCGGAGACCGGGTGCGCCTCGGAAACGATTTCGGCGAAACCGCCTTCGAGGCCCGGGTGAGCGCGGACGTCCGCCCCGGGGTCGTTCACGTCCCGGCGGGCGGCCTGCCCGCCGACGGCGCGGCGAACCTCCTCACGGGCGATGACCTCTCCGAATACGAGAACGCCGCCTTCAACAGCTACCGCGTGGAAGCCGGGAAGCCCGAAGCCCCTTGAAGGGCGGGAATCCCGCCGGGGCGCGATAATCCCGCAGGGGCGGTTCGGGAACGCTCCGCCGCCTACGATGCGAACCCTTCTCCGAAACGGGCGGTTCACGAACCGCCCCTACGAAACCGTCGCCGCCCTCGCCGTTGGGATCGTTCGGGAACGACCCGCCCCGCATTCCATTGACGGAAAAGACGCGGGACGCATGAATGGAAACGCTCTCGCGTTTCACCTGCGAAGGCGAAACCGCAGCGGGGAGGCGTTCGTTTTTCGCTTTCGCGTCCGGCGCGGGGCGTGGTATGCTTTCCTCGCGTGAAAGCTTCGGAGAGGAGGCGGGCGATGATCGGCTTCGACACGCTCCGGGCAATGGAGTCGCTCCGGGATTCGGGCTTCGAGGAGTCCCAGGCGCGCGCGGTCGTGGATACCTTCAAGGACGCCGTCGCCGGCAGCGTCGCCACGAAAGCCGACCTCCAAGAGGTCAAGGCCGAGCTCCAGGCCGAGATGCAGGAGGTGAGGACGGGCCTCCAGGCCGAGATTCAGGAGGTGAGAACGGGGCTGGAGGCGTCCATCGCGGGGCTTCGGGGCGAGGTGGAGACCTCCATCGCGCGGCTCGAGGCGCGGACGCAAAGGTTCATGTTCGGCATGGCGCTGGGCATCGTGGGGCTGAACGTCACCCTCACCTTCGGCCTCCTCAAGTTCTTCTTCTAGCTTCCCCAATATGGGCGGTTCCCGAACCGCCCCTACGAAGGCGAAACCCCGAAACGGGCGGTTCCCGAATTGCGGGGCGGACCCGGGGAGGGGCCGCCCCTGCGGAAACATCATCGATCATGGGCAATCACCCGCAGGAGCAGCCCCCGTGGCCGTCCGCGCCGCATAAATATCCCGCCGCCTGCGGGAGAGCGCCTTCCCGCGCTTGCGGACGCGCTCGCGGTTGCGTATGATTTCCTTCATTGCGAATTGACGGGCGGCGTCGGCGCGAAAGCCCGGCCGCCCCAAGACTCCGGCCGGAAAACGTGATATGATGCCGCAGACCGCAGACCGCAGACCGCAGACCGCAGACCGCAGACCGCAGACCGCAGACCGCAGACCGCAGACCGCAGACCGCAGACCGCAGACCGCAGACCGCAGACCGCAGACCGCAGACCGCAGACCGCAGACCGCAGACCGCAGACCGCAGACCGCAGACCGCAGACCGCAGACCGCAGACCGCAGACCGCAGACCGCAGACCGCAGACCGCAGACCGCAGACCGCAGACCGCAGACCGCAGACCGCAGACCGCAGACCGCAGACCGCAGACCGCAGACCGCAGACCGCAGACCGCAGACCGCAGACCGCAGACCGCAGACCGCAGACCGCAGACCGCAGACCGCAGACCGCAGACCGCAGACCGCAGACCGCAGACCGCAGACCGCAGACCGCAGACCGCAGACGTAGGGGCGGTTCGGGAACCGCCCGCGTTCTCTTCGGCGGCGTGGGCGGTTCGGGAACCTCCCCCTCGAAGCCGCAAGGCCCGCCCCGGCGGCCCCCGCCGCCGCCATTCCCGTCATCAATACCGACAAGGCGGAGGAATTGCGGAATCCGGTTTTTGGTTCATGACGGAACCCTCGCGGCGGGCGATCATCCCGACGGAGGGCCGCCCCTGCGGAACGCGGCGCGCGTCCGCCGCCGCGTTTGTCTTTTCACTTTGATTTTCATATAATTATAATAAGGCATTGGAATCTTGACGGAAGCCGGATTCCGCCCGATTCGGCTCTGCCGGGAGGGTTTTTCATTGACCAGTTCGCCGCCGCTGGCAGGAATGCGCTATACTACGCCCGACTCACCGCCCCGACTCACCGACCGACTCACCGACTCACCGACTCACCGACTCACCGACTCACCGACTCACCGACTCACCGACTCACCGACTCACCGACTCACCGACTCACCGACTCACCGACTCACCGACTCACCGACTCACCGACTCACCGACTCACCGACTCACCGACTCACCGACTCACCGACTCACCGACTCACCGACTCACCGACTCACCGACTCACCGACTCACCGACTCACCGACTCACCGACTCACCGACTCACCGACTCACCGACTCACCGACTCACCGACTCACCGACATGAAAAGGAGCCATCCATGAACCGGAAGAAACCGATTGCAGCGATCGCCCTGGCGACCCTTCTCGCGCTTCTCTTGGCGCCGGGCGAGGCGCGGGCGCGGGATGACTGCGGGGCGCTCAATGCGGGCAACTCGTTCACCCAGACCTGCCCGGACGCGGCGTATACCGGCATCGTCTATTGGGATCTGGCGAACGCCGTCACGCTCACCGTCACGGGCGGGGCGGCGACGACGATCACGGCCGGGGCGAACAACGGCGTGCACAACGGCGTCACCATCAGAACGGACGACCACGCGACCAACGCCCACAACATCAGCCTCACGGTCGGAAGCGGGGGCGCCGTCGCCATCGAGCAGAGCGGCACGCGGGCGAGCAGTTGGTACAACAACCGCGGCATCGTCGTCTTCCAGCGTGCCGGGAACGGCTCCACGACGACGCTGGACGTCAGGAGCGGGACGACGATCGGGACGGCGACCGCGAAGATGGAGAGCCATGGCATCCAGGTCACGACCTACGAGAGCGACGCCGGCGACATTTCGGTCACCACGGCGGCGGCGATCCACTCCGAGGACGACGGCATCTACGTCAGCAACCCCGGCGCCGGCGACATCACGGTCAGGAACCGCGGCGCCGTCACGTCGGACGCCGCGGGCATCCACGCCAAAACGACCGGCAAGGACGCCGACGGCGACGACGCGGGCGTCTCCATCACCCATTCGGCGGGCGACATCACGACGCCGAACGCCACGGGCGTCAAGGCGCACGTGGGCGAAGCCAGGCAGGAGACCGACGCCGGCCACGACGACTACGTCGCGCCCATGAACGCGGGGCTGGCCAAGGTCTCCGTCACGGGCGGGTCGATCAGCTCGAGGCTGTTCGCCATCTCGGCGCTCAACTACGAGGCCGGATCGGTGGAGGTCGACGTCGCCGAGGGCGTCACGCTGACCTCCACGGAGGGCGACGCCCTCCGTGCCAATCTGACCGACGTGGGCAACGAGAGCGGGACGATCACCGTCACCCAGGCGGGAAAGATCGTCGCGGCGGGATGGGGCATCGTCGCCAACCGCCTGGGGGGATCGGGCGCCGTCTCCGTCACCAACAGAGGTGACATCGAGGCGGGCGGCGACGGCATCTACGTCACGGCCAAGGGCGCCGGCGGCGCCGTCTCCGTCACCAACAGCGGCGCCATCGGCAGGGCGGACGCGGCGGTGGCCCGCGGCATTTTCGCCGCGCTCGACGGCGCGGGCGACAGCGGCGGCGTGACAGTCGCCAACAGCGGCGACATCACGGCGACGGACCACGGCATCCTGGCCCAGACGACCGGCAAAGACGCCGACGGCGCGAACACGGGCGTCTCCATCACCCATTCGGCGGGCGCCATCGTCGTCGCCTCGGACGAGCCCGTCGACGACGGCTCGCAGGGCGTCAAAGAGGCCATCGTGGCGCGGGTCGGCAGCCACAGGGCGGAGACCGAGACCGACCGCGCCGCCTACGTCGCGCCCAAGAACATCGGCCTCGCCAAGGTCGCCGTCACCGGCGGGTCGGTCCACGCGAAGGGAGTCGCCATCGAGGCGGCGAACTACGAGGCCGGCGGGGTCGAGATCAGCGTCTCGGAGGACGTCGAGCTCACCTCCACGCATGACCACGGCATCGAGGCCACCCTGCGCGACGCGGGCAACAAGACCGGGACGATCTCCATCACCCAGGCGGGGACGATCAGCGCGGCGAAAGACGGCGTCAGCGCCGGGGTGGCGTGGAGCGGCGGCGCCGGCCCGGCCCGCGCGATCGACATCGTCTGGACGGGGACGTTCACGAGCCCCGAAGCCCCGACGCGCGCGCCCCTCGCCCACATTGGCCGCGCGCTGGAGAGGGCGCACGGTCAGCAGACCGCGCGGGCGACCCGGACGGGAGACGAGGGAGATCCGCCGCTGCTGCGCTACGCGCAGGCGACCGCGGGAATCGACGCCGGCGTCATGCACTGGGCGACCTTCATGCGCGTCGTGGCCGAGGGGGACGACCCGGGCGCGTTCGCGGACGCCGCGGCGGTGACCGCGCTGTTCGCCGACTCGGCCGACGCGGCCACGAAGGCGCGGGCGGCGGCCATCATCGCGCAGTTCCGGTCGGTGCTCACCAACGAGTCTCTCGGAACGATTCCGGGGGCGGGCGACATCGACGCGGACGACGACGGAACCTACAGCGACGCGGAGATCACCGCGTATCTGAGCGAGGACAGCGACTCCCGCAGGGAGCTCCTGCGGAGCGTCCTGACGAAGTCGTTCACCGAGCATGAGCTGACCGTGTTCCGGGCGCTGATGACGGGCGGCGACGTTGACGCCGCGCTCACGGCACTGCCCGACGCCACCAACGCCTGGAAACGGGACGTGCGCGCCCTGGTCAACAGCTACAACGCGAGCGACATCCGCGTCGCCGTGAACGGGGGCTCCATCGACTCGCGCGGAGACGGAATCACCGCCTGGTACGCGACCCCCCACGCCAACAACGGCGGGATTTCCGTCACCGTCGCCAAGGGCGCGAGCGTCACGGGCGCCATGGCGGGCGTCTACGTGGCCAACGCGGGCCGCGGCCTGCGGATAGAGAAAAAATACGCCCCCCAGGCCGTTCAGGACGCGAACGCGAATCTGGGCGCCGATGCCATGGTCCTCGTGGCGGACCACCTCAACCAGGTCGTCCGGGTGCGGGGAGGAGTCGTGACGGGAGGCTCGGACGCGGCCGTCCATCTTGACGGCGGCGGCGCGCTCATCGTCACCGACGGCGGCAGGCTGGTCGGCGGCTCCTCGGGCCGGGCGATTCTGGTGAACGACCCGGGCCCGGCGATCATCTACATCGGGGGCGAGGTGAAGGGCGGGGAGGGCCCGGCCGACAGTCCCGCGCCCGCGGCGGTTCACCTCACCGGCGGCGGCAGCGTGACCATCGGCCTCACCGGCTCGGTGGACGCGAACGGCGCGGCGCGGGCGATTCAGGGCGACGCCCCGACGACGATCATCATTCACATGGACGGCACGGACGCGGCGTCCGTCAACGCGGCCGCGGCGCGCGTGAAGGGCGCCATCGGCGGGGCGGGCGTGGGCGAGAGCGTGACCTTCGCCGAGGCGAACGCGAGCGGAACCACCGGCTTCGTGACCCAGGGCGCGCTCGACTCCGAGGGCGCGCTGATTTCCGTCGGGTTCCGGTGCGGCATGGCGACGGACAGGCGTTGCGAGCTCTACGAGGCGCTGCCCTCCCTCCTTCTGGCGCTGAACCGGCTTCCCGCCTACGCCGAGCGGATGGCCGCCCCGCGAGGGTCGAACGGCGTCTGGGGGCGCGTGGAGGCGGCGCAGGGCGAGTGGACGGCCGACAAGGCGGTCTCGGCGAAGCCGCTCGCCTACGACTACGACGTCGCCGGCGGGCGCGCGGGATTCGACTTCGAGGGCGCGGGGGCGCGCTTCGGCCTCTCGGCCCACTTTCTCAAGGGCAAGGCGGAGATGGACGCCGTGGGCGAGATGGCCGTGAGCGGAATGGGCGCGGGCGCCTCGGCCACCTGGCTCTGGGGCGGCTTTCACCTGGACTTCTCCGGGCAGGCGACCTGGTTCGACGCGGAGTTCGACTCGTCCGTCAGCGGCAAGCTGGAGAAGGACGCGAGCGGCAAGGGCTTCGCGCTGGGGGTCGAGATCGGCCGCCGGGCGTCCTTTATGGAGGGCGCCCTCGCCGTCACCCCACGCCTGGGGCTCGTCTGGTCGAACGCGGACCTGAGCGACTTCACGGATTCGGTCGGCTCCGCCGCGCGGGTCTCGGTGGAGAAGGCGTGGAGCGCGCGGGCGCGGGCCGGCTTCACCCTGGAGACGGGCGCGGGCGAGGGGGGCCGCCTTTTCGCCTCGGCGGACCTCGAGCAGGAGTTCTCCGACGAGACGAGCGTGGAGGTCGGCGACGCCAAGCTCGACGCGGAAAGCGCCTCGACCACGCTGCGGCTGGGCGTCGGCGGCGCCCTCCCCCTGGGCGAGAGCGCGGCGCTCACCCTCTCGGGCAGCTACGCGGCGAGCGGGAGCGACACGAGCCAATACGGCGGCGCCGCGTCCCTGAGCGTGCGCTTCTAGGGGCGCGGAACGCCCGACGGATTCACGACCGGGCGCGGGGGATGACGCGATCCCCCGCGCCCGGTTTTTTTATGGAAACCCCCGCCGGTTCGATCTCCGCCCCGGCCGTCATTCCGGCGAAGGCCGGAATCCAGGGTTTGATTGTCTTCCCTTCAAAACGGGCGGTTCGCCGTCATCCATAGACGACCCACTCCGTAGGGGCGGTTCGCGGGCCCGGCGATGACGCGGCGCGAATCGCAGGGACAACCCCCCGTGGTTGTCCGCGCCGGGTTCACCTCCCGCCGATACGCGAAAATCCCGTAGGGGTCGTTCGTGAACGACCCGCCCCGCCGACCAAACGGACAATCACCGGGGGGTCGGCCCGCGCGTCAAAAAAACCGGGCGGTTCGCGAACCGCCCCTACAATATCCCCACCCCATCCTCGCCATTGACGACGGGCGGCCGCAGGGGGCCGCCCCTGCGAAACCATGAACCCGCGCATGGATTGGCCGGGAACATCCGTTGGCCGCCGCGCGCCCCGGTTCCGGATTCCGGCCTTCGCCGGAACGACGGGTTTTGCGGCGGCGAGCGCCGGAGGGGAAACCCTCGCCGCCCTCGCCCGTAGGGGGCGCATTCTTGCGCCCCGCCGTAGGGACAACCCCCTGTGGTTGTCCGCCCCGCGTTCTTCCGCCGTCATTCCGGCGAAGGCCGGAATCCAGGGTTTTGATTGTCTTCCCTTCAAAACGGGCGGTTCGCCGTCATCCATAGACGACCCACCCCGTAGGGGCGGTTCGCGGGCCCGGCGATGACGCGGCGCGAATCGCAGGGACAACCCCCCGTGGTTGTCCGCGTCGTGCTCCCCTTCCGCCGATACGCGAAAATCCCGTAGGGGTCGTTCGGGAACGACCCGCCCGCGCCGACCAAACGGACAAACGCCGGGTTGTCGGCCCATGCCGTCAAAACGGGCGGTTCGCGAACCGCCCCTACGAAACCATGAACCCGCGCATGGATTGGCCGGGAACGCCCGTTCGCCGCCGCGCGCCGCCCCGGAATCCCGTCATTCCGGCGAAAGCCGGAATCCGGGGTTTTGATTGTCTTCCCTTCAAAACGGGCGGCTCGCGAATTGTGGGGCGGCCCCGGGGAGGGGCCGCCCCTGCGAAACCGTCACACCCTCGCGGTAGGGGGCGCATATATGCGCCCCGTTGCGGGGTGCCGCGATTCACGCGGCGGCGATTCAATCCCGTAGGGGTCGTTCGTGAACGACCCGCCGCGCCAACCAAACGGACAGTCGCCGGATTGTCGGCCATAACGTCAAAAAACGGGCGGTTCACGAACCGCCCCTACGAAACCGTTGCCGCCCCCGCCCGGTCGCCGCGCGCATTTGCCCGCATTTGCGGTTATGGGGTCTTCCCCTGAATGCGCGAGAATCCGCCGCGAAAGGGAGGAGGCGAACACATGGGTTTCGGGAAGCGGATGAGGACGAAGGCGTGGGCGTGGGTCAGGGCGTTTGTCGCCCCGCGCCGTTTTCGCGTCGTCAACTCCGATGAGGAGGAGGGTTTGCGGAATCCGTCATTTTCCCGTCGCCCCCGGATTGCGGGTTCCGCAGGCGCGGCGCGCGCGCGTCGTCCGCGCCATGATGAAAAGGATCCCGTTTTCGACAAAATCCGACAAATTCACGCCTTTATCCCGCAAATTCACGCCTTTTTTCGACAAATTCAAGACCCTTCAAAGCGCGGAAAAAATATCAAATCATTGAAAACAAAAAGATTATGGGAATCAAGAGGCGTCAGGAGGGGGTATTTCGCAAGGCCGCGGCGTTTCCCCGCACCTGCCCGCATTTGCTCCCCCGCTCCGCGCCGCCATCCCGCAGGGGGCGTTCGGGAACGCCCCGCGCCGACCAAACGGACAATCGCCGGGTTGTCGGCCCATGCCGTCGAAACGGGCGGTTCACGAGCCGCCCCTACGAAACCATGAACCCGCGCATGGATTGGCCGGGAACGCCCGTTTGCCGCCGCGCGCCCCGGTTCCGGATTCCGGCCTTCGCCGGAATGACGGGTTTTGCGGCGGCGCATGAGCGCGCGTCCTATCCTTCGCCGTCTCCGGCCGGGGCTTCCTCCGCCTCGCGCGGCGAGAGGGCGCGGGGGGTCTTCTCGAGGGGAACCATCGGGGCGATATCCCCCTCGGGCGCGCTGCCGTAGTCGGTGAACCTCCGGGCCTGGACCAGCACCCGCGACTCGTAGGAGCCCACCGCCCTGTTGTAGGCGTCCACCGCGCGATCCAGCCCCCGGCCCATGTTCTCGAAATGCCCCGCCAGCGTCTTGAGCCGCGCGTGGAGCTCCCCTCCCAGGGCGCTCACCGCCTGGGCGCTCTCGGCGACCCGCTCCTGCCGCCAGCCGTAGGCGACCGCGCGCAGCAGGGCGATGAGCGTCGTGGGCGTGGCGAGGATGACCTGGCGGCCCACGCCCTCCTCGATCAGCCCCGGCTCCTGCTCGAGCGCCGCGCTGAAGAAGCTCTCCCCGGGCAGGAACATCGCCACGAATTCAGGGGAAGAATCCAACTGCTCCCAGTAGGACTTCGAGCCCAGGCGGGTCATGTGATCCCGAATCTGGCGGGCGTGGTCGCGCATGGCGGCGCGGCGCGCCTCCTCGTCCTCCGCCTCGAGCGCGCGCAGGTAGGCGTCGAGCGGCGCCTTGGCGTCCACCACCACGTTCTTGCCGCCGGGCAGCTTGACGATGAGGTCGGGGCGCAGGCGCGCGTCGCCCTCCTGGAGGGTCTGCTGCTCCACGAAGTCGCAGTGGGCGACCATGCCCGCCATCTCCACCACGCGCCGCAGCTGCATCTCCCCCCAGCGTCCGCGCACGCTGGGGGCGCGCAGCGCCTTGACGAGGTTTCCCGTCTCCGACCGGAGCTCCTTCTGCGCCCCCGCGAGGGATTTGACCTGCTCGGTGAGGGCGCCGTAGGCCTCCCGGCGCGCCCGCTCCAGAACCTCCACCTGCCCCCCCACCCTGTCGAGCGACTCGCGGATGGGGGCGACGAGGCCCTCCACCGCCTTCTTGCGCGAATCGAGGTCGCTCCTCGCCTCGCTCTGGAATTTTTCGAGGGTCGCCTTCGCCAGATCGAGAAACGAGGCGTTGTTGCTCCTGAGGGCGTCCGCGCTCAGCGCGCCGAAGCTCTCCCGCATCTCCTCGGAGGCGCGGCGGAGCAGGTCGAGCTTCTCCCCGGCGGATTTCTTCTCGTGCGCCAGGTCCGATTCGAGGCGCGCCAGGTCGCCGCCCAGACGGGCCGTCCTCTCCCGCTCGGCGGCGAGCGCCGTCCGCGCCTCCGCGCTCTCGGTCTCCGCGCGCTCCAGCATCCGCGCCAGGCCCGCGGCGCGCGCCCGCATGACGAGCCAGACGCACGCGGCGAGAAGAGCCGCGACCGGGGCGGCGTAGAGCGCTTCCATGCGGAGATTCTCCCTCGGCGTGCGCGGTGGGACGCCGGGCGAAGCTTCAGGGCGAGGCGGGGGCGGCGAGGCGATCCCGCCGGAGGCGCCGGGGGAGAGCCTTCCTCCCCCCGCGCTACTTTTCCTCGAGGGCGACGGCCGCGTCGATCAGGATGCGCCAGATGCGCTCGAGCGCCTCGGGAGGACAGGGGCCCCCGTTCGCCTCCAGCGCGCGGGCGATGACCTCGCGCTCGCGCGCCGCGTCCTTGACGGCGATTCCGCGCGCGCTCTTGTATTCCCCCACCTCCAGGCAGATTTTCAGCCGCTCGTTGATGAGGCGGACGATCCCGGCGTCGCAGGCGTCGATACGCTCCCTGAATCCGGACAGCCCGTCCGCCATGCGGCGCTCCATTCCGGAAAGACGCGAGAAAAGATTCGCGGCATTATACCATCATTCGCGGGCGTTCGCGCCCCGCGGCCGAAAACGCGCGCGGGGCTCCCCGCGAAGATGAAGGCGCGGACGCCGCCGAAGCCGTCCTGCCCCTTGCCCCTTCGGGCCGCGCCCGCTATGTTGTTCCGCATCGCCCTCAGGCGCGCGCGCCGGACGCGCCCGCGCCCTCCGCGCCGGAAAACGGAAAACGAGGAGTCCTCGACATGCTTCGCCATTTCTCCCTGCTCGGCGGTCTCGCTCTCGCCCTGTGCCTCGCCGCGAACGCCTCGGCGCAGAGTTTCAGCAACTTCTACGCTTTCGGCGACAGCCTGAGCGACTCGGGCAACGTCGCCCAGCAGCTGGGCCTGCCGGCGGGGAGCAGCTTCATCACGAACCCCGACCCGGTCGCCGCCGAGCGCATCGCCGAAGCCTTCGGCGCCTCGGGGAGGCACTCCCTCGCCGGCGGGCCGAACCACGCCTGGGCGGGCGCCTGCATGACGACCGAGGGCTCCTGCGCCCGGAACCAGGCGGCGAGCGAGCGCGTGCCGACCATCCAGCAGCAGATCGACCAGCACCTCTCGGGCGCGGGCGGGCGCGCCGACCCGAAGGCGCTCTACTTTCTCTGGGGCGGGCTGAACGACATCGACGACGCCCTGAGCTCGGGCGGCGCGGCGAACTCCACCGCGCTCGCGACGGAGGCGGCCGAGGCCCACGTCGGACAGATCGCGCGCCTCCTAGACGCCGGGGCGCGCTACGTCGTGGTTCCCAACCTGCCCGACCTCTCCATCCTGCCCTTCACCGCGAGGCTCCCCGAATCCGCCGGGGCGCTACTGGTCGCGCTGGGGCGCGCCTACGACGAGACGCTGCGCGCCGGCATCCGCGCGCGCGAGGAGGGCGTCGTCCCCGTCAACGTCCTGGGCATGGCGGAGGAGATCGCCCGAAGCCCCCGCGCCTACGGCTTCACCGAACTGCGGACGACGGCGTGCCCGCTCAACGAGAACCCCCTGGACAGAACCTCCGTCTCCCTCGTGTGCGGCCCCGAGGGGTCGGGCTATCCCAAGACCTACGCCGCAGGCGCGAACCGCTCCCGCCTGTTCGCGGACGACAAGCACCCGGGCGGGGCGGCGCACGCCATTATCGCGGATATGGTCGTCTCCACCCTCGCGGCGCCGCTCGTGGTCTCGCTGGCGGGAGAGGCGGGCGCGGAGGCGATGGCGGCCCACCACGCCGCTGCGGCCGCCGAGCGGGAGGCCGACCTGGCGTCCGGCGGGCCCGCGGGCGCCTGGCGCGTCTGGGCGGCGGCGCGGGCGGGCAGGAGCGAGCTCGACGCTCTCCCCCGCCTGGGCGAGAACGAGGCGGATTCGGGCGTCGTCACCCTGGGCGCGGTCAGCCGCGCCGGGCCGAATCTCGCCTGGGGCTTCGCGGCGAGCCTCGCCCGCCACGAGAACGAGATCGCGGGCTCGAGTCTGGAGAGCGAGGCGATCGTCGGATCGATGCACGCCATCTGGCGAAGCGGAGCGCTGAGCGTGAGCGGAGCGGTGAGCCTGGGCGAGGCGTCCGTCGATATCAGGCGTGAGTTCTCCCTGGGCGCCGCCTCGCGCTCGGAGAGCGGCGACACCGACGCCTCGCTGTTCGGGGGCGAGCTGGAGGCGGGCTGGCGCTTCGGGGGGCCTGCGGGCGTCGGGCACGGCCCCTTCGCGGGCGTCTCCTGGCTGGATCAGGAGGTGAGGGGCTACCGCGAGAAGGGGGACTCCTCCACCGCGATGAACTTCCGGGGCTTCGACCGAGACTCCCTCCTCGCGCGCGCGGGCTACCGCTTCGCCTTCCGCCTGGGCGGCTGGGGCCGCTCCTGGGCGCGCCTCGCCTACGAGCGCGAGTTCAAGGACGACCCCGTCCGCGTCAGCGCGGGCTCCAACGCCATGCCCGGCCGCTTCACGATGCCCGGCTTCTCCCCGCCGGACGGCGCCGCGCGCGCGGAGGCGGGGCTGGCCGCCCGGCTCGGCGAGAGCGCGAGCGCGCGTCTGGGCTACGCCGGCCGCTTCGGAGACGGCGCGTCCCACAGCGTCTCCCTCTCGGTTCGCGCCGCGTTCTGAAGGGGGCGAAGAACAGGGCGGGACGCATATATGCGTCCCCTGCAATCGAATCACGTCTTCCACCGCCCGTAGGGAATCGTCGCGCCCCGTTCGCGGGTCGGCGACGATGCGGGTCGCGGCGTTTTGTCCCCGTAGGGGTCGTTCGTGAACGACCCGCCGCCTCAGACGCGAACGCCTCTTGAATCCGGGCGGCCACGGGGGCCGCCCCGTCACCCTCACCCATGGGCGACCACCCTAAACGGGCGGCTCGCGAGCCGCCCCTGCGGGATCATATAATACCCGCGTCCCCTGCAATCGAATCACGCCTTCCACCGCCCGTAGGGAACCGTCGCGCCCCGTTCGCGGACGCAGGGACAACCCCCTGTGGTTGTCCTTCGCCGGGTTCACCTCCCGCCGACGCGCGAACATCCCGTAGGGACAGGTCGCGACCTGTCCCCGCACGTCGGGGGCGGAACCCGATCGGCGGACGATCATCCCAACGGGCGGCCACGGGGGACCGCCCCTGCGAAGGCAAAAACATCCGCCCCGGCCGAACGACGGGCGGGACGCATGAATGCGCTCCCTACGCAAAATCAGAACCCCCCACGCTCACCCGCGCGCGTATTTGCGCCCCAGGCTCTCCTCCCAGGCGAGGTAGCGCTCCATCGCGCCGCGTCCGAAGTCGTAGGGCTTGAGCTGGACGTCCTTGGGAGTCGCCTCCAGCCCCTCGCGCCCCGTCTCGACAGGCAAGCCCGCCGCCCACCAGGCGCGCTTGCCGCCCTCGAGCCGGCGCGCGCCGGAATATCCGGCCCGGCGGAGCGCGGCGGCGCTCAGGGCGGATTTGCGTCCGTCCTCGCAGACGAGGAGCGCCCGCGCGTCCTTCCTTCCGATGAGCGCGGGCGCGCGATCCTCCAGCCAGCCTCTCGAAGCCCACCTCGCCCCCGCCGGACGCCCCCGCTCCCAGGAGAGGCTCGAATCCACGTCGAGAATCAGGTCGAACGCCCGCGCCTCCCGCGGCGACGCGGCCGGAGCCTCGCGCAGCGCCTCCGCCAGCCCGAGAACCTCGCCCTCCTCCCCGGCGGGGCTTTCGCCCGAAGCCGCGCCGCCTCCGCGCGCGCTCTCGCCCCCCGCCTCCAGCCACGCGGTGAAGCCTCCCCGCAGCGCGCCCGCGTCCAGCCCCATCTGGCGAAGCCACCAGGCCGCCATGACGCCGCGCGCGTTCCCGTCGCAATAGACCACCACCCTCGCCGCGCGCACGGCGACCACCTCGTCCGTGCGCTGGGCCGCCTGCCCGCCGGGGATGGAAATCGCCCCCGGAACGTGGCCCGCCTCGAACTCGGGCGCGAGGCGCGCGTCGAGCAGGTAGAGCGTCTCCCGGTCCGCGCGCGCCCGCAACCCGCGCAGCTCCTCCACCGAGACGAAGGGAACGCCCTCCTCCCGCGCGATTCGCTCCGCCAGGACTTCCGCGTGGGCGCGGCTCTCCTCCGAGGGGACGGGAATCTCGGCGGGCGCGCCCTCCTCGAGCGGCAGCCCCTCCAGCATGAAGCCCATCCCGCCGTTCTTGAGGGCGCGCGCGTGGGTCACGCCCAGGCGGTGGAGCGCCCGCGTCCCGATGATGCTGCGGGTGCGGCCCGCGCAGTTGATGACGAGGGGGGTCTCCGCGTCGCGGCTCAAGTCCCATGCGTGGAGGATGAGCTCGCCTCCCGGCAGGCTCCGCCCCGTGGGGATGGAGAAGCGCTCGAACTCCGCCTCGGTTCGCGCGTCGAACACGCGGGGCGGCGCGCCGCTCTCGATCAGCGCGTGCAGCGCCCGCGCGGAGATCTCCGGCACGGAATGCTCCACGTGAATCCGCTCGCCGAATTCCTTGCTGGGCAGGTTCGTGCCGGAGACGACGGGAAAGCCCCGCGCCTCCCACGCGCCCAGCCCCCCCTCCAGGACGCTGACGTCCGCGTAGCCGTGCTCTTCAAGGAGCGCGGCCGCCCGCCCGGCGCGGGGGCCGCCCTCGTCCACGCAGACCACCGGCGTCGCCCGGACGGGAACCAGGCGCGGGGCGAGAAACTCCAGCGCGGCGCGCGGCGCGCTCGTCGTCCAGAAAATCTGCTTCTCGTGAAACTCCATCGGCTCGCGCGCGTCGAGCGCGGCGTGGGGGGCGGCGCCCTCCATCAGCGCCTTGAGACCCTCCGGCGATATCGCTTTCGGCATCCTCACGCCTCCTCCGGGCGCGCCCGCGCCGGACGGGAGGGAATCCCCGCCATGCGCCTGAGCACCTCGATGATGGCCGCCGTGTCCGCGTCGGCGAGTCCTCCCAGCTCGGCGGCCTGGAGCACCTGCTGGTGCGCGGAGCTGAGCAGCATGGGCGCGCCCACCTTCTGCCCCTCCTCGAGGATGAGGCGCACGTCCTTGTGGTGCTGGCGGACGCGGGAGAGCGGGTTGTCGTAGTCGGCGCGAATCATCCGCTCGCCGCGCTGATCCATCGCGCGGCTGTAGGCGGCGCTGTCCTTGAGCGCCTCGAGCAGGCGCTCCGCGTCGAGGCCCGACTTCATGCCCAGAACCAGCCCCTCGGAGAGGGCGAGGCGCGTGAGGCCCAGCACGAGGTTGATGACCAGCTTCGTCCGCGCCCCCGCCCCGTTCGGCCCCACGTGGCGAACCGAGCGGGCGAACGCGCCCAGAATCGGCCGCGCCGCCTCGAAGTCGGCCGCCTCTCCCCCGACGACGGAGACGACGCTCCCCTCCATCACGTTGTTGCGCGAACCGCTCAGGCCCGCGTCGAGAAAGCCCACGCCCTCGCGCCTCAAGTCCGCGCCCAGCCGCTCCGAGTCGTCCGGGGCGGAGGTGGAGGTGTCGATGACGACGAGGCGCTCGCCCGCCGCGCCGGCGATTCCCCCCTCCCCCAGGCAGGCCGCGCGCGCGTCTTCGGCGTAGAGCAGGGAGAGGATGACGAACCCGGCGCCCCGCGCCGCGTCGCCCGCCGAGTCCGCCGGCTCGCCCCCGTTCGCGGCGAGGGCGTCGAGCCTGGCCGGGTCGATGTCGAACCCGCGCACCCGGTGGCCCGCCTCCATGAGCCTGCGGCTCATGGCCGTTCCCATCAGGCCCAGGCCCACGATTCCGATGGTCTCCGCCATCTTCTCGGCCTCCAAAAGGCGAGCCGCTCCCGAAAGCGGGAGGCCGCCCGCCGGGGCGATCCGTCTTGCGGAAAAGTGAGGAGTCGGGCTTCGCCCGCGCGCCCGCCATTATGCCACCCGCGCCCGCGCGGCGGAAGGGGGGGGAGGGGGCACGGGATTCCGCGCCCGCATCGGAGGGCTTGCGCGGGACATTCCGGCGATGGCGCATCTGACGCGCGCTGAGGGATATCCCGCTTCGATCGTCATTGCGGCGAAAGCCGCAA
Organism: bacterium; assembly: GCA_965199855.1. Lineage (GTDB taxonomy): Bacteria > UBA8248 > UBA8248 > UBA8248 > UBA8248 > Bin107. Next base: position 1,172,514 of record OZ241326.1, on the reverse strand, counting down.
TCCAGGATCGGCGGGAAAGCGATGGATTCCGCAATCCCGCCGCCTTGTCGGGAGACGCCGGCCATGACGCCCGTTCAAGTCATTCGGCGTTTTCCATCGAAGCCGGCAGGGCGCGGACGACGCGGGCGGTCTCCACGCTCAGGTGGACTATCCGCCGAATCGCCGCGATGAAATCCTCCGGCCGCGCGAACCAGCCGTTGGGGTCGTTCACGATGCCGCTGTGCTTGTCCCGCCTAATCCGGTAGCGGTCGATGAACCAAGCGAGCGGCGTCCTGCCGTTCACGGCGTAGTCATGCGCCTCGGGCGGAATGCCCCACAGAGAGACGCGCTCGCGCACCACAAATCCTTCTACTCTCTGCTCATCCCCTTTCTCCGTTATTTCTTCCTATTCTGCCTGATTTGAATTCTTCTGTCCTTATTCCACTCCGCCGTATTCCACCATTCAATTCCTTGAACGGAATAATACAGCCCGTCATCCTTAGACGACGACAGATATTCGCGAGTTATCGCGTCCCCCTGTTCATCTAAATCATTTGTCCTTATCTTAACTTTGTTAAATGGTGGATTAGGATGGTATCTAGTTGCTGGTTCCATCCCCTCAATGCCCATCCAAGCTTCCCCCCAACTTTCCAGAATTAATAACATTAAAGCCGAAGTAATCCCCGGCCCTTTAACAGTCAAATGTTTTGGTTCCGGCACTGGAATAATCATTGTATCTCCTCCCTGCCACTCAAATTGTCGATAATCAAGTAGCACCAAGCTTTTCATATTCTCAACCCAAGCAAGATATATGTACTCCTTTGGTCGCATTCTTTTCTCTAAGTAGGGTGCCAAAACGTTCGTGAACGCCAAGAGCGCTATCAAAAAAGCTATCCCCTCCTCGAGTTTCATCCATTTCTCTACAGATGGAATCAAAAAGACTACTATCGCCAAAATCAGAATTATTATCTCCGTTTTAATTCGGCACGCCGCCAAAAAATTTACTACAGCATAAATCTTCCCTGTGTTAGTCACCCTATTTCTCCTAGCTAAGGGCACGCTGGGACGCAAGGAAGGCCCTCTCATGCGCTCGGCCCACCCAAGCGCATGAAGAAATACGTTAACCTGAACCAGACGTCTTGCTCCGCTTCACCAACAAAATCTTCATAAACCTATTCGCAAGATACCACCCAAACCCTTGCAAATGCCCTCCATCGCGTTATTATGAACAGACACTTTACGACATAAAAGCCATGGGAGTTTCGCGTGCCAATACCAGGAATACTAACTAGGCGGCCTACCCCGATAAGCACCGTAGGGCGCGGTCGGAGGGCAAACTCCATCCCCACCGCAGAAACGCCCAGCAAGTGGTCAGACAAATTCGTATGCGTGCAACAGGGAAACAGCTTGGATTTCTACGACGATTGGGACGCTCCAACCGTCATCGTATCTGACGGCGGTTATGGCGTCCTGGGGTTCGAGGGAGACACCTCCGATCATCTGGATTTGCCGGACTGGTATTACCCGCACATTGTGGCATGGTCAAAGCGCGCGACGCCTGCGACGACTCTTTGGTTCTGGAACTCGGAAATCGGCTGGGCGGCGGTTCACCCCGTATTGGAAGCGCACGGATGGCGCTACGTAAACGCCAATATATGGAACAAGGGCAAAGGGCACATTGCAGGCAACGTGAACACGCGCCGGATCCGACGATTCCCCGTTGTCTCCGAAATTTGCGTGCAATACGTGTATGAGGCTCGCATTGACGGGCTCGCCTTGAAAAAGTGGCTTCTGCGGGAATGGAAACGAACCGGGCTACCGCTTCGCAAAGCCAACACAGCCTGCGGCGTTGCGGACGCAGCCGTGCGAAAATACTTGGACCAAGGGCATCTATGGTACTTCCCGCCTCCGGAAATGTTCGTCCGAATGCAGGAGTATGCGAATCTTCATGGCGATCCAACCGGGCGGCCGTATTTTTCCATCGACGGCGAACAACCGGGAACGGCGGAGCAATGGGTTGCGATGCGCCCAAAGTTTGACTGCCCGCATGGCTTCACCAACGTATGGGATCGCCCGGCACTCAGAGGTCCGGAACGGTACAAACTCAACGGAGATTCGGGCAAAGCTGTCCACCTCAACCAGAAACCCCTCGACTTAATAAACATGCTCATCCGCGCGTCGTCAGATGAAGGCGACGTTGTCTGGGAGCCGTTCGGGGGCTTGTTCACGGCGTGCGTTGCTGCACGCTCGGGACGAAGACGCAGTTTCGGAGGAGAAATAAATCCTGTGTATTTCCACTATGGGATAAAACGTCTCATTGAGGAGTCTCGCTGATTTCCCTTGGTCAGGTTTTGAATTGGACAAGGGAATCAAGTTTTTGCCGCTTGGCCTCCTCGGACCCCCTGTAGAGCAAGCGATTCCATTCCTTGATACTCGAACCGTATAATTCTTTTCCTAATACTCGCTGTTTGAAATCTTCGATATCCGCATGCATGATCCTGTCCATCTTGGCGAAATTCGTGTCGAGTCGGTAGGGGAAGGCTCCAAGCAGGCGCCGTAGCCGGGCTTGATATTCATAAGCCGTCTGATAGGAACACGCTTGCGGGCCCCAGCCCTCAACGATTTTTCGCGCTTGGGCGAATTGATCTGGCGATCCCTGAAACTTGTAGCCGTTCGTGTTGGTCTGTTGGAGATTTCGGGTGCGTCTTGTTGTATCCTCCGGTTCGATTACCAGGTAATCGGGCGGATTGTGGTAATGATTGTCACGCGCTTCCGCTACTGAGCGACCCGAGACAATGCAAACATCAATGATGGTCGGCTTGCCGAAAATCAATCGATCCGGCAACCAGGCAAGCATACAGACGCAAGTCTGATCTTGCTCGAAATGAATTTGAGTGTCCTTGAACCGCGCCGTTATTTCCGTTGCAAGAGGAAACCATGCCTTGATCTCGAAGCCTGGCGTAGGCGCAACAGAGCCGGCGAAAACAGTATCGGGAAATCCAGGGTCCTGGCGCTTCCACTCACCAAATGCTCGATACTCTGATTGAGCGTTCAGAAACTCGACTGTATCGAATTCGATTAAACTTCCAAGAAAAGAGGAAAGTTTCGAGACAATTTTTGAAAGGTTCACCGCCGCGTCCAGCGTCTTCGGTTTAGAAATCTCTATAACGTCAAACACATGTCCGATCAGGCTTTGAAGGTGCGTAGATGCCGATTCCAGAATTTCTCTTGTGTCCATCAGATCAACTTTCTTGCGGATTCGTTTCAGCGAATAGGCAGGTTTCAGCCTTTAGACAGAATGGGTATCAATGCTAGCGATTGTCATTTTACATTTTTCAGATCCCGCCGCGCTTGGCGGGCGCGAGGCTCCCGTCGCATGGAATCAGACCCGCAATCTAGCCAACGCCGCCGTGCGCCGCAAGGAAGACAGCAGGCGGGCGGCGTCATTGCGCGGGCGGTTCGAGAACCGCCCCTGCGGAACCCCGAACGCGGCCGCGCGGCCGCGCAAGCGGGAACGGCGCCGCTTGGGCAATTTCAGACCCATTTCGACAAAAACAGACAAATTCACGGCCTTTTCCGACAAATTGACAGCTGTTTCCCGTCCTTTTTCCACCCCTTTGACGCCCCCGCTCCGTCTCCGAATCATCCCGCTTCACTCCCCTCTTGTCGTCTCCCGCGCGCCCGGGGCGCCTCCCGAACATCTCCAACATACCCCCTCCGGCCGCGCCCGCGCAGCCGCAAATGCGGGCAGGTGCGGGCAAACGCGCGCGATTTCCGGAAAAACGGCCCCCGCCGGGCGTCCGAACCGTGATACGCTCGCCCCGCGCCGCCCGCCCCCGCGCCGGGAGCCGTCGCCTTGTTCCGCGCCCTGCCCGCCGTCTTCCTCATCACGAGGGACTACGAGGCGTCGCTCCGCTTCTACGGCGAGACGCTGGGGCTGAAAGAGGCGAGCCGGGCGAAGGATCACGCGCGCTACGCGCTGGGGGGCGTCTCGCTCGTGGTTCACGCCCCGATTCCGGACGCGGAGATGAGGCGGTGGGGGCTCGAGCCGCTCCGGGAGCCGAGAGGCTCGGGCGTCGTCCTCACCCTCGCGCCCGGGGACGTGGACGAAGCCTACGACGCGCTCCTCGCAAAGGGGGCGGATATCCTCTTCGCGCCCCGGAACGCGCCCTGGGGCGTGAGAATGTTCATGCTGAGGGACCCGAACGGGTTTTTGATCGAGGTGAGCGCGCCGATTCCGCCCGGCTCAGTCTAGGCCGTCGAACACCGAAGTCTCGCTCTCCCCCGGCGCCGGCGGCGGATGGACGCGGACGAAGGACTCCTCGCCGTAGAGCCAGCGGCCCGTCATGCGGGTGAACCACCAGAAGAAGTTTCCGTTGATCTGGCTCTCGTGCGCCGTGAGCGCGCGCCATTTGCGGCGCAGGTGGCGGCTTACGTTCACGCGGGTGGTGATGTCCTCATCCGGCGTCCCGAAGCGCTCCTGGTCGAAATCCGGATCGTCGAGCGGCGTCTTCTGCCCCAGGCGCTTCATCCAGCGCCAGGCGCGCAGCATCTTCGAGCGCGACCACGCCGCGTGGTAGAACTTCGGAACCCGCCAGGCTTCCCGGCCGCCGTCCGAAAACCGCTCCGGGTCGGCGGCCGCCTCCAGCGCCTCCGTGGCCGTCCTGTTCGCCATCACGTGGTCGGGGTGGCCGTATCCGCCCCGCTCGTTGTAGGTGACGACCACTTCCGGGCGGTAGCGGCGAATATAGCCCGCGAGCCTCCTCACGACCTCTTCCTTGTCCGCGTTGATGAAGGCTTCGGGATGCCGGTTCGACTTCCACTCCTCCATGCCGGAGTCCCGATAGCCCAGGGCGTGGACGCGGGAGATTCGCAGGATGCGCGCCGCCCGCGCGAGTTCCCATCTCCTGATTCGCCCCAGCACCCTCCTCGTCAGCTCGGAGTCGGGGGACAGATACACGCCCATGTTCTTCGTATCGCCCATCTCGCCGTTCGTGCAGGTGACGAGGACGACGCGGCGCCCCTCGCGCGCGCTCTTGAGAATCAGGCCGCCCGTGCCGCTGCATTCGTCATCCGGGTGCGCGTGAACGAGGAGAAGGGTGGAAACTCTGGACATGAGGACCCGACGCGATGAATGAATCGCCCGCAAGCGGGAAAAAAGGGCCGCCGGAACGAATTCCGACGGCCCCCGCAGCTGCCCGAAACTATTGGTGCTCCCAGGTGTCTCCCGAATTGAGCAGGGCGTCGATGTCGCCCTCGCCCTTCGCCTCGGCCGCCGCCACCTGCTCCGCCATCAGCCCCTCGAAGGGCGGACGCTCCACCTTTCTCAGGACGCCGAGCGGCACGGGGCCGCCCTCCAGCTCGACCCGGCTCAGCACGTGGGCGTATGCGCCCGTCTCGTCGTCCACGCGATGGGTGGCGACCTCGGGCGAGTCGGGCGCGACGATCCCGATCCGGTAGTCGCTCAGGGAAATCCCCTTGCGGTCGTCCGCCGGGCCATAGACGAGGGGCCGGCCGTCCTCGAGATAGAGGACGTTCTGCTCCTTCAGGCCCTTCTCGGTGTATTTGTGCCACGCCCCGTCGTTGAACACGATGCAGTTCTGGAGCACCTCGAGGATGGACGCCCCCTCGTGGCGCGCCATCTCCTCGAACATCGAGGCCATGTGCTTCTGATCCCTGTCCGAGGTGCGGGCGACGAAGCTGCACTCCGCCCCGACGGCCAGCGTCAGCGGGTGGAGCGGATAGTCCACCGAGCCGATGGGAGTGGACTTCGTGCGGGAGCCCAGAAGGGAGGTGGGCGAATACTGCCCCTTGGTCAGTCCATAGACGCGGTTGTTGAAGAGGACGATCTTCACGCCCACGTTCCGGCGCATGGCGTGAATCAGGTGGTTTCCGCCGATGCTCAGCGCGTCGCCGTCGCCGCTGATGACCCAGACGGACAAATCCGGATTGCTCGCCTTCACGCCCGTGGCGAAGGCCGGCGCGCGCCCGTGAATCGTATGGAAACCGAAGGTGTCCATGTAGTAGGGAAAGCGCGCCGCGCAGCCGATGCCGGAGATGAAGACGAATTTCTCGCGCGGAATCCCGAGGTTCGGCAAAACCTTCTGCATCTGGGCGAGAATCGCGTAGTCTCCGCAGCCGGGGCACCAGCGCACGACCTGGTCGGACTGGAAATCCTTGCGCGTGAGGCCCAGCCCGCCCCCGTTCTTCGCTGTCGTCGTAGCCATTTAGAGCAACTCCTCGATCTTGGTGATGAGTTCGCCGACCTTGAAGGGCTTTCCCTGAACCTTGCTGAAGCTGACCGTATCGACGAGGAACCGGTAGCGGAGCATCTTGGAGAGCTGCCCCATGTTCAGTTCAGGGACGAGAATGGCTTCAAAGCCGCTCATCACCTCTTCCAGGTTCGCCGGGAAGGGGTTCAGATGGCGGAGGTGCACCTGGGAGACGGAGGCGCCGCGCGCCTGCAGCGCCTCGATCGCCGCCGTGATGGCGCCGAAGGTGCCGCCCCAGCCGATGACGAGAACCTTGCCGCTCTTCTCGCCGATGACCTCGGCGGGCGGGATGTCCCCGGCGATGCCCTCAATCTTCGCCGCGCGCGTGCGGACCATGTATTCGTGGTTCTCGGGCTCGTAGTTGACGTTCCCGGTGCCGTCCTGCTTCTCGATTCCGCCGATTCTGTGCTCGAGTCCGGGCGTTCCCGGAACCGCCCAGGGGCGCGCCAGCGTTTCGGGGTCGCGCTCGTAGGGCAGGAAGCCCTCCGGCTCCGTCCGGAAGACCACCGGCATCTCGGGAATGTCGGAGGCCCTGGGCAGGAGCCAGGGCTCCGAGCCGTTGGCCAGATAGCCGTCGCTCAAAAGCACCACGGGGGTCATGTATTTCACCGCCAGGCGGCACGCCTCGATGGCCGTCCAGAAGCAGTCCCCCGGGGTCGCCGCCGCCACGACGGGCAGCGGGCTTTCGCTGTTGCGGCCGAACATCACCTGGAGCAGGTCGGCCTGCTCGGTCTTCGTCGGAAGGCCGGTGCTGGGGCCGCCCCGCTGGATGTCGGCGACGACCATGGGAAGCTCCGTCATCACGCCCAGTCCCATGGCTTCGGCCTTGAGGGCGATGCCGGGGCCGCTCGAGCAGGTCACGCCGAGCGAGCCCGCGAACGAGGCGCCGAGCGCGGCGGACACCGCGGCGATTTCGTCCTCGGCCTGGAACGTCTGCACCCCGAAGTTCTTGTGCCGGGAGAGTTCGTGGAGAACGTCGCTGGCGGGCGTGATCGGATAGGCGCCCCAGAAGAGGCTGACGCCCATTTTCTTCGTCGCCGCGATGAAGCCGTAGGCCAGGGCGACGTTGCCCGATATGTTCCTGTACCTGCCGGCCGGGTAGGCCGCCTCGCGCACGATGTAGTTGCTGGTGAACACTTCGGTGTTCTCGCCGAAGAAATAGCCCGCCTCGAGCGCGCGCGTGTTGGCCTGCACGAATTCGGGGCGCTTGCCGAACTTCTCCTCGATCCACTGCTTCGTGGGATCGAGCGGGCGCGAATACATCCAGTACATGAGACCCAGCGCGAAGAAGTTCTTGCACCGATCCGCCAGGTTGGTCTGAAGCTCCATGTCCTCGAGCGCCTGCCGCGTCATGGAGGTGATCTTCACCTCGTGGACCTGGTAGCTGCGTCTGAACTCCTCATCCTCCAGGGGGTTCGACTCGTAGCCCGCCTTATCGAGATTCTTCTGCCCGAAATTGTCCACGTTGGCGATGACGATGCCGCCGCTCTTGAGGTCGCCGATGCTCGTCTTGAGGGCGGCGGGGTTCATCGCCACCAGAACATCCACGGCGTCGCCGGGGGTATGAATGTCCCTGCTCGAGAAGTTGATCTGGAACCCGCTCACGCCGGCCAGGGTTCCCACCGGCGCGCGAATCTCCGCCGGAAAGTCCGGAAACGTGCTCAGGTCGTTCCCGGCGATGGCCGCCGCGTTCGTGAACCTGTCTCCCGTGAGCTGCATCCCGTCGCCGGAGTCGCCGGCGAAGCGAATCGCCACCGTTTCGAGCTCAACAAGCTGCTTCCCAGCCCCGCTCTTCCCTGAAGACTCAGCCATCGCTTTAGATGTCCTTTCAGTGGGTTGATGTGGCGTTGGAGGATACAAGGAGGGTTTCGTTCACCGCGAGAGGCCGCATCTTGTCCATGCCTTTTATGAGCATGACCCGTGTGAATCCCGTTGGCGATTCATCGCTCAGCCGACAAAGCGGGAATTATGCGGAAATCAACCCCCATCGTCAACGCGAAACGATGATGTTTTTTCAAAAAAATCAAGGACATCAGCGGGCGAGCGAACCGTCGAGTCCCAAATCCCCGGCGACGCCCTGCATGGCCTCCAGCGTGAAGGCGACGTGCTCCTCCAGAGGCACCCCCAGCTCGGCGGCGCCCGTCTCCACGTCCTGGCGGTTCACGCCCTTGGCGAAGGCCTTGTCCTTCCATTTCTTCCGCACGCTCCTGAGCTTCACCTGGCGAACGTCCTTCGCCGGATTCACCAGGGCGACGGCGGTGATGAGGCCCACGAGCTCGTCCACCGCGAAAAGCGCCCGGGCGAGGCGCGTCTCCCTGGGCACCCCCAGATACTGCGCGTGTCCGAGGATGGCCCGTATCATCTCCTCCGGGTAGCCCTTCTCGCGCAACGCCGCGCAGCCGACTTCTGGGTGCTCCTCCGGCGCGGGATGCTTCTCGTAATCCATGTCGTGCAGCAGGCCGGTGACTCCCCAGAGCGCCTCGTCCTCCCCGAACTTCCTCGCGTAGGCGCGCAGGGCGGCCTCCACCGCCCGGGCGTGCGCCCGCAGATTCGGGCTTTTCGTCCACTCGAACAAAAGCGCCTCGGCGCTCGGACGATCCAGTTCCACGCGCGGCGTCCTCCCCTGGAAACGATGAGCCATGCGCTCTCGTTCTCATATAAACCCCGCCCGCATCTGTCAAGCGTCCGCGCCTCGCCCGAAGCGGCCCGGCTGTGCTACACATTCCCCAGGGACATTTTCCGACGAATTCCACGAAGCCGAAGCATTTATCGGGGAGACGCAACATGCTCTACAACAAGGAACGCGCGCTGGAACTGATGCGGGAGCACGACGTGGCGGCCATGATCGGCACCACGATGGAGAACGTCACCTACCTGACGGGGCACATCGGCTGGGCGCAGCGGGTGTATCGGGCGCGAAAGAGCTGCGCCCTGCTCACCGGCGACCCGGCCTCGGGGACAGACCTCGTCATGAACCGCGCGGACAACACCTACTACGCCGCCTATGGCGGACACGCGGAAAACGTCTACGTCTGGGGAGGACAGGCGTATCACATCGAGCCGGAAGGGTATGAGCCCCACGACGACGAGATGAGGCGCTATCTCGCGCTTCACGAGAGCGGCGCCAGGCACTCCACCCTTCTCGACGGCCTGCTGGCGGCGCTGAAGGATCGCGGAATCACCTCGGGCAGAATCGCCCTGGATGAGGAGGGCTGCCCGGACAGCCTGTTCAGCGCGCTCAAGGAGAAGCTCCCGGGCTGCGAGTTCATCCCCGGCTCGGGGCTCTTCCTGATGACCCGTCTCGTGAAGACGGCGGACGAGCTCGATCGCCTGCGCCAGGCGGCGCAGGTGAACGAGGACGCCATCTCCGAGGTGTTCGACTTCGCGCGCGAGGGCGTGAGCGAGCGCGAGGTCGCCGAGGTCTGGCGGCAGGCGGTGGCCCGGCCCGGCGGCATGTGGCACTGGTTCCACTTCAACAGCGGCGCGAGGAGCGTCTTCATCTTCCCGCCCACGGACAGAAAGCTCGAAAAAGGCGACCACTTCATGTTCGACGCCGGGCTTTTTTACCGGAACTACAACGCCGACACGGGAAGCTGCGGCTCCATCGGCGAGCCGAGCGCGCGAACGCGGCGCGAGTGGAAGGGCATCGAAGAGGGATTTCACGAGTGCCTGGAGGTGATCCGGGCCGGCTGCACGGGAAGCCGGATATACCAGGCGCTGATCAAGGGCGTCCAATCGCGCTTTCCCGAGTTCGACGCCCCGTTCGCCGGCCACACGGTGGGGCTGGAGGCGAGGGAGTTCCCCTTCATCCTGGGGGACGAATCCAGACACGACCAGCCGTTTCTGCCGCCTTCCTCCGAAATCCCCCTGCCCGCCGATTCGGTCATCAACATCGAGGCTCCGGTGGGCACCTTCGGCTACGGGGGCTACCAGATCGAATACTCGGTGGTCGTGAAGGAAAACGGCTGGGAGATGCTCATCCCGCAGGACAGGAGCTTCCGGGTGATCGACGCGTGACGCGAGAAGTTCATCTCACGACCCGGAGCCGAAAAAGCGGAGAATATCCCGGCGGCCGGCGCTTGACAGCGTAAAGAGCGAGGGATGATGACGAGCGGACGAATTTCGCAGATTGACCCGGAAGCGAAAATGCGGTGAGATGGCGGCGTCGCCGCCTTCCTCTCTCCCGGAGAACGAAGATGACCGCGAACCCGGAGTTCCTGCCGAGACGCGATTTCCTGAAAAAAAGCGCCGCCGCGGGCCTCGGCGTCGGGCTTCTGCCCCTCGCGCAGGCCGTTCCGGACGTCGCGGCGGCCCAAAACCGCGTTCGCCGCTACGTCGCCCTGGGAAAAACGGACATCAGGATGTCGGACATCTCGTTCGGCGGCAGCCGGCTGGGCGCCGGCGAGGAGGAGCTGGTTCATCACGCCCTCGACCTGGGGATCAACTACTTCGACACCGCCGAGAGCTACACCGGCGGAGACTCCGAGATCGCCATAGGCAACGCGCTCAGGGGAAAGCGCCAAAAGGTCTATCTCACCTCCAAGACGCACACGGGGGCGAGGGACTCCGGGGAGTCGATGATGCGCTCGCTCGAGGCGAGCCTGCGAAGACTCAGGACGGACTACGTGGACGTCTATTTCAACCACGCGGTGAACGACGTGGAGAGGATGAAGAACCCAGGGTGGCGCGAGTTCGTGGCGCTGGCGAAGAAGCAGGGGAAAATCCGCTACTCCGGCATGTCGGGCCACGCGGGAAACCTCATCGAGTGCCTGGACTACTGCATCGACGAGAGCGCCGTGGACGTGTTCCTCGTGGCCTACAACTTCGGCCAGGACCCGGCCTTCTACCAGAAGTTCACGCGCGGCTTCGACTTCATCGCCAGATTCCCCAAGCTGCCCCAGACCCTCAAGCGGGCGAAGGCGAAGGGCATCGGCGTCGTCGCCATGAAGACGCTCATGGGCGCGCGCCTCAACGACATGCGGCCCTACGAGCAGGGGAGCGCCACGTATTCGCAGGCGGCCTTCCGCTGGACGCTCTCGAACCCGAACGTGGACTCTCTCATCATTTCGATGACCAGCAAGGAGAGAATCGACGAGTTCCTGGGCGGCTCCGGCTGGCAGAAGGCGTCGCGCCGCGATTTGCCGATTCTCCGAAAATACGCGCGGCTCAACGGCGCGTCCTACTGCCGCCACGCCTGCAACGACTGCGAGGGCGCATGCCCGCAGAACGTCCCCATCGCGGACGTGCTCCGCACCCGCATGTACGCGAAGGACTATGAGGACGTGACCTTCGCCAGGGCCGAATACGCGCTCCTGGGCGCGGGCGCGTCCGCGTGCCTCGCCTGCGCGCACCAAAGCTGCGCCGGCGCCTGCACGCACGGGCTGCCCATCGAGAAGATGACGGCGCCGACCCACAGGATGCTGGCGTAGGCCGCCGCGCCCCTCGCCGCCTCTCGAAAAGCGCTTCTGAGGGACTGTTGCGCGCGTCTCCTTCGATACCATGGGAGCGGCATCCATCGACATCGCCATCACAGGCGCGAACGGCGCCGTCGGCAAAGCGCTCATTGAGCGCCTCGGCAGGGGAAGCACCGTCAAGCCGACGCGCGCGCGGGCGCTGGTCCGCGACTTGGGCAGGGCCGGGAGCCTCCGCGGCCTGGCCGCCGAACTGGTGGAGGTGAACTACGACGACCCCGAAAGCCTCGAACGCGCCCTGGAGGGCGCGCAATGCGTCGCCCACCTGGCCGGTTCCCTCCGGCCCAGAGCGGGCGACTCCCTCCTGCAATCGAACCTGCTCGCCACGCGAAGCGTCGTCAAGGCGAGCCTCGCCCGCGGCGTCGATTCATTCGTCTATCTCAGCTTTCCGGGGGCGGATCCGGGGTCGAAAAACGAATATCTGCGCGCGAAAGGGCAGGCGGAGGAATTGATTCGGGAACATTTTCGGCGCGGCGCCATTTTTCGCGTTCCCATGATACTGGGGCCCGACGCCCCGGCCATGAACCAGCTCAAAAAACTGCTGCGCTCCCCGACGGCGCCCCTCATCGCGGGAGGAGCGGTTCGCATTCAGCCCATCTACGAGGGCGACGTTCTGGGCGCGGTTGAATGGGCGCTTCTTCACCCCGAAGCCCCGCTCAGGCCCGTGAACCTCGTCGGGCCGGACGCCCTCCCCTACGCCGAACTCCTGAGGCGCGCAGGCGAAAAACTGGGAAAACGGCCCCGAATCCTGCCGATTCCCAGAGGGCCGGCAAGAGCCTGCCTGAGCGTTCTCGCCCTGTTCTCTCCCGCCTTCGCCACGGCCCGCGACGTGTTCGACATCATCTTCTACGAGCATCTCCGCGAGGATGACGAGGCCCGGAGCGCTATGTCCATCCCGCGCACCGGCGTTGACGAAGCCCTGAGCCTCTCGCTGCCGAATCCCGAATAACGGAGGCTTCACTTTGGAGCAAAACCAGGTTCCGCATCCATCAGGCTGGGCCAGGCGGATCGTTCCCATCGCGCTGACCGCGGCGATATTCCTCGTCATCTTCTGGCGGATTCCCTTCGGCGAATTCCTCGCCGCCCTCTCGAAGGCGAGGCTCCTGCCCTTTCTCGCGCTGATGGCGTCCTTTTCGATCTGCTTTTTCCTGATGGACACCTTCGTCCTGAGCAGGATGATTCGCTGGTTTCACGGATCCCTGAGCTTCCCGACCCTGCTGCCCGTTCGCGCCGTCACCTACGTCGTCTCCATCATCAACACCCAGCTGGCCCAGGTGGCGCTCGCCCTCTATTTTCACCGCAGGTTCCAGACCCCGCTCGCCCAAATCACCGGCACGGTCGCCATGCTCATTCTCCTGGAGGTCACGAATCTCATCTCGTTCGCCTCCATCGGCCTCGTCTTCTTTCCGGGCGGCGCGCCTCCCGTCCTGCTCGCCCTGCCCATAGGGCTCGCCTGCTTCTGGCTTCTCATCACCCGGGCGGCGCGCGGCGGGCTGGGCGTCATCGGAGAGAAAATCGGAAGCCACACCCTGCTGAACACCTTTCGCGCCATCCGCCTCAAGCAGGGACTCGCCATCCTCGCGCTCAAGGGCGCGGTGTTCCTGCTCTCTCTGTTCGTGCACAAATACGCCCTGACGCTCTTCGGCATGGAGATTCCGACCCTGCGGCTCCTGACGTTTCTTCCGCTCGTATTCATGATAGGCGCCCTGCCGGTGACCGTGGCGCACTTGGGCACCTCCCAGGCGGCGTGGATATTCTTCTTCAAGGACTACGCGCCGGAGGCGGACCTCCTCGCCTACAGCCTCGTCTCGCATCTCACCTTCATGCTGGCGAACGGAACCATCGGCCTGCTGTTCATCCCGAAGGCGTATTCGGATTTGTTCGGCGGGAAGCGGGCCGGCTGACGCGCCGCCGAGGGGCGAGCCGGCCCCGAAGCAGCGCATACAGGGCGTAGAGAAAAGCCAGCTCGCCGAGCCGGGGAAGAACGGCTTCCAGCCAGGCGAGCGGGAAGGCCATATCGAAGACGACGACGCCCGTCAGAACGTAAAAAAAGACCCCCGCCCGCCTGCCCGCCGCATCTTCGGGCAAGGAGCCATCGGGCGGCGATCCGCCCGCTCGCTCGCTCCGGCAGCGCCACAGAAACCGCGCGCCCAGCGCCAGGACGCCCAGGGGCGCCCAAGGGCCGAGCCGCCCCGCCCAGGCGGCCGCTGCGAGCGCGACCGCGTTGAAGGCGATGTCGGAGAAGGCGTCCACCTGTCCCCAGAGGTAGCTTCTCGCGCCGGCGCGCCGCGCCAGCGGGCCGTCCAGGAGGTCGCTCAGGACGGCGTATGCGTAGCTGGCGATGAGCAGAGCCCGCCACCCCGGGGCAGGAGCGGATTCGAGGCGAAGCGAAGCCCACGCGAACAGAAGCGTCGCCGGCAGCCGCAGGAGCGTGAGGCTCCTCGCCAGACGCGCGAGCTTCGGCTTCTCGGGGCTTCGCCTCATCGGTTCGGCTTCCTCCGGCTGTCGAGGCGGCCCGGAAAGCGGAAAAGCCGGCATCGCCCCGCCCGAATTGACACGCGAGCCGCAAACCTCTACTAATGAGACTCCAAAGCCACGCCGCGAGAGACGCGCTTCATCACGAACGGGGATTTTCGATGCCAAAATACGCCATGGCGATCGACCTCGAATCCTGCATCGGGTGTCATGCTTGCACAATCGCGTGCAAATCGGAACATGACATTCCCATCGGCGTCTGGCGCTGCTGGGTGAAGGAAGTCGAGAAAGGCGTCTTTCCGAACACGAGGCGGGAGTTCCTCCCCGTCCTGTGCAACCAGTGCGACGACGCGCCGTGCCAGAACATTTGCCCGACCAAGGCCCTTTTCAGACGCAGGGACGGCATCGTGGACCTCGACACGGAGTGGTGCATCGGCTGCAAGTCCTGCATCGCGGCCTGTCCCTACGATCAGCTCTTCATCGACCCCGACACGATGACCGCCGAGAAGTGCAATTTCTGCGCGAACCGCCTCGAGGTGGGCCTGGAGCCCGCCTGCGTGGTGGTCTGCCCCACGCAGTGCCGCGTTTTCGGCGACGTGGAGGACACGGACTCCAAAATCGCCAGGCTCACCACGCAGCGTCCCCATCACGTGAGAAAGCCGGAATACAACACGGCGCCCAACATCTACTATCTGGAGGGCAGCCGCCAGCTCCTCGACCCCACGGCGGCGAGCCAGTCTGGCATCTACAAGCAGGGCGAGATGGATCTGCAGAAAGAAGACGCGGCGCCCGAGTGGGAGAACAAGCCGGGGGAGAGCCGCGCCGTATACGACACTTTCCACCAGGCCCCCTGGGAGTCGAAAATCATCGCCTACCTGATGGCCAAGGGCGCGAGCACGGGGCTTCTCGTCATCAGCCTTCTTCTGTGGGCGTTCGGCTTCCGAAGCTCCATGCTCTCCTTCTGGATGCCCGCCCTGAGCGGAGTCCTGCTCGCCGTCACGGGCGCCGTGCTCATCGCCGACCTGAAGCGGCCCGAGCGGTTCTACTACATCCTCCTGCGCTCGAACTGGGGCAGCTGGATGGCCTGGGGCACGTGGTTCATCGCGCTGGACGGCCTCTTCACCCTCCTTTGGGCGCTGGGCGCCCTGGCGGGGGCGGAGGGTTTTCTGGGCCTCATCCTCTGGCCCACGATCATCCTGGGCGCGCTCGCTTCGATATACACGGGCTTTTTCTTCGCCCAGGCTTCGGCGCGCGACCTGTGGAAGGGAAGCGAGAACACCCTCGACATCGGCGTGCAGTCGGGTCTGAAGGGGGCGGCCATCCTGATTCTTTTCGCCACGCTCTTCCCCATTGAGGATCAGGCCGCCGTCCTGAGCGTTCTGGGCGGGGCGCTCGCCGTTCTCATCCTGCTGCACCTGTGCATCCTCGTCTTCTCGACGCTGGCGCACCGCTTCGGCTCCGTCGCCCACGAACGGGCTGTTCATCTGCTGAGGAGCGGGCCTTTCAAGAACGACTTCTGGGGCGGGGCGATTCTCGTGGGCTGCCTTCTCCCCCTCGCCCTGCTCTGGGCGGGAGGGTTCGGCGGCTTCAGCGCGGCACTGGCGGGCGTTCTCGCGGCGGCCGGCGCCTATCTGTGGGACAAAATCTGGGTCAAGGCCGGACAGGCCGTCCCCCTTTCATAATTCAGGAGCTTCGAGAGCATGAGCACAAGCCATCTCCAGGTCGGCAAGGGCGCGCGCGACATCGCCTCTCTGGGCCGTCCCGATCTGCTGACCAAGGCGCCGCCCCCGGCTCCCGCGGGCCAGCTGAACTACACGAACGTGAACGGCGCGCTCGCCTCCTACCCGACCCCGGACAGATGGGACGACTGGACGGAATACGAGAGCGCGAAATGGCCGCGCAAGGCGGCGAGAAACTACGCGCTGGTTCCGACGCTTTGCTTCAACTGCGAAGCGGGATGCGGGCTTCTCGCCTACGTCGACAAAGACGACATGAAGATTCGCAAAATCGAGGGGAATCCGCTCCACCCCGCCTCGCGCGGGCGCAACTGCGCGAAGGGATGGGTGACGCTCAACCAGGTCTATGACCCCGACCGCATCTTCTACCCCCTCAAGCGGGCGGGAGAGCGCGGCGAGGGCAAATGGGAGCGCGTGAGCTGGGACGAGGCGCTCGACGACATCGCCGGACGCATCCGGGAGGCGATTCTGGCCGAGCGGCGCAACGGAGTCATCTACCACGTCGGACGCCCCGGCGAAGACGGCTACATGTTCAGGACGCTCGCCGGCTGGGGCGTGGACGGCCACAACAGCCACACGAACGTGTGCAGCTCCTCGGCGCGCATCGGACAGTTCCTGTGGAACGGGTCGGACAGGCCCTCGCCCGACTTCACCAACGCCGACGCCATCCTGCTGATCAGCAGCCACCTGGACACCGGCCACTACTACAACCCCTCGGCCCAGCGCATCATCGAGGCGCAGACGAGCGGGGCGAAGCTCATCGTCATCGACCCCAGGCTCTCCAACACGGCGGCGAAGGCCGACTACTGGCTGCCCGCATACAGCGGAACGGAGAGCGCGATTCTGCTGGCCGTCGCGCGCCATCTGCTGGAGACGGGACAGTTCGACGCGGAGTTCGTCCGCGAATGGATGAACTGGGCCGAATACATGGAGGCCGTTCATCCCGGCGAGGAGGCGAGCTTCGAGAACTTCATCAAGAAGCTCAAGGAGGAATACGCGGAATTCACCTTCGCCTACGCGGCGGAGGAGACGGGCGTCTCCGCCGACCTCATCGCGGAGGTCGCCCAGGTCGTCGCCCGCGCGGGAAGCCGTCTTTGCGTCCACGTCTGGCGCGCGGCGGCCACCGGAAACCTGCACGGCTGGCAGGTGGCGCGCTGCCTCCATTTTCTGCCGTCGCTGACGGGCGCGGTGGGCACCGTGGGCGGAACCCATCTGGCGAGCACACACAAATTCGTGCCGAAGCACCCCAACCCCGCCCCGGGTCCCAAGGAGTGGAATGAACTCCTCTTCCCGAAGGAATACCCCCTCGCCTTCTTCGAGATGAGCTTCCTGATGCCCCATCTCATCAAGGACAAGGGCCACCGCGTCGACGTCTACTTCACGCGGGTCTACAACCCGGTGTGGACGAATCCGGACGGCTTCATGTGGGTGGACATGCTCAAGGATCACGAGAAGATAGGCTGCCACGTGGCACTCACCCCCACCTGGAGCGAGACGGCGTGGTTCGCGGACTACATTCTGCCCATGGGCAACGCCACGGAGCGCCACGACAACCAGAGCCAGGAGACGCACCCCACGAAATGGGTGGGCTTCCGCCAGCCCGTGCTGAGGGCGTTGCGCGAAAGAATGGGCGAGACCTTCGAGAGCTCGCGCGAGGCGAACCCCGGCGAGGTGTGGGAAGAGGATGAACTCCACATCGAACTCTCCTGGCGGATCGACCCGGACGGCTCGCTCGGCATCCGACGGTATTTCGAGAGCCCCTACCGGCCGGGCGAGAAGATCACGGTCAACGAATACTACCGGTGGATGTTCGAGAACGGCGTCCCCGGGCTTCCCGAAGCGGCCGAGAAGGAGGGGCTGACGCCGCTCGAATACATGCGAAAATACGGCGTCTTCGCGGTGCAGGAAAACGTGTATGAACCCCACATGCGGGAGCTCTCCGAGGAGGCGGCGAGCGGCGCCGAAACGGACGAGCGGACGGGCGCCATCCGCAAGGACGGCGCCGTCATCGGCAGCATGAGCCGGGGCAGGCCGAGGGCGGGCTTCCCCACGCCCTCGAAGAAACTCGAGTTCTACAGCCCGACCATGGCGGCCTGGAACTGGGGCGACGCGGCGATACCCAAATACATGAAGACACACGTCTACTGGCGCGACATGAAAAAAGAGGAAAACGAATTCGACCTGCTGCCCAACTACCGCCTGGCCACCCTCATCCATACGCGCTCGGCCGTGAAGTGGCTTTATGAGATCACCCACAACAACCCGCTCTGGATGCACACCGACGACGCCCGCCGCCTCGGACTGCGCACGGGCGACCTCGCGAGGGTCGAAACCGCGATAGGCCACTTCGTCACGAGATGCTGGGTGACGGAAGGCGTGCGGCCCGGCATCGTCGCCATGGCGCACCACCTCGGGCGCTGGCGGCTGAGCGAGGAGCAGGGCGCGCCCAGGATCGCCTCCGCCGTCGTGCGCCTGGAGGAGAAAGGCGAGGGGGAATACGCCATGCGCCAGATTCACGGCGTCCAGCCCTTCAAGAGCGACGACCCCGACACGGAGCGCATCTGGTGGCGCGAGGTGGGCGTGAACCAGAACCTCACCTTCCCGGTCAACCCCGACCCGGTGAGCGGAATGCACTGCTGGCACCAGAAGGTGAAGGTCACGAAGGCGGGGGCTTCGGATCGCTACGGCGACATCAGCGTGGACACCAGGAAGAGCTTCGAGCACTACAGGAAATGGCTCGAGATGACGAAGCCGGCGCCCGGGCCCGACAACCTTCGCCGCCCGCTCTGGTTCGCCCGGCCCAACAAGCCCCGGCCCGAGGCCTACGCCATCGCCGAATGAGCATCCCCTGGAAGCGCCGCCCCTCCCACGCGGAATACGCCGGGCAGGCGAGGCTCCGCGCCGAGCTCTACCGGGTGCAGGCGCGGACGCTGCTCGACCCGATCGACGCCGAACTCGCCGCCTTCCTCCAGGAGAATTATCCGTTCCTCCTCCCCGAAGGCTTTGAAGTCACGGACGAGGCGATCAAGCGGCTCAGAGTCGATTTCACGAACCTGTTTCTCCTCTCCTCGCCCCCCTACGAAGCCGCTCTGGTGGACGAAAGCGGGCATCTGAACTCGAAGGCGACCGACGCCGTCACCGACTTCTACCGGGCGTGCGGCTACAACCCCGGACGAGGAAGCGCGGGGCTGGGCCACCCCGGCGCGCTGGCGATGGATCACGCGAGCGTGGAGCTCGAGTTTCTCGCCAAGCTCATCGACGAGGAGGCGGACGCCTGGACGGCTGAGCGGCCCGGCCTCGCGCGGGAGAAGCTCTCCCTGAGCGCGCGGTTCATGGACGAGCATTTCATGCGCTGGATGCCCGTTTATACGCTGGGGGTGGAAGAGGACGCGGAAACGCATCTGTATCGGGAATTGGCCCGATGGATACGCGAATTCGCCTTCTCGGACAGAAAATACATCGCCCGAGCGCTCAAGGCGCGCGGGCGGCGGCATCGCCCGTCCCCGGATGATTCTCCCTGAACCCGAAGCACCTCTAGGGAGCGTCCTCCTTCATGGCGCTCGCCCACTTCCGCGCCTCCGCGAGGTGGCGCCTGAGCGCGCGCGCTTTTTTCGACCACTCGCGCCATGCGCCTTTCGCGGGAGGGCACGCCTTCGCCCAGGCGCGATATTGAGCGAGGCTCTGGCCCGCGATCTCATCCAGCCGCTGGAGCAGCTCCCCCGCCCGACCGTCCGACCCGGCCTCCCGAAAGAGGTTTTCCAGCATTCTGGCGCGGTTCTGAACGCCCGCGCGCAACCCCATCTCCCGCGCCAGGCCGCGAATGCGGCTTCTCGTGAGGAAGATGCCCGAACGGGCGGGCGTCACGAGGAAGGCCGCCAGATCGTGCAGGTTTCCGCGCTCGAACGTTCGGGTCATGTCGGAATTCATGGCGCGCCCATATTACGCCAAAACGAAGCGGATGACACCGCGCCGCCCCGGCATTGGCGGAAATTCTTCCGTCAAGGGGCTTCAAAAGCTTGCGAGAAGCGCCGACCCGCGAAAATCAAACCTCGTCGGCGAGAGAATCCGGTTCCGTTTATGACAACCGTCCTCCTTCATGCTATGAGAAGGGAAGGCGCGCGCCCGCGCGGAGGCGGCGGATCGGGAGCCGTCCGTTGCCGGCCGGGACGCATCGCGCGAGAGAACCGAAAGTTCCCCGTTTTCGGAAGCGACCTGACTTCAGCGCCTATGGACGAGCCTGTTTCCCCGGAAGAGCGCGCCGATTTCGCAGTCATCCTCGTGCGCCCGAAGGGCGCGCGCAACGTGGGCGCCGTCGCGCGCGTCATGTCGCACTTCGGCGCATCGGCCCTGCGCCTCGTCGCGCCCCGATGCGACGTCAAAAGCGTGGAGGCGCGCTCGATGGCCATGAGCGCGCAGCCGCTCCTGGCCGAAGCGGAGCACTTCGCCAGCCTGCGCGAGGCGTCGCAGGATTGCGGCTGGCTGGTCGGCGCCACGAGGCGGCTGGGCAGAAAGCGCCAGCCCACCATGCGTCCGCGCGAAGGCGCGGCCGTCCTGCTCGAACGCGCCTCCGCCATGAAGGTCGGACTGGTGTTCGGACCGGAGGACAAAGGCCTGTTCACGGAGGAGCTGAGCCTGTGCCAGGAGAGGCTGATCATCCCGGCCCTGCCCGGCGGCGAATCGTTCAATCTCTCCCAGGCCGTCCTGGTCGTTCTGTGGGAGCTTTTCAGCGCGGAACAGGCGGGAGTTCCGCCCCTGGCGGACGGCGGGCGACCGAACCATCCGGAAGAGCGCCGGCGCGCCTCGCGCGAGGAAATCGAGGGCCTCGTGGATCATCTGCTGGAATCCATGGCGCGGATAGGCTTCGTCCCCCACAACGATCCGGACCGCGTGGCGCGCGCGTTTCGGAGGATGCTTGACAGGCTCGGGCCGGACGAGAGGGAGATTCGGGTGATGCGGGGCGTTCTGCGGCAGGCGATGTGGAAGCTCTTCCACCCGGAACAAAAAGTCGGGGCGCAGGCGGACATCGCTCCCTCACGTCCCGATGAAGCGGTCGAAAGGCGCTAAGCCGCGGGGCAGTGAATCCTTCTTCGTGAAGCGCATGAAACTGGCCGATTTCGACTACCGCCTGCCCCGGAGCCTCATCGCCCGATACCCGCCGCCGAACCGGGAAGACGCCAGACTCCTTCATCTCCCCGAAGCGGGCGAAGCGGCTGAGCATCTCGGCGTCGCCGACCTGCCGCGCCTTCTGCGTCCCGGCGATCTGCTCGTCCTGAACGAAACGAAGGTGAACCCCTGGAGACTTCGCGGCAGGCGCGAAAGCGGCGGGCGGGCGGAAGTGCTGCTGCTCGAGCAGCTCTCCCCCGGGAGGT
This sequence comes from bacterium, assembly GCA_965199855.1. Classification (GTDB taxonomy): domain Bacteria; phylum UBA8248; class UBA8248; order UBA8248; family UBA8248; genus Bin107. The sequence continues at coordinate 1,151,212 of OZ241326.1, read as the reverse complement.
TCCGCGCCATGGCGCGCGCCAATCGTCCCCTGAAAGAAGGGGAAACCATCGTCTTCGACGAGGCGCATCGCGCCGTTCTCGGGCCTCCGGGCCGGGAGCGGGAGCTCGAATTCTCCTCCTCGCGCGATCTCCCCGAATGGCTGGAATCCTTTGGAGAGATGCCGATTCCGCCCTATCTGGGCAGAGGCGCCGAGGCCATCGACAAGGAGCGCTATCAAACCGTTTTCGCGCGAAACCCGGGGGCGGCGGCCGCCCCGACGGCGGGCCTGCACCTGAGCGCGAAAATGCTGAAGGAGATATCAGACGCGGGCGTCCGCGCCGCCAGGCTCACCCTCCACGTGGGGGCCGGAACGTTCCGGCCCGTTCAGGCGGAAAACATCGAAGAACACGAGATGGAGCCGGAAGCGTGCGTCCTGACGGAGGAGGCCGTCTCCGCCATCCACGAGACGAAGGCGGGCGGCGGGCGCCTCCTGGCCGTGGGGACGACGGTGGTGCGGGCGCTGGAATCCGCGCATATCGAGGCGGCGGCGCGGGGCGCAATCCTGAAGCCGGGAGAGTTCAGCGCGCGCCTGTTCATCCGGCCGGGGTTCCGCTTTCGGATGACGGACATGCTACTGACGAACTTCCACCTGCCGCGCTCGACCCTGCTCGTGCTCGCGGCGGCCTTCGCGGGAAGGGAGAGACTTCTGCGCGCCTACGCCGAGGCCGTTCGGGAAGGCTACCGGTTCTACAGCTACGGAGACGCCATGCTGATGGGCTAGCCGGCGTCCGGGCGGAACAAGGTCAATAGAACGTCACCTCGGCGCCGTTCACCGCCTCCTTGAAGTGCTTGCCCGCCTTGAAGCGCACGACCTTGCGCGCGCTGATGGAGGCTTCCTCTCCCGTCTTCGGGTTGCGCCCCACGCGGGCGTTCTTCGCCCGCACCTGGAAGGAGCCGAAGCGCCTCAGGATGACGGAGTCCCCGTTCCGCAGCGACTCCTTGATCGTGTCGATGATCGTCTCAACCGCTTCTTCCGCCTTCACCTTGCTGAGGCCCGTGTCGTCCGACACGAGGTTGATGATGTCGATTTTCGTCAAAGGACTCCCCTTTTCTCGCGGAGCCCCGCATCCGGTTCGGGAAAAAGGATCGGGGGCGGAAAGCCTCGGGATCCTCCGCGCGGCGACGCGTCGGAAAATCCCGCCTGTCTCTTGAACTGAGCGAAGTTTATCACTAGCCTTGCAGGTGGGCAACCGCCCGCGAAATCCCTTGCGCGAGGGATTTCACCCGCGCGGACCAGGGAGGCCCCGCAAGATGACGAAGCCCCCCCTGCCAGCGCGCATCTCCGGCATCAAGCCCTTCCTGGTGATGGACATCCTCGAGCGCGCCCAACAGCTGGAGGCCGAGGGCCGCGAGGTCATCCATCTCGAGGTGGGCGAACCTGATTTCGACACGCCCGAGGTCGTCACCCGCGCGGCCGAAAGCGCGCTGCGCGCCGGCCATACCCACTATACGACGGCGCTGGGGCTTCCCGAACTGCGCGAGGCGATAGCGGATTTTTATCGCGGGAAATACGGGGTTTCCATATCGCCGGAGCGCGTGGTGGTGACGAACGGCACCAGCCCCGGAATGCTGACCCTCTTCTCCGCGCTCATCGAAGCGGGCGAGGAGATCATCATTTCGGACCCGCACTACGCCTGCTACCCGGCCTTCATCCTCTCCGCCTGCGGGAAGCCCGTGCTGGCGCCGACCCGCGCGGAGAACGGCTTCGCGCCGGAGGCGGACGCCGTCCGCGGCCTCATCACCCCGAAAACCAGGGCCATCCTCGTCAACTCGCCCTCGAACCCCACGGGCGCGTCGCTGTCCCGGCGGGAGATGGAGGCGCTCTCGGCGCTGGGAAAGCCCATCGTATCCGATGAGATCTACCACGGCCTCAGCTACGGGGAGGCGGAATGCACGGCGCTCGAGTTTTCTGAGAGCTGCTTCATCATCAACGGCTTCTCGAAGTATTTCGCCATGACGGGCTGGCGCATCGGCTATCTCATCGTCCCGCCGGAATACGTCCGCCCCCTCGAGATACTTCAGCAAAACTACTTCGTTTCGGCGAACGCCTTCGTCCAGCGCGCGGCGATCGCCGCCCTGAGGGAGGGCCTGCCGGAGGCGGAGCGGATGCGCGGGATTTACGATGAAAGGCGCAAAATCATGATCGCGCGCCTCCAGGAGATCGGCCTCGAAATGCTTCACGAGCCCACGGGCGCGTTCTACGCCTTCGCCGACGCGCGCGAGCATGGCGCGAACAGCCTGGCGCTGGCCAAGGAGATTCTGGAGGCCACCGGCGTGGCGGTCGCGCCGGGGGCGGATTTCGGCCCGGCGGGGGAGGGATTTCTTCGATTCTCCTACTGCAACTCTATCGGGAACATCGAGGCCGGCCTGGAGAAAGTGGGCGAGTTTCTCAGAAAGCGATAGAAAGCCGTCCGGCCGAGCGGCGGCCCGGAGTCCGGGCGCGGCTATTCTCCGTCGTCGAAGCCGCCGTCCTCGAAGCCGTGATCCGCATCCGTCAGATCAAGGGCCGCCGCGCTCTTTCTCCACTCCAGTTTCTCTTCGATGATTTCCCGGAACACGATCTGCTCGGGCGTCTCCTGGGGCTGCGCGGGAACCAGGGGCTCCGCTCCCCGCCTGAGCTGCGCGACCCGCTTGGCGAGCAGCACCGAGAGCAAAAAGCGGTTTTTGACGACGCCGAGCACCTCTTCAAACATTTCGTCGTAAGTCGTTGACGCGGCCATGGAACCTCCCGGCGTGAGGCATGAAAAGATGAGGAGCGAGGAAAGCGATCCACCCGGCAATCCCGGGGAGCGGTCGAGCCTACCCGAACCCTACCTCCCGAACATATACCATCTGCAGATCCGAGTGAACCTGATTCAGAAGCTGCTCCTCCTCGGGCGCAAGATTGCCCTTCGTCTTCTCCTTGAGAACGCCGAACAGATCGACGAACATCTTGGAGCTCCTCGGCTCCGCCCCCCCGACGCGCTCGCCCGTCTGGGGATGAATGCCCATCGCCGCCAAGGCGTTGGACTGCACGATGGCGATGAGCATCTCAAAACTCTTGTCCTCCTCGCCCTCGTCCGCATCCTGCTCGGCGGGCGGCGTCTCCGCCTTGGACTCCGGTTCGGAAGCCGCCTCGAATGGGGCCGGCCCACCCTCCGGGGGCGGCCCGGGCGACGCCGGAACGGCATCGGGCGCGGCGCTCACAGGGGCGTCGCTCACAGAGACGAGCCGTCCCTCATTGCCCGAATCCGGCGCTTCCTCGTCTTCGTATCCCCTTACGGAGAATCTTCGGTCGGAAACCTTGAATCCTTTGGGCTCTGCGTTTTCATCTTCCATCGATCAGCCTCCGATGAAGGGCGCCGAAAACCGCGGCGTCGCGCCTCATTCAAACGCGCGCTCAACCCCAAAGAGAGCTCAGCCTATCGAAAACACCCTTTTCCCCGGCTCCGTTCTTCTCCGCCTTCCCGCGCTCGATTTCCGACAATTCGGCGAACAGCCGCTCCTCGTCCGGCGTCAGCTTCGTCGGCGTCCGGACATGCACCAGGAAGATGTGGTCGCCGCGCCCGCTCCTGCCGAGGCGCGGGAAGCCCTCGCCTCTCAACCGGATGACTTCAGAGGACTGCACGCCCTGGGGTATCTCGATCTCGGATTCTCCATGCAGCGTCCGAACCTTCATCCTGCCGCCCAGCGCCGCCTGGGAGAACGTGACGCCCACCCGACTCGCCACGTCCGCCCCGTCGCGCTCGAATTCCTCGTGATCGAGCAGGGAGACGACGACGAACAAATCGCCCGCCGGCCCCCCCTTCGCCCCCCCTTCGCCCTCTTCCCGAAGGCGCAGCCTCGCGCCCTCGTCCACGCCGGGCGGAATCTTCACCTTCACCTTCCTCCGCTCCCGGCGGCGTCCGGCGCCCCGGCATTCCGCGCAGCGCTCCACGATTTCGGAGCCCGCGCCGCCGCAGTCCGCGCAGGTGGTGGAATAGGTGACGAACCCCTGGCGATAGGACATCTGGCCGCTGCCGCCGCAGGAGGCGCAAGCGCGAATGGCGTCGGGCGATTCGGCTCCGCTGCCGCCGCAATAGACGCACTCCGCCGGCCGCTCGAACTCGATCTCGCGCTCGACGCCCGCCGCCGCCTCCTCGAAGGTCAGTTCCAGCTGATAGGCGAGGTCGCGGCCTTTCTGCGGCCCGCCGCGCCGGGTGCTCCTTCCCGAGAACGCTCCTCCGAACAGATCCCCGAAAATGTCCCCAAACGAGGAGAAAATATCGTCGAAGCTCGAGAATCCCTGATGTCCCATCCCCCGAAGCCCGTCGTGGCCGAAGCGATCATACGCGCTTCGCTTCGCGGGATCGCTCAGCACCTGATAGGCTTCGGACGCCTCCTTGAACGCTTCCTCCGCCTTCGCGTCGCCCGGGTTGCGATCCGGGTGATGCTTCATCGCCAGCGCGCGATACGCCTTTTTGACGTCGGCGTCGCTCGCGTCGCGGCCGACGCCCAGCACCTCGTAGTAATCCCGCCCGTTCATGCTTTTCCTTTATCTATCCCGACAATCGAAGCACGCGAAGATACTACGCGCGCGCGTCCGGTTCAACAGCCTGCGCCGGCGGCTCGCCCGCGTATTTGCCCACCGAGACGCGCGCGGGCCGCAGAATCGCGCCGCCCAGCCGGTAGCCGCAGGAGAATTCCTCCACCACAAGGCCGTCCCGCGCCTCATCGCTCACCTCGACCATCCGTACAGCCTCGTGCTCCTCGGGGTTGAAGGCGGCGCCCACCGCCTCGAGAGGCTCCACCCCCAGGTTCGCCAGCTCCTGAAAGAAGCGGCCCTGAATCATCCGCACCCCCTGCGCCAGGGTTTCGAGCGATCCTCCCTCGCCCCCGCCGCCGTCCGCGGCCGCCGTGGCGCGCGCCAGATCATCGGCGATGTCCAAAAAGCCGGAGACCGCCTGCCGCTTCGCTTCCTGGGTTCTGCGCTCCATTTCGCGCTCCTGGCGCGCCCGGAAGTCAGCCGCCTCCTTGTCGATTCGCTCGATGTGCCGCCTGAGCTTCTCCTCGGCGGCGGCGACTTTCGCCTGCAGCTGCTCGACATAGGCGGGAACGCGCGGGACGCTCTCGGCCGCCTCCGCGTCCTCCTCGCTGATTTCGCCGCCCTCCCTGACGCGGCGCCTGTCCACGACGCGCGGCTTTTCCTTCTCCTCCTCTTCAGCGGGCGCGGCGCGCTCCGGCTCTCCCGCGGGGGCTTTCGCCTTCAGCCCGTCCTCATCGCCCGTCCCGCTCTCGATTCTTTCGCCTTTCATGCGACGACTTCCTCCCCAAGCCTAGTATCTCATCTCCATCAGCCGCCGGATGCGCTCCTCCATCGGCGGGTGCGTGCTGAACAGACTCGCCAGCCCCCCGCCCGCAAGGGGGTTGACGATATACATGTGGGCCGTCGCCTCGCTCGCGCAGGCGAGCTCCTCCCGGCGGGAGGCCGCGTCCAGGCGGCGCAGGGCGTTCGCCAGCCCGACGGGCGCGCCGGCGATGCGCGCCCCGGTGGCGTCGGCCAGATACTCCCGCGAGCGGCTCACCGCCATCTGGAGCAGGGTAGCCGCGACGGGAGCCACGATGGCGGCGACGATGATTCCCAGCAGGCCTCCGCCGCCCTCCTCCTCGTCATCCCTGCCGTAGGCGCCGAAAAAAGCGGCGAACTGCGCCATCTGCGCGATATACATGATGGCGCCCGCCAGGGAGGCGGCGATGGTGCTCAGCAGAATGTCGCGGTTCCTGACGTGGGCGAGCTCGTGCGCGGCCACGCCTTCGAGCTCCTCGCGGTCGAGCTCGCGCAGAATCCCCTCGGTGAAGGCGACGGCGGCGTTCTCCGGGTTTCGTCCCGTGGCGAAGGCGTTCGGCGCGCTCTCGGGGATGACGTAGACGCGCGGCATGGGCAGGTTCGCGCGCCGCGCGAGCTCCGCCACCATGCCGTAGAGCTCCGGCGCGTGCTCGGGCAGAACCTCGCGCGCGTCCGTGGCGGCCAGAACCATTTTGTCCGAATACCAGTAGCTGTATCCGTTCAGCCCCACGGCCAGGAGCAGGGCGACGATCAGCCCGCCCGTTCCGCCGACGAGGTTTCCGATGAGCAAAATCAGCCCCGTCAGCAGGCCGAGCAGCAAAAAGGACTTTATGGAGTTCGTACTCATCCTCGTCTCCTTCTGAAGCGAACGAGCTTGGCCGAAACCGCGGGGATCATGGCCCGCATCTCGGGCGTCGCGCGGCTCATCCGCTCGCGGAAATCCTCGAACGCGCGGCTCTCGAGCAGCTCTTCGAGTTCGCCCAGGCGCTCGAGCGCCCGCATGAGCTTCTCGCGAAGTTCGATGATGACCTGGACGCCCGCCAGATTCACGCCCATGTCCCGCGTGAGCGCGAGAATGACCTCGAGCTGCTCCAAATCCTCTTCCGAGTAATAGCGCGTCCGGCCCTCGCTGCGGCCGGGGTCTATCAGCCCCTCGCGCTCATAGAGCCGGAGCGTCTGCTGATGGACGCCGAACATCTCGGCCACCGCGCCGATGGTGTAGCGTCCGCTCCTCACGCTTCTGCGCGCCATGCTTCTCTCCCGGATGCGCTCGCCCTGCGCCTACAGGCTCACGCCCGTCATGTTCGCGCGCGGCGACGCGGGGTTGCGCCTCTCCAGTTCGCGGACGATCTCCTTGCTTTCCTCGTCCATCCTCTCCGGCAGCATGACGCTGATGGTGACGTATAAATCGCCCTGGCCGGAGCCCTTCAGCTTCGGAGCCCCCTTTCCCGGAAGCCTGAAAACCTGCCCGTTCTGGGTGGAGGGGGGAATCGTCATCTTCGTCGCTCCCTCGAAGGTGTTGATCTCCACGCGCGCGCCCAGCAGCGCCTCGCCGAGGGTGACGGGAAGTTCGAGATACAGGTTGTCCCCCTTGCGCTCGAAGAAGGGATGATCGCGCACCTTCGTCACGATGAAGAGGTCGCCCTGCGCTCCCCCGTTCAGGGAAGACTCCCCCTTCCCCGCCAGGCGAATGCGCGAGCCGTTGGAGACGCCGGGCGGTATCTTCACCTGAATGCGCTCGGTGGTGCGCTCGATTCCGCCGTCCGTCTGCGCGGTCTTGGGCACGGTGATGGTGGTGTTGAGCCCCTTGAGGGCGTCGTCGAAGCCGATCTCCATGGAGTAGTTCAAATCCTGGCCGCGCCGGGGCTGCCGAGGCCGCGCGCCGAAGCCCCCGCGTCCCGCGCGGCCGCCGCCGAACATCCCTCCCAGAATGTCGCCCAAGCCGAACTCGCGCAGAATGTCCTCCATGCCGGGCGCGGCGCCGCCCTCGCCCCAGGGGCTCCCTCCGCCGAAAGCGGCATGGCCCATGGCGTCGTATCGTCCGCGCTTCTCCTTGTCCGAGAGAACGGCGTATGCCTCGCTGATCTCCTTGAAGCGCTCCTCCGCCTTCTTGTCCCCCGGGTTCACGTCGGGGTGGTATTTCCGCGCGAGCTTCTTGAAGGCGCGCTTGAGCTCCGCCTCCGAAGCGCTCCGATCGATTCCCAGAATCTCGTAGTAATCGCGCTTGGGCATTTCGTCCTCATCCGGGCAGGAGCGCTACTTCCTGTCCTTGTCCACCTCCTCGAACTCCGCGTCCACCACGTCGCCCGCGGGAGGAGGCTCGGGCGCTCCGTCCGTCCCGCCGGCGGACTCTCCCCCGGCGCCGTCGCCCTGGCTCGCCTGCTCATACATCGCCTGGGCGAGCTTGTGCGAGGCCGCCTCGAGCTTCGACTGCGCCTCCGCGATCTCCTCCGCCGCCGCGTCTTCCTTCTCCAGAACCGCCCGAAGCGCGGCGATGGCCTCTTCTATCTCCTTCCTGTCCGCCTCGGGCACCTTCTCCCCGTTTTCCTTCAGCATCTTCTCCGTGTTGTAGGCCATGCTGTCGGCCGCGTTTCTCGTCTCGACGGCCTCGCGGCGCTTCTTGTCCTCCTCGGCGTGCTCGTCCGCCTCGGACACCATATTGTTGATCTCCTCCTCGGAGAGGCCGCTCGAGCTCGTGATCGTGATCGCCTGCTCCTTTCCGGTGCCGAGGTCCTTGGCGGAGACGTTCACGATGCCGTTGGCGTCGATGTCGAAGGTCACCTCGATCTGCGGAACACCCCGGGGCGCCGGAGGGATGCCGACCAGATGGAACTTGCCCAGAGCGCGGTTGCCCGCGGCCATCTCGCGCTCTCCCTGGAGGACGTGCACCTCGACGGAGGGCTGGCTGTCCGCCGCCGTGGAGAAGATTTCGCTCTTCTTGACCGGTATCGTCGTGTTGCGCTCGATCAGCTTGGTGAACACGCCGCCCAGGGTCTCGATGCCCAGAGAAAGCGGCGTGACGTCCAGCAAAAGAACGTCCTTGACGTCGCCCGCCAGCACGCCGCCCTGCACGCCCGCGCCGACCGCCACCACCTCGTCCGGGTTCACGCCCTTGTGGGGCTCCTTTCCGAAAAACTTCTCCACCATCTCCTGCACCAGGGGCATCCTCGTGGAGCCGCCCACCAGCACCACCTCGTCGATGTCTCCGGGCTGGAGCTTGGCGTCGTCGAGAGCGCGCCGGCAGGGGCCCAGCGTCTTCTCCACCAGATCGCCCGTCAGCTGCTCGAGCTTCGCGCGCGTGAGCTTGAGGTTCAGGTGCTTGGGGCCCGAGGCGTCCGCCGTGATGAACGGCAGGTTGATCGCCGTCTCCATGGAGCTCGACAGCTCGATTTTCGCCTTCTCCGATTCCTCGCGCAGACGCTGGAGCGCCATGGGGTCGCCCGATACGTCGATTCCCTGATCTTTCCTGAACTCCTCCGCCATCCACTCGATGACGCGCTGATCGATGTTGTCGCCGCCCAGGTGCGTATCGCCGTTCGTGGCCTTCACCTCGACCACGTTGTCGCCCACCTCGAGGATGGAGATGTCGAACGTGCCGCCGCCGAAGTCATAGACCGCGATGGTCTGATCCGTCTTCTTGTCGAGGCCGTAGGCGAGCGCCGCCGCCGTCGGCTCGTTGATGATGCGCTGGACGTTGAGGCCGGCGATCTTCCCGGCGTCCTTCGTCGCCTGACGCTGGCTGTCGTTGAAGTAGGCGGGCACGGTGACGACCGCCTCGGTCACCTTCTCCCCCAGGTAGTCCTCCGCCGCCTGCCTGAGCTTCTGCAGCACGCTCGCCGATATTTCGGGCGGGGCGTGCTCCTTGCCGCTGATCCTGATGCGCGCGTCGCCGTTGTCCGACTTCACAACCTCGTAGGGCACGATGACGACTTCCTCGGGCACCTCGGCGAAGCGCCTGCCCATGAAGCGCTTGACGGAGTAAATGGTCTTCACCGGGTTCGTCACCGCCTGGCGCTTGGCCACGAGGCCGACGAGCTTCTCGTCGTCGTCCGTGAACGCCACGACGCTGGGCGTCGTGCGGTTCCCCTCCTGGTTGGAAATGACCGTGGGCTGCCCGCCCTCCATGACCGAGACGACCGAGTTGGTGGTGCCCAAATCGATTCCGATGACCTTTGACATCAGCCTTTCTCCTTATCCGATCCAATCAAGGTTCCATGCAGGCTCAGCCGCGCTCCCCGCTCGTTCGACCGCGCGCCGCAAGATCTCAGGCCCTCACCGCTTCCGCCTCCATGACGACGGCGAAGGAGAGCGCATCCGCTCCTTCTTCATGATCGGCCTCGACGGTCTCTCCCGCCTCGAAATCTCCGGCCAGCAGCTTCTTGCTGAGCGGATTCAGGACATGCGCCTGAATCGCCCTCTTGAGCGGCCGCGCGCCATAGACGGGAGCGTAGCCGCGCTCGGCCAGAAAGTCCTTGGCGGCGTTCGTGAGGCGCAGTCTGATTTTCTGCGCTTCGAGGCGCTTTTCGAGGTCGCGCAGCCGAATGTCCACGATCTCGCGAATCTGCTCCCTCGTGAGGGCGCGGAAGGCGATGATCTCATCGATCCGGTTCAGGAACTCGGGCCGGAAAACCTCGCGAAGCGCCGCGAGCACCTGTTCGGACTGATCGGCCTGCTCCTCCAGCCCGCCCCCGACGAAGCCGATCCTGCTCCGGGAGAGTTCGGCGGTTCCCACGTTGCTCGTCATGATGACGACGGCGTTTCTGAAATCGACCGCGCGGCCGTGCCCGTCCGTCAGCCGCCCGTCGTCGAGCAGCTGCAGGAGCAGGTTGAACGTTTCGGGATGCGCCTTTTCAATCTCGTCCAGCAGAAGCACGGAATAGGGTCTTCTTCGCACGGCTTCGGTGAGCTGCCCGCCCTCGTCGTAGCCGACGTACCCGGGCGGAGCGCCGATGAGCCGCGCCACGGCGTGTCTTTCCATGTATTCGCTCATGTCCACGCGAATCATCGCCGACTCGTCGTCGAACAGAAACTCCGCGAGCGCGCGGGCGAGCTCCGTCTTGCCCACGCCGGTGGGTCCCAGGAAGATGAACGAACCGATGGGGCGGTTCTCGTCCATGACGCCCGCGCGAGCGCGGCGCACGGCTTCGGAGAGGGCCTCCACCGCCCGGTCCTGGCCCACGACGCGCTTGTGGATGTTCTCTTCCATGCGCAGGAGCTTCTCCCGTTCCGTCTCGAGCAGCGCGCTCACGTTGACGCCCGTCCAGCGGCTCACGACGGCGGCCACGTCGTCCTCCCGAATCTCCTCTTTCAGCATCCGTCCGTCGCTCTCTTCCCTGAGACGCGCCTCCGCCTGGGCCATCTCCTTCTCCAGCTCGATGATCCGGCCGTAGCGAAGCTCCGCCGCCCGTCCCAAATCCCCCTCGCGCTCCGCGCGCTGGGCTTCCGCCCTCGTTTCCTCGACGCGCTCCTTGAGTTCGCGCACCCGCGAGATGGCCTTTTTCTCCTCCGCCCACCGGCTTCGCTGCTCCTTGCTCTGCTCGTCCAGCAGGGAGATTTGCTCGCGTATGTGGGCCAGCCGCTCCTGGCTCTCCTCGTCCTCTTCCTGCTCCAGGGCGCGCCCCTCGATGCGCAGGCGAAGAAGCTCGCGCTCCTGACGGTCGATTTCCTTGGGCAGGCTGTCCAGTTCGAGGCGCAGTCCGCTCGCGGCCTCGTCAATCAGGTCGATGGCCTTGTCGGGCAGATGGCGGTCGCTGATGTAGCGATGGGAGAGCGCGGCGGCGGCGACCAGAGCGCCGTCCAGGATGCGGACGCCGTGGTGAATCTCGTACCTCTCCTTGAGGCCGCGCAGAATCGAGATGGCGTCCTCGACGCCGGGTTCATCCACCACGACGGGCTGAAAGCGCCGCTCGAGCGCCGCGTCCTTCTCGATGTGCTTTCGGTATTCATCCAGCGTGGTGGCGCCCACGCAGCGCAACTCTCCGCGCGCGAGGGCCGGCTTGAGCAGGTTCGAGGCGTCCACCGCCCCCTCCGCCGCGCCCGCGCCCACTACGGTGTGCAGTTCGTCGATGAAGAGGATGATCTCGCCCGCCGATTCGCTCACTTCCTTCAGCACGGCCTTGAGCCTGTCCTCGAACTCGCCCCGGAACTTCGAGCCCGCGACGAGAGAGCCGATGTCGAGGTTGAGCAGGCGCTTGCCCTTCAGGCCCTCCGGCACGTCGCCGTTCACGATGCGCTGGGCCAGGCCCTCGACAATCGCCGTCTTGCCCACGCCGGGGTCTCCGATGAGCACCGGGTTGTTCTTCGATCGCCGGGAGAGCACCTGCATGACGCGCCTGATTTCCTCGTCGCGGCCCACGACGGGATCGAGTTTGCCGGACCGGGCCTGCGCGGTGAGGTCGATGGCGAAGCGCTCGAGCGCCTGGTAGCGGCTCTCGGCGTCCTGATCGGTGACCCGCTGGTTTCCCCGGATATCCTTGAGCGCGGCGAGCGCGGGCTCCCGGTCGAGGCCGGCCGCGCGCAGAATTTTCACGACCTCGGGGCCGCCGCCATCAAGCGCGGCCAGGAGCAGGTGCTCGCCGCTCACGTATTCGTCCGCCATAGCCTTCGCCTCGCGCCGGGCCGCCTCGAAAAGTTCCGCCAACTCGGGCGTTACATACATGGACGCGCCGCTTCCCGTAATCTGCGGAAGTTTCTTCAGGAAGGCTTCGATATCCCGGTTCAACGCCTGGGCGTTCGCCCCGGCTTTCTCGACGAGGGGCGCGAGCACGCCCTCGGGCTGATCCAGAAGCGCCAGGAGCACGTGCGCGGGGGTTACGCCCTGGTGTCCCCTCAGTTGCGCCAACTCCTGGGCGTGCTGGAGCGCTTCCTGCGTCTTGTGGGTGAAATGTTGAAAATTCATGCGAATATGCTCCAGATTCAGACAAATTCCGATACGCTTGGAGGCGTCCAAGACCTGATGAATACCGGATGAGAAGGCGGCTTCGGCCCTTGACGCAAGAGAAATATAGCGTTCGGATGCCAAAATTGTCAAGTATTTTAGTGTATTATTATCAAATTTTATTATTTCATAACGCATATAATCTACCACTTTCGTCTTGTCGAACTCTTTGTCCCCTATCAGACGCAGAAAAAAGCGAACCTGTGATCGAGAAATCCTTTTGCCCGAGCAATCCCGGAAAAACCTCGCTTCCCCGTAAACGTCCGATTCCAAGGATCCGAAAGCTGCGGCCCTTGCAAAAGACGCGAAAAAGGGTAATATTCATCAGGTGAAGCAAGACGTGAGAACACTGACGCGCGTGAAGGCGCGAAAACCAGAAATCAATCGCCATGAGGAGAAGCGACCCATGCCGGATGCAACGATCACCCTGTTCGACCAGTCCCAGCAAAAGCCGCAGGCGCTTGAAGGCCTCTCCGTGACTTCGGCCGCCAATGAAAAGGTGATCGAGATTCTGGCGGCGGAGGGGAAAAGCGGCCACGGCCTTCGCCTGGCCGTCACGGCCGGCGGATGCTCGGGCTACAACTACGGCCTTTATTTCGAGGAGTCCGCCCACCCGGAGGACAAGGTGTTCTCCGCCGAGGGCTTCGACGTGTTCGTGGATCCCCGGAGCTACCCCGTCATCGCGGGAACGGAGATCGATTTCGTCGATACCCTGCAAGGCTCGGGCTTCAAGATCAACAACCCGAACGCGATGAGCATGTGCGGCTGCGGCAAATCCTTCACCACGTGAGCGGGAGCCGACAGCAGACCGCAAGCCCCGGGCTCATGTCGCCCGGGGCTTTTTACCTGGCGAAGCGAGAGGGTTCGCCTTGAGCCGAAACGGCAACACGAACGGGTGGAAGGCGCCCGGCGCCGTCGTTCTCGTTTCCTGCTACGAGCTGGGACGCCAGCCGCTGGCCGTCGCCTCGCCCCTGGCCTTCCTGCGCGAAGCGGGCTTTCAACCTTGGGCGATGGACGTGGCGGCGGAGGATTTCTCCGAGGCGAAAGTCTCGAAAGCGAAATTCGCGGGCATCAGCGTGCCGATGCACACGGCGCTCAGGCTCGGCGTGGGGGTGGCGGCGAGAATACGCGAGACGAACCCCGAATGCCACATCTGCTTCTACGGCCTCTACGGCCTGCTCAACAAGGACTATCTGCTCGAAAACGGCGCGGATTCGGCCATCGGCGGGGAGTTTGAGCGGCCGCTCCTCGAGCTCGTCCAAGGGTTGTCCCGAGCCTCGGGCGTCATCGAGGTTCCGGGCGCGGCCACGAGAGAGCGGACTTCCGGCCCATATCTTGAAAAAATTCCCCTGCTCACGCCCGAGCGGGAGCCTCTGCCCGCGATTCAGACATACGCCCACCTCATAAGGGACGGCCGCCGCTATCCCGCCGGAGCCGTCGAGGCGAGCCGTGGCTGCAAGCATTTGTGTCTTCACTGCCCGATTCCGCCGGTCTATGAGGGCCGCTTCTTCGTCGTGCCGCAGGAGAAGGCGCTGGAGGATATTGAATATCTGGCCGCGCGGGGGGCGCGGCACATCAGTTTCGCCGACCCGGACTTCCTCAACGGGCCGGCCCACGCGGTTCGGCTCACGCGCGCCTTCCGGGAGCGGTTCCCCTCCCTCACTTTCGACTTCACGGCCAAGGTGGAGCATCTCGTCAGGCACGAGGAGCTCCTGCCGCAGTTCCGGGAAAGCGGCTGCGCGTTCTTCATCACCGCGGTCGAGTCTTTAAGCGACCTCGCGCTTCGGCATCTGGCCAAGGGGCACTCGAGAGAGGACGTGTTCCGCGTCGTGAGGGCGGCGCGGGAGGCGGGCCTTTCCATCAGGCCGTCGCTCGTCGCGTTCACGCCGTGGACGAGCCCGCAGGATTATTTCGATCTGCTGGACTTCATCGAAGAGCGCGCCTTGATCGACGAGGTGGACCCCATTCAAATGGCCATCAGGCTTCTCGTGCCGCCGGGCTCCCGCCTGCTCGACTCTCCGCACATGGCGCCATACCTCAAGGAGCTCGACGCGGAGAACTTCATCCATCGCTGGGAGCATCCGGACGAGAGGATGGACAAACTGCATGAGGAGGCGCTTGCTCTCGCGGAAGACGCCGCCGCGCGCTGCGAGGACGCCGCCGCTACGTTTGCGAACGTCCGCCGACTGGCGGCCGACATACTGGAGCGTCCCGATCAGGCGGACCCGAAGGCCGTCTTCTCGCCGGATCGGATTCGCCCGCCGCGGCTGAGCGAATCCTGGTTCTGCTGAGCGGAGCCCACCCGGGGCCAGTTGGCCCTCTAAGCCGCCGAGACGCCGCTCATTTGAAAACCCGGGCGTATGTTTCCTCGTCGAATCCGACGATGAGAGCGCCTCGATGCCTGATAACCGGCGCTCTGAGCGCGCCCGAACGGCCCAGCAGGAGAGCCAGCGCCTCTTCGCGCGCGGGCTTTCCTTTTTTCATGCTCAGGTGAAGCACCTTCCTGCCCCTGGTCGAATAGATATCCGTTACGCCCCGCAGAACGGGATCGACCCCGCCCTCATCAATGGCGTCTTTTTTGGCGTTCGCCTGATCGGACACCCCGATGCCCTTCGACGCAAGAAACGCTTGCGTTTTGGCGCAGGTCTTTCAGCCGGAGCGATGGTAATACCAGTCCGCCATCTTCGACATATCCGCAAAGCTCCTCACGAAACGAGAAAACCCCTTCGTTGCGGCAAGGCGAGGACAAGGAAAGCGGCCCGAAAAACGGCCCCGCGCCCGCTCGCCGGAAACGGAAGCGGCCGCCCTTCCCCTCGCCTCACAGGTTCATCACGGCGACGGCGCGAACGGGAGACCCCGTGCCCTGCCGGATTTTCAGGGGCAGTCCCACGTAGAGAAATTCCCTGCCCGCCACCGCCTCGATGTTCGCCAGGTTCTCGGTGTTGTGGCGCTGGAGTTCGCGGCAAAGCACGTGGCAGGGAAACGTGAGCTCCGTGGTGTTCACGCCCGCGTCGATGCTGGGAGCGTCCTGGCCGATGTTCACCACGCCGCATTCTCGGTAGAGAAAATTCGCGGCTTCGTATCCCAGCCCCGGATACGTCGTGAGGTAGTCGTCCGCAGGATAGGTGCGCTTGAAGTGCCCGCCCGTGAAAAGAAGCGTCCCGTCCCTGGGGGGCGTCAGATTCGCCGCCGAAAGCTCATCCTGAAGCAGCCGCAGCGATATCTCCTCCATCGGCTCGACCTTGCCCGTGAAGTCCAGCGCCACCGCCCGGGTGATGAACCACTCCAGCGGCGCCTGATCGATGTTCGGCGCCGTTTCGCGCTCGTCGATATGGCTGACCGAATCGGTGTGCGTCGGCCCGTGATCGCACATGTGGAGCATCATGGCCGCGTAGGTGATGTCTTTGGGCTTGATGGGCGCGTTCGCCGCGTCCTCGTGCCTGGCGACGTATTCGACCTTCGTCGCCGGATGCCCCGGAAACCTGGGCGCGTCGGTGTAGATCTCCTGGCTCAGATCGATGATCTCATACATGGCTCTCTCCTTGAAAACGACCCCGACGCCCCCGCCGGCCGCGCGGGGGGCCGCATCGTCAAGAAAATCAGGCGACGCCGCCGACCGTGACGCCGTTCGACACCGGGCATTCCAGGTCGGGCCACACCTTCGTCATGAAGGTTTCCAGCTCGTAGATGACCTCCTCCTTGGGGCATTGCGCGTAGTGCCAGATCAGGGTGATGAACTCGGAGGGCACCTTTTCGTACGTCTCCTCCCATTCGCGCTTGAGCCTCTCCACCGGCCCTCCCAGGAAGATGCCGCTCTCCTTGATGTTCGCAATCCAGTCGATGCTTTCCGTGTCGTCCGGGAACTGGGGGAAGAAGGGGACGTAGAAATTCTGGTAGATGTCCTGATCGTATCTCCTGAGCTTCTCGTCATACTCTTCTTCGGTGTCCGACACGTGAATCCACCGGCACACGCACTGCCGCTCCCCGTGCGCGAAGTTGTGGCCCGCCCTGACCCCTTCCTCCACGTAGAGATGGGAGAATTCCTCCATCTTCTCCAGCTTGGTGAAATAGACGGGCCGGAACCCGTGCCTCGCCGCGAACCTGATGGAGTCCGCGCTCGCGCTCACGGCCTGGAACACGGGCGGATACGGCTCCTGATAGGGCTTGGGAACGACGCTCACCTTCCGCACGCGGCTGTCGTCGCCGATCTCGCCGATGGCGCCGGCGTCGCGCGCGCTCTTCCAGGCGGGGTAGTCGATGCCCTCCTCGTAGGGATAGGGAATCTCGTAGAAATCCCCCTTCACCTCCACCGAATCCTCCTGCCAGAATTTGAGAAGCATCTCGACGCGCTCCTCGAAGATGTCGCGGTTCTTCACGTCGTCGGCGCCGCCCAAATCCGAGGAGACGGTCGCCCGGGTGTCGCTGAACTGCCCCAGGACGTTCGCCCACCTGGACTGATACCCCCTCGCCACGCCGCAGAAGAACTTGCCCTTGGTGATGTGATCGAGAATGGCCGTCTCCTCGGCCACGCGAACCGGATCCTGCGTCGCCATGACGTAGCCGAGCGCGCCGACGCGCGCGTTCTTGATCTGCGCGGCCCACCAGGCGTTGAGAACCCCGGGATTGGGGCCCACCTCATAGCCCTCGGAGTGCAGATGGTGCTCGATGGTGCTGACGCCCCACACGCCCATCTCGTCGGCCGCCTTCACGATGTCGAGCCATTCATGGAGCACGTGGTGATACAAATCCCTGTCCCTGGCCAGGGGTCTTTTCCGCTCGCGCTCCTCCCGGCTCTCCGTCGGCAGCATGGGATACAGCTGGATGATCACCTTAGGTTTCGGCATCGCCGCGTTCTCCTTCTCCGGTGAGGATTTCCTCTGTCGAACCTTGTGAGCAAAGAAACGCTTCATCGTCGAGCGCGGGCGCGGAGCGCCTACTTCAACGAATGCACCTTGTTCTTCACCTTGTGGAGAAGGGCGGACAATTTTTCCCTCTCCTCGTCCTCCAGGTCGTTCATCAACTCCGCGATGCGCGAATAATAGTCGGGAAAAATGGCGTTCAGGCTCTCCCTGCCCTTCGGCGTCAGGCGCGCGATGACCTTTCTCCTGTCGCCGCGATGGTCGAGGCGATCGATGAGGCCGTCGCGCTGAAGGCCGTCCATCAGTCCCGTCATCGTCGCGCGCGTAACGCCCGCCTGTCTGGCCAGCTCGGAGGGGCCGAGGCCCGAGCCGTTGTTTCTCACCTGCGAGCGCAGAAGCAGCAACAGGACGATGAACCTGCCCTGCGACACGCCGTGATCGGCCAGATACGTCTCGAACGCGGTGAGCATGTCGCTGCCGACCCGCAGAAAAAGATAAAACAGCATGACGGAGGAAGTATCCAGAGAGGAATACTCCGGCGCGAGGGTGCGGAAGTCCTCCTCGCTGGGCAGCTCCTTCATGTGGAACATCGGAAAGCTCCGAAAATGTTATGGAGCCTGATTGTATGGCGCCTTATTATCCAGGTCAACGCGCCTCTCCCCATAATCCGGGAAGGCGCCAACATGCTTGACGCGCGTTGACGGGTTTGCCGCTTCTCATCGTCATCGGGGCGAAAGCAACAAGCCGGACCCGACGGGAAAACGCTGGATTCCCGGCTCCCGCCGGAATGACGCGCCCCGAATACATCATCGCCTCCGGAAAACTGCGTTTGGGGGCTACAAAAACACCCGTCGAATGAGATATACTCTTGGACGATCACGTTTGACGCGCCCGGGAGCAGGGGGCGTCAGACGCGAAGGTTTCGAGAATGCGCTTCGCCGCCTCAGCCAGGCTGCCGGACAATCGGTTTTTTTCGGGAGGAACTCTGAAATGCGCTCTCAAGACTTCACCCGCTCCACCGGACAGCGCGTCATCGCGCGGGACGCCGCCGCCTTCATGCAGCGCGTCTATGGATGGATGACGCTGGGGCTATTCGTCACGGGCTTCAGCGCGCTCTACGTCGCGTCCTCTCCCGCCGCCATCCAGTTCATCTTCGGGAGCTCCATCTCGGTGTTCCTGGTCATCGGCGTCCAGCTCGCCCTGGTCTTCTCCATCCGGCCGGTCATGCGCAGCAAGGGCTGGCAGGCGGGCGCCCTCCTGTTTCTGCTCTACAGCGCGACGCTGGGCGTCACCGTCTCCACCCTGCTCCTGCGCTACACGCTCACCTCGGTCGCCCAGGCGTTCTTCGTAACCGGCGGCGCGTTCGGCGGATTGACCCTTTTCGCCTTCACGACGAAAAAAGACCTCTCCGGAGTGGGCAATTTCTGCATGGTGGGCCTCATCGGCGTCATCCTCGCCAGCGTCGTCAACGTCTTCATGGCCAGCTCCGCCGTTCATTTCGCCATCAGCGTCCTGGGCGTTCTCATCTTCGCGGGACTGACGGCCTACGACACCCAGAAGATGAAGGAATACGCCTACGCCCAGGACACGGACAACGAAACGGGCAGGCGCGCCTCCATCATGGCGGCGCTCGAGCTCTATCTCGATTTCATCATGATGTTCATTTATCTTACGCAGCTGCTGGGCGCGTCGCGCGACTGAAGCGGGGCTTCCGTCTTCGGAAAGAGCCGGGGCCCTCCCCGGCTCGCCCGTCTCCGGGACGCATCAGGCTCGCCGCCGCTGAATTTCTCCCGAACCCGCGCCCGGGCAGGCGGGGAGGGACGAGGCGCCGCTCGTCGCCCCTGAAAGGAGCGCAACCTTGGGCCTTCGCGTCTCGATAGGGGTGATTGCCGCCGCCCTTCTCGGCGGGACGGGATACTTCGCCCAGCAGATGGGCTCCGCGAGGGATGCGCTCCAAAAGCGCGAAATCGAGCTTTCGGAAGAAAAGGAGGCTTCCGCGAAGTTGCGGCGGGAAGTCGCCCGCCTCGAGGCCGGGCAGCGGCGAATAAAAGCCGGGGGGCCGCCCCCCGAAAAGGCGGGAAGCGAGGCGGCCCCTCAGGTTCAGGGGAGGAGCCGGACGGACGCTGCGAACCGACGCCCGGAAGCCGCGAGCGGGCGGGACGGGGAGGTGCGGCGCCTCGAAAGCGAAAAGGCGCTTCTCGAAGCCCGGGTTCAGGAGATGAGCCGGCTCATCGCGGAGAAGGCCTCCGCGACCGACCTCATCAGAAGCGAGCTGGAGGAGAAAGCGCGCGCGGAGGCCGGCCGCGCCCAGAAGCTGGAAGCGGACCTGACGCGGATGAACGAAAAACTGGAAGAGCAGCTCATCACCCTGCGGCGAACCAGGAGCCTGCTCCGCGTGAACATCGTGAACAGCCTGCTGTTCGATTCCGGGAGCGCCGCCATCCGGCGAAAAGGCGCCGGCGCGCTCTCCAAGATCGCGGAATTTCTCCGGAAGGAAAAAGACAAGCTGATTCAGATAGAAGGCCACGCGGACGATCGCCCGATTCGGAGAAGCCTCGCCCGCCGCTACCCCACGAACTGGGAGCTCTCGGCCGCGCGCGCCATCGCCGTCGTCAAGTTCCTGGAGTCGAAAGGCGTCTCCCCCAGGCGCCTCTCCGCGGCCGCCTACTCCTTCCACCGCCCGGCGGCCGGGAACGACACCGGGGAGGAGCGCGCCAAAAACCGGCGAATCGTCATTCTGATGAGAAGTCCGACGCCCGAACCCGCTCGATCTCGATAAGCTCCCGGGGGCTTCCCCCGCCCGCCTCGCGTCAGATTCTGAGCGCCGCCTCGATTTCCGCCCCCAGGTCCTTCTCCGCTATCACCGCGCCCGTCAGCCGCTCTTCCTGGAAAACCTCCTCGGCCACGCGCAGGATGTCCTCCGCGCGCACGGCGTCGATGTCCGCCAACTCCTCCTCCACGGGATAAATCCTGCCCCGGAGCATGAGGTTCGAGCCGTTTCGACCCGCGTGATACTGCGAGCTCTCGTGTATCTGGAGGCCTCCCTTGATGTGGCGCTTCGCTTCCTCCAGTTCCTGGTTCGTCACCGGCTCGGTCTTGAACCTTCCCGTCTCGGAGAGCATCACCTCGGTCGCCTCCACCGCCTTCTCGAGCGCCACGCCCGCCTTCATCTCGACCATGCCCGCATCGGTGTGGCGATGCGGCGCGGCGCCCACGCTGTAGGCCAGCCCGCGCTTCTCGCGCACCTCGGTGAACAGCCTGCTGCTCATCTTCCCGCCCAGGATGTCGCACATCACGCGGAGCGGGGCGCCGTCCTCGCGATCCAGCCCGAAGGCGCGAAAGCCGAGGGCGAGATTCACCTGATCCGTCTGGCGCGCCTGGGCGGCGACCTTGGCGGCGCTCTCCTCCGGCAGGGCGGGGGCGGCGGGCTTCTCGCCGCTTCCGGCGCGGTCGCCGAAGTATCGCTCGGAGAGCGCCACCGCTTCCTCGCGCCTCACGCCGCCCGCCACGGAAATCACGGTGTTGCCCGGGACGTACCACGTTTCCGTCAACTCGCGCATGTGCTCCGGCTCTATGGCGTTGATGGTCTCCCGGTTTCCGAGAACGCCCATCTGCAGGTTGTAGATGGTGGTCTCCAGCATGTCCGACACCCAGACGCGCGGCATGTCCTCATACATCTTCAGTTCCTCGAGGATGACCCGGCGCTCCCTGCTCCACTCCTCCTTGTCGAGCAGGCAGTTGTTCACCGCGTCGGCATAGACTTCCAGGACGGCGGCGAAGGCGTCGGCCGGCGCCGTGAAGTGATAGCAGGTGCGCTCGGGCGCCGTATTGGCGTTGACGGACGCCCCGTTTCCCTCCATCTCGCGCGCGATGTCGAGGGTCGTCCTGGAGGGCGTCCCCTTGAAGACCATGTGCTCGAGCGCGTGCGACACGCCCACCACCTCGTCGCGCTCATGGCGGCCGCCGCAGCCGAAATAGATATGGAACGCCACGGCCGCTGATTCGGGGCGCTCGGCCGTCACCACGCGAATCCCGTTGGACAGTTCGTCCTCGACGATCCTCATGCGGTCTCTCGAAGCGGAAGCGCGAACCCGCGGCGCGGTTCGTCCGGTTTTTGATTGTGCCGGAGAGAGGACTTGAACCTCCACGGGCCGAAGCCCACTAGAACCTGAATCTAGCGCGTCTACCAGTTCCGCCACTCCGGCGAGAAGATTCGGCAGTCATTTCCTATATCGGGGCGAGCGCGTTGTCAAGGATTCGGGGCGATGAATCCGAATACATCCCCCCATGTCTCCCCGAAGCGCGCCGGAAATCCGCCCGGCGCGCCCCTCAAATTGTTCCACGTGGAACAATCGCGCGCGTCTGCCCGCATTTGCCCGCATTTGCGAGGCGGCGGCGGGGCTAGGCCGGGTTATATTTCAGATGCGGCGGGAGTGCGCCTCCGGAGGGGAAAGAAGGCGGGAGAACCGGGGCCGGGCGGAATGGTCAAAGGGTCGTCAAAGGGGTCTCTAAAAGGTGGAAAACAGCTCCCTATTTGCGGGATAAGGCCGTGAATTTGTCTGATTTTGCAGAAATTCGCAGACATTCACGCGCGGCTTTTCGGCGCGGGCGGTTCTTCTTCAAACGCCCGGGGAAACGCCTCCGCCCGGCGAATTCTCCGGCGCGGGACGGGACGCCGCGGGCGTTTTCATTCATGCGTCCCGTTTGCGGGTTGGCGACGGTTCCGTAGGGACGCCCCCTCCCCGGGGTCGCCCCACAATTCGTGAACCGCCCGCCCAGGGGTTGGCGACGGTTCCGTAGGGGGCGCATATATGCGCCCCGCCCGTCGTTCGGCGCGGGGCGCGGGCTTCATCATTTCGCAGGGACGACCCCCTGTGGTTGTCCGGCACCGCGTTCGCATCTCGACGACGCGCAACCCGTAGGGAGCGTTCGGGAACGCCCCGCTGCCTCCGATGCGAATCGTTCTTGAAAACGGGCGGTCTTGGGGCCCGCTTTTACGGAACCGGCGTCCATGGGCGACCACCCCAAACGGGCGGTTCACGAACCGCCCCTACAAAACCATTTTCGCCCCGTCATCATTCCGGCGAAGGCCGGAATCCAGGGGATTGTGATCGTTCCCCATCCTCAATGACGGACAACCACAGGGGGTTGTCCCTACGAAAGCAATCCGTTCGACGGGCGCGCGGGTGGTTCGGGAGCCGCCCGCGCGGGCGTCTGCTATCATCGGGCGGCCCGAAAACGCCCCCGAACCCGAAGCGGACTTTCAGACCATGCGAAAGCTCACCCTCTACACCCGAAGCGCGTGCCATCTGTGCGAGGAGGCGAAAGCGGCGCTGCGGCTGCGCTTTCCCGACCTCGCCGTCGAGGAAATCGACGTGGACGCCAGCCCGGAACTGGCGCGCCTGCACGGCGAGGAGGTGCCCGTCGGCTACCTGGGCGCGACAAAGGCTTTCAAGTTTCACCTGGACGCCGGGCGGCTGCGCCGTCTGCTCGCCGAGGACGCGGCGAAGCCATGAGCCTGCTCGCCTTCTACGGGTTCATCCTCGCCATTTCCCTGAGCGGCGTCATGTCGCCGGGCCCCCTCACCGCGCTGCTCATCATGCGGGGCAGGGAAAGCCCGTGGGCCGGCGTCTGGATTACCCTCGGACACGCCCTGGCCGAAATTCCGCTCATCCTCGCCCTGTTCATGGGTCTTCAGCCCTTCCTCGAGACGCCGGGGACGCGCGAGGGCGTCGCTCTGGCGGGCGGCGCCGCGCTCCTCTATCTGGGACGCGGCGCGTTCGGGAGTTCCCGCGCCTCGCCCTCCGGGGGAGAGAGGATGCGTCAGCGGAGCGCCCTCGCCGGCGGCGCCGCGCTCACCGCGCTGAACCCCTACTGGGTTCTGTGGTGGCTCACCGTCGGCGCCGGCCTCATTGCGAGAACGGACGAATTCGGGTGGCTGGCCGGCCTGGCGGGGATGATCGCCGTCCACCTGCTGGCGGACGCCGCATGGGCCCTCCTCATCACCTGGTCGTCGAACCGGGGGAGCCGGATGATCGGCGAGGCCGGATGGAGGAGAATCGAGCGGGGCTGCGCGTGGGCCATGTGCGGGTTCGGGGCGTTCTTCCTCTACGACGGACTGAGAGGGCTTCTCGCCTAGGCGTTCAGTTTTTTCCGGCCATTCTCGATATCGAGGCGAATCTGCGCGACGAGCTCCTCGGGGCCCGAGAACTTCCTCTCCTCGCGCAGGCGGGAGACGAACTCCACCCGAAGCGGCTTTCCGTAAAGGTCTCCCTCCCAGTCCAGCAGATGGGCCTCGATCGTCCGCCCCTTCGCGCCGAACGTGGGGCGGGTTCCGACGTTCGTCACGGCGGGACGCCGCAGGCTCTCCCTTCCCTCGATCTGCGCCCAGCAGGCATAGACCCCGTTCTCGGGAATCAGGACGGGGGGATAGTCCACGTTCGCCGTCGGGACGCCGATTCGGCGGCCGCGTCCGTCGCCCCGCGCCACCCTCCCCTCTATCAGGTGGCGCCGCGCGAGAAGGCGCGCAGCCTCCTCCACTTCTCCGCCCAGCAGCAGCTTTCGTATTTCCGTGCTGCTCACGCGCCTGCCCTCGAACATGAAAGGCTCCAGCGCGCGCGTCTCGAACCCGGCGTTCGCCCCCTCGCGCCGCAGCAGCTCGACGTTTCCCGCGCGCCCCTTCCCGAAGCGGAAGTTGAAGCCGATGACCACCAGCGAGGCGCGGAGCCCCTCGCCGACGATCCGCCGCGCGAAGTCCCCCGCCCCGGTTCGCGCCAGGCGCGGCGTGAACTTCTCGATCACCACGGCGTCGACGTTCTGCGCCTCCAGGCGCGCCAGCTTCTCCTCCAGGGTCGTCATCAGGGGGGGCTGCCTTTCGGGAGCGACGACGGAGAGCGGGTGCGGATGAAACGTCAATATCACGCTTCTGCCGCCGCGCCGAGCGGCCTCTTCCCGGAGGAGCCGGCAAATCTCCCGATGAGCGAGATGAACGCCGTCGAAATTTCCGATGCTCAATATCGAGGGGGAGCTTTCGCCGTCGTAGGCGTCCACCCCCTCAAAAACTTCCACCGATCGCCCACCCCGGAAGAATCGCGCCCTGCGGAAAGCGGCCGCGCCGCCGATGTCTCTCGCGGGAACACTTCTAGCAGAGCGCCGCGCCATCGCGCAAGAAACGAAGCGGCTCGCCCCGTCTCCCTCGTTTGCGGGAAGCGCCGCGGACCGGAAGCCGGAATCCGTTTCCTTTTTCATCGCCGCGCGAGTAATATGGAGCCGCAGGCGGCCGCGAAAATGGAAGCGCCGTCCCGACCCGCGTCAAAGGAGCTTCAAGGGACGCGCCATCGGAAAAGCGGAGCGAGGATTTTTATGAAACCGCCCGGATGCTTCTTCTCCCGCATCGCCGCGCTCGCCATCCTCCTCACGGCGCCGACCCCCTTTCTCGCCGGGGCGGCCCCCGCGCCGAAGCCCGGCGCCGCGTCGGAGGAAGCTCCCGCGAAAATTCCCGGGGAAGCGTCCTTCGAGCGGCCGCGCAGCGGCGTGCCGCCGCCGATCGTCAAGGGCCCCCGCCTGGCGCTGTCCGCGCGGGAGGCCGTGAGCCTCGCCCTCGCGCGCAATTTCGACATCACCATCGCCGGGTTCGCCCCCCCCATCGCGGAAAGCGAAGTCGTCAGGGAGCGCGCCGCGTTCGATCCGGCCGCCGTGGCGGACGTCTCCGCGAGAAAATCCAGGCTCGACACGGCGAGCCGGCTGTTCACGGCGGGGGAGGGCCTGACGACGAGCGCCCAGTCGGCGTCGGGCGGCATCCGCCGGAGGATCGTCACGGGCGCGGAGTATTCGCTCATCTTCGAGGGCGTCCGGGAATCGACGAACTCCCCGCAGAACTCCTTCAATCCGAATTTTCGCACCGGCCTCACCTTCACCATCAGACAGCCTCTGCTCAGGAACTTCGGCGTCGATTTCAACGAGGCGAGAATACGGGTGGCCGCGGCGTCGAGGGAGCAGACGCTCCACGCCTACCGAAGCAGGGTCATCGAGACGGTGGACGCCGTCGAACAGGCCTACTGGGATCTCGTCTTCTCCATCCAGAACCTGCAGTTCCGGCGAAAATCCCTCGGCCTCGCCAAGGATCTGCTGCGAAGAAACAGGATTCAGGTCGAGGTCGGCACCCTCGCGCCGATAGAGATCACGGAAGCCCAGGCCACCGTCGCCTCCCGGGAAGAAGCCCTTCTCGTGGCGGAGCGCGAGGTGAAGGATCGCGAAGACGCCCTGAAGATGCTCCTGAACGTGACGGACGACCCCTCCTCCTGGGGCGTCAGCATCCTGCCGACCGACAAGCCGGCGTTCAAGGCCGTCAAGGTGGACGAGACGCGGCTCACGCTCGGGGCGCTGCGCGCGCGCGCGGACCTGGAGAGCGCCCGCATCGAAATCGAAAAAAGAAGGATCGACATGAAGGCGGCGAAGCGGAACCTGCTGCCAGAGCTCGACCTGAGCGCCTCCGCCTCCAGCAACTCTCTCGCGCGGAGCGGCGGGAGGGCGCTGAGCGAGCAGTTCGAGGACGACGGATACTCCCTCTCCGGCGGCCTCTCGTTCCGCATCCCCCTCGGGAACAGGGCGGCGGAGGCGAGCTACCGCCAGGCGCGGCTCAGACACGCGCGGACGATCGCCTCCTATCACCAGAAGCGGCAGGCCGTCATGGAGGCGGTCCGGCGCGCCGCGCGCCGGGTTCGCGTGGACGTCAAGCGCATAGAGGCCACGCGCGTCGCCAGGAGGCTGGCCGAGGAGCGCCTCGACGCCCAGGAGAAGAAATTCAAGGTCGGCCTCTCGACGAGCAGAGACATTCTCGAGGATCAGGAGGCCCTCGCCAACGCGCTCACGCAGGAGACCCGCGCCCTCATCGACTATCACAAATCCCTCGCCTCGCTGGACAGGGCGACGCACTCCACCCTCGAGCGGTTCCGGATTGAAATGCCCCGTCCCGACGACGCCCGGACGAAGCCAGCCGAAAAATGAGCCGTCCCCGCGTTCTGGGAATGGACTTTGGCGAGAAGCGCGTGGGGCTCGCCATCAGCGACTCCCTGGGGCTGACCTCCCAGCCGCTCGGCCTCATCGAAAGGCGAAGCGACCGCCAGCTGGTGGAGGATGTGCGCGGCGTCGTCCGGGAGCATGAGGTTCGGCTGGTAGTGGTGGGCCACCCCGTCGGCCTCTCGAACCGGGACACGGCGCGGGCGAAGCGCGCGAGAAGCCTGATAAGGCTGCTGCGGAGCCATCTCGAGGTTTCCGTCAGGAAGTGGGACGAGCGGCTCAGCACGGCGCAGGCGGAGCGCGTTCTGAACGAAACCGGAACGAAGCCCGGCAGGAAGAAGGAGAGGCGCGACGTCATCGCGGCGCAGCTCATCCTTCAGACCTACCTGGATCGCCAAAGAGCGCGGCGTCCGGTCTCCCCATGAGCGAAAGCGCGCCCCCGAAGGAAGGCGGCGGACGCGAGCCGGCGGCGGACGCCGGAGGACGCGGGCGGCGCGGAAAGCTCCGGGCGGGGCTTTTCTCGCTCGCGGGCCTGTGCGCCCTCCTCGTCGGCTACCTATACCTGGAGAGCGACTTCGGCCGGCCCGCCGACCCGCAGGCGGAGCGGGCGAGGCGAATCCACGTCCGCCCCGGCATGTCCTTCGGACAGATTCTCGGCCTCCTGGAGACAAACGGCCTCATCCGCAGCCCCCTCCTGTTTCACCTTCAGGCGCGGCTGAGGGGTGGGGCGAGAAGCGTTCAGGCGGGCGTCTATGCGCTCAAGGCGTCCATGCCGCCGCGGGAGATATACCGCCGCCTCTCCGGGGGAGAGGTCGCCCGGCGAACGCTCTCCATTCCCGAGGGCTACGGCGTCAGGGAAATCGCGAGGGCGATTCGCCGCGCGGGGCTCGCCGGCGAGGAGGAGGTTCTGCGGCTTTCGCGGGACGCTTCCCTCCTTCGGGAGCTGCGGATTCCGGCGGACTCCCTGGAGGGGTATCTCTTCCCCGACACGTATCGCTTCCCGGAGGGAGTCGAGGCCGGAAAGATTCTGGGAGCCATGGCTCTCACCATGAGGAGAAAGTTCACGCCCGCGCTCAAGCGGCGGGCGAAGGCGATGGGCTTCACCGTCCACCAGGCGCTCACGCTGGCCTCGATCATCGAGAAGGAAACCGCGCTGGACAGCGAGCGCCCCCTCGTCGCGGCCGTATTCATCAACCGCCTCAAGCGAAGAATGCGCCTTCAAAGCGACCCCACCGTCATCTACGGGCTGCCCCGCTTCGACGGAAATCTTACGAAAAAGGACTTGCGCCACGATTCTCCCTACAACACCTACCTCTACCGGGGGCTTCCCCCGGGGCCGATCGCGAGCCCGGGGCTCGCGTCCATCAAGTCGGCCCTCCATCCCGCCAAGGTGAAATACCTGTATTTCGTGGCGACCCGAAACGGCGGCCATCAATTCTCGCGCACCTACCGAGAGCACCGCCGCGCCGTCCGCCGCTACCGGCGCGGAGGGCGGACGCGGTTGACCCGCGAATCGCGGTAATGGCATGATGCGGAGCGGCCCGACCGGCACAAGAGCGCGCAGGCGTCCCCAAAGGGCGCCTGAACGCGAATTCTCTCTCCTCTCTCCGGCTCATCGAGCGGACGCCCGGACGAGGACCGACGCATGGCGACCAACCTGCTTCTACTCGAAGAGAGCCTTCTGGTTCAGCGCGTCGCGGAGCTGGCCTTCAGGGGCAGGAGAATCCACGTCCACGCGGCGGAGAGCGCCGACGCGGCCCTCACCATGGCGGAGACGACGCCGCTGGACGCCTTCGTCGTCAGCGTGGACATGGAGCGCTCCGACGGCCTGGCGTTCTGCCGCCGCCTGCGCGAGAGGCCGGAGTTCTCCCGGACGCCCCTTCTCATCCTGACGAGCGCGCGCAGGGCGCTCAGCGACGCGGAAATCGCGGAGGTCGGCGCCGCCGGGCGCGTCGAGAAGCCCTTCAGGCCGGAGACGTTCACGAGGGAGGTGGAGCGCCTCATCGCCGGGGGGGGCGCGGCGCCCGCGCCCGGGGCCTGGGAGCGGGAGGGTTCGGACTCCCTGGAGGAGGCGATGATCGAGGAAATCCTGGAGGAATCCCCGCCGCCCGCGGCCGGCGCGGCGGAGCGGCCCGGGTCTCCCCCGCCGGAGGAGAGCCGCCCGGAAGCGAAAGACCCCGCCGGGGGGAAGGAGGAGCCGCCCGCGCTCGACGCCGCGGCTCTCGCTCCCGCCATCCGGAAACTTCTGGAGGAAAACATCGAAAAAGCCGTCCCCGCCCTGCTGGGCCGCGTCGAGGCCGTCGTGGTCGCCCGCCTTCCCGACCTGATGGAGCGAATCGTTCTGCGGGAAATCGAAAAAATCAAACGCGGAGAATAGCCCTTGCTGGAGCCCCGCTACGACCCGAAGGGAACGGAGGCGCGCTGGTACGCCGAATGGATGAAGCGCGGATATTTCCGCGGCGCCCCCAGCGAGAGCCGCGCGCCCTACTCCATCGTCATCCCGCCGCCCAACGTGACGGGCTCCCTCCACATGGGCCACGCCCTGAACAACACCCTCCAGGACGTCCTCGTCCGCTGGAAGCGGATGAGCGGCCTGAGCGTCTGCTGGATGCCGGGCACCGACCACGCGGGCATCGCCACCCAGAACGTGGTGGAGCGCCAGCTGGCCGGCGAGGGCCTCTCGCGCGAATCGCTGGGGCGCGAGAAATTCATCGAGCGCGTCTGGGAGTGGAAGGCCGAGAGCGGCGGCGCCATCACCCGCCAGCTGCGCCGCCTGGGCGCCTCGTGCGACTGGGAGCGCGAGCGCTTCACCATGGACGAGGGACTCTCCCGCGCCGTGCGCGAAGCCTTCGTGCGGCTGTATGAGGAGGGGCTGATCTACCGCGGCGACTATCTGGTGAACTGGTGCCCGAGGTGCGGGACGGCCGTCTCCGACCTCGAGGTCGAACACGAGGAGCGGGACGGCCATCTGTGGAAGTTCCACTATCCGCTCTGGGAGGGCGGCGAGGGCGTCGTCATCGCCACCACGCGCCCCGAGACCATGCTGGGCGACGCGGCCGTGGCGGTGCATCCCGACGACGGGAGATACGCGGACCTCGTGGGCCGGGAGCTGCGCCTGCCGCTTCTCGACAGGAGAATTCCCGTCATCGCGGATTCGTTCGTGGACGCCTCCTTCGGCTCCGGCGCCGTGAAGGTAACCCCGGCGCACGACCCGAACGACTTCGAGGCGGGCCTCAGGAACGATCTCCCGCAAATCAACGTTCTCACCCCGGACGCGAAGATCAACGAAAACGGGGGCCCCTACGCGGGGCTGGACAGGTTCGAGGCGCGCGAGCGCGTCGTCGAGGACATGCGGGAGCGGGGGCTGATGAAGGGGGCGGAGCCTCATCGCCACGCCGTGGGCGGATGCTACCGCTGCGGCGCCGTGGTGGAGCCCTGCCTCTCGAAGCAGTGGTTCGTGCGCGCGAAGCCGCTGGCGGAGGAGGCGATTCGCGCCGTGGAGGACGGGCGCATCCGCATCATCCCCAGGCAGTGGGAGTCCACCTACTTCGAGTGGATGCGCGGCATCCGCGACTGGTGCATCAGCCGCCAGATCTGGTGGGGCCACCGGATACCCGCCTGGCACGACGACGAGACCGGAGAGGTCATCGTCTCGCGCGAGGACCCCGGCGACCCGAGGCTCCGGCGCGAGACCGACGTGCTCGACACCTGGTTCAGCTCCGCCCTCTGGCCGTTCTCGACGTTCGGGTGGCCGGAGCGCGGCCCCGACCTGAAATACTTCTACCCCACGTCCGTTCTCGTCACCGGCTTCGACATCATCTTCTTCTGGGTGGCGCGGATGATCATGACGGGGCTCAAGTTCATGGACGACGTGCCGTTCCGCGACGTCTATATCCACGCCCTCGTGCGCGACGAGCGCGGACACAAGATGAGCAAGACGCGGGGGAACATCATCGACCCCCTGGAGATCATCGAGGAGTTCGGCACGGATTCGCTCCGCTTCACGCTCACCGCCATGGCCGCCCAGGGGCGCGACGTCCGCCTCTCCACGGAGCGCATCGCCGGATACCGGAACTTCTGCAACAAAATCTGGAACGCGGCGCGCTTCACCCTGATGAACCTGGGCGAGAGCGTCCCGCCCATGCCGCCGAGAGAGAAGCTCTCCCTGGGCGACAGGTGGATACTGAGCCGCCTGAACGGCGTGACGCGCCGGACGAGCGAGGCGCTGGCGGAATACCGCTTCAACGACGCCGCCCTCGCCCTCTATCAATTTACCTGGCGCGAGCTCTGCGACTGGTATCTGGAGGTCATCAAGCCCGCCCTCGCCCCGGGGAGCGGCGGCGAGGCCAGCCGCGCCGCGCTCGCCCAGGTCCTCGAGCGCGTCCTTCGCCTCCTGCACCCGATCATCCCCTTCATCACCGAGGAAATCTGGCGGAAGCTCCCGAACCGCGAGGGGGAGAGCATCATGGTCGCCGAATGGCCGAGGCCCGAGGAGGGCTGGGACGACCCGGAGGCGGAGGAGGAATTCGGCGCCCTGATGGAGATGATCGGCGGCATCCGGAACATCCGCGGAGAGCTCAACATCTCCCCCAGCAGGAAAGTGGAGGCGCGCGTTCACGTGGACGACCCCGACAGGGAGCGCCTCATCCTCCGCGAATCCGAGTGGATCCGGAGGCTCGCCGGGATTCTGCCCGACTGGAAGGTCGGCCCCGAGGTGGAGCGGCCCAAAGCGTCGGCGAATACCGTTTTCAGCTACGGACAAGCCTTCGTCCCCATCGACGGACTCATCGACGTCGAGGAGGAGCTGAGGCGCCTGGAGAAGCAAATCGCGGAGGCGGACGGCGCGGCGGCCGGCCTCGAGAAGAAGCTGGCGAATCCCTCGTTCGTGGAGCGCGCCCCCGCCGAAATCGTGGAGAAGGACAGGGCGCGCCTGCGCGAGACCAGGGAGCGCGCGGCGAAGCTCCGCGAGAGCACCGGGCGCATCTCGGAGCTTCAGGGCTGAATGCGCCCCACCGCCGCGCGCGAGCGGGGGCCGGCCTGGCGCGTCGAAACCATCCATGAGACGGCTTCCACCAACGATCTGGTTCTGGAGCGGGCGCGAAAAGGCGAGGCCGGGGGCCTCGTCGTCCGGGCGATCTCCCAGACCCGGGGCAGGGGAAGGCGGGGACGCGCCTGGTTCTCCCCGCCCGGAGGCGGGCTGTATTTCTCGGCGCTGCTCCGGCCCGCCCGCCGGACGGAAGTCCCGCAGGCCATAACGCTCCTCCTGGGCGTCGCCGTCGCCGAGGGCATCGAGGAGGCGGCGGGCCGCCGCGTGGGGCTCAAATGGCCGAACGACCTGAGAATAGGAAAAAGAAAAATCGGGGGAATCCTCTGCGAATGCGCCGCCCTCCCCGGCGAGCCGCCGGCCGTCGCCGCGGGCGTCGGCGTCAACCTCGCGGCGGACAAAGCCGATTTTCCCCCCGCGCTGCGCGAATCGGCCTCCTCCCTCCTTCTGGCGGGGGGGCGGGTTCCCGACGCGGCGCGCCTGCTGCGCGTCCTTCTCGCGCGCATCGCCGCGCGGCTTGAGGAATATGAGGCGGAAGGCTTCGCCCCCGCCCGGAAGCGCTGGCTTCGCCTGTGCGATCACCTGGGCGAGAGCGTCTCCGTCCGCCTCCCGGACAAGAAGATGAACGGAACGGCCAAGGGGGTCGACGAGGCGGGCCGCCTGCTGCTCGAGACCGCGGACGGCGCCGTCGAGAGGCTGGATTCCGGCGAGGTGGAGGGCGCGTGAGCCGGGGCGGCCACTTGCTGGCCATCGACGTGGGCAACACGCAGACCGTCGTGGGGCTTTTCGACGGGGAGGCGCTGCTCGCGAGCTGGAGGCTCGGCTCCGTGGCGCGCCGCACGACGGACGAGCTGGCCATTCTCATGGAGGGCCTGTTTCGGGTCGAGGGGCGCCGCATGTCGGACGTGGGGCGCATGGTCATAGCGAGCGTCGTTCCCCCCCTGGCGCCGACCCTGGAGGAGATGGCGAAGCGCTATTTCGGCGCGAAGCCGCTGGTCGTCGGCCCGGGAACGCGCACCGGAATCGCCATAAAATACGACAACCCCCGCGAGGTGGGCGCGGACAGAATCGTCAACGCCGCCGCCGGCCACCATCTCTACGGCGGGCCGCTCGTCATCGTGGACTTCGGCACGGCCATCACCTTCGACGCGGTGTCCGCCGCCGGGGAATACCTGGGCGGCGCCATCTCGCCCGGCCTGGGAATCGCGCTGGAGGCGCTCATCGACCGGACGGCGCGGCTCCCCAGGGTCGAAACCGCCGTTCCCCCCTCGGTCATCGGAAAGAACACGGTCCACAGCATCCAGTCCGGCATCGCCTACGGATACCGGGGCCTGGTGCGGGAAATCGTCGCCCGCATGAAGGCCGAACTCGGAGAGGGGGCGAAAGTGGTCGCGACGGGCGGGCAGAGCCTGGTCTTCAGCGAAGAGGCGAAGGTATTCGACCTGATCAACCCCGACCTCACCCTCCTGGGGCTTCGCCTGATAGCCGCGCGCAACCCCTGAGAGCGGGCGAGGGGATTCTAGCGTCCGGCCCGGCGGAAGCCGCGCGCCCGATCGGGAATTTTCTCCACGGACAAAGGCGCCGGCGGCGAAAACAGGCCGACGCGGGCGCCGCTCCGCAAAATTCATCTGGAAGAAGACGCTAGCGGAAGGCGTCCCTCAGCAGTTCCTTGGCTTTCGGCTTTTTCCCCGCCTCCGCCTCCAGCAGCACCACGTCGAAGCGGCAGACGCGGTCCCGCGCCTCCGGGTGGGTCATCAGGTAGTGCCGGGCGGCCTGCTCGATTCTGCGCTGCTTCCGCCAATCCACCGCCTCCGCGCCGCTTTGCGACCTGCCCGCCGCCCTGGCCTTCACCTCCACGAACGCGAGCACCTCCCCCTCGCGCGCGACGACGTCCACCTCGTAGCGCGCCCCGCGATAATTTCGCTCGAGAATCTCGTAGCCCCGGCGGCGCAGGAACCTCACGGCCGCCTCCTCGCCGCGCTCTCCCTCCGCCCGGCTCACGGCGTCCTCACCTCCCGACCGCCGGGACGCCCCGGAACGTCCGGCGATGGATGCGGCAGGGGCCGCGCCGCGCCAGGGCGGCGAGGTGACGCCGCGTGGGATATCCCTTGTGCCTGCCGAAGCCGTAGCCCGGAAACCGCGCGTCCATCCGCGCCATCACCCGATCCCGATGCACCTTGGCGACCACGCTCGCCGCCGCGATGCAGGCGCACCGCGCGTCCCCCTTCACCAGAGGGGTCTGCGGCAGGGGGGTGCGAATCTTCCTGTTCCCGTCGATGAGGACGTGGGCGGGCGCGAGGCGCAGCCTCTCCACGGCGGTCGCCATCGCGCGAAGGGAGGCCTGCAGGACGTTCGCCCTTTCGATCTCGCGCGGGCCGGCCGCCGCCAGCGCGACGGCGCGCGCCTTGGCGAGAATCTCGGAAAGCAGCGCCTCCCTGCGGCGCGGGGAGAGCTTTTTGCTGTCGTCCAGCCCGTGAACGGGATTCTCCGGGTCCAGCACCACGGCGGCGGCCACCACCGGGCCCGCCAGAGGGCCGCGCCCGGCCTCGTCCACGCCCGCCACGGCGGCCGCGCCTTCGCCTGCTAGAGCGCGTTCGATGGAATACATGAAAGACCACGCGGGGCGGCGGATTTCCGCAATATAGCGAGGAATCCGGGGGGCCTCAAGGGCGAAGCCCGCCGCCGCTTGGGCCGCGCCCGAAAATCCGGGATAATGCCGCCGAATTCCCCGAACCGGAGGAGACGCCTTGGCCGCCGCCGGAATCGTTCGGCAGGACTACCTCATCGACTCCCACGACCCCGGCGTCAAGCTGCATCTGCGGGAGAAGAAGCCCCGGGGCATGGAGAAGGCCGAAGCCGCCGCCACGCTGCTCATGGCGCACGGGCAAAGCACCCCCTCGCCCGTCGCCTTCGACCTGCCGCTGCCCGGCTATTCGTGGATGGACTTCATCGCCGGCCGGGGCTTTCGCGTCTATGCCCTCTGCGTCCGGGGATACGGCCCCTCCACGCGACCGCCGGAAATGCTCCGAAGCCCCAGGGGGCAACCCCCGGCCGTGCGGGGAATCACCGCGGTGCGCGACATCGACGCCGCCGCGCGGTTCATCCGCGCGAAAGACGGGGTAGGCAGGCTCAACCTCCTCGGCTGGTCGTGGGGCACCACGACCACGGCCGCCTTCACCGCCGCGAACCGCGCCCGCGTCCGCCGCCTCGTCCTCTACGCCCCCTTCTACGCATACGACGACCCCGATGCGGCCGCCCTTCGGGAAGACCCCGCGCGGCCCGGCCGCTGGGACCCCCGAAGCGGGGCGTGGCGCTGGGTCACGGAGCGCTACCAGCGGGCGCGCTGGGACGGGAGCATCCCGAAGGGGCGGCATTCAAAGTGGAGAGCGGAGAAGGCGATCAGGCGATTCTGGACGGAGCAGCTCAGGTTCGACCCCGAGGGCGCGCGCCGGAGGATTCCCGCCGTCCGCGTTCCCAACGGCGCGATGGCGGACGCCTACGATCGCTCGCGCAACAAGCCGCTCTACGACGCGGCGAAAATCACCTGTCCGGTTCTGACCATCCGGGGAGACCACGACCGAAGCTCGACCGACCCCATCTTCGCCGCCGCATACCGCGCGCTGACGAACAGCCGGGGGAAGCGCTCCGTCGTCCTGGGAGACGCCACCCACTTCGCCCAGTATGAATGGAGCCGGGAGGCGCTATACGCCGAGACGCAGAATTTTCTGGAGGGCTGAGGGAGAAGGCGAAAGGGCCGGGGCGGGAGGAAAGGCTCGCGCCCGCGCTATCTTCTGCGGCGCTCCTTCACCTGCGCCGCCTTGCCCTTGCGCGCCCGGAGATAGTAGAGCTTCGCGCGGCGCACCCGGCCCTTGCGGGTGATCTCTATCTTGTCGATCCTCGGAGAGTGCACCGGGAAGATGCGCTCCACGCCGACGCCGTAGGAGAGCTTGCGGACGCGAAACCTCTCGCGGAGTCCGCCGCCCCGCCTGCCGATGACGACGCCCTCGAACACCTGAACGCGCTCCTTGTCGCCCTCGACGATCTTCACGTGGACGCGCGCGGTGTCGCCCGGCTCGAAATCGGGGATATCCTTGCGCATTCCCTCGCGCTCGATTCTATCGATGATGTTCACCCGCCCGCTCCTTGTCCTGAGGAGGCGGGCCTCACGCCCGCCTCTCGCCGAGAATGCGATCTACCACAATCGCCGCCGCGCCGCGAACCGAAAGATGGTTGAACCCCGTATCCGCCTCCGCGCGCACGGGAGGCAGAACCAGGTCGGCGCGCTCCAGAGCCTCCGCCGCCAGCCCCCAGCCCGTGCCGAACAGGAGGACGAGCGGGGCGGCCTTCTTCCTGATTTCCTCCCGCAGACCGCCGTAGGCCGCCGCGCGCGGGACTCGCCTGGCCGTCGTCGCCGCGAGGCGCGGCCTCGCCCCCTCCTTGCGCTCGACCTCCTCGACGAGCGCGTCCAGCGACGGCAGGACTTCCAGGAACTCGAGCGTCTCGCCCCTCTGCGGATGCAGCGCCCGCCCCCGGCCCTCCACGAAATGCCCTATCACCCGC
The DNA here is from genome assembly GCA_965199855.1 of bacterium. Lineage (GTDB taxonomy): Bacteria > UBA8248 > UBA8248 > UBA8248 > UBA8248 > Bin107. Next base: position 1,115,449 of record OZ241326.1, on the reverse strand, counting down.
CCGACGAAGGCGCGCTGGGGAGCGGAGGGGTGTATCACGAACACGCCCGAGACGCCATAGGTGCGGCCCACGCGGGCGAGATCGTGCAAGTCCAGGCTCGTGACGGAAGAGGTCACGACGGCGCCTTCCCGATCCAGCACCGGATGGTGAATCAGCGCGAGATAGACGCCGCCCAACGCCCGCGCCCCGCCCTAGGAAGATTCCAGCAGGCGCGAATCCTCGTCGCTCAATTCGGCCCGCTCGAAAAGATCCCCCCTCCTCTCCCGCGTTCTCAGAAGCGCCTCGCGCCTCCTCCAGAGGCGAACGGCCTCGTGATCGCCCGACAGGAGCGCCTCCGGCGCCCGGACGCCCGCGAACTCCGCCGGCCGCGTGTAGTGGGGGTGATCGAGAAGGCCGTCGGCGAAGCTCTCCCGGGCGGCGGAATCCGCGTTGCCCAGAACGCCGGGGAGGAGCCTCCCCACGGCGTCCACGACGGCCATGGCGGGAATCTCCCCTCCCGAGAGCACGTAGTCGCCGATCGATATCTCCTCGTCCGCGCACAGCGCGCTCACCCGCTCGTCCACGCCCTCGTATCGCCCGCAGATGAGGAGCAGCCAGGGAGCCCGGGAGAGCCTCGCGGCGGTTCGCTGATCGAACAGCCGCCCCTGGGGGGTGAGCAGCGCCTTGAGCGGCTCGCCCTCTCCGTCCTCCCGAATCGCCTGAACGCCGCGAAATATGGGCTCCGGCTTCATCACCATGCCCGCCCCCCCGCCGAAGGGCGCGTCGTCGGTCTGCCGGTATGCGCCCTCGGCGAAGTCCCGCAGGCTCCAGACCTTGAGCTCCAGCAACCCGCGCCGCGCCGCGCGCCCCACGACGCCCTCCCGAAACGCCTCCTCCACCATGCGCGGGAGCACGGAAAGAACGTCGATGCGCATGAGAGCGAAGCCCCTCAATCCTCGTCGTCGAACGCGGGGGGGCGAAAAATCCAGCGCGCGCCCTCGCGCCTCAGCACGACCTCGCGCGTCGCCGGCACGAGCAACTCCCCTCCCCCCGGCGTGCGGATGGCGATGACGTCGCTTCCGCCCGCGCCGAACATGTCCGCCACGCGGCCCAGGAGGCGCCCCGCCTCGTCCACGACGTCGCGGCCCTCGAAGTCCTCGAAATAGAGCACCCCCTCCTCGGGGCCGGCCAGAAACTTCCTGTCCGCGAGAAAAACCATCCCCCGCAGCGCCTCGGCGTCCCCGGGGGCGTCGATTCCCGCGAACTTCCAGACGACGGCCCCCTTGCCGCCCCGGTGGAAGGACTCCACCTCGAACCTTCTCGCGGGCGCCTCCCCGGAGGCCACCTCGCCGATCCGCCCGTAGGCGTCGACGTCGTCGAGCCAGGGCTCCACCCGCACGGCGCCCTTGAGGCCGTGCGGCCTCAGCGCGACGCCCACGGCCACCTTCCCGCTCACGGGGCGTCCCTAATCGTTGATGCCCGCCTTGTCCAGCAGGTTCCTGACCGTCCGGGTCGGAATGGCGCCCTTGGCCATCCAGGCCCTGGCCTTCTCCAGGTCGATGCCGATGAACGCCGGCTCCTGCGAGGGGTCGTAGCGTCCGATGCTCTCGATGAAGCGGCCGTCGCGCGGCATCCGCTCATCCTGCACCACGACGCGGTAGCGCGGCGCCTTCTTCATGCCGCCGCGCGCGAGCCTGATCTTTACGCTCAAGGCTTTTCTCCTTAAAAGTTGATCATCTGGCGCATTCTGCGCATCTGCTTCTTTCCGCCGCTTCCGGAAAGCCGCTTCATCAGCTTCCGCGTCTGAGAGAACCGCCGGAGGAGGCGGTTCACGTCCTGCACCCGGGTTCCGCTGCCGGCGGCGATGCGCCTCCTGCGGCTGCCCTTGATGATGTCGGGCCGCCCCCGCTCGGCGGGCGTCATCGAGTCGATGATGGCCACCGCGCGGGAGAGCTCCGCCTCGTCGATATCCGCGTCGGGCATCCTGGCCCCCAGGCCCGGAATCATGGACATGACCTCCCCCACCGAGCCCATCTTCCGCATCTGGAGAATCTGCTCCTTCATCGTCTCCAGGGTGAACGACCCCCCGCCCATGGACTCCGCCATCGACCGCGCGCCGTCCGCGGAAAGGGCGGCCTCCGCCTTCTCGATGAGGGACATGACGTCGCCCATGCCCAGAACGCGCGAGGCCATTCTCTCGGGGTGAAACTCCTCCAGCGCGTCGAGCTTCTCGCCCACGCCGACCAGCTTGACGGGCACGCCCGTCGCCGCGCGGAGCGAAAGGGCGCCGCCGCCCCTGGCGTCCCCGTCCAGCTTCGTCAGCACGACGCCCGTGATGCCGATGCGTCCGGCGAACGCCCGGCCGAGATTCACCGCCTCCTGGCCCGTCATGGCGTCCGCCACCAGAAGCGTCTCGTCCGGCCGCGCCGCCTCCTTCATCCGCTTCAGCTCGTCCATCAATTCATCGTCGGCGTGCAGCCTGCCCGCGGTATCCACGATGCAGTAGTCGAAATGCTCGCTCCGGGCGCGCTCGGTCGCCAGCCGGACGATCTCCACGGGATTCGACATTCCCCCGGAGTCGAACGAATCCGCGCCGGCCCGCGCGGCCAGCCTCTCCAGCTGCTCGACGGCCGCCGGCCGCGCGGCGTCCGCCGGCGCCAGAAGAACGCGCAGCCCCCCGCTTCTCAGCCTCAGGGCGAGCTTGCCGGCCGTCGTCGTCTTTCCCGACCCCTGGAGTCCGACCAGCAGCAGGGTGGTGACGCCGCGCGCCGCGCGAGCGAGCGGAGCGCTCCGCGCCCCCATGAGCTCCACGAGGCGCCCCTGAACGGCCCTGACGACCTGCTGGGAGGGATCGAGATGCGCGGCGCGCTCCGCGCCGACCAGATCCTCGCGGATTTTCGCCGCGAACTCCTTCGCGACCCTGAAGTTCACGTCGGCTTCGAGCAGCGCCAGGCGAATCTCCCGAAGGGCGGAATCGACCTGCTCCTCCCCCAGGACGCCCCGGCTCTTCAGCTCCCGGAAGACGCCGCCCAGACGCTCTTTCAAGCCCTCGAACATCGAACGCTCCAACCGGCCGGCGCGCGGCGCCGAATTTTCGCCCGCCGCGCCGAATGAGAAACGAAACATATAAGGATTTTGGAGGGAGGGTGTCAACCGGGGACGGCGCGCTCATTTCCCCCTGATGCCGCGTATGGCCTCCGCGTAGTCTTGCGAGCCGAACACGGCGGAGCCGGCCACGAGCGCCTCCGCGCCCGCCGCGCGTATTTCCGCCGCGTTGCGGGGCGTGACGCCGCCGTCGACCTCTATCAGCGCCGACAGCCCGCGCGCTTCTATCATCTCCCGCAGGCGCCGGATGCGCCCCAGGGAGGCGGGGATGAACGCCTGGCCGCCGAAGCCCGGGTTGACGCTCATGACGAGCGCCACGTCCACCTCCGGCAGCAAGTCCTCTATTTCCGAAAGCGGCGTTCCGGGGTTCAGCGCCAGCCCGACGCCCGCCCCGGACGCGCGTATGCTCTGGAGGGTTCGGTGGATGTGCCTCGGCGCCTCCACGTGAACCGTCAGGACGTCCGCGCCCGCCTCCGCGAAAGCGTCGATGTATCGATCAGGCTCCGAAATCATCAGGTGCGCGTCGAGCGTCATGCCGGGCGCGGCCCTTCTCGCCGCCCGGACGCCCAGAGGCCCCACCGAAATGTTCGGCACGAAGTGGCCGTCCATGACGTCGAAGTGCAGCCAGTCCGCTCCGGCCTCGCGCACCGCCGCTATCTCCTCCCCCATTCGCTCGAAGGCGCACGACAGCAGGGAGGGCGCCACACGAATCCTTCCGGGCGTCATGTCGGGCCTGGGCACGCCGCGATTCCCCCTCAGTGCGTCTGCTCTTCGACCAGCCGGTCGTCCAGGAAGATTCTCGCCTTCGCTCTGCCCTCCACCCGCACGAGCAGGTGAATCTCCTCGCCCGCGCGCGCGCTGCGGGAGAGCGCCTCGCGCGTCTCGCCGTTCGATTCCAGCTCCACGCGGAGCCGGCGCCGCGGCCTTCCCTCCGGGACGCGGTAGCGCAGAACGATGAAGTTGCCGGCGATCTGATCGCCTCCGCGCGCCACGTCCACGTGAACGCGATGGCCGGCCAGGACGCGCTGCCCGCGCGGCGGTATCTGCGAGACGACCGACCCCCGCAGGGAGCCGGGGCGATCCACGTAGCGCACGCGCCCGGCGGCGAGCCCCAGCGCGCGGACGCGATCCAGCGCCTTGTTGACGGGCTCCCCAATCAGGGAGGGCATGACGTACGCGCGCTCGCGCGCCCCCTGGCTCACGACGAGAATCACGCCCTCGCCGCGCCGGACGCTCGCGCCCTCCCGGGGCCAGACGCCCACGACCTGATCGATGGGCCGCGCGGCGTCGAACAGCCGCTCCACCAGGCGAACGCGAAGCCCCTTGAGGCGAATGAGCGTCTCCGCGCGAACCAGGTTTTCCCCCACGACCGCCGGCACCGCCACGTCCCGCGAGCCCTTGCTGAGGGTGAGCGACACGATTCTCCCCTTGCGGATGCGGCGTCCGCCGGGAGGGTGCTGGCGCACGACGTGGTTCACGGGCGCGGCGTCGCTGAACACGCGCTCGGCCGCCCGGATGGAGATGCCCTTCTCCCCCAGCAGCTCGAGGGCGCGCACCACGTCGAGGCCCGCCACCTGGGGCAGAAAAACGCCCTCTCCTCCCCGGAACGCGTAGAGGCCCACGGCGCCCCCGGCGAAGCCCAGCGCGATGAGGAGCGCCGTCAGGAAAATCCCCCTAGCAATCGCGCGCAGCAATTTTGCTCAGCCCTCTTTGCGCCAGGACATGGCGAAAAAGCCGTCCAGCCCCGCTCCCGGCGCGATCCGGAGCGCCCCGTCCGCGCCCAGAAAGCCTCTCGCCCCCTGCGGAAGGGCGCCGCCGTCCCGCAGCGGGATGAAGCCGGGCGTCCGAAAGGAGGAGACGACCTCCTCGGTCTCCTCGGGCTCGTTCGAGCAGACCGAATACGCCAGCCTCCCCCCCGGGCGCACCGCCCCGGCCGCGCCCTCCAGAACGGCCCTCTGCCGGCGCGCCTGCGCCGCCAGATCCTCCTCCCGCACGCGCCACCTCGCGTCGGGATGCCGCCTGAGCACGCCCAGCCCGCTGCACGGCGCGTCCACGAGCACGAGGTCGAACGCCTGGCGAAAGGGCGGCCTCGCCGCGTCCATCCGCAAAAGCCTCGCGTCCGCCCGAATCCTGGCGCAGTTCGCCTTCAGGCGGGCGAGCCTGCGGGCCGCCAGGTCCCCCGCCGCGACGCTCCCCTCGGGCCCCACCGCCCAGGCGAGGCAGGCCGTCTTCCCGCCGGGGGCCGCGCAGGCGTCCAGCGCCCTCTCGCCCGGGGCGGGCGCGGCGAGGCGCGCCGCGAGGCTCGACGCCTCGTCCATCACGACGAACGCGCCCTCGCGCCAGGCCGCCGCGTCGGTGAAGCGCGCCCCGGGCGCGCTCTCATCGGGAAGGAATACCAGACAATCGGGATCGACGCACCCGGCGCGCGCGGCGACGCCCTGGCCGTCGAGCCGCTCCCTCAGCCTTTCGGGACTCACGGCCCGCGCGTTCGCGCGAAAGACGACCGGCGCCTCCTCGTTGTTCGCCCGGCAGCGCCTCTGCGCCTCGTCCGCGCCCAGCCGCCGCATCCAGCGCCTCACCAGCCATCTGGGATGCGACTCCCAGAGGGTGAGATAATCCTCCCGGCCCCGGGGCGGGGAGACCCCGCACGCCGCCGCCTTGCGCAGAACGGCGTTCACCAGCCCTCTCGCCCAGTCCAGATCGCGGCCGTCCAGCAGGGAAACCGCGCCGTCCACCGCCGCGCGCGGGGGAACCCGGTCCATGAACAGAAGCTGATAGGCGCCCAGCCGCAGCGCCTCGCGCGCCGGGGGCGGCAGGCCCGGCCTGTCGAGAAAGCGGCCGACAACGTAATCCAGCCGGCTGCGCCACCGCAGGACGCCGAAGATCAGCTCGCGCAGAAACGCGCGGTCGCGCGCGTCGAAGCCCGGCGAGGAGAAGCGCCTGACCAGCGCGTCCGCGGCGGCGGGGCGCCTCCCGAAGGAGAGCAGGGCGGCGTGCGCCGCCCGCCGGACGGGGCGGGGAGAGCGGACGCTTTTTCCCGACGGCGCGGCGCTTCGGCTCACGCCCCGCCTCCGAGCGCGAGCCCCGGCCGGCACGGATACCCTCTGGCGAAGGCGGTCGCCGCCATCCTCTTCTTCCCCGGCGGCTGCGCCTCGAGAATCACCAGGTCGCCCTCGCCCGCGGCCACGCGAACGCCCTCGCCCCCGGGCGATTCCGAAATCCCCAGAATCTCGCCGGGAGCGCCGCCGGAGGCGCCCGGCATCGGCCAGGCGCGCCATATCCGCACCGGGCCGTTCGCCACGCCCGGCCAGTCCGCCGCGGCCACCGGCCAGGGGTTCAGCCCCCGAATCAGGCGGTCGAGACGGCGCGCCGGAAGGCGCCAGTCGAGGGCGGCCTCCTCTTTTCGGAGCTTCTCCGCGTAGGTGGCGAGGGAGTCGTCCTGCGCCTCCTCTTCGGTCTCTCCGCGCTCGAGCCTCATCAGCGTCTCCACCATCCGCTCCGCGCCGAGGACGGCGAGCCTGTCGTGAAGCTCGCCCGCGGTCTCCCTCGGCCCGATAGGCGTAGCGCGCCGCGCGAGCACGGGCCCGGCGTCGAGCGCGCGAACCAGGCGCATCACGCAGACGCCCGTCTCGGCGTCTCCCGCGAGCAGGGCGCGCTGGATCGGCGCGGCGCCCCGCCAGCGCGGAAGAAGCGAGGGGTGCAGGTTCACCACCCCCAGCGGGGGCGCCGCCAGCAGCTTCCCCCCCAGAATCTGGCCGTAGGCCGCGACGACGCCCACGTCGGGCCGGAACCGCTCGACGTCGGCGGCGCGCACCCTCTCCGGCTGGAGGACGCGCAGCCCCGCCGCGCGCGCGCGCGCCTTGACGGGCGGAGGCGTCGGCCTGCGCCCCCTGCCCGCCGGCCTGTCCGGCCGCGTGAACACGGCCGCTATCTCGATGGAGGAGGCCGCCAGCGCCTCGAGCGTCGGCGCGGCGAATTCGGAGGCGCCGAAGAAGACCGCCCGCATGGGTTCGCCCCCCGGAAAAAGCCGCGCGCCGAACGGCGCGGAGGCGGGAATATAGCACGGGCGAGGCGGCGCGCTCCAGGATGCGGCCTCTCCCGCCCGCGCCCGGGCGGCGCCTACGGGGGCGGCGCTCCCTGCGCCTCTCCCGCCACGGCTTCCAGAATGGCGATCATGTCCCTGTTGTGGGAGGGGCTGAGCATCCCGAAAATCCTCGCCATTTCGACGAGGACACTGTAGTTGCCCTCATCCAAAAGGAATTGTCCATGTTCTTTTACTTTCGCCGTTCTGCCAATCAGATTGTCGCTCGTCCTGAGTTCGGTTATCGGAAAACAAAGGTAGAGCATCGGCTGAACGCCGATCGCTCTCTGCTTCTCTCTTATCGTGATTTCCACGATAATTTCATAATCCTCGAACTTGTAAATCAGTTGCGGATATTCCAGCGTCATTCCGAAAAATCGCGTGTCGTTGATTTTCTTTTCAACGGGATGGGTCCGCTTTATTTTGCAGTCCCCGTGATTCGACAACAAATCGTCCTCTCCCAGGCCGCATAAAAACCTCCGCATATCCTTTAACTCCGCGTCGGACACGCAGCCCCACGTATGGAAGTAGTAGAGATATTCCGACAGCTCATAAAACGCCTTGGTCTTGCCGTTGTTCGCAGGAAACAATTTATCGGGCAAGGTGGTGAGGCGAGGCTTCTCCCTTAGTTTTTTCATTTCCACGTCATAACTGATTTGCCATTCCACGTAGTTTTCCCGGGTAAAGGGCTTTTGTCTGCCCGCGTGGGGAACGCCGTATTCATAAAAGAATCTTCTCGACTTGACCCTGAATTTTCCCGTCGGGTCGGTGAGGGGAATATCAACGAGGATGCGCCGGTTCTGCTCGTCAACCCGCATGATGCTCCCCCAGCAGACGCCGGAAATACCCGTCGATTCTGTCCCTCGTCTCCGGCTCTCCGGCGTCCGGGGGGAGATTCGTCCGAACCCGCCCTTTCAGATGCGGATGGTGATTCACGGCGTCCAGCATGAACCAGTCCCGATGCCGCCTGAACGACTCATCGTCTATCATCACGTCGCAGTTGCCGAAATAGAAGGGCAGCCTGTGGAGGTTTCTCTTGAAAACGTCCACGTACGCATAGTAGTCGAGCTTCCCCTCGTCTATCTCGATCGTATGGGCGCCGCGCTTTTTCACGAAAGTGCGGTTTCTCCGCAAGGCGTTGACGTCGCGCATCGTCCAGAAGAACAGAGGCTCCCGGCCCGCCGGCGCGCGGCTCCTTCGCCGGGGATACTTGTCGATATAGCGGGAGACGTAGTCGAAGTCATCGAGGCGGAAATGGGCCGCGCCCCCCGTTCGGAAGCGAAAGGCGCGAATGAAGTCATGCGCCATGCCTTCGGGGTCTCTGGCGTAAAGGGCGATTGCGATGGGAAACGGCGCCAGCCCGGCGGATTCGAGAAACTCGCCGCTGCTGATGAGCAGCCCCTCCATCAGCCTGTAGTTCGCGGCGAAGCTTCCCAGCAGCCTGAAGTTGGCGGGCTTGATGAGGTAGGAGAGGGGGTGCAGGACGCAGACCAGGTCGGCCTTCAGCTTGTCGTAGGAGAGCAGGAACGACAGCCCGAGATCCCGGCGGGCGATGTCCTCATCCACGTCGAAGGAGGCGCTTTTGATTCCCCGCCGGATCAGGGAGGTGCGGTCGTTGTAGGGAGGATTGCCGACGACGGCGAGCCTGGCGCCTTCGGGGACGCCGAACTTCGAGCGGCGGACGCCGCGCAGGGAGTTGGCCTGAAAGAATCTGGCGCGCGCCCCGCTTCGCCTCGCCACGGCGACTGCGGCCTCGTCCAGGTCGCACCCGATCACGGCGCGCTGCCGGGCGCTTTCGAGAAAACGCCCGTATCCGCACGCGCTGTCCAGGATGACCGTCTCCGAATCCACCCGGGGGGCGAGCATCTCCCACGCCAGCCTCACGCAGGCGGGAGGGGTGTAGCAGCTGCCCAGATTCACCCGGTCCTCATAGCCCAGATGCTTCTGGCTCACGGGAACGGCGGACGATTTCGTCAATGGCGGCCTCACCGGAAGGCGTTCCTCAGCGAATGCGCGCAGCGCGCCGGCAATTCTTCCAGCTTCTTTTCACGCCCGCTTTCCGTCATTGCCGCTTCAGCAGAACAACCCGGTTGCTGTTCACGCCCTTCTGGTTGTTGGAAATCCCCCAGCAATTCGAGGTCTTGGTGAATTCATGCTGATTGACGAGCACGCCGAGGGCGTCGAAGGGCAGACCGTCCACCGCCTTCAGGACATAGTCATCCAAACGCAGCGCGCCGTTGCGCGCCTCCCCTACCTCGAAGGCGACGCGCCCGCCCGGTCGAGTGATTCGAGCGAGCTCGACGAAGGCGCCCCTGACGAAACCCTGCCATTCGTCCGCGCGGCGGCGCTGCGTCACCGGAATCGCCGCCGGATCAACCCCCAGAAACCAGCACCGCAGCCAGTTGTCGGAAGCGTAGTCGACGATGTTCAAAAAGGGAGGCGACGTTACCGTCAACGCGACGGAGGCGTCGGGTATTTCGGGCGTTTCGGAAGAAGGACGGGTCAGAAAGAGGCTTTCGCGCGCCTCGGGCCTCTCCTGGGACAGCAGGACCTTCGACTTTTTGGCGATGAGGCGCGGAACGTCCCGGAACGGCGGGGTTTGTCCGCGCCTTTCGTTGATCTTTTTCTGGCGCGCCGGACTTACCGCCTGATTGGGAGGCATGGTATAGACGGAAAAGAAGCCCGATGAATGCCCCGTCAGCCGGCTTATCGCCGCCATCCTGATCCACCGATCCGCCTTGTCGAGTTCGCCCGCTTCTTCCCGCTTCGCCAGCCAGCGGCGCAATCCCTCAATCCGCCGAAGCGTGTCGGGATGATAGAATACGAGCAGCTCCTCATGCTCGATGTCCCGAAAATCCCGCCAGGGAACGCCGCGCAGCCGGGCTGCGATCGCCCCGATGGAAGGCGGGTTGATTCTCGGCTCGACGAGCGCGCGGCTCAAGGGGTTTATGTCGCTGCCGTAGGGGATTCGCCCGCGCAGGGCGGCTTCCACCGGGGTCGTTCCGCGCCCCATGAACGGGTCGTGAACCACGTCGCCCCTGTCCGTGAATCTCTCGATGAAATAGGCGGGCAGCTGCGGCTTGAAGCAGGCGCGGTAGCTTATCTCGTGAATGCGGTTCGCCTGACGCTGCCGCGCCGTCCAGAACGCGCCGCTCCGGTAAAAGGCTTCACCCGCAGAGGAAGACGCGGCCCCGGCCGATCGGCTCTCGCCCATGACGCCTCTCCTTCTCTCGGCCGCTTCGAGGCGGGCTTCCTCACCTGGGCGCAGCCGCCCGGGGAGGCTCCCCGGCGCGCGGGGCGGGGGTCTCCGGCGCGGCGGCCGCTTCCGGCCCGCCGATGCCGAGCGCGCCCCGCACCCGCCTTTCGATCTCGGCGAACACGTCCGGGTTCTCGCCCAGAAACCGCTTCACGTTCTCGCGCCCCTGGCCGATGCGCTCCTCATTGAAGGAATACCACGCGCCGGTCTTGCCGACGACGCCGCGCTCGACGGCCAGATCGAGCACGTCGCCCTCCTTCGAGACGCCCCGCCCGAACATGATGTCGAACTCCGCCGTTCGGAACGGGGGGGCGAGCTTGTTCTTCACCACGCGCACCCGCGTCCTGTTGCCCACGTTGCTGTCGCCCTCCTTGATGGCGGCGATCCGCCGGATGTCCATGCGCACCGAGGAGTAGAACTTGAGCGCGTTTCCGCCCGAGGTGGTCTCGGGGTTTCCGAACATGACGCCGATCTTCATGCGAATCTGGTTGATGAAGATGAAGCAGGTGTGGCTTCTGTGCACCACGCCGGTGAGCTTGCGGAGCGCCTGGCTCATGAGCCGCGCCTGAAGCCCCACGTGGTGATCCCCCATGTCGCCCTCCAGCTCCGCCTTCGGCACGAGGGCGGCCACGGAGTCGATGACGACCACGTCGAGCGAGCCGCTGCTCGTGAGAATCTCGGCGATCTCCAAAGCCTGCTCGCCCGTGTCGGGCTGGGAGAGGATGAGGCTGTCCGTCTTGACGCCCAGCGCCTTGGCGTAGAGCGGGTCGAGGGCGTGCTCCGCGTCCACGAAGGCGGCCATGCCGCCCCGGCACTGCGCCTCCGCGATGATTTGCAGGGCGATGGTCGTCTTGCCCGAGGATTCGGGGCCGAATATCTCCACGATGCGCCCGCGCGGCACCCCCCCGCAGCCCAGGGCGGCGTCGAGCGAGACCGCCCCCGTCGAGATGGACTGAATCGCCTCCACGCCCGGCCCCTCGCCCAGGCGCATGATGGAGCCCTTGCCGAACTGGCGGTTGATCTGGTTGAAGGCCATGTCGAGCGCCTTGTCGCGGCGCTCGCGCTCCTGCGGGTTCTCGGATTTGAAGGCGGGGGAACCGTTCTTGAGGTTCATCGAAAAACTCCCTTGGACGGAGGAACGCGGCGGCGCGCCGGGCGGGGACGGCATGAATGTAGGGGATTCGCCCTCTCCGCGCAACGCGAAAGCGCCCTTATGCGCCCTCGCGCCCGGAGAATTCGCGCGGCGCGGGCTTCCCTCTCCATGCCGACCGCTTCCCGCAACCCGGGGCGGCGTCTGATTTTCGCCAAATATACGCGAAAACGAGGACGCGAATCAAGTATAAAAAGCGAAAATTCGGGTGAAAAAGCATTTTTTCACGGAGCGGAGGGACAAAGCATCTCGCAGGCGGAGATTCATCTCTTGAAGCATTCCGGGCAGAGCCTCGTTTTTCTCTTTCGTCCGGCATTCAGGAAACTCCCGGCGTGCGTGCGATTTTCCATGCCCTGGCCGCCTGGACGGACGCAGCGAGACGAGCGAATCGCCCGCGCCGGGAGTCCCCTCACCCCAGCGCGACCTTCGCCAGGGTGGTATGAACCGCGCCGCCGGGGCCCAGCTCGCTCCGGAGAAGGACGGCCTCGCGCGCGCGCAGGAGGGGAGGCGGCGAGAGCCAGCGCCGCTCGGCGACTTCCAGCTCGCCCTCGAGGCCCGCGGGCGGGCGATCCCGCGAGCGGCGGCGCGCCAGCGTCATGTGCGGGCGAAAGGGGCGATCCTCCGCGGGAAACCCCGCCTCCGCCAGATGACGCGAGAGGCGCGCTTCGAGCGCCGCCAGAGGCGCGGGCGCCTGCTGCGGCCCCGCCCAGAGCGCGCCCGGCCGCTTGAGATGCGGAAAGACGCCGAAGCGCTCCAGGGGAACCTCGAAGGCGGGCGCGTCCTTCCCCGCCAGGCGCAGCGCCTCCGCGGCGGCCTCCGCCCGCGCCTCCTCTATCTCGCCCAGAAAGCGCAGCGTCAGGTGAACGCCGCCGGCTCTCGCCCAGCGAAAATCGGCGAGGGCGGGCATGGCGGCGAGCGAGTGCTGGAGGGAATCGAGGATTTCGCGCTCTTCCTCGCCGAACGGAATCGCCGCGAACGCGCGCATGGGGAGCCTCCTTACGCGGGGGCGGCGCGAGGACGCGCGCATGGCCCGCCCGGGAGACCGGCGCGGCGCGCCTCAGGAGCGGGGCGCGTCACTCCTCCCCGGGGCGCGCCAGGGCTTCCAGCGTCATTTCGAGGGCGGCCGCCGCCGCCTGCGCCTTCACCGCAAGGCGCGAACCCCGGAACAGATGATGCCGGCAGGAGACGCCCGAAGGCAGGGCGAGCGCCATATACGCCGTTCCCACCGGCTTCTCCGCGCTTCCGCCCGTGGGGCCGGCGATGCCTGTGACGGAAAGCCCGACCTCGGCGCCCGCCGCCCTTCGGACGCCCTCCGCCATCGCCCGCGCGCAGACCTCGCTCACCGCGCCGGGCCCGCCCTCGCGCGCCACGACGGCCTCGGGCACGCCCAGAAGCGCCATTTTCGCCTCGTTGCCGTAGGTAATGAAGCCCTGCCCGAACCAGGCGGAGCTGCCGGAGACGTCGGTGATGCGGCTGGCTATCAGCCCGCCCGTGCAGCTCTCCGCCGTGGCGATGCGCCAGCCCCGCGCGAGCAGGCGCGCCCCGAGCCGCTCCTCCAGGGATTCCGCCATTTCCTCGCCTCCCCGGGAATCAGACCACGCCCAGCTGCGCCAGGCCGAACAGGGCGGCGCGCCCCATGACGCCTGCGGCCACGTCGTCCGCCACGACGCCCGCCCCGCCCGGCAACCTCTCCAGACGGCGGACGAACGGCGGCTTCAGGATGTCGAAGGCCCGAAACAGCAGGAAGCCCGCCGCCAGCGACGCCGCCCCCGGAGCGACCCCGACGAGGCAGACGAACTGGCCCACCCACTCGTCCGCGACGACCTCCGGGGGGTCGCGCCGCCTCGCCTCCGCCGCGTATTTCCCCGCCGCCCAGACGGCGAGCGGCGCCAGGAGCGCCAGGAACGCGACGGGAAGCCAGCGGTTCGCCGCGTGGAGCGCGGCGTAGAGCGCGACGGCCGCCAGCGACGCCGCCGTGCCCGGCGCGCGGGGAAACCCGCCCAGTCCGCCCAGCGTGGCGATGAACTTCGCCGGCGCGCCGCACGCCCGCGGAGGATTCATCGGCCCCGGGCGGCGGCCCCGTTCAGCCGGGCGGCGGCGCAGGCGCGCGCCCAGCCGTCCGCCTCCAGGATCGCCTCGAGCGACTCCGCGCCCCGGTTCTCGTGGGCCTCCAGCGCGGCGCCCACCACGTCCGGAATGTCCATGAACCCCGACGCCCCCGCCAGGAAGGAGGCGACGGCCACCTCGTTCGCCGCGTTGAGGACGGCGGGCGCCGTTCCGCCCGCGCGCATCGCCTCCCGCGCGTGGAGAAGGCAGGGAAACCGTCCGGGGTCGGGCGCCTCGAAGGTCAGCGCGCCGACCTCGGCGAGGTCGAGCCGCGGCGCCTCGACGGGCAGCTTCTCGGGCGAGAAGAGCGCCTGCGCGATGGGAATCCGCATGTCCGGCGCGCTCATCTGCGCCGCGAAGCTGCCGTCCACGAACTCCGCCAGCGCGTGCACGACGCTTTGCGGGTGAACCAGCACGTCCACCTGCTCCGGCTTCAAGTCGAAGAGCCAGCGTGCCTCGATGATCTCGAGGCCCTTGTTCATCATCGAGGCGGAATCGATGGTGATTTTGGGGCCCATCTTCCAGCTCGGGTGCTTCAGCGCCTCCCGGGGCGAGACGCTCTTCATCGCCTCCGGCGTGTGGTTCCGAAAGGGCCCGCCCGAAGCCGTGAGGACGACGCGCTTCACCTCGGCGCGGGGTCTCCCCTCCAGCGCCTGCGCGGCGGCCGCGTGCTCGCTGTCCACCGGAAGAAGCGCGGCGCCGCGCGCCCGCGCCCGCGAGGTGACGAGCGCCCCCGCCATGACGAGCGCCTCCTTGTTCGCCAGCGCGATCGAGGCGCCCGCCTCGATCGCCGCCAGCGTGGGCCGAAGCCCCGCCGCGCCCACCAGGGCGGAGACCACGAGGTCGGCGCCCGCGCCCGCGGCGGCTTCCCGCAGCCCCTCCTCGCCCGAGAGCGCGCGGATTCCGGGAGGGAGGGCGTCTCTCGCCCGCGCCGCGGCGCCCGGGTCCGCCAGGGCGACGAGCCGGGGTCTGAACCGCCTCGCCTGCTCGGCGAGGCGCTCCCAGTTCGCGCCGGCGGCGAGCGCCGCCACCTCGATTCTCTCGGGAAACTGCGCGGCGACGCGAAGGGCGTTTTCTCCGATGCTGCCCGTGGAGCCGAGTATGGCTATCTTTCGCCGCTTCATGCTTCGCTCCGCGCGCGAGGAACGAGCGGTTCCCTCAAGGCCTCGCCCAATGCAGAAAATAGTAGAACGCGGGCACCGCCGCGAGCAAACCATCAATTCTGTCGAGCAGCCCTCCGTGGCCGGGGATGATGTCCGAGGCGTCCTTGCGCCCGGCGGCGCGCTTGAGCGCCGACTCGGCCAGGTCTCCCGCCAGCGCGAACGCCCCGATGAGCGCGGACGCGAGCGCCGCCAGCCAGGGGCCTACGCCGGGCGCGCCCATGAAGCGCGCCGCGGCGGCGCCCGCCAGAACGCCGGCGAGGACGCCCCCTATCGCTCCCTCCACCGTCTTCGCGGGGCTGATTCGCGGCGCGAGCTTTCTGCGCCCGATCGCCCTTCCGGTGAACATGGCCGCTATGTCGTTCGCCCAGACGACTACGAGCAGGAAAAAGACGGCCTCCCTGCCGCCCGGCGAGTCCCTGAGAAGCGCGATGAGCCCGCCGGCGCCGCCCACCCACGCCGCCCCGAGAAGCGGCGCTCCCGCCAGGGCGAGACTCCCGCCGGGGGCGCGGCCCGAAAGCGCGCCCGGGAGAGCGCGAAGCGCGACCACCGCCAGAACCAGCGCCGGCCAGAAGCCGCCCGCCCAGACGGCGAGCGCGAAGGCGGAGGCGTCCAGCGCCCCCTGCCACGCCCCGGCGGCGCGCCCCCCGCAAAGGTTGAGGAGGCTCTGAAGCTCCCAGCCCGCGCGAAAGACGAGCGGAACCACCATGAAGAGAAACGCTGCGGGAGGAGCGAGGAGCAGGACGGCGAGAACGGGCGCGGCGAGCGCCAGGGCGCTGAGGAGGCGGGTCAAAGCCCGGTTTTCCGGGCCGCGAACTGCTCCTCGGTGAGGCCGAACTTCCGCACCCGGGCCTGGTAGGCGAGAACGGCGCTTTCGAGCTCGCGCTCGCCGAACTCCGGCCATTTGACGTCCGTGAAATACAGCTCCGCGTAGGCCGCCTGCCAGAGAAGGTAGTTGGAAAGCCTGAGCTCGCCGCTCGTGCGGATGAGCAGGTCGAGCGTGGGGAGCTCCGCCGTGTAGAGATGGCGCTCGAGGTCGCGCTCGTCGATCTCCTCGGGCTGGAGAATCCCCCTCCGCACCTCCTCGGCGACGGCGCGCGCCGCGTCGGTGATCTCGCGCCGCGACCCGTAGCTCAGCGCGAGGGTCAGCGTCATCCCGTCCTGATCCGCCGTCCGCTCCCGGACGCGCTGAACGATCTCCTGCGCGAACAGGGGCAGGTCATCCTCGCGTCCGATGGTGTTGAAGCGGATGCCCTCCCGGAGCATCCGCTGCAGCTCGCGCTCGAGGTAGTCCGCCAGAATGTCCATGAGCGCGTCCACCTCGTCCCGGGGCCGGTTCCAGTTCTCGAGCGAGAAGCTGTAGAGGGTGAGGGCCCCGACCCCCATGCGCCGCGCGTGGGCCACCACCCTGTCCACGGCCTTCACGCCCTCGCGGTGGCCCGCGACCCGGGGGAGAAGGCGCTGCCTCGCCCAGCGGCCGTTCCCGTCCATGATGACGCCGATGTGGCGGGGAAGCCGTTCGAGCTCGATGCGCGGGTCGATGCGACGCTCCATGTCCGCTCCCGTGAACGGCTATACTTCGAGAATCTCTTTCTCTTTCGCCGCGAGCAGGGCGTCCAGCTCCGAGACGAACTGATCCGTGAGCTTCTGAACCTCGCCCTGCCCCTTGCGGAGGTCGTCCTCGGCGATCTCTTTTTTCTTCTCGAGTTCCTTCATCCTGTCGTTGCCCTCGCGCCGGACGTTGCGGAGCGCGACCCTGTGCTCCTCCGCCATCCTCTTCACCAGCTTCACCATCTCCCTGCGCCGCTCCTCGGTGAGCGGCGGCACGGGCACGCGGATGATCTTGCCGTCGTTCGCCGGGTTGAGGCCCAGCTCCGCCGCCTGAATCGCCTTCTCGATGTCGCCCAGCGAGTTCAGGTCGAAGGGCTGGACCACGATGAGCCGGGGCTCGGGCACGCTCAGGGAGGCGAGCTGGCTCAGGGGCGTGGGCGCGCCGTAGTATTCCACCATCACGCCGCTGACGAGATTCGCCGAGGCGCGCCCGGTGCGCACGCGGGCGGTCTCCGACCTGTAGGACTCCAGGGTGGACTGCATCTTCTTCTTCAGCGCGGCGATCACCTCGTCCATAGCCCGTCTCCCTTCGCCGGAAGTCCGGGGGCGCTCATCCCGCCCTCCCCCGCCGGGGCGCCGGCGCCGCCCGGCGGAGCGCGCCCGCCCGGGAGGCGCGCACCAGCGTCCCCACCTGCTCCCCCTCCACGACGCGGCGGATGTTGCCGGGCTTGAGGAGGTTGAAGACGATGATGGGCAGATCGTTGTCCATGCACAGGCTGACGGCGGTGGTGTCCATGACGGCGAGCTGGCGGTTGAGCACCTCGATGTAGGTCAGCTCGTCGATGAACCTCGCCGTGTCGTCCTCGTTGGGGTCGGCGGAGAAGACGCCGTCCACGTTCGTGGCCTTGAGGATGCACTCGGCGCCCACCTCGATCGCCCGGAGGCTCGCGGTGGTGTCGGTCGTGAAGTAGGGGTTTCCGGTGCCGCCGGCGAAGATGACCACCCGGCTCTTCTCCATGTGGCGCACCGCGCGCCGCCGGATGTAGGGCTCGCACAGCTCGGCCATGTGGACGGCGCTCTGGACGCGGGTGGCGAGGCTCGCCTTCTCGAGCGCGTGCTGAAGCGCGAGCGCGTTGATGACGGTGCCGAGCATCCCCATGTAGTCGGCGTTGGTTCGCTCCATGCCGGCGGCGGCCGCCGCCGCGCCCCGAAAGATGTTCCCGCCGCCCACGACGACGGCGACCTCGACCCCCATCTCGTGAATCTCGCGGATTTCCTGCGCGATGTCGTCCACGACGGCGTGATCGATGCCGTGCCTGAGTTCGCCTCCCAGCGCCTCGCCCGAGAGCTTGAGCAGAATCCTCCCGAATCGCAGGCCGCCTCTCATGCGCACCCCCGGAAGCTTCGGAACGTCGAGGAAGGCGGGGAGCAGGCGCCCCGGCGGGGGACTACCCCTCCTCCGGCGCGGCGGCCTCGCCGAGCTGGAAGCGCGCCCAAGAGGAAACCCGAATCTCCTCGCCCATCTCCTCGCCCCTGGCCTTCATATACGCCCGCACCGTCTGATCGGCGTCCTTGACGAACGGCTGATCGAGCAGGCAAATCTCCTTCTTGTATTTCTTGATGCGCCCTTCGACGATTTTCTCCAGAATGCTGTCGGGCTTTCCCGAATCCCTCTGCTGGGCGAGCAGAATCTCGCGCTCGCTCCGGAGAACCGCCTCGGGTATCTCCTCCTCGGAGAGATACCGGGGGGCGCTCGCCGCGATGTGCATCGTCAGATCGCGCGCGGCTTCGGCGAAGGCGGCCTCGCCGGCCCTCGCCGGCGTCTCGCACCTCAAGGCGAGCAGGACGCCGACCCGCCCGCCCGGGTGGATATAGGAGGCCACCCGGCCCGCCTCGCCCTCGCCCAGCGCGAGGCGCTCCCCGCGCGCGATGACGATGTTCTCGCCCAGCCGGGCGACGGCCTCCGTCGCCTTCTCCCGGAGCGCCTCGGCCAAGCCCTCCCCGCCCTGCTCCTTCACGCGGCGCGCGGCGGCCTCCAGGAGCGCCTGGAAGTCCTCCGTGCGCGCCACGAAGTCGGTCTCGCAGTTCACCTCGACGATGGCGCCCGTGCGTCCGTCCTCCCCGAGGGAGGCGAACACCTGGCCCTCGCTCGCGGCGCGCCCCGCCTTCTTCGCCGCGCTGGAAAGCCCCTTTTCCCTCAGATAGCGCGCCGCCTCCTCGAAATCGCCCGCGTTCTCCCGGAGCGCCTCCTTGCAGTCCATGACGCCGGCGCCGGTGCGGGTTCTCAGCTCCTTGACCATCTGGGCCGTCACTTCCATTCCCTGAGCCTCTCCTCGTGAAAATCCGGGCCGCGCCCGAAACGAACGGCTACTTCTTCGCCTCCCCGGCGCTCCCCCCGGCCGCGGCGGCCGCCATCATCTCCGCCGCCACCGCGTCGCCCGAGGCCACGACGGCCTCCACGTCCTCGGCGCCCGTCTCCCTGCGCAGGGCGAGGCCCTCGGCGACGGCCTCCGCCATGCGGGAGACGAAGAAGCGAATCGAGCGCAGGGCGTCGTCGTTGCCCGGCAGGACGTGGTCCACCCCGTCGGGGTCCGAGTTCGTGTCCACCACCGCGATGATGGGAAGGCCCAGCTTTCTGGCCTCGCGGATGGCGTTGTATTCATGCGCCGTGTCGATGACGAACATCGCCTGGGGCAGCTTCTCCATGCGCTTGATGCCGCCCAGAAACTTGTCCAGCCGCGCCATGGCCTTCTCGCGCCTGACCGCCTCCTTCTTCGCCAGAAGCGCGAAGGTGCCGTCGTTCTTCATCGTCTCGAGATCGACGAGGCGCGCGATGGAGTTCTTTATCGTGGCGAAGTTCGTGAGCGTGCCGCCGAGCCAGCGCTGGGTGACGTAGGGCATCCCGATCCCGCCCGCCTCCTCCCTCACGATCTCCTGGGCCTGCTGCTTCGTCCCCACGAAGAGGATCTTGCCGCCCTTCGCCGCGATGTCGCGCGCCGCCTCGCGCGCGGCGTTGAACAGTTTGAGGGTCTTCTGCAGGTCGATGATGTAGATGCCCTTTCGCGCGCCGAAGATGTAGGGGCGCATCTTGGGGTTCCATCGGGTGGTCTGGTGCCCGAAGTGGGCGCCGGCCTCCAGCAGCTCGCGCAGCGTAATCGGGGTCACGGGGACGCTCCTTTCGCCCCGCCTTTCATCGAGGCGGGGCCCTGCCGGCCTCCCGGCGGAGGAGGCCGAATTTTCAGCGATTTGATTTCGGACGAGTCTCGCGCCGCGCGGCTCCGCCGCCGCCCGGCGAGGCGAATGTCTCACAGGAGCGGGGAGGATTCAAGCCGTCCGCAGGGAGGCTTCAGGTCTTGTAGTCCGCGTTGAAGCGGACGTATTCCGCGCTCAGGTCCGTCGTCCAGAAAACGGCCTCCGCCTCCCCGGCGCCCAGCCCGAGCTCGAGGCCGTATTCGGAGCGCGCGAGCACGGGGGGCAGGGCGTCCGCCCAGCCCGGGACGGGCGCGCCGCCGCGCATCACCTCCACGTCCCCGATTCTGAGCGACATCCTCTCCGGCGCGAGGTCCGCGCCGCTGCGGCCGACCGCCGCGAACACCCGCCCCCAGTTGGGCATCTCGCCGTGAATCGCCGTCTTCACCAGCAGGCTCTCCGAAACCGCCTTCGCCGCCAGGCGCGCCTGCCCCTCGCTGGCGGCGCCGGCGACCCGCACCTCCACCACCTTGTTCACCCCCTCGCCGTCGCGCGCGATGGCCAGGGCGAGCTCCCTGCACACCCGATGCAGCCCCGCCTCGAACCGCTCCATGTCCTCGGCCGACTCCACCGCCGCGCCGGACGCGCCCGTCGCCGCCAGAATCGCCGTGTCGTTCGTGGAGGTGTCGCCGTCTATCGTCACGCAGTTGAAGGTTTTGTCCGCGGCGGCGGCCAGGAGCGCCCGCAAATCGGCCCGGGGGAGGGCGGCGTCGGTGACGACGTAGGCGAGCATGGTCGCCATGTCCGGGGCGATCATCCCCGCGCCCTTGGCCATGCCGCCGATGGCGAAGTCGCCGGCCGAGGCGCTCACCCGCGCGGCGAACTCCTTGGGCCGCGTGTCGGTCGTCATAATGCCCTCCGCCGCCGCGCGGCCGTTTTCCGCGGAAAGGCCGGCGGCGAGCTCCCCGATTCGGGCGATCATCCGATCCATCGGGAGCGGCGCGCCGATGAGTCCCGTCGAGGACATGGCGACCTGCGCCTCCGGGCAGTCGAGGGCGCGGGCCACCTCGGCGCAAAGGCGCGCGGCGTCTGTGTAGCCCTGCTCGCCCGTGCAGGCGTTCGCGTTGCCGCTGTTGACGAGAAGCGCGCGCAGGGGCGCCCTGCCGACGCGCTCGCGGCACAGGGCGACGGGGGCTGCGCATATCCTGTTTCGGGTATAGACGCCGGCGGCCTCGGCCGGGGGGTCGAAGGCGAGCAGCGTCATGTCGGGCCTGCCGGACGCCTTGATGCCCGCGGCGACGGCCGCGGCGCGCACGCCCGCCGCCGCGCAGACGCCGCCCTCGACGGGCCGTATGAAGTCGCGTTCGCTCACATCCAGAGTCCCGGATGGAGAAGCCCCTGCGTCTCGGGAAGCCCGAGCATGAGGTTCATGTTCTGAACCGCCGCTCCCGACGCGCCTTTTACCAGATTGTCTATCGCCGCCACAACGACGAAGCGCGACGTCCGCGCGTCGCGCGCCAGCCCGATGTCCGCGTAGTTCGAGCCCGCCACCTGCGCCACGCCGGGAAGCGCGCCCTCGGGCATGAGGCGGACGAAGGGCTCCTCCGCGTAGGCGTCCGCGAGCGCGGCGCGGGCGGCGGCCGCGTCGGCCGCGCCCGCGGCGCCGGCGTAGATGGTCGAGAGAATGCCCCGCGTCATGGGCGCGAGATGGGGCGTGAACGAAATCCGCGCGTCCTCGCCCAGGACGGCGGAGAGCTCCTGCTCGATCTCCGGCGTATGGCGATGGCTCCCCACCCCGTAGGCGCGGAAGCCCTCGTTCACCTCGCCGAACTGAAGCGGCAGGTCCGCCTTTCGGCCCGCTCCCGAAACGCCCGACTTCGCGTCCACGATGATGGACGCGGGATCGACGAGGCGCGCCGCCAGAAGCGGCGCCAGCGCGAGAATCGCTCCCGTGGGGTAGCAGCCCGGGTTGGCGACGAGGCGCGCCTTCCTGATCTCCTCCCGGTAGAGCTCGGGCAGGCCATAGACGGCCTCCGGTATCCACCCGGGCGAGGCGTGCCGGGTCTTGTACCAGGCTTCATAGACGCTCGCGTCCCGCAGGCGGTAGTCGGCGGAGAAATCCACCACCCGATGCCCCGCCTCCAGCAGGGGCGGCACGGCGTTCATCGCCACCCGGTGGGGCAGGCAGCAGAACACGAGGTCGGCGCCCTCGCAGACGGAGAGGTCGAATTTCTCGAGCCTGCCCTCGACGGCGGAGGCGAGAGCGGGGAACACCTCCTCCACCCCCCTGCCCGCGTAGGTCTCGGAGGTCATGGCCGAGACCTCCGCGCCTCCGTGCGAGGCGAGAAGCCTCAGCAGCTCGAAGCCCGTGTATCCCGTGGCTCCCACCACGGCGACTTTCGGCATGTCTCGCTCTCTCCCGAAGCGCCCGCCGCCGGGCCTCCCTATTTGACGATGAACGCGCCGCCCATCGGCGTCTCGTAGAACAGCGCGGGATCATGCTTCCCGATGAACTCCCGCACCGCTCTGGTGCATCCCTCGAAAGAGGTGTGTCCGTAGTCATCGACGACGATGACGCCTCCCCGGCTCAGCCGCTCGAAGAAGAACTCGAGCGAATCCATCGTCGGCTGATGCAAATCCACGTCGATATGGACGAAGGCGAACGCCCTGTCCGCCACGTCGTCGAAGCGGCTCGGGATCCACCCCTTGTAGAAATCCAGAAAATCGAACTCCTCCAGGTTTTCGCGGACGACCTCCTCGCCGCAGGCGAAAAGCCGCCTCTCCTCCGCCAGCTTCCGTGGACTGAGGGAAAACCTCGTTCCGTCCTCCCGCCCGCGCTCCGACAGCCCCTCGAAAGAGTCGAAAATGTGGAGCCGCCTCGAGCCTCCATGCTTCCGCATCAAGGCGGCGGCGCACCACGCGGAATGCCCCTTCCATACGCTGCACTCCGCGAAGTCGCCCGGGACGCTTCGGGAAAGCACGTGCCGGATCATCTGGAACAGGCTGTAGAAGCGCAACCGCCGGTAGATGCTGTCCGACGCAGCGCCATCGACTTTTTCAAGCCCCCTCTCGTATAGCCGCACGTTCTCGTTCTTCTCCTGAAACGGCGACCACATATTCTTGTCCAGAACGCAGTAGTCCGCTTCCCTCGCGTCCCTCAGCAGGAACAGCCTCAGGCCGAGCGGGCGCGCGAGAGCCTCGGCGAAACGCAAGAGACGCTTCAGGGTTTTCCGCACTTCACTCCTCCCGCGCGCCCACCACGGCGACTTTCGGCATGTCTCGCTCCCTCCCGGACGCCTCGTCCCGAAAAAGTCCGCCGCCCGTTTTTCGCGCAAAAAGGGGGGCTGACGAAAGCCAGCCCCCCGAACCGACTGCCGCGGCGATCAGCGCTTTGAGAACTGGAAGCTCCTGCGCGCGCCCTTGAGTCCGTATTTCTTGCGCTCCTTGACGCGGGAGTCGCGCGTGATGAGGCCCGCTTTTTTGAGAATCGTCCGAAACGCAGGGTCCACGTCCAGCAGCGCCTTCGAGATGCCGTGGCGAACGGCGCCCGCCTGGCCGGTGAGTCCCCCGCCCTTCACGGTGGCGCGCACGTTGTAGCTGCCCCAGGTCTCGGTCAGCTCGAAGGGCTGCTTGATCACCATGAGCGAGGTGGCGCGGAGAAAATACTCGTCCGCCGGCGTGTTGTTGACGAGAATCCTGCCGTCGCCCGGCTCCAGCCAGACGCGCGCGACGGAGGTCTTTCGCTTTCCGGTGGCGTAGCTCTTGGGTATCGTGGCCATATCGACGCCGGGAGCCTCTTGAGAGTTCTAGCCCAGTCCAACCGCTTCGGGTCGCTGCGCCTCGTGCGGATGCGCCTCGCCCGCATAGACCTTCAGCTTCCGCAGCAGGGCGCGGCCCAGTTTGTTCTTCGGCAGCATTCCCCGCACGGCGTGGCGAATCACGCGCTCGGGGCGCGTCGCCAGCAGCCGCCCCGCGCTCACCTCCTTGAGATGGCCGGGGTAGCCGGAATGCCGGTAATACTTCTTGTCCGAGAGCTTGCGGCCCGTCAGCACGACCCGCTCCGCGTTCACGACGACGACGAACTCCCCGTTGTCGACGTGGGGGCTCCAGTCCGGCTTGTGTTTCCCGCGCAACAGCGTCGCCAC
Source organism: bacterium (assembly GCA_965199855.1). Classification (GTDB taxonomy): domain Bacteria; phylum UBA8248; class UBA8248; order UBA8248; family UBA8248; genus Bin107. The sequence goes on along the minus strand of OZ241326.1, from coordinate 1,091,727 downwards.
GCGCGTGGAAAGGCGCCCCAGGGTCTGCTCCTTGGCGTCCACCAGCACCCAGCCGCGCCGCGCGCCGGCCTGCTCCTTCGTGAGGACGGGCGTCCTCTTGTACATTCTCATCGGCCATCTTCCTTGAATCGCGAACCATGCCGGGCGGGACGAAGGCGCATGGACAGCCCCGCCAAGCCTCCCGCGCGGACGGCGAGCGTCCTTCCGGGAGCGAGGCCGCAATAAACCCCATGCGCCCGCCGATGTCAACCGCCCCGGGGCGTTATTTTTCGGGACGCGCGAAAAGCGCGAGCCTCCCGCCGGAGCCGCGCGGCGTCACAGCCCGACCAGATGGTCGCTTCGTCCGAAATCCGCGAAGGCGTTCCGGGTGTCCACGATGCAGCGCGCGTGATCGTAGATGCGCTTTCTGTCCAGTGACCTGTGGTTCGCCAGAAGCGCCACGCAGTCGTATTCGCGGAGCGAACCGGCGTCGATGGGCCGCGACCGCGCCTTGATGGGGTGGACGTCGATTTCCGGCACGTAAGGGTCCGAATAGGAGACGACGGCGCCGAGCCGCTCCAGCCGCAGCCAGACGTCCAGGGCGGGACTCTCGCGGAGGTCGGCCACGTCCGCCTTGTAGGTTACCCCTATCAGCAACGTCTTCGCGCCGTTCAGCACCTTGCCCCTCTCGCCGAGCGCCTTCGCGACGAGCTCCACGACGAACGGGGGCATCGAGTTGTTCACCTGCTCGGCCAGTTCGATGAACCTCGACTCGAAGCCCGCCTGCCGCGCCTTCCAGGAGAGGTAGAGGGGATCCACGGGAATGCAGTGCCCCCCCAGGCCCGGGCCGGGATAGAAGGGCATGAAGCCGAACGGCTTCGTCTTCGCCGCCTCGATCACCTCCCAGATGTCCACGTCGAGGGCGTGGCACATCTTCGCCATCTCGTTCACCAGGCCGATGTTGACGCTGCGGAAGGTGTTTTCCAGCAGCTTCACCATCTCGGCGGCCCGGGGCGAGCCGACGCGCACGATTCTGTCGATGCCGCCCTCGTAGAAGGCGCAGGCGCAGTCCGCGCAGGTTCGCGTCACGCCGCCCACGACCTTCGGGATGTTTCTCGTGCCGTAGCGCTCGTTTCCGGGGTCCACGCGCTCGGGCGAGAACGCGAGGCAGAAATCCTCGCCCGCCTTCCACCCCTCCTCGGAGAGGAGCGGCAGGGCGACCTCCTCGGTCATGCCCGGCCAGGTCGTGCTTTCGAGCACGTAGAGCTGCCCCCGCCGGCGGCGGCGCCTGACGCTCTCCAGGGCGGCCCGCACGAAGGACAAATCCGGATCGCCCGTCTTGCCCAGGGGCGTGGGAACGCAGATGCTGATGACGTCCGCCTCGCCGAGCACCCGCTCGTCGGAGGCGAACTCCAGGCGGCCCGTCTCCAGCGCCCCGGAGAGGCTTTCCCCGGACACGTCCGTGATGTAGCTCCTCCCCTCCCGCAGGGCGCCGACGCGGGCGGCGTCCGCGTCCAGGCCGACGACCCGGTAGCCGGCGCGGGCGAGCTCCAGGGCGAGCGGCAGGCCGACGTAGCCCAGCCCCACCACGCAGGCGCGAACCCGCCTCTTCCGGATCTTCTCGATGAGCCGCATGGCTTCTCCGCGAAGCGAAAACGGGGAATATAGAAAATTTTCGCCGGAAAGTCATCATTCCATCGCGCGCCGAGAGCGAACCCGCGCGCGAGGGCGGCGCTCAGGCGTTCATGGCGCGGACGAGGGGGGCGCCGCCTTCATGATAATCGATCACGTTCAGCGCGGCGAAGTCCTGCTCCAGCCGGAAGAAGCTGTCGAGCGGCGCGCCCAGCGCGTCGCACAGAATCACCCGGTTCACCGCCGCGTGGCCGCAGACGATGACGTTCTTCCCCCTCTCGCGCCCGCGCAGGAGGCGAAGCGCGGGCAGGACGCGCGCGGCGAGCTCCGCCAGCGACTCCCCGCCGCCCGGCGGCCCGGAATGGACGAAGTTCTCATAGTGCGCGCGGAGGCGCGCGGGGCTCTTCTCCATGAGGGAGCCATGCGTCTCCCCCTCCCAGTCGCCCAGGCGAAGCTCGGCGATTTCGGGGACGACGCGCGGCTTCGCGTCCAGCCCCATCGCCCCCGCCAGAATCTCCGCCGTTCGCGCGGAGCGGACGAGCGGACTGGCGTAAAGCGCGGTTTCCGCCGCCCTCAGCCACGCCGCGGCGCGCGCGGCCGCCTCGCGCGCCTGCGCCTCGCCCTCGGCCAGCAGCGGCGCGTCGGTGGCGCCGTAGAAGCGGCCCTCCCTCGACCCCTCGGCCGCGCCGTGCCGGAGCAGAAGAAGGCGCGTGACGGCGCCCGGCTTCCGCGGCATGGAGACCGTGGAGTCGGCCCGCCCGCGCGTCATGCTTTTTCTCCATCGTCGAGCCGGAAAACGCGGGGCGCGCCCGAGGCGCCTCTCCGCGCTACTTCATCGCCAGCGAGATGTCACGGACGCCCGCCCGGGAGACGAGTCCCATCACCCTGACCACGTAGCCGTAATCGAGGCGCCTGTCCGCCTTGAGCATCAGGGAGCGCTTGAATCCTCCTCCCTCGACGCCCGCCTTCAGCCGGCCTTCGAGCGCCTCCAGCGCGACAGGCTCGCCGTTCAGGGAGATTCGCTTCTCCACGCCGACTTCGACGAGAAACGATTTTTTCTCGACAACCTCGGCGCCCGATTCGCTCTCGGGCAGCTGGATGTCGAGCCTGCGGGTGAAGTCCACGAAGGAGGTGGACACCATGAAGAAGATCAGGAGCAGGAACACCACGTCTATCAGCGACGTGAGCTGGAGGCTGTAGTCCTCCTCCCCGCCGCGCCGAAAGCGCATCAGGCCCCCTCGCGGGGCGCGCCGCGCGGCCCCCGGGGGAGTTCGTCGGCCTGCGCCGCCAGGCTCTGAAGGAGCGACAGGGCGATGGATTCCATCTCGAACAGGAGGCGATCCCCGCGCGAGCGGAAAAAGTGATACGCCGCCAGGGAGGGGATGCCTATCAAAAGGCCCGCCGCCGTGGTGAACAGGGCTTCGGAAATTCCCTCCGCCACCAGATTCGGATTCCCCGTTCCGGCGCGGCTGATGACGTCGAAGGCGCGAATCATGCCCACGACGGTGCCGAACAGCCCCAGCATCGGCGCGAGGTTGGCGATGACGCCCAGGGCGCGCAGGTTGCGCGAGAGGACGGTCGATTCGTGCTGGCCCGCGCCGATCATGGCGCGCTCCATCTCGCCCAGCCCCAGGCGGCGCCGGGCGAGCGCCGCCCTCAGCACCCGCGCGAGAGGCGCGTCGAAGCGCTCGCATACGTCGGCCGCCGCCGTCAGGTCGCCGCGCCGCCAGTATCTCTCGGAGGCGGCGACCAGATCGTCGGGCAGCGCCTTTCTCCGCCTGAGGGCGAGGAGCCGCTCGAGTGTCACCGCGAGCGCGACGACCGAGCAGACCCCCAGGGGGATCATCGTGTAGCCCCCCTTCTTGAGGAGCTCCCACGCCCCGGGCGTGAAGCCCCACCACGAGGCCGCCTGCGCGGCGAGCGCGGGCGACGCCGCGAGCAGCGCGAAGGCGCCCGCCAGGCCCGCGGCCAGGCGCCGCTTTCCGCCGGACGGATTCATCGGCTCACGAAGCGCGCGGGAGCGCCTCCGCGATTCGCGCCGGGTCGGCCTCCACCGAGACGGGCGCATCGAACACCTCCGCGCAAAGGGGAATCACCTCCCGCGCGAGTTCGGCGAGCGGCGGCGCGTCCCCCAGGAGCTTCTCCAGGGAGGTCGCGCGTCCGCCCACCTCGCCGCAGGGGTGCATCATCCCGAAATATCTGAGATCGGGCGAGGCGTTGAACGAAACGCCGTGCATCGTCACCCAGCGCCTCGCGCCCACGCCGAGGGAGAGAATCTTCCCGCCGCCCACCCACAGGCCCGGGCTGCCCGCCCTCCTTTCCGCGCGCAGGCCCCTGGCCTCGAGGCAGCGCGCGAAGACCTCCTCCAGCCGCCTGCAATGAAGGTGCACGTCGCGCTCGCGCTCCCTGAGATCGCAGATCGCGTAGAGCATCAGCTGGCCCGGTCCGTGAAAGGTCACCTCGCCGCCCCGGTTGACGCGCGCGAGCGGAACCTCCGCGCCGTCGACGGGAGAGACCCTCGACAGCACGTTCTCCTCGCTCCCGCCCCTGCCCAGCGTGAGGACGGGATCGTGCTCCAGGAGAAGAAGCGCGTCCTCCCGCAGGCGCCCCTCGGCGCGCGACGCCCACAGGCGCTTCTGCAGCGCCCAGGCTTCCATGAACCCCGTCCGGCCCAGGAAGGCGGCGCGGAGGGGCGGCCCGCTACTCAAGATGAACCGCTCCCGCGCCCGCCAGCTCCCCGAGCTCGGCCGTGAGCTCCGCCGTCGCCGCCGCCGCGTATTCCCGGCCCGCCTCGATGCGCACCTCCCGGTCGGGAAACCGCAGCGTGAAGAGCACGGCGCAGCTGCCCGGGTGCCTGGCCAGCGCCTCGCGGATGGACTGCAGGCGATTGGGCGCGCGGCACTCGGGCGCCAGATCGACCAGCACCCTGCTCGCGCGGCTGACCTCCACGCCCGAGAGGGGCTCGATGGCGCGCGCGACCACCTGCGTCCCGTCCTCGGAGGCCTCGACGGCGCCCTCGACGAGAACGGGCTCCTCGCTCTCCAGAATTTCATGGCAGCTCTCGAACACGTCGGGAAACACCGTCATCTCCGCCGTGCCCGCCTGATCCTCCAGCACGAAGTTCGCCATGCGCCGGCCCGCGCGCGTCGTGCGCAGGCGGTAGGAGCGGATGAGGCCCGCCATCCTGATCCGGCGCGCGTTGGCGGCCTCGGCGAGCCCCGTAGCGTCGACGTTGGCGAAGCGCTCGATGACTTCGCGGTAGTCGTCGAGCGGATGCCCCGACACGTAGAAGCCGAGCACCTCCCGCTCGCTGGCCAGGCGCTCCCTGTGCTCCCACTCGGCCACCTCGGGCAGATGCAGCGCGCTCCTGGGCGCCTGCTCCTCCCCGAAGAGGGCTCCCTGCCCCATGGCGGCGCTTTTCTGCTCCCGAACCGCGGCCTCGAGTACGATGTCCAGCGACGCGACCGCCTGCGCGCGCCCGATGCCCAAAGAGTCGAAGGCCGCCGCCTTGATGAGGCTCTCGAGCGCCCGCCGGTTCAGGTGCTGGTGATCCACGCGCCGGCAAAAATCCTCCAGGCTCTCGAAGGGGCCGTCCTCGCCGCGGCTCGCCAGGACGGCGTCCACCAGCCCCTCGCCCACGTTCTTGACGGCCGCCAGCCCGAAGCGGATGGCCTCCGCCTCGACCGTGAAGTCCTTCTGGCTGGCGTTCACGTCCGGGGGAAGGACGGAGATGCTCATGCTCCGGCACTCGGCGATGTCCTTGATGACCTTGTCCGCGCTCTCGCGGTCGCACGTGAGAAGCGCGGACATGAACTCGCGCGGGTGGTGGGCCTTCATGTAGGCCGTGCGGTAGGCGATGAGGGCGTAGGCGGCGCTGTGGCTCTTGTTGAAGCCGTAGCCGGCGAACTGCTGAATCTGCTCCCACAGGAACTCGACCTTGCTCCTGTCGCGCCCCCGCGCGGCGGCGCCCTCCACGAAGTCGCTGCGCTGCTCGGCCATGAGCTCGGGGCTCTTCTTGCCCATCGCCTTCCTGAGCACGTCCGCCCGCCCCATGGAGAAGCCCGCGAGCGCGTTCGATATCTGCATGACCTGCTCCTGATACACCATGACGCCGTAGGTGCTCTCGAGGATGGGGCGAAGCTCCTCGAAGACGTAGTCCACCTCGGCGCGCCCGTGCTTGCGGTTGATGAAGGCGTCCACCATGCCGCTCTCGAGCGGGCCGGGGCGGTAGAGCGCCACCATGGCGATCAGGTCCTCGAAGGTCGTGGGCGCGAGCTTCCGCAGATACTCGCGGATGCCGCGGCTCTCCAGCTGGAAGATGCCGGTCGTCCTGCCCTCGGCGAGGAGGCGGTAGGTCGCCGCGTCGTCGAGGGGGAGCGTCTCGATGTCGAGCGCGCCGCCGCCCTCGCGCACGAGGCGCTCGGCGCGGTCCAGCGCCGTGAGCGTCTTGAGGCCCAGAAAGTCCATCTTGAGAAGGCCGATCTCCTCGATGTCCTTCATGTCGAACTGGGTCATCACCTCGCCGCCCGAGGCCTGGTAGAGCGGCGCGAAGTCGGTGAGCTTCGAGGGAGCGATGACCACCCCCGCCGCGTGCGTTCCCGCGTGGCGGATGTTGCCCTCGAGCTTCCGCGCCGTGTCCATCAGCTCGCCCACCCGGGGGTCGCGCGACACGGTGTCGCGCAGGCGCGGCTCCTTCTTCATGGCGTCCTCGAGCGTGATTTTGAGCTCGTTGGGCACCAGCTTGGCGATGCGGTCCACCTCCCCGTAGGGCATGTCCATCACCCGGCCCACGTCGCGCAGGACGCCCTTCGCCAGCATGCTCCCGAAGGTGATGATCTGGCAGACGTTCTCGCGTCCGTATTTCTCCTGCACGTAGCGGATGACCTCGTCGCGCCTGTCCATGCAGAAGTCGATGTCCACGTCCGGCGGGCTGATGCGCTCGGGGTTCAGGAAGCGCTCGAAGAGGAGCGAGTATTTCAGGGGGTCGATGCCCGTGATGTCCAGCGCGTAGGCGGCGAGGCTGCCCGCCGCCGACCCCCGCCCCGGCCCCACGGGGATGCCCCGCTCCTTCGCGTGGCGGATGAAGTCCGACACGATGAGGAAGTAGCCCTCGTAGTTCTGGCCGCTGATGACCTCGAGCTCCATCCGCAGCCGCTCGCGGTAGCGCTCCGCCTCGGCGCCCTTGACGCCGAAGCGCGCGAGCTTGCGCGCGAGCCCCTCCTCCGCGGCGCGCGCGAGGTATTCCTTCTTTCCCGCGCCGTCGGGCGTCTGGAAGTCGGGGTAGTGCGCCGCGCCGAATTCAAACTCGAAATCGCACTGCTCGGCGACGGCGAGCGTGTTGGCGAGCGCCTCGGGAACCTCGCCGAAGAGCGCCTCCATTTCGGCGGCGTCCTTCATGTAGAACTCCTCGCTCTTGATCGACATGCGGTTGGGGTCGTTCAGGGTCTTGCCCGTCTGGATGCAGATGAGCACCTCCTGGGCGCCGTGATCCCCCTTGTCGAGGTAGTGCACGTCGTTGGCGGCGACGAGGGGGATGTCCATCTCCCTCGCCAGCTCGATCGCCCTGGGGATGACCTCCCTGTCCTCCCGCATCCCGTGGTCCTGGAGCTCGATGTAGTAGCGTCCCGGGAAGAGATCCCTGTAGAACTCCGCCGCCTCGCGCGCCGCCTCCGGGCGGCCGTGCAGGAGGTGGTCGTTCACCTCCCCGCGCAGGCAGGCGGAGGTGCAGATGAGTCCCTCGGCATGGCTCGCCAGCAGCTCCCGGTCCACCCGCGGGAAATAATACATCCCCTCGGTGAAGCCGCGCGTCACGAGCTCGCACAGGTTGTTGTAGCCCGTCCGGTTCTGCGCCAGCAGCACCATGTGGTAGGCGCGCCCCCCGCCGGCGCGCCCGCCCTTCTCGAAGCGGCTTCCGGGGGCGACATAGACCTCGCAGCCGATGATGGGCTTGACGCCCGCCCTCCGCGCCGCCTCGTGGAACTTCACCGCGCCGAACATGTTCCCGTGGTCGGTGAGCGCCACGGCGGGCTGCCCGAGCTCGGCGGCGCGCCTCACCAGGTCGTCGATGCGCGTGGTGCCGTCCAGAAGGCTGTATTGGGAGTGCAGATGCAGATGAACGAATTCGGCGGGCATGTCCTGCTCCCACGGGGCGGTGTTTTTCGCGCGGGCGCGCCTTCATGCGCTCCCGCCGCTTTGAATCTTCCTTCCGGATCCGCTTTTCAGCCCCCCGCCGGCGGCGATCAGCCGGCGTAGCCCAGAATCTCGCTGATGAAGCGGCCGGGCATCATGGCGAGTGCGCCGGCGACGAGGGCGCCTATCATCGTTCCCGCCATGAACAGGGCGTGCACGCGCACCCTGCCGCGCCTGATGGAGAGGATGGCGGCGGCCATGGAAATCATCGTCCATATCGTGAGCAGGTGTATCCAGCTGAAGTCGCCGTCGTTCAGCTCCCTGATCCAGAACGAGGAGACCGTGACGAACGTCATGACGCCCATCCAGCACCAGCCGATGAAGCGGTGCCTGGGCGTTCCCTTCGCCGAGGCCAGATTGACGAGGCCCAGGACGACCGCCGCCGCCGCCGTCAGGAAATGCGCCCATACGATCAAGATTCCGCCTCCCCTCCGCGGGCGGCGCCCCGCGCCGCCGTCCGGGATTTTTCAAAAATGACGCCCTCGTCCTCCTCGCCGCCCTCGAACATCCGATCGAGGGTCGGGGCGAAGCCCTCCCTGCCGACGGAGATTCCCAGCGAGGGGATGGTCAGCCTGTCGAAGGAGGGGCCGACCTTCTCCAGAAACTCCTCCACGCCGACCCCGGCGACGTCCCTCAAGTGACGCGGGACGAACTCCGTAATCAGCGCCTCCGCACTCTCCAGAATCCTTCGCATCCCCGAGAGCGCGAAATACTCCGAGCCCTCTATGTCCATGACCACCAGGGAGAAAGCATCCTCCAGTTCCTCGTCCAGGACTCTCACGGGCGTCTCGACGACCTTCGGGTCGTCATAATAATACATTTTTCTGAAAACCAGCGGCTCCCGCTTCGAGCCCCCGGAGTTCACCCTGCTTTTCAGGAAGCGCGCCTTGCCGCGCCGCTCGCCGGCGGCGAAATTCAGCAGCCGCACGTTGGCGCAGCCGTTCATCCGCGCGTTGGCCTCCAGCAGGGCGAATGTGTCCGGGTTGGCCTCAATCGCCGTGACGCGCGCGCATTTTCTGGAAACCGGTATGGCCAGGGCGCCCACGTGCGCGCCGATGAAGAGAACGTGGGAGTCCGGCGACAGAAGCCCGCAAATTCTCTCGAGCTCGCGCGCTCCGTATTCCCCCTTCGTCCTGAGCGCGTATCCGACGCCCGAGTCGTCCGGCGCGACGAGAAGCCGCCCGTTGCTTCCTTCGGTAAGAATGGCGACCGCCGAACGCCCGCTTATGAGGGTCGTGAGCCTGGAATGCCAGCGCTTGACGATGAATCCCAAGCGCCTCCTGAGCGAGCGGGCCATTTCCGCCTCACGCGGGCGGGCTTGAGGGCGCCGCGCGTCCGCTCAATTCCTGTGCTCCACCCGGTATTCCACGACGTCCTCTATCAGTCGCCCCTTGCGGATCAGATCCTCATGGGCGTTCGTGTTCAGCGTGACGCGGATTTTCACCCTGCCCTTCGGCAGGTTTTCGAGGAAATAGGCGGCGCCGTAGAGCCGGGGGCGCTTCTCGCCGTTGACGTAGAGGTGGGCGTGTCCCTCGCCGATCCTCGAGGTTTTGTTCACCTCCGCCGGGGCGAAGCGAAAATTCCTCAAATCCAGAAACAGGTTCACCGCTCCCTTCGCGTGGGCGTCCTCCTCCAGACGCAGCCTCACGCCCGGGGGGTTGGGGAAGTCCGCCGGAACGATTTTTACGGAATGCTTCATCTTTCCATGGCCCCGCTTCACGGCGTGGGCGCGGGGCTTCTTCGGCTCATGCCCGGGACGCCGCTCCGCCTCGCCGCCCTGAGCGCCCGCCGCCGGGAGAAGCGAGACGGCGAGAAGAAGCGGAAAAACGGACGCCTTCCATGCGCGATGCGCTCTCATTGACGCTCCCCAAAGAAAATTTCAAACCGGCGGCGAAATTTCGCAAACGGCGCGGCGGGATGATTCTATCCCATCTGGCAAGGGACGGGCGTCAGTATCCAGCCTTGCGCTTGCCGATTTCAATCCCCTCACTCCCACTCAATCGTCCCCGGCGGCTTGGAGGATACGTCGTAGGCCACGCGGTTCACGCCGCGCACCTCGTTGATGATGCGCGAGGAAGCCTCGGCGAGCAGCTCGGGCGGCAGCCGCGCCCAGTCCGCCGTCATCCCGTCCGCGCTGGTGACGGCGCGCAGCGCGAGCGCGTTCTCGTAGGTGCGCGCGTCGCCCATCACCCCCACGGCGCGCACGGGCAGCAGCGCGGCGAACGCCTGCCAGACCTTGTCGTAGAAGCCATGCGCCCTGAGCGTCTCGATGAAGATGGCGTCCGCCTCCCGGAGGGTCGCCGCGCGCGCTTCCGTCACCTCGCCCAGCACGCGCACGGCGAGGCCGGGGCCGGGAAACGGGTGCCGCCAGAGCATCTCTCGGGGCAGGCCGAGCGCCTCGCCCGCGGCGCGCGCCTCGTCCTTGAAGAGCTCGCGCAGGGGCTCCACGAGCTCGAAGCGCATCCGCTCGGGAAGCCCGCCCACGTTGTGGTGGGTCTTGATGGTCGCCGAGGGGCCCTTGAGGGAGACGCTCTCGATGACGTCGGGGTAGAGCGTCCCCTGGGCGAGAAACTTCACGTCGCCCAGCTTCGCCGCCTCGCGCTCGAACACGCGGATGAAGGTCTCGCCCACCCGCCTGCGCTTCTCCTCCGGATCCGCGACGCCGCGCAGCGCGCCCAGGAATTCGGCGCCGGCGTCCACGCATACCAGGCGGAGCCTCGGGCCGAACGCGGCCGCCACCTCCTCCGCCTCGTTCTTCCGGAGCAGGCCGTTGTCCACGAAGACGCAGGTGAGCCGCTCGCCCACCGCCCGCTCGACGAGGGTCGCCGCGACGGCCGAGTCCACCCCGCCCGAGAGGCCGCACACCACGCGCTCCCCGCCCACCTGCTCCCTGACGCGCTCCACCGCCTCCTCGACGAAGGAGCGCATCGTCCAGTTCCCTTCGCACCCGCAGACCCCGCGCGCGAAATTCTCCAGAATCTCCCTGCCGCGCGGGGTGTGCGCCACCTCCGGGTGGAACTGGATGCCGTAGCGCCGCCCGTCGTCGGAGGCCATCGCCGCGACGGGAGAGCCGTTCGAGCGGGCGAGGGGCCTGTAGCCGGGCGGCGGGGCTTCTATGGCGTCGCCGTGGCTCATCCAGACGGTCTCGGCGTCCGAGAGGCCGCGGAAGATGCCCGCCGCCTCATCGACCGCGAGCTCCGCGCGCCCGTATTCCCGCTTTCTCCGCGCGCCGACGCTGCCGCCCAGAAGGTGGGTCATCAGCTGCATCCCGTAGCAGATGCCGAGGAGGGGCACGTCGGCGCGCAGGAGGGCGGCGTCCACCGTGGGCGCGCCCTCCTCGTATACGCTCATCGGCCCGCCCGAGAGGATGACGCCGCGGACGCCCGCGTCCGCCAGCGCGCCCCAGTCGGAGCCGCACGGGTGAATCTCGCAATAGACGCCCAGCTCGCGCACGCGCCGGGCGATGAGCTGGGTGTATTGCGAGCCGAAGTCGAGGATGAGTATCCGATCCCGCATCAGACCACCGATGAGTCAGGCCGCTTGAGCGAACGCGGCGGGCGGCCAGGCGAAAGCGCCCGCCCGCGTGAAGTCAGTCGCGCTGGTAGTTGGGCGACTCGCGCGTGATGAACACGTCGTGCACGTGGCTCTCCGTGAGGCCCGCGGGCGTGATGCGCACGAACCGCGCCTTTTCGCGCAGCTCGCCGAGGCTGCGGCAGCCGGTGTAGCCCATGCCGGCGGCCACCCCACCCATGAGCTGGTAGACGGTGGAGGAGAGCGGCCCCTTGTAGGGAACCCGCCCCTCCACCCCCTCGGGCACGAGCTTCGAGTCGCTGAAGGCGAGTTCGTCCTCCGGCGAGGCGCTGCCGTTCTGCGCGTCCTGGAAATAGCGATCCCGGCTCCCGCCGCCGCTCATCGCCCCGACCGAGCCCATGCCGCGATAGACCTTGTAGCTTCTCCCCTGATACAGCACCCGCTCGCCGGGGCTCTCCTCCACCCCCGCGAGCAGGCTGCCCACCATCACGCCGTGCGCGCCGGCCGCCAGCGCCTTCACGATGTCGCCCGAATACTTGACGCCCCCGTCCGAGATGACCCTGACGCCGCGCGGGGCGGCCTCCGCCGCGCAGTTCGCCACCGCGCTCAGCTGGGGCACGCCCACGCCCGCCACCACGCGCGTCGTGCAGATGGAGCCGGGGCCGATGCCCACCTTGATCATGTCCGCGCCGCGGTCGATGAGGTCGCGCGTCCCCTCGGCGGTCGCCACGTTGCCGGCCAGAATCTTCGCGTCCGGCCAGCCGCTCTTGATCTCCTCCACCGCCTCCAGCACCCGCTCGGAGTGGGCGTGCGCGCTGTCGATGACGAGGAGGTCCGCCCCCGCCTCCCTCAGCGCGCCGACGCGCTCGCGCATGTCCCGGGCGACGCCCACCGCCGCCGCCACGCGCAGGCGGCCCAGGGCGTCCTTGGAGGATCGCGGATAGCGGCGCACCTTCTCGATGTCCTTGAGGGTGATGAGGCCCTTGAGGTGGAAGGCGCCGTCCACGACGAGGAGCTTCTCGATGCGGTGGCGGTGCAGGATGCCCTTGCTGTCCTCGAGCGTGGTTCCCTCCGGCGCGGTGACGAGCTTCTCCTTCGTCATCAGCGCGGAGACGGGCTTGTCGAGGTCGGTCTCGAAGCGCACGTCGCGGTTCGTGAGGATGCCCACGAGCCGCCCCTCCTCGGTGATGGGCACCCCCGAGATGCGGTAGGTCTCCATGACCTCGAGCGCCTCGCGTATGTTCTGGCCGGGGCGCATCGTGATGGGCCGGGCGACCATGCCGCTCTCCGAGCGCTTGACGCGATCCACCTCGGCCGCCTGCCGCTCGATCGACATGCTGCGGTGCACCACCCCCAGGCCGCCCTGCTGGGCGAGGGCGATCGCCAGGCCCGACTCGGTGACCGTGTCCATGGCCGCGCTCAGCAGGGGGATGCCGAGCTCGATCTCCCCGCACAGCTCGGTGGAGAGATCCACGTCCTTCGGGAGGACGCCCGACCGCGCGGGCAGGAGCATCACGTCGTCGAAGGTATAGGCTTCTTCTACCGGAGCGTTGAGCATCTCGACCCGCGTCTCCCCTGGATGAGAGAAAGCGAAAAGCACCCCGCCGGGCGGCGGGCGCGAAAGCGATCAGGACGAAGGAAAGAAAACGCCCGCCGCGATTGCGCCGTGAAGGAACAAGAGCGGGCGTATCGGACGCCTCCCGGGCCGGCGGCCGATGATCCCCGCGAGAGGCGGCGACCGAAGGGTTCTCCCCGACGAACCCCCCGGTTCTCGCTGTCCCGGCATTGTTCCGCGCCCGCGCGCCGGCGTCAAGCGCGCTTCCTTCCCCGGGGCGCGGACGCCTCGTTCAGGAGCGCAAAAAGCGGCTTCGCGCGGCACCCGCGCCCAACACCAGCATGACGGGACGCCCGTGCGGGCAGGTCCACCTGCCCGGCGTCCGCTCCAGCTCCGCAACGAGGGCGGCGACCTCCTCCGGCCGCATGGGGCGCGCCGCCTTCACCGCTCCGCGGCAGCTCATCCGCGCGATGATGCCGTCGATGAGGTCGGCGAAGCTGACGGGCCGCTCTAGGTCCGCCAGCCCCTCGATCACCTGGCACGCCGCGCCGGCGGGGTCGCTGTCCGCCAGAAGCGCGGGCACGGCGAGAATCCTGTATTCGCCGGGCCCCGCGTCTTCAAGCTCGAAGCCGGAGCGCAGCAGATCCTCCCGATGCGCCTCCAGGCTCAGCGCCTCCTCGGGCCGCAACCGCAGGGTCTGCGGCGCGAGGCAGGTCTGGCTCTCCACGCTTCCCTCCCGGAACTGATCGCGGAAGCGGTTGTAGAGCACCCGCTCATGCGCGGCGTGCTGATCGACGAGCGCCAGACCCTGCGGCGCCTCGAACAGCAGGAAACACCCCTCCCACTGGCCCAGATAGCGGCACTCCGAGAGGACGACGGGATCGGCCGGATGGGGCGGCTCCAGGATTCGCTCGATGGGCGCGCGCGGGGCGTCCCCGGGCGGGGGGGGCTCGCCGGAAGGCGCGGGAACGGGCGGGACTTCCGCGAAAGAGCTCCCGAAGTATCCCCCGCCGCCCAGCAGGGAGGGCGAGCGCGCCGGCGGCGCGAAGCCTCCTCCCGGGGCCGCTCCCTGCCCGGCGAAGGCCCGCCGCCTCCTTTCGGGCGGCGCGCCCAGGACGGCGGCCACGCTCTCGCGCACCAGGTCATACACGCGCGAGGCGAAGCGGAAGCGCACCTCCTGCTTGGCGGGATGGACGTTCACGTCCACGTCCTCGGGCGGCATCTCCAGAAAGAGGATGAACACCGGGTGGCGCTTCACCGGCATGAAGCTGCGGTAGGCCGCATACGCCGCGTGGACGAAGAGGCGATCCCGTATGGGGCGCCCGTTCACGAAGAGATACTGCGCGTCCCGGGTGGAGCGGCTCAGGCCCGGCGCCCCCGCCCAGCCGCCGAAGATCATGCTCCCCGAAGAGGCGCGGGGAATCTCCATGAGCTGGGAGGCCGCCGCCTTCCCTACGAGCTCCGCCGCGCGCCTCATCGCCTCGCCCGAGCCGCCGAGCTCGAGCAGCGTCCTTCGCCCGTGGCGCAGGGCGAAGGCTACGTCCGGGTTCGCCATGGCCGCCTGGTTCGCCACCTCGATGCAGCGGGCGAGCTCGGTTTCCTTTCTCTTGAGAAATTTCCGCCGCGCCGGCAGGTTGTAGAACAGCGCGCGCGCCTCGACGCGGGTGCCGGGCGGGGCGCCCATCTCGGTGGCGCGCCGGAGCGTTCCGCCGTCGATGCGCACCTCCGCCCCCAGGGCGTCCTCCGGCCTTCTGGTGGTGATGGTCATCCTCGAGACGGCGGCGATGCTCGGCAGCGCCTCGCCCCGAAAGCCCAGGGTGGCGACGCGGCCCAGGTCCGCGTCCGTGGCGATCTTGCTCGTCGCGTGGCGCTCCAGGCACAGAAGCGCGTCGTCCGCGCTCATGCCGCAGCCGTCGTCCGTCACCTGAACGCGCGAGGCGCCGCCGGCTTCCAGGTCGATTTCCACCCTCGCCGCGCCCGCGTCGAGGCTGTTCTCCACCAGCTCCTTCAGGACGGAGGCGGGACGCTGGACGACCTCGCCCGCGGCGATCTGGTTCGCCAGCGCCTCGGGGAGTATGCGTATGCGCGACGCTTCGCTCACGGGGGATTCCTCACGCGAGAAAAAAGGAAATTTCCCCCATGTCGGGCGCGTTGTCAAGCGAAAACCACAATATATTGCGCTTTCCGGCGTCAAAATACGCCATATCGTGGGACGCTTCCCGCCCGGTCGTTCCTTGCCTTCGGGGGCGTTCGGCGTATAATGGCGCGGACGCCGATTCCCGAAACGCGAGAGGCTTCCGTGAGCGAGCGGAAAAGCGGCTTCGAGCGCGCGGTGGAGGTGATGGCCCGCCTCAGAGCGCCCGACGGATGCCCCTGGGACAGGGAGCAGAGCCACCATACCCTCAAGCCCTTCCTCGTCGAGGAGGCCTACGAGGTGATGGAGGCCATCGAGTCGGGCGACGCGGGGACGCTCAAGGAGGAGCTGGGCGACCTTCTGCTCCAGGTGCTCTTCCACTGCCAGCTGGCGAAGGAGAGGGGGCTCTTCGACGCCGAGGAGGCCGCCCGCGCCCTCGCGCAGAAGATGATCGACCGCCACCCCCACGTATTCCAGAGCGAGCGGGCGCGGAGCAGCGGCGAGGTGCTCCGCAACTGGGAGATCAGCAAGAGAAACGCCCGCGCGGATCAGGAGGAGCGCCCCGCCTCGATTCTGGACGGGGTGCCCGCCGCCATGCCCGCCCTCCAGCGCGCCCAGAGGCTCCAGGGAAAGGCCTCGCGCGTGGGCTTCGACTGGCCGGACGCGGACGGCGCGGCGGAGAAGGTGGCCGAGGAATGGGGGGAGCTCGCAGAGGCGATGCGCGGGAGAGACCCCGGCGCCGTCGAGGCGGAGATGGGGGACTTCCTCTTCGCGGCGGTGAACCTGGCCCGCAAGCTCGGCGTGAGCGCCGAGGGGGCGGCGCGCGCCAGCACCGCGCGCTTCATCGCGCGCTTTCACCACGTGGAGGAGGCGCTCCGCGCCCGGGGCCTCTCGCCCGAGGACGCTCCGCCCGAGGCGCTGGAAGCCCTCTGGCGGGAGGCGAAAAGCGCCCGCGCCGGGGAGGGCCTCCCCTGACGCGCCCCCGAACGCCCGCCCGCCCCGCCGGGAAGAACCCATGACGCGCAAGCCCGGAAAGCGCCGCCCCGCAGGCGCGCCCGCCAGAGGCGCGGCGCCTCCCCAGACGGGCCTGTTCCCCGGCGAGGGCTTCGAGCTCACCGGCGCGGTCGAGCGAATTCGCTTTCGCGCGGAGGACACCGGCTATACCGTCCTCCTCCTCCAGCCGGACAACCCGGACAGCCCGCGCGTGGCCGTGGTGGGGCATCTCTCGGCCATCCGGGAGGGGGAGCGCGTCCGCTTCGAGGGCCGCTGGAAGGAGCACCCCCGCTTCGGCCGCCAGTTCCACGCCGAGCGCGCCAGCCCGCTGCCGCCCACGACGGTCGAGGGCATCGAGAAATACCTGGCCTCGGGCATCGTGAAGAACATCGGCCCCGCTCTCGCCCGCCGCATCGTGGCGCGCTTCGGCGAGCGCGCCCTCGACGTGCTCGACGCGCATCCCGAACGGCTCAAGGAGGTTCCCGGCCTGGGCGAGAAGAAGCTGGCGGCCATCGTCGAGAGCTGGAAGAGCCAGAGCGAGGTCAGGGAAATCATGCTCTTCCTCCAGCAATACGACGTTCCGCTTCACCTCTCCGAGAAAATCCTGAGAACCTACGGCGAGGCTTCGGCGCGGATTCTGCGCGAGGACCCCTATCGTCTGGCGGCGGACATTCACGGGGTGGGCTTCAAGAGCGCGGACCGCATCGCGCGGAACCTGGGGATTCCCGCGGACTCGCCCAAGCGTCTGGCGGCGGGGGCGATCTACGCCCTCAACCAGCTCGCCGAGCGCGAGGGGCACTGCTTCTCGCCCTACGCGGATCTGGTCGAGACCGCCGCCGACATGCTGGAGACGCCGCCCGAGGCGCTCGCCCCCGTCCTGGACGGCATGGGCAGGGACGGCGCCCTGGTGATCGAATCGGCGAGCCGGGCGGAGAACGTCGCCTCGACCGCCCACAAGCGCGTCTATGCGCGCCCCCTCCACGCCGCCGAGTGCGAGGTCGCCCGCCGCCTCGCCGCCATCCTGAACGCCCCGCGCGACGCGGCGCGCCTCGAGGCCGCCCTGCGGGGCCAGGGCGCGCCCGGGGGGACGATCCCGGAGCGTCTGGGGCATCTCGCCCGGCGCGCCCTCGAGGGGGGAATGGCCACGAAGGATCAGGGCGCGGCCATCGAGGGCGCGCTCACCCGGAAGGCGCTCGTCGTGACGGGAGGCCCCGGCACGGGGAAGACGACCATCGTGAGCGCCGTCGCCGGCCTCTACTCGAAGCTCGGTCTCGAGGTGATCCTGGGCGCGCCCACGGGCCGGGCGGCCAAGCGCCTCTCGGAGGTCACCGGCCACGAGGCGGCCACCATCCACAGACTGCTGGAGTTCAAGTGGCACGCGGGCGGCTTCACGCGCGACGCGGAAAACCCGCTCACGGGGGACGTCGTGATCATCGACGAGGCCTCGATGCTCGACGTGCACCTGACGGCCCACCTCCTGCGCGCGGTGCCGGACGAGGCGACGCTCGTCATGGTGGGCGACGTGGATCAGCTCCCCTCCGTGGGGCCGGGCAACGTGCTGCGCGACGTCATCGATTCCGAGACCCTCCCCGTCGCGCGGCTCACCGAGGTGTTCCGCCAGGCGCGGGCGAGCCTCATCGTCGAAAACGCCCACCGCGTGAACCGGGGCGAGATGCCGCGGAGCGGAAAGGGGGAGCGGGAGGACGCGCCGCTCGACTACTACTTCATCGAGGAGGCCGAGGCGGAGCGGTGCGCGGACCTCGTCATCGAGCTCTGCCGCGCGCGCATTCCGGAGAAGTTCGGGGTCGATCCCATCGCCGAGCTCCAGGTCATCTCGCCCATGCAGCGCGGCGCCCTCGGCGTGCAGAGCCTGAACGCGCGGCTCCAGGAGGCGCTCAACCCGGCGGGCGGCGCGCGCGCCCTCCAGAGCGGGGGACGGACGTTCCGCGCGGGCGACAAGCTCATCCAGGCGCGGAACAACTACGAGAAGGAGGTGTTCAACGGCGACATCGGCGTCGTCAGGAGCGTCTCGCCCGAGGCGGGAAGCGTCCGCGTGGCCTTCGATTCGGGCGTCGTGGAATACGCGCGCGGCGCGCTGGACGAGGTGACGCACGCCTACGCCATCACCGTCCACAAGAGCCAGGGGAGCGAGTATCCCGTCGTCGTCATCCCGCTGCACACCCAGCACTACCCGATGCTCCAGCGCAACCTCGTCTATACCGCGCTCACGCGGGCGAAGCGCCTCGCCGTGCTGGTCGGCGCGAAAAAGGCGCTCGGCATGGCGGTGGGAAACGCGAGCGTGAGGCGGCGGTGGAGCGGTCTGCCCGAAAGAATCCGCCGGGAGGCGAACCTGGCGCCCCTGCCCGAGGACGAGGCCGCGCCGCGCCCGGAAGCCGGAAGCGCCGCCGGGGAGGAGGCGCGAACCATCGAAGAGGCCCCGCCCGACGCCCTCTACGACGAGGAGGCCGGAGAGGAGACCGCCGGAGGGGAGGACGACGCCCCGCCCGCGGGCGAACTCACCTACCACCCGGTGGAGGAGTAGGGCGCGCAGGTCTCAGAAACGCGGTTCAACCGCGCTTGAGAAGAGCCCTTACAATGCCCGCAACCGCACCCGATGTGCCCAATACGCCCCCGAGCCATGGTTCGCCGATAACGCCCAAAAAACTCCGGCGGCGATGAGGCAGAGCGAAACAAAGACGCTTCCCCAGATCCGCACTCCGTCATTGAAGAGAATGCGCCCATTGTCACGCTTGCGGATTTGCTGTTCATTCTCGGCCAACCTCATAATCCGGTCGGCCAGACCGGGCTTCACGCTTTCGTATTCACGCATCATCGCGGGCAAAGGCAAAGGCCCCGAATAGTCCAGTTGCGCTATCGCCTCGATGACGTCGGGAGGTGTGTCTCGTGGAAGTTTCGAGAGGATTTTTCTGACTTCTTTTTCAGGCGTGGCCGCTCCGCTTTGCGCGGGCGGGCCGTCGGGCCTTTCTTCTTCCGATTCGCTCACCCGGCTTTTTCCCTGGCCATTCTGAAGTAGCTCCTTATCGCCGCCTTGTCGCGCTCGAAGCCGGCGCGGCCAACGCTCGTCTTCCGAAGCCGGATGAATTCTGGCGGGGCATACATGTCGAGAACGTCGGAGAAGAAATCCCCGCCGCGCGCGTCCGCGAGATCCTTCGCGCCGTTTTTCTTTTCAATGCCGTCCCGCCGCTTCCGCGTCCTCATCGCCTCCCCCTCTCCGCAAACGCGAACCCGGATCGTATCGGCCGCCGCTCGACTTCACGCGAGGATATTAGCCGCTTTCGCGCCCGACGGCAAGATTCGATTGCTCCGCGCCGCCCGGCGCGGCCGCCTCCTACGGCTGAAGCACCACCTTGAGCGACTCCCCCGCCTCGGCGACGAGGCGAAAGCCCTCCTGGGCGCGCGCGAGCGGAAGCCGGTGGGTGATCATGCCTTCCGGCCTGACGCGCCGCGCGCGAAGCAGCGCCAGAGCCTCATGCAAATCGAGCGGGGCCGCGCCGTAGGTGGTCGTGACGGATATCTGCTCGCGCCAGATTCGGTTCCAGTCCGCCGGAGGGCGATGATCCGGCGGAGCGGGGGCGAAAAGCAGGAGGACGCCGCAGGGGGCGACGCAGGCGAGCGCGGCTTCGAGCGCGGCAGGCGCGCCCGCGCACAGGACGACGCGATCCGCCAGACGCCCCCCGTTCGCCTCCCGAAGCGCCTCCGCCGCGTCCTCGCCGGGAGGAAGCGCGCGCGCGCCGAACCTCTCCGCGGCCTCCAGACGCCGGGGCTGAACGTCCGCCGCGAAGACGGGCCCCGCGCCCAGGGCGCGCGCCGCCTGGACGAAGAGCAGCCCCGACGCCCCGCTTCCCACCACGAGAACGGAGAGGCCCGGCGACGTCCGCAGACGCCGCCAGCCGCGCAGGACGCAGCCGAGCGGCTCGATGAACACGCCCGCCTCATCGGAGACGTCATCGGGCAGGCGGAGCGTCCCGCGCTCGACGTTGAGGGCGGGCGCGCGGATGAACTCGGCGAAGCCGCCGGGGTCGAAATTCGTCCGCCTGAGCGTCTCGCAGGCGGTGTGCTCCCCGCGCAGGCAGAGGGCGCAGGCGCCGCAGGGGACGTGATGGGTGACGAAGACGCGATCCCCGGGGCGAAAATCCGCGACTCCCGCCCCCGCCTCGGCGATCACGCCCACGACCTCGTGGCCCAGCACGCGCGGGGCGCTTTCGAGCCGATACCACTCCATCACGTCGCTTCCGCAGACGCCGCTCAGCCGCGTCTCCACCAGCAGCTCGCCCGCCCCCGCGCGGGGCTTCGGCATCTCCTCGACGCGCACGTCGTCGTTTCGGTAATAGACCGCCGCCCGCATGGTCGCCGGCGCGGCCATCACTCCCCTCTTCCGCGCGCGTCCCGCTCGGCGGAATCCGCGCCCAGGTCCTCGAACATCTCGAAGGCCGCGTCGGGCGTCATGTCCTCGTGCACGACGCCGCGCACCGCCCGCATCATGGCGGCGGGGCGCGCGCTCTGGAAGATGTTGCGGCCCATGTCCACGCCGATCGCCCCCGCGTCGACGGCGCGGCGGCAGAAGGCGAGCGCCTCCCGCTCGGGAATCTTCTTTCCGCCGGCGATGACGATGGGGACGAAGCACCCGCGCGCCACCTCCTCGAAGCCCTCGCAGAAGTAGGTCTTCACGAGGTCTGCCCCGTGCTCCGCCGCGATGCGCGAGGCCAGCCCCAGATAGCGCGCGTCGCGCGTCATCTCCCGCCCCACCGCCGTAATGCCCAGGACGAGCAGGCCCTCCCTGCGCCCCTCCTCGCTCATGCGCGCCAGGTTCAGGATGGATTCCCTCTGATAGCGCGCGCCCGCGTAGATCGAGACGGAAACGCCCGCCGCCCCCAGCCGCCTGGCCTCGGCCGCCGAGAGGGTCAGCCCCTCGTTCGAGAGCTCGCGGTTCGCGATTTCATCGGCGATGCGCTCGCGCAACGCCTCGCGCCCCGCCGCGTCCTCAACGCCCGCCCCCCGAATCGCCAGCTCGCGCTCGAGCTCCACCGGGTCGGAATAGACGACCGCGTTTCCGCCCGAGGCGCGGAGAATCACCGGCGCCGCGCCGTCGGGCGGGAAGCAGCGCAGAAAAACGCCCTTCGAGGGGCTCACGGCGTCGCAGAGGGGAAGCAGGGGCGCCAGGGTCTTGCGGGGCTCCTCGAGCCCCGAGGTCGGCCCCTGGAAGTAGCCGTGATCCGCCGCGAGCATCACGACGCGCTTCGTCCGCTCGTTCAGAATCGCCTCGAGCCCGGCCATGGCCTCCCCTCCCCCGCTCATCCCCCCGCCGGCGGCGCGTCAGGGGGAATCCTCCGCCTCGCGCGGCGGCAGGGGCGGGCCGCCCTTGTAGAAGGCGCGCCCCATGGTGCGGTTCACGCTCGTGAACTCCTCATCCCCGTCGCCCGCCGCCACCGCGCGCCTGAGCAGGTTGAACTTGGCGTCCACGTCGTCGGCGTAGTGGAGCAGGAGCGCCTCCGCCGACATGGGAACCTTCGCCGCCCCCCACTCGACCTGCCCCTGGTGCGAGAGGACGAGGTGCTCCAGGTGCAGCAGAAAATCCTCGGGCAGCCCCTCCCCCTCGGGGAAGACGCCCTCGCGCCGCGCCCACTCGCGGACGACGTCGCGCCCCATCGCCACGTGGCCGACGAGCCTTCCCTTCGTCGTGTAGCGCGTGGCGCCCTCGGCGGAGAGCTCCTCCAGCTTCCCGACGTCGTGCAGGAGCGCGCCCGCGACGAGGAGGTCCTTCGAGACCTCGTATTTGTCCGCGAAGTAGAGGCAGGTCTTCGTCACCGAGAGGGTGTGCTCGAGCAGGCCGCCCAGATAGGGGTGGTGAATGCGCTGGGAGGCGGGCCACGCGCGGAACTTCTCCTCGTAGGCGTCGAGTATCGCGCCCAGATAGGCGGCCACGAGCGGGTGGCGGGCGGCGGCGACGCGCCGCATCTCCTCCCACATCACGTCGATGTCGTAGGGGGTGCGCGGCGCGCAGTCCTCGGGTCGGAAGCCGCCTTCGTAATCCGCGTCGTTCACCCGGCGGATGCGCTCCACCCGCAGCTGGCGGCGGCCCCGGTAGTTCTCCGCCACCGCCCGCGCCTTGATGAAGTCGCCCGCCTCGACGGGCCCCTCCGCCTGCTCGGCCGGCTCCCACACCTTGGCGGGAATCTCGCCCGTCGCGTCCTCCAGAACCAGGTCGAGATACTCCCGGCCCGCCCTGCTCAGGCGCGCCTCGCGCTCCCTGACCCGGAAGAAGGCGTCGAAGCGCTCGCCCTCCCGCAGCGCCGCTATCTTCGCCACGAACCCGCTCCTCCCGAACCCCCGCTCTCCATGACCGGAGGCGGCATTGTAGGGGCAAGCGGGCGCGCGCCGCAACGAGAGCGCGGCTCGCGCGCGGAGATCTTGCCCGGGAGCCGCCTCGCGCTTCGTTTTTTCTTGACCGAAACGCGGACGGACGGCTATATTTCGGGCGGCGCGGCGGCCGCGCCCCTCGTCGATGAAGCCCGTCGGCGATGCGGCCCCCGGAGGGATGACGCCCATGAGATATTTTCGAGAGCGCATTCGGACGACCAACGAAAAGCGCTGGGTTCAGGCGTGGAGGGAGGAGGAGTATCCCGTCAAGATAAGAGGCCGGAGAAACCTGAAGCATCTC
Organism: bacterium; assembly: GCA_965199855.1. GTDB lineage: Bacteria > UBA8248 > UBA8248 > UBA8248 > UBA8248 > Bin107. Next base: position 1,069,035 of record OZ241326.1, on the reverse strand, counting down.
CCCTCTGACTGGTGGGATATCCACCCCAGCTGTCTGTGCGCAAGATCCTGGAAGCGCTTCAGAAAAACGCAATACAAGGCGAAGCTGCTGAACGCTCCCGCGCCCTAGTCGTCGATATGGACGCGGGCGCAATCCCGCGCCGCCAGCGGCAGCGGGCGGCTCGCGAGCCGCCCCTACGAAACCGTCGCCGCCCCTGCTGGAAACCGTCGGCCCCGCAATCGGCGCGGGCGCCCCCCTCCCCCGCCGGGTGGAAAAACGGCGCGGAATCCGCATACAATGCCCCTCTCCTCCTGGCGCTTCTCCGCGCGGGAGCGCCGCGCGGGCCGGGAGAAACCCGAAAAGGACGCGGGGTGCGCGACGCCATGACGAAGAAAACCGCCCGGCTCCTCTGCGCGCTCGCCCTCGCCGCCCTCGCGCATCCGCCCGCCCTCTCCGGGGGGGAGGCGCGCCTTGAGAGGCGCCTCGCCGCGCGCGTCACGAAGGTCTATGACGGGGCGACCTTCCAGCTCGGCGGCGGCCTGCGCTCCTCGCTCATCGGCGTGGCCGCCCCCCGCCCCGGCGTGCCCGGCTGGGCGCAGGCGCGCGCCTTCCTCAGACGCCTCATCGAGAACCGCGAAGTCGCCCTCGAAATCGACAGGAAGCCGATCGACGACCACGGACAGACGCAATACTACGTCTTCCTCAAGGACGGCGCGCTCGTGAACGCGCTCGTGGTGTTCCGGGGGATGGGCCGCGCCCTCGTCAAGCACCCCAACGTGCGCTACCGAGAGGAGCTGATAGAGGCGGAGAACCTCGCCAAGACCTACCGGCGCGGCGTCTGGGGGGACGAGTTCGACCCGCGCGACCCGATAGACCGCTTCGACCCGCGCGGCCCGGCGGACCGCCTCTGGCGTCCCTTCCGCCGCTATTGACGCGGCGCCCGCGCGGGGGATGAACCGGGGAGCCGGCCCCTCGGAGCCGCCGGGAATGCGGGGACAACCACAGGGGGTTGTCCCTACGGCCCATTACCCTCCATGGGCGACCATCCCCGTAGGGGTCGTTCGGGAACGACCCGCCGCCTCCGATGCGAATGTCTTTGGAATACGGGCGGTTCCCGAATTGTGGGGCGCCCCCTACGAAAACATGAATCCCGCGCATGGATTGGCCGGGAACGCCCGTTTGCCGCCGCGCGCCCCGGTTCTGGATTCCGGCCTTCGCCGGAATGACGGCGAAAGACCAACCCCGGCGTCCCTTCGATCTGACAGGGAACAACATCGAGACGGCAACGAGGATTTCCCCTCCGCCGCGCGCCGCCGCAAAACCCGTCATTCCGGCGAAGGCCGGAATCCAGGGTTTCGATTGTCTTCCCTTCAAAACGGGCGGTTCACGAATCGCCCCTACGAAACCATTGCCGCCTCCCCCGTAGGGGGCGCATTCTTGCGCCCCGTTGCGGGCCCGGCGATAACGCGGGGCGGATCGTAGGGACAATCCCCCGTTGTTGTCCGCGCCGCATCCGCATCCCGCCGGGGCGCGACCATCCCCGTAGGGGTCGTTCGGGAACGACCCGCCGCCTCCGACGCGAACGCCCCTTGAATGCGGGCGGGACGCATGAATGCGTCCCCTACGGAAAACCCCGCCGAATGGCGCGGCGGGGCGAATCCTCCCCCCGGCAATCGCGTCTTGCTTCTCTATCCTTCTCCGAAATATAATGATGATGAAAAATCATCCGCTTTTCCGCGAGGAGGAACCGCGATGCTGTTTGCCTTCGCCGCGAGCCTGCGGCATACTGCGTCCGACTCACCGACTCACCGACTCACCGACTCACCGACTCACCGACTCACCGACTCACCGACTCACCGACTCACCGACTCACCGACTCACCGACTCACCGACTCACCGACTCACCGACTCACCGACTCACCGACATGAGAAGGAGCGCGGCGTGAGGGCGCGGGCGGGCGCGCTCGCCCTGGCGCTCGGGCTGCTTCTCTGCGCGGGGGAGGCGGCGGCGCAGACCGCCGTGTGCAGCGACACGCCGGGGGCGGGCCAGAGAATCGCGTGCGAGGGCGCCAGCGGCTCCGCGCAGGACGTCACCATCGACGCGATGAACCCCTCCATCTCGACGTCGGCCGCCAACGCCTACGGCGTTTATGGCCGTCACCGGGGGACGGGCGGGATCGACATCGATCTGACCGGCGCCGGAATCGCAACGGCGGGCCGGTTAGCCTACGGCGTTTATGGCCGCCATGAGGGGACGGGCGCCATCGACATCGATATCGTGGGTGGCTCCATCACGACAGCGGGCCGCGTCGCCGAAGGCGTCTGGGGCCACCATCTGGGCGGCTCGGGCGACGTCGCCATCAGCGCGAACGGCGCCGAAATCACGACGGAGGGCAACCACGCCCGCGCCATTTTCGGCTCGCAGGGCGGCATGAGCGCGGGCGCCGTCAGCATCGACGTTCGGGACAGTTCGCTTGTGACGAAGGGTCACGACAGCTACGGCGTCTACAGCCTGATCAGCAACGCCGCGAGCGAGGCGGATGTCGCCATCACCCTGTCCGGCGGCTCCGTCAAGACGGCGGGCATCGTCTCCAAAGCCGTCTATGTCCAGTACTTGGGCGCGAGGGGCCGCGTCTCCATCAATCTGAACGACGTCGCCATCGCAACGAAGGGCGATTACGCCCACGGCGTCTTCGTCCACCATGTGACCGCGGGCGGAATCGATATGGATGTGTCCGGCGGCTCCATCACGACGGCGGGCGAGGGTAGCTACGGTGTCTGGGCCAACCAAACGGGCACGGGCGGAATCGACATGGATCTGGCCGGCGTCACCGTCGAGACGACCGGCGCAAGAGCCTACGGCGTCTTCGCCTACCAGACGGGCGCGGGCGGCGACATCGCGGTCGATATGAGGGACGTCTCCGTCAAGACGGCGGGCGACGGCGTCCACGGCGTTTGGGGCCATATTCGCCGCGCCGCGAGCGAGGCGGACGTCTCCGTCGGGGCTGGCGGGGGTTCGGTCTCGGCGGAGGGTCTGAGCGCGAGGGGCTTTTACGGAATCCACGAGGGTCTCGGCTCCGTTTCGCTGACGACGGGCGCGGAGACCTCGATCGTGTCGCCGTTTTTCATCGGGGCGGAGGGGCGCCTGACGAGCGACGCGAACGCGGCCGGCCGCCTCCTCGTCACGAACGGGGGCGCGGTGGAGGCGCGGGAGGTCGGCGTTCTCGCCTGGGCGGCGCGTTCGAGCGGCTCCACCTTCGGGGAGGGGACCCAAACGGCGGACGACGCGAGCCGGACGGCGCCGATGATTCACGTCATATCGAGCGGGGACGTCACCGTCGGCGCGGGCGTGACGGACACCTTCATAAGAGCCAAGGTGGCGGGGGAGGACGGGACGCTCTCGGCGGCGGAGCAGTCCGTCCTCTCGGCGGTCGAGGCGGGGGATTCCGACGCGCTGGATACGGCGCTCGACGCCCTTCCCGCGGACTACGACGATGCCTGGAAGGCGGAGGCGCGGAACCTTCTGCGCAAGCGCGGCTGGGCGCCGACGGACGCCTCCCCCTTGGCGCATGAGGCCGCCGGGGAGATTCTGGAAATTCCCCGCGCGGGGATTCGCGCCCTGGCGCTTTCCCACGCGGAGATCGCCGATCACGTCCGGGAAGGCGATCGGGACCCGGCGATCCTCGCCATCGACGAGGCGAGCCGCACGACGCAGCAGAAGGCGACGCTGGCGGCGCAGGCGCTTCTCTCGGCCGCCGAGCGGACGGTTCTCGAAGCCGCGCTGACGGGGGGCGACCTGGATACCGCCCTCGCCGCGCTTCCGACTGTCTATACGGACGCCTGGAAGGACGAGGTGCGGCGGCGCGCGGCCAGCTACAACGCGGGCGACGTCCGCGTGGACGTGACCGGGGGCTCCATCACGTCCGGGGGCGACGGGGTTCACGCGCGCTACGTCCTTGAGCATGACGGCAACGGCGCGATCATGGTGAACGTCTCCAAGGGCGCGGAGATAGCGGGGGAGCGGGCGGGCGTCTTCGTCTCGGGCGCGGGTCTGGGCCGCCTGGGGCGGGACGAGCCCGCGGGCCGCGCGCTGGGTCTGACGGCGGACGAGAAGAACCTGCGCCGGCAGTTCGTGGCAGTTCACGGCGTGGTGCGGGGCGGCTCCGACGCGGCCGTTCATCTCTCGGGCGGCGGGACGCTGCTGGTGGGCGGGACGGGCGAGGTTCTCGCGGGCGCCTCGGGCCGGGCGGTTCTGGTGAACGATCCGGGCCGGGCGATCATCGTCATTCGCGGGACGGTCCGGGGCGGGGCGGGCGCGCCGGCGGCGGTTCACCTGACGGGCGGGGGGACGGTGACCATCGGCCTCACCGGCTCGGTGGAGGCGAACGGGGCGGAGATGGCGATTCGGGGCGACGCGCCCACGAAGATCGTGGTTCAAGCCTCGGGCGGTCTCACCCAGGAGGTCGCCCGCGCGGCGGTCGCCCGGGTGGGGGGCGGCATCGGCGGCGAGGGCGGGGAGATCAGCCTGGTCGTCTCCGAGACCCGGGACGGGTTCGCCACCGGCCATCTCCAGCCCGTGCCGCTCGACGCCGGGGGCGCGCCGGCGCTCGACGAGCTTCTGGTCTCCCGGTTCGACTGCGGCATGGCGACGGACAGGCGTTGCGAGCTCTACGAGGCGCTGCCCTCCCTCCTTCTGGCGCTGAACCGGCTTCCCGCCTACGCCGAGCGGATGGCCGCCCCGCGGGGGTCGAACGGCGTCTGGGGGCGTGTGGAGGCGGCGCAGGGCGAATGGACGGCCGACGCGGCGGATTCGGTCGCAGGGAGCGAGAGGCTCGCCTACGACTACGACGTCGCCGGCGGGCGCGCGGGATTCGACTTCGAGGGCGCGGGGGCGCGCTTCGGCCTCTCGGCCCACTTTCTCAAGGGCAAGGCGGAGATGGACGCCGTGGGCGAGATGGCCGTGAGCGGAATGGGCGCGGGCGCCTCGGCCACCTGGCTCTGGGGCGGCTTTCACCTGGACTTCTCCGGGCAGGCGACCTGGTTCGACGCGGAGTTCGACTCGTCCGTCAGCGGCAAGCTGGAGAAGGACGCGAGCGGCAAGGGCTTCGCGCTGGGGGTCGAGATCGGCCGCCGGGCGTCCTTTATGGAGGGCGCCCTCGCCGTCACCCCGCGCCTGGGGCTCGTCTGGTCGAACGCGGACCTGGGCGACTTCACGGATTCGGTCGGCTCCGCCGCGCGGGTCTCGGTGGAGAAGGCGTGGAGCGCGCGGGCGCGGGCCGGCTTCACCCTGGAGACGGGCGCGGGCGAGGGGGGCCGCCTTTTCGCCTCGGCGGACCTCGAGCAGGAGTTCTCCGACGAGACGAGCGTGGAGGTCGGCGACGCCGGGCTCGACACGGAAAGCGCCTCGACCACGCTGCGGCTGGGCGTCGGCGGCGCCCTCCCCCTGGGCGGGAGCGCGGCGCTCACCCTCTCCGGCCACTACGAGGCGAGCGGGAGCGGGACGAAGGAATACGGCGCCGCGGTGAGCCTGAGCGCGCAATTCTAGGAGCGAGGGGCTTGCCGTGGGGACAACCCCCGCGGCACTCCTCCGCCGGATGAAAATCCCGTAGGGGTCGTTCGTGAACCGCCCCTACGAAAACATGAAACCCATGTCTCCCGCCGAACGCCGGGCGGGACGCATATATGCGTCCCCTACGCAAAATCAAAATCGCCGCCGCCCGTAGGGGGCGCATTCTTGCGCCCCGTTCCGCGGGTCGGCGATGCCGCGGCCCGCAGGGACAACCACCGGTGGTTGTCCGCCCCGCGTCCTTCCGTCGTCATTCCGGCGAAGGCCGGAATCCAGGGTTTGGTTTATGACCGCCCCGCCGGGACGATTCCTCCGCCCCGTCGGAATCGATCGCGCATTTGCCCGCATTTGCGCCTGTCGGGCTTCCCCGAGAATGCGCGAGAATCCGCCGCGAGAGGGAGGAGGCGAACGCATGGACTTCGGGAAGCGGATGATGACGAAGGCGAAGGCGTGGGTCAGGGCGTTTTTCGTCCCGCGCCGTTCCCGCGTCGTCAATCTCGGCGAGGAGGCAAGATTGCGGAATCCGGGGGTTGTCGTCCGGCGACGGGCGATTCGCGAATCGTGGGGCTGCCCCGATGAAGGGTCGCCCCTGCGCGTTTCAGGCGCGACGCGCGCGCTCCGTTCGCGCCATGATGAAAACGATTCCGTTTTCGACAAAATCCGACAAATTCACGGCCTTATCCCGCAAATTCACGCCTTTTTTCGACAAATTCAAGACCCTTCGGAGCGCGGAAAAAATATCAAGTCATTGAAAATAAACGGATTATATGGATCAAGAGGCTCCCGGAGAGGTCATTTCACGCGGCCGCGGCGTTTGCCCGCATCTGCCCGCATCCGCGCGCGGCCGCCTGAGTCAACCCCCGAAGAGCGCCCCCCGGCGGGGCGGGGCGGAGTCGGCGAGGATGTCCCCGGCCGGGAGCTTCCGGCGAAGTTCCTCGACCCGCGCCCCCTCCGGGCGGATTGCCCGCGGCGGGCGCATTCGGCTATCATCCCCGCGCGGCGGGAGAGGCCGTCCGACATCCCGGGGAGGCTCATGGATGGACATCAACGAAATCGGCGCGACCGCGTTCGTCATCTCCTGCATGAGGGCGATGGAGGGCGGCGAGGAGCGCAGGCTCTTCGACGACCCCTACGCGGCGTGGTTCGTGAACGACGAGGTGGAGGAGAAGGTGCGCGAGCTGATCCGCGTCTATCCGCCCTCGCGGGAGCTGGTGCGCTACCGGGTCTGCGCGATGAACGAGATCGTCGAGCGCGAAATCGCCGGGGGCGCGCGGCAGATCGTCTCGCTGGGAGCGGGCTTCGACATGCGCTCGCACGTCTTCGGCGCGGCGGGGGCGCGCTTCTGCGACGTGGATCAGCCGGCGGTCGTGGCGTTCAAGCGCAAGGTGCTGGAGGGGCGCGGCGCGGCGCCCTGCGCGGCGATTCCGTGCGACTACCTGAAGGTCGATCTGCCCGAAAAGCTCGCCGAGGCGGGCTTCGACCTCGAAGCGCCCACGCTGTTCGTGTGGGAGGGGAACACGATGTATCTGCCGCGCGACCTCATCCACGACTTCCTCGCCCGGCTGCGCGCGCGGCTCCCGGCCATGACCATCGCCTTCGACTACTTCTCCCGAAAAGTCATCGACCGGACCTCGGGCGATGAGAAGGTGACCGAGGCGACCGACTTCTTCGAGAGCGCCTTCGGGGTGAAGTGGCTGAGCGGCTTCGACGACCTCGCCGTCTTCGAGGAGAGGCACGGCCTCGCCGTGGCCGAATCCGGCAGCATGATCGACGTCGGCCGCCGCCGCGCGCCCGAAGCCGCGGCGGGCCTCTCCCAACTCATGGAGCTTTACCGCTACTGCGTCCTCAAGGCGTCCTGAGGCGCGGCCGCCGGGGAGGGGACGCCCATATATGGGTCCCGCTTCCCCGAAGCCGCCCGAGCGCCGCTTTCGCAGCGCGGGCGGGACGCCTCAATCCCTCAAAGCGTGATGACCTGATCCGGCGGATTGGGAGCCAGGGCGGCGTAGAGCTGCGGGAAGCAGCCGGCGTGCACCCCGGCGACGGTTCCCTTCGGCTTGACCTCGCCCTTGCCGCACTGCTCGAAGGTTCCCTCGGCGAGGTGCCGCCGCACGGCGCACTGATCGCAGATCATGAGAAGGATGTTCTGCTCGGCGGCCACCTTCGCCAGCCGCTCGCCCACGGGGTCGCCCGCCCGCAGGCAGAAGAGGTTGTCGTCGAAGAAGAACATGCCGACGACGCTCGCCCCGTGCGAGCCGTCCTCGAGCTGGGGCAGAATCATGGTGGCGAGCTTGTAGGTCGCCGCCGTATCCGTGGCGAAAACGTATGCGACTTTCATGGCTTTCGTTTCTTTCCGGCGACTCCCGCGCCGTCGTTCGGGTGGATGAGGCTTCGTCTTGTTCTCCCCGGAATGCGCCTGCAATGTAGCGCACGGAGGCGCGGCGGGAAACTCCGGCGGGCGGACTCCCATTCTTCGGGCGTCCGCCTCACTCCCCCCGGACGCGCAGGCGCGGCGCCAGCTCCATCCGCGCGGCCAGCGCCTTGAAGCGGCGCATGACGACCTCCCCCACCAGGCCGCGGTCCCCGGGGCGGCAGCGCAGATTCAGGAGACCGCGCCTTGGGGCGGGCTCGATCGCGAAGCGGCCCAGCGTCCCGGGCGCGCCGCCGCAGAGGGTCTCGCCCAGGCGCAGGGTCAGGCCCAAGGTTCGCGCCCGCTGCGCCGCCTCCCCGCTCAGCAGCCGCTCGACCGCGCGCAGCTCCCCGCTCGTCTCGCGGCTCGTATAGCGGCCGAAGACGGCGAGGGCGAGAAACGCGCGCTCCTGGTGGCTGGCGTACAAGGCGCGCGCGCGCAGCGCCTCCGCGCAGGCGTGGGCCGCCCGGTAGTCCGGATGCGTCCGCCAGCCTATGTCGCTCAGCAGACAGGCGGCGCGGCGCAGGCGGCGCTCCCCGGCGGTCTCCTCCGGAAACAGGCCGTCCGTCCACTCCTCCAGCTCGGCGCCGCGTTCGGGAAACCGGGAGGCGCGCGCGGCGATGTCCCGCGCGGCGGCCAGCAGGGGATCCTCGCCCCTCAGCCGCTCGTCCAGGCGCGCGTAGGCCAGCCCCTCGCGCAGTCCGATCGCGGAGAAGACGACCTCGCGCGGGGCGGCGGCGGCCAGCAGGCGATCCATCACCAGCGCGGCGAGCGGCAGCAGGCCGACCCGCCGGCTCGACACGCCCTCGACGCCCGCCGGCGACCCGGCGCTCTGCCGGGCGAGCAGGCCGGCGACCCCGGCGAGATCGCCCCGGCGCAGCCGGTAGTGATGAATGATCTTGAGCGGATAGCCCGCCTGCGCCATGTGCGCCCGCGCCAGGGCGCGCCAGTTGCCGCCGACGGCGTAGAAGGCGCGCCCGCGAGCCTCTTTCAGCCAGGGCAGTTCGGCCAGCGCCTCGTCGATGATCCCCCGCGCCCGCTCGCGCCGCCCGCCCGCCGCGGCAAACAGGCTGAGCGGCCCCAGAGGAAGCGTCGCGCGTTCGGCGGCGGCGCCCCCGACCAGGCGCGCCAGTTCAAGGCTGCCGCCCCCCAGATCGCCCATCAGCCCGTCCGCCCCGGGCATTCCGCTCAGCACGCCGAGGGCGGCCGTCTCCGCCTCCTCGGCGCCCGAGAGCGCGCGGACGCGAAAGCCGCACCGCCGCTCGACCTCGGCGACGAACGCGCCGCCGTCCTCCGCCTCGCGCACGGCCGCCGTGGCGACGGCGTCGAAGCGCTCCGCGCCCATCGTCCGCAGCAGCGCCCCGAAGCGATCGAGGCTGGCGAGGGCCCGCTCGACACCCTCCGGATCGAGCCGGCCGGACTCGCCCAGGCCCCGGCCCAGGCCGCACATGACTCTTTCGTCGAACAGGGGGAGGGGGGCGCGCCGCAGCCCGTCGAACACGACCAGGCGAATCGAGTTCGACCCGATGTCGATGACGCCGTACCGCTCGCCGACGCCGGCCGCCGCGGCCGTCGGGCGCGACCGCTCAGCCGTCTTCCGCAATCCGCAGCCTCGCCGGCCCCCCGGCCCGCCTCAGCGCGCTTCCGCGGCCGGACAGGCTCGGGTTGGTCATGAAATAGGTGTGGGCGGCGAAGCCTTCCTCGCCGGGCGGAACGCGGTCGTAGCTCCCGTCGCCGGCCATGCTCCAGCTCTGCGCGTCGTCCTTGAAGTTGGCCACCATGATCTGCTCGAGCACCTGCTGATGCACGGTTTCGTTCTCTATCGGCACCAGCACCTCGCAGCGGCGGTCGAAGTTGCGCGGCATCCAGTCCGCCGAGGTGATGAACACCTTTGCGCGGGGCGAGGGCAGCGGGCGGCCGTTGGCGAAGCAGACAACGCGCGAGTGCTCGAGAAAGCGCCCGATGATGCTCTTGACCCGGATGTTGTCGGACAGCCCCGGCACCCCCGGACGCAGGCAGCACACCCCGCGCACCACCAGGTCGATCTGCACGCCCGCCGCGCTCGCCTCGTAGAGCCTGTCGATGACCGCGCCGTCCACCAGCGAGTTCATCTTCGCCCAGACGGCGGCGGGGCGTCCGGCCTCGGCGTTGGCGATTTCCTCGTCGATCAGCGCCAGCACCGAATGGCGCAGCCCCGAGGGCGCCACGGCGACGCGCTCGAAGCTGCGCGGCTCCGCGTAGCCGGTGGTGAAGTTGAACACCCGCGCGGCGTCGCGGGCGAGGCGCGCGTCGCACGTGAAGAAAGAGAGGTCGGTGTAGATTCGCGCGGTGACCGGATGGTAGTTGCCCGTGCCGAAATGCACGTAGCTTCGCAGGCCGTCGCCCTCCCGGCGCACGACGCAGGTTACCTTGGCGTGCGTCTTGAGCTTCATGAAGCCATAGACCACGTGGACGCCCGCGCGCTCGAGCGACCGCGAGAGCTTGAGGTTGGCCTCCTCGTCGAACCGCGCCTTGAGCTCGACCAGCGCGGTGACCGACTTGCCCGACTCCGCCGCCGCGATGAGCGCCTTGACGATGGGCGACTCGGCGGTCGTCCGATACAGCGTCTGCTTGATGGCCAGCACGCTCGCGTCGGCCGCCGCCTGCTCGAGAAACTGCACCACCACGTCGAAGCTCTCGTAGGGGTGATGGACGACGATGTCCTTGTGGCGAATCGCCGCGAAGCAGTCGTTGTCGTATTCTCGGATGCGCTCGGGAAAGCGCGCCCGGTAGTCCGGGAACGTCAAATCCTCCCGTCCGCAGTCGATCAGCTCGCCCAGCTGCGCCATGCCGACCATGCCGGTCAGCTCCACGATGTCCTCCGGCTGGGCGTCGAACTCGTTGATCACCAGCGCGCGCAGCGAGGCGGGCATGTCCGCGCTCAGGCTCAGGCGCACCACGCCGCCGAGCCGCCGCCGGCGCAGCATCGCCTCGAACAGCAGGACGAGGTCCTCCGCCTCCTCCTCGTATTCGATGTCGCTGTCCCGGATCAGGCGGAACACGCCGCTGCCGACGATCCGGTAGCCGGGGAACAGGTCGTCGATGAACAGCCGGGCGAGGCTCTCCAGGGCGATGAAGCGTATCTCCTCGCCCGGCAGACGGGTGAAGCGGGGCGCCTGATCGGGCAGCGGAACCAGCGCCCGCATCGCGCGCGCGCCGTCGATGGCTTCGAGTTCGAGCGCGAGGCCGAAGCCTCGATTGGCGATGAACGGAAACGGGTGCGCCGGATCGATGGCGAGAGGCGTCAGCACGGGAAAGACCTGGCGAAGGAAGTAGTCGCCGAGCCACTCCACGTCCCCGGGGCTCAGCTCCTCCGCCGAGACCACCGAGATGCCGGCTCCGGCGAGCTCCGCCCGCAGGCTCGTCCACGCCGCCTCCTGCTCCCGAATCAGCCGCGCGCTCTCCCGGGCGACTTCGGCCAGCTGCTCGGCGGGCGTCCGGCCGTCCAGGCTTCTCTGGGTGACCCCGTTCGCCACCTGCCCCTTGAGGCCCGCCAGCCGCACCATGAAGAACTCATCGAGGTTGCTCGCCGAAATGGAGAGGAAGCGCAGCCGCTCGAGCGGGGGATGCCGGCGGTTGCTCGCCTCGGCGAGCACGCGCCAGTTGAAGGCGAGCCAGGAGAGCTCCCGGTTCAGGTAGCGGCGTCTCGGCTCGGTCGGCGTCTCGGCGGCGACCGCCGCCCTTCGCTCTTCCACCAGATGCGCCACGCTCTTCATCCTCCCGCGGAAGCCCGGACCCCAGGTCGAATCACGTCGAGCGAATCCATTGTAATCCCCCCGCGCGCCGCGGCGCAAATTCCCGCCGCCAACGCCGCTTCGGGAAAAAAGAGGCTGTTTTGTCGGGGAAAGCGGCGGCGTCCGCCCCGAATGGAAAGGCGAGGCGGGGGGAGAGGGCGCGCGCGTCTTCGAGAGCCCCGCCCGCGCTTGCCGAGCGGGAACGCCCCGAGGGCGGAAAAGGCGGTTCACTTCCGCCATCCGCAGGGATGGATGGTTCTGGTGGAGGCGGCGGGAATCGAACCCGCGTCCGAAAGGCTTCCGTCGTGAGCGTCTACGCGCGTAGCCGGCGGTGAAGGCTTCGCCCGGTTTCAGGCCCGCCGGCGGGCCTTCCTCCGCGCTAGTCCGATTGAGGTTCGCCTATCGGGCTGCGGACAGAAGCCCGGTTCGGCTAGTCCGCTTCATGACGCTCCGCTCCCCGCCCGCGGACGAGGCGAGGGGAAGCGCTCGCTAGCGTCTAGGCAGCGAGAGCCAGCTCGTTGTCGGCTGGTGTGATTCGCCACATTGATGACGGGGCCAAGTGGCGTCCCCGGCGCGCGGCTCAGACTTCAAATCCTCCCGTCGAAACCGGATCGCCCCCATGAAAGATGAACGCCGGCCCGGGGCGGCGATCCTGCGCCCCGGGCCGATTCGCATATCCTGTCGCCGCCCCGCTCAGCGGGACGGAAAAGCCGCGCATCCTCCCAAGGCGCCCGTCAGGCGCGGTTCCGCTCCCGGAGGGCGCGCTCGATCTCGCGCTCGGCCGCTCGCTTTTTCAGCTCCTCCCGGCGGTCGTGGCGCTTCTTGCCCCTGCCCACGCCGATTTCCAGTTTGGCGCGGCCGCGGGAGAAATACATCTTCATCGGCACGAGCGTCATCCCCTTCTCGTTCACGCGGCCGATGAGCCGCCCGATCTCCCGCCTGTGGAGCAGCAGCTTTCTGCGGCGCGTGGGCTCGTGGTTGTTGACGTTGCCGTGCCCGTAGGGGCTGATGTGGCAATCGACCAGCCAGGCCTCGCCGCCGACGATGTCGCCGTAGCTCTCCTTGAGGTTCGCGCGGCCCTCGCGCAGCGCCTTCACCTCCGTGCCCGTGAGGACGAGGCCCGCCTCGTAGGTCTCGTCAATCGCGTAATCGGCGCGGGCGCGCCTGTTCTCCGCGATGATTTTCACCCCGCCCGCCATCGCCCCGTCCTCCGAAAAGACGGGAAAAGAAAAAGGAGCGCACAGCTCCCCGAGTCTCTCCCGTCATCGGGAGACAATATAGCCCCTCGCGCGATTTTTCGCCACCCCCGAAATTCGTCCCTCGCGTCGGGCGCTCCTTTCTTCTCCGGGGAGGAAGCGGCCATCGGGGTCATCGACGCCTCTTTCCGCCGCCTCCCGGCTTTCCTCCCTTCGGGCGACGGAGGAGCGGGCGCTTTCTTTCCCCGGGACTTCGCCGCGTCGCGCGTCGGGAGGGGGGCGGGCCGCGGCGCGCCTCCCTCGAGCCGCCGGCCAGCAGCTGAAGCGTCACGCGCCGCGCGGCCAGATCGACGCCTTCCACCCGAACCGTGACGGTGTCGCCCGGACGAAGCCGCCGGCCCGTCCTCTCGCCCAGCAGGGCGTATTCCTCGGGAAGGAAGCGATAGTAATCCTCCTTCATGGATTCGAGCGGAACCATGCCCTCCACGAAAATCTCGTCGAGCTCCACGAAAACCCCGAAGCGCGCGACGCCCGAGACGCGCCCCCGATGGCGCTCGCCGACCTTCTCCCGCATGAAAAGCGCCTTCATAAAATCCGCCACCTCGCGCGAGGCGGCCTCCGCCGCGCGGTCCTTCTCCGAAATCTCGCGGCAGAGGGCGGCGATTCGCCCGGTCGGCGGCTTTCGCGCGTCGCCCCGCATGAGCCTTTTGAGCCTTCTGTGAACGCAGATGTCCGCATAGCGGCGAATCGGCGAGGTGAAATGCGCGTAGCGCGCGAAGCCGAGACCGAAGTGCGGGGCGGGGGCGGCTTCGTAGCGCGCGAGCTTCATGCTTCTGAGCGCGGCGAAATTCACGCAGCGCTCCGCGTCCGTGCCGCGTGCGGCGTCAAAAACCTCCTGCAGCCCTCCCGGCCGCTTCAGGGCGGCGAGCGGAGGCGCCTTGATGCCCAGCGCGGAGAGAATCCCGCGAACGCCCTCCAGATCCTCCTCGTCCGGCGGAGCGTGCGCGCGAAAGACGGACGCGCCGCCCGCCTCGGCGAGACGCTCGGCCACCGCCCGGTTCGCCGCCAGCATGCACTCCTCGATCAGGCGATGGGCGGAGGTTCGAGGCTCGCGCCCGACGCCCAGGGGCATTCCCTCCGCGTCGAGCGCGAAGCGCGCCTCGGGCAGGTCGAAGTCGAGGCTGCCCCCGGCCATGCGCCGCGCGCGGAGCCGCTCCGCGAGGGCTGACAGCTCCCCGAGCGGGACGGCGAGGGCGCGGGCCTTCTCCGCCTCGCTCTCTTGGGGAATCTCCGCGCCCTCCAGGACGGCGGCCGTTCCCCGATAGGTGAGGGAGGCGCGCGAGCGAATCCGCGCCTGGACGAGGCGCATCCCCGTCTGGTTCCCCTGCCGGTCGAAATCGAGCAGAACGCTCAGGGTCCGGCGAACCGCCCCCTCGCCCAGGGAGCAGACCTCGCCCGTGAGGCGGGGCGGCAGCATGGGAACGGCGCGATCCGGAAAATAGACGCTCGCGCCCCGGGCGCGCGCCTCCCGGTCCATCGCGCCGCCCTCTCGGACGTAATGGCTCACGTCGGCGACGTGCGCCCCGAGGCGGCGGCCGCCCCGCTCCAGCTTCTCGATGGAGACCGCGTCGTCCCGGTCGCGCGCGTCGAAGGGGTCGATGGCGAAGACGCGAAGCTCCTGAAAATCCTCCACCCCCTCCGGGAAGGGCTCGTCCTCCCCCGGCGGGCGCTCCCGCATCGCCTCCTCCAGCGCCTCCCGGGGAAATTCCTCGCGCATCCCGCGTCGGGCGAGCGCCGCCCTCTGCTCGGCGGCCGGGTCGTCGGGATAGCCGAAGGATCGGAGAACGCGCCCCCTGGCCGGCGTTCTTTCTGTTGGATGCCGGCTTATGGCGACCTCCACCCATTCGCCCCGCTTGGCGCCCCCGCGCGCCCCGGCGTCGAGCAGCACAAGATGGGGGATGCGATCATCCCGGGGCTCCACCCAGGCGCGCGCGCCCTCCGCGCAAAGCCTGCCCACCAAGGTCTCATGCGCGCGCTCGAGCACCTCCAGGACGCCGCCCTCGCGCCTGCCGTCGGGGTGCGTCCTCTCCACCCTGGCGGAGACCACGTCCCCTTCCATCGCGCCGCGCGTCCGGGTTTTTCTGACCATGACGTCGGGGGGACGTTCCCGCCCGTCCGCCGCCTCCGGCGCGACGAACCCGTAGCCCCGCCGGTGTCCGCGAAAGACGCCCCGAAAGACGGAGAGCGACCCAGGCGCCGCGTAGCGGGCGCGAACCCGCAGAAGAGCGCCAGCCTCCGCCATGGCGCGCAGGCGCTTTCTGAGAAGAGGGCGCGCAGCCGCGGGGACGGCGAGGGCGCGGATGAGCTCGCGCGCGGCCATGGGCCTGCCCTCTTTGGCGAGCAGGCCGAGAATCGTCTTCTCGTCGGGGATTCCGCCGGGTTCGCGCCTCACGGATGGTTCAACTCATTCGACTTCCCGCGCGAGGACCTGATGGCAGTCCACGAGCTCATCGTCGGCGAGGCGGACGCAGGTGAGGCATCCGCCGGTCACGGCGCGCGTGTCGATGCCCAGAAAGAGCGGGAGCTCGTTTTTTATCTCCCACCCCGGCGTGTGGCCGAAGACGACGGGCCGGCCGAAATCGTGCCTCGCCCCGATGAACTCCTCGCGTATCCAGACCAGATCCATCGGATCCTGCCGGTCGAGGGGAACGCCCGGCCTCAAGCCCGCGTGGACGAATATGAAGCCCCGCGCCTCGTGCGTCCACTGAAGCGCGTCGAAGAACTCCCGGTGCGCGGGCGGGAGCCGGAATTCCTCCCGCGGGGACGCGCCGTAGCCTCTGAGGGTTTCCAGGCCGCCGTTCATCAGATAGATGTTCGGAGAATAGCGCCCTCCGCCCGCCAAGTAATCCAGCAACATGTCCTCGTGGTTGCCGCGCAGGCACACCGCCTTGGGATATTCGCGCTTGAACGCCATCAGGAACTCGACCACGCCCCTGGAGTCGCGCCCCCGGTCGATGAAGTCTCCGAGAAAGACGATTTCATCCTCTTCCCGGAAGGGGACGCGCTCCACCAGCGCCTCCAGCATGCGCAGCTGGCCGTGAATGTCGCCGATGGCGTAGAGGCTGGACATGAGGAAGCGGGGGTCTCCCGAAAAGCGCGAGCGCCATGGCTTCGGAGGCGGACGGCGCATCCGATTCTAGGGGGCGTCGCGCGGACGCGCAAGGCGGCGCTTTGTCCGCAAGCTCCGGCGCGGCGGCGCGCGCGGGAAAATCCATGACGCTCCCGATTCGCGCGCCGCTCCTTCGGCTACTTCAGCGCGCCCCAGTTCTCGCCCGCGCTCACGTCCACCTCGAGCGGAACGCGCAGGCGCATCGCGCCCCGCATCTCCTCCCCGACCAGGGCGGAGAGGACTTCGACTTCACGGGGCGGCGCCTCGAAGAGGAGCTCGTCGTGCACCTGCACGAGCATCCGCGCCTCCCGCTCCTCTTTCTTCAGGCGTTCGGCGATGGCGATCATCGCCAGTTTGATGATGTCGGCCGCGCTGCCCTGGATGACGGAGTTCACGGCTCGCCGCTCGGCGGCGCTTCTCGCGTTGCGGCTTCGGCTGTTGAGATCGGGCAGGTATCTGCGCCGCCCCATGATGGTGGAGACCCAGCCGCGCGCGCGCCCCTCCTCGATGGTCGCCTCCACGAAGGCGGGCACGGCGGCGAAGCGCTCGAAGTAGGTCTCGATGAACGAGCGCGCCTCCGACTGGGGAATGCCGATGGCCTGGGAGAGGCCGAAGGCCCCCTGCCCGTAGATGATGCCGAAGTTCACCGCCTTGGCGACGCGGCGCATCTCGGCGCTCACAGCATCGAGCGCCACGCCATAGACGGCCGAGGCGGTCGTCGCGTGAACGTCCTCCCCCCTGGCGAAGGCGTCCACCAGCGCCGGGTCGTTCGTGAAATGCGCGAGAACCCGCAGTTCGATCTGGCTGTAGTCCGCCGAGAGGAGCCGCCAACCCTCCTCGGGCAGGAAGGCGCGGCGTATCTGGCGGCCGAGCTCCGTGCGGATGGGGATGTTCTGGAGGTTGGGGTCGGAGCTGCTCAGCCGGCCCGTGGCGGCGACGGTCTGGTTGAAGCGGGCGTGGATGCGGCCCGTGGCCGGGTTCACCAGCTCGGGCAGGGTATCGACGTAGGTGTTCTTGAGTTTCGAGAGTTGCCGGAAATTCAGAATCTCCTGGGGCAGAGGGTGCTGGGGAGCGAGCCTCTCCAGCGCGTCGATGTCGGTGGAGGCGCCTGTTTTCGTTTTCTTGACGACCGGAAGCCCCAGCTTCTCGAACAGGATGACGCGCAGCTGCTGGGTGGAGTTGACGTTGAACTCCTCCCCCGCCAGCTCGTGAATGCGGGCGCGCATCTCGTCCAGGCGCGCCTCGAGCTCCTTGCCCATGTCCTGGAGGAAGCGCTGATCCAGCCGCACGCCCGCGCGCTCCATGTCGAGCAGAACGCGCAGGAGGGGGATTTCCAGCTCCTCGAACAGGCTCATCAGCCCGGCGCCGCGCAGCTGCGGCGCCATCGCCTCAGCGAGGCGCCAGGCGAGGTCCGCGTCCTGGCAGGCGTAGGGCGCCGCCGCCTCGACGGGCACCTGCGAGAAGGGTATCTCCTTCGCGCCCCGGCCGCAGAGGTCGGCGTATTTGATGGTCGCGATTCCGAAGAACTCGCGCGCGAGGTGATCGATTCCATGACTCGTATGATCCAGCCCCTCGCTCGCGCGGCCGGAGCGCAGAAGATAGGAGGCGAGCATGGTGTCGAACAGGGGCCCGCGAACGGCGCGGCCGGCCCCCTGGAGCACCGCGATGTCGTATTTGACGTTCTGTCCGATTTTTTCGATTTCGGGCGATTCCAGCAGGTCGGAGACCTCCCCCAGGGCGTCTTCGGGCGCGAGCTGGGGGCCGGAATCCACCGTTTCGTGTCCCACGGGAACGTAGAACGCCCGCCCCGCGCGCGCGGAGAAGCTCATCCCCACGATGCGCGCCCGCATGGGGTCGAGCGAGGTGGTCTCGAGGTCGAAGGCGAAGCGCCCCGCCTTCTCGAGCTCCCGGCGCACCGCCTTGAGCTCCTTCATGGAGCGGACGATTCTATAGTCGCGCTCATCCGCGGCGGAGGCGGGCGCGTCCCGCGCGTGCATGGCCGCGTCGTATCCCGGAAGATCCTTGAGGATGTTCCTGAACTCCAGCTCATCGAGGAAGAGTTTGCGGGCCGCCTCGAAGTCGGCGGCGCCCAGGCGGCAGGACTCCAGATCGCCTTCAAGGGGCAGATCGCGCCTGATGGCGCAAAGCTCGCGGGAGAGCCTCGCCAGCTCCGCGTTTTCCTCGATGCTCTCGCGCTGCTTGGGCCGCTGGATTTGCTCCGGCGAGCCAAGAACCTCCTCGAGGCCGCCAAACTGCTGAATCAGCGCGACGGCGGTCTTCTCCCCGATTCCCGGCACGCCCGGCACGTTGTCCGTGGAATCTCCCATGAGCGCCTGAACGTCTACGAATTTATCCGGCGGCACGCCCCATTTCGCCTCGACCTCGGCGGGGCCCATCTCCTCGTCCTTCATCGGATCCCAGATGCGCGCGCTTTCGGATACCAGCTGGGCGAAGTCCTTGTCGGCCGTGACCAGGACGACCCGAAAGCCCTCCTCCTCCGCGCGCGCGGCGAGCGTGCCGATGATGTCGTCGGCCTCGGCGCCCGCGCGGGCGAGAAGCGGAATCCGCAGCGCCTCGACGACGCGGCGCATGTAGGGAATCTGCTCGACCAGATCCTCGGGCGCGGCGTCCCTGTTCGCCTTGTAGTCGGGGTAGAGCTCGTGGCGAAAGGTGGGTTCGGGGCGATCGAAGGCGACGGCGACGTATTCGGGAGCGCGCTCGCGTATCACCTTCAAAAGCATTCGCGCGAACGCCAGGGTCGCGCCCGTGGGCGTCCCCTTCGAGTTCGAGAGGCGCTGGCGCATCATGGCGTAGTAGGCGCGGAACATGTAGCCCGAGCCGTCGATCAGATAGATTTCCTTCTGTGTCTCGGCCATGTCCCGCCACGGGAAAAGGAAGCGGCGCCAATCCGGAAAAAGGCCCGCGCGGAAGCGGCCTCCCGCGCGCGTCCAAGCATGGGTCGCGCTCCTTTATACAACGCCCGGCTTCTTCTGTAATCTCTCTTTCGCGTCGCGCCTCCTCCCCGCGCGGGCGCTCCTTTCCTCTCTCCCCAACGCCTGCTATCCTGCCCGCGCTTGGGACGTCTTTTCCAAAGCGCCGGAAACGCCGCCCGCAGGGAGAGCGCATCCATGTCCACGCGGCCCCGGGACGACGCCGAGCGGATAAAAAGCGCCGTCCGCGACCTCTACGCCAGGATCGCCGCAGGGGAAGTTTCCTGTTGCGGAGAGCCGCATTCCGGAATGGTCGCGGGCGCCGCGAACGCCTGCTCCATCGGCTATGGGGAGGAGGCCGTCCGGGAGGTTCCCGAAGACGTCCTGAGCGCCAACGCGGGATGCGGAAATCCCATCGAGGCGGCGCGGCCGCGGGCGGGCGAGACGGTGCTCGACCTGGGTTGCGGCGCGGGGCTGGACTGCTTTCTCGCCGCGAAGGCGGTGGGGCCGGAGGGGAGCGTCATCGGCCTGGACATGACGGACGCCATGCTGGAGAAGGCGGAGAAGAACCGGCGAAGCCTCGGCGTCCCGAACGCGGCGTTCCGGAAGGGCGAGATGGAGAACATGCCGGTTGAAAGCGGCGCCGTCGATGTCATCATCAGCAACTGCGTGGTGAACCTCTCGCCGGACAAGCCGGCCGTCTTTCGGGAATCGTTCCGCGCGCTGCGCCCGGGCGGGCGCTTCGTGGTCTCGGACGTCATCAGGACGGGCGAGAGCGCGGAGGCCGTCTCCGTCGGGGACTGGTGCGCGTGCGTCGCGGGCGCCATCCGGGAGGAGGAGTATGTCGCCGGCCTGCGCGAGGCAGGCTTCATCGACGTGAAAATTCTCGACCGAAAGCCCTACGTCGCGCCGGAGCTGAAAAGCGCGACCATCCGCGCCGCCAAGCCCTGATTCTTCTTCGTCTTGCGGCCGAGCCTCTCGAACTTCTCCCGGCGTCCGAAAACCGGGCCGCGCCGCGCGCCTTTCACGCGCGAGGAGGAGCGCGGGCGCGCCGCCCTTCGTTGACACCGCCCGGCGGCGGATGCTAACCATCCGGCTCGACCCGCCGCACCATGGAGAGCGCCCGGAATGCACATTGACGCCCATTGCCACATTTACCCGGAAGAATACTTCGACCTGCTGGGGAAGGAGGGCCCGCGCTACGGCGTCCGGCTGTTCACGGACGAGGAGGGGGCGCGCCGCGTGGACATCAAGGGCGCGATGCACCCGCCCATCGAGCCTTTCGTCAACGTCGAGCGCAGGCTCCGGACGATGGAGGAGATGAGGCTGGACATGAACGTCCTCTCCTTCTCCTCGAACCCGGGCGTGTATTGGGCGGACGAGGGTCTGGGCGAGGAGCTCTCGCAGGCGGCGAACGACGCTTACGCCCGCATCATCGAAGAGCATCCCGACAAATTTCACGCCCTAGCCGCCCTGCCCGCGCAGAGCATCTCCCGTTCGGTGAGAGAGCTCGAGCGCGCCGTGGGGCAGCTGGGGCTCAAGGGCGGCTTCCTCGGCACGAACGTGAACGGCCGCTATCTCGACCATGAGAGCTTCTATTCCCTCTACGAGGCGGCCGCCGCCCTGGACGTTCCCCTCATCGTCCATCCGGCGAACCCGGCGGGCATGGAGCGGATGAGGGACTACCACCTGTTCAACCTTGTCGGATTCCCCACGGAGAGCGCGAACTGCATCGGCCGCCTGATCTTCTCCGGCCTGTTCGAGCGGCTGCCGAACCTGCGCTTCATCTTCCTGCACGGCGGGGGAGTCGTCCCCTACCTCATCGGCCGCTTCGCGCACGGCTGGAAGGTGCGGCCCGAGTGCGGGAGCGTCCCGCGCCCGCCGCTCGATTACCTGAGAGAGAACTTCTATCTGGACATGCTGGTGTTCCACCCGCCCGTCGTGCGGTTCCTGGTGGACGTGATGGGCGGAGACAGGGTGCTACTGGGGACGGACCTGCCCTACGACATGACGGACGTCCAAGCGGTCGAGACGCTCGAACAATCGGGGCTGAGCCGGGAGGAATACGAGAACGTCTCGCACGGAAACGTCCGGGCCCTGCTGAACCTGTAGCCGGACGCGGCTCAACCCATGTGGCCATCCTGGGACATCGCGCTTCTCGTCTTCGCCGCGGGGCTCATGGAGGGCGCGGCGGGCTTCGACTTCGGCCTCATGGCCGCGCCCGCGCTCGGCGCCATCCTCGGCGTGCGCGATTCCGTGCTCGCCCTCTCGCTTCCGAATCTCGTCCTGCTGGGCGTTCGCGCCGCCGGCGGCGGGGTTCCCGCCGCCTCGCTCAGGCGCCTCGCGCCCTTTCTCGGCGCGGGCGCGGCGGGGGCGGCGCTGGGCGTCCTGATTCTCGTTTCGAGTCCGCCCACGTTCCTCAAGTGGTCGGTGGGCGCGCTCGCGCTCCTTTTCGCCGCTCACGCCCTCTCGCGCCGAAGAATCCAGCTCGACACGCGGGACGAGGCCTTCTTCACATGGCTCGCCGGCTTTTTCGCCGGCGGCCTGAGCGGCTTTTCCTTCTCCGGAGGCCCCTTGAGCGTCATCTACCTCGACAGCGCGGGCGTCGGCCGCGCCCGGATGATGCGGCTCGTCTGCGCGAGCGCGCTGGCGTTCGCCGTCGTTCAGGTGGCCGCGCTGGGCGGCGCGGGCGCGCTGGGCATAGCCGAAGCCGCGCGCTCGGCCGCGTGCGTTCCGCCCGCCCTCGCCGGTTTTGCCGCGGGGAGGCTGCTGCGCGGACGCCTCCCGCCCGCTCTCGGCTACGCGGGCGGCCTCGCGCTGATGACGGCGGCGGGGCTCGCCCTTCTGATTTTCGGGCCGTCGGGCTGGAAGTGAGGCGCCGCCTCCGTGACGCCGGCCGCACCGCCCGGCGCGGAGAATCCCCGGCCTCGGAGCGGAGGAGCGCCTACACCACGCCCGCCCGCAGCAGGTGGTGCAGATGGATGACGCCCGTCAGGCGTCCCTCCGCGCCCCCGGTGACCGCAAGGGAGGTGATGGCGCTCGCCTCCATCAGCCGAATCGCGCCGGCGGCCATATCGTCCTCGCGGATCGTCCTGGGCGCGGGCGTCATCAAATCCCGCGCCCTGCGCTCGGGCAGCGTCCCGACGCTCTCCAGGGCGCGCCTCAAGTCTCCGTCCGTTATGACGCCCGCAAGCGCCCCCCCCGCGTCCATCACGCACGTCATGCCCAGCCTCTTCGCGCTCATCTCGCGCACGACCTCATCGAGCGGGGCGGCCTCGTCCACCTGCGGGATGCCGCTGCCCGAGACCATGAGCTCCCGCACGCGAACCAGCTTCCTGCCCAGCGCGCCGCCCGGGTGAAAGCGGGCGAAATCCTCCGGCTGAAACCCGCGCGCCTCAAGGACTGCCATCGCCAGCGCGTCGCCCATGGCCAGGGACGCGGCGCTGCTCGCCGTGGGCGCGAGCTGAATCGGGCAGGCCTCCTCCTTCACGAACACGTTGAGGACGGCCTGCGCCTCCCGCCAAAGGGTGGAGTTCTCCCCGCCGGTGATGGCGATGAGGGGCGTCCCCAGGCGGGCGAATACGGGCAGGATGCGCAGCAGCTCCTCCGTCTCGCCGCTGTAGGAGAGCGCGACGACGGCGTCGTCCTTCGTCACCATGCCCAGATCGCCGTGGGCGCCCTCGGCGGGGTGGAGAAAATAGGAGGGCGTGCCCGTGCTGGCGAGGGTGGCGGAAATCTTCTGGCCGATCAGCCCGCTTTTGCCCATGCCGGTGACAGCGACCCTGCCCCGGCACCGTAGCACGATATCGACCGCTCTGGCGAATTCCTCATCCAGCCGCTCGACCAGCGAGGCCAGCGCCTCGGCCTCGACGCGCAGGGTGCGCGCGCCCCGCTCGACGGGATTCATCGAAGATTTTGTTTTCTCGGAGTTCAGCGCTCGTCCCCTCCCGCGCCGTGCGCCGCAAAACAACGCCGCGCTCCCGCCGGAAAGCGTCCGAAGGGCCTCCCGGCGCCCGCTCTCCCCGCCCCGTCGGCGTCTTTACTGCGGGGCGCGCTCGTGCTAGAAATTATAGCGAGAACGCATCGGGAAAACGAACGCTGCCGGGACGGAATCGCGGGAGTCGCCAAACCATGTCCGGTCATTCCAAGTGGAGCACCATCAAGCGGAAAAAGGGCGCGCTCGACGCCAAGCGCGGGAAGATTTTCACCAAGCTCATCAAGGAGATCACCATCGCCGCCAAGCTCGGCGGAGGCGACCCCGACGGCAATCCCCGGCTGAGGACGGCCATTCAGACGGCGAAGGGGGCGAACATGCCCCAGGAGAACATCGCGCGCGCCATCGCCAAGGGAACGGGCGAGCTCGAAGGGGTGAGCTACGAGGAATGCGCCTACGAGGGCTACGGCCCGAGCGGGGTGGCCATTCTCATCTCGGTGCTGACCGACAACCGCAACAGAACGGGGGCGGAAATCCGCCACATCCTGACGAAGAACAGCGGCGCCATGGCCGAGCCGAACGCCGTGGCGTGGAACTTCGAGAAAAAAGGGCTGTTCCTGGTTCCGCGGGAAGGGGCGGACGAGGAGGCGCTCATGGAGCTCGCCCTCGAAGCGGGGGCGGAGGACCTGGAGCCGGCCGGCGCGTTCTTTGAAGTTCACGCCCCGCCGGAGGCCTTCGAGGCCGTGCGCGAGGCGCTGGAGAAAGGCGGGGTCCCGATTGAATCCGCCGAACTCGCCATGCTGCCCAAATCGACGGTCGCGCTCGAGGGCAGGGAGGCGGAGCAGATGCTCCGCCTGATGGAGGCGCTCGAGGAAAACGACGACGTTCAGAACGTCTGCGCCAACTTCGACATCTCCGAAGAGCAGATGGCGAAGGCGTCCGCGTAAGACCGAACGCCCGCCGCCCGCGGAGCCGTCCCCTTGCCGCAGTCCGAAGCAGCGTTTCGCGTGATGGGCGTGGACCCAGGCCTCGGCGTCACCGGCTACGCCGTCCTCTCCCTCGACGATGCGGAGCGCGAGCCGCGCCTCATCGACGGCGGCGTGCTCAAGAGCGACGCCAGAGCGCCCATCGAGGCGCGCCTGCGCGAGCTGCACGAGGATCTCGCCTGCGTCCTCCGGGCGCGCGAGCCCCACGCCATGGCGGTGGAGAGCCTCTACAGCCACTACAAGCACCCCCGCACCTCCATCGTCATGGGACACGCGCGCGGGGTCATCTTCCTCGCCGCCGCGCAGGCCGGCGTCGCCGTGGAGAGCTACGCGGCCACGGAGATCAAGAAATCGCTCGTCGGCGTCGGGCGCGCCACGAAGGCGCAGGTGCAGCGCATGGCGCAGCAGCGCCTGGGCCTCGCCGAGCCGCCCGAGCCCGAGGACTTCGCCGACGCCGTCGCCGCGGCCTACTGCCACATCGACAGAAGCCTCCTGAGAAGCGCCCACGCCGTCGGGAGCGGGGCGTGATTCGCCGGGTCCGCGGGGAAATCCTCGAGGTCGCGGGCGAAAGCGCCGTCCTCCAGACCCCGGCCGGCCTCGCCTACGAAGTCCAGGTGGGCGGATACGCCCTCCCCGAGCTTCAGGCGCTCATGGACGCGCGCGAGGCGGCGGAGCTCCACACCTACCACTACCTGGAGGGCAACGTGGCCACCGGCCAGCTCCTGCCCCGGCTGGCGGGCTTCCTGTCGGCGGAGGAGCGGGCGTTTTTCCTGTGCTTCATCAAGGCGCCCGGCATCAGCCCCCGGAGCGCGATGCGGGCGCTGAGCCTCTCGCCCCTCCGGATCGCCCAGGCCATTGCGGAGGCGAACGCCGCCCTGCTCACCAGGCTGCCCGGCATCGGAAAGAAAAAGGCCGAGCAGGTGGTCGCCCGAATCCGGGAGGAAATCATGGAGCTCAATCTGGCGGGGGAGGCCGCGCCCGCGCCGGACGGAACCCGCGCCGCCCCTCCGCGCGGCGACGTCATGGCCGTTCTGGTGGGGCAGCTGGGATACCGCACGCCCGAGGCGGAGAATCTCGTGGAGCGCGCCCTCGCCGCCCTGGGGGAGGACGCGGAGGCCGAGGCCGTCCTGCAGGAAGTGTTCCGGCTGAGCCGGTAGGAGGCGGGAGAAAACATGGTCATCGAGCGGCGCGTGAGCGCGAAGGCGGGCAGCCCGGCGGAAGAGCAGACCTTCACCTCGCTTCGCCCGAAGAGGCTCGCCGAATACGTGGGGCAGACCGAACTGGTGGCGAAGCTGCGGATCGCCCTCGAAGCCTCCGGAAAGCGGGGGGAGCCTCTGGGCCACGTTCTCTTCCACGGGCCGCCGGGGCTGGGGAAGACGACGCTCTCCCACATCATCGCCGAGGAGACGGGCGCGCGCCTCGTCAAGACCTCCGGCCCCTCGCTCTCCAGGCCGGCCGACCTCATGGGCATCATCACCGGCCTTCAGCGCGGCGACGCGCTCTTCATCGACGAGATTCACCGGATGCCGAGCGCGGTGGAGGAGTTCCTCTATCCCGCGATGGAGGACTACCGCGTGGACTTCGTGGTCGATCAGGGCCCCATGGCCCGCACCATCAACTTCCCCCTCAAGATGTTCACGGCCATCGGCGCCACGACGCGCCCCGGAGCCCTGACCGCCGCCCTGAGGGAGCGCTTCTACCTCATCTATCACGTGGATTTCTATTCCGAAGAGGAGCTCGAGCGCATCCTGCTGCGAAGCGCGGCGCGCCTGGAGGCGCCCATCGAGAAGGAGGCGGCGCGCGAGCTCGCCCGCAGAAGCCGGGGCACGCCCCGGACGGCGAACCGGCTCCTCCTCTGGGCGCGCGACTTCAGCCAGGCGCGCGGCGACGGCGCCGTGAGCCTCGCCGCCACGCGCGAGGCGCTCGCCATGGAGGGGGTGGACGAGGCCGGCCTCGACGGGCTGGACAGAAAATACCTGCGGACGATCATCGAGCAATACGGCGGCGGCCCCGTGGGCGTGGAGGCCATCGCCGCCACCATGAACGAGGAATCCGACACCCTCGTGGACATGGTGGAGCCTTTCCTCCTGCGAGCGGGGTTCGCGCAGCGCACGCGCGGCGGGCGGCGCGCCTCGCCGGCCGCCTGCGCGCATCTGGGAATCGCGCCGCCCAGGGGCGCCCAGCGTGCCCTCTGGGAGGCCGCCGGGAACCCGGAAGCCGGCGAATCCGCTGAACCCTGAGAGGGAGGGGTTTTCGGGATGGAGCCTTTCGGCGGCTTTGCGAAAACGCTGATTCTGCTCGGCCTGGTTCTGGCGGGCCTGGGCGTCGCGCTTCTCGTCGCGCCGAAAATTCCGCTTCTGGGAAAGCTGCCGGGCGACATTCACCTGCGCGGGAAGAACTGGAGCTTCTCCTTCCCGGTTGTGACCTGCATCGTCATCAGCGTTCTGCTGACGCTGTTGCTGAATCTTTTTTCGAGAAAATAGCCCTCTCTCTCGCGGCGGCGCGCGCTACTTCCAGCCCCCGCCGCCGTTCACCAGAACGGTGTCCGCCGTCATGAACTCGCAGGCGTCCGAGCACAGAAAGAGAACCAGCTCGGCGATTTCCTCCGGCGAGCCGAAGCGTCCCATCGGTATCTGGCTCTTCATGGACTCCTTGAGCGCGGGCGATGAGACATCGTGAAACGGCGTCTCGATGGGCCCCGGGGAGATGGACATGCACCGGATGCCCCGGTCGGCGTATTCGCGGCCCACGCCCATGCTCATCGTCACCACCGCGCCCTTGGCCGCCGCGTAGTGCACCGAATGGCCCGCCCCCCCGCGCCGATGGGCCATGCTTCCCATGTTGACGATGACGCCCTTGCCGCTCGCCAGCATTTCGGGAATCACGGCCTGCATGCAGTAGAAAACGCCCTTGACGTTGAGGTCGAACGTCTTCTCCCAGAGCGCGTCGTCGATGCCGAGAAAATCCGAGCGCCGGAGAGCCGCGCCCGCCGAGTTGAGCGAGAAGTTCACGCGGCCGAAGCGCTCTCTGGCGCGCGCGACCATGGCGAAGGCCTCCTCGCGCAAGGTTACGTCCACCTTCATGTGAACGCCCCGCCCTCCCTTCTCCGAGACCCGCTCGGCGACCCCGGCGGCGCCCTCCTCGTTCATGTCCGCGCAGAGGACGTTCGCTCCCTCGCGCCCGAAGACGAGGGCGGCCTCCTCCCCGATGCCGCTCGCCGCGCCGGTGATGATGATGGTCCTGCCCGAGAAGTAGTCAGGCGTCTTCGGCATCGGAAAGCCTCCCCTGAATGAGAAAATCCCCCCGCAGGCTCACGGGTTCGCCCCGGCCATGACGGCGCGCTGCATCTCGTATTCCTCCTCGGCCGCGAGCCCCGGAATCGGCTCTCCCGCCAGAAAGCGAAGGACGTTTTCCGCCGCGTCCAGCTCCATCCGAAGGCGCGCGGATCGCGCCCGCGCCCCGAGGTGGGCGGTGAGAACGCAGTTGGGCGCGTCCGAGAGGACGCCCCGGTAGGGCTCTTCGGAGAACACGTCGATTCCGGCGCCGCCCAGCCGCCCCGAGCCCAGCGCGCGCGCCAGCGCCTCCTCGTCCACGAGGACGCCCCGGGCGGTGTTGATGAGAAATGCGCCCTTCTTCATCATGGCGAGCTCCGCCTCCCCGATGAGGCCGACCGTCGCCGGCGTGGCGGGAACATGCAGGGAGACGGCGTCGGCGCGCCGGTAGATTTCCTCCTTCTCTGTCCACTCGACGCCATGGCGCTCGCCGAACGCCTCATCGGGCGCCAGGTCGTTCGCCAGGATTTTCGCTCCGAAGGCGGCGGCGTGGCGAATCACCCGCCTGCCGATGCGCCCCGCGCCGATGACGCCCAGGGTGATCTCCTCCAGCGTCCGGCCCATGACCTGGAGCCATTCGCCGCGCCTGAGCGCATCGTGCGATCGGTGGACGCCCCGCAGGAGCGAGAGCAGGTGGTTCAGCGCGAGCTCCGCCACTGCCTGGGCGTTCGCTCCGGGGGTGTGCGCCACCAGCACGCCCCGCTCGCGCGCCGCGTTGAGATCCACCGTCTCGAGGCCCACCGTGGCGCGCGAGATGAGCCGCAGTCCCCGCGCCGCGTCCAGGACTTTCGGCGTGAAGGGCTCGAGGCCCGCGATGACGGCGTCGAAGCCCTCCCCCAGCATGGAGGCGAGCTCCGCCTCGCCCGGCCGCCTGCCCAGAGGGTTGCGCGCGCACTCCACGCCCGCGCCTTCGAGCATCGTGAGGGGTTTCGGATCAATCTCCCCGAACGGCACGGTGGAAAGCAGCACGCGGGGCGGCATCGCAAATCTCCCATAAATCTGCGGCGCGAAAGCTTTGGATGGGTCAGCGTATGCGGAAAGCGCGCGAAACCCCGAAATATACGAACGAGGCGCTTCTAACTCTCTTGATGCGAGTCGATGATTTCATTCCACCGGCTTTTCAAGGTGAAAGGGATATCCGCGTCTGCCTCAACCATGGAGACGTAGTTGATTAAAAACCTGTCGGTATCGGACAGCAGGCGAAGATAGTATTTTATGCTGTTCGATACTCCATTCAGTATAACTTGGCACCCGTAATTCCTTCTGATGTCAATCAGCATATTCGTCATTTCCGTCAGATCATTCGAGTCTATGTCCTCCCTGGTGCTTAGAATATAAAAACGCTTTACTCCCGCTTTCGCGATTTTGTCCCGCAGGGTTCTTATCAAGGAAGCATTGATGGTCAATCCATGCTTGATCTCGATGGCCTCGATTGCGCCTCCATCAACGCGGCTTTCGATATCGACATCACCCAGTCGTTCTGTCCTGGCATCGGCGGCGGTATGAGGGAGCAAATCGCGCAACCGACAATCTCTGTATCTCGAAACTTCTGAAATCAGGCATTCATACACCGCATAAACGGCCAGAACGGGGAGCTTGGCGACTCCGGGCAACTCACTGTCCCAATGCTTTTTGACGAGGGCTATGATCTCTTCAATGCGCCTGTTCGTAGGCTTCGCCAACTTGAGAGCAGAGTTTTGTTCGCGCCATTTCCTCAATCGACAGAAGACGTACCGCAAATGATCCGATGCAAAATCAAAATGCTTTTCCTTTTCCACTTCGTTGATGACGTTCAGGAAAGCATCTCTTAACGCCACGGGAGTTATTTTGCCGGGATAATCGAGATTGTAAGGATGCGCCTGCTCAAACGATCTTGTCAGCCATCCGGAACCCGATCCCATGAATGGAAAGCTCTGCTCTCTCAAAAACGGAGTTACAACCCTTTCATCCAGACCTCTGCCAGAAAACCCATTCTCCATTCCAGCCTGATGAAGACGAATATCCTGCTTGGGGTGAGTCGCCTTTCGTAAGAGCAACGTAATAGTCACGGCCAGAGCGGCCTTGTTTCTCCCGCGGCAGGCACTGTCCACTATCAGGTCGAGCAGCGGCCGCTGTTCAAGCATCCCAGGCCGCAAACCGCTTTCCGGGGGATCGGTCGCGGACTCCCGAAACAAATGCTCTAACAAGCGCTTTTCTTTTTGCATTTCTCTATTCTGTCGAGGACGAGACCGCAATAGTGAGAATCTATGTCGATTCCTATGTAATCACGGCCTTCCTCCAGCGCGGCAATGGCGGTAGTTCCGCTTCCAATATAGGGGTCCAAGACGACCCCCTCCATCGGGGAAAGCAATTTGACGAGCTCTCGTATAATTGAAAGAGGGAATATCGCCGTATGCCTCATTCCGGGAATCGACTCCACCGGCGAATCGATGACGTCTTTTTTCATCTTTTTTCCATGTATTCTGATTATAGTGAAGCCGTTGTTGTCCATTTGCAGTTTCCTGCCGCCTTCCTGGCCGCCAAAAGCCTCCGCGTGTATTCCCTTGATCTTCATGCGAAAACTCTGAATTTCCCCGCGCGTCACCTCCCGAATGGCGTTGTCCAAAGACTCGTTCGCCCTTCGCTTCTGGGCGTCAGACAGGTTCGACTGCGCTATCAACGATCTGTACCGCTCCCCCATCCGACCGGTCGGAGCGGGGCGTTTGTCCTTATCTTCACACTTAAGGAAATTTTCCAAATCGTAATAGTAGTCCGACCCTTTGGCAAAATGAAAGAACGGCTCGGTGCCGCTGACCAATCGGCGGGCAAACTGGCGGGGCGTCGGGTTTCGCTTCACCCACGTTATATCGTTGATGAGACGAATCGGATACCGCCTTGTCGCGCTTATGGCGAATCTATACGGGACAAGCAAAAGCGAACTGCCGATATACTTGTCGCCGATGTTGTAAATGATGTTTCCGGTCGATTTCAGGACCCGTATCACTTCCTCGAATGTTTCGAGCAGTGAATCGATGTATTTATCGACTGCGCTCTCATGCCCCGTCCCGAGCCCCATATCGTTGTAATCTCTCTGCATGTAATACGGAGGCGAGGTAACAACGAGGTCTATACTGTCGTCGGGGATGGTTTTCAATATCAGCGTTGAATCACCGCATTGAATGGTGTTCAAAAGACTGTCGATTTTGCTCATAACAGGCAATCGCTTCCCTCGCCGCGGCGCTCAACAAAAAACCGATCTTATCTTTTTGCTTAATTTTCCCTTATAATTCTGTGACAGTGCGCTGTCAAACGAAAAGGCGCTTTCGGGAGAATCGATCCTTCCTCTCCCGGCGGGAAAGGACGCCGCGCGGCCGAAACGAACTGATTTTCTCTTTGACGCGGGGAGGGGATGCGATGGGTTCCGATGCCGCGGCGAGTGAATCCTACGAAACGCTGATGGAGCTGAAATACGACAGGGAAATCCTGGACAAGGTGAAGTCCCTGACGCCGCGGATCGCCGAGCTGGCGGCCGAGATCGACCGAGAGGGGCGCTTCCCCGTCGAAAACTTCCAGTTGCTCAACGAGGCGGGCCTGAACGCCGTGTGCATCCCCGAGGAATGGGGCGGGGCGGGCGCGAACTCCCTCACCTACAACATGGCGCTCCACGAACTGGGCAAGGCGTGCGCCTCCACCGCCCTCACCTGGAACATGCACCAGACCTGCGTGAGCCTCTTCTTCGCCCTGGCGAACGAAGAGCAGAAAAAGCGGGTGCTTCCCGACGTCACCGAAAACGGCAAGCTCTTCTCCTCCGTCACGGCGGAGCGGGGCATGAGCTTCCGCCACCTGGTGACGCTCAAGAGCATCTTCACCCCCGTCGAGGGCGGCTATCGCCTGAACGGAAGGAAGATTTCCGCCTCGGTGGGCGAGCACGCCGACTACTACTTCACCACCGGCTTCCTGGCGGGAAAGAAAACCGCCGGCGAAGCCATCATGACCGCCGTCATACGCAAGGACGCGCCCGGGGCGTCGGTGGAGGTGGTGTGGGACACCATGTCGATGCGCGGAACGGCGAGCGACGACATCCTCTTCGAGGACGCCTTCGTGCCGGACGAGGACATCCTGGGCGGAGAGAACTTCATCGGCGCACTGGGGAAGATCGACATCACCATGTTTCACCTCGGGTTTTCCGCCGCCTATCTGGGCATCGCGGAGGGCGCCTACGGGCACCTGGTGGACTACGTGAGGACGACGAAATACGCGCCCAACCCGGAGCCCCTGAGCCACAACGAGCTCTACCAGAGCGCGATAGGCGAGCTGAGCGCCGAGCTTCGCGCCGCGCGGATGCTTCTCTACGAGGCGTGCCACGTGAAGGAGCAGGGCGACGGCATGGCGAACCAGAACACGGTGAAGACCGTCATGCAGTCGAAATACGTCTCCTGCGAAATTTGCGCCAAGGCGGTGCAGCGCGCGATGCGGCTCGTGGGGGGACGCTCCATCGCGCGGCGCTATCCCTTTGAGCGGTTCTACCGCGAGGGCATCACCGGCGTGGTGATGCCGCCCGCGAACTCGCGCTGCATCGAGGTGGCCGGCTGCATCGAATGCGGTCTGACGGGCATGATCCTCCAATACGGCTAGAGGCCGCCGCCCGCCGCTCCGCCCCAGAAAGAAGGCGCTCCGAAGGGACGCCTACCCGCCGCGGCGCTGCGAGAATTTTCTGCCGAAGATGCCCGAGGCGATGACGTTGCGTTGCGCCTGGGTGGTGCCGCCGCCGATGGTGAACATCCGCGCGTCGCGCGCCATGCGCTCGAGCGGCAGATCGCGCGCGTAGCCCGCCGCGCCGAAAATCTGGAGGGCGTCGTTCGTCACCCGGATCGCGGCCTCCGCCGAGAACGTCTTGGCGATGGCGGCCAGGCTCACGTCGGGAAACCCCGTTTTCGGGTCCTGCCGAACCGCCGCGCGATGGAGCAGGAGCCGCGCGGCGTCGAGCTGGATGCGCGCGTCCGCCAGCATCCACTGAAGCCCCTGAAACTCCGCAATCGGGCGGCCGAACTGCTCGCGCTCGCCGGCGTACGCCACCGCCTGCGCGAAGGCGCCCTCGGCGATGCCTAAAGCCACCGTCCCCGCGCCCACCCGCTGGGCGTTGTAGGCGGCCATGAGGCGCCCGAAGCCCACCGTCACCAGGTTTTCCGCGGGCACGCGGCAGTTCTCGAAAATTTCCTCCCCTTCGGGGATTCCCCTCAAGCCCATCATCCAGGCGCGCTCCCCGACGCGGAAGCCCTCGGCGCCCAGCTCTACGATGAGAGCGCCGATTCCCTGCTCCTCTCCTCCATGGACGACGCGGGCGAACACGAGGTTGACGCGGGAGACGCCCGCGCCGGTGATCCACTTCTTCCTTCCGTTCAGGACGTATTCGCCGCCGTCGAGCGCGGCGCGCGTCGTCATGTCGGTGGCGGCGCTCCCCGCCTCGGGTTCGGTGATGGCGATGGCGGGCTTGTCCCCTTCGATCACCATGGGCAGATACTTCCTCTTCTGCGCCTCGGTTCCGTAGCGGACGATGGCCCCCACCACCCCCATATTGGCGTCCACAACGATGCGCCCCGTGATGCCGCAGACCTTCGCCATCTCCTCGACCACCAGGACGGCCTCGATGAGCGGACGCTCCGGCCCGCCATATTCCCCGGGAACGTTCATGCCCATGAAGCCCGCCTCCGCGAGGATTCGGACGTTCTCCCAAGGGTATTCTTCGGTGCGATCCCAAAGCGCCGCCTTGGGCGCTATCTCTCGCGCGGCGACCTCGCGAGCCTTCTGCTGAATCCGCTTCTGGGAATCCGTGAGGTCGAAATTCACCGGGGTCTCCTTTGCCGGAAATGGATGGAGCGGGGGAGGACGGAAGCATCCTGGCCTGCCCTGGAAGCGGGGCGGACTCCTCTCCTTGAACGCCCGGACGCCCTTGGCGGCGTCCCCGGCATTGAGGAGACGCTTCACAATCACGTCCCCTGCGCCCGTGATGAGACAGCCCCAAGCCTCGGGGTCGCGCTCGACTTCGGCGAAAAGCGCGGAAGCGCGCGCGGTCATCCCTCGGTTGATCGCGTTTTCTTTTCCGGCCTGGCCAGCGTGATGGAGGCCAGCCTGTCCCTCACTTCATGCGGAATCCGCTCCACGCCTCTTCTCTCTCCCGCGCCGTCATCCGCCCGGCAGATGCGGAATCAGTTCATCGACCCGCTTCACCTCGAGATCCGCCGGCGCGTCCGGATCTCCCGCTATCGCTCCCCAGCGGTTCACCCAGACGGTGGCCATTCCCATGTCTCTGCCGCCCGCGATGTCGGTTCTCAGGTTGTCGCCCACCATGACGGCCTCGCGCCCCTCCACGCCCAGCTCCGCCAGCGCCTCCTCGAACAGAAAGGGCTCGGGCTTCCCGAAGAACACAGGCTCCCTGCCCGCCGCCGCACGCACGGCCGCCACGATGGCGCCGCCGCCGAGGGAGAACGAGCCGTCCTCGCGCGGCAGGCGCACGTCGGGGTTCATGGCGACGAAGCGCGCCCCTCGGCTCACCGCCCGGGCGGCTGCGCTCAGCGTGCGGTAGGTGAGGCGCTCGTCCAGGCCGACCAGGACGACGTCGGCGCTCTCCGCCTCGTCCTCGCCCACCGCCTCGAAGCCGCCCGAGGCGGCGGCGCTCTTGAGCGCGTCCGTCCCCAGCACGTAGGCGCGGCCCGACCCGCAGGTCTTTCTCAAAAAAGCCCCGACGCGGTCGAGCGCGCTCACGATGAGGTTCTCGCCAGGGTCAACGCCGAGCCCCGCCATGTGGGCGCGAACCTCGGCCGCCGTGCTGCGGCTGATGTTCGTGATGAAGCGTCGTGGAAGGTCTCTTTCCTTGAGGGCGCGCATCAGCTCCCGGCCGCCGGGCATCACCTCGCCTCCGGCGAAGAACACCCCTTCCAGGTCGAACACGAAAGCCTTCCTGTCCCGGAACACGACGCCCCTCAAATCGCCCCGCGCTCTTTGAGCCGCGCGATGTCCTCATCATTCAGGTCAAGCGTCTCCCGGAGCACCTCCGCGGTGTGCTCGCCCATGAGGGGAGGCGGCGAGGGAGCCGCCCCCCAGGTGCCCTCCATCTTGACCGGCGTGTTGAAGGTCTCCATCGCGCCGAGCTCGGGGTGCGCCATCTCCACCACCATCTCGCGCGCCCGCGTCTGGGGGTCGTTCAGCGCCTCGTCGATGCCCTGAATCGGCCCGCAGGGAACGCCGCGCGCCTCGATTTTCTCTATCCAGCGCGCCGCGGAGTCCGTCCCGAACGCCTCGGCGAGCTTCGCGTCCACGTATTCGCGGTTCTCGAGGCGCGCCGGGCGATCCTTCATCCGGGGGTCGTCCTTCCATTCGGGATGATCCAGAGCGTCGCAGAGGCCCTGGAAGAAATGATCCAGAATCGCGTCGAGCACGAGCCATCTGCCGTCGCCGCATCGATACGCGCCGATGGGAACGGCGGAGGCGTGGCCCGTGCCCATGGGCTTCGCCACCTCGCCCGCCGTCAGATAATACTGCGCGCGGTAGCTGGAGAGATACAGCTGGCAGTCCAGGAGCGAGACGTCCACCTTCTGGCCGACGCCCGTCCGCTCGCGCCTGTAGAGCGCCGCGAGAATCCCGTGGGCGGCGAACAGGCCGCCGCCGATGTCCCCCATGGGCGCGCCCAGGCGCACGGGCGGCCTGCCCGGCTCGCCGGTGAAGCTCATGATGCCGCCGCGCCCCTGGATGATGAGGTCGAGGGCGGGCTTGTCCTTCTGCGGGCCGGTGAGTCCGTAGCCGGTGACGGAAGCGCTGATGATGCGGGGGTTCGCCCGCCTGAGCGTCTCGTAGTCCGCCCCCAGC
Source organism: bacterium (assembly GCA_965199855.1). Taxonomy (GTDB): domain Bacteria; phylum UBA8248; class UBA8248; order UBA8248; family UBA8248; genus Bin107. The sequence goes on along the minus strand of OZ241326.1, from coordinate 1,033,921 downwards.
CGCTCGAGAACGCCGGGGCGGTAGTTGTCGTAGACGACGTCCGAGCGCCTCACCAGCTCGCGGAAGACGCGATAGCCCTCTTCGTCCTTCAGGTTCAGGGACACGCCCCGCTTGTTCCTGTTCAGGGCGATGAAGTAGGCGCTCGTCTCCCCCACGTAGTGCGGGGGCATGGTGCGGACGAGGTCGCCCCGCCCCGGCGCTTCTATCTTGATGACGTCCGCGCCCAGATCGGCCAGCACCATGCTGCCGTAGGGGCCGGCGAGCAGGGCGGAAAGGTCGAGGATGCGGACGCCCTCGAGCGGTTTTTCCAAAATCTCCCCCTTCAAAAGGCGGGGGGGCGCCCCCGGGCGCGGCCCGCGTTCTCGCGGATGTATGAGACGACCTCCGCCATGTCCGCGTGGTGGTTGAAAACCTCGGCCACGCCCAGGACCCTGAGCTCCTCCACGTGGCGCGCCAGAATGTTGCCGCCCAAAATGAGAAGGCAGTCCTCGAGGCCCGCCTCCCGCATCCGCTCCGCCATCCTGCGCGCGATTCCCATGTAGGAGCCCGAGAGCACGCTCAGACCTATCACGTCCACGTTCTCCTGGGCCGCGACGGCCGCGATCTGCTCCACCGTCTGCCTGAGGCCCGAGTAGATCACCTCCATGCCGGCGTCCCTGAGCGCGTGGATGACGACCTTCACCCCCCTGTCGTGCCCGTCCAGGCCCGGCTTCGCCATCAGCACGCGGATGCGTCTTCCGCTCTTCATCGCAGGCTCCCGTCCCCGCCGCGCTCCCCGTCAAACCACCGACGGCTCGGCGTAGGCGCCGAAGACGCCGCGCATCACGTCCGTCATCTCGCCCACCGTGAGGCGCGCGCGGGCGGCCTCGATCAAGACGGGCATCAGGTTCTCGCCCGATTCGCACGCCCGCCGCAGCTTTTCGAGCCGCGCCTCGACCTCCGCCGGGTCGCGGGCGGCCTTCGCCTCCTCCAGCCGCGCCCTCTGCCGCTCCAGGACGGAAGCGTCCGCCTCGTGGAGACCCTCGCCCTCGCTCATGCGGTCGTCCTCCCCGGAGGCGAATTTGTTGACGCCCACCCACGCCTGCTCGCCGGACGCTATCCTGCGCTGGTGCTCATAGGCCTGGCGCGCCAGAAGCCTCTGAATCTCGCCGCTCTCGATGAAGGGAACGATGCCGCCGCGAGACTCGTAGTCGTCCACGATGGCCTGAATCTCCTCCTCCACCTGATCCGTCACCGACTCCAGGGCGTAGCTGCCCGCCAGGGGATCCACGGTGTCGGCCACGCCGCTCTCGTGGGCGATCACCTGCTGGATGCGCAGCGCCGTGCGGATGGACTCCTCCGAGGGAATCTCGAACGCCTCGTCGAAGCAGGCCATGTTGACCGAGCGCGTGCCTCCCAGCACGGCGGCCAAGGTGAAGAGCGTCTGGCGCACGATGTTGTTCAGCGGCTCGCGCGCCGCCATGCGGCTGCCGCAGTTGCCCGTCGAGAATCTGAGCTGCATGGTCTTTGGATTCTTCGCGCCGTATTTCTCCTTCATCGTCCGCGCCCAGATGCGCCGCGCCGCCCGCAGCTTGCCGATCGACTCGAAGAGGTTGAACGGCCCCACCCCGCCCCCCACGGAGAGATGGAACGACATGGTGGGGACGAAGTCGTCCACGTGGAGGCCGCGCGCGGCGAGCTCGCGGATGTAGGCCAGGGCGTTCAGGAGGGGAAAGGCCACGTCCTGGGCGAGGGTGGCGCCCGTCTCGGCGATGTGGGTGGCGGACACGCTGACGGCGTTGACGCGCGGGCAATGCCTCGCGTTGTATTCGATGAGGTCGGCCACGAGCCGCATGGAGGGGCGGGGCGGGAATATCCAGGTTCCTCTGCCGATGTATTCCTTGAGCATGTCGTTCTGAAAGGTTCCGCGCAGCTTCTCCCGCGCGACTCCCTGCGCCTCGGCGGCGAGCAGCCAGAACGCCGCCATGACGGCGGCGGTGGAGTTGATGGTGTGCGAGACGCTCACCCGGTCCAGCGGAATGCCCTCGAAGACGGCGGCCATGTCCTCGGCGGTGTCCACGGCGACCCCCAGGCGTCCCGCGTCGTCCCGGGCCGCCTCGTCGTCGGAGTCGAGACCCAGCTGGGTGGGGAGGTCGTAGGCCATCGAGAGGCCCGTCTGGCCGTTTTCGAGCAGAAAGCGGAAGCGCGCGTTGGTGTCCGCCGAAGTGGAAAAGCCCGCATACTGCCGCATCGCCCACAGGGAGCCGCGATACATGGTGGGGTAGATGCCGCGCGTGTAGGGGTATTCTCCCGGCGCGCCGAGCTTCTCCCGATAGGCCGCGTCCGGGGCGTCCGGCCCATAGACCACCGGCACCGGCTTGCCCGAATTGTAGGCCGCCGGGCGGAGGGGACGCTCTTTTCCCGCGCCGTTTTTCCGGGCTTCCGCCATCATTCACCCTCGCCCATGCGAGCCGCGACCGCCCCCGCGCGGGACAGGCGAAAAAAGAGAGAAGCGTTTCCCACTGCTTACCACACTCGCCCCGAAAGGCAAGCGAGATCGCCCGCTCCCGTTGACCGAAGACGCCCGCGCGGAGAGAATCGGGAGGACCCTGTATTCCAGCCAAGGAGAATCCACGCATGAGCCAATCTCTTTTCGATCTGAGCGGGGGCAAGGCGCTCGTCACGGGCGCGGCGCGCGGCATCGGGCGAACGCTGGCCGAGGGTCTCGCCGCCGCCGGCGCGGACGTCGCCGTCGCTGACATCGACCTCGCCCCCGCCGGGGAGGCGAAGGCGGCCATCGAGAAGGCGGGCCGCAAGTGCGCGCTCATCCAGGCGGACGTGACCGAGGCGGAGGACGCCGAGCGCATGGTGGAGGAGGCGGCGGACGCGCTGGGCGGACTCACCATCCTGGTGAACAACGCGGGCACGAACGTGCGCAAGACGCTCGCCGATCTGACCGAGGACGACTGGGACAGGGTGCTCGACCTGAACCTCAAGAGCATCTTCTTCGTCACGCGGCGCGCGGGCGAGGAGATGAAGAAGGCGGGCGGCGGCAAGGTGATCAACGTCGCCTCGCTCATGGGCTGGTCGGTCTTCCGAAACCCCCGGGGGCAGACCTACGGGCCCTACACGTCCTCGAAAAGCGGCCTCATCGGCCTCACCCGCGTGTTCGCCTCCGAGTGGGCGAAGGAGAACATCCAGGTGAACGCCATCTGCCCCACCTTCATCGAAACGCCGCTCACCGCCGCCCTCAAGGAGGACGCGCTCATCCACGACGCCATCTGCGCGAGAACGCCTATGGGGCGCTTCGGGCGGATGGAGGAGATCGTCGGCCCGGCCATATTCCTCGCCTCGAGCGCCAGCAGCCTGGTCACCGGCGCGTCGCTCCTCGTGGACGGCGGATGGTATGCCGCCTGAGGAAGCGAAGCGCGTCCTCCTCCTGATGACGACGGCGACCTACCGCGCCTCCGCCTACGTGACGGCGGCCGAGGAGATGGGGTTGCTCCTTACGGTGGGAACCGACAGGCCGGATGTTCTCGCCGACCTGAACACGGGCGCCGCCCTCGCCCTGGACTACGCGCGCCCCGAGGCGGGCGCCGCCCTCATCGAATCGTTCGCAAAGTCGTTTCCCCTCCACGCTATCGCGCCGGTGGACGACGACGCCCTCATCCTGGGGGCCATGGCGGCGGAGTCGCTCGGCCTGCCCTTTCACCCCGTCGAGGCCGCCCGCGCCACGAGAAGCAAATACGAGCTCAGAAAAACGCTCGCCGAGGAGGGCCTCCCCTCGCCCGCCTTCCGTCTCGTCTCCGCCCAGGAGGCGCCGGAGAGAATCGCGGCGTCCGTCCGCTACCCCTGCGTGCTCAAGCCCACGTTTCTCTCGGCCAGCCGGGGCGTGATTCGCGCGAACGACGAGGCGGAGTTCGCCCAGGCCTACCGCCGCGTCGCCGCCATCCTGGAGGAGCCGGAGACCCTCGCCCGGGGCGGGGAGGAGGCGCGGATGATTCTGGTGGAGGATTACCTGCCGGGCGTCGAGGCGGCGGTGGAGGGACTCGTCATACGGGGCGAGGTTCACGTTCTCGCCATCTTCGACAAGCCCGATCCGCTCGAGGGGCCCTTCTTTGAGGAAACGATTTACGTCACGCCCTCGCGGCTGCCCGATGAGACGCAGGCCAAAATCCGCAAAGAGACGGTTCGCGCCGCCCGGGCGATTCGCCTGCGGGAGGGCCCGCTTCACGCCGAGCTGCGAATCGACGACGCGGGCGAGGTATGGGTGATCGACGCCGCGAGCCGATCCATCGGCGGGAAATGCTCGGGCGCCCTCTCATTCGGAGGCGGCCTCGCGCTCGAGCATCTCATATTGTCCCAGGCGCTGGGCGTCGCGCCGCCCTCCCTGGAGCGGGAGGAGGCCGCCTCGGGCGTGATGATGATTCCCATTCCCGCCGGGGGCGTTTTGAGGGGCGTCCGCGGCGAGGCGGAGGCGCTCGCCGTCCCCGGCGTAGAGAGAATCGAGATCTCCATCCGCGTCGGCGGCCGCGTGACGCCCCTGCCGGAGGGGGACAGGTATCTCGGCTTCATCTTCGCCAAGGGGCGGCGGCCCGAGGAGGCGGAGGCCGCCCTGCGCGCCGCGCACGGAAAACTCGCGTTCGATTTCGGGCCCGATGAATAGCTTTAATAACAATAAACAAACCGGATGGATTCTATAAAGAATCCATCAAAATCAATCTATTTTATTGAGCGGCTCACTATCCCAAATGATACCTTCGACCCAATGCCGCGGGATATCCGCATACATATCCACGAATCTGCCGGGCTTCCCCTTCGGCAACGGACGACAAGGCCCCCCTAGCAAACCGGCGGCTGGCAACGCAGCCACAACTGCTTGCAGATCGTCATGCGTCCCTTTCCAGTCTTCAAGGTTCGGCAAGTTGTAGGACTGTTTCAGGTCTCTTGCATAAGAGAAAACTTCATGAGGATTTCCGGCGAGCTTCTTTTTTCCAGGCAAGGGCTTCAATCCGCTGGTTTTCCAAATAGATGTAGGGAAACATTCCAGCAACCAATACCCGCGTCCGTTCAATAGCTCCAAGGTTTTCACATCGGCATCATTAACCAACCGGGCGTCTCCTTTTTCTAGCAGCGTCTCAAAAACATCAAGACAAAACTGTATCCAAGTCCCGTAGCTGCGTGGGTATATTTTGCCATATTCACCCATTTTACCTTGACATTTGCAAAGGTATTCACACCATCGGCCAACCCCTGGTCGAGATCCAGCGTTTGGTTCTCGCCACCCCTGGGGCCCATCAAGGCTAACCGCGTCGAGTCGCTTTTCCGTAACATAAGAATGAATGACCTCGGCCATGGCGGTAGCCGTCACGGCAGAGGCTGGCCAACGAATACATCCATATTCGAGGGACAACCACTGTGGCTGGGGTGAACTTTGGAACGTAAGGACCGCTGAGCCGTTATCAGACCAGCTTCTTGATGCTAAATCGACACCGAGAACTCGCAAACTGTCACTTATGCCCCTTTTTTTGACCATTCAACTTGGAGGCTCGCGCAAGTGAAACGCCCCTACTTCCTCGTCGGCGCGTAATAGGGGTTCGTGCCGGATGCGTGGTCGGTGGTGTCCACCACCCGAATTTCGGGGTCGAGCTGCTGGAGGCGCGCCTCGACGCCGGACTTGAGCGTCACGTCCGCCATGCCGCAGCCCGCGCAGCCCCCGCCCATCTGCACGAACACGCGCTTCTCCTCCACGTCCAGCAGGTTGATGACGCCGCCGTGGGAGGCGACGGCCGGGTTGATCTCCGTGTCGATGATCTCCTGAATCCGCTCCAGGAGGGAAGAGTCGCCGTCCGACATCTCGCGCGTCACCTTGAACCCGCTCGTGGGGCCCTCGGTCACGAACTCGATCTGGGCGGCCTCCGCCCTCGGCAGATGCTCGGGCGGGGCGAACACGCCCAGCAGGGGATTCTCCACCCGGGCGTATTGCGCCGCGTCCTCCTCCCGCACCAGGTCGAGCTTGTAGCCGCCCTCGAAGCTGATGAGGATTCCGGCGAAGCCGCCGCCGTTCTGCTCCATGATTTCCTTGACTTTCTCCGCCGCCGCCTCGGTTATCCGCATGGCACTGGCTCCATCAGGTGTATGACGACAATCGCCGCATCATCGGGAGCGCCTCCCGCTTCTCAAGCATAGCACGGCTCCCCGAAAAGGCAACGGAAAAAGGGCGGAGGGGCGCGCCTCCCGGGTGCCTCGCCCACCCCCCGCCGGAGCCGCTAGAGCGGCGTGCGCTCCCGCAAGTCTTCTTCCGTCACGTCTCCCATATAGACGTAGCCCGTCTCCTCCACGCTCCCGCTTCCGATATAGACGCCCACCGCCTCGATGGGCTCCGTCCCGCTCAGGTTGTGGAGCCAGTGCTCCACCCCCTTGGGGATGTAGTGGAAGTGTCCGCCGCGCACCTCGACGCGATCCGTCCCCGCCCCCGCCAGCCCGCGGCCGCTGATGACGTAGTAGATCTCCTCGCAGTTGTCGTGCCTGTGCTTCCTGTGCACCGCGCCGGGGAAGAACCTCGCGCGAAACAGCGTCGTCGCGCTCCCGTTGCGCCGGCTCAGGGGGAGGCGGAAGTCGGTGATCGACCAGCCCTCCTCCTCGTTCATGCGCTCGCGCGGAACGTCGTCGAGATGGACGAGGACGCCCTCGGTCAGCCCCCCGCGCGGCATGTCGAGGTCTTCCCGCGTCACCTCGCCGCAGAAGCGATAGCCCGTCTCCTCCACGCCCGGGGCGCCGAGATAGAATCCGACCACCACCGCCTCCTCGTCCTTCGTCTCGTTGTAGAAGAAGTGCGTCGATCCCCTCGGCATGAGCCGGCAGTGGCCCGCCCGCACCCCGGCGCGCTCATCTCCTTGGCCCACCACGCCGTTTCCCTTGAGATAAACGGCGATCTCCTCGCACTCGGCGTGCAGGTGCTTCGCGTGCGTGGAGCCGGGCCGGAAAACGGAGTGAAAGGCGGTCGTCGAGCTTCCGCAGGCGCCGGTGATGGGCAGGCGGAACTCCGAGATCGCCCAGCCCTCCTTCTTCTCCATCCGCTCGGGGGCCGCGTCGTCGATATGAACCAGCGGGTATTGAAGCGCCATATTCATTCTCGCAACAAAGTCGAGTCGGAGAGCGGATTCGCCGGGCGGCGGCCTTATCCGCCGGACGCTCCCCTCTTTTTCAGTTCGCTCCCTTTCATCGCCCGCGGCCGCGCCTTTCGCCGAGGGCCATGGCGCGCCTCGCCAATCGGCTATTCGATCGCCCCGGTTCGCTCCTTGAGGTCGGCTTCCGTCACCGGCCCCAGATACTCGAAGCCGCTCTCGTCGAGCCCGCCGACGCCGATATACCAGCCGGGGGCGGAGAGATCCTCCGTCTCGCTGATGTTCGCGAGCCAGTGCTCCGTGGCGGCGGGGATGTAGTGGACGTCTCCGGCGAACACTTCGGCGCGATCCGCCCCCACGCCGGCCAGTCCATGGCCTTTCAGGATGTAGCATATTTCCTCGCAGCGGTTGTGGCGGTGCTTCATGTGGACGGTGCCGGGGCCGAAGTAGCCCTGCATCCAGCACGTCCCCGCGCCGTGGCTGCGGTTGAGCGGCTCGTTGAAGTAATCCTGCGTCCAACCCTCCTCCTTCGACACCTTGACGAAGGGCACTTCGTCGTTGTGGACGAGGGGGCACTCCAGCCCCGCCGCCCGGAGCGTCCGGGGCGCGGCGAGGTCGGCCTCGCCCACCTCGCCCAGATAGACGCGGCCCGCGTCCTTCAGATGAGGAACCCGGTCGTAGAACCCGATGATGACGAGTGGGTCGTGCCTGCCCAGGTTGACGAGCCAGTGCTCCACGCCCTTCGGGATGAGATGGAAGTGGCCCGCGTGCACCTCGACGCGGTCCGCCCCCGCTCCCGCCAGGCCGTGGCCGCTCACGACGTAATACTGCATGTCGCAGTTCTCGTAGCGGTGCTTGTGGTGGACGTCCCCGGGCAGGAGGGTGGCGTGATACATGATGGAGGAGCAGCCCTCCCGCCCGCTGATGATCACCCGAAAGTCGGAGACCGCCCAGCCCTCCCTCGCGTCCAGCTTCTCGGGCGCGACGCTGGCGATTCGGACGTATGGGTGTTCAAGCGGCATGGGCGCCTCCCCCGTCTCCGCGCGGGGCGCGGACTCGCGCGAGCGTCATCCCCCGACCTCGATCACCGCCCGCAGGGTGCCGCCGTCTCCGCCCCCGTCGATGAATTCGAAGCCCTTCTGAATCTCGTCAAGGGCGAAGCGGTGGGTGATGAGCGGCTCCAGGTCGATCTGGCCGGTCGCCACCAGGCGGACGGCGCGCTCGAAGTCCTCCGGCAGGCCGGCGCGCGAGCCGATGACGGTCAAGTCCTTGAAGTAGTAGGCTTGGCCCGGAACGCCGTCCAGCCGCGCCGGGCCGATGCCGAACTGCAGGATGACGCCGCCGGGGCGCGCCATCTCGTAGGCCTGGAGCATGGTCTCGGCGGCGCCGGCCGTCTCGATCACCACGTCGGCGCCGAGGCCGTCCGTCAGGTCGCGCACGGCCTCCACCGGGTCGGTCTCGCCCGCCGGGATGATTTCGTCGGCGCCCAGCCTGCGGGCCGCCTCGAGCTTCCACCCGCTTCTGGTCACGGCGATGACGCGCGCCGCCCCGGACGCCTTCGCCAGCTGGGTGTGGAGCAGGCCGCTGCTCCCCTGCCCCAGCACGACCACCCGCGAGCCCGCGACGTAAGGCGCCTTCCTCTGGCTGTACACGACCGTGTAGAGGCCCACGAAGTTCGTCGCCGCGGCGAAGCTCACGCTCTCCGGGAAGGGGAACGCCTCCGTCTCCCGCACGGCGACGTATTCGGCGAAGGTGCCGGGAACCTCGCGGCCCCTGAGACCTCCGTTCAGGCAGACGTTCGTCAGTCCGCGCGCGCAGTAGAAGCACGTCCCGCAGCTCGAGAGCGGATTCAGCACCACGCGGTCGCCGACCTTGAGACGGGTGACGTCCGCGCCCGCGCGCTCCACCACGCCCGCGCACTCGTGGCCGGGAATCAGGGGAATCCTGGCGGGCATCTTTCCCGCCCAGATGGAGACGTCCGTGCCGCAGATGGCGGAGGTCGCCACCCGCACCAGCGCGTGGTCGGCGGGAAGTTCCGGGTCCGGCCGCTCGCCCACGTTCATCACCCGCGCCTTCTCGAGCAGCGCCGCTTTCATGGGCTCCTCCGCCGTGTTCCGAAAGTGTGCCCATCGTGAGCACCCAGCCCGAAAGAACAACGTTTTGGAACATCAAAAAAGGGGCTTGAAAGGTTCCCCCTGTGCCATCTGCTCAATTAACAGCCCGCGTCCGCTGTAATTGGAAGAATGGGCCCACCGTAGTTCTTCAATGTAGCAGTATATTCATAATAATTATTCTTCTGCATGCTTAAAGCTATGTCCTTATAGGAGCTTGGAGCCGATAGCAAGACATCATAAGTGAAAGTGGCAGGCTGATGTTGAAATCCCAAAGTAATACCACCCAGCCACCCTTCTTGGACATGTACAAGCTTTCCTGTCCATTTAACACACGCTCCTTTATAGCGCTTCCAATGCTGATCCTTTTGTAGCTCCGTTAAGGATGATTTAGAGCCAAAATTCCGCTCAACCTGTTCAAAGGTGATTGAGCTGATGGTTTGTGCCGATGAATCCCCTACCATTGCATAAGCCATAAACATTAGGAAAATCAAAACATAAATCTATCCATTGATGCCCATATCCTCTATGTTGGTGGTTGAAGTTCATACGCGATTTATCGCTTTATCTCATTACTTTTCTGAACATCACCCTCGCCGCCATGGGAACCTCCAGTCGGGCGTGCGAGATGCGAGCCTCGGGAGACGGAAAAGTCGCTTTCGTCCAAGAATACGACATCGCGACGCCCGGGAAAAGCCGCGGTGGAGAAGCGTCAGAGCCCCCCCCCCGACTTTTCATCGCTATTGTCCTTCGCGGATTTTGACAGCGCCGCCGCGAGAAGCCCCGCAGGCGCCGACACGACGCCCAAACCGCACATCAAAACGCCGAATGTAAATATCTTGCCTCCCGCCGTAATGGGATACACATCGCCGTAGCCTACCGTGGTGAGAGTCGCGACGGCCCACCACAAGCTATGGAAAACGGATCGAAAGTTCTCCGGCTGAGCGTCATGTTCAAAATAATAGATGCCTATCGCCGCAAGATAGAGAAGCATGATTGCGGCGAAAAGGACGACCATGAATTCTTCTTTAAGCGTCCGATACGGCTTTCCCCAATCGCGTCATTGCGCTGTTGTATCGCGCGAGTTTCAGGATGCGAAAAACACGGAACAAGCGAAAAACGCGGATGGCTCGGAGATCAATGCCGAGCGATAGACCAATCACGTGTAACAGATAGAAGGGGAGAATAGCGGCCAAATCGATGACGCCGTAAAAACTCCGAACGTAGCGCATCTTCCAACGCGCCAAGCGAATGCCGTATTCGATGGTGAAGATTACGACTACAGCCGCATCGAAAACACGAAGCGCCCGCTTCGCAAAAGGCGGCAAGCCCGGCAACGTCTCGACGGCCAGAGCAACGCTTGACAGGATGATCAAGAACAACACGCTGAAGTCAAACGCGCGGCATTCCACCACGTTGGATAGCCGCTTCATCGGTCACCTCCTCCTGGGATGAAGCGCCCCTGCCCACACGGAAGGGGCGGCGCGAACGACCGAACGAGCCGCCCCCTCGCGCTATTCATGTCACCTCGAGGCCAAGGCGGGGGAGGAAGCCCCAAGCGGAGACGGACGCGAAAACAGCCCCTGCTCCCATTCGCCCCCGCGGCGGAAGAAAACCTGGTCCGCCATGGGGCAGCGCTGCAACCCCTTTCTCACCTTCTGCGTATTTCCCTTCTCCTATGCGCCCCTGCGCCCTCCAGCGCAAGGGGGCGGCCCCCTCGCCCACGGAAGCCGCCCCCCCCCCCTTTCATCCGTGCGAGGGTCTCATGTTCGGGCCCCCGCGCCCCTTCCTCGCCACGCCCTGCCGTGCCGAGCCTCGCCAAGCCGAGCCACGCCTTGCCGCGCCCCGCCCCGCCTCGACCTGCGCCCCGCATCATGCCCGGTTTCGCCCGACCCGTCCATCACGAACGGCCGCGTTCGTTCGTTACAGCGCATCCCTGCGCCCCGTTTTTTCGGCGATCGGGCGTTTTCGCCGGTGCGGGCGGCTTCAGCCCCCGGATTACCTGCTCACTTTCTCTTTTCGTTAGGTCTTATGCGTCTGTTTTCATCCTCCCATTGGCATGTGGCTTCTTCCAGTTGCTGATCGCTGATTTTTGCGTTTAAGAACGCTATGAGATTTTGCTTTCGGGTGACGTCTGCGTATCGCCTTATGCGCGCCAGTCCTTTTTCCGTGAGGCTGTTCAGGCATTTGATGTTGGCGGCTTCGATGCCTTCTGCCATCTGGGCGATTTCTCGCGCTCTTTCTAGTCGGCATGTGGCTTCTTCCAGCTGCGAGTTGGTGATTTTCGCGCTTTCCGTCAGTGCGGGATACAGGGCCCGGATTTCCCGCGCTAGCTTTTCATGTTTCGTGTTTGCTCCGCACCAGCCTATGTTGTTGACTCCCATTTCTTTTGCATCCTCTATGATTTCTTCCACCTCCGCTTTCGTCTGGCCGCTCGCCGCGCCGCCGCTCGCCGCCGCCAGCGCGATCGCGACCGTCACGATGATTCCTTTCATTCCGCTCCCTCCACGGTGTTTTTCGCCCCGGCTAACCCCGTCCGCGCGTCCGTTTGGACGCCTCGCCCCCGTTTCCGCTTCGGTTTCACGCCTTCCTGCGCCGCCGGCTCCGCCTCGGTTTCGTAGATGGCCCGGAGCGCATACCGTATCGCGTCCGAGTTGCTCGCCCTTGAGTTTCTTCGCATCTGCTCCCGAATGCCCAGCAGTTGCTGGTATTCGGCTTCGTTCAGCCTCACCGAGATATTTCGCTCCTTGTAGCCGCTGTAGAGCGTATGCGCGTCCATGATTCTCCTCTACTTCATGTCGTTCATGTATCGGCAGAAGGATTCCATTATTTGGAGGTCGCCTTCTTCTTTGCCGGTGATTTCTTGTGAGATCAGGTCGTAGGCTCTTTGCATTTTTTTGCTTGCGTTTTTCAGGCATCGATTTTCGTCGAAGACTCCGCTTTGTTTTAACTTCCGGATGATTTCGTTCACTTTTTCCTGGGTCTGGCCGCTCGCCGCTCCGCCGAGCGCCATTCCCGCCGCGATTGCGACCGTCATGATGATTCCCTTCATTTTCTCTTCTCCACGTCCGCGCGCTAGGCCCTCGATAGCGTAGCACAAAGTGCTACGCGCCCGGCGTCCCCCCCCGGTCGCGCGTTTCGCGCTCATTCTCCCCCGGCCAGCTCCTTGAATTCATCCATCGTGAGCAGGCGGTGCAGGCTCAGGGACTTTTCCTTGACGTCCATCAGGAGCGCCATCTTCTCCTCCTCGGACGCCCGGATGCCCAGCTGCTCCAGGAAGAGGTTGATGGAGTCGATGCCGCTCCCCTTGCCGATGACCGGCGCGGGCTCCTTCTGGCCGACGAGGCCGGCGCGGAAGGGGACGAGCTCGGTCGGAAAATCCTTCTCGCAGTTCTTGAGCCAGCTGACGATGATGCCGCTCTCGATGTCGTAGAGGTTGTCGCCCACGACGCAGCGGTTCGGCGCCAGGCTGATGCGCCCGCACTCCTGGACGAGCCTCGACATCTCGGTGAACTTCTCCGTCTTCAGCCCCATGTCCACGCCATACATGGTCAGCATGGCGAGGGCCAGCTCCTCGTAGGCGGCGTTTCCCGCGCGCTCGCCGACGCCGCTCACGGAGGTCTGCGCCACCTGGCAGCCCTCGGCCATCGCCATGAGCGTGTTGGCCACGCCCATGCCGTAGTCGTCGTGGAAATGCGGCTCGAACGGCTCGTTCGGGAACACCTCGCGCATCTTGCGGATGACGTAGGGCACCGTGTGCGGACTCAGCACGCCGAAGGTGTCCACAATCGCCAGCGCGTCCATGTGGCCCTCGGTGGCCACCTTCTTCAGCAGTCCCAGCACCCAGTCGAGCGGAGCGCGGGAGAAGTCGATGGGGAAGAACACGGTGTAGAGGCCGCACTCCTTCGCCACCTGGGTGGCCTTCACGGAGGTGTCGATGGCCTTGTCGAGCTCCCACTTGTAGGCGCGTTCGATCATGTGCGTGGAGCTGGGCACTTCCATGACGACGCCCTTGACGCCGGTGTCGGCGGAGCGCTTCACGTCGTCGGCCATGCAGCGCGCGAAGCTGAACACTTCGGTGTCCGCGCCCTCGAGCCGCTTGACGATCTCGCGGATCGCCGCCTCGTCCGAGGGCGAGACCACCGGCATCCCGGCCTCGATGCGGTGGACGCCGACCTCGGCGAGCGCCTCGGCGATGCGTATCTTCTCGTCCTTGTTGAACATGACGCCCGCCTGCTGCTCCCCGTCCCTGAGCGTCACGTCGTGAATTCTGGGGCTGGGGTCGAACTTGATGCCGGCGGTCACCTCGCCCTCGAAATTCCACGGGCTGGTGAACCACATTTCGGTGTTCCAGGGCTCGCTCATCGCGTGATTCTCCTATGCGTCTTTTTCGGGAGGCGATTCTCCCCCCTCGCGCGAAAGATGAAGGACGCCTCCCGTCCGCGCCGAAGGCGGAGCGGACGGGAGAGGCGCTCTCTACTCGGGCAGCTCGAAGCGCGGCTCGCCCCGGGACTTCGCCGAGAAGTCGTAGTAGGGCGAATCTTCGATGCACTCGTCGTAGTGCGAGGAGCCGGTGAAGACGACGGGGCCGTCGGGGCCGACGAGCACGTTCTCCTCCAGGCGCACCGTCTGCGGAAGCCCGGGATGGCCGGCGAAGGTCTCGATGGCGAAATACATGTTCTCCTTGATCTCCACCGGATAGTCGAGGCTGTAGGCGCGGCTGATCCACATGCCCTCGTAGAGGTCGAGGCCGATGGAGTGCGCGAACTGCTGGAGCGTCACCGTGCCGTATTTGTCGTCGGCATAGACGGGGAACTGCGAAGCGACGTCCTTGGAGGTCTTGCCCGGCGCGAGCTGGGACATGCCCGCGTACATCGTGTCATAGACCTCGCGGTAGAGCTGCCTCTCCTTCTTCGTCCAGCCGCCGCCGCACTTGAAGCAGCGCACGTAGTCCACGAAGTAGCCGCCCGGGCCGATGGCGTTGATGTCCACGACGACGAGGTCTCCGTCGCGGATCATCTTGTCGGTGTGCCAGCGGCGGTAGGGGCTGGTGTTCCCGCCCGAGGCGACGATGATGTCATAGACGAAGTCGAAGCCCTCCTCGTAGAGCAGGTTGTTGACCCACGCGGTGAGGTCGCACTCGCGGATGCCGGGCTTGAGCCACTCGTTGCGGATCTTCCACATGCAGGTGTCGCCGATGGTCGAGCTGATCTTGAGGCACTCGATCTCCTCGGGCGTCTTGATGACGCGCGCCTCGCTCATCGCCGGCCATGCGTTCACCAGGTTCACGCCCTTCTCGGTGAAGGCGCTGTAGGCCTGCATGTCCATGATGTCGATGCCGATTCTGCCGTTGAGCGGAACGTTGTTCTCCTTGAGAACGTCGATGACGGAATCCGCCATGCGGTTCACCATCATCTGCTCGGCGGTTTCGGACCATTTCCACGTGATGGCGGGGCGGATGTTGCCCTCGAGCCAGGGCGCGTCGATGCGGGCGCATTCGTAGTCGGAACCCGCCGTCTCGAAGAGCACCGGCGTCTCCGCGCCCCGGCAGAGCACGGCGTAGCGGATGAAGATGTTGTTCTTCCAGTTGCCCTGGAAGACCGACGCGGTGTAGCGGATGTTTTCGCCCTTGTACATGATGATGGCGTCCATGTCGTGCTTTTCCATCATCGCCTTGGCGCGGGCGAGCCTGTCCTTGCGCATCCGGTCGAAGTCCACGCGGCGCTGCCAGTCGCTGCCCGTCTGGCTGTAGACGCGCCGGGGGGACTGGTAGTGCTCCTTCTGCAAGAAGTCCATCGGCATTCCCTGCTTGCTCGTTTCCACCATGAAGATTCCTCCTGTGCGGAAATGGGGGTGAAGCGTTCATCCAAAGAGCTGAAAAATCCTCCGACAAAAGCGTCCGAAAAGCGGGAGCGCCCGAGCGGCGAGCCTTCAGACGCCGACCCGCTCCCCATTTCGGGACGCGGCGAGCGCCTCCCGCAACAGCGCGCCCTCCGCCTCCATGTGCTCGCGCATGGCGAAGGCGGCCGCCTCCGCGTCGCCCGCCGCAACGGCGGCGAGCAGCCTCTCGTGCTGGCGGAGCGCCTCGTCCGGCTGGCCGGGAACGCCGATGATTCTGCGCTGGCTCTTCTCGATCAGGCCCGCGATGGCCTCCCACACTGTCCGCAGAACGGCGTTTCCCGCCGCCTCGCACAGCGCGCGGTGGCAGGCCACCCCCGCGCGCACGAAGGCTTCGGGCGCTCCGATGCGTCTTCGCATCTCCTCCGTGCGGCTTCTCAGGAAGGCGAGCTGCGCCGGCGTCCCGCGCGCGGCGGCCAGGCGCGCGATCTGCTCCTCCAGTCCCCGACGCACCTCCCAGAGCTCGAGCAGGGTGTCCCCCCGCACGTCAAGCAGAAACGCCAGGCTCTCGCGCACCGTGGCGAGGTAGGGATCGCCCGAGAGGTTGCGCAAAAACGCGCCCCGGCCGCTCCGCACCTCGATGAGTCCCGTGGCGTCGAGGGCGCGCAGGGCCTCTCTCACCGAGGGGCGGCCGATGCCGAGCGCCGCCGCGAGTTCGCGCTCGGAGGGCAGCCGGTCGCCGGGGACGAACTTCCGCTTGCGGATGAGGCTCTGTATCTGCTCCACCACGCCTTCGTAGAGCCTCGTCTTTCTCACCGGCCGAAGCAAGGCGCCGCCTCCGGGGGGCGCGTCCCCCTCCCGGCGTCTCGAACGCGAGGGGGGAAACGCCCCTGTTTCTCCTGAGCCCGAATCGGTATCCGAAATTTTCTGGTCGGATGGTAAGACCAATCATGGGTGCCGGGCGCGCATCTGTCAACCGGCGCGGTCATGGTTCCCGCTCCATGTCGAACGCCTGGCGGGCGGCGCGGCAAGCCTCCTCCGGGCAATCCGGGGATTCGCGCCCGCGCATTGCCGGCTCCTCATTCGGCGGCGTATAATCCCCTCCCGCGCAACGCACGTCGCTCCGCCCGCCGAAGGAATGGCATTGAGAGCCAGCCTCGCCCTGTCGGCCCACCTTTTCGCCCGGGAGCCGCTCCGCTTCGATCATCTGAAAGACGCGGCGGAGGCCGGCTTTCGGCGAATCGAGCTCTGGGCGATGACGCCTCATCTCGACGTGAGCGATCCCTCCGCGATCCGGACGCTCGAACGCTGGCTGGACGACCTCTCGCTGTCGGCCTCCTCGCTTCACGCCCCTTTCTACGCGGATTTGAGCGAGGCGAAGAAGGGACGCTGGCTCTCCCTCTCCTCGCCCGACGCGGGGGCGCGCGCGGCGGCCATCCAGAAGACTCTCGCCTCCATGCGCGCCCTGCGCCCTCTGGGGGCGCGGGTCGCCGTCCTCCATCCGGGCGCGCCCGGAAAAGCGGGGGAGAAAGACAGCCGCGAGGCGCTGGAGGAGAGTCTGGCGCGCCTCCTGCCGGCGGCGGAGGCGCTGGACGCCGTCCTGGCCCTCGAGAACATCCCCGCCGCCCTGGGCCGCGCGGAGCCGCTCGCCCGCTTCGTGGAGGGCATCGATCATCCACGGCTGAAAATCTGCATCGACGCGGGCCACGCCCTCATCACCGAGGGAGAGCGCGTCCGGCAGGCCGTCGAGCGTCTCGCGCCCCTGTGCGCGGCGGTCCACCTCCACGACAACGACGGACGAAGCGACGCCCACCTCATTCCGGGCGAAGGAGCGCTCGCGTGGCGCCCCTTCTTCGCCGCTCTCGACGCGCGGGGCTACCGCGGGCCGCTCGCCTTCGAGCTCAAGAGCAGGGAGGAATCCCACCGCGAGACGCTGGCGGCTCTGGCGCGCGCCGTCTCCGCGCTCTCCCTTCGGGACGAGCCGCTCCCCGCATGAAGGCGAACGCCGCGAGCGTTCTCGCGCATGAGCGCCTGAAGGCCCTGGCGCGCGAGCGTTTCGGCGTCGCCGTCCGCTCCCTCGCGCCGCTTCGGGGCGACGCCTCGGATCGCGCCTACGTTCGCCTCGCGCATCCGGGCGGGGCGCGCGCCAGCTCGGTCGGCATGATTCTGCAAGAGCCTTTCAGGAAGGAGACGCTCCCCTTCGTCGAGGCGCGGGCGCGCTTCTGCGAGCTCGGCGTCCGCGTCCCCGAAATTTTTACTATGGACGAGGAGGCCGGCGTCATCCTCCTCGAAGACTGCGGCGACGATTCGCTGGAGGACGTATGGAATCGCGGCGGATGGGCGCGCGCGCAGCCCGCCTACGCCGCCGCCCTTGACATGATGGCGGCCATCCAGGAGGCGCCCCGCGCGCCCGCGGGCGGCGGAGTCTCCCTCGCGCGCCGCTTCGACCCCGCCTTTTTCACGAACGAGCTTCATCACGCGCGCAAATACGCCTTCGAGAGTCTCCTGGGGATGAAAACCGACGCGCGCGCCCTGGACGGATTGTTCCGCGAATTGTGCGAGGAAATCTGCCGGCAGCCCTTCCGCCTCGTCCACCGCGACTACCACAGCAGGAACCTGATGGTCGCCGACGGCAAGGTGTTCGTTCTTGACTTTCAGGACGCGCGCATGGGCCCCGTCCTGTATGATTTGGCGTCTCTCGCCTTTGACAGCTACGCGGCCCTCGACGAGAACGCGAGAGAAAGCCTCGTCCGCCGCTGCTGGGAGACTTGCGGCCACCGTCATTTCTCGGATAAAGAAGGGTACGAACGCGCCCTGCGCGCCACGGCCATTCAGCGCAACCTCAAGGCCATCGGCACCTTCGCCTACCAGAAGGCCGCGCGGGGGGCGGAGCGCTATCTCGTGAACATTCCGCGCGCGGCGAGGATGCTTCAGGAGCATTTTGAAAAGCGGAGGGATCTCGCCCGACTCCACGACGCGCTCGGGGACTTTCTTGAAGCGCTCTTGAAGGGAAGGAGCAACCCCGCTTGAATTTTCTGAGGGCGACGCTTCTCAC
Source organism: bacterium (assembly GCA_965199855.1). Classification (GTDB taxonomy): domain Bacteria; phylum UBA8248; class UBA8248; order UBA8248; family UBA8248; genus Bin107. Next base: position 1,015,811 of record OZ241326.1, on the reverse strand, counting down.
TTCGGTGGAGCTGTGTCTCTACGACTTTCAGCATCCGGCCGAGATACCGCCCGGCGAGGCGAGAATCAAGGTGGAGCACGTCATCCTCGACCGCGCCTCCCCCAACCGCCGCCTGATCTCCGACGTGCAGGGCGAGAATCTGACGTCGAAGCGCTTCGAGCGCGGCGAGAAATGCTTCGCCGCCCTCGAGGAGGGCAAGGCGGTGAGCTACATCTGGGGGGCGCGCGGCGTCGTGGGCGTGGAGGAAATCGACCGCGCCGTGAAGCCCGAAGCGGCGGAAATCTATCTCTATGACGCCTTCACCCTCGAACCCTGGCGGGGGAAGAACCTCTACCCCTCCGTGCTGAGGCGCGCGCTGAAATACGGGGAAGGCCTGAGGCTCAAGCGCTCCCTCATCTTCGTGGAATCGGGCAACCGGGCCTCGAGGCGCGGGGTGAGCAAGGCGGGCTTCACCCAGTTTCAGACGCTCTACCACGACCGCTTTTTCGTCTTCGGCCGCTCGCGCCTCTCGGAGCCGCTGGCGGGCCACCCTCCGGTCAGCTTCGTCGCGCTGAGCCAGTCCGGCTGAGGCCGCAGGGACGCGAAGGAATCCCGATGCCGCGAAGCTGTTGCTCCTTGCGAACAGAGGTCTTCTCATCGGCGGCGGCGTTCGCCGTGCTCGCGGCCGAATGGCGCGCGCTCATGGCGCGCTCGCGCCACGCGCACCCCTTCTACGACCCCGCGTGGCACGCCTGCTGGTGGAAGAATTTCGGAGCGGGCGAGCTGCGCATCTACGCCGCGCGCGGGGAGGACGGCGCGCTCCTGGGCGTCGCGCCCCTACTCCTGAACGAGGATGGGCGGCTGCGGCTCACGGGAGGAGACGACCTCTCCGACTACCTCGACATCGTGGCCGCCGACGGGGCGCACTTGGCGGTCTGGCGGGTGATTCTCTCCGCCCTGCTCGAGCCGGACGCCCCCGCGTGGCGGGAGCTCTCCCTTCGGGGAATTCCCGAGGCGTCCCCCACCCTATCCGCTCTTGTGGATCTGACGGGAGACGCCGTCTCGATCTCCCAGGAGGAGGTCTGCCCCGTCATCACTCTGCCCGGCTCCTGGGCGGAGTTCGCCAGAACCCTTCATCCCAGGGACGAGCGCGACCTGCGGCGCAAGGCGCGAAAAGCCAACATGGAGGAGGGGCTGGCCTACGAGCGAACGGCCTCGGCGGAGGCGCTCGAGGCCGACTTGCGCGACTTCATCGCCCTCCACGCGCTCAGTCAGCCGGAGAAGTCCGATTTCTGGAACCCCGCGAGAAAAGCCTTCTTCGAGGACGCGAGCCGGGAGATGCTCGCGCTGGGCTATCTGGACCTGACGATCATGCGGGTGGACGACCACCCCGTCGCTGCCCACCTCGCCTTCGACTACCGCGACAGGGTGTACCTCTACAACTCGGGCTTCGACCCCGTGGAGCGCGAGTTGAGCGCGGGCGTGGTGCTGCTCGCCCACAAGGTGGAGGAGGCGATTCGCGCGGGGCGCGCCGCCTTCGACCTGCTGCGGGGCGACGAGGGCTACAAATACCGCTTCGGGGCGCGCGACGAGCGCGTGATGCGCGCGCGGCTCGCAAGGAGCGCCTGACGAAGGAGGAGGCGATGCGCCTGGCGATGCTCTCGATGCACACCGACCCGCTCGCCCCCCTGGGCGGCGACCTGGCGGGCGGCATGAACGTCTACGCGCGCGAAACCGCCAGGGCGCTCGCGGCCCTGGGCGCGCGGACGGACGTCTTCACCCGTCTCGATTCGGACGAAGCCGACGCGCTGGTTCCGCTCGCCCCCGGAAGCCGCCTCATCCGCATCGAGGCGGGGCCCCGGGAGAAGCTGGGCAAGGACGCCCAGCGCGCATGGGTCGAGGAATTCGCCCGGGGGATTCTGGCGTTCGCGGAGGAGCGCCGGATTCGCTACGATGGGATTTCCGCGCACTACTGGCTATCGGGCCTCGCGGGCCAGACGCTGGCCGGGAGGTGGGGCGTCCCCCTCGCCATTCGCTTTCACACTCTGGCCGCGCTCAAGAACGACGCCCTGTCCCCCGCCGGCGCGCGTGAATCGGCGGCGCGGCTGGCGGCCGAGCCCGCCTTGGCTCGGCTGGCGGACGCGCTTCTCGCCTCCTCCCCCGCAGAGGCGCGCGCCCTGCGCGCGATGGCCGGCGCGGCGGATATCCGCGTCATCCCCTGCGGCGTGGATCTGGAGAAATTCCGCCCGCATCCGAAGCGCGAGGCGCGCGAGCGGCTGGGACTCGCCCCGGAGGGCGTCTATATTCTCGGCGTGGGAAGAATCGAGCGCGTCAAGGGGCTGGATTGCCTGATAGAGGCCCTCGCCATCCTCGCGCGCGAACGCCCGGGGCTAGATGCGCGCTTTCTGCACATCGGCGGCGAGATCAAAAACAGCGCGGAAAAAACAGGAAACGCCTATCGCGCGCAGGATTTCGCCTCGCCCGCCCAAGCGGCGGAAATCTCCCGCCTGGAGGCGCTCGCCGAGCGGCGCGGCGTGGCCGGGCGCGCCTTCTTTCTGGGCGCCAGGCCGCAGGAGGCGCTTCCGCTTTTCTACTCCGCCGCCGACGTATTCGCGCTGCCCTCGCGCTACGAGAGTTTCGGCATCGCCGCCCTCGAGGCGGCCGCCTGCGGACTGCCGACGATCGCCTTCGACGTGGGCGGCCTCTCGCAGGCCGTCTCGGAGGGCGAAAGCGGCCGCCTCGTCCCCGAGGGCGACGTCGCCGCCTTCGCCCGCGAGATGCTCGGGATGCTGGAAAGCCGGCGAGAGCGCCCCCGGCGGGAGGTCGTGGCCTGGGCGGGGTCGTTCGCCTGGACGCGCGCCGCGGAGGCGGAGCTCGAGGTCTGGACGGGTCTGGCGGGCGAACGCGCCGGCGCGCCCGGGGCCGCGCTCTCCTCCCATCATGCTTCTTGAACGACAAGGAAAACGGCATTGAATCGCGCGGAATTTCAGGAAGTGCTCGTCATCGTCGCCCACCCCGACGACGCGGAGCTCTCCGCCGGCGGGAGCATCGCCCGCTGGACGGGGGAAGGCGCCGCCGTGCGCACCGTCGTCTGCACGAACGGCGACAAGGGCACGAAGGAGGACGTAAGCCCCTTCGACCTCGCCAAGACGCGCGAGGCGGAGCAGCTCGAGGCGTCGAGAATCCTGGGGGTCAGGGAAACCGTGTTTCTCCGGCACCGAGACGGCGAGCTCGAGGATGACCGCGCGTTCAGGAACCAGCTCGCCTTCCTCATCCGCCACTTCCGGCCGGACGCAGTCCTTACCCACGACCCGTGGCGAACCCACTATCAGCACCCCGACCACCAGGCGATCGGCCACGCCGCGTTCAAGGCGGTGATCTACGCGCGGGATCACCACTTTCTGCCTGAGCTCGCCTGCGCGGGCATCGAGGCGCACCACACGGACAGCCTGCTGTATCTCAACGCGCTGAACCCCAACTTCTTCGTGGACATCTCGGAGACCTTCGAGACGAAAATGCGCGCGATCTGCGCGCACAAGTGCCAGATCAAGGATCCCGAAGCCATGCGAAAGCGGATGCGCCAGCGCCTGGAGGACGCGGGCCGCCTGGCGGGCCTGCCGATGGCCGAGCCTTTCGTCATCGCGCGGATGCGAAAGGGCTGAGGCGCGCGGATGACGCCCCTCTCTCCCGAGGTCCGCGCCGGGCGTCTTCTCATGGTCGGCTTCGAGGGCGCGGAGGCGCCGGCCGCGCTCATCGAGCGCGCGCGAGAGGGGAGAATCGGCGGCGTCATTCTCTTTGCCAGAAACATCGAATCCGCCCCGCAGACGGCCGCGCTCATCGCCTCCCTCCAGGAGGCCGCCCGCGCCTCGCCCGAGGGGCTTCCGCTCCTGGTCGGCATCGACCAGGAAGGCGGGCGCGTGAACCGCCTCTCCGCCGACTTCACCACCTTCCCGGCGGCGCGGGCCTTTGGCGACGCGGGCGACACCGCCCTCGCGCGCGAGGCCGCCCGCATCACCGGGGCGGAGCTCGCCGCCGTCGGCGTGAACCTGAATTTCGCCCCCGTGCTGGACGCGCTCTCGAACCCCGCCTGCGCCGTCATCGGGGATCGCGCCTTCGGCGCCTCGCCCGCGCTCGTCGGGCGCATGGGCGCGGCCGTCGTCGAGGGCCTCCAAGAGGCGGGCGTGGCCGCCTGCGCCAAGCACTTTCCGGGCATCGGCGGCATGGCGCCCGACCCGCATGAAGTCCTGCCGACCAGCCGCGTCCCGCTCGACGACTTGAGGGCGCGCGAACTGGAGCCCTTCCGGCGCGTCATCGGCCGCCGCCCTCCCGCCTGCGTCATGGCCGCCCACGCCCTCTATGAGGAAATCGACGCCTCTGCGCCGGCCAGCCTCTCGCCCAGGTTCATGCGGGAGCTTCTGCGCGGGGAATTCGGCTTCGGCGGCGCGGCCTTCACCGACGACCTGGACATGGGCGCGATAGCGAACCCTGCCGAGGCCGCCCTGCGGGCCATCCGCGCGGGGGCGGACATGGCGCTCATCTGCCATTCGGAAAAAGCACAGGAAGAAGCGCTCGCCGCCATCGCGCGCGCCCTGCGGGAGGGCGATCTCCCCGAGGCGCAGGCGGCGGCCTCCGCGGCGCGGCTGCGAAGCCTGGAGCAAGCCCGCCGGCCTCCCGGTCTGGAAGAGGCCGGCGAGAGAGAGAAAGCTTTGAAAATCGTCGGCTGCGCGGCCCACCGGCGGGCGCGAGAGAGAATCCTCGCCGCCCTGGAGCGCGCCCCCGCCGTCCCAGAGCGTCCGTAGGGCCGCCTCCTTCGGCGCGTCCTCACACGTTGAAGCGCACGTGCATGATGTCCCCGTCCTGAACCTCGTAGTCCTTTCCCTCGAGTCTGAGCGTTCCCCGGCTCCTCGCGGCGGCGAGCGAACCCGCCTCCATGAAGTCCGCGTAGGAGACCACCTCGGCGCGGATGAAGCCGCGCTCGAGATCCGAGTGAATCGTCCCCGCCGCGTGAAGGGCGACGGTTCCCGCGGGAATCGGCCAGGCGCGCACCTCATCCTCGCCCACGGTGAAGAAGCAGCGCAGGTTCAGCAGGGCGAAGGACGCCTGAACCACCCTGTCGAGCGCGGAGGATTCCAGGGCGTAATCCGCGAGAAACGCCGCCCGCTCCTGGTCCGTAAGTTGCGCGAGTTCCTCCTCCAGCCGCGCGGCGAGCGCCATCGGGGCGAAACCTTCCATAGCGTCGGAAAAAACCTCCGCGCCCGCCTCCAGCTGATCCTCGCCCACGTTCGCCACCGCCAGGAGCGGCTTGGCGGAGAGAAAGCCGAACCCCTTGACGGACCGGGACTCTTCCTCGTCGAGACCCATCGAGAGGATGGGGCGCCCCTCCTCCAGCCCCGCCCGGATGCGCCGCAGCAACGCCCGCTCGGCCTCCTCGGCGGGATCCTTCTTCACCCGCGCCAGCCTCGCCAGACGCTCCAGCCGCCGCTCGACCACCGAGAGATCGCGCAGGATCAGGTCGAGGCGGACGTCGGCGAGGTCGCGCGCCGGATCGACGCTCTCCTTCGGGTGCGGGACGCCCGCGTCCTCGAACGCGCGGACGAGAGCCAGCAGAGCGTCCGCCCCTTCAAGCGCCTGGGGAATCGCCTCGGCGCGCCCGGCCGCGTCCGCGTCGCCCACGCCCGGCGCGTCCACGAAGTTCACCGCGGCGCGGACGGTCTTCCGCGGCCTGAAAATCGCGCTCAGCGCGTCCACGCGCGCGTCCGCCACCGGCGCCGCGCCGACGTTCGCGCGCGACGCCCCGTAGCCTCCCGTCGTCGCCCCGCCGCCCGTCAGGGCGTTGAACAGCGTCGTCTTGCCGCAGGCGGCCAGGCCGATGATGCCGATTTTCACCTTCGCCCTCCCTCCGGGGATGAAGCCGGGGCGCAATCGTATAGAGCGCGCGGGCGCCGCGTCAAAAAAGATGGGGAAATTTCAGAGAAGATTTCTTTCAGGAACGCGCGCGGCGCGCGCCGTCAAGGAGCGCCATGGCGTTCGGGCCCGCCGCCCGCGCGTCATGCGTCCGCTTTCGCGCCATCCCGGCGTAGGCCGGGTCGGAGTCGAACCCGATCCACCTCCGGCCCAGGCGGTTCGCCGCCGCCGTCGTGGTGCCGCTGCCGACGAAGGGGTCCAGCACGACCCCGCCGACGGGGGAGAACAGGCGGATGACGCGCTCGGCCAGCTCTTCGGGAAACTCCGCCTCGTGCCGATCGTTTCGCTGCACGGAGCGGATGCGCCACACCCCGCGCGACCCCCATGCCGACCACTCCTCGGCGCTCAGGCGGCCTCTGTCGTATGCGGTGGCGCCCGGGTTCCAGAACACATAGACGTGCTCGAATTCGTCAACCGCGCGATAGGAGTTCGAGTGCCAGCGGCTGTTCGCCCAGCAGGGGTCCTTGTGCCAGACGCGCCGGTCGTAGAGGTAGAAACCCGCCTCCTCGGCCCATTGCGCCAGCAGGCACCAGGTCAGCATGACCCTGGTGGATACGGCGCGCTTGCCGCCGCGGACGTTGTTGCCCTCGATTCGGCGCTGCACGGTCTGCTCGCTGCACCCGAGCAACGCGGCGAGTTCATGCCGGCTGGCATCCGGATGCCGCGCTTGGGCCGCCAGCGCGTCCTCCCGGGTGACCGCCGCCTTCTTGCCTCGCACGCTGTCGGCCTGGATGCGCGGCATCGAAGCGTCCGGGAAGCAGAGAATGTCGCCGATGTTCACGGCGAGAAAGGCGCCGGGCTTCACGACCCGCCGATGGGCGCGAATCACCTCCGCCAGCAGCCGCTTCCAGTCCTCGAAAGTGAGGTGGGTCTCATACGCCTTGCCGACCCAGTAGGGCGGCGACCAGAAGCTGAGATCGACGCAGGCGTCCGGCAACGAGGCGAGCAGCTCCCTGGCGTCGCCTGTCGAAATGCGGTTGAACGCCGCCGTCTCCCCGGCCGCTTCGACGCGCGCCCGGGAGCGATGGGCCGCCCCGTTCGCTCCGGGAGGCGTCCCTTCCGCGCTCTCGCCTCCTTGCGGTTCAGTCTCCGTTTTCGGAGCCGACATGCCGAATCAACCCTTTTGTCTTTTGAGAGTCAAAGCGGGCGAAAGGACGGCAAACATCATACTCTCTCCCGTCCCCCTTCCGTCAAGCGGGGTTATGCGCCTCGCGGATCATCCAGTTCTTTCAACGCCGACTCAGCACGGGTTGCGAGCTCACCCTCGCCCGCCTTTCGCGCCAAGTCTCGCGCTTTCCCGAAATCCCGCCGCGCCGCGTCTTTGTTGTCCAAAACAACGGACGCAACGCCCCGGTTGTAGTAGGCAGTGGCGTAGTCCGGTTTCAGGCGGATCGCCTCATCGTAATCCGCCATGGCGGCTTTGTGTTGACCCAAATTGTTCTTCGCATTGCCCCGGTTGCTGTAGACCTCAGCCAAGTTCGGATTCAGGCGGAGCGATTCGTCGTAATCCGCTATGGCCGCTTCGTGCTGGCCCAGATCATCCTTCGCGTTGCCCCGGTTGTTATAGGCTTCCACGTAGTCCGGTTTCAGGCGGATCGCCTCATCGTAATCCGCCATGGCGGCTTCGTATTGTCCCAAACCCTTCTTCGCAACGCCCCGGTTGTTATAGGCTTCCGCATCGTTCGGTTTCAGGCGGATCGCCTCGTCGTAATCCGCCATGGCCGCTTCGTGCTGGCCCAGATCATCCTTCGCGTTGCCCCGGTTGTTATAGGCTTCCGCATCGTTCGGTTTCAGGCGGATCGCCTCGTCGTAATCCGCCATGGCCGCTTCGTGCTGGCCCAGATCATCCTTCGCGTTGCCCCGGTTGTTATAGGCTTCCGCATCGTTCGGTTTCAGGCGGATCGCCTCATCGTAATCCGCCATGGCGGCTTGGTGTTGACCCAAATTGTTCTTCGCATTGCCCCGGTTGAGGTAGGCTTCCGCATCGTTCGGTTTCAGGCGGATCGCCTCGTCGTAATCCGCCATGGCCGCTTCGTATTGTCCCAAACCCTTCTTCGTGTTGCCCCGGTTGTAGTAGGCTTCGGCGTAGTCCGGTTTCAGGCGGATCGCCTCGTCGTAATCCGCCATGGCGGCTTGGTGTTGACCCAAATTGTTCTTCGCATTGCCCCGGTTGAGGTAGGCTTCGGCGTAGTCCGGTTTCAGGCGGATCGCCTCGTCGTAATCCGCCATGGCCGCTTCGTATTGTCCCAAACCCTTCTTCGTGTTGCCCCGGTTGTAGTAGGCTTCGGCGTAGTCCGGTTTCAGGCGGATCGCCTCGTCGTAATCCGCCATGGCGGCTTGGTGTTGACCCAAATTGTTCTTCGCATTGCCCCGGTTGAGGTAGGCTTCGGCGTAGTCCGGTTTCAGGCGGATCGCCTCATCGGAATCCGCTATGGCGGCTTGGTGTTGACCCAAATTGTTCTTCGTAATGCCCCGGTTGGAGTAGGCTTCGGCGTAGTCCGGTTTCAGGCGGATCGCTTCATCGTAATCCGCCATGGCGGCTTGGTGTTGACCCAAATTGTTCTTCGCATTGCCCCGGTTGAGGTAGGCCTCAGCCAAGTTCGGATTCAGGCGAATGGACTCGTCATAGGCGGCAATCGCTTCTCCAGGTTTTCCTTTTGCCTGAAAAAGATAACCGATGGAAAACCAGGCGCGGGCGGCGAGATCATCGTCATCCCCTTCCGCGACCTTCGCGATTCCCCGCCATTTCTCGACGGCTTCGTCCTTCCTGCCTTCCCTCTGGAAGGAAAGCGCCGCGGCGACCGCCCTGTCCGTCAGGGAGGCCCGGGGATTTTCACGGACTTCCTCGGCGGCTCGCCTCGCTTTTTCGGGATCGTCTTTGGACATCTCGGCAAAGTTTTCGGCGGTCATATTCTGGAGGATGGTCTGGGATTCATCCCGATGCCCCTTAATTTCCTCCACGAGTTTCCCGGCTTCCTCTACATGTCTCTTCCCATCCTCAGCGCTTCCTAGCACCTCTTTTTCGATTTGTTGAAATTTCTTGAAGCCAATGAGCCCGGCGATGGCGACCACGATGCCGAAGAACGTCAGGACGATGGCGACTACGGCCAGCCACCAGTCAATGGTGTCCGCCCGATCATCCAGCCGCTCTTTCTCGATCTCGTTGAAGCGGCGCTGGATTTCGATTTCGATAGCGGGCGGGATAGCCGCCCTGGCTCCGTCGTCGCCCGGTAGCCTCTCCACCTTCGCCGGGCCGGTTTTCTGAAGCGCCGGCTTCTCGGCGGCGCGAGCTGCCGGGGCGGAAGACGCGCCGGCCTGCGTCCAAACGCCCGCCGCCAGCGCTCCCGCGGCGAGGAAAGCGGCGAGCCGGCCGCCGGAAGACGAGAGCGGCTTCACCCCCCGTTCTCCTCGGCGAAGGCGCGGGCCTCGTCCACGAAGCGCGCGAAGAGGCGCCCCGCCCCCTCGCCGTCGGCGGAGCCGTAGGCCGACATGGATTCGGGATGCCACTGCACGCCCACGACGAAGCGGTGCGAGGGGCACTCGATGGCCTCGACCACGCCGTCCGCCGTCCGCGCCGAAACGCGCACGCCGGGCCCCGCCTCGCGCGCGCTCTGGTGGTGATGGCTGTTCACCTCGGAGGCGCTCCCGAGGATTTCCCGCAGGATGGAGTCCTCGACCTCCACCTCGTGAAAGACATAGGTGCTTTTCCCGGGGTTCTTCGGCGCGTGCGGCAGCGCGCCCTCTATCTGCGAGGGAATGTCCTGCCAGAGCGCGCCGCCCGCCGCCACGTTCAGCACCTGCATCCCCCCGCAGATGCCGAGCACAGGCATGTCGCGCGCCATCGCCGCCCGGCACGAGGCCATCTCCGCCGCCTCGCGCCTGGGATTCGGCGGGTTGCACGCGGGCAGCCGATCCTCCCCGTAGAGCGCGGGGTCGATGTCGCAGGCGTTGCCCGATATGATCAGCCCGTCCACTCCCTCGAGGGCGGCCGCGCCCGCGCGCTCGTCCTCCACCGCGGGCAGAAGCAGGGGCGCGCCGCCCGCCTTGAGCACGGCCTCCACGTAGGCGTCCATCAGCAGGTGGCGGGGACGCTGCCGGGGCGCCTCGGGAAAGTTCCGCGCGCCCAGGTCGCAGGTGATTCCGATTCTCGGCCGCAACATCCGCTTCCCTCCCTCGCCGGGATGACGTCTGAAAGCCGGCGAAAAACCCGGGCGAGTTCCTCCCGCGCGCATCATACGGAAAAAAACGGGGGGAATCACGCTCTCGCGCGCCAAGCGCGGCTTTCCCGACGCGGGGACGCCTCGCGTCTCCCCATGGGCGATCATGCGCCGGGCGGCGCGGGCGGCCTTTTCCCCGCCCGGCGAAGCCTTTATAGTCGGAGGCGGGAGGTGGTTCTCTTTGCTTCGTCTTTATCTCACGCGCCTGGCGTTGCCCGTCCTCCTGGTCGCGGCGATGGTGGCGGCGCCCTTCGTCTGGTTGCCCGACCCCGCGCCGCCGCCCCTCAAACCCTCCGCCGGAGGCGCTCCCCGCGCGGGCGAACGCGGCGCGTCCGGGCGCGCCACCCCGTTTCAGAGGGTGATGACGCTCGGCTTCGCGCTCATCCTCGTTTCGGTGACCGCAGGCGGCTGGATGCTCTATCGCATCACCCGCTCGCAGACGGCGAGCTGGCGACGGCGCTTCGCCCCCTCCAGACGGCGGAGCCGCTGAGGCGGAGCGCCCCCCGAGGCGGCGGGTTTCTAAGCGCGAAGCCATCCGTTGACTTAGGCATTGAGCAGGATTATCTTTGAGGAATGGAGGTGCGCCATGGCCAAAACTGAAATCGTCCGCGCTCACGTGGACACCGAACTCAAGCAAGAGGCCGAGAGAATTTTTTCCGCTCTCGGCCTGTCGCCGACCGAGGCGATCAGGCTGTTCTACAAGGCGATCCCGTTGTTCTATGAAATGCTCGAAGCGCATCGCGGCCTTTCGCCGGAGCCAGGCGCCCCCAACGTGGAGACCCGCGAGGCCATCCGCCAAGCGCGCGGCGGGGAAGGATTGAGCAGATACGGCGGCGTCAACGAGTTGATCGCTCGCCTCAACGATGCGTGAAGTCCGCGCGACCACGCAATTCAACAAAGACCTCGATAAATTCGCCGAAGTCGCCGAGAAACTGGCCGCCGGCGAGCCGCTTGACCCGCGTAACAGGCCCCACCGCCTCTCCGGCGCATGGTTCTCTTGCCATGAGTGCCACATTGAACCCGACTGGCTTCTCATCTGGGAAGAGGACGAGAGCGCGGTTACCTTCATCCGCACCGGCACGCACTCGGACTTGTTCGAGTAACCGCGTATGCGAGAGAATACTCCGTCCCGATAGCGCGTCGGCAAAAGCCCCCCGAGGCGGCGATCCTCTCAGCGCGAGGCGCGCGCGGAGACCCAGGGAAATCCCGCTCAGGAGCGATGACGCCGCCCCATAGGCCAGGCACATGAGGGCGAGCGTCTCCACGCTGAAGCGCAGGTCGATCATCCAGCCCATGAGGACGGGCGAGAGCGCCGTCGAGACCACCATGAACGAGGTCGCCAGGGAGCGAATCGCCCCCAGATTCTCCACCCCGTAGATTTCCGCCCAGACGGCGCCGCCGACCGTGACGCGCGCCCCCACGCTGACGCCCGCCAGGGAGAGGTAGATCATCGCGGCGGCCGGGCGGTTCGAGACCGCCAGCGCGAGGAGTCCCAGGCACATGGGCGCGAGATGCCAGGGGAGAACCCGCACCGCGCCGATCCGGTCGATGAGCGGCCCCGTCAGCAGGGCGCAGGCGATCGAGGTCAGAGTGTAGAGCGCGTAGGCGCCCGCGAAAAAGGCGAGGCTCCAGCCCTTTGCCTCCGCCAGATGCGCCATGTGAAAGAAAAAGCCGGTGACGATGAACGAGGGCGCCAGAAAGACGGGCAGGATGAAGTAGAAGCGCGCGTCGCGCAGCACGTCTGCCCTCGACCATCCTCCGCGCGTCCGCTCAGGAGCCGCCGCCCCCCGCGCGCCGGGCCTTAGGTGTTCATCCTCATGCCCCTGAAGCAGCCAGGCGACCGACGGCATGACGAGGAAGAGGACGCAGAGGGCCATGACGAGCCAGATATGCCGCCAGCCGAGCCACGCGCTCAAGGCCACCGCGACGAGCGCCATGATCGCCTGGCCCGCCGGCGCGCCCATTGAGACGACGCTGACGGCGCGGCCGCGCTCGGCGGAGAAGCGCCGGGCGACGCTCGTCACCGCCGCGTGAACCATCAGCCCCTGTCCCGTGAGCCGCAGGGCGAACAGCGCGAGGAGGAGCGCCCAGAAGGCGGGGGCCGAGGCCATCGCCGCGCAGGCGGCGGCCAGGCCCAGGCACGCGCCCAGGGCGAAGCGCCGGAGCCTCGTCCCGTCGATCATCCGCCCGAGCCATATCAGGCACAGCGCGCTCGAGACGGTGGCGACGCCGTAGGCCAGGCCGAACGCGCCGTGGGAGAGCGAGAAGGCGCGCCGGATGTCGGCGTTGAACACGGCGATGAAGTAGGACTGGCCAAAGCACGAAAAAAACGAGAGCAGGAATCCGAAGGCGAGAAACCTGCGGTTTTTCCACGAGAACGAGAGGTATTCCAACGGGCGCCTTCATGAGGCGGGGACGGAAAATTTCAGACGCAATATAGCGGAAAGAGACCCCGCGCGCATCCGGGGCGCCCGGAGCCGGATTTTCCGCCGTCCGGGGGCGGTCTGGCGCGGCTCCCGCGCCGTTGCTATCATCCGGCGCGCGCGCGGAGGCGGACAGGCTTAGAGGCTTGAGGGGAGGCGGCGATGGCGAAGAGAGACGGGCGCGAGGGGGCCGGCCCCGCCGCCCCGAAAGCGCCCGGGAAAAAGGTGCGGAAGAAAGCCTACGAGGCCGAGCTGGCGAGGCTTCAGATCGAGCTGGTCAAGCTCCAGGAGTGGATACGGCGGGAAGGACTCAAGGTCGTCGTCCTCTTCGAGGGACGCGACGCGGCCGGCAAGGGCGGCGTCATCAAGCGCATCACGCAGAGCCTGAACCCGCGCGTCTGCCGCGTCGTCGCGCTGGGGGCGCCGACGGAGCGCGAGCGCGCCCAGTGGTATTTCCAGCGCTACGCCGGGCATCTGCCCGCCGCCGGCGAGATGACGCTGTTCGACCGCTCCTGGTACAACCGCGCGGGCGTCGAGCGGGTCATGGACTTCTGCTCGGAGGCGGAATACCGCGAGTTTCTGCGCTCCTGCCCGACGTTCGAGCGAATGCTCGTCCGCTCGGGAATCACGCTGATCAAATACTGGTTCTCGGTCAGCGACGAGGAGCAGGAGCGCCGCTTTCAGGCGCGCCTCCGCGACCCGACGAAGCGGTGGAAGCTCTCCCCGATGGATGTGGAATCGCGCAACCGATGGGTCGCGTATTCCAGAGCGAAGGACGAAATGTTCGCGCATACCGACATACCGCAGGCGCCCTGGTTCGTGGTGGACGCCGACGACAAGCGGCGCGCCCGCCTCAACTGCATCAGCCATCTGCTCGGCCTCATCCCCTATCGGGACCTGACGCCCGCCCCCGCCCCGCTCCCTCCGCGCCCGCCGGCGCAGGCCCTTGAGCGGCCGCCCATGAGCGAGCAGAATTTCGTGCCCGAGAAGTATTGACGCAGGCGCGGGCGGACGCTTCCCGCCTCGCAAGCTCCCCTGATTGCGCGAAAGTTCAATAAGGAATTTCACTATTGAACTTTCAGGCTTAAATGCGAACAAGCCGGCAGGGGAGACTTCAAGGATGCGCGCGGGGACGGCTCAGAGCGCCTCGGTTCCCTCTTCGAGAATGGAGAGGTAGTCCTTGTATCCGAACAGGCGGTTGCGCCTCTTGCCCGTCAGTTCGCGGACCACCCCCAGCCTCTCAAGCGTCCCTATCCCGCCGGACGCCCCGGGATAGGAAAGTCCCGTGCGCTTTGCGAGCTCCTGAAGCGAGATGATCGGACGCTCCTGCATCACCCGGTGGACGCGCATCGCCGAATTCGCGGCGCGGCCCGTTCCTCCCATTCGCGTCCGATCTGCCTCAAACAGGTCCATCAGCCGCTGCGCGGTCGAGGCGGCGCCCTCCGCCGTCTGCGCCACGCCCTCCAGAAAGAACGCGAGCCACGCCTCCCAGTCGCCTGTTCGCCGCACCTCGTCGAGGAGCGCGTAATAGTCCGCCCGGCGCTGCTTGAAATAGAGGCTCAGATACAGCAGCGGAGCGCGCAGCGCGCCGTCGCTCCACAGCATGAGCGTGATCAGCAGGCGGCCCACGCGGCCGTTGCCGTCCAGAAAAGGGTGAATCGTCTCGAACTGGACGTGGGCGAGGCCCGCCCGCAGCAGCGCGGACAAAGCCGGCTCCTCCGCATGGAAGAAGCGCTCCAGATCCGCCATGCACTCGGCGACGCGATGCGGCGGAGGGGGCACGAAATGCGCCGTCCCGGGCCGCGCGCCGCCGATCCAGTTCTGCGAGCGTCTGAACTGGCCCGGCGCCTTGTTGACGCCCCGGCCGCGCGCGAGCAGTTTGGCGTGAATCTCGCGCATGAGGCGGCCGCAGAGCGGAAACCCCTCGCGCATCCGCTCCAGGCCGTGCTCCAGCGCGGCCACGTAGTTGGAGACCTCGACTACGTCGTCGAAGGGCGCGCCCGGCCACTGCTCCAGCTCGAACAGCAGCAGATCGGAGAGCGAGGACTGGGTCCCCTCAATCTGCGAGGAGAGCACGGCCTCCTTGCGAACATAGGTGTAGAGGAATAAATGCGTCTCGGGGAGCAAAGTGGACAAACCGTCCAGACGGCCCAGCGCCAGCGACGCCTTCTCCAGAGGCGCGTGGAGCTCCGTCAAGTCCAGCGCGGGCGCAGGCGGCAGGCGAGAGGGCACGAAGGCGCGCTCGGACTCGCCGCCGACGATCGTCGTTTCGTATTTCCCGGTCTCGCCCCGTTTCATGCGCAAAATCCTTGTTGCTGAAAACTTAATAAAGCATTTTCTTGTTAAGAATCGCGCGTCAAATATAAATAAAACGACGTCGACCTGCAAGAATCACCTCCCCGAAAGTCTCTTTTCGTTCATTCCTTATCCCGCAAAGCTGAATAAGGAATTTTGTTATGAAGATTTCAGGCATAAATATGAATAACTTTGAATGGCGCGGCGGAAAACTCCCAAAACCCGCGGGCGGAAGCGCGGGCCGGCCTACCAAAAACCGCCCGCATCGGGTAAAGTCGCCTTTTGGAACCAGACGAAAAGCCGCGCGCGGGCGCATCCAAACCGGGGGGCGAACGGGAATGAGGCGGACGCTGTCTCTTCCGGCGCAAGCCGGGAGCGAGGCTCTTTCGGATGCGGACGGAAGAAGCCGCGGGCGGGGTGGCGCGAGGCTCCTCCTCGCCCCGCTCCTTCTGGGCGCGCTCCTCGCCGGATGCGGGGGCGGAGGAGGTGGCGACGGCGGCGCGCCGGCCGCGGTCGCGCCCGCTCCGCAGCCGCGACAGCCGCAACCGCAGCCCGAACCGCCTCCCCCGCCTCCCGTGATGGTCCAGCGGTGCGCGGGCGTCGAGACGGAGGACCTCGGCTGCCTCTCGAACGCGGACTACACGGAAAGACGGAACATCATCGCCGCCCGCCACCGCGCCCGGACGAACTTCACGGCGCAATGGGGGCTGGAGACCATCAACGCCGACGAGGCCTGGGCGGACGTGGAGCTCCTGCGCGGAGCGGGCGCCGCCCCGGGGTCGGGCGTCACGGTGGGCTTTCTCGACACGGGGATAGATCAGGAGCATCCTCTCTTCTCGAGCGGGTCGATTACCGAGACGTTCATCGACCTCGACCCCTCCCCCGGCGTCACCCGCGCGGCGAACGAGGACGGCTCGTCGTCCTCCCACGGCACGTCGGTCGCCAGCATCGTCGGCGCGCGGCCATCGGGCGCGTGCCGGTTCAGAACGGCGAGCGACTGCGCCGACTTCCGGGGCGTCGCCTGGGGCGCGAGCCTCAAGATGTTCCCCATCCGGCTGGGAAGCGGGGTATCGGGCAGAATCTACTACCCGACCACGCCAAGCGCGCTCAACGATGCCAATTCTTACTGGGCGGCGCTTTACAACCGCGTCCTGCGCCCGAGCGAGAACCTCGACGTCCTGAACCTGAGCTTCAGCATATACGGCCTCATTGACGGCTATACCGAGGCGCAGCTGCGCGCCAACTTCGCCCAGCCCATCGCGGCGCTGGCGCAGGCGGACGCCGAGCGAAAAACCATCCTCGTCTGGTCCGCCGGCAACGCCAACGGCGACCTGTGCTCGCCGGGCTCGCTCCATTGCGTGGGCAGCGGCCGCATGGGGATCGACCCCAGGAACCAGAACCCGCCGAACTGCCTGACCACCGACCCATCGACCTGCATGAAGGACGCGCCGGCGGGCTCGCTCGACGCCCGCTCGCCGAACATCCTTGCCGGGATGGCCGCGCGCATCCGGGAGCTGCGGGGCCATTCGGTCGCCGTGGTTTCCGTAGGCTCGGGCGGCGTCATCTCCTCGTTCTCCAACCGCTGCGGGATCGCGGCGGACTGGTGCGTCGCGGCGCCGGGCGGCGGGGTTCGGAGAGCCTATTTCGGCCCCGTCTGCTTCGTTGGCGGCAGTACCTTTCTGGGAAACTGCAACTCCGCTCAGATTGACGCGGGCGGCCAGACCCGCGCGGCGAGGGCCGTGGCGTCGGGAAGCGGCACGTCTTTTGCGGCGCCGATGGTTGCGGGGGGTCTGGCGGTGATGCGGCAGGTTTTCCGCGATCAGCTCTCGAGCGAGGAGTTGCTTGTCCGCCTGTTCCGCACGGCCGACAAGAGCGGCAGATACGCCGACCGCGAGATTTACGGCCAGGGGCTGATGGACCTGGGCGCGGCGACCAGCCCGGTGGGCGGGCTGTCGGTCGTCGCGGGCGGCGGGAGCGTGGGCGACGCGGGGCATCCTCTCGCCGACACCCGGCTGGCGATGGGCGCGCCTCTGGGCGATGGTCTGTCGGTCGCCCTGGTCGGGGTGGAGATCGCGGCGATAGACGCCCTGGGCGCGCCCTTCTGGTTCGATTCCTCGGCCCTCACCCTCGCCGCGCGGGGGGAGCCCTCGAACGAGCGGAGGCTCCACGGTCTGAGCGTCCCCCGCAGGGAGGCGCGGGTGGAGCGCGCCGGCTGGCGCTTCGGTCTCTACAGGTCTCCCGTGGCTTCGGAGAGCAGCCTGTTGAACGTCGCGGAGAACGCCGCGACCGTGGCGTATCGAACGCCGGGGGGGCTGGAAGCCTCGGCCTTCGCGGCCTCCGGCCTCGGCCGCGGCGCGAATGACGCGCCCGACGCCGGGCTGGCTCTCGCCTGGCGTCCGCCGGACTCCGCGTTCGGGGCGCGTCTGGGCTGGCTCCGGGAGGAGGAGACCGCCCTGGGCTCGAAGGCGGGCGGCGCGTTCGGCCGCCTGGCCGCCGACAGCCTCATCGCCGGGGTCGAGGCGGAGGCGGAGCTGGGCGGGTGGCGCTTGGCCGCGGAGGTCGAGGCCGGCTTCTCGCGGATTCACGCGGGCGGGGGGATGATAGCCGGCTTCTCGGACGTGACCACGAGCGCGGCGTCGCTCTCCGCCCGCAGACGGCTGACGCCCGGGCGGGAGCTCGTCTTCTCCGTCTCCCAGCCGCCGCGCGTGGAGGGCGGGCGCGTCCGCCTGGCGCTTCCCGTCGGGCGGGCGTGGAGCGGGGAGATTCTTCGCCGCTCGGTCTCGGCGGGACTCGCGCCCTCGGGCCGGCAGATCGACTTCTCGGCGCGCTGGCGCGGGGCGGACGCCCTGGGCGGCGAGCTCTCCCTCGAGGCCGTCTGGTCGAGGCATCCCGGACACGCCGTCTCGAAAAAGCGCGAGGTCGGACTCCTCGCCGCATGGCGCAAGAGGTGGTGAGGACGCGCGCGCGTCAAGGCTCCCTGACAAGTCGTCTCACGCTCCACGCTCTGGAAGGTCGAACGAGAATGGCGGGAGAGCTGCATCTTCCGGCGAAAGCCGCGGGCGAGCCCCTTCCGTCCGGTATGGGCGGGATCCGCCGGCGGCGCGGCGCGAGGCTCCTCCTCGCCCCGCTCCTTCTGGGCGCGCTCCTCGCCGGATGCGGGGGCGGAGGGGGTGGTAGCGCGCCGGCCGCGGTCGCGCCCGCTCCGCAGCCCGAACCGCCTTCCATGACGGCCCGGGGGTGCATCGAGACCGCCGCTTTCGGCTGCCTCACGGACGCGGCTTATCGCCAAAGGCGGGAGGTCATAGCCGGCGGCCACCTCTTCGATGATATCTTCAGGAACCTATGGGGGCTGGAGATCGTCAACGCCCACGAGGCTTGGGCGGACGTGGAGCTCCTGCGCGGGGCGGACGCCGCCCCGGGGTCGGGCGTCACGGTGGGCTTTCTCGATACGGGGATAGACCAGGGGCATCCTTTCTTCGCGGGCAAGTCGATTCCCGAGACGTTCCTCGACGGCGCGGCGAACGAGGACGGATTGAGCTTCTCCCACGGCACCGCGGTCGCCAGCATCGTCGGCGCGGCGCCGGGCGGGACATGCAGTTTTCGACATGTGACGGCCGGCTTCTGCGTCGATTTTCGCGGCGTCGCGCCGGGGGCGAGCCTCAAGATGTTCGCCATTCCGCTGGGAAGCGCGATACCGGATAGAATCGTCCACGCGACCACGCCGGGCGAGCTCGCCGGCGACGACGCCGGCGACGCGGCGCTTTACGGCCGCGTCCTGCGCCCGAGCGAGAACCTCGACGTCCTGAACCTGAGTTTCGGGATAGACGGCCTCATTGACGTCTATGACGAGGCGCAGCTGCGGGCGAACTACGGCCGCGCCATCGCGGCGCTGGCGCAGGCCGGTCGCGCCCGAAAAACCATCCTCGTCTGGTCCGCCGGCAACGCCAACGGCGACCTGTGCGCGCCGGGCTCGCTCCATTGCATGGGCAGCGACCGCATGGGGATCGACCCCAGGAACCAGAACCCGCCGAACTGCCTGACCACCGACCCATCGACCTGCATGAAGGACGCGCCGGCGGGCTCGCTCAACGCCCGCTCGCCGAACGTCTATTCCGGGTTGCCCGCGCGCATCCGGGAGCTGCGGGGCCATTCGGTCGCCGTGGTTTCCGTAGGCTCGGGCGGCGTCATCTCCTCGTTCTCGAACCGCTGCGGGATCGCGGCGGACTGGTGCGTCGCGGCGCCGGGCGGCGATTTTGACGGCGCGGCCGTCAGCGCGGCCTATTTCGGACCCCTGGGCGATCCGCCCCGCCCCGGTCGAGACGTGGCCCTGCTGGCCGGCACGTCTTTTGCGGCGCCGATGGTTGCGGGGGGTCTGGCGGTGATGCGGCACGTTTTCCGCGATCAGCTCTCGAGCGAGGAGTTGCTCGTCCGCCTGTTCCGCACGGCCGACAAGAGCGGCAGATACGCCGACCGCGCCATCTACGGTCAGGGGCTGATGGACCTGGGCGCGGCGACCAACCCGGTGGGCGGGCTGGCGGTCGTCGCGGGCGGCGGGAGCGTGGGCGACGCGGGGCATCCTCTCGCCGACACCCGGCTGGCGATGGGCGCGCCTCTGGGCGATGGTCTGTCGGTCGCCCTGGTCGGGGTGGAGATCGCGGCGATAGACGCCCTGGGCGCGCCCTTCTGGTTCGATTCCTCGGCCCTCACCCTCGCCGCGCGGGGAGAGCCCTCGAACGAGCGCAGGCTTCACGGTCTCAGCGTTCCGCGCAGGGAGGCGCGGGTGGAGCGCGCCGGCTGGCGCTTCGGTCTCTACAGGTCTCCCGTGGCTTCGGAGAGCAGCCTGTTGAACGTCGCGGAGAACGCCGCGACCGTGGCGTATCGGACGCCGGGGGGGCTGGAAGCCTCGGCCTTCGCGGCCTCCGGCCTGGGCCATGACGCGAGCGAGGCGCCCGACGCCGGGCTGGCTTTGTCCTGGCGTCCGCCGGACTCCCCGTTCGGGGCGCGTCTGGGCTGGCTCCGGGAGGAGGAGACCGCCCTGGGCTCGAAGGCGGGCGGCGCGTTCGGCCGCCTGGCCGCCGACAGCCTCATCGCCGGGGTCGAGGCGGAGGCGGAGCTGGGCGGGTGGCGCTTGGCCGCGGAGGTCGAGGCCGGCTTCTCGCGGATTCACGCGGGCGGGGGGATGATAGCCGGCTTCTCGGACGTGACCACGAGCGCGGCGTCGCTCTCCGCCCGCAGACGGCTGACGCCCGGGCGGGAGCTCGTCTTCTCCGTCTCCCAGCCGCCGCGCGTGGAGGGCGGGCGCGTCCGCCTGGCGCTTCCCGTCGGGCGGGCGTGGAGCGGGGAGATTCTTCGCCGCTCGGTCTCGGCGGGACTCGCGCCCTCGGGCCGGCAGATCGACTTCTCGGCGCGCTGGCGCGGGGCGGACGCCCTGGGCGGCGAGCTCTCCCTCGAGGCCGTCTGGTCGAGGCATCCCGGACACGCCGTCTCGAAAAAGCGCGAGGTCGGACTCCTCGCCGCATGGCGCGCGAGGTGGTGAGGGAGGGAAAGACGCCGCCGCCCCGAAGTCCCCGCTCAATTCTTCTTGATCGCCCCCCTCAGATCGCCCCCGCCTCGCGGAGGCGGGCGACCTCTCCGGCTCCGTAGCCCAGCTCGGCGAGAACCTCCTCCGTGTGCTCGCCCGCGCGGGGGGCGGGACGGGAGAAGTCGGGCGCCTCGCCCTCGAAAGCGAGCGGCGAGGCGGGCAGGAGGCCGGGGCCCGCCGCCGGGTGCGCGACCTCCACGAAGGCTTCCGGGAAGCGCTCCTTCACCTGCGCCACGTCGTTGATGGCGCTCGCCGGAACCCCTTGAGGAACGAGGAGCGCCTCCCATTCGGCGGTCGTCCGCTCCGCCAGCGCGCCCTCCAGAATGGCGCGCAGGGCGTCGTCGTTCGCCACGCGATCCCGGTTCTCGCGGAAGCGCGCGTCCTCGGCGAGCGCGTTCAGACCCAGCGCGCGGGCCAGGGCGCGGAAGCGGCTCGTGTTCGAGATGGCGATGAAGATGAGGCCGTCCCTCGTCCGGTAGCCCGAGAAGGGCGAGACCACCGGATGGGAGAGGCCCTCGGGGCCGGGAATCTCGCCGGTGAAGGCGTGGCGCGCCACGGGATTCTCCATGACGTTGACGGCGGCGCCCAGCATGGAGGCGTCCACGCGCGTTCCCTCCCCCTCGCGCTCCCTGCGCCAGAGCGCGGCCAGGACGCCCGACAGGAGATAGAGGCCGCTCGACACGTCCACGATGGAGACGCCCACGCGCGCGGGCGCGCCGCCCGCGGGCCCCGTGACGCTGATGAGGCCGCCCGCCGCCTGGAGCAGGCTGTCGAAGGCGGGGCGCGCGGCGTTTTTTCCCGTCCGCCCGAAGCCCGACACCGCGCCGTAGATGAGCCTGGGGTTCTCGGCCTTGAGGACGCTCCAGCCGACGCCCAGCCTGTCCATGACGCCGGGGAGGAAGTTTTCCACCAGAACGTCCGCCCGGCGGCAAAGTTTCTTGAAAACCTCCACGCCCTCGGGGCTTTTGAGATTGAGGGTGATGGAGCGCTTTCCCCGGTTCAGGCTCATGAAGTAGCTGCTCTCGCCGCCCTTGAAGGGCCCGATGGCGCGGCTGTCCTCCCCGCCCGGGCGCTCGACCTTGACGACGTCCGCCCCGTAGCCCGCCAGATAGAGAGAGACGATGGGTCCTGCGTTGAACTGGCTGGCGTCGATGACCCTGAGGCCCGCAAGGAGCGGCATCGGTCGCGGCGGGGCCCGCTAGCGGCGCTTGGGAGCGCTTCGGGAGGCCGCCTTTCGCCGGCCGGCGCTGGCGGCGGGGGGCTTTTTCTCGGCCGCCTTCTTCGCGGTCGCCGCTTTTCCGGCGGATGACGCCTTGGCGGAAGCCGCCCCGCGCGCGGAAGAGGCCGCCTTCGCGCCCGCCGAAGCGGGCTTCTTCGGAGCGGCCGCCGCTTTCCTTTTCGCGGGAGTCGCTTTTTTCGCGGAGGTCGCCGGCTTCTTCCGCGTCCGGGCGCCGGCCGGCGCCCGCCCTTTCTTTTGCGCGGGCCGTTCTCGCCCCTTCTTCGCGCGCGCGGCGCGCGCCTCGCTTTCCGTGGGCGGAAAAACGGGCTTTTTGCGGCCGGTCACCAGCCGGAAGGCGTAGCCCACCTGGGTTTCGCGCCATTCGTTCTCGCCGAGATCCTGAAGGACGAGCTCGACGGGAGCGCCCGGAACCAGCATGTCCCGGTAGCCCTCCCAGCCGAGCAGGTGGGAGTTTATCTTGATCCCCTCTTCCAGGAGGATGACGGCGGAGACGCGCTCCCCTTCTCCCCCCGCGGCGGAATGCGTAATCGTCGCCGAAAGGAGCCTGCCCTTTCCGCTCAGCAGCACCTCGCCCGTGCTGCGCGGGCAGACGGGGTTGTCGCAGGTGGTCTTCGCGCCCGTCTTCGGGAAAAAATACTCCTCGCACTCCTCGCAGACGGAGCCGATGAGCCTGGGCCTGTGCCGGGCGTTCGTGGGAATCGTGAAAACGTCGCGCATGAACGGGACGGCGGCCTTGCCCTTGCCGGGAACGAAAACGGAAGATTCGCTGCGAGGCGGATTCATGCGCTCTCCTGCCCCTGAAGGCCGAAAGCCGGAAGGCGAAGCAAGCCGGATGCGAATAAATATCTGAGCGCGCGGACCCTCGCGGATTGCGCGGGCGAAACCTAGCAGGGGCGCGGCGCGGGTGTCAAGACGGGCGCGGGACCGGGAGAATTCGGGGCCTTCCCGCCTCCCTCGTCCCCGCTTCGGGGCGGCCGCCGGCGCGGATTCGGCGACTTGACCGCGCGAAACCCGCAATCCTATATTCATTCCTTCGGGTCAACGCAGAGGATGCGCGCCATGACTTCTCCACGAACCCCCGACTCCCGCGCCGTGTTGTTGCGCCTGCTGCCTTCCGTGGACGAGATCGCCACGCGGCTGAGAGGCGAGGGGGGCAACGGCTCATCGGACGCCGCGCTCTCCCGGGCGGCGAGAGAGGCCATCGGAGTGAAAAGGCGGCTCCTCATCGAGGGAGAGGCGGCGGGGAGTCCAGATGCCTGCGGGCGGGCGCTTCGGGAGACGGTGCTGGACGACGCGAGGCGGATTCTCGCCTCCAGCAGGCGGCCCGGACTGAAAAGAGTCATCAACGCCACGGGGGTCGCGCTGCATACGAACCTGGGGCGCGCCCCCCTGAGCGCGGCCGCCAGAGCGGCCATCGACGACGTCGCGCGAGGATACTCGAACCTGGAGTTCGACCTCGCTCTCGGAAGCAGAGGCGGGCGCGGGGTGGACGCGGAAGCCCTCCTCCGCCGGCTGACGGGGGCGGAGGCCGCCCTGATCGTCAACAACAACGCCGCCGCCGTGATGTTCGCGATTCACGCGATGGCGCGCGACGGAGAGGTGATCGTCTCCCGCGGCGAGCTGGTCGAAATCGGCGGCTCCTTCCGGATTCCCGACATCATGGCGCAAAGCGGCGCGAAACTGGTGGAAGTCGGGACGACGAACAAGACGAGAATCTCCGACTACCGAGGCGCCCTCACCGAGAGGACGGCGCTGCTCTTCAAGGCGCACACGAGCAACTACAGGATCGTCGGCTTCACCGAGGAAGCCTCCCGGGAGGAGCTTGCCGAACTCGGCCGGGAGAAGGGCGTTCCCACCCTCGAGGACCTCGGGAGCGGCTCGCTCCTGCACGTCGAGGGCCTTCCGCGCGAGCCCGCCGTGACGGAGTCGGTGCGGGCGGGGATTGATGTCGTCGCGTTCTCGGGCGACAAGCTGCTGGGCGGCCCGCAGGCCGGGATCGTCGTCGGCAGGGCGGCCTGGGTAGAGAAGATGAGGAAGCACCCGCTCATGCGCGCTCTCCGGGTGGACAAGCTCACGCTCGCCGCGCTGGAGGCGACGCTCAGGGCGCATCTCGACCCCGCCGCCGCCCGAAGGGAGATACCCGCGCTCCGGATGCTGTCCGCCGGCCGGGGCGAACTTAAAGAGCGCGCCGGGACCCTGATGGACGCGATGGGAGAGGAGACCCGCTCCGCGCTGGGCGCCGACGTGGAGGAGACTTCCGGCATGGTGGGAGGGGGCGCCATGCCTCTGGCGGAGCTTGCGGGCTTCGCCGTGACGCTCTCTCCCCGGAATTGCTCCGCGCAGACGCTGGAAGCCAGGCTCAGGGGCGGCGACCCGCCCGTCATCGCGCGGGTGCGCGAGGGCAAGGCGGCGCTCGACCTGCGCTGCGTGGGAGAAGACGAAATCCGTCAACTGGCCGCCGTTCTGCGGGAATGCGCGAAGTAGCCCCCCGACCCTCTTCGCGCCGCGCGCGGAGCGCGCCGCCGCGAAACCAGGAGGCGAATCCCCGATGCCGACCGTGAATTCCGAAGGCGTTTCGATAGACTACGAAGTCGTCAACTCCCATCTGCCCGGGACGCCCGCGTTCCTGATCAGCGGACTGGGCGGCGTCCGCGCTTCCTGGACGAAGCAGCGCGGCGCCTTCTCCAAAGAGAGGCCCCTCGTTCTGCACGACCACAGGGGGACGGGAAAAAGCGACAAGCCGGGCGGGGTCTACAGCGTCCCCGCCATGGCGCGGGACGTAGCGGCCATCATGGACGACATCGGCGCGGAAAAAGCGCACCTCGTCGGCAGCTCGACCGGAGGCGCCATCATCCAGGTGATGTGCATCGACCATCCCGGGCGCGTGCAGAGCGCCTCCATCGTCAGCTCCTGGCCCAGGAGCGACGCCTACTTCACCCGCCAGTTCAGCGTGCGCAGGCAGGTCCTGCTCGAGATGGGATGGGAGACCTACACGCGATTCTCCACCTTCACCCTGCACAGCCCGAAATTCTTCGCCGACAATTTCGAGCGGATAGAGGCGCAGGAAGACGAGACGCTCCTGGGCGTCCCGCCGGCGGAGATCATGGCCGAGAGAATCGACTGCATCATCGCGCACGATCAGCTGGCGCGTCTGGGAAGCGTCGCCGCGCCGACGCTGGTGGCCGTCGCGAGGGACGACGTCGTCACCCCGCTCTATTATTCGGAGCAGCTGCGCGAGGCCATTCCCGGCGCCGAATTGAAAATTTTCGAGGAGGGCGGTCATTTCGTCTATATCGAGAAGCCCGACGAATTCAACGAGGCCGTCCTGGAATTCATCCGCCGCCATGACTAGGCCGCGCCCCGACGCCGCGCGCGAAGGCGAAGCTCCCCGATGAAGCACGTCGTCGTCGGAACCGCCGGCCACATCGATCACGGCAAAACCTCTCTCGTCAAGGCGCTGACCGGCACGGACACCGACCGCCTCAAGGAAGAGAAGGAGCGCGGCATCACCATCGAGCTGGGCTTCGCCGAGCTCCTTCTCGAGGACGTTCGCGCGGGCGTGGTGGACGTTCCGGGCCATGAGCGATTCGTCAGGAACATGCTGGCCGGGGTCGGCGGCATCGACGCGGTGATGCTCATCGTCGCCGCCGACGAGGGCGTCATGCCGCAGACCAGGGAGCATCTGTCCATCTGCCGGCTCCTGGGCGTGAAGACGGGCCTCGTCGCGCTCACCAAGACGGACGCGGCCGATCCGGAGTGGGTCGAGCTCGTCCGCGACGACATCGGCGACTTCGTAAAAGGCACCTTCTTGGAGGGCGCGCCCGTCGTGCCGGTCTCCTCCCACACGGGAGAGGGGCTGGAGCGCCTCAAGGATGCCCTGCGGGAAGCCGCCAACGCCGCGCCCGCGAAGAGCGAGGCGGGCGTCTTTCGCATCCCGGTCGATCGCGTATTCACGATGCGGGGCTTCGGCGTCGTGATAACCGGAACCCTGTTCAGCGGCAGCGTGGCTTCCGGGGAGCAGGTGGAAATCCTGCCCCGGGGCGTTCAGGCGCGCGTTCGCGGCCTCCAGGTGCACGGGGAATCCGTTGAAAAATCGACCGCCGGCCTCAGAACCGCCGTCAACCTTCAGGGCGTCGAGCGCGCCGGGGTGGTACGGGGAGACATCATCGGCCGCCGGGGCGAGCTCAAGCCCACCTACATGCTCGACGTCCGCCTCGAGCACCTGCCCGACGCCCCCCGCGCCCTCAAAACGCGCAGCCGCATCCGCTTCCACGCCGGAACGGCCGAAGTCATGGGCAGGGTCTCCCTCATCGGCCGGGACGCGCTTGAGCCGGGCGAGAGCGCCTTCGCCCAGATAAGGCTCGAGGCGCCCGTCGTCGTCCTTCCCCGGGACAGGTTCGTCATCAGGAGCTATTCGCCGATCATCACGATAGGCGGCGGCGAAATTCTGGACGTCATGCCCCGCAAGCACAGGCGGCTGCGAAGCTCCTCCCGCAAGCATCTGAAATCGCTTCACGAGGCGGACGAGACGGAAAGACTGCTCATCCTGCTTCGGGACGCGCGGCTGAAGGGGATCGCCCTCGATGGCCTCACGGGCCGCCTCACGCTCAGGCCGGACGAGATCGAGCGGGCCGTTCAGGAGCTCTCTGTGCGGGGCCAGGTGAAAATCATCGACCAGGCCGGTCTTTTCGCCATGACGACGGCGCATTTCGAGGCCGCCCAGCGAAGCGTCCTCTCCTTCCTGGGGAAATACCACCGCGAGAACCCCCTGCGTCGGGGCGCGCCGAGGGAGGAGGTTCGCGGGAAGGCGGGCGACCTCAACGAGAAAATCTTCGCCGCCGCTCTGGAGCGCCTGCGCGAATCAGGCGAAGTCATCGAGGAGGGCGCGGCGCTGCGGCTCGCCTCCCACGCCGTGGAAATCGACGAGGCGCTCGGAGCGGTGAAGGCGAGGCTGGAGGCGGCGTTTCAGGGCGCCCGCTTTCAGCCGCCCTCCATCGAGGACGCATTCCGGAAAGCCGGCGGCGAGGGCGGCGCGAACCGGAGCGCCCTGCAAATCCTCATCGACGAGGGTGCCCTGTTGCGGCTCAAGGACGGCATCGTCTATCATCGACGCGCCCTGGCCGAGGCGGAGGGTCTCCTGCGGGAGCGCCTCTCTCGCGGCGGCGAAATCACGGCGGCGGAGTTTCGGGACCTGCTGGGCATTACGCGAAAGCACGCGATTCCCCTGCTTGAATACTTCGACACCGCCCGCATCACCCTGCGCGTCGGAGACAAGAGGGTGCTTCGCTCCGAGGCGGGATAGCGGCTTTTCAAGAGGAACCGGATGGCTCTCGACGCCCGCAGAATCCGGCGGCTGCGCGCGGACGTTCCCGCGCTGAAAGGCCAGATCTACGTCAACTGGGGCGGCGGGGGGCCGTCCGCGAAATCGACCCTCCGGGAGATGGAGGAGTTCGCGAAGCGGGACATGGAGCTGGGCTCGTTCCATCCGACAATCAGGAGCGAGACGACCGCGGCCCTCCAGCGCGTCCGCGAGAGCTGCGCGGAGCTCATCGGCGCGGACGCCTCGGAAATCGCTCTGACGAACAACACGACGGTCGGCGTCAGCATCGCGGCGGCCGGGCTGGACTGGGCGCCGGGAGACGAGGCGCTCGTCTCCGACCTGGAGCATCCGGGCGGCTACCTGCCGTGGCTCGCGTGGCGCGCGAGGCGCCCCATCAAGGTCGGGCTGTTCGGAACCGGCCGAAGCGACGCGGAGCTTCTGCGGAATCTGGAAGGCGCCATCACACCGAAGACCCGAGCGGTCTGCGTGAGCCACGTCGCCTGGCTGACGGGCCGCAGGCTTCCCCTGGCGGGAATCGGGCGAATCTGCCGCCGCGCGGGTGCGCTCCTCGTCGTGGACGGCGCCCAGTCCGTCGGGCAGATGCCGGTCAAGGTCAAGGGATCGGGCGTGGACGTCTATACCATCTCGGGACAGAAATGGCTGATGGGGCCGGACGGAACGGGCGCCGTATTCGTCAGGCGCGGCGCGGGCCGGAAGATTCGCCTCTCCGCCGCCAGCTACCGCTCGGCGAAAAAGAAGAGGCTGAAGACCCTCTCCTTCACGCCGGAGCCGAGCGCCATGCGCTACGAGGTCGGCACCCTCCACACGCCCGCCTTTGTGGGGCTTCGCGCCGCTATCGAGCGCTTTCTGAAAGCGGGCCCCGCGGCCGTTGAGGAGAGGGTTCTCGCGCTGGCGAACCGCCTGCTGGCGCGAATGCGCGCGATGGAGGGCGTCGAGGTCATCACCCCGCCGGGAGAGGCGCGCTCCGGCCTGGTCTCCTTCCGGATTCGGGGGGTCGAAGCCCAAAGCGCCGTGGACGCGCTCCACGGGAAGCACGGCGTCATTCTCCGGGCGGTGGTGACGGAGCCGCCCGCCCTCAGAGCCTCCATCCATTACCTGAACACGGAGCGCGAGATCGACCGCATCGCGGACGCCGCGGCCGCCATCGCGGCCGGGGCGGGAAAGCGCGGGAAAACCCCGTAGCAAAAAAGGCGGCGAGACGCGCCCGCCGCCTTTTTCGCTCGAGCCCGGTCTATTTCTTCAGCGTCACGTCCACCGCCGTGGCGGCGCCGCTCTTCACCGACACCTTCATGGACTTCTTGCCCAGAACCTCGTGCCAGACCTCGAGCTCGTAGTCGCCCGCCGGAACGTCCTTGATCTCGAATTTGCCCCCGGCGCCCGTGACGACGGCGTAGGGGTTCTCCGCCGCGACGACGTAGCCCCGCATCCAGTCGTGCACGTCGCAGGTCACCTTGACGATGCCGGGCTTCTTGAAGTAGCGGGTTGACATTCTGAGCTTCTTCTTGAACTTGGGCTGCGCGATGTTGGCGACCGAGTTTCCGGTCTTGCCCGGGTGGGTGTGGACGTTGTGGAGTATCTTGTCGCTGTTCTTCACCAGCAGCTTCGTTCCTGCCTTCATCACGACGACGCGGGGCACATACACGCATCCCTTCTGATCGAGGACCGCCTTCGCCTGGCTCTTCGGCCACTTCTTGCCGGACTTCACGCCCTTGAGGGACACGACGGCCCAGACCACGCCGCCGTCCTTGACGAGCAGGCTGTCGTCGGTAATCGGCTTCTTGCCGCAAACCTTCTTGTCCTTGTTCACGGAAAGCGTTTTGGGCTTCGGCGCTTCGCCCTCGAATTTGATCGCGCCGGCGATGGAGCCGCCGCCGCTCACCTTGCCGGCCTTGTAGGCGTGCGCGGCGCCGGCGAAGGCGACGCCGAGCGCCGCCGCGAACGTCAAGCACAGCGAAAAGCGTTTGGAAATCATGCCTGCTCCTCTCGAAGAATGTTTCGGGTCAGCGGTCTTCTGTTCTCCATCACTCGCGCCGCGCCCGACGCCGCGTCCCGGGCGCGGGTTCGCCCCCGCAGGCCGGGCGACTTCCGCGGCGTTCAGCGCAGGCGGGACAGAAGGCGCATCCATGGTTGCGGATCAGCACCTCGCCGCCCGCCGGAGACAAAGCCCCGGCTCCATTCAACTAATGCACCTTCCGATCGAAGTCAAGCCGTCCCGCCCTTCGGCGGCGGCCCGTCCGTCCGCCCGACGGACGCCCTTCGCGATTCGTTGCGCCGTCGGGGCGCGGGATGCTATCAAGGGGGGGCGATGAATGCCCTTGGTGGCGCGAGTTGCGCCGCCCGCGCCGCCGATTCCGCGGGAGCCGCCAGTGAATCCGAACCTCGAAGACGCCAAAATGCCCGAGACGCTCGACGGCTGGGCGATTCTGCACCATGTCTTCCGGGTGAACTGGCCCGCCTGGGGACGGCTCGACGGCGCGCGCCGCCGCCGCGTCCTGGACGAGGCGGCCGGACACCTCGCGGCCATCGCCCGGCCCGCATCCGGCGAGAGCGCCCTTTTCAGTTTGCTGGGGCACAAGGGCGATCTCCTCTTTCTCCACTTCCGGCCCACGCTGGACGCCCTCCACGAGGCCGAGCTGGGCGTCCGGCGGCTCGCGCTGGCGGAATACATGGAGGAGACGACCTCTTATCTTTCGTTTCTGGAGCTTGGCCTGTATGAAATGACGGTGAAGCTCCACGCCCGCTTCAAGGAGGAGGGGATGGAGCCGGGAAGCGAGGAGTGGAAGGCGAAATGGGCCGAGGAGATGGCCGGTCAGCGCGAGCGCATGAAGGATCGCCTCTACATGGGCGTCCCCGAGGCGAGATATCTGTGCTTCTACCCGATGAACAAGCGCAGGGGCGAGGAGAAGAACTGGTATGGCCTGCCGATAGAGACGCGCCGGAAGATGATGCGCGAGCACGGCTTCGTCGGCAGGAAATACGCCGGCCGCGTCCAGCAGATCATCACCGGCAGCATCGGCTTCGACGACTGGGAGTGGGGGGTGTATCTGTTCTCGGAATACCCGCTCGTGTTCAAGCGCCTCGTCTATGAGATGCGCTTCGACGAGGCCAGCGTCTGGTATGGAGAGTTCGGACCCTTCTACGCCGGCCTGCGAATGCGGCCGCATCACCTGAAAAGCCTCTTTCACGGCCAGGTCCCCGCGCCGGGAGCGCCCTAGGGCGCCCCGAAAACAGGCGCTTCATGGCGAGAGTCCTCATTACGGGATGCGGCTACGTCGGGACGGCGCTCGGCGCCAGGCTCGGCCGCGCGGGACACTTCGTCTGGGGGATGCGCAGAAGCCCCGCGCCTCCGCCCGGGCCGATCGTGCCGATACGGGCCGACGTCCGGGAGGAAGCGCTGGGCGACGCCCTCCCCGAAGGTCTCGACTTCATCTTCTATACGGCTTCCTCCGGCGGAGGCGGCGAGGCCGCCTACCGGGCGGCGTACGCGGAAGGCCCCCGGAATCTCCTCAGAGCGCTCGACGCGAAGGGAGAAAGACCCCGGCGCGTTTTCTTCACGTCGAGCACGGCCGTCTATGAGCAGACGGACGGCGGCCGGGTGGACGAGCGCTCGCCCGCGAAGCCCGCGCGCCGGGCGGGGCGCGTTCTGCTGGAGGGGGAGCGCGCCTTTTTGGAGAGCGGACATCCCGCCACAATCCTGCGGCTTGCGGGCATTTACGGCCCCGGCCGCGCGCGCCTGCTCGAAGCCGTCCGCGCGGGCCGGGCGGCCTGCCCCGAAGGCCCGCCCCGCTTCGCCAACCGAATCCACCGCGACGACTGCGCGGGCGCCCTCGCGCATCTGATGATGATGGAAGCGCCGGAGGAGGTCTATATCGGCGTGGATGACGAGCCCGCCGATCGCCGCGAGGTGCTGAACTGGCTGGCGGCGCGGCTGGGCGCGCCGCCTCCGCGCGAGACCTGCGCCGATATGGCCGTCTCCGGGCGCGCGGCGGCGAACAGGCGATGCTCGAACGCCAGGCTCAAAGCCTCCGGCTACCGATTTCTCTATCCATCCTACCGGGAGGGCTACGCGGAGATGATCGAGGCGGCGAAAGCCGCGCGGAAGGGCGGGAGGCTCACTCCCCGAGAACCATCCGCAGCTCCCTCCTCAGTTTCTCCAGGGAAGCGGGGTCGTCGCTGTGGTAATAGCCCCGGACGTTGAAGCGCCTGTCGATGAGGACGAAGCGCGAGCTGTGGGAAATCAGGACGCCGGGCGCGTCCTTCCCCTCCCCGTGTCCGGGGTGGTGGGCGCGGGCGCGGGGAAGCGCGAGCCGGAGAATCCATCCGCCGGGGGATTTATCGGGAAGCGCGGCTTTTTTCGTCGCGTAGCTCAGGCGGAAGCCCTTGAGCGCCAGCTCCCGAATCGCCCCCTCCTCGCCGGTGAGAAAGAACCAGCGCGACCTCTCGGCGCCGTATTTGCGCGCGTAGGCCGCCAGACGCGCCCCCGTGTCGTGGGCGGGGTCGACGGTGATGGAAATCTGCCGGAAATCCCCCTCGCCCGAGAACGCCTGCTGGAGCCTTCGCATCTCGGCCGTCTGCAGGGGGCAGGCGTCCTCGCAGCGCGTGTAGATGAAGTCCGCCACCCAGACTTTCCCGCGCAGGCGCTCGCGCGCGAAGGCGCGGCCCGCCGCGTCTCGGAGTTCAAAATCGGGCAGCCGCGAGTATATCGGGAGATCCCGGGCGAGACGCGCGCGGAGCCAGCGGTAGCCCGGCGCGCCAGCCAGCGCGATCAGCAGCCCCAGGGTCGATAGCAGAATCACCCGCCGCGCCATGCTCCCCTCCGAATCCCGTTAAAACCGCCCTTTCCGCCTGCGAAATATAGTATATTACATACCGGCTCGCCGCGAATTGCGGTCAGACGCCAATCAGATATAATATAAAGGAAATCACGGCATCGGTGCGGATGGAGGATCGCTATGCGCGCCGCGTTCGCAAGGCTCAGGCCTTTGTCCGGCGACGATCGGTCGCGGGAATGAATGCGGCGCGGGCGATCCGCCATACGATCAGGACGGCGGCGAGAGAGAAGGCGGCGGACAACGGGGGGCTCTAAACGATGCGGAGGCTTTTGATCTGCGCGCTGGCGGCGGCAATCGCGCTTGCCGCGCCCGTCCCGTCATTCGGGGCGAGCGCGGCGCGAGAGAAATCCCTGGCGGCGCGGGCGCGGGCCACCCTCGCGGCGCGGGAAAGGGCGGCGGCGCGGGCGCGCGCGGCGCAGGCCGCGTGGGAAAGGGCGGCGGCGAGAGAAAAGGCGGCGCTGGCGGCGGTGGCGCGGGAGAAGGCGGACGCCGCGGCGTGGGAAAGGGCGGCGGCGACCCCGGCGGCGCGGGCGCAGGCGGCGTGGAAAAAAGCCGCGGCGAGAGAAAAGGCGGCGCAGGCCGCCCAGGAGAAGGCGGACGCCGCGGCGCGCGAGGCGGCGGCGCTCGAGGCGGCGGCCCAGGCCGCGTGGGAGAAGGCGAAGGCGGCGTGGGAAAGGGCGTCCGCGGCGTGGGAGAAGGCGCACGCGGCGCGCGAGGAATGGGAAGCGCGGCTGCTTCGGGGGACCAGGCCCGGGCCCGCCGGGCTGGAAGACGCTCTCCCGGAGCTGGGGATATACGCGGAGGGCATGGCCCGGGTGCGGGCGGCGGCGAGAGAGAGGGCCGCGGCGCTGTGGAACGGGGACGAGGCGGCGGCGCAGGCCGCGTGGGAGAAGATGAAGGCCGCGCAGGCGGCCACCGCGGCGAAGCTGGAAAAGATGGCGGCGGCGCAGAACGCTCAGGTGAAGGCGGGGCTGCGGACGGCGGATGAGGCGTGGCAGGCGGCGGACGCGCGGGAGCGCGCGGCGCAGACGGCGTGGAGCGCCGCGCGGGCGCAGGCGGCGAGGGCCCGGGCCGCGTGGGAGACCGCGCGGACGCAGGCGGCGAGGGCGCAGGCGGCGCGCGCCCAGGCGGACGCGGCGGGGCGGGCGGCGAAGGCGCGGATGGCTCAGGCCCAGGCGGCGCGGGAAAGAGCCGCGGCGAAGGCGCGAGCGGCGCATGCGCGGGCGGCGAAGGCGAGGATGGCGCACGAGAAGGCGGCGCGGGAGAGAGCCGCGGCCCAGACGAGAGCGGCCAATGCGAAGGCGGTGAGGAACAGAGCGACGGCGCGGGAGCGCGCGGCGCAGACGGCGTGGAAAGCGGCGGCGGCGCGGGTGAAGGCGTCGCGGGCGGCTCAGACGGCCCGGAGAAAAGCGAAGGCGGCGTGGGCGCGGGCGGATGCGGCGCTGAAAAAAGCGCACGCGGCGCTGGAGAGGGCCCACGCGTCGGCGGCGCGGGATCGGGCGGCGGCGGTGAGGATGGCTCGGGCGCAGGCGGCGCGGGAGCAGGCCGCGGCGGCCTTTGACGCGGCGAAGGCGCAGGCGGCTCGGGCGTATGCGGAGAGCCTCCGGGCGTCAAGACATGAGTCGGCGGCGCGCGCCCGGGCGGACGCGGCGAGGGAGAAGGCCCAGGCCGCGCAGGCGCGGACGGCTTTGACGAAGGCCGCGCGAGAGAGAGCCGCGGCCCGGACGAGAGCGTCGCGGGCGAAGGCGGCTGAGGGAAAGGCGCGGGCGGCGCTGGCGCAGGCGGACGCCGCGCTGAGGGCGGCGGCGAGGGGGAAGGAGAAGGCTCAGGCGTCGCTCGACCGGGCGGACGCGGCGACCCTGGCGGTCTGGCGGGCGATAAAGGCGGCGCGCAACGAGACGAACAGGGCGCAGACGACGTGGTATGCGGCGGCGAAGGCGGCCATGGAAAAGGCCCTGAAGGCGGCGGACGCGGCGAAGGCGGCGGCGAGAGGGAAGGGAAAGGCGCGGGCGGCGTGGGCGAAAATGGACGCCGCGCTGGCGCAGGCGGCGGCGACCCTGGGCGCGGCGAAAGCGGCGTGGGAGCAGACGCGGGCCGCGGGAACTACGACGGCGCAGGCGGCGGTGGAAAAGGGGAAGGCCGCCATGGGCGAGACCTGGGAAGCGATGAGCGCCGCCTGGGCGCAGGCGGACGCGGCAACCGCGCTGGCGCAGGCGGCGCGGTAAGCCGGCGACCCCGACCGGCGCGTTCTCGCGGATCGCGCTTTTGCATAAATTTAGATACAATCTGCTTTTCATGCCCCCTTTCAGTCGAGCCGTTCCGCCCCGATGTCGCGCCTTTGACGCGCGCCGTCCCGGGGGCTGGAACCCGGGGAAATTCGACCTCGTTTTTCGTGGCGACCGGGGGGGGGGACAAACCCCGTTGGAATAATAAAAATACCGCAAAAAATTATGAATTTCGGCGAGCTGTCAGCCCGCCATCAATTCCTCGCCGTCCGCTCGATCAAC
This sequence comes from bacterium, assembly GCA_965199855.1. Classification (GTDB taxonomy): domain Bacteria; phylum UBA8248; class UBA8248; order UBA8248; family UBA8248; genus Bin107. The sequence continues at coordinate 981,432 of OZ241326.1, read as the reverse complement.
GCTCGCAAGGCGAATATGGCGCCGATTCCGAGCGCGACGATGTTCCTGATCTGCGGTTGTGAATTGCGGGCAGGCATCGATCAGCTATAATTGAATGCGTTGCCATCGACCCGCGGCGAGAGTTGTGAATTGCGGGCAGGCATCGATCAGCTATAATCGCCGACGGCGAACGGCGTCATCGCCTTCAGTTGTGAATTGCGGGCAGGCATCGATCAGCTATAATGCCGATGCCGCTCGTCCTCGGGCGGCACAGTTGTGAATTGCGGGCAGGCATCGATCAGCTATAATGTGGGCGTCCGCGCCCGGGCGGCGGCCGATGTTGTGAATTGCGGGCAGGCATCGATCAGCTATAATGGTTGAGGGAGAATCCATTGAATGATATCCGTTGTGAATTGCGGGCAGGCATCGATCAGCTATAATGCCAACTCGAAAGAGGACGGGAGCGGGGATGTTGTGAATTGCGGGCAGGCATCGATCAGCTATAATAGGGGATGACGGAGGACATGATCGCGGAGGGTTGTGAATTGCGGGCAGGCATCGATCAGCTATAATCGCATGGGCTGGGCCTGTCCGCCCCTCGCGGTTGTGAATTGCGGGCAGGCATCGATCAGCTATAATGCGCGACGACCTCCGGCTGCGTCAGGATCGGTTGTGAATTGCGGGCAGGCATCGATCAGCTATAATCCCCGTCCAGGTGGATCCATGCGCCCCTGAGTTGTGAATTGCGGGCAGGCATCGATCAGCTATAATAGGGACGCCACGGCAAATGTCCCCGCGCAGTTGTGAATTGCGGGCAGGCATCGATCAGCTATAATGAGATGCGCGAGCGCCGCCCAGCGCATGCGGTTGTGAATTGCGGGCAGGCATCGATCAGCTATAATCTTCGAGAGGCAGATGGGAAATGTTCACCGGTTGTGAATTGCGGGCAGGCATCGATCAGCTATAATCAACGGTTGCCGGAACGACAAATTGCCGAAGTTGTGAATTGCGGGCAGGCATCGATCAGCTATAATGAAAAAAGGCGGTTCAAAGGGGTTTGCCGGGTTGTGAATTGCGGGCAGGCATCGATCAGCTATAATCGCCTCGCGTGAGAACCTTCGCCCCCCACGGTTGTGAATTGCGGGCAGGCATCGATCAGCTATAATAACTCAGCGCGCAGCCTGAGCGCGAGGTCGTTGTGAATTGCGGGCAGGCATCGATCAGCTATAATGGAGAAGTCCGGCTCTCCCGCGTGCTTGAGTTGTGAATTGCGGGCAGGCATCGATCAGCTATAATCGAGGACGACGCGGAGCGTTACGTGCGCGAGTTGTGAATTGCGGGCAGGCATCGATCAGCTATAATCGTGGCCGAGCGCGAAGGCCAGCGACTGGGTTGTGAATTGCGGGCAGGCATCGATCAGCTATAATCGATTGAGTACGACGTCGCCGAAAACGTCAGTTGTGAATTGCGGGCAGGCATCGATCAGCTATAATGAAGCGCGCGGCGGAGCACTGGGTATGTCAGTTGTGAATTGCGGGCAGGCATCGATCAGCTATAATATGTTCTCTCGAACGGTTTGAACCGGTTAGGTTTAGGCTCCCGGAAGCAGGTCACAACAACGTGATCCGCTAGGGAGCCTTTTCTGTCTGCTAGGCGCATTGATTAACACAACCGAGGACGGACAAAGGCGAGTATCTTGGCGGGGCTCATCTACCGGGAGCGCGCAAGGAAAATATCATCAAGCCAAGCGATTGCGGCGGATGGGAATAAAATATGCTATTTTCCAGATTATTTTATTGATTTCTTACAAGAAGTGACGTAGTATCATATACGCGGTGGGCGTTAGAGATGAAATCTACTTGAGTTCCCCGTGGCGCGGGGAAATCCGCTCGTTCGCCCTGACTTTTCCACCTCTGGGTGATGACCAGAGGAGAAAGGAGGGAGCTATGGCTAATAATTGCCAGAAGAAAGTGCGGCAAGTTCGTCCTGGCAACAAGCCTGGTCCCAAAACGGTACCAGTAAAGCCGCATAAGCGGTCGAAGCCAAAATCCCGCTAGTCAGCACATAGGCTTCTCCCCGCGCCACGGGTCATTTGATAGTAGGGCAAGAAGCTGGGAAACGCAATAAACCAGTCACTTCTTGTAGTTGTGAATTGCGCCAGGCATCGATCAGCACCGGTTGGGGTTCAGGCTCCCGAAGCGGGTCAGAACAGCGAGACCTGATCGGGAGCCTTCTCCGTCGCCCCCCGAACCTTTCCGTGAAAAATTTTCATGCGCGAGAACTGCGCGTCGGTGAAAAGAAGGAGCCGCACCTCCCCGTCGGGGGGCAGGGCGGCGTTCACCCGCCTCTCGTGCGCCCCGGCGTTCTCGCTGCTCGGGCAGTGGCGGGCATAGACCGAATACTGGAGCATGGTGAAGCCGTCCTCCAGCAGCGCGCCCCGAAACGCCTGATACGCCTTGCGCGCCGCCTTCGTGTCGGTCGGCAGGTCGAACATCACCATGAGCCACATGGAGCGCAGCCCCCCGAAGGTCATGGCCGGGGGATGTCCGTCTCCTTCTCCTCTCCGCAGAGGACGCGGCGAACGCCGGCGGCGTAGTATTGCAGGGCGGTGAGAAGGGGGTAGGTCCTGCCGCCGAGCCGCGCCTCGCCCGCCAGCGCGCCCAGCAGCTCGCGCTTCTCCTCCCTGCCGAGCTTCGGCTCCTCCCCCCAGAAGTCCGGCGCGTCGCGCATGAGGCGCACCCTGCGGTCCACCATCGGGCGCAGAGGCTCCATCAGGTCGTCGGCGAGGCAGAAGCCGTCGTACTGGTTGTGGTGGTGGAGACCGAAGGCGGGGTGAAGCCCCGCGGCGACGACCGCCCGCGCCGTCGCCGCGCGCACGAGCGAGTAGCCGTAGTTCAGCAGGCGGTTCACGCCGGGAAGGGCGCGGTTGCGCCTGAAGTCCTCGCCGAACATTCTGGGCCAATACATCCGCGCGGCGCGCGCCTCGGCGTGGGCGGGGTTCTCCCGTCCGGCGCGCCCGGCGATGGCGCGAAGCGGGCCGCCGTATTCGTCAAAGGCGTCCAGGGCGTCCGCCTGGGCGAGAATCTTCGCGCGGACAATCGCCCGCCAGATGCGGCCCATTCTGCCGGGGGTGGCGGCGGCCTGCTCCCTGACGATTTTGCTGTGCAGGGTGTGGCCGTCCAGGGGAAGCAGGACGGAGGCGGGCAGGTGCTTCTCGTCGCACATGACGACGGCCACGTTGTTCTTCATGCACTCGGATAGCAGCCCCTGTGAGGGACGGATGGCGGGGTGGTCGAGAATCAGAACCCCCAGATCCTCCACGGGGAGCGACTCGGCGGCGAACTCCTCCCGCTCGACCTTCAGCTGCTTCTTGCTGAGCGAGAGACGGGCGGGACTACCGATCTCTACGATTCTTTTGATCATGGGCGGTCTCCTGGGCTTCAGATTATGTTCCCCAAAGGATCGACGGAGATCTTTCGTCCCCTGAGCGTGTTGGGGTTTAGCCTTACACATGTTGCATTGTCATCCAGGGTAGCGGCCGTATGCGCCCGCAACATCATTTGCATCTGCCCTGTTGCTGACAGTTTTTGAACCCGATACAGATCGCAGCCGTTCACGGGCTTGTCGAGCCTCACCATATCGTTGATGGAAAGCGACATGACGAAGCGCCATTCCGGGCCATGGTTGCGCCGGACGATAGGGACTCCTTCCCGGCGGGCGCGCCGGGCGGCCTCCATCGCCGTGACGACGACGCCCTTTCGCCTGCCCGTCTTCTCGTTCTCGATGATCTCGACGTGGTGGTTGTTCCCGTATGCGTAATACTTGAAGGGCGTCTCCTCGCCCTGCCGCTTCACCCCGAACAGGCCGTCCGGGTTGAGATTCTCGGCGACGCGAACCGTCCTGATTCGCGTTCTTCCCGTCCGCTTGCGGGAATGCTCCAGCCACAGGGGCTTGTTGGCGAAGGCGTCCCTGGCCTTGTTGTCGTGGGCGGCCATGCGATCGCTCACCAGCTCCCGGACGCGGGCGTCCACGATTTTCTCCACCTGCTTCGCCGTGAGCGACTCCAGCGGAACCCGGCGGACGAAAGCCTCGCGCCCCTCATGCTCGATGCGCCCGTAGGCGGTCTCCTCGTGGAAGGCGCCGGTGATCTTCCCGAGCGGCTGGTGGGAGACGACGATGCCGCCCACCTTCTCCCGCGCCTCGTCCATGAAACCGGGCCAGGGCGGCGGAAGCGGAAAGCGCTTCTTTCCCAGAACCTCGCGCCGCTCGGCGGAGAGGCGCGCGATGGCGAGAAACAGCTTGCGGCTCGTGAGGGCGATGACCAGCGCGTCGATGGCGTGGTGGCGATGGTCGGCGCGGTTTTTCTCCAAGTCGGAGTCGATGGCGAGAATTCCGTCGAGGCGCCAGGAGCGGCGCAGGGCGGCGGTGGCCTGCCCCGTCGTCACCTGAACCTCCGCGCCGAGCGCCTGGAGATACCGGCTCACCTCGCGGCTGATGTAGCGGGCGTCGTTGAGCTGGCGGTCGATGAAGCCGTCCGTGTCGATCTCCTTCTGCTCGAAGCGCCGCCTCTTGGAGAAGGGCATCTCCTTCATGGCGGAGACGCGCTGGAGCATGTCGGCGAACCCCTCGCCGCCCTCCTTCCACTCCCGGGGGGTATTGTTTCCCTTCGCCCGGTTGGCGGAGGCCAGGGAGAGGGTTCTGTTCATGTAGGAGTCGTCCAGCGTCCGGCTGTAGGGGAGGATGTGATCGATCTCGAACTCGGGGCTGAAAATATCGCGCCCCCCGATGCTCCTGCCCGTGTAGGGGCACTTGCACTTCTGCTCCTTCCACAGGCGGTATCTGAGCCGGTTGCCCCCGTTGTCGAACACTCCGAGCTCCGCCATCAGCTTGCGCGCCTCGTCGTTCATGTCCCTGTTCTTTCTGTTCTGGAGGTCGAGCGCCTTCTTGCGCTTCTGGCTGAGCTTCATGTCGCGGGCGAGCTCCACGCGGATGATGTCCGGCTTTCCGTATTCCCGGATGATCGCGTTCACCACCCTGCGCGTCTCGTTGATCGCCTTCTGGACGATGGGATTCCTGAGAGCCGGGGCGGGAGCGAGCGCGTCGCCCGCCTCGACTTTCTTCTGATCCTCGCGCTGATAGCCCTCCTCCTGATACGCGTCGTGATAGTTCAGCCCCCGCTCCAGGTGCGGCGTGATTCTGCGAATCGCGCGCAGAGAGAGGCTGGCGTAGCCCGGCTGAAACTCCGTGTTCAGCAGCGCGTTCGCCTGCTCGCGCGAGAGATTCCAGCGCCGCTCCAGCCGCTTCAGGAGGAGCTCTTCCTTGTCGATGCTGAACAGGTCCTCGAAGAAGGCGGCGCGGTCGGCTTCGGGCATGGCCTCCCACGTCTCCTTCGTGAGGATTTTGCGGACGGCGATGAGCGTGCGCGCGCCGATGAGGTTCTTCTTGCCGCCGTCCTCGATGTTGAAGGTCTCGCCCTCGTGGAGACCCAGCGCCCTGCGGATGCTCTTCCAGCAAAGCGTTTTCCGCTCCCGGAGCAGTCCCTTGATCGCCTCTCTCTCCTCCTCCCGGAGAGGGCGGTACAGGCGCGTTTTCGGGTCCTTGATCTCGAGATGGTTCACGTCCTGAAGCGCGCGGAACCATTGCGCCTCCGGCCGGCGCCAGGGGCATCGCTTCCTGTGCGGCTCGAAGGTGCATCTCCCGACGAGAAACTTCTGAACCTTCAGGGGCCGCTGGAAGAACAGGGTCTTGCGGAGGCGGGCGCGAAGGGCGTCGGTGAGCAAGTCGGGGTGAAACTCCGCCTGCTTCCGCCAGAGGACGTCGAACTCCTCCTCATACATTCTCCGCTCCGTGCGGCGGCTCCTCTTCTTGGGCTTGCCCGCCAGAAACTCGCCCAGCGTGCGGCTTCCGGCTTCCTTGATTTCCTTTTTCAGCTCCCCGATTTCCTTGAGGGCGACGCCGTCCTCCTTTTTCTTCTCGCCCGAGTCGCGCACCTTGCGGTTGCTCAGAAACCCCCGCCTCTGGTTCAGGTGGAAGATGGCGCGGCCCAGCTCGCGCGGCGTCAGCTCCTCGTCGAGGCCGCGCTTCCTGACTTCGTAGGGGTCGGCCTCGTGAAACAGCCCGCGCAGCGCCCCGGCGTCCTCGGGCAGAAGCCCGGCCCGAACGAGCTGGCGCCGGAGGGTCTCGCGCCGCATCTTTCGCCTTCCGCGCTGGCGGCGCGCCTGCCGCGCGTCCCGCCTCTTGTGGTTCTTCGGCGTCTTGGTCTTCCTGTCCACCATCTCCTGAAACGCGCGGACGCCCATGGCCTTCAGGCGCGCGGGGTCGCCCGCTTCGTTCTCTTCGATGAGCGTCCAGCCGATGGAGTTGGGGCCCAGGTCGAGTCCCAGCGTGAGAGGCGGCATGTCCAAATCCCCCCTTGACAAAATCCGCGGGATGCCCTACGAATATATCAGTTTTAGCTGATCGATGCCTGCCCCGCTTTTCTCAACAAGGAGAAAATCTTCGCAGGCAATTCCCCGCGGCACGGGGAAACGATCTCACCCTCGCGACGCCTCCGGCCTCTCCGGGGGTGTATTTTTTGGATAACGCCAAGCCTCCCCGCCGGTCGCGCCCGCCTCTCCCGCGCGGTTGAAGGCGGACGGCGCGGCGTCCTACACTTGGCGCGCCGCCTCCCGGCTTTCGGGAAGCTCATAAGGGACGAAAAAGGAGGAGCGAACATGAGGAGATTCTTCGGCGCAGCGGCGGCCGCCCTGGCGGGCCTCGCCTTCTCGGCAGGCGCAGCCCTAGCCGCCGAGAGCGGCAGCTTCGAGTTCTATGAGAGCGCCGTCCACGACTACTCGACCATGAAGCACGCGGACGCCGACGTCACCGTAGGTCCCCTGCGCGGAACGGCCACCATCGTCAGGAGCAGCGGCGGCCCCTTCCCGGCGGGGGCGAACTTCGGCGCGGCGTGCCTCGTCTATGTGAAGAAAACGAAGAAGGGCGTCCAGCTTCAGGCGCCCTGCGCGTTCACCGACTCGGCGGGCGACAAGCTCTATCTGCTGGCGGAGAGGAGCGCGGGCGACATCCAGGTCGGCGGCGGCGGGCGGGGCGTCCAGCGCATCATGGGCGGCACCGGAAAATACGCCGGGATGAGCGGAGAGTGCCCCTACCGGACGGACTACCTGCCGGACAAATGGCTCGTCTCCAAATCCACCTGCTCCTGGAAAAAGCCGTAAAGACGAGGCGGGCGAGGCTTCGGCTTCCGCGGGACTTCGCCCTTCTCGCCGCCGCGCTTTCAGGGAACGGGAGAAAAGCATGAAATTCCTGGCGGCGCTGCCGCTCGCCTTCGTCCTCGCTATCGCGAACCCCGGCGGCGCGGCGGCGCAGCTGCGCGCCCTGCCCTCGGGGGCGGCTTACGGCGACTACGCCGTGGGGACGCTCACCGGCTTCGCCGTGGACAGGCATCAGCGCTTCGACCCCTGGAACGCCGCCTACGGCCGCCCCGAATACCGCGCCCTCCTGCGCCGGGTGGAGGCGGCGGGCCAGACCCGGACGGCGCCGTTCCAGCTGTGGTATCCGGCGGCGCCGGACCCCGCGCGCGGGCGCCTCGCCGGGCCGCGCTCCCCCCGCCCCGCAGCGAGCGGGCGGCGAGCTACGTTCTTCGACCTCTACTTTCGGGATCGCTCCCTGGCGGAGCGAATCGCCGCGGCGCCCCGGCCGCCGCCGCGGCACGTCCGCCTTCGCGGCGGCGGAACCCTCGCCGAAGCGAAGGGGGCGGCGCGCGGGGACGCCCTCCGCGAGATTCGCCGGCGCACCCTCGACGCCCCGCTCGGAGCGTGGATCGGCGCCCGGCCCGCCGAGGGGAGGTTTCCCCTCGTGGTTCTCGCCCACGGCCTCGGCGGAAGCCACGGCATGTGGAGCTCCTTCGCCGAGTTTCTCGCCTCGCGCGGCTACGTGGTGGCGGCGCCCACCTTCGTCTCGGACGGCGGCCTGGCGCTCGCGTTCCACGACCCGGATTCGCCCTTCGCCAGGCGCGCCTCGCCCGAGGAGGTGAAGCGCGCCTACGCGCTGATGCTCGGCGAGGCCAAGGTCGTCCCCTATTTCTACCGCCTCGCGTTCGGGCGCGAGGGACGGGGGTTCGCGCCGCCCGCCGGCTTCGACCCGCCGAAGGAGAAGCTCGTCCCCGGCGGGGTGGAGCGCGCCATGGCGATGATGCGCAACCTTTTTCGCCGGCGCGTGGACGACGTGAGGCTGACGCTGCGAACCGCGCGGCTGCTCGGCGAGAAGAAGGAGACCTGCCGCCCCGCGCTCGCCGCCATGGGCGCGACCAGCGCGGCGCGCGGTCTGTGCGGCCTGCTGGCGGGGCGCATTGACGGCGCGCGCGTGGGACTGGCCGGCCATTCGCTGGGCTCCATGACGGCGCAGCTCGCGGCGAACCACCTGCCGGGCGCGGCCGCGGCGCTCGGCTTCAACAACGCCCCGCCCTTCAGCTGGACGCCGGAGGAGATGTTCGGCGCGGGCGAGACGAAAGAGGGCGGCGAGACGCTGCCCGTCGGCAACCGCAAGCCCCTGTTGATCATGATCGGCGACGAGGACGCCTTCGTGCAGAGCATCTTCATCGGCCTGTTCCAATCGGCGGTGGCGGCGGCCGGGGGCGACCCCGCCGCGGCCTTTCCGCTCGCCTCCGAGCGCGCCGCGCCCGATCGCGCGAGGAACCCGCAGCCGGTCGCGCTCAGCGGGTGGCGGCGAGCGGTCTCCGACCGCCTGCTGGTGATCGCGCGCGACACCGACCATGGCACGCTCGTGGAGGACTTCGCGCGCCTCTTCCCCTGGCCGGCGTTCCGGCGCGGGGCGCTGCCCTTCGGCCAGACCCCGGAGCGGACGCGCAAGCCCACGGGCGCGCGCGCCTTCGCTCCGCCGGGAGGCGGCGGGGAGCGCTACGTACAGCTCGGCTGGGCGGAAGTCCCCAGCGCGGGCGAGGCGTATCTGCCCCACGTGATCCGCGACTGGTACGCGCGGGCGTGGTTCGACTGGCACCTCAAGGGAGACGCGGACGCCCGAGAGCGGCTCCGGAGGCCGGACCCCTTCGGGGCCATGACCTCCGTCCGGCGGGCGATTCGCTGAGCGGGAAGGCGCGCGGACTCCCCGCGGCGTCTCGTCCTCCGCGGAGCCCCGCCGCTCGCGTGAAAACTCCGATGGCGCCCCTCTCCGCTTCTAGCTCCTCGTCTTCTTGATTTCGCCGCTCGCGAGGCGCGCCATGTAGCCGTCCAGCTCCCGCTTCACGGCGGGAGCGAGGAAGTAGAGCCCCAGAACGTTCGGCACGCAGATGAGGAACACCAGCGCGTCCGAGATGTCGAGAATGGGCCCCAGGCTCACCGTGCAGCCCAGGACGACGAAGACGCAGAACGCGACCTTGTAGACGGTCTGCCCCGTCGGCCCCTCGCCGAACAGATACGTCCAGCCCTTCAGGCCGTAGTAGGACCAGGCGATCATCGTAGAGAAGGCGAAGAGCGTCCCTGCGAAGGCGAGCGGAATCGGGAACCAGGAAAGCTGGAGCTTGAAGGCGGCCGAGGCCATGGCAATGCCCGTGGCGCCGCCCGCGTAGCCCGGATGCGCCGCGGCCGTCGTGGCGAGGACGAGGGCGGTGATCGTGCAGATGACGATGGTGTCGATGAAGGGCTCCAGCAGCGAGACCAGCCCCTCGGTGACGGGCTCGTTGGTGCGCACGGCGGCGTGGGCGATGGAGGCCGAGCCGATGCCCGCCTCGTTCGAGAATACGGCGCGCTGAAAGCCGATGATGAGCGCCCCGAGCGCGCCGCCCGCCACGCCCTCGCCCGTGAACGCGCCGCTCACGATGCTGCCGATCGCCTGCCCGAAGGCCGCCGCGCCGTTCATGGCGATGACGACGAGCGCGAAGAAGCAGTAGAGCGCCGCCATGAACGGGACGAGCTTCTCCGCCGTCGCCGCGATGGACCTGATGCCGCCCACGATCACTAGGAACACCACGCCGGCCATGACGAGGCCCACGAGCCAGCCCAGCCCGTCGAGCGCACCGCCCGCCACGTTGTTGATCTGCGCGTAGGCCTGGTTGGACTGGAACATGTTGCCGATGCCCATCGCGCCGATGAGGATGCCGACCGCGTAGAACGCGCCGAGGAACCTGCCGAAGCCCGCCATGCCGCGCTCGGAGAAGCCGCGGCGCAGGTAGTGCATGGGGCCGCCCGAGACCGAGCCGTCCGGGTTCTCGCCGCGGTATTTCACGCCCAGGACGCACTCCACGAACTTGGTGGACATGCCCAGAAAGCCGGCCAGGATGAACCAGAAGGTCGCGCCCGGCCCGCCGACCGTAACCGCCACCGCCACCCCGCCGATGTTCCCGATGCCCACGGTGCCCGAAACCGCCGTGGCCAGCGCCTGGAAGTGCGAGACCTCGCCGGCGTGGCCCGGGTCCGCGTAGTCGCCGCGCGTGAGCCGCACGGCGTGCCGGAAGCCGCGCACGTTCACGAAGCCCATTTTGAAGGTGAAGAAGAACGCGCCCGCGACCAGCCAGAGGACGACCAGGGGCAGCTGGGCGCCGAAGAGGGGAACCTTGAAGAACACGACCGCGCCGACGGCGGAGGCTATGGGCGCGGTGGCCGCGTTGATCGCGTCGTCGATTCCCGCGAAGGCGGGGCGCGGCGCGAGGGCGCACATGGCGAGCGCCGCCGTGAGTCTGCTCATCGGAATTTCCTCCCGGAATCGGAGCCGCGCCGCCGCATTCGCGCGGGCGGACGCGGGGATCAGTGCCTGAGGATCTGGTTCAGAAACGCCTTGGTGCGGTCGTGCCGGGGGTTGATGAAGAACTGCTGGGGCTCGTTCTGCTCCACGATCTCGCCCTCGTCCATGAAGATCACCCGGTTGGCGACCTCGCGCGCGAAGCCCATCTCGTGGGTGACGCAAAGCATCGTCATGCCCGATTCAGCGAGGCCCACCATCACCTCGAGCACCTCCTTGATCATCTCGGGATCGAGCGCGGAGGTCGGCTCGTCGAAGAGCATGACGCGCGGGTCCATGCACAGGGCGCGCGCGATGGCGACGCGCTGCTGCTGGCCGCCCGAGAGCTGCCCCGGGTATTTGTCCGCCTGCTCGGGAATCTTGACGCGCTCCAGGTAGCGCATGGCGGTCTCCTCGGCGTCCTTCCTGGGAATCTTCCGCACCCAGACGGGCGCCAGGGCGCAGTTCTCGAGAACCGTCAGGTGGGGAAACAGGTTGAAGCTCTGGAACACCATGCCGACCTCGGAGCGCACCTCGTCGATGTTTCTGAGGTCGTTGGTGAGCCGCACCCCGTTGACGACGATGTCGCCCTCCTGGTGCTCCTCCAGCCGGTTGAGGCACCGCACCAGGGTGGACTTGCCGGAGCCCGAAGGCCCGCAGATGACGATGCGCTCGCCGCGCGCGACCCGCAGGTTGATGTCCTTCAGGACGTGGAAGGCGCCGAACCACTTGTTGACGCCGCGCATCTCGACCGCCGAATCCTCCGCGCCCATCCCGCCGCCTCCTTCCCCCTCGCGCCTCATCGATCCTCCCCGCGCGCGAGCCTCTTCTCCAGCCACAGGCTGTAGCGCGACATCGAGAAGCAGAAGATGAAGAACCCGACGGCGATGAAGACGTAGAGATCGACGTCGAGCCCCAGCCATTCCTGATCCGCCACGATCGCCCGCGAGATGCCCAGCAGGTCGAACAGCCCGACGAGGGCGACCAGGGTGGTCTCCTTGTAGAGGGCGATGGAGGTGTTCACGATGCCGGGGATGGATATCCGCAGCGCCTGCGGCAGGACGATGAGCGCCGTCGTCCGCCAGTATCCCATGCCCAGCGCGTCGGCCGCCTCGTATTGCCCCCGCGGTATCGCCTGGAGGCCGCCGCGGATGACCTCCGCCATGTAGCCCGAGGCGAACAGGCACATGCCCACCACCGCCCGCAGATAGCCGTCGATGGTCACCCCCTCGGGCAGGAACAGGGGCAGCGCGATGTTGGAGAAGAACAGGATGGTGATGAGCGGCACGCCCCGGATGTATTCGATGAAGACGACGCACATCCCGCTGATGACGCGCATCTCCGAGCGGCGCCCGAGCGCGAGCAGAACGCCCAGGGGAATCGAGACCGAGATGCCCGTGACCCCCATCGTGATGGTGAGCAGAAGCCCCCCCCACTTCGCCGACTCGACGAAGGCGAGCCCGCCGAAGCCGCCGTAGAGGAGCCAGTAGGCGATGAAGGGAAAGGCGGCGCAGAACATGAGCCCGTATTTGCGGCCCGGCGCCCCGTCGTAGAGCCCGTAGTAGAGGGCGGCCAGCAGAAGGCAGAAGGCCAGGTTGGGGCGCCAGTGCTCGGCTTCGGGGTAGAAGCCGTACATGAGCTGATCCCAGCGGGCGATGACGACCGACCAGCAGGCGCCGGAGGCGCCCGCGCACGACTCCCTCGCCGCGCCGAAGGCGGCCTCGAAGATCATCCAGTCGAGCAGCGGCGGAACCGTGAGGAGGAGGAACGCGAGCGAGGCGAAGGTGAGGCAGCCGTTGAAGAAGCTCGAAAAGAGGTTCTCCCGCATCCAGCCCAGCGCGCCCACCATCGTCGGCGGGGGCGGGCGGCCAGGCCGGGGACGCCAGACGGCGCCGCTCTCCGTGGCCTTCGGGTTCGTCCCGCTCACGGCGTCATCGCTCCATCAGCTTCACGCGCCTGTTGTACCAGTTCATAAAGGCCGAGATGAGCAGGCTGATGACGAGATAGGTCGCCATCGTCATCGCCATGATCTCGATCTCCTTGCCCGTCTGGTTCAGCGCGATGCCGGCATAGACGGCGAACAGCTCGGCGAAGCCGACCGCGTAGGCCAGCGAGGAGTTCTTCGTGAGGTTGAGATACTGGCTCGTGAGCGGGGGGATGATCACCCGCATCGCCTGCGGAATGACGACGAGCCGCATGTTCAGGCTCCGCCTGAGTCCCAGGGCGAGGGCCGCCTCCGTCTGTCCCCTGTGGACCGCCAGGACGCCGGCGCGGACGATCTCGGAGATGAAGGCGCCGGTGTAGAGCGTGAGCGCGAGGAGGATGGCGATGAACTCGGGGCGCACCACCATGCCGCCCCGCAGGTTGAAGCGCGTCGCCCGGGGGTGGAGCAGCTCGACCGGCCCGCCGGTCAGAAGCCAGGCCGCCAGCGGCAGGCCCGCCAGAAGGGCGACCGACGTCCAGAAGACGGGAAACGTCCTGCCGGTCGCCTCCTGCCGCGCGCGCGCCCGCCTGCGGAGGACGATCGACGCGGCGGCGGCCGCGAGAAACGCCAGCGCCACCCACCAGAAGTCCGGCTGAAAATCGGGGGCCGGGCCGAAGAGGCCCCGGTTGTTCAGATAGAAGCCGAACCGGGGCCTGTCCGCGCGGCTCCAGCGCGGAAGCCCCAGAAGCACCGCGTACCAGAAGATGATCTGGAGAAGCAGCGGGATGTTCCGCATGAACTCGACGTAGCAATAGACGATTCGGCTGAGCAGCCAGTTCTTCGAGAGCCGCATCAGGGCGAGAACGAAGCCGAGCGCCGTCGCTAGGACGCAGCCCAGGCTCGACAGCAGGAGGGTGTTCAGAAGCCCCACGAAATAGACGTCGATGACCGGAGAGGTCGGCGAGTAGGGAATCAGCGTCAGCGGGATGTCGAAGCCCGCCGGCTGGGTGAGGAACCAGAAGCTGATCTCCTTGCCCAGGCTGCCCATGTTCCGCGCGGCGTTGTAGGTCAGCCCGTACAGGACGAGCACCGCGACGCCCAGGGCGAGCGTCTGCGTCAGGATCGAGCGGAACCGCAGGTCGGTCCATATCGACTCGCGCCCGCCCGGCGCCGCCGCCTCATTCGCCATCGCGCCCGCCTTCCGTCGGGGAAGCCCCCTCCCGCGCGCGCCGCGAAAGCGAAAAGAGGCGGGGCATTCCGGCTCGCGTCGTCATGCCCCGCCTCTCGAAGCCCGCTCCGCGAAGGAGGCTCACGGCTTTTCCGAAGCGCTTACCGGAACGGGGGCGCGTAGAGGATGCCGCCCTTGCTCCACAGCTGGTTCAGGCCGCGCTCGAGCCCGATCTTGGTCTTCGGGCCGATGTGGCGCTCGAATATCTCGCCGTAGTTGCCGACGGCCTTGATGGCGCGCGCCGCCCAGTTCTTGGGCAGGCCCAGCATCTTGCCGTATTCGCCCTCGGTGCCCAGCAGGCGGCGCACTTCCGGATCCTTCGAGCCGGTCGCCATCGAGTCGGCGTTCGCCGCGGTGACGCCCTTCTCCTCCGCGATGATGAGCGCGTTCAGCACCCAGCGCGCGACGTCGCCCCACTGGTTGTCGCCGTGGCGGACGACGGGCCCCAGGGGCTCCTTCGAGATGATTTCCGGCAGGATGGCGTGCGCCTTCGGGTCCTTGAGGACGGCGCGGGTCGAGGCCAGCCCGGAGGCGTCCGTCGTATAGACGTCGCAGCGCCCCGCCTCGTAGCCGGCGCGCGCCTCGGCGTTCGTCTCGATGGTGATCGGCTCATACTTCATGCCGTTCGAGCGGAAGAAGTCCGCCAGGTTCAGCTCGGTCGTCGTCCCCGTCTGGATGCAGACCGAGGCGCCGTTCAGCTCCTTCGCCGACTTCACGCCCAGCGCCTTGCGCACCATGAAGCCCTGTCCGTCGTAGTAGTTCACGCCGACGAACTCGAACTTGAGGTTCACGTCGCGCGAGAACGTCCAGGTCGTGTTGCGCGAGAGCAGGTCGATCTCGCCGGCGGCCAGCGCCGGGAAGCGGTTCTTCGTGGTGAGGGGCGTGAACTTCACGGCCTTCGGGTCGCCGAGCACGGCGGCGGCGACGGCGCGGCAGACGTCCACGTCGAAGCCCCGCCACACGCCCTTGTCGTCGGGGGCGGCGAAGCCGGGCAGGCCGGTCGAGACGCCGCACTTGAGCGCCCCGCTCTTCTTCACCTCGTCCAGCGTTGCGGCGAGCGCGGCGCCTGCCGAGCAGAGCGCGAACGCAGCCGCGAGCGAAACAGCCAGTCTTTTCATCTTTCTTCTCCCTCTCCTTCGACGTTGAAGCGACGCGAACGGACGCGCGCTCCCCGCGGCGGGAAGCTTCGGAGCGTCGGTTCAGTTTTCGGCGATGATGCCGACCCAACTTGTAGTCGCGCCGCCCGAAAATGTCAACAGGAGCGCCGCCCGAAAACCCCGCCGGGGACGCCCGTCTCCCGACCTTTCGTCCGGCTTCCTTCCCCGGACGCCGCAATCGGTGGTATGAAGACTCCCGTCCTCGCTGAATCGCCCGCCCCGGGAGCGCGCATGAACGCAGGCGGCGGCGTCCTCGCCATCTCGGCGAGCCACGCGGCGAACTCCGTCTATGGCCGGATGCTCACCCCCGTCCTGCCGCTCATCATGGCCGACTTCGGCCTGAACTACGCGCAGACGGGGCTCATCGCCTCCATCTACGCCCTCTCAAGCGGCCTGTTCCAGTGGCCGATTTCCTTTCTGGGCGATTTTACGGGAAAAACCCGCCTCATTCTGGCGCTCTCCCTGCTCGCGAACGCCCTGCCCGTCTGGTTCTACGGCGATTCGGCCACCTACGCCGGGCTGCTCGCCCTCGTATTCCTGAGCGGCCTGGGCTGCTCCGCCTACCACCCGGCGGCGGTCTCGCTCCTCGCCCGGGAAAATCACGGAAACAGGGGCCTTGTCATGGGCGCGTTCAAGGCGGGCGGGGACTTCGGCAGCGTCCTGACGCCCGCGATCATGAGCTGGCTCACGGCGCATCTGGGGAGCTGGCGCGCCGCGTCGCGGTATTTCGTCCTGCCGGGGGCCGTCTGCGCCCTCGTCGTCTGGCTCAGGTTCCGCGACGCCCCCGGCGCGGGCGCCTCGATGGCGAAGGCGGCGAAGTCCACGACGCGCGAACTGCTGGGCGATCGCTTCATGATTCTGATGACGCTGCTCTCCTCCTGCCGGGTGATGGGCCTCAGGGGCGTCATGACCTTCCTGCCCCTGCTGCTGGCGGAGGAGATGGGGCTGGGCACCATCGAAATCGGCTGGGCGATCACGGGCTATTTTCTCGTCGGCGCCGCCTTCGCCCTCTTCTGGGGAAAGCGCGCGGACGGCGGAAGCGAGACGCGCGTTCTCCTCGGCATGATGGCGGCGAGCGCCCTGGCGCTCGCCCTCCTCTCTCGCGCCGAGTCGATATTCGTCTCCTTCGGCCTGCTGGCGCTTCTGGGCGCGGGGCTGAATCCCTCCCAGAGCCTCATGCTCGCGCTGACCACGGGCGAGACGCGGGAGAAAAACCGCGCGAGCGCGGTCGGCCTCATGTACGCGGCGAACGAGGCGGCCTCGGTCGCGTCGCCCTTTCTGGGGGGGCTCATCGCCCAGGCGGCGGGTCTGCGCGAATCGTTCCTCTTCTACGCCGCGCTCTGCCTCGTCGCCACCGGCCTCGCCTGGCTCATCCACGCCGGGCGGGCGGGACGCCGTCGGGGATGAAGCGCCTCCTCCCGCTCATCGTCTGCCTCGCCCTGGGCGCGTGCGCGGCGGCGGAGCGCGGCGTCCCGCCGGCGGCGTCCCGCGCCCGCCTGAAGCCGCCCTTCGATCTCCCGAAGCCGCGCGGCGCGCAGGGGGAGCAGGGGCGCGAAGCCCCCTGCGGCGCGCCTCCCCCGCCCGTGCGCGACCTGACCTTCCGGGGCTTCTACGCGAAGGGGAGCGGCTCCTCCGTCATCGACCCCGCCGCCATGCGCCGCTACCGCGCGGCGCGCGCTCCCGTCCGCTCCTTTCAGCGCGCCCTCCTCGCGCGAACCGACCGCTACCTCGAGACGCGACGCCCGCGAATCGCCGCCTGCGCGCTGGCGTGGCTCGACCGCTGGGCGCGGGCGGGCGCCTTTCTGGGCCGGGTCAGCCGGCAGGGGGGCTACGAGCGCAAATGGGCGCTCGGCGCGATCTCGATGGCCTATCTCAAGATTCGCGGCGCCCGGGGGCTGGACGCCGCGCGGAAAGGAGCGGTCGAGCGGTGGATCGGCGAATGGGCGCGCCTCGTCCACGCGGACTACGCGGATCCCGCCAAGGCCCGCCTGACGAGCCGCAGGAACAACCACGCCTACTGGGCCGCCTGGTCGGTCGGACTCGCCGCCGTCGTCGTCGGCGACCGCCGCCTCCTCGACTGGGCGATGTCGCGCTTCCGCGCCGCCATGCGCCAGATAACCGCCGAGGGCGCGCTGCCGCTCGAACTCGCGCGCGGCTCGAAGGCGCTTCACTATCACCTCTACGCGGCGGCGGCGCTGGCGATGATCGCCGAACTCGGCGCGCGCAACGGATACGCCCTCGACGACGCCCCCCTCGCGCGGCTCGTCGCCCGCGCGGCGGCGGGGCTTTCGGATCCGGCGTTCTTCGTCCTCAAAACCGGAAAGCGGCAGAACTGGGTGGGGCGCCTCGACGGCTCGAAGCTCGCCTGGATGGAGGCGCGCTACGCCCGCCGCCGGGAGCCCGCCCTCGCGCCCTGGATACGCAGGTTCCGCCCCATGAGGAGCCGGCTCCTGGGCGGCGACGCGACCCTGCTCTACGGCGCGCCCCTCCCGCCTCCCTGAGAAGCAGGGAAGCGCGGCGGCGCATATATGCGCCCCTACGAAACCGTCACACCTTCACGGTAGGGGGCGCATCCTCGCGGCCCGTTCCGGGTTGTAATGCGGATCGTAGGGACAACCCCCTGTGGTTGTCCTTCGCCGGGTTCACCTCCCGCCGCCGCGCGAAAATCCCGTAGGGGGCGTTCGGGAACGCCCCGCCCCACCAACCAAACGGACAATCGCCAAGTTGTCGTCCCCCACTGTCTAAAACGGGCGGCTCGCGAACCGCCCCTACGGAAACGCGAAACCAGCATCCCCGCCGATCGGCGGGCGGGACGCATGAATGCGTCCCCTACGAAACCGTTGCCGCCTCGCCCGTAGGGGGCGCGGGGCCGCCCTAGCGGGCCCGCTCGTCCGCCTTCGTCCGGGCTTCGGGCGACTGCGGAAGCGCAGGGGCGCGCCGGGCCTTGCCGCCGAACGCCCGCTCCGTTCTCTTGAGGCGCTCATACGCCGCCATGACCCGCGCGACGTGCCGGCGCGTCTCCGGGAAGGGGGGAATTCCCTTGTAGCGCTGAACGTTGGCGGGGCCGGCGTTGTAGGAAGCCAGCGCCATGCGCAGATTCCATCCGTATAGCTCCAGCAGGTGCCGCAGGTAGCGCACGCCGCCCTCGATGTTCTCGCGGACGTCGAAGACGTCGCTGATTCCCAGGTGCTTCGCCGTGAGCGGGTTGATCTGCATCAGCCCCTTCGCGCCCATGCGCGAGACCGCCCTCGGGTTGAACTCGCTCTCCACCTCGATGAGGGCGCGCACCAGCAGGGGGTCCACCCCGTAATGCTTCGAGAAATAGTGGATGTGCCAGAATACGCCGGCGCGCCCCGTCCCGGGGGGCATGGAATCGTCGATGCCCGCTTTCCTGCCGGGAATCGGAATCGCTTTTCGCTTCTCCCACTCCGGGAGAAGCGCCCGGGGGTAGGCGCAGAGCGCGAGCGCGCCGGCCAGGGCGATTCCGGCGAAGGGGAGCCGCCATCCGGCCCGTCCGCGCCCGCCGCGCCCCCGGAGCAGGTCGGCCACTTCGGGCGCGAGAAGCAGGAGATAGATCGCGAGCGGCGCGATGACGACAAGGCTCATGGAGCGCGTTCCCGGGAGCGTGTTCAAGGGCGGCGCCCGGACGCCTTCCCTGCGGCTCGGGCGAAGCCGGGGATGAGGGACAAGGGAAATCCGGCCGTTCAGCCGGAACCTCCGCCTCGGGACGCGGCTCCCCGCCTTTTTCCCAGAATAGGCGACCATGAGGGGGCGCGCAAGCGCGAAGACGGGCGCCGCGCCGTGATATGATGCGGGCGGGAAGCGAGGAGAGAGGACGAACCATGACGCCATGGGCGAAGCGATGAAGCGGGACGCGGGGGCAGTCGCCGCGGGGGAGCGGACGGGGCTCGCCGAACCCCTCGACCTCCTCGGCATGGAGGAGGAGGCGCTCGTCTCCCTGTGCGAGGAGATGGGCGAGGCCGCATACAGGGGGCGGCAGCTGTTCTCATGGCTCTACGCGCGCGGCGCGAGGGACTTCTCGCGGATGACGAACCTCCCCGGGAGCCTGCGGGAGAAGCTCTCGGCCGCGGCGCGCGTAGGCGCGCTCGAGCTCGACCGGCGGAGCAGGAGCGCCGACGGGACGGAGAAATACGCCTGGCGCCTCCGGGACGGCGCGCGGGTGGAGAGCGTGCGCGTCCCGATGCGGAGCGCCGCCGGCGCGAGGCGGTGGTCGCTCTGCGTCTCCACCCAGGCGGGCTGCGCGATGGGCTGCGCGTTCTGCCTCACGGCGAGGATGGGCTTCGTGAGGCACCTGACGGCGGGCGAGATCGTCGGCCAGCTTCTCGCCGCGAGGAGGCTCCTGCCCGAGGGCGCGCGCTTTCACAACGTCGTGTTCATGGGCATGGGGGAGCCGCTCGACAATTTCGACGCCTCCGTCGCCGCCGCGCGCGTTCTCACCCATCCGGCGGCCGGGGGCGTCAGCCCCCGAAGGCTCACCGTCTCCACGGTGGGCGTCGCGTCCAGGCTGGGCGACTTCGCCGCCGCCGTTCCCGGGGCGGGCCTGGCGGTGTCGCTTCACGCGGCGGACGACGAGACGCGCGGGCGGCTCGTGCCGCTCGGCCGCAAGTGGAATCTGGAGGCGCTCATCGGCGCGTGCCGGGAGCTGCCCCTGGGCGCGCGGCGGCGCGTCACCTTTGAATACGTCCTGCTCCGGAGCGTCAACGATTCGGAGCGCGACGCCGCGCGCCTCGCCCGGCTGCTGCGCGGGCTTCGGTGCAAGGTGAACCTGATTCCCTGGAACCCGTTTCCGGGCGCCCCCTTCGAGCGGCCCGAAGACGGGCGCGTCGAGGCGTTTCGCCGGAAGCTGTCGGCCGCCGGCGTCCTCGTCACCGCGCGCGCCGCCAAGGGCGGCGACATCTCGGCGGCGTGCGGGCAGCTCGCCGATCCCCGCAGGCTTCCCGCCGACGCCGGGGGCCCGGCCTGACCCCGCGCCCCGCGAAGCCCCGCCGGAAGCGCGCGGGCGCGCGCCCTGCAATCGAATCACGCCGCCCCGCCCCCCGCAGGGGACGCATATATGCGTCCCGCGCCGGTTCATTCGGCGGAGATTTCTCCTCCGGCGAACGCCGCCGCAAAGCCCGCCATTCCGGCGAAGGCCGGAATCCGGAACCGGGGCGCGGGGCCGGTTCCGCAGGGGATGGCACCGCCCATGTTCAAGAGACATTCGCATCGGCGGCGGGGCGTTCCCGAACGCCCCCTGCGGCGGGGGCGGCGAGGGTTTCATGTTTTCGCAGGGGCGGCCCCTCCTCGGGCCCGCCCCGCAATTCGGGAACCGCCCGTTTCGGGGAGGGATTCGCATCGGCGGCGGCGAAGGACATCCACAGGGGGTTTTTTTGTGGTGTCCCTGCGATCCGCCCCGCTCAGGGGTTCTCTCCGCTCCCCGTGCGCCTGATGAGCTCCGTGAGCGCGGTCATCGTCTCGTCGTGCTGACGCTTCAGGGCTTCCATCGTCCCCTCGTGCTGGATCTTCAGAGCCGCCATCGCCTCCTCGTGCCTGCGCTCCGAGGCGGCCCGCTCCTCGGCGAGGGCGGCCATCGTCTCCTCGTGCTGACGCTTCAGGGCCGCCATCGTCTCCTCGTGCTGGCGCTCGGAGAGCGCCGCGCGCCGCGCGCCGCCGCGCTCCATGAGGCGAAGGCCGTAGGCGATCAGGGCGACCTGAAGAAGACCGACGACCCACTGCGCCGCCACCCCCCACTTCTGAAACTCGACCCCCCATTTCTGAAATTCAAGGGCCGCGTTCTGAAACTCGAGGGTCGCGTTCTGAAACTCAATCGTCGCGTTCTGGAAAGCCGTCGTCGCCAGTTCAAACTCCGTCATCGCGCCTCTCCCCGTCTCATTCCCGGCTCGCGCGTCCGCGCCGGGTGATTCCGCGCATCATACGAGATCGGGCGCGGCGCCGCAACGCCGCAAACGGGGCGCAAATTTGCGCCCCCTACGCAGAATCCGAATCCCGGCCCGCAGGGGACGCATTCATGCGTCCCGCGTCGTTCGGCGGTGATTGCGGGTCGTTCCCGAACGACCCCTACGGGATGGTTGTCTATGGGTGACGGGGGTCGTAGGGGCGGCCCCCTGTGGCCGCCCGTTGGGGAGGGCAAACGCGATTCGCCTTCGTAGGGGCGGTTCGTGAACCGCCCGTTTCGGGGAGGGATTCGCATCGGAGGCGGCGAAACCCGGCGAAGGACAACCACGGGGGGTTGTCCCTACGGGGGCGGAGGGCGTGATTCACCCGTAGGGGACGCATATATGCGTCCCGCGTTGTTTTCCGTTTGTGTCGCGGGCGGTTCCCGAACCGCCCCTACGGTGGAGATCGAACCGGCGGGGGTTTCCATAAAAAAACCGGGCGCGGGGGCGTTTGCGCGTCCCCGCGCCCGGTCGTGAATCCGTCAGGCTCAGCGCGCCTAGAAGCTCACGCTCAGGCTCGCGCCGCCGCCGAACTCGCTCGCGCCGCTCCCGCTCGTCTCGTAGTGGCCCGAGAGCCTCACGGCCACGCCCTCGCCGAGCGAGAAGGCGCCGCCCACGCCCAGGCGGAAGGCGGTCGCCGGGGTCTCGGTCTTGAGCTTGAGGTTCGAGACCTCCACGCTCGTCTCGTTCGAGAACTCCTGCTCGAGGTCGAGCGTCGCGAACAGGCCGCCGCCGTCCGCCATCGGCGCGTCCACCATGACGCCCAGCCGCCCCTTCGAGCTCTGCGCGTCCTCGACGGAGACGCGCGCGGGGTCCGCGCCGCGGTCGTCCGTGAAGTCGCCCAGGTCGGCCGTCGTCAGGGTCAGCGCCGCGCGCGGGGTGAGGAACAGGCCGTCGGCGATCGCCGCGCGGGTCCCGACCTCGACGCCCAGGCCGAAGCCGTGGCCGGTGGCTTCCTTCTCCAGCTTGCCGCTCATGTCCGCGTCGATCTCGGCGTCGAGCCAGGTCGCCTGGAGCTGGGCGTCCACGTAGAAGTCCCCGCCCGTCCAGGTGAGCGACGCCCCGAAGCCCATGCCGTTCAGGGCGATCTCGCCCTCGCCGTCCAGCTCCGCCGTTCCCTTCATCACGTGGACGGAGAGGCCGACCCGCGAGCTCCGGCCGATGAAGTCGAAGCCGGCGCGCCCGCCGAAGCGGCTGTAGTCGTAGGCGAGCTCATCGCCCGTCGCCGCCTTGCCGGTCGCCGCCTTGTCGGCCGTCCACTCGCCGCTCGCGAACTCGAGGCTTCCCCAGGCGCCGTTCGAGGCCCGGGGCGCGGAGGCGCGCTCGGCGAAGGAGGGCATCCGGTTCATCATGAGGAGCGCGGAGGGCAGCGCCTCGTAGATGCGGCAGCGTTTGTCGGAGCCCGCCGCGCACCCCTCGAGCGTCAGGATCGCCAGCGCGCCGCCGCCTCCGGTCAGAACCCCGGAGAGGTCGATGGCGCCGTCCTTCACCGGCGCGCCCTGCGAGAAGCCCGTCTCGCCGTCCTCGTCCACCTCGGAGAAGGTCACGCCGCGGACGCCCGAGCCCGTGATGGCGCCGGTCACGCGCCCGCTGGCCGCTTCCACGTCCTCGCGCGTCCGGCCCTCCATGTGGATGGTGACGGTCGTCGCCGCGCCCTCGCCCCGAATCGCCGCGTCCGCGCCGTTCGCGTCCACCGAGCCGGAGCGGCCCACCGTCACCGAACCGCCGCCGGTCAGATGCACCGCCGCGTCCGCGCCCGCGCCTCCGCGGACCGTTCCGTGAATGACGATCGCCGCCGGGCCCGGCTCGTTCACCAGAACCGCCCGGCCCGAGGAGCCGGCGAGCACCCGGCCCTTCTCGCCCACGGTCAGGCTGCCGCCGCCGACCAGGTGCACGGCCGCGTCCGTCCCGCCCGTCACGGTTCCGTTCACGGTCACGCTCTGGTCGAGAACGCCTCCCGCGCCGCGTCCGGCGCCCGAGACGTAGACGCCCGCCATCGCGCCCGTGACTTCCGCGCCCTCGGCGACGGTGACGTCAATCCCGCCGTTGGCGGCGTGGGGCGTCGCGTAGTAGGCGCGGACGCCGTCCCCGCGCGAGTCGATGGAGCCCCCGTTCACGGCGATCCTGATGTCGCCCGCGTTGAACCTCGCCAGGAGCGCCCGCACCTCGTCCTTCCAGGCGTCCGCGGCGCCGGCCACGCCCTCGAGGGCGGCCTCCAGCCCGGTGTTCGTCGTCGCCGCCCGCAGAACCGCCTTCTCCGCGTCGGAGAGGCCCTGCGCCAGGGCGTTGCGGAGGACGGCCGGGTTCGCCGTGAGATACGCGTCGATCTCCGCGTTGCTCAGCCCCGCCGTCCCGTCCGTGTTGATGGCGGCCGCCCCCGGAATCTCATCGAGGTCCGCGTTCGCCAGAACCGCCCGGAACGCGGCGCGGATGGCCGGCCCGCCCTCGCCCGCCAGGGTCGCCGCCGCGTCCGTGATCTCGCCCGGGTCGTCCCCCTTCGCCACGGCCGTCATGACGGCGCGCCAGGACATGACCTGCGCCTCGACCCCCGCGGCCTGCCCGTAGCGCATGGCCTTCTCGGCCTCCACCTCCTGGGCGACGGCGACCGCGTGCGCCACGTCCCGGGCGAGGAAGCGGTCGTCGTCGTTCTCCGCCGTTCCCGTCCCGCGCGCGAAGGCGCCCGTCCAGGCGATGTCGATGGCGGGCTGATCCGCCGCCGCGCGCGTCTCGCCCTGCGCGCTGACGCGCCCCACGCGGGCGTAGACGCCCTTGCGGCCCGAAATCGTCCCGCCCTGGGTGATCTTGATCTGGCCGGCCGCGTTGCTCCCGTTCGAGAGGTCCGCGTAGATGCCGGCGTTGTGCTTCGAGGTGAGCGTCGCGCCCTCCGAGACGCCGGCGACGGCGTCGCCCGTCCCGCGCTGGAGAATCGAGACGGCCGCCTTGCTCTGCCCGTCCGACTTCACCGAGCCGCCCGTCACCATGACCTCCACCTTGGCCGCGTTGCCGGCCGCGTTCTGCGCGTGGACGCCGCTCTCGGTCTCGGCGGCGATGGCGCCCGCCGAATGCGTGACGGAGGCGGCGCCCGCGCTCGTCAGCTGGTCGACGAATACGCCCCAGCGCTTCGCCTTGACGTCGGCGCCGCTGGCGACCGTCGCCGCGCCCGTCCCGCCCTGGTGGATGCGGATGCCGTCGAAGGCCGACGAGGCGATGGAGCCGCCGGAGTGCGTGACGGAGACGGCGCCCATGTTCGCGTTGACGATGACGGCGTGGTTCCCCGACGACGAGATGGAGCCGCTGTTCGTGATCTCGATGTCGCCCTTGTGCTGCGTCGCCGTGAGACCCGTCGCGCCAACCGTCTCGACGTAGATGCCGAACCCGTTGGCGCCCGACGCCGTGATGCGGCCCGAGTTCTCGATTTCGACCGCCGTGGAGCCGGCGGCGCCCGTGTGCCAGGTGGCGGCCACCATGACGCCGTGTCCGTCCGCGCCCGACGCGGTGATTCCCTTCGTCCCGCTTCCGCTGTTGACGATCTTGTAGAGCCCCAAGCCCATGGCGTCCACCTGGACGCCGTGCGCGAACTGCGCGCTCACGGCGATGGAGCCCGAGTTCGTGACCGTGGCCGTGGTGTCGGCGGTCCTGCTGTCGCCGCCGTAGCTGCCGCCGGCGGGGTTGTGGCTCCAGTCCAGGATGCGGATGCCGGACTTGTCGCTGGCGCTGCCGCCGGTTTCGGTGGTCGTGATGGAGCCCGAGTTGGTGATCTCGGTGTCGCCCGCGCCCCGGTTGTCCATGATGATGCCGAACGCCGTGGAATGGATCGTCGCCCCGCTCGTGATGGTGTGGTCGCCCGTGTTTCCGCCGTTCTCCACCAGCACGTGGATGCCGCTCCGCTGCATCGGGGCGCTCGACGTGCCGATATCGACCCCGCCGCCCAGGGTCGCCGTCGTCGGCGAAGCGCCGATGGCCTGGTGATGGAGGACGACGCCGGTGTCGTCGAATCCGCCGGTGATGGTGGCGGCGCTCTGCGTGATATCCACGTTGTTCGAGCCGGAGCCGACCGTGAGGTCGATGGTGCGCGTCTCGCTGGCGTGTCGGTTGGTCCGGAGGACGATGCCGCTGCCCCAGCCGGTGGCGGTCGCGGAGGTGATCGCCGTCGCCGCCCCGCCCGTGACCCTGAGGGTGATGTCGCCGGCGATGCCGTTGCCCCAGCCGTTGTTTACGTCGTAGCGGATGCCGCTGGTATACGCCGCGTTCGAGCAGGTGGCCGCGCCATTCGAATCGAGCGCCCCGCATTCATCCCGCGCCTGCGCCGTCCCCGGCGCGAGGAGGAGCGCCGCCGCCAGAGTCGCGGCGAAAAGCGCGGCGCGCGCGGCGGCGCCGAACGTCTGTGTCTTGCCCTGTCGCATCAGTTTTTCTCCTTGTCAGGAAAGTCGGAGCGGTCGTTTCCGCTTCAAATATCCGCGTAACGCGAGAAGTCCCCCCCCCCCCGATGGGGAGGGGGAACCGAAAGCCCGAAACGCGCGCCCCTTGCATACCAAAACCCGCCGCCGCGGTCAACCGCCGCGGGAGAGGGATTCATGTTTCCGCGCGGGGGCCGGCCCCGCAGCCGCCCGACGGGGTTTCGCCTTCGTAGGTGAAACGCGAGAGCGTTTCCATTCATGCGTCCCGCCCGTATTGGGGTTTCATCTTCGTAGGGGCGGTTCGTGAACCGCCCATATTGGGGAAGCTAGAAGAAGAACTTGAGGAGGCCGAAGGTGAGGGTGACGTTCAGCCCCACGATCCCCAGCGCCATGCCGAACATGAACCTTTGCGTCCGCGCCTCGAGCCGCGCGATGGAGGTCTCCACCTCGCCCCGAAGATTCGCTATGGACGCTTCCACCTCGCTCCGAAGACTCGAGATGGACGCCTCCAGACCCGTCCTCACCTCCTGCATCTCGGCCCTCACCTCCTGAATCTCGGCCCGGAGCTCGGTTTTGACTCCCTGTATCTCGGCCCTCACCTCCTGAATCTCGGCCCGGAGCTCGGTTTTGACTCCCTGTATCTCGGCCCTCACCTCCCGCATCTCGGCCTGGAGCCCCGTCCTCACCTCCTGTATCTCGGCCTGGAGGCCCGTCCTCACTTCCTGTATCTCGGCCTGGAGCTCGCCCTTGACCTCCTGGAGGTCGGCTTTCGTGGCGACGCTGCCGGCGACGGCGTCCTTGAAGGTATCCACGACCGCGCGCGCCTGGGACTCCTCGAAGCCCGAATCCCGGAGCGACTCCATCGCCCGGAGCGTGTCGAAGCCGATCATCGCCCGCCTCCTCTCCGAAAGCTTTCACGCGAGGAAAGCATACCACGCCCCGCGCCGGACGCGAAAGCGAAAAAGAGGATGCCCCCGGCGGAATGATAACCCGGTGAAGGACAACCACGGGGGTTGTCCCTACGGGGGCGGAGGGCGTGATTCACCCGTAGGGGACGCATATATGCGTCCCGCGCCTTTTGGCGGCGTTGATTGCGGGTCGTTCCCGAACGACCCCTACGGCGAGGGCGGCGACGGTTTCGTAGGGGCGGCCCCTCCTCGGGCCCGCCCCGCAATTTGGGAACCGCCCGACGGGGGCGGCTAGAAGAAGAACTTGAGGAGGCCGAAGGTGAGGGTGACGTTCAGCCCCACGATCCCCAGCGCCATGCCGAACATGAACCTTTGCGTCCGCGCCTCGAGCCGCGCGATGGAGGTCTCCACCTCGCCCCGAAGCCCCGCGATGGACGCCTCCACATCGCTCCGAAGACTCGAGATGGACGCTTCCAGACCCGTCTTCACCTCCTGAATCTCGGCCCTCACTTCCTGTATCTCGGCCTGGAGACCCGTCTTCACCTCCTGTATCTCGGCCCTCACCTCCTGAATCTCGGCCTGGAGGCCCGTCTTCACCTCCTGTATCTCGGCCTGGAGGCCCGTCCTCACTTCCTGTATCTCGGCTTGGAGCCCCGTCCTCACCTCCTGCATCTCGGCCTGGAGGCCCGTCCTCACCTCCTGAATTTCGGCCTGGAGCTCGGTTTTGACCTCCTGGAGGTCGGCTTTCGTGGCGACGCTGCCGGCGACGGCGTCCTTGAAGGTATCCACGACCGCCCGCGCCTGGGACTCCTCGAAGCCCGAATCCCGGAGCGACTCCATCGCCCGGAGCGTGTCGAAGCCGATCATCGCCCGCCTCCTCTCCGAAGCTTTCACGCGCGAGAAGCATACCACGCCCCGCGCCGGACGCGAAAGCGAAAAAGAGGATGACCCATGCGGTTTCGCCTTCGCAGGGGCGGCCACCTGTGGCGGGGGCGGCGAGGGTACGGTTTCGTAGGGGCGGCCCCTCCTCGGGCCCGCCCCGCAATTCGGGAACCGTCCGTTTTGGAACGGCGCGCCCCGGATTCCGCAATCCCTCCGCCCTGTCGGGGTTGACGCCGGGAATGGCGGGGGTTCGACATGTCGCCGCCGTCGCGTAGAATGCGGGGCGTTCGCCCATCATGCGGAGGGAGAGCCGTGAGCGTTTCGAGACGCCGGGCATTGCGGGCGGCGGGGCTCGCGCCTCTGGCGCTCATCGGCGCGGCGCGCGGCGCGCGGGCCTCGATGGCGGGCCGCCTGTTCGACTGGCTGAACAGCCGCCCCGTGGCGACGCCGCGGCCCGGCGAGGGAATCCTGGAGTTCGCCGCGCGCGTCCTGCCCGAGGTTACGGCGAACGAGGACTTCTACGAGCAGAGCATCGGCGGCGCGCCGCCGGCGGCGTCCCCCCGGAAATGGCGGCTGAGGGTGGGGGGCGAGGTTCGCGCCCCCCTTTCGCTCTCCTTCTCCGACCTGGACGCGCTGCCGCGGGCGGAGGCCTGGGCGGCGATGACCTGCATCGGAAACCCCGTGGGCGGCGGGCAGATAGGAAACGTCCTCTGGCGGGGGACGCCGCTTCGCGGGCTCATCGAGCGCGCGGGGGCGGCGGAGAGCCTTCGCCGCTCGGTCTCCGCCCGGGTCGTCTTTCGCGCGGCGGACGGCTACCACGATTCGATATCCTTCGAGCAGGCGCTCGATTCGAGAACGCTCCTTTGCGCGAAAATGAACGGAGAATATCTGCCGCGGGAGCACGGCGCGCCGCTCCGGCTCCTGGTTCCGGGGGTCTATGGCCTCAAAAACGTGAAGTGGATCGAATCCATCGAAGTCGCCGCCGAAGGACACGGCGGCTACTGGCAGAAGCGCGGCTGGTCGAACGAGGCGATCGTCGAGACGCTGAGCCGCTTCGAGGCGCCCAGAAGGCGCGTAGAGGTTCGCGCCCCCGAAGTCTGGCTCGTGGGCTCGGCCTTCGCCGGGGAGCGCGGAATCCGCAGGGTGGAGGTGACCTACGGCCAGGGGAGGCTTCTGCGCCCCTGGTCGTCCGCCCTGCTCAAGGAGCCGCTCGGGCCCCTCGCCTGGAGCGTCTGGGCGTTTCCCATGCGCTTCGGGGAAAGCGGCTTCTATCCGGCGGCGGCGCGGGCGGTGGACGGGAGCGGGGCGGTTCAGACGAAGCGCATATCCGATCCCAAGCCCGGCGGAGCGACCGGATACATGGGACTCAGCGTCCACGCGTGGGGCCCGTAGGCGAAGCCCGCGCGATTTCAGGAAAAAACCCCGCCGGGGGCGGCCCCCCGGCGGGGTTTTCCGGTCTTGCGGAAAGGGCGGAGCCTAGCGGCGCTTGCCGCCCACGATGTTCGCCGCGCGCTTCTGGCGCTTGATCATCCACTCCTTGGGCGCCTCGATGCCGCTGCGATCCAGGATGTCGAGGTTGTGCTGATAGGCCATGAAGTTCTGGATGTAGCTGAGCGTCCCGCCGCGGTGGGGGGCGCCGGGCGGCTGGCGCCCCTCGATCAGGTCGATCACGTTGTAGACGGCCTCCTTCGCCATGGCGATCTGCTCGGCCAGCACGGCCGCGTGCACCCAGCCGTCGCGGATGTCCTTCTCGATGCCGACGACGAGGTTGTGCGTCACGATCTTGATCTGGCCGGGCTTGTAGCCCGCCGCCTTCACGGCGTCCACCGTGCCGCGCGCGATGAGCGTGGCCCAGGGGTAGATGCCCTTCACGTCCGGGTGCTTCTTGAGCAGGTCCTCCGCCGTCTGGTAGGCGGCCTGCACGTTCGACTTGGTGAACTCCTTGGCCACGATCCTGATTTTCGGGTAGTGGCTCATGTATTCCTCGAAGCCCTTCGCCATGGAGGTCACCATCTCGATGCCGCTGGGGCCGGGCAGCATCATCACCTTGCCCTCGTAGTTGATGCCGTGCGCCAGCGTGGCGCCGATGAGAAGGCCCAGCTCGTAGCTGTTCTTCATGACGCGGTTCCTGACGCGCGGGCTGTCCAGGTCGATGTTGTCCACGACGACCTTGATGCCGTTGTCCATCGCCTTGTGCACGGCGTCCACCATGCCCTTGGTGCTGATGGGGCAGATGATCATCCCGTCATACTTCGCGGCGATGATGTCCTCCACGTGCGCCACCTGCTTGGGCAGGAACTCGTAGCCGCCCGCGTCGAACATGGTCACGGTCACGCCGGCCTCCTTGGCCGCCAGGACGCTGCCGTACCACTTCGAGAAGAAGTAGGGATCGACGCCGTTCGGCACGACGACGGCGATCTTGTATTTCTTCTTCGCCTTGAGCCGCGCCCCGGCGTCGGGGACGGCCGCCGCCGACGCGAGCGCGAACGCCGCGGCGGAGGCGAGAATCACGAAAGAGCGGAGCAGTTTCCTCATCTTGGGTCTCCTTCTCGCAGAATGGTTTTCACGGACGGAGCAGCTCTCCTCCGCGAAAGGGGAAATGACCGCCTCGCTATGCCGCGCCGCCTACTCCCGCCGCCTGCGGGAGCCCAGCACGACGGCCGCGATGAGCAGAACGCCCACCACCACCTCCCGGGCGAAGGTGCCCACCCCCAGGAGAATCAGGCCGTTGAGCAGGAACGTGAGGAACAGCGTCCCGATCGCCGCCTGCGCCACCCCGCCCTCGCCGCCGTGGAAGGTCGTGCCGCCCACGACGGTGGCCGCCAGCGACTGGAACTCGAGCTGGAAGCCCGCCAGGCCGTTCGTGGCGGGCAGCCGCGCCAGATAGAGGAACGAGGTGATGCCCACGCAGACGCCGCTGATCAGGTAGCAGATGAGCTTCACCTTGCCGGTGTCGATGCCCGAGAGCCGCGCGGCCTCCTCGTTGCCGCCGGTGAGGTAGATGGCGCGGCCCAGCGCCGTGCGCTTCGTCAGCAGGTGGAGGCCGACGAAGAAGACGACGGCGATGAACAGCGTGCCGGGGACGTGGAAGAAGTCCGTGAGCCCGATGGCCTGGAGGATGTCCTTCTGCTCGCTCGTGAACTGGTGGATAGTGCGCCCCCCCGTGAACACCAGGGCGATGCCCGCGCAGATGAAGAGCATGCTCAGGGTGACGATGAAGGGCTGTATCCTCACGCGGCCCACGAGGTAGCCGTTGATGAAGCCGAACATCGCCGCCATGCCGACGCCCATCAGCACGCCCACGGCGAGGCCGAAGTCCAGGATGCCCTGGGCCATCACCACGCTGGAGAGGCTGAGCAGGGAGCCCTGGCTCAGGTCGATGCCCGACACGAGGAGCACCATGCTCTGGCCGGCGACGATGAAGAAGAGCAGCGAGGCGTTGCGGAGCTGGTTCGTCAGGTTGTGGGCCTCGATGAAGTTGTTCACGTAGCCCATCAGCTGGAGGAGGGAGAAGACGAGCATCATCAGGATGAACACCGCCAGCAGGCCGTATTTCTCGTAGTTGAACGCGGACAGGAAGGAGGCGGCGGGTCTGGCCGGCGCCTCCGCTGTATTCGCCATGACGCGGAATCTCCCCTAGTTCTTCTGCTCGCGCAGGGTGCTGACCCAGATGGATGAGAGGATGACCAGACCGACGACGATCTGCTGCCGGTATGTGTCGATTCCCATGATGTTCAGTCCGTTCACCAGGAATATGATGAGGAATACGCCCAGGGTGGTGCCCAGCACGCCGCCCCGCCCGCCGAAGATGTGCGTGCCGCCGATGATGGTCGCCCCGATGGACTGGAGGAGCTGGTCGCCGCCGCCCAGCCTCGGCTCGCCCGCCGCGCTGACGTTCGCCGAGAGAAGAAGGCCCGCGAAGCCGCACAGCAGGCCGCCGACGCCGAAGATGGCGAGCTTCATGGCGGGGAAGCTGACGCCCGCGGAGATGGCCGTCTGCTCGCTTCCGCCCAGAGCGTAGACGTAGGTGCCGAAGCGGGTGTATTTGAGCAGATACCACATGGCGCCCAGGGCGATGAGTATCCAGATGAACGTGAAGGGGATGGGCCCCAGGCTGCCCTTCGCCAGAAAGACGTAGGCCTCCTCCACGTGCTTCGGCAGCGTCGCCCCCTCACGCGCGCCGCCCATCTGCAGGCCGCCCGTCCAGAGCTGCGCCGCGCCGCTGCCGACGAAGAGCATCCCCAGCGTGGCGATGAACGGATACACCCGGACGACGCCGACGAAGAAGCCGTTGACGGCGCCGCACAGCAGGCCGATGCCCAGGCCCGCGATGAGGCCGATGAAGAACCCGAAGTGCAGCATCGCGCTCCAGGCCATCACGCTCACCACGCTCATGATGGAGCCCTGGGAGAGGTCGAAGCCGCCCGAGACGATGACCAGCGTCTGCGCGTAGGCGAGGAAGAAGAGCCAGGCGTCGCGGCGCACGACGTTCACGAAGTTCTCGAGGGTGAGAAAATTCTCGGTCGCGAAGGCGTAGAAGCCCATCAGGACGAGGAACGCGGAAATGAGGAGGACGCGCTCCCAGGGGACGTCCTTGGCCGGATATCCCAGAATGAGCTTCTCACTCCCCGCCGGGGCCGCGGTGCTCACTGAATCCGCCTCCGATTGCTCTTGGCCCGGATGAGGGGTTCGGGCCGAACGCGGCTCACTCCGCCGTCATGGCGCAGCGCAGAATTCCCTCCTGCGTCGCGTCTTCCCTCTTGATGTCCGCGGTGAGGCGCCCCTCGCGCATCACCAGAATGCGGTCGCTCATTCCGAGAATCTCGGGCAGCTCGCTCGATATCATCATGATCGCCGCGCCGCCCTCGGCGAGGCGCAGCATCTGCGAGTGAACCTCGAATTTCGCTCCCACGTCGATTCCGCGCGTCGGCTCGTCGAAGATGAGCACGTTGGCGCGCCGGAAGAGCCACTTGGCGAGGACGACCTTCTGCTGGTTGCCGCCCGAGAGGAAGCGTATTCGCGTGTCCTGATCCGGCGTCATGATCTTCAGCTGGCGGACGTGCTCGTCCACGAGGTCTTTCTCCAGGCTCAGGTTGAGCAGCCACCGCTTGATGAGGCGGATGAGGTTCGCGCTCGTGACGTTGAAGGCGACCGAGAGCGTCTGGGTGAGCCCCTGGGTTTTTCTGTCCTCGGGCAGAAGCCCCAGCCCGCGCCGTATGGCGAGGCTCGGCGTCCACTTGCGCTCGTGGGTGAGGGTGTTCAGGAACCGGAGGAGGACCATGGCGGCGCCGCCCCAGATCATCACCCACTCGAGAACGAAATTCTGGGTGAAGAGGCTCGCCGCCACCATCGCGCAGATCGCCAGGGCGTACCAGCTCGCGAGGTCGGCGGCCATGACGCTCCAGCGATATCGCCGCTCCATGAACCAGAGCCCCGCCTGCCGCGCGAGCGCCAGCCCGGCGGCGGCGAGGTAGGGGACGGGGCCGTTCGCTATGTTGTAGAGCGGCCCGCCGATGATCCACTCATAGAACCACGCCGCGCTGAACAGGGGCGGCGGCGCGTTCATGTTGAGCGTGACGGGGTCGTAGATTCCCTGGAAAATGACGGTGAAGAGCGGAAGCGCCAGCATGAAGACGAGCACGTCCGCGGCGGCCATCCAGAGCGGATAGTGGGGCAGACGCTGGATCGCCTCCTTTTCCTTCGTCGCGCCGGTCATCTCCACGGTGCCGCCGTCCACCGGGTCCGCCCCCATGACGGCGCGCGCCACCTCGGTTCTTCCCGCGCCGACGAGGCCCGAGAGGCCGACGATTTCCCCGTAGTGGAGGTCGAAGTCGATGTCCTCGAACGCGCCGCCGCGGGTGAGGCCGCGCACGCGCAGCGCCACCTCTCCGCGCTCCCGGGGCGTCCAGGGGAATTTCTCGTCGAGGGCGCGCCCCACCATCCGGGTGATCAGGAAGTCGAGCTCGGCGTCCCGCACCTCCCACGTGCCGATGTATTCCCCGTCCCGCAGGACGGTAACCCGATCCCCGATTTCGTGGACCTCCTCGAGCCGGTGCGAGATGTAGATGACGCCGACCCCCTGCTCGCGCAGGAGCTTCACCGCCTTGAAGAGCTCCTCGATCTCGTGCCCGCTCAGGGAGGAGGTGGGCTCGTCCATCACCAGGATCTTGCAGTCGAAGGCGAGGGCGCGGGCGATCTCCACCATCTGCTGATCCGCCACGCTCAGGGAGCGGACCGGCGCGCCGACGTCAATCCGCGCGTCCAGGCGCTCCATGATCGCCCGCGATTCCCGCTCGACCCTGGCCCAGTCCACGCGCCGCATCACGCCGGGGATGACGGGCTCCCGGCCCAGGAAGACGTTCTTGGCGACGCTCAGGTCGGGCACCAGGTTCAGCTCCTGGTAGATGACGCTGATGCCCAGGTCGCGCCCGGTTCTCGCGTCGGGAATGACCGTAGGCGCTCCGCCGATCCTGATTTCGCCCGAATCGGCGTGGTAGATGCCCGCCAGAATCTTGATGAGGGTGGATTTTCCGGCGCCGTTCTCGCCCAGAAGAATGTGCACCTCGCCTTCGGCGAGATGAAAATCGACCTCCTTGAGCGCGTGGACGCCCGGAAAGGATTTGTCGATTTTCAGCATTTCAAGCAAATTCGCGGATTCACTCACGAAGCGCCGTTTCCCGGAAAAGACCGCGTGGCCATGAACCGCAAGGGCGCGAATGAATACGCCGGCAGCCGCGCCGTTCTATTGGCATGCGAAACAGTTTATAGGGATTGAAAGCGTTTTTCAACCGGAAAATCCCGTAGCGAACGCCCCGCCGCCGATGCGAACCCTTCTCCGAAACGGGCGGTTCTCGAACCGCCCCTACGAAAACATGAAATCATTGCCGCCCTCGCCGTTGGGATCGTTCGGGAACGACCCGCCGCCTTGTGGTATGCTCCCGGGCGCGCGTTTTGACGGAATTTTCACTGGAGGGCTTTCGATGCGCCGCTTCGGGACGCTCGGGCTCGCCGTTTTCGTTCTCGGCTGCGCGGCGGCGGGGACGGCGCTCGCCCAAACGCGGAGCGAGACCGACGGCTGTCTGGTCGCGCTCTACAACTACCCCGCTGAAACGCCCCGGCGCGATGCCGCGGCGGAGGCGCCGCCCGAATCGCTCCCGTCCCGCGTGAGGAGCGCGACGGGACAGCAAAAAACAAAAAGCCCCCCGCCTCGGCGGGGGGCTTTCGCGCTTCGGTGAAGCCTACATCATGCCCGATTCCTTCCAGTAGCGCGCCGCGCCCGGATGAATCTTGAGCTTCTTCATGCCGCGAAGGCCGGTCTTTTTCGTGATGAACTTTCCGGCGGGGTGGTATTTCGAGATTTTCTCGTGGTTGTCATACAGCGTCTTGACG
The DNA here is from genome assembly GCA_965199855.1 of bacterium. Lineage (GTDB taxonomy): Bacteria > UBA8248 > UBA8248 > UBA8248 > UBA8248 > Bin107. The sequence continues at coordinate 946,880 of OZ241326.1, read as the reverse complement.
ATCGCGTAGGCGTTGCCGCTGCTCATCTTGCTGCTCGTCATCATCGACCACATCTGCCCCCAGCTGACGACGTCCTTGCCGTAGCCGGGAATGGAGCCCGCGCGCACCACGTCGCGCACGATGCCCGCCTCGTTCTCGGCGAGCTTCTTGATGGTCGCCTCGTCCGGCCCGAAGAAGTGGAGCTTGCCGGAGAGCGTGCGCGCGAGGTCCATGTACACGGGCGCGGGCACGCCCCCGTTCAGGAAGAAGAAGCCCGCGTCCACGCGCTGATCCTTGATGGCGGCCGAGTTCTGGTTGTTGTTGAAGAACTCGCGCTTCGCCTTGACGCCGCTGTGCTTGAGCGCGAGCTGCGTGACGATGTAGATGGAGCCGCCGCGCCCGCCCACGACGAACCTCTTGCCGCCGAGGTCGGACCACTTCTTGATGCCCGTGGTCTTGAAGGTGGTGTAGACGGTCGTCAGCGGGTAGAGCGCCCCGAGCGCCAGAACGTCCTGGGGCTTCTTGAAGGGCTTTCTGCCCGTCTGCCCCCAAGCGACGGCGGGCGCCGTGGCCATGCCCATGCGGAAGGGCTGCATCTTGTTCTTCTTCTGGAGGGTGCGGACGTTCGCGGTGGAGCCGCCCGTGACGGCCGCGGACACCTGAATCTTGCCGCCCGAGTTGTCCGTGATGACCTTGCCGATGGCGGTTCCGATCTCGAAGGTGGCGCCGCCGGGCTGGGACGTTCCCAGAAGGATCTTGGCCGCCTCCGCCGTCTGCGCCGCGCCGAGGGCGAGAGCCAGGCCCGCCGCCAGCGCGATCAGCCGAAGTGTGCGTTTCCTCATTCGCTTCTCCTTTTCGAGCAAAGTGGTGAACCTCGCGCCTGCTGCGGGTTCGGGATGTCCGATCTCGTCAATGAAGTTCGAGGATTCTCAAGTGTAGCGATTCCGCCCGAGTAAAGCAACCCTCGGGAATTCGGTCAAGCGCGGAAGCCGGCGGAGAAATTCCCCGGGAGGCTGGCGAAGCGGCGGGACTATCCGCTAGAATGGAGCGGTTCACGCCAAACGGCTTCCGTTTCGCCGCGGTGACGCCGCCCCGGCGAAGACAGGAAAGGAAACGCATGACTACCGAATCGGACCCCACCCGGTCGGCGCCTCTCGTCCGGGCGCTGGTTTTCACCGCCGCCTGGCTCTGCGTGCTCTCGGGCCTGTATCACATCTCGGCGGTCTATCTGCGGCCCCTGCCGGGCGAGATGCACCCCAATATGCACATGCTCCTGGCCTACGCCATTCTCCTCATCGGCGGCGCCGGGGCGATGCCCGAGATTTACGGGGACAAGATCCGAAAGCTGAAGCTTCTGCCCGTCCTGTACGTCGTCTCGCTGGTTCCCGCCGTGATCTTCTACTATTTCGTCTATGAGATGGGCGAGGGCTGGTCCGACGCGAGCGTCTGGTGGATCTATGCGCTTCCCTTCGCCATCTGGCTGGCGATGATGGCCGTCGAGAAGTCCTGGCTCGCGCTCGCCCTCTGGCTGCTGGGCTTCGCTCCCGCGCCGCTGCTCTTCCTCTACTGGGATTCCCTGCCCGAGAGCGCGCAGGAGCCCACCTTCTGGTGGCTTTTGATCGCGTGCTCCGCCATACCGACGATGTGGACCCTCTTCGCCATATTCTTCCGGCCCGCCGAGGGCGTGAGGAAGGCGGGCGGCTTCCTCGCGGTGTTCTTCGCGGCGCTCATTCTGGGCGGCTGGCGGGTGGGCCTGTGGGCCGCCCAGAGCGACGAGGCGCGGAGCGTCTTCTACCTCTGGCCGGCGCTCGTCTGCGCGTTTCCCCTGTTCTGGGCCAAAAAGCGCATCAAGCGGGTGTTCGAGGCGCATCCGGCCCACCCCTTTCCCGCGGGGTTCACGATCGGGCTGAACGCCGGGATGCTCTTTTTCGTGGCGACCGCCTGCCTCTACCTGTTCTACTACCACGAGGACATGGTGGATCGCCCCGGGGCGCCCACGATAGGCGACGCGCGCGTGGGCTTCGTCATGCTCGTCGTCGCCCTGGAGCTGACGCGGCGCTGCTTCGGCCCCCCGCTTCCGACGCTGGCCGTCATCGCCTTCGCCTACGGGGTCTGGGGCAACCTGTTCGCCCCCCCCTTCGGGCACGGCGGCCACACGTGGATCGAGCTTCAGGCGAAGCTCTCGACGGACTTCATCGGGGGCGTCCTGGGCTTTCTGGTCGTCATCTCGGCCACCTTCATCATCATGTTCCTGATTCTGGGGGCGTTCCTGCACGAGTCGGGCGCGGGGCGCTTCTTCGTGAACTTCGCCCTGGGCCTCTTCGGGAAGATGCGCGCGGGCGCGGGCCTGGCCGCCGTGGGCTCGAGCGCGCTCATGGGCACGGTGTCGGGCAGCGCCTCCGGCAACGTCGTGACCACCGGCACCTTCACGATTCCCCTGATGAAGCGCATCGGGCTGAGCCCCCACATCGCCGGGGCGGCGGAGGCGGCGGCGAGCAGCGGCGGGCAGATCATGCCGCCCGTCATGGGCGCGGGCGCCTTCATCATGAGCGAGCTCATCGAGGTGCCCTACTTCCAGATCATCGGCTACGCCACCATCCCGGCCATCCTCTATTTCACCATCGTGGGCATCAACATCCACTTCGCGGCGGGCGCGCTGAACATCAAGCCCCTGCCCCCCGCCGAGATTCCGAGCTGGAGGGCGGAGCTGAAGGACGGGTGGTTCTATCTCGTGCCCCTGGCGTTTCTGGTCTATTTCCTCTTCGAGGGGCGGACGCCCGTGTTCGCCGGCGTCATGTCGGTCTTCATCATGGTGGGCGTCTGGTTCTACCGCAACGCGGCGGAGTTCCTGGGAACGCTGAGGCGGGGGGAGAAAGCCGTCTCCGACGAGATATTCGTTTTCGTGCCGGTCACGTTCTGGGTCTTCGCGTTCTTCCTGTTCGCCCTTCTCGCGGTTCTCGAGCTGGGTCTCGGCCTGCCCCTGGGCGTCTATGAAGAGCCGACCTGGGGCGGGGCGGCGCGCGCCGCCCTGGCGCTGGGCGCCGCCGGCTTCGTCCTGCTGAGCGTCTTCATCCGCGTCTTCTCCTGGGCGGGCGAATTCTGGCGGGAGACGGAGCGCAACTGGCTCGCCGTCTTCCCGCTCACCCTGCTGGCGCTGTGGGGGACGCTCGGCTGGTCCTCCGGCGTGGCGGGCGCCGCCCTCATTCTGGTGCTGCTCGGGGCGCGGGCGCTCCTCGGAGGAAGCCGCCCCCAGCCCGCCACCACCATTCCCTGGTATTTCGCCATGCTCTGGGTCGGGGCGTATTACGCGCAAAAGGGCATCTACGCGCTCGCCCCCCCCGTCGCCGACTTCGGCGAATGGTTCATCCCCTTCGGGTTCATCTACGACGGCCTCATCTTCTTCGGGCTGGCCTTCCTCGTCCAGAGGGTCATCTTCTCCTTCGCCCCGAAGCCCTCCGGCGGCGGCGACGCGCGGGCGAGCGCGAGCCAGGCGCTGGCCGTGGCCTGCAACCCGTTCACCTACCTGGAGCGGGCGAGGAGGACGGGGGAGACGGGCGCGGGCGCGCGCGCCGCCGAGAGCGCCTCGAAGTGGATTCTCAGCATCCGCGACGCCCTGCGGGTGGGGGGCAGGCAGGGGGCCGAGTTCGCGGTGACGCTGGCGACCATCGAGGTCGTCGTCCAGGTGCTCACCATCACGGGCGTGGGCAACAAGTTCGCCTTCATGATAGAGGCGCTCGCCCAGGACGTCTGCCTCTTCGGCGCGGCGGCGGGCGGCGGGTGCGCGTATTACATCGGGCTGGACGGCTTCTTCGTCGCGCTGCTTCTCACGGCGGTCTGCTGCGCGGTCCTGGGCATGGGGATGCCGACGACGGCGGCGTACGTGCTGCTCGCCATTCTGGGCGGCCCCGTGCTCATCAAGCTCGTCGCCCCCGAGCTCACGCACGTCTACGGCGCGGAATGGACCCAGGCGTTCGTCGCCGCGAAGGGGGATCGCGTCGCCGCCCACATGTTCATCTTCTACTTCGCGATACTCTCGGCCATCACGCCGCCCGTGGCGATAGCCTCGCTCGTGGGGGCGAAGCTGGCGGGCGCGCCCTACTTCAAGACGTCGATGATGTCGCTTCGCTTCGCCATCGTGGGCTTCATCGTGCCCTTCCTGTTCATGTTCGACCCGGCGCTGCTCACCTTCGCGCACCCCCTTCGCGTCGCCCTTTCCGCCTCCATGACGCTCCTGGGCTTCATCGCCTTCTCGGCGGGGACGCAGGGCTGGCTCCTGGACAGGCTCTACGGGTATGAGCGGATTCTCCTGTTCGTCTGCTTCATCGCGCTCATCCTGTTCGTCATCTTCTTCAGCGCCGTCATGCTGGCGGCGGGCCTGATCTGCGGGGGCGTTCCGCTCGTCCGGCAGATCAGAAGCGTCAGGAGCGCCCGCCGCCCGGCAGCTTCCCACTGAGGACGCCCATGCTCTTTCACAGACAGCGCGCCCTGGAGTTCATGGAGAGGTTTGACCTCGACGCGCTCATCGCGGCGACGCGCCACAACGTCCTCTATCTCTCCGGCTGCCAGGGCTGGGCGCAATACGCCTACGGCGACGCCGTGACGGAGACCTTCGCGGCGTTCTTCCGCGATCCCTCCTCCCCGCCCGCCCTGATAGTCTCCCGGCAGGACGAGACCTACTACGCGGCGGCGGGCTCGTGGATCGCGGACGCGCGGGGCTACGGCCCCCGCTCCGCGCTCGACGTGTCCCCCGGCGAGGAGGGCGCGACCGGGGAGGAGCGCCGCTATCTGGCGCTGGTGGCCGAGGACGCCCCGCGCGAGGCGAACGCGGCGGGCGCGCTCGCCGGGCTGCTGCGCGAGCGCGGCCTCTCGCGCGGGCGGGCGGCGCTCGACCAGGAGGGAATCCGCCCGGCCACGCGCGCGGGCGTGGAGGCGGCGCTTCCGGGCGCGTCCCTGCTGGACGGCTCGAGCCTCTTCCGGCTGATTCGCCTTCAGAAGACGGAGGAGGAAGTCGAGCGGATGCGCGCCGCCGCGCTCCTGAACGAGCGGGCGGTCGCCGCCTTCCACGAGGAGATGGCCGTCGGGCGGACGGAGCGCGAGGTGGCGCGCCGCTACTACGCGGCCGTGGCCGCCGGCGAGGGGAAATGGAGCTGGTTCCACCTGGGGGGCGGCAGGCGCTCGGCTTCCATCTTCCCGCCCTCGGATCGGAAGTTCGGGCCGGGCGACGGCTTCTTCTTCGACGCGGGCATGAGGCTGAACCACTACTGCGCGGACGTGGGCTGCTGCGGCTCCTTCGGCGAGCCGGACGCGGCGCGCAAGGCGCAGTGGCGCGCGATTCAGGCGGGGCTGGAGGCCGCCTTCGGGGTGATCCGCGCGGGGGTGAAGCCTTCGGCGATTTTCCGCGCGGCGGTCGCCGCGGCGCGGAAGTCCGGGCTTCCGCGCTACGGCGGCGCCTTCTGCGGACACACCATCGGGGTCGAGGCGCGCGAGCTGCCCTACACGCTGAGCGAACCCGTCAAACTCGACGATCCGTTTCTGCCGCCCGACTCGGACATCCCCCTTCCGGCGGGCGCCGCGCTCTCGGTGGAGCTGCCCTCCGGCAGGTTCGGCGAGGGCGGGGTTCACGCGGAATACACCGTCCTCGTCACCGAAACGGGCATGACGCACCTGGGGGAGCCCCGCCGGGAGCACGTCGTCATCGAGTAGCCGCCCCGCGGGCGGGCAGGCTTACAGGGGACGGGAGACGCCATGAGCGAGCCGCAGGTTATTCTCGACGACGCGGGCCGGCCCGCCTTCGCCGTCATCCCCTGGCGGGAATACGAGCGGCTGGCGGGGGAGGAGGGAGACGCGGAGGCGCTTTACGATCGCGCGCGGGCGGAGGGGGGCGAGTCCTTTCCCGTCGAGCTGGCGGATCGCCTCCTGGCGGGCGAGAACCCCGTCCGCGCCCATCGCGGCATGACCCAGGGCGAATTGGCCTCGGCGGCCGGCGTCCACCCCGTGTATCTTTCCCAAATCGAGACGGGAAAGCGGGCGGGCTCGACCCGAACGCTCGCCGCGCTCGCCCGCGCGCTGGGCGTCGCCGTGGACGACCTCATTCCGTAGGGGGCGGCTTTTCGCGCCGCCGATTACTCCTCCTTGTTTCCGCGGTATAAATCTCCTCCTGCGCCCACTCTCGGGTAGGCGACCTTCCCCCAGATTTCGGTATCCGGGTTCTTCCTGATTTCGGCCTGCATGATGTCCAGAATCACCGGAACGATTTTTTCCATGATGCGGACGCCGTCCTCGAGTTGAGAGCGGCCCCACCCCTTGCCGAAGGTCACGCCCCCGTGAAAAACCTGATTGCGCAGTTGATAGAGCCGCATGAATACTTCCCCGAATACGCCGTGAACGTCCCCGTTTCCCAAAGCTTTTTTCGCCTTGTCGTTGCGCTCTCTGAATTTCATTTGCCATTTGTCGAGTTCCATCGCGCCTCGCACCCACTGCCAGAAAGGCTTGAACACGCACTGGTTGTCCAAAAGGATGCGGATGGGCCCGGGGAATGTCTCCCAGAGAAGCTCTCTTATTTTCCCCTCTTTGCGCTCATCGCGCTCTATGATGTCTTCCAAAAAATCCGCGAATTTCTCTTTCTCGGTTTCGACGGGGCCGTCTTCGTTTCGGTCGGTCGGTTCGTCGCCGTAGGCCGCGTTGAACGCGATCCACAGACAGATGAATTTCTCCTCTCTGTTCTTGATTTTTTCGCTTCGCGCAACCCAACTATTCGCCCTTTGTAGCCGGAGGGTGTTGTCATCGTCTTGTATATTGTGAAGCGTCATGTCATGTTCCCCTTGTCATGTATTGGATAGAATCAAGAGGACCAAAGCGTCTCCCCCCCGATCACCCCGCCGCCGCAATTCGCTCGACCTTGATCTCGTCCGCGCGCTTCCTCGCCCGCGCCATGTCCCGGGCCGCTTGCAGGCGATGCCGCGTCTCCGCGCCCCCGCCGAAGGCTTTGTCGAGGCGAATCGCCATCTCCGGGGAGACGCCCGCGCGCCCGTTGACGAGGCTGGAGAGCTGCTTGCGGCTCACGCCGAGCCTCCGCGCGGCTTCCGTCACGCTCAGACCCAGCGGCGCCAGGCAGTCATGGCGGACGGAGAGGCCCGGATGAGGCGGGTTCTTCATGGGCATGGCGCCGTTCTCCTCATTCGTATGCTTCATCACAGGGCGATTCCAGAAAAACCGATACTAATAGGGTTCTGGCGCTGATATATCTAACGGGCGTCGAGTATGTTATCGCCACAGTTCTTTCGGAACGCAGCCCCCCTTGTCCGCCGCCTGCGGATGGGCGATATTGCCCGTCTTTTCCGGCGCGGGCGCGCGGGGGCGTCCGCTTCTGCGAACGAATGAAGGAGAGGCGCGATGCCTTGCTTCTACAAGACGGACGAGATGGAGAAGAGCCTGGCGGGGGCGGCCTACAGCTCGGCGGCGGGGGCGTGGGTGACGGGCGAGCGGCTCATCTTCGGGAAGATGCGGATGCCCGCCGGCACGCGCTCGCGCGCCCACGCCCACGCGAACGAGCAGTTCGGCTACTGCCTCGCCGGAAGCGTCCGCCTGAACGTCGAGGGCGAGGAGCGCGTCCTGACGCCCGGACACATCGCCTACCGGCCGGCGAACGCCGTCCACGAGGCTGAGGTGCTGGGCGAGGCGGACTACGAGTTCATCGTGGCGAAGGACGCGGCGGCGGGGATAGAGGGAACGCCTGCGGAGATGCGCGCCGCTCCCGACCGGGGAGAAGGCGCGCGCGCCGGCCGCCCCGCCTATTTCCACGACGCGGAGGCGATGGAGAAGGGGCTGGCGGGCGAGGGCTACAGCCCGACCGAGGGCGTCTGGGTGACGGGCGAGCGCGTCATCTTCGGGAAAATGCGCATCCCGGCGGGCGGGCGCGCCGAGCCGCACTCGCATCCCAACGAGCAGTTCGTCATCGTCCTCTCGGGCGCCGCGCGCATGACGATCGCGGGCGAGACGGAGACGATAGCGCCGGGCGACATCGCCCACGTCCCCGCGAACGCGATCCATTCCGGCGAAATCCTGGGCGATGAGGACTACGTCTTCGTGACGGCGAAGGACACCGCCTGGGGCATTCAGGGAATCAAGGCGTAAGGGGGCGGCGCGTCACGGCGCCGCGGGAGAGGAGGGGAGAAGATGCCGAGCAGACGGGGGTTTCTGAAGACGGCGGCGGCCGCGGGGGCCGCGGCGATGGCCGCCCCCGCGGTTCGCGTCCAGTCCAGGACGAGGATCAAATGGCGGCTCCAGACCTACGCGGGCGAGGCTCTCGCCGAGCACGTCATCAAGCCCTCCGTCGAGGCGTTCAACAGGGCGGCGAACGGCGAGATGGAGATCGCCCTCTACCTCGCCGACCAGCTCGCGCCGACGGGCGAGCTGTTCCGCGCCATGCGGAGCGGCGCCGTGGACGCGGCGCAGTCGGACGACGAGTCCATCGGCTCGCCGGCGGACGTCGCCGTGTTCGGCGGCTACTTCCCGTTCGCCTGCCGCCACAGCCTGGACGTGCCCGCGCTGTTTCACGAGTGGGGCCTCGCCGACGTCTGGCGGGAAGCCTACGGCGAGGTCGAGGGCGTCGTCTGGCTGGGCGCGGGGGCGTGGGATCCCTGCCACTTCGTCACCGTCCGGCCCATCCGCCGCCTGGACGACCTCAAGGGCCTGCGGGTGTTCACCTTCCCGACGGCGGGCCGCTTCCTCGCGCGCTTCGGCGTCGTTCCGGTGAGCCTGCCCGCCGGGGAGGCGGCGGACGCCGCGCGGAGCGGGAGGATAGACGGCATCGCCTGGTCGGGCATCACCGAGGCCTACGCGGTGGGCTGGGCGGACGCCGCCAGCTACTTTCTCACCAACAGCATCTCGGGGGCGTGGTGCGGCTCCTACTTCGCCTCCGCTGAGCGGTGGCGCGCCCTGCCCGCCCACCTGCAGGAGCTCTTCCGCCTCTGCATGGACAGCTCGCACTACTACCGCCAGCGCTGGTATTGGGGCGGCGAGGCGCGGCTGCGCGTGGAGGGGAAGAAGCTCGCCCTCACCTCGATTCCCGACGCGGAGTGGTCGCGCGTCGAGGCCGAGGCGCGCCGCTTCTGGGACGAGATCGCCGCCGCGAGCCCCCGCCGCGCGCGCGTGGTGAAGATTCTGCGCGCCTACAACGCGGCGATGGACAGGGCCGGCCCGCCCTACAGGTGCGGATGAGGGGGGGATTGGAAAAACCGGGGTCACGCCGCTCGACAGAGCGGGATGTCGGCTAAAAAGCCTCGGAATTCCCCCTCACGGCCCAAGGCGCTCGGCGCGCCATTCCCCGCTCGCTTCCAGGGCGTAGCGCACGCGGTCGTGCAGGCGGCTCTCCCGGTGCTGCCAGAACTCCACGAGGCGGGGCTTGAGAATGTAGCCGCCCCAGTGGGGGGGGCGCGGGACGCCGCGGCCCGCGAATTCCTCCTCCAGGGCGCGGATTCTCTCCTCCAGGAAGGCGCGCGAGGGAATCGCCCGGCTCTGGGGCGACGCCCACGCCCCCGCCTGGCTTCCGCGCGGGCGGGAGGCGAAGTAGGCGTCCGAAACGCGGTCGGGCAGCCTCTCCGCCGCGCCCTCGGCGCGCACCTGGCGCCCCGGCTCCTTCCAGTGGAAGACGACGGCGCACCGGGGCTCGCCCGCCAGCTGCCGCGCCTTGTCGCTCTCGCAGTTGGTGAAGAAGGGAAAGCCCTCGTCCGCAACGCCCAGGCTGTCGGGCGTCTTGTAGAGGACGACGCGGGCGGCGGGGGCGCCGTCGGGCCCGACGGTGGCGAGCGTCATCGCGTCTTCCCGGGGGACGCCGGCTCTTCGGACGTCGGCGTACCAGCGGCGAAACTGCGCGAGGGGATGGGCCGCCGCGCTCGCCGGGTCGAGCGGCTCCTCGGCCATCCGGCGGATGAGGGACTCGTCCATCCCGCTCACGCGCCGGAGGCTCCGCGCCGCGCCCGGGCGCGGCTATTTGCCGGCGGATACGCCAACTTGAACGATCCGGGGCTTGTCCACCCCCGCCGCGCCCACGTATTTGAAGAGGGCGGCGTCGAGTTCGCGCGGCTGAAACCCCTGGACGACCACGCGCGCCCCGCCGCCCAGCAGCGCGGCGAAGGGCGCCGCCTGGGTCCCGGCCTTCGGGTCGGTCGGAAACCGGAAGTTCGCGCCCCTGACGTTCGTGAATTCCACGCGGCCCGCCTCGTCGCTGATCCAGAACTCGGAGATCGCCGACCGCGCGGCTATTTTGGCGAGAACGGCGTTGATGGCCTCGCGGCTCATGCCCGCCCTGAGCGCGGCGTCGATGAAGTGGGCGGTCAGCATCGCCTCGGCGACCATGTGCCCGGAGAGGGCGTCGTCCGTCGGCGCGGCCTTCTCCGCGCGGGGGACGCCCGCGGCGAGAAGGATGACGAGGACGGCGGCCGCCGCGAGGGCTTTTTTCATAGCGTTCTCCTTGAGGATTTGTCCGAAAGCGGGGGAGGCGTCCGCGCGCGATGATACCAGCCGGGGAGAGGCGCCCTCAAGGGAGCCGCCGCGTCACCCCGAGCGGGGCGCCTCGCCCGGGGCGGGCGCGTTGGGGTGCGCCCTGTCGGGGGTGACGTAGGGGGCGCGCATCTCGAAAATCTCCCGCGTCCGGCAGTATTTCGGGCCGCCCAGCCTGCCCACGGGCCGGAGCCTGGCGGGGTCGATGTATTGCTTGCCGTCCTCCTCGATGATCAAATCCTCGCGCACGTGCCACCTCAGCACCTCTCCGATGACGAGGTGCGTCACCCACTCGCTGCCGAAGGGAATCATGCGCTCGAAGCGGCACTCCATGGCGATCGGCGCGCCCTTGAGGCGCGGGGCGGCGACCAGATCGGAGGGGACGGCCGCGAGGCCCGCCGCCTCGAACTCGCTCTCCCCGGGCGCCAGGTTCGCCGCGCTCTCGTTCATCGCCTCCTCCCAGCCCTCCGTCACCGCGTGGATGACGTAGCCCTTCGTCTCCAGAATGTTGCGCGTCGTGTCCTTGGGCCGCTTTCCGCGCTCGCCGACGGAGAGGGACGCCATGGACGGATGGTGCGAGACCATGGTGAAGAAGCTGAAGGGCGCCAGATTGGGCGCGCCCGCCGCGCTGATCGAGCTCACCCAGGCGATGGGCCGGGGGACGACGGAGCCGATGAGCAGGCGATAGGTCTGCTGGTGGTCCAGCTCGCCCGCGTCGAACGCGCGGCTGCTCATCGCGCCTCCCCCGGCGTGGCGGGCCGCGCGTCCGCCAGCAGCGGCATGACCTCGCGGCCGAAAATCTCCGCCTCCTCCAGGTGCGGCCAGCCCGAGAGGATGAAGCTCCGCGCCCCCGCCTCCGCGTATTCCCCGAGGGCCGCGGCCACCATGTCGGGGGTTCCCACCAGCGTGGCGGCCGCCCCCGAGCGCACCCTGTTCACGCCCATCCAGATGGTGTCCGTCAGCCAGGGGGAGCTGCCCTCGCCGAGCGCGTTCATGCGCCGCTGGCCCTCGCTCTCGGAGCGGTTGCGCTGGTCCGCCCACACCCGCGTGTTCGCAAGCGCGCTCTCCTCTATCAGCGCCTCGGCGGCGCGTCTGGCCTCTTTCCTCGTCTCGCGGCAGAGCACGTGCAGGCGAAGGCCGAAGCGCAAGTCATCGCGGCCCAGTTCGCGCGCCCGGCGGCGCATGTCGGCGGCGTCGGCGGCCGCCTGCTCGGGCGCGGCCGCCCACGTCATGTGCACGTCGGCGTGCTTGGCGCCCACGCGCCGGCCCGCCTCCGAGCTGCCGCCCAGGTAGATGGTCGGGTGCGGCTTCGAGACGGGGCGGGCGTAGAGGGCGGCGTTCTCGATTCTGTAGTAAACCCCCTCGTAGCTCACGGGCGCCTCGCTCCGCCAGATCGCCCTGACGACGTCGAGAAACTCCTCCGTCCGCGCGTAGCGCTCCTCGTGCGCCAGGTGGTCGCCGTATCGCTTCTGATCCACGGGGGTCGAGCCGGTCACGACGTTCACCGTCAGCCGCCCGCCCGTGATCGCGTCGTAGGTGTTCGCCTGCTGGGCGGTGAGCACCGGACTCGCCAGCCCGGGGCGGAAGGCCACGCAGAACCTGATGCGCTCCACGCGCTGGGCGACGGCGAGGGTGATCATCCAGGCGTCCAGGCAGTGCGTGCCGGTGGGGACGAGGAGATTCGTGAAGCCCGCCTCCTCGGCCGCGCGCGCCACCTCGGTGACGTATTCCACCGTCGGGGGGCGTTCGGGCGTCTCGGCGTTGATCGTCCTGCCGTCGCCGTATCTTCCCGTCGGCAGAAACCATGCGTATTCGATGGAGTCCGTGGGCATGGCTTTCATCCCTTGCGGCGCCCGGGGACGCTCCCGTGCGGGCGGCGATGGCGCTCTTTTCCCCGAATCGACTCGCTCTCGCCTCGCCATTCCGGGAGGTCGGCGTTCACGCGGAAAGCGAAAAGGGCGGCCCGCCGCCGGGGCCGCCCTCGCGCATAGGGGACGAAGCCTTGCGCCGCCTCCGCCCGGCCTACGCTCCTCCTCCGCCCGCGGGACTTCTCCGGTCAGGCGGGCGCGGCCGCCCCGGCCTCCTGCTCGGCGAGGAGGGCGTCCAGCATCTCCTCCACGCGCGAAGCCTCCATCCAGTCGGACTTGTAGGCGATGCGCCCTTCCTTGTCGACGATGAAGGTCATGTTCGGCATCCGCCCGAAGGCGCGCACGACGCTCTCGTCCAGGTCGTCGATGAGCACGGGCGTCCTCATGCCGAATTCCGCCACGAGCTCCTGCGCGTATCGCTTCTTGTGCCCGTAGGTCTTGTGCTGCTCGTATTTGCGGAAGTGGCGGGTTTCTCCGGCGTGCGGCTCCTTGGAATAGACGACGAAGAAGACCACGTCCCTGTCCCGATACTTCTCGCGCAGCGCCTCCGCGCCGGCCACCTGCCGGCGGTAGGGGGGTCAGGTGATGGCGCCGAATTCGATGACGATGTTCTTCTTCCCGAAGAAGTCCGAGAGGTCGAACGCCTCATCGCTCGTGGTCTTCAGCCGCACGTCGGGCATCGGGTCGCCCGGCTTCAGGGCGTCTCGGAACGCCGTCTTGCGCTCCTTGCGATACCCCATGAGGTTGCGCTTCAGGAACTTCCACTTGTCGATGTAGAACGCGCTCCAGAGTCCGAAGAGCGGGCCCGGCGGCCTGTCGAATTCGTCCGATTGTCTCATGGTCGCTCCGATGGCGGGAGAACGGGAGAAGCTCGCGCCCCATTAGAGACGAACGCGCCCCGAAGCGCAAGGGGGAGGGGGATTGGACAACGGGCGAATCGCGCTTTATTTTCATTCAAGGCGAGGCTGCGCGCGCCCATTGCGGTTGGGTGATCGCCAGCATTCGCTCCCGTTATTTCATTGCTTCGACGAGGCTCCGGCGTGAGATATTTCTTGCCAGATATTGACATCGACTGGGCAGATCTGGAGGGCTGGGAGGGTTTTGACGCTTTGGCGAGCCTTCATGCGAGCGCCAGCGCCTGTTGTTTTGAAGATATAGAAATTGATATGTCCAGAACGCAGTGGGTTCAAGCCGAAATGTGCGCGGCGTTCGGCGCCGTCCTGTATAGCCTTGGAAACAGTCCGAATACAATCCGTTTGCTCAATATAGCCGAGAAGGTGGAAGACGTTCTTTCAAGAAACGGTTTTCTGAGTCACTATGGACGGGCGCGAATTCCGGACTCTCGCGGAACGACGATTTCCTATCGGCGATTCGACGTGGAGGATGGACGTCATTTCTCCGCCTATGTCGAAGATGAGTTTATCCATCGTCCCGAGATGCCCGCGATGTCGCCGGGGTTGGCGAAAAAATTTCAAGAGGGTATTTTCGAGATATTCAGCAACGCCGTGCTTCATTCAGCAACTGCGTTGGGGATATTCAGTTGCGGGCAGTTTTACCCGAAGCAGGAAAAACTCTGTTTGACGTTGGCCGACCTGGGAGTCGGGATACGGCGAAACGTGGAGAATTGCACCGGTCTTCATCTCTCATCGGAGGAGGCGATTGACTGGGCCACGCAGGAAAACAATACGACAAAGCCCAGACGGGAAGGGGTGCCGGGCGGTTTGGGGCTGAAGCTGCTAGGCGAGTTTATCGCGTTGAATGAGGGCTGCATTCGCATCGTGTCGGACGATGGGTATTGGCAAAAGAAGAAAAGCGATATCTTTACCGCGAAATTGAGCCGCCCGTTTCCCGGCACCGTAGTCAGCCTGGAAATCAACACGGCGGATACTCGCTCTTACGGTCTCGCTTCCGAAGTGAGCGTCGATGACATTTTCTAAGTGAGGAGGCGATGGCGGAAAAATCCATGAACATATCGATTTACGAAGTGGTGGGCAGTCCTCTCTGCGTCTCCTCCGGCGATGGCCAGAAGGTCTATGAGCGTCTCGCTCCGGTTATTGAGCAGGGGCGCGGCGCGGTGCTTTCATTCCGCAACGTGGCTTTGCTGACCTCGGCTTTTTTGAACACCGCGATCGGCCAGTTGTACGGGAAGTTCGATGAGGAGCAGATTCGCGCCTCTCTCAACGTCGCGGATATGGAGCCCGATGACGCGGAGCTGCTGAAGCGCGTCGTGGAGACCGCCAAGCGGTATTTCAAGGACCCGGAGGGGCATGATCAGAGGATACGGGACGTTCTGGAAGACGGAGACGATGACTCATAGGATTAGGAGGGTAAGAGACTACGAATTCACCTCCGAAGATCGGTTGTTCTTGGATGCCAACATCTGGCTTTGCATCTTTTGCCCTGACGCGCAAAAACCTTCTCCCCAAATAGAAGCGTATTCCCGAGCTTTCAATGATATTTGCAATGTGAAGAGCCGCCTCTATATCGATGTCCTCGTCATTTCAGAATTCATCAACACATATGCCAGGTTGCGATTGAAACATGAAGCGCCCGAGATGAAGTTCAAGGCGTTTCGGAACAGTCCGCTTTTCAAGTCAGTCGCTCGGGAAATCGCTGTTCAGTCCGGGCGTGTATTGAACTGTTGCGCGCGGGTGGAAAGCGGATTTGAAGGATTGCCCATAAATGATTTGCTCCATGACTATGGCATGGGGAGGTTCGATTTCAACGATCAGGTTATAGCGGAATTGTGCAAAAGGGAGGGGCTAACGCTGGTGACGCATGACGGCGATTTCAAATATCAGGGACTATCCATTCTGACTGAAAACCCTCGATTGCTGAAATAAGCCGCGCCCTGGCGCCCACCCCGCCGTCAACGGGAAACGACGCGGGGCGCATATATGCGCCCCCTACGAAATGGCGTTTCTCCGTCCACCCCGGAAAACCGGCTCCCGGCCCCGTAGGTGAAGCGCGAGAGCGCTTCCATTCATGCGTTCCGCCTCGCTCCGGCGGCCACGGGCGGGCGGTTCCCGAACCGCCCCTACGGGAGCCGCGGCGGGATTTCTTCGGAAGTTCAGAGGGGTTTTCATCCGTTGCGAAAGGCGCGAATGAATTTCGACAAAATCAGACAAATTCAAGGCCGATATAGACAAATACGCAGCTGTTTCCCGTCCTTTTTCGACCCCTTAGAGGCCCCTTTGACGATCCCGCCCGCTCCCCGATTCGCCCGCCTTCCTCTCCTCTTCGGGCGCACTTCCGCCGCATCAGGAATATAACCCGGCCTGCCCCCGCCTCCGCCTCGCAAATGCGGGCAAATGCGCGCAGGCGCGCGCGATTGTTCCACGTGGAACAATTCGGCGGCGGGATTTTCGGGAGAGGAGCGGCTTTTCGGGGCGCGCCGCCCCCTTACAGCCGCATGAGCCGCGCCGGCGTGGCGCGCAGGATGAGCTCCTGGGCGTCTTCGGCGAGGCCCGCCCCCTCCACGAAGTCCACGACGCGCGTCTGCATCATGTCGTAGGGGTAGTCCGTGCCGCAGACGACGCGCTCCGCGCCCACCTCCCCGACCATCCACCGGAGCGCGGAGGGGTTGAAGGTGATGACGTCGAAATAGAGGTTTTTGAAGTAGTGGCGCGGCGGATGCGGCGTGTGAACCCGCGTCTCGGGCCGCGCCTCCCAGCAGTGCTGGATGCGGCCGATGGCCCAGGGGAGGTTTCCGCCCCCGTGGGCGAGCATGACTTCCAGCTTCGGGTAGCGCTCGAAGTGTCCCGAGAGGATGAGCCGCGTCGCCGCGACCGTGGTGGCCAGCGGGTTGCCCACGCAGTTCGCCATGTAGAAGGGATAGAGGGGCTTGAAGTCCGCGAAGTCGGGATGGATGAACACCAGGGCGCCGCGCTTCTCGGCCGCCGCCCAGAATTCCTCATACTGCGGCTCGTCGAGCGCGTGGGCGCCGATGCGATCGGAGATGATGCAGCCGAGCAGCCCTTTGTCCATGGCGCGCCCGAGCTCGGCCGCCGCCGCCTCGCCCCCGTTCTGCATGGGCAGGTTGCAAAGTCCCCGGAAATGCCCGGCGTTCCTGCGGCAGAAATCGACCACGCCGTCGTTCTGAACCCTGACGACCTCATCGCCCGCGCTCCCGCCCATCCAGTAGTAGAAGGTGGGCGGCGGCGGGGAGACCAGCGCCATGTCGAGGCGATCCGCCTTCATGTCGCTCAGCTTCCGCTCCGCGTCGGCGAGCTGAACCCCCCAGTTCGCCTTCGTCATCTCGGCGTTGTAGCGCGAGGAGACCGGCGGGAAGAAGCCCTCGAAGCTGTCGGCGTGCTGGGGACGGCGTTCGCGCTCCCTGGAGGCGATCTCCTCCGCCTCCGGGATGTAGATGTGATGGTGCAGGTCGATGTTGGGCAACGGGGTTTTCCTCCGTTCGGGTTCCGGGGGCGCCTTCGCGCGCGCACCGCTTTCGGCATGGCTTCGGGGGGAGAGTAGAAGCTGCGGCTCGCGGCGTCAACGCGGGATCGCGCGGCGGCGTTTGACGCCCCCGTTTCGGGGTGAGACACTCGGCCGCGCCGCCTTCGGGGGGGCGTCTTCGCCGGGGAGCCGGAAATTCCCCGGCTCGCGGGATGAGGTGGAGGATGGGTTTCCGGTGAGCCATGAGGACGCTCCGCCGCTTCCGCGCTCCTACGAGGGGCTGCGCGCCCTGCAGGCGGAGTTCGAGCGGTATCAGAAGAGGGCGTTTCCCGCGCGCGGGCCGCGCTTTTTCGCCCTGGAGCTGGCGGGCGAGACGGGCGAGCTCGCGAATCTCGAAAAGAAGGAATGGAGAGGCGGCGCAATCGCCCCGGCGGCCTACGCGGACGAGGCGGCGGACGTCGTGATCGCCGCGCTGAACTACGCCAACGCGCGGGGGATTGACCTGGGCGCGGCCGTTTCGGAGAAGATGTCCGAAATCGAGCGCAGAAGAAGGCGCGCGCCGGAGGGGCAGGCCGCCGACCGCGCGGCCTCCGCAGCCGACGAAAGGGGATGAGGCTCGATGTCAGGTCTCCCGGGAGAGTCCGCCGGCCTCGCCGACGTGCAGGCCGGCGCCGATGCGCGCAACGTCAAGATAGACAAGGTGGGCGTCAAGAACATCCGCTACCCCATCGTGGTGAAGGACAGGGCGAAGCAGGCCCAGCACACCATCGGCACCATCAACATGTACGTGGACCTGCCGCATCACTTCAAGGGCACCCACATGAGCCGCTTCCTGGAGGTGCTGAACGAGCATACGGACGCCATCAGCGTGGACGGCGTGCCCTCGATACTTCAGACGATTCGGGAGCGCCTCGACGCGGAGACGGCGCACTTTTCGGTCTCCTTCCCCTACTTCATGCAGAAAGCGGCGCCGGTGACGGGCGCCGAGGGGCTGATGGCGCTCGAGTGCGGCTTCGACGCCTCCGCCGGCGCGGCGGACGACTTCATCCTGAGCATCATGGTGCGCATCGCCACGCTGTGCCCGTGCTCGAAGGAGATCAGCCTGCGCGGCGCGCACAACCAGAGGGGGCACGTGCGGATCAGGGTGCGCTTCAACGGCGAGTTCTGGATAGAGGAGCTCGTCGAAATCGCCGAGAGCGCGGGCAGCTGCGCCCTTTATCCGATATTGAAGCGCGAGGACGAGAAGTTCGTCACCGAGACGGCGTTCGACAACCCCCGCTTCGTGGAGGACGTGGTGCGCGAGGCGGCGCTCCTGCTCCGCAACGACGCGCGCGTCACCTGGTTTCAGGTGGAGGTGGAGAATTTCGAGTCCATCCACGACCACAACGCCTACGCCTTCATTGAGGAGACGGTGCGCCGGGAAGGCTAGGCCGCTTCGCCGCGCCCCCGAACCCCGCCGTCTGGCGTCCGCGCTTTGCTCCCGCCTGAAAATCGCCTATAAACGCCCGCACGGCTTGAATCTTCAAGCGCTTGATTCGGGATGACCTATGGAAACGGCGTCACGCGGCGCGCGGCTCGACGCGCTCTTTGATCTTCTGGCCTCGCGCATCGCGATCATCGACGGCGCGATGGGGACGATGATCCAGGCGGAGAATCTGGGCGAGGCCGACTTCCGCGGCGCGCGCTTCGCCGACCATCCCTGCGACCTCAAGGGCAACAACGACCTCCTGAGCATCACGCGGCCCGACGTCGTCAGGCGCATCCACGCGGATTTTCTCGAGGCGGGCGCGGACGTCATCGAAACCAATTCGTTCAACTCGACCTCCATATCGCTCTCGGATTACCGGATGGAGGGCCTCTCCCGGGAGCTGAGCGAGGCGTCGGCGCGCCTCGCCAGGGAGGCGGCCGACGCCTTCGAGCGGAAGGAGGGGCGGCCCCGCTTCGTCGCGGGCGTTCTGGGCCCGACGAATCGCACCGCCTCCATCTCGCCCCGGGTGAGCGAGCCGGGCTTCAGGAACGTCACCTTCGAGGAGCTGGCGGCGGCCTACGCCGAATCCGCCCGCGGGCTTCTCGCGGGCGGGGCGGACGCGCTGCTGGTGGAGACGGCTTTCGACACGCTCAACTGCAAGGCCGCGCTGTTCGCGCTGGAGGAGCTCTTCGAGTCCCTGGGGGAGCGCGTTCCCGTCATGGTTTCGGGAACCATCACGGACGCGAGCGGCCGCACCCTCTCCGGCCAGACGACCGAGGCGTTCTGGAACTCCGTCGCGGGCTACCGGCCCATGAGCGTCGGGCTGAACTGCGCCCTGGGCGCGGGCGATCTCCGCCCCTACGTCCGGGAGCTCTCCCGCGTGGCGGACGCGCCGGTGAGCGTGCACCCCAACGCGGGTCTTCCCAACGAGTTCGGCGAATACGACGACACGCCCGAACTCATGGCGGAGGTGCTCGGCGAATTCGCGCGGAGCGGCTTTCTGAACCTGGTGGGCGGCTGCTGCGGCACCACGCCCGCCCACATTCGAGCGATTCGGGAGGCGGTGGAGGGCTTCGCCCCGCGCCGGATTCCGGAAATTCCGCCCCGGTGCCGCCTCAGCGGCCTCGAGCCGATGAACATCGGGCCCGATACGGGTTTCGTGAACGTGGGCGAGCGCACCAACGTGGCGGGCTCGGCGCGCTTCGCCAGGCTGATTCGGGAGGGGGACTACGAGAAGGCGCTCGAAGTCGCGCGCCAGCAGGTGCGGGGCGGGGCGCAGATCATCGACGTGAACATGGACGAGGGGATGCTCGACTCCGAGGAGGCGATGGCCGCCTTCCTGCGGCTCATCGCGTCCGAGCCCGACATCAGCCGCGTGCCGGTGATGATCGACTCCTCGAGGTGGGAGGTCCTCGAGGCGGGGCTGAAATGCCTCCAGGGCAGGCCCATCGTCAACTCCATCAGCCTGAAGGAGGGGGAGGCGCCCTTCATCGAGCAGGCGCGGCTGGTGAAGCGCTACGGCGCGGCCGTTCTCGTGATGGCCTTCGACGAGGAGGGGCAGGCGGAGACCGCCGGGCGGAAGCTCGAGATATGCAGGCGCGCCTACGGGATTCTGACGCGCGAGGTGGGCTTCGCGCCGAACGACGTCATCTTCGACCCCAACATCTTCGCCGTCGCCACGGGCATCGAGGAGCACGGCGAATACGCCGCGGCCTATTTCGAGGCCGTCCGGCGCATCAAGGCGGAGCTTCCGGGCGCGCTCGTGAGCGGGGGCGTGAGCAACGTCTCCTTCTCCTTCCGGGGAAACGACGGCGTGCGCGAGGCCATGCACGCCGCGTTCCTCTACCACGCCGTCAAGAGCGGAATGGACATGGGCATCGTGAACGCGGGCCAGCTGGCGGTGTACCAGGAAATTCCGGCGGATCTGCTCGAACGGGTCGAGGACGTGCTCCTGAACCGCCGGCCGGACGCCACCGATCGCCTGCTCGAGGTGGCCGACGCGGTGAAGGGGCAGGCCAAATCCCGCGTTGAGGACCTCGCCTGGCGCGAGCGGCCGGTGGCCGAGCGTCTGGCCCACGCCCTGGTCAAGGGGATTACGCAATACGTCGTGGAGGATGCCGAGGAGGCCCGCCTGGCCTCCGCGCGTCCCATCGAGGTGATCGAAGGCCCCCTCATGGACGGGATGAACGTCGTGGGCGATCTGTTCGGCTCGGGGAAGATGTTCCTGCCCCAGGTGGTGAAGAGCGCCCGGGTGATGAAGACCGCCGTCGCCCACCTGGTCCCCTTTCTGGAAGCCGAAAAGGAGGCGGGCGCGGGGCGCTCGAACGGGAAGGCGCTCCTGGCCACGGTGAAGGGCGACGTTCACGACATCGGCAAGAACATCGTGGGCGTCGTGCTTCAGTGCAACAACTACGAGGTCGTCGATTTGGGCGTCATGGCCCCGTGCGCGAGGATTCTGGAGACCGCGCGCGAGGAGGGAGCGGACGTCATCGGCCTGAGCGGCCTCATCACCCCCTCGCTCGATGAGATGGCGCACGTGGCGGGCGAGATGGAGCGCCTGGGCTTCGATATCCCCCTCCTCATCGGGGGCGCGACGACTTCCAGGGCGCACACCGCCGTCAAGATCGCGCCGAACTACAGCGGGCCTACGGTCTACGTGGAGGACGCGTCGAGGAGCGTGGGCGTGATGGGGCATCTTATGAGCGACGCCCTGAAGGCGGATTTCATACGGGCGCGGCGCGAGGAGTATGAGGGCTTGCAGGCGCGTCACGAGGCGGGGCGCGCCCAGGCGGCGTTCTGCTCACTGGAGGAGGCGCGCGGGAATCGCCTGCGAATCCATTGGGACGCCGTCGCCAGGCCGAACCTCGAGGGGGTCGAGTTTTTCGAGGACTACCCCTTGGCCGATCTGCGGGACCGCATCGACTGGACGCCCTTTTTCCGCACCTGGGAGCTGAGCGGCGCGTATCCCGCGATTTTCAAGGACCCGATGGTGGGCGAAGCCGCGCAGAGCCTCTACCGGGACGCGCAGGACATGCTCGAGCGCGTCATCGATCGGCGGATGCTGAGGGCCAGGGGAGCCGTGGGGCTGTTTCCGGCGAATTCCGTGGGCGACGACGTGGAGATTTACGCCGATTCATCCAGGAGCGAGACGCTCGCCGTCGCCCGCTTCATGCGCCAGCAGATGAGGAAGGCCCCCGCCGGCGCGAACCTTTGCCTGGCGGATTTCGTGGCGCCGAAGGAGAGCGGCGCGGCGGACTACCTGGGCGCCTTCGTGGTGACGGCGGGCCTGGGGGCGGACGAGGCGGCGCGGGCGCGCGAGCGGGCGAACGACGACTACGGCGCCATCATGGTGAAGGCGCTGGCCGACAGGCTGGCCGAGGCGTTCGCCGAGCGGCTTCACGAGCGCGTCCGCAAGGAGTTCTGGGGATACGCGAAAGAAGAGGGGCTGGACAACGAGGCGTTCATCAAGGAGAGATACCGGGGCATCCGCCCCGCGCCCGGCTACCCCGCGTGTCCCGACCACACCGAGAAGCAGACGCTCCTCGACCTCATCGACCCGCAGGGGCGCGCGGGCGTGAGCCTCACGGAGAGCTTCGCCATGCTGCCCGCCGCCTCGGTGAGCGGGTGGTATTTCGCCCATCCCGAGGCGCGCTATTTCGGCGTGGGCAAAATCGGGCGCGATCAGGCGCGCGACTACGCCCGCAGGAAGGGCATGGAGCCCGCCTTCATCGAGAAATGGCTCGCTTCCTCCCTGAACTACGAGGTCTCCCGCCCGACGCGCGGCGAGGAGGAGAAGGCGGCGGCGAGCGCGACGCCCCTCGGACGCCGCTCCCCCTGAAGCCCCGATTTTCGCTTCCGCGCCGGTCTCGCGTCCGGACGGGCCGTCTCGTCCCGTCTCGCCGTTGACGGCCGGGAGCCGCGCGACTAGATTGGGGGGCGCGAAATCCCGGCCGGGGAGCCTTTCGCCTTCGTCCTCTTCACGGGCGGGGAGTTGGAGGGGGCTTTCCGGACGGCGCAACCCCTTGTTCGCCGGCGGGATGCGAGGGTGGCGGAACTGGCAGACGCGCTGGATTTAGGTTCCAGTGCCTTCGGGCGTGGGGGTTCGAGTCCCCCCCTTCGCACCAGAGGCTGCGCCCGCTTTCACGCCGTTCAGGTTTGACCTTGATTCCGGGGAGTGGGGAATGACGGGCACCGTGAGCGACGTCGACGCCTGCACGAAGCGGCTGGAGGTCGCCGTTCCGCGCGCGGAGGTCGCCGAGGAGACCGAGCGCGCCTACAGGCGCCTCTCGGGGCGCGTGAAGATAAAAGGCTTCAGGAAGGGGAAAGTTCCGCGCCGCGTGCTCGAGCGCTACTACGGCGAAGAGGTGCGGGCGGAGGTGCTGAACTACGTGATATCCGCTTCCTACCGAAGGATTCTCGAGGACAAGGGGATGCGCCCGGTGGGCGAGCCGAACGTGAGCGACATCCGGATGGAGGAGGACGCGCCGGAGCTCACCTTCAAGGCGACGGTGGAGGTCGTCCCCCCCTTCGAGCTCGGGCGATACGCGGGGCTCAAGGTGAAGGTTCATCGCCACGCGGTGACGGAGGAGATGGTCGAGGAGCAGATCGAGGCGCTCCGCCAGCGGGCCGCCGCCTTCGAGGACGTGGACAGGGAGGCGCGGAGCGGAGACTATGTTCTTTTCGACATCGAGGGCTTCGAGAACGGGGAGGCCGTCCCCGGCACCCGGGGGGAGAGCCAGGCGCTGATGATAGGGAGCGACGAGAGCGAGAAGGAGCTGGGCGACGCGCTCACGGGCATGAGGGGCGGGGAGGAGAAGGAGATAGAGATCGACGTTCCTCAGAACGCCGCGCCCGGCATCGCCGGCAGGCGGCTGACGTTCCGGCTCCGTCTCAAGGAGGTGAAGGAGGCGCATCCGCCCGCGCTGGATGAGGATTTCGTCAAGTCCCTGGGGCGCGGCTACGCGAGCGCGGCGGACTTGAGGGCGGACGTCGCGAGGGAGATGGAATCCATGGAGGACGCGAACGCGCGCCGCCAGGGAATCTCGGAGCTCCTGGGCGCGCTGCTGGAGGCGCATCCCTTCGAGGCGCCGCCCACGCTGGTGCGGGGAGAGGCGGACGAGCAGATTCGGGAATACGAGCGCAGGCTCCGCCAGGAGAACCCCGACGTTCGGCTCTCGGAGGCGAAAATCGAGGAGTTGCGCGAAGAGGCGAGACCCGAGGCCGAGGAGCGCGCGCGCCGGCGCATTCTGGTCGAGCGCATTCGGGAGGCGGAGGGAATCGAGGCGGGCGCCGAGGAGGTTCAGGCGCAGATCGACCTCTCGGCCGCGCGCTACGGCATGACGCCCGAGAAACTCAGGCAGAGGATGCTGACGACCGGGGCGATGGCCTCGCTCGTCTCGAGCATCAACTACAACAAGACGGTGGAGTGGCTCTACGAGCGCGCCGACGTGGAGTTCGACGTTCACGACGCCGCCGAACACGGCGAGCATGGGGAGGGTTCTCGCGGCCCGGACGAAGGCGCCGGCGAGAAGCCCTCCCCCGGCGGCGATTCCAAAGAGGATGGATAGACAGTGGCTCTCATACCCATGGTGGTGGAACAGACGAACCGCGGCGAGCGGGCGTATGACATCTACAGCCGCCTGCTCAAGGAGAGAATCATCTTTCTGGGCACGGCGATAGACGACTACATAGCGAACCTCGTGACGGCCCAGCTCCTCTTCCTGGAGGCGGAGGAGCCGGATCGGGACATCGCCATGTACGTCAACAGCCCGGGGGGCTCCGTGACGGCGGGCCTCGCCATCTACGACACGATCCAATACATCAACCCCGACGTGTCCACCATCTGCATCGGCCAGGCGGCGAGCATGGGCGCGCTCCTGCTGACGGCGGGCGCCAGGGGCAAGCGCTACGCCCTGCCCAACTCGCGCATCCTCATCCACCAGCCCCTGGGCGGCGTGCAGGGACAGGCGACCGACATCGACATTCAGGCGCGCGAGATTCTGCGGATGCGCGAGGAGCTCAACGAGATTCTCGCGAGGCACACCGGCCAGCCGCTCGACAGGATTGAAAAGGACACGGATCGTGATAACTTTATGACGGCGGAGCAGGCGAAGGACTACGGCCTGCTCGACGCGGTGATCGTCTCGCGCACGGATTCGTCGGACGCCAGGCCGTCCGCCGGGGGCGAGAACGCCAAGAACCAGGAGAGCAACGGCTCCTAGGCGGGAGCCGGCTTTTCGCCGGATCAGGAAGCGCTCTGCCCCGAGGGAGGAACGGTCGATGGCGAGGCGAGCCTCGGACAAGAAGGACGCTCTTCGCTGCTCGTTCTGCGGAAAAAGCCAGGAAGAGGTGAAGAAGCTCATCGCGGGCCCGCACGTGTACATCTGCGACGAGTGCGTGGAGCTGTGCCAGGAAATCATGATGGAGGAGTGGAACGAGGAGCGCAGGCGGGAGGCCAAGACGCTCCTGAAGCCCACCGAGATCAAGGCGATACTCGACGAGCACATCGTCGGGCAGGAGAAGGCGAAGAAATTCCTCTCCGTCGCCGTCTATAACCACTACCGGCGCGTGGACGCGCAAATCGACCTCCACGACGTGGAGCTGCAGAAGAGCAACATCCTGCTCATCGGCCCCACCGGCTCGGGCAAGACGCTCATGGCGCAAACCCTGGCGCGTCTGCTCGACGTGCCCTTCGCCATCGTGGACGCCACCACGCTCACCGAGGCCGGCTACGTGGGCGAGGACGTGGAGAACATCATTCTCAAGCTCCTCCAGGCGGCCGACTTCGACGTGGCGAAGGCCGAGCGCGGCATCATCTACATCGACGAGATCGACAAGATCAGCCGAAAGAGCGAGAACCCCTCCATCACCAGGGATGTCTCCGGCGAGGGCGTCCAGCAGGCCCTGCTCAAGATCATCGAGGGGACGGTGGCGAACGTCCCGCCCCAGGGCGGGCGAAAGCACCCCCAGCAGGAGTTCCTGCGGGTCGATACCTCGAACATCCTCTTCATCGGCGGCGGCGCGTTCGTTGGGCTCGACGCCATCATCAGGAGGCGGGTGGGCCGCAAGGGAATCGGCTTCGAGGCCAGCCTCAAGAGCGATCAGGACGAGTCGCTGAGCGAGCTGCTCGCCCGGGTGACGCCCGAGGATCTGCTGAAATACGGGCTGATTCCCGAGTTCGTGGGGCGTCTCCCTGTGGTGGCCACGCTCGACGACCTGGACCAGGAGGCGCTCGTGAGCATTCTGACCGAGCCGAAGAACGCCCTCGTCAAGCAATACTGCAAGCTGGTGGAGTTCGAGAACGTCTCCCTGAAGTTCACCGACGACGCCCTCGTCGCCATCGCCGCCAAGGCGCTCGAACGCAATACGGGCGCGCGCGGCCTGCGCTCCATCATCGAGGATTTGATGCTCGATATGATGTATGAGCTGCCGGGCATGGCCGGCGTCAAGGAAATCATCATCAACGAGACCGTGGTGGAGCGAAAGGAGCGGCCGCTTCTGGTCTATGAGAAAGCGAGTTAGGCCATCCTCCCGCGTCCGGTTCGACGAACGGGCCGCGCGGGTCCGGCGGCGCGCTGCGGGAGGCCGCCGTTTTCCCGAAAATTGTCTCTCTCGTCTTCGTCGGTGGGCGCGTTGACAAGGCGGGGAGCGCTTCCTATCATTTCACGATGCAGGCGAAGGC
Organism: bacterium; assembly: GCA_965199855.1. GTDB lineage: Bacteria > UBA8248 > UBA8248 > UBA8248 > UBA8248 > Bin107. The sequence continues at coordinate 920,986 of OZ241326.1, read as the reverse complement.
GCGTAGCTCAGGGGGAGAGCGCTTGCTTGACACGCAAGAGGTCGGCGGTTCAAAACCGCCCGCGCCTACCATGACGGCTCGAGCGATGGGGCGCGCCGCCGCATCGCGGGGAATGATGACTCGAGTAGCCTAAAAGGAGTTGCGGCGCCAGCAAACGCCCGTTTATGTCCCAGCCAGCCGACCGGAAAGATTTCCCCGAAGACGCCATCGCGCTCAGGCTTGACGGCGCGGCCGTTGATCTGAATCGCGACCTCCCCGGCGACGCCCGGCCGGAGTTCATCTCCCTCGACTCCGAGGAGGGGCTTGAGATTCTGCGCCACAGCACGGCGCACCTCATGGCGCAGGCGGTGCGGGAGCTCTACCCGGGCGCGCGGCTTGCCATCGGCCCTCCCATCGAAAGCGGGTTCTACTACGACGTCGACGTCGACGCCGCGTTCACCCCCGATGACCTGAAGAAAATCGAGGGGAGGATGAAGAAGCTCGCCGGCAGAAGATACGCCATCCGGCGCGAGGATATCTCCCGGGCGGACGCGCTGGCCCTTTTCGGGGAAAGGGGTGAGAGTTACAAGCTCGAGATGATCCGCGAATTGCCCGAAGACGAGGCGCTTTCCATCTACCGCCAGGGCGATTTCGTGGATCTGTGCCGGGGGCCGCACGCGCCCAGCACGGGAATGCTGAGGAATTTCAAGCTCCTGAGCGTGGCGGGCGCCTACTGGCGCGGCGACGAGAAAAACAAGATGCTCCAGCGCATCTACGGCACCGCCTTCGGCACGAAGGAGGCCCTGGACGCCCACCTCCGGAACCTGGAGGACGCCCGGAGGCGGGATCATCGTCTCCTCGGCAGGCAGCTCGGCATATTCCTGGTCGATGAGGACGCGGGAGGCGGCCTGATTTACTGGCAGCCCAGGGGCGCCGTGGTAAAAAAGGTGATCGAGCGCTTCTGGGAGGACGAGCACGTCAAGCGCGGCTACCGGCTCGTCTCCATCCCCCACATCGCGCGGGACGCTCTCTTCAGGACCTCGGGGCATTATGATTTTTACCGCGAGAACATGTATGTCCTGAACATCGACGAGGATGAATACGTCCTGAAGCCCATGAACTGCCCGGGCCACATCCTGATCTATCAGCAGAAGATCCACAGCTACCGCGATCTGCCCTACCGCCTGGCGGAGCTGGGCACGGTCTATCGCTACGAGCGCAGCGGCGCGCTGCACGGAATGCTCCGGGTGCGGGGCTTCACCCAGGACGACGCGCACATCTTCTGCACGCCGGAGCAGGCGGAGGAGGAGGTGCTGGGCGTCATCGACCTGGCGCACTTCATGCTCGGAACCTACGGCTACGATGATTTCGAGACCGAGCTCTCCGTACATGATCCTTCCGATTTCAGCAAATACGCGGGCGTGGCCGAGGACTGGGAGGCGGCGGAGGCGGCGCTGCGCGCTGCGCTCGAGAAGCGCGGCATCGCCTACAAGCGCATCGAGGGCGAGGCGGCGTTCTATGGGCCGAAAATCGACATCAAGATGCGCGACGCCCTCGGGCGGGGCTGGCAGGGCCCCACCATTCAGTTCGACTTCAACCTGCCGAAGCGCTTCGATCTCAACTACGTCGGCGCGGACGGCGCGCGCCACAAGGTCGTCATGATTCACCGAACCGTCATGGGGTCGATGGAGCGCTTCGTGGGCGGACTGCTCGAGCACTACGCCGGCGCGTTTCCGCCGTGGCTCGCGCCCGAGCAGGCGCGCGTCATGACGATCACCGACGCCCACGTCCCCTACGGGCGCGAGGTGGAGCGGAAGCTGCTCGCCGCCGGCTTTCGGGCGGAGGGGGATTTCCGAAACGAGAAGATAGGGTATAAGATCAGGGAAGCCCAGAGAGACAAGGTGCCGTATATGCTCGTCGTGGGCTCCCGCGAGGCCGAGGCCGGCGAGGTCGCGCTCAGGCTCCGGGAGCGGGGCGAGGCGGGTTCCATTTCACTGGAGGAGTTGATGGAGAGAATGCGAAACGACGTCGAGAGCAAATCGCTCGCCGCGGGAACGCTCTGACATGGCCTCGCGCTTCCGAGGGCGGGACATCCACCCGACGGCCACCGGGCCCAGAGCGAACCGGGACATCCGCGTTCCGATGGTGAGGGTCATCGACGAGGAGGGGCAGCAGCTCGGCGTCCTCCCGGTGGAGGAGGCGGTGGAGGCCGCCGAGGAGAGGGACCTGGATCTGGTGGAGGTGTCTCCCAACGCGGATCCGCCCGTCTGCAAAATCATGGATCTCGGCCGCTACAAATACACCCAGCAGAAGAAGGCGCAGGAGGCCAAGAAAAAGCAGCGCGTGGTGGAGGTGAAGGAGGTCAAGCTGCGCATCAAGATTGAGGAGCACGACTACGCGATCAAGAAGCGGCACGCGGAGCGGTTTCTGAACGACGGCAACAAGGCGAAGGTCACCATCATGTTTCGCGGGCGCGAGGTGACGCACCCGGAGCTGGGCAGAAAGCTCCTGGAGCGCATGGCGAACGACCTGCTGGAAATCGGCGCGGTGGAGCAGTTCCCGAACCTGGAGGGCCGCAACATGACGATGGTGCTCGCGCCGAAATCGACAAAGCCGCCCAGGAGAGATACAACGCCCAAGAAGAAGCCGGGCAGGAGGACGGACGCTCCGGGCGCCGGGGAGGAGCCGACGACCCCTCTGGCGGAGGCGCTCGAGAAGGCGGGAATCGAACGCGGCCCGGCCGAGGGGGCCGATGACGCGCAGCCTGAAGGAGAAGCGAAAGAAGATGCCTAAGATGAAGACGAACCGGGGGGCGGCCAAGCGCTTCAAACTGACGGCCACGGGGAAGGTGAAGCGCTCCCATTCCCATCACCGGCACATTCTGACGAAGAAGACGACGAAGAGAAAAAGAGAGCTTCGCCACGGCGTCATCGCGAACCAGACGGACGCGAAGATGATCAAGCGGCTGCTGCCCTATCTGTAGGCCTCGCATACCGAAGGACGGGCGGCTTCGCCGGGGGGCGCAGTCCCCTTTTTCGCTTTTGGCGCTTTGGGCTTGCGGTCGTTCGGCAGGACGGGTATATTCCCTCGGTCGGCGGCCGGAAACCTGACATCGCGGAGGCGCGAGGCCGCCGGGTGGACTTCGGGAAGAACACCGCATAGGGGAGCGTCCGAACCATGCCGCGCGCGACAGGAAAACCGGCCGCCAGAGAGCGGCATCGCAGGCTTTTGAAGGAGGCGAAGGGCTTCAGGGGCGCGCGCTCGAAGCGCTATCGCTCCGCCAAGGAGTCAGTCCATCGCGCCCGCGCCTACGCCTATCGGGATCGCCGCGCGCGCAAGCGCGAGTTCAGGCGTCTTTGGAACGTTCGCATCAACGCGGCGGCGCGTCTGCACGGTCTGAACTACAGCCGCTTCATCTGGGGGCTGGGGCAGGCGGGCGTGGAGGTGAACCGCAAGATTCTGGCGGAGCTGGCCGTCTCCGACCCCCAGGCTTTCGGCAAGCTGGCGGAAATCGCCCGGGCGCAGGCTTAAGGTCGGGCGAGAATACGCGGCTTCTGGCTCCGCCCTACGGGGCGGGGCTTTTTTTATAGGCGTCCCCGGCGGCGCGCGGTCTCCCGGGGCGGGAAGCGGAAGGGAAGAGCGTGAGCGAGGATCGCCTGTTCGACATCATCCGTGAATCATCGGACGCGGTGTCCGAGGCGTGGGAGGCGCGCGACGCGCGGGCGGCCGAGCGCGCACGCATCCGCTACCTGGGCCGCAAGGGAGGCGAGCTCAGCGGGGTGATGAGGAGCCTGAAGGATTTGTCCGCCGATGAGAAGCGCGTCGTCGGCTCGCTGGCCAATTCGGTTCGCTCCTACATCGAGGCGAGCGTTTCGGCGATCAAGGAGGGGAAGAAGGAAGCAGTCGTCGAAGCGCACCGCGCCCTCGGCGAGGCGCTCGGGGGAAGGGAGAAGGGCGCGGCGCTGGTCGAGAAGCTCAAGCGAACGGCGGACGGGATTCTGGCCGCCGGAGAGGTCGCCGCCGCCTCGCGCCCCCGCGTTGATCTCACGATTCCCGGCCGCGCGCCGCTCATCGGCCACGAACACCCGCTGACGCAGACCATGGAGGATTTGATCGAGGTGCTCGCGCGCCTGGGCTATTCCGTGGCCGAGGGGCCGGAGGCGGAGCTCGACTACTACAATTTCGAGGCTCTCAACATTCCCAAGGATCATCCGGCCCGCGACATGCAGGACACGTTTTATCTGGCGGGCGACGCCCTGCTGCGCACGCACACCTCGCCCGTGCAGATTCGCGTGATGGAGAGCCGGCCCCCGCCCGTCAAGATCATCGCCCCCGGCAAGGTGTTCCGCTGCGACGCCGACGTCACGCACTCGCCCATGTTCCACCAGATCGAGGGCCTCTACGTGGACGAGGGCGTAACCCTCGCCGATCTCAAGGGAACCCTGGAGACTTTCGTACGCGAGATTTTCGGCCCCGAATACCGGGTGCGGATGCGGCCCAGCTTTTTCCCCTTCACGGAGCCGAGCGTGGAGGTCGACGTCGCCAGCGAATATCTGGCGGGCGGGGAGTGGATGGAGGTTCTGGGCGCAGGGATGGTGGACCCCGCCGTCTTCGAGGCCGTGGGCTACGACCCCGAGAAGTGGAGCGGGTTCGCCTGGGGCCTGGGCGTGGAGCGCATCGCCATGCTTCGATACGGCATCAGCGACATCCGCCTTTTCTTCGAGAATGACTTGAGAATGCTGCGCCAGTTCTGAAGTCCCGCGCCGGACGCGCGATGAGGAAGCCCCATGCGGATTAGCCTGGAGTGGCTCGCCGATTTCGTCGAGCTCGACCTGGAAGACCCGGAGCTGCCCGAACGCCTGGCGAACGGGCTTTTGCTGGCGGGCCTCGAGGTCGAGGCCCTCGAGCGTCCAGAGCGGGCCTGCGACAGACTGGTGGTGGCCGAGGTGTTGTCCGTGGCGCCGCACCCGAACGCGGAAAGACTGAAGGTCTGCCGCCTCGCCGACGGCGCGCGGGAGCGATCCGTGGTGTGCGGCGCGCCCAACGTCGAGGCGGGCCTGCGCGTCGTCCTGGCGAAGCCCGGAGCGCGGATGCCGGGGGGGATGGAGATCGGAATCGCCGAGATTCGCGGCGAGCGGAGCGAGGGGATGATCTGCTCGGAGCGCGAACTTGGCCTGGGGGCGGAGCACGGCGGCGTCATGGCGCTGGACGGCGCGCCCGCCGTCGGGGGCGACGCGGCGGAGCTCCTGGGTCTGAACGACGTCGTTTTCGACATCTCGATTACCCCGAACCGGGCGGACTGCCTCTCCGTCCTGGGCGTGGCGCGCGAGGCGGCGGCTCTTTTGGGCGCGCCGCTGCGGACGCCGGAGATCGCCGCGCGAGAGGATGAAAACGCGCCTGCGGCTTCGATCTGCGCGGTCGAGATTCAGGACGCGGACAAGTGCCCGCGCTACGCCGCCCGCGTCGTCCGGGGCGCGCGGATCGGTTCCTCCCCCGGATGGATGCGGCGGCGTCTGCGGGCGGCGGGGATGCGGCCGATCAACAACGTGGTCGATGTTACGAACTACGTGATGCTCTCCTTGGGGCAGCCGCTCCACGCCTTCGATTTGCGCCGCCTGGCGGGGCGGAAAATCGTCGTGAGGAGATGGGCCGGGGACGACGGTCCCTTCACCACGCTGGATGGCCAGGAGCGTGGGATGGACGAGGAGGATCTCATGATATGCGACGCGGAGAAGCCCGTCGCCATCGGCGGCGTGATGGGCGGCCTCGATTCCGAGGTGAGCGCGGATACGCGGGACATTCTTCTTGAGAGCGCCTACTTCGCGCCTGTCGCCATCCGGCGCACGCGCAGGCGTCTGGGCATGTCCACGGAGGCGTCCTACCGCTTCGAGCGCGGGGTGGACCCCTCGGGCGTCGTCCGCGCGGCGGATTCGGCCGCCGAACTCATCCGGCGGACGGCGGGCGGCGTCATCGCCGCCGGGGTGGTCGACGCCTATCCGTCGCCCATCGCGCCGAAGCGGGTGCCGATTCGGGTGGCGCGCGCGTCCGGCCTGCTCGGCGTCTCTCTTGATGCGTCCCGGGTGAGGGAGAGCCTCGAATCCCTGGGGCTGTCCGTGAGCGCGGAGGACGCCGGCGTCCTGGGCGTCGAGGTGCCGACGTTCCGGCCGGACATCGAGCGCGAAATCGACCTGATCGAGGAGGTGGCCAGGCGGGTGGGCTACGAGAGCATTCCCTCCACCCTGCCGGCGGCGGGAAGGCCCGTTGCAGGGGCGACGCGCGTCCGCTCTCTCGAGCTGCGGGCGCGGCGGATGATGCTGGCCGGAGGATTCAGCGAGGCGCTGAACTACAGCTTCGTCAGCGGGGACGCCCTGCGGCGCATGGGGTGGCGCGATGCGGAGATGGTGGCGCTGCGCAATCCGCTCAGCGCCGAGATGGATGCGCTCAGAACCACCCTGCTGGCGGGCCTGCTGGCGAACGCGGCGCGCAACATGAGCCGCGGGGCGCGCGAGGTTCGCCTGTTCGAGCTGGGACGCTCGTTTCATCCTCTGGAAGGAGAGGCGTTGCCGGAGCAGACGCTGCGCCTGGCCGGCCTCCTCGCGGCGAGCGCGCCGCCTGATGAGGACGCGCCGCATTCGGAGGCCCTGTTCGAGCTCAAGGGAGTCCTCGAGCGCTTCCTCTCTTCGCTCAGGATGCGGCTCCTCCGATTCGAGCCGGCGGACGCCGCTCCGGGGTGGGATTCGGCCGCGGTTTCGCGGATTCTCGCCGGCGACGCCGCGCTGGGCCACATCGGGATGCCCTCGCCCGAGGCGCTGAGCGTCCGGGACATCGAGACCGGTGCCTTCGCCTTCGAGATCAGCCTCGACGCTTTGGCTGAAATCGAGCCCGCGTCTTCGCGCGTGACGCCCCTGCCGAAATACCCGGCCTCCCTGCGCGATCTGGCGGTGGTGGTGGACGCCGGACGAACCAACGGACAGGTGGAAGAGGTCATACGGCAGGCGGGCGGGGAGTGGCTCGAATCGGTGGAGCTGTTCGACGTCTATGAAGATTCCGCCCTCAGGGCCTCCGGTGAGAAGAGCTTGGCGTATTCGCTGGTGTTCCGCCATCCCGAAGCCACGCTCACCGACGCGCAGGTCGGCGAGGCGTTCGAGGAGATTCTCGGAAGTTTGGCGAAGCGCCTTGGCGCGCGCCTTCGGTCGTGATGAGTTTCCTTGACACCGCCTGTTTGCGAATCTAAAATGAAGCGCATGCGTTGGTGAATCGCGTTCCCGGTTTTCTTTCGCCCTTGGGAAGAGCAGTCGAATGGTCATGGAAAAGCTGGATGCGCTCGAAGCCGCGCTCGCGAACATGCTGGAGGAGCTCAACAGGCTGAAGGGTTCCCGGGTGGAGCTGGAGTCGCAGCTCGATAGGGCGAGGGAGGAGGCGCGCACCGATTCGGAATCCGCGCGCGCCCAGGCGGACGAGCTGGCGAAGCTCCGGGCGGAGAACGAACGGCTCCAGCAGGAGCAGGCCGAGGTTCGGGAGCGGGTGGAGAAGATTTTAAGCCATATCGAGTAACTTGTGATGCGGTGGGGACGAGAACGGCATAAGACGGCGTGAGGAGGCGGCTTATGGCCGGGGGCAACAAGCTCGTTGTGGAGATTTTTGGACAGGCCCTGAACCTGAGAAGTTCGGCCAATCCCGAATATACTTCGCAGCTCGCCGAATACGTGGACAGCCAGATTCACAAGGTCTCGCGCCAGTCGAACGATCCGATCAAGATCGTTCTGCTCGCGTCGATGAACATCGCCAACGAATTGTTCGAGGAGAAGAAGGCGAAGGAAGAGAGCGAAGAGGCCCTCTCGCAGCGCGCCGACTCCCTCCTGGACCTGGTGAAACGAGCGGGCTGAGCCGAAATCTCTCTCCACGCGGCAGCTTCCCCCCGGTATCAATCCTCCGGCTTTGGTGGCATAGTGCGGTTTTGCTTTGGCCCTGCCGTGTTCGTGATGGGGGAAAGCATCTTGACCCAGTACTACTTTGACGGGAGTTCTTCTCCCCGGTGGTGAGCGCCTCCTCTCGGGGAGTCGGGCCTAAAGCTGGGGATCTGGACGCCCACCTGGCGAAAGCTGGGTTCAAAGCGAACCTCACACGGCACAGGGGCGGGGTCATCATTCGGGCGGGCTCTCCGGGCGCGCCCGGGATTTTCGCTCGCCGGGCGGCTGAGGCTCGGCCGCGGCGATGAAAGCGGACTCATGGCCGGATCAGGCGGCGGAAAGCGGGCCGTTCGGCTGAGAATGGAGGAGATGAGGGCGGGTCTCTCTCCCGCCGAGGCCGGCAGGCGGAGCCGGTCGGCGGGGCGGCGCCTGGAGGCGCTTTTGCGCTTCATGGGCGTCCGCAGGATGGGGGTGTACTCGGCGGTTCGCGGCGAGGCGGATCTCTCGCCGCTCTGGAACGAAGGAAGCGGCGTCCGAAGAAGATACTACTTCCCCAGAGTGGAAGAAGACGCCTTGCGCTTCTGCCTGGTGAATCATCCCGATGCGGAGTTGCGGCCCGGCGCGTTCGGGATTCCGGAGCCCCTCCCCGATATTCCCGCCTTGGACACGCGTGAACTGGACGCAGTCGTCGTCCCCGGCCTTGCGTTCGACGCCCGCGGGGGTCGGCTGGGCGGCGGCGGCGGATTCTACGACCGCGCGCTCGGTCGGCGGGGCGGCGCTCCGCGCGACTCCGGGCCCCTGTTGCTGGGCGTCTGCTATGCGTTTCAGCTGCTCGCCGGCGAATCCTGGGAGCGGGACGCCTGGGACGTCGATGTCGATTGGGTGATAACCGACAGGGAGGCGCTGCGGCGCCTTCCACGTGAATATATGCCCTAGGAGGCGAACATGGATAACGTGGCGTTGTTGCGGATCATCGTTGTCGCCGTTGCCGCCGCTTGCGCGGCTCTGCTCTTCGTCATGCGGGCGATGCGGCGCCGGCATGACGGGGAGATCGCCCGGCGGGAGGCGGATTCCGGCGAGCGGATTCGCCAGGCCGAGGAGAGCGCCTCGAAGGAGCTCTCGCGGAAGATTCAGGAATCGGAGGTGGCGCACAAGGCGGAGCTGCTCCAGGAGAGGGAGCGCATTCAGCGGGAGAACGAGGCCCGCGTGGAGGAGATTCAGAAGCTCGAGCAAAGGGTGAACCAGCGCGAAGAGACGCTGGAGAGGCGCCGCGAGAGCATGGACGCCAAGGAGGCGGCCGTCGAGCGCCGCGCCGCCGAACTGGGCGAGAGGGAGCAGGAGCTGAGGCGCGAGCAGGCGCGGTACAAAGAGCTGCAGGAGGAGGAAGTCAGAAAGCTTGAGGAAATCTCCGGTCTGAGCGCCGAGAACGCCAAAAAGGAGCTGATGGATCGCTTCATGGAGGAGGCGAAGCAGGATATAGCCGCCGAGGTGCGGCGCATCGAGCGGCAGGCGAGAAATTCCGTGGACTCCGAGGCGAGAAAGGCGCTCGCCCTCGCCGTGGAGCGCTTCTCCTCCGAGCACGTGGCGGAAAATCTGGTGAGCGTGGTGGATTTGCCGACCGATGAGATGAAGGGCCGCATCATCGGGCGCGAAGGCAGAAACATCCGCGCCCTGGAGATGGCGACCGGCGTGGACGTGATCATCGACGACACGCCGGAGGCCGTCGTCGTCTCCGGCTTCGACAAGATTCGCCGCGAGACGGCGCGCCTCGCGCTCGAGGCGCTGGTGCAGGACGGGAGAATCCACCCGGGCCGCATCGAGGACATCGTCAACAAGACGAAGAAGGACATCGACGGGCAGATACGCCGGGCGGGCGAGGAGGCCGTCGCGGAGCTGGGGATCGGCGACGCGCACCCCGAACTCGTCAAGCTTCTGGGGCGCCTCAAATACCGCACGAGCTACAGCCAGAACGCGCTGATGCACTCGAAGGAGGTGGCCTATCTCGCCGGAATGCTGGCGGATGAATTGAAAATAGACCCCGCGATGGCCAGGCGCGCCGGCTTGTTCCACGACATCGGCAAGGCGGCGACGCACGAGGTCGAGGGCTCCCACGTGCAGATAGGCTACGATATCGCCAAGCGCTACAACGAGCCGCCTGAGGTGCTCAACGCGATTGTCTCCCACCACGAGGACGAGGAGGCGAACTGCATCGAATCCGTCCTGGTGAAGGCGGCCGACACGCTCTCCGCCGCCCGGCCGGGCGCGAGGCGCGAGATGGTGGAAAGCTACATCAAGCGCCTCGAGGCGCTGGAGAAGATCGCCGAGTCCTTCAGGGGCGTGGAGAAGTGCTTCGCCATCCAGGCGGGCCGCGAGATTCGCGTGTCCGTCCTGCCCGATGAGATCACCGATTCGCAGGCGACCTTCCTCGCGCGGGACATCGCCAAGCGGATCGAGAGCGAGCGCACCTATCCGGGGGAAATCCTCGTCACCGTCATCCGCGAAACCCGCCATACGGCCACCGCGCGCTGAGGCCGCCTTGAGGCTCCTTTTCGTCGGAGACGTCAACGGAAAAGTGGGCCGGCGCATGGTTTCCGCCCATCTCCGCGCCCTCCGGGAGGAGCGCGGGGCGGACGTGTGCGTCATCAACGGGGAGAACGCGACGAGCGGCTTCGGGATCAGCAACGCGCACGTCGACGAGCTCCTCGACGCGGGCGCGGACGTCATCACGTCGGGGAATCACATCTGGCGCCGCAAGGAAACCGCGGATTTCATCCTGCGCGAACCCCGCCTGCTCAGGCCCGCGAACTACCCCCCGAAAACGCCGGGCAAGGGCGCCTTCATTCTGGAATGCGAAAAGGGGCGCCTGGGCGTCGTGAACCTCATGGGCCGCGTCTTCATGCCGCCCGCCGAGTGCCCCTTCCGGGAAGCCGACGAAATCCTGGGAAGCATGAGGCGTGAGACGAAGATGATCATGGTTGACTTTCACGCGGAGGCCACGAGCGAGAAGGTGGCGATGGGCTGGCACCTCGACGGCCGCGTGAGCGCCGTTTTGGGGACGCACACCCACATCCAGACGGCGGATGAGCGGGTATTGCCCAGGGGAACCGCCTTCATCACGGACGCAGGGATGACGGGGCCCCGCAACTCCGTCATCGGCATGAAGACGGAGATCGTTGTGGACAGGTTCTTGTCCGGGCTTCCGCGCCGCTTCGAGGTCGCCGGAGGAGAAGGGCAGCTCGACGGCGCGCTCGTCGAGATGGAGCCGGACGCCGGAAGGGCGCTCTCCATCGAGCGCGTCCGGATTTGCGAGGGCGACGGCGGCGGCGCTTGAGGCCGCTGCGCTCCGCCCCGACGCCGGCCGTCAGGGGCGGCCGTTTCGGTGGGCGGTCTTTTCGTAGGCGTTCAGCGCGGACGCCCGCGTCTTTTGATTTTCAAGGATTTCCAGCAGCCGCTTCAGGCGCCATCTGGGCGAGCGCGACTCGAGGAAGGCCTGCTTCTCCGGAAGGGAAAGTCTCAGGGCCTCGGCGAGAGCGAAGGAGAGGCGAAACGGATCGCTTCGCCATTCTTCTGGCAAGCCCGGAAGCGCCGGCCCCCGCTTTTTGAGGGCGTCCCATACGCTTCGGCACAGCGCCCCGGCGTCTTCCGCCTCGTCATGGACGTCGCCCGCCTCTCCCTCCAGGCAGGGGCGGGAGTCGTAGGTGCGAAAGAGCTCGAAGCGCCGCTCGCCCCGGGTCAGGATGTTCATCCGGCCGTCGGGGAATTTTTCGAGCAGCTGGATGACGCGGGCCGCGCAGCCGACTTTGTGGATGCCGCTTTTCTCCGCCAAGACGATCCCGAAGGGCACGTTCTCCTCCATGCGCTCGCCAATCATGATCTTGTAGCGCTCCTCGAAGATATGCAGGGGCAGGCGCTGTTCGGGAAAGAGCACGACCCGGAGCGGAAACAGGGGCAAGCGATAGGCGGCCATGTGAAAAGCGTATCCCGAACGGCTTGATTTGTGAACTCTTGAAGCGTTGCGGAGGAGAAGGGGCGCCCGGGCGGCTCCCGAGGCGCGCCTGCGGGCCGCGCCTTCGACCGGGAAGCGGGCGTTTTTCCGAGGATCGCGCCGTGAAAGTGGAGCCTCGCGCGCATTTGCCCGCATCAGCCCGCATTTGCGCCGTGGAGGGGCGGCGCGGAAGGGTTATATTGCGGATGCGTGAAGAGACGCGCGGGGCGAGAAAAGAGGCGCGCCGGGACGGGAAAAGTGAAGAGGAGAACAAGATGATTCGGAAACCGGGCGGGGTCGTCAAAAGGGTGGAAAAAGGACGGGAAATAGCTGCGTATTTGCAGGAAAAAGGCCGTGAATTTGTCGGAATTTGCAAGAAATTCGTCTGAATCGCCAGGCGCCGGAAGCCCCCCTCGGACTGGTCTGATGGGGGGCGAGTGTGGTATTTTGGCCCGACCGGAAACAAGGGAATCGTTCGTTCCTGCGGAGACTCTCACGATGGGCGAGCCGAGCATCGCCGCGGCGCGGAGCGCCTGGCGCGAGGACGCGGAGGAGGAGGGAGGCAGAGCCACCCTCTCGGGCATCCCCCTGCCCGCGTTCTTCGGCCCCGGCGATGCGGATTCGGGGTGTCTCGACGAGAGGCCGGGCGAATATCCCTACACGCGCGGCATCTACGAGAGCATGTATCGCGGCAGGCTCTGGACGATGCGTCAATACGCCGGCTTCGGCAGCGCGAGGGAGAGCAACGAGCGCTACCGCTACCTCCTCGAGCAGGGGCAGATGGGCATTTCCGTGGCGTTCGATCTGCCCACCCAGATCGGCTACGACCCGGATCACCCTCTCGTGAGCGGCGAGGTGGGCCGCGTGGGGGTGTCCATCGCCTCCATCGAGGACATGGAGGTTCTGCTGGAGGGCGTCCCCCTCGACAAAATCTCCACGTCGATGACCATCAACGCCACCGCCGCCATCCTGCTGGCGCTTTACGTCGCGGCGGCCGAGAGGCGCGGCGTCCCCTCCGAGGCGCTCCGGGGAACCATCCAGAACGACATCCTGAAGGAATACATCTCGCGCGGAACCTACATCTACCCGCCGGGGCCGAGCCTGCGCCTCATCACCGACGCCATAGCGTTCTGCAGGGAGAGGGCGCCGAAGTGGAACGCCATATCCATCAGCGGCTACCACATCCGGGAGGCGGGGGCCACGGCCGTCCAGGAGGTCGCCTTCACGCTCGCGAACGCCGTCGCCTACGTGCAGGCCGTCGTGGACGCCGGCATGAACGTGGATGAAATCGGCTCGCAAATCTCCTTCTTCTTCAACGTGCACAATCATTTTCTGGAGGAGATCGCCAAGTTCCGCGCCGCGCGAAGGCTTTGGGCGCGAATCATGCGCGAGCGGTTCGGGGCGCGCTCCGGGAAGGCCTGCGCGCTGCGGTTCCACGCCCAGACGGCCGGCAGCGCGCTGACCGCCCAGCAGCCGAGGAACAACGTCGTCCGCGTCGCGCTTCAGGCGATGGCCGCCGTGCTGGGGGGCGCGCAGTCGCTTCACACGAATTCCATGGACGAGGCCCTCTCCCTGCCCACGGAGGAGGCGGCGCGGCTCGCGCTCAGAACCCAGCAGATACTGGCCGAGGAGTCGAACGCGGCGAGCGTGGCGGACCCCTGCGGCGGCGCCTACGCCATCGAGGCGCTCACCTCCGAGGTCGCCTCCCGGGCGGAGGATATGATTCGCGAGATCGACGACATGGGAGGGATGCTCCGCGCCATCGAGAGCGGATGGGCGCAGCGCCGGATTCAGGAGAGCGCCTACGCCTACCAGCGCCTCGTGGACGCGGGGGAGGTGGCCGTCGTCGGCGTGAACCGCCATCAAAGGGAAGAGGAGCCGCGCGTCTCGACGCTCCGGATTCGCCCGGAGGTCGAGGCGGAGCAGAAGGAGCGCGTCGCCTCGCTCAGAAGAAGACGGGACGCCGCCCGCGCGAGCGAGGCGCTGGAATCCCTGCGGGGGGCGGCCCGGGGGCCGGAGAACCTCGTGCCCTACATCGTCGCGGCGGTGAAGGCGAAGGCCACGGTCGGGGAAATCGCGGACGCCCTGCGCGAGGCGTTCGGCCTGCATCGGGAAAGCGCCTTCGTCTGAGGCGGCTCCCGCTTCGTCCCGCCCGGAATTCCGGGGAGCGCGGGGCGCCATTTGGAGAAATCCCGCATGAAGGGCAGCGAGGTTCGCCAGAAATTTCTCGAATTCTTCGCCGGCGAGTCGCACAGAATCGTTCGCAGCTCTCCGCTGGTGCCCATGAACGACCCCACCCTGCTGTTCACGAACGCCGGCATGGTGCAGTTCAAGGACGTGTTCACGGGCTTGGAGAAGCGCGACTACGCCCGGGCGGTGTCCTCCCAGAAGTGCCTGCGGGTGAGCGGCAAGCACAACGACCTCGAGAACGTCGGCCGCACGGCGCGGCACCACACCTTCTTCGAGATGCTGGGCAACTTCTCGTTCGGCGAGTATTTCAAGGAAAAGGCCATCGAATACGGCTGGGATTTTCTGGTGAACCGTCTGGGCCTCGACGGGGAGCGGATGTGGATCACCGTGTTCCGGGAGGACGACGAGGCGGCGGCGCTTTGGGAGCGGCTCGTGGGCGTTCCGCCCGGGCGCATCGTCCGCATGGACGAGAAGGACAATTTCTGGGCGATGGGGGACACGGGCCCCTGCGGCCCCTGCTCGGAGCTCATCTACGATCAGGGCGGCGGCATCGTCGGCTCGCCGCCCGGCAGCGGAGACGAGAACGAGGACGGGGATCGCTACCTGGAGCTCTGGAATCTGGTATTCATGCAGTTCAACCGCGGGGCTTCGGGCGAAATGGAGCCGCTGCCCAAGCCCTCCGTCGATACGGGGATGGGCCTGGAGCGGCTCGCCGCCGTGGTTCAGAAGGAGGACAGCAACTACCACACCGACCTTCTGGCGCCCATCATCCATTCGGTCGAGGAGCTTTGCGGCAAGGAATACGCGGGCGGCGACGCGCCGGACGACGTTTCCTTCCGCGTCATCGCCGACCACGCGCGCGCGGTCAGCTTTCTGGTGGCCGACGGCGTTCTGCCCAGCAACGAGGGGCGCGGCTACGTGCTGCGGCGCGTGGCGCGGCGCGCCCTGCGCCACGGCAGGATGCTGGGCGTCGAGGGCCCCTTCCTGGACAGAGCCGCGGGCGTGGTGGCCGACATGATGGGCGGCGCGTTTCCCGAGCTCCGGGAGGGCCTCAGCTACATCTCCCGCGTCGCGCTGGCGGAGGAGGAGCGGTTCGCCAGCACCCTGGCGCAGGGCCAGCCGCGCATGGACGCGCTCGCGGAGAAGGTGAAGGCGTCCGGCGCGGCGCGCATTCCGGGCGAGGAGGCGTTCACCCTGCTCGACACCTACGGCTACCCGTGGGATCTGGCGGTGGAGACGGCCTCGTTTCACGGCCTCGGGATAGACCGGAGCGGCTTCGACGAGGCGATGGAGCGGCAGCGCGAGCGCGCCCGCGCCCACTGGAGAGGCTCGGGCGAGGCGGCCGTCGATGAAATCTGGCATCGGGCGCGCGGCGAGGCGGGCGCCACCGAATTCACCGGCTACGAGAGCGAGGAGGAGGAGGCGCGTGTGCGCTTCCTCGTCGTGGACGGCGCGCCCCGGGAGGAGGCCGGCGAGGGCATGGAGGCGAGCGTGGCGCTCGACAGGACGCCCTTTTACGGGGAAGCGGGCGGACAGGAGGGCGACAGGGGCGGATTCTCCTGGCCCGGGGGCGCGGCGGTCGTCCTCGACGCGCAGAAGCCCCTGCCCGACCTCTGCGTCCACCGCGTGAAGGTGACCCGGGGGACGCTCGGGAAGGGACGGAGCCTCACGGCGCGAATCGACGCGGAGAGGCGCGCGCTTCTGAGGCGGAACCACTCGGCCACCCACCTCCTGCAATACGCCCTGCGCGAGGTGCTGGGGGATCACGTGAAGCAGGCGGGCTCCCACCTCTCGCCCGAAAGGCTGCGGTTCGACTACACCCACTTCGCGGCGATGACGGCGCGCGAGCGGGAAAGAATCGAGGACGTGGTGAACGGGCGCATCCGCGAGAACGCGCGCGTGGAGACGCGCGAGATGCCGATGGAGGAGGCGCTGGCCGAGGGGGCGACCGCGCTGTTCGGCGAACGCTACGGCGAGGAGGTGCGCGTCGTCTCGGTGGGCGACTTCAGCAGGGAGCTCTGCGGGGGCACGCACGCGCGCGCCGCCGGGGACGTAGGCTTCTTCCGCATCCTGCACGAAGGCGGCGTCGCATCGGGGGTGCGGCGCATCGAGGCGCTGACGGGCGAGGCCGCGCTCCTCCAGGCGCGCAGGGAGCAGCGCGCGCTCGCCGAGATCGGCGAACTCACCAGGGCGGCGCCGCTGGAGGAGCCCGAGCGGGTGAGCCGCCTGCTGGAGCGCGTGCGGACGCTGGAGCGCGAGCTCAGGGATTCGCGGGAGAGCCGCTCGCGCGGCGAAATGGGCGATCTGGCCTCGGAGGCCAGGGACGTCTCGGGCGTCAGGGTCGTCGCCGCGCGGCGCGACGGCCTTCAGGCGGGCGACTTGCGCGGAATCATCGACGCGGCGAAGGGCGGGCTCAAGAGCGGCGTGGCGGTGGTGGCCGCCGTGACGGACGGGAAGGTCGCCATCGCCGCGGGCGTCACGAAGGACCTCACCTCCCGCTTTCACGCCGGGGAGCTGGTGAAGGAGGTGGCCTCTCTCGTCGGCGGCAGGGGCGGCGGGAGGCCCGACTTCGCGCAGGCGGGCGGCAGGGACGTCGAAAAGGTGGACGCCGCCCTCGCCGCGGTTCCCGGGCTGATCGAAAAAATGGCGTGAGGGCGCCTCCGCGCCCGCCTCGCGCGGACCCGCCGGAGCATTCGTCTTTTCGGAGAACGTCTTGAGCGATGCGGCCGCGGCCGGCGCGGCGCCGGAACGCCTGAAGAAAAGAAGAATCTCCCTGCTCATCGTCTCCCACGTCGCGAACGACAGCTATTTCGGCTTTCTCCCGCCGCTGCTTCCCCTCATCGTCCAGCGCATGGACCTGCCCCTGAGCCTGGCGGGGCTTCTCGCCACCACGCTTTCCGTCACCGGCGCCGTGGGCCAGCCCCTCTTCGGCTACTTCGCGGACAGGCTCAGGAAAGGGTGGCTTCTGGCGCTCGGCCCGCTGGGAGGCGCCCTCCTCGCGTTCATGCTCTACATGCCGAACTTCTGGCTCCTCATGCTTCTCATGCTGGTCGCGGGCTCGGGCTCGGCCTGCTATCACCCGGTGGCCTCGGTCATCGCCGGGCAGTCCTCGGGCGCGCGAAAAGGGTTCGGCATGTCGCTCTACGTCGCGGGCGGACGCCTGGGCGTGGGGCTGGGAGCGGGGATGGCCACGTTCATCGTCACGCGCTGGGGCATCGACGCCATCCCCTACGCCAGCCTCGTCGGCATCCTCGTCGGCGCGCCCCTGCTTTTCGTCTCCCCGCCCGTCAGGGGCGCGGACGGAGGCGGCGCCCCGCAAGGCTTCGCGCGGACGATGCGGACGCTCGGGTTCGTGTTCCGCCCGCTTTTCCTGCTGTGGCTCGTGAACCTGTGCCGCACCACGGTGACGATGACCGTGCAGGTGTTCCTGCCCATCTACGTCATCGCCAAGGGCGGCTCGCTGGCCGCGGGCGGAACGGCGATCACCCTGTTCCT
Source organism: bacterium (assembly GCA_965199855.1). GTDB lineage: Bacteria > UBA8248 > UBA8248 > UBA8248 > UBA8248 > Bin107. The sequence goes on along the minus strand of OZ241326.1, from coordinate 903,427 downwards.
GTTCGCCGCGGCCGCGGGCGGCATCTACGGCGGGCATCTCTCCGACGTCTTCGGCAGGCGGGTGGTGACGATAGCGGCCATCTGCCTGGGCACGCCGGCGCTGGGCATGGCCTTTCTGTTCGACGACCCCTGGCGGACGCTGTTCGTGACGCTCTCGGGCGCCGCCTTCTACGCGCAAATGGGGGTTTCGGTGACGTATGCGCAGGAAATCGCCCCCCGGCACGCCGCCCTGGTGAGCAGCTTCATGCTGGGCGTGGTCTGGTTCGCCGCGAGCGTCGGGATGATCGCCGTGGGCGGCCTGGCCGACCATATCGGCGTGGAGAGGGCGCTGCCCGCCGTCTGCATGGCGTTCGGCACCGCCGGCTCCCTCCTCTCCCTGCGGCTGCCCAGGGAGACGGGACAGGCGCCGTGAGCGGAAACTTCAGGCCCCTGGCGGTGGAGCGCGAGATAGCCGGGGAGAAGGCCGCCTCGCTGGGCCGCGTCGGGAGCGAGTTCGAGAAGCGCCGTCAAAGGGCGTGGAGCGCGTGGCGCGCCCGGGAGAAGGGGCAGGATGGCGAGAGCCGGGAAAGGCTCGAAGGCGCGCTCCACCGCGCGATGGACGAAGCGGAGCGCTGGCGCTATTTCCTCATCGCGCAGAGGGAGGCGATGGGGCTTCGCGATCACGCGGAAGTGGGCCGCAGATACCCGCTTCCTCCCGCGCCGGCCCGCCCGCCCGCCGCGGGCGATCCTTCTAGTCCCCGTCTCGCCTGGCCCGGAGCATCTTCACGAGGTTGGCGTAGGAGGTTCTCCGGATGACGGAGCGGAACTGCTCGCGGTAGTTCTTGAGGAAGCTGATGCCCTCCACCAGGACGTCATAGACGCGCCATTCGCCCTCCACCCTGTGCATTCGGTAGGCGATGGAGACTTCCCGCTCGTCCGTGAGAATCACCTTCGACTCGACCCTGGCGAATTCCTCGTCGAGCGTCTCCTTGCCGAAGACGATCTTCTCGTCCGTGTAGCTTTCCAGCTTGTCGGCGTAGTTGCGCTCCATGAGACGGCTGAAAAGCCGGACGAATTCGCGCTTCTCCTCCGGCGAGCGCTTTCGCCAGCTCCTCGCCAGGCTTCGCCGCGACATCGCCTCGAAGTCGAAATACCGATGAATGATCCCGCGGATGCGGCTTCTGCGCTCCGCTTTCTTCTCGGGAGCCTTGAGGTCGGGGTCCCGGAGAATCTCCAGGACGCCGCTTGTCCCCGCGCGCAGTATCTCCGTCGGCTCTCCCGCGCCGGCGGGCGGCGCCATGAGCGCGCCGGCGAGAAGCGGGGCGAGAAGGAGGGAGAGGCGCTTTCTCGAAAGCATGGGGTCTCCCTGCGCGGCTCTCGCGGACGGAAGGGCGGCGGGCCGCCGCTTCGCGCCGATCCTTTCGGGGCGGGGCTTCACTTCACCTTGCCGAATACAAATTCGCCGATGAGCTTTTCAATGTCAATCGGGGGCTCCGTCTCCCGAATCCGTCCGCCCGGGGGGATGATCTTCTCCGCGCCCCCCTGGCTGAGGCTGACGTATTTGTCCCCCAGTATTCCCTTCGTCCGGATGGAGGCGATGGAGTCGCGGGAGAGGCGGAGGCTTTCATCGAGGCGCAGCGTGAGCCTCGCGTCCTCCCCGTCGAGGGCGATGCCGCTCACCCGCCCGACGCGCACGCCCGCCATCTCCACCGGCGCGCCCCGCCTCAGGCCCGTCGCGTTCGTGAACTTCGCCGAGACCTCGTAGGTGCCGGCGTCGAAAATGTCGAGGCCGCCGAGCTGGATGGAGAGATAGGCGAGGGCGAGGACGCCCGCCAGAACGAACGCGCCGACGCCGATTTCCACGTTTTTCCGGGACAAGGCTCCGTTCCTTCTTCAGATGAGAATCGAGGTGAGGAAGTAGTCGCCCACCAGTATCAGGACGGAAGAGAGGACGACGGCCGAGGTGGTCGCCCGCCCCACCCCCTCGGCGCCGTGCCCGCAGTGATACCCCTTGTAGCAGCAGACCCAGGTGACGAGCAGGCCGAAGGCGAGAGACTTCCAGACGCCCACCATGACGTCGCGCATCTCGATCTTGTCCCGCATTTCGCCGAAAAAAGTGCCGGGGCTCATGCCCATCAGCTCCACGCCCACGAGGTAGGCGCCGAATATGCCGATGACGTCGCAGAGCGCCGTGAGCAGCGGAAATGCTATCACGCCCGCGAGAAGCCGGGGAGAGACGAGGCGCTGGAGGGGGTTCACGGCCATGCTCTTGAGGGCGTCCACCTGCTCGGTGATCCGCATGATGCCGATTTCGGCCGTCATGGCGGAGCCCGCCCTGCCGGTGACGACGAGGGCGGTGAGCACGGGCCCCAGCTCCCGGATGAGGCTGAAGGCGACGGCGGGGCCCAGGAAGGCCTCGGAGCCGAATTTCCTGAAGGCGTAGATTCCCTGGAGCGCCAGCACCATTCCGGTGAACAGGCCGCACAGCAGGACGATGGAGAGCGAACCCGCGCCGATAACGTAGATCTGGCGCGTCAGGAGCGAGAGCCGCCAGGGCGGCGCGAAGAGCCACCGGACGGATTCGGCCAGGAAGATCGCGGCGCTCCCCATGCCGCCGACGGCCTCCATCGCGCGCCGGCCGAGCGCCCGGACGCCTCCCTGGATGATTGCCGCGAAACTCATCGGGCCTGCCTTCTATTCCTCGCCGCGAGCAAGTATAGTGGGCGTCATCGGCTGCGGGGCGGCTGCCGGGGGCGGCGCGGCGCGATTCGCGCGGCGGCGGAAAAGCGGGCCCAGTGTATCGCTTCCGGCGGCGGAGGGTCAACGCTCGCGCGGCCGCGTCCTTCTCAAGGGTTTATTCTTATGAGCGTCCAGGCGGTCGGGCCCCTCTCGAAATACATCGAATACGGCGTGCGCGGCCACGCGGCGGATTTCGCGCGAATCACCCGCTTCGTCGTCATGATCTACGTTCCCGTCTCCATGGCGGCGCTCTCGGTTCACCCCTCGCTCAAGTCGCTGATGGACCCGAAGGCGAACCTCGCGCTCCTGTTTCCTCTCATGATCGCCTCCCAGCTGCTCCTGCGCGTGCTGCAGGTGTTTCTGTTCATCCTCCTGATTCTGCGGGTGGAGTCCGAGCGCAAGGGCGAGGGCGGCGTCTGGGACGTCGCCTCGGCGATGAATCGCCTCGCGTCCGTCGCCGGGGTGGACCTCGCCTACACCTTCGGCCTCCAGCTGCTGAGCGTCGTCGGGTTCGCGTCCACCCTGTTTCTCTTCGGCTCTCTGTTCGGGGATTCGCCCATCGCGCTCCCCTTCGCCTTCGCCATAACGGCCTTTCTCGTTCTCGCCCCCGCCGTGCGGTATTACTTCTGCACGCTCACCGCGCTGCTCTACGGGGACGGCTTCGCAGGGGCCTTCCGCCGCGCCGGCGCGATTTCGGGCGGCGGAGAGAGAGCCGTCGTCGCCCTGGCGATGACCTATCTTCTGGTCTGGTTCATTCTGTGGCAGTTGACGCAGGGAATCTTCGGCGGCGGGCTCCTGGGCCAGGTGCTGCTGCAGACGGGCGTGATGGTGACCTCGATCTCGTACTATCTGGCGGGGTATCTCCTGTTCTCGGACCTTTGCCAAGGGGCGAGCGCGAACGGATCGGAGGAAGCCCCGGACGACGCGGGCGGCGCCTAGCCCCCCCTTACGGGAATATCTCGAAGCGCAGCCCGTCGTAGGCGAGCTCCACGCCGCCGGGCAGGCTCCGGTTGGTTTCGTGGTATTCCAGCTCGTAGTTGGTGTGGGTGAAATACGTCCGCTCGGGCTTGAGCGCCTCGACGACTTCCAGCGCCTGGGCGACCGTGAAGTGGGAGGGGTGCTCCCGGTGGCGCAGGGCGTCGAGGATGAGGACGCGCACCCCCGCCAGAATGCCCATGGATTCTTCCGGGATGGCGTTGCAGTCCGTGGCGTAGGCGAAGTCGCCCACCCGCAGCCCCATCACCTTCATGCCGGCGTGCTCGAGCTCGAAGGGGACGACGTCGATCTCCGCCGCCCGGAACGAGCCGCCGTCCACCTCCTCCACCGTGAGCTGCGGTCTGAAGCCGCCCTCGCCGCTCTCGTCCCGCGCGCCGCCGAAGATGTAGCTGAAGTTCCGGCGGAGAATCCGCGCCGTGTTCGGGTAGGCGTAGCAGGGAATCGGCTTTCCCATCAGGAAGTTGAAGGTTCGCAGATCGTCGATGCCGTGGGTGTGATCCGCGTGAAAGTGGGTATAGACCACGGCGTCCACGCGGGTGACGCGGTGCGCGAGCGCCTGCGCCCGCAGGTCGGGGCCCGTGTCCACCAGCAGGTTTCGCCCCGCGCGCTCGATGAGGATGCTCGGGCGCAGCCGCTTGTTTCTGGGATCGTCCGAAAGGCAGGCGGGACTCTCGCACCCGATGGTGGGGACGCCCGTGGAGGTTCCGCAGCCGAGGACGGTGACCCGCGCGGGCGCGCTCACTTCGCCGCTTCCGCCAATACCCGGGCCGCCGTCCGCGCGTCTTCTCTCGATACGTCCAGATGGGCGACGGCGCGAAGCGTCCTCTCGTTCGGAACCGAGAAGGCGACGCCGCGCTCCATCGCCGCCTCGCTGATCCGGCGCGCCGTCCTTCCGGTTTCCGAAACGTCCAGGAACACGAGGTTGGTGGGCGTCGTGTCATGGACCGGCCGAACCCCCGGAATGCCGGCGGTGAGCTCGGAGAAGAGCCGGGCGTTGGCGTGATCCTCCGCCAGACGCTCCACGTGGCGATCCAGGGCGTAGATTCCCGCCGCGGCCAGAACGCCCGCCTGCCGCCAGCCGCCGCCCCACATTTTCCGATACCGGCGCGCCTCCCGGATGAACGCCTCCTCCCCGAGCAGGAGAGAACCCACGGGGCAGCCCAGCCCCTTGGAGAGGCAGAAGCACATCGAATCGCAGCGCCTCCCCCACTCCCGCGGGGGAACGCCCGAGGCGACGACGGCGTTGAAGATGCGCGCCCCGTCCATGTGCAGGGGGACGCCCCGCTCCTTCGAAAAGGCGCGCAGCTCGTCGAGGCGATCGAGGGGAAATACGCTGCCCCCGCCCTGGTTGTGCGTGTTCTCCACCCAGAGGAGCGCGCTTCTGGGATGCCCTCCTTCGGGCCGCAGCCACGCCTCGGCCTCGCCGCGGCCATAGACGCCGCGGCGAGCGGGGACGAGGGCGAATTGCACTCCGGAGAGGAAGGCGCCCGCGCCCAGCTCGCTTCTGAAGGGATGGCAGTGCGAATCGGCGATGATCTCCTCGCCGGGGTTCGTGTGCGCCTTGATGGCCAGCTGGTTGGCCATCGTGCCGGACGGCGCGAAGAGGGCGTCCTCCTTGCCGAAGAGGGCGGCCGCCTTGCGGGTGAGCTCGTTGACGCTCGGGTCTTCCCCGATTGCGTCGTCGCCCACCCGCGCCCCGGCCATGGCCTCGCGCATCGCGGGCGTGGGGCGCGTCGCGGTGTCGCTTCTGAAGTCGATGAGGCGGCGGGACACGGGCGAAATCTCCTGGGCTTCAGGCGCGCCTCCGGGGGGCGGGCTTCGCGCGCCCGGCTTCTTCGGCTCGGGCTTCCGGGAAGCATATTTGCACAATCGCGGGCGATTTGCCAAATTATCGCCTCGCCCTTTTCGGCTTCCGAAACCCGCGCCCGGAGACGCGAATGGACGCACCGAGCCCCGCCGGGCTTCCGATTTTCGAGGAGGATTTTCTGAGGCGCGCGCGGGCGTATCAGACGCGGCGCCTGCTCTGGGGCCTGCTGTCCTCGACGCTGGAGTTCGGCGTCCTGCTGCTGTTTTTGCTCTGGCATTTGCGGGCGGACGCCGGAAGCGCGTCGGGCGGCGCGTTCTGGAGCGGGTTCGCCGCGTTCTCCCTCATCGCCGTCTCGAAGGCGCTGGTCTCCCTGCCTTCCGACTTCTACGGAAGCCGCGTCCTCGCCCGCCGGGAGGGACTCTCGAACGAATCGGCGGCCGGCTGGCTGCGGGACAGATGCAAGGGCCTGGCGCTTCTGCTCCTTTTCGGCGGCGGGGCCAGCGGCGGCTGCCTTGTGCTCATGGCGGCGCGGCCGGAGGATTGGTGGTGGATGGCGGCGCTGGCCGGGGCGCTGCTGCTGGCTTTCCTCTCCCTGATCGCCCCCGTTCTGCTCGCGCCCCTTTTTTTTCGCTTCAGGCCCCTGGCGGACGGGGAGCTCAGGGAGCGGCTCCTCGGCCTGCTGGATAGAACGAAGGCGAGGGTGCGCGGCGGCGTCTGGGAGATGGAGATGAGCTCCAAAAGCCGGACGGCGAACGCCGCCCTGGTCGGCTGGGGGCCCTCCCGGCGCGTGATTCTCTCGGATACCCTGCTCGGCTTTCCCCACGATGAAATCGAGGCCGTCCTGGCGCATGAGGTCGCGCATCACGCGGGCCGGCACATCGCGGCCCTTCTGGCGATGAGGAGCGCGGCGCTGGCGCTGGGCCTCTGCCTCTCCCACGAGGCGCTGGGCTGGCCGGGCGCGTGGGGAAGCCCCGCTCTCGCGCGGCCGGGCGCGCCCGCCGGCCTCGTGGTCGTCTGGGTCGTCCTGACCTGCGCGGGGGCGGCGGCCTCGCCCTTGCTTCTGGCGATCTCCCGCGCCCTCGAGCATCGGTGCGACCGCTGGGCCGCCCTCCGCGCGGGGACGGGCGGCGGCCTGGCCTCCGCCCTCGCCAGGCTGTGCGAGCGGAACCTGACCGACCCCGCGCCGCCCCGCTGGGTGGTCGCGCTCTTTCATTCGCATCCGCCGGTTGCGGAGCGGCTGGCGAGAATCGAGTCCCGGGAGAGGGCGCCATAGAGCGCGTCCCGGCGAACCGGGCGCTATCGCCGACCGGACCCGGGCTTTCGATCGCCGGAGACGCTCCGGCGCGCCTCGTATATTCTCCTGGCGTAGGGGATGACCCGCTTCCCGATGTTCGGGCTTCCGGGAGACGCAAAGGGGCCCGGCTTGTCCACCCGCCGGAGTTCCGCGCTTCCGCCGCCCGCCCTCAGCGCTTTCAGAAAAGCCTCGGCGCCGCCGAGGGGATAGGGCGCCTTCCGGCCGTGAAGGAGAAGAACCGGGGACCTGATTCCGGCCGCCGCCCGAATGGCGGAGCGCTCCCGGTAGGCGGCCGGCCTTTGAGCGGGCGGGCCGCCGAGCGCCGCGCGGATTCTGGCGCGCCGGCTCTCCGATGAGCGCGCGTAGGCTGTCTCCATGTCGTAGAATCCGTTTTCGAGAATCAGGCCCGCGGCCTCCCCGCCCGCGGCGGCCGCCAGCGCCGCCGTCGAAGCGCCCTGCCCGACGCCGTAGATGAAAACGCCGGCTTTGTCGACGTTCGGCCTGGCGCCCAGATGCCGAACGGCGCCCAGGACGGCCTCCACGCTTCTCGGCCCGGCGAAATCCTCCGGCCCCGTCGACGCGCCGAAGCCCGGAAGCGAGACGCTCATGAGGAAAAACCCGTCCCGCGCGTGATTCAGCATGGCGCGCCTGAATCGCTGGGCGCGGGCGTTCGAGCCGTGCAGGAGAAGGATCGCCGGGCGGCCTCGCCCGGAGAAGCGCCCCTCGTCGGGAGGCCAGACGGCGTAAGCCTCCACGCGCCCCCAGGAGAATTCCAAAAACCACTCCCGAACGCCCTCGCCGCGCGCGGTTTTCGTTTCATAGCCTCCGCCGCAGCCGGCGAGCAGGAGGATGGACGCCAGCAGGGCGGGCCATCCGGAAAGCGGATTGCGGGAGATTCTCTTCGGGGCCATGGCGCGTCCTTTGCATCCCTGGGGCGGGGGAGCGCGAAAGCTTCGGGGCGTCAGGGACGTCGGAAGCCGTCCCGAAGCGACGCCCGCCCGATAGTATAGCGTTTGGCGCGCCGGGGCGAAAAAAAGAGTTGCGCGATTCATATTTTCGTATTATATTCGTATTCGCGCGGGATGGGGAATCCGGAAATTCTTCGTCCGGCGGCGGATTTTTAACGGGATTTTAACACAAAATATAGTGCGCGACAGCGAAACAGGCACTATATATAGGATCAAGAGGGATTCTCTCTCGCGGAGAGCAGGCAGGAAAGGAGGCCCGTCATGGCGACCACGGAACGAAGACCCGGATACGGAATGAATGAGACGAGCCGGAACTCGAGGCGCATCCACCAGGCGTGCATGAGGAACCTCGCCCTCTATCTGCAGCGCCGAATCTCCTATGAGGACTGGCGCCATCGCCAGGAGGAGCTCGAGTCGAGGCTTACGCCCGCGCCTGAGCTCCCCTTCGCCGGGTGGAATCCCAAAACCCCGCAGAGGCCCGAGGCCGCCTGATTCCCCCGTCCGGGCGCGTCCCCGGCGCGCGCCCGCGCTTTCCCGTCCCGTCCCCGTCAAGGTAACCTGCGCCCCGGCTCCGGGGGGAGGGGATTTTCCGATGAAGCGCCCCGCGCTTTCGATGAGAAGAAACATCGGCGTCATCTCCCACATCGACGCCGGGAAGACGACGACCACCGAGCGGATGCTGTTCTGCTCGGGCGCCGTGCACCGCCTCGGCGAGGTGGACGACGGCTCGGCGACCATGGACTGGATGCGCCAGGAGCGCGAGCGCGGCATCACCATCACCTCGGCGGCCATCACCACCGTCTGGGCGGGGCACGAGATCACCATCATCGACACCCCCGGCCACGTGGACTTCACGATCGAGGTGGAAAGAAGCCTGCGCGTGCTGGACGGCGCCGTCGCGATTTTCAGCGCGGTGGAGGGCGTCGAGCCGCAGAGCGAGGCCGTCTGGCGCCAGGCGGACAGGTTCGGCGTGCCGAGAATCGCCTTCATCAACAAGATGGATCGCCTGGGCGCCGACTTCGAGCGGACGGTGGAGATGATGGCCGAGAAACTGGGCGCCAGGCCCGCGCTCATGCACTGGCCCGACGGGGAGGGGGAGCGCTACGCCGGCCAGGTCGAGGCGCTGAGCGGCGATTTTCTCACCTGGGAGGAGGGGGCGCTCCGCCGCTCCCGGCCCGCCGGGGCGCTCGCGGAGAAGGCGGCGCGGCTGCGGGAGGCGCTCGTCGAGGCGGCGGCGGACTGCGACGAAGCCCTGATGGAGGCGTATCTGGAGGACGGCCGCGCGGACGCCGGCGCGGTGAAGGCGGCGCTGCGGCGCGCCGTGCTCGCGGGCGAGCTCGTGCCCGTCTTCTGCGGCTCCTCTCTCAGGAGCATGGGCGCGCAGCCCCTGCTGGACGCCGTGGTGGACTATCTGCCCTCGCCGGCGGACGTCCCCCCCGCGAGCGGCGCGCGGCCCGGGGACGGGGAGCGCGCCGTCCGCCCGCCGACGGAGGACGCCCCCTTCTCCGCCCTCGCCTTCAAGGTGCAGATGGACGAGGGCAGGCGCCTCACCTATTTGAGGGTGTACAGCGGCTCGGCCAGGGCGGGCGAGAGCCTGTGGAACCCCGCGCGGGGGCGCGCCGAGCGCCTCGCCCGGATCTTCAGGATGTATTCCCACAAGCGCGAGCGCCTGGAGTCCGCCGGGCCGGGCGACATCGTGGCGGCGGCGGGCCTGAAGGAGGCCGCCACGGGCGACACCCTCTGCGACGGGAGGGAGCCGGTGGCGTTCGAGTCCATTCGCGCGCCCCGGCCCGTCATCTCGGTCGCGGCGGAGCCCGCGGACGCCGCGGGCGCGCGGAAGCTGGACGAGGCGCTGGCGAAGCTCCAGGCGGAGGACCCCACCTTCCTGGCGCGGGCGGACGCGGAGTCCGGCCAGACGGTGATGAGCGGCATGGGCGAGCTCCATCTGGAGGTGCTCGCGCGCCGCCTGGAGGAGGAATTCGGCGTCCGCGTCCGCGTCGGCGCCCCCCGCGTGGTGTATCGGGAGACGCTCCTGAAGGAGGCTGAGGCGGAGTCCGTCTTCGAGCGCGAGCTGGCGGGCGAGCCCCGCTTCGCGCGGGTGCGCGTGGGCGTGGCGCCTTCGCCCGGGGCGGGCGTCTCGCGCGAGAGCGCGCTGGAGGACTCCGTGATTCCCGCGAGCCTCGCCGCCGCCGCGCTGGAATCCATCGAGGCGTCCGCGTCGAGCGGGGCGATGGCGGGCTACGAGATGACCGACCTGCGCGTCCGCCTGCTGGAGGCGGACTACGACCCCGCCCGCGCCTCCGAGGCCGCCTTCGCCATCGCGGCGGCGAACGCCTTCACGGAGGCCTGCCGCGCGGCGGGCGGGCGGCTGCTCGAACCCGTCATGTCGGTGGAGGTGACGACCCCGGGGGAGTTCCTGGGCGCCGTCCTGGGCGACCTCGCCGCGCGCGGCGGGAGGATATCCGCGACGGAGGAGCGCGGCGGCGCCTCGCCGGTGAGCGTCGTCCGCGCCTCGGCGCCCCTCGCCAGGATGTTCGGCTACGCCACGGCGCTTCGCTCCGCCACCCAGGGCCGCGCCGCCTTCGTCATGCGCTTTTCGCGCTACGCCCCCTGCGACCCGCCGGGGGGGTGATCTTCCGCGCCGCGAGGAGGTGAGGGAACATCACCTATTGCCAGCGCGATCCGGTCAGGTTCGACGACGGCTTGGCTTCCACGCCCGCAAGACGCTGATTGATGGCGATGGCCAAATCCCACCCATGCCTTCGCGTGTTGTCCGTGACGACCTTCTTGGCTCCCGTAGCCTCGATATAGGCGAGCGTTCCATTAAAATCCGCATGGTTGGACAGCGCCACGCCATAAGCCCGCTCTGAATATGTAATAAGCGGATGGTCGACGTTGGTCATATAAGCGCTGCATGTGACGCTCGTCCCGCCGGCGGGCTCGTTTCCGAAGCCATCGCCCTTTGAATACAATCGAACATAGGCCCGCTCCTTCACGGCGGATTGGCCTGCTTCCGAGTCAAGTGAAACCAAAGTTCCAATAGCGAATCCGTAGTTCTGATAGACTTCCACTTCCCGAATGAGGCGTTCGGTCGCGAGAATCGGAACGCTGATGTCGCCCCACAGGACCTGGAGGACGCGCTCGATAGTTCCCCTGTGGGCTTTGATATGGACGGGGCCATAGTGCAATCGTTCACATACAATACCCAACAGACATTCTTCCGCTTCCGCTTGGGTGTAGCGACGCACGCTTTGGGGGCTTCCATAGGTGCTGTCCACAACAAGTTCGTCAACCTGAATGACCTCATCAAGAGGCCAACCGAAATCGCCCGAATAGCCGATGCAGTAGCCATCGGACAACTCGAGCGCGACTTGGCGCGAACCAAGCATGTGGTGGGAGGGCAGAAGAGATAGTTTTGAACCATCGGCAAAGACATGTTCGATGTTGCGCTCGACCCGCCGGAGGTTGCTGCGAAATTCAATATCCGCGTCGTATTCCGCGATCAGCAGATCATGGGTTTCCGGACTCATAAAAATGTCCTGAAACCCCTTGCTCTTGTTGAATTCGCTCATGTGATCGTCGTGGACATGCGTCTGCACGCGGAAAGGATACCCCTCCGCGAAACCATCACATACTATTTTCGAGCCGAGGCAGATGGCGCCGCTCCCCAAAACGTCAACGGTGGGAGAAGGCATTCCCGACAGCCTCTGCGATGTGGTTGCAGAGCTGCTCCTCGATGTTCTCCTTGCCGACAGTTTTCATCGATTCGTTAAAGCTCTCGTCCCCGACCAGCGTGAAGAGCCGCTTTCCAAGCCGGCCGGATGCTCCTTGAAGATGGAGTCGCTCAATGCCTGATTCAAGGATGGAATCTCTCTCCGCTTGAGTAAGCTCGGTGAGCGCATCCGCAATGCCCTGCTCAAGTACTGAGCCAATAAAAACATAGCGTCTCTCGATAGTTGGGCGCATTCCCAAGACTTCTTTGACGCACGCGCCAATGGAGCGCCCCGATCTGATCCGGAGTTGCGCGACTTGTCGGACTTCTTTGCTGGTTAGGCCGATCGAGAGAATCGAGTCGGCGACAGCGCGCTGATCGTCAACATCCTGAAGCCGGGCCAGCTCAACGGCAGTCGAAAAGCCAATGCCATTTTGGGGAGTTCCCCAGTCGATTAGATGCTGAATATCCTGGGGGAGGTTTAGAATGCGAAGAAAACGACTGGCGCCCGTTTCGTTAAGGTGGATTGCGGTTGCGCAGTCACTAAGAGAAGCGCCCTCGTGGCGCGCATTGTGAAGAAGCGAAGCAACTTCTATGGGAGAGAGAAGTCGGCCCTTCTTGTTTGCTCCGTAGCCCACGGACATTCGGAGACGCCCAAGTTCCAAGGAACTCAAACCGGAGATCATCTAGTCTATTCTTCCAGGAGGCCGCGACCGATCAACGCTTCCTCAATGAGAACTGCCGCCGCTTCATCCTGGTTATATCCTTCCTCATTGGCGAATTTCTGGATAGCGACATGCGTGTTTCGGGTTACGGTTGCGAGTACCTGGGTGATCTTTGAGCCGGTTTTCGCGTCTTCGATTACATCATCGATCGGTTTGTCAGGATGACTTTTACGCTCTTGAACGAGCTTTTTCTGTTGGGCGCCAGACATCGGGGGCATTTCCTGCGCTAGTTTGATAGCGTCTTCGTGGTTGACTTCATCGCCTTCTGTAGCGGCATCCTGAGCCTTCAAGGCAACCTTGATGTCGAGACCGTCATCGACCATTTTTTTCAGTTTGGGTATTAGCCGCGGATACTTCACATATTGCCTGACATCATTGGAGGGTAGGCCCGTGGCTTCGGCTACAGCTTTTGCACTCCCGTATTTGTTGTGCAAATAAGTGACTCCATCGATCAGTTCTTTCCCGGATAGCTTGCGCCGCATCAGATTTTCGGTAATTGAGATGGTCTTGGCTTGTTCCTCTTCAACGCGCTCATCAAGAACAGCGGCAGTGATGGTTTCCTTTTTCAGTTCTTGATGCGCAAGAAAACGTCGTTGCCCCGTAAGTATTTCGTATTTTCCTTCCTGCGTTGCCGGGCACACTACAATCGGTTGCAGAAGTCCTTGTACCTCAATGCTCCTGGCCAAATCCTCAATTCCTTGCCGAACATTCTCTACTCGCGCTTGTCCCTTGCTGATGACCAGTTGATCAAGCGGGATTTCCCGATATTCGACAATCCTTGCCATAGGTTTGACCCCTTACGATAATTTTGCGCCCTTTGTTCTTGGCATGTGAATACTACTTTGTGCGACAACTGAATCAACCATCCTCCAGTTCAATATCTCCCAAAATGTCTTTCCATGCAACAGCTTAAAAAGACCACACTTCCTTTGCGGCGATTTTCGCCAATTTTTCCTGCCTGGCGGTTATCGCTTTCGGAGACCAATCTTCCCGATCAAGCAATTCTCGGGTAAGCGTGATTGCACTCCGATCGAAAACTTCTTTTTTGCGAGAGAAATCTCTATTGTCGTCTCTCCCCGGTTTGTTGTCTTCTTGTCCCAGTAGCGTCAGATTGCCAAGCCTATGCACCCAATCTTCGGGATTATGCTCCTCGAAATTATGCCAGCCCTGCCAATGTTCCTCAGACCGGGGAAAAATATGCTCGACGGTGCACTGTGTTTCGTTGAGCAGGCTACTGTCTCTTTGTATGGAGTGGTTCACGCCGAGCAGAAAACGCTTTCTTCTCGTATCGCGCGTATTTCGCATTTCGACAACCTTCATCTTGTCAATGAATCTGTCATCGTCGATTATTCCATAAGTGCCGTCAAACTCTTTTAGGGAGCGCATGATGTCGATATTGTCAGGCTTTTCGGCTGACATGATCTTTTTCGCGAGGCTGGAAAATTCGCTCTCGAAGTGTGAGGGCTCGAATTTGGGAGCGACGAAAGCCGTCCGCATGACAAAAGAAGTAATGTGTTTCAGGTTGCCGTGAATGCGCTTCGCCAAACGCCTCTTCTCTGTCGCGTTTGATTCCATGACATAGCGGTTTAGCAACGCGAACACCATGGGTTGCGCTACTTTATAGTTTTTCAGTTCCTGTAGGAAAATCGACAAATTTCGCTTGGTTCTGTTCGAGTTGGAATGTGTTTGAAAGGTTTTGATCAGAGAATCTGTTGCACTCGGATTTGTGATTGTCTGAAAAATCTCTACTCGCTCTTGGCGGGCGAAGTCGGTCACCAAATTATAGATGTCATCCGCCGGCTTTTCGGGGCTCAGCAGGGAACGGATTTTGATGCGGGCCGTGCGGTAAAATTTTTGCTTTGGCAAAAAGCCATATTTGCACTGAAAATAACATCGCGCATATTCACCTGTTTTTGCGTCTGTTCTAAGCTGGGTGCGTATATTTTCGAGATTATCATGCACTGTGTCGCGGCGGGGTTGTTCCTCAGCGGCGTTGAAGTAGGAATACAGGTAGTTGCGGATCAGGTCTAAATCTTCGAGCTGTTTTCCCCGGCAGTTGAGTGTTTCATAGACGGAGTTTGGGTCAACGTCGTCCGGGATGTACAGGCACGCGACTTCGATGTTGTTGAGTAGATAATCCATGAACTGCTTATGCTTTTCTATTTCCATGCCCTCAAAGAATCGCTCAATTTCCGCCCACGCATCGGTGAGCTTGCCGTTGGTCCCGATGCTTTCTCCTCGAATCATCAGGTTGTAGCGGGTCTTGTCGTCTCGTGGCGGTGTAAGCCGCGGGTCAAGTTCGGCGGCGTCGGGCAATCGTGCGGTACTGTTCACATCTAAGTTGAACAAAACCCGAAGTGCGCGGTTCTCGTGAAGCTGTTCGCTCGCTTCATAGAACAAGCGGCAGAGGCAGGCGCAGATGAGAGAAAACGTCACCATGCGTTGCTGGCCGTCGTTGATTTCCCAAACTCTTTCGTCTTTTTGCAAAAGCATGATCGCGCCGAGAAAATAGCACTTGCGCTTTTCTCTGACGGCTTCGTCAATATCGCGCAACAGCTCCCAGACGTGCTCTTTCGTCCAGTCGTAGCGGCGTTGGTGCCAAGGGACCTCAAATCTTCCTGTATGAAACAGATGCGAGAAGATCATCGGTTTGGTATTGATGATAGTCCCGGTGCCGTTCGAGATACTCATCCGCACGCCTCTATCAGCGCCAGCCGCCCGTCTTCGCGGATTCTATCGACCCGCCAGATGTCCTCGATCATCTCGATTTCCGATGGCGAGATGAGCCGCTCCCCGACCTCGCCCTCCAGTTTCCGCAGGCGCGCAAGAATCTCCTCGCGCGCCTCGAAGCGGAACGGCCCCATGACGACCTCTCCGTTCGTCCTGAGCTTGATCTTGCCGTCCCGCCGCACCGTCATGCGGTTTCCGTCGTTCTCGCGCAGCTCGATGAGCCACTCCCGGAAGTCGGCGAGCGCCTCGAGCTTCTCCTCCTCGTGGCCGGAGTCGATCAGCCCGCGCAGGCTCCTGTCCTTCTTGACGACGGTGCACGTCCAGCAGCCGAAGCGCGGCGAGGTCGTCCCGCACGAGGGGGCGTCCTCCTTGCTCAGCACGAGCGGGCAGTCGCCGCCGCCCGCGTTGCGGTAGAGGGTGACGAGGTCGCGGTGGGAGCCGCCCCAGGGCGGCTTGAGCTGCATGAGAATCATCCACACGTCCTCGTCCCGCAGGTCGGCGAGGGGCGCGAACATACGCAGGCCCTTCACGCTTCCGTGCGGCTTCATCCTGTCGGCGCGGACGCCGCGCTTTTTCATGCTGCGGCGGCGGGTTTGGGATTCGCTCCTGCGGGTTCCGACCAGCAGCGCGGCGCGCCCGTGGGCGAGCATCAGTTTTTCCAATACGTATTCGGTTGGCTTTATCTTCATCCTGTCCGTACACCACCGGAAGTTGCGCGTCGGCGGAATGTAGCCGCGCCCGATCACGTTCACCCAGAAGGTCTGATCGACGCAGGGCTTCGTCAGGGTGACGCGAACGGGCAGGCGATCCTTCTCCGCCGCCTTGCGGATGGCGTTGAGGCTTTTCTTCAGATGCCGGATGACGAGGGGCGATTCGACGAGGGTGTCGTTCGCCACGACGTGAATCTCGCGCCTGCGCTCCTCCGGAGGGTGCGACAGCATGACCTCCCACGCCAGATGGAGGAGCAGGGTCGAATCCTTGCCGCCGGAGTAGGCGACGACCCACGGATCGCGGTGCCTCTTGCGATACTCCGCGCGCATGACCTCGCGCGCCGAGGCCAGCCGCGCGGCGGCGTCATCCACGTCCATTTGCGGAAGCAGGCTCACGGCGTCCCCGATACGGAATGAGCGGAGGAGGCACTATAAGGCTTGGGAGAAGGGCTGACAACGCGCCGGGGGGCGAGCGACGCGCCGGGAGCCTGCGCCCGATAGCCGCCCGCTCCCGCCTCTGGTATGAGGCTTGCGGGAGTCGGGCGCGGGGTTTCGTTCCGGCGAGGCGGGGGAGAGGCGCATGGAGCGATGAATGACGCGCTGCTGGCGGCGGGGTTCGCCCTGGGCACGGCGTCGATGTCCTCGGCGTTCAGCCTCATCGCCCGGCGGGGGCAGCGGCACGGAACGGCGCTTACGGGCGTCGTCATCGGCCTGATCGTCAGCGTCCCCTGGCTCGCCGCGCTCACCGTTCTCGCCTGGGAGCCCGCCTGGTGGAGCGCGGAGGCGTGGTTCTGGTTCTTCCTCTCGGGCGTCACGGGGCCGGCGATAGGCCGCGTGTTCATGTTCCGCGCCATCCACAGCCTGGGCGTGTCGCGCGCGATTCCGCTTCTCGCCGCGAATCCGCTCTTCTCGGCGGGCTTCGCCTTCGTCTTCCTGGGCGAGCGGCCGGGCTTCTGGGTGTGGGCGGGAATCCTCCTGGTCGTCTTCGGCTGCGCGGGCATCACCTGGCGGCGGAAGAGCGACGCCCCCTGGGACAGGCGCGCCGTCTGGCTGCCGCTCGTGGCCGTGCTCGGCTTCTCCGCCTCCAACATTTTCCGGAAGATCGGAATCGACCTCGTTCCCTCGGCGCTTCTGGGCATCACGCTCACCAGCGCGTTCGGCCTGGCGGCACTGCTCGTCCTCGTGGGATTTCTGCCGCGGGCCCAGCGCCCCTCCCTCGGGCGCGGGCGCGCCTGGAGCTTCTACGGCCCCTGCGGGATCATCAACACGCTGGCCTTTCTGAGCCACTTCGCTGCGCTCAAATACGGGGACGTCTCGGTGGTCTCCCCGCTCTCCTCCACCGCGCCGCTCTTCGCGCTGCTGTTCGCCTGGATGTTCCTGCGCGACGTGGAGCGCATAACGCCCCCCATCCTGCTGGGGACGCTCTCGGTCGTGGCGGGCGGGGCGCTCATCGCGCTGAAGGCGATGTAGGCGGCCCCGGGGGCTTCGCGCGTCAGCCCGTGAGGAGCGCCCGGATTTCGGGGGCGACCGCGCGCGCGCGCTCCCTGAGCCGCGCGTCCGTCAGGCTTCCCACCGGATGGGGAATGTAGGCCACCGGATAGCCGGGCATCCCGCGCACCCTGGCGACCATCTCGACCGTGGGCCGGAAGGGCTCGGTGCAGATGACGGCGGTGGGGACGCCCCTCTTCTCCAGCTCGATTCCGTCGTGCACACTGCACGAGGAGCAGGAGCCTCAGTCGCCCACCGCGGTGATGGCGAGGTCGCACCGCTCGGCCATTTCGGCATAGACCTCGGGCCGCGCCGGCCGGGTGTCGTATTCCTTGGAGAGCTCGATGGCGAGGGCGGGGTCCGCCCCGTCCGCCCGGAGCTCCTCCAGCGCGTAGCGCATCAGTTTGTCGCCGCCCGCCTTGGAGTTCCAGAGCAGGCCGATGCGCCTGCCCGCCAGCGCGCCGTCCCGGCGCGGGCGCTCGCCCGCCTCGGTCTCGGGCTCCACGGTCGGGTCGTAAATCGGTATCGCCGGGTTCATTCGATGCTCCCTCCCCTGCGTTCATCCCCCATGGGGCGGCCTTGCTTCTTCAGCGCGCGCCGCGCCTCCGCGCCCAGCACCGGGCGGGTGACCGCCTCGCCGTTTCGCCGCCTGCTCCAGGAGGGCACCCAGGAGGAGTGCCCGCCCGCCTCGCCTCCCGCCACGACGACGTGGATGTCCTCCGGCGCGAGGGCGTGGCGCACGCGGCCCTTTTCATCGGCGGCGACGGGCCTGTCGATTTTGCCCGTCTCGAGCAGGAGGTCGAGGGGGAGGGTCGCGTTCTCGAAGAGATACTCCCGGAGCGCCCTCTTCGTCGGAAATTCCTCCGCCAGAAGGTGCGCGTGCTCGGGAGCGAACACGAAGAAGGACTGTCCCTCGCTCATGCTGCCCAGCCCCGCCATGGTGGCCGCGGCGGTGCGGGCTATCCCCAGCCCCCGCCCGTAGTGGTTCTGGATGTTGTGCGGCCCCTCGGCGGCGAGGAGGGTCACCGCGCTCGCTCCGGCGGGATGGCCCAGGTCCGCGCTCAGCGGCTCCCAAGGGCTCTTCTCCTCCCATTCGGCGAAGGTGAAGCTGTATTTGCCCGGATTCCCCTGGGTGGAGCGATCCAGAAGCCCCGGCTTCGAGCCCAGGCAGTTGATGATGACGAGCCGGAGCGCGCGGCCTATGGTCGCGCCCGCGCGGCTGCCCGGCCCGTAGATGTTCCCCCCCATGTTGAGGCCGATCTCGCGGCGAACCGGGCCGTTGACGACCATGAAGGGGGCGGCGCCGCCCGTGCTGGTGGCGCTGGAATGCAGGTTGTAGGCCGGATCGGCCATCGCCTCGAGCGCCGCGAGAATCACCGGCATGTAGGCGGGCAGGCACCCCGCCATGACGGCGTTGAGCGCCACCTTCCCGGCGCGGACGGTTCGCCTGCGCTCGGCCAGATGGAATACGGCGTCCTCCGCCTCCAGCCCGGCGGCCTCCAGGAAGCGCTCCGCCGCCTCCGCCGTCGGGGGGACGACGGGCAGGCCGTCCGTCCAGCCCCTGGCGTGATACGCCTCCATCGCCTCATATACGTCCGCCGCTTCGCCCGCCGCGTCCATCGGGGTCTCTCCCTGCGCTCGTCCTTCCGGTTTTTCGACAGCATACGCGAGAGAGGCGGCCTTGAAAACCGGGGGGCGGCGATTCCGGGCAGGCTCCGCTCGCGGGGCGCGGGTTCCGCCGGGGCGGCGGGCCGCGTATCATCCGCTTCGGGAAGCGCCGTCGCCCGGGAAGGGATCGCCGCATGGATTTCGACCTGATACGCGCCGTGAACGCCCACTTTCAGCCCTTCTACGCCTACGCGGCCGAGGAGATTCACGCGCGATACGGGCGCGACGCGGGAGACGCTCTCGAAATCGGCCCCTACGGCCCCGGCGTCGCGCTCGCCCTGGCCGCGCGGTGTCCCGGAATGCGCCTCGTCTGCGGGGACGATTCCGACCTCCTGAACGGCTATCTGGCCGAGAGGATAGCCGAGGCGGGCATGAGCGCGCGCGTCCGCGTGGCGCCGCTCGACAAATACCGCCTGCCCTTCGAGGCGGACGCCTTCGACCTGGTGGTCTTCCGGGGCGGGCTGTTCTTCTGGGAGCGGCAGGAGGAGATTCTCGGCGAGATGAACCGCGTCCTCCGGCCCGGCGGCCTGGGCGCGCACGGCGGCGGCTTCGGGGCGGGCGCGCCGGACGCGCTCGTCGAGTCGCTCCTGCCCGCCGCGCGCGAGCTGAACGACCGCCTGGGCAAGAAGCGCCTCTCCCGCGCGGAGGCGGAAGCCGTCGCCCGGCGCGCCGGAATCGGCGCGTCCGCCCGCGTCGCCTCAAGGCGCGGTCTGTGGATTTACTGGGAGAAGCCCGGGGAGCGATGAGCCGCCGCCCGCCAATGCGGGCGAATGCGCGCGGGGGGTGTTCCCTGTAAATCCTCGCGTATGTATCCTCGTTGTGGTGTTCACGCCCGTAGCTTGAATTGACACAATATTGAACCACGAAAGGCAAGAGAACCTCTTAAAAAATGACGAAAGGTGAAAACCTGTCCTTGCAATAAGTCCCGATTATGAGGAGAAAGGGATACTTAGAAAATTTCAAAATAGTTGAAAGGCCAAAAAGATTGTTAGTGTATTACCGATAAGGGCATTGAAGTCCTGAAATTGAACGGGGTGGATTTGCTTCAATAGGGGTGTCAAGAATATAATGCACCCATGACCCTCTGAAAATAGCAGATTCCATCCCATCAAGATCTGAAAGGATGCCGATGAAGATCAAAGCGTCGTTGGAAGTTAGTCATTAATGGGAGTGGGCGGACATGGGAGATTTTCAAAAACGAGCAGAGCGTTTAGCGAAACAATTTGATGAAAAAGCCCGCAAGCCGTTGGTCATTGAGTTTGCGGGAGTCCCAAAAGCAGGTAAAACGACAACTCTGTCGCATGTGCAGACATTTCTCAAGCGTTCCGGTTTTCGGACGGATGTCGTTGTCGAGCGTGCTTCTGTTTGCCCAATTCGAGATAAAAAACACGCGAATTTTAATATCTGGACCGCGTGTACGACACTCGCTCAGATTTTAGACAAAACACAAGAGCCACCACGAGCCGATGACCCACAGATTCTTTTTCTCGATCGAGGGCTCTTCGATTCCATCTGCTGGCTGACCATGATGGAGCAAATCTCGCGCTTGCGCTCGAGTGAAAGGGAAATCATCCAAAGATTTCTCACGATTGATGATTGGAGGAAGCGAATCTCGGCTGTTTTTGTAATGCTTGTCTCTCCATCGGACGCAATGAAACGTGAGCAAGGCATACTCCCTGTGGATGAAAAAGAGGGCTCCATCATGAATCCTCTGATACTCGAGCAGATTAAGAAAGTTAACAAACAATGCGCCTCGCAGCTTGGGGAAGATTTTCGGATATATTGCCTTGATACTTCTAGAAAAAGAGAGCAAAAATCTACGGCTGAAACTGTCGTTGATTGCATTCTTGGTTTGATAGAAGAGCAAATCGCAGAAAATATTCTTTCATGCTCCAAGGAAGTCGTGACGGGATTATTTGAAGGTAGAAATTTTATTGATAATTCCAAAGCGCATGAATTGGTCCGATATTTCGCAGAATGTGACGATAGCAACTTCTTGATTAGAGACGAGGTAGAAAATGATGCTTCTCGGGTCCAGGCACTCCCAGTAGTAGTTGTTCGGAATGCGAACGGGGACGTCCTTCGTCTTCGCCGCCATGAAAAAAAGAATAGTAATCCCTTGCATGAGAAGCTCGTAATTTGGGCCGGTGGACATGTCCGATGCGAAGATGCCGTTAACGGCACCCCATTAGTTAGTTGCGCCGTCCGGGAACTCGAAGAGGAGTTGCGACTCCAAGTCGATCCCTCATCCATTAAATTGATTGGAGCGGTATACTTTGATAGCGGTGGAAGTACTTCGAAGCATGTTGCAATCGTGTACGAATGGCGCGCACCGAAAGACGAAGTTGCAGTAGTGCTTAGTAGAACTGAGTTTTTTGAGAGGCGAGGGACATCTCTCAGCGGTAGTTTTGCGTCTGCCGCTGAACTTGCCAAAGACGTTGAAAAGAAAAAACTGAAAGAACCTTGGTCAGTAGAATTGGTTCGTGAATACTTGGCGAAAGATAAGTTTTCTGCTGACCCCCGTCTATTTTGAACTGCAAATTTCTGTTTCGAGAACTCGGAGGTAAAGAGGGAATTACGAAGTCGTTTTTCTGATGAAAATTGCGTGATATATTGAGCTGGCCTTGATTAGCCTAGAGTCGCCCTTTCTGTCCGTTTGCCGCTCTTCTCATCCCCCCGCCTCTCAGCAGGCTCGTTTTCGTGAAGACGGCGTCGAGGGCGAAGCCGCGCGCGGCGAGGCTCTCCCGTCCGCCCTCCTCCCTGTCCACGAGGCAGACGACGCGGGCGACTTCCAGCCCCGCCTCCCGCGCCGCCTCGATGGCGGCGAGGCTCGAGGCCGCCGTGGTCACCACGTCCTCGAGGATGGCGACCCTCATGCCGCTTCGCAGGTTGCCCATCCCCTCGATGCGGCTGCGCGTCCCGTGGCCCTTGTCGCCTTTTCGGATGATGAAGGCGGGAAGGTCGAGGCCCTCGAGCGCGGCGGTCATCGAGACGGCCGTCACCATCGGGTCCGCCCCCAGGGTGGGGCCGCCCACGGCCCGGACGCCGCTTCGCCGGACGCGCGAGAGAACCACCCGGCCCACGAGCCGCGCCCCCTCGCCGTGCAGGGTGACCTGGCGGCAGTCGACGTAGAAGTCGCTCCGCCGGCCCGAGGCGAGCGTCACCTCCCGCTTCTCATACGCCTTCTCGATCAGGAGCCGGCGCAGGGCCTCGATGTCCGCCTGAATGCTCGTCACGACGCCGCCTTCGGGTGTCCGGGCGCGGAGAAAAGTCGTCGAATGCGCTTATTCGGGCGCGCGGTCGCTCTCCCGGATTCTGCGGCAGACGCGGCGCGCCTCCTCCTCGAAGCCCTCGGGGACCATGACGTGCACCGCGCCCAGGTTCGTCCGGCTGAAGCCGTAGATCGCCCCCGCCGAGTCGTAGCTCAGGTGCGCCGGTATGCCCTCGGCCTCCAGCCTGCCCTTGAGGATGAGCGCCTCCATCTGCCCGCCCACCGTGAGGATTCGCCTGGAATCCGACAGGCCCTTCACGCCGTCCGGCGCATCGTCGCCCCACACGCGCCCGCCTCCCGATTCGCCTCGCTTTCGACGGAGGAAACCGCCGCCCATGTTCGGGGAAATTCCCGCCCGACGCAAGCGCGCCGCCGCCCGCGCCGTCGGCTGGCTTCCCCTCCCGCGCGGTGTTAGTTTGAAGCCAGAGAAGGGGAGGGAAAGCTTTGTCGCCGCGCGGTCGCGCTGTTTTCACGCTGGCGGCGCTCTTCGGGGCGCTCGCCTGTCTGTCGGGTCATGCGTTCCCGGCGCCCGCGCGGGGGGAGGAAGCGCCGCTCCCCTCGTCCGACGCGCCCTTCGTCGTTGTGATCGACCCCGCCCATGGAGGGCGGGATTCGGGCAGCCGCGGCGCCTCGCTCGCCGAGAAGGACTTCACCCTGCGCGCGGCGCGGATGATCGCCGATCTCCTCTCCAGGCGGCCCGAGGTGAAGGCGTCGCTGACGCGCGAGACGGACGCGCAGATGAGCGCCGCGCGCCGCGCCGCCGTCGCGAACTACCAGGGCGCCTCCCTGTTCCTCTCCCTGCACGCGGACGCCTCCTGGCGGCCGGGAGCGCGGGGGCCTCTCATCATCACGGCGGCGCCCCGCCGCCCGCCCCGCGTGAAGGGCGAACCGCCCGGGGCCGTCGCGCTTCGCTGGCAGCGCAGCCAGAACGTGCATCTGGCCTCGGGCCGCCGCTTCGCCCAGGGGCTGCAGAGGCGCTTCGCCGCCCTCGGCGCGGGGGAGAAGCCGCCGCTCCGCGTCCTGCCCGCGCGGGATCTGGAGGGGGCGCGGATGCCCGCGGTCTACGTAAGCCTGGGCGTCATCAGCACGCCGGAGGAGGAGGCGCGGCTCCGCGAGATGGGGGAGGAGGACGCCTACGTCATCGCCGTCGTCCGGGAGATATTCGCCTTCGCCGGCCTGGACGAGGAGATTCCCGCGGAAGCCCCCCCGGCGTTCGGGGACGCGCCGCCCGGGGCCGCCGAAAGCGATGAGGCCGCGCCGGAGCGCGAATCCGCCGCGGGGGAGGGCCGAAGGTGAGCAGGGTGATGCGGAACCTCGCCCTCGCCTGCCTTATCGTCGCGGGGGGAGCGGCGCTCGTCTGGGCGTTTCAGGACGCCGTTTTCGACTTCGTGGAGCGCGGCCGGGAAGTCGCCTTCGGTCCCGCGCCGGAGGAGGCGGCGCTCGCGCCGACCGTCGAGGCGACGCTCTACTTCGCCGACGCGGAGGATGACCTGCTGGTTCCCCATCCGGCGGAGGTGGAGATCGGAGAGGACGACGTCCACACCCTCCGCAACGCGCTGGAGGCGCTCATCGAGGGGCCGAAGGAGGAGGGCCGCGCGCCGATTCTGCCTCCGGGGACGAAGCTGCGCGCCGTTTTTCCCGGCGCGGGCGGCGCGGCTTACGTCGATTTCGACAAGGCCTTCCGTGAGGCGCACCCGGGAGGCGCCTGGGCGGAGCTGATGACCGCCTACGGGGTCGCCGCCGTCGTCATCCGCAACTTTCCGCATCTTTTCGACCGCGTGACGCTGCTCGTGGAGGGTCAGGAGGCGCAGACCGTCGCCGGCTCGCTCGCCATCACGGGGCCCTTGAGGCTCCGCGAGGATTTGATGGCGAAGCGCCCCGGCGCCGGGGCGTCCGCGGGAGCCGCCGGCTCCTCCGCGGAGAGGACGCCACGCGCGGGCGAGGCGCCCGTCCGCGCCGTGGGCGCGCCGCGCGGCGAGCCGGACGTGGGCGCGGTGGGCGCGCCCGAGAAATCCCGCTGAGGCCTCAGGCGCGCGCCTCGGCGAGGGCTTCGGCGAGGACATCCACCATCCAGGCGATCTCCTCCTCCGTCACGCAGTAGGGGGGCATGAGGACGAGGACGTCTCCCAGCGGCCGGATGGCGAGGCCGCGCCTTCTCGCCGCGAGAACCGCCTCGCGCCCCTTGCGCTCGGCGGGGGCGTAGGGCTCCATCTTCTCCCTGTCCTTGACGAGCTCGATTCCCACCATCCAGCCGAGGCCGCGAACCTCGCCCACGCGGGGGGAGTCCCTCAGGCGTTCGAGCTCGCGCCACAGGCGCGCGATTTTCGGCCGATTGCGCTCGATGGTTCGCTCCTTCTCGAAAATCTCCAGGTTCGCCAGCGCGGCGGCGCAGGCCAGGGGGTTGCCCGCGTAGGAGTGTCCGTGAAAGAAGGCGCGGCCCGCCTCGGGCGCGCCCCGGAAGGCGTCGAATATCTCCTCGGTCGCCAGCGTCGCCGCGAGCGGCAGGTAGCCGCCCGTGATTCCCTTGGCGAGGCAGAGGATGTCGGGGGCGACCCCCTCGAGCTCGCAGGCGAACATCGTCCCCGCGCGTCCGAAGCCCGTGGCCACCTCGTCGGCGATGAGCAGGACGTCGTTCGCCGCGCACGCCTCGCGCACCCGCCGCAGAAAGCCGGGGGGCTGGACGATCATCCCCGCCGCCCCCTGCGCCATCGGCTCGACGACCACCGCCGCCAGATGCGCCGCGTTCTCCTCGATATGGCGCGCGATTTCCTCGCCCGAGCAGACCGCGCACGGCGGACGCTCCGCTCCCCTCGGGCACCAGAGGCAGTAGGGCGCCTCCGCGCGCATGGCGCGAAAGAGCAGGGGGCCGAAAATGTGGTGGAACAGGCCGATTCCGCCCAGAGAGACCGCCCCTATCGTGTCGCCGTGGTAGGCGAGGCTCAGGGCGAGGAACCTGTCCTTCTCCGGCTTCGGGCTTTTTCTCTGCTTCTGGTACTGGAAGGCCATCTTGAGGGCGATTTCCACCGCCGTCGCGCCCGAGTCCGAATAGAAGACGCGGGTGAGGCCGGCGGGGGCGATATGGACGAGCTTCTCCGCGAGCGCGATGGCCGCGGGGTTCGTCATGCCGAGCTGGGTGGTGTGGGCGATTCTGTCGAGCTGGGCGCGAATCGCGCGGTCGATCTCCTCCCGACGGTGCCCGTGCAGGTTCACCCACAGGGAGGAGACGCCGTCCAGGTAGCGCCTGCCCTCCACGTCGATGAGATACGCGCCCTCGCCGCGCTCGATGATGAGCGGGGGATCCTCGCGCTCCCACTCGTCCATGGGGGTGAAGGGGTGCCACAGGTGCTTTCTGTCCGCGGCCGCCAGGCGGCCCGTGCGCCTCTCCCCGCTCATGCCCGCGCGGGGCGTTCGGCCAGGATGACGGCCTCGCGCTCGTCGAAGAAGAACTCGCCCTCCTCCTCGCGCGGGTCGAGCCAGTAGGCGATGGCGGGCGAGGCGGTCTCCAGGTATTCCCGAAGCGCCGCCCTGTCTTCTTCCAAGAGGTGGGGGCGGTTCACCCATTCGGAGAGAACCATCTTCTTTCGCAGGGCTTCGGAGTAGAGGACGCGGAAGCCCGCCGCCTCCAGCATCTCCACCAGGCCGGGCAGGCTCTCGCATCGGTTGTGGCTCGGGTCGCGCAGCCGCTCGAAGTCGTTGTAGCTCGCCGCCTCCCTCGGCTCCTCGGGCGCGACGTTGTCGATGTAGATGAGCCTTCCCCCCGGCTTCAGCGCGCGGAACATCTCGCGCATGGCGGCCTGCGCGTCGGGAAAGTGATGCGGCGCGATGCGCACGGAGATCGAATCGAGCGCCTCGTCGAGGACGCCCAGGCGCTCGGCGTCGGTTCTCAGGAACGATACGTTTTCGACGCCCCTCTCCCGGCCGAGCCTACGCGCGGCGTCGAGCATTCCGGCGGTCAGGTCGCTCGCTATCACGCGGCGGCACCGCTCCGCCATCCGGTAGGCGGTGTGCCCCGCGCCGGTGGCGACGTCCAGGTGCAGGCCGCCCTTCGGGTCCAGCACCTCGGCCGCGCGCGCGAGGGAGCTGCTCCGCGCGTGGGGCGCGCTGGTGACGTAGTAGTCCGAATCCTGGTTGTAGATTCTCTGGACGGCGTCGCGCTGTTCTTTGGAGTCGTTCATGCGGCTCCCCGCGGGAAGGTGAACCCGGCCCGACGGGGGAGTATTTCCCCAAAACCGGGCTTCGGGCAAGCGGCGGGAGGGTTTTCGACGCCGCGCGGCTCGCGCGCGCTCCCTGCGGGCGCCTCCCGAAAGGCGCGCTCAGGCGGACGCGGGGAGGGGCCGCAGAATCGCGCGGGCGGGCGCGCCGTCGCGCCCGGCGAACAGGGCGGGCAGGGCGATGAGCTCGTAGTCGCCCTCGGCGACGCCGCCCAGGTTCAGCCCCTCCAGCAGGACGACCCCCTCGGGCATCAGGAGCAGGTGGACGGGCGCGCCGCTTTTCGGCGCGTCCACGGAGAGGTAGTCCACGCCCAGGAGCGTCATTCCGCTTTCGAGCAGAAGACGCGCGGCGTCGGGCGTCATGGCGCAAAAATGCGGATCGTAGGGCTTCTCCCACCACCTCTCGGCCGAGTTTCGCGTCTTGATCAAGAAGCGCGTCGCCCCCTCCAGGTTTTTCGTCCCGAGCTCCTCCGCGCTCACGCATTCGGGGTTTTCCGTCTCGATGACCCGGGCGGGGCCGACGAGGACTTCCAGGGGGAGCGTCTCGATGCCGCCCTGATCCCGCAGGTAGTGCATGGGCGCGTCCAGGTGGGTGCCGGTGTGGACGCCGATGACCGCCTCCGTCAGGCAGACCGAATCCCCCGCCTTGAAGGATTTGTGGAAGCGCATCTTGAGGCCCGGGTTGCCCGGCCAGAGGGGCGTCTCCCCCTCCCGCACGGGAACCGAAATGTCGATGATGTCCATGGAGTCTCCTCCGGCGGGACGAAAAGAAGTGTCGAAATATCAGAAAGCGCCCGCCCGCGTCCGGACGGCGGCTTTCGGGCGGGGCGGCCTCCTTGTCACGCCTTCAAGGGCGCGGCGGCGCTCTCCGTCGCATGCCCGTCCCGCTTCCACCAATCCAGCCCGCCGATGGGTTCCTTGACCCGGAAGCCCGGCCGCGTCATGTTGAGCGCGCCCCTGGTCGAGGCGTTGCAGCCTGTGCCGTCGCAATAGACGACGATCAGCGCCTTCCCGTCGAGGTGCCCGGTGGTCTCCGCGCTCATGCGCCGATGCGGGATGTTCACGGCGCCCGGGATGCGCTCTCGCTCGAACGCCTCGGGCGAGCGCGCGTCAACGGCGACGATGTTCTCCCCCGCCTCCGGCGCGGCTTTCATATCCCGCGAATCGGTTTCATAGGCCGGCTTGTTCGAGTAGTGGCCGAGCTGCTCGTTCATCGCGCAGCTCCTTGCCCATCGAGTCATTCATCCTCTTGCTTCGGAGCGTCCGTAGCGCGATAGCCCCTCTTCCCTACCCGTGCACGACGACGCTGCGCGCCACCTCGCCGTTCAGGAGCGCCTCGTAGGCTTCGTTGATCTGCTCTATCGGCCACTCCTTCGTGAGCAGATCGTCGAGGTTGAGCTTGCCGGCCATGTAGAGGTCGATGAGCCTGGGCACCTCGATGCGGGGGCTGCAGGAGCCGTAGAGGGAGCCGATGAGCCGCTTCTCCTCCGTGACCAGCGCGGTCGGGGGAATCGACACCCGCGACTTCACGTCGGCGATGCCCACGATGACGGCGGCGCCGCCCGTGCGGACGCTCTGGAACGCCGCCGCCATCACTTCGGGGACGCCGATGAATTCAAAGGCGTAGTGCGCGCCCTTGCCGCCCGTGATCTCCCGGATGGTCTCCACCGCGTCCTCGTCCGAGGAGTTCACCACGTGGGTGGCGCCGAACGTTCTGGCCATCTCCAGCTTGTTCTGCATCAGATCGACCGCGATGATCGGCTCCGCCCCCACGAGCGCCGCGCCCTGGATGGCGTTCAGCCCCACGCCGCCCGCGCCGAACACCGCCACGCTCTCGCCCGGGCGCACCTTGGCGCCGTTGACCACCGCGCCCACGCCCGTGATGACGGCGCAGCTCACCACCGCCGCCTTCTCGAGCGGCATGTCCTCGCGGATCTTGAGAACCGACTTCTCCGAGACCACCGAATAGGAGCTGAACGTGGAGACGCCCAGGAAGTGGTGCACCTTCTCGCCGTTGACGGAGAAGCGCGTGGTGCCGTCCGAGAGGGTGCCGTCGGCGCGCATCCGGATGCCCTCGCCGCAGATGGCGGGCCGCCCCGCCAGGCAGAGCTCGCAGGCGCCGCAGCTGTAGCGCCAGACGGAGACCACGTGATCGCCCGGCTTCACGGAGTCCACCCCCGGGCCCACCTCCTCCACGACGCCCGCCCCCTCGTGGCCCATCACGATGGGCGTCGGCACCGGAAACACGCCCGCCATGGCGTGATGATCGCTGTGGCAGACGCCGCCCGCGCGGTAGCGCACGAGGACTTCCCCGGCCCTGGGCGGCGCCACCTCGATGGGTTCGATGGTCATCGGCTTGCCGACTTCGTGGAAGATGGCTGCTTTCATGGATGCGCTCCTCGGCGGGTGGATGCGCGCGGGGCGAGGCGAGGAGCCCCGGCGGCCTCATGCGGCTTCCGCATTCATACCCGAAATCCGGTGGAATTGCACGCGCGCGGCCCGGCGGGCGCGGGAGGAGGCGCGCGGGCGGGCTTGGGCCGCGTTCATTCTCCCGCGTTGCAACCCGGCGCGCGCGCGTATATAATCGGGAAGGCGGTTTTTCCGGCGCTGCGCGGGAGGCTTCGGAGAACGGCGCGGGCCTGGCGGGAGCCGCCCCTTCGGAAGCCTCCCGGGGAGGCGGGCGCTTGCGGATTCGGGTGAACGGCGAGGAGAGGGAGCTGGACGAGGGCGCGACGGTCGCGGCGCTTCTGGCCTCCATGCCGCTCGCGGCCAGCGGAATCGCCGTGGCGGTGAACATGGAGATCGTCCGCCGGGGCGCATACGGCGAGACGAGCCTCTCGGAGGGGGATGAGGTCGAGATTGTCCGCGCCGTGGGCGGGGGCTGATCAGCGTGGAAAGCGGGCGCGGCCTGCGGGCGCGCGCCGGGAGGACGGCGTGATGGGCGCGTATGAAATCGGGGGCAGGACGTTCACTTCCCGCCTTTGGGTGGGGTCGGGCAAATATCCGGATTTCGCCGTGATGCGCGGCGCCCTGGAGGCGAGCGGGACGGAGATGGTCACCGTCGCCGTGCGCCGCGTGGACCTGGCCGACGACTCGGCGGAGGGCTTCTGGGCGCACTTCGACAGGGAGAAATACGCGATCCTGCCCAACACCGCGGGCTGCTGCGACGTGAAGAGCGCGGTGACGACGGCGCGGCTCGCGCGCGAGGCCACGGGGTCGGACTTCGTGAAGGTCGAGGTCATCGGGGATGAGGACACCCTTTTCCCGGACAACGAGGGCCTGCTCGAGGCGTGCCGGATTCTGCTGGAGGACGGCTTCATCGTCCTGCCCTACTGCATCGACGATCCGGTGGTGTGCAGGAAGCTCGAGGATCTGGGCTGCCACGCCGTCATGCCCCTGGCCGCGCCCATCGGCTCGGGGCTGGGCATCCGCAACCCCTGGAATCTCAAGATCATCCTGGAGCAGATTTCGGTTCCCGTCATCGTGGACGCCGGGGTGGGCACCGCCTCGGACGCGGCGGTCGCCATGGAGCTGGGCGCGACCGCCGTCCTGATGCAGACGGCCATCGCGGGCGCGGACGACCCCGTGAAGATGGCACGGGCGATGAACCTGGCGGTCGAGTCGGGCAGGCTCGCCCACGAGGCCGGGCGCATTCCCATGAAGCTCTACGCCACGGCGTCGAGTCCCCTGGCGGGCGTCATCGGCTCCTAGAGTCGGTTGCGCCTTGAACCCGGCTCTCGACCCGCTCTACCTCATCACGGACAGGCGCGCTCCTCCCTCGGGAGACCTCCTGGGCGCGCTGGCGGCCGCCTTCGAGGGCGGGGCGCGCCTCGTCCAGTTCCGCGAGAAGGATTTGCCGCCCGCGGAGCGTCTGCGGCTGGGCGAGCGGGTCGCCGCCCTGGCGGAGGCGCGCGGCGCGCGCGTGCTGGTGAACGGCGATCCGCGGCTGGCCGAGGCGCTGGGCGCGGCCGGCCTGCACCTGGGCAAGGGGACGGTCTCCGTCCGCGAGACGCGGGCGCGCGGATACCGGGGCCTCATCGGCTACTCCGCCCACGACGGAGCCGAGGCGGCGGAGGCGCTCGCCCGGGGCGCGGATTTCGCGACGCTCAGCCCCGTATTCCCCACCAACAGCAAATTCTCCTCCGGCCCCGCCCTGGGGCTGGACGCGCTCGGGCGCGCGTGCGCGGCGTGCGAGGGCCCCGTCTATGCACTGGGCGGCGTGGACGCGGGCAACGCGGCCGGGTGTCTCGCGCGGGGGGCGCGCGGCGTCGCGCTCATCGGGGCGGTTCTGGGCGCCGCCGATCCCGCCCGGGCGGCGCGGGCGGTGCGCGCGGCGCTCCGCGCCTGATCGCCCCCTCCGTTTGAGAAATCCCCCCGGATGCTGAATAATAAGCGCAAATTCGCCAACCGAATCGTTCCACGCGACCGAACCGGAGGAGTGATCCCATGGCCGACGCCAAGCAGTTCGACACCTTGCTCCAGGAGAAGCGGGTCTTCAGGCCGAGCGCGGAATTCGCCAGGCGCGCCCACGTCAAATCCATGGCCCAGTACCGGGAAATGTATGAGGAATCCATCAAAAAGCCCGCCCGCTTCTGGGCGCGGGTGGCGAACGAGTTTCACTGGTTCGACAGGTGGAGGAAGGTGCTGGAGTGGAAGGCGCCGCACGCCAAATGGTTCGTGGGCGGGCGGACGAACGTCTCCTACAACTGCCTGGATCGCCACCTCTCCACCTGGCGCAAGAACAAGGCGGCCATCATCTGGGAGGGGGAGCCGGGCGACTCGCGGATTCTCACCTACCAGGAGCTCCACCGCGAGGTGTGCAAGTTCGCCAACGCGATGAAGAGCGTGGGCATCCGCAGGGGCGATCGCGTCATCATCTACATGCCGCAGACGCCGGAGGCGGCGGTCGCCATGCTCGCCTGCGCGCGCATCGGCGCCCCGCACAGCGTGGTGTTCGCCGGCTTCAGCGCGAACTCGCTCAGGGACCGCATCGACGACTGCCGCGCCAAGGCCGTCCTCACGGCGGACGGCGGCTTCCGGCGCGGCGGCGTGGTGCCGCTCAAGAAGAACGCGGACGAGGCGGTGAAGGGCGCGAAGTCGGTGAAGAAGATGATCGTCCTGCGCCGCGCGGGCAACAAGGTGACGATGAAGCGCGGGCGCGACCACTGGTATCACGACCTCATGGCGGACGCCTCGCCCGTCTGCCCCGCGGCGAAGCTCGACTCGGAGCATCCCCTCTACATCCTCTACACGAGCGGCACGACGGGAAAGCCCAAGGGCATCATGCACACCACGGGCGGCTACATGTGCGGCGCCGGCCTCACCTCGAAATACGTCTTCGACCTGAAGGACGAGGACACCTACTGGTGCACGGCGGACATCGGCTGGGTGACGGGGCACAGCTACATCGTCTATGGGCCCCTGCTGAACGGCGCCTCCTCCGTCATGTACGAGGGCGCGCCCAACCACCCGGACCCGGGCCGCTTCTGGGACGTCGTGGAGAAATACCGGGTCAACATCTTCTACACCGCCCCCACCGCCATCCGCGCCTTCATGAAGTGGGGCGACGAGCACCCGAAGAAGCGCGACCTCTCCTCCCTGCGGCTTCTGGGGACGGTGGGCGAGCCCATCAACCCCGAGGCCTGGATGTGGTATCACGCCGTCATCGGCGGGAAGCGCTGCCCCATCGTGGACACCTGGTGGCAGACCGAGACGGGCTCCATCATGATCACCCCCCTGCCCGGTGCCACGCCCACCAAGCCCGGCACCGCCACCCTTCCGTTCTTCGGCGTAGCGCCGGACGTGGTGACGAAGGAGGGGCGGAGCGTGGGGCCCGAGGGCGGCGGCCTGCTCGTCATCCGCAGGCCCTGGCCCTCCATGCTGCGCACCATCTGGGGCGACGACGCGCGCTACCGCGAGCAATACTGGAGCGACGTGAAGGGCTACTACTTCACGGGCGACGGCGCGCGCCGCGACAAGGACGGCTACGTGTGGATCATGGGCCGGGTGGACGACGTCATCAACATCTCCGGCCATCGCCTGGGCACCATGGAGGTGGAGAGCGCGCTGGTGGCGAACCCCGCCGTCGCCGAGGCTGCCTGCGTGGGCATCCCGCACGAGATCAAGGGCGAGTGCATCGCCGCCTTCGTCACCATGAAGGGGGCGAACAGGAAGGACGAGGCGCTGGAGAAGAAGCTCAAGGAGTGGGTCGTCAAGGAGATCGGCGCCATCGCCCGGCCCGACTACATGCGCTTCACCGACGCCCTGCCCAAGACGAGGAGCGGGAAGATCATGCGCCGCCTCCTGCGCGACATCGCCTCGGGCGCGGAGAGAATCGGCGACACCACCACGCTCGAGGACATCTCCGTCCTCCAGAGTCTCCAGCAGTATCAGGACGAGTAGGGGGAGGGAGCGCGCGGGCCGCTTATAGGGGGCGCATATATGCGCGCCCCGGGCGTGGCTTGGCGGCTCATGGTTCGTAGGGACAACCCCCCGTGGTTGTCCCCGCGGGAGGAGATGAAGGGGCGGGCTCCGCAAGGAATGTCGGGCTTCCGGGGTTGTTCGTAGGGGACGCATATATGCGCCCCGCGTGGCGGTTTGAATCGCAGGGACAGGTCGCGCGACCTGTCCCTGCTTCATAATGGCTCCAACTTGCGGGCGTGTCGCCTGTATGCGACCATGCGGCCTCCGCCATGTCCATGATTCACGCGGAGAGGGTTTTCAAGAGCCGCCCGCGCCTTTGAGGTCCGAAGGAGAGGAATTTTTGAAAAAATGAGCCTCGAAGAAGCCCTGAAAAAGGCGGTCGGGCACATCCGCTCCGGCGCGCTGGAGAACGAGGCGCAGGTGAAGAAGTCCGTCATCGATCCGATTCTGAGTGCTCTGGACTGGGATGACACAGACCCTGCCGAGGTCAGGGTGGAATTTTCCGTCGACGCGGGTCGGGTGGACTACGCCCTGCTTCGGGATGGCGGCAGTCCTTTAGTTTTCATCGAAGCCAAGGCACTCGGCCGCGTGGATATTGCCGGGGAGGAGCAGGTGTTCGGGTACGCCGTCAACCGGGGAGTTCCTTTTCTCATCCTGACGGACGGCAATCTCTGGGATTTCTATCTCAGCATGGCGGAAGGCGACCCCGCCGAGCGGCGTTTCTATCGGGCGGAGTTAAAGCGCGAGGAGAGGATGCCCGAATACGTGGAGTTTTTCGGAAAGCATTTTGGGAAAGATCGGGTCGTTTCGGGGAAAGCCCGCCAAGAGGCGGAGCGGCGGCACGAGAGTGCCAAGGAGCGAGCAAAGGCGCGCAAGGCCATTCAGGGCATCTGGCGAAAACTGCTGGAAGGCCCGGATGAAATGCTTCGAGACCTGCTCGCCGAAGAAGTGGCGAGCGCGTGTGGAACCAGGCCGGAAGCAGACGACGTGGAGAGGTTTTTGAAGGAACTCGCCGATAGCGGCGTTACACAGACTCAAAAGCCACCCCTTCCCGCGTCAGAAACTTCGGCTGGCAAGGCGGAGAAGCGGCCCCGATCTGAGCCGCCGCCACAGGACGATGGGAAATCCAAAATCCGCGGCTTCATCCTTGATAGCGAACGCTTCGATACCAAAACTGCCATAGAAGCACTCACTGGAATACTGAAAGCGTTTGCGGACAGGGATTCAGAATTCATGGCGCGCTTCGCGCCTCAAGTAGAGGGGAAGCAGAAAACGGCGGATGGCGCTCCAAAGCGCCGATTGGTAGCTCGCAACCGCAACGATCTCTATGCCAATCCAGAATTGGCGCAGAACGCATCACGCAACCTGGGGAACGGCTGGTGGCTGGCGACCAACAACAATACAGCCCTAAAGCGGCAATACATCCAAACCGCCTGCGAGGTCGCGGGCGTGAAATTCGGATCGCAGTTGAGGCTGCTTGAGGGCTGACGCCCGCCCCCGCCGCGCTTTTTCACGCGCCGCCCGCCCGCAGGGGGCGCACTCATGCGCGCCGAACAAGGCGGCTTGTCCACCATGCGCCCCCGCGCGGATTGGCGGTTCATGTTTCGCAGGGACAGCCCCCTGTGGTTGTCCTTTGCGGTTTCGGGGTTCTCCATCGTTGCGGCGAGGGGGTTCGCAGGGACGGGTTGCGCGACCTGTCCCTGCGCCGTCGGAGACGCAACCGACGCGGCGAGCGGTTCCCGAACCGCCCCTACGGAAAACCTGCGGAGGTCGCTCGCCTTTCTGGATTCCGGCTTCCGCCGGAATGACGAGGCTTCCCGGCGGGACGCATATATGCGTCCCCTACGGAGAAGGAATACAGACCGTCGGTAGGGAAGGGCGCGGGGGCTTCTCCCGGCGGCCGTCAGAACAGCTTGATGAGGGCGGCGAGGAAGCCGACGCCAGCCACGATGAGCCCGCCCAGCCGGATGGTGATTCGTTGCTCAAGGGCCGAGAGCTCGGCTTTGAGATCGGCCTTGGTCGCCATGTTCTCGGTCACGGCGCGGCTCATCGTTTTTTCTCCAGTTGGTCTGCTGATCTTTACCACAGATTTCCCGTGAAAACGAGTTGCAAGCGATGGCGCTCTCGGCGCGTTTTTCAGTGTTTGCCCACCGTAGGGGGCGCATTCATGCGCCCCGTTGCGCGCATGGCGGCTCATGTTTCGTAGGGACAGCCCCCTGTGGCTGTCCTTTGCGGTTTCGGGGTTCTCCATCGTTGCGGCGAGGGGGTTTGTAGGGACGGGTTGCGCGACCCGTCCCTGCGCCGTCGGAGACGCAACCGACGCGGCGGGCGGTTCCCGAACCGCCCCTACGGAGAACCTGCGAAAACGGCGTTCCGCCAGACGGCGGGCGTCCCTTGGGCATCACCCCGCGCTGCCGAGCATCTCGCGCGCGTGTTCGCGGGCGGCGTCGGTGATGGAAAGCCCCGTTCCCATGCGGGCGATCTCCTCCACCCTGTCCTCGCCTTCGAGGAGTTTGATTTTCGTGAGGGTGCGCCCCCCGGCGACCCGCTTCTCGATGCGGAAATGGCGATCCCCCAGGCTGGCGACCTGCGGCAGGTGGGTGACGACGATGACCTGGTGGCTCTCCGACACCCCCTTGAGCTTCCGCCCCACCACCTCGGCCACCGCCCCACCGATGCCTGCGTCCACCTCGTCGAAGATCAGGGTGGGGATGAGGTCGGCGCGCCGCAGGACGGATTCGAGGGCGAGCATCAGCCGCGAGAGCTCGCCGCCCGAGGCGACGCGGCTCAGAGGGCGCGGGGGTTCGCCGGGGTTGGGCGAGAAGTGGAACTCGGCGCGGTCGATTCCGTCGGCGCGAACCGCCACGCGCAGGCCGTCCGCCTGAACGAAGCCCGCCGCGTCCTCCTGACGCGACAGCAGGGTCCGGAATTTCGCCCCCGAAAGCCCGAGCTCGCCCAGCCCCTTCTCCATCCCTGAGTCGAGCTTCCGCGAGGCGCGCCCCCGCTTCTCCGAGAGGGCGAGGGCGGCTTCCGCGACTTGCGCCCTCAGCGCGTCGCGCTCCCCGGCGAGCCGCGCCTCGGCTCCCGTCTCGTCCGCGATCGCCGCGAGCTGCTCGCGGCAGGCCTCGAGAAAGGCGAGGCATTGCGCCTCGTCGCTCCCGTATTTGCGAAACATCTCGCGGATGAGGGCGCGCCTCGCCTCGAGCGCCTCCAGGCGGCCGGGGTCGCGCGCGATTCCCGCCGCGTAGTCGCGGAGCGCGTCGGCGAGGCTTTCCAGCTGCGCCTGGGCGGAGGCGGCCTCCTCCAGCAGCGGGCGCAGGGATTCATCCAGGCCGCTCATGCCCTCGAGCTCCCGGCGTAGCTCGCCCGTTTTCTCGACGATGGCCCCTTCCGCCTCGTAGAGCCGCGCATACAGGGAGGCCGCGCCGCTCTCCAGGCGCTCCGCGTTCCGGAGCCTCGGCAGTTCCGCCTCGATCTCCGCGAGTTCGCCCGCGCGCAGAGCGGCGTTTTCCAGCTCCTCGACCTGGAAGCGGAGCAGGTCCTCCCGCCGGGCGCGCTCCCTGACGCCCTCTCGGTGCGCGCCGAGCGCCTCCTGGGCCGCGCGGAGTTTTCGCAAAAGCCCCCCCAGGGCGTCCCTTCGCGCCGTCGTTCCCGCGAAGTCGTCCAGCAGCCCCAGGTGGCCGGCGGGACGAAGGAGGCTCTGGTGGGCGTGCTGGCCGTGGATGTTCACGAGGCGCTCGCCCACGGCGGAGAGCAGCGAGGCCGTTCCCAGCGCGCCGTTCAGGTAGATGCGGCTTCCGCCCGCCGCCGCGACCCGCCGCCGCGCGATGAGCTCTTCCTCCTCGACCTCCACGCCCGCCTCCTCCAGCAGGGCGCGCGCCGCGAGGCCGCCCGGCGTCCGCGGAAGCGCGAATGCGGACTCGACGACGGCCTCCCGGGTTTCGGCGCGAACGAGGTCGCCCCTCGCCCGCGCGCCGAGGGTGAGGTTCAGGGCGTCGAAGATGATGGATTTTCCCGCCCCCGTCTCGCCCGTGAGGACGTTGAGGCCGGGGCCGAAGGCGATCTCCAGGTCGTCGATGATGGCGAGGTTCGTGATTCTCAGCAGGCGGAGCATGGCGGACTCAGCCCCTCCGCCCGCCGCGCGGATGCGTCTCCCAGAGCAGCTTCTCCCGCAGGGTCCCGAAGAAGTCCGCGCCCTTCGGGCGGATGATTCGCGCGGGCGAGCGGCTCTTGCGGATTCGCACCGAATCGCCGGCCTCGAGCTCGCAGCCGGGAAAGCCGTCCAGCGTGAGGAGCACTTCGCGCCCCTGCGCCTCGGTGTCCGGGAAGATGGTGATTTCGATGGCCGCCTCCGCCGGCGCGACGATGGGCCGGTTGCTGAGCGTGTGCGGGCATATCGGGTTGATGAGCGTCACGTTCATGTCCGGCAGCACGAGCGGCCCGCCCGCCGAGAGGGAGTAGGCGGTGGATCCCGTGGGCGTGGCGACGATGAGGCCGTCCGCGCGGAAGTAGCCCAGGTGGCGGCCCTCCATGTCGATGCGGTATTCCACCATGCGCGCGAGGGGGCCGGTGGTGAGGACGACGTCGTTCAGCGAATCGGCGAGCTTCTGCGCCTCC
This sequence comes from bacterium, assembly GCA_965199855.1. Classification (GTDB taxonomy): domain Bacteria; phylum UBA8248; class UBA8248; order UBA8248; family UBA8248; genus Bin107. Next base: position 866,089 of record OZ241326.1, on the reverse strand, counting down.
CCGCTCTTGCGCGCCGAGGCCGTGAGCCGCATCCGCGACTCGATGGAGAATTCCCCCTCGATCAGGATTCTCTCGAGCGCGGGATAGAGGTCGGCCTGCGGCACGTCGGCGAGAAACCCCAGGTGGCCGGTGTTGATGCCGAGCAGGAGGGGAGAATCCCCCTCGACGCCGTGGGCGGCGCGCAGCATGGAGCCGTCCCCGCCGAAGACGATGACGAGGTCGGCTTCGCGGACGACCTCCTCGCGCGGCGCGCCCGTCTTCTCGCCCGCCATTTTCGCGGTGTCCGCGTCGAGCCGCGCCTCGAAGCCCCGCTCCCTCAGCCAAGCGGCGAGGGCGGCGAAGTCGAGCGGGCTCCTCTGCGCCTCGGGCCGCGCGGTCAGCGCGATGCGTTTGATGTTCGTCGGCAAGCGCCCGCCTCCCGAATCGGCGTGGGTTTCGGAGTATCTCGAAGGGTTCGTTCCGCCCGCAACCGCTCACGCCCGCGCGCGGCGCGCCTCGCGGCTTCCTTTCTTCGCCCCGGCAGGCGCCGCCAGTAGCGGCAGGCGTCCTGAAGGGGACAGCCCGCGCAGAGCCTGACGTCTCTCCTGCTCGGGCAATGCCTGAGGATGCCCATGCGCGAGATGGCGAAATCGTAGCGCACGGGATCGGCGGGGTCGATGCGTCTGAGGCTCCGGGTGATTTCGAGCGCCATTCTCATGTCCGGCGTTTTCCTGTCCGTGAGTCCCAGAAGCCGCCCGATGCGCGCGACGTGCGTGTCGAGGGGGATGACGAGCTGGTGCGTTCCGGGCGCTTTCCAGAGCCCCAGGTCCAGGCCGTCGGCGGGCCGTATCATCCAGCGCAGGAACAGGTGGAGCCGCTTGCACGCGCCCCCGCCCGCCGGATCGGGCAGCAGGTAGCGCGCCCCGCGCTCGACGGCCGGATTCGAGACCCTCGCCGGAAGCGCGCCGAACAGGGCGTCCCGGAAGGCCTTGAGCGCCCCTTGCAGCGTCTCCGCCTCCGGGCGGTAGCCGCGAAGGAACAGGGCTTCGAGCGACCCCTCGCTTTTGAGCGCGGCGCCCAGCGCGAGGGCGAGGAGCCCCAGCGCCTCGGGGCCCACCCATCTGTGGCGAACGCCCTCGAAGAGGCGCGCGCTCTTTCGGGGGGAGAGGCGGCGCAGCGCGGCCGCCGGGCGGGGCCCCAGCCGCTCCAGGACGCGCCTCGCGCTCCGGCGGATGGCCGCGGCGCCGCCGAAGGCCAGGGCGGCGCTTATGAACGCCGCGGCCTCGCGGTCTGCCGCGTCCTCATAGGCGTGCGCGACGCCGAGCGGGTCGGTGGCGAGGTAGGATTTGTCATACGTCCGCGCGAGCGCGTCGAGCTTCTCCTTGAGGAGCGCGGCGTCCGCGGGCCGCATCAGAACGCGCCGCCCGTGTCGAGGAGCAGGGTGACGGGGCCGTCGTTCACGATTTCCACCTCCATCATGGCGCCGAAGCGGCCCCTGGCGACCGGGACCCCCCGCTCCTCGACCCGGGCGATGAAGCGCTCATAGAGCGGCTCCGCCCTCTCCGGCGGGGCGGCGGCGGCGAAGGCCGGCCGCCTTCCCTTCCGGCAGTCGCCCTGCAGGGTGAACTGGCTGACGACGAGCATCTCCCCGCCCGCGTCCAGCAGCGAGAGGTTCATCTTCCGCTCCGCGTCCGGGAATATCCGGAGATTCGCGATTTTCCCGGCGAGGGAGTCGGCGTCCTCCTCGGCGTCCTCGCGGCCGACGCCCAGAAAGACGAGCATCCCGGCCCCGATTTCGCCGATGATCTCCCCGTTCGCCCTGACGCGCGCGCGGCTCGCGCGCTGAACGACTGCTCTCACGCTCGCGCATCCGATGAGGGTTTTTGCGGGCGGCTCCTCTCGCTTCCGCGCCGGCGCGCGAGGCCGCCGCGGCGCGCGGAGCAAGCATATACGGCGAGGCTCCCGCAGTTCAACGCCGCGAAGTCGGGCGTCAAGGAGCGGCGCCCGGGGCGGCGAAGGTCCGCGCGGCGCGCCCCGGTTGAAACGCGGGGAGGGATGTGCGACATATCCCCCCGTGAAATTTTCGGGCGTTTCCCGTTCGCGCGGAGTCTCCTTCGCGTCTCGACCACATGAGGGCGGCTCCATTGTCCGGCGCCGAGAAGCTGCGCGGCAAAAGCGTGTTCACCACCTTCGAGGCGGCGAGAATCTGCGACGTCACGCCCGTGACGATTCAGAACTGGATAGACAAGGGCTGACTGCGCGCCTACCGGACGCCCGGGGGGCACAGACGGGTGGAGAGGGAGGCGCTTCTCGCCTTTCTGGAGTCGCGCGGCGTTCCCCACGCCTTTCCGGAGAGGGCGGGGCCTCCCCGGGCGCTCATCCTGAACGAGGACGCCGCCCTTGCCGCCTCCCTCCGGGAGGCGCTGCTGCGCGACAGCCCGGGGTGCGACGTCCGCGTGGCGCGCGACGGGTTTCACGCGGGCGTCCTCTACGCCGCGCTCCGGCCGGACGTGGTGATTCTCGATCTGAATCATCCGGGCGTGGACGGCTTCGAGGCGTGCCGCCAGATCAGGCGCGGCGAGGGGGGAGGAGACGCGCTCGTCCTGGCCATCGGCGGCCGCCCCGACGGGGACGCGCGCGAGCGCGTCATGTCCCTGGGCGCGGCGCACTGCCTGCCGAAGCCCGTGGACGCGGCGATGCTCGGGCGGCTGGTGAGGGAGTTCCTCTCGAATCGCTTCCGCGCCGCCCGGAGCGTCCCGGAGGGCTTCCCGAAGGATCCGGGCGCGCCGCCGCGCGGCTTGCGGTCGCCGCGCGAATCGTCCGGCTAGTCGCTTTCGGGCGCGCCGCCGCTCCCCTGTTTTCTGAGGAAGCGCTCCAGCTCCCTGGCCAGATCGTCTCCCGAGGGGAGTTCGCCCGGCCGGATTTCCTCGTCGTCCTGTTCCTCGTCCCTGATCCTGAGCTGGTTCACGTAGTCCTGCACCGATTTGTTCTTTTCGAGCGCCTCATCGACCTTCTCCTCGAATTCATGCGCGCCCGCCTCGAGCTCCGAGAGGTTGAGGGGATAGGAGAGGAGATCGCTGAGCCGCTCCACCAGCGCGAGCGCCGCCTTCGGGTTGGGCGACACGTTCACGTAGTGGGGCACGTTCGCCCAGACGCTGACGGCGGGCAGGCTCTCGTCGCGGAACAGGTTGTTCAGCACGCCGACGATGCCGGTGGGACCCTCGTAGCGCGAGGGGCTGAGGCCGAGCCTCGCGGCCAGCTCCGGGTTCGTGGAGGTGCCGGTGACCCGCACCCTGCTCCGGTGATAGACGTCCGCCAGCAGGGCGCCTACCGTCACGGCCATGCGAACCCGGCATTCCCGCACCATGGAGAGGACGATTTTGGAGAAGCGGCCCCACTGCAAATGAGGCTCCACGCCCAGGAACACGACCACGTCGTGCTCGAGGTCGGGCGTCTCGCAGGCGTAGAAGGCGTTCGTGGGCCACGTGATTTTCCGGCGGTTGCCCTCGTCGAGGCTGACCTGGGGCCGCATGTCCTGAAAATTGTAGAACGGATCGGAGTCGATTCGGGCGAATTCCAGCCCCCCCATTTTCTCGGTGATGAAGCTCGCGGCCGTCGTGGCGGCGTTGCTGGCGTCGTTCCAGCCCGCGAAGGCCATGAGGAGAGCGGGCTCCCGAAGGTTCGGCGCCTTTTCGATGTCCAGATATTCCATAGGATTTCCCCCGGGCCGCGCCGCAACGCGCGGGTAAGAGAGCAGACGCCCGCATTGTATGAGGTTGCGGGCGGGGATTCAAACCCCGGCGTCCGGCCTCCCTCGCGGGGTTTGATGAGGGCGCGCCCCTGGGATATAAATTTTCAGAGATGCCGTCCGCGTTTCCTCGAGAGGCGGGAGGCGGTTTTCCGCTTTTCGCGGCGCGCGGCCGTGGGGAGGAGCGATGGACGCGGCGGAGCCTGGGATGAAGGACAGGGTGGTTCTCGTAACGGGCGGCTCGCGCGGCATCGGCGCCGCCATTGCGAGGCGCTTCGCGCGCGAGGGCGCGCGTCTGGTGCTGAACCATCGGGAAGGGCGGGGCAGATCGGCGCGGATGGCGGACGCGCTTTGCCGGGAGGTCGAGGCCGCCGGCGGCCGCGCCCTCGCCGTCGCCGCCGATATTTCCAAAAAAGACGCCGTAAGGGAGATGTTCGCGCGGGTGGAGGAGGAATTCGGGCGGCTCGACGTCCTGATCCTGAACGCGGCGCGCGCCCCCTTCAAGCCCTGGGAGAAGCTTCTGGAGCGCGACCTCAGGCTCCTGGTCGAGACGAATTTCCTGGGCAACGTGTTCTGCATGCAGTCGGCGCTTCCGCTGCTCTCGCGCCGGGGGGGCGCCGTCGTGTTCCTCTCCAGCCTGGGCGGCCGCTTCCACCACCCCGAGTATCCCCTGGGGCCGATGAAGGCGGCCATGGAGGCGGCGGTGAGGCATTGGGCGGAGAGCTTCGGCGAGCGGGGCGTATCGGTCAACGCCGTCTGCGCGGGTCTCGTGAAGACCGACTCGTTCAAGACGCTGCGGATGATTCAGCCGGAGCTGGAGGAGCTGCCCGAGCGCTTTTTCGTCGCGCCCGAGGAAGTGGCCGAGTCCGTCTGCTTTCTCGCCGGCGCGGGCGCCGCCTCCATACGCGGCCAGACGCTCGTGGTGGACAGGGGGCTCGGCAACCGGCTGAACCGCCCGCGCGGGTGATTTTTCGGAGCCGATTGATTTTCACGCTCCTCTTTGCTTGTATATGCCCCGAGAACCGAGGATTTCCGCGCGCCCATCCCCATGGAAGCGAGAAGGCCGCGCGCTTGCCGGCCAGAGGAGAATCATGCCGCAAAACCTGATCCCGGACGACGCGATTCTGGAAGAGGTGAAGAAGGCGATCGCCCACACCACGGGGATCGAGAAGGAGACCATCGAGCCGGACAGCTCACTGGTGGACGACCTGGGCGTGCTCTCGCTCGATTTCCTGGACATCAACTTTCGCCTCGAACAGGTGTTCGGCATCAAGATGGCGCGCAATTTCGTCCTCGAGCACGTGGAGGAGATGTTCGGCGAGGGCGTGGCCATCAACGAGGAGAGCGAGGTGACGGAAAAGGGGGTCGAGGTGCTGAAGCTGCGCCTGAACGAGGCGGCCGGGGCGCTGGAGCCAGGAACCCCCGTGGATGAGCTGCCCGCCCTCGTCACCCCCCAAACGCTGGCCGGCGCGGTGCGCGACGTGCTGAACTGCCTGCCGGAGAAGAGCCCGGCCGGAGCGGACTGGAAGACCGAGGAGGGAACGCGCATCGTCTGCGCCGGGACGGGCGCGCCCGCCTCTCTGCCCAGCGGGGACGAGGTGGTTCAGAACTGGCTGAACGGGGTGCAGGAGGAGAGGGGCCTCTTCTCCTCCTGACGCCGCCCGCCTCGCCTCACCCATCTTTCCTGGAGCGCGCGCGAATGGCCGCTCGCGGCAGACGGGTCGTGGTCACCGGATACGGGGCGATGACGCCCTTGGGCGGGGACGTCGCCTCCACCTTCGAGGCCATGCGCGAGGGGCGCTCGGGAATCGACGAGATCAGCCGCTTCTCCCCCGAGGGCCTTCCCTGCCGGATCGCCGGCGAAATCGAGGATGCGTGGCTCGAATCCCGCGAGGACGGCGGCGGGCGCAGGCTCGACAAGTTCTCGACGCGCGGCGCGCGCATGATGCGCGCGGCCGTCTCCCAGGCGGCGAAGGCGGCGCGCCTGGACGAGGTCTCGGATCGAAGGCGGGTCGGCGTCGCGCTCGGCTCCCACGGCGATCACCCCCAGATTGAGGAACTCCTGCGCATCTTCCCCTACTGGAAGCCCGAAAACGGCGATCCCATGCGGGGCGGATGGGACGTCAAGGCGCTCCGCTCCCGCGGCGCGTATGACCTGATGACTTTTTTCAGACGAAAAGCGGACGTGGCGACCTCCGTCGTCGCCCTGGATTTCGACTGCCGGGGACCGACGGCCTCCATCTGCTCGGCCTGCGCGGCGGGGGCGCAGGCGATTGGCGAGTCGGCGCGCCTCATCCGGGACGGAAAAGCGGACGTCATGGTGGCGGGCGGCTGCGAGGCGGCCATCACCTACGTCGGGTTTCTCGGCTTCGTTCTCCTCACCGCGCTGGCCGAGAAATACGAAACCCCGCAAACGGCGTCCCGCCCCTTCGACAGGCGTCGAAACGGCTTCGTGATGTCCGAGGGCGCGGGCGCGATGATTCTCGAGGGCCGCGACCACGCGCGCGCGCGCGGCGCGGAGATTCTGGGCGAAGTGCTCGGCTACGGCGATTCCGCCGACGCCTTTCGCATCACCGACATGCACCCGAAGGGCCTGGGCGCGATATTCGCCATGAAAAGGGCGCTCGCGGACGCGGGCGTTTCGCCCGGGAGCGTCGAATACGTCAACGCGCACGGCACCTCGACGCCCAAGAACGACGTGACGGAGACCAGGGCCGTCAAGGAGGTGTTCGGCGCCCGCGCGGAGAAGCTGCCGATCAGCTCCAACAAGTCCATGATCGGCCACACAATCGGCGCGGCCGGGGCCATCGAGGCGATTCTGACTCTAGAGGGAATGCGCCGCTCGGAAATTCTGCCCACCATCAACTACCAGCACCGCGACCCGAAGTGCGACCTGGACTACGTGCCGAACGAGACCAGGAGGCGGGCCCATCGCGTGGCGCTCTCCAACAGTTTCGGCTTCGGGGGGCAGAACGCCTGTCTGTGCCTGGGCGGCCCCGGGCGCGCGTGAAGCTCCCGCCCCTTCCCATCACCGGGGTCGGCCTGATAACGGCGGCGGGGCGGGGCGTCGACGCCGCCTGGGAGGCGCTTCGCGCGGGACGCTCCTGCCTCGCTCCCGACGCGGATCCCGAACTCGCCGGCTTCGCCCCGATAAAAACGGCGCGGTGCGCGCGGATCGCCCCTGAATCCATCGGCGCGGACCATCGCGCGGCCAGGCTCATGGGCCATCACGCCCGCATGCTTCTGGCGGCGGTTCAGGAAGCGATAGCGGACGCGCCCGCCCTGGCGGACGCGGCGGGGGAGGAGGTCGCCTTTTTCGCCGGCATGGATTCCTTCGATCCGGCGGCCGGCGACTTGATCGGCGCGATTCGGGAGTCGGAGGACGGCGTCCGCCTCGATCATTTTTTCAGCGAGGGAATCGACCGCATTCCCCCTCTTTGGCCGCTCGGACTGCTGAACGCGATAGGCTTCAGCCAGGCGGCGATTCGGCATCAATTCCGGGGGGAGAACGCCGTCTTCAGCGCGGGCGCGGAGGCGGCGGCGCGCGCCCTTTGGGAGGCGGCGGACTCCGCGCGCCTGGGAAAGGCGAAGCTGGGTCTCGCCGCCGGCGTGAGCGGGGCGATTTCCGCCCGGATGATCGCCCGCGCGGTGAAGCGCGGCGCGCGGAGCGCGGCCTTCGCGCCGGGCGAGGGCGCGGGCGTCGTGCTTTTCGAGGCGGCGGAAGAAGCCGACCCCGGCAGGATACGCGGCTGGCTCAAAGGGCGCGCCTCGGTTCGCGCGCTCGGAACGGGAGGCGGGCTCGCCGGCGCGATTCGGGACGCGGCGGAGGCCGCTCTCTCGCTCTCGGGCCTCGCGCCCGGGGAAATCGACCTCCTCGCGCTTCATGGAGCGGGGGAGGGCGCGGCGGACGCGGCGGAGGCCGAGGCGGTTTCCGCCCTTTTCGGACGCCACAGGCCCTGCGGACTTGCGACAAAGGGCGTATTCGGCGACCTTTGGGGGGGAAGTCCCGCGCTGGACCTCATCATCGCGCTCAGGGCGCTGGCGGAGGGCGAGGCGCCTCCGTCCCGCGGCGCGGAGGCGTTGCGCTTTTGCGCGGAGCCCGGGGCGGAGCGGGGCGATATGAGGAACGCGCTCGTTCTTCTCCAGGGCTTCGACGGCGCGTGCGCGGCTTTCGTGGTGGGGAGGAGCGCCTGACGGAGGAGCGGCCGGTTGCGGTTTCTCTTGTTCGATCAGATCAAGGAGGCGGCGCGCGGAGAGCGCATCGTGGGCCTCAAGACGTTTCCGCTCTCGGAGGCCTGTCTGAACGGGCACTTCAGCCGCGCCCCCCGCGTGCCCGGCTCCATGCTCATCGAGGCGATGGCGCAGATTGCGGGCTGGCTCGTGGTCTATACCCATGACTTCGAGACCTCGTGCGTCATCTCCCTCATCGACGATGTGGAGGTGGCGAGCGACCTGCGCCCCGGCGCGGCCCTGGAGATTCACGGCGAGATGATCGACACGAACGAGCAGGCGAGCCTGTGCCGCGCGCGCGTCGAAAAAGACGGCGCCCTGGTGGCGAGGGCGGGGCGGTTCATCTATCCGCACTTTCCCAACGACGACCCCGAGGGGCTGAGAGAGCGCTTCAGAAGGTGCGGCTGGCTGGCGTTCGGGGAGGGAGCGTGAGCGCGCCGGTATTCATCACCGGCCTCGGCATGGTGACCTCCCTCGGCGCCGACGTGGAGACCTCATGGCGGCGGGCGCTGGCCGGCGAGTCGGGCCTCGCGCCGATAGAATCCTTCGACGCGGGCGCGTTGCCCGTCGCTGCGGCGGGGGAGGTGCCCGGGGAGACGCTCCGCGCCATCCGGGAGAGGCTGCCCGATGAATACGCGGACGAGGGCGAGCACAGGGTGCTGTTCGCGCTCCACGCCGCCCGGGAGGCGATGGCGGACGCTGGGCTTCGCGTCGGGGATTACGCGCCCGGTCGCGCGGGCGTGGTGATGGGGACGGGATTGAGCAGCTATCGGCTGGAGGATTTCTCCGCCTGGGCGGACGAGGAGAGCGGCTTCGACGCCGCGCGCTTCGCAAGGGAGCTGGACGGAACGCACCCCGCCGGCTACTTCGACAATCCGCCCGAGCGGGCGACGACGAAGATTGCGGAATGGTTCGGGCTGGCCGGCCCCGGCGGAACCATTACCTCCGCCTGCGCGGCCGCGGCCCAGGCGATTGGCCTCGGAATGCGGATGATTCGCAGGGGCGAGGCGGATATCGCGGTTTGCGGCGGGGCGGACTCGATGATCCACCCCGTCGGGATGGCCATCTTCCTCCTGCTGGGCGCCGCCTCGAAATCGAAGCCCCCGGTTTGCCGCCCGTTCGACCGCAGGCGCGCGGGCCTCGCCGTGGGCGAGGGGGCGGGCGTGGTCGTTCTGGAGTCGGCGGCGCGCGTAGAAAAGAGGGGGGCGGCGCCCTGGGCCGTCCTGGCGGGCTACGGCGCGAGCATGGACGCCTGGCGGGTGACCGCCCCGCATCCGGCGGGCCGGGGCGCCGTTCGCTCAATGCGCGAGGCGCTCGGGGACGCGGGCATGGCGCCCGGCGACGTCGCCTACGTCAACGCGCACGGCACGGGCACGAAGCTCAACGACCCGGCCGAGACCCGGGCGATTCGGGAGGCGTTCGGCGCGCGCGCGGACGCGCTGGCGGTGAGTTCCTCCAAGTCCATGATCGGGCATCTGATCGCCGCGTGCGGCGCGCCCGAGTTCATCTTCACGGCCTTGAGCGTGGCGCGCGACGTCGCGCATCCCACCGTCGGACTGGAGAACCCCGACCCGAAGTGCGACCTCGACTACGTGGCCGAGGGCGCGCGCGAGATGCCCGTGCCCGCCGCCATCACGAATTCCTTCGGCTTCGGCGGGCAGAACGCCACCCTCCTCATCAGAAAGGCGGCCTAGATGAAAATCGACTTGAGCGGAAAAATCGCGCTGGTGACCGGAGGCGGCCGGGGCATCGGCCGCGCCTGCTGCGCCGCCCTGGCCGAGGCGGGGGCGGCGGTGGCCGTCAACTACAGCCGCTCGGCCGAGGCCGCCGAGGAAATCCGCGCGGAAATCGAGGCGGCCGGCGGAAGGGCGCTCGCCTATCAGGCCGACGTTTCCTCCTTCGAGGAGGTGGCGGCGATGTTCGAGCGCGTGAAGGCGGATTTCGGAACGATCGACGTCCTGGTGAACAACGCGGGCGTGATTCACGATACCCTGCTGCTCACCATGAAGCCCGATGGATGGCGGAAGGTTCTCGGCGTGAGCCTGGACGGGGCCTATCACTGCACGAAGGCGGCCGGCGAGATCATGCTCAGGAAGCGCTCCGGCAAGGTGATCAGCATCTCCTCGGTCGCGGGAGTCGCCGGCGGAGGAGGGCAGGCGAACTACGCCTCCGCCAAGGCGGGCGTCATCGCCTTCATGCGCGCCTGCGCCGCCGAGATGGGAAAGCGCGGGATACAGTTCAACGCCGTCCTGCCGGGCATGATCGTCACCGACATGAGCGCGCGCGCGAGAGAGAGGGCGGGAGAGGCGATTCTGGAGCGCATCCCGGCGGGCCGCTTCGGCGAGCCGGAGGACGTGGCCGGGCTCGTGGCGTTTCTGGCCTCCCCGGCGGCGGACTACATCAACGGACAGGCCATCGCCGTGGACGGCGGCCTGCTCGCCGGCTGAGGAGGGGGAGGCGGGGATGCTGCTGTATCAGGGGGTGGACCTGGTGGAAGTGGCGCGCGTGAAGAAGGCCTGCGAGCGCCGCGATGCGTTCCAGGCGGACGTATTCACCGAAGCCGAGCGCGCCTACTGCCTCCGGCGCCGCAATCCGTATCCCCATTTCGCCGCCCGCTTCGCCGCGAAGGAGGCCTGCCTCAAGGCCTTCGGCCTCGGCCTTGCGGGGCCCGACGGCCTGGGCGGGCGGGGCCGCCTGCGCGAGATCGAGGTGGAGTCGGCGGCGTCGGGCAAGCCCGCGCTCAGGCTGCGCGGCTCGATGGCGCGGATGAGCGCGCGAAAGAAGATCGCCCAGACGACCCTCTCGATGAGCCATACGCTGGAGCTGGCCGTGGCCCAGGTGATTCTGATGGGAGAGGGCGCGCCGGAAGAGTCCGGCTAGAGGTTTCGTCCGGCGGATTCGCCGCGCAGGGGCGCGCGCCGGGCGAGCGGGAGAGGGGCGCTTTGCGATACATGCTGGTGGACAGGGTGACGGCGTGGAAGGCGGGAGAATCCATCCAGGGCGTCAAGAACATCACCATGAGCGAGGATTTTCTGGAGTTCCACTTTCCGCGCTTTCCCGTCATGCCGGGCGCGCTGATATTCGAGGGGCTGGTGCAGCTTGCCGGCTGGCTCGAGGCGGCCGGCTCCGACTTCACGAAATGGATCCTTCTGGAGAGGGCGCGCGCCGTCAGATACTACGGGTTCGCCTTTCCCGGGGATCAGGTCGCCCTGAGCGTGGAGGCGCAGGGGACGGAGGGCGAACTCAGGAACTTCAGGGGCGTGGCGGCCGTCGAGGGGGAGCGTCGGGTGGTCGCCGACTTCGGCGGCAGGGCGGTGGCGCTCGCGGATTATGAGGACCCCGAGGAGCAGCGCCGTCATTTTCGCGTTCTGGGCCGCGAGGTTCGGCTGAACCAGGCGGGGCGCTGATGGAAGGACGGGAGGTCTGGATCACCGGCGCGGGACTGCTCACCTCTCTGGGCGCGGGCGTGGAGGAGAACTGGCGCGCGCTTCGCGCCGGCGAAAGAGGAGTCGCGCGCCATCGGGACGCGGAAAGCGAGTCCCTGCCGGAGAATTTTCTGTATCACGGCAGGGTCGCCGGACATGAAGATCCGCCCGATGCGCCGCCCGGGCTCTCGAGCCAGCGCAAGTTCCTGAACAGGAGCTCCATTCTGGGCCTTCACGCGGCCGCCGAGGCGGTGGCGCGCGCGGGGCTGGACATGAGCGAGGCGTCCCCGGAGAGGAAGGCCGTCTACGTAGGATCGGGCGACTTCACGCGGGTGGGCTATTCGGACTTCTACGCCGCCCTGCGGCGGACGGCCGGCGAGGGGTGGGATTTCCCGGACGCTCCGGCGCTGAACGAGGCGGCGCTCCACAGCGTCAGCCCCTTTTTCCTGCTCGAGGCCTCCCCAACAATCTTTTCAGCTATCTCTCGGCCGTGTATGAGTGCATGGGGCCGAACGGCAGCTTCTCCAGCCTTTCCTCCTGCGGCGCGCAGGCGCTCGAGAGCTGCGAGCGCGCGCTTCGCCTGGGAGAAGCCGACGTGGGGCTGGTCGTGGGCTGCGGAAGCTGGGCGCATCCCGTCGTGCTTCTGGAGCTGGACGGCCTGGGGGTTCTCTCCCGCGCGAAGGAGGGCGCGGCGTCGTTTCGGCCCTTTGACAGGAGGCGGGACGGGTTCTTCACCGGCGAGGGGGCGGCCGCCCTGACGCTGGAAGCCGCCGAATCCGCCCGCGCGCGGGGGGCGAAGCCCCTGGGCCGCGTCCTCGGGGCGGCGAATTCCCAGGAGGGGTCGCCGGAGCGCTCCATTCCCGTCCCCGGCGAGGCGGCGGGCTTCTCGGTGGAATCCGCCATGGCCGACGCCGGACTGGCTCCTGACGATCTGGCCTTCATTCTGCCCCACGGAAGCGGGACGCCGCAGGGGGACGCGGGCGAGCTGTCCGCCCTGATGGGGTATCTGGGCGAGGCGAAAGAGGCCGTCCCGCTCGCCGGCTGGAAGCCCTGCGCGGGTCACATGGGCTCCGTCAGCGATTTGGCGGAAATCGTGCTGGGGCTGCGCGCCCTGCGAGAGGCGCGTCTCCCGTCCACGCCCGGCTTCGAGCGGGCGGACGCGGCGTTCGCCGCCCTGCGCATCCCCCGGGAGGAATGCGCCCTCTCGGGGGCCGCGTTCCTGTCCCTGAGCCACGGCATCGGCGGGCAATCCTCCGCGACCGTCGTCGCCGCGCCGTGAACGAATCCGCGAAGCGAAAAAAGAGAAAGCGCAGCAAGGACAAGGGCGCGCCGCGCCAGTGGGTGGAATACGTCCTGCTCGTCTCCCTGCTGGGGGCGGTTCGCGCGCTGCCCTACGGGGTCTGCCGGGCGGTCGCCGCGGCGGCGGGCGAGGCGATTTTCCGCCTCGTCCCCAGGAGGAGGCGCATCGCGCGCGCCAACCTGCGAATCGCCTTTCCCGAACTGGGCGAGGCGGAGCGTCTGGCTCTGGCGCGGCGCAGCTGCCGCTCCTTCGTCCTGACGGGCCTGGAGGGGGCGAAGTTTCTCGCCCGCTTCGATCCGCGGCGGGCGAGGGAGATGATGCTGGAGACCGTGGAGGGAGGGGAGGAGGTGCTGAAAAAAGCGCGTGCGGCGCACGAGGACGCGGGCGGGTGCGTGTTCGTCGCCCCCCATCTGGGAAACTGGGAATTCCTCGCCCACGCGGGCGCGCTGGCGGGGATTCCGCTCACCATTCCCGTGAGGCCCCTGGACAACCGGAAGCTCGAGGCCGCCCTGCGCGGGATGCGCGCCGCTTCCGGCCAGGAGATACTCTCCAAGCGAAACGCTTTCTTCCACCTGCGCGAGGCGCTGCGCAGGGGCCGCTCGGTGGCGATTCTGGCGGATCAGAACGCGGGCGCCCACGGAATAGACGCGCCGTTTTTCGGCAGAAAGGCGAGCACGACGCCCGCCCCCGCCGCGCTGGCGGTTCTCTACAAGCGGCCCATCCTCCTGGTTTCATGCCTGAGAAGGGAGGGCGCCTCCCGCCGCTATGAAGCCTTTTTGAGCGAGCCGATAGCCCCCGACATGGGCGCGCGAAGCGCGAAGGAGGAAATAGCGAGGCTCACGGCGGCGCTGAACGAGGAGACGGAAAGCCTCATCCGAAAAGGGCCGGAGCAATATCTGTGGATGCACGACAGGTGGAAGCTCGCCAAGGGCGGAGGACGGACGCGGGGGGCGGGCTTACGGTTCGGGCGAAGGAGAGGAGGCTGATTCCCTGAGGCGCTCAAGGAAAGGGACGCCCAGCTTCCCGAGCTTCGCCTCGAGCTTCTCCGTGCAGTCGCAGTCGCCGCAGACGGGATAGCCCTCGCAGTCTTCGGGCTTTCTGGCGAAGCGCACGTCGATGTCCTCGAAATACGCCTCCCAGTAGGGCAGTTCCTCGCAGAGCTCGTAGCCCGGCCCGAACGCCTCCCGGCAGTAGCAGACCTCGAGCCAGCGCGCCTCGCCCTCCTCGGTGAGCCGGGCCTCCTTCATGCACTTGAGAAAGGTCCGATGCGCGATGGAGCCGCGCCCGAGCTCGCCCGATTCGACGGCTTCGAGCAGGGCGGCGCTTTTGCCCTTGATGACCTTTCCCCGCATCAGGTAGCGCATGGCCTCGCCCCTCATTTTCACGGACGCGTCACCTGATTGTAACACGGACGCCGTCATTCGCCTATAAGATTGCGGATGTGTCATCGCCGGGCGCCTGCGCTAGAATGGCGCGGCGAGCCAAGGAAATCCCGGGAGCCGGCATGGGCAAATCCATCAAAGTCGCCATGGTGGCGAGCGAGATGTTTCCCTTCGCGAAGTCGGGCGGGCTGGGGGACGTCGTCGGCGCGCTGCCGCTGGCCCTGGGGCGGATGGGCCATGAGGTTTCCGTCTATCTTCCCGCCTACCGCAGGATTCTCGAAAAATGCGCGCCCGGGGGTTCCACGCGGGTTTCGGACGTCTTCTCGGAGGCGCGCTGCGAGGTGTTCACGATCGAGCATGAAGGCGTCCTCGTCCGGCTCGTCGCCGCCGATGACCTGTTCGATCGCGGCGGGCTCTACGGCGACGCGCGCGGGGCGTTTCCCGACAACGCGGAGCGCTTCGCCCGCTTCGCCCGGGGCGCGCTCTCCCACATGGAGCAGGAGGGGGCGCGCCCCTCCGTCATTCACTGCCACGACTGGCAAACCGCCCTGATTCCGCCCCTGCTGAAGTGGCGGCGCGAGGAGCGCGGGGAATGGCGGGAGGTCTCCACCGTTTTCACGGTTCACAATCTGGCGTATCAGGGCCGGTTTCATCCGGCGGATTTCGCGCGCACGGGCCTGCCCGATGAGGCGATGGGGGTCGAGGGCCTCGAGTTTCACGGCGACGTGAACTTCCTCAAGGGAGGCATCCTCTTCAGCGACGCCCTCTCCACCGTGAGCGAGCGCTACGCCCGGGAGATTCAGACGGAAGAGCAGGGCGAGGGGCTCGAGGGCGTGATCGCCCGAAGGGCGTCCTCGCTGTTCGGGATCATGAACGGCATCGACTGCGGGGTCTGGAATCCGGAGAGCGATCCGCGCATTCCCGCGCCGTTCTCGGCCGCCTCTCCCGGGGGAAAGGCGAAGTGCCGGGCGGCGCTCATGGCGGAGCTGGGGCTGGGGACGGCGGAGAAGGGGCCTTTCTGCGTCGTCGTCTCCCGGCTGGCGGCGCAGAAGGGGATCGACCTTCTGCTCGAAGCCCTGGACGCGCTGATGGAGCTGGGAATCACCCTGGCCGTTCTGGGAACCGGCGAGAAGGCGCTGGAGGAATCCCTGGCCGAGGCCGCCGCCGCGTGGCCGGGCCGGGTGGCGTTCGCGTCCGCCTACGACGAGGGGCTCTCCCACCGCATGTATGCGGGCGGCGACGTCCTGCTCATGCCCTCCCGATACGAGCCGTCGGGCCTGAACCAGCTCTACGCCATGCGCTACGGAACGCTGCCTTACGCGCGGCGGGTCGGCGGACTGGCGGATTCCATCCTCTCCTCCCCGCGTCCCGACCCGGAGGCGGACACGGGCTTTCACTTCGACTCGTTCGCCACGGCCGATTTTCTCGCCGGAATGAGGCGGGTCTGCGAGGCGTTCTCGAATCGGGAGCTTTGGCGTATGATGACGCGCAACGCCATGGAGAAGAACTCCGGCTGGGAGGACGCCGCGCCCCGCTACGTTGACTTATACGAGAAGGCGATGCGCGCGCGGGCGGCGGGCCTGGGCGCGCCGGACAAGGGGGGATGAGGGTTTGGATCCACGAGGTCCCCGCGTCATATCCTTCGTCATGGCGGGCGGCGCCGGAAGCAGGCTGCGCCCCCTGACGGTCGCCCGCGGCAAGCCCGCCGTGCCCTTCGGCTCCAAATACCGGATCATCGACTTCGCGCTGAGCAATCTGGTGAACTCCGGCTATCAGTCCATCTACGTGCTGGTGCAGTATCTGGCGCAGTCCCTGATCGATCATCTGAGGCGTTCCTGGAACATCGGCGGGCCGCTGGAGGAGAATTTCGTGACGGCCGTTCCCCCCCAGCAGCGCTCCGGCGGGGAGTTCTGGTTCAAGGGCACGGCGGACTCCATCCACCAGAACAGAAACCTGGTGACCAACCACGCGCCCGACATCGTCCTGGTGTTCGGGGCGGATCACATCTACCGCATGGACGTGAGCCAGATGGTTCGCTTTCACGTCGAGCGCGGGGCGGACGCGACGATATCCGCGCTCCCCGCGCCGCTGGCGGAGGCCCGCGGCTTCGGGGTGCTGGCCGTGGACGAGGAGGGGCGGGTGGAGCGCTTCGACGAGAAGCCCTCCCGCCCCCAGCCGATGCCGGGCGACGCCTCGCGCGCCCTCTGCTCCATGGGAAACTACGTGTTTTCCGCCGAGGTGCTGATGGACGCGCTCCTGAGCGACGCGGCGCGCGAGGGCGAGCACGACTTCGGGCGCACCGTCATTCCCGCCCTGCTGGGCGAGCGCAAGAAGATGTACGCCTATGATTTTCTGAAAAACGAGGTTCCGGGCCTCAGGGCGAGCGAGGAGCGGGGCTACTGGCGCGACGTGGGAACCATCAGGGCCTACTGGGACGCGCAGATGGACCTGCTGGGGGAGACGCCGCGCCTCGACCTGGGGAACAACGAGTGGCCGATACGCACCGGCGCCTACCCGGGGCCCGGCAGCCGCATCCTCTCCACGCGGGTGGAGAACGCCCTCATCGGGGAAGGGTGCCAGATCGCGGGAGCGAGAATAGAGCGCTCCGTCATCGGGCGCGGCGTGATGATCGAGAAGGGGGCGGAGATTACGGATTCCGTCGTCATGGATCACACCCACATCGGGGCGGGGGCGAGGCTCGAGAGAGCCATCGTGGATCGGTTCAATCGAATCGAGGCGGGCGCCTCCGTGACGGACGCCGCCGCCGGCGCCTATCCCGGCGCCGTCTCCGACCCTTCCGGCATCATCGTCCTGCCGCGCGGGTTCACCCGGCCCGTCATCTGAGCCATGCGTCTGGCGGAGCTCCGCGCCCGGGCGGAGGCTTTTCTCGTCGAATCCCGAAGGGAATGGTACGAGTGCGGGGCGGGCCTGAAGGAGGAAGTTCGCCTAGGCGAGATTCTCGCCGCCTACGCCGACCTCTTCGCGCGCGAGAGCGTCGAGGCCGTCCGCGCCCTGGCCCGCGCCGCGGACGATGAGGCGGAATCCACCCGGCTCTCCGCGCTGCTCGGCTTTCTGGTCTTCGGCGCGATCCGCCATGCGTGCGGGGATTTGAGCGATCGGGCGCTTCGCTTCGAGACCCGCGCGATGGTGAGGACGGCCTCGGGCGAGGAGATTCCCTACCGGGGGAGCGCCGTCGCGCTCCTGAACGAGCCGGACAGGGCGAGGCGGACGTTTCTGGAAAACGCCCGCTCGGAGGCCTTGGGGGAGAAGAACGGGCTTCTGGAGGAAATCCACCGCGTCACCCACGGGATGTCCGAAAGCCTCGGCTTCGGCGGCTATCTGGGGATGATGGCGGAGCTCAAGCCCTATCCGCTGGAGCCGGTGCGGGATGAGATGCGCCGGTTTCTCGGCCGCACGGAGACGCTCTACGGCGAGGCGATGGAGGAGGCGCTGCGGCGGGAGGGCGTTCCCGTCTCCTCCGCGCGCCGCCACGACGCCCTTCGCCTTTTCCGGGGCGCGGCGTTCGACGGCCTTTTCCCGGCGGAGAAGATGGAGTCGTCCGCGAGAGAGATCTGCGCGGCGATGGGCCTCGACCTGCTGGCGGAGGGCAGGGTGCGCCTCGACGTGGAGGAGCGCCCCCGCAAGAGCCCCCGCGCGTTTTGCGCCGCCGTGCGCGCGCCGGAGGAGGTGTATCTCGTCATCAGGCCCCGGGGCGGGCACGACGACTACCGCGCCTTCTGGCACGAGCTCGGCCACGCCCTGCATTTCGCGGGCGTGGCGGAAGACGCGGGCTTCGAGGCGAGGCGCCTGGGCGACAACTCCGTGACCGAGGGGTTCGCCATGCTCTTCGACCACCTTCTGCTGGAGCCGCTCTGGCTGGCGGACGCCCTGGGCGGGGAGGCGTCCGACTACGCGGCGTTTCTGCGCCGTCACGCGCTTTTCGAGCTGTATATGCTGAGGCGCTACGCGGCGAAGGTGGACTACGAGCTCGCGCTTCACCGGGGCGCGGAGCTGGCGGGCAAGGCCGACCTCTATCGGGAGAAGCTGGGCGCGGCCACGGGGGTGGAGTTTCCCGAGGCCTCCTGGCTCGACGACGTGGACCCGTTCTTCTACTGCGCGAACTATCTCCGGGCCTGGATGCTCCAGGCGCAGCTGTCGGAGACGCTCAAGGGGAGGTTCGGCCGCAGGTGGTGGGCGAGCGAGGCGAGCGGCGCGTTCCTGACGGAGTTGTGGCGGGACGGCCAGCGCCGGGACGGCGACGCCCTCTCGCGCCATCTCGGCTTCGGGCGGCTTGGGACGGAGCCGCTCGAGGCGCAGATCAGAAGCCTGATGGCGCGCTGATTCCGCCCGATACGGCGAGGGAAGGAGCGGCCGCCGCGCTTCCTCCCTCTCGCTCCTAGAGCTCTACGGGCTTTCCCTCCCTGCACGATCTGTCCGCCGCCATGGTGAGGGCCAGCACCTCTCGGGCGTGCGCGCCCGTGGCGAGTCCCACGCCGCCGATGCCCAGAACGCGGCGCGCGAAGGCGTCCGTCTCCTCCTTCATGGGGCCGAAGAACTCGCCCATCACGAAGTCTCCCGGCATGGCGGACCCGAGAAAGGCCACGTTCACCTGATGCTCGGGCGTGTAGGGGCAGGGAATCGCCTCCTCGGGCGCGAGAATCACGTCGCGGTGCGCGTCGTCCACGTTCAGCGAGCCCTTCGTTCCCTGGAGGTCGATTTCCATCGTCGCGGTGTAGGCGGGCCAGTGGTGGGGCGGGAGCCAGCTCGTGCCCAGCGTGGCCACGCTGCCGTCGTCGAAGGTGACGATCATCCACTGGAAGTCGTCGCGCTCGTATTTCTTGAACACGAAGCTCGCCGAGCGGGCATAGACCTCGACGGGCCTTTTCCCCTCCATGTACCAGAGAATCAGATCGACCATGTAGGTGAGCGTGTTGACGGAGGGCGTGGTGTTGGGCGAGCGCCTCGCCACCGCCTCGCCCACGGCGCGCGTCACGTAGATTTTTCCGAGCGCCATCACGATGTCGCCCAGCTGCCCCGCGAAGGCCGCCTGCTTCGCCAGCAGAAAGCGCCTCCGGTAGCGCTGGGTGTAGCCCACGAAAACCTCCGCGCCCGACTTCTCCGCCTTCGCCAGAATGTCGTCCGCCTCGTCCAGATCGAGGACGAAGGGCTTTTCGATGAGCGCGGGCTTGCCGAGCTCGGCCGCCAGCGCGGCGGGCCCGTGGTGGTATTCCTCATCGGAGGAGACGATGACGGCGCCCACGCGCTCATCGCGTATCGCCTCCTCGTATTTCTCCGTCGCCGCGTCCGCGCGCACCGATTCCGCCAGGCGGTCGAGCTTCTCGGGGACGATGTCGCACACCGCGAGATAGTCCACCTGGGGAATCTGCGCGCAGGAGTGCGCCCTGAGCGTTCCGATGCCTCCCGCGCCGATGACGGCCACGCCTGTCGTTTTCACAATCGCCTCCTCGTCTCGTTTGCGTCCGAACCGCTTCGGGGGAATAATTTCCGCGCGTCAGACCCCCCCGCGCTTCAGGAGGATTCCATGCGCGTCGACGTTCAAACCCATCACGTACCGCCGGCCTACGTCAAGGCGCTCGCCGCCCGCTCGGATTTTCCCCGCTACGAGAAGGCCGGGGATTTCTGGTGGGCGTGGGCGAGTCCGGACGAGAAGCTCCCGATGCGCGCTCCCGCCCTCGACATCTCCCTCAAGCTCGCCGAGATGGACGAGCAGGAAATAGACCTCGCCCTCATCAGCCTGAACATTCCGGGCCCGGACCTGGCGAGGAGCCCGAAGGAAGCGGACGAGCTCGCCCGCATCGGCAACGACGGCCTGGCCGAGGCCGCCGCGCGCCACCCGGGGCGGTTTCGGGGCGTGGCCTCGCTCGGCTTCGGGGACGTGGACGCGGCCTGCCGTGAGCTCGAGCGCTGCGCGGACGAGCTGGACTTCGTCGCCCTGCAGGTCTTCGCCTACGTGGGCGGGAGGCGCCGCATCGACGATCCCGCCCACGAGCCCCTGTGGGCGCTTCTGGCGGAGCGCGGCGTCCCTCTCGTCCTGCACCCGGGCCCCTCCCCCTCGGCGCCCCAGTATCGGGATTACTGGCTGGGGCCGCTCATAGGCTTCATGTTCGACGAGTGCCTGGCCGCGCTCCGGCTCATTCTGGGCGGGGTTCTGGAGCGCCACCCGACCCTGAAGGCGCTTTTGCCGCACGGGGGCGCCTCGCTCCCCCTGTTCATCGGACGGGTGGACAGCCTGAGCGCGCGCTACCGGGAGGAGGGGGATTGCATCGCCCGGCCGCCGAGCGCCTACTTCGAGCGCTTCCATACGGACGCCGTCGTCCATTCCGAAACGGCGCTCGCGTTCGCCCTGAAGGAGATGGGCGCCTCGCGCGTCATGTTCGCCAGCGACGCCCCCTGGGTTCCCGTGAAGCGGCACGTGGATCTGGTGAACGGGCTGGCGCTCTCCCCCGAGGAGGCGGAAAGCGTCTGGAGCGGAACGGCCAGGGCGTTTTTCGGGCTGTAGGGGCGCGGCGCCGGCTACGGCGCGCTTCTGAGCAGCATCCGCTTCACGTCGTATTCGAGGACGACCTCGCTCCTCTGGTTCATCACCCGCTGATGCGTGGAGACGACGCCCCGGTCGGGCCGGCTCCTCGAGGGGCGAACCGCCGTCGTCTCCACCTCCACCCTCAGCGTGTCGCCCACGTAGACGGGCGCGCGGGCGGCGAGGCCGTCCACCCCCAGGAGCGCGACCGCGTAGTCGCGCAGAACGCCCGTCTGGACGATGAGCGTGTCCGCGATCGCGCAGGTGAACAGGGCGGGCGCCATGCGCTTCTCGTGGCCCTGCTCCCGCAGGAATTCCATGTCGAGAAACAGGCTCTCCGCGTAGCCCACCAGGTTGACGTAGCTCACCACGTCGGTCTCGGTGATGGTTCTTCCCCGGGTGATGAGCCTGCTCCCGACTTCCCATTTCTCGAACGGAACGCCCTCGCTCATGTCTGTCCGACCTCCCGGATGGTCTCGTGATCTCGCGTAAAGGCGATTCTACGCGCGCGGCGCGCATCTTCAAAGCGCGGGCGGGGCCGTCCTCCCCGGGACGGGAAAGCATCGGGCCATCCGCCCCGGGGCGGCTCCCGGGTTGTTCGGGCGGCTTCGCTCGGCTATGCTGGCCGGCGCGAATGAACGAAGGCGAATGTCCGAAGACCCGGCGCAAGGCCGCCGGAGCCTGCGGATGAGAAGAACCGGAGCGCGCTATGACGAAAGTCGTCTGCTGGAATATCAAACAAAACAAAAGGCAGTCTTGGGAGGAGCTGCTGGAGATGGACGCGGATGTTGCCCTGCTGCAGGAGGCGGGCAGGCCGCCCGATCTGGGGCATTCGGTCGAGTGTGGGCCGCAAGCCCCCTGGGAGCCGTGGGATGCAGATCTCTTTGGCCAGAAAGCGCATAAATGGGGAGCGGCGGTCGTGAAACTCTCCGACCGGGTCGAGGTCGAATGGTTCAAGCGAGTTTTCCTGAACAGCGCGGCGGTGAAGTGTGATGAAATCGCGGTCAGCGAGATCGGGACAATCGCGGCCGCCCGGGTGACTCCGGAGGAGGGAGAGGGAGAGCCGTTCATAGCGTTCTCGCTGTGTGCGGCCTGGCTCAAGCCGAAGGTTCCGACGAAGTGGTTCGTCGGCTATCAGGACGCCTCGGCCCACCGGGTCATCTCGGATATCTCCGCGTTCATCGGCGACACGGATCCCTCGACCCACCGCATTCTGGCGGCGGGCGACTTCAACACGATTCGTGGCGCGACGGAGAAGAGCACGCTCGCGCTCCCGGCGCGGGATCGTACGATATTCGAGCGGATGGACGCGCTGGGTCTCGAGTTCATGGGACCCCAATATCATCCAGACGGAACAGGCGGAAGGCGCGCGGAGCCTCCGCCGCAGGGCGTGCCGAAAGACACGCGGAACGTCCCGACCTTTCACAGTACCCAACATCAACTCGACTACGTCTTCGCCTCCCGGGGGTTTCACGAGAGCGTCTCCGTTCGCGCCATGAACGGCGTGGACGAATGGGGACCGAGCGACCACTGCCGGCTGTTGATCGAAGTCGGGTGAGCGCGCCCGCGCCGGGTTGATCCCCGGGGCGCGGCACGGGCGGAAGCGGGGCGCGCTCCTCGCGTCAACGGCTTGAAAAGGGGTGGAATCCGGCCTCGTTGAATGATACAATCAGGACAGTTTCCCTGTTCGGGAATTTTTGGTAGAGCAGGGGCGGCGCGCGGCAAGCGGCGGGAATACCCAGGGGGGATGGACGAATGAGGCGCTTCGGAATCATCTTCGTCTTGAGCGTCATGGCGGGCGTTTTCGCGATCAACGACCTGGCGGAGGCCGGCCGCAAGCATGGGCGACGCCACTGGCGCCGGCATTTCGTTCACTATTCGTTCTGGCATGGCCCGCGCTTCGTATATCCGCTCTGGCGCAGCCCGCCCGTCGTCCATCTTCATCATCACCACGCGCATGACGACCACGTCCACCGGCGCGTCGGGCATTCCCACGACGGCGGCGAGGGATATTACGTCGAGGCGGTCTGCGCGTCCCGCGCGCCGGATCACGAGGGTCTCCTGGCGCTGCTGGGCGCGATAGGCGGCGCCGCCGTCGGCTATCAAATCGGAGACGGGGGCGGAAGAAAGGCGCTGGCGATGTTCCTGGGGACGATCATCGGCGCGGGCGTGGGCTCGGGCGTCGGGCGGGAGCTCGACGAGGCCGCGAGATACCGGCTCGCCGGCGCCACGCAATACGCGCTCGAAAGCCGGCCCTCCGGCACGCGAACCATCTGGCGCGTCTCCGGCGGGCGCGCGTGCGGCGTGGTGGTGCCGGAGCCCGCCTTCAAGAACGAGCGCGACCAGTATTGCCGCGAATTCCAGCAGACGGTCGTGGTGGACGGCAGGGAGGAGAGCGCCTACGGGACGGCCTGCCGGCGGCCCGACGGGCAGTGGGAGATCGTCAACTAGCCCGCCGGCCGCTCAGGCCTCGTCCATCACGATGACGGCGCGGCCCGTGACGGCGGCGCGCTCCAGCCGCTCGTGGACCTTTTCCACCTCATCGACGCGGAACGGGTAGGTCTCCGTCACCACGGGCCAGACGTCGCCCCGCGCCACGATGTCGAGCGACTCCTTCACCTCCTGCTTCGTCGCGTATCGGCTGCCCAGAAGCTCCAGCTCCTTCTGCACCAGATCGCGCGCCGCGGATTGAAACGGCTGGCCCGTGCCGCCCAGGGCGACCAGACGCCCGCCGCGCCCCAGCGCTCGGACGCCCGCCTCCAGCGTGGCGGAGGAGGAGACGAAATCGATCACCACGTCCACGCCCGCCCCCCCCGTGAGGTCGAGCAGCGCGCCGGCCACGTCCCCCCGCGAGGCGTCCACCGCCTCGTCCGCGCCCACGTCGCGGCATTTGCCCAGCTTGTTCGCCTCGACGTCCACGGCGATGACGCTCGCGTGCGCCCACTTCGCCATCATCACCATGTGGATTCCCACGCCGCCGCCCGCGCCCATGACGGCCACCGTCTCCGTCGGCGCGATGCGCGCGCGCTTCGTCACCTTGTAGGGGGTGGCTATCGCGTCGCAGATGACGGAGACCTCCGCCGCGTTCTTCTCGTGGTCGAGCCCCGCCGGGAGCTTGAGGAAGTTTCGCGCGGGGAGCTTGATGTATTCCGCGTAGGCGCCCTGCGCCTGGCGGCCGACGTAGCCCGCGAAATTCTCGCACAGCGTCTCGCGGTTGACGCGGCACCATTTGCAGGCGCCGCAGGTGACGTAGAAGTAGGCGGTCACCGCGTCGCCTTCCCCGAGCCCCTCCGCGCCCGCGCCCACGGCGGTGATCACCCCCGTGATCTCGTGGCCGATGACGAGGGGATACTCCACCCCGGGCACCCGCCCCATGCGGGCGTGGTGGATCGTCAGCCCGGCGCCGCAGGCGAGCACCTTCGCGACGGCCTCGCCGGGGCCGGGCTCGGGGTCCGGATATTCCTCCTCGACGAAGGGTTTTCCCGGCTCTCTCAGCACCATCGCCTTCAAAGCGCGTCCTCCTCGAAAGATGACAAGGGATTTCATCCGCCCGATTACATCACACGCGGGAGCGGCTAGGCAACGGGAGGCGGATGCCGTAGCCTTCCTTCGCGCGGCGCGGCCCTTCCAGAGCGAGAGGACGATGAGCGAATCCGGCGGAAGCGGGGAGAGAGCGTTCGACCCCGGGCGCGCGGCGCGGGTCGCGCTGCTGGTCGCGCTGCTGATGCTCGCCTTCACCGCGTCGGCGCTCTGGACGAATCAGCCGGGCAGGGTGGGCTACGGCTGGCCGACGCTGGCGGGAGGCGCCGCCCTGGCCCTGTTCGGGCTGGGAGCCTGGCGCGGGTTCACGTGGTGCGCCTACCTCGCGGCGATCGTTCTGGGCGCGTTCGATTTCGTCTGGATGATGCGGATACTCGAGGGCTTCGACCTGGGGCTGGCCATCTGGATAGGCATCTGCTTTTTCGCCATCCGGGAGACGTGGCCGGGCCTCGATGACAAATTTCCGTGGGTGAAGCGCGGCCCCTGACCGCGGAGGCGGATTGCGCCGCTCGCTTCGGGCGGGGGTGAGGGCTTTCAGGCGGCGGCCGCCGCCATCGCTCAGCCAGGGCGTCTGAGCGCCTTGGCGCCGATGTCCTTTCGGTAGTAGGCGTCTTCCCAGTGGATGAGGTCGCTCGCCTCGTAGGCGCGCGCGATGGCGGCGCGCGCGTCCGCCCCTCGCGCGGTGACGCCCAGCACGCGGCCGCCCGCGGTCACCACCTCGCCCGCGTCGTTCAGCGCCGTTCCGGCGTGAAAGACGCGCGCGCCGGGCAGGGCGTCGGCGTCGTCGATTCCCCGAATCACGTCGCCCTTGCGGTAGGCGTCCGGATAGCCGCCCGCGGCCATGACGACGCAGACGGCGGCGTCCTCCGAATAATCCACCTTCATTCCGCGCAGCCCGCCCTCCGCGCACGCGATGAGGAGGGGCAGCAAGTCCCCCTCCATGCGCATGAGGAGCGGCTGGCATTCGGGGTCGCCGAACCGGCAGTTGAATTCCAGGACTTTCAGGTCGTCCCCCCGCGCCATGAGGCCGGCGTAGAGAACCCCCTTGTAGGGGGTTCCCCTTCTCGCCATGGCGTCGACGGCGGGCTGGATGACGGTTTCGAGCGCCTTGCGCTCGAGCGCGCCCGACAGCGCCGGAGCGGGAGAGTACGCGCCCATGCCGCCCGTGTTGGGCCCGACGTCGCCCTCGCCGACGGCCTTGTGATCCTGGGCGGAGGCCATCGGGAGCGCGGCTTCGCCGTCCACGAACGCGAGGAAACTCGCCTCCTCGCCCTCGAGGAACTCCTCCACTACGCATCGGGCGCCCGCCTCGCCGAACGCCCTCTCCTCCATGATTCGGGAGATGGCCTCGCGCGCGCTCGGAGGGTCGGGGCAAAGGAGGACGCCCTTGCCGGCGGCCAGCCCGTCCGCCTTCACCGCCCAGGCGCCGCCGCGCTCCGAGACGAAGCTTCCGGCCTCCTCCGCCTCCTCGAATACCCCGTAGGCGGCGGTGGGGATTCCCGCCTCGTCCATGAGCGCCTTGGAGAACGCCTTGCTCGCCTCGATGCGGGCGGCCGCGGCCGAGGGGCCGAACGCGCGGACGCCGGCCGCCTCCAGCGCGTCCACGAGACCGAGCGCGAGGGGGGCTTCGGGGCCGACGACGACGAGGCCGGGCTTCTCCTCTCTCGCCAGCGCGACGAGGCCCGCGACGTCCTCCGCCCCGACCGGCGCGTTGCGCCCGACGCGCGCCGTGCCCGCGTTTCCGGGGGCGCAGACGACTTCGTCCACCTCCGGGCTGCGGCCCAGCTTCCAGGCCAGGGCGTGTTCGCGCCCGCCGCTCCCCACGATGATGATCTTCATCGGAAGCGTCCGTCCTGAAGCGGGGAAAGCCGCGGCCTGGGACGGGGCGGGGGAGGCGTCAAGCGATGGGGCGTCAGGCGGGGGAGCGGCATGTCAGCCCATGTCGCCCAGGACGTGCTGCGCGATGGCGGCGAGCGCGAGGGGCGCCGTGTCCGCCCGCAGGATTCTCGGCCCCAGGGATACCGGGGCGAAGCCCGCGTCCATCGCCCGGCGGGATTCCTCATCCGTGAAGTCTCCCTCGGGGCCCGTCAGGAGCGCGGCCCGAAGCGGCTCGCCATTCGCGCGATCGCGCGCCTGTGAGAGCGCCTGCTCGAGGGAACCCGCGCCTTCTCCCAGAAAGCCCATCAGCTTGAGGTCGCAGTCCCTCGTCGCGTCCAGGTAGTCGTCCAGTCCGCCCGGGTCGCGCGCCTCGGGCGGGGGGACGCGGTCGCACTGCTTGGAGGCTTCCAGGATGACGCGCCGCCAGCGGCCCAGGCGCGCGGCGCTCTTCTTCTCCCGCACCCTGGCCTCGCACCGATCGAGCGCGAGCGGATGAAACGCGCAGACCCCGAGCTCGCAGCCCTTCGCAAGCGTCCATTCAAACCGCTCCCCCCTGAGCAGCGGCAGGCCGAGCGAAATCGAAAGGGGGGAGGGCGGTCTCGCGGGCAGGCGCTCGAGGATTTCGCCGGCGCATCCGGCGGCGGAGACTTCCGTCCATCTCACGAGGTATTCGCGGCCCTCCTCGGTCGCCACGCGGCAAACCTCGCCCGGCTTCATCCTGAGAACGCGGCTGGCGTGAGCGGCCTCCTCCGGCCCCAGGGCGGCGCGCCCCTCCCGAACCGCCCGCGCCTCCGCGTAGAAGAGCCTCAGCCCGTCCCGCGTCATGGCTTCGCCGCCTCGCGCCTCACGCGGGGAGGCGGACGACGGCGCGGCCCGCCGTCGCGAGTTCGCCCTCCTGGTTTTTTCCGGCAATCTCGACCTTGACGGTGCCGTCGGCCTCGTTCTTCTCGACCACCCTGCCCGCGTGCCGGATGACGTCCCCGTAGATCATCGGGCGGCGCACCTGGACGTAGAGGCTTTCCAAAAAGGCGTCGTCCCCCATCCAGTTGGTGATGAAGGGGCTCACCCAGGCGAAGCGCATGACGCCGTTGTCGAAGGGGCCCGGCATCCCGCGCCCCGAGGCGAGGTTGAAGTCCTCGTGCTGCTGGGAGTTCTTCACCCGCATCCCGATCTGGGGGATGAGGACGGCGTTGTGCGGCGCCTTCCCGAGGTCGAGGTAGCCGCGCCTGCCCGCCCTGTAGGAGGGGCCGTTGCCCGCGTTCCAGGCCACCATGTCGCCGATGGTGAGGGGGCCTCGAATCATGGACGGGAGTTCGTCGCCCACGGAGACGTCCCCGAAGCGGCGCTTCTCGCCGCCCCTGCGCTCCTCGGCCTCGTAGGCGCTCTCGATCTCCCGCCATTCCGCCTCGTCGTATTTCTTGATCGGCCTGTCGTAGAGAAGCGCGTTCCCCTCCTGGGGGGCGCGGATCATCGTGCCCGTCGCCCTGCCGACGATCTCCTCCTTCTCGTTCCAGTAGCTGCATTCGGAGATGATGAAGATGAGCCGGCGGCCGGCCCTGTTCGTCTTGACGTATGAGTCCTTCTGGATGGACTCGGCGCGCAGCCTGGCGCCTACCGGGATGGTCCTGCTCCACTCGTATTCGACGCCCCCGATGAGCGAGGAGAGAGGCGCCGCCATGGGCGCGCCGTGCAGAATCGGGTAGAGCGCCGACGCCAGGAACGCCGGCGGCGCGAGGAGGGTTCCGTGCCGGGTGCGCGAGGCGTATTCCGCGTCCAGCCAGAGCGGGTTGTCGTCGTCGATGCCGTAGGCGAAGTGGCGGATGGCGTCCGCGCTCGCCTCGTTGTTCCACGCCTCGCGCTCGCGCACCTTTCGTCCGTTCAGCGCCGCCGTCTTCTCGATGAATTCGTCGATGATCTCCTCGTTCGACACCGCGCCCCGCTCCTCCCCGCAGGCGATGGGAATGCTTCCGTTTCGGAGAGGGATATGTAGCAGGAAACCCCGGGCGCGGCAAGACGGCCGGGCGTTCCATGCGCGGATGCGGGCAGATGCGCGCAAACGCCGCGGCCGCGTGAAATGACCTCTCCGGGAGCCTCTTGATCCATATAATCCGTTTATTTTCAATGACTTGATATTTTTTCCGCGCTCCGAAGGGTCTTGAATTTGTCGAAAAAAGGCGTGAATTTGCGGGATAAGGCCGTGAATTTGTCGGATTTTGTCGAAAACGGAATCGTTTTCATCATGGCGCGAACGGAGCGCGCGCGTCGCGCCTGAAACGCGCAGGGGCGACCCTTCATCGGGGCAGCCCCACGATTCGCGAATCGCCCGTCGCCGGACGACAACCCCCGGATTCCGCAATCTTGCCTCCTCGCCGAGATTGACGACGCGGGAACGGCGCGGGACGAAAAACGCCCTGACCCACGCCTTCGCCTTCGTCATCATCCGCTTCCCGAAGTCCATGCGTTCGCCTCCTCCCTCTCGCGGCGGATTCTCGCGCATTCTCGGGGAAGCCCGACAGGCGCAAATGCGGGCAAATGCGCGATCGATTCCGACGGGGCGGAGGAATCGTCCCGGCGGGGCGGTCATAAACCAAACCCTGGATTCCGGCCTTCGCCGGAATGACGGCCGGGGATGCCCCCTGCGGGGGGCGATGCGGGTTTCATGGTTTCGTAGGTGAAACGCGAGAGCGTTTCCATTCATGCGTCCCGCGCCGTTCCCGTTTGCGGCGCGGGCGGTTCCCGAACCGCCCCTACAATCGAAATGCGCGAATGACGGCGAAAGGGCCAACCCCGGTGCCCCTTCGATCTGACAGGGAACAACATCGAGACGGCAACGAGGATTTCCCCTCCGGCGCGCGCCGCCGCAAAACCCGTCATTCCGGCGAAGGCCGGAATCCGGAACCGGGGCGCGCGGCGGCGAACGGGCGTTCCCGGTCAATCCATGCGCGGTTTCATGGTTTCGTAGGGGCGGCGCGCGAGCCGCCCTCGTCGCCGCCGAGGATTCGGGAATGCGGGCGGCGCGCGAACCGCCCCTACGGGGATGGTTGTCCATGAATGAGGGGCCGTAGGCGCGGCTCCGCGGGCTGGTTGGCGGGCGCGGGGGATGTTGCTATACACTCTCCCCGACGCCCGCCGGAGGGAGGAAGGCGGCGAGCGCGGACTCAGGGGGATGGGCGAACATGGCGGCGAGCGATTCCGAGCTGAAAAGCCTGCTCGACGCGCTCTCCAGCGGCGTCTCCTCCATGCTCGCGCGGCAGGAGGAGTTTTCGGGGAAGATGGACGCGCTCGAGGCGCGCCTGCGGCGCGTCGAGGAGGCGCTGCCCGCGCCGGACGCCCCGGCTTCGGACGCGGCCGGCGAGGAGGGCGCCTACGACTACCGCGTGCTGCTGAACGTCCGCTCCTACGTGATAGAGGACGTTCAGGGCGCGCGCGCGCGCATGGAGAGCGTTCGCCGGTGCGCGGCGCTCAGGCGTCTGACGCAGCTCAGGACGCGCTACCACACCGGAAGCGGCGCGCGCGAGGCTTCCTACGACTACCGGCTCCTCCGGGAGGAAGAGGGCGGGGAGGGCGGCTGGACCCCGCTCGAGCGCCGCGTCGAGGAGGCGGGGGGGGCGGACTATTCCGCCAGCTTCCCCCTGCCCGAGCCGATTCGCCAGGGGGAGGCGTTCGAGCTGCGCCACCGCGCGCGCCTGCGCGACGCCTTCACCGCGCGCAACGAATGGGTCACCCTCGTGGTGGGGTATCCCACCGAGGCGTTTCGCCTGGAAGTCCTCCTGCCCGCCGGGCGCAAGGTGGCGGGCGCGCGGCGCGAGGAGTCCCAGGGGGCGTCCAACAGCTTCAACAAGCGAAGGGTCTATCCCCGCGTCCTGGGCGAGACGGGGCGGACCCGCCTCGAATGGGAGGAGCGCCGCCCCGTCACCGGCCGCGCCTACACGCTCTTCTGGGACTGGTAGGCGCGCGCGCCCGGCCTTTTCGCCCGCCCCCTCCTTCTGCTAGACTCCGCGCTCGCGCGCCGCTTTCGGGAGGGCGCGCCGCGGCTTCTTTCACCGGGAAAATTCAGGGGAGAACGCGCCATCATGCTGGAGCCGGACGTTTTTGCGGTCGATCTCACGGAGAACTTCGGCGGGGAGATTCTCGCCGACGGGCGGGTGCGGACGACGAGGGAGCAGCTCGAGCGCTGCGCCGCCAAGTTCGGGGCGGGCGTTTCGGTGAGCCACGCGAAGAATTTCGAGCTGGGCGTCCACGTTCCGACCATCACCGTGCGGCGCCTGGAGAAGAAGGGCGCGAAGACGGAAACCGAAATCCTCTTCTTCTCCTACGAGGAGGCGGAGGGCGGCATCCTCACCGACCCGTCCGCCTGGGGGCGCGTGCCGACGCAGATCTTCGGCTGAGCGCGCCTTCGCTCCCGCGAGCGGGCGAACGGCTTCGGCCGGTGTCGATCCCCCCGGGAGCGTCTTCGGGTCATCCCTTTCATCCGCCGCGCGCATTCTCGCCCCTCCGGCGGGGCGGACGCGCGCCCGGAGGCCGCCGATGGAGAAGTCCTGGAGCAGGGAGGAGGTCGAGCGGGTATTCCGGTCGCGCTGGCGGGGGAATTTCAACGACCTCATGGGCTTCGAGATTCTCGACGCCCGAAGGGGATTCGCCCGCCTCCGGATGCCGCTCGAGCCGAGGCTGCTCCAGCCCTTCGGGATCGCGCACGGCGGCGCGCTGGCGAGCCTCGCCGACGCCGCGGGCGGGGTGGGCAGCTACGTGAGCCGCCCGGCCGGAACGGAAATGGCGACGGTGGAGCTCAAGGTCAACTTCATCCGCCCCGTCTCGGAGGGCGCGATCATCGGCGAGGCGAAGGCCCTCCACCTGGGACGAAAGACCTCGGTGTGGGAGGTGCGGATTCTCGATGACGCGGAGAGGCTCGTCTGCTTCGCCTCGGCCACCTACATGGTCGTGAAGGAGGCCTGAGCCGTCCTCGCGCCCCGGCCGCCCTCGTCCCGCCCGCGCGTCTGTGGTATGATGGCGGAGTGGAAGGTTCGTTTTTTCTTTAACCCGATATGATTCAGCAGGCGGCGGCCCTCGCCCCGATTCGCCCTCCGGCGGCTTCGGGCGAGGCGGGCGCCTGAGGCGGCGGCTCCGCTTTCCCGGCGGCTTTCGGGGGGAGGCGCGGCGTCCGCCCGAATCGAGCGAGGTGAGCCATGAACGACAGCTTCGGCGCCCGCTCCGCGCTCGACGTGGACGGGAAAACCTACGAGATCTACCGGATCGACGCCCTGAAGGACAGGGGCGACGTCGCCCGTCTTCCCTTCGCCATGAAGGTGCTGCTGGAGAACCTCCTCAGAAGCGAGGACGGACGCTCCGCGCGCGCGGCGGACGTCGAGGCGCTCGCCTCCTGGGACGCGAGGGAGAACCCGGCGAAGGAGATCGGCTTCATGCCCAGCCGCGTCCTCCTCCAGGACTTCACGGGCGTTCCCGTCGTGGTGGACCTCGCCGCCATGCGCGACGCCATGAAGGCGCTGGGGGGCGACCCCGACCTCATCAACCCCCTCCAGCCCGTCGATCTGGTGATCGACCACTCCGTCCAGGTGGACGAGTTCGGCGCGCCGACGGCGCTCGAGAACAACGCGCGCCTCGAATACGAGCGCAACACGGAGCGCTACGCCTTTCTCCGGTGGGCGCAGGGGGCGTTCGACAACTTCCGGGCGGTGCCGCCGGACACCGGCATCGTCCACCAGGTGAACCTCGAATTCCTCGCGCCCGTGGTGGGGACGGACGAGAAGGGGGGCGTCCTCCGCGCCTTTCCCGACACCGTCGTGGGCACGGACTCCCACACCACGATGATCAACGGCCTGGGCGTCCTGGGCTGGGGGGTGGGCGGCATCGAGGCGGAGGCCGCCATGCTGGGCCAGCCCTACTCGATGCTGATTCCCGACGTGGTGGGCTTCAGGCTCTCGGGCGTTCTGGCGGAAGGCGCCACGGCCACCGACCTCGTTCTCGCGGTGGTGCAGACGCTGCGGGAGAAGGGGGTGGTGGGCAAGTTCGTGGAGTTCTACGGCCCGGGCCTGGACGGCCTGCCCCTGGCGGATCGCGCGACCATCGCCAACATGGCGCCCGAATACGGCGCGACCTGCGGCATCTTCCCCATCGACGGGGAGACGATCCGGTATCTCGAGCTCACGAACCGGCCGGCGGAGCAGGTCGCCCTCGTCGAGGCCTACGCGCGGGCGCAGGGGATGTTCCGGGAGGCGGACGCGCCCGAGGCGATCTACAGCGACTCCCTCGAACTCGACCTGGGAGCCGTGGTTCCCAGCATCTCCGGCCCCCGGCGCCCGCAGGATCGCATCGCGCTGAGCGGCGCCAGGGACGCCTTCGAGCGCGAGCTGGAGGGGATGCTGGGCGACTCCGGCGGCGGGACGGCCGTCGCCCCCCCCAGGGTCGCCGTCCGGGACGGGACGAAGACCTACGAGATGACGCACGGGGCGGTCGTCATCGCCGCCATCACGAGCTGCACCAACACCTCGAACCCCTCCGTGATGCTGGGGGCGGGCCTGGCGGCGAAGAAGGCGGTCGAGCGGGGGCTGAGCGTCAAGCCCTGGGTGAAGACCTCGCTGGCGCCCGGCTCCATGGTCGTGACGGAATACCTCGAAAGCGCGGGCCTCACCCCGCACCTCGAGGCGCTCGGCTTCCACAACGTGGGCTACGGCTGCACCACCTGCATCGGGAACTCGGGCCCCCTGCCCGATCCCGTCTCGAAGGCGGTGGCCGAGGGCGACCTCGTGGCCTGCGCGGTGCTCTCGGGCAACAGGAACTTCGAGGGCCGCGTGCACGCCGAGGTGCGCATGAACTTCCTGGCCTCGCCCCCCCTCGTGGTCGCCTACGCCATCGCCGGCCGCATGGACATCGACATGGCGAAGGAGCCCCTCGGCGAGGACGCGGAGGGCCGCCCGGTCTATCTGCGCGACATCTGGCCCACGCGGGCGGAGATTCAGGACGCCGTGATGCGCCACGTGAAGGCGGACATGTTCCGCAGGAGCTACGGCGGCGCGTTCCGGGGCGATCTGCGCTGGCAGGGCATCCCCACGCCCGAGGGCGGCCTCTTCGCCTGGGACGACATGTCCACCTACATCCGCCGCGCGCCCTACTTCGACGGCATGAAGCCGGAGCCCGACCCGGTGGAGGACGTGAAGGGGGCGCGCTGCCTCGCGCTTCTGGGCGATTCGGTGACGACGGATCACATCTCGCCCGCCGGCGCCATCAAGCGCGACGGCCCGGCCGGCGAGTTTCTGGTGCGCAGCGACGTCCTGCCCGCCGACTTCAACTCCTACGGCTCGAGGCGCGGAAACCACGAGGTGATGACGCGCGGGACCTTCTCGAACGTGCGCCTGCGCAACAGGGCGGCGCCGGGCACCGAGGGCGGCTTCACCACCCATTTCCCGACGGGCGAGGTCATGCCCATCTACGACGCGGCGATGCGGTATCGGGAGGCGGGCGTTCCGCTCGTCATCCTGGGCGGGAAGGAATACGGCACGGGCTCCTCGCGCGACTGGGCGGCCAAGGGGTCGAGCCTTCTGGGCGTGCGCGCCGTCATCGCCGAGAGCTTCGAGCGCATCCACCGCTCGAATCTGGTCGGCATGGGCGTGCTGCCGCTCCAGTTCAGGCCGGGCGACACGGCGGAGGGGCTGGGCCTCACGGGCCGGGAGACGTTCGACGTCGAGGGGCTGGCCGGAGGCGAGGCGAAGGAGGCGCGGGTTACGGCGGCGCCCGAGGGCGGCGGCGCGCCCGTCGTCTTCAGCGCGATCGTCCGCATCGACACCCCCAACGAGGCCGCCTACTACCGCCACGGCGGCATCCTGCAATACGTCCTGCGCCAGCTCC
This sequence comes from bacterium, assembly GCA_965199855.1. GTDB lineage: Bacteria > UBA8248 > UBA8248 > UBA8248 > UBA8248 > Bin107. The sequence continues at coordinate 832,209 of OZ241326.1, read as the reverse complement.
TGAAGAGCGGGGAGGGCTGATTGCATATCCGCCCCGCGCGAACGCTTGGAAGCCAGGACGTGTTTATGTGGTATTGTTGCTGAAACCGGACTTTTGAGGCGGCATCGGGAGAGGAAGTAGCGCTTGGCAGCGCGTCCCTAGAGGCCGTCCGTTTCGTTGATGCCGTCCGCCGGCGATTTGCGGCTTTGTTCCGCGCAATCGCCCCGCCCGCGCGAAGCGGCCCTTGTCCTAGTCCGCCGGCCCGATCATCTTCTCCGGTCTTACCGCCTCGTCGAACTCCTCGCCGGTGAGCAGGCCGAGGGCGAGGGCGGCCTCGCGCAGGGTGCCTCCCTCGGCGAACGCCTTTTTCGCCACCTTCGCCGCGCTGTCGTAGCCGATGACGGGGTTGAGGGCGGTCACCAGCATGAGCGAGTTTTCGAGGTGGGCGTCTATGGCGGGCCGGTCGGGCTCGATGCCGCGGGCGCAGTGGACGTCGAACGAATCGCAGGCGTCCGCGAGCAGGCGCGTCGAGTTGAGCAGGTTGAAGATCATGAGCGGCTTGAACACGTTGAGCTCGAAGTGCCCCGTCGCCCCGCCTATGTTCACGGCCACGTCGTTGCCCATCACCTGGGCGCAGACCATCGTCATCGCCTCGCTCTGGGTGGGGTTCACCTTGCCGGGCATGATGGAGCTGCCCGGCTCGTTCTCGGGGATGCGCAGCTCGCCCACGCCGCACCGGGGGCCCGAGGCGAGCATCCGCACGTCGTTGGCGATCTTCATCAGGGAGGCGGCGAGGGTCTTGAGCGCCCCGCTGGCGAAGACGACCGCGTCGTGCGCGGCGAGCGCCTCGAACTTGTTGGGCGCGCTGCGGAAGGGAAGCCCCGTCATCTCGGCGATTCTGGCGGCGGCGCGCTCCGCGAACTCCGGGTGCGTGTTGAGGCCGGTTCCCACCGCCGTCCCGCCGAGGGCGAGCTCGTAGAGGCCGTCGAGGGAGGCTTCCACGCGGGCGATTCCGTTTTCGAGCTGCCGGGCGTAGCCGGAGAACTCCTGCCCCAGGGTGAGGGGGACGGCGTCCATCAGGTGGGTGCGCCCGATTTTGATGATCTCCCGGAATTCCTCCGCCTTCGCCGAGAGGGTGTCCCGGAGCGCGCCCGCGGCGGGCAGGAGCCGCGCGCTGATTCGCTCGCCCGCCGCGACGTGCATCGCCGTGGGAAAGGTGTCGTTCGAGGACTGCGCCTTGTTCACGTCGTCGTTCGGGTGAATCGGCGCCTTCGCCCCCATCCGCCCGCCCGCCAGCTCGATGGCGCGGTTGGCGATCACCTCGTTGGCGTTCATGTTCGTCTGCGTGCCGCTGCCCGTCTGCCACACGACGAGGGGAAAATGCTCGTCGAGCGCGCCCGAGATGACCTCCTCCGCCGCCCGGACGATGAGGGCGGCCTTCTCGGACGGCAGGATGCCGAGCTCCTCGTTCGTCTGCGCCGCGGCCTTCTTGAGAATCCCCAGGGCGCGGATGATCTCCCGGGGGAAGCGGTCGCCCCCGATGCGGAAGTGAATCAGCGAGCGCGCGGTCTGCGCCCCGTAGTATCTGTCCTCGGGAACCTCGATTTCGCCCATGCTGTCCGTCTCAATCCGGTGTCCCATGCTCCCTCCCCCGAATGCCCTTCCTGGTCGGCGTCCTCCTGTTGACGCGCCGCCCCGCGCCCCGCCCTACCACGTCAGGACGATGCGGCCCACGGGATCCCCCGCGCGAAGGGCGGCGAGCGCCGCGTTCGCCTCCGGCATCGGCGCCTCCTCGGTGATGACGGCGCGCACCCGTCCGTCGTTCACGAGGCTCGCCGCGTCGGCCACGTCGCGGACGGTGTGGTTGTGGGAGGCGACCACCTGAATCCATTTATAGACCAGCTGCGCGGGGTCGATCTCCACTTTCTGGCCGAAGGCGTAGCCCAGGATGACGAGCCGCCCGCCGGGGCGCAGCAGATCCAGGCACTGCTGGATGACGGGCGGGACGGCGGCGCCTCCCACGATTTCGAGGGCGACGTCCGCCCCGAAGCCGTCCGTGATGTCCATCACCGCCTTCACCGGGTCGGTTCGCGCGGCGTTGACCGCCTCGAACGCGCCGAGTTCGCGCGCCTTCGCCAGCTTCTCCTCCTTCACGTCCACGGCGATCACGTTCGCCCCCAGGTGCCGGAGGATCTGCAGGGCGTGCAGCCCCAGGCCGCCCGCCCCGAACACGACCGCGCACTCGCCGAGCTCGGGCCGCGCCATGCGGATGGCGTGGAGCGGGGAGCCGAGCGTGCCGCCGATGAGGCAGGCCGCCTCCAGGGAGACGTTCTCGCCGATTTTGACGAGGCTGCGCTCCGAGGCGGCGACAAGCTGCCCGAAGCCGCCGTCCAGCTCTATCCCCAGGCGTCCGGGCGAGTTCAGGCACATCTCCTCGCTCCCCGCGCGGCACATGCGGCAGCGCCCGCAGGTCTGCTTGCTCACGACGACCACGCGATCCCCGGGCGCGACGGATTCCACCTCCGCGCCCGTCTCCAGCACGACGCCGGCGTTCTCGTGGCCGAGCATGAGGGGGGTGGGGGCGGTTCTGACGCTGCCGTCCACGATCTTCAAATCCGTCGCGCACAGCCCGTTCGCCTTCGATTCCACCAATGCCTGGCGGGGGCCGATGCGCGGCTCGGGCGCCTCCTCCAGGGCGAGCGGACGGCCGAACTCCTTGAGGATCATGGCCTTCATGGGCGCGTCCTTCCGCGTTGGGGTATCCAAGGGTTCCGCGCCGATTCTACCAGCCCCGCCCCGGGGACGCCACGCGCGGCGGGGGCGTCCGTCACGGGGCGGGATATTTGCTTCCGTAGGTGACGCGCCAAGAGGCGCGTCCCACGCATATATGCGACCCGCCCGCAGGTCGGCGATTGATTTCGTAGGGGGCGTTCGTGAACGCCCCGTTTTTCCGTGGACATCCGCAACGGGCGGTTCACGAACCGCCCCTACGGAACCTTCCGCCGATGATCGGGAAAATGGCCGGGGCGAGCCCCCGCCCCTGCGGATCACCGCGCCGGGCGATTTATGCTATCTTCGGTTTTTCTCATTCGGGAGGGCGCATGAAGGAATCGACCTACGGGCCGAATTACGAGGCGGCGCGGGCGGAAGCCTTCGCCCGAAGCGGGGGCAGGTGCCAGTTCTGCGGACTACGGCCCGCCGAGGAAGCGCATCATTGGGCATGGCGGTATCCGAAGCCGGGGGAGCTCACGGCGAACGATCTCACCGCGCTTTGCGGGGTATGCCATCAAGCGGCGACCACCTTGCGCCGCCACATCGAGAAATACGGCGGCGACCCGCATCAATTCATGGCCGCGTTCAGGGAAGCCGCGGCGCAGTCGGAAACGGCGGAGACGCCGGGGATGCTGGGCCGCTCATCACGCGCCGAGGGGCGGCCCGACTTGAGGCCCGATCCTCTGCCGGCGTCCCGGCGGCGGACGGGCGAACATTCAGGGGAGAGGAAATGCGATACAGAATCAAAATCAGGGGCATCAGACCGCTCATCATGCACAACGGCGCGGCTGGACTCGACGCGCGATCCCCTGCCAACGTCGAGAAGGCGGAAATCGCGCGAAAGCGGGGGAGCAACCGCACGGAGTCCGACGAAGCCCGGCTCCGGGAGCTCGACTGCCTCACCAGTCTCTATCTCGACGCGGACGGCGGGCCTACCGTCCCGGAAGGCATGCTCAGGGCGGCCATCGAAACGGGCGCGCGAAAGCTGAAGCAGGGCCCGCAGGTGCGCGAGGGGATGCTCGTGGAGAAAGTCGAGGAGTTCTCCTACGACAGGAGCATGGGAGCGACGGCGGAGGCGCTCGCCAAGACCGCGCAGTTCACGACGGGCGTCGTCGTCCAGCGCAGCCGCGTCCTGCGAACGCGGGCGAAATTCGACGAATGGGGGGTGGCGTTCGTCGTCGAGGCGGATGACGAGCTCGTCGATCAGAGCCAGCTGGAAGCGTGGCTGGACATCGCCGGCCGCCGCATCGGCCTGGGCGACTGGCGGCCGGAGAAATCCGGCGTCTATGGACGCTTCGAGACGGAGAGCATCGAGGCGTTGACGGATTAGCGGGGCGGGGCGTGGCTCGGCTGGGCATGGCAAGGCGTGGCTGGGCTCGGCGAGGCTTGGCGAGGCGAGGCTTGGCGAGGAAGGGGAGCGGGGGCCCGAATATATTACCCCCGCGCTCATTGAAAACGACGCGAAGCGTGAGAAACTGACAGTTCGAGGCATGGCGAGGCGTGGCCCGGCAGGGCACGGCTAGGTTTGGCCAGGCGGGGCACGGCGCGGCAAGGTAGGGCAAGGCATGGCTCGGCCAGGCTTGGCAGGGCGGGGCGTGGCATGGCGAGGAAGACCCCCGGCGTCGAAAGGCGTCGGGGGTCGAGCGTTTCACGGGGCGGGGTCTTTGGGTTCGTAGGGGGCGCATATATGCGCCCCGCGCGTAGGCTGGCGACGGTTGGGTGGTTTCGCATCCGTAGGGACAACCCCTTGTGGTTGTCCGAATCAACGCCGTTATCGTCCGCAACGGGCGGTTCCCGAACCGCCCCTACGGGTTGCGGACGGGTCGCCCCTGCGAAGCCACGCGCGCGCAACCGATCCGGTGGATATTCTTCGCCTCCGCGCCCGCGCGCTCATCCGTTCGGGGCGCATATATGCGCCCCCTACGAAACCCTGCGCCGATGGTCAGGTGAATGATCGGGCGGCCGCCCGTCTTTCTCGAATGACGCGACCGTTCTGGATTCCGGCTTCCGCCGGAATGACGGCGGGGTATTTCGTAGGGACAACCCCTTGTGGTTGTCCGAATCAACGCCGTTATCGTCCGCAACGGGCGGTTCCCGAACCGCCCCTACGGGTTCCGGGCGGCCCTAATGAAGATTGGATGCCCCTGATCGGGAAAATGGCCAGGCGACTGGCCGCCCCCTCACATCCCCAGGCCGCCGTCGATGCGGAGGACGATGCCGGTCACGTAGCTCGCCTCATCCGACGCTAGGAAGGCGAAGCCCGCCGCCACTTCCTCCGGCTCCCCCCACCTGCCGAGGCAGATGCGCTCCAGATACTTCGACTCGAAGCGCTCGTCGGTGCGGATGGTCTCCGTCATCGGGGTGATGGCGGCGGGCGAGACGCAGTTGACGGTGACGCCGTAGCGGCCCAGCTCGCGCGCCGCGCTCTTTGTCGCGCCGACGACGCCCATCTTGGCGGAGGCGTAGTTGATCTGGCCGATGGTGCCGCGAAGCCCCGCGCCCGAGGTGACGTTGATGATGCGCCCCTCTTTGCGGGGAATCATCCGCTTCGCCGCCGCCTGAATCCCCGCCCAGGTTCCCTTCAGGTGGACGGCGAGCGCCTCGTCCCACTGCGCCTCGGTCATCTTGTGGAGCATGGCGGCGCGAACGACGCCCGCGTTGTTCACCATGACGCGGATGGGGCCGTGCGCGCTCTCCGACGCCTCGACCGCGCCCTCGACCTCCTCCGGCCGGCTCACGTCGGCCTTGTGGAACGCCGCCCGCCCGCCCGCCTCCCGGATGAGGCGCGCCGTCTCCTCGCCCGCCTCCTCGTTCATGTCCACGGCGAGGACGCGCGCGCCCTCCTCGGCGAAGCGCAGGCAGACGGCGCGGCCGATGCCCTGCGCCGCGCCCGTGACGAGGGCGTTTCTGTCCCTGAGTCTCATAAAAATCCTCTCGCTACGGGTTCAAGTCCAGCCAGGCGCGCGCCTCGCCCGAGGCGACCACGCGGCCGCCCGGGTCCGCCGCCTCGATTTCGCAGACGGCGAAGGGGCGGCCGTCCTCCTCGCCCGTCTCGGCGACGACGCCCCGGCAGACGATCTCCTCGCCCAGGCTCACCATGCCCTGAAAGCGCGCCTCGATCCTCTGGCAGCTTCCCGCGCCGAAGGCGGCCTCCACGAACTGCCCCAGAAACCCCATCGAGAGCATCCCGTGGGCGATGACGCCCCGGAGCCCTCCCGCCCGCGCCGCCTCGTCGTCGAAGTGAATCGGGTTGTAGTCGCCGCTCGCGCCCGCGTATTTCACGAGCTGGATTCTCGACACGGGCGGCTTGGCGAGTTCGGGCAGGGCGTCGCCCTTTCGGAGGCTCATCGCCTATCCCCGCTTCTGAAACCGCCGGAGGGAGACCCACCGCCCCCCGCCCGCGCGGGTTCCGTCGCGCGCGTCCGTGAATTCGTATTCGCGCTCGATGAAAACGAGATCGCCCGAGCGGCCCGGCTTCTCCGTGACGCTCCTGATGGTGAAGGAGACCTCCAGCTCGTCGCCCGCGCGCAGGGGGCGGTCGAATTCATAGACCTGCGAGGCGTGAAGCCCCACGTCGCCGAAGTCGGGCGGCAGGTCGGGATAGGCGTCCTTCGGCCGGAAGGTGGTGGGAAACGTGGGCGGCGCGATGGCCCGGGGACCCCGGTAGGCGGGGTTCGGGTCGCCGATGGCGTCCGCGAACTTCTCTATCGCCCCCTGCTCGACGCGGACGCGGTAGGGCCCGTGCCTTCGCCCCACCAGAGCGCGGATTTCGGGGGTGATTCTGCCGCTCATGCGCCCTTCCTCCCGCGCCCGGGGCGCGCCCGCATCCGCGCGTCCACGGCGCGGCAATCTGACGCCCGCGCGATGAGCGGGTTGATCTCCATCTCGACGAGCTCCCCTTCCAGTTCGAGCGCCACGTCCGCGATCTTCGTGATTATACCCGATACGAGCGGGAGGGGAACGGCCGGCCCGCCCCGGAAGCCCTCGAATAAGGCGCGCGAGCGAAGGCCCAGGAGCGCCCTTTCCGCCTGGCGGGCGTCGAAGGGGGGCAGCAGGCGCGCCGCGTCGCCGAGCGCCTCGACGAATATCCCGCCCGGCCCCGCCGTGACGCAGGCGCCGAACGTCGGGTCATGCGCCGCGCCGACGAGCAGCTCGACGCCGCCCTCGACCATCTCCTGCACGAGAAGGCGGGCGTCGGGCGCCAGGGCGAGCAGCTTTCGCGCCCCGGCCAGGATGGATTCCGGCCCGTCCAGGCCCAGGAGCGCGCCGCCCGCCTCCGTCTTGTGCGTGAGGCTTTGGGATACGGCCTTGAGCGCGACGGAGCCCCCAATCTCCTCCCGCGCGCGAAGGGCCTCCTCCGGCGTTTCGGCGAGAATTTCCCGGGGTCTCGGAATCCCGTAGAGGTCGAGAATTCCGGCGCACGCCTCGGGCGGCAAGAAGCCGTCAGGCGAGGGCGGATGCCCGCGGATGATCTCCCTCGCCGCCTCCGCCCGCGCGCGGTTCATCGGGCGCGCCGGGGAGGCTGCGGCCTCGCGCGCCCGTTCGAGGGAGAGAAGCGCCCCCAGCCCCCGAATCGCCCGGGGGTAGTCGCCGAAGACGGGCGCGGACTGCTTCCTGAGCGCCTGGATGCTCTCGCGCGGCCCCGTGAGCCAGGCGAAGGCGAAGGGGACGTCCAGCGCCTCGAACAGCCCCTTCACCTGCTCCGCGATTCGCTCGCCCGCGTGGTGGTAGATGCCCATGAGGAAGAGCAGGGCGTCGATTCCCTCGTCCGAAGCCACCGCCTCGCCCGCCGCGCGCAGGGGCTGGCTGTCCGGCCGGCTGACCATCACGGAGACGAGGTCGACGGGGTTCTCCGTCGGGGCGTAGTCGGGGAGGACGTCCCGCAGCCTCGCCTGCGCCTCCTCGCCCAGGGCGGGGAGCTCGAAGCCCGCCTCCGCCGCCAGGTCGGCGGCGAGCGCGCCCAGCCCGCCCGAGAAGCTGAGGACGCCCAGCCTGCTTCCCGCGATCGGCTTCGAGCGCACGAGGAAGTCCGCGACTTCCAGAAATTCGTCCATCGAGTCCGGCGCGTGAATCCCGTATTGGTCGGCGAAGGCGCGGAAGACGGCGCTCGACGTGGTGATGGCGGCGGTGTGGCTCCGCGCGGCGCGCGCCCCCTCCTCCGTCCTGCCCCCCTTGAGCAGGACGATGGGCTTGCCCCGCGCGAGCGCCCGGGCGGCGGCGCGCTTGAGGCGCGCGCCGTCCTTCACCGATTCGAGATACCCGCAGATGACGCGCGTGTGGGGGTCGTCGAGGAAGTATTCGACGCATTCGGCGAAGTCGATGTCCGCCTCGTTGCCCAGACTCACGAGCGCGCTTATCCCCGCGCCGCTCTCCTGAAGGCCCGTCAGCATGCACGCCCCCATCGCCCCGCTCTGGGTGACGACCGCCGCCGCCCCCGGAACCAGCGGATCGTCCTCCCGGATGGAGATGGTGAACGTGGCCATGAGCCTCGAGCGGACGTGAACCACGCCCATGCAGTTGGGACCCAGGATTCTCATGCCGGACGCCGCGCGGAGCTCGAGCATCTTCTCCTGAAGCGCCGCTCCCTCCGCGCCGGCTTCGGCGAAGCCCGCGGTGATGACGGCGGCGGCGCGCGCCCCGCGCTCCGCGCACTGGACGAGGGCGGGGAGAACGTCGTCCCGCGGCGCGCAGACGAGGACGAATTCGGGCGCCTCGGGAAGGGAAGCCGCGTCCGGGTAACACTTCAGCCCCGCGATTTCCTCGCGGGCGGGGTTGATCGGGTAGACGGGGCCGGGAAAGCCGTATTCCATCGTGAGGCGCAGGGGGATGCCCCCCAGCCTGCGGAGGTTCGAGGAGGCGCCCACCACCGCGAAGGACTTCGGGTGAAAGAGGCTGTCGAGGGAGCCTCGGCGCGCGCGCATCGGGCGCGGCCTACGCGCCGGAGGCCGGGAGGCGTCCGCCCGCCGTCCCGACCGTGACGGCGGCGCCCTCCTGGTTGGCGAGCGCGACATCGAAGAGGAGGCGCGTCTCCCCGCCCTCGCGCCTCTTCTCCCTGAGCGTCGCCGAAAGATGGAGAACGTCGCCCGGAAAGACGGGCTTGACGAAGGCGACGTCCAGCTCGCCGCCCTCGAGGAAGCCCGCGCCCAGATGCTCGACCATCAGCTCGGCGATGAAGGCGACGGGGTGGCGGCCGGTCGCCACCGCCCGGGGGAGGCCGGCCCTGCGCGCCGCCGCGTCGTCCGTGTGGATGTTCTTCGTATCGCGCCCGCCGGCGACGTAGCGGTTGAACTTCAGGATGGACTCCCGGCTCATCTCGAACGTCCAGGCGGGAAGGGCGTCGCCGACCTCCATCGCCTCGATTCCGCGAAAATTCTCAGCCATCTTCCGCGTGCCTTCTAGTGAGGCTCAGGACGGAGGCGTGCGAGGAGGTGAGGAGGAGCGCCCCCGCCTCGCTCGTCACGCGCAGCTCGCTCACGATCCAGCCCTTCCCCCTCTTGACGTATAAGTCCGTGACCGTGACCTTCTGCCGCACGGTCTCGCCGATTCGCGCGGGCCGGTGGAAGCGGTAGCCCAGCCTGGCGTGGATGGTGCCGAACCGCCTGTAGTTCTCGTCGTAGATGGCGAGCAGGTCGTTGATGAAGAGCATCGGCGGCGCGATGGGCCCGCCCGTCGGGGATTCGCCCGCGTATCGCTCCCGCCGCGCGCCCACGGCCTCGCAGTGGGCGTCCGCCATCTCCTGGGTCACCTCGAGGCTGCGCTCGCCGATCACCATGCCGACCTTGAGGTTTTCCCAGACGAATTCGGGCTTGTCGCTCATCGCGTCCGCTCATCCTTCGCATCGCGCGCGCCGAGGGGGGCGCGGGTTGCCCCGGGCGCGGGGAGAGCCGCGGCGGGGTCGCTCGTCCTGTCCGCCTCCGTGAATATGCCCATGCGCTCGCCGATTCTCCTGGCAAGCATGGCCTCCGCCTCCTCGCCGCAATTCTCTATGATCCGCGCGGGGGCGGGACTCAGGAAAGCCTCAGGCGAGACGGCACCCGCGAGCCGCCGCGATCTGCTCCATCATGGTCTTCTTCCCGGCGTCATCCATCGTCGGTCTCCATCGCCGCCGCGGGGCCGGCGTTCTCTCCGGGCCGGGATGGCGTATGCGTCATCGGCGGCCTATCGGATGGGCCTCGTTCAGTCGCTTTTGGCCCGCGTCCGTGAATAAGGAGCTAATACCCGAGCGCCAGCTGCTCGAACATGGCCGGTCCCTTTTCCCGTCCTACCTCCTGATAAATCTCAAGGATTTCCTCGTATGTCCCGTTTCCGCCGACCAGCTCCCAAAAATCCCTTCCTAGCAGAACTTCGTTTTCCATGTCCATATAATTCAGGGCGAAGCTGTGCTTATATGTTGACTTTTCAACACCGTAAGGGTTGTAGGCAGTCGCGTAATACGCCTTGATTTTCGGGTATTCCCGATGAGTCAGGCCATGAATCTGAAGCAATCGCCCCATGATTTCCACGCATTGCCCCTTGTTTGGCTTCGGGCTCTTGATCTCGATGAAAATTCTCGCGTCGTCATGCGTAAGAATGTATAGATCGACGATGCTGCTCCTTTCCGCGCGCTCCCCCTTCTCCGCAAGCCTGAGCGTTTGCTCGATGAGTTCTGGGTAGCTCCTCTTCAGTCCGCCGGAATCTATCGCGCTGACCGTCTCTTCGATGAACCTGACGGCTTCAAGAGAAATTTGACCCGCAACGCGATACGCCCTCTCCGCGTGCTTGTGATGGGCGAGGGCGATGAGCCGGGCGCATTCCTCAAACGTCGTTCCCAGTTTGGTGGAAAACGACCTTTCGAATTCGCTTATTCTGAGCAATCCGTCCGGAAGCAGAGACTCATGGAAGGGCTTCAGATCGGCTTTTTTCGATTCGCTTCTGAATGGCCGCAACTCTCTGGGATCGAAGCTGGCGCTGGCTTTGTCGTCTATGATGCCTTGGATGAAGCCTTCAAGGTAACCCTTGATGCAAAGTCGCGTCTCCCTTTCAATCATGCTTTTTTCCAAATCAAGATGCTTTCGTAGAAGGCGTCGCCGCGTCTGCCCGTGCGGCGGTTCACGTGCCGTTCGACTCTCCCGATGGCCTCGAAGCCGACTTGGGAAGGATCGTAAAGGCCGTATTTGTCGTTCACCACGATGGCCATAATCCCGTCCTTGGCCATGTGGCAGCGCGTATGCAACAGCACCTCGTTGATGCTTTCGATGTATTCCCGCTTCGCCTTTTGAGAGGCCCCTTTTTTTGCGGAGCCTATCTCCTTCGCTTCGTTGTTTTCCAGACCGAGCAGTTCGTAGGCGTATCTGTGCTGTTCGTGGTAGTCGATGAGGCCGATGTAGGGAGGAGAAGTAAAGACCATGTCTATCCCGTTCGGCAATTCAATGGCCCGGGCGTCTCCGTGAAGTGCTTCCGCCTCGCCTGCCGGCTTTAGTTGATGGAACTCTTCAATCCTTCGCAAGGTATCGATCGTGTATCGCTTCAGGAATTTGTAGGCTTCCTGAACCGGCCGGCAGATTCGCCCGTGCTTGTAGCATTCGTAGGGCTCTTTTTGCGGCTTCTTGGGAAAGTCCAGGTCAAAGTGGGTTGTGAGTCTCGACGAGCGCGCGGAGCGGGAAAGGATAATCTTGAGCAAATCTTGATATTCGTAATCTTTGATCAAATCCAGATAGCATAGAAGCTCCCTTCTCGCCTGCTCCGAGAACCATTCCTCCAGATATTCGTTGCGCGCCTCACCGGCGAATTGCTCCTTGAATATGGAAAGTCTGAACAAGATGTCCTGAATTTCATTCTTGAGCGTCCTGATGTCGTAATCGCTCGTCTTGGCGCGCGAAAGCAGGACGTTGAAGGCGGAAATATCGGTTCCAAGCGAGCGAATCCCCAAAGTTTTCGCTTCGACGAGAGTCGTCCCGGAACCGCAAAAAGGATCATAGACCAGCCGCGGCTGAAATTTGCGCAGAAAAATTTCTACGATTTGCGGAATGAATTTTCCCAGGTAGGGGTGAAGGCAATGGACGTGCTTCGTTCTCAATCTTTGAGGCAAGTCTCTTTCTCGCCAGTTCAGGTTCAGGCTTTCCAGGGCCGTATCGGGCTGGACGGCAGAGAAGTTCGTCAGGGGAACGCTTGGATCTTGCTCGGCGATTTTATGGGCTACGACATTGTCATACATGATCACGATGTCTCTTGGAGCGCTTCAAGGCGCCTTGCTTCTCCGGGCGGCGGGGCCGGCGCGCATCGGCGAGGCGTCCCCGAATGGAGAAAACGGAACCCAAGCGGGGCCCGGGGCGATTCGTGGTGTGCCGCCAGGGACTCGAACCCTGGACCTACGGATTAAAAGTCCGTTGCTCTACCATCTGAGCTAGCGGCACGAAGGAAGGACAAGCTTTACGCCGCGCCGCCGGGTAAGTCAACCCCGACGCGAAAGCGCCACGCCTTCTCGCTGCTTGACGGGCGCCGCGCGCGCGTGTTCAATGCCTCTCGCGCGGCAATGGCGGGCGCGTCCTCTGGCCGACGTAGCTCAGACAGGTAGAGCAGCTGATTCGTAATCAGCAGGTCACCGGTTCAAGTCCGGTCGTCGGCTCCACCGCGGACAGGCGCGCGAGCGATAGTCCACCGAACGAAGGCCGCCGGATAGCCGCGGCGCGGATGCGCTCTCCCGGAGAGGATTGACGCGGGGCCGCCCCCTGAAATAGAATGGCGCCTCGGGTTGAATCCAGGGGCGGCGAGGCGAAGGGGGCGTTCTCCCGGGTTCGCGCGAGGGAAGCGTCCGGCCGCGGCTACGGGATTCTTCGGCGTCTGTGCGGCAGGGGCGCTTCCGGGAGGCCGGCGGCATCTCGGAGCCGATGGCTTCCATCTGAGCGAAAAACAACGTTCCATTCCCATCAAGGAGAAGACAAAATGGCCTTTGAACTCCCCGCTCTCGATTACGACTACGGCGCGCTGGAGCCGCACATCGACGCGCGCACCATGGAGATTCACCACACGAAGCACCACAACACCTATCTCACGAACCTGAACAGCGCGATCGCCGGAACCGACCTCGAGGGCAAGAGCATCGAGGACATTCTCTCGAACCTCTCGCCGGAGCAGGGCGGCCTCAACTTCAACGGCGGCGGCTACGACAACCACTGCATCTTCTGGAAGAACATGAGCCCCGACGGCGGCGGCGAGCCGGACGGCGACCTGGCGGCGGCCATCGGCGACTTCGCCGCCTTCAAGAAGGAATTCTCGACCAAGGCGGCGACCGTGCAGGGAAGCGGCTGGGCCTGGCTCTGCACGAAGCCGGGCTCGGGCAAGGTGGAGATCAAACAGATGCCCAACCAGACGAGCGTGCGCACGGAGGGCTACGCGCCGCTTCTCGGCGTGGACGTCTGGGAGCACGCCTACTACCTGAACTATCAGAACCGCCGTCCCGACTACATCGCCGCGTGGTGGAACGTGGTGAACTGGGACAATGTCGCCGCGCGCTTCGCGGCCGCCGGATAGGGGGGGCGATCCGATGGCTTTGAGCGTAGGCGACGCCGCGCCCGACTTCGAGCTTCCGAGAACCCTCGCCGAGGGGGACACCGTCAAACTGAGCGACTATCGCGGGAAGAAGAACGTGCTGCTCTGCTTCTATCCGTTCGACTTCTCCTCGGTGTGCAGCGAGCAGCTGCCCGCCTACCAGGCGGAGAAGGCGAAATTCGAGGCCGCCGACTGCGAGGTGCTCGGCATCAGCGTGGACAGCCCGTTCGCCCACGCCGCCTGGGCCGAGAAATACGGCATCGAGTTTCCCCTGCTGAGCGACTTCTTCGGCAAGGGGACGTGCGCGGCCTACGGGCTGCTGAACGACAAGGGCTTCAGCAACCGCGCGGTGATTCTCGTCGACAAGGAGGGGAAGGTCGCCTACGTGGAGGAGACCTCCGCCCCCCCGGAGAAGCCCGACGACGGGAAGCTCTTCGCGGCGCTGGAGAATCTGGGCTAGCCCGCTTTCGGGGCTTCGACGCCTGCGGGCGCGGGGCGGATTCGCCCCGCGCCCGTTTTTTCGCCTCCGCGGCTCCCGCGGCGGCCTCCCCACGGCGAAGGGACGGCGGATTGTCGGCGATTGTCGAGAGCGTCCGCTCTCCGGAAGTCAGCGTCTCGGTCGAGCTTTTCCCGCCGAAGGACGCCGAAGCCGCGGCGCGCGCCCTGCGCGAGGCGGCCGCGATTCAGAAGGCGATGGAGGTCGCCTTCACCTCGGTGACCTACGGTGCGGGCGGCTCCACGCGGGAGGGGACGCTCGAGCTCGTGCTCGAACTCGCCCGGCGAAGCCCCGGCCGCGTCGTGGCGCACCTCACCTGCGCGGGCGCGGGCGAGGCAGAGCTCTCGCGCCTCATGGCCGTTTATCGGGAGAACGGGGTCCGCGACATCCTGGCGCTTCGGGGCGACCTGCCGGAGGGCATGACGCGGGAGGAGGCCGCGGCGGGCGGGTTTCGCCACGCCGTCGATCTCGTGCGGTGGCTGAGGCGCATGGGCGGGCTCTCCTCGATAGGGGTGGCCTGCTACCCGGAGGGTCACCCCGAAACGCCCGACCGCGACAGGGAGATGGACTATTTCGTCCAGAAGGTGGAGGCGGGCGCGGACTACGCGGCCTCCCAGTTCTTCTTCGAGGCGCGCGTCTGGGAGCGGTTTCTGGAGGCGGCGCGCGCGCGGGGGGTGAGCGCGCCCCTCGCCCCCGGCATCCTGCCCATACGCAACCTCGCCCAGGCGCGGCGCTTCGCCCGCAAATGCGGGGCGAGCGTGCCGCGGAGCGTCGTGGAGGCTCTTGCGCCCTATGAGGACGATCCGCGCGCTTTCCGGGAAAAATCGGCCGATCTCGCGGCGGCGCAGATTCAGGAGCTGACGCGGATGGGCGTCAGACACTTCCACGTCTACGCTCTCAACCGCTCGGACATCCTCCTGCGCGTCGCCGAGAGGGTGGGCTGGCTCAGGTGACTCTTTCAATCCAGGACGCTGAATTGAACGCCGCGAAGGCGTTAAGGGGTTTTTCAATTCCGCCGTTTACTCCGGTGGGATAAGAAATGGCATAATTCTAGGTTGACGAGCATGGTGCCGGGGAGAAGATATATGCCTGAGTATAAGTGGAGACCTATTGAGGATTTGCCGCCGGACTGGCCGAAAATGGCCAGCGAGGAGCTGAAGAGCCTGTCCGGCCTTTGGCAGGAACAGAAACATTCCCTGGAGAAAACCGAGACCCTCAAAGAATTTCACGAAAGGCTGAAAAGAAGCTGGTCGATTGAAACGGGAGTGATTGAGCGCGTTTATACGATTGATCGCGGGACAACGCAATTGCTCGTCGAGCATGGCCTGAACCTTGATCTTGTTCCAAAGGGCAAGACGGATAAATCTCCAGAAGAGGTGATTCGTTTTTTAAGAGATCACGCTAACGTATATGACGGCTTAATGGATTTCGTCGGCCAAAATCGTCGATTGACGACTGGATACATCAAAGAGCTTCACGCCGCTTTGATGAGATCTCAGAAATATGTTTCAGCCGTGGACAATACAGGCCAATACGTTGAGAGCGAGCTGAAAAAAG
The DNA here is from genome assembly GCA_965199855.1 of bacterium. Classification (GTDB taxonomy): domain Bacteria; phylum UBA8248; class UBA8248; order UBA8248; family UBA8248; genus Bin107. The sequence continues at coordinate 816,878 of OZ241326.1, read as the reverse complement.
GGGACTGGAAGACCCTGTCGAACAATCCGATTACCGAAGATGAAACCATCCACGAGTATTGTCCCCCGGAGCACGTCGCCTCTGAAATGGATCGTCTGTGTGAGATTCATCAAAAACATGAGGATGAAGATGTGCCTCCGGAAATTGAAGCGGCGTGGATTCATCATCGCTTTACTCAAATTCATCCCTTTCAGGACGGGAACGGCCGGGTCGCCAGGGCCGTTTCAAATCTGATTTTTTTAAGAAGCAGGCTGTTTCCGGTCGTGATATTCAATGATTTGAGAGAAAGCTATCTGGATGTGCTGGAGAAGGCCGACTCAGGAGACCTTTCTCCCCTCGTTGACTTTATGTCGGAGCGCCAGAAAAAGAGTTTGCTGTCCGCGCTCGGCCTTGTTCATGAGGTTGCTGGCCGCAGGCCCGTCTTGTCCGTTATTGAGGCGGCGGGAGAGAAACTAAGAAAAAGAAAAGAAGAGCAAGCACAGAAAATGAGAGGCGTTTTTGAATTCGCGCGGAAGCTGCAAACCGTTCTTTCAAAAATCTTGGAGGATACGGAAAAAGCGCTCAAGGCTGAATTCCGCAGGCTTCCCGATGAATTCGCAGATCGCCTAGTGGATGCTGAAAAAGCGCCCAAAGCTGAAGTGATAAAGCTGAACTTGGGGTATGACGTCTGGCACCGAGAAGCCTCGGATGCGGCTGAAAATTCTTATTACTATAAAGCCCAGATAGTGAATACCGCGCAGAAAATCGAATACTGGGCGAGCTTAAGTTCTTATCGAGCTTGGAATACGCTACAAATCAGCAATCGGGATCGTGAAAAAACCACTCTGTTGTTCTCGTTTCACGGGTATGGTCCGGAATTTCGCGGGATCATGGCTTGTTCCTGCACTTTTTTCGCAAAGGCGGCGGGCGGCGGCCCGTCAGAAGAGGAATTCGTTCAACTGGAGCCGTCATGTAGTGATATTTTCCAGTTCAATTATCTGGATGATTTCGGTGTTTTGGTGGAAAGATTCAAACTGTGGGTGGAGGAGTCGCTGGTCATAGGGCTGGAGCTGTGGAGAAAATCTCTATGATTTTCTGCCGGCCCGCGCCTTCTACTCCAGCGGGGCGGGCAGGCGGGATTCTCCCATCAGGTATTCGTCCACGGCGCGGGCGCAGGAGCGCCCGTCCGCAATCGCCCAGACCACGAGAGACGCCCCCCGCGTCATGTCGCCCGCCACGAAGACGCCGGGCGCGCTCGTCATCCAGTTCTCATCGCGGCCGACCGCGCCGCGCCCGTCGCGCGCGAGCGCCAGCTCGTCGAGAAGCGGGGCGCAGTCGGGCCCCTCGAAGCCGATGGCGATGAGGACGAGGTCGGCGTCGATTTCCTCTTCTGTTCCCGGAATCTCGCTGAACACCGCGCGTCCGTCCTCGCCCCGCGCCTCGCTCACCCGGACGGTGTCGATCTTCCGCACGCGGCCGCTTTCGCCGAGGAAGCGGCGGGTCTGAATCTCGAAGATGCGCTCGCCGCCCTCCTCATACATCGGCGCGGTGCGGAAGACGTGCGCGTAGTTCGGCCAGGGATCGTTGAGCGGGTCCCTCTTGTCCGGCGGGCGCGGATGATACTGGAACTGGCGGACGGACTTCGCCCCCTGCCTGTGGGCGGTGCCCACGCAGTCGGCGCCCGTGTCCCCGCCGCCGATGACGACCACATGCTTCTCCCGCGCGGTGAGGAGCGCCGCCTCGGGAACGTGGTCGCCCGCGAGTCTTCGGTTCTGCGCGGCGAGGTATTCCATGCCGAAGCGGACGCCCTCCAGCCCGCGCCCCGGAATCCGCAAATCCCTGTGCCGCAGCGCGCCCGCGGCCAGCACGACGGCGTCGAACGCCTCGCGCAGCTCGGAGACTCCGGGGTCGACGCCCACGTTCGCGTTCACCCGGAAGACCACTCCCTCCTCCTCCATCTGCCGCGCGCGGCGGTCGATGTAGGTCTTGTCCATCTTGAAGTCGGGGATTCCGTACCGCATGAGCCCGCCGATCCTGTCGTCGCGCTCGAAGACGGTGACGCGGTGCCCCGCCCGGTTGAGCTGCTGGGCGGCGGCCAGGCCCGCCGGCCCCGAGCCCACGACGGCGACCTTCCTGTCGGTTCTGACCCGGGGAGGGGCCGCCTCCACCCATCCCTCGGAGAAGGCGCGCTCGATGATGGATTTCTCGATCTCCTTGATCGTCACGGGAGAGTCGTTGATCGTGAGGACGCAGGAATCCTCGCACGGCGCGGGGCAGAGCCAGCCCGTGAACTCGGGGAAGTTGTTCGTCGCGTGAAGCCGCTCGATGGCGTCCTTCCACAAGTCCCGATAGACGAGATCGTTCCAGTCGGGAATCAGGTTTCCGAGCGGGCACCCCTGGTGGCAGAAGGGGATGCCGCAGTCCATGCACCGCGCCCCCTGGCGCCGGAGCGTCTCGCGCGGCGTGGGGAGATAGACCACGTCCCAGTCGCGGACGCGCTCCTCCACCGGCCTCGTTCTGGGCGGCTCCCTGCCGAATTCCACGAATCCCGTCGGCTTACCCATGCGCGCCCTCCATGACGGCCTCCTCCCAGGGGACGCCTCTTTCCTTCGCCTCCTCGATGGCGGCGAGCGCGCGCCGGTAGTCCCGGGGCATCACCTTGGCGAAGCGCGGCTGATGCTCCTCCCAGGCGTCGAGAACGGCGCGCGCGCGCGCGCTGCCCGTGTATTCGAGGTGCCTGCGGATGAGGCCCTTCACCTCCTCTACGTCGTCCGGCGCGCGCAGGGGTTCGATATCGACCATCTCCGCGTTGCAGCGCCGCTCGAAATCGCCCTCCTCGTCCCAGACGTAGGCGACGCCCCCGGACATGCCGGCGGCGAAGTTCCTGCCCGTCTTTCCCAGGATGACGACGCGCCCGCCCGTCATGTATTCGCAGCCGTGGTCCCCCGCGCCCTCCGCGACGGCATGGGCGCCGCTGTTGCGCACGCAGAAGCGCTCGCCGGCCACGCCGCGGAAATACGCCTCTCCCGACGTGGCGCCGAAGAGCGCCACGTTGCCGATGAGGATGTTCTCCTCGGGCCTGAAGCCGGCCTCCTTCGGGGGATAGACGACGATCTTCCCGCCCGAGAGGCCCTTGCCCGCGTAGTCGTTGGCGTCGCCCTCGAGGGCGAGGGTCATGCCCCTGGGGATGAAAGCGCCGAAGCTCTGGCCGGCGGAGCCCGTGAAGCGGATGCGAATCGAGTCCTCCGGCAGGCCCTCCGCGCCGCGCCTGCGCGTTATCTCCGAGCCCGTGACGACGCCCACGGTTCTGTGGATGTTGCGGATGGGGAGCTCGAAGGAGACGGGCGTCCCCGTCTCGATGGCGTCCCGGCATCTGGGTAGCAGCTCCCGCACGTCGAGCGAGCGATCGAGTCCGTGGTCCTGCGCCGTGATTTGGCGAATCGCCGCGCCGGGCCCCGCGTCGGGCTTGTGAAGGATGGCCGAGAAGTCGAGGCCCTTCGCCTTCCAGTGGTTCACCGCTTTTCTGGCGTCCAGCCTGTCCACGCGCCCGATCATCTCGTCCATCGAGCGGAAGCCGAGCCTGGCCATGTATTCGCGCGCCTCCTCGGCGACGAAGCGGAAGAAATTCTCCACGAATTCGGGCTTGCCCTCGAATTTCTCCCTGAGCTTCGGATCCTGGGAGGCGACGCCGACGGGGCAGGTGTTCAGGTGGCACACGCGCATCATGATGCAGCCCATGACGACGAGCGGGGCGGTGGAGAAGCCGAATTCATCGGCTCCCAGCAGCGCGCCCACGACCACGTCGCGCCCCGTCTTGATCTGCCCGTCCACCTGGAGCGCGATCCTGCCGCGCAGCCTGTTGAGCACGAGCACCTGCTGCGTTTCCGCCAGCCCCAGCTCCCAGGGAGTGCCCGCGTGGAGGATGCTGGTGAGGGGAGACGCGCCGGTTCCGCCGTCGTGGCCCGAGATGAGGATGGTGTCGGCGCGGGCCTTGGCGACGCCCGCCGCCACCGTGCCGACGCCGACCTCGGAGACGAGCTTGACGTGGACGTTCGCCCGGGGGTTCGCGTTCTTGAGGTCGTAGATGAGCTGCGCCAGATCCTCGATGGAATAGATGTCGTGGTGGGGCGGGGGGGAGATGAGGCCCACCCCGGGGGTCGAGTGCCTCGTCCGGGCGATCCAGGGATAGACCTTGTGGCCGGGCAGCTGCCCGCCCTCGCCGGGCTTGGCGCCCTGCGCCATCTTGATCTGGAGATCGGTGCAGTTGACCAGATAGTCGCTCGTCACGCCGAAGCGCCCCGACGCCACCTGGTGGACGGCGCTTCGCCTCAGGTCGCCGTTTGAGTCCGGGACGTAGCGGTCGGAATCCTCCCCGCCCTCGCCCGAGTTGGACTTGCCGCCGATGCGGTTGAGGGCCACGGCCAGGACTTCGTGGGCCTCGGCGCTCAGCGCGCCGTAGGACATGCCCCCCGTGCTGAAGCGCTTCAGGATCGCCTCGACCGGCTCCACCTCCTCCAGGGGGACGGCGCTTTCCGCCCATCTGAAGTCCAGCAGGCCGCGCAGGGTGGCCAGATGCCTGTTCTGGCTGTCCACCTTCTCCGCGTATTCCTTGAAAATTTCGTATCGCCCCGACATCGTGGCGTGCTGGAGCTTGAAGACGGTCTCGGGGTTGAACAGGTGGAATTCTCCGTCCCGGCGCCACTGGATGTCTCCGCCTCCCTCGAGTTCCAGGGAGCCCGCGGGCCGATCGGGAAAGGCGCTCTTGAGCCGCCTGAGCGTTTCTTCGGCCACCACGTCGATGCCGATGCCGCCGATGCGCGAGGCCGTCCGCGTGAAATACTTCTTGACGAAGTCGCGCTTCAGGCCGATGGCCTCGAATATCTGCGCGCCGCGATAGGACTGGATGGTCGAGATGCCCATCTTCGACATCACCTTGAGGATGCCCTTGTTGAGGGCGGCGATGCAGTTTTCGCGGGCGGATTCGCGCTCCACGTTCGGGAGAAGACCGCTTTCGATCATGTCGTCGATGGTCTCGAAGACGAGATACGGGTTGATGGCCGCGGCGCCGAAGCCGAGCAGCAGGCACATGTGGTGCACCTGGCGCGCCTCGCCCGTCTCCACGAGAAGGGCGACGCGCGTGCGGGTGCCCTCGCGCACCAGATGGTGATGCACGCCCGCGGTGGCGAGGAGGGCGGGAATCGGCGCGTATTCCTCCGAGACGCCCCTGTCCGAGAGGACGATGAAGCTGTAGCCCTGCTCGATGGCGCGGCTCGCCTTTCTGCAAAGATCGTCCATCGCCTGCCGGAGCCCCCCCGGTCCGTCCTTCGCCCAGAAGAGGATGGGCAGGGTGACCGCCTTGAGGTCCGGCTGCTCGACGTGGACGAGCTTGTGGAAATCCGCGCTGCCGAGAATGGGGGAGTCGAGCCTCACCCGCCGGCAGGATTCCGGCCCGGGGCGGAGCAGGTTCTTCTCGGGGCCGATGGTGGAGGATATCTGGGTGATGAGCTCCTCGCGGATGGCGTCGATGGGCGGATTCGTCACCTGGGCGAAGAGCTGCTTGAAGTAGTCGTAGAGAAGCCGGGGCCGGTTCGAGAGCACGGCGAGGGCGGCGTCGTTGCCCATCGAACCCGTCGGGTCGTTTTTCTCCCGCGCCATCGGGCCGATGAAGAAGCGCAGGTCCTCCTGGGTGTAGCCGAAGATTTTCTGCCGCTCGAGGATGCTCCGGCGGTCCGGCTCCGGGAGCACCGGGGCGTCGGGCAGGGCGTCCAGGCTCAGGAGATGGGCGTCCAGCCACTCCCGGTAGGGATGCTCGGAGGCGTAGCGCGACTTGATTTCCTCATCCTCGACGATGCGGCCCTCCCCGGTGTCCACGAGCAGGATGCGCCCCGGGTGGAGGCGCTCCTTGAGCTTCACCTTCTCGGGCGGAATGTCGAGGACGCCGACTTCGGAAGCCATGACGAGCAGGTCGTCGCGCGTGAGATAGTACCTGGCGGGCCGCAGGCCGTTTCTGTCCAGGGCGGCGCCGATGACGGAGCCGTCGGTGAACGCGATGCAGGCGGGGCCGTCCCAGGGCTCCATCAGGCTGGCGTGGAACTCGTAGAACGCCTTGCGCTCCTCGCTCATGGATTCGTGGCCCATCCACGGCTCGGGGATCATCATCAGGACGGCGTGGGGCAGCTCCCGGCTGGCCATGTAGAGGAACTCCAGCACGTTGTCGAGAATCGCCGAATCGCTCCCGCCCTCTACGATGATGGGCAGGATTTTCTCGAGGTCCGGCAGGTGGGGGGATTCGCACAGCGCCTCCCGCGCGCGCATCCAGTTGATGTTGCCGCGCAGGGTGTTGATCTCCCCGTTGTGGGCGAGGTAGCGGTAGGGGTGCGCCAGGGGCCAGGAGGGAAACGTGTTGGTCGAGAACCGCGAGTGGATCAGCACCAGGCCCGATTCCATGTCGGGATCGCGCAGATCGGGAAAGGCGTCTTCGAGCTGCTTCGCCGTGAGCATCCCCTTGTAGATCAGCGTGCGCGAGGAAAGGGAGGGAATGAAGAACTCGTCCCGATCCCTCATGCCCGACTCGCGAATCGCGTGCTCGGCGCGCTTTCTGATGACGTAGAGCCTGCGCTCCATGCCCATGGCGTCCAGGGAATCGTCGAATCCGCCGATGAATACCTGCCTGAACTGCGGCGCGCCCTCCCGGGCGGTAGGGCCGACGGAGGAGAGGTCGTTCGGCACCGGCCGCCAGCCGAGGACGACGGCGTCCTCCTCGTGGACGATGGACTCGAAAATCTGCTCGCACTCGTTCGCCTGATCCGGGGATTTGGGCAGAAACACCGACCCCACTCCGTATCGGCCCGCCTCCGGGATTTTGAACCTTTCGGCCTCGCAGGCTTTTCGGAGGAATTTGTCGGGAATCTGCATCAGAAGTCCCGCCCCGTCGCCCGTGTTGATTTCGGAGCCCGTCGCTCCCCGGTGGGCGAGGTTGCGCAGAATGGCGAGGGACTGCCTGATGATCTCGTTGGACTTGCGCCCCTTCACGTCCACGATGAAGGCGACGCCGCAGGCGTCGTGCTCGAAGGCGGGATCGTAAAGACCTTGTTCTCGCAAGGGTTTTCTCATCTTTTTCCCGGCTTTCCCTGAATTCGGGGGGAAAATTCCCCGGTTCCCCATCACGCGGAGAAATTCCCGAAAGCGGCCTGTCTGTCCCGGTGGATGCCGTTGAAAGCTTTAGAGCAACTTCCATGAAAACGATGCAAGCATAGCACGCCCTGAATCATAAGCCAAACTAAAATTTTTAATATATTGCATTAGAATTCTTTATATTATAGATTCTCTCGCATGAACATCGAGACCTTGCGGCTCTATTGCCGAATCATCCAGGAGAGGAGCTTTTCCAGGGGCGCCGCCGGGTGCGGGGTGACCCAGTCCGCGGCGAGTCAGGCGATTCGCCAGCTCGAAGAGGATTTGAGCGTCGAGCTGCTTGACCGAAGCAAGAGACCCTTCGACGTCACCGAGGAGGGCGCGCGCTTCTACGAGGCGTGCCGGGAGCTGCTCGGAGGCTTCGATCAGGTCTGCTCGGACATATCGCACGGAGTCGGCGAGGTGCGCGGGCAGGTGCGCGTAGCCGCCATCTACTCGGTCGGGCTTCACCAGATGGGCGCCTGCATGCAGCGGTTCCGCGCCCTGTATCCCCAGGCGCGGGCTGACCTGGAATGCCTCCATCCCGAGAAGGTGGTGCAGTCCGTCCTGAACGACACGGCGGACGTAGGCGTTCTCTCCTATCCGCCGAGGGACAAGGCGCTTCGGGTCGTCCCCTTCCGGGAGGAGCCCATGTTCTTCGTCAGTCATCCGGGCCACAGGCTCGCCTTTCGCCACGCGGTGCGGCTCCCGGACCTGGCGGGCGAGCCGTTCGTGGCGTTCGACGCCGATCTGCCCATACGAAGCGCGATAGACCGGGTCTTTCGCAAGGCCGGCGTGAGCGTGGACGTCGTCATGGAGTTCGACAACGTGGAGAGCATCAAGGAGGCGCTTTTCATCGACGTCTGGGTGAGCGTCCTGCCGGGCTCCGCCGTCCAGAACGAGCGGGCGATGAACACGCTCGCCGTCCTGCCCTTCGAGGGAGAGCGCCTCATCCGCCCGGTGGGCCTCATTCACAGGCGCGGCAGACCCCTGCGCGGCGTCGTCAAGCGGTTCATCGACCTTCTGGGCGCGGAGATCGACTAGCCCCCTCTCGCGAGCTCCCATTTTCCCCAACGCATTTCTTATCAACGAATTAGCGGCTCCGGTCCCCTCCCGGGGCGGCTTCCCTTCGGTGGACGCTCCGCGCCGCCGGTCGAATCGATAACGCATTGAAATTCCTTCGGTTGCGAGAAAAATCATGTGAGAATGATTATTCGTGGATATTTTTCTTGACGTGTTGAATATAAATAGATATATTCGGTGCGCGTGATGTGTGAAAAAGCACATTGCGCCGCAGGGAACAGAGGTCTCCTTCCGGCGTCTATCGGCTTTCAAAAGGACGGAAAAAAGCTGTGAATTTGTCGGAAAAGGTCGTGAATTTGTCTGAATTTGCCGATATTCGCATGAGTTCATTCTGCCCGGATGATCCGCCCCGCAAACGCCCGCCCCATTCCCCTCCCCGAGGCGTCCCGCGCCGCCGCAGGTCCGGCGCGCGGGGCGTCCCCTCCGCATTCCGAACCCGCGCTTTCCACCTCGCGCGGATCATCCGGGCGCCCCGCCTCATCCAGCCGCCGCTTTCGCGCGAGGGAGGATTCCGATGAGCGCTTTGACGGACGTGGAGGAGGCCGTCTCCTTCATCGGCGCCCACGAGCGCGCCCTGGCCGACATGGCCGAGGAGGGCCTGGGCGTCCCGGCCGAGGGCGCGCTGCTCCTCTACCGGGACAGGACGCGCGAGAGGCGCGTGCGCCTCCTCTTCCCGGATTCAGGCTCCGCCCGGGCGCGCGCCGCCGCGCTCATCCGCAGCGGACGGGCGCGCAGGCGCGAGGTTCGCGTCCTCTCCCTGCCCGAGGCGCTTCGCTGATGCCGCCGAGGAAGCCTCGCGCGCGCTCCGCGCCGCGCCCCAGGCGCGCGCCGCCCGACCCCAGAACCCCGCGCCGGATTCTCGAGGAGGAGGCTCTGCTCACCAAGCCCATGCTGGCGAAGGTGCTGGGCTACGGCCGCCGCGCGCTGGACGCCATCATCGCCGAGGACTGCGTGAGCGCCGCCCCGTGCCTGCGCCCCGTCTATCTGCGCCGCCCGCGCCCGCGCGACCCCCGGCGGCCCGCGAACCATCCCTCCTTCAAGAGCGCGCGCTTCCGCAGGGAGGACGTCCTCGCCTACGTCGAGAAGATGCGCGAGGAGTTTCCCCTCGACCTGGAATGGAAATACGGCGGAACGCGGGAGTGAGGAGTCGGGCCCGACCGGAGAGGGAAGGGTTGCGGGCTTCGCCGGCGCGCCGGCCCGTCGGATTGATTTGAAGAATCAAGTTGCCTCGGGGTTAGCCTAGTGCCATAATTTACTAAAGATAAAAAAACAATAAGGTGCTGTTGCCCATAGCCAATTCATCAGGCTCGTTATGAATTTGGCTACTGACAAGCGAAAAGCGAGATTTGAAGTTGCGGTTCCGGAACAATTTGCGGAGACGGAGAGATTAAAAGCGTAGCAAGGACTCGGGCTTGAAGCCTATCATTTTATTAGAGGGCAGGACATTGCCAGAGCAGTCGCGAAAGGAAGGTGGCGAGCAGGTGACGGAAACGAACCGTATTGCGAATGCGGTTTCTGAAGCTTTTGATGCGAGCGTATTTGTCTATAGCGGTATCATTGATTCAAAGGGTTTTGGGCAACTTATTGAATCCATGCAGCCATCTGAGGCACAACCCTTCAAACCAAATGCGTTTCTACTGCTGGCAACTCATGGAGGAGAAGCAGCTGCCGCCTACCAAATCGCGAGATTATTTCAAAATACTTTTGAGAATTTCCGCCTGTGCATCGCGGATATCTGTAAGAGCGCGGGAACTCTTATCGCACTTGGCGCCAACGAGATTGTAATGACTGGGATAGCCGAGCTTGGTCCTCTTGACGTTCAGCTTGTGCGGCGGGACGAGCTTGGACAGAGAAGATCCGGCTTGGTCGTCCGAACCGCTCTTGAAGGTCTCGCTGAAGAAACATGGAAAGTTTACTCGCAAGTGATGATAGATATCACGATAAACAGTAGGCAAGCGATCAGTTTTGAAGTAGCGTCTCGCATCGCCACGACGATTGCTACGGGTGTTATGACACCCGTTTATGCCCAGGTTGATCCCGAAGCCTTGGGAAGCGATTTGCGCAATCTTCGTGTCGCAACGGCGTATGGAGAGAGACTGGTTGAGCATGGGCAAAATGCAAAACAGAGAACTGTCCGAAGCTTGGTTGAGGACTATCCATCGCACGATTTCATCATTGACCGTTCGGAAGCCGAGAAACTTTTCAACAAGGTGACCGAACCGACGGAAGATGTTTCCTCCTTGATTGAAGAACTGGGTTCTGTGGTTTATTCTCCGCAAAGGCCTTGCTATGTCGCAAGGCTGGATAAATGTTATACGATGGAAGGGGGCGCTTCTGATGATGACAATCGAGATGCAAGACCAAAACGAGAGAAAAAAGAAGGAAATCCCAAGGTGGATGATGGACGCCAAGAATCTGGGAAGAGCAATACAGCAAGAAGCAGAAAATCTCGAATCGGAACAGAAAAGGACGCCAAAACTGGCCAAAACGCTTGACGGCCAGATATAAACCATTCTTACCAAGGAGGACGCCCCATGAACCACCGATACGAGAAGGATGAGGACCCCGGATTCTAGCGAATCCCCGAGCATCGCCGGCATCGGGAAAGACCCCTCGGCTCCTCCGGGGGGTTTTTCGTTTCTCCGGTCGGCCGCCTCCCCGCCCGCGCGCCGGGCGCGTTGACGCGCTTCTCCGCCGCCCTTTATCCTGCCCCGCTCACCCATCGGGAAACTCTCCGCCCGCGCCCGGGAGGCGCGCGAGATGGAAGCGAGGGAGACGACCCGCGCATATCAATGCGGCGCGGTTCTCATCAATCCCGAAAAGGGCAGGGCCGCGTTCGCCGATTCTTTTCCGAAGGCGGGCGTGGACGAGCTGCTCCGGCGGAACAGGCTGTGGAACGCGCTCGTCGGATATACAACGAAACGGGAAAGAATCTCGATGAAGCGCGGCGCAAGGTTTCCTTGCGCCTTGACGGATATATTGATATCCTGCCGGCAATGACTTCGCGTAGAGAACCCGCCCTTTCAACCTGGAGCACTCCGAGAGCCATGACGCATTCCGGAATCGCCGCTGTTGAGGCCCGGAAGGTGGAAGGATCGCTTGTCAAGGCGTTGAGCGGATGAGCGAGAACCATCCAATGGCGGACTTTTCCCGCCTCGCCAGGCGCGCCGCGCTTCCGGCTCGCGCCTCCGGCGCCTTCGGGCTGCAAACCTTCGTGGACATGTTTTGCGGGATAGGGGGATTTCATTTAGCCGCCCAATCCTTCGGGATGCGCTGCGTATTCGCCTGCGACATCGACGCCGAGGCCCGAAGAGCGTATGCGCATAACTTCGGATTGACTCCGAGAGGAGACATTTCCAAAGTCCGGGCCGAGGAAATTCCCGACCACGATCTGTTTTGCGCGGGCTTTCCCTGCCAGCCGTTTTCGATTATCGGCCACAGAAAAGGGTTCGACGACATCCGGGGGACGCTGTTTTTCGAGATAGTGAGGATACTGAGCGAGAAGCGGCCGAGAGCCGTCATCCTGGAAAACGTCAAGCAGCTTACGACCCTGAACAAGGGCGCTATTCTGGAGCGCGTGTTAGAGGCTCTGGAAGAGCTTCGCTATACGGTTTCCTGGAAGGTTTTGAACGTCCTCGACTATGGATTGCCCCAAAAGCGGGAGCGCGTCCTGATTGCGGCGACGCTGGACGCTTTTGAGGAATTCCCCTGGCCGTCGGGCGGCAGGCCGAGGAAGCCGCTCGCGGAGATTCTTGAGGAAAATCCCGCTCCGAAACACTACGCCAGCGAACGCATCCGGCGGCGGCGACGGGACGCGCATCGAAGCGCGCACCGGCCCGGCGTCTGGCACGAAAACAAGGCCGGCAATGTTTCCAGCTACCCTTATTCTTGCGCCCTGAGAGCCGGAGCGTCCTACAATTACCTGTTGGTGGACGGCGAGAGGCGATTGACGCCGAGAGAGATGCTGAGGCTTCAGGGCTTTCCGGATTCGTTCGAGCTCGCGTGCAATGACGCGCAGACGCGCAAACAGGCCGGCAACGCCATTCCCGTCCCGCTCGCCCTCGCCGGCATGGAAGGGATTTTAGATGTCGTCAAGGGGTCCGAAGCTGAGAGGCGCGTCAAGAGCGCGTAGAGGCCCGTATCCGCTCGGCGAGTTTCCGGATGAGATCGTCGTTGAAATCGGCCGCCGGATTGTCCACAGGCTGGCGGTAGGGCAGACGAACATCAGCGGAGACGACTTTGGAGATATATTCGCGGCCGCCATTGATGGAAATCACCTCAAGAATCCCATTGGCGTAACCGACGTAGTCTGGGGAAACTGCTCCTGGTCGGTCAAAACTGTCCAGGCCCCAAAGCCTTTTGAGTTGCTGAACGTCCGGCTCATTTCAGGCCGGAACTCTCCCGTTTATTCCTACGGCATAACGGACCCTCTCTCGGACGTTGAAAAAACCGGCGAGGCGGTTCTCGGAATCTGGAATGGTCGAGTGAATCAGTCATTCGCCGAATACGATGATTTGCGCGTCGCCGTCCTGATTAGAAGCATGGCCAGCCTGGAGTTCGTTCTGTTCGAGTCCGAAGCGTCGAGATACGTCCCGAGCAATTATTACTGGGAGCTCAACAGGCGCAAAAACCTGGAAGGATTCGAGAAATCCGGCCGCGAGCATCAATTCACATGGCAGCCGCACGGCGCCCAGTTCACGATTATCAAGCCCGTTCCCGGGTCGGCGCGCAAATTCCGCGTCAAGCGTCCCGTTGAGCCATTGGAACCCGAGCGCGTTTTGAATCTGATCGGCTTCAAGGAGGACTGGATAGAGCGAGTATGAGCGATGAACCGACCGCACATGCGAAAGGTGCGAAGCAAGAATACTGCGCCCGAATTGCGGCTCAGAAAGCTGATTTACGCCATGGGCTATCGCGGATACCGGGTTCACTACAAGAAGCTTCCGGGAAAGCCTGACGTTGTTTTCGTCGGCAAAAAGCGCGTGATATTCCTTCATGGCTGCTTCTGGCACGGCCATGATTGCAGGGCCGGAAGAAACACCCCGAAATCCAACCTTGAATACTGGAACGGCAAGCTGGCCAGAAACAAGACGAGAGACAAGCGCAACGCGCGCGAGCTCAGAAAGGCCGGATGGCGGATTCTCGTCATTTGGGAGTGCCAGCTGAAGGAAGAATCCGCCGTTCTTCGGCGGAGGCTCAGGAGATTTTTGCGCGATTGAAGCGATCCTGCCGGACGCGCGGAGGTGGGGTTCCTTTCCCGTCGCGCGCGTCTCCTGAAGCCGAAAGCCCCCCGGCTAGGGCCGGGGACGCTCTTCGCCGTTTCGGGGCTGCGGCGTCTCTTCGGGCTTCGGAGGGGTCGTCTTGCCCGGTCTCTGGGGCTTGCCGCTTTCGGCGATTTCGCGGATGGATTCTTCAGGCGGCATATTTGTCTTCTATTATCCTGTATGCCGCTCTCTCGCATTCCTCGTTCAGCTTGCGGTTCTCGCGGATGCCGGCGTCTCCCGCCCGCCCGGTCGCGCCGGCGATTCTCCGCGACAGATGCGCGTTCCTCTCCCGCACCTCGTCGTCGCTCGCGTCGGGATTGTTGGCGTCGTTCCACAGGTCGCGCCATTCGATTTCCAGCAGGCCGCATTCGAGGCTGATCGTGTGCAGGACGGCGGCCTTCCTGGCGTAGTCGGACGCGAAGTCCCAGGCGACGACCAGGGCGATGAATCCGCTCGCGGCGAGCTGGGCGATCGGCGGAAGCAGGTCGAGCAGAGCGGCGATTCCGCCCGCCGCGGCGGCGAGCAGGACGAACCGGATGATCGCGTGGTTGCGCCGGTGAACGTCGGAGAGCGCGTCGTAGTAGCGGACGAGGCGCGAGACGTCCAGAAGATCCTGCCAAACCTCGTTTCGCGTCTGATCGGAAACCATGCGTCGGCCTCCTTGCGCCGGGGATGCGGGGCGCGCCTGCGCGCGCGTTCATCAGCCCCCGCTTGATTGTAGCAGGGCCGCGGCGCGAGCGCGAATCGCGGCTTCCGCCCCCTGCGGAGGCCGGCTCGCTCCCCCCGGACGCATGAGCGCGCGCCCGGGGGTTCGACGGCTCCGAAAAGAGGCGGCGCCTACCGCTCGATCTTCCAGCTCCCGTCGGGCTGGCGGCAGGCGCGTCCGTAGGCGCGCTCGGTCTTGCCGCCCACGGTGATGGTCTGCTGGAACTCGCGGCAATACGCCTCTTTCGACCCCCGCCTGACCCTGTAGGCGCGCCTGGGGATGATGGCGCCCCGGTTGCCGCTGTCGGGGTTCACCCACCTGGTCGCCACGCCGGATTTGCCCTTCTCGAGGGTGGTCTGCGTGCTGCGCGCCATGAGCATCCGGTCGCGCTCGTCGAGCTGCGAGCCGACGGCGCCGCCCAGCAGGCCGCCGATGATGGCGCCCCCGATGGTGGCGATGGCGCGGCCTCGGCCCTTGCCGATCTTGGAGCCCAGGACTCCGCCCGCGATGCCGCCGATGATGGTCCCGCCCGTCTGCTTGTTGAACTGCCCCTTGCCGGGGCCGCATCCGGCGAGCCCCAGGGCGAATGCGGCTGCCAGCGCGACGCTCATCCATTTCTTCATCGTTCATCTCCCCAGTGTCGGGCGGCGGCTTCTCCCGAAGCGGCCCCTGTGATCGATTCCCCGGTCCGGCGTCCGCCATTCTAGCGCGCCTCGCGCGCGAACCCAACCCCCCGCGCGCGCCGCCGCCCGGCGGAGGCCGCGCCCTCCGCCTTCGGGAGCGGCGGGCGTTCTTTTTTCGGAAGAAAGGCCGCGCCTGCGCGCATTTGCCCGCATCTGCGATCGCGGGAGAGGGGCGGGGCGCGGCTAGAATCCTCCCGCGGTGGCGGCGTCCGGCGAAAGAGGCGCGGGACGCCGGGAAAGGCCGCAGACCCGAAAAAGGAGGCTCGCATGATCACGGACGAACTGGTCGAGCGCGTCAAGCGCGAGGAGGGATTTTCCCGAAAAATCTATCTCGACCATCTGGGGAACGCGACCATCGGCTACGGAACGCTGCTGGAGGAGGGCGTGAGCGAGGCGGAGGCGGAGCTGCTCCTTCGCCACCGCCTGGGCGCGATGGCGGAGGAGGTGGCGCGCTCGGAGCGGGGGGCGGTCTTCGGGCGCCTCGCCCCCGCCGCGCGGGAGGCGCTGCTCGACATGGCCTACAACATGGGCGTCCCCGCCCTGCTGGGCTTTCGGAGGATGTGGGCGGCGCTGGCGCGCGGCGACTATGGGCGCGCCGCGGCCGAGGCGCTCGATTCGGAATACGCGCGGCAGGCGCCCGCGCGCGCGGCGCGCGTGGCGGCGGGGCTGCGGGAGGCGGAGGGAACGGCGAGGAAATCGCCGGAGTCCGGGAGAGGAGGAGAGAGGAGATGATCGGCTTTCTGGGCGGGCTGCTGGGCGGAGGCGCGGCGAGCGTGGCGACGGCGGCCGAGGGCGTGGCGAACGTGATCGACCGCTTCGTGGAGACGCCGGAGGAGAAGCGGGCCGCCGAGGCCCTGAAGATGAAGATCATGATGAAGCCGGCGGAGGCGCAGGCGGAGATCGCGAAGATCGAGGCCGCGCACCGCTCGCCCTTCGTGGCGGGGGGCCGGCCGTTCATCCTGTGGACGTGCGGGGTCTCGCTCGCGTTCTATTTCATCCCGCAGTTCGCCCTGGGCGCCTGGCTGTGGACGCGCCAGGTAATCATGACGGGGGAGCTCGTCCCCTATCCCGTCGCGGCGGACGGGCTCATGGAGCTCACCCTCGGGATGCTGGGACTCGGCGCGCTCCGCACCGTGGAGAAGATCGGAGGGCGGGCGAAGTGAGGGCTGACGCGGCGGACGGCTTCCGTCTTTCGGCGTCATTGCGGCGAGGGCCGCGGCGCGTCCTCTCGCCCGCCTCCGGCGTCGCCGGGGACGGGGTGATCGTGGAACACCGGAATCCGCTCGGGGAGGATGAAGGCGGCCGTGAGCAGGATGGCGGCGCCCAGCCCCGCGGCGACCAGCCCCGGCGCCATGCGCTTGAGGCGCGGGGCGCCCGCTTCCTCTCCCGCCCCGGCGCGCGTCTGGCGCAGGATGAGCGCGCCCAGCGCGAGAATGAGGCCGCCCACGAGGGCGGTCGAGACGCGGAGCAGGTTCGGCTCGTCCGCCATGGAGACGAACAGGAGGATTTCCTCCTCGCCGTGGCCCAGGGCGGGGGCGGCGGAAAGCCAGAGGAGCGGCGCGGCGCACAGGGCGCAGAGGATGATTTTCGGACGGCTCGCGCGCAACGGTCGCTCCTCCTCTCCCCGATCATGCGCCTCGCGCGCCTTTTTCTCAAACGCGCCCGCGCGCGCCGCGCCATCGGGGCCGGGCGCGCCCGCGCCGCATCCGGACCGTTCGGGAGGCTGCAATCGTGAACGAACTGACCGCCCGCGTTCTGCGCGGCGACATCCTGAAGACGCTCTACTACCAGGACGCCTTTCACGCGGGGGCGAGCGTGGGCAGCCTCCTCCTGTGGAGCGCGCTGCGCGAGGCGGGCCACCACGAGGAGGGCGCGCCCCTGGGCCGCGAGACGCTCGAGGCGTTCGTGGACGATCTGGCGCGCCGGGGCCTCGTGGAGAAGCGCTCCCCGGAGGGGTTCGGCCGCCTGCTGACGGACTACGAGGCGCACCTCACCCGCCGGGGGCGGGGCGCGCTCGAGGGCGCGGTGCCGCTTCCGGCGGACATTCTCGCGGGGGCGCTGTGATGGAGAGAAAGCGGGGCCGCAGGTCGAAGATCGTGGAATACGGCGCCGAGGAGCTGGTCGATTCCATGCTCGCCGCCGGGAAGCCCTACAGGGAGGTGGCGCGCGCCTTCGAGGAGGCGACGGGAGAGAGCATCTCCATCAGCTCGATGAAGAACCGCAACGGCAGGCTGCGCGCGGCCATCCGCAGGAGCAGGCGCGTGGAGGCCATGGTGGACGAGCTCATCGAGGAGGTCGTCGCCTACGACGGCGAGGGGAGCGACCCGGGCGAGAAGGCGGCGGCCGCCGCCCGGCGGATGCTGATGGCGCAGGCGGTCGAGGCCGTCTCGCGCATGAGGAGCGAATCCTTCGAGGAGCTCACGCCGGAGAAGCTCGCGGGGATGGTGAACGCCCTCGAGCGCACCCGCATCTCGGCGGGACGGCTGAGGCTCCGGTATGAGGACGGCTTCGCCGCCGCCAAGATGGCGATTCTCGCCGAGGTGCGCGAGTCGCTCCTCGACCATCCCGACGTGCTGGCGAAGGTGGAGGAGATCACCGCGGAGGCCGCCCGCGCCCTGGAGGAGCGCATTTGAGGGGGGACGTTTTGACGCTCCCTTTCGTTTGCCGGCGCGGCGACGGCGGGATTGGAGACAGCCCCGCGCGGACGGCCGGCATCGAGAAGCCGGGGCCGGCTCCTTTCGCGCTTGATCGCCATATTCGGGCCGCCGGAGGGGTTTTTCGACGAGAACCGGATGAAGGGCGGCGGCTCCCGAAGGCTCTGATTTCCCCTCCCGCGAGAGACGCCCCGCTTCCCGCGGCGAAGGGGGCCGGGGCGATTTTTCCGCATCCCCGCAAGAGCCGGGGAAACGTATGGTATTCTTCTGCGGGAGGACGCCCCGGCGCGGGCCGACGATTCGAGCGGAGGAAGAGTTGTCGATATGAAGGAATCACCGGGGCCGCATTGATGCGTCATGCCCCTCCGGGCCGTCGCCGGAGGCGAGAGAGGACGTCGAAGCCGGGCGCGCCCGCGCCTGTCCCGGCGCGGGATTTCCTTCGGCCGGAGTTTGCTTTAAGTTGCGCGAAGGGTCGGGCGGAGCGGACATGACCGGAGGCGCGTCGATATGACCAATCAGCTCTACTATGGCGACAACCTGCCGGTGCTGCGCGAAAGCGTCCCCGATGAAAGCGTGGATTTGATTTATCTCGATCCTCCGTTCAATTCCAACGCTGCATACAACGTGCTTTTCAAGTCCCCCGCCGGAGAAAACAGCGGCGCGCAGATCGAAGCGTTCGACGACACCTGGCACTGGGGGCGGAAGGCGGAAGAGGCTTTCGAGGAGGTATTGCGCTCGGGTCATTCCGACGCGGCCGGAATGCTGAACGCGATGCGCTCTTTTTTGCGTGAAAACGACATGATGGCCTATCTGGCGATGATGGCCGCGCGGCTGCTGGAACTGCATCGGGTGCTGAAGCCCACGGGCAGCCTCTACCTGCACTGCGACCCGACGGCGAGCCATTATCTCAAAATTCTGCTGGACGCCGTGTTCGGGAAAGATCGCTTCCGGAATGAGATTGTCTGGAGCTATCGTCGCTGGCCCACGAAGGCGCGCAGGTTTCAGCGAATGCACGATATCATTCTTTATTACTCCAGGAACGCGGCGCCCGGAACATTCAACGAGCTTTACCGCGAGCAGTCGGAAAGTTCCCGGAAAAGATGGAAGGGCAAAAGGCAGCGGGCAACCTTTGGAGAAGGCGGGGCGAGAAATCCGACAGTGGAGACCGGGGAAGATTCCGCCGTTCCATTGGACGCCGTTTGGCGCATCCCTGTTCTGGCGCCTTCATCAAGGGAGCGTCTGGGCTATCCTACGCAAAAGCCTCTCGCCCTGCTTGAGCGCATAGTCTCGGCTTCCTCCAACCCCGGCGATATGGTGCTCGACCCGTTTTGCGGCTGCGGCACGACAGTTCATGCGGCCGAGAAATTGGGCCGCCGATGGATGGGGATTGATATCACCCATCTGGCCGTTCGGGAGATTCGGGATCGGCTCCGAGGCGCTTTCCCGGGCGCGAGATACGAGATTCACGGTCAGCCCCAGGATATCCCCGGCGCGCGCGCTTTGGCCGATCAGGACAAGCATCAGTTTGAACTCTGGGCTGTTACCCTCATGCCCGACGGCAAGCCATGGCGCTTGGGCAAGAAGGGGGCGGACGGCGGCGTAGATGGATTCTTCTACATTATGACGGGCGAGAAAAAACACGAACTCTGCGTTGTTTCCGTCAAGGGAGGCAAAAACGTCGGCGTCGGCATGGTCAGAGAGCTGACGGCCACCCTGGACGCCGAAGGCGCGGCGATGGGCTTTTTGATCACGCTCGCGCCGCCGACGCAGCCGATGACGGCCCAGGCCGCCTCGGCGGGCTTTTACGAATGCGACTTCGGAAGGTTTCCCCGCGTTCAGGTGGCCACCATCGAGCAGTTCTTCGAGTCCGAAGGCTTGCCGGTGAAAGTCCCTCCTCTCAGGGTAGCGCCGGGGAAAAGAGCCGCTTTCCAGCAACCGGACGCGAAGCAGGAAGAGTTGTCGATATGAAGGAATCACCGGGGCCGCGTTGATGCGTCATGCCGCTCCGAGCCGTCGCCGGAGGCGAGAGAGGATGTCGAAGCCGGGCGCGTCCGAGCCGGGCGTCAAACGGGGGATTTTCTCGGAAGAGCGGGAGCACGATTTCCCGGATTGGGCTTTTGCTATTTTTGCGTAAGGCTTGAGCAAACAGGAAAGAAAAAGATGGCCGCAGACGGCAGATCGTATCAGCTTTGCAATTCTGTCGTAGCCGTATTTTTTCTCACCCTCGCCTTTCTCTCCCATGTCTCAATCGAACCCGCACATGCTCGCGGCGGGGGACTCGATAGATTCGGCTGCCATCGGGGCGGGAAAGGGGGCGGATGCCATCGTCCCGGGGCCGGCTCGCCGGAAACTCCCATGCTTGGCCGGCGGAGGCGGGGAAACGTCCCCAAGGAAACGAATCGTTCTTCATCCGGGGAGGCCGCCCAGGCGGTTCCTTACAGCAGGGAGCTCTACGGGGGCTGGATCGATCAGGACGGCGACTGCCAGAATACCAGGCATGAGGTCCTGATAGCCGAGAGCACCCGACCCGTGAAACTCGACGCGGCGGGCTGCGAGGTCGTCTCCGGTCGATGGGAGGATCCGTATACGGGTCGCGTATTCACCGATCCCAAATATCTGGACATTGACCATTTCATTCCGTTGGCCGAAGCGCATCGCAGCGGCGGCGCCGGCTGGACGCCCGCGCAGCGGCGAGAATACGCGAATGATCTTTCCAACCCCGATACGTTGATCGCCGTTTCGTCCTCAAGCAGCCGATCCAAGGGGAGCAAAGACCCCGTCCACTGGCTTCCGCCGAACCGGGCATACCACTGCGATTATCTGAAGACGTGGGCGGCCCTGAAACTTTACTGGGGTCTTCGGGCGGACGCCGAGGAGAAGAAATTTCTGGACTCCAACCAATGCTTCAAACCAGAACCGGGAGCGAAATGACGATTCAAGCGCCAGCCCGGTCAGGGAATCCGGGACGTCCGGCGCCGCATGGGAGGAAAAATGAAGCGGGTATTTTTCAGCGCTCTTTCTTGACGAAAGCCTCCCCGCAGCGTCCGGGTCGCGGGCGTTTTCCGGCGCCGGGGCTTGAAGCCGTCCGCCGCAATCGCATCCCCTCGAACGCCCCCGCCTTCGCCTCCCGCGCGGGAATGATGTATCATGCCCTTCCGAGCCGTCGCCGGAGGCGAGAGAGGATGTCGAAGCCGAGCGCGTCCGAGCCGGGCGTCCGAAAGCCCGGGGGGTTCCACCGCTCCATCGTCTTCAAGAACCTGGCGCTTTTCCTGGCGATTCTCCTCGTGGCCATGGTTCCCCTCGCGTACAAATACTTCCAGTCGAGCCGCGCCTACGAGATCCGCCTGCTGGCCTCGAAGCTCGAGGTGTTCGCCGAGCGCGGGGCGGCCTTCATGGACGTGGAAGCCGTCCACAGCCTGCGAAGGCCCGCCGACAGGAACACGGAAGCCTACCGCGCCGTCCTGGGCGCGCTGCGGCGCCTCAAGCTGCGCTCGGGCGTGGACAACGCCGTCATCATGCGCCGGGGCGCCGACGGCCGCTACCACTACGTCGCCGCCGGGCACGACGGCTTCGAGGTGGGCGAGGACGCCCACATCCACAGGCTCTTCCCCGCCACCTACAAGGCCACGAACGACACCTGGAACAGGGGCGAGATGATGCACTCGCGGCTCTTCGGCGGAAGGCTGGGGGATCGCGAGTTCGACCGCTTCCTCCAGGTCAACGCGCCGCTCAAGCTGAACGGGCGGGTGGTGGCCATCCTGATGCTCAACAAGTTCGCCAACCCCGTGGCCGAGCAGGTGCGGATGAACACCATCCGGCTCTTCGGCTTCACGGCGGCGCTGCTGGCGCTGGGCCTCGTCCTCTTCGGGTTCGCCTCCGCGCGGATGCTGCGCCTGCTCAGAAGCCTCACCGCGGCGGCGGCGGAGGTGAGCCGGGGCAATCTCGACGTGTCGATTCCCGCGAAGCGCGGGAACGACGAGGCGGGCCGCCTCGCCGACTCCTTCGAGGGGATGGTCGAGGGGCTGCGGCAGCGCGACTTCATCCGCGACACCTTCGGGCGCTACATCAGCGAGGAGATCGTGGACGAGCTGCTCAACTCGCCCGACGGCCTCAAGCTGGGTGGCGAGGTGCGCGAGGTGACCTTCCTGGTCTCGGATCTCAGGGGCTTCACCGCGCTCTCCAACCGCCTGGGGCCGGACGAGGTCGTCGAGATGGTGAACCGCTTCCTCGAGCCGATGGTGGAGATCATCACCCGCTACCGGGGGACGGTCGACGAGTTCCAGGGGGACGGGATTCTCGCGTTCTTCGGCGCGCCCCTCGCCGCCCCGGACGACCCGGTGCGCGCGGTGGCGTGCGCGGTGGGGATGCAGTGGGCGCTGGCGGGCATCAACGAGGAGCAGCGCGCGAGCGGGCTGCCCGAGCTGCACATGGGCATCGGCGTCAACACGGGCGAGGTGATCGTCGGCAACATCGGCTCGGAGAAGCGTACGAAATACGGCGCGATGGGCGCGGCCATCAACATGGCCTACCGCATCGAGTCGAACACCGTGAGCGGGCAGGTGCTCATCAGCCCCGAGACCTGGCGCAAGACGAGGGACGTCGTCCGGGTGGGCGAGGCGCAGGATCTGCTCTTCAAGGGCATGGCCGAGCCGGTGCGCGTCTATGAGGCGCGCGGGGTGAGCGGCGAATACGCCTGCAAGATGCCCGAGCCCCCGCCCGAGGCGTTCGCCGACGTCGAGCCGCCCCTTCCCGCGCGCATCTTCGAGGTGGAGGGAAAGCGCGTGTCGGAGCGGGCGGCGCGCGGCCGCATCGAGCGCGTCTCGCGCAACTGCGCGGAAGCGTCGGCGGAGGCCGCCTTCGGGAGGGGGACGAACCTCATGCTGCGGGTGGCGGAGGAGGCGGGCGTCCCGGAAATCTACGCGAAGGTCGTGGAGGCGAAAGGGGAGCGGCTCACCCTGCGCTTCACCTCCCTGCCCGAGGAGGCGCGGGCGCATTTCGAGAAGCTCGCGGCGTCCGCCCCCGCTCCGCGGGGGGCGCGAGAGGGCGGGGGTTGACATCCGGCCCGCGCGCCCCGAGCATCGGAGGGGAATCGTCCGCGCCGCCGGGCGGTCGAAGCGAGGGGCGGCGCGCCGTTTCCGAACGCCGCGGGAGGGGACGATGAAGAGAGACGACGTGCTTCATCTGCTCCGGACGCACAAGGCGACCCTCTCGGAGCGCTTCGGGGTGGCCGAGCTCGCCATCTTCGGCTCCTTCGCCCGCGACGAGGCGGGCGAGGGGAGCGACCTCGACGTTCTCGTGCGCTTCGAGGGGCGGACGACGACGACGAAGTATTTCGGCGCGCAGTTCTACATCGAGGATCTGCTGGGACGAAAGGTCGATCTGGCGACCGACAAGATGGTGCGCGCCGAGCTGCGCCCCTACGTCGAGCGGGATCTCATTCATGTCTGACGGCGTTCATCAGGGGCGCGAATGGCTCTTCTACATCCGGGACATGATCGAATTCGGCGAGAGGGCGCTCTCCTATACGGCCGGGCTGGATCAGGCCGCGTTCGTCGCCGACGCGCGCACCTACGACGCCACCCTGCGAAACCTGGAACTCATCGGCGAGGCGGCGACCCACGTCCCGGAAGCGGCGCGCGAGCGGCATCCCGGGATTCACTGGGGTGACATCATCGGCGCGCGAAACCAGCTGGCTCATGGCTATCTGGGCATGAACGACGACCTCATCTGGGACATGATCGAGGTCGGCGCTCCCGATCTCCTTCCCAAGCTGCGGAGCCTGCTGGACGCGGAGGAAGGAGGCGCCGCATAGACGGGCGGCGCGCCGACGATGAAGAGCCGGAACTGCGGGCATTCCGCGGACGTGGAGCGCGTCTGCGGTCAAGGCTCGCCCGCCGCCGCGTCCGCCTGCGCCGCCGTCTCCGCGTCCCGAAGGGCGGCCTTTGGCCTGCGCCTGTCGGAACGAGGACGACAAGACCGCATCGTTTTGCCGTTCAAAAATACCGCTGCGATGACGGCGGGAGTTTCCCTCCGGCGAATGCCGCCTGAAAACCCGCCTATGACGCGGATGCTTGCGTCGGCGAAGCCTACGGGCTATAGTAGATGGCCGGAGGATGAGGCCATGCCCGCGTTCGACACCCTCAAGGCGACGAAGCTGCTCAAGGAGTCCGGCTTCGACGAAACCCAGGCCGAGGCCGTGGTCGCCACCGTGCGCGACGCCGTCGCCGAGAACGTCGCCACCAAGGCCGACCTCGCCGAGGTCTGCAACGAACTGAAGCTCGACCACGCAAAACTGCGAACGGACATGTATCGCTTCATCCTGCTCGTGGCCCTCGGCATCGTCAGTCTGAACGTCGCCCTGATAAAACTGCTGCCCTGACTTCCCGCTTGACGCGCCGAGCGCCCCCAGGCTCGTCACTGTTGCGTCGACCGCGGCAGAGGGCGGTCGCCGCAATCCGGAACCGATGATTTTCTCATGCGTCCGGCTTGCGCGGCGGACGGGGATGTCCCCCCCTCCGGCGCCTTGGGAGAGGCTCGCGCGTTCCGGGGCCCGCCCCGCCGCGGGAGAGGGTGCGGTCGGACTAGCGATCGTAGGCCGACTCGTTGTGCATCGCCAGGTCGAGGCCGCCCGCCTCGTCGTTGGCGTCGACCCGGAGCCCCACGACGGCGTCCAGGACTTTCAGGATGACGAAGGAGACGACGCCCGAATAGACCAGCGTGGCGACCACGCTCACGATCTGCACCCACACCTGCGCGCCCATGCCCACGCCCTCGGCGAGGCCGACCCCGCCGAGGCTCTCGGCGGCGAGCACGCCGGTGAGCGCCGCGCCGATGACGCCGCCCACGCCGTGCACGGTGAACACGTCGAGCGAGTCGTCTATGCGGAGCTTCCGCTTCATGCAGTTCGTGGCGGCGTAGCAGCCGAGGCCGGCGAGGATTCCGAGGACGAGGGCGCCCATCGGCCCCACGAAGCCCGAGGCGGGCGTGATGGCGACCAGCCCCGCCACCATGCCGGTCGCGATGCCGAGCACGCTCGCCTTTCCGTGCCTGATCCACTCGGCGCACATCCAGGCGAGGGCGGCGGCCGAGGCGGAGACGTGGGTCACGAGCATGGCCATGCCCGCCGCGCCGTCGGCGGCGAGCGCGCTTCCGGCGTTGAAGCCGAACCAGCCCACCCAGAGCATCCCCGCGCCCGTCACCGTCATGGGCAGGCTGTGGGGCGGCATGGGCGTGGTCGGAAAGCCGTGCCGGGGCCCCAAGAGGAGGGCGGCCACCAGCGCGGCGACGCCGGAGTTGATGTGCACGACGGTTCCGCCGGCGAAGTCGAGCGCGCCCATCGCGCCGAGCCACCCGCCGCCCCACACCCAGTGGGCCACGGGCGCATAGACGGCGGCGACCCAGACGACGGCGAAGATCAGCAGGGCGGAGAAGCGCATCCGCTCCGCCACGGCGCCCGCGATGAGCGCCGGCGTGATGATGGCGAAGGTGAGCTGGAACATGGCGAAGACCGACTCGGGGATGCCGCCCGAGAGCGAATCCACGCCCACGCCCGCGAAGAACGCCTTGCCCAGGCCGCCGATGAAGGCGCCGCCGCCCTCGAACACCAGGCTGTAGCCGGCGACCAGCCAGAGAATGGTCACCGCGCAGGCGATGGCGAAGCACTGCATGAGCACGGAGAGGACGTTCTTCGCGCGCACGAGGCCGCCGTAGAACAGGGAGAGGCCCGGAAGCGTCATGAACAGGACGAGAGCGGTCGAGGTGAGAATCCAGGCGGTGTTTCCGGTGTCGAGCTTCTGGGCCGGCGCCGCGAGCGCGGCGGCGGGCGCCAGGACGAGGGCCGCGGCCCCAAGGGCCGCCGGAATGCGTTTCATCTCTTCGGTCTCCTTTCAGATGCGTTGACTTGTCCGTCGGGAAAAAGCGCGCGCCCGGGCGAGGATGCCGGCTTCTACCACCCCCGCGCCCCCGACGCCACCCTCGAACGGCGCGGCCTTGGGGGCCGCCGGAGCCGCTCCAGGCGATGCGCGCGCGCGGCGCGCAGTATAGCATCCCGCGCGCGGGGCGCGTAGCATGGGAGCGGGAGATTTCGGGGGACGGGGCGCTCTCGCCGTCCGTCCTCTCCCGCGTGGAGTTTCGCAGGGGCGGCCCTCGCCGCTCCGCCGCCCGCCAGAGGAGCTTCGGGAACGGATGCCTTCATTCGACATCGTTTCAAGGACGGACCTGCAGGAAGTGGACAACGCGATGAACGGCGCGCGCCGCGAGATCGCCCAGCGCTTCGACTTCAAGGGAACCCGGTGCGCCATCGATCGCAAGGAGGGGGTCATCACCCTTCTGGCGGACGACGACTTCAGGCTCCGGCAGATGCGCGATCTGATGGGCGGCTGGCTCGCGCGGCGCAAGGTGGACGCGCGCGCCCTCGACTTCGGGGAGCCCGAGGCCGCCTCGGGCGGCGCCCTGCGGCAGACGGTCGTCGTGAAGCAGGGGGTGGACGCGGACGCCGCGCGAGAGATCGTCAAGAAGGTGAAGGCGGCGAAGATGAAGGTGCAGGTCGCCGTTCAGGGGGATCGGCTCCGGGTGAGCGGCAAGAAGCGAGACGACCTCCAGGCGGTCATCGCCCTGTGCCGGGGGCTGAACCTCCCGCTCGCCCTCCAGTTCGAGAACATGCGCGACTAGGGACATCCCCGCCCCCGAAAATCCCTCCTCCGCCGCCGCTCGCGCGAAAACCCTCCCCCCGCGCGCATTTGCCCGCATTTGCGCCTCGCGGACGGCGGCGTCCGCGCCCTATATTCCTCCCCTGCGGGGACGCGGCGCGCGTCTCCGGCGGGGAGGAGTTTCAGGATTGCGAAAGTCCCGAAAAATCATTCGCGCCCCGAGCCTCGCCCTGGCGGCGGGCGCCCCCGCGCGCTTCGCCGGCGCGGCGCGCGGGCTGGCGCGGTTTCTCGCGAGCGAGATTCGCGCCGACGGCGGCCCCTTCACCTTCGAGGGGCGCGAGGCGCTGCTGGAGCCCGCGGCCGCCCTCGACGCCGTCTTCGAGAGGGGCGCGCCCGATGAGACCATCACCATCCTCAAGGGGGCGCAGGTGGGCCTCACCACCCTGGCGATAGGCGCGGCGCTCTACGGCGTCATCGTCCGCCGCCTGAACGTGGGCTATTTTCTGCCCGACCAGGACTTCGCCAACCGCTTCGATCAGACGCGCGTGCGCCCGGTGCTGCGGCGCGGGCGAATCGCCCGCCTCATGCGCCACGGCGCCTACCGGGGCGCCTCGCCGAGGGGACTCAAGGAGTTTCCCGGCCCCGGGGGGTCGCGGTTCCTCTACATCCTGGGGCTCCGGGACGTGGGCAGCGCCATCTCGCTGCCGCTCGACGTGCTGATTCGGGACGAGGTGGACGACCTCCCGCCGGAGAACCTCGCGTGGTCGAACGACCGCCTCGACGCCTCGCCGCTCGCCCTGACGCTGAACCTCGCGGTGGGGAGAACGCCCGGGGCGGGCATTCACGCCATGTACGAGGCGGGGGATCAGAGGCGCTGGCTCGCGCGCTGCCCCGCCTGCCGCGCGGAGAGCGCCCTGGAGGAGCACTGGCCCCGCGTCCTGCGCGCCTCGGCGCTCGTCTGCCCGGCGTGCGGCGCGCCGCTCGCGCGGGGAGCGGGGCGATGGGAGGCGGCGCGCGCCCTGCCCCGGCACAGGAGCTACCGCCTCTCCCAGCTCGCGGTCGGCGCCGTCCGCCTGCGCCGGATCGCGGCGAAGTGGGCCGCCGCGCGGCTTCCGAGCGAGAAGGCGCGCTTCCGCTGCTCGTCGCTCGCCATGCCCGACGCGGGAGACGCGCAACCCGTCACGCGGGAGCTGCTGGAAAGCCTGCGCGCCGCCGCGCCCTATCCGCCGGCGGAGGCGCCCGCGTGAGCGCGCCCCACCGCTTCTGCGGAATCGACACGGGCGACGTCTGCGCTCTCGCGGTGCGCGAGGCGGGGCGGCGCGTCCGGTGGATATACTTCGAGGAGCCGCCCATCGAGCGGCTCCTCCCCCGGTGCCGCGCCGTGTTCGAGGGTCTGGGGGTCGAGGCGTTCGTCATCGACGGCGGCCCCCACACCCAGGCCGCGCGGGCGGTCTATGACCTGCATCCGGAGGGCGGCTTCATCTGGCGGCACGCCGAGGGGGAGGCGCGGATCAGGGAGGTCGCGTTTCTGGGCGCGCCGCGCCGCCACGCGCGCGTGAGCCGCGAGGATTTGCTGGATCATCTGGTGGAGGAGCTTCACCAGGGGCCGGAGCGCGTCCTGATGCCCACGCCCGGGAGCGCGGAGGAGGAGGCGCTCCTCGCCCGCGTGGATCGCCACCTGATGAACCTGCGGAAAAGGCCGCGCCTGCGCGCCTCGGGCGAGACCGTCCTGTCCTACGAGCGCAACGAGAACCACTTCGGCTTCGCCTGCGCCTACGCGCGGCTGGCCGAGTCCCTGGCGCGGAGCGAGGGGATGCTGGCCCCCGCCGCCGGGGGAACCGCGCCTCCGCGGGCGCCGGGCCGGCGAATGCTCAGGAGGGAGTGAGAATGGAGAACGCGAAGGCGAAGGAAAGCCCCGCGCGGAGGAGGAGGCGCGCGGCGGGGGCCGCCTCGCGCGGCGCCGGGCGGATGAGCGCGGCGATAGACCCCGACGAGGGCGTCTGGCGGCCCCTGGGAGCGGAGACGGGCGCGCTGCCGCGCCGCGACCACGCGCGGATGCAGTTCCTCGCGCACGAGCTCTGGCTCACGAACCTGATGGGCCAGCGCCTCATCGAGATCGTCACCGACCACGTCGTGGGCGAGGGGGTGAGCTGGCACTCGGAGGATGAGCGCGCCCTGCGCGCCGTCCGGGCGTTCTGGGGCGACCCCGTGAACCAGATGGACATCCGCTTCGAGCGGCTCGTCTCGGAGCTCGGCGTCTTCGGCGAGCTCCTCCTGCCGCTCGCCGTCTCGCGCTTCGAGGGGCGCGTGCGCCTGGGCTACGTCAGCCCCCGCCTGATCGAGGAGGTGGTGATGGACCCGGACAACTGCGCCCTGGCGCTGGGGGTCGTCCTGCGCGCCGAGGGGCCGGGCGGAGCGGGGCGGAGGGGCAGGCGGCTGCGGACGGCGCTGGGCGGCGACCCGCGCGGCTACCTGAGCGCGGCCGCCCAAAGGGAGCGCGCGCGCTTCACGGACGGCGAGGCGTTCCTCTTCCAAATCAACAAGGCGAGCGACGCCGCCCGCGGCTCCTCCGACCTCCTCGCCGCCATCGACTGGATAGACGCCTACGAGCGCTTCGTCTTCGACGCCGTCGAGCGCGCCCGCCTTCAGAACAGCTTCATCTACGACGTCACCCTGAAGGGGGCGGGGCCGGAGCAGATCGCCGACTGGCTCGCCGAGAACGGCGTCGCCCCGCGCCCCTCGAGCGTGCGCGTCCACAACGAGAAGGAGCACTGGCAGGCCGTCTCGCCCGACCTGAAGGGGGGCGAGAGCGGCCTTCAGGGGGTCGCCAAGCTGGTGCGGGGGCTTCTGCTGGGCGGCGCGGGGATTCCCTCCCACTGGTTCGCCCAGGGCGAGGACGTGAACCGCGCCTCCGCCGAATCGATGGATCAGCCCACCCTGAAGAAGATGACGCGGCGCCAGCGCGCCGTGCGCCACGTCCTCCAGGCCATGGCCGACAGGCAGCTCGAGGAGGCCCATCGCGCGGGCGCGCTGCCGGAGGAGGCGCTGCGCGCGGGCGTCTCGCCCGTCCTGCCGGAGATATCCGTCCGCGACGCCGAGAAGCTCTCCCAGGCGCTCGCGCGCGTGAGCGAGGCGCTCGCCGCGGCGACCGCGCGCGGCTGGATGAGCGACGCGGCCGCCGGCAGGCTCGTCCGCCACATCGCCGGCCAGTTCGGCATGAGCCTCGAGGGGTGAGGGGGGCGTGAATTTTTGCGGCGGCTTGATGCCGTTTCCGTTCGGGATCAGGGTATCGTCAGCCTTGTGAGAAGAACGATCAGGGGGCGAGATACGTTCGGCGGCGCTTCTTCATCCTCGGCGCGGCGGCGTGACCAGGGACGCGCCCCCATCCCGCAAGCTTCCGTCCGCTCTACGCCACGCCGCGGCGGAGGGGAACGGTTCTGGGGGTTTCTCGAATTTTCAAAATCGCGCGCGAGGGCGCATAATAGGGGAGAGCGCGTTGACGATGCGCTCATGAAAATTCGCGGCATCGGATAACCGAGGAGAAAAGCGTGTCCGGGGAAGCCGGGAAAAAGCCTGTCGTGGCGTCGGTGATCAACCTGAAGGGCGGCGTCGGAAAGACGACCGTCGTGGCGTTGTTGGCGAGACACGCCGCGAGGAAGGGTTTGAAGGTGCTGGCCGTGGATTTGGATCCGCAGGCGAATTTGAGTCAGGCGCTCATGGATGAAGACGACTATAAGGATTTCATGGGCAACAAGGAACCCTCCATCGTGGAGCTTTTCAACGGCTATCGGCCGCCATCCCCTACGCAGTCGGCACCCGCGCCTTTGGGTCAAGTCATCAGAAAGGTCGGACACGGAGGAAACCTGAGCCTCATTCCGTCGAGGTTCGATTTCTCGGACAATCTGATTTCTTCTATCCCTGTTGATGAGCGAGTTCTGGCGAGATACATCGCCGAGGAAATGGGCGATAAGGATCTCGTGTTGATTGATTGCGCCCCGACCGAATCGAGATTCACCCGAACGGCCTATCACGCCTCGCGCTACGTTCTTGTTCCTGTGCGAACGGAGTTCTTCTCCACCATCGGCTTTCCTTTGTTGAAAGAATCCCTGGAAAAATTCAGGTTAGACAATCTCGCTCATGTCATAGACGTGTGCGGCGTCCTGATTAACAATACGAGAAGATCGGGCTCGCGGCCAGGGCCGCATCATAAGGCCGCCTTGGCTGATATTCGGGCTGAAGCGAAGAACAATAAATGGCGTATCATGCGAAATCAGATGTGGCATTCGGATGGGTATCCCAAACTTATGAAAGAAGCGTACCCTACCCATACTGGCAATGCTCCTGGTGAGTTCCGAGAAATCGCCGACGAGTTTTTGAAGATGATGGGTTTTAAGTCGCAGGAGGGTTCGCCGTGAAAAAAACCGCTTTGAGAAGCCTGCTGTCGGTCCTTGTCGAGGATTGCGGATACGAGGCGGTTCGCAGAGCGCTGGAGGATTGCGGCCCCGCCCGGGCAAACGCGCCCGTCTCAATAAATGCTTCCGTCAAGCGGGCGAGAAAGCCGCGACCCAGGCCGAACGCCGTGGCCATCGTGGAATCCCTTGCGTTGCCGGATGAGGGAAAAAAGAACGCTCTCATGGCGCTTGCGAGGAAATACGAGGAAAAGAGGTTCATGCCGAACGTCAACAGCGTCCGCGCCTTCCTGGAGGAGGAAGGGGAGGACGTCTCCCGCGTCAAATCCCGGCAGCAGGTCGTCTCCAGGGTGTTCAGGCGTCTCGCGGATTGGGAAACGGACAAACTGCGGCAACTGGACGTGAGAGGCTCGTATGGCCCCCCGAAGTCGTTCTCCGTCATCGCCCGGGCGATTGAAGCCGCCGGGCGACGCCGCCGACAGGAAAGCGAGGACGGCGAGCGGGTCGAGGAACTGGAAGCCGCGTCTTCCCGTTAGAGCGGCCGGGTTGTTCAGGGCGTCCGGCCGAAGGAAAACTGCTTCGCTCCCCCCTCTCACCCCATCCCCCGCACCTCCCTGCTCCAGGCGTCCATGAACTCGACGCGGTCGGGCAGGTTGTTGTTGATGCGCAGGCCCCGGACGCCGAGCGCCGCAAGCTCCGCGAGCCTTTTCCGGCATTCGGCGGGGGTGCCGACGATGGCGAAGCGCGCCGCCAGATACTCCCGCAGGCCGTATTCGTCCACCAGGGCGGCGTTGTTCGACTTGTCCATCAGGCCGTGCTCGGAGAAGCGGTAGCCCTCCCGGAGGGCGCGGACGCCCGCTTCCAGCTCTTTCGGGACGCGCTTGCCCTCCAGCGTGAAGGAGAACGAATGGTGCGCGCTGGCGGCGAGGGCGGTGCGGACGTCCTCGCGGGCGCGCTCCCCGTCCGCGTCCACGTGGGCGTCGGCGAGCCACCAGAGGTCGAGATCCTCCGCGCGCCTGCCGGATTCGCGCGCCCCCTCGTCGATGAACTGGAGCGCGTCGGCGACCACCTCGGGCAAGAGGCCGGTCCCGATGATGACGCCGTCGGCCACCTCGCCCGCCAGGCGCAGGGTCCTGGGGCCCTCGGCGGCGACGTGGATGGGAACGCGGGCGCGATGCCAGCTCAGCCGGCAGTCCTTGCCCTTGTAGCGCGCGCTTCCCTCCTCGAGCATCCCCCGGACGGCGAGGACGTATTCGCGCATGTCGGCGAGCTTCGCGGGCCTGAGCCCCAGGTTCAGCACCGCGCTGTCGCCCGTGGCGATGCCCCAGAAGGCGCGCCCGCCGGAGAGCTCGCTGATGGTGGCGATGGCGCTCGCCGCCACGGCCGGGTGCCTCGTGAGCGGGTTCGTGACGCACGGGCCGAAGAGGACGCTCTTCGTCTCCATCGCGCATATCGCGCTCGACACATAGACCTCCCGGTAGAGGGACTGCGAGTCGGGGATGAACACCGCGTCGAAGCCGCCCTCCTCCGCGCGGCGGCACCAGCGGGCGAACGAGGCGGTATCGGGCGGGCGGAACGAAATGCCGTGTCTCATGGAAGCGTCCTTTCGGGCTGCGCGTCCCGGCCCATCACCTCGCGGCCCCATCTCTCGATGAAGGCGGGCTTGTCCGGGACGTGGGCGGAGATTCTCAGGTTCCCGACGCCGATCGCCCCGAGCTCCGCGATGCGCTCTCGGCACTCGGCGGGCGTCCCGGCGACGGCGAAGCGGTTCAGCAGATATTCGCGCAGGCCCAGCCTGTCCACGAGCTCCGCGTTCGCGCGCTTGTCCGTCATCTCGTGCTCGTGGAACGCGTATTCCTTCTTCAGGGTCCGGACGGCGGAGCGCAGCTCCTTCGGAACGCCCCGGCCCTCGAGCGTGAAGCGGAAGGCGTGATGCGCGCTGGCGGCGAGGGCGGCGCGAATCTCCTCGCGCGCCCGCGCCCCGTCCTCGCCCACGTTCGCCTTCACCAGCCACCAGACGTCGAGGTCGTCCGCCTTGCGGCCCGCGGAGCGCGCGCCGTCCTCGGGACGGAGGCCGGAGCCGATGGTGACGCCGTCGGCGATCTCGCCCGCGAGCATGAGCGTTCGCGGCCCCTCGGCGGAGAGGTAGATGGGGATGCGCTTTCGATGCCAGGTCAGGGAGCAGGGCTTTCCCCGCCAGCGCGCGGCGCCCTCCTCGAGCGTCCCGCGCAGGGCGAGGACGTAGTCCCGCAGGTCATCCACCCGGCCGGGGCGCAGCCCCAGGTTCAGCGCCGCGCTGTCGCCCGTGCCGATTCCGAAGAGCGCGCGTCCGCCGGAGAGCTCGTCCACCGTGGCGATGGCGCTCGCGGCCGCCGCCGGATGCCGCGTGAGCGGGTTCGTGACGTTGGGCCCCAGCAGGGCGCGCTTCGTGTTCGCGGCGCAGACGGCGCAGGAGACGTAGAGCTCCCGGTAGAGCGACTGGGAGTCGGGCACCCAGAGGACGGCGAAGCCCGCCTCCTCGGCGAGGCGGCACCAGCGGGCGTAGGCCGCCGGCTCGGGCGGCAGCAGGGCGATGCCGTGCTTCATGCCGATGCTCCTCGCTTCGCGCTCCGGCGGGAGAGGGGGCGCCTCAGGGGCGAAGGCGCGCGTCATCGTCCGGGGCGCGCGGCCCCCTCATCCGGAAATCCGCACCCGGACGCCGGCGCGCTCCTCCTGGAGGGTCATGGCGCGGCGCGCGTCGTCCTCTCCCCATCCCCGGTTCAGGCCCGCGACGAGCTCCCGGTAGGCGATGCCGCCCATCGTCATGGGCACCCGGTGCTCCCGGGCCATATCGAGGGCGAGCCCCACGTCCTTCACCGCGCCCTTCAGCGGAAAGTGCGGCTCGTCGAATTTCCCCTTGAGGAAGGTTTCGGGGAAGAGGAAGCTGAAGTGCACCCCCCGGCCCACGGCGCCGTTCAGAATCGCCTCGGCCACGGCCTCGGGCGCCGCGCCCGCCTTGACGCCCAGGGTGTAGCATTCCGCCGCGATCGCCTGAATGCCGTAGCCCAGGCAGTTGTGGGCGAGCTTGCAGACGGCGCCGCTGCCGATTTCGCCGGCGTAGATGAGGCGATCCCCGATGTCCTCGAGAACGGGCCGGCAGCGCTCGAAGACCTCCCGCTCGCCCCCCGCCATGATGGCGAGGCGGCCCGTCCTCGCGCCGATGGTGGAGCCGCTCACGGGGGCGTCGAGCACGCGCGCCCCGCGCCCGGCGAATTTTTCGTGAATCCGCCGGATGACGGCGGGGGCGCCCGTGCTGAGGTCGATGAGGACGCTTTCCGCGCCCGCGCCCTCGAGGACGCCCCCGGAGCCCGTGGCGACGCTCTCCACCTCCCGGGGCCCCGGAAGCGAGGTGAGGACGATTTCGCACGCGCGGGCGACCTCCGCGGGAGAATCCGCCCACCGCGCCCCGCGCGCGAGGTGCGCCTCCGCCGCCTCCCGGACGACGTCGTGAACGACGAGGGCGCGGCCCGCCCTCTGGAGGCTGGCCGCCATGCCGGCGCCCATCTTTCCCAATCCGATGAATCCGATTCTCATCTCTCGCTTCCTCGTCAAGCGGGGAGCGTTCCCGTCCGGCGACGGCGCGTTCGCGCCCGGGCGTCCAGTCCTTTTCCGCGGAGCCTCCCCGCGTCCGCGCGGGGAAATTCTTCGGGAGCGGCTCCCCTTTCCCCGCCGGGCCTCAAGCCTCCCGGGGCGGCGCCTCGCCTTCGGCCAGAACGACGATGCGCTCCTCGAGCCTGGGCGGCGTCGTCAGCGTGTTGTGGATGGGGCAGTTGGCGAGTTCCTCCAGGAGCGCCGCCCGCTGCTCCTCGGAGACGTCGCCGCGAACGTAGTAGCTCGTTCGGATGACGCCGATGGCCAGCTTCCTCCGCTCGGGGTCGCCGTGATAGTCCGCGTGGAATTTCGGCGTGACGTTGCGCTTGAACTCCGCGTGAACCTCCACGTCGTCGATGCGGACGCCCCTGCTCTTCGCCGCTCCCAGCAGCGTGTAGAGGCCTCAGCCCGCGTGGCCCGCGACGAAGAACTCGAAGGGCGTGGCGGCGAGGTCGGTTCCGCCCCGGCTTTCCGGCTCGTCCAGCACGTAGGAGTGCCTGCCCGTGGTGGTGAGCATCTGAAGCTGGGTTCCCTGGATGAGGCGCAGGATGACCTGCGGCGCGTTCGGTCGTTCCGGCATGGGAGGCTCCTCGAAAGGGCCGCTGGCCCGTTGGTCGATGCGCTTGATTCTAGCAGAGACGCGGGTAGGATCTCTCCCCGCCGGGGAATTTTTCCGCTTTCGCAGC
The DNA here is from genome assembly GCA_965199855.1 of bacterium. Lineage (GTDB taxonomy): Bacteria > UBA8248 > UBA8248 > UBA8248 > UBA8248 > Bin107. Next base: position 781,963 of record OZ241326.1, on the reverse strand, counting down.
GTCCATTCAAAAAGAGGGGGTGCGCGCCTTGAGCTTTCATCACGCGAGGGAGGCTTTCGCCGAACTTCTCGATTCGGTGAGCGAGGAGGAGGCGCCCGGGAAGCGCAGGCTCTGCGAGGGCCTCGTTCTGCTCGCCGAGGGGCTTGAATACGACTTCAACGTGGTCAAGAACAGGCTCCAGCAGCTGGAGATCGAAATGCGGAAGCTGGCGGCGAAGGGCTGAGGCCGCAGGCTCGCGGAGCGGCGAGAAAAGAAGAGCGGGACCCGAGAGGGGCCCCGCTCTCTTTTCGGCTTTTCTTCGGGTGAGAAGGCTCACCCGCAAAGGCGACTGGTCGCCTTGGATGGGCGTCGGCCTTGCCGTCTCCTCCCCGCCCGGCCGACGCGCTGGGCCGGGGAGGGCGGAAACTCCGCGCGGGTGAAGCGATTGATGATGAAGATCATCGCACCCTCCCGTTCGTTCGCGCCAGCCCATCAGCCGGAGCCGCTTTCCACGTCGGCTCCTTCCGGCTCGCGCCGGGCGGCGTCCAGGCTTTTTCCATCCCACGCTGTCAATATCGCCCCTTCGCGCGGGAAACGCAAGCGAAAAATGTTCAGGGCGCCTCCCGCTTCTCCTCCTTCGCGCCCGCCTTCCCCAGGGTGAAGCGCAGCGTGGCCGGCTCCGCCCCCAGAAATTCGAGGCCGCCCGGCAGGTCGATGTCGCGGCCGGTGAGGGCGCGCTCGCGCGCCCCGGGCGCCATGGCGGCGAGGTTCACGCTCACCCGCAGGCGCGAGGCGTCGAGGAAGTTCAGAAGGTCGCGCCTGCCCCCGATGCGGACCCGCACGGCTTGCGGCGCGTCGGAGGGAAGGGCGGCGCCCTCCGGGAGGTTGTAGAAGCGGAGCGGGACGCGAAACGCCTCCTCCGCCCGGCTTTCCAGCCCCGGGAAGAGCGTCTGCGGGCTCCGCCCCCCCTGCCCCCCCAGCGTCCAGAGAAAGAGGACGGCGGCCAGGGCGGCGAGCTTGGGCTTCCAGTTCTCCAGGGCGCGCCCGGGCGACATGCGGCGCCCCGCCTGCGCCGCTCCCCTGTCCGCGCGCAGGCGCGCGGAGAGCCAGGAGACGAGCTCCTCCCCGCTCGCCGCCCGCTTCGTCTGGCCGCCTTCCAGGCAGGTGATCTCGCCGCGCTCCTCGGAGACGACGATGGCCAGGGCGTCGCAGCGCTCGGCGACCCCCGCCGCCGCCCTGTGGCGCGCGCCGAACGAGGGGGGCAGCGCCGGGTTCTCCGAGAGGGGGAGGAGGCATCCCGCGCGCGCGATTTTGCTTCCGCGGATCACGGCGGCGCCGTCGTGGCAGGGCGCGCCCTTGAGGAAGATGGTCTCCAGAAGCGCCGGGCGGATGTCCGCGTCGATCCTCTCGCCCGGGCTGCTCAGCAGCGCCTCGGTCGAGTCGCGGCGCTCCACGACGAGGATGGCGCCCAGGCTCGCGCGAGCGAGCGCGACGGCGGATTCGGCGACGGCGGCCACGCTCTCCTCCGGCAGGCGGATGCGCATCGCCCGGCGCAGCAGGGTGGAGACGCGGCGCACCGGATTGAGCTGGAAGAATATCCTCTGAATCTCCCCGTGGAAGTTGATGAGAAACAGGATGAGCGCGGCGATCCAGATGGCCCAGAGCAGAAACGAGGTGAGGTGCAGCCCGGCGGCCCGGGAGGCGAGATAGACGAGCCACGCCCCGAACACGCGCGCGAGAAGGCGCATGGCCTGGGTGCCCCGGAAGCGGATATAGACCTGGTAGAGCAGGAACCACATGATGCCGATGTCGATCAGGTGGCTCCAGGAGAGGCTCTGGAGGAAGTTCAAGGCCGGATGCGCGGCGCCCCACATGAGATGAGCCTCGTCCGGGCCGCCGGAGGGCGGCCCGAATCCCCGGAGAAGCTGCGAGTCGCGGCGGCGGGCGAAGCGCCGCCGTCCGTTGCGTTCCCCCATGTTGCCGCACTTTTGACGCGCCCGCAAACGGGCGAAGCGCGAAATCGGCGATTTTCGGCGAAAAAAAGCGCCCGGGCGCGCATTTGCCCGCATTTGCGCCGCCCGCCTCCGGGTCCGCCTGTCCTAGATTGTCGCCGTCGCGCCCGCCGCCCCTTCGGACGGCCTCCGGCGCGGCGCGGAAATCGACAATCGCGGGGACAGGAGAAAAGGAGGCTCCCTTGAAAAGACGGGTGAATCGAACGCGGGCGCGCGCGGGCGGGGAGGCGCGTCCCCTCCGCCTGCGGGGGCGCCTCGTCCGCCCCCTCTCGAAGGCGTCCGGGCCTGGGGGCGAGGTCTGGGATTTCGAGGTGCTCATCGCGCGGCCGGGCTACTCGAAGGACGGGGAGTGGTTCCTGCCCCGGGAGGTGCTGCGCCGCGCCGCGCCCCTGTTCGAGGGCGCGCAGGCGTTCGCGAACCACGCGCCCCCCGGCGGCCCCGACATTCGGGATCTGGTCGGCTGGCACCGCGGCGTCCGCATGGGCGAGGAGGGGCTGATGAGCAGGTTCGCGGTCGCGCGCTCGGCCGCGTGGTTTCAGGCGCTCGCCCAGGACGCCCTGGCGCGGGGGCTGAAGGAGCCGTTCGGGTTCTCCTTCGACGTGCTCGCCCGGGCGGAGTTCCGCGAGGAGGAGGAGAGGCTCGTCCTGCATTTCGAGGAAATTCTGGCGGTGCATTCCGTCGATATCGTGCACAAGGGCAGGCTCGGAGGCGGGATATTGGGTCTCGCCGCCCACCATTCCACCAGATCGGAGGCGAAGATGTTCGAGAAACTGGCGAGGAAACTGAAGAGCGCGGCGTCTGAATCGGCCGGGGAGCCCGGCGGGCGCTGGACGCCGCGGCAGCTGCTCGCGGCCTGCGAGGAGGCGGGCCTCGAGCTGGACCTCGGGGAAGACGGCGGCGCGCCGGAGGAGGCGCCGCGGGAGGAGGGAGCGCGGCGGACGCTCGCGCGGAAGCTCGACGCCTCCGCCCTGCCGGAGCCCGTGCGGGAGAAGCTGCGCGCGCAGCTCGGCGGCGGCTGCTCGGAGGCGGAGGCGGAGGAGGCGATTCGCCTCGAGGCCGCCACGCTCGAGAAGCTCACCGCGAGCGGCGCGCTGCGCGGGTTCGGCGCGCGGGCGGAGGCGGTTCGGGACGAGGCGGATCGCAAGAGGGCGGCGCTGGACGGCCTCTGGCGCTCGTCCGACGCGCCCCTGGAGGGCGAGCGGCCCTACCGCTTCATGAGCGAGGCGTTTCAGGACTTCACGGGCCGGCGCCTCACCCCGGGCCGGTTCTTCGCCGAGACCTTCCACCATCCCCGCGCCGGCGAGGAGCGCGGCGGGGCGCGCCGCCTCTCCGCCTCCCTTCAGGCGAGCTCCTGGGGCGAGGCGTTCGGGGATTCCATCCGGCGCGCCATGCTGCGGGACTTCCGCGACGAGCGGTTTCACCAGTGGAGGAAGATCGTCTCCTCCTCCGCGCCCGTCAAGGACTTCCGGACGAACCGCCGGGTGCGCGTGGGCGGCTACGGCGACCTGCAGACGGTCGCCGAGCAGGCGTCGTATCCCGCGCTGGCCTCTCCGACGGACGAGGAGGTGACCTACTCCGTGTCCAAGCGCGGCGGCATCGAGGAGCTCACCTGGGAGATGATACAGAACGACGACATGGGCGCGATCCGCATGATTCCCCAGCGTCTGGCGCGCGCGGCGCAGCGCACCCTGAACGCCTTCGTCTTCGGCTTCCTCACGGGCAACGCCGCCATCTATGACGGAACCGCCCTGTTCCACGCCAGCCACAACAACACGTCGGCGAACGCGCTCGCCTACGACAACGTCATCGCCGGCGTCAAGGCGATGGGCCAGCAGACCTTCTACGGGGAGGCGGGCGTCGAGGCGGCGGCGCAGGCGCGGCCCAGGTATCTGCTCCACCCGACGGAGCTGCTCGAGGAGGCCTTCGAGGTCACCCAGTCCTCCGTCAAGGTCGTATCGGGAGAGAACTCCACCCAGCCCAGCGTCATCAACCGCCTGGGGCTGGAGCCCCTGTGGGTGCCGGAGTTCACCGACGCGAACAACTGGTTCCTCGTCGCCGACCCGGGGCTGATGGACACCATCGAGATCGGCTTCATGGACGACATGCGCGAGCCCGAGCTGTTCATCGAGGACAACCCCTCGGCCGGCAGCGGATTCAGCGCGGACAAGATTCGCTACAAGATCAGGCACGTCTACGGCGGCGCCGTCCTGGACTACCGCGGCTTCTACCGCGGCGCGCCCGCCGGCTAGCCCGCGCGGCCTCGTTCACAGGAGAAGCCATGCCCGACAGGAGAGTCCACGCCATCGTCCTCGCGCCCCCGGCGGCCCGCGCCGCGGGCGGGAGCAGCGCGGCGTTCGAGGTGAGCCGCTTCGCCGAGGCGCTGCTGTTCATCGACGTGACGGCGGCCTCGGGCGCCTCGCCCGCTCTCGACCTGGCGGTCGAGGTCGGCCCGGCGGCCGATGAGGCGGCGTTCGTCCACGCGAGGGCCGCGCGAATCGACGAGGCGGGCAAGGCCCTCCTCAAGCTCGAGAACTTCGGCCCCTGGCTCAGGCTCGCCTGGGCGGTGGGAGGGGAGGGCGCCTCGTTCACCTTCTCGGCGAAGCTCGCGCTCAAGACCTGAGCCGCCCGAGGGCGGAGAGGAGACGCGGATGGCCAGCAGGCAGACGATCATCGAGGAGGCGAAGGCGCTCCTGAAGGCGGGCGCGCTGCCCCGGGAGTTCGGGCTGGAGGAGGCGGACTACGCCGGCCTGGTGAGCGCCGCCCTCGCGCGCTACAGCCGGGACAGGCCGCGCGCCGCCTTCGCCGACTTCGAGGGCGACGGCGCCTCGTTCGACTTCCCCCTGCCCGGAGACTGGGACGATTCCCTCTCGGTCGTCCGGGCGGTGGAATATCCCCAGGGAAGGCGGACGCCCTCCTTCCTGCAGAGGCGCGACTGGAGCATCTACGCGAAGGGCGCCCCCGGCGCGAAGCTCAGGCTCCTGCGGAGCGTCCCGCGCAGGGGCGAGCGGGCGCGCCTGTTCTACACGATCGGACACGCGGCGGACGAGGAGGGCGCGAGCGTCCCCCGAAACGACCTGACCGCCGTGGCCTGGCTCGCCGCCGCCGAGGGCTGCGGCCTTCTGGCGCGCCGCTTCGCCCAGTCCGCGCCCCCCACCCTGGCGGCGGATTCGGCGGACTACCCGGGCAAGTCCGGCGAATACGCGCGCCTGGCGCGGGAGCTCGAGCGCAAGTATCGAAACCACGTCGGCCAGAAGGAGGGCGAGCCGGCGGCGGCCGCGGGCGCCTCGCTCGACTGGGACGCGAGCCTCTCCGGGCGGCGCGGCGAATACGTCACGCGCGGCGCGCCCGACGAGCGCTAGGCGGAGGAGAGGGCGAATGCGGCGAGGGAATTTCGGGGGACTCCTGAACGCGCGGCCGGGCGCTCTCGAGGCGGAGGTTCTCCGGCTCGCGCGCGAGGCGATGGCCGAAGTCGTGGAGACGCTCGGGCGCGAGGCGAGGAGGAGGACGCCCTCGGGGGCGACCGGCGAATTGCGGGGAAGCGTTTTCACCGGGATCCGGGGAGACGGGCGGGGCGCGGTGACCGGCATGGTCGCCTCGCGCTGCCCCTACGCCGCCCCCGTGGAGTTCGGCCGCCCGCCGGGAAGCCCCCTTCCTCCCTGGAGGAAGGGGTCGCCCCTCTACCTGTGGGCGGCGCGGAAGCTGGCGCCGCGCGGGGGGAGCCCGCAGAGCGCGGCCTTTCTCGCCGCGCGCGCCATAGCCGGGCGGGGCGTCCGGGGCCGCTTCATGTTCGCCCGCGTGCTGGATGAGAACGGGAGCCGCATCGAGCGGCGCCTCGACGCGCTGGCGAGAGAGATCGCGGAGAGAGTCGGTGGCTGAATCTCGATACAGGGAAATCGGCGACGCCATTCTGGCGGAGGTATCGAAGGCGGCGGGAGCGGGGCGGGTGCACGCCTATCAGCGCTGGTCGGCCGACCTGGGCGGCTATCTCGACCTCTTCCGCTGGGAGGCGGGGGGCGGCGTCGTCCAGATCCGGGGCTGGACGCTCACGCGGGAAAGGGCGCGGGAGGAGGCCGCCTCCATCGGCTCGCGCGCGGGGGGCGGCTTCGCTCCGGGGGGACTCAACCGCAGAACCCACACCTTCCTGCTGTTCGGAATCATGGGCGCGGAGGACGCGGCGGGCAGCGAGCTCGCCTTCCAGGACGCGATCGAGGAGATTTGCGGCCGCTTCCGGGACGAGCGGGCCCTTCGCCTCCTCGATGAGTCCGGCGCGCCGCGCGTCCGCTCCCTGGAGCGTCTGCGGCCCCCGCAGGTGGACCTGATCGAGCTCAGGACGTTCGGGGGCGCGCTTTGCCACTACGCCGAAATCCGCATCGAGGCCATAGAGCGGATCCGGCGCGGCTGAGGAGGGAGAGGCTTGAAGCCGGCGAAGGAGGAGACGCGGGCGCGGCCGGCGGAAGCGCGCCGCGCCGCGTCCGCCCCGGGCGGAGGGACGCCCGGGGAGGGGAGGACGGAGAAGGAGGCGCGGGGGGCGCAGGCCGCCCCCGCGCCCAAGGGAAACCCGAAGCGGGAGGAGAGCGGGGAATGAGCAACGCGATGCTGACGGATCGGCAAACTATCGGCGCGACGGAGGAGAAGGAGCTGACGGCGGACGCCGCGGGCGCCTCCACCCTCGCGGACGCCGCGCTCGATGAGCGCGACGACTACTGGAACGGCGCGGTGCTGCGGACGATTCGGGGGGCGGGCCTCGGCCAGAAGCGGCGGGTGCGCGACTTCGACGCCGCCTCGGACACCCTCACCGTGGACGCCGCCTGGGACGCCAGGCCCGCCTCGGGCACGGCCTATCTGCTGGATCGGCCCGCCCGCGCCTCCGAGCTCTTCCGGGCGGGCGGCTTCTCCCACGAGGTCAGCGTGGAGCGGCTCGAGCGCGCCGTGAAGGACGCGAGCCTCTCGCCGCTTCCCGCGCTGCCGGGCAGGCGCTCCGCCCGGCTTTCCTTCTCCACCGAGCTCAGGGGCTCGGGCGCCGCCGGCGTCGCGCCGGACTACGGGCTGCTCTTCCGGGGGTGCGCGATGGCGGAGACGATCTCCGCGGGCGTCTCCGTCGCCTACGCGCCCTCCTCCGACAGGGCGAGCTACGCGCGGCTCTGCCTGACGGCCTACGTTGACGGCCTGCGGGTGATGTATCTGGGCTGCATGGGCACCTTCTCCGTCAACTGCCCCCTGGACGGCGTCCCCACCATCGACTGGGAGTTCGAGGCGGCCGACTTCGAGGTGAGCGACGCGCCCCTTCTTTCGGGCGACTCCTACGACGCCCAGCTGCCCGCCCCCGCGCTCATGAGCGGCTTCTCGCTCGGCGGCTTCCACTTCGACGCGGCGAACGTCCGCTTCGAGATGAACAACAGCGTGGCGCTGCGCCAGAGCGCGAACGCCTCCGGCGGGCACGTGGCCGCGCTGGTGACGGGCCGCGCCCCCTCCGGCTCCTTCGACCCCGAAGCCGTGCTCAGGGCCGCGGAGGACGTCTTCGGCGACTGGGAGCGCGGCGAGCGGCTTCCCCTGAGCGTCCGCGTCGGCCGAAGCGCGGGGAACGTCTGCTCCATCACCGCGCCCAAGTGCCAATACGCGGATCTGGGATTCGGGGAGCGGGACGGCGTGCTGACCTTCGACGCCCCGTTTCGCCTGACGCGCGACGCGGGCGACGACGAACTCAAGATCGTGTTCACCTGAGCCGCCCGCCGTCCGGGCGCGCCTTCCTTCATCGAAAGCCAAAGGGAGATTTTTCGTGGAGATATCGGAATACAGGAACCGGGGCCGCAGGCCCGTCACCCTGCCCTCGGGGCTCAGGGGCTTCGTCCGCGCGCCCAACCTGCTCGACCTGGCGGCGCATCCGAAGCTCATCGCCGGCGCCGCGGAGGACGCGGCGGCGGACGAGGAGGCGCAATACGCGCTGACGGGGGAGTGGATTCGCTGCGTCCTGCGGCGCTGCTTCATTCCCGAGCGCGGCTCGATGACGGAAAAGGAGCCGGCGCGCTGCCTGCCCGACGAGCTCAGCATCTACGAGCTCGCCCCCGGGGACGCCGACGCCATCTTCAGCGCGGTCACGGCGCTGCAGGGCGAGGCGGCCGCCCCGCCGACCGGGGAGGACGCGCCCGAAGGCGGCGCGTTTCCGTAGGGCGAGGCGCGACCTCCTCGCGCTCATCCACTTTCAGGCCAAAGCCTACGGCCTCCCCCCGCACCTTCTCGCCGGATGCTCCTGGGAGGAGTTCCGCTTCAACCAGGAGGCGCTCGAGGCCGGCCTGGCGCTCGAGCGCGCGGGCGGGGGGAAGGGGACGGGGAGCGCGGACTTGAGGCGGTTCATGCGATGAGCGCCGGGGGGCATGAAAAACGGGCGGCTCCCGAACCGCCCCGCGAAGCCATCGGCCGACTCCGGCGGGCTTCAGGGGCTATTCATCCCACCGGAAATCCGGGTTCGGTGGCGAGAAGACGTCGATATACTCCGCTTCCTCCAGAACTTCCCCGCCGTGCGGCGTCCCCGCGGGAAACGCCATGACGTCTCCCGGCCCGACGATTCGGGGCGGCTCGTCTCCCGAGTGGAACCTCAGTTTTCCCCGAATCATGTGGGTGATCTGGTCGAAGTCGTGGACGTGGGTCTTGATGGGGCTTCCGGCGCGCGCCGTGATCCTGCACGCCATGACGTTCGGCGTCTCGACGATTCTGCCCCGGATGACGTTGTTCAGGGGCTTCTCCTCAATCTCGCTCCAGCGGCGTATCGGCATGGGCGCGCTCTCCTCCCCTCAAGGGCGCGGGCGGCTTCACGGGCGAAACAAATCCTCCTCCTTCGCGCGGTAGAGGACGCTGGCGGGCCGGTCTCCCTCGTGCCAGCGAAGCCCGCGGATGAGGACGGCGGGCGTCCCCTCGCTGTCCTGTCCCATCACGAGGCTCGCCGCCGCCGCGATTTCGTCCGCGTGGGCGAGGATGGTGATCTCGAGGGCGCGGCCCGCGCGATCCTTCACGCCCCGCAGGTCCGCGAGAGGCTCCAGGCCGGCGCACCCTATCGCCACGCCCACGACGCCGCGGCGAAAGGCGCGCCCCTGGGTGTCGGCGATGAGCACGGGGATGAGCCGCCCCGCCGCGCGCCGCACCTCCTCGCGGAGCCTGCGGGCGGAGAGGTCGGGGTCCCGCGGCAGGAGCAGCGCGCGATCCGCGCCCCCCCCGACGTTGGAGCGGTCGATGCCGGCGTGGGCGCACACCGCCCCCGTGCGGTGCTCCGTGATGAGGGCGCGCTCCGAGGCGGCGACGACCTCGTTCGACTCGCGCAGCACCGCCTCCACCAGCCTGGGGTCGCGCCCGTCGCGCCGGGCGATGGCGCGGGCCTCCCGCGAGGGCCGGACGTCGTTCAGGTCGAGAAGCCGGCCCTCGGCCTTGCTGACGATCTTCTGGGCGAGGACGAGAGCGTCGCCCTCCCGGATTCGCTCGCCGCCCGCCTCGAGCGCCCCGAGAATCAGGGAGGCGAGCGGGTCGCCCTCCCGGATTTCCGGCAGGCCGGCGACGGGGATGAGCTCGACGCGCTTCATCCCGGGACGGCGGAGGCGAGCCAGGCGGGCGCCTCCCCCTCGCGGGCGAGCAGGCGCTCGATGTCCCCGGGCGAGTCGATGTCGTGGGCGAAGCCGAACGACTCGCGGGTCTGGGCGGCGCAGCGGCTCCGCCTCGCGGCGGCGCGGTGCTTCTCGAAGCTGCGCGCCCCGAACAGGAAGGGAATCGCGTCGACGGGCCGGACGAGCAGCGCGTTCGTGCCCGCGTCCTTCGAGCGGGCGATGCGGACGAGGCGGCCGGCGCCCTCGGAAGCCGCGTCCCCGGCCAGAAAGTCGTTCACCTCCCCGGCCTTCAGGAACGGCAAATCCGCGTGGACGATGAAGAGGGAGCGCGCCGCCCTTCGCCGCGCCCAGGAGCGGCCGGTTTCGAGGTCGGCGTTCAGGCCGCCCGATTCCCGGAACAGCCCGACGGCGCCGTGCTCCCCCGCCAGGTCGAGGATTTCCGCCGAATCGCTCAGCACCGCGATTTCATCCACCCGGCTCGCCGCGCCCACGGCGGCCAGGACGCGCTCGAGCATCCAGCGGCCCAGCCGGTTCCGCGCCGTCTCGTCCAGCGTCCGCGCGAGCCTCGACTTTCCCGTCCGGAAATCGCGGACGGGTATCAGGGCGACGCAGCGGCTCGAAAGGCTCATCATCCATCCCGGAGCGTTTGGAAGCGGAAACGGAGCGGATTATACCCGAATTTTCCCGGGACGGGGCTCAAAGGGAGAAGGCGAACTCCAGAACGCCGCGCGCCAGCGCCTCCTTGGAGGCGACGTCCGTCATCACGCTGGGCAGGGCGAGGCTCCGCAGATCAATGGCCTCGATGGCCGGGACGAGCGCCGCGTCCTCCTCGTCCACGACGAACCCGTCGAGGACGTCCTTCAGGATGCGGGCGACGCCCAGGGCGGACGCCTCGTGCCCCAGGCTCCGCATCATCCCGGCGGCGGGGCCTCTGAGCGCCGCGCCTCCGATGATGGGGCTCACCCCCACGCGCGGGACGCCCGCGCGGCGGATGCGCTCGCGGAGGTCCGCGAGGGCGAGGATGGGGCCGATGCTCACAATCGGGTTCGACGGGCAGAACACGATCGCCCGCGCCTCGTCGATCGCGCGCAGGGCCTCGGGCGCGGCCTTCGCCTCCTCCGCGCCCTGGAAGCGCACGCCGCGCACCTCCGGCCTCGTCCCCCGCGCCACGAAGTAGTCCTGAAACTCGAGCTCGCCCTCGGGCGTCATGACCCGGGTGGCGACGGGGGCGTCCGTCATGGGCAGGACGTTCGCCCCGACCCCCAGCGAGGCGCAGAGCTCCCGCGTCACCTCCGTCAGCCGCGCGCCCTCGGCGAGCCGCTGCGTGCGGCGGACGTGGGTCGCCAGATCCTGATCGCCCAGCCGGAACCAGGTCGGCCCCCCGTAGCGGCCGAGCAGCTCGAGGGCGCTTTCGCGGTCGCCCGCGATGCCCCAGCCCGTCTCGGGGTTCGACACGCCCGCCAGGTTGTACATCACCGTGTCCACGTCGGGGCTGATGCGCAGGCCGTGAAGCGAGAGGTCGTCCGCGGTGTTCACGACCACGGAGAGGCCGCCCTCGGGCAGGACGCGCGCGAGGCCCGCGGCGAGCTTCGCCCCGCCCACCCCGCCCGCGAGCGCGACGACCGGGCCCGAGAGGCTCACCGGACGATCGCCCCGGGCGCGGGCGCCTCGGCGCGGGGCGCGGGCGGCCGCGCGGGATAGCCGGCCGCGATGAGGGCGCGGGGCGTCCAGTCGGCGGGCAGGTCCAGCGCCTTCCGCGCCGTTTCGGGGCAGAACAGGGGCGCGCAGCGCCACACGGAGGCCACCCCCTGCGCCGCCAGGGCGAGCATGAGGCTCTGGAGCGCGCCGCCCAGGCTGTGCTCGGCCATCATCCATTCCCGGGCCTGCTTCTCCGCCTCCTCGTATTCGTCGAGGTCGGCGTAGGAGAGCGAGGCGAGAACGAGGGCGGGCGCGCGCGTCAGAAGGCGGAGGCTCCCCCCGTGCCGCCGCCTGCGCTCCGCCTCGGGGACGCCCTCCGCCTCCATGTCGCGCAGAAAGTCCGCGCCCATGCGGCGGGCGAGCGTCTTTTTCGCCTCCCGGGAGTCGAGGACGCAGAAGCGCCAGGGCCGCGTTCCGTGCGGGCTGGGGGCGAGGCGCGCGGCGTCGAGCGCGGCGTCGAGAATCTCCATCGGAACGGGCTTTTCGGCGAAGCGGCGGACGGAGCGCCTTTTCCGCAGCGCCTCGCCGAGCGGCATGGCCAGCGCGGGCTTTTCGTCCCGAAGGTCGGGGGCGGCCACCCTTACGACCCGGAGGCCCGCCAGCCCGGCGGCGCGCCGCCCTCGGTCGGGGAAGGCGGCGGGGGGAGCTTGCGCTTCTCGCCGGGGGGCGGCGCGCCCGGGTCGCCCGGAATCGGCGTCCCCGCCATGTAGCCGCGCGCGCCTTCGGGGCGCGCCTCGCCGCCGTAGGCCGTGGCGAGGCACTCTTCGAGCTCTTCGGGCGTCTTGGGGGCGTCGGCCATGCGGCGCGCGGCGAAGTCCGCCCCCCCGAAGGGGTCGTATTGGGGGAGGCCGGGCGCCGTGCCGCTCCTCGGCGCCAGCCGCGGCGCGCGGTTTCGCTGGCGTCCGGCGAGAATGTTCAGGATGTTCCAGGCGCGCCTGTTCTCCTCTATCGGGCGAACCTCCGCGAGGCCCTCCCGCTCGAAGTCGCGCCAGACGGAGACGCCCCGGTCGGTTCGCAGGACCACGATCGTCCAGCCCCGCGTGCCCACCCCCCCGCAGGCGATGTCGGCGAGCTCGGCGGAGAAGTCCGCGCAGTGTCCGCATTCGGGCCGCTGGTAGTTCTCCATCGCCTCCCGGAGCGGGAAGGTGACGAGCTCCCCGTCCTTCTTGTGGACGAGCACCTCGCCCTTCACGTTGAACTTCGCCACGTCGGCGAGGGGGATGCCCATCTCCTTTTCGATCTTCTCCGTCATCAGGTCGAAGGTGAACACCTCCGTGCAGAACAGGCCGATCTGGAGCGCCACGCGGTCGGCGAAGCCCCGGAGGAACCCGCGCTGCTTCTCGATGTGCTGGGGCCGCTTCCTGCCCGAGAGTAGAAAGGAGGGGTCGATGAGCTCCATCTTGCGAAGCGGGGTGATCTGGCAGGGGACGCCCACGAAGCCCACCTTCCTGAGGTCCCTTTTCTTCACGTCCTCCAGCGCCAGGTTGTTCGCGCAGTAGGTGTACCAGCTGCCCGCGCTCGCCAGGATCTCCTCGGCGGAGACGGCGACCTTCGGGCTGGGGTCGCAGGGCGGGTCGTCCTCTCCGACGGCGGAGACCACCGCGCCGTCGATGACGCCGCGCTCGAGCGCCCACGCGAGCAGCGCCGTGACGACGCCGCCGTCCTGGGCGCGCCGCATCACGTCCCCGCGCCGGGTTCTCGCCATGAAGATGTGCCGGTAGGAGCCGAAGACGCCCTCGTAGGCCCGCTCCCTCTTCTCCCCGAACGCGGCGTCCCTCAGATGGATCTCCCGCGGCCAGAGCCTCGGGCACGCCGCCGCGCACACGTCGCAGCCCACCCCCTCGCTCACGCCGCAGTAGTCGAAGGCGGCCTTCGCCTTGGCCGTCTGCTTCGGCTTGGCGTCGACGTATTCGATGACGTTGTGCGGACACACGAGGACGCAGCTGCCGCACTCGCAGCAGCTGCCCGCGTCCACCACGTCGTTCATCATGTCCTTGAAGGAGGGGTGGTGAAGTTCGCTCAAGGGGGGTTCTCTCCGGCGGATCAGCGGGCGCCGCGCGGGGCCGGGGCGCCCAGGCGGCTCTCGGGGATGAGGCCGCCCGCCTTCTGTCCGCCCGCCGCGCCCGCGCCGAGCAGCGCCTCGTCGTCCGGTCGGGGGGGGCGGTATCTCGGGTCGTCCTCCCGGATGATGTCGTAGGTGGTCGTGCGCTGGACAGGAATCCGCCCCGCCTCCCGTATCGCCTCGTTGAACTGGCGGGGGGTGAGGCTCTGCCCGTATTCCGAGCCCGACTCCCGGGAGATGTTCTCCTCGATCAGCGTTCCGCCCAGGTCGTTCACCCCCAGGGAGAGCGCCTTGCGGGCGGCGCGGATGCCGATTTTGGGCCAGGCCACCTGGATGTTGGCGATGGCGCCCCGGAAGAAGAGCCGGGCGACGGCGTGAAGCCGGAAGATGGTCTCGAGATCCGCCATTTCCCGGATGCCGAACTCCTCGCCCATCTTGTTGTCGTAGGGGATGAAGGGCAGGGGGACGAACTCCGTGAAGCGGCCCTCCCCGCCCGCCTTCAGCGAGTCTTTCTGCATGTCGCGCAGGATGTCCATGTGCTCGGCCAGGTCGGCGCCGCTCTCGATGTGGCCGTACATGACGGTGGAGGTCGTCGAGATGCCGACGGCGTGGGCGGCGCGGATGATCTCGCACCAGCGCTGGACGGGAATCCGCCCCGGGCTGATCAGCCTCTTCACCCGCTCCACGAGGATTTCCGCCGCCGTTCCGGGGATGGAGCCCAGCCCCGCCTCCTTCAGCCGCGCGAGGACTTCCTCCAGAGGAAGCCGCGTCTTGCGCTGGATGTGGTCGATCTCCGCCGGCGAGTAGGCGTGCATGTGGACGCCCGGGATGACCTCGCGCGCGAGCCGGAGCACCTCCTCGTAGCGGTCGATGGAGACGCTCGGGTTCAGCCCCCCCTGCATGCAGATTTCGCGCGCCCCGAAGCCGCGCGCCCGCTCGAACTTCGCGCGCAGAACGCCGTCGTCGTGCGTGTAGGCGTCCGGTGCGTTCGGCCGCCGCCAGAAGCCGCAGTATTTGCAGTCCGCGTAGCAGACGTTCGTGAAGTTGACGTTCGCGTTGACGACGTAGCTCGCCTCCTCGCCCACGGCGCGGGCGCGCTCCGCGTCCGCCGCCCCGTAGAGGCGCTCGGCGAACTCCGGGCCCCGCCCGGCGAGCAGCGCCTCCGCGCCCTCGCGCGAAATCTCCTCGCCCGCCTCGAAGGCGTCGAGAACCTCGCGGGCGGCCGCCGCGCTCACGCGATCTCCGCGGGGAGGGCTTCGAGGGATTCGCGCGCCTCCAGCATCCGGCGGAGCGCGGGCCGGGTTTCGGGCGGCGCCCAGCCCGCCTCGATGAACTCGTCGTAGAGCGGCATCCGCAGGCGCAGGGCGATGTCCTCCCCGTGGAGGGCCTCGTCGAGATTGCCGAGCCTGGGCCAGCCGCGGTTCGGGTTGATGTGATCGGGCTCGGGCGCCACGCCGCCGATGTCGTCCGCCCCCGCCAGGATGAGGCCCGCCAGGTCGTCCACCAAGTTCGGCGGAACCTGGACGCGGACGCCCGGCATGAGCCTTCGGACGTGGGGGATCAGCGCGGCGATCTCCTCGTCGGGCGGCGCCTGCCAGCGCGCCATGGGCGTCATGGGCTGGGGGTTCAGGGGCTGGAGGATGACCTCCTGGACGTGCCCGTGGCGGGCGTGGACCCCGGCGATGGCCTCGAGCGTCTCGACGCGCTCGGCGGGCGACTCCCCGATGCCGACGAGGATGCCCGTCGTGAACGCGACGCCGAGCGCCCCCGCCGCCTCGAGGGAGGCGAGCCGGACTTCGGGCGCCTTCGTCGGCGCTCTCCTGTGGGCTGCGCGCGCGGCTTCGGGGCTCGTGGTCTCCATCATCATGCCCATCGAGACGTTCCAGGGCTTGAGAATCTCGTATTCCCACGCCTCCAGGGTGCCGATGTTGGCGTGGGGGAGCAGGCCGACCTCCAGGCAAATCCGGCACACCCGGGCCACGTAGGCGGCGTAGGAGTCGAACCCCCATTCCCTGAGCTTGCGCTTGAGGCCCTTGTGCCGGTCGACGCCCTCGCCCGTCATGACGAGGGCCTCGATCACCCCCCGGGCGCGGGCCTCCCGCGCGCGCCGCTCGCACTCCTCCAGCGTGAGGAGGACGGGCGCGCTGCTGCGGAAGCTGCAGTAGCCGCAGTGGTTCACGCACCAGTTCGTGACGGGCAGGGTGAAGTTGAAGGAATACGTGACCGTTCTCAGGGCGCGTCTCCGTCTTCGGGCGGAACCCGCGCGGGCGAGGGCCCGCGGCTGTCCGCGCATCCTAGCGGCGGGCGCGGCGTCTGGCAAGGCGCTCCCCGCCGCCGCGAGGCCCTAGACGACGCCCCGCTCCCGCAGCGCGCCGACCTCCGCCCCGGTCCTCCCCAGCAGGCCGGTGAGGATTTCCTCCGTGTGCTCGCCCAGCAGGGGCGGGGGCAGGCGGATTTCGCCGGGGGTGCCGGAGAGCTTCACGGGGTTGCCCATCACCTTCAGGACGCCGGTTTTCGCGTGGGGCATCTCGACGACCATCTCGCGGTGGCGAATCTGCGGGTCCGCGCACAGCTCCGCGATCGTCCGCACGGGCCCGCAGGGAACGCCCGCCGCCGATATGATCTCCGCCCACTCGGCGCGGGTTTTCGTCCGCATCGTTTTTTCGATCTCCGCCTCCAGTTCGCCGCGGCCCGCGACGCGCGCCGCGTTCTTCGCCCACCGGGAGTCCTCGGCCAGCTCCTCCCTCCCGATGGCGCGGGCGAAGCGCCGCCAGAGCGAGTCGTTCGCCGCCGCCACGATGAGCTCCCCGTCCGCGCAGGGAAAGTCGCGGTAGGGGGCGATGCTCGGGTGGCGGTTGCCCAGCCGGCCGGGCGGGACGCCGGTGGCGAAGTAGTTGCCCGCCGCGTGGGACATCAGCGCCGCCTGCCCGTCCTGAATCGCCGTATCGACGCACTGGCCCTCGCCCGTCTTCTCGCGGGCGATGACCGCCAGCAGGATTCCCTGGACGGCGAACATGGCGGTGGTGAGGTCGGCGATGGCGATGCCCGTCTTGAAGCCGCCCTCCTCGCCGCCCGTGATGCTCATGAGGCCGCCCTCGCCCTGGAGGAGGATGTCGTAGGCGGGCCGCTCCCGCGAGGGGCCGCTCTGGCCGTAGCCCGAGACGCTGGCGTAGATGAGCCGGGGGTTGAGCGCGCGGCAGGCCGCCCAGTCGAAGCCGAGCCGCTCGATGGCGCCCGGCCGGAAGTTCTGGATGAGGACGTCCGATTCCCGGACGAGGTCCCGCAGAATCTCCTTCCCCTCCTCCGCCTTCATGTTCAGCGTGAGGCTCTTCTTGCTGCGGTTCACGGACTGGAAATAGCTGCTCTCGCCCCCCTCGTAGAAGGGCGGCCAGCCCCGGGTGTCGTCCCCGCCCTCGGGGTTCTCCACCTTGATGACCTCGGCGCCCATGTCGCCGAGCGTCATCGTGCAGAAGGGCCCCGCCAGGATTCTCGAAAGATCGAGGACGCGAATCCCCGCGAGCGGCATGGTCATGGAGTCTCTCCCGCTTCTCTCATCCGAAATATGGATTCATCGGCTCCCGAGGGCCTCGAGCATCTTCTCCCGCGCGCGTTCGAGCGGCATCGGGGTTCCCGTCCAGAGCCTCCAGCCCTCGGCACCCTGGTGCAGGAGCCAGCCCAGCCCCGATACGGCGCGCGCCCCTCTTCTTCGCGCCGCCTTGAGGAACGGGGTGTCGAGCGGGCGATAGACCGCGTCCGCGCAGACGCAGCCGGGCGGTATCCACTCCTCGGGCAGGGGCGACGCCCGCTCCCCGGCCGCGTCGCCCGCCATCCCCAGGCTCGTCGTGTTGACGACAATATCCCGCCCCCGCGCGGCGGATTCAAGGGCGTCGAGGCCGCCGCCCCGAACTTGGGCGCCGGGGAAGCGCGACTCCACCTCCCGCGCCAGGGCGGCCGCCTTCTCCGCCGTTCGGTTTCGTATCTCGACGTGGGCGGCGCCCGACTGGACGAGCTTGACGGCGATGGCGCGCGCGGCGCCCCCCGCGCCCAGCAGGAGGCAGCGCTTCCCCGCGGGCGAGACGCCCTCCTCCTCCATCGAGCGGAGCCAGCCCGCGCCGTCGGTGTTGTGTCCCCTGAGCCTTCCGCCCTCCTCGAAGGTCACCACGTTCACCGCGCCCATGAGCCTCGCGTCCTCGCTCGCCTCGTCCACCAGCCGGAAGGTGGCCGCCTTGTGGGGGATGGTGACGCAGAAGCCGGCGAAGCCCATCGCGCGCGCGCCTCGAACCGCCTCCTCGTAGTCCTCCGGGCGCACCTCGTAGGCCATGAAGCGGTAGGGCAGGCCCAGGGCGCGCGCCGCCGCGTTGTGCATGACGGGCGAGAGCGTGTGCCCCAGGGGGCAGCCGAAGATGGCGAGCGTCTTCTCGAGCGGCATGGGGCTTCCCCGCGGTCGCTTCGGGTTCGCTTGCGCCGCGTTCGTTGCGGCGGGAATCACAGATACGCTAAAGTAGCTCTCATCACAACTTCCGGCGGCGTCCGCGCGGGTTTCGGGCCGCCGCATCGAGGGAGGGGGGCCTGTGTCCGCCGTTCGGGCCGTCACGATTCTGGAGCCGGGCGAAATCACCCTCCGCGAATACCCCATGCCCGAGGTCGCCGACGACGCGCTGATGATGAAGGTGGCCGCCGTCGGGGTGTGCGGCTCCGACAAGCACATGTTCGGGGGCGGGCTGGACGTCCGGTGGCCGGTGATTCCGGGGCACGAGTTCAGCGGCGTCGTCGAGAAGATCGGCGCGGGCGCGAACGCGGCCATGAAGGTCGTGGGCGGCCCCCTCCGGGAGGGCGACGCCGTCACCGTGGCGCCCGGAAGCCAGGCGTGCGGGCGGTGCTGGCATTGCGTCCACGTTCCGCACCGGCCCCAGCTGTGTCCGAACCGGACGGTGTTCGGGTTTCGCACCTCGGCGGAGGCGCCGCACCTCTTCGGGGCGTTCTCGGAATACGTGTACGTCCCCGGCGACTCCTTCGTCCTCAAGCTGCCGGAGGGCCTCCCGCTCGATCGCGCCGCGCTCTGCGAGCCGCTGGCGGTGGCGCAGCGGGCGGCCGCGCGCGCCCTCTCCCCGGGGGTTCCCTACGCGGGGGAGGGCTTCGGCCCCGGGGCGCGGTGCGCCGTCCTGGGCGTCGGCCCCATCGGGCTGCTGGTCGTGGCCGTTCTGAGGACGATGGGGGCGGGCGAGATCATCGCGGTCGACATGGCGGAGGAGCGGCTGGCGTTCTCCGGAAAATTCGGCGCCACGCGGACGGTGAATCTCTCCGAACTCTCGCGGGAGGAGAGAAAGGAGCGCGTCCTCTCCTGGACGGACGGGGTGGGGCCCGACGTGGTGATCGAGGCGGCGGGGGTTCCGGCCGCCTTCGCCGAGGGGCTGGACATCGTTCGCCGGGGCGGGAAGCTGGTGGAGGTCGGCCACTACGGCGACCCGGGGAGCGTGGAAATCAGGCCCCACCAGGTCTGCAACAAGGACGTGGACGTCTGCGGCTCGTGGGCGTATCCCCAGGCGCAGTTCGAGCCGGCGATGGACATGCTGCTGAGAACGCCCCTGCCCATCGACGACATCTTCACCCACCGCCTGCCGCTCTCCCAGGCGCAGGCGGGCATCGAGGTCACGGGAACGGGGGCGTGCCTGAAGGCGCTCCTGAAGCCGGACTAGCCTCCTCCCTCAGGGCTTCGGAATGGCGTCGAAGTCCATTTCGAGGAGGTTCAGCGTCTCCGCGCGCTCGCAGCCCGCAAGGTCGAGCCCGTCAAGCGCGCGAAGCCCCGCCAGAGCGCCTTCGACCCCGCGCGCGAGGTCGGCGAGCCGCTCGCGCCTCACGGCGTAGCCCATGCTTTCCGCCGCGTGGAGAATATGCCGCGCGGCTTCATCCCGCGGCGCGTCACGCGGGGCGGGCGGCGCCGCGGCCGCTTCGGGGAGCGCCTCCGGGGGCGGCTGCTCGCTGATTTCGGGCGGCCCGGCGCGCCAGAGCTCGCCGTCGGCTTCGAGCGCCCTGCCTATGCGGAACAGGCGCGCCTCGTCCCCCCACCTTCCGGCGATCTGGAGGCCCACGGGCAGGCCCGCCCGCGTGAACCCGCAGGGAACCTGAAGGGCGGGCGCGCCGATGGCGCTGAAGGGCGCCGTGTTGTCGCTTATCAACGCCCACGTCTTCATGCCGTCGAGGCAGTCCGCAAGCGTGGGCGGGGCGACGGGGGCGGTGGGCGTCAGCACGGCGTCCACCCGCCGGAACGCCTCCGCCGCCTGCCGGATGAAGAGCGTCCGCGCCTTTTGCGCCTGCACGTAGCGCCAGCCCGGAACGAAGAGGGCGTGCTCGAAGAAGTCCGCCCCGGGGGAGACGTAGTCGTCCCGGTGATTCTCGAGCAGCCGCCGGTGGTATTCCGCCGCTTCGGGCCCTACGGTCGCGGCGTAGGCGGCCTGGCCCAGGCGCGCCCAGGGAATCTCCACCTCCGCGAGCTTGGCCCCCAGAGCCTCGAGGCGGGCGATGGCCTCGCGCGCGGCTTCCTCCGCCTCGGCGTCCTCCCCCGGCCAGAAGTGGTTCGTCGGCACGCCGAGCGTCGCGCCGTCCACGCCGCCCTCGATGCCTTCGAGAAAATCGGGGACGGGCGCGCGGCCCGTCGCGGGGTCCTTGGGGTCGGGGCCGGCGATGACCTGGAGGATGAGGGCGGCGTCCTCCACCGTTCGCGCGATGGGCCCCGCGCTGTCGAAGCTCAGCCCCAGGGGCACGGCGCCCGCCCTGCTCACGCGGCCGTAGGTGGCGCGGACGCCCGCCAGATTGCAGAAGGCCGCGGGCAGGCGCACCGAGCCTCCGGTGTCGGAGCCCAGGGCGGCGGCGGCCATGCCCGCCGCGACGGCCGCGGCCGAGCCGCTGCTGCTGCCGCCCGGCGTGCGGTTCAGGCTCCAGGGGTTTCGGGTGGGGCCCCGGAAGCTGTTCGCCCCGGTGGGGCCCCGGGCGAACTCCTGGAGGTTCGTCTTCCCGACGATGACGGCGCCCGCCTCGATGAGCCGCCGTACCGGCTCCGCCGTTTCCGCCGCCTCGCCGTCCGCGAGAATCCGGCTGCCCGCCGTGGTCGGGAAGCCCGCGAGGTCGAACAAGTCCTTGATCGCCAGGGGAATCCCGTGCAGCGGCCCGAGGCTCTCCCCCCGCGCGAGCGCCTCGTCGCATTTTCGCGCCTGCTCCCTGGCGAGTCCGAAGGCGCGCCGCGTGAAGGCGTTGATGACGGCCTCGTCGCGCTCGATTCTGGCGACGCAGCCCTCGAGCGCCTCGCTCGGCTTCGCCTCGCCGGCCCGGAAGAGGGCGGACAGCTCCTTGATGGATCGTCTCGTCAGATCGTCGGGGTTCACGGGCGCGCTCCGTCAATGGGCGTGGTCGGGCGTCGGTCGATTATACGCCAGACGGCGAAGGGGCCGAAGCGCGGCGGGGCTGTCGCTCCCGGAATCCGCCGCGTCCGCGCGGCTTCCGCGCTTGGCAAGGGCGGCCATCGGGAGTAAAACCACGTGACCCCGAAAGCGAGAGAAGGAGAACCTCTCCATGAAGCTCTATCGAACCGTTCTTTTCGCCCCCGGAAACAGGGAGCGGATGCTCGCGAAGGTGGGCAAGGCGGGGGCGGACGCCGTCGTGCTCGATCTGGAGGACGCCGTGCCGGCGGCGGAGAAGGAGGCCGCGCGCGCCGCCCTGGGCGCGGCGATCGAGAAAATCGCGGAGGAGGACGGGGCGAGCGTCTTCGCGCGCGTGAACCCGCTGGAGGACGCGACGGGCTTCTCCGTCGCCTGCGGCGCGGAGGACATCGACGCCGTGGTGCGGCCCGCCCTGTGCGGCGTCGTCCTGCCCAAGGCGGAGCGCGCGGATCAGATACTCGCGGCCGACCGCCTGCTGCGCGGCGCGGAGCGAAGGGCGGGCCTCGCGCCGGGGAGCGTCCATCTGCTCGCCATCATCGAGAGCGCGAAGGGGGTGGAGGCGGCGCGCGCCGTCGCCTCCGCCGACGCGGGCGATCGCCGCTTCAGCCTCGCGTTCGGGGCGGGAGACTACACGAACGACCTCGGCGTCGAATGGCCGCGCGACGAGTTCGCCTTCGACTATCCGCGCTCGCGCGTCGCCCTGGCCTCGCGCGCGGCGGGTCTCGAGAAGCCGCTCGACACGGTGTGGATAGCCCTGGACGATTCCGAGGGATTGGCCGCAAGCGCGGCGCGGTGCCGCGCGCTGGGAATGTTCGGCAAGTTCTGCATCCATCCCCGCCAGGTGGAAGTCGTGAACCGCGCCTTCACGCCGACGGGCGAGGAGGTCGAGAAGGCGCGCGAGGTGGCCGCCGCCTTCGAGGAGGCGAAGGCGCGCGGGGAGGCGAGCGTCTCCGTGGGCGGGCGGATGATCGACTATCCCGTCGTCGAGGCGGCGGAGAAGGTCATCGCCCTGGCGGAGGACTTCGGAACGAGGGATTGAGGGCGCGGCGGGGAGGCGGCGCGCCGCGCCGGGGATGAACGCGCGAACCGAAAGCGGGGGATGACATGAAATTCGGCATGTTCGTGATGAACCAGCACGCCCTGGGGGACGACCCCGCGGCGCGCTGGGAGGAGCACCTGGAGCAGGTGCGCCTCATACGGGACCTGGGCTTTCACAGCGTGTGGTGCGGCCAGCACTACCTCACCGAGGACGTGTGGATGATGCAGACCTGGCCGAGCCTCGCCCAGGTGGCGGCGCACGCGGGCGAGATGACGGTGGGGGCGGGCATCCTCCTCCTCGCCCTGCAGAATCCGGTGGACGCGGCCGAGCAGGCCGCCACCCTGGACGCCATGACGCGGGGGCGCTTCGTGCTCGGGGTGGGGCTGGGCTACCGCGAGCCCGAATACCGCGCCTTCGGCCTAGGCAAGCCGTACCGCGTCAAGGCGTTCGAGGAGAAGCTGGAGGCGCTCGCCCGCCTGCTCGAGGGGGAGCGGGTCGATTACGAGGGCGAGGTCGTCCGCCTGGAGGACGTCCGGCTCAGCCTGCGGCCCGTCCAGAAGCCCAGGCCGCCCATCTGGATAGCGGCGAACGGAGACGGCGCGGTGCGGCGCGCGGCGCGGATGGGCGAGGCGTGGTTCCTGAACCCCCACGCGCGCTTCGACACCCTCAAGCGACAGATGGAGATGTTCCGCGCCGAGCGGGAGGCGGCGGGCCGGGGCGCGCCCGGGGCGACGCCCGTCATCAAGGAGATGTTCATCGGCGCGGACAGGGAGAGCGCCTTCCGGGAGTGCGCCCCCTATCTGGCGGTGAAATACGACGCCTACGTGAAGTGGGGCCAGAGCGAGGCGCTGCCCCGGAGCGACACGCTGCGGATGCCGCTCGACGAGCTGCGCTCGGACAGGTTCCTCATCGGCTCGGCGGAGGACGTGGCGGAGGACGTCCGCCGCCACCGGGACGAGCTGGGCGTCGATCACATGGCGTTCCGCGTCCAGTGGCCCGGGATGCCGCAGGCGCTCGTCCTGCGGACGCTCGAGCGCTTCGCCCGGGAGGTCATGCCGGAGTTCGCGTAGGGGCGCCGAACATATCGTTAACGGCGGAGACTATCATGTCTGAAGAAACATTCTCGGAGCGGCATGGGCATCAAGCGCCTGACGCTGAAATTACCGTTCGGGAAGATGCTCCCAAGGAGTTGCGCCATGCCATTCTGATGATAGTGCGAAATATGGGTATGGGTCCCGAGCAGATGCGTGACATTGTGTGTGGAGTTCTCCTGAAACAACCTGATCGGTCAAACAACTGGTCCGCTTATCCTAACGTTTGGGACGAGGTGAATTGCCTTATAGAGAGCTGCGAGTGGTTCAGAGTGTATGATATCGCTGAAAAATTTTATGACTCATCTTATGGCTCTTGGCACAACAGGGACCAAGCAGAAAAATTCGCCGATCGCCTCAATAGGTTTTTCCGTGAGAAAGGAATCGGGTGGGAAATGCGGGATGGCCGAATCGTATTCAGGGGTTCGGAAGTTTTTCCTGAAACCACAGCTGGAGCTGTCAAGGTCTTGGAAGAAACGAATCGTCCAACAGCCGCGAATGAAATGCGCGAGGCGCTCAAAGATATCTCGCGTCGTCCCGAATCGGATCCAACGGGCGCAGTTCAACATGCGATGGCGGCTCTTGAAGCGACAGCCCGAGGTGTAACCGGGCAATCCAATCCCACGCTCGGTCAACTTGTCGGAAAACTCGACCTTCCCAAGCCTCTCGACGCTACTGTCGAAAAACTATGGGGTTTCGCTTCCCAGCGCGCTCGGCACGGCGAGGAAGGGAAAACGGCGGATACGGTTGAGGCGGAATTGTTGGTCAGCGTCGCCGGCGCGGTCTCTTCTTTCCTGGCGAAGAAGAATCATTCATTGCAACAACCTGTTTGAATTCATCGCTAGGGAGGTCGTGTCTAGGTTCGCGCAAGGACCATGCAACCAGGAATCGGAAGCGATGTTTTGTCAGTCCCGGATGTTGTTGATTCGCGCGCTGAAGAGGGATCTGGACATTCTTGCCGACAAGGACTGGCGGGAGATTCTGTCGTGACGGCGGGTCGAAACAACGCGGCGTCGCAAAGCGTCCACTGGTGCACTCCGCCCAAATACGTGAAGGCGGTGAAGGAGATGTTTCGCGGATCCATCGCGCTCGATCCGTGCTCGAACCAATGGTCCGTCGTGAAGGCCGATACGGAATGGGCCTTGCCGGAAATTGACGGCCTGGCCAGAGAATGGGATTTTGAAGCCATCTACGTCAATCCCCCCTATGGCGCGGATCGCGCGCGCGGGACTACTATCAAGGACTGGCTGGGCAAATGCGCCCATGCGTTCAGGCGCTATGACGCGGAGGTATTGGCTCTGGTTCCGGTGGCGGTGAATACCGGGCATTGGAAAAAGCACGTTTGGGGAGAAGCCGCCGCGGTGTGCTTTCTGTATGACACCCGCCTCAAGTTCCTTGAAAACGGCAGTTCCGACGGCAAGGGCGCGCCGATGGCCTGCGCGATGGTTTATTGGGGCGCGAGGCAGGAAGCGTTCTTTGACGTGTTCATCAGATTCGGCGCGGTCGTCGATCTGAGAAGCCTGCAGGGTGAAATCATAGGCGAGGCGCCGCGCCCGCTGCAATGGGCTTTCCGGGAGAATGAAGGCGGAGAGCGCGCGGTGGCTGAAATCATCCCGCTCCGGAATCCATGAGCGGCCGTGGAAGAATCACCCCCCCCGCCAGTTCCTCCCTCGCGCCGCCCGGCTTCCTCCTGACGGCCGCGCGTCTCCTCGCTATTTCTTCTCCTTGAATTCCACCCTCGGCCTGGGGAGGTCGCAGTTCTTCCGGAGCCCCAGATCCCGAAGGCCGCGGTTCCGATAGCGCAAAGCGTCGATCTCCGCCGCCAAGCCCTTGCAGAAGCGACAACGGGGCGCGCGTGTGGTATGCGTTGCGCGAACGCCGCATGAGGGGAGCGGCGCGGGCCTCGCTTGCCGGCGGCGATGAGAGGATATAGAAATTTCTCCCGGCGCGGGCGATTCGGCGCGTTCGCCGCGAGGAGGCGGGGCGGTGCTCTACTGGATGATTCTCGTCGGCCTGGTTCTCGTCGGCCTGTTTCTGACCTTCGGACTCATCGTTCTCCCGCTGCTCGCCGTCTGGCTGGTGGTTTCGGGGAGCGGCCGGTGCCTGCTCATGGGAGACTGCCCGAACGTCGGCTGGGGCGAGTGGACGGCGTCGCTGATGACGCTCGTTCTGGCGCTGGCCGGAGGATGGCTCGCGTATTATCTCCTGAGCGGGGAGCTGCGGAGGCGCTACGGGGACGCGGAGATGACGGGCGTCCAGAAGCTGGCGGCGCTGGCGATGGACGCGAGAGGGGAGCTCGTCAGGAACTCGGCCAAAATCCGGCGGAACGTCAGGGTGCGAGACCCGATGACCATGATGTTCCTCACGTTTCTGGGCCTCGCCGTCCTGATATGCGCGGGCAAGTGGCTTCTGGGCCTCTAGGGAGCCGGCGGGAAGGCGCGCCGGAAGATGGCGGCGTCCTTCGCGCGCGTTGAACGCATCATCGCTTTCCGGAAAATCTCCTCCCGGCGCCGGGGGGAGAGAATGCGCCTTTTGAACGGGCGGGGGCGGCCTCGCCGATGGAAGCGGGAGAAAGATGAGCCGGCCGGAGGATCGCCTGGGCGCCGAACTGCGGGAGGGGGGGGCGCGGTTCGCGCTTTTCTCGGAGCACGCCGAGGCGATCGAGCTCTGCCTGTTCGACCCCGAGGCGCCCGCCAGGGAGACGGCGCGGATTCCGCTCGCCAGGGGCGAGGGCGGCGTCTGGCGCGCCGAGGCGGAGGGCCTCGAAGCCGGCGCGCTCTACGGGTTTCGCGTCCACGGCCCCTACGCCCCCGAGGAGGGGCATCGCTTCAACCCGCACAAGGTGCTGCTCGACCCCTACGCGAAGGCGATTGCGGGCGAGGCGCGCTGGGGCGCGGAGATGTACGCCCACGCCCCCCCCGGCGACCTCCGCCGCATGGACGAGCGCGACAACGCCCACGCGACTCCCCGAAGCGTGCTCGCCGAGACTTCCTTCGACTGGGAGGGAGACGTCCGGCCGCGGACGCCCTGGGAGGAGACCATCCTCTACGAGCTGCACGTCAAGGGCTTCACCATGCGGCATCCGGGCGCGCCGGAGCGTCTGCGGGGGACGTATTCGGGCCTGGCGCGTCCGGCCGTGGTCGAATACCTCAAGGATTTGGGCGTAACGGCCGTGGAGCTCCTGCCCGTCCATCACCGCGTCTCCGAGCATCGTCTCCACGAGCTGGGGCTTTCCAACTACTGGGGCTACGGGTCGATAGGCTTCTTCGCCCCGGACGCGCGGTTCTCCAGCCGCGGCGACCGGGGCGGGCAGATCGCCGAGTTCAAGGAGATGGTGCGGGCGCTTCACCGGGCGGGCGTCGAGGTGATTCTGGACGTGGTCTATGGACACGCCGGGGAGGGTGACTTCAGGGGGCCGCACCTTTCGTTCCGGGGCATCGACAACCGCTCCTACTACCGCGCGGACCCCGGGGACATGCGCCGCTACGCCGACGCCACCGGCTGCGGAAACGCGCTGAACGCGGCCCACCCGATGGTCCTGCGCCTGATCCTCGACAGCCTGCGCTACTGGGCGGAGGAGTTTCGCGTGGACGGCTTCCGGTTCGACCTCGCCCCCTCCCTCGGGCGGGGCGCGGGAGGCTTCGACCCGAACGCCCCGTTTTTTCGGGCCGTCGCCGCGGATCCTCTCCTCTCGAACCTCAAGCTCATCGCGGAGCCGTGGGATCTGGGCGAGGGAGGCTATCAACTCGGAAACTTTCCCGCCGGCTGGGCGGAATGGAACGACAGGTTCCGCGACGCGGCGCGCCGCTTCTGGCGGGGGGACGAGAGGGGGGCGGCGGATTTCGCCACGCGCCTGGCGGGGAGCAGCGACGTCTTCGAGGCCCGCGGACGCTCCCCCCGGGCGGGCGTCAACTTCATCGCCTGCCACGACGGGTTCACCCTCGAGGACCTGGTGAGCTTCCGCGAGAAGCGAAACGAGGGGAACCTGGAGGGCAACCGGGACGGCGCGGACGAGAACTACAGCTCGAACGGCGGGGCGGAGGGGGCGACGGACGCGGCCTGCGTCCTGGCGCGGCGCGCGCGGCGGAAGAGAAGCCTGCTGGCGAGCCTGTTCCTCGCCCAGGGCGTCCCGATGCTCCAGGCGGGCGACGAGTTCGGCCGCTCCCAGGGCGGAAACAACAACGCCTACTGCCAGGACAACGGCCTCTCCTGGGCGGACTGGACGCCGGCGGAGAGCGGCGCGAATCTGCGCGCCTTCGTCCGGCGGCTCATTCGCCTGCGGGCGCGGCCCGCGTTTCGCCGCGCGCGCTTCTTCCCGCCGAGAGGAGGCGAGGACCCGGAGGACGCCGAGATCGTCTGGCTCCACGACTCGGGCCGCGAGCTGGAGGCGCGCGACTGGGAGGATCCCCGCGTGAAGCGCTTCGGCTTCCGGCTGCGGGCGCCGCGGGAGGAGGGCGCCTCCGCCCGGCGCGGCGCGAACCGTGATACGCTGATGGTCCTGATGAACGCTCACCATGAGGCGGCGCCCTTCTTCTTCCTCGCGGAGGACAGGGCGAGGGAGTGGCGCGTGCTGATCGACGCCTTCGACGACGGCGACGAGGAGGCCCTGCGGGAGCGGCTGCGCCCGGACGGCGCCTATCTTCTCGGGGGAGGCTCCCTGGCGCTCCTCGAGCGCGCCGACGCTTCGCCCGCCGCGCGGGAGGAGGCGCGCCCGTGAGCGTCGTTCACTATCCCGCGCTTTCCCACATCACGGACTACGACGTCCACCTGTTCAACCAGGGCTCCCACTTCGCCCTGTATGAGAAGATGGGCGCGCGCCCCATGACGGCGGAGGGGGAGCCGGGCGTCCACTTCGCCGTGTGGGCGCCCAACGCGAGAAGCGTGAGCGTCATCGGAGACTTCAACGACTGGAAGGAGGGCGCCTGCCCCCTGGCGCCGGTGGAGAGCTCGGGAATATGGGCGGGGTTCGTCCCCGGCGTGGGGACGGGGGAGGTCTATAAGTATCACGTTCACTCGCGGGTCGCGGACTACCGCGCGGAGAAGGCCGATCCGTTCGCGTTCTACTGCGAGGTTCCCCCGAGGAGCGGCTCCGTCGTCTGGAGCCTCGACTACGAGTGGGGGGACGCGGACTGGATGGAGTGCCGCGGCGCGTGCAACGGCCGCGAGGCGCCCATCTCCATCTACGAGATGCACGCCGGCTCCTGGCGGAGGGCGGCTCACGAGGGAAACCGGCCGCTCACCTATCGGGAGCTGGCTCCTGAGCTCGCCGGGTACATGCTCGACATGGGCTTCACCCACGTCGAGTTCCTGCCGCTCATGGAGCATCCCTTCGAGGGCTCCTGGGGCTATCAGACCACGGGCTACTTCGCTCCCACGAGCCGCTACGGCCGCCCGCAGGACCTGATGTATCTCGTCGACCATCTCCACCAGCGCGGCCTGGGCGTGATATTCGACTGGGCGCCCTCGCATTTCCCCACCGACGGGCACGGGCTGGGCTTCTTCGACGGCACCCACCTCTACGAGCACGCCGACCCGAGGCGCGGGTTCCACCCCGACTGGCGGAGCCACATCTTCAACTACGGGCGCAACGAGGTTTCCGCCTTCCTCATCAGCAGCGCCCTCTACTGGCTGGATCGCTTCCACGTCGACGGGCTGCGCGTGGACGCCGTGGCCTCGATGCTCTATCTCGACTATTCGAGAAAGGAGGGCGAGTGGCTCCCGAACCGGGAGGGCGGCCGCGAGAACCTGGAGGCCATCTCCTTTCTCAGGCGGCTGAACGCGGAGGTCTATCGCCGCTTCCCCGACGCGCAGACCATCGCGGAGGAGTCCACCGCCTGGCCGATGGTCTCGCGGCCCGTGGACGCGGGAGGGCTGGGCTTCGGCATGAAGTGGGACATGGGCTGGATGCACGACTCGCTCGAATACATGAAGAAGGACCCCGTTCACCGCAAATACCACCACAACCTGCTCACCTTCCGGATGCTGTACGCCTACAACGAGAATTTCGTGCTCCCGCTCTCCCACGACGAGGTGGTGCACGGGAAGGGCTCCCTGCTCGGCAGGATGCCGGGAGACGAGTGGCGCAGGTTCGCGAACCTCCGCGCCCTCTACGGGCTGATGTTCGCCCAGCCCGGCAAGAAGCTCCTCTTCATGGGCGGGGAGTTCGGCCAGTGGCGGGAGTGGAGCCACGAGGGCGCGCTCGACTGGCGCCTCGCCGGGGAGCCGCTCCGGGCGGGGCTGACGCGGTGGGTGCGCGACCTGAACGCCCTCTATCGCCGGGAGCGCGCCCTGTTCCGCCGCGACTACGACCCGCGCGGCTTCATCTGGGTGAGCGCGGACGCCGCCGCCGAGAGCGTGCTGGGCTTCGCGCGCGTCGCCACGGAGGACGAGCCCATGCTGCTCGTGGCGGCGAACCTCACCCCCGTGCCGCGCCCGGGCTACCGCATGGGCGTTCCCGCCGACGGCGAATGGGTCGAGACGCTGAACAGCGACGCGGAAATCTACGGCGGCGGCGGCATGGGGAATCCCGACCCCCGCCGCGCGGAGGAGACGCCCTGGAGCGGCCAGCCCTTCTCGATGGAGCTGACGCTCCCCCCCCTCTCGGTGGTGTATCTCCGGGAAGCGCGCTAGGGCGCCTCGATAGCCGCCCCGCCGCGCATTCAACGCCAAAAGGCGCGGGACGCATGAATGCGTCCCCTGCGAAACCGTTGCCCCCCGCCCGTAGGGGGCGCGAATTCGCGCCCCGTTCCGGGTTGTAATGCGGATCGTAGGGACAACCCCCCGTGGTTGTCCGCGCCGCGTCTCCATCCCGCCAAGGCCCAAAAATCCCGTAGGGACAGGTCGCGACCTGTCCCCGCATATCGGGGGCGGAACCCGATCGGCGGGCGATCATCGCAACGGGCGGTTCTCGAACCGCCCCTGCGAAATCCCGCGTCCCGTGGTTGTCCTTCGCGCATTTCGCCCGTAGGGGGCGTTCGGGAACGCCCCGCCCCACCAACCAAACGGACAATCGCCAAGTTGTCGTCCCCCACTGTCAAAACGGGCGGTTCTCGAACCGCCCCTACGGAAACACGAAACCCGCATCCCCGCCGAACGACGGGCGGGACGCATGAATGCGTCCCCTGCGAAACCGTTGCCCCCCGCCCGTAGGGGGCGCGAATTCGCGCCCCGTTCGCGGCCACGATGCGAATCACGGCGATTTGGCCCCCTCCGTAGGGACAACCCCCTGTGGTTGTCCTTCGCTGCATTCGTATCCCGCCGCCGCGCGAAAATCCCTGCGCGTCGGGGGCGGAACCCGCGCGAAGGGCGATCAGCGCAACGGGCGGCCACAAGGGACCGCCCCTGCACCCCATCACCACCCGTAGGCAACCATCCCAGAATTGTGGGGCGGCCCCGGGGAGGGGTCGCCCCTATGAAATCCGCGCGCGCTCTCGCGCGCGGCGATTCTTTACGCGGCGGGCGCGATTCTATACACTGGCGCGTCCATCGTCCGAAAAGCGGCGCGGCCGGCAGCCTCGCCGAACGAGGCGTCCCCGGCGGCCGCCGCTTCGGGACGGGAGCCGAAAACCTTTCAAAGGGAGGAGCGGGGGTGAGCGCGGAGAATTCACTCGACACATTTCAGGTCGTCCCGACGGGCGCCGCCCTGGGCGCGGAGATCAGGGGGGTGGACTTCGCCCGCCCCGTGCCGGAGGAGGTCGCCCGCGCCATGCGCGGCGCCTGGACGGAGCATCTCGTCCTGCTCTTCCGGGATCAGGAGCTCACCGAGGAGCAGCACCTGGACGCCACGCGCGTCTTCGGCGAGCCCATGGTGGGCGCCGCCAAAGCCTACTACGACAAGGCGGGCAAGGAGCAGTCCTGGGCGGCGCGGCATCCCGAAATCACCGTCGTCCACAACCTGGACGAGAACGGAAGCCCCGTGCAGGAGAACGACAGCCTGGGCAGCGGCGAGGTCGTCTGGCACAGCGACAACTCCTACGTCGAGGAGCCGCCGGCGGGCAGCCTGCTCTACGGGCGCGTCCTTCCCCCCTCGGGCGGGAACACCTGCTTCAGCAACCAGTATCTCGCCTACGAGACCCTGCCCGACGAGGTGAAGGAGAAGATCGAGGGGCGCGCCGCCGTCCACGACTCCAGCCGCAACTCGGCGGGGACGCTTCGCCCGGGCGTCAGGATGCCCACGAAGCCCTCGGAGGTTCCGGGGCCGCATCATCCCCTCGCGCGGACGCACCCCGCATCGGGCAGGCGCGCGCTCTACCTGGGCCGCAGGCGCGCCTGGCCCTCCCAATACATCGACGGCATGGAGGAGGCCGAGAGCGAGGAGCTGCTCGATTTCCTCTGGGAACACGCCTGCCGCCCCGAGCTCGTCTGGGCGCACGAGTGGCGGCCGGGCGACATGCTCCTCTGGGACAACCGCTGCGCCATGCACTACCGCGAACCCCACGCCGGCACCCACCCGCGCGTCATGCACCGCACCCAGATCAAGGGGGATCAGCCCGTGTAGAGGCCGGGGCGCCCGGCGGCTTGAGGGGGTTGCCGCGCCCCCGCGCCATGAAATCCTCCGGCGCTTCGGGAGGACGGAAGGGGCAGGAGGCGGGAGGCGGGGCGCGTATATGCGTCCCGTTTCGCTCGGCGGCAGGCGGGCGGTTCCCGAATTGCGGGGCGGCCCCGGGGAGGGGTCGCCCCTACGGAACCGTCGCCAACCCCGCCCGCCGAACGGATTGCTTTCGCAGGGACAACCCCCCGTGGTTGTCCTTCGCCGCGTTCGCATCCCGACGGCGCGCCATCCCGTAGGGGGCGTTCGGGAACGACCCGCCTCCGCTGTGAATCTTTCTTGAAAACGGGCGGCCACAGAACCCCGCCCTTACGGGACCGTCGCCCATGGGCGACCACCCCAAACGGGCGGCTCGCGAACCGCCCCTACGGGACCGTCGCCGCCATCACCCGTAGGTGAAGCGCCGAGGGGCGCTTCTCACGCATTCATGCGTCCCTTTTCGCTCCGTGAAAGCGGCGTATGCGCTTTTGCGAATTTCGACAAAATCAGACAAATTCACGGCCTTATCCTGCAAATAGGGAGCTGTTTTCCACCTTTTAGAGACCCCTTTGACGACCCCGTTCAATCCCCGGTTCGTCCGCCTTCCCTCCCCCCGCGGGCGCACTCTCGCCGCACCAGGAATATAACCCGGCCCGGCGCCATCGCCGCCTCGCAAATGCGGGCGAATGCGCGCAGGCGCTCGCGATTGTTCCACGTGGAACATTTCGTCGGCGGGATTTTCGGGGAAAACGCCCGTTCCGGACCCGGGCCGCCGCCCGGGGGGAGGCGTGGGGAGAACCCCCGTGGTTGTCTGCGCTATATTCCCGTCCCGCCAAGGCGCGAAAATCCCGTAGGGGTCGTTCGGGAACGACCCGCCCCGCCAACCAAACGGACGATCGCCGGGTTGTCGGCCCATGCCGTCAAATCGGGCGGCTCGCGAACCGCCCCTGCGAAGGCGAAACCGCCTTGCCCCCCGAGAGGGCGGCGCCGGGTAGAGGGCTGCTCCCGCCATGCCTCATTCCCCGCCATCGAGGACCAGGGGCGGTTTTCGCCGTCTTGCGGCGCGCCCGGCGGGTGTGGTATTCTTTCAGCTCATCAGAACGGGAAAGGGGCCTTTCGGGGCCGCCGCGCTCCTCGCGGAGGAGGAATCGAAGGAGAGTCCCATATTCCCGACGCGCCGGGCGCGTCCCGCCCCGGGGCCTCGGGAAATTCCATGAGGC
The DNA here is from genome assembly GCA_965199855.1 of bacterium. Taxonomy (GTDB): domain Bacteria; phylum UBA8248; class UBA8248; order UBA8248; family UBA8248; genus Bin107. Next base: position 749,313 of record OZ241326.1, on the reverse strand, counting down.
GAGCCGCGAACCTCGCGGCCAAAGGGGGGCTGAGATCATGGGAAACGGAGCGAATCCGCGGAATTTCCTCTTCAGGTCGATCTGGACGCTCGCGGTGGCGGCGGCGCTCATCCTCGCGTCCGCCGTCCGCCCGGAGGCGGCCGTCAAGAAGGTCATCATCACCCAGGCGGTGGAGAGTCTCGCCTTCGTCAGCAACTACGTGGCGCGCGCGAACGGCTACTTCGCCGATGAGGGCCTGGCCGTCGAGGTCATCTCCACCCGGGGCGGCGGCCCGGACATCAAGGCCAACCTCGCGGGCAAGGCGGAGTTCTCCGTCGCGGCGGGCACCTACCAGATCAACGCCGTCAAGGCGGGCGGCCGCCTCATCGCCGTGATGAGCTGCCTGAACCGCAGCATCGTCAACTCCGCCATCCGCAAGGACGTGGCGAAGAAGCTGGGCATCACCGCGAGCACCCCCTACAGGGAGAAGCTCAGGAAGATGAAGGGGCTCGTCGTGGGCGCCACGCGCCCCGGCGCGCTCACCTACAACCAGGGCGAATACTGGATCCGCGAGGCGGGCTACGCGCCCCAGAAGGAAGTGAAGCTCATCGGCGCGGGCGCGGGGCCGGTGCTCATCGCCGCCCTCGAGCAGAACAAGATACAAATCGCCATCCAGACCATTCCCGTGCCGGAGACGGCCGTCTTCCGGGGCGGCGCCATTCCCTTCATCACGAACTCGGCGGGCGAGGACCCGAAGATGGATCAGTTCATGATGGAGGTGCTGCTCGTGCGGCCCGACTACGCGAAGAAGAACCCCGACACCGTCCGCAAGGTGGTGCGCGCGCTCCTCAAGGCGAACAGGTGGATCTCCGAGAATTCCGCCGAGCGGATTCGGGAGAGCATCCAGATATACTTCGCCAAGACGGACAAGCGCCTCCTGCGCGCCAGCATCGAGGCGGTGAAGAAGGCCGTCTCGCTGGACGGGAAGGTCACCCAGCGCGCGGTCGATATCACCCAGAACCTGCTCGTCGCGGCGGGCAAGCTCAAGAAGCCCTTTCCGCGCAGCGTTCTGGTCTCGGACGATTATCTGCCCCGCTAGGGGAGACGCCTTTTCACCCATCGAATCCGCCGGGGCGGAGCCGCGCGAGGCTTCTCCCCGGCGGCGGAGACGACGCTCCGTGCCTCCCATTCTCTCGATTCGCGGCCTTCACAAGGAGTTCCTCTCGCGGGGTAGCCGCGTGCTCGCCGTCGAGAACCTGAGCCTCGACGTCGAGGAGGGGGAGTTCCTCACCATCGTGGGGCCGAGCGGCTGCGGAAAGTCCACGCTGCTCAACTCCATCATCGGGCTGGTGCGCCCGACCTCGGGCGCCATCGCCTACCGCGAGCGCGAGCTCCGGGGCATCAACACCGAGATCGGCTACGTGCCGCAGTCGGACTATCTCTACGCCTGGCGCACCCTGCTGAAGAACGTGGCCTTTCCCCTGGAGGTGCGCGGGGTCGATCAGAGGACGCGGGAGGCGAAGGCGCGCGAATACATCCAGCGGGTGGGCCTGGCGGGGTTCGAGGATCACTATCCCCACGAGCTCTCCGGCGGGATGCGCCAGCGCGCCAACATCATCCGCACGCTGATCTACGACCCCGAGGTCATCCTGATGGACGAGCCCTTCGGGCCGCTCGACGCCCAGACGCGCATCATCCTTCAGGATCAGCTGCTTCAGCTCTGGCGCGAGGCGCGCAAGACCGTCATCTTCATCACGCACGACCTCGTCGAGGCGATCGCCCTGGCGGATCGGGTGGTCGTCATGACGAGCCGGCCCGGCGCCACGCGGAGCGTCACCCGGGTGGACATCCCGCGTCCGCGGGACGTGTTCACCATCCACGGCCAGGAGGCGTTCAGGCGAACCTACGATCAGCTGTGGAAGGAGCTGCGCGAGGAGGTGCGGCGCAGCGAGGAATGGATGAAGAACGGGGCGGCGACCTAGGCGCTCCGCGAGCCGGGGAGGGAATCGACATGGCGGACGCCACCGGACGCCGGACGCATGAACCGCGGAGGGACCCCCAGGCGCCCCCCGCCCGGCGCGCCCTCCCGAAGTGGGGCGCGTTTCTCCTCACCCTGCCCCTGCCGGGCGTCCCCCAGCTCTGGCGGGGCGACTACCTCAAGGGCTCCCTCCTGCTCGCGCTGACGGCGGGCGGCTACATGGCCTGCTCGGTCACGGGGATGTTCTTCCACGCCATCGCCGTCCTGGACGCCTCGATGACGCGCGCGGGCCGCTTCATCGGGAATCCGCGCCTGCGGATGCTCGCCTACCGCGTCTCCTTCGCGGGCGGCTTTCTCGTCATGTGGGAGCTGAGCGCCTGGGAGATCGGCCCCAAGCGGTGGCTCTGCGTGGACCCGTTCTGGTTCGGCTCGCCGCTTCGCGTCCTCGACTACATGGTGGACATCACCCTCTCGGGCAGCCTCTTCATCGACACCTGGACGACGATGTACGAGGCGTTCCTGGGCTACGTCATCGGCGCCGCGCTGGGGATCGCCCTGGGGTTCGTGCTGGCGCGGCTGGAGACGCTCGCCGAGATACTCGACCCCTTCATCGTCGCGGTGAACGGCATCCCGCGCGTGGCGATGGCACCCATCCTGATCATCTGGTTCGGCATCGGGGTCGAGTCGAAGATCGTCCTGGCCGTGAGCCTGGTGCTCTTCCTCACCTTCATGAACACCTACGCGGGCCTGCGCGGGGTGGACCCGGCGCTCAGGAATCTCGCCCAGGTCATGGGCGCGAACGAGATGCAGGTTCTCTGGAAGGTCACGCTGCCCGCCTCCATGCCCTGGATACTGACCGGGCTCAAGATCGGCGTCCCCTTCGCCATCATCGGCGCCATCCTGGGCGAGTTCATGGCGGCGAGCCAGGGGCTGGGCTTCATGATTCAGCACGCGAGCAACCTGTTCAACATCGCGGGCTCCTTCGCGGGCCTCATCCTGCTCATGTTCATCGTCCTCATCGCCAACGCCGCCGTGAACCGGCTGGAGCGCTACCTCCTGCGCTGGCGGCCCAAGCAGGAGGCCGCCGGCGAGGGCGCGACGGAGCTCTACTAGACGGCGGGGTTTCTTGGGGCGCCCGGGAGGGTTTCCGTCCGCGGTGAAAGCGGCGGATGCGCTTTTGCCAATTTCGACAAAATCAGACAAATTCAAGGCCGATACAGACAAATACGCAGCTATTTCCCGTCCTTTTTCGACCCTTTTGAGACCCCTTTGAGCATCCCGCCGGCCCCCGATTCGCCCGTTTTCCTTCCCCCCATGGGCGCACTTCCGCCGCATCAGGAATATAACCCGGCCCGCCGCCCTCGCCGCCTCGCAAATGCGGGCAGTTGCGGGCAAATGCGCGCGAGGCTCCTCCGTGGAACAATTCGAGGGCGCGATTTTCAAGAAAAACGCCCCTCCCGCGCGCGGACGCCCCCGCCCCGGGAAGGATTCCGCGCCGGGGGGCCTTACTCCTTCCCCCCGATTCTCGCCGGCAGCCCCGCCAGCTCGCGCAGAACCTCGTAGAAGGCGACGGTGTCCTCCTCCCCGCAGCCCCGCTCATAGGCCATCTGCGCGACCTGCGCCCACAGGCCCGTCAGCAGCATGGGGGAGCCGTGGAGGCGGCCCTGCTCGAGCATCAGGCGCGCGTCCTTGAGCGAGGTCTTCACCTGGCCCTGTTTGGAATAATCCGCGTGAATCATCTTGGGGCCCTTGTCCGCCATCGTCTTGGAGGCGCACGCCCCGTCCTGGAGCACCTCCAGCAGCGCGTCCATCGCGATCCCCGCCTTCGAGCCGAGCAGCAGCCCCTCCGCCAGGGCGAGCCGGTTGCCCGCCAGAACGAGGTTGACGACCAGCTTCGTCCGCGCCCCCGAGCCGATCGGCCCCATGTGGTAGGCCGCGCGGCTGAACCCTGAGAAAACGGCGCGGCAGGCGTCGAAATCCTCCGCCGCACCGCCCGCGACGACGATCAAATCCTTCTCCCGCGCCATCGCGCTCGTCCCGCTCACGGCGGCGTCGAGAAAGCGGACGCCCCGCTCCGCCAGGTCTCCGGCGAGGCGGACCGAATCCTCGGGGCGGGAGGTCGTCGTATCGAGAAGGTAGAGGCCCTCCCGCGCGCCCTCGGCGACGCCGCCCGCTCCCAGCGCCGCCTCGCGCGCGATTTCGCTGTCGGGCAGGGAGACGATCACGAAGTTCACGCCGCGGGCGGCGGCGGCCGGCGTCTCGACCGGCTCGCCTCCCCGCTCGCGCAACTCATCCATGCGCGCCGCGTCCACGTCGAAGCCCTGCACCTCGAAGCCCGTCTCGCGCATGTTCTTGATGAACGCCTGGCCCATCAGCCCCATGCCCACGATTCCCACGCGCCGCGCCATCCCTCTCCTCCTCTCGCCGGGCTGCGTTCCGCTCCGTTGTTGTAGAGCGTTCGCGCCCCCGGGACAAGCCGGCCGGCGCGGGCGGGAGCGTTCAGGCGGGGCGCGGGCGGGAAAGCGCGCTTTCGGAAACCGCCCCGCCGGTGTATTCTCCCTCTGGGAGCGCATCGGCGCCGGTGTGCCGCCTGGACTTCAAATCCAGTGGACGGGGCTAACCACTTCGTCGGTGGGTTCGACTCCCACGCGCTCCCGCCGCGTCTGAGCATCCTCCGCCCCCGGGGATGGAAATTGCGCCGCGCCCTCGCCCTCCTGGCATTCCCGTTCGTCCTCTCCCTGTCCGGGCCCGCCGCGGCCCAGGGCCAGCGCATCCCGGCGAGAGTCGTGAGCGTGGTGGACGGCGACACGATCAAGGTGGACGCCAGGCCGTGGCCGCGCCAGACGATACGGGTCAACGTCCGGGTGCTGGGCATGGACGCGCCCGAAATCTTCCGCCCGAAGTGCGAGGCGGAGCGCCGGAAGGGACAGGCGGCGCGCGACTACGCCCGCGGGATCATCGGTCGGGAGGTGTGGCTCATCGGGGTGAAGGACGACAAATTCGGCGGGCGCGTGGACGCGGGCATCCTGCTGGCGGACGGGCGCGACTTCGCCCGGGCGATGATGGACGCGGGCCACGCCCGGCCCTACGCGGGCGGTCGGCGGGAGAGCTGGTGCTGACGCGCCGCTTGCCCGAAGGCGGGGAAATCGCCCCCTGAAGCCGAGCCAGGGACGCGGGGACGCCTCTTGGCCACGCCCTCTCCGAAGCGCGCCGCTCAGCGCCGGATGGTCTCGGGTATCATCCCGCGCGGGCTGAAGCGCATCACCGCGAGCAGAATGACCCCCATCAGAATGGGCCGCATGTAGGCCGCCGAGGCGACCAGGCGCGCGCGAAGCGGATCGCCGGGCTCCATCCCCGAGGTCGCCGCGCTCACCAGCCACAGGCCGGCCGGCTCGGCCTCGATCCAGACGAACCAGATGAAGAAGCCGCCGAGCACGGCGCCCAGGTTGTTGCCGGAGCCGCCGACGATCACCATCACCCAGATCAGGAAGGTGAACCGCAGCGGATTGTAGGCGGAGGGCGTGAACTGCCCGTCCAGGGTGACGAGCATCGCGCCGGCGACGCCCACGACCGCCGAGCCGAGAATGAAGACTTGGCGGTGGCGATAGACGACGTCCTTGCCCAGCGCCTCGGCCGCCTCCTCGCTGTCGCGTATCGCGCGCATCATCCGTCCCCAGGGAGATCGGAGCGCCCGCTCGCTGAGCAGAAAAATGACGATGAGAACGGCGGCGAACAGGCCCGCGTAGCACAGCTTGACGAAAACGCTCGCCGCTTCGATGACGAGCTCGCGCAGCGCCCCGGCGCGCTCCGTCCCGGCGAGGGCGGCGAGGGCGTCGGCGTTCAGCGAGGCCACGAAATCCCGAAACCAGGGCGCCCCCTGCAGCTCCAGCTCGTAGGGCACCGGGCGGTCGAGGCCGGTCACGTTCTTCACCCCGCGGGCGAGCCAGTCCTCGTTCTTCAGCACCGAGACCACGATTTCGGAAATGCCGAGCGTGGCGATGGCGAAATAATCCGAGCGCAGCCCCAGCGCGACGGGGCCTATCATGCGGGCGGCCAGCGCCGCGAACAGGCCGCCGACGGGCCATGAGAGGATGATGGGAAGGCCCAGCCCCCCGAGATAGCCGCTCGTGGACGAATCCACCTCCTCAATCGCCCGGACGGCGGGGTCGAAGAAGGCCCTCGCCGCGAAGAAGCCGGCGACGACGACGCACGCGAGCGCGAAGGCGCGAAGACGGCCGCGGGGCATCAGCCGGAGCAGCGCCCAGACGAGGCCGCCCGTCAGAGACGCCGCGGCCGCCGCCCACAGCAGGTTCGCGCCGCCCGCCGCCGCGGCCGCAACTACGGGCGGCTGGGAGACGAGCACGCCAGCCAGCCCGCCCAGGGCCGCGAAGGCCATGAGACCCACGTTGAACAGCCCGGCGTAGCCCCACTGGATGTTGACGCCGAGCGTCATCAGCGCCGAGATCAGGCACAGGTTGAGCACCGCGAGGCTCACCGACCAGGACTGGCCGACGCCGACGGCGACCAGCAGCGCGGCCATGATCGAGAAGCCGCCGATGGCGCGCGTTCGCTCGCTCACAGGACCCGCCCCCGGAACAGGCCGGTGGGCCGCCAGAGCAGCGCCGCCACCAGGATGATGAACGAGACCGCGAACTTGTAGTCGGTCGAGAGAAGCTGCACCAGGCCATCGGGATGCAGGGCCTCGGGCAGCAGGTAGCGCAGGAATTTCTTGTAGGCGTAGGTGACCATGACCTCGGAGAAGGCGACCAGAAAGCCGCCGGCGATCGCTCCCAGAGGCTGGCCGATGCCCCCGACGATGGCGGCGGCGAACATCGGGAGCAGAAGATGCAGATACGTGAGCGGCTGGAAGCTCTTGTCGAGGCCGTAGAGCGTGCCGGCGATGGTCGCGAGCGCCGCGGTGATGGCCCAGGTCACGAGCACCACACGATCCGGATCGACGCCCGAGAGCAGCGCGAGATCCTCGTTGTCGGAATAGGCGCGCATCGATTTGCCGATGCGCGTGCGCTGGAGGCACCAGAACAGCGCCGCCACCGCGGCGACGGCGACGACGATGGTCAGGACCTGCGAGAAGCGGATGGAGAGCCCCTCATCGAGGCCGGTCGCGCGCTTGAACTCGCCCGCCGTGATCAGGTATCGCGCCCCGTCGGCGAAGGTTCTGTCGTCGGGGCCGATGATGAAGCGCACGGCGCCGTTCATCACGAACATCACGCCGACCGAGACGATGCTCAGCACCATCGGCGCGCTCCGCTTGATTCGATAGAAGCGGAACACCGCGCGGTCCACGGCGAAGCTGACGGCGATCGCCGTCAGCGCCCCGAACGGAAGCGCCAGCAGCGCCGTCGGCAGCGGGCCGAGGCCGACGCCCCAGGCCTGCAGCTGCCACGTCGCCAGAATCACCGCCATCGTACCCAGGGCCATGAGGTCGCCGTGGGAGAAATTGGCGAACCGCAGGATGCCGAACACCAGGGTGACGCCGAGCGCGCCCAGGGCGAGCTGCGAGGCGTAGGCGACCGCCGGCACGAAGACGAAGTTCAGCAGCAGGACGACGGCGTTGGCGATATCGACGATCACCGCCCGCTTACGCTCCGAGGAACGAGCGCCGCACTTCGGGATTGGCGAGCAGCGCCTCGCCGGTGTCGATGAAGCGGTTTTCTCCGGTCACCAGGACGAAGCCGCGATCGGCGATGCCGAGCGCCTGGCGGGCGTTCTGCTCAACCATCAGGACGGCGATGCCGGCGCGCCGGATATCGAGGATGCGGCCGAACAGCTCGTCCATGACGATCGGCGATACGCCGGCGGTCGGCTCGTCCAGCATCAGCACGTCCGGCCGCATCATCAGCGCGCGCGCGATGGCGACCTGCTGGCGCTGGCCGCCGGAGAGTTCGCCGGCCGTCTGGCGGCGCTTCTCCCCGAGAACGGGAAACAACTCGAAAATCCGCTCCATGCTCTCCGAGATGTCGTCGCGCAGCAACAGGGCGCCCATCTCCAGGTTCTCCTGCACCGTCATGGTGGCGAACACGTTGTCCGTCTGCGGAACGAAGGCCATGCCCTCCCTCACCCGATCCTGCGGGGTGAGGCCGCTGATGTCGCGCCCGCCCAGGCGCACCTCCCCCTCCCGCAGCCGCAGCATTCCGAACAGGGCTCTCATGGCCGTCGATTTTCCGGCCCCGTTCGGCCCCACGATGACCGCGATCTCCCCCTTGTCCACGCTGACGGCGCACCCGCGCAGTATGTCGGCCGCGCCGTAGCCGCCGCGCATGTTCTCGCCGCTCAGGTAGCTCATGCGGAATCGGCCGCCGGCGCCGGCCTGCTCCTCAAGCCGGCGCCGAGATAGGCCTCGATGACGCGCTCGTCCGCCCGGATGTCCGGGGCCGGGCCCTGGGCGAGCACCGCCCCCTCGGCCATGACGATGACCGGATCGCAGAGCAGCGAGACGAGATCCATGTCGTGCTCTATCATGCAGAAGGTATAGCCGCGCTCCAGGTTGAGCCTCAGTATGGCGCCGGAGATGGAGCGCAGGAGCGTCCGGTTCACGCCCGCTCCTATCTCGTCGAGCAGGATCGCCTTGGCGTCCGTCATCATCACGCGCGCGATTTCGACCAGCTTCTTCTGGCCGCCCGACAGGTTGCCGGCCGGCTCGCCGGCGACCGCCTCAAGGCTCAGGAACTCGAGCACCTCCCCGGCCCTGCGGCGGATCGCCGCCTCCTCGGCGCGGACGCGCCCCGGACGCAGCCAAGCGCCCAGGAGGTTCTCGCCGCTCTGATCGACGGCCGCCGCCATCAGGTTCTCCAGGACGGTCAGCGTGGAGAACTCGCGCGCGATCTGGAAGGTGCGCCGGACGCCCTTGTGGAACAGCTGGTGGGGCCGAAGCCCGGTGACGTCCTCGCCGCCGAGATAGATGCGTCCCGAGGTCGGCGGATAGACGCCGGCGATCATGTTGAACAGGGTGGTCTTGCCCGCGCCGTTGGGGCCGACCAGCCCCGTGATGGATCCTTTCTCAATCTCCAGGCTGGCGCCGTTCACGGCTCTCACGCCGCCGAAATTCTTGTGCGCGTCAACCACGCGGATCATGGCTCTCTCGCCATCCCGATTCCGCAAAACGTCCCCGGCGCCGAGGAGGCGCGCCCGGCGCGCGCCGGGCGCGCCTCCCCGCTCGCGCCCGCCCGGCGTCAATGCACCTTGACGACGGCGAATTTCCCGCCCTTTACCTCATATTCCTTGTAGCTGCCCGAAGGGTCGCCGACGGCGTTCAGCTCGACGTTCGTCGCGCCCTGGAAGTTCACCGCCTTGCCGGCCGCGAGGAGCTTGAGCGCCTTGCCCAGCTCTCCCGGCGCGATCTCCTCGCCCGGGGCGTTGGCGACGGACATGATCTTGGAGCGGATGGCCGCGCGATCCGTCGAGCCGGCCGCCTGCGCCGCGAGAATGATCAGCGCCGCCGCGTCATAGGCCTCGGCCACGAACGGCGCGCTTCCCTTGACGCCGGCCGCCTTGGCGAGGGCGGCGAACTTCTTGGCGTTGGGAGAATCCGAGCCCGGCGCGGTGGCGATCGAGCCGTTCAGCGGCTTGCCGATGGCCTTGACCAGCGACTCCCCGACCATGCCGTCCGCCATGAGGAACCTGTCGAACGCGCCGGCGTCGATGGAGGCCTGGATGACGCCCTTGCCGCCCTTGTCGATGTAGCCGAACACGGCCAGACGCTTGGCGCCCGAGGCGGCCAGCGCCCCCACCTCGGCGGAGTAGTCGGCCTTGCCGTCCTGATGCGCCGCCGAAATCTCGACCTTGCCCCCGATCGCCTTGAACGCCCTGGAGAAGGACTCCGCCAGGCCCTTGCCGTAGTCGTTGTTCGTGTAGGTGATGGCGATGCTCTTGATGCCGCGCGCCTTGGCCACCTGCGCCAGCACCTCGCCCTGCCGGGCGTCGGAGGGCGCCGTGCGGAAGAAGTAGCCCTTGTCCTTGATCGTGGTAAGCGCCGGCGAGGTCGCCGAGGGGGAGATCATGACCACGCCGTTCGGCACCGCCACGTTGTTGACGACGGCGATGGTCACGCCCGAGCAGTCCGCGCCCATGATGGCGGCGACCCGATCCGAGGTGATCAGGCGCTCGGCCGCCGCCCGCGCCGCCGCGGCGTCCGTGCAGGTCGAATCGCCCCGCACCGGGACGATCTTCCTCCCCCCGAGCAGCTTCCCGGACGCTTCCTTCATGGCGATTTCGGCGCCGGACGCAATGCCCGGCGTCAGGGATTCGATCGGCCCGGTAAAGCCCAGCAGGACGCCGATCTTCATGTCGGCGCCCATCGCCGCGGGCGCGCTCGAAGCCAGCATGGCCAGCGCCGCTATAGTCGTCAGAATTTTCCTCACCTTCCTCCCCTCCTCACCTGAGATTTGAAAGTCAACCCGCCTGAAAGTTCCGCTACAGCCTCACGCAGGCTTCATACAACGACGCGAAGCGTCCGTCAAATCGCCCGCGGCGGCGTTCCCGACGAGCGCGCCCTGCCGGAAGCCCCCGCGCCGCAAAGGCTCGCGCGAAAGAATCAGGCGATGGTCAGGCCGCCGTCAAGCGCCAGAACCTGGCCCGTCATGTAGGAGGAGCGGGCCGTCATCAGATACATCATGGCGTCCAGCACCTCTTCAACCCGGCCGAACCTGCCCATCGGGGACTTCCGGTAGCGATCCGCCAAGCTGTCGGGGCCGCCCTCTCCCCGCGCCTCCCTCAGTCTGGTCAGCACCGGCCCCGCCGCGATGGCGTTGACGCGCACGTTCGCGTCCGCCAGCTCGACGGCCAGCGCGCGCGTGAGGGCCTCCACGCCGCCTTTTACGGCGACATAGACCACGCGCCCCTTCGCCGGCGTGCGGACGTAGAAGCTCGACATGTTCACGATGGCCCCGCCGCCGCGCTTTCGCATCTCCTGCGCCGCGCGGCGCGCACACAGGATGCCGCCTTTAAGTCCCACGGCCAAAGCCAAGTCAATCGCGCCTTCCTCAACCTCCGCCAGAGGGCCGTTCCCGCGAACAACGGCGCAGTTGATCAAAACGTCCACCCCGCCGAATCGCCCCACCGCCGCGTCAAAGGCGCTTTCGACGCCCCGCGCATCCGAAATATCCGCCCGCACTCCGAGGACGGTGCCTTCCGATTCCTCGCCGAGCCGCCATGGTTCGCCTTCCCGCACGTCCACGGCGGCCACATTCGCGCCCAATCTCGCGAACCGGCGCGCGGCTTCCGCGCCGATTCCCCGGGCCGCACCCGTGATCACCAGCACTTTCCCCTTCAGTTCCATGGCGGCTTTTCCACTTATCCTTCAAGGAGAGGTCCAAAATCGCCGCGCTCACGACAAGACGACTCCCTCACCTGGGGGAATCTCCAGCCGCGTCCCCGGCTTCCCTGACGCCGATTCGAGAATATCCGGATTTCAGCCGCTTTCGGTTCTCCCTCGAGGAGGGCGCGGGGTTTGCCCTTTCCCTCTGTCAGCGCGGGCGCGAAGGACATTCTGTTTTCTGTTCTCCCGATCCAGATACGACAAATAAACCGCCGTGCTGTCCAGCTCCCCGTATCCCGCGCGCTCGCCTTCCCTGAACATCGGCGCGCAGGCGCCGCCGACGGGCGTCACCGCTCCGTTTCTCCTCGCCTGCCTCAAACCGAGCCGGATGTCCTTTGCGATGACGTTCAAGGTGCTCAGGGGACGGCGAAACCGGCCTCGTAACATGTTTCCGCCATGGATGCGCAACATCCTCCATTCACCCGCGCGGCTTCTCGCGAGCGCGTCGAACAAAAACGCTTTCCCGAATCCGCCGCGCATCCCCAGCCTCAGGGTTTCGGCGATGACGCAACGCCCCATGGAAGTCATGTAGTTCACGACCACCTTCATGGCGGCACCGGAGCCGGATGGGCCGCAGTATATCTGATCCGAAAGCATCGTCCCCAAAAGCGGCACCATCTTGTCGTAGGCTTTCCTGTCTCCTCCGACGAGAAACAGGCCTTCCCGATTGGCCACGTAGCCGCTGTTGCCGCTCACGCATGCATCTAGGTAGGGAATTTTCTTTCTCCGGCACAGATTCGCGTGCTTCTTCGAGTCCTCCGGATCCGCCGTCGTCGTGTCGAGCACGACCTCGGGCGCCGATTCGGGAGAACAGGCCAGATACCCGTTTTTTCCGCGCGCCGTCCGAAGGGATATTCCCGAGTCGGGGACGGAGATGAACACAACATCGGCGGCTTCCGCGACGGCGCGAGGCGTATCGAGAGCCTCTCCGCCCAGGCGCCTGAATTTCCTCATCGCCGCCGCCCGCGCGTCAGTTCCCACGAGGCGATGCCCATCGGCGATGAGGTTCTTGGAAAACGCTTGTCCCATGAGGCCCAGGCCGATGAAGCCGATGGTTTTCTTCGCGCTCTTCTTCGGGGGCACCTCTCACCTCTCTGAGAATGGAGAACCAGGAAACGCGAAGGGCAGACGCGGGAATCTACTCGGCTACGAGCTCCACGCTGTATTTGTGCTGATCTCCGCGATAATAGATCTGGGAGAACTCTATCGGCTCGCCGCTTTTCCCATGAACGAAGGTCTCCACATACAAAACAGGCTCCATGACGCCGATGGAAAGATGGTTCGCGACATCGCTCTCGGCGATGCGCGCCTCGAACGTCTGATGGATCTTGCCCAAAGGGATACCCAGTCGATTCTTGATGATATGAAGCATGCTGCGGGTGCGAATGTCCTCGCGCGTGACGCTTGCGGCGAGTTTTTGGGGCAGATAATTCATCACGCAGCAGAAGGGCTTGCTCTCCATCATCCTGAGGCGCTGAATTCTCGTCAACGCCTCGCCATCGTCCAAACCGAAGAATTTTCCGAGGCGTGGCTGCGCGTCCACGTCCCGAATCGATATGACGCGCATGTCCTCGCCGCCGGCGTCCTCCTCCCAGATGACTCCGGTGAGATGAATCATTTTCGGCTTCGCGCTTGCGCCGTTGACGAACGTGCCCTTTCGGCGCTCCCGCCTCACGAGCCCCCCCTTCTCCAGGACGGAAAGTGCCTGCCGAAGGGTCACCCGGCTGACGCCGAAATGCTTGGAAAGGTCGAGCTCCGTGGGAAGCTTCATTCCCGGAATCAAGTCCCCACATTCGATTTTCCAGCGCAAGAGGCTGGCGATTTGGTAGTAATAGGGTATGAATTCGTTGGAAAGCGGCTTTTCCGCAATCAATTCGCGCACTCTTCTCTCACCTTCCGAAATCTTTATCAGCCAACGAATGCCGCCGCGATTCGGGCGTCAAGTCGGGAAGTGATCTTCGCATATCGAGACTTTATGGAAAATATCCCCTCCGCGCAAACCAAAATAGAACTTGCGATTTTTAATGGTATTAAATATAATACCATTTATTCAGAACTGATCGCCGTTGCCGCTTCTATGTCAATACCCGAGAAGGCGCGGGGAATTGCTGTCGTTGACTCTGGGACGAGGGCTTTTCGTTGACTTTCGAGGCGACCTGCGAATGAAGCTGAAAGGACGCGCCGCGCTCGTCACCGGTGCCGCGCGCGGCATCGGAAAAGCCATTGCCCGCGGGCTGGCGCGCGCCGGTGCCGAGGTCGCCGTGCATTACCACGCGGACGAGGAGGCGGCCCGAAGGGCGGCGAAAGATATTAGCGAACAAGACGGCAGGGCGTTCATCGTGCAGGCCGACGTGAGCCGACGGGACGACGTGGCCCGCATGTTTCAGGAATGCGAGAGGGCGATGGGGCGCGTCGACATTCTCGTCAACAACGCGCGGCGGCTGGTGAGGGGCAGAGCTTTCCTGGAGATGAACTGGGAGGAGGATTACGATCCCCAGATACAAGTGATGCTGAAAGGCGCTTTCCATTGCTGCCAAGCGGCGCTGCCGGGGATGCGGGACAGAGGACGGGGCCGCATCGTCAACGTTCTTTCCACCGTCCTGGGCGAGAAGCGGGCGCGCACGAATTCCTACGGGTCGGTCAAATCCGCTCTTTTGTATTTCTCGCAAAATCTGTCTGTCGAAATGGCTCCCTACGGAATCACGGTCAACATGGTCTCCCCAGGCCTCACCGAAACGGATCGGCCCATTCTCCACTCGGAGGAGTATCAAAGAAAATACATCGACGCCATTCCGGCGAAGCGCCTGGCGCGCCCGGAAGACATAGGCGCCGCCGTGGCGTTTTTCTGCAGCGATGAAGCCGCCTACATAACGGGCGCGAATCTGGCCGTCTCGGGCGGCAAGGTAATTTTCTGACGACGCGGAGGAGGGAAAGTTGGGGCTATCGACCAGAGAGCGTGATCGCCGTCATGCGAACATCAGGGCGCAGATGGAACGCGAGGAGCTGGATGTCCTCCTCGTCTACGGCAACAGCGGCCGCCAGGGCCCCCGATCGGGGAATCTGGCCTACGTCAGCAATTTCATTTCATTCTCCGGCCAGCAGATCCTGGTTTTTCCGCGCGAGGAGGAGCCCGTCCTGTTCGTCGGGGTGGAGAATCAACGAATCGAATCCTTGCGAAAAGGCTGGATCGCCGACACCCGCTGCGAGGCCATGACGCCCGTTCCGTCGCAGGCGTGCCGCTATTTGAACGAAATCGCCGCCTCAGGCGCGAGAATAGGCGTTTCCTCTCTCTCCATCATTCCCGTCGCCTGGCATCAGCAGCTTCAGGAGCAGGTGAACGCGAAGCAATGGGTGGAAGCGGGCGACCTGATCTGGAAGCTGCGCCTAGTGCAGAGCGAAGAAGAGATCGGCATGTCGCGCCACGCGGCCGAGCTCGGCGACCGGGTATGGGATCATCTCCGCGATTTCATTCGGGAGGGGGTGACGGAGCTCGAAGTCCGGGCGGAGATGGACCGGGTGATCATCCCGGAGGGCGGGACGGAGAACTTCAACATGATGGGTCTGGCGAGCATGGCCGACGGCGGCGAGGCACCCTGGGGCTACGTCATCCCCCAGACGGACCGGCCCATCAGGGAGGGCGACGCCCTCTTGCTGGAGATTTCCCCGCGCGTCCAAGGATATTGGAACCAGATCGTACGGGTTCTGACGCTGGGGGAGGCGGAAAAATGGCTGGTCGAGGCCCACCAAGTGGTGCGCGAGGCGCGCGACGCCTCGCTGGAGCGCCTCGGGCCTGGAGAGCCGATGGTCGGCATGGTTGCGGCGATGAACGAGATTTTTGAAAAGCACGGATACGAAGTATGGCCCTACGGTCTGGTTCACCTCACGGGACTGGACCTCACGGACTATATGATCACGCCGGCGTCCCAGGGGGCGCTGGAGCCGGGAATGGTGGTGACGACGCACCCCATGTTCAACCTGGGGCCCGACCGCCAGATTTTCTGGGGCGAAACCTATCTGGTCACGGATGAGGGCCATGAACCGCTGAACACGAGCGCGGACATGTTGGCTTGTCTCTGAAAGCTGGTTGATTCTCACCCAAAGGAGGGCTTCACGATGAGGAGACATTGGCTTTGGCTGGTTGTTCTGGCACTCCTGTTGCTGCCCGCAGGAGCCAAAGCGGCGCCGAAGGGAAAGGTCGTGCTGGGCATGGCCGGCTCCCTGACCACGTTCGACCCCCACACCTTCAGCTCTCTGCCGATATCGATGCACCACCCGAATGTTTTTGAAACGCTGCTCGCCCGCGCGCCGGACGGCTCCCTAGTGAACCAGCTCGCCGAAAGCTACAAAATGGCGGCTCCGAAGACGTGGGAGTTCAAGCTCCGCAAGGGGGTGAAATTCAGCAACGGGGACGCGCTCGACGCGGCCGCTGTGAAGTTCAGCTTCGAGCGAATTCTCGATCCCAAGATGAAGTCGAGACAATACCGCTACTTCAAGAGCATCGCGCGCGTGGAGGCGGTCGACGAGCGCACGGTCCGGATTCACACGAAGAAGCCCGACCCGATGCTCCCGCCGTTTCTGGCGATCTACGGCTTCATCGTGCCGCCGAAATACTACAAGAAGCACGACAAAAAATACCTCTCGCGGCATCCGGTGGGCAGCGGCCCGTTCGTGATGAAGAGATGGCGCAAGGGGCAGGAAGTCGTCTACGAGGCCAATCCCAACGCCTGGAGAAAGCCAAGGGTGAAGACGGCGGTCGTGAAATTCATCCCCGAGTCCACCACGCGCGTCTCCGCGCTCATCTCGGGCGACGTGGACGTCATCGACAATCTCCCCCCGGCGCTGAGCGGGAGGGTCCGGGCGAGCGGCACGGCGAGCGTCATCGCCAAGCAGTCGCCGCGCACCAACTACATCCTGATGGTGATCAAAGAGGGCGCGCCCTGGATGGACGTGAGGGTCCGCAAGGCCATGAACCTGGCGATCAACCGGGACGCCATCACCAAGAACGTGATGATGGGCTTCGCCAAACCGGTGGCGATCATCCAGGGCCCCGCGAGCTTCGGCTACAACCCGGACCTCAAGCCCTATCCCTACGATCCCGCCCAAGCGAAGAAGCTGCTCGCCGAAGCCGGATACCCGAAGGGATTTTCGTTCGACGTCTACATTCCCCGCGGACGCTTCATGATGGGCAAAGAGGCGCTCGAGGGCATCGCGGGCCAGTGGTCGCAGGTCGGCCTCAAGGCGAACGTTCGCGTGATGGAGTGGGGCGCGATGAAGAAGATCATTTTCAGCAAATACAAGAAAAACGTAAAGCCGTTCTTGTATTACCTCGCGCGAATGAACACGGCCTTCAGCGCCGAGCACATGTTCGCCGGCGCTATCAGCAGCCGCTCGGCCTACGGGGGGTTCCGCGACAAGGCCGTGGACGGAATGATAAACGACGCGCGCGCCACCTTGGAGAACAAGGCGAGGGAGAAGAAGTATCAGGAGATCGCCCGCGTGCTGCGCCACGAGAAGGTGCCGATCATTCCGCTGTATCAGACGTTCCGGATCTTCGGCGCGAACAAGAAGATCGACTGGCAGCCTCGCGCCGACGGAAAGCTGATAGCCGCCGAAGTCGGGCTCAGGTAGGGCCCGCGGTGCTTCGGTCCTAGGCGAAACTCCGGCCGGAAGCGGCGCGAACCCCGCTCCGGCCGGAGCCGCCGCCGAAGCGAGGCGCGGCTCCCCGGCGATGCGAAAGGCGTCGCCGGAACAACCGTATCCCTGTTGCTGGGTGTCTTGATGGCCGGATATGTCTTCAAGCGCTTGATTCAGGCGGTCGTCCTCATCAAGTGCGTCATGATCATCGTGTTTCTTCTGCTTCACATGACGGGCGACCCCGTCATGGTGATGCTCGACACGGACGCGACCCAGGAAGACATCGCTCATCTGCGAAAACTCATGGGATTCGACCAGCCGCTCTACGTCCAATACGCGCGCTTCCTCTCGAACGCCTTGCGGGGGAACTTCGGCGAGTCCACCGAGCACGGCGAATCGGCCATGGGCCTCGTCCTGGAGCATTTCCCGGCGACGATAGAGATGGCGGTCGGCGCCTTCGCCTTCGCCGTAATCATCGGAATCCCCTTCGGGTGCCTCGCCGCCTCCAAGGAAGGCTCGGCCTACGACAAAAGCTGCGTCGGCGGCACGGTGCTGATCCAGGCGATTCCCGACTTCTGGCTGGCGATTATGTTAATCATGTTCTTCTCCGTTACGCTGGGGCTTCTGCCCTCTTTCGGGCGCGGCGGGTGGGAGCACTTCATCATGCCGGCCTTCGCCGCCTCGACATACCACCTCGCCCGGCTCGCGAGGCTGATGCGCTCCCAGATGCTCGAGGTGATGCGCCAGGACTACATCACGACGGCGCGGGCGAAGGGGCTGAACGAAAAAATCGTGATCATGGTTCACGCCCTTAAGAACTCCTCCATTCCCGTCGTCACCGTCATGGGGCTGGACCTAGGGATTCTTCTGGGCGGCACCGTGATCATTGAGGTCGTTTTCGCCTGGCCTGGCGTCGGGCGTCTGGTGGTCGAGGCGATCGCGAACCGCGATTTTCCGATCGTCCAGTCCGCCGTGTTCATCCTGGCGTCCGGATTCGTGCTCATCAATCTGGGGGTGGACATCGTCTATGCTTGGCTCGATCCGCGGATTTCATACGAATGAGAGAAGGGTCGCCGATGGCCGGAGAATCCGCCGAGCGCGAGGAGTTCCCCGAGCGCGCGAGGGTGTGGAGATCCTTATGGAAGGACAAATCCGCCCTCCTCGGCTGCGCGATCCTGGCGTGCGTGGTGATGACGGCGCTCTTCGCCCCTCTGATCGCGCCGATGGACCCACAGGCGCAGCTCCTGAGCCGGAACCTCAAGCCGCCCCTGTGGTCCGACGGCGACAGCATCTTTCTTCTCGGGACGGACCATCTGGGCCGGGACTTCCTGAGCCGGCTCATCTACGGCGCGCGCATTTCGCTTATGGTCGGTTTCTTCGCCGTTCTGCTCACCGGATGCTTCGGGCTCTTCGTCGGCCTGGCGGCGGGCTACTTCGGCGGGAAGGTGGACTTTCTGCTCATGCGCTTCGTGGATCTGGCACTCTCCTTTCCATTCATCCTGCTGGCGCTGGCGACCATCGCCATCGTGGGGCCGAGCCTCGTCGTGCTGATACTCGTTATGTCGATGCGAATCTGGGTCATCTACGCCCGCGTTGTGCGCGGCGAGGTGCTCACGCTCCGGGAGCAGGAGTTCGTCCAGGCGGCAAGGAGCATCGGCGGCAGTCATTTTCGCGTCATCACGCGCCACATTCTCCCGAACATCCTAGCCCCCGTCATCATCATCGCATCCCTGTATCTGGGTCGGATGATCATCATCGAAGCGGGCCTGAGCTTTCTGGGGCTGGGCGTCCCGCCGCCCACGCCCACCTGGGGCGGCCTGCTCAGCGATGGAAAGGTGCATCTCTACACTTCCTGGTGGGTCGTCACCCTGCCCGGCGCGGCTATCACGGTGACGGTCCTCGGAGCGAACCTCGTGGGCGACTGGCTGAGAAACGTTTTAGACCCGCGCTTGAAGTCGCTGTGAATTTGCCAGAGAGCGAGGAGAAAACCTGATGAGCGATCCGTTCAGAGTGGCCGTGGTCGGGCTGGGCCGCTGGGGCAACACCTTGGCGACCCAGATCGTCAAGACGCCCGGCCTGAAAATCGTCACGTGCTTCACGAGAACGCCCGATAAGCGCCGGGCGTTCAGCGAAAAATTCTCGTGCGGCCAGGAGGAAAGCTACGAGGCGGTGGTCGAGAACCCGGAGGTGGACGCCGTGGTCATCGCCGCGCCCAACAACCACCACGCGGAGCTCGCCGTCTCGGCCGCCGAGCGGGGAAAGCACGTGTTCGTCGACAAGCCGATCGCCGCTTCCCTGCCGGATGCGAAGATGATGATTCGCGCGTGCGAGGACGCCGGCGTCACCCTGGCGGTCGGCGCAAGCTCGAGAAGGCTTAGGGGACACCGCCTCTTCAAGAAACTGCTGGATGAGGGCGTCGTCGGAACCCTGGCGATGGCCGAGACCAACTACTCGAACGACCGGGGGCTTCACTACACGCCGGAGAACTGGCAATGGTATGCGGATGGCTCGCCCGGCGGTCCGTTGCTTCAGGTGGCCATCCACCAAGTGGACAACCTCTTGTATCTGTTCGGGCCCATCAAGCGCGCCTCGGCGGCCTTCAGCAAGGTGAAGACGAAATCAGAAATTCCCGACGTGAGCGTCGTCTGGTTCGAGTTCGAATCCGGCCTGCTCGGCACCTTGGGGACGAGCTTCATCAGCCCCCGCACGCCGAACGGGCGATACACCTACTTCATGAACGCTTACGGCGATGCGGCGAACCTCTACCACGACAGATGGGAGGGGATTAAAATCCTGAAAAAAGACGGGACGAAACGAGAGGAAATTTCCTACGAGGAATATCCCGGGCACGATTACATAGTGGAAGAATTCGAGGATTTCGCCGGCGCCGTTCGGGAGAGCCGCCCGCCCGAGGTCGGCGGACCCGAAGGACTTCACGTCTTGGGCGCCGTGTGGGCGGCCATGCGCTCCTGGGAGCGGGGCGAGCCGGTGGAAGTGGCCGAGGTGATCGCGGAAGGCGACTAGGGACAAGCGGCGGAGCGGATCCGTCCATCAATCGGGAAGGAAGGAGACCCATGTACGACTATCGGATGACCGAGGAGCAGAAAGAGTATCAGCGTATCGCGCATGAATTCGCGCGGGACGAAATCAGGCCCATCAGCCTGGAGCTGGACCATCAGGAAGACCCCCTCAAGTGCGCCTACATGCCGCACCTGCTCGAGAAACTCGACAAGTGCGGCCTGAGAACGATGAGCATCCCCAAGGAATACGGCGGTGGCGGCGTCAGCGATCTCTTGACGCACTGCATCGTAGGCGAGGAAATATCCTGGGGAGACCGGGGCGCCACTGGCTTCATGCTTTCCTCCACGAAGATCTCCCACATCCTCACGAGCGAACTTCTGGGCGACCCGGAGCTGGCGGACTACTGGATGCGCGAGTACGTGAAAGACCCCACGTTCCTCATCGGCACGGCGACGACGGAGCCCGCCTCGGGATCGGAGAATCAGCTGCCCTACAACGGAGCGGACGGCGGATACCAGACCACCGCCGCGCTCGACGGCGACAACTACATCGTCAACGGGAAAAAGCATTTCATCTCCAACGTGGGCTGGGCGCGGCTCATGTTCACGTTCGTCCGCACGAACCCCGACGCGGGCGTTGAGCAGGGAGCCTCCCTCCTCATGGTGCCCATGGACGCGCCCGGCATCCGGATGGGCAAGGTGCACAACAAGATGGGCTACCGCCTGAACCAGAACGCGGAGATCATCTTCGAGAACGCGGTGATTCCCGCGAAATACCGCCTCGGCCCCGAGAACTGCGGCGTTTCATACATCAGGCGGCACCTGCGCGGCGACGCCCTCATCAACGCGGCGGGGCAGATCGGCGTGGCGCGCGCCGCCTACGAGAAGTCGCTCGAGTTCGCGCAGAGCCGGGTGCAGAGCGGGCGTCCCATCTCGGAGCACCAATCGATCGGCGTCAAGCTCGTGGATATGTACACGAAAACCCAGGCGGCGCGCGCCTACGTGCACCACGCGGCGTGGCGTCAGGACATGCGCGGCGAAATTCCAATTGACCCGCCCATGACGCTCTCGGCCAGCGCGTTCGCGCACGAGATATCCTGCGACGTCACGAAGATGGCGATGGAAATCCACGCGGGCGTGGGCGTTCAGCGCGAGAACTTCCTGGAAAAGTGGTTCCGGGACGCGCACAACATGCTCTTCTCCAGCGACGGGGGAAACAACATGAAGAAGGTGCGGGCGATGTACGCCATCACCGGCCAATGGGGCGCGCGAAGCGAGGAGGAAAACCCGGTGCCGGGCGGCGCCTACGTCTCCGTCGGGGACGGCCTCTAAAACAAGGGGAGGAAAAGGCATGGCTACCCGGACCCATCACGTGCACCACGTCGCCAAAGACCCGCAGGCGGCGGCGGAATTCTACATCAACCACTTCGGCGCCAAGCTGTTCACGCCCGAGATCGAATACAGGGGCTCCCCCTACATCAGCGTGATGCTCGGCGAAATAGAGGTTCGGATTCGCGGCCTCAGGGCCGACGAGGACGACGCGACGGCGAAGGCGGGTCGCGGACTCCACCACTTCGGGATTCAGGTTGAAGGACTCGATGAATTCGCCGGGCGTCTGGAGCGGGCGGGCGTCGCCTTCACGAAAAAGCCGGGAGAGGGCGTTCTGGGCTCGAGGACGGCCTTCATCAAGGCGCCCGACGACGTCCTGATCGAACTGGTGGAGGAATCCTGAGCCGGGAGGCGGCTTTGTCCTTTCGCCGCAGGGAGGAGGCGAGCCTGATGACGGGATTCGCGCGCGGTCAATTCATCGTGGACTACGAGGAGCGCGTCGACGTGGGGGCATTGCGCCGAAAGCGCGTGGAGAAGGCGCAAAAAGCGATGGCCGAAGCGGGCATCAACGCCCTTTTCCTCTGGAAGGTGGAAAACGTCCGCTACCTCACGAGCATGCGCTCCTCTTTTCTGGCGCACCGCGAAGGAACGAGAAACGCGGTCATCCTCCCGCAAACGGGCAAAGCGCACGTCATGACGAACGGGGGGGAGATACCCCGCGTCTCGCGCGACATGCCCTGGATAGAGAAATTCCATCACTTGGCGAAGTTGGAAGAGCAGCCGCTCGTGGACAAGATGGTCCGGGAAACCCTGCGCCCCCTCTTTGAAGAGATGGGCCTCATCGGGAAGAAGGTGGGGCTCGATCTGATGACATTCATCCAGTTCACCGCCTACCAGAGGCTTCTGGATGACGTGGAATTCGTGAACGGCGACTCGCTCATGCACAAGGTGCGGCGGCGCAAGATGCCCGAAGAGGTCTATATGATTCGAGAGGCCTGCGCAATCGCCGATGCCGTGAACGAAGAGGCCATGGACAGCGTGAAGGCGGGAAAGCGCGAGTGCGGCGTAGCGGCGGACGCCATGAAAGTTCTCCATCGCTACGGGGGCGAGATGGCGCATCTGGTCTCCCCCTTCGTCGCCTCGGGCGAGCACATGTCGCCGCCCTACCGCTTCGCGAGCGACAAAATCATCCGAAGCGGCGATTTGGTGTTCATCGACATCGGAGCGCAGTGGAACGGATATTTCGGAGACGTGGCCCGAACCATGATCTGCGGAAAACCCTCCAGACGACAAAAGGAAATCTACACCGCCGTCCATGAGTCCCTTCAGCTGGGGCTCGAGCGCGCGCGCCCCGGCTTTACGAACAAGCAGGTGGCGGATCGGATTTGGGAGACGGGCGAGAAATACGGATTGCGGAAAAACTGGTTCGCGCTGAGTATCGGCCACGCGGTGGGCACGTCGCCCAACGAGCCGCCCTATATCGGCGAGCCGGACCCGGATTCGGAAGAGGTCGCCCTCGAGCCGGGCATGGTGTTCGCCATAGAGCCGCTCATCTGGGTCCCCGGCGTCAAGGGCGGAGGCGGCGCGCGCATTGAGGAGACCGTGCTCATCACCGAGGACGGACATGAGGTGCTGACGCGCTCCCGCATGGACGACCGCCTGCTTCTTTGAGGCCGCGCCCGCGCGCCCGGGAAATCCCGCGGCGGCTCATTTGACGGCTTGAAGAGACGTCTCCGGCCATGAACATCCTTCGAACCGCGGCCAGTCGGCGAGGAAAACCTGAACTCCCAAAAGGCCGCGGCATGGCCCCGCCCCTCTCCCGACCGCTTTCTCCCGCTTCATGCGCCAGGCGCTTGAACGCGCGGCGCGGCGCGCCATATATTTCCGTGAACGTGGGGCGCGACGCGAGGGCGCCGAGGATTTCTCCAATGGACGGGTTGTGAACATGAAACCGCTTCACGCGAGAAGCAGCGGCGTCCTGCTGCATCCCACGTCGCTTCCGGGCGAGGGGGCCTTCGGCGACATCGGCCCAGGGGCGTTCGACTTCGTGGATCGCCTCAAGGCCTCCGGCCAGTCCTGGTGGCAGACCCTGCCCGTATGCCCGACGGACGAGACGGGCTCCCCTTACGTCTCCTCCTCCACGTTCGCGGGCAGCCCGCTGCTCATATCGCCCGAGCGCCTCGCCGAGGAGGGCCTTCTCTCCCGAGAAGACCTGAAAGCCCACCGAGCGCCCGAGGCCCGCGGAGCCGGATACCCCCAGGCACTCCGGGCGAGCGAAGCGCTGCTGGAGAAGGCGTTCCGGGCGTTCGAGAGCGAGGGCGGGCCGGACGCCGCCTATGAGGCGTTTTGCGAGGCGAACGCGGGCTGGCTTGGCGACTACGCGAGGTTCCGGGCGCTCAAGCGCGCCTTCGGCGGCTCCCCCTGGTGGACGTGGCCGGAGGACGCGAAGCGCCAGGATCCCGACGACCCGGCCTTTGGCGCGAACGTTCGCCGCGCGCTCTTCGAGCAGTTCATCTTTCACCGCCACTGGGGCGCGCTCAGGGAGTACGCCGCGCGAAACGGGGTCGGCCTCATCGGCGACATCCCTATCTACGTCGCCCATGATTCGGCGGACGTATGGGCGCGGACGCACCTGTTCGAGCTCGACGAGGCCCGCCGGCCGCGCGCCTTCGCCGGCGCCCCGCCCGACTACTTCAACCGCGATGGCCAGCACTGGGGAAACCCCCTCTACGACTGGGCGGCGCACGCGGAGGAGAATTTCGCCTGGTGGAAGACGCGCTTCGCCGCGAACGTCGCGCGGTTCGACGCCCTGCGCCTCGATCACTTTATCGGCTTCGCGCGCTTCTGGGCGATTCCGGCCGATGCGGAATCGCCGAAGGAAGGCGCCTGGCGCGAAGGGCCGGGAGAAGCCTTCTTCCACGCGCTGGAGGGGGAATTCGGCCCGCTCCCGCTCATCGCCGAGGATCTGGGCGCGGTGGACGAAGACGTTCACGCCCTGCGGGAGCGGTTCGGGCTGCCCGGAATGCGCGTTTTGCAGTTCGCCTTCGACGGCAGTCCGGAAAATCCCCATCTTCCCCACAACGTCCCCGAGAACGCCGTGGTCTATACCGGCACGCACGACAACGACACCGCCCAGGGCTGGTTTCACGGGGCGGACCCGATTCTCCACAACGAATCGCCTGCCGGCTTCGCCATCTCGCGCGCCACGGCACTCAGAACCTTCGGGGGCGAACCCGAGGACATCCACTGGTCGATGATCCGCGCAGCGCTGCAGTCGCGGGCCGCCCTCGCCGTCACGCCCGCGCAGGACGCGCTCGGCCTCGGCAACGAGGCGCGCATGAACCGCCCCGGCGTCGTGGAGGGCAACTGGCGCTGGCGGATGGAGGAAGGCGCATGGAGCGAAGCCGTTCAGGAGAAGCTCCTGGGCATGACGCAGCATAGCGGCCGCGCGCCCGCGCGAGAACGCCCCGGCGCGCTCGCCCTCATTCCACGGGCGGGATCTCGAAGGCGTTGGGGGTGAGGGAGACGGTCGAGCAAAAACCGGTGAGGGCGATCAGGCCCTTTTCTCCGAGGCGGGAGAGCGCCTCCCGATAGAGGGTCTCCGACGCCCTGCTGGTCTTGAGCAGCTCCGCGCAGCAGGCGTGAACGCAAAGCTTCGAGCGGAGTTCCCTCGGCGGACGGCTCATGGGCGAATCTCCTTCGGGCGTCTCATCCGGTACGAACTTCTGCTACAATGAGGCGCATCGAAAACCCCTCTCACGGCGAGGTATCCCATGAATTTCGAGGACGCAAGACCATTTCTGGAGAAAAACCACAAAGGGGTGGTCACGACCCTGGGGCCGGACGGATCGCCGCATTCGAGCGTCATCGTATGCGGAGCGCATGAGGGTCGCGCGGCGTTCGTCATCGTGCGCGGCTGGTCGGTGAAGCTCAGGAACCTGCGCGCGAACCCCCGATGCGCGGTGCTCTGCGTCACCTCCGACTGGCGAACGTGGGTGAACGTGGAGGGCGACGCCAGGCTCTTCGACTACGAGAACACCGAGAAGGAGCGGATGCGGCGGATGTTCCGCGAGGTCTATCGCGCGTGCGGGGATTCGGACCACCCCGACTGGGAGGAATACGACCGGGCGATGGTCGAGCAAGGCGCCGTCGCCGTGCTGGTCGAGCCCGGGCGGGTCTATGGACGCCTGCCGGCATCATAAGCTTTTCGTTTTTCGGGGAGCTTGATTCGTCTCGCCGCGGCTCCGCGCCCGGCTCGCCGTCCGCCGGCCTACGAAGCCTTCAGGGACTCCACGAAATCGGCGAGTCCCTCGCCGAGCGCGTATCGGGGCGCCCAGCCGGTTTTTCGCCGGAACGCGCGCGCGTCCAGACCGATTCTGAACACCTCGCCCTCGCGCAGGGGCGCGCGCTCCACGGCGCGGGGCTTCCTGCCCATCTTGCGGCAGAGGACGTCCAGGAGCGTCTCCACCTCGGTGATGACGCCGGTGCCGACGTTGTAGGCGCCGCCGTCCGCTTCCCCCTTCGCCGCCGTCAGGAACGCCTCGACCGCGTCCTTCACATGGACGTAATCGCGCCCCGCGCGCCCGTGTCCGTAGAGAGTGACAGGCTCGCCCCGGAGCAGCTTCTCCGCGAAAATCGAGATGACGCCCGCGTCCAGATCCGCGCGCTGTCCCGGCCCATAGACGTTGGCCAGACGCAGCGAGACGACGGGCATCCCGAAAGCCTCGCCGTAGAACATGGCATACCGCTCGCCCGCCGCCTTGCTCATTCCGTAGTGGGAGGAGGGGGCGACGGTGCAGCTCTCGTCCACGATCTCCCCTTCGGGGTCGCCGTAGCAGGCCCCGCCCGTCGCGGCATAGACGATTCTCGGCGGCGCATCCAGGCTCCGCGCCGCCTCCAGAACGCCGAGCGTCCCCATGAGGTTCACCCGCGCGTCGAGGAGAGGATCGGCCAAACCGCGCACCACGCTCGCCTGCGCCGCCAGATGGTGGATGAGCGCCGGGCGCGCCTCGCTCACCAGGCCGCGCATGAAGTCCGCATCGGCCACGTCGCCCTCGTAAAAAACGGCGCCGGCGGGAAGATTGTCCGCCGCGCCGGAGGCGAGGTTGTCCACCACCCGGACGGAATCGCCCGCCTCGAGGCAGGCCGCCGCCAAGTGGCCGCCGATGAACCCGGCCCCTCCCGTCACCAGCACGTTCGCCATCGAAAATTCCCGATTCGCGTCAGGGCGAACTCATCGGACGAGAACGCCGCCCGCCCCCGGGCGAGAGGCCGCCCCGAGGCCCTGGCGGCGGATGCGTTCGCCCATGCAAAATGCGCCGCTCGGGCGGAGAGGCCGACCATACGAACAAACGGCGCGGACTTCAAGCGCGCGCGATTCCCCGATCATTTTGTCCGAACCGCCCCGCTTCTGATAGGGTGCGCCGTCTTCGGCGCGAAAGCGCGCGTCGCGGGGAGGAGCGCGGATTGGCCAAATATCTCGTCACGGGCGCGGCGGGCTTCATCGCCTCCAGGGTGTGCGAGCTTCTGGCGGAGGCGGGCCACGCCGTCGTCGGCCTGGACAGCATGAACGACGCCTACGACGCGCGGCTCAAGGACTACCGCCTCGCCCGCCTCAAGGCGCTCCCCGGCTTCGTCTTCCGCAAAGGGGACGTCACCCGGCTCGACCCCCTGCGCCGGCTGTTCGCGGAAAACGCCGGGGGCGGCGCGCCGCCCTTCGCCGCCGTCCTGAACCTGGCCGCCCGCGCGGGCGTGCGGCAGTCCATCGAGGATCCCTGGGCGTATTTCGAGACCAACGCCACGGGCGCGCTGAACCTGCTCGAGCTCTGCAAGGACTTCGGCGTCATGAAGTTCGTGCTCGCCTCCACCTCGAGCGCCTACGGGGCGGAGGCGTCCATGCCGTTTCGGGAGGACGCCCCGGCCGACAGGCCGCTCTCGCCCTACGCCGCCTCCAAGAAGGCGGCCGAGGCGCTCTGCCACGCCTACCATCACCTGTTCGGGATCGACGCGACGGTGCTGCGCTACTTCACCGTCTACGGCCCGGCGGGGCGGCCCGACATGAGCCTCTTCCGCTTCACGCAATGGATCGCCGAGGGAAGGCCCGTCCTCGTCTATGGGGACGGCGCCCAGCGGCGCGACTTCACCTACGTGGACGACATCGCCCGGGGAACGGTCGCGGCCCTCAAGCCGCTCTCCTATGAAGTCATCAACCTGGGGTCGGACGAACCCGTCGCCCTGAACGACGCGATTCGCCGCATCGAGGCGCTCACGGAGAAAAAAGCCGCCATCCGCCACGAGGAGATGAACCCCGCCGACGTGAAGGCCACCTGGGCGAGCATCGACAAGGCGGAAAGGCTTCTGGGCTGGCGGCCCGAGGTGAATCTGGCGGACGGCCTCGCGCGCCTGGTCGAATGGTATATGGCCAACCGCGCGTGGGCGAAGAACGTCCGCACCGACTAGCGAACCGCGCTTTCTCCCCGCCGACCCGCGCGCCGCGGCAGGATGCGCCCCGCTTATCGAACCAGGGTTTTTTTCAGGAGCCCGCGTGAAGAACCAGGACGACGCCACGGTCGCGGACTTCGGGGAGGAATGGGCGCGCTTCGACCAGACCGCGCTCTCCGCGGAGGAAGCCCGAAAGCGATTCAACGACTACTTTTCGGTTTTTCCGTGGGAGAAGGTGGACGCGCGCGCCGTCGGCTTCGACCTGGGATGCGGCAGCGGACGCTGGGCCAGACTGTTCGCTCCGCGCGCGGGGAAGCTCTACTGCCTCGACGCGAGCGAGAAGGCGCTGGACGCCGCCAGAAGAAACTGCGCCGCCTGCGCCAACGTCGAATTCATCCGCGCGAGCGTCGATGCGATTCCGCTGGCGAGAGGCTCCATGGATTTCGGCTACTCCCTGGGGGTGCTGCACCACGTTCCCGACGCGACGGAGGGCGTCCGAGAATGCGTCGAGCTCCTGAAGCCCGGCGCGCCCTTTCTCGTTTATCTGTATTACGCCTTCGACAACCGGCCCCTCTGGTTCCGGGCGATCTGGCGGGCTTCGGACGCCTTGCGAAGGATGATCTCGCGGCTTCCCTTCGCGGTGAAGAAACACATCTGCGACCTCATCGCGCTTTGCGTCTATCTTCCCCTGGCGCGGCTTTCGAGGACGCTGGCCGCCCGGGGCCGGAGCGTCGAGCGCATCCCCCTGAGCTACTACGCGGACTTGAGCTTCTACACGATGCGAACCGACGCGCTCGACAGGTTCTCCACGAGGCTGGAGAGAAGGTTCACGAGAAAGCAGGTCGTGGAGATGCTCGAAAGGGCGGGGCTCGAAAACGTCCGCGCGTCCGATTCCGCCCCCTACTGGTGCGCGGCGGGCGAAAAAGCCCCACCTCGCTCGCCTGGATGCTGATTCGGCTCGCCCCAAAACGCCGCCGGCCGCCCCTCCCCGTCGGAGCGAATGCCCCCGCTGGCTGCGCGAACGACCGCCTCCGCAGGGGCGTCCCTCCCCGAAGCCGCCCCGGGACTCGGGAGGCGCATCCGGAAAACGAGTATTTTCCCCGAAAATCGCGCCGCCGAATCGCCCCACGGAGGAGCCTCGCGCGCATTTGCCCGCATCTGCCCGCATCTGCGGCTTCGGGAGGCGGGCGGGGCGGGGTATATTCACGATGCGGGAGGGGTGCGCCCGCGGGGGGAGGGAAGGCGGGCGAATCGGGGGCCGGCGGGATGCTCAAAGGATGGTCAAAGGGGTCTCAAAAGGGTCGAAAAAGGACGGGAAATAGCTGCGTATTTGTCTATATTGGCCTTGAATTTGTCGGATTTTGCAGAAATTCGCAGACATTCACGCGCGGCTTTCACGGAGCGAAACGGGACGCATGAATGTGTGGGAAGCGCCCCTCGGCGCTTCACCCACGGGCGCGGACGGCGAGGGTTTCGTAGGGGCGGTTCGTGAACCGCCCGCATTCAAGGGGCGTTCGCATCAGAGGCGTCGGGGCGTTCCCGAACGCCCCCTGCGGGAGGCCGCGCGCCGCCTCGAAGCCCGGGCGCCGGCGCCGACGGGATGATCGCCCGCGCGCGGGAAGCCCCGGGGACGCCTCCGCCGAACCGAACTCCGGCGCGGCGATGAGTTGCGGAACGCGGCGATATTTTGATATACTCGGGGGCAACGAAAAGATGACGCGGGCGCGAGCGTTGGCCGGAGCGGGGGTTGACGAATCGGCGGACGCCTGATGTATGATTGCGCCGGGCCGCTCCCGGCCCATCGGCTCGACGCGCGCCGGCGAGCGCTTATCAGGAACCATCCAGGCATGAGGAGGCAAGGCCGAGAATGGAGACCAAGATCGAGCGAGAAGACGGAACGCTGGTTGTCCAGGTCGATGGGCGCATTGACGGCGTCACCGCCCCGGAGTTCGAGAACGCGATAAAGACGGCGATCGGCGAGAGCGACCGCGCCGTCATCGTGAATTTCGAGAGCGTCTCCTACATCAGCAGCGCCGGCCTTCGCGCCGTCCTGCTGATCGCCAAGTACCTCGGGCAGCGGGACGCGAAGTTCGCGCTATACGCGCTCGGGGATCTGATACGCGAGGTGTTCGAGATATCCGGCTTCGACCACATCATCCAGCTCCGCGCCACCAAGGAGGAGGCGCTCGCCGCGACCGCCGGCTGAGGAGCGGAAGCGGCCCTCCCGCCCGGGGCGGCTTCGGGCCGGGGGGCGCCTTCCCGTCCCCGGCCTCCCCGCGCCCATCCGCAGGAGCCTTCCCGCCTACCGGGGCAGTTCGACGATCATCTCCGTGAACTCGTCAGGCGCGGATTCGACCCGGATGCTTCCCCCGTGCTCGCGCACGATGTCGTTGCAGAGGGAGAGTCCCAGGCCCGTGCCCTTGTCCGTCGGCTTGGTCGTGAAGAAGGGGTTGAATATCTTTTCGATGACGTCCGGCGGCATTCCGCTTCCGTTGTCGCGGACGCGAACCTCGATGCGATCCGGCAGGCTCCGGGTGACGAGGCGCAGGAGAGGCTCGTAGCGCGGCGCGCCCTCCGCCAGCTTCTTTTCCCCGGCCTCGATCGCGCGCCGCCTCTCGTCGGTGGCGTAGCAGGCGTTGCTGACCATGTTCAGGAAGACGCGGCCCAGATCCTGCGGGATGGCCTCGTATTCCCCGATGTCCTCGTCGAACTCCTCCTCCATCGTGAGGCGGAAATCCGGGTCCACCGCCCGGGCGCTGTGGTAGGCGAGCCGCGCGTGCTCGGAGATCACGGCATTGATGTTCGTCGGCTGCCGATCGCTCGAGCCCCTGCCCATCATCAGCATGCTCTGCACGATGTTGTTGGCGCGCTCGCCGTGCTCGCGGATGCGCTTGAGGTTCTCGGTCAGGTCGCCGCCGATCTCGCGGATCAGCCCGCCCGCGTCCTCCTCCTTCTTCCCGTTCCCGCTCCCGCCGCCGCCGTCTTCGCCTGAGCCGTTCCCGCCTCCGCCGAGGACTTTCTCCAGCTCCTCCTGCAGCTCCTCCATCAGCTCCTCGGAGACTTCCGAAAAATTCTTGATGAAGTTCAGCGGATTCCTGATCTCGTGGGCGACGCCCGCCGTCAGTTCGCCGAGCGCCGCCAGCTTCTCGCGCATGACGATCTGATCCTGCGCCTTCTCGAGTTCGCCCAGCGTGCTCTCGAGCTGATCGTTCTTGCCCTTGAGCTCATCGGCCAGCTTCTCCACCAGGTTCAGGCGCTGCACCTCCAGGGCGTGGCGGCGGAACACCTCGAGCGCGGCGGCCATCTCCGAGACCTCGTCGCTCCCGCCGATGTCTACCTCCGCCTCCAGGTCGCCGTCGGCCATGCGGCGCATCCGATCCGAAAGCCGCCCGAGCCGGCGCGACAGCACCCGGCCGACGAACAGCCAGGCGATGAGCACCGCCGCGACGACGCTGACGAAGCTCAGCGAGAGGAGCAGATTTCGCCCGGTGCGAATCGCCTCGCCGGAGGCCAGCGTGGCCTCCCGCGCGCTTTCCCGCGCCGCTTTCACCAGGCTCTCGGTCTCGCTCAGGAGGTCCACGGCGAGGTCGCCGTTGCTCGAGAGCAGCTCCCGCAGCCGCTCGGAGATCGCCAGCTCGCGCGCGCGCAGGTTGAAGCCCCCCGCCCGCCCGACGCCCAGCTCGATCATCCGGTCGAAGTGGGGCGCGAGCTTGGCCCGCACGGGCGCCTTTCCAAGCGAGGCCAGGCGGCGTCTGACGCCGCGCACCACGGCCTCGAAGCGCTCCCGCAGCGGTTCGATAAGAGCGGCGTCCGGGACGTTGAAGGCGGCCGCCAGAGCCTGCGTTCCGATGGCGGCGTCGGTATGCAGTTCGGCCATGTAGCGATAAAG
Organism: bacterium; assembly: GCA_965199855.1. Taxonomy (GTDB): domain Bacteria; phylum UBA8248; class UBA8248; order UBA8248; family UBA8248; genus Bin107. The sequence continues at coordinate 717,709 of OZ241326.1, read as the reverse complement.
GACGAATTCCTCCTCCGAGAAGTGCTCCTCCCAGGGCGCGGGCCCGTCGTCCAGGCTGCGGTAGCCCGTCATCACGAAGAAGAGCTGATCGTCTATCGCGGGGAGCAGGATGTTCTCCAGTTCCTTGCGCAGCCACGTGAGCTCCAGGCTGAGCGTATCCCGCAGATCGAGGAGGTCGAAGCGCCGGAGCACCAAAGCCTTGATGGCCTCGATGTTGGCGATCAGCGCCTTTCCCCGCTCGATGATGCGCCTGAAGCGCTCCGCCTCCCCGCCCGTGCGCGTCAGCGCGCCCAGCTCCGCCTCGAACACCTCCCGATCCTTCTCGACCCTGCTGGCGATCCGCGCCAGGTCGTCGGGGTCCTCGACCGCGGCCAGGCGCGGCGCGGCGACCACCAGATCGGCGCTTCTCCCGGCGACCCGGAAAGCGGACGCCAGCAGCGGAACGCTGGACTCGTTCACGCGGCTCTGGGCGTCGCCGACCCGGTCGAACGAGATCCAGCCCACCAGGCTCGCTATGACGGTGAGAACCACGGCGCCGCCGATGCCCAGATAGAGCTGCGTCGAGATTCGGGAGCGGCTTTGGAGCAGACGCTTCAGCGATTCGATCACGGTTCCGCTCACCGCTTCATCGTCCGGATCGGGAGGTAGCGCCCCCGCGCGGCGATGACGGTGAGGAACACCGCGTCCGAACCCTGGTTGTCGTCCTTCCCGAAGCGCAGCTTGAACCCGTCCAGGTCGATGACGGCCTCGCGGCGCAGGCTGTCGAGAAGGCAGGCACGCCTGAGTTCCCGCCCGCAGAGTTCGAGGGCGCGGACGGCCAGCCGGCCGGCTAGATAGCCCTCGAAAGAGACGAAGCCGGGGGGCGCGCCGGGCGCGTGAGCCTCCAGCGCCCGGCGGTAGGCCGCCGCGATCGGGAGATCCTTCGCCGTCGGGAAGGGAACCACCTGCGTGACGAAGACCCCCACGCCGGCGGGGCCGAGTTCGCGCACGAGCGCGCGGCCGCCCACGAAGGAGATCGTCACGAAAACCGGATTCACCCCCACGTGCCGCGCCCAGGCGATCAGGGCCGCGACCGGCCGATAGGCACCGACGAGGACGACCGCGCCCGGCTTTTGGCGCCGCAGGTCGAGCAGGGCCGTCTTGACCGCCGTCGTGTTCCGGGGATACACCCCGATGGCCGCGGGCTTCAGGCCGCGCCGCGCGAGGGCGCGGCGAACGCCGTGGTAGCCCGACAGGCCGAAGGAATCATCCTGGTAGAACACGGCGATGCGGTCGATTCCCAAATCCTCGATCAGGCGCTCGACCATCTCCTCGGTCTCCTGGAAATAGGAGGCGCGCAGATTGATGACGTTCTTCCATTTGGGATCGCGCAGGAAGGCGGCGCCGGTGAAGGGCGCGATGTAGGGCGCGCCCGCCTTGGCGGCGACCGGCGCGGCCGCGCGCGAGGTGGGAGCCCCGACCGCGCCGATGAGCGCGAAAACCTTCTCCTCCTCGATGAGTCTGCGGGTGTTGGCGACGGCGGCTTCGGGCTCTCCGCTGTCGTCGGCGGAGGTGAGCTCGAGCCGGCGCCCGTGGACGCCGCCGCTCTCGTTCGCCGCCCGGAAGGCGGCCTCGATGCCGAGCCGCATGTTCTCGCCCAGATCCTTGGCGGGGCCGCTCAGGGCGGCGGACTGGCCGAAGAGAACGCGCTCTCCGGAAACGCCCGGGACGGCGTCGGCCGCCTGCGCGGCCGACGCCGCGCAGAGCGCCGCGCCCGCAAGAGCCGAAAGCGCGCGGCGGAAGGGGCGCGGGCGGCTCATTCGACCCTCCGCTTGACGAGGGTCAGGCGGTTTTTCTCTCCCTCGCGCCTGTAGCGCGCCTCGTCCATCATCGTCCGCACCAGATGGACGCCCAGGCCGCCCACCGGACGATCCTCAATGTCCGATTCGGTGTCCGGCGCGGGCGCCTCGGTCATCGGGTCGAACGGCCGGCCGTCGTCCGCGATCTCGATGGTCACCGACTCCGCCTCCGAGACGATCTCGAACTCGACCTCGCGTCCCTCGGGGTCGTCGTGTCCGTGGTTGATGATGTTGAGCCCCAGCTCCTCGAGCGCGAGATTGATCTGGAACTCCATCTCGGGCGGCCACTCCTGCGCCCCCGCGAACTCCGAGACGGCGGCGGCGACGCGCGTGAGCTCCTCGGCGCGCAGCTTCATGCGCAGGGAGAGCCTCGCGCTCATCCGTCCGCTCCGGCGCGGTAAAGCGTCAGGCAGGTGATGTCGTCGAACTGCGGCGCGTCGCCCGCGAATTCGCGCACCGCCCGGAACACCGCCGTGTTCGTCTCGCGGGCGTCGCCCGGCGGCGAATCCGCGAAGATTCCGCGCAGCCGCTCGACCCCGAACTGCTCCTGGGCGGCGTTCTCGGCCTCCGTCACCCCGTCGGTGTAGAGGACGATGGCGTCGCCGGGGGCGAGGGACGCCTCGCTCTTCTCATACGCGAGGTCGGGCACCACCCCGAGGGCGACCCCCGGCTTCTGGGGCAGCAGGTTCGACGTTCCGTCGGCGTGGACGATGAGCGGGGGGTTGTGGCCGCCGTTCGCGCAGACGAGCCGCCCGCTCGCCGGGTCGAAGACCGCGAGGAAGACGGTGACGAACATCGCCGCCTCGTTGTTCTCCTGGAGCAGGCGGTTGACCTCGGTCAGCACCTCGGCGGGGTCGGAGCGGGCGACGGCGACGCTGCGGAGCAGGGTGCGGCTGGACATCATGAAGAGGGCGGCGGTCACGCCCTTGCCCGAGACGTCGGCGACCGTGATGCCGACGAGGCCGTCGGAGAGGCGCATCACGTCGAAGAAGTCGCCGCCCACGTCGCGGGCGGCCTCCATGCTCGCGAATACCTGGTATTCCGGGGTTTCGGGGAACTTCGTCGGCAGAATCGCCTGCTGCATGCTGCTGGCGAGGGCGAGGTCGCTCCGGATGGCGACCAGCTTGTCGCGCGCCTCGAGCGCCTCGCGGAGCATGGCCAGGTGGCTCAGGGTGCGGTCGATGGTGATCTTCAGATCCTCGAAGTCTATCGGCTTCGTGACGAAGTCGAACGCGCCCCTGTTCATCGCCGTGCGGATGTTCTTCATGTCGCCGTAGGCCGAGACGACAACGCAGCGCAGGTTCAGATCGAGCGACGATATCTGCTTGAGCAGCGTGAGGCCGTCCATCTCCGGCATGTTGATGTCCGTGAGCACCATGTCGATTTCGTCGTCCGTCTTCAGGCGCTCGAGCGCCTCCAGCCCGTTGCGCGCGAAGACGAACTCGTAGCGGCCGCGGCGAATCTCGCGGCGCATCCGCTGCAGGACGAGCTGCTCGACGTCGGGCTCGTCGTCGACGACGAGTATCCTGTAAGGCTCTTCCATTTATCGGCCCCTCGATTTCCTTCCGATTCCCGAAAAAGCGCTCCCGCGCCTTCGGGCCTCCCCGAATGTATAAAAAAATCCGCGCGGGGCGCAACTCACCGCCCCGCTCCCGCCCCGCCGCCGCGCTTCGCCGGAGGCTCCACGCGGAGGATCACGATGTCCGCGTCGTGGTACTGCTGGTGGCGAACCGAGGAGGCGAAGCGCCGCAGCAGCCGGAGCGACGCCTCCGCGTAGGGCGGCGCGCCGGCCGTCCGCTCGCCGAGGAGCGCGATTCTGTCCTGGAGGTTCGCCTCCCCGCTCGCAACGACGAATTCGAGCGTCGCGCCCCCCTCCTCCCTGCGCGCGATCAGCAGCAGGCGCCGCCCGGGCGCCCGCCGCGCCTCCTCCCCGCGCATGAGCGTCAGCAGGGTCTCCTCGCTGGCCGCCTCGAGGCGGCTCGCCATCGCCTCGTCCCAGCCGCTGCGCGAGGCGAACGCGCCGAGGAACTCCCGTATCTTCGGCAGCGCGGCGGTCTCGAAGGCCGTCTCGATGCGCGCGCGCCCGGGCTCGGCCGCCTCCAGGAACAGGGTCATCAGGACGGCCGCCAGGCCGCCCGCCGTCATCCCGTTCTTGAGGAGCGCGCCCAGGAACTCCGGGAAGTAGCCGGGGAATATCGCCCCGTTCTGAAAGCCCACGCCGATCCAGAAGGCGACGCCGGCCACCAGCCCCTTGCGGTAGTCGAGCCCGTCCTGGACGACCACCTTCATGCCGACCGTGAAGAGCATCGCCAGCAGCACGGCGAGGTAGGCCGCGGCGACCGGGGCCGGAATCGCCAGCACCACGGCGATCAGCTTGGGCGAGAACGCCATGGCGAGGAACGCGGCGCCCGCGGCTGCGCCCACCCCGCGCGCGCCCACGCCGGTGAGCTCGGTCACCGATATGCTCGTCGAATAGGTCGTGTTGGGCATCGTCCCCGCCAGGCCGGAGAGCAGGTTGCCCGTCCCGTCCGCGGCCAGGGCGCCCTGCACCGCGCGGAAGTCCACCGCCCGGGGCCTGCGCCAGGAGACGCGCTGGATGGCGACGGAATCGCCGATCGTCTCGATGGCGCCCACCAGGGTCACGAACGCGAAGGCGGGAAGGAGCGCCCAGAAGGCGGGGCCGAACTCCAGGTCGAAGCCCGGCCAGCTCCCCTCGGGCAGCCCCATCCACGCGGCGCCGGCCACGCGCCCCGCGTCGTAGAGGCCGAAGAAGGCGCCGACGATCGAGCCCGCCGCGACGCCGATGACGGGCGCCCAGAGGCGCGCCGCGCCGCGGGCCTTGAGCGCGACGCCGGTGATGACGAGCAGGGTCGTCAGCGCGCTCAGGGGGGCGGCGGCGGGCGGGCTTCCCTCGGGGACGTCCTCCAGCATCCCGAAGATGACCGGCATCACCGTCACCGCTATCAGCATGAGCACCACGCCCGCCACCGTCGGCGTCAGGACGCGCCGGAACAGCGAGAGCCGCGCCGCGAGCGCGAACTGGAAGAGCGAGGAGACGACCACGAGCGTGGCGAGCATCGGCGGGCCGCCCTGTGCGAGCGCGGCGATGCAGACCGCGATGAAGGCGCCGGAGGTGCCCATGAGGAGCACGTAGCCCGCGCCGATTCTCCCCAGCCGGCGCGCCTGAAGCGCCGTCGTCAGGCCGCAGACCGCCACCGCCGCGAACACCGCCCAGGAGAGGAACGCCTCGGTTCCGCCCCCGGCGCGCACCACGATGGCGGGCGTCAGCACCACGCCGGCGACGTTGAGGAGGGCGAGCTGCAGGCCCAGGCCGACGGCGAGCGGGGCGGGCGGCTTCTCGTCGGGCTCGTAGCGAACGCCCGACGGCGCTTCGGAATCCTCGGCGGCCATGCGGCTTCCCTCCATCCGGCGGGAGATTCATCGAGTCGCACGGGGGCGGCGAGCCGCGCCCGGGTCCCCCGCGGGCGTCGGTCGGGGATTATCATCGTCCACCGCGGGAGTTGTCAACGATTCGGGACGCCCGCGCCCTCCGGTTGTCCCCGCGGCCTTCCTCGCGTATCTTGCCGACGCGCCGCCATCCGCAGAACCTCAGGAAAAGCAAGGAGGCCGCGCCATGGCCCGCAAGCCCGGAAAGAGGAAAAAATCCCGGCCCGCCAGGGCCCGCCGGGCCGCCATCGGCTCCAAGAGCAACGGCGCGTCCCCGCTCATCTGGGCGAGCGCCCTGGTCGCCCTCCTCTTCGGCGTCTGGCACTTCTCGGGCGCGCCGGCGAACCAGGCGCGCGCCGTCCCCTCCCTCGGCAACCGCCACATTCCGGTCGGCGCGAGCGGCGCCGTCGCCTACAACACCGACCCCCCGACATCGGGGCCGCACTACCCGACCATCGTCCGCTGGGGCGTGCACGAGAAGCCCATCGCCCGCGGCTTTCAGGTGCACAACCTGGAGGACGGCGGCGTCCTCGTTCAATACAACTGCGGCGACTGCCCCGACCTCGTGGAGAAGCTCGAGGGCATCGTGCGCCGCTATCCGAAGTTCGTCGTCCTCGCTCCCTATCCCTCCATGAAGCACCGCATCGCCCTCACCGCCTGGGGGAGAATCGACACCCTGGAGACGTTCGACGAGGCGCGCGTCACGGGCTTCATCGAGACCTTCAAGGGCATCGACCACCACCCGAGGAGGTAGGGGGGCGGACGCGGACAAAATGACAAAAGCCTGGGCGAATGCTAGCCTGACGACGTTCTACTGAAATACGCGAACACGGCAAAAGGAAGCTGGCCGCCCATGGATATTCTGCTTCGCTCTGTCTATGACCCCGTTATACTGGTGATTTGCGCGTTAATCGCCGCTTGTTTCTTCAAATGTATCCGAGAAAGAAAACTCCATAAATTTTCACAATCGACGACTACCGTTCTTGGAATCGTCGGAACGTTCATAGGCATCTCCATCGGCCTGTTCGACTTCAATCCCGACGACATCGAAAAAAGCGTCCGAACGCTCCTTTTCGGCCTGCAAACGGCGTTCATCACTTCCATAGTCGGCATCGTGGCGACCCTGGCCACGAGAACCCTCCCCGTCATGTTCCCCCGCATCGTCAGGGAGCCATCAGAAGATCGCCCGGAAGGGGCTACCGTTCAAACCCTCGCGGACTTCCTGCACCAACAGATCGAAACAGGAAAAGCAAACCACGAGAAAACGCTGGAAAGGCTGGAGAGCATCCGCGCGTCGGTTTCGGGCGAGGGCGATACTTCCATGCTCACCCAGATCCAGAAACTGCGAACCACCTTCACGGACAAGCAGGACGAGCTCATCCGGGAGTTCAGGGATTTCGCTGAAACCATGGCGGAGGCGAACAGCCAGAAGCTCATCGAGGCTCTCGAAGAGGTGATGCGCGACTTCAACGCGAAGATAAACGAGCAGTTCGGAGACAACTTCAAGCAGCTCAACGAGGCGGTCGGAGCCCTCGTCGGCTGGCAGGACAAGAACAAGGAGCAAACGGAAAGGATGATAGAGCAGTTCGACAGGGCGGTCGCCGGCATCGATCAGGTCCGGGAATCCATCGCGCGAACGCAGGCTTCCCTGTCGCAAATGGCGGAGCGGAGCGAGGCCATCACCGAGGCGGCGGAGAAGCTCGACCCCATCCTGACCGCCATTCAGGAACAAAGACAATACATGGAAGGCTATTTGAGAGAGTTCGCTGACATGTCGGAAAAGGCGCAGGAGCTCTTGCCCGCGCTTGACGCGAAGATAAGCGAACTCACGGAGAATTTCGCCGAATCCGTGCGGGGAGCGGTGGAAGCGAACCAGGAATCCTTGAGCAAGCAAAAGGACTTCGCTCAAAAAGTGATTGCCGGATTCTCCGAACTGGATAAAACGGCATCGGGAGCTATCGAGCAGGTCGGCGCATTATCCAGACAAAGCATGGAACGGATGCGGGCGCAGGTGAGCAACGCCACGGAGCAGCAGCAAAAACTCGTCGCGGATCTGGTCGAGCGACTGGACGCCCAGGTGAGAGATACTTTCACGAAAACGGAGCGGGAAATCACCCGGCTGGCGGGAGAAAGCGCGCGGAACACCGAAGCGCGAATGAAGGCGATAGATGAAGGGCTGGGGGAAGAATTGACGAAAGCGCTGGCCGCGCTCGGCGACAGGCTGGCGAGCATATCGGAGAAATTCGCCAGTGATTACACGCCTTTGGCGGACGCCTTGAACCGCGCGCAGAATATCATCAAAAGGTAGGCAGACCGTGCAGGAAGCCGAATCGCTCCAAGAGGAAAGCGAAGGGCCGTGGATTTCCATCTCGGACGTCATGTCCGGGACCATGATGATATTCATGTTCCTCACCGTCATCTTCATGGCGACGGTGCAGGCGGACAAGGACAGCATCGAGGGAATCGCTGTCACCTACAGCCGCCTGCAGAACGATTTGTATGAGGACTTGAAGCGCGAGTTCAGGGACGACCTGCCGAAGTGGGCCGCGGAAATCCGCCGCGAAACGCTCTCCATCACCTTCCGGGAGCCCGAGGTGCTTTTCGAGCAGGGGAAAGCCGCGATGAAGGAGAAATTCCAGAACATTCTCATAGACTTTTTCCCCAGATACGTGAAGATTCTCACCGGCCCGAAATACAAGGCCGACATCGAGGAGGTGCGCGTCGAAGGCCATACCTCCAGCGAATGGGCGACTCTCGCCGATCCGAAGGTCGCCTACTTCAACAACATGGCGCTCTCCCAGCAACGGACGAGGGCCGTTCTCGAATACGTCCTGAACCTGAACGCGGTATCCCCGGATTTCGCGTGGCTCAAGGGAAGGCTCACCGCGAACGGCCTCTCCTCCAGCAAGCCGGTGCTCGAGAATGGCCGCGAGAACCGGGAAAAATCGAGACGGGTGGAGTTTCGCGTGCGAACGAACGCGGAAAAAAGAATCGTCCAGATCATCGATCGGAAAAACAGACCATGAAAATCGAGGTTTCGTTCGCCGCGCTCGACGATGTTCTTCGCAAAATGGGAGTCGAAGAACTGGTCAAGGGCAACGATTCGATGGAATGGGAAGAACTGGACATCGAACTGGCGGGAAAGGGAATAGAGCTCGTCGATCCGGGTCAGATAACCGTCGAGCGCGACGGGACGCTATCTCACGAAGGCCGCAGGATTCTCGTCTATATCCGGGACCAATACTCCAGGTTTTTTGGCAAGTACAAATTCCATGTAGCGAATTGTGAAAAAATCCAAGACATGAAAAAGAATGAACGATTCGACAAGCGATACGTCGCCTCGACCCGGACGGACGGAAAATTCGTAGCGAACATTACGGATTCCGGTAAAATTATCGAAAAGGAAAAGCTCATCACCATGCAGGTATGTGGTTACTGCCTATCCCATTTACGCTCACAAGGCTATTGCGAAAAGGAGTTTTCCCTGGAGAAATTCTTTGAGAGTTATGATAAGGCAATCGCCCCCAAACCTCGGTATACGGACATTACCGCTCCCGTAGATACTTACTCGTCCCATCAATCGACATTTTCACGAATATGCCGCGACAGGGCGGGATGGCGATGTGAGGAATGCGGCATTTCGCTGAAGGGAGAAGCCAGCGAGTTTCTCCACGCCCACCACAGAAACGGGGACAAATCCAATAATTCGTGGGGCAACCTTCGCGCCCTGTGCGTGGAGTGCCACGACAAGCAACCGGGGCATTCGCTGCCGGAAAGAGACCGAAAAGCGTTTCAGGACTACAAAAGAAGCCGCGGACTTATCGAATAGCCCGCCGCCCCAAGCGCCAGAACCTCATCCCTCCGCCTCACCCGCGCGCGCCCTCGCCCCCTCCGCCGGCGCCACGTGGTCGGGGGCGATCTCCGATCGGAGGCGCTCGGGGATGGAATCCCACGCGAACACGTCCGCCCGAAGCGGCAGGCTGCTCCCCTTGGCCTCTCTGAGGTCGCCCCCCCGCCCACGCGAACCGGAGCGCCGCCTCCCGGCCCACGCATCCGCCGCCGATGACCGAGACGTTTCGCATCTCGCGCGCCTCGCGCATAATGGCTCCTGGCGTAAAATGGCTTCGGGAGGCGGGGAGAAGCGCGTCACGGAGGATCGCCGAGAAGACCGCTCTTCCGGGCGGCGCGAAGGAGGGGCGAACGATGATGCGGCGAACGGCCCTGCGCCTTCTGCTCGGCGCGGCGCTTTCCGCCTGCGGCGGCGAGGGGGACTTCTCCCCGGCGGGAAGCATGGGCGCCCCCCGACACGGACACACGGCCACGAGGCTCGCATCGGGGAAAATCCTCATCGCCGCGGGCCTCACGAAAACCTCCCCGCTCGGCAGCTTCGAGACATACGACCCCGCGCGGGGAGCGTTCGCGCCCCGCCCCGTTCCGAACGCGCCCGCCCGCGGCTGGCACGCGGCCGTCCTCCTCGAGGGCGGCGTTTTGATCACCGGGGGCTGGGCGAGGGTCGGCGAGGCGCTCCGGGATTCCCTGCTCATCCGGGGCGGCGGCGCGCCCCCCGCGCGCGCCGTGATGGGGCGCGGGCGCTACGATCACACGGCGACGCGGCTTCTCTCGGGAGACGCGCTCATCGCCGGCGGCAACGACGGCAGGCGCGCGGTTCGCCATCTGGAAATCTACGAGGCCGCGCGGGGGCGCTTCGCTCCCGCCGGGCGGCCCATGCTCGCGGCGCGGCAGCAGCACACCGCCACGCGGCTCGAGGACGGGCGCGTCCTCCTCGCGGGCGGCGCGGAGGGGAAGGTGGCGCGATACGCGGAGCTCTACCTGCCCGCGCGGAGAAGAACGCGCCTCGCGCGGAGCCTGGCGGCGCAAAGGAGCCGGCACACCGCCACGCGGCTGAAAGACGGGAAGGTACTCATCGCGGGCGGCCTGGGGCGGGAGGGGACCCTCGCGAGCGCCGAGATTTTCGACCCCGAAACGGAAAAATTCATCCCGCTCGAAAGCGGGCTGCGCGTGCGGAGGCAGCAGCACGCCGCCGCCCTGCTCGCGGACGGCAGGGTCGCGCTCATCGGGGGCTGGGGGGGCGAGGGCCGCACCCTGGACAGCGCGGAGGTGTTCGAGCCCGAAAGGCGCTGCTTCTGGCTGGCGGCGGGCGCGATGAAGTCTCCCCGGCGGCTTCACACGGCCACCCCCCTCGGGGGGCGGCGGGTTCTCATAGCGGGGGGCGCGTCCGACGACGAGGCGCTGGCGTCGGCGGAGATTCTCCGGATCGCCCGGAGGAGAAAAAGCGGATGCTGACGCGGGCGAGGCGATGAGCGCCCGGGCCTGAGAGACGCTTTCACTTCGCCGGATTCAAGCGGCGCCATTCCATGAAAGGAGGACGGAATGCCAGGCTACCCCGTCAACGGCGACCTGGAGCCCATCACCGAGCAGTGGAGAATCTCGCAGCACTGCTTCTCCGAGGAAATCCGCTCGCGGATGACGCTTTCCGAGAACTTTCAGCTTTGCGACATCACCCTGCGGGAGGGCCGGCAGCTGCCGGGGGTGTCCCTGCGGCGGGACGAGGTCATCCGCATCGCCGACGCCCTCGTGGACGCCGGCGTGAGCATGGCGCAGATGCACCACGACGACCCCCAGGAGATGGAGGAGGTGAAAAAGCGGCACCCCGCGCTCACGGTGGAGGCGCTCGTGCATCCCACCGCCGTTCTGAACCCCGAGCTCGCCAAGGTGGAGGTCGATCTCAACGTGGAGCACGGCGCGGACTACACGACGCTGTGCTTCTCCTTTTCGCCGCACCAGATGTGCCTGTTCGAGTCCATGGCCGGGGAGACGGACGTCACCATCGAGCAGGCCATCGAGCGCGCCTGCGGCTCCGTGGCCTACGCGCGGGAGAAGTCCGGCGCCGACCGCAAGGTGGGCTGCCTGATTCAGGACTGCACGCGCATTCCGATCGAGCGGCTGGCGGAAGTATGCGGCAGGCTGGTGGACGCGGGCGCCGACATGATCAAGCTCGACGACATCAACGGCATGGCGATCGCGCCGGTCTATACCTACGTCGTCCGCGAGGTGAAGCGCCTGCTGCCCGGAACGCAAATCGGCCTCCACACCCACAACGACATCGGGCTGGCGTGCGCCGCCCTGTACGCGGGCCTCGAGGGCGGCGCCGACCTGCTCGACGCCTGCGTGAACGGCCTGGGCGAGCGCGCCCACATCGCGCCCTTGGCCGAGGTCGCCTCGGTGATTCAAATCTACTACGGCGTCGACTGCGGCATCCGGCTCGAGAAGATGACCGAACTCTCCCGGCTCGTCTCCGACATCATGAAGTGGCCCATGACGGCCACGATGCCCTTCGTCGGCGAAACGGCGTTTTCCCACCTGGTCGAGGTGCACTACTGCGCGCCCGACACGGAGGAGGGCTTCTGGGCGTATTCGTGCATGAGGCCGGAGATTTTCGGAAACCGGATGCGCAACCTGCTGGGCCACTATTCCGGAAACTGGGCCATACGCGCCAAGGCGCGGGAGCTGGAGCTCGAAGTCCCGCGCGAGAGGGAGGGCGCCGTGGCGGAGCGCGTCCGCTCGGAGATTCGCTGGCGCAAGCGGCAGCTGACGAACGAGGAATTCGAGGCCATCGTCCGGGAAGTCTGCTGAGGAGACCGCCGTGAAGCTGGAAAACGGGGTCGCGTTCATCACGGGCGGCTTCGTTCAATTCTGGGGCGCGGGAGGGCGGCGGGCCGGAAGCGCCCCGCTTGCGTTTTCCGCCCCCGCATGACACCCTGCCCGCATCCATGAACCGGCCTTCGGCGGATGATGCGCGCGGCGCCCTCATCCGGCGCCGCGCGCATTTCCGGGAGATGAGCGGCCGCCCGCTCTTGACGCGAAATCGGAAAGCGACTTCGGAACATCCCCTATCCGGGAGGAAATCGCCATGAACCTGCCCTTCGATGAAGACAAGCTCGGCGCGCTGATGGAGGACGAGGGCGCGGACGTCGTCCTCGCCTCCTCGAAGGAGAACGTCCAGTATCTGCTCGGCGGCTACAAGTTCTTCTTCTTCGCCCACAAGGACGCCATCGGCGTGAGCCGCTACCTGCCGATGGTGGGCCTGCCCAGGGGCGCCTCCGACAAGGCGTTCTACATCGGCAACGTCATGGAGGGCTGGCAGCAGGAAGCGGAGCCCGTGTGGGTGCCGGAGAAGAAGAACAGCCAGTGGCGCAGCGATCAGGCGGGCAAGGACGCGGCCGACTTCATCCGCGGGCTGGGCCACGAAAAAGGCACCGTGGCGGTGGAGAAATGCTTTCTTCCGGCCGACGCCTACGACGCGCTCCGGGAGGAGCTGCCGGACGCCAGATTCATCGACGCCGTTCACATGCTCGAGGAGCTGCGCGCCGTGAAGCGGCCGCATGAGCTCGCCCTGCTGAAGGAGGCCTCCGAGGCGATCGTCGAGTGCATGCTGAGCGTCATGGAGAACACGCCCCCCGGGACGACCACCTACGAAATCGCCGACGAGATGAAGAAAATCGAAACCCGCAAGGGGCTCGACTTTGAATACTGCCTCACCTGCGCGGGGACGAGCTACAACCGCGCCCCCTCGAACGCCACGTGGGACGAGGGCGGCATCCTCTCGCTCGATTCCGGCGGGAACAAGCGGGGCTACCTGGGCGACCTCTGCCGCATGGCCGTCATGGGCGAGCCGACCCCCCTGATGAAGGACCTTCTCGACGAAATCCGGGCGGTGCAGGCGGCCGCCCGCGCGGTCGTCCGCCCGGGCGTCACGGGCCGGGAGATATACGACGCCGCCCTCTCCGAGCAGGCCAAATGCGAGCACGGCGAGCAGATGGTGTTCCTCGCGCACGGAATGGGCATCATCCAGCACGAGGCGCCGCACCTCACCTCCTCGGGCGTCGTGCCCTACCCCGCCACCTACGAGGACAAGGGCCTCGAGGCCGGCATGGTGGTCTCCATCGAGACGGACCTCAAGAACCCGGAAGTGGGCTTCGTGAAGCTCGAGGACACCGTCGCCGTCACCGGGGACGGCTCGGAGGGATACGGCGACGAGGGGCGCGGCTGGAACGCCGGGGGCGCGTAGGCGCTCCCTTCACGAAGGCCGAGGGAGCGAGCCTGTGGACTTTCGCGTCAACCCCGAAAACGAGGACCTCCTCGAGCGCGCGAAAGCCTGCGCGAAGGAGATTCTCGCCCCGAGAGCCGCGAGAATCGACGAGGAGGGAATCTTCCCCCGCGAGAACTTCATCGACCTGGCGAAGGAGGGCTTCACCTCCCTGACGCTTCCGAAGGAGCTGGGCGGGCGCGGCCTCTACGAGGACGCCGCCACCTATTCGATGATCCTCTACGAGCTGGCGAAGGGCTGCGTGAACACGGCCATGCTCTTTCACATGCACAGCTCGATTTCGCACGTCATCACCTACCTGGGAACCGAGGAGCAGAAGCGCAGGTACGCGGAAATCATCCGCGGCGGAAAAATCATCGCCAGCTACGCCAGCGAGAACACGTCGAGCCTGCACGGGGTGTGGCGCATGGAGACGAAGGCGAAGCGCGACGGCGGCGTCTATCGAGTCAACGGCCGGAAGTATTTCTGCTCCATGGCCGGCGAGGCGGACTACTACGTGCTCTGGGTGCAGCTGGAGGACGAGGAGGACCTCACGAAAAGCCTGGGGCTGCTCATCGCGCCCTCGGACGCGCCCGGCTTCCGGATCGATCAGGAGTGGGACGCCTTCGCCATGCGCGGAACGATGAGCCACTCGATGATATACGAGGACGTGGAAATCCCGGTGGGCGACCTGGTGGGACGGGGCGGCGACCCGATACGCCCGGACGTTCTGCCCAAGTTCGGCTTCGGCTACTCCGCCGTCTATCTGGGGGCGGGCGGCGGCGCCTTCGACTGGGTGGTGAACTACGCGAGGACGAGAAAGCTCCAGCCCGACAACGTCCCCATCTCCTCCTATCCCGCCATCCAGCGGCAGATCGGGGAGATGAAAATCGCCCTCGAGGGCGCGGTTCTCATGCTCCAGCGCGCGGGCTGGATGATCAACGCCCACGGCGCGGAGGCGGCCTACGGCGCCATCAACGAGGCGAAATACGTCTGCGCGGAGGCCGCCGCCTTCATCACGGAGAAGGCGCTCAAGGTGGCCGGCGGCCCGGGGCTTTTCCGCCGCAATCCCCTCCAGCGCTTCCACCGCGAGGCGCGGGCGGGCCTCGTCATGCCGCCCAACACCGAGAAGTGCTTGGAGCTCACCGCCAAGACCGTCCTGGAGGGCGGCGCGAACGTTCTGGGGTCGTAGCCGATGGGCCGGCTTCCCCCCTACTTCCGCCCCCCGCTCGAATACCCCGACTGCGCGCTGCACGGCCTGCTGAAGGCGACCTGCGCGCGCCGCCCGGACGCCGAGGCGATCGCGGACGGAGACGTCCGCATGACCTTCCGGGAGCTCGACGCGCTCTCGAACGCCTGCGCCCGCGCCCTGCTCGCCGAGGGCGTCCGGCCCGGGGATCGCGTCGCGCTCCTCCTGCCCAACTCGGCCGCGTTCGAGATCGCCGTCTTCGGCGCGTCGAAGGCGGGCGCCGTCTTCACCCCGATGAACCCCTCCTGCGGGGAAGAGGAGGCCCGTCACCAGCTCGGCGACTCGGGCGCGAGGATTCTCGTCACGACGGCCGAGGGCGCCGCCCTGGTCGAGGGGGCGCGGAAGAGTCTGGACGCGCTCGAGGCCGTCATCTCGACGGACGCGGGCGCGGGGGAGCGTCCCCCTTTCGAGGAGTGGCTGGGCGCGCATCCGGCGCACGGCGTCCCCGAGCCGCCCATCGACCCCGCCCGCGACCTCATCGCCCTGCCCTATTCGAGCGGCACGACGGGCCTGCCCAAGGGCGTGATGCTCACCCACCGGAATCTCGTGGCGAACTACCACCAGTTCGCGGCGAGCCACCGGATTACGGATCGGGACTCCGGCCTCCTGTTCCTGCCGCTCTACCACATCTACGGGGCGCTGATCATGGGCGGGCTGATTCTCGCCGGCGCGGCCCAGACGCTGATGAAGCGCTTCTCGGTGGAGGAGGCCCTCCGCCTCGTCGAGGAGCGCGGGATCACGCTCTTCTACGGCGCGCCGCCCGCGCTCCTCGCCATCGCGCGCCACGAGAAGACGGAGGAATACGACCTCTCCTCCCTGCGCTACATCATGAGCGGGGCGGCGCCCCTTCCGCCCGAGGTGCGGCGCGTCGTGCAGGAGCGAACCGGCGCGCTCACCTTCATGGGCTACGGCCTCACGGAAGCCTCGCCGCTCACGCACCTGAATCCTCCCGTGGAGGCGCTCATCCGGGAGGAATCCGTAGGGCTTCCCGTCTCCGATCAGGAGCAGAAAATCGTGGACCCGGAGACGGGAGAAGCGGAGCTGCCCGCGGGCGAGGCGGGCGAGCTCCTCCTCAAGGGCCCGCACGTGATGAAGGGCTACTGGAACGCGCCCGAGGCGACGGCGGAGGCGCTTCGGGGCGGCTGGCTCCACACGGGCGACATCGGTCGGGTGGACGAGCAGGGCTACGTCTATCTGGTGGACAGGAAGAAGGAGATGATCAAATACAAGGGCTTCGCCGTCGCGCCCGCCGAGCTCGAGGCGCTCCTGCACCGGCACCCGGACGTGGCCGACGCGGCCGTCGTCCCCCGCGCCGACCCCGAGGCCGGCGAGATTCCCATGGCCTTCGTGGTTCCCAGGGAGGGCGTCCGCGCCGACGCGGAGGCGCTCATGGCCTTCGTGAACGGGAAAGTGGCGGGCTACAAGCGCGTGCGCGCCGTCGCCTTCATCGACGCCATCCCGAAGTCGGGGAGCGGGAAGATTCTGCGCCGGCTGCTGAGAGAGCGAACCTGAGCCGCCGGGGAGCGCCTCCGGCCTTCGGGAACCGCATCGGAAATTCATGGACTTAAGCCTCTCTCCCGAAAACCGGACCTTGATAGAGCGCGCCAGGCGGCTCGCGCGGGAGATCCTCGCCCCGAACGCGGACCGGTGCGATCGGGAGGAGCGCTTCCCGCGGGAGAGCTTCGAGGCGCTCGCCCGGGAGGGCTTCACGCGCCTCACCCTGCCCGCCTCCCACGGCGGGCGCGCGCTCTGGAGCGACCCCGTCTGCTACGCGATGGTGTTTCACGAACTCGGCAAGGGCTGCGCGAACACCGCCATGACCCTGCACATGCACAGCACGGTTCTCTACTTCCTCCTCGCCCTCGCGGGCGGGGAGCAGAGAAGCCGCTTCGCCCGGGCGGCCGCGGACGGCGCCATCTTCGGCAGCCACGCGGGCGAGGCGAGCTCCAGCCCCCAGTGGAACCGGACCATCACCACCCGCGCGCGCAGGGAGGGCGGCGGCTACGTCCTGAACGGCCGGAAATACTTCTGCTCCATGGCGGGGGAGGCGGACTACTACGTGCTCTGGTGCCTGCTGGAAGGGGAGGAGGATTTGCAGGCCGGCCTTCGCTGGGCGGTGGTGGACAGGCGCCTCGAGGGCATATCCATTCCGAGCCGCTGGGACGCCTTCGCCATGCGGGGCACGGCCAGCCACGCCGTCGCCTACGAGAACGTGCGGGTCGCCGCGCGCGACGTCGTGGGGCGGGGAGAAGACATCCTCCAGCCCGATTTCGTTCCCAGGTTCGGCCTAGGCTACGCCGCCGTCTATCTCGGGACGGGCGCCGCCGCCCTCGACTGGATCGCGGACTACGCGCGAACGCGGACGCTCCGGCCCGATGGCGCGCCCATCGCGCGCTATCCCGCGATTCAGCGGCAGACAGGCGAGATGAAAATCGCCCTGGAGACCGCCCTCCTCATGATTCAGAAAGCCGCCTGGACGCTGGAGGCGCAAGGGGCGGCGGCGGCCGTTCCCCGCATCAACGAGGCGAAATACGCGGCCTCCGAGGCGGCGGCGTCGATGACGGAAAAGGCACTGAAAATCGCGGGCGGCCCCGGCCTGCTGAACGACGGGCCGCTCCAGCGCCTCCACCGCGACGCCAGGGCCGCGCTGGTGATGCCGCCCGGCGCCGAGAAGTGCCTGCAAATGGCGGCGAACGCCGTTTTGAGCCACAATGGAGAAGCGTCCATCTTCTGAACCCGACCACCTCTCGCGGGGGAGAGCGCATGAACGGCGGCAACGGCTCGGAACTCTTTTTGGAAACGCTCATCGACGAGGGCGTCCGCTGCATCTTCGGCAACCCGGGCACGACCGAGCTGCCGCTCATGGACGCGCTGGTGAACGAGAACAGGCTCGACTACGTCCTCTGCCTTCAGGAGGCGATCACCATCGGCGCGGCCGAGGGCTACGCCTACGCCGCGGGCGGCGTGGGCGTGGTGAACCTCCACGTCGCGCCGGGCCTCGGCAACGCCATGGGAATGCTCTACAACGTCAAGCGGGCGGGCAGCCCCCTCCTCGTCACGGCGGGCAACCAGGGCCAGCGCGGCCAGCTCTCCGAACCCGTGCTCTGGGACGACCTGCCCCGAATGGCGGCGCCGCTCACCAAGTGGGCCTACGAGGCGCGCCGGGTCGAGGACCTGGAGCAGTGCGTCCGCCGCGCCGTCAAGCACGCGCTCGCCCCCCCGACGGGGCCGGTCTTCCTCTCGCTTCCGGGCGACGTCATGCTCGCCGGGGCGCCCGCCCTCTCGGGCCGCCCCACGCGGCTTTCGAGCGCCTTTCCCGCGTCCGCCGAGTCCATCGAGCGCGCGGCGGACCTGCTCGCCGGAGCGAAGAGCCCCTGCGTCGTCACCGGCTCGCGCGTCGCCCGCTCGGGGGCGGTCGCCGAAGCCGCCCGGCTGGCCGAGCGCCTCGGGGCGCGGGTGTTCTGCGACAACCGCCCGAATTCCCTCTCCTTCTCCCTCACCCATCCCCTCTACGCGGGCGAGCTGCCCAACACCATCGAGCCGCTCCTGGACAGGCTCGAAGGCTCGGACGTCGTCTTCTTCATCGGCACGGAGACCTACACCTTCTCCTTCCCGCCCGAAATTCCGCTGGCGCCCCGGGGCGCGCGGGTCATCCATCTCGACCTCGATCCCTGGGAGATCGGCAAGAACTTCCCCGTTGAGGTCGCCATGCCGGGAGACCCGAAGGCCACCCTCCCCGGAATCACCGAGGCGGTGGAGAGGAAGCTGGGCGAGGCGGGCGCCCGGGAAGCGCGGGCGCGCCGCGCGCGCGTCGAGAGGGAGCTGGCGGCCTGGCGGGAGGAGATCGCCCCCAAGGCCGGCGACGAGGGGGGCGCCCTGACGAGAGAGGCCTTTCAGGCCGCCTTCGGGGACGCCCTGCCCGAGGGGACGGCGCTGGTGGACGAATCCCTCACCATGGGATTCGGCGGGGGACTCAAAAGCGCCGTCGCCGGCAAAATAGACTCGATTTACGGCATGAAGGGGGGCGGCATCGGCCTGGGCCTGCCGAGCGCGCTGGGGGTCAAGAAGGCGCTGCCGGACAAGCCCGTCGTCTGCCTGTCGGGGGACGGCTCCGCCATGTACGCGATTCAGGCGCTCTGGAGCGCCGCGAAATACGACCTCGCCGCCCTGTTCGTGATTCTCAACAACAAGAGCTACCGGATACTCAAGGAGCGCATCCTCCGGCTCGACGGCAAAGCGCAGGAGCACAGAAAATTCGTCGCCATGGACTTCCGGGAGCCGGAGCTGGACTTCCTGCGGATGGCGGGCTCCATGGGGGTGAGCGCCGCCCGGGCGAAAACGCCGGCGGAGCTCGGGGAGGCCGTGCGGGAAGGGCTGGCCTCGGGCAGGCCGCGCCTCATCGACGCCCAGGTCGAATACGACCGCCTGGAGAACTGAGCGCGCTCATACCGCGCCCATCTTCGCGCCGAAGGCTTCAAGCGCCCGCTCGAAGCAGGCGAGCGGGGCGCGAACCACGCCCGCGCCGACCTGTCCGACGCCGGGCTCTTTGTGGGCGATGCCCGTGTTGATGACGGGCGCGACCCCGAGCCTGACCACCTTCATCACGTCGATGCCCGTCGGGACGCCCTGAAAGTCGAGGGCGGGAATCGACCACTCCGGGTTGCGCCCCTGGGTGATCTCCCACATGGCGCGGGTGTAGTTCAGCGCGTCCGCCGCCCTCCCCGCCCCCACGAACCCGACGACGGCGGGGGCGGCCGCCATGGCGAACCCGCCCAGCCCCATCGTCTCGATGATCGTGGAGTCGCCCATGTCCGGGTTGGCGTCCTCCTCGCCGAAGCCGGGAAAATACAGCCCCCGCGGCATCTCCACGGGCGCGGTGAACCACGCGTCCCCCGTTCCGCTCACCCGAATGCCGAAGTCCGCGCCGTTCCTGCACATCGCCGTGACGACGCTCGACCCCTCGATGCCGCGCGCCGGGTCCATCACCGCCTTTCCCGCCGCCATCGCCGCGTTCAGGAAGAACTGGTCGTTGCCGCCCATGAAGGAGAAGACCTCCTCCAGCCTCTCCGCGCCGCCCGCCGTCCGCGCGAGGGCGGGAGCCGTCTCGCGCACGAAGAGGCTCGTGCAGGCCGCGTTGCGCTGGTGCATTTCATCCCCCATCGCGAGCCCCCGCGCGATGATGCCCTTGAGCGGCAGGCCGCCCATGAAGCGCAGGGCGGCGGAGAGCGCGGGCGCCAGCCGCTCCGCCAGCCAGCGCAGGCGGCTCAGCACCTCCTCGTCGTTTCCGCCGAAGCGCATCACCTTCCCCAAACCCTCGTTGAGGGCGCAATACGCGCGGTTTCCGAACCTCCTGTTCTCCACGATCATCACCGGCATCGAGCGCGTGGTGACGCCCGTCATGGGGCCCACGGCGCCGAAGTGGTGATTCGGGTGAAACGCGATGCCGCCCGAGGCGGCGAGCGCCTCCCCGGCGGCCAGATCCTCCGCCCATCCCTCGAGGACGGCCGCCCCCGCGATCGCCCCGCGCAGGGGGCCGCACATCCGCTCCCAGGCAATCGGGGGGCCGGCGTGGAGCAGGACGCCCTCGTCGAGGCCGCGAATCGCCTCGCCCGCCGGACGCACGTCCGCCAGAACGGGGTCCGCGGCGACGATGCGGGAGAGCGCCTCTTCGTTCGCGTCCGAAATCACGCCCATCCGGCCGTCTCCCGCCAGGTCGTCTCCGCGACGTTCTCCACGATGACGCGCCCGCCCTTCACCACGAAGCGCTTCTCGGGCTGATCGATGAGGACGTCACCGAAGTTCGCCGAATCGAGAACCACGAAGTCCGCCGCGCGTCCGGGGCGCAGGCCGTAGTCCTCCTCCACCCCGAGCGCCCTCGCGCCGTTGGTCGTGAAAAGCGCGGGGATCGCGCCCCTCTCCGCCGCGCCGCTCATGTGAAGGGCGTGGGCGAGGAGAAGGCCGAGCTCGAGCAAGTCTCCCCTCCCCGAGGGCGTGAAGGCGTTTCGGACGTTGTTCGAGGAGATGGCGACGTTCACGCCCGCGTCCAGGAGGGACTTCACCGGAGCGAGTCCCCGGAAGCGGGGCGGCCTCTCCCCCCTGCCGCCCAGGAACAGGTCGGTCGCCGGCAGCGGCAGGACGGAGATGTCCGCCTCGAGAATCTTCTCGATGAGGGGCGCGGCCGCGGCCTCCTCCATGCTTCCGAGCGAGGTGAGGTGTCCGACGGCCACCCGCCCCTGAAGCCCCGCCGCGATGGTTCGCGCGGCCACGGATTCGATTCTCCGATCAGCCGGGCTGTCGGAGAAGTCCAGATGAAAATCCAGCCCGCAGCCGAACGCCTCGGCCATCCCGAAAACGACGTCCAGGTGCCGCTCGGGGTCGAGGTCGTTGTAGGGGATTCCGCCCACGAGGTCTCCGCCCATCCGCATCGCCTCGCGCATCAACTCCTCCGTCCCCGGCCGCTGCTCGATGCCCTCCTGCGGGAAGACGACCAGCTGAAAGTCCGCGAGGCCCGAATACTTCTCCCTGAGCTCCAGGGCGACCTCCATTCCCTTGAGCCCGACGACGGGGTCCACCTCCACCTGCGCGCGGAACCATCCGGCGCCGTGGCGCATCGCCATGCGCAGGGCGCGCTCGGCGCGCTCCATCATGTCCCGCTTCGTCACGCTCCTTTTGAGTTCGAGGGTGACGGCGATGGCGTCCGCGAGCGACCCAGACAGGTTGGGGGCGCGCTCCTCCAGAAACGCCTTGTCCAGGTGAATGTGGCTCTCCACGAGCGCGGGCAGCGCGACGCGGCCGCCCAGGTCCGTCTCCCCGCAGCCCGCCGCGTTTTCGAGGTTCGGGGCGATCTCCGCGAATCGCCCCCGCGCGACCCGCAAATCGACCGGGGAGCCCCCCGAGTCGATTCGGGCGTTCCTGAAAATCCTCTCCTCCGAAGCCCCGGCGCGCCTATCCATTCGAGCGGAGCGAAGCCTCCCCTTCCCCGAAGCGAAACCGAAAGGCCCCATGCCGGGGCGCCCGCCGAACCGAAAGGCCGGCCCCCCGAACCTTATCCTTCCGCGCGGCCCTGCGCCAGCGCGGAACCATCGCCGCCTTGACCGCCGCCCGGAACCGGGCGCATAATGAGGCCTTGTTTCATTTCTGCGCTCATGCGAACCGACGATCCGGCGAGGCGCCCGCCCCCCGCTTGCGCGGCGCCTCCTCCCCGGCGGCAGCGAGGCGTGAATGACCACTCTGAGCTTCACAAACATCCTCGTCCTGAGCTACAACTCCCTCTCCTACGCCGCCATCCTGTTTCTCCTCGCGAGCGGCCTCTCGCTCATCTTCGGCGTGATGCGCATCGTGAACCTCGCCCACGCCGCCTTCTTCCTGTTCGCCGGCTACCTGGCGCTCGAGTTCTACAACGTCGTCTTCGGCTCCCTGAGCCTGCTGCCGCGCGTCGTCCAGCTGGCCTCGTGGGCGCTGCTCTATCTCGCGTGGCGCGTCCTCACGGGATACGTTCCCCCCCGGCGCGCCGCGCCCGCGCTGCTCCTCG
The DNA here is from genome assembly GCA_965199855.1 of bacterium. Lineage (GTDB taxonomy): Bacteria > UBA8248 > UBA8248 > UBA8248 > UBA8248 > Bin107. The sequence goes on along the minus strand of OZ241326.1, from coordinate 695,537 downwards.
CCTACGCCCTCCTGGAGGCGGCGAGCGGCCTGGCGTGGGGCTTCAACGTCTTCGAGCTCTTCTTTCCGCGCGTGCCCGTCCAGCCCGTGGACCACGTGAACCTCGCGGGCATGATCGCCGCCGCCGCCGCCGCGCTCTCGGTCGCGGCGCTGTGCGGAATGCTCATCGAGCGCTTCTTTCTGCGCCGCCTGGGGCAGGACACCCTCGCGCAGGTGCTCGTGACGATAGGCTTCGCCTTCATCCTCCAGGACGGCTCGCTCTACACCTGGGGCGGGGACAACTTCATGCTGAAGCAGCCCTGGCCGCTCAACCACAGCGCGGTGGTCTGGGGCCTCTCCCTTCCCCAATACCGCGCCTTCATGATCCTCGTCGCCGTCCTGGTGGCGGCGGCGCTGTTCCTCGGCATCGAGCGCACCCGCCTCGGCGCCATCATGCGCGCGGCGGTGGACGACCCCGAGATGGCGCGCGGCGTCGGCGTCAACACGAACGTCGTGCAGATGGCGATCTTCGCCATCGGCGCGCTTCTGGCCGCCATGGGCGGCGTGGTGGGCGGCGCGTTCTTCGGCGTCTATCCGGGGCTCGACTTCGAGATCCTCCCCTATGCGTTCGCCGTGGTGATCATCGGCGGCCTCGGCAGTCTGGGCGGCGCCGTCCTGGGCAGCGTCGTGGTCGGCTTCATCGAGAACTTCGGCACCGCGCTGTTTCCCGAGCTCTCCTACTTCGCGCTCTTCGCGCCCATGGCCGTCATTCTGGCGATCAGGCCGACCGGCCTCTTCGGAAAGGGCTGAGCCGTGGGCGGGAGCTCCTCCGAGAAGGCGCGCGCGGCGCTCGCTCTGGGCGCGTTCGCCGCCCTGGGCGCCGTCACGCCGTTTCTCGACCTCTTCATGCAGAGCCTCGTGACGGAGATTCTCGTCTTCGGCATCCTCGCCATGAGCCTGGATATCCTGCTGGGCTTCACCGGCCTCGCCTCCCTGGGGCACGCCGCCTACTTCGGCGTCGCCTCCTACGCCACGGCCATCGTCATGACCAAGGAGGACTGGACGTGGACCTACGCCGCCTTCCAGTGGGCGGACGCGCTGGGGCTGGGCGTCTTCTTCATCTTCCTCTTCGGAATCCTCGTGGCCCTCGCCTTCGCCGCGTTCTTCGGCTTTCTGGCCATCCGCGCCGTGGGCGTGTATTTCCTGATGATCACGCTCTCCCTCGCCATGGTCGTCTGGGGGCTGGCCTACCGCTGGAGCGCGGTGACGGAGGGCGACAACGGCATCAGCGTCCCCGGCAGACCCTCGCTGCTCGGCCTTTCGCTGGAGTCGGAAATTCCGTTCTTCTACTTCACGCTCGCGGTGTTTCTCGCCTGCCTCGGCCTCCTGCATCTCTTCACGCGTAGCCCCTTCGGAAAGACGCTGGTCGGCATCCGGGAACGCGAGGAGCGCATGGAGATGCTGGGCTACAACATCTGGCTCCACAAATACCTCGCCTTCATCATCGCGGGCGTCTTCAGCGGCGTCTCGGGGGTGATGTGGACGCTGTTCAACCTGTTCGTGAGTCCGCCGGACATCGAGCTCATCACCTCGGCCGAGGCCCTGTTCATGGTGGCGCTGGGCGGCCCCGCCACCTTGGTCGGCCCCGTCATCGGCGCGGCCATCATCCGCTCGCTCCAGCAGTTCATCAGCATCTACGTGGAGCGCTGGCCCCTGATCCTGGGCGCCATCTACATCATCACCATCATGCTGGGACGCCTCTACGGCGTCGAGGGAATTCTCGGACTGTTCGGCAGGTTCCGCAAACCCGCCGCGCCCCCGGAGGCCCGCGAGGGCTGAGGAGGGCGCGGCCCGAAGCACCCTGAGCAAACGGAGGGAAAAGACATGAAGCGCAGACTCATCGCCATCATCGCAGGGCTCGCCCTCGCGCTCTCCGCCGGAGTCGGCGGCGCGCGGGCGGCCGAGGTGCGCATCGGCTTCATCGCGCCGATGACGGGCATCTTCGCCCAGATCGGCAAGGACATGAGCAACGGCTTCAGGATGTACCTGGCGCACGCGAAGAACAAGATGGGACCCCTGGACGTGAAGTTCATCCTCGAGGACTCCACCGGCAAGCCGGCCGTGAACGTGCGCAAGGCGCTCAAGCTCATCAAGCGCGACAAGGTGCACATGTTCATGGGCGGCCTGCTCGCCAGCACCGGCTACGCCCTCGCGCCGGTCGCCAACCGCTTCAAGGTGCCCTACATCTCGCCCGTGCCGGCGGCGGACGACCTCACCCAGCGCAAGCTCTTCAAGTATTTCCTGCGCAGCGGCTTCACGAGCAGCCAGAACAGCCACCCCCTCGCCGAGTGGGCCTACGACCAGGGCTACCGCCGCGTCGTCACCATCGGCGCGGACTACGCCTTCGGCTACGAGACGGTGGGCGGCTTCCACAAGGCGTTCGAGGCGCGCGGCGGGAAGATCGTCAAGAAGATATGGGCGAAGCTCGGAACGAAGGACTTCGGCCCCTATCTCCCGCAGGTGCCCAAGGACGCCGACGCCATCTTCACCCTCATGGTCGGCCCGATGTCCCTGGCCTTCCCGAAGCAGTTCCGCGCCGCCGGCTTCAAAATGCCCATGCTCGGCGGGGTGACGAGCGCGGACGAGTTCATCCTCCCCAGCATGGGGGACGAGGCGCTCGGCTACGTGACGGCCGCGCAATACAGCGCCGCCCTGGAGACGGAGAAGAACAAGGCGTTCGTCAGGGAATACCAGCAGCGCTACGGGAAAATGGCCTCCTACTACTCCGAGACCACCTACACCACCGGCCAGTGGGTGGACCTCACCCTCAAGAAAATCGGCTACAAGCCCGAGAACGCGGACGCCTTCCTCGAGGCGTTCAAGACCATCCGCATCAACGCCATCCGGGGCCCCGTATACCTGGACGCATACGGCAATCCGGTGCAGAACAGCTACATCCGCCGGGTGGCGCGCGTGAAGGGCGACCGCCTGGGCCTGGGCGTGAAGCCCAACTCGCTGTGGAACGTCGTGATCAAGACCTATCCGGCCGTCGGGCAGTTCTGGAAGTGGAAGGCGGAGGACTTCCTCAAGCAGCCCGTCTACAGCAAGAAGCATCCGCCCTGCCCGCATTGCAGGTAGCGCGGGGCGAATCCGGCCGCCCGCGGCTTCAGGGCGCGGGCGGCCGGTTCGCGCCGGGCCTTCAGGGGGAGTCGAACGCGCCTTGACGAACGCGCAGCCGGGGCTGGAGCTCGAGGGCGTAACCAGGCGCTTCGGCGGCCTGCGCGCCGTGGAGGACGTGAACCTGCGCCTTCGCGCCGGCGAGCGGCGGGGAATCCTGGGCCCCAACGGCGCGGGGAAAACGACCCTGTTCCACCTCATCACGGGCGTGCTGCCGCTCACCTCGGGCCGCATCCGCCTCTTCGGGCGCGACGTTTCGGGGTGGCCCACCCACAGGCGCGCGGCGCTGGGCATGGCGCGCACCTTCCAGATCACCAGCCTGTTTCCGAAGCTCACCGTGCTCGACAACGTCCTGCTCGCCGTCCAGGGCCTGCGGAAGATGAAGATGGCGATGCTCAGGCCGCTTTCGGGATACGCGGAGGTGTACGAGAAGGCGGAGAAGCTGCTCGGCGAGGTGAACTTCTGGCACCTGCGGGATCAGGAGGTGCGCAGCCTCTCGCACGGGGAGCAGCGCCAGCTCGAGATCGTCCTCGCCCTGGCGAGCGACCCGAAAGTCCTGCTTCTGGACGAGCCCTCCGCCGGCCTGGCGACGGGCGAATCCCGCGAGATGGCGAACTTCCTGAAGTCGCTCGACCCCGGAATCGCCATTCTCCTCATCGAGCACGACCTGGACGTCATCTTCGAGGTCGTCTCCCGCATCAGCGTCCTGCACTACGGCGAGGTTCTCGCCGAGGGCCCCAGCGAGGAAATCCGCAGCGACCCCCGGGTGCAGGAAATCTACCTCGGAAAGGCGGAGTGACGTGTCCGCCCTCCTGAGCGTGGAGGACGTCCACACCTACTATGGCGACTCCTACGTCCTCCAGGGGCTGAGCCTCCGCGTCGCCGAGGGGGAGACGCTGGGAATCCTGGGCAGAAACGGCATGGGCAAGACGACGCTCATCAATTCGATCATGGGCTTCATCCCGCCGAGGCGGGGGGCGGTGCGCTTCCGGGGAGAGGACATCACGGCTTCGAGCAGCTACGAAATCTCGCGGATGGGCATCGGCCTCTGCCCGCAGGGAAGGCGCGTGTTCCCCACCCTCTCGGTGCGCGAGAACCTCCTGGTGGCGCGGCAGGAGCGCGAGGGGGGGCATCGCTGGGACTTCGCGCGGGTCTATGAACTCTTCCCCCGCCTCGGGGAGCGCGCCGGCCAGCGGGCGGGTTCGCTCTCGGGCGGCGAGCAGCAGATGCTGGCCGTGGGCCGCGCCCTGATGACCAACCCGGCCTGCCTCATTCTCGACGAGCCCTCCGAAGGACTGGCGCCGATGATCATCCAGGACATCGGCGGCGCCATCCGGGCGCTCAAGTCCGAGGGCCTCTCCGTCGTGCTCGTGGAGCAGAACGCCGCCTTCGCCGTCAGGACGGTGGACAGGGTGTGCGTCATCGCGAACGGGCGGGTCGTCCACGAATCCTCCCCAGAGGCGCTGTGGGCGAACGAGGAGGTCAGAAGAACCCACCTGGGAATCGGCTGAAGCGCCCGCGGCGCGCGGAAGAAAGCCATCGGAACCGCCGCCGGGCGGTCGTCCCCGGGCGGATCGCGCTTGGGAAACGGGTATTTTCCCCGAAAATCCAGCCCTCGAAACGCCCCACGGAGACGCCTCGCGCGCATCTGCCCGCAACTGCCCGCATTTGCGAGGCGGAGACGGCGCCGGGCCGGGTTATATTTCTGATGCGGCGGGAGTGCGCCCGCGGGGGGAGGGAAGGCGGGCGAACCGGGGATTGAACGGGGTCGTCAAAGGGTCTCTAAAAGGTGGAAAACAGCTGTCTATTTGCAGGATAAGGCCGTGAATTTGTCTGATTTTGTCGAAATCGGCAAAAGCGCATCCGCCGTCCTCGCCGAGCGGGCGCCGAGGGTTCCGTAGGGGCGGTTCGTGAACCGCCCGTTCGGGGTGGTCGCCCATGGCCGACGGTTCCGTAAGGGCGGGGCTCTGTGATCGCCCGTTTTCAAGAAAGATTCGCAACGGAGGCGGCGGGGCGTCCCCGAACGACCCCTACGGGATGGCGGCGCGCCGCGGCGGGGGCTTTTCACGGGCGGGAGAATCCCGCAAGATAGAGGCGGACGCCTCACCCATCGGGAGACTTTCTTGAACCTCTTTTCTCTCGCCGCGGCCATGGCCGCCGCCTACGCCCTGGGCTCCCTCTCCCCCGCCTTCTGGGCCGCCAGGGCGCGGGGGGAGGACGCGCGCGCCTGGGGAGAGGGGACGCTCGACTTCGAGGGCGCATGGAGCGCGCTGGGAAAGCGCGTGGGGCTGCTCGTGCTCCTCGCCGACTTCCTGAAGGCGCAGCTGGCGATGGGCCTCGCCTGGCGGGTGAGCGGCTCGCCCTGGGTCGCCGCGGCGGCGGGGGCGGCCGTCGTCGCCGGCGAGGCGCTGCCCCTGCCTCACGGGTTCCGGGGGGGGCGCGGAACGGCGAGCGCGGCGGGGGTTCTGCTCGGCGCCTCCCCGTTCACCCTGCTGATCTGCGCGACGCTCGCCCTGCTCGTCTTCGCGCTCACGGGCAGGCGCGACCACGGGGAGCTCATCGCCATCGCGCTGATGCCCGCCGTGGCCGTCCTCGCCGGCGGGGGGAGCCTCCCCCTGATGTGCCTCGCCTGCGCGCTCGCCGCGCTCCTGCTCCGGGCGCGGAGGGCGCTGATAGGGACGCTGATCCGCGGCGAGAAGCGGGAAGCCGACTGAAAGCCCGCCGGCGCGGCGAAGCGCCCGCTCAGCCGCGCTCCCCGCCTCCGGCGGACGCTCCCTCCTCCGCCCACCAGCACTTGTTCATAAACTCCGCGAAGTCCCGCTTGTCGATCACGGCGGATTTGGTGAAAAGGCTCATCTGGTCCGCGCCCTCCAGGTCGCTCTCCAGGGCGTCGGTGAAGCGGTTCCACATGTTGAAGTAGCCGGACACCAGCGTCGCCTCGACGACCTGGGCGTGATCGTAGTGCCTCTTCATCTCGGCCAGGGCCTCGGGGTGCCTGCCGAAGGTGTATTTCGTCAGGTGATGCGCCCAGGAGACGGCCGCCTTCTCGGCGGCGGTGAACAGGCCCGACTCCTGGTAGGCGTCCTCCCTCACGGCGTCAATCTGCTCGTCCGACAGCCCGCACGCCCGACCGAACGTGACGTTGTGCGCCGTTCAGTATTTGCACCCGTTCTCCATCGAGGTCTTGAGGATCAGCAGCGCCTTCGTCCTCGCGTCGAGCGCGCCGGTGATCTCCTCCCGGCACAGCGACACCAGAAAGCCGAAAAGCGGCTGGAGCACCCTGGGGCTGGCCGCGCTCATCCGGATGGCGTTCGCCACGCGGCCGAACATCCGCCGGCTCGCCTCGAACACCACCCGGGCCTCGGGGCCCGCCTCCTCGTCCGTCAGAATCGGCAGATGCGCCATGCGAATCTCCTCCCTCGTCCGGGCGGCCTCACTGCGCCGGAGGCCACAGGCGGCGTCCCACGCTCGGGCTGCCGGGGGCGTGAATGAGCTTCCGCACCACGCGGCCCGACCACTGGCTCGCGTCCAGCGAGAGGCTCTCGTGCTCCTGAAACCCCTCATGCCTCGCCTCGAGCGAGGTGAACTCGTAGAGAATCGAATGCTTGGCCCAGCCGGCCGCCGAGAGCAGCTTCCTCGCGCCGACGCAGCCCGGCATCCCCTCCATGAACCTGAGGCGATACTGCGCGTACCACGCGCCCAGCTCGCGCTCGGCCGCGGCGTCCTCGGCGCGGAACTGGCCCATCTGAATCGCGGGGCCGGGCGTGATGCCGGGGCCCCTCGCGCCCGCGTCGGGGCCCTCCACGCGCGCCTCCTCGCTGAACACGCAGACGCGGAGCCCGGCGCGAAGCCCCAGCATGGCGCGCGCCCCGGCCGTCCGCCCGCCCTCGATCCCGTCCACGTCGGGCTGAAAGAACACGTGGGGAGAGGGCGCGCCGAAGAGAAGGACGAACTGGGTGCCCGAGGGAACCTCCCCCTCCTTCGCGTAGGAGAGCGCGTCCGCCTTCACCTGCTCCATTCGCGCGCCGCCGCCGGCGAGCTCGTAGTGCGCCGCCCACAGAAGGCCCGGCCGCGCGAGCATCGCCGGCAGATGCTCCCCGTGCAGCCACGCGCAGTAGGCTTCCCTGCCGTCCTCGGGCAGATCATACCAGGACGCCCAGATTCCCCTGTCCATCGCCCGCCTCCCTGCGACTGCGGAGCCGCCGCTACTCCACGAAGACCGTGCCCGCCTTGTCCTGGTGGGAGCAGTTTCCGTAGGTGGCGATGAGCTCGGCGGGCTCCGTCCGGCTCGGGTTCTCCTGGCCGTGCGGCTCGCCCGCCGGCGCGTAGCAGAAGTGCCCCGCCTCGACGAGATGCCTTTCGGGATTCTTCGGGTCGCCGCAGAACACGTAAATCGGCCCCTTGTTCACGTAGAACACCGCGTCGCACGCATGGGTGTGCATCCTGTTCCTCCCGCCCGGCGGGATGATGGTGCGCTGCATGGTCATCACCCTCGTGTCCGTCGTCTCGTCGTTCACCCCCCACATGATGGAATAGGGAGGCTCGTAGGCGTCGTCCTTCTCCACGCTCATGGAATTGATGATCTTCATGGCCTGCTCTCCCCGCGCGTCCGCCCCGGGGGGCGGGGTGAAAGTTTGCTCTCGCCGGGCGATTGGGGAATAATACGCGAACCTTCGGGAGCGCGCCACTTCATCGAGCGGCCGGGAAAGCTTCGGGAGCGGGGACGCCGAAGCGAATCTCTCGCCAGGGAGCGACCGCCCATGTCCTCCGACGACGGAGCAGCCTCCGGCCGCGAAGCGGCGAGCGCGCCGGACGCCGCGCTCGCGCGGCTGGAAGTCTGGCTCGCCGCCTCGATGGCGCTCGTCTCGGCGGGGCTTTCGCTCTTCATGCCGTCCCTCATCGCCTCCGGCGGCATCGCCTCCGCGCAGAGCTTCATCACGCTTTCGCCCGTGTTCTTCCCGCGGCTCGCCTTCGCCCTTCTCGCCGCCCTCAGCCTGTGCCATCTGCTCGCCGCCCGGCGGGAGGCGCGCCGCGCCCCCCCCGCCGCCGGCGCGCCGGAGACCGCGGGAATCCCGCGCGGGGCGAGGATGATCCTCATCGCCGCCGCCTACGCCGCCCTCGTCTCCCCCCTCGGCTACGGCCTCTCCACCCTGCTCATGGCCGCCGCCTCCGCGCGCCTTCTGGGGGTTCGCCGCCTGCGCGCCCTCCTCCCCCTCGCCGTCCTCATCCCCGTCGTCGTCCGCTTCGTCTTCGAGAGGCTGTTGCTCATCTCGCTGCCGAGGAGCGAATTCGAGGCCATCGCCTCCGTCGAGGACGCGATCATGAAGTTCCTCTCCGGCGCTTTTCCGGGAATCTAGGGGAGGCGCGGGGACTTGCTCGATTCCTTCTTCCAGGCCTTCGCGCTCCTCATGCGGATAGACACCTTCCTCTACATCGGCGCGGGGCTGGCCATCGGCATGTTCGTGGGCGCGATGCCGGGCCTCACCACCATCCTCGCCATGTCGGTGCTCCTGCCCATCTCCTTCAAGCTCGAGCCCATGCTCGGCATCCCCTTCCTGATCGGCATCTACAAGGGGGGGATATACGGGGGCAGCATCCCGGCCATTCTGGTCGGCATTCCGGGCACGGGCGCCTCCATCGCCACGACCTTCGACGGCCCCGCCCTCACCCGCAAGGGCGAGGGGCGCAAGGCGCTGGAGATGGCCCTGTTCTCCTCCACCATCGCCGACACGCTCTCGGACGTCTTCACCCTGGCGCTCATCGGCCCCATCGCCGTCATCACCCTGCTCATCGGCCCGCCGGAGGTGTTCGCCGTCATCATCTTCTCGCTGGTGCTCATCGCCAGCGTGTCGAGCGACTCGGGCCTCAAGGGCGCCATCGCCGCCTGCATCGGCATGGGGCTGGGCTTCATCGGCACGGACGCCACCACGGGCGCCACGCGGATGACCTTCGGCCTCGAGGCGCTCAGCGCGGGCATCCCCCTCATCCCGCTGGCCATCGGCGTCTTCGCCATGCCCGAGGTGCTCGAAGCCGTGGAGTCCCGGACGGCGCGCTTCATCAGCGAGCGCGTGGACCTCGCCAGGGCGGGCGGGCGCCTGCGCTGGCGCGAGTTCCGGGCGTCGATTCGCAGCATCCTGCGCTCCACCGCCATCGGGACGGGCATCGGCATGGTGCCGGGGGTGGGGCAGGTGGTGGCCGCCTTCATCGGCTACAGCGCGGCGAAGCGCGCCTCGAAGAACCCGGAGAGATTCGGCAGGGGGGAGCTCGACGGGGTCGCCGCGCCCGAGGCGGCGAACAACGCCGTCAACGGCCCCACGCTGGTTCCCCTGCTGACCCTGGGCATTCCGGGCGACAACGTGACGGCCATCCTCCTGGGCGCGTTCGTGGCGCACGGGATGCGCCCCGGCCCCCAGATATTCCAGGAGCAGGGCGCGCTCATGTACGCCCTCATCCTCACCATGGTGCTGGCCAACGTGCTGTTCTTCTTCCTGGGCTACGTCCTGCTCAAGCCCTTCGCCCGCGCCATCCAGCTGAAGAAGGCGCACCTCATCCCCGTCATCGTGGCGCTCGCCTTCGTGGGCGCGCTCTCGACGGGCTCGAACGCGGACGTGATCCTCATGGTCGTCATCGGCGTGTGCGCCTACGGCCTGAGGAAGTTCGGGTTCGACCTGGCGCCCCTCATCATCGCCTTCGTGCTCGCCGAGCCGATAGAATACCGCCTGAGCCAGTCCATGCTCTACGCGAAGGGCGCGCCCTTCTCCTACCTGTTCCTGGAAAGGCCGATCGCCTCCGCCTTTCTCGCGGCGGCGATCGTCTGGGTCGCCTTTCTCGTTCTTCGCCCCGCATGGCGGCGGGCTTCGGGGCCCGCCGCCTGAAGGGCGCCTTCATCAAGGGAGATGCACCATGAAAAAGCGCTTCCTCCTCATCCTGGGCGCGGCGGCCCTGCTCGCCGTCCCGGCGGCGCCCGGCGCGGGCTCCGCGGCCTACCCGGACCGCCCCATCACGCTCGTCCTGCCCGTGGGCGCCGGCGGCAGCCACGACCTCCACGCGCGCGGCATCACCAGCATCATCGCCGACATCCTCGGCCAGCCCATGGTCGTGAAGCTCGTGCCGGGCGGGGCGGGCATGAAGGGCACGGGCTTCGCGGCCAAGGCCAAGCCGGACGGCTACACCATCCTCTTCAGCCACAACGGCTTCGACCAGCTCGTGCCGCAGACGCGCAAGGTGCCCTTCGACACCCTGCGCGACTTCTCGGCCATCGCCAAGATCAACCACGCGCAGCCCATGTTCTTCTCGCTCTCGAACAGGCCGTGGAAGTCCATGAAGGAGTTCGTCGCCTACGCGAAGAAGAACCCCGGCAAGGTCAACTGGGGCCACAGCGGCGTCTGGGGCGCGGGGCACGTGCCCTCCATGCAGTTCGTGCGCGCGGCGGGCGTCAAGGTCAACTTCATCCCCCACAAGGGCGGCGGCCCCGCCCTGCGCGCCGTCCTCTCGGGGCAGGACGACGTGGGCATCGGCTTCCCGACCCAGCTGCGCCCCCACAAGCGGGCGGGGAAAATCACCGTCCTCGCGCTCACGGGCGACAGGCGCCTCTCGAACGACAAGGACTTCAGGGACGTCCCCACCACGGAGGAGCTCGGCTACGGGGGCGTGAGCTTCCGGATGGACCGCATCTTCATGGCGCCCTCGAAAATCCCGGCCGAGAGGCTGGCGGCGCTGCGCGCCGCCTTCGTGAAGCTCACGAAGAACAAGTCCTTCAAGCGCTTCATGCGCAGCATCGGCGAGGGCGTGCAGTTCATGGGCGGGGCGGACTACGAGAAGACCCGCAAGCCGAACTACGACGGCTACACCCAGCTCATCAAGGACATGACGAAATAGGCGCCCGGAGGCGGGCGGCGGCGTTCGGGCCGCCCGCCTCCCGGCCCCGTCGGGAAACGCGCCGCCCCAGGGCGGGAAAAGCGGCCGGGAGGCCGCGCGGAATCCGGGCGCGGCTTCTCTTGGCGGGGGGCGCGTTCTGCGCTATATTGCCTGGCGAGCGGAGGCGGCGCCCGCCTCCCCGATTGCACGACCACCCCCCGCGCGGAGGCTTCCGGCTTGGCGGACATCATTACGGGCATGATCAAGCGCTACGCGGCGGACGACCGCTTCACGCCCGCCCCCGATCCTTCCGGCCGCGCCCTGCGGCTGGGCGTGAGCGAGGTCTGCTGGTTCGAGTTCGAGAAGGACGAGGCGGAGGGCAGGCTCCGCGTCAGCTTCGCCACCCGCGACCGCTACGTGAACGAGGACATCGAGCACGCCATCCTGGACAGCAAGGACCCCATCGACGACTTCGTCTATGACGGCATGGAGGAGGCGGGCGAGGAGGAGGAGCACAAGGTGGAGCACTACCACGACGGCGCCTTCCGCTACGCCATCGACCTGCCCCTCGACCGGCCGGGCCTCGAGGAGCAGGCCGCGCGCGTGCTGGACGGCCTGTTCCACACCTTCGAGGAGTTCGCCGAGGGGGAGGACTGATCAGGCCGCGCGATCCGCCCGGCGTCCCCGGCGCTTGATATGCTTTTTCAGTTCATCCACGGACTGGCAGACGCCCCTTTGGTGGTGGACCATCCTGTGGCAGTTGGAGCACAAGACCACGAGGTCCGTTTCAGGGTTGGTCCATCTTTCTCCGGCTTCGGCGAGAGGGACGGCATGATGGACCTCGAGGAATTTCTCTCCGAGAGAACCGTAGCGCTCCTCGAAGTTGAAGCCGCAGGCCATGCAGTCATAGCCGTGAATTTTCAGCGCCTTTTTTCTTAGATCGGGATCACGCTCCCGCCGGATGGAAGTGAATACCTTCTCGCCGCCCTCCGTTCGCGCTTCCAGTGGAGGAACATCGTAAAGGCGGCGCGCGCCGCCCAGCAAGTCCAGAACGCGAGTTTCCAGTTCACTGCGGGATTTGCCCTTCCATTTCTCATGAATATCTTTGGCATCTTCAGACAAAGCTTCCTCGCTTCCGAACCCCTCACGACCATTCGGGAACAAATGGTCGAAGAAAGCGCGCACGCCGAGGAGGCTGTTGCGGAACTGTAATTCGGAACGTCCATCACTCAAAACTTCATAGAAGCGATCGAAAGCATCCGTCCATGTTTTAACCTTCAACGCCGCTGGCGGAGCTGAGTATTTTTTATCGGGCGCACGGACGCCGCAACGGGCCAGATAATAGCCCACGACCAACATCCCGTCAGATACGTTGATGTGCTTTTTTCGATTCTTTCATGCGAGCGATCCTATTGCCCTCCTTTACGAAAAAGAGAAATCATATCTTTAACTACGCGAACTCTTACTTTTGCAGCGTTGAAAGTTTCAACAAAATGACGTCTATTTTCTTCCCGTTGCTCCTTACATCTTCTCTTAACTCGTCAAAGCGCTTGTCGAAATGCTTTGCGAAATTCTGTATTTTGCCGTTCGTGTTTTGCTCCGCCGCGTCGAGTCTTTTTATTGATTCAGAAACCTTTACATTTACGGGAGCGATCTGGGCGTAAACGATGAAGTTCGTCCAAGCGTAAATTCCACCCACGGCGCCCAAAAGAAACACCCCGAACGCCCAGAGACCGCCATGCTCTTTTATCTTGGCAATGATTGCGATTATTTTCTTCTTCAATTTCAAACTCCTCCTTACCCATAATTATGGTGTCGTGATGTTTCAGCGCGCAAGAAAATCGCATCACTTCTCATGGACAACATGAGAATCCCCCCGCGCGGGAGCCGCTTTTCGTCTCGCGCCGCGCCGCGCGCTAGCGCTCGTCAATCGGCTGGTATTGCGACTCCAGGTCGCCGACGTAGACCGCGCGGGGCCGGAAGAGGCGGTTTTCCGGCAGGTATTCGAGGATGCGCGCCGACCAGCCGGCGATGCGCGGCACGGCGAAGATGGGCGTGAACATGTCCGTGTCGATGCCCATCGCGTGGTAGATGATGCCCGAGAAGAAATCCACGTTGGGGAAGATGCCCTTGCCGCCCAGGTCCGCCACCACCAGCGCCTCGAGCTTCTTGGCGATCTCGTAGAGGTGGCCCGCGCCGGCGCGCTCGGCGAACTCCCGGGCGATGGGGTCGAACAGCCGCGCGCGGGGGTCGTAGGCCTTATAGACGCGGTGGCCGAAGCCCATGAGCTTCACCTTCCGCGCCTTCGCCTCCCGGAACCACGCCTCCGTCGTGGCGGGGTCGCCGATCTCCGTGAAGGTGCGCAGGGTGGCCTCGTTCGCCCCGCCGTGCAGGGGGCCCTTGAGCGAGCCGACGCCGGCGACGATGGAGCTGTAGAAGTCCGTGAGCGAGCTGTTCGTCACCATGGCGGAGAAGGTGGAGGCGTTCATGCCGTGCTCGGCGTGGATGATGAGCGCCATGTCCATCACCTCCGCCGTGCGCGCGTCGGGCGCCTCGCCCGTCATCATCCGCAGAAAGTCCTCGGACAATCCCCGGGAGGCGTCCGGCTCCAGGATGGGCCGCTCCCTCCGCGCCCTCTGGATGGCCGCCACCAGGGTGGGAAACTGCGCCGTCAGCGTGAGGGCGAGGTCGAAGTCGTTCTCCACCGTCACCTCGAATTCCTTCGGGTTCAGGCAGCCCAGCATGGAGACGGCGGTGCGCAGCGCGCTCATGGGGTGGCACCTGCGGGCGATTCGCCCGATCAGGTCCTTCACCTCCCCGGGGACGCCCCGGCGCGAGGCCAGATCCGCGCTGAAGGCGTCGAGCTCGCCCCGGTTCGGCAGCTTTCCGTAGAGGAGCAGGTAGGCCGTCTCCTCGTAGCCCCCGCCGCCGGCGCACAGGTCGTCGATGCTGTAGCCCCGGTAGATGAGCTTGCCGTTCGCGCCGTCCACGTAGCTGATGGCGCTCTCGTTCGTGATGGCCCCCTCGAGCCCCTTCTTGAACTCCACGCTGCCAACGAACTGGCGGGGTTTTTCTTCAGCCATGGGCGTCTCCATGCGCAGGGTGATGGGTGAGCGTCAGCGAAGCGCGCCTCTCCGCCCGGGGAGCTCTCGCCAGGAAAGGGCCGGGCGCGAGACCATAAAACTCTCCCTAAACCGCTTCGCCTGATTTTCTCTTCAGCCGCAATGCCGATTCGCTTTCGCCCGTTTCCCACCGGGCATCCCACAAGGTTCTCTCATCGTCCGAATGACGCTCGATGCGCTCCCGGATCAGACGGCAGTAATCCGCGTTGACCTCAAACGCGAGGCAGCGTCGGCCATGCTTGAGGCTGGCTTCTATGGTCGTTCCCGAGCCGGCGAACGGGTCCAAAACAACGCCCCCGTCAGGACAACTCGCCTTCACCATTCTCTCCACTATCTCCAGCGGCTTCTGGGTAGGATGATTTTCCCTCTCCCTGTGCTGACTGTGAAGCCTCGACACGCTCCAGACGTCTTTGGGGTTATAGCCGACTTCCAGCCACTTCTTGCCCACGAAGATGGACCGCGTGCGGGCTTTCTTTGTTTCTTCGTCATACGGGATTCGCACCGCGTCTATGTCGAAATAGTATTTGTTCGATTTGGCGAAAAATCCGATGGTGTCGTGAACGGATGAGAATCGGCGCGTCGATCCTCCCATGCTCGGCACCTTGCGATCCCAGATAATTTCATTCAGCATCATCAAGCGAGTCTTCATAAATGAAAATATCTCCGGAGAAAACCGCCAGGTCGTAAAGAGATACAAACTGCCCGTATTTCTCAGTTTCGGGATGACGGCCTCGGCCCATTCCCGCGTCCACTTGATAAAATCCTCCGGCCGCATCCTGTCCGAGTCATTGCCGTAATCCTTCCCGAGGCAATAGGGCGGATCGGCAACCACCAGATCTACGGAATCGTCATCAACGCGCTCGACGCCCGACAAAAAATCCTCGTTGAACAGTCTGTAATTCATTGCAATACGATGCTCGTTGAGTTGCTTTGCAGGAGCCTTAGAAATTCCTCCCGCGTCCGCTCTTCCGGGGAAGCGTGATAATAAGCCTGAATCTTGTCGTTCCTCGGATTTACGTAGACCGGCAAAAATTGCGGCGAAAACGCATGGATGCTTTCTTTCACGAATGAAATTTCCGTGTTGTTGAAAAAGAGGGCGAAAACCACATAAATCAGACGGTAATCCGCATTCGCCTTATACTGCATGAACAACTTCTCAACCGCCGCAATATCGTTTTTGTTTTCCCTTGTCGCCGAATTGGTAAGCTTGACGTTGACATAGTATCTCCTGGTCTCGCTTTCTGTAACCACGCAATCATGCAAGCTGGTATCGGGCATGCTGAAATCGACATCGCCAACGCCGAGACGGCTGCGGTTGAACTTCGCCTGCTGCACGATGACTTGCTCGGCTATCCAGCTCACGGAGCGGGTGTGCGGCTTGAGCCCGTAGGGCAATATGCGGGGGTTCGTGATGTTGAAGCTCGGGATTATTCGCGCGACCCTGACAAAGAAATCCCTCATCGCCGCCAGCTCTTCGTTGATCAGAGCAATCTCATCCACGGTTTTTCTCACTGGCAAGTGAAAGGGCTTGCCCGCTTCTCGCCGGACTGACAGCCTTCAAAGCATACCGTATACAATACCGCAAAACGATGGACCCGCAAGCCCTCGACGCCCCCCCTCACGCGCTCAGGATGAGCGCCAGTTCTCGGGCGAGCTTGGCGGCGGCGACCGCGCTCGCGCCGGAGGCGTCCCACTCGGGGGCGAGCTCCACGATATCCGCCCCGACCACCCGCGCGCCCGATTCCCCGAGGACGCGGAGGCACGCCTCCAGCTCCCCGAAGCGGGGGCCGCCGGGCTCGGGCGTTCCCGTGCCGGGCATCTCGGCGGGGCTGAGGACGTCCACGTCTATCGTGAGATACGCCGGCCGCCCGCCGATTTCGCGCAGTTCCGCCTCCAGGCTCCCCGGCGCGAGGGGGCGCGCCGTGCCGTTCGCGCGCATCCACGCGAACTCGGCCCGCGTCCCCGAGCGGACGCCGAACTGGCGCAGCGGCCCGACCCCCTCCAGCTCGAGGACGCGCCGCATGACGCAGGCGTGCGAGAGGCGCTCCCCCAGATACGACTCCCGCAGGTCCGCGTGCGCGTCCCATTGAAGCACGGCGAGGCCGGGGAAGGACTCCAGCGCCGCCTCGATCAGGGGGAGGCTCACCAGATGCTCCCCGCCCAGGAAGAGCGGCCGCCTGCCCGCGCGGAACGCCCCGGAGGCGGCGGCGCGGATGGCCGCCAAGGCGGCCTCCGCGTCATCGGAGGCGCAATCGACGTCCCCGCAGTCGCGCAGGGCGGCGTCCGCCAGATCCGCGTCCAGACGCGGGCTGTAGGTTTCGAGAACCTCCGAGGCGCGCCGGATGGCGTCGGGCCCCAGGCGCGCCCCCCTGCGGAAGCTCGCCGTCGCGTCGAAGGGACAGCCCAGCAGAACGACGCGCGCCGCCTCGATCGGCGTCTCCGCGCAAAGGAAGCGGGGCGCCGCCTCGTCCATCAGCGCAGCATCTCCGCCACGTAGGGCGGGAGCGCGAAGGCGGCCTCGTGGACGGCGGGGGAGTAGTAGTGGGTCTTCTCGCGCGCGGGGAGCGGCCTGGGCTTCACGCGGCTCATCCGCCTGCCGGACTTCGAGGCCAGGGCGAACGACCAGACGCCCCCGGGATAGGTGGGCACGCCCGCCAGGTAGAACGAGGCGCCCGGAAACGCCCTCCCGACCCGCCGGGAGACGCTCCGCATCCGCCGGCCCTCGAACACGGGCCCCTGCGTCTGCGCGGCGTAGAGGCCATGGGGCGCAAGCGCGCGCCGCGCCGCCCGCAGGAAGGGGAGGCGCGTCAGGGGCCCGGCCATGGCGACCGGGTCCGTGGAATCCACCAGGATCACGTCGAACGCCCCCCGATGCCGCTCGATGAACTTCGCGCCGTCCTCGATCCGCACCTCCACCCGGGGGTCGTCGAGCCTTCCCGCGATGGTCGGCAGAAACTCGCGGCAGCACTCCACCACCATGGCGTCTATCTCGACGAGCGCCACCCGCTCGACCGTCGCGTGCCTGAGCGCCTCGCGCGCGCAGCCGCCGTCGCCGCCCCCGATGACGGCCACGCTCCGGGGGGCGGGGTGGGCGCACAGGGGCACGTGAACCAGCATCTCGTGATAGACGAACTCGTCGCGCTCGGTGGTTTGGACGGCGCCGTCCAGCAGGAGGGCGCGGCCGAAGTCCTCCGTCTCGACCAGGGCGATCTCCTGATGAGCGCTTCTGGCGGAATACAGGGTTCGCCGCACCTTGAGGGCCAGGCCGGTGCCGGGGCCGTGGTATTCGGTGAACCAGAACGCCCCCTTGTCGGGGGGGCGCGGGGGCATGAAGGGCACCTTTCTCAGCTCCAAAGGATTACGCCCGCGAAAGCGGCGCCCGCGCTCCGCACGACGTGCTCGGCGGCGGCGCTCCTGATTTCCCTGACGCGCTCTCCGCGCAGCGCCATGCCCGCCTCCGCCATGCGTCTGGCCCTCTCCTCCACCGCCGCGCGCGGGGCGCGGTCGTGATGCTCCATGATGAGGCCGCAGCGCGCCTCGTCCTCGGGAATGGCGACGGCCACCGCGGCGGCGATGACGCGGCCCGGCTCGTCCGAGGACGCCGAGGCGTAGGCGGCGGGAACCAGCGCGCCCTGGGGCAGCCGCGGCGGGGGAATCTCCTCGCAGCGCGGCGGGAGGATGCTGCTCAGGCGCACGAGGTTCACGTCGCCCACGCCCGCGTCCATCAGCGCGGCGTCGAAGGCGTTGAGCGCGCTCGGCCCCTCCGCGCGTCCATGCGCCATGAAATACTTCGTGGGAATGGGGATGAGCATCGCTTCCGCGCCTCCGCGTCCCGGAACGGGAGAGGAGCCCCTCATTCTCCGCCCGAAGCGAAAGGCAGGCTCAGGGAAGCCTCGCGCCGGCGAACCACGCCCCGCGCCACCTCTTTCGTCTCCACGCGCGCGGCGAGAAGGCCCTCTTCGAGGCGCCGCAGCGCCGCTCCGCAGTCGAGGTCGCCGCAGTAGAAGTAATCGACCGCGGCGTAGCGGTATTCCGGCCAGGTGTGAACCGCGAGGTGGCTCTCCTCCACGACGACCACCCCGCTCACCCCGTGGGGGCTGAAGGCGTGAAACACGCTCCGCACGACGGTGGCGCCGCTCAGGCGGGCGGCCTCGTTCATCAGCCGCTCGACCCGGACGGGATCGTCGAGCGCGTCCGCGCCGCAGTCGTGAAACTCCGCCAGAAGGTGGCGGCCCAGAACAATCAAAGCCCGCTTCCTCCGGGCGCGGACGGACGCGAGCCGAAGCCGCCCCCCGCGCCGAACCTCCCCCGCGTTCGCTCCGAACCCGGAAGCCGCGCGGAATCCCCAAAAGCTCCCGAAAAGGGAGCCGCGCCGCCCGCCCCCGCGCGAGAGCACCGCGGGAGGGCGCGCGAAGCCAAAGGCGGAGCCGCGCGCGCCGGATCTGCCGCGCCCATGTATATTTTCTTTCGCCGCCCGTGTCAATAAATTCCCGCGCGGGGAGCAAGGGGGAGAAGGCCCGCCGCGCCGCCGGATGACGCCGCCGCGCGGGTCTGCTATGCTGGGGCGGCGCATCGCGCCAAGAGCGATGGAGCCCATCCACCCACCCTTTCATGGAGAAGAAAATGGCGGCCCGCATCGAGATCTACACCACCGAGCCCTGCGCCTTCTGCATCGCCGCGAAGAATCTCCTGAAAAAGCGCGGACTCGAATGGACGGAGCATCTGGTGTTCGGCGGGACGCCCGAATGGGAGGCCATGATGGCGCGCACCGGCGGAAAGTCGGCACCGCAGATCGTCATCGACGACGAGGCCATCGGCGGAATGCCGCAGCTGCAGGCCTGGGACAGGGAAGGAAAGCTGGCCGAACTCGCCGGAAGCTGACGCCTTTCCGCCGCTCGCCGCCGGGCGAAAGCGGGCGCGTCCGCCGCCCCCGAAGGAGAAGGAAGGCGCCATGCCCCTTATGACCCCCGACGAATACAGGAGAAGCCTGCGCGACGGGCGCGCGGTCTATTACCGGGGCGAGCGGGTGGAGGACGTCGCCTCTCATCCCGTCATCGGGATCGCGGTGGACCACGCCGCCATCGACTACGAAATGGCGGAGACCGAAGCGGAGCTGGCGATCGTCCGGGGCGACGACGGCCCCTATTCCCGCTATTACCACGTCCCGGCGAGCGCGGACGACCTTCTGAAGAGAAGCGCCCTCATCGAGCGCGCCACGGCCCTGGGCGGCGCGCTCGTCGTCCTGATCAAGGAGATCGGCAGCGACGCCCTCTTCGCCCTGCGCCTCCTCGCCGCGCGCGTGGACAGGGAGCGGGGGACGGACTACCTCGCCCGCGTCGAGAAGTTCCACCGCCACTGCCGCGACAACGACCTGGCCGTCGCCGTCGCCCAGACCGACGCGAAGGGAGACAGGGGAAAAGGCCCCCGCCGGCAGGCCCACCCGGACTACTACGTCCGCGTTGCCGCCCGGGACGAGGAGGGCGTCACCCTGCGCGGGGCGAAGGTTCACACCTCGGTCTCCGCGAACGCGCACGAGATCATCGTGCTGCCGACGCGCAGCATGGGCGAGGGGGACGAGGCCTACGCGATCGCCTGCGCCGTCCCGGCGAACGCGCCGGGCCTCACCATGCTGGCCAGCGGCTACGGGGGGAGGACGGGGCCCGCCTTCGAGAACCCCATCTCCGCCCGGCACAAGATGATGGAGACGCTCACCGTATTCGAGGACGTGAAGGTGCCTTGGGAGCGCGTGTTCCTGAACGGGGAGGTGGAGATGGCAGGCCCCCTGGCGAAGACCTTCGTGGAGTTCCACCGCTTCACCGCCGTGAGCTACAAGCTGCCGCTCGTGGACCTGCTCGTGGGCGCCTCCCACCTCATGGCGGAGTACAACGGCGTCCTGCGGGCGAACCACGTGCGCGACAAGCTCGCCCGGCTCATCTCCTACGCGCGGATCTGCCGGGGCATGACGCGCGAGGCCGCCCGCGAATGCCGGATGGTTGAGGGCGTCGCCGTGCCGAACGCGGAGCTCATCAACGTCGCCAAGCTCCACTTCGCCGAGGGCTACCACCAGGCGATCGCCCGGGCGCAGGACATCGCGGGCGGCCTGCTCGTCACCGGGCCGAGCGCGGAGGACATGGAAGACCCGGCGCTCGCCGCGCTCATCGACAGATACCTGGGCGCCGCCCCCGCCGCCTCGGCGGAGGAGAGGCTCCGGCTGATGAACCTCATCGCGGAGATCACGGCGTCGGACTTCGCCGGCTACCAGGCCGTGCTGGCGATTCACGCGGAGGGCAGCATCGAGGCGGAGAAGATGACCATCTGGCGCGAGCACGAGGTCGGCCCCGCCGTCGCCTACGCGAAGCGGCTCGCGGGCATCGAATGACGGGAGAGGCGAGGCGGATGCGGGAGACGCGGGCGCTCGTCGCCATCTGGCTGAACGTCGCGCCCGAGAACCGCGAGGAATTCCGCAGGTGGCACAACTGCGAGCACGCCGCCGAGCGGCTGGACGGCCCCGGCTTCCGCGCCGGCCTCCGCTACCGCGCGATGGAGGAGAGCGCGCCCCACGACTTCCTCTGCGTCTTCGAGGGCGACGACCTGGCCGCCTTCGAGAGCGCCTACTATCTCGAATCGAGAAACAGCCCCACCCCCTGGACGCGGCGGTGCATGGCCTTCATCCGCGGCGCCGAGCGCGCCGTGTTCAGCCTGCAGGCGTCGGTCGGCGCCCCGCACCGCTACGACGCCCCCTGGCTCTACATGGTGAGCCCCGGCCCCGAGAGCGAGGCGGCGAAGGAGGAGATGCTGGCCTGGTATCGAGAGGAGCATCTCGCCCGCCTCCTCGAGGTGGAGGGCGTGAAGCGGGGGCGTGTCTATCAGCTCGAGGCCGCCGCCACCGGCGGGGCGACGGCGGAGGCGGAAATCCAGGAGACGAGGACGAGCCGCCGCTCCCTCCTCGCCCTCTACGAGCTCGAAGACCCCCGCGTCCCGACCGCCGACGCATGGGCCCGGGCCGCTTATGGAACCCCCCGAAGCGAGGCGATGCGGCCCATGCTCAAAAACGCCGTCCGCGAATCCTGGTGGCTCGACTTCTCCCAATGGAAGAGGGGGTGAGGATGAGAATCCTGGGCATCGACTTCACCAGCGCCCCTAAAAAAGCAAGCCGATCACAGTCGCGGAATGCGAGTTGGCGGACGATGAGCTCCTTGTCTCATGCGTGAGGCCGCTTACTGATTTTGATTCGTTCGAGCGGACGCTTCGCGCTCGCGGGCCATGGGTGGCGGGCATCGACCTGCCGTTCGGCCAACCGCGCAGGTTGATCCGCGCGTTCGGGTGGCCACTCGCATGGAAGGATTACGTCGCCCGCGTAGAGCGTCTCGGGAAAAGCAAGTTCGAGGACAAACTGAAAAAGTATCAAGACAAGCAACCCCCTAGACAGAAGGAGCATCGCCGCGCCACCGACGAGCTCGCGAAATCAATAAGTCCTATGAAACTCACTCATCAACCGGTGGGCAAAATGTTTTTTCAGGGCGCGCCGAGGCTTCTCCGCAGCGGAGCGAGCATCATTCCCTGCAGACCGAACGGAAGCAGAAGAATCGTGGTCGAAGCCTATCCGGCCCTCGTCGCCGAGGCGCTCGCCGGAACGAGGAGCTATAGGGCTGGTCGAAGGGCAAGGCGGCGCGGGAACTGATCAGACTGGGCCAAATCGAAGCCGAGCGGCGCGACAGGGCATACGAGCGGCGCCGGACGCAGGCGGCGGAGAACAGGGCGCGGGCGCAGGCGGCGAAAAAGAGATGAGCGCGCTGGAGGCGGCGCGGGAGCGCGAGAGGCGGGCGCGAGAGAACTGGCAGGCGGCGCGGCGGGAGAAGCGGGCGCGGCCGCTAAACGCGAAAGCGGACGCCGAGGAGAAGCGGACGTGGGCCGCGCTGACGAGCGCGAGAACAAGCCTCTGGCATCTGGAGCGGAAAAAGAGACCGGGCGCGTAGCACAAAGTGCTACGCTTTGTGGATAACACGTGTAACGCGGACGTGGAGGAAAGAAAATGAAGGGAATCATCATGACGGTCGCAATCGCGGCGGGAATGGCGATCGGCGGGGCGGCGAGCGGCCAGACCCAAGAAGAAGTGACGAAAATCATCCGGAGAGCGAAGCGAATCAGAATCGCCGAGCTAAAACAGTGCAAAGCAACACCTCAACAACTCGACATCGCAATGAGCATCGCAAAATATCACTTCGAACAGGTTGCGATCGAAAAAGTAAGCCCCAGGCAATTACTGCAAGCCGTCTGCCGATACATGAACGACATGAAGTAGAGGAAAAGCATGGACGCGCACACGCTTTACAGCGGCTACAAGGAGCGAAACATCTCGGTGAGGCTGAGCGAGGCGGAATACCAGCAGCTGATCGCGATCCGACAGAAAATGAGGGAGGGGAACCGGCGGACGAGCAACTCGGATGTCCTCCGATACCTGATCTTCACGGTGTACGACTGCGAGGTCAGACCCGAAGCGGAGCGGCAGGAGAAGAAGACCGCGAAGCGGCGCAGGGGGCGCGTGAAATGAGCGACACGGAAGTATTCATAGCATTGGTAGCATCGATACTAGTGGGACTCGTATGCCTAGCACACTTCACGCTCAAAGAGAAATATCCAGAAAAAAAATACCGCCTTTGACGTGGCAAGAAATATTCGGACCGGGATGCGGATGCGCGGGATGCGCAATGATGATCGCCATCCTGCTGGCGCTACTCATCTTAATGGCGCTCCGGCCAAACTGAACGGGCGCGTGAGCGAACCGAACAGGAGAAAACAGGCGAAGCCCAAAAAGTGAACATTCCGGGGAAACGCCCGATCGCCGAAAAAACGGGGCGCAGGGAAGCCCCGTATCGAACGAACGCGGGCGTCCATGATGGACGGATCGGGCGAAACCGGGCATGATGCGGGGCGCAGGTCGAGGCAAGGCAGGGCTCGGCAAGGCGGGGCGTGGCTCGGCGGGGCGGGGCTCGGCAAGGCTTGGCGTGGCGTGGCGAGGAAGGGGCGCGGGGGCCCGAACATGAGACCTCCGCAAAAAGATGAAAGGGGGGCGGCTTCCGTGGGCGAGGGAGCCGCCCCCTTACGCTGGAGGGGGCTTGAAGAAAATCGGGGCGATCCTCAAGGTCGGGAAGGGCGAGCCGCCGGACTGGAAAGAGATAAAGGCGATCGTCGCCAAATACGCGGAGCGCGGACGAGACCGCAAGGAAACCGCGATACGATTCACGAGGCGGACGGGAGGCCACAGGCGCGGGAGGAGACACATGGAACGGGCGATACTGATCGCGGGAGACATGACGCGGGAAGCAAGACAAGCAAACGCCGGAACGCAAAAAAGCCCGGCGAAAAATCGTAGCCGGATTAAAAGGGGATGCGTGCCGTGAGACTTACGGTATCAAGGTCCATCTGGGCATGGATATAAAAGAGAAAACTCTGATCGACGATCCGAAAGCTGATCTGCTGGACGCCGTGCTTTGCGCGGCGCAGGCGGCCTGGGCGAGCCGGAAATCGAAATACGGCGGCCCGAAGAACTGCGATCGCTCGGAGGGCTGGATCGTCGATCCGGCTACCGCCGACCGAGCGCGAGCGGCAGGGTAAATCCCTCTTCAGCCTGATAAAAGCGCATCTCCCGCGCGAAGCCGGCCGCTCCGTCGTCCCTCATCCTCCATCGCCCCCTGCGGGCGGGTGCGTTCGCTCTCGCGCGATGATGTATAGTGGGCGCGTCCTCCGCCTCCATCGCCCGGGAGCCTGATGTGATGCCCCGGCTCATCGCCTTGGCGCCGCCGCTCCTCATCGGCGCGCTCCTTGCGGCGGCCGGCGCGAACGAGGCGAAGCCTCCCGCGCCGCCGCAATCGAAAGCGCCGGAAGGCCCGACGAGCCGGGAGGCGCGAATCAGGCTCTACGAGCGGACGCTCCGGGGGCGTCTGGCGGGCGGCGCGCTCCCCCTGATCGACATGGAAGCCGCCCTCGACGCCTGGCGAAGCCCGGCGCGGCTCATCGAGGGTATGAACCGCGCGGGGGTCGCCCTGGCCGCCGTCTCCGCCCGAAGCGGGGAGGCGATACGCAAGGCGGCGGCGCGGCACCCCGCCCGGCTGATTCCGCTCACCGCCTCCGGCGTCCTGAAAGGCCGGGCGGACGCGGCGGGCCAAACGGCCGGCCTCGGGCGGCAGCTCGGGGGCGGCGCGTTCGGAATCGGAAGGATCGCCTGGCGCGCCGCGTCCTCCGGGGACGCCGGGGCGGGCGGGGCGCTCGCGGGCGTCCTTCGGCTGGCGAGCGAGGCGGGCGCGCCCGCGTGGGTGGCGCAGCCCGAAGACGACGCCGGCCTCGCCCGGCTCGAACGGCTGCTTCGGGCGGCGCCCGGGGCGGGAATCGTCTGGACGCGCGCCGGCCGCGTCGAGAACCCCGACGCCTGGCCGGGCTACGGGCACGGCCTCCTGCGGGCGCTGAGCCTGAGATACGCCGGACTCTTCTTCACGCTCGCCCAGGAGCCGCCGCCCGCCCCCGGCGAGACGCCCGCCGCGCGGAAAAACCACCTGTTCGACCCGGGCGGCGCGCTCGCCCTTGAATGGCGGGCGCTGCTCGAGGCGCGGGCGGGGCATTTCATGGTCGGGAGCGGCGCGGGCGGGCCGGCGGCGTATGCGGGGCGCGCGCTTCTTTTCCGCCAGAAGATTCTCTCCAAGCTCAGCCGCGCGGCCGCCGCGCGCATCGCCTGGCGCAACGCCTGGCGTCTGCTGACGCGCCGCGCCTGGAAGCCCTGATTCCCCGAATCCGTTGCGCGGAGGCGGGCGCATGGAGATAATGCCCGCCCCGGCGCGAGACGCCGCGAAGGGGACTTTCCGAACGAAAGGAGTTCGCCCGATGCACAGCATTCGCCACCCGAAAAAAACCTGGTTCGGCGCGGGCGTCATCTCGAAGCTCAAGGATGAGGCCGCCTTTCTGGGAGCGCGCGCCGCGCTCTTCTTCACGGACAAGGGCGTGCGCGAGGCCGGCGCGGCGGACGCGGCGATTGCGCCCCTGAAGGAGGCCGGCGCGGGCGTGGAGATTTACGACGCCTGCCCGCCCGAGCCCGCCATCGGCGATCTGGAGAAGGCGCTCGAGGAGTGCCGGGGCGGGGGCTTCGACCTGGTCGTCGGAGTCGGGGGCGGCAGCTCGATGGACATGGCGAAGTCCGTGGGCGCGCTGCTGGGCAACGAGGGCGCGCCGAGGGACTACCTCGGCGTGGAGCTCCTCCCGAAGCCGGGTCTGCCCACCATCCTCGCGCCCACCACGAGCGGAACCGGCGCCGAGGCCACGCCCAACGCCATCTTCTCGGTGCCGGAGGAGCGGGTGAAGCTGGCCATCGTCAGTACGCGCGTCATTCCCTTCGCCGCCATCGTCGATCCGGAGCTCGCCCTCTCCGCCCCGCCCGGGGTCACCGCCGCCGCCGGGGTGGACGCCTTCACGCACTGCCTGGAAACCTACGTGGCCAGAAACGCCACCCCCCTGAGCGAGATGTACAGCCTGGAGGGCATGAGGCTCATCGCCGGCGCGCTGAGGCGCGTATGCGAGGACGGAGGCGACCTCGAGGCCAGAGCCGACATGGCGCTCGGCTCCTACTACGGGGGCGTGGCGCTCGCGGGGGCGGGGGCGGGCGCGGTCCACGCCCTGGCGTATCCGCTCGGCTCGCGGTTCCACATTCCCCACGGCGTCAGCAATTCCCTGATGTTCCCCCACGTCGTGCGGGAGAACCACGCGGCGGCGCCGGAGAAGTTCGCCCGCGTCGCGGAGCTGCTCGGCGAATCGACCGAGGGCATCTCCCGGGACGAGGCGGCGGCGCTCTCCGTCGGCGCGGTCGAGAGGCTCTGCCGCGACTGCGGGACGCCCACCCGGCTCGGGGAGGTGGACGTCCCCGCCCACGCCATCCCCGAACTGGCCGAGGCCGCCTTCAGACTCGAGCGTCTTCTCAGCTGCAACCCCAGGGAGCTGACGCTGGAGGACATCGAGAGAATCTACCGCGCCGCGGCCTGAAAATGCGCATCGAACCCGCGCCCGCCCTGCGCGCGATGCTGGGCGTCTCGCCCGGCGACATGATCTGCGTCATGGGCGCCGGCGGCAAGGCCACGCTCATGAAGCGGCTCCTCCGGGAGACGCTGGACGCGCCGTTTCCCGTCGTCATCACCAGCACGACGAACCTCCACGGCCTGGGCAGCGCGGAGGGCTCCCCGCCCGTTCTGCTGAGCGAGGCGGGGCGCGCCTCGCTTCAGTCCGCCGCGCGGGACTGGTCGGGCCGCGGCGGCGTCGTCTGGGTGGAGAAAAAGCTGCCGGGGAACATGTTTCGCGGCATCGAGGCGCGCCAGGCGGAGGCGCTACGCCGCTCGGGCTTTCAAGGCGTCCTCATCGTGAAGACGGACGGCGCGAGGAAGCGGCTCATCAAGGCGCCGGGGCCGGGCGAGCCCGTCGTCCCCGGGGGGGCGACGCGCTGCGTCCTCGTGCTGGGGCTGAGCGCGATCGGGCGAAGGGCGGACGAGAGAATCGTCCACCGGATGGAGCGGGTCCGCGAGATCGCGGCGCTCGAAGCCGGCGACGTCATCGAGCCGCTTCATCTGGCGCGGCTGGCGAGCCATCCCGAAAGCTACCCGCGCCGCTTCCCGCCCGGCGCGAAGCGGGCGCTTTACCTGAGCCGCTGCGTCTCGAAAAAGGCGCTCCGGGACGCGCGGGCGGTATTCGAGGCGGTGCCGGAGGGCCTCTACGACCTTCTCGCCGCGGGAGACTCCGTCGCGGGAAGCTTCTACCGGGGGAGATTGCGCGAATGATCGGCGCGGCCGCCGTCAGAAAATACCTCGAAGCGCGGAGAGAGGCGATCATCGAGGAAATCGCCCGCGTGGTGAACATCGACTCCCCGACGTTTCCCGGGGAGGGGACGAACGCCGTCTCCGCCCATTTCGCGGAAAAATACCGCGGCATGGGCGCCGACGTGGAGATGATTCCCGGCGCGCGCGGGACGGGGGATCACCTTCTGGCGACGCTTCGGGGCGCGAGGGAGAAAGGCCCCCGGATACTCGTGATCGGACACTGCGACACCGCGTTCCCCGAGGGAACCGCCGCGCGCAGGCCCTTCTCCGTCGAGGGAGGCGCCGCCCGGGGGCCGGGCGTGGCCGACATGAAGGGGGCGCTGGTGACCTGCCGGTTCGCGGTGGAGGCACTGCTGGCCGGGGGGTTCCGGGACTTCTCGACGATTCAGATTCTCTACGACGCCGACGAGGAGCGCGGAAATCCCTCATCGAGAGAGACGATCGAGCGGCTCGGAAAAGACGCCGCCTGCGCGCTGATCATCGAGCCCGGCCGCGCGGACGGCTCCATCGTATCCTCGAGGAAGGGGAGCTGCTGCGGAAGCCTGCGCGTCCGCGGGGTCGCGGCCCACGCCGGCGTCGCGCCCGAGAAGGGCAGAAGCGCCGCGCACGAGCTCGCCCACAAGATGGTGGACGTCCAGAGCCTGGCGGGCGCGGGCGGAACCGTCAACATCACCGGCCTCTCGGGCGGGGAGAGGCCGCACGTCGTGGCGGACGCGGCCTCCTGCCACGTCGAATTCCGCGCGGATCGGCAGGCGGACCTCGACTCCATGGCGGACGCGCTGCGCCGGATGATCGCCACGCCCCACATCGAGGGAACGCGCGCGGAATTCGAGGTCACCGGCGGAAGGCCCGCCATGGAACGCAGCCGGGGAACGGAAAGGCTCCTCTCGATAGCCGCCGGAATCGCGCGCGGCGCGGGGGTCGAACTCCGGCACGCCCACACCGGCGGAGGCTCCGACGGCAACTATCTCGCTCCGCTCGGAGTCGCGGCGCTCGACGGCCTGGGGCCCGTGGGGGGAGGCCTGCACACGGACGAGGAATATCTGGAGCTGGACTCCATCGCCCCGAGAGGCGCGCTGCTCGGCGGGCTGATCGAGGCGCTCGCCTCGGAATGAGCCGCTAGTCCTTCAGGGGAATCCCCCGGGCCGATCGGGGCCCGGGCTCCTTGACCACCCGCTCCTCCAGCAGCCTTTCGATTTTCTCCCCGCCGAACCCCAGGAGATTCGACAGCACCTCCCGGGTGTGCTCTCCGTGCAGGGGGGCGGGGCCCTGCACCCCTCCCGGACTTTCGGAGAATTTCAGGGGCAGGCCGGTGGCGCGCACCTTGCCCAGCAGGGCGTGCTCCGTCTCCACCACCATCTCCCGGTGGCGAACCTGCGCGTCCTCGAGCGCCTCGCCCACGTCGTGGACGGGGCCGCACGGAATCCCCTTCTCCTCCAGCAGCTTCAGCCATTCATCCCCGCTTCTTCTGGCGAGGCGCTCCTCCAGGAGGGGGATGAGCTCGGCGCGGTTCCTGGCGCGGGCGGGTATGTCCCGGAACCTGGGGTCGTCCGCCAGCCCGGGCGCCTCGATGACGGCGCAGAAATGCTCCCAGAATCGATCGCTCGTCACCCCGATGATGATTTCCCGATCCTTCGTCCGGAACGCCTGGTAGGGAACGATCTGGAAATGCGCCGACCCCCACCGCCCGCCGACGCCGCCGTCCATGAAGTAGCAGCCGCTCAGGTTGGTGAGAAGGGAGACGCTGCTGTCGAGCAGGGAGAGGTCGATGCGCTGCCCCCTGCCCGTCTTCTCCCTGGCGAGGAGGGCACCGGCGACGCCGTAGGCCGCCCACATGCCCGCCGCGAGGTCGCTCAGCGGAACCCCGGCCTTGCAGGGCCCGCCGTCCGGCTCGCCCGTGGCGCTCATGATGCCGCTCATCGCCTGGCCCACGATGTCGAAGCCCGAGCGATCCCGATAGGGGCCCGTCTGCCCGAAGCCGGAAACCGAAACATAGACCAGCCGGGGGTTCAGCGCGCTCAGCGCCTCATGCCCGACGCCCAGGCGCGCGGCGACGCCGGGCCGGAAATTCTCGACGACCACGTCCGCCCGCTCCGCGACGGCGCGGGCGATTTCCACCCCCTCGGGCTTTTTGAGATCGACCGCCACGCTCTTCTTGCCCCGGTTCACGCTCAGGAAATAGGCGCTCTCCCCCTTCTCGAACGGCGGGCCCCAGGCGCGGGTTTCGTCCCCGCTTCCGGGGGATTCGAGCTTGATGATCTCCGCGCCCAGGTCCGAGAGCATCATGGTGCAGAAAGGCCCGGCGAGGATGCGCGAGAGGTCGAGCACGCGGATTCCCTTCAACGGCCCCTGCGCGCTCATCGCCCCCGTCCCGAATCGCCGGCGAGAAGATTTTCGCGGACGTCCCGAATGTGCGAAGGCGCGGGGCGATCTGCCAAGGAATCCACCTCAAACTCCGCGCGGCGCCTCCCGCGCGAGGATGGCCGCGGCGGCCCGCGGCAATCGCCTTCCGCCATCCGGGAAGGACGCGGTCAGGCGGGGAAATGCTCCCAGGAGAGGCTCTCCAAAGGAGAGACTCCCTCCGCGCGCCTCACGGAAATTCC
Source organism: bacterium (assembly GCA_965199855.1). GTDB lineage: Bacteria > UBA8248 > UBA8248 > UBA8248 > UBA8248 > Bin107. Next base: position 665,952 of record OZ241326.1, on the reverse strand, counting down.
CTCGGAGAGCGGCGCGATCTCGCCGATGGGCGTGAGCGGCGCGCCCCCCGCTTCGGAGACGATCTCCTGAAGCGCGCGAACGGACTCCCCGGGCGCCGTGATGAGAAGCTCGTAGTCCTCTCCGCCGCGCAGCGCCCATTCGAGGGGGTTTTCGCCGGAGACGGACGCCCACGCGCGCAGGGCGTCCGAGACGGGCAGGCTCTCCTCCCAAAGAACGGCGCCCGCCCGGCTCGCGCCGCACAGATGCCGAACGTCCCCGGCCAGACCGTCGCTGACGTCCATCATCGCGGTGGCCAGCCCCGACTCCGCGACCGCCGCGCCCTCGGCGACGCGGGGCCGCGGCCTCGACTGCGCGGAGACGAGCCGCTCCCGCGAACCTTTCGGGATTCGGTCCCGCGGCCGCGCCAGCAAATCCAGCCCGGCGGCCGCGTCGCCCAGACGCCCCGTCACCAGAAGCCTGTCCCCCGGGCGCGCCCCGCTCCGGCGAAGAACGCTTTTTCTCATCACCTCGCCCACGAGAAACACGTCGATGAACAGCGGCCCTTGCGTCCGCGCGACGTTGCCCCCCAGAACGAGGACGCCGCACCGCTCGGCGAGCGCGCGAAGCCCGTCATAGGCGCCATCCAGAAACGAGACCGCCGCGTCCCCGGGCACGCCCAGCGAGACGAGCGCGAAGCGCGGCCTTCCTCCCATGGCCGCTATGTCGCTCGCGTTCGCCGCCAGCGCCTTCCAGCCCGCGTCGAAGCCGGAGACGCTCTCCGACATCGGAAAATGCACGCCCTGCGCCTGGGCGTCGCACGTCATCGCCCAGCATTTCCCTCCTCCCGCCTCGATGACGGCCGCGTCGTCCCCGTTGCCGACGACGACCTCCGCGCCGCTCTCCTCCGCGCCGAGCCTGCTTCTCAGGCGCTCTATGAGGGCGAACTCGCCGAGCGCCGCGGCCGATTCGCCGATCATCCCCTCGCCCTCTCGACGCGGCGCCGCAGCGCCCTGGCCGCCCCTTCGGGGTCGGACGCCCCCATCACCGCGCCAATCACGGCGACGCCGGAGGCGCCGGCGGCCATCACGGCCTCCACGTTCTCGACGCCGATTCCCCCGATGGCGACGGCGGGAAGGCCGGGGGCCAGACCGATGATTTCCCGGAATCCTTCGGGGCCTATCGGCTCCCGCGCGCCGGCCTTGCTCCCCGTCTCATACACGGGCCCCACGCCGATGTAGTCCGCCCCCTCCGCGGCGGCGCGCAGCGCCCATTCGCGCTTCCCGGCGGTCGCGCCGTAGAACAGTGCGCCGCCGGCCATCGCCCTGGCCCGCGGAAGCGGCAAATCCTCCCGCCCCAGATGCACCCCGTCCGCGCCGCAGGCCATCGCCACGTCCACCCGATCGTTCACCGCGAAGGCGCAGCCCGTCCCCACCAGCGCCTCGCGCAGCGCGTCCGCCATGCGGAGCGTCTCCGCGCCGCCCGCGTCTTTCTCCCGGAGCTGAATCATGCTCGCCCCGCCGCCGGCGGCCGCCCGAACGGCGTCCTCGAGCCCTCTGCCGGAAGCGCGCGCCAGGATTTTCCGGTCGGTGATGACGACCAGCGACGGGTCGAGCCTCACGGCGTCCCCGAGCAGAGGAGAGAAAAGGCGCGGCGGCGATAGCCGATCGTCCCGGGCCGGCCGCTGGGCAATTCCGCCGCGGCGCTCCGGCCGACCGGCCTTCGCCCGAAAGCGGGCGGGCGGGTCTTCGCGGGTGGAATTGGCCGCATGGCGCTCCCTCGTATAGAATCGGGCGCGGTCTCGCGCAGGATACCACACTTCGGAGGACGCGAACCAAAGGCGCCCCGCGCGGAGTCGCGGCGAGCCGCCGACCCGACAGCCCCCAGGGATCGAAAAGCGCCCCTTCCGGCGCCGGAGAAGAAAACTCGTGACCAGGAAGCGCTTCGCCCTCGCGTCCCTCGCCTGGCTGGGCCTGTCGATCGCGGCCGCCTGCGCCCTCGCCGCCCTGGCCTCGGGAGCGGGCCATCGCTGGGAGCTGTGGGGCTTCGGCGCGGGATTCCGGATTCTCAAGGCCGCCTCCGTCATCGCTCTCTTCTCCGTGCCCGTCTCGGTGGCGGGAGGGGTGTTCGCCCTGCGCGACGCCTCCCGGAGCAGAACGCTGGCCGCGGCGGCCGCCGCCGCGCTGGGCTTCGCCGTGGCCGGCTTTCTTCACGCGCAGATGCAAATCGCGAGACGGGTGCCCAGGATTCACGACATCACGACGGACGCGCGAAACCCGCCCGCCTTCCGGGCGCTCCTCCCCCTGCGGGAAGGGGCGAAGAACCCGCCCGCCTACGAGGGGGCGCGAATCGCGCGGCTGCAGGAGAAGGCGTATCCCGACATCGGGCCCTTCATCTCGCGGGATTCAAAAAGGGAGGTGTTCGGGCGCGCCCTCGCCGCCGCGCGCGCCATGGGCTGGCGCGTCGTCGCGTCGAATCCGGCGGAGGGACGCATCGAGGCGACGGACGCCACGTTCTGGTACGGCTTCGTCGACGACATCGTTGTCCGCGTCACGTCGAGCGGGGCGAAGACGCGCCTCGACATCCGCTCGAAGTCCCGCGTGGGCGCGGGCGACGTCGGGGCGAACGCCAGACGGATTCGCGGCTTTTTTGAAAAGCTGAAAAACGCGATACAGTAGCCCGTTCCGCTTCATGGAGGCGGCGGTCACCCCCGCCGAGGCCGCGCATGTCCGACTACCGACTTTTGGGCAAGCCCATCCCCCGGCTCGACTCGGCGGAGAAAGTCTCCGGCCTCGCCGACTTCGGCGACGACCTGCGAAGGCCCGGCCTCCTCGCCGCGAAACTGCTCCTGAGCCCGCACCCGCACGCCAGAATCAGGAAAATCGACGCGGCCGCCGCCCGGAGAATCCCCGGCGCGCGCGCCGTCGTCACGGCGGCGGACTTCTCCGGCATCCGCCACGGCAGGCTCGTGCGCGACGAGCCGCTCTTCGCCATCGACAAGGCGCTCTACGTCGGCGAGCGCGTGGCGGCCGCCGCCGCCGATACGCCCGAGGCCGCCCGGGCCGCCGTCGAGAGCATCCGCGTGGACTACGAGGCGCTCCCCGCCGCGTTCACGACGGAAGACGCGCTCAGGGACGGCGCCCCGCTCCTCCACGACGCGCCGGAGGACTACGAGGCGTTTCCCGGCGCCGTCCGCTACGGAAACGTGGCCTCCGAGATTCTCATCCAGTCGGGCGCGCCCATCGAGGAGGCGCTCGCGCGCGCCGATTTCGTCTTCGAGGACGCCTACGAGACGCCCCGCGTTCACCAGAACTATCTGGAGCCCCGCGCCGTGCTCGCCGAGCCCGGCCCCGAGGGCAGCACCATCGTGCACTCGCCCACCCAGGCGGCGTTCGTGGTGCGCGCCATCGCCTCGGAAATCCTCGAGCTGCCCATGAACAAGCTGCGCGTGGTGAGCACCCACGTGGGCGGCGCCTTCGGCGGCAAATCCCAGCACCTGCTGGAGGCCGTGGCCGCGCTCCTGAGCCGGAAAACGCACAGGCCCGTCCAGCTCACCCTCAGCCGCGAGGAGGAGACCATCACCGGAAACCCGAGGCACGCCTACCGGATGCGCTACCGCACGGGCGTGACGAAGGAGGGGAGAATCCTCGCGCGCCACGTCCGGATCACGGCGAACAACGGCGCCTACTGCATGACCGGGCCGATGGTGCTGGGAAAATCCTGCTACACCGCCGCGGGGCCCTACAGGATTCCGAACGTCCGGGTGGACGGCCTGCTCGTCTATACGAACCTGCCCCCCAGCGGCTCCTACCGGGGGCTGGGCGTGGCGCAGGTCGCCTTCGCCTGCGAGCGGCACACCGACCGCGTCGCCCGCGAGCTGGGCATGGACCCCCTCGCCTTCCGGCTCCTGAACGCGATGGAGGAGAACGACGCCGACCCCGCCGGCACGATTCTCCAGAGCGTGAGCGTCAAGGAAACGCTGAAGCGCGCGGGCGAGAGGGCGGGCTGGGCGAAGAGGGGCGGGAGGGGCCCGGGCGGGCGAATCCGCCGGGGGATGGGCGCGGCCTGCGCGCGCTATCCCACGGGCGGGGGCGCGTCGGGCGCCGTGGTGAAGGTGAACGAGGACGGGGGGCTGACCGTCCTGACCGGGTGCTCCGATCTGGGAACGGGGGCGGCCACCCTGATGGCGCAGGTGGCGGCGGAGGTTCTGGGCGCGGACGTCCGGAAGGCGCGCGTTCTCATCGCCGACACCGAAGCCGCGCCCTTCGACGCCATCAGCGCGGGCAGCCGAACCACCTTCAACATGGCGCACGCGGTGCGCATGGCGGCGGAGGACGCGCGCGGGCAGATGCTGCGCCAAGCGGCGCGGATGCTCGAATCCTCCCCGGAGGATCTGGAGGTCGGAGAGGGGAGCATCTTCGTCCGCGCGGCGCCCTCGCGCGCCGTCGCGTTCGCCGAAGCGGCGCATTCCGCCGTCTGGAAAGGCGAGGGGCCCGTGACCGGCCGCGGCGCCTACCGCGGGGAGAACCCGCCCCACCGGGCGGAGAACGCGCGCGGCCACCCGGAGCCCTCAAGGCCGGGGCCCGAGTTCGCCGCCCAGATCGCCGAGGTCGAGGTGGACGTCGAAACCGGCGAGGTTTCGGTCTTGAGAATCACCAGCGCGCAGGACGTGGGCTTCGCCATGAACCCCCTCACCCTGAACGGCCAGATAGAGGGCGGCATCGCGCAGGGGCTGGGCTGGGCGCTGGCGGAGCAGGTTCACCATGAAGACGGCGCGATCTCCCACGCGGACTTCGAGAGCCAGCTCAACCCCACGAGCCTGGACGTCTCGGAAATCGAGAGCGTGATCGTGGAGTCGCCCGACGTGGAGGGGCCCTTCGGGGCGAAGGGAGCGGGGGAGATGCCGCTCATTCCGGCCGCGCCCGCGATCGCCAACGCCATCGCGGACGCCGTCGGCGACCCGGCGAACCCCAACCTGAACAGGCTGCCCATCGCGCCGGAGGACGTCGCGCGCGCGGTTCGGGGGGAGAAGCCTCCCCGCTCGGCTTTCTAGGGGTTCAGCCCGAACGACTCATCGTAAATGTCGAAGCCCGACGCCGCGGCCGCGTCCCGCGCCCGCTCAATGAGCCCGCGCGACAATTCGGAAATGCCGGGGCGCGAGAGAAAGCGGCGGAAGAAATCCTCATAAAAGGCGTCGGGGCGCGCGCGAACGCGCACCCGGAGCCGCGCCGCGCGCCGCGGGCGCGCGCGCCGGTATCGGAACGTGATGGACCGCTGCGGAGGGATGCGCGTGTCGCTGATCTCCCGGCTGAAGTCGGGCGAGAGCCTCCGCCCGATCACGTTGATCTGCCGGGAGCCCGGCAGGGCGCGCCCGCTCGCGTCCTCGAGCCGGGAGACGACCTCCACCGAAGGCGTAATGTACGTGGGAAAGTAATGGCCGGCGCCCGAATTCGTGATCCTGATTCGGGCGGTGGCGACCTCCCCGGACGCTTCTTCGCCAAGCGCCACCTCTATCCGCGCGGCGCCCCGGGTCATCTCCGCATCGTGGATGCCCCGCCACAGATGCGCGCCCCCGGGCATGTGGCAGCTCTGGCAGGCGACTCCCTCCCGGCCCCAGAGGGAGTTCTTCCATTCGTTGTACGTGTTCTGAATCGGCTTTCCGTTCGGGCCGGGGAAGTCGTGCTGGTGGCAGCTCGCGCAGAATTCGGAGCGGCTGAAAAAAGACGCGCGCTCCACGCCGGCGTGCGCGCCGCTCCTCGCCGCACCGGCCGGGGACGCCTCCCTCCTGAGCGGGCCATGCACGCGCCACGCCCGCACGTGGCAGGCGGCGCAGGACAACCCGCTCCTCTCCAGCCTCGCGTCATGCGCCGGGTTCTTCCGCCAGCGCGCGGAGGCGCCCGCGCCCGCCTTCACCCTTCTTCGCTGCTCCGCCAGGGGCGCGTGGCACTCATGGCAGCTCCGCGCGCCCCCGGGGTCCGTCCGCCACATATCGACGAGCTGCCCATAGACGCCCGGTCCCATCGCCCTGGCGTGCAGCGAGGTTCTCCACTGCGCGTATTGCGCGGGGTGGCACCCCCCGCAGCGCTCCGGCAGCAGGGATCGCTCCGCGCCCCGGTATGACGCCGGCGCCTCGCCCATCGGGGGCAGGGGGTGGCGGAAGTGCCCGGCGGCGGACGCTTCCTTCTCCGCCGCCTCCGGGAAAGAGGTCGCGAATTCGTCCGGCGCTTCCTGAAAAATCAGAGAAAGGAGAAAGAAGGCGCAGGCGAGCGGGGCGATGAGGTTCAGGCGCATTTCACGCCTCCCGCTCCGGCGGATGACGGACGCGGCCCCGCCCGCTTTTCGCGCCGGCGTTCAGGCGGAGAAACTCTTGAGAAGAAAGCCGCGGGAGATGGTAGCCCTCCCCCGCGCCCGTTTCCAGCCGCGCCGCCGCTTTTCCCGGCGGGCGGACGGCGCGGGCGGCTTTTACTCCCGCGGCGGGATTCGGTAGGCTCCGCGCGAAGCCGCCGCGGGCGCGAACTTCCCGAATCCGGAGGGATGATGGATTTCGATATACGGCCGGCCGTTCTCGCCGACGCGGAGAAAATCACCGAATTCAACGTCGAGATGGCCCTCGAGAGCGAAAATCTGCGCCTGGCGCCCGGCGTCGTCCGGCGGGGGGTGGAAAAATCAATCTCCGACCCCTCGAAGGGGCGGTATTACCTCGCGCATCGGGGCGATGAGATTATCGGGCAAATCCGCGTAACCCTGGAGTGGAGCGACTGGAACAACGGGGATTACTGGTGGATTCAGAACGTCTACGTCGTTCCGTCGGCGAGGAGGCGGGGCGTCTATCGCGCCCTGCACGGCCACGTCGGGAACCTCGCAGCTCAGGCGGGGGCGCGCGGCCTCCAGCTCTACGTTGACGCCCGGAACGAGGGGGCGCAGGCGGCCTACGAGAGCCTGAACATGGCGCGGAGCCATTATCTCATTTACGAGCAGAGGGAGGATTCGCCGGCGGCGTGAGCGGCCGCGCCTTCCCGCTCCCCGGAGGCTAGCGGCCCTCGCGGTTCCGTTTGAGGGGGATTACGTCCGCGCTCTCGGCGTCCCGGCCGCGCCGCATGAAGGGCCAGACGCGCCGCGCGCGCCACGCCAGGCGCGCCGCTCCCCCCGCCGTCCAGGCGAGGACGCTGCCGGCGGCGCGCATTCGCCTTCCCAGCGAGCGAAGCGCCCGCTTTCCGCCCTCCTCGCCGATGGAGACGAGCCGCGAGGTCGCCTCCTTCGCCGCGCCGACGGGCCGAAGCGCCTGCGCGATCGCGCGCCGCAGAACCCACTTCAGGGCGAAGCAGAACGCGACCGAGAAGAGGAGGAATACGCCGAGTATCCGGAACCCCCGGGCGGGATCGTCCACGAGGATGACGCTCATCTGGGCGATGCCGTAGAACGCCAGACCCAGCAGCGCCAGACAGGCGGCGATTGCGCCGCCCGAACGCGCCATTGCGCGAAACAGACCGAACATCCGCGTCTCCCAGGGTTCAGCGAAGCCGGACAGCCCTCCCGACGCGCCGAGGATACCCCATCCGGAAGGGGAAACATACCCCCGACCGCCCGCGGCGTCGGCGGACGCGGGAGCCGCAAGGCCCGGGCGCGGATTCCGTTGACGCGCGCGCCCGCCCGTTCTATCTTCACGACTCCGCGCGCGGGCGGCGCGGCGCCCCTCGACGAAGGAGCCGGAATTGCTCGACATTCGCCTCATCAGGAGCGACCCCGAAGCCGTGGCGCGCGCCCTCTCCCGCAGGGGCGGGACGTGGGATTTCTCCGAAATTCTGGAGATCGACGCCCGCAGGCGGGAGCTGACCCACGAGGCGGAAAGCCGGGTGGCCGAGGCGAGGAGGCGCGGCAGGAGAATCGGCGAGCTCAGGCGAGCGAACGCGCCCGCCGGCGAGGTCGAGGCTTTTCTGGCCGAGAGCCGGCGGATCACCGCCGAGGCGAAAGCCATGGAGGGGGAGCTGGCGGCGCTCGATCGCGAACGGCGCGACCGCCTGCTCGAGCTGCCCAACGCGCCGCATGACGCCATCCCCGACGGCGAAGGCGCGGAGGACAACGCCCTCGTGCGGACATGGGGGGAGAAGCCCGCCTTCGGCTTCGCTCCCCGCGCGCACGACGAGCTGGGCGAGGCGCTGGGGATTCTCGACATGAAGCGCGCCGCCAGAATCGCCGGCGCCCGCTTCGCCCTCTACCGGGGGGCGGGGGCGCGGCTCGAGCGCGCCCTCATCAACTTCATGCTCGACCTCCACGCGGGCGAGCGCGGCTACACCGAGTGGCTCCCGCCGTTCATGGTGAACCCCGAAGCCATGACGGGCACCGGCCAGCTGCCCAAGTTCGAGGAGGATCTCTTCCGGGTCGATGACGGGCGCTTCTACCTCATTCCCACCGCCGAGGTTCCCGTCACCAACATCCACCGGGAGGAAGTCCTGGACGGGCGCGACCTGCCCCTCAAATACGCCGCCTACACCCCCTGCTTCCGCAGCGAGGCGGGCTCCTACGGCCAGGACGCGCGCGGCCTCATCCGCCAGCACCAGTTCAACAAGGTGGAGCTCGTCAGGTTCGCCCGCCCCGAGGCGAGCGGCGAGGAGCTGGAAAGCCTCACGGCGGACGCCGAGGAGGTGCTGCGCCGGCTGGGGCTGCACTACCGCGTCGTCGATCTGTGCGCGGGAGACCTGGGCTTCTCCGCCGCCAGGACCTACGACATCGAGGTCTGGGTGCCCTCGCAGAACGCCTACCGCGAGATTTCCTCGTGCAGCGACTTCGGGGACTTCCAGGCGCGGCGCGCGAACATCCGCTATCGCCCGGCGCCGGGGGAGAAGCCCGCCTTCGTCCACACCCTGAACGGCTCGGGCCTGGCCGTCGGGCGCACCGTGGTGGCGATACTCGAGAACTTCCAGCGCGCGGACGGCGCGGTCGAAATCCCCGAAGCGCTTCGCCCCTACATGGGCGGCATGGAGGTCATCGAGGGGGGCTGAAGGATTCCGGCGGGCGGCGCGGAACGCCGGGGGAAGGCTCGCCCGCCGCATACGCGCGCCCCTCGCCGCATATTTCACAGGGGCTGTTCGGGAACCGCCCGCCTTTGATTCATCCTCCGCCGATTTTCTCCAGCATCTGCGCGCGCGAGGCCGCGGCGATGTCCGCGTCTCGGGTGAGCCAGGTCAGCGTGGGCATCAGCCGGCGTCCTCCTTCTTCGGCGGAACTTCCGCCATGGCCGCCTCGTATTCGGCTATCCACTCCTCGGCCTGTTCTTGCGTGTAGGCATCGATATTGATGCCCTCATTTTCCAGCTTCTCTGCTGATATGAAATGATGTCGCTCCGCAGTGTGTGTTTTTAGTAGGATATCCTTTAAACCACGGGCATCTTTATCAGATAAACCTTTCGTTAAGCGTTCTATGTCGCCTTTGCCCAGTCCGCCCTCAAATATAGGTCTATTATTAGGTTCGTCTTTGTTTATATCCGCCTTTTTATCCACTGATTTCAAGATACGCTCCTTAAACGAATTAGAATCGACTTGGTATTTAACTCCCTGAAGTTGCACTTCCCGAATCTTAGCTCCTTGTAGTCCTGCTCCGCCGATAACAGATCCTGCCAAGCACGCTTTTTCCATCTGGGCTCCCTGTAAGCCTGCTTCAAAAAGAACAGCTCCTTGCAAATATGCGCTACCAAGATCCGCAGATTGCAAATATGCACCTTTAAGGGAACTTCCTAGTAAACGCGCATTTTTCAGAGAAGCCCCTTGTAATCGGGCGGAGTTCAAATCCGCTCCGTATAAACGCGCCTCTGTGAGATTAGCGTAGTTCAGCCAGCTACCGGCCAAATTAACATAGAGGCCCTTGAAAACCTCATGCTCCTGTTGCACGAAAAGCAGATTCAGCAGGCTCTGGATTTCCTCGGAGGGCTTCGACCCGTGGTCGTTCTGATATTCACTCTCGCCTGTTGTCAGGCGGATGTGCGCGCAGAGAATGTCAAACACGACTTTGCGCAGATTTTCGGTTTCCTCCGCCAAGTGGAAAAGTTCGTAAGCCCCGCTCATCCGCACGGAGCTTGAATTGTGCCCCAGATGTTCAATACCGTTTTGCAGACGTTCCTGTCGAAGTCTTCCCTCGTCGTTTTTGTTCGCTGCAGTCTGTTGCTCTATGGCTTTAGTCTGTGCCTCCACGGCACGAGCCTGTGCATCCGCGGCACGAGCCTGCGCATCCGCGGCTTTCTCTATCCCCTTAGATCGTCTGTAAGAATTCACCGCCTGAATGGCGAGGATGACGCCGCCCATGGCGATGCCGAGAGATTTCAGAGCCGAAAATTTTTTGTCCTCATCGTTCGATAGCCCCATAAACCTATAAATCGACTCCAGCTCGTCGCAAGCCATGACGACAAGAAAAACCAACAGCAACGCGCCCAGCAGGACGGCGAGAGAAGCGATGAGCGAGTCTTCCGACATCCACTGCTTACGGTCTTTTTTCAGCCAGTTACCTATCCGCACAAAGATATTCTTCGGCGAGTCCGAGGCGTCCCCATTCCACGGGGTGTCCGACGGCAATTCCAGCTGTTCCGGCGGCGGCATGGGAGCATCCTTCCTTTTCATCCAAGAGGTATATCTAAATTTAATACACCCGGTAGTCAAATTCAAGAGATATCGACGCCTCCCTCCCCCCGCCCTTACCACCCCCGCCCGTGCGTGGTATCATCCCCGGCGCGCGGAGGGATGGCCGAGCGGGCGAAGGCGGTGGTCTTGAAAACCACTGAGCGAAAGCTCCGGGGGTTCGAATCCCTCTCCCTCCGCCAGGGAAGCGTCCGCCGCGCGCGACCGCCGGGAGAGATGGCCGAGTGGCTGAAGGCGCTCGCCTGCTAAGCGAGTAGGCCGGGAAACCGGCCTCGAGGGTTCGAATCCCTCTCTCTCCGCCAGCCGCGCGGCCGCCTAGCGGAGCCATCGCCCGCGTCCCGACGCTGAAAAGAGAGGGAGCCGGGCGCGCGCCTTAAGCCGCCGAACCCCGAGCGCGCCGCGCCTGCGCCAGATCGTAGGCGGCCTGGCGGCGCATCCAGAACTCGGCGTTGCTCCAGCCGACGCGCTCCAGCGCCAGCGCCATCTCCGGCGAGACGCCCATGCGGCCGTTCACGAGGCGCGAGAGGGTGTTCCGCGCCACGCCGAGCCGCTTGGCGGCGTCCGTCACCGTCCATTCGGCGGCCCGGAGCGCCTCGCGGACGCTCTCGCCGGGATGCGTCGGGTTGGCCATGGGCATGGGGGCGTCCTCCCTAATGATAGTCGATCAGGTCCACGTCCGCGGCCTCGCCGTCAGCGAACCGAAAGACGATTCGCCAGTTGGCCGAGACGCGCGCGCTCCAGAAGCCGCGCATGTCGCCCGTCATCGGATGGAGGCGATAGCCGGGCCAGTTCAGGTCCCGGGGGCCGCGCGCGGAGTCGAGATCGGACAAAACGCGGCGGATGCGCCCGACGTGTTCGGGATTCAGCAGACGGGCGTCGTCGCGCTCGTAGAGCCGCCGCAGTCCCTTGTGGGCGATCCTCATGCTGGAAGCATAGCGCGATACATGCTATGTTGCAAGGAAATTCGCGGGGGGCTTTTCTCGCGTCCCCGCAAGCCCGCATCGGAGAGGAAGCCTTGAGCGGAGACGGGGGGAGCGCGAAGGGGGCGGGGGGCAATTTCTTCCGCCTGGAGGCGGCGCAGCGGCTGCCCGCGTCCATGGACGCCGCCTGGGACTTCTTCTCGAATCCGCGCAATCTCGCGGAGATCACCCCGCCGGAGCTGGGCCTCGCCGTGGAGAACGAGCTGCCCGCGCGGATGCGCGCGGGGATGATCATCCGCTACCGCGTGCGTCCCCTCCTGGGGATTCCGATTCGCTGGGTGACCGAGATCACCCACGTGGAGGAGGGGCGCTTCTTCGTGGACGAGCAGCGCTTCGGCCCCTACCGCTTCTGGCATCACCGGCACGATTTCCGCGAGGTGGAGGGCGGGGTCGAGGCGCGCGACCTCGTTCACTACATGCTGCCGCTGGGGCCGCTCTCGACGGCGGCGAACGCCCTCCTCGTCCGCCCGCGGCTGGAGCGCATCTTCGCCTACCGGGAAGAGGCGCTCGCCGCGCGCTTCGGCCGGACGCCCTGACGCCCGCGCCGGCCGCCCGGCCGCGCGCCGGGACGAACGCTCCCCCTCACGCAGCTCCCGGAGAAACCGATGAGAAAAGCCGCACTCGCCCTCGCCCTCCTGCTCCTCGCCGCCTCGCCCTGCCCCGCCCAGGAGACGAAGCGCGGGAAGCCCGGAAACCCCCTCCTCCTGATGAAGACGAACTTCGGGGACGTCCTCCTCGAACTCTTCCCCGAGGCCGCGCCCAGAACGGTGAAGAACTTCCTGGCGCTGGCGGCGGGGACGCGCCCCTTCACCGACCCCCGGACGGGCGCGGAGGCGAAGCGCCCCTTCTACGACGGGCTGACGTTCCACCGCGTCATCAAGGGCTTCATGATTCAGGGAGGCGACCCGAAGGGCGACGGCACGGGCGGCCCCGGCTACCGCTTCGAGGACGAGATCAACGCGGACGCCCTGGGGCTGCGCGGGATGAAGGCGCTCGAGGAGGGCCGCCCCCACCCCTTCCTCGGTGTGCGAAGCCAGAGCGACTTCCGGCGCGTCCTGCTGGCGCCCCTGCTCCGCGGCATGGGGATTCGCTCCCAGGCGGACCTGGACGCGCGCGAAGGGGAGGTGCGGGCGCGCCTGAACGGCATCACCCTGAAGGAGGCCTACGAGAACATGGGCTACCGCTTCAGCCCGACGCTCCCCTCGCGCCCGCCGGTGAAGGGCGCGCTGGCGATGGCGAACGCGGGGCCGGACACGAACGGCTCGCAGTTCTTCATCAACCTGGCGGATACGCCCTGGCTCGCCGGCAAGCACACCGTATTCGGGAGGGTGGCGCGCGGCATGGAGGTGGTCGAGAGAATCGGAGAGACGCCCGTCGGGGCGGGCGGGGCGCCCGAGAAGGAGGTGCGGATCATCTCCATACGGCTTCAGCCCCGATGACGCCCAAGCGGGAGCGCGCCTGTGCTACATCTCGCGGCGTCCCTCCAGGGAGCGGGTGAGCGTCATCTCGTCCGCGTATTCGAGGTGGCTGCCCATCGGCAGGCCGTGCGCCAGCTGGGTCACGCGCGCCCCGAGCGGCTTGAGAACCTCCGCGAGATAGAGCGAGGTGCCCTCGCCCGCCAAGTTGGGGTTGAGGGCGAGAATCACCTCCCGCACCTCCTCGCGCTTCACGCGCTCGATCAGCTGCGGGATGGCGAGGTCCTCGGGCTCCACGCCGTCCAGGGGCGATATGACGCCCATCAGCACGTGGTAGCGGCCCTTCACGCCTCCCGCGCGCTCGATGGCGAAAACGTCGGCGGGCTCCTCCACCACGCAGATGACGCCGGGATCGCGCGCGCCGCAGACGGCGCAGTCCTCTCCGCCGGCCTCGCCCTCCACGAGCATGGAGCAGGTGGCGCAGAACCCCACCTCCTCGCGCAGGCGCCCGCACGCGGCGGCGATTGCGCCCGCGGCTTCCGGGTCCTTGCCCAGCAGGTGAAAGACGATGCGCTGCGCGCTTTTGGGCCCCACCCCCGGCAGGCGGCGAAACGCCTCGACGCACGCCTCGATGGCGGGAAACCGGCTGAGCTGCATGACGCTCCCTCGCCGCGCTCCGGAACGCGGCCGCCGTCAAAAGAGGACGAGAGCGGCGCGCCGCCCCCGCTCAGAACAGGCCGGGAATCGGCAGGCCGCCGGTGAGCTTCTTCATCTGCTCGGACATCATGTCGCGCCCCTTCCGGGACGCCTCGTTGCACGCGGCGCGAACCAGATCCTCGAGCATTTCCACGTCGTCCGGGTCCACCGCCTGCGGGTCTATCTTCACCGACAGCACCTCGCCCGCGCCGTTGGCGACCACCCGCACCATGCCGCCGCCCGCCGACGCCTCCACCGTCCGGCCCGCCATCTCCTCCTGGAGCTGCGCCATCTTGTCCTGCATCTGGCGCGCCTGCTTCATCAGATTGCCGATGCCGCCCTTCAACATGAAAACCTCCCCGAGATGGTTCCGGCCGGCGTCCGATGGGCGCCGCGCCCCTCCGCCGCCCGCGCGGCCTCAAGCTCCATTGGATTTTCGCGTCCGCAGGGGGCGGATGTCGATGATCTGTCCGTTGAACAGATCGACCACCTCCTGAATCACGGCGTCCTCGCCCTCGTTCGCCGCCCCGCCGCGCCCCTTCGCGCCCTGCGCCGCCTCTTCCCCGGCCGCCGGGCGCGCGCCGTTCTCCTCCCCCGCCAGCTCGACCCTGGCGCGCCAGGGAGAATGCTCCCTGAAGAACGCCTCGAGCGCGGGCAGGGACTCCTCCGCCAGATGCAGGCCCTGCGCGTTCGCGTTCTCGCGGGCGAGGGCGAGGCGGATGAGCCCCTCGGTCTCCAGGTCGAGCGCGGCGCCCCGAAAAAGCGCGCGGCGCGTCGGGCGCAGGGACTCCACCGCGTCCGCCCATACCCGGCGCGCCGCTTCGGAGTCCCACGCCTCCGCCCCGACCTCCGAGGCGGGCGAATCTTCAGGAGTTCGCCCGGACGGGGAAGGCGGCGGCGCGGGAGCGGCGGCCTCTCCCGGGGCTTCCCCGGAAGCCCGGGCGGGCGCGGCGGAGGAAGCCGCGCGGCGCGGCGGGGACGCCGGGGGCGGAGCGCCCGCGCCCATGCCCTCGATCCTCTCCATCAGGGCGTCCAGATCCGCCAGAGGCTCGATCTGGCACATCCGCAGGAGGGCGACCTCGAGCGTCATCTGGGGGTGATCCGAGGCTCTGAGTTCGGCTTCCGCCCCCTGGAGGATGGAATACGCCTGATGCGCCTGGGCGAAGTCCATCGCGCCGGCCACGCCCTTGCGCTCCTCGATCTCCGACGCCGCGACGTCGAAGAGCGCCTCGTCGTCTCCCGCCGAGAGGAGAACCATGCAGTCGCGCAGATACTCCAGCAGGTTCGAGGAGAAGAGTCTGAGGTCGTGGCCCGCGTCGAAGACGGCCTTGAGCTCCGCGAGCGCGCTCCCGCCGTCGCGCGCGATCACCGCCTCGACGAGCACCTTATAGACGCTTCCGGCCGGAACGCCGAGCACCTTTTCCACCTCCTGCGCCGACACCGGATCCTCGGCGGAAAAGGCCAGCGCCTGATCAAGCAGGGACTGCGCGTCGCGGATGCTGCCCTCGCCCATGCGCGCGAGCAGCTTCACGGCCGCCTCGTCCATCTTCCTGCCCTGCTCCTCCGCGATCCTGGCGAGATGCGCCGCGATGACGGAGGAGGCGATTCGCCTGAACTCGAACACCTGGCAGCGGCTGAGAATCGTGTCGGGAACCCCCTTGAGCTCCGTGGTCGCCATGATGAAGACGACGTGGGGCGGGGGCTCCTCGAGTATCTTGAGCAGGGCGTTGAAGGAGCTTCGGGAGAGCATGTGGACTTCGTCGAAGATCACCGTCTTGCAGCGTCCGCGCGCGGGATGGTAGCGAAGCCCTTCGCGCAGCTCGCGCACGTTGTCCACGCCGGTGTAGGCGGCGGCGTCGATTTCGAGAACGTCGGGGTGCGACCCCCCGGCGATCTCCCCGCACGAGGCGCACCGGTCGCAAGGCTCGGGAAGGGGCCCCTCGCCCGATTCGCAGTTGAGCGCCTTGGCGAGAATGCGCGCGGTGGTCGTCTTGCCCACCCCGCGCGTTCCGCTGAACAGATAGGCGGGCGCGACGCGCCCCGAGGCGAGGGCGTTCGTGAGCGTGCGGCTGACGTGCTCTTGGCCGATGAGATCCGCGAAGCGCTGCGGGCGCCACTTTCTCGCGCTGCCGACGAAGGCCATCGAGAACCCATCCCTGGCGATTGGCGGAGACGCCTGATCGCCGACAAGGCCGCCATGATGCGAAAAACGGACTCGCGCCCGCGAAGGAGCCGACCGGCCAGGCGACCTCGCGGCGCCCGGGAGCGTCCGCTTGCCGCTGCTTCCTTCCGGACCTGACGGGGTTCGCGGGCTCCCGCCGCGCGAGACCCGGCCGGTCGAATCCTTCGCAGGCTCCCGCTGAATCCTACCCCGACCCGCCGCCTTTGGGAAGGGGGGAAGCGGCGAATCCCCTTCGCCCGGGAAGGAGGAAGTCGCCATTTCGCGCCGAACGAGGCTATAACGAGGCTTTCCGGGCGAGGAAAGGAGCTTGGGAGACTCATGCCGCGCTCGAAGCCGTGGAACCGGCGGAGGGAAAGGCATACGCCCTCCGGAGCGCGCTCCCTCCGGACGGGCGAATCAGCGCGCGCGGGCAAGCGTCTCCAACTGCTGTCTTCTGACGGAAGACGCGGCCGCGCTCGGGGCGGGAGAAGGCGCCTAGACGTCCTCCACCAGCTCCCAGAGCGTCCCCATCGAGCTCCCGGGCTGGATGAAGGCGATGAGGTGCCCGCCGAAGCCGCGCCTCGACTTCTCGTCGATGAGCTCGAAGCCCCGCGCCTTCATGTCCGCGAGAACCCCGTCGATGTTCTTCACGTCGAAGGCCACGTGGTGGAGGCCCTCGCCGCGCGTCTCGATGAACCGGGCGAGATTCGTCCCCTCCCTGAGCGGCGAGATGGGTTCGATGAGGTCGCCGCCCAGATCGAGCATGGCCAGATCGGTCGAGCCGTCGGCGGAGGTCTCGCGCGCGAGCAGTTTCGCGCCCATGCCCGCATAGAGGGCGATGGCGGCGTCCATGTCGCGGACGGCGACCCCGATGTGATGCACCTTGTTGAACATGTCGGTGTCTCCTCCCGAAAAAAGGAAAGGCGGGCGTTCGCCCCGCTCCCTGCGCGCGCCAAAGGCGGGTGCGCCATTCGACCGGCGGGCCTTCTGTTTAGCAGGCCTGCCGCGGCGCCGCAATCGCCCCTCCCGCCCCGGGGAGCCGGGAGCTATGCCCGCGCCCGCGTTTGCCCTATCCTGTCCGCGCAAGGGGAAACCACCGAACCGCGCATCCACGAGAGGAGGATATTCATGGAAGGGCCGATTGACGGACACAGCACCTCCACGACGCCCGGCGAGCGCGTCATCGACAAGCCGGAGCTCCCCGCCCGGGGCCTCTACACGGACAGCACCGTCCGCGTCGAGATGGTCGAGGGCTCGCTCCAGCTCAAGCGCGGCGTGGCCGGCGAGCACGAGATTTTCTGCGACGAGGGGGCGCAGATAGGCGGAACGGGGCGCTACCCCACGCCGATGGCCTATCTGGCGATGGCGACGGGCTTCTGACTGCTCACCCAGGTGTCGCGGTACGCGCACATGATGAAGATGACCATCAAGGGGGCGAGCGTCTCCGTCCGGTTCCGCAAGACCCTGGGCGGCTCCGTCCTGAAGGGCACGGTGTTCAACAAGTGGGAGGCCGTGGACACCCACCTGCGGGTGGAGTCGGACGAGCCCGCCGAGAGGCTCGCCCGCCTGATCAAGAACGCCAGGAACGGCTGCTTCGCCGAGAGCCTCATCACGGAGCCGGTGCCCCTCAAGTCCACCGTCGAGGTGAACGGCGAGCCGTTCAGCGTCGAGGGCGCGGCGAACGGCTAGCCGCGCCGCCGGCTCTCCTCTTTCGGGAAGCGCGCCGACGGCGGCGCGCCCGCTTTCGCATGGAGCTTCTCATGGACTATTTCCACGCTTCGGAGGATGTCGCCTTCGGCTCGCAGCCCGCCCCCGGCGATCTCGAGGCCCTCGCCGCCAGAGGCGTCAGGACCATCATCAACACGCGCTTCCCCGACGAGGATCAGGGCGCGCTTCCCCCCGAACGCGCAAGCGCCGAGGCCGAGCGGCTGGGGATGCGCTACGTCAACGTCCCCGTCTCGCCGGTCGAGTTCAGCCCGGACTCCCTCGCCGAGGTGAGTCGCGCGCTGCGCGAGGCGAAGGCCCAAGGGCCCGCCTTCGTCCACTGAAAGGCGACGGGGCGGGCCGGGATTTGCTCGCTGCATCACCTGGCGGAGGAGGGCGGCTGGACGGCGGAGGAGATGGAGCGGGCGGCGGACGCCACCGGCTTCGACTGGCGCGCCGCCCCCCTCGCCGACAGGTTCCGGGAGTTCTTCGCCAAGCGGGGGTAGAGGGGGGGGCCGGCGTCCCGACGCCCGGGCGCTGATGAACGAACGACTCGACAAATTCGAGCGAACGGCTGATAGATTGGAGCCATTCGCCATTAGCGGCGAGAGGAGATCGGGGGATGGAAGGAAAGAGGTTTATCCGAACGATCCGTCTGGACAACATTCTCTCCTACGACTCCTGGGACGATGAATTTCCTCTTGAGCCGCTGAACGTCCTCATCGGGCCGAACGCTTCCGGGAAATCCAACCTGATCGAAGTGCTGTCGCTTCTGGCGGCCGCGCCCGGAAGCATTCAAGAGCCGATTCAAAAAGGTGGCGGCGTCCGAGATTGGTTTTGGAAGGGAGCTTCCGGCCTCAACACGGCGACTGTGGACGTCACCGTTGAATATCCGAAGGGACCTCAACCGCTCAGATACCGCTTGTCATTCACGGAAACCGGCTCGCGCTTCACGCTCAAGGACGAAGCGATAGAGAACGAGAAGCCATACCAGGACAATGATACGCCATACCTTTATTACGACTATAAAGAAGGTTACCCGGTGCTCAATGTTTTCTATGAAGATGGGGGCGAACGCGAGCGCGGTTTGAAGCGAGAAGAAATGATTCCGGATCAGTCGATTCTGTCGCAGAGGCGAGACCCCGACTCCTATCCGGCGCTGACCTACCTGGTCGAGCAATTCGAGCGCATCCGTTTCTATCGCGAATGGAGTTTCAAGCGCGACAAGCCGCCCCGTCTATCCGCAGCGGTCGATTCCATACAGCATTACCTTCTGGAGGACGCTTCGAATCTCGGTTTGGTGCTAAGCGATTTGAGAAACCGCCCCCCCGTAAAACGCCGGATGCTGGACCGGATAAGGGATTTCTACCCGTCGGTCGAAGATATCGTCCCCAACATAAATAACGGCGCAGTCCAAACGTTCTTCCACGAAGAGGGCCTTCAGCATCCCGTGCCCGCCACGCGGCTCTCCGACGGGAGTTTGCGCTATCTCTGCCTGCTCGCCGTGCTCTGCCATCCGGACCCGCCGCCGGTTATCTGCATCGAGGAGCCGGAGACCGGCCTGCACCCGGACGTGATTCCGGAGGTGGCGAAACTCCTGGTCGAGGCGTCCTCGCGCAGCCAGCTCTTCGTCACGACGCACTCCGACATTCTCGTGGACGCGCTCACGGACGTCCCGGAAGCCGTAATCGTGTGCGAGAAATCCGACGGGGCGACGCGGCTTCGCCGCCTCGACGCGGAGGAACTCAAACCCTGGCTGGAAAAATATCGGCTCGGGGAGCTATGGACAAGCGGAGAGATCGGGGGAAATCGGTGGTGAGCGTCAAGCTCTTCGTAGAAGGCGGCGGCGCGCGGACATCGCAGAGAACGGCGTGCCGCAAAGGCTTCAGGATTTTTATCGAGAAGGCGGGATTGAGCGGACGAATGCCGGGAATCGTTGCCTGCGGCACTCGCAGGGACGCTTACGAAAGATTCAAGTTTCATATTCAGAACGTCAAGGATTCAACCGCCATCCTTCTCGTGGACTCCGAAGACCCGATAAGAGCAAAAGACCCATGGCAACACCTTGAAGAGCGGGAGCATGACTCATGGGAACGACCCAGCGAGGCGAGCAATGATCAGTGCCATTTCATGGTGCAGGTTATGGAGTCCTGGTTTCTTGCGGACAAGAACGCGCTCGGGGAGTTTTATGGCCAGGGTTTTCGGGAGAGCGCGCTGCCGGCGAATCCGCAAATCGAAGAGATTTCCAAAAAGGACGTTCTTGACGGCCTCGGGCAAGCCGCCCGAGAGACTGCGAAACGCCGCTACGACAAGGGCTCGCACGGCTTCGATATTCTGGCGACGCTGGATCCGGCCAAAGTTCAGGAAGCGTCCCCTCACGCGAAATGCTTTATCGAGACGCTCATGCAGTCAAAATGACGCCTTTTTAGTTGATGGAAAACGGGAAAACATCCCGAAAAATCCCATAACCTACTGATTTCGTTGCATAAATTTAATTGACGGGTAGTTGATGGCAAGCAGGGACGAGACCGGGCCTCAGCCCCCCGCGAGCCACCTCTCGGCCTCCTCTCGGACGGCGCGCTCCTCCGCGCTGTTCTTGAGGACGAGGTTCGGGGCGGGGGGATGGCCGATGCCGGCGTTTCGCCAGCAGTGATAGCGAATGGCGCGGGGGTATCCCTTCAAGTCGATGGAGGCGTAAAACGAAGCGGGCAGCTCATCGGGCCTGCAGGGGTCCATCCTGTCCTTTTCATAGATGTTTGTTCGCTTCCAGATCCGCCATGCGCCCTCGCGCTTCTCGAGCAGGGCGACGACGCGGCTCCAGGTGGTGAAATCCAGCTCCGCCCCGTCGATCAGCCTTCTCTGGTAGAGAATCAGGTCATGCTCCGCCGCCGCGCGGTCGCCCCTGAGGCGAACCCAGGGGTTCGTCACGGTATGCTTCTGGCTCTCTCCCGGATGGCGGGCGATCTTCATCTTCCGGGCGGCATCGATGAATTCGTCCCGCGTCCCGGTGAACCAAGAGGTGGTGAGCGTGGCGTCGGGGTGATAGCATGTCCGCAACTCCTCCCAAAGCCCGGAATCGCGCGCGTAATTCACTATCGAAACGACGTCCTTGATCTCGCTCCTGTCCAGGCTCTCCTGAATTCTTCGCTCCGCTTCCATGAAGCGCTCCGCGCTCAGATGAACTCGTGAACCTCGGCGAACGCGCCCTTGACGATTCCGCCGCTCAAATGGCCGACCAGGACCTCTCCGGGCTGATAGGGCCCCCCGCTCAGCGCCAGATGAAGGTGAACGTAGGGCTGGGGCTCATCCCACGCCTCATCCTCCAGAACGGCGGGAGGCTTCCGCGGCCAGCTGACGTTCCCCACGGCGGCGAATTCGCGCCAGTCGTGGAAGCGGCGCCGCGAGGAAGGCCCGATGATTTCCCGAAAGCCCGCGCGGAGGTCGGATTCCTTCAGCGCGCCGAACACGATGAGCGAGGCGCATCGGACGTTCTCCTCCTTCACGAAGCGGTTGAACTCCTCGAAGAAGTCGTCATCCTCGTCGAACTCCAGATGAAAGACGCGGCCCAGCCTCTTCTCCTCAGCCCGCATGTCCCGCTCCCTCCCTCACTTCCGCGTAGAGATTGTCGAGCCCCCGCCGAAAGGTTCTTCTCCTGTGCTCGATCCAGGACGCGCCCCGCGACTCGTCCGACCAGAAGAATTTCTCGAACGCGGGCGCGGCGGCGGCTTCTTCCCGGCTCATTCCTCCGCTCACCAGGCTTTCCATGATCCCCCACATCTCCTCAAAATCGTTCCTGAGTCCCCGCACCTCGTCGAGGCCGCATATTTCCCCATGCCCGGGGACGACGTGCTCCACGGGCAGGCTCTCGATTCGCCGGAGCGCCTCGATCCATTGCCGGAAGCGGGCTTCCCGCATTCCCGGGCCCGGCTCGTTGATCATCACGTCGCCCGTGAAGACGACCCCCTCCTCGGGCACGTGCACCGAACTGCAGGCGGGGGTGTGGCCGCCCAGACAGAAAATCTCGAACGTCAGGGGATGGAGGTGAAGCGTCATCTCTTTTTCAAAGCACACCTGCGGCAGGGGGAGGACGGCTTCAGCGATTTCATTCGCCTCGTCGGGCTCCCCCATGTCGTTCAAGGCGCTGATGAAGGCTTCGCGGCCGGCGAGGGAGCCGCGCCTCGCGCCGCGAGCTCCTCGAACGCGCGCGCGGGAGCGATCGAAACGATTCCCTCATCTTCGAGGAACGCGGCGCCGATGACGTGATCGCCGTGATAATCCGTCGAAATGCGCCAGCGGACGCCCTTGGGGCTGAGAGACGCGAGCTCGTCCCGCCAGCGGCGCGAATCCGAGGGCCGCACGGGACAATCGATGAGAACCACGCCTTCCCCGGTAATCCCGGCGCCCACGTTCGCCCAGAGATATTCCGTCTCCGCCACCAGGCGATCGCTCAGGCGGCGCACGGACGAGCCCCGCCCCTCAGCCGGGACGGCGGACAAATGACCATCGACTCGCTCCCGTCGCGAAAAAAGAACTTCACCCTGATTTCCATCCCTCTCCGGGAGCCGCGATCTCCGGCCCGCGGCCGGATGGGCCGCTCGAGTCTCCCATCCGCTCCCCGCGCCGCCTCGTCCCTGAAAGCGCCGCGGGCGGGGCGCGAGCATCCGCCCCCGCCATGACCGGCGGCCTCCCTCGCGCGTCCGCGCCTCACTCCCTGATCTTGACCCCGGCGTTCTTGTAAATGTTCTTGTTGCTGTTGTATTCCGCCTTCAGCTCCTTCAGGAGCTTCTCCCCGACGAGCGGCTGCGAACGAACGCCCATCTTCTTCAGAAGGCGCTTGAAGGTCTTGTCCTTGGCCATCTTGAGCAGCGCCTTCGTCAGAATCTCGATTCGATCCGCGGGCGTTCCGGCGGGCGCCATGATGATGCGCTTCGAGGAGAGGAGAAGATCCACCCCCTGCTCCCTGAAGGTCGGAACGTCCGGGAAAAGCGGGAAGCGCTTCGCGGCGGCGACGCCCAGAATGCGGATCTTGCCGGACTTGTAGTTCGAGAGGACGCCCCCCGTCGCCGGGTTGGCTCCCGACGTGTCCACGTGTCCGCCCAGCATGGCGAGCATGGCGGGGCCGCCCCCGCGGAAGGGAACGTGGTTCAGCGTCACCTTCATGTCGTAGGCGATCTTCATGAGCATCGTGTGGCTGAGGCCATACGTTCCCGTGGAGCCGTGCATGATCTTGCCTTTGCTTTTTCTCGCCGCCGCGATGTATTCCTTGAAATTCTTCCACGGCTTGTTCCCCAGCGTGACCAGCAGGTAGGGGAGCTCGTTGATCTGAAAGACGGGGATGAAGTCTTTGAAGGGATCGAAGCCCATGTCCTTCACGTGAGGGGACATGTAAAGATGGCTGTTCGCGCCCATCGCGAGGGTGTAGCCGTCGGGTCTGGCCCGCTTGAGCGCGCCCATGCCTATCTTTCCGCCGCCGCCCGGCATGAGCTGCACGAACGCGGGCTGGCCGATGTACTGGTGCAGCACGCTGGCCACGGCGCGCGCGTGGAGATCGTGCGAACCTCCCGCGCCGAGGGGCACGATGATCTTGATGGGCTTCGAGGGATACTTCTCCGCTCCGGCGGGCGGGGCGGCGAAGGCGAGAAGTCCGAGCGACAGAATCGCCGCCAGGGCGATGCTCCACGATTTGCGCGTCATCTTGATTCCTCCTTTGGAAGGGCTGAATCGACCGGCGCCTGCGGCTTCAGCGTCGAAGCCCAGGGACGCCTCCAAATGCTCAACGCCAGCATCAGCACGGTCATGCCGATGAAAAAAGCCGCGATGGGACGGGTGAGGAAAATGGAATAATCGCCCCGTGAAATGATGAGCGCCTGCTGCAGGGCCTCCTCCGCCCGGGGCGCGAGGATGAACGCGATGACGAGCGGGGCCATGGGAAACTTCAGCTTCCGGAGTCCGTAGCCGAACAGGCCCGCGACGAGCGCGAGAACGAGATCCCCCAAGTTGCTGTGATAGACGTACGCCCCCACGAGGCAGGAGAGAATGATCCCCGGCACCAGTATCGACTGACGGATGGTGACGATTTTGGCGAACATGCCCGTGAGCAGCCAGCCCTGGATCAGCATGATGGGGTTCCCCAGGAGGAGCAGCGTGAAGATGGCGTACATGACGGGGGCGTGCTCCTGAAAAAGGCTTGGCCCCGGCCGCAGCCCCTGGGCGATGAACGCGCCCATGAGAATCGCCGCGCTGGGGTCGCCCGGGATTCCGAACGTCAGGGTGGGTATCAGGTCCGCGCCCGCGACCGCGCTGTTGGCCGCCTCGGAGGCCGCGACGCCCTCATAGCTGCCGCGGCCGAACTCCTCCGGCCGCTTCGCCGCCCGCTTCGCCGCCGCGTAGCTGACGAAGGTGGCGATGGCCGCCCCCGTCCCCGGAATCGCGCCGACGAAGGTGCCTATCATGGACGAGCGCACGATGGTCCGAGCGGAGTTCCAGACCTCGGCGATCTTCAGCGTCCTGCCCCCCTGCAGGCGCAGGGCTTCGGGCGGGCGCGCCAAATCGACGGCCCGCTTTTCCGCCTGGATGAAAACCTCGCTGACGGCGAAAAGCCCGATGAGCAGGGGCACCACCCCCACTCCCTCGGCCAGGCCGGGAAGGCCGAACGTGAAGCGCTCCCCTCCCGAAATGATATCCGTGCCCACCATCCCGAGCTGGAGGCCGATCAGAGCGGAGAGCACGCCCTTCACCACGGAGGCTCCCGTCACGCTGGAGATGATGGCCATGCCCATCAGCAGGAGTCCGAAAAACTCGGCCGGCCCGAACAGGAGCGCCACCGCGGCCAGCGGAAGCGCCGCCAGAATAAGAACGAGATCGCTGAAGGTGTCTCCGATGGTGGAGGAATACAGCGCCATTTGAATGGCGCTCCGGGCTTCGCCCTTTTGCGCCAGAGGAAATCCGTCCATGCAGGTCGCGGCGGCGGGCGCCGTTCCCGGCGTGTTCACCAGGATGGCGGGGATGGAACCTCCGAAGAGCGTTCCCTTGTGGATGCCCAGCAAAAAGGGGATGCCCAGAACCGGCGGCATGAAGAAGGAGAAGGGAACCAGAATCGCCGTCGCCATGACGCTGGTGAGGCCCGGAATGGCGCCCACCGTGATGCCCACGAAGACGCCCACCGCGATCATGGCCAGACCCTGCCACGTGAGCGCCATCGAGATTCCCTGGATGATTTGCTCGAACATGCGCCCTCTTAATGGAAAAGGCTGCCTTGGGGCAGCGCCAGTTTGAAGGCGAACCAGAAGAAATAATTCACCCCGACGGGAAACAAAACGGCCATGGGCGCGACGTATCGCCAGTCGCGCGTTCCCATGAACATCATCAAGGCGGCGAGAAAAACCGGAGAACTCAGCAGGAAGCCGAAATACGCCATAGACTCGACATAGACGTAGCAGGCGGCGAAGACCGCGCACACCTGCAGCAACGCCCTTTTGCTAGCGAGCGCCTGCGGCCGCCCCTCGCTTCTTCTGAGCGCCCCGAAAAGGAACATGACGCTGACCAGCGCGAAGACGACGACGGAAGAGGTGGGAAAGAAGGTGGGCAGAAAAACCGCGTTGGAAACATCTTCCGGGGGAATGGCATACTGAATCTGCGTCGGGATGATGTAGAAAAAGCCGACGGCGCTGTAGAGCAAAAAAACGATCGCCGCGCAGACATCGGCTTTTCGCATGCCCCCTCCCTCCGTGGAGATGGAACGCGCGCCGTCCTCATTCACGCCGCCTTCGAGGACGGAGCTCCGATTCCTGGAGGCGCCGCCGCTTCTTCATCTTTCTCGCTTGTGCGATGAGGTCTAGCAGGAATCGCCCCGAGCGTCAACCCGCCAATCAAAAGCGGACTCCCCCTGCGGGAAGCTCCCTTCCATCCCTCCTCCCATAAGACATGTGGTAACCTGCCCGGAATTGCCCCGCCCACCTTGAAGCAGCGAGCGCGTCGGGAGCGTATATGAGGGGGAGTCGATAAATGGACAGAGGAATCTGGGCGGTCTGGTATGACCTCGCCCGGGAAGGAGAAGCCGAATATCTCTCCTGGCTTCACGAAGTCCATATCCCCGACGCGCTCGCGCGCCCGGGCTACCTGTGGGCGGCGCACGTGAAGAACGTCGCGACCCGGGAGCGCGAGGAGCGCATTCGAGGAATCGTCCATCACACCGAGGACGAAAGCGTCCCGGCGGGCATTCAGTATTTGATGCTTTTCGGCGCGCCGGGGCCAAGCGTTTTCCTCGACCCGTCTCCCGAGCAGATGGAGGAGAAGATGACCCTGGAGGAGCGCGAAATGCTAGGGCGGCGAAAAAACGCGCGCTCGTGCATTTTCATGGAGCACAACCGGATCGATGGCCCCGAGGCGAAAACCCGCGCGCCGGGCCTCACGCCGGGCCCCGGCATCCAGTTCGGAACCTTCAACGTCAACGCCGTTGAAAACGAGGATGAGCTGGGGTGCTGGTACGCCCAGGAGCGAATGCCCAGATTGACGAGGATGAAGGGATGCGTCGGGGCGCGCAATCTGGTTTCGGTTTCCGGCTGGGCCAAACACGGCATTCTCTACGAGTGGGTCTCCCTCGAATCCCTCCGGGAAAACTTCATCACGGAGAAGATACCCCGCTCGCGCCGGGCGGTGAGCACCCTGGTTCACGCCCCCAGCTCTCCCAGCCTGGGAGAGCGCGTCTGGCCGCCTGCGGGAAGCGGGTGATTCTCGGACCGGGTGCGTTTTTTCAAAAGGCGGGGCCCGCCTGTTGCGGAGCCGCGCGCTTCTCCCGGACAGGGGTCGAGCCATTCGGAGAACTCTTCAGGTCGGGTCGCTCAACGCTTTCCAAGCCCGACCACGGCGCTTCACGGCCTGCCGAATCCTTTCACCCCGATTCCCGAGACATCCCCGGGCTGAAGTAATAAGGGGTCTCCCGCGCCGGGCGCCTCGCCCGGCAAGCGGCCGCCCTCTTATTGATACGCCTTCCGGGGCCGTTCGCGTCCCGCGCCGCTTTGAGGAAAGAGAGAACGCGGACGCCCCCGCCTCCCGTCAATACGAGAGCCGCGAGAAGCCCTCGAAGAGGCGCGCCAGGAACTTCTCGGCGCGGAGGACGCCCGCCGTCTGCGCGTATTCGTTCGCCGCGTGCTTGTTCATGGCGTGGCAGGGAAGCCCGCCGATCCAGGGAACGCCCAGACCTTCCGTCCACAGCGCGACCGGCATCCCCGCCGGATGCGCGGGCCAGACCTCAGGGTCCGCGCCCATGGCGGCGTGCGCCTCGAGAACGCACGCGACGAGGGGGTGATCCGGCGCCGTTCCGCCGCCCGCGTAGCGGTTGTTCACGACGAACTCCACGTCGCCGTAGCCGCCCTCGGCGAGGATGGCGCGGACGTTCTCTATGCGCTCGTCCGGATCCTCCCCCGGCTGAAAGCGCATGTTCACCACCGCCTGCGCCTCGGAGGGGATGCTCACCTTGACGGATTTTCCCTCGCCGATGAAGCCCGCCTGAAGCCCGATGAGGGTGAACTCCGGCTTGAACAGGTGGGCGCGGAGGGCGGCGCGAAAATCCTCCCGGCGAAGCCGCTCGACTCCCAGGGTTCGCCTGAGCGCTTCGGGGTCCATGCGCGCCGCAAGCTCCCGGCAGAGCGCCTCCTGCGCCGCGCTCGGCGTCCACCCCGCGCCGCTTTCGTATATCTCCCCCAGCCTCGCCTGCAGATGGACGACCGCCTCGGCCAGGCGCTCGGCGGGATTGCCCACCCAGTTGGCGTGGAGGGCGTGAATCTCGTTACCCGTCGGCCCGCCCCACGCCCCCGGACGGCAGAAGAGCCTGCCCATCAGGTTGCCTTTGAGCCCCAGGGGGACGATGGGCGTCCCGTCGGCGTGCGCCATGGGGCAGAGCCAGCAGACGGCGTCCGCCTTCCGCATCCTCTCCCGGTAGCGCGGGAAGAAGTCCATGATTCCGCCGCTTCCGAGCTCGGACGCCTCGTGGACGAACATCAGGTTGATCGGCAGCCTCTCGCCGGCGGCGCGCGCGGCGAACACCGCGTTCATCGCGCAGGCGATGCCCGTCTTCATGTCCTCCGCGCCGCGCCCCACGACGCAGCGCCCCAGCCCCTCCAGCTCCCGGACGCGCGGCTCGAAGGGCGGGTTCATCCAGTTCGGCTCCTCCGCCGGCGTCACGTCGTAGAGGCCGTGACAGAGGAGCGTCCGCTCCGCGCCCTCGTCGATGAAGCCGAAGACGACGGGAAACTCCGAAGTCTCCACCACCTCCGCGCTGCCGCCGGCCTCGGCGATCTCCTCGGCCAGCATCCGCGCCATCTCCTCGTTTCCGAGGTTCAGGGCGGAGACGCTCGGCTGGCGGATGTATTTCAGAAGACGCTCGAGGTGGGAGGACTCGAAATCCTCCTCGATTCGCGCAATGACCCGTTCGACGTCCATCGGGGAGGCCTCCTCGTCCCCCGGCGCCGCGCGGCCGCCGGGGCTTCGGCTTCAGGGAATCATGACGCCGAGCAGGGGGCCGTGCTGCTGGGCGCCGTAGACGTCCCGGTCGCCCGGCGCGCCCGAGGTCGGCCCCTTTCTCGGCAGGGTGATCTTGATGGCGTTGGCCGCGTCGAAATGGATGATCCTCACGTCCTCGACCGCCAGTTCGTAGAGCTCGGCGACGACGCCGGGCGAGAGCGCCTCGCTGTCGGCGACCCGCCTGTATGCCGCCTCGTCGGGGAACAGCAGATCGATGGTGATGCTCAGGGGGCCCGCGTTCTTGCTGCGCAGCACCTCGGCCAGGTCGTAGAGCCGCTCCATCCTCAGCCCACCTGCGCGTATTCGACCTCGAACGGCGCGCCTGCGTCCTCGAGCTCCATCAGGTGGTAGATGTGAAACTCATAGACCGGCCCGCCCTCGAAGTCGGACGGCGAGAAGGGGAAGGCGAGGTTGCCCGCGGTGGCCTTGCGCCCCTCGAAGCCGCAGTGCAGAAAGCCGCTCCGCGCCAGGGAGAGGACGGCGTTCGCCGTCCGCTGATCCCGCGCGATGGCCTCCATGACCACGCCGACCTCCCGGGGGCGCGCCGCCCCGTTCGCCGCAGCCGGCGCCGGGCGGCCCAGCACGCCGTCCCGCCCGTAGAAGATGAAGCGCAGCTCGTAGTCCCCGGGCGCCAGCGACCCCCGCACCATCTCGGCGACCGTCTCCCTCACGCTCGCCTCCACCTCGTCCAGGCTCGCTATGAGGCGCGGGTCGGTCATTCCGGCCACGGTGATCGTCCGATAGCCCCTGAGGCGCGCCCCTTCCAGCTTGATGGTGGGCTTCGGGGCGGGCGTGAAGCGGCTGCCGCTCACCCGCACGCGGCGCTCGTCGAGCTGCTCGAAGGCCGAATCCGCGAGGTCGACTGTCCCCTCGGGCTCGTGGAACAGACAGGGGTCGGGCTGCTCATACATCATGTGGGCGGCCACGGAGCCGGGCGTCACCCGCATCTTCTCGTTCATCGGCTCGAGCGTGAAGTGATCCCCGCGCAACGCGCCCAGAATGCAGTCGTTCGCCCCGATGGGCAGGGCGCACTGCGCGCCGCACTCGATGATCTTCGCCATGTGGAAGGCGAGGCCCAGGTCGAAGCCCCGCATGGCGGCGTAGGCGGCGTAGATGGCGGTGTCGCAGGAGCGTCCGGCGAGAACGACCTCCGCGCCCCCCTCCAGCGCCCGCGTGAAGGGGTCCAGCCCCATCTGGCCGACGACGCGGACGCTCTCGTCCACCATCTCCTCGGTGAGTTCGGGAAGATTGCCGAGAGGGCGCGTCCGGCCCTCCCGGACGGCGCGCTTGAGGAGCGCCCTGTCCATCTCCGAGCGAATGACCGCGAGCCTGAAGCGGTGGCCGTCGCGCCGCGCCAGCTCGCGCATCACGTCGAGCACGCTGTCCACGTGGGGGTCGCCGCCCGCCGTCCCCGCCGAGCCGATGACGTAGGGTATCCTCTTCCTTCTGGCGGCGGCGAGCGAAAAGCCCAGGTCGCGCAATATCTGCTCGCGCTTCGTGAGCTGATCGCCGCTTCCGAGATAATAGGGCCCGGCGTCCGTGGAGCCGTTGTCCGCCCCCATGAAGTGCGGGTCGCGCGCGATGCCGTTCGCAAGAGAGGCTTCGGGAAACCCGTAGCCCAGATTTCCGCACACGGACAATACCCTGAGTTCATCCATTCGGAGGGCTCCGGAATTTTGGGGTGAGCGATGAGGAGAATCTACACGATCCCGCGCGGGGGGTAAATCTCGCCGACCGCGAGCCGGGGGGCGGGCGTCACGCGTTCGGGCGGGGCCGCCGCGTTCACGCTCGGAGCCGCGTCTTCTTGCCCCCGTGCACGCTCGGCTCGGCGCACCACTGGCGGCGAACGAGGTCGAAATCGTCCATCAGCTCCGCCGGAACACCGAGCAGATCCACGAGCAGAGCCTCATCGAGCGCCTTTCTGCCGGGGTCGCGGTAGCTCTCGTTCGCGGGGAGAAACTCGACGCCGCGGAACCGCTCGAAAAGAGAATCCGCCTTGCGCAAGGAGCTCTTGTCGAATTTTCGGGCGTCAATGGAGAGCAGGGAGGGAATAGTCGTGATTTGGACCCTCGTCCGGCCAAGTTGCTGCCTTGTCCCCGCCCACCAGTAACCCATCAGGCCCAAGGTCGAATTGAACCAGAGCAGGACGGCCTTTTCATGTTCGATGTCTTCCAGAATGAAGTTCGGCCAGGCTGTGCCGCCCAGGGTTTTCTCCAGCGTCAGACAGGCCGCCAGGCTTTGCGAGTTGACCTGGAAATTAACCGTCAGATGAAGCCGGGAGGCGAAGCGTTGCCAGACATCGGCCGCCTGCTCTTCGCTCCCCTCCCTGCTCCGCAATTCGCAGTCCGCTTCCACCATGAAGGAGCGCTCCCGGCGCGCGTCATGGGTCCAGAGCGCGGGATAGGCCGGCAACTGCCCCGGCGACAACGGAATCTTCTTGAACGGCCCCCTCGGCGGCGCGCCGGTGAGGTCGCGGCTGAGCAGCCCCCGCTCGCCCAGGTTTTTCAGGCTCGTCAAGGGTATGCCCGCCGCCCTGTTTCGTCTGATCGCCAGCAATTCGCCTTCCGCGAGCGAAAGCATGAAGCGGGCGAGATGATGATGCGCCAGACCCGCGCAGCCGCAGTGGAATTGTTCGGCGTTGATGTAGCTGCCCCCGACCGCGATCTCGCCGCTCCTGCCCTCGCGGCCGAAAACGATACTCCCCGTCCCCGGCCGGCGATCCGTCCCCGCCATGAACTTCGCCAGTTCCACCGCCTCCAGATGATGAACCGGACGCCGATGAAGATTGACGAACTGGAAGGTCGATTCGCCGTCTTCGTCTTCTTCGTCCCGTCTGGTGGCGACGACCAGCACTTCCGCCATTCCGGTATCGGCGGAAAACGCCCGGTCGGTCGGCCCGTCAGTCGCGATTGTGACAACGGTTACGTCCCTGTAGCGCTCGGCCAGAAGATTCCGCGCGGCTTCCCACGATTCGCCCTGGGCGAAGGTCGCCGGCAGCACCAGCGCGAGGACGCCGCCCGGCTTGAGCTTGGCGTGCGCCAGGTCGATGAAGTTCGACGCCAGCCCGGCGTTTCCGTGGCCCGCGGGATGCGGGAGGCGCCCGCGCATCAGCCTCAGTCGGGAGCTCATCGCCTTCTGCTCCTCGTCCGAAGTGCTGAAGCCGGCGAAGGAGGGCACCGGCACCTCCGCCGTCTCGTGGTTGGTCGGGCGCGTGAAGGGGGGATTCATGATCACGACGTCCATCGATTCATGCGGAACGCCGACGGCCCTGCTCGCCTCCTCCGTCTCCGCGCCCGGGCGGCCGGCGACCCGCTCCCCGCCCAGGCTCAAGAGGGAGGTCGCCTGCTCGTGGACGATGAGCTCCAGCGAGCCGATGTGCGGGTGCCTGTTCTCGTCGTAGCCGTAGGGCATCGTGACGATGCGGGTGGTTCCGAAGAGGACGGCGGGATGGGCGTTCGAGAGGGTGGAGGCCGCCAGATGCGTGGCGGCGGGCATGATGTCGAAGGCGTAGAGGGACTCCTCCATCATGGCGGAGTGAATCTCGGCGTCGTCGCTTCCCGCCCGGCGGCGGCGGGCGAGAACGGCGTGATAAAGGGCGCCGATGAGGGTTCCCGTTCCGCAGGCGAGGTCGGCGACCCGCAGGCCCTTCACCGCGTCCGCGCTTTCCCAGTCCGTCCGTAGCCGGGAGGCGGCGAGCTCCGCCAGCAGGGCGGCGGACACCGGCAGGGTGTAGAAGGTGGCGAGAAACTTTCTGTCGGCGATGAGCTTCTGGAACATCCGCCCCGAGAGGTCGTTCAGGCTCGCCGCGCCCATGTCCGCCAGCTTGCCCGCCATGCCGTAGAGGCGGTTCAGCATCCGGTTCGCCTGAATCGTCGGCACCTTCGCCAGCAGGTCCGACGCGATTCTGAAAATCGGCCAGTAGTTGACGTTCTCCATGGTCCACCGCCAGCAGTCGAGGACCCCTATCTTGTAGAATCCGGTCGGGCCCTTCAGGTCGTCCAGCAGGGGGACGCCCTCCCGCCCCTCGATGCGCGTGTGGAACACGGCGGCGTTGGCCATGATGGCGACCGCCATGCGGTTGGTCTGCTCGCCCGGCGCCTGGTGGAGATGGGCGGCGATGCTCCGGTGGATGGGCTCCTCCGCCGTCTTCAGGATGTTGGCGGCCTGGGTGACGCCCTCCTCGAGCACGTCCGTCGTCCTGGAGATGAGGGACTCGGAGAGGGAGACCGACTCCAGGCAGTTCGCCACGTCGTCCACGCCGCCGTGGAGCCAGCCGCTTTCGGGCCACCGCCGGCGTCCCCCGGCTTTCGTCTCGGAAAGAACGCAGTAGGCGAAGACCGCCCGCCCGATGGCGTCCTCGATTTCGTTCTGGCGGACGGTCCGCAGCTCGGAAGGGATGCGGAGGGCGATGGCGTTCTCTATCCTTCCGCCGTCGCCCTCCAGGTTCGCGCCCAGCCGAGAGGCGGCGTCGGCCTCCACCGTGGCGGCGGGGGCGAACTCCGCCTCAATCGCCACGGGCGAACTCCCCGAAGGCGCGAGGAGGATGTCCGGCTGCCTGCCCGGCGCGCCCAGCAGGACGCCGGTGCGCTCGACGCCTATCGCGTCCTTCCAGAGCGGGTGCTTTCCGCGCAGGGCGCGGCCGAACGCGGAGTTGAAGACCGGCTCGGTCGTGGCCGCCGTCGCCATCGCGGTGGGTCTCCCGGACTTCAGGGCGGATTCGCGGGCGATATTATCCCACGCGGATTGAAGGGAGCAAATCCGGCTTCCGGCCGCGAAAGACGACCGGGGAGCGCGCCGCCGCGGAGAGAATCTCGCGGGAAGCGCGGGCGATCCTCGCCCGCCGGCCTCCCCCGGAATCCCGCCTAGGGCGCGGCGCGCAGGCGCTCGGGCTCGATGATGGCCTCTACCTCTATCTCTATCAGGGCGTCGGGGGGGCCGAGCCGGGAGATTTCGATGAGCGTGCTGGCCGGACGAACGTTTTTGAAGTATTTGAAGCGCTCGTCCGAGTGCCTGTAATACTCCATGATGTCGGTCACATACGTCGTGGAGCGGACGATGTCGTCGAACGTCGCGCCCGCGTGCGCCAGCCCCTTGCCGATGTTCTCGCAGGTGACCCGTATCTGGGCGCGCATGTCGCCCACGCCCTCCACCTCGCCCGAGGGCCTTCGGGGCACCTGGCCGGAAAGATAGACGTGGGCGTGATCCGCGCCGTGAATCGTCACCACGGGCACGTAGAGCAGCTCGCCGTTCTCCACGCGGGACCACATGTCCTCGGGCTGCATGAACTGTCTTTTGATCATCTCTCGCGCTCTCCTCTGGCTGCAGTTCAGTCCGTCACCCACGCGGGGCCGCCGTCGGACTGCCCCGTCAGCCGCGCCAGCGTCTCGGCCACCTTCCGCTCGCAGGCGAGAAACTCCACCGAAAGGGCGTCGCGCGGACGCGGCAGATCGATTTTGATCTCCTCCGCCACCCGGCCGGGGCGCGGCGACATCAGGAGCACCCGGTCGGAGAGATAGGCCGCCTCCCGGACGCTGTGGGTCACGAAGAGGACGGTCTTGTGGGTCTCCATCCACACCTGGACGAGAAGCTGCTGGAGGCTCGAGCGGGTCTGGGCGTCGAGGGCGCCGAAGGGCTCGTCCATGAGCATGACTTCGGGGTCGAAGGCGAGGGCGCGCGCGATGCCGACGCGCTGCTTCATCCCCCCCGAGAGCCGGTAGGGATAGACGTTCTTGAAGCCCTCGAGCTCCACGAGCCGCAGGAGGCGATCGACGACGGCGTCGCGCTCCCGCTTCGGGATTCCCTTCATCCGCATTCCGAAGCGGACGTTTCCGGCGACCGTCAGCCAGGGGAAGACGGCGAATTCCTGGAACACGACGCCCCGGTCGAAGCCCGTGCCGTCGATGCGGCGGCCGTCCAGGACGAGATCGCCCCCCGTCTTCTCATACAGGCCCGCCACGATCATCAGGAGGGTGCTCTTGCCGCACCCGCTCGGCCCGATCAGGGAGATGAATTCGCCGCCGCGCACCTCGAAGTTCACCCCCTCGAGGGCGGTGATGTCCGTGCTCCGCCCCCACCCCTCGTCGATGGTGAAGACCTTGCCCAGACCGCTGACCTGAAGCTTCACGGCGCCCGGATTCGACAAAGCTCGCTCCTATTCGCGCAGCGTTCCCCACCGCTGGACCGTGGCCAGCTCGATGCTCCGCAGGCAGACGCGCTCCACGATCACGCCCAGGATGCCGACGACCACCACGCCGCCGTACATCATGTCCGCCGCGAGGAAGTCGCGGGCGGAGAAAATGCGGAAGCCCAGGCCGGCCTCGAGGGCGACGATCATCTCGCCGGTCACGACGATGCGCCAGGCGCGGCTGAAGGCGATGCGGTAGCCCGCGATGAGGCTCGGCAGCGCCCCCGGAACCATCACCTGGAAGAAGAGCGTCATCCCCTTCGCGCCCATGGCGCGGCCCGCGCGGATGAGGGAGGCGTCCACCGTCTTCACGCCCGTCCAGGCGTTCACCATGACGGTGATCATGCCCTCGAACCACAGCACGGAGATGAGGGTGAAGTCGCTCAGCCCGAACCACAGGATGACGATGGGAAACAGCGCGAGGCCCGGCACGGCCAGGAAGAAATACATCGGCGGCGCGAGAACCCGCTCCACCGTCTGGCTCATTCCCATCCACAGCCCGACCATGGTCCCCGAAACGATGGCGAGCGCCGCGCCGATCAGCAGCCGGTAGAGCGAGACGTAGATGTCGAGCCAGAGGATGCCGGAGCGCGCCTGCTTCACCATCGTGAGCCAGATGGTTTCGAGGGGAGGAAACAGGACGGGATGCAGCGTCCCCGAATGGGCGAGCAGCTCCCACAGGACGAGCAACCCGATGAGGGGCGCGGCCATCTGGAAGAGCGCCTTGCCGGAGTTCCGCAGGACGACGCCCCAGTTCGGGGGGCCGAGCCGCCTCCCGCCGCCCGCCGCCCCGCCGGAGCTGCCCCGCGCTTTATCGACCGACGCCACCGGAAGCTCCCCCGCCCGGGCCTTCAGCCCGTGAGAAGTTCGATCTGCCCGGGCTCGGGCAGGTTCGCGTAGGGATCCGGAGGGATGGCGGCCGGGTCCCGATCCCGCGAGCAGATGTCCAGCGCCGCCAGCGCATAGACCCTGGTCGCCTTCACCAGCGTCTTGACGTTGACGTGCTCGCCCATGTCGGCGTTCCAGCCGTAGTCCGTCGTCGTGGTGTGGCCGGCCGGCCCATACGTGATGGTCTGAATGCCGTAGCGGTTCATGTGGGCGCCGTCGAGGTAGGAGGTCTTGACGATGACGTTGGGCTTCTCGCCCATGACCTCCTCGTGCGCGCGAATCATGGCCTTGGAAGGCAGCGAATCGACCGGGATGCCCGAGGGGGGATGCGAGCAGAACACCTCGACCCTGGCCTCGACGTCGGGATGCTCCCGGTTCACGCCCTCGATGACGCCCTTGAACTCCGCCTGCGCGTCCTGAATCTTCTGGCCCGGCA
Source organism: bacterium (assembly GCA_965199855.1). Classification (GTDB taxonomy): domain Bacteria; phylum UBA8248; class UBA8248; order UBA8248; family UBA8248; genus Bin107. Next base: position 630,365 of record OZ241326.1, on the reverse strand, counting down.
CGAGGCGGACGTCCACGTAAAGGCGGCACTCCACGGGCGAGCGCGCGCAACGATAGGGCCATCCCCCCTCGATGGCGGCCACGTTGACGTGGGGACGCTCCCCCAGGAACTCGTTGCGCCCCCTGTATTCGGGAATCCACTTGCGGATGGCCGCCTGCACGCGCTCCATGCGCTCAATGGCGCTGGCCGTGTAGTCGCCGTAGCAGGTATGGCCCATCAGCCCCCGCGTCGTGATCTTGAACCACACCGTGCCCCCGTGCCAGGGGGCGACCTGCATCCCGGTCGGCTCGCCCAGGATGCAGAAGTCCGTCAGGTAGCCGTGCGAGATGAGGTGCCGGGTGCCGACGCCGTAGCCGTCGTAGAGCGCGTCCTGATACTGATCGACCCGGTTCTTCTCGATTTCGCCCACGACGGAGGCCAGAACGATGTCGCCCTTGAGCTTCACGCCCGCGTCGGCGAGCGCCTTGGCCGCGGCGAGGTAGGAGACGTCGGCGCTCTTCATGTTGAAGGCGCCGTTTCCGATGATCCACTCCCCATCCAGAATCGCCTTGTTCTTGTAGCCGGGCTGGGTGAGCTCCGGCTCCTCGCCGGAATAGGAGGTGTCCAGATGGCCGTTGAACATCAGGGAATAGCCGCCGCCCGTCCCGGGCGAGACGCCGACCGCGTTGTAGCGGCCCTCGGCCACCTTCTGGAGACGCGCCTCGAAGCCCGCCTCCTCGTATTTCGCGCTCATGTAGCGGGCCGCCGCCTCCTCGGAGCCGGTGGGACTCGGAATGTCCACGAGCTCCATCGTCGTCCGGACGAGGAAATCCTCATCCACCGCCTCGACAACCTTTTTCTGAAGCGCGTCCATCGTTTCCGGTTCTCCTTCGCCCGCCGGGGGCGCGTATATCCCTCCCTCCGGAGGGACGGATCGCCCCTCCGGGGGGAGCGCCGGCGGCGCCGACAAAAGCCCTTCGGAATCGCCCGCCTCGCCCTACTTCATCAGCGCGAAGTAGGCGTTCTCCACCAGCATGGTGTCGATGTGCTTCGTGACGTCGATGCGCTTGGGCAGCTTGCCCTTCTTCACGCTCACGTCGACGCCGTCCTGCACCTCCTTGATGTCGCGGTGCGTGATCATCGCGCGATCCCAGCGCATGAACCGATACAGGTTGTTCTTCACCTTCTCCACGCTGAAGTCGAAGCCCTGGCTCTTCCAGAACTCCCGCATCAGCTGCGCCGACTCGTCGCGGCGGCGGTTCAGGAAGCGCATCGCGCGGACGTGGGCGTTCATGAAGCGCTGCGCGCCGTCGGGGTTCTTCTGCCGGATGTAGGACCACGAGCTCGTCAGGAACACAGGCGAGGTGTAGCCCAGCAGATCATCGTAGTCCTTGGGCCCCATGACCATCCGGCCCAGCCCCTTGTCCACGATGATCGACCCCCAGGGCTCCCAGGTGAGGCCCGCGTCCAGCGCGCCCCGCTCGAAGGCGGCGGGAAGCGAGCCCGTCTTCGTGTTGCGAATCTTGAAGTCCTTGTCCGAGAGCCCGATGCGCGAGAGATACGTCATCCAGGTGGCCCAGGTGCCGGTGCCCATCTGCGCGCCCACGGTCTTGCCCTTCAGGTCCTTCACCGACTTGGTGGTCTTGTCCTTCACGGGCACCAGCACCATGTTCTGGTTCCCGTAGCGGTTCAGGGCGATGCCCACCACGTCCAGGCCGCGCGCGGCGATCTGGCCCACGCGCGAGCCCCGCGTGCTGATGATGTCGGCGGTGCCGCCGATCAAGGCGTCGATCAGGGCGCGCGGACTCGTGACCCGGCGCTTCACCTCGACGCCCTCGGCCTTGTAGAAGCCCTTCTTCTCCGCGATGTAGGGGATGGCCGCGTGCGAGGTGTTGTCGTGAATCAGGCGGACGACGCCTTTCGCGGCCAGCGCGTTCGACGCCGCGCCGAACGCCGCGACCGCCGCGATCAGAACCAGGCTGAGCTTTTTCATTTTCTCCTCCCTCCATGAGTGGGGCGCCATCGCCTCCGCGCCAGCCAGAGAAAACGACCGAATCCGGCGAAAGCTCCCGCCTACTCTCTCGCCGGGTGAAATACCGCCAGCAGCCTCACGTCCCGCTCTCCTCCCGTCATGCTGCGGTGCCTCGTCTTTCGGGGGAGAAAAACGCAGTCCCCTTCCCGGAACTCGATGCTCCGATCCTCCAGCTCGTATCGGCCCTCGCCCTCGATGACGTAGATGAGCTCGTCCTCCTCGTGGTCGTGCCACTCGTGCGTCTCGCCCGGGCGAAAGACCGTCAGCCAGGCGTCGACGTTCCAGCCGTGATCCTCCCTCGAGGTCACCCGCCAGGCGCGCGCCCCGCCGTCGAGCGTCTTGCGCTTGCAGTCCTCGCGCCGTATCAGGCGCGCCGCTCGCTCGGCCAATGCTCCGCCCCTCGGGCCGACGGGCACCTCGCAAGGCGCGGCCGCCGCCCAGCCGCGTTTTGACGATGTGCGCTCATGCTACCACCCGCTCCGGAAATGTCAAACGGGAAAAGTAAGGGGGTGAAGCGGCGAAAGGGCGCGGACGACCGCGGGCGGGAGCGCGCCTTTCGCCGTCAGGTCTTCGCCGCGCGCCTGCGGCGGAAGACGCCGTCGTAGAGCGTGAACAGGGAGACGCAGAGCAGCAGGGTCCCGACGGGGCTGGAGAGGAAATGCCAGAACGGCTTGTTCTCGAAGGTGATGAGGGCGCGGCGCAGGTTCTCGTCCGCCAGGGAGCCCAGGATGACGGCCAGCACCATGGGCGCCAGCGGAAGACCGAGGCGCCTCAGGGCGTAGCCGGCGAACCCCGAGGCCAGCATGACGTAGACGTCGAACATGCTCAGGCGCACCGCGTACGCCCCCAGGACGCAGATGGGGATGATGACGGGCATCAGCAGGGTGCGGGGCAGGCTGTAGAGCTTCACCGCCGGCTTCACCAGCAGGAGGCCGAAGACGTACATCAGGAAGTTGGCCACGATGAGCGCGCCGTAGATGAAATAGACGAGGCCCGGGTTCTCGATGTTGATGGTGGGGCCCATCACCACGTGCTTGAGCTCGAGAGCCGCCATGAAGGCCGCGGCGGGCGGGCTGCCCGGAATCCCCAGGGTCAGCGTGGGCAGGATGGTTCCGCCGATGCAGGCGTTGTTGGCCACCTCGCCGCAGACGATGCCCTCGTAGCTCCCCTTGCCGAACTTCTCGCGCTCCTCGGGCCGCGCCCGGCGCTTTCCCACGTCGTAGGCGACGAAGGCGGCGATGTTTCCGCCCGCCCCGGGAATCGCGCCGATCACCGTGCCGATGAGGCCCGAGCGCACCGAGGAGCGCGCGTATCGCCACAGCATGGAGAAGGGGGGCACCACCCGGTCCACCTTCTCGGGAATCGCGGGCGGCGCCTTCTGGGGAAGCACCCAGAGAACCTCGGCGAGGCCGAAGAAGCCGATGATCACCGGAATGTAGCTGATGCCGTCCTCGAGCAGCGCGCTCCCGAAGGTGAAGCGCGGAACGCCGTAGATGTTGTCGAGTCCGACATAGGCGATGAGCAGCCCGATCCAGCCGGATATCCAGCCCTTGATGGGCGCCTCTCCCGAGGTGAGCGTTCCGCAGATGGCGATTCCCCACAGCGCGAGGAGAAACATCTCCCAGGAGCGGAACTGGAGGGCGACCAGGAGAATGAGGGGGATGAACGCCACCAGAAGCAGGATGCCCACCCAGTTTCCGAGAAAGGACGCCGCCAGCGCCGTGCCGAGCGCAAGCCCGCCCTCCCCCCTCCGGGCGAGAGGGTGCCCCTCGATCATGGTGGGAACGGCGGCGGGCGTGCCCGGGATGTTTATCAGCACCGCGGTGATCGATCCGCCGAAGACGCTCGCCGTATAGACGCCCAGCAGAAACATGATGGCCACGTCCTGGCTCATCTGGGTGGAGAGGCCGATGAGCAGCACCATGGACATGGTCGTCGAGATGCCCGGCATCGAGCCCCAGAGCAGCCCCAGGATGGTGCCCAGGACGCAGACGAACACCAGATAGGGGTCCATCGCGTGGACGAGCTGCTCCAGGAAGAACACGCCTATCCCGATCCCGGCAGGGGAATTCCGAAGCCGTAGCGAAACGCGGCGGCCAGAACCAGCGTGGAGACCAGCGAGACGGCGAGGCAGCGGAGGAAGGGCTTCGGCCAGAACATCTTGAGCGCGACGGCCAGCGCGGGAATGGTGACCGCCTCGAAGCTGCTGAAGGCGATCCGCCAGCCCGAGGCACCCAGCGGCGCCGAGACCTCGAAGGTGACCCAGTCGATGAGGGCCACGTAGAGGATCACCACGCCCATCAGGATGATCGCCCACTGGTTCTCATAGTCGGCGAAATAGCGCCGCAGCCCCCTTCCGGCGGACGGGAGATTCGCCCGCGCGCGGGCGCCCCTCTTGAGGGCGCTCGCCCCGAGGCCCGCGGCCATGACGAGCAGGCTCAGGCCGGTCAGAAAGGGCATGAAGCCCGGCGCGGTGAAGACGTTGCCGCCGGGGTCGGGCATGAGGAGCGCCAGGAGCATGGCGCAAACCGCGAGGACGCCCACGCAGACGGCCGCCGCCAGGTCCTTTCCGGGGGGCGCGCCGCCGGGCGCCTCCTCGGAGGAGGCGGGCGGGCGGGCCTCGCGTTCGTCGTCTTTCAGGGCGGCCATGCGGCTCTCCCGGCGCGTCCCGGGCGCGGGACGGAAAAACGGCCCCTCCCAAGACGGGCCGCCCGGCGAATGGGGCGGCCCGTCCGGGGAGCGTCGCGGAGGCCCGCTAGCTCATGCGGGGCTTGTATCCCTTCGGAGGCCACCAGGCGTCGAAGTTCTTCGGGTCGGGAAGGCCGAGCTCCTTCGGGCCGCGCACCTTCTTGCCGATGTGCTTCTGAAGCCGCAGCAGGGTCTTGGCGCTCAGGCACTCCAGCAGGGCGGCGCGGCGATCCGCGTCCGCGCCCACGCGAATGTCGCTCTGGAAATACTTGCGCTTCGCGATCTTCCCGAAGGCCTCGGACTTCGCCGCGGCGATCCACGCCGGCCTGATCTTCTCGAGAACCTCGACGGGCGCCGCCCGCTCGACGCCGATGCTGTAGGTGCCGCCCATGGGCAGCAGCCCCTTGAGCGCGGGCAGGAAGTTGCCCACGCTGAACGCCTTGCCGTAGTCCGGAATGTCCAGATCCTTCGGACCCGTGTGCATGAGGTTGCGCAGCTTGCCCGCCCGCAGAAACTCGACGTGCTCGTGGACGCCGCCGCCGGCGATGTCCACCTCGCCCTGAAGCCCCGCGACGGTGGCGGGCTTTCCGCCCTTGTAGGGGACGAAGCGCAGCTCGACGCCCGCGGCGTCCGCTACGATGGCGCCCACCTCGTGCCAGATGCTGCCCACCCCCGAGGTGGAGATGGTGAGCTTGCCGGAGCGCTTCTTGGCCGCGGCGACCGCGTCCCCGAAGCTCTTGAAGGGCGAGTCGGGCCGCACCGACCAGCTCGCCAGCGAGGTGGCCGCGCCGAAGTGCTGCCAGTCCTCCCACGCCGCGGAGTTCACGTAGCCCATCGGGCGGACGAACTTGTTGTAGTTCGCCGCGCCCAGCCACGTGTAGCCGTCCGCCGCCTTGTTGAGCACGTAGCGGGTGGCCACGCCGCCGGAGGAGCCGGGGCGGTTGATGACGTTGACGCGCCAGCCGGTGGAGCGGGCCATCTCCCCCACCAGGGTGCGGATGACGGTGTCGGTGCCGCCGCCCGCCGCGTACATGACGACCGTGGTGATGGGGCGCGCGGGCCAGCTCGCCGCCTCCGCCTCGCGCGCCGCGAACGCCATGGGCGCGGCCGCCGCCGCGCCGAGGGTCCGGATGAAGCTCCTGCGCGTGAGGCCGGATGGTTCGGGAACGAGGATTCCGGGATGCTCCTGCGGCTCCTTCCTGGACATGGCGCTCTCCTTTCCTGTCGAGATGACGCGGCCACTTGGGACGAAAGCGGGGGCCGGCCGCAAACCCCTCCGACGCGCGATCTCTCCAGTTTTTCGACGTGGGCGCGATTCTAGCACGAAAAGCGCGCGCCGCGCCAGGCGCCGGGGGAGGGGGGGCTTCTCTCTCTCCCGGAAAAGTCAATCGGGCAAAACGGAAGGAACGGGAGAATAACGAAAACAAGGCGCCGGCAAGAAAGCGTCTCAACGGCATCCTTGATTCGAGAAAATCCGAGATGCTAGAATTTCCGATGCCCGCATAGGGGAGAAAATTGCATCACCCAATCCCCAGGTGATGCGCGCGAAAGCTTTGGAATGCGAAAGGAAGTCGTCGAAATGCAGAATGTGAAGCGCATCGTCTGCCTCGCAAACTCCCGGAAATCAAACGGGAGGTGCATCGCTGGCCGCGAGTGGAGCGACAACCAAGCTGGACAATGGATCCGACCCGTCAGCGCACGCGAAAACCAAGAAGTACGCAAGAATGAACGGCAATACGAAAACAGAAGCGACCCGCAGGTGCTCGACATCATCGACATCCCGCTCTTGAAACGACAGCCTGAAGACTATCAAACCGAGAACTGGCTGCTTGATTCCGAACATGATTGGAGGAAAGTCGGGCATCTGCCGCGGTCCGATTTACCAGCGCTCACGGACCCTGACGGGCCACTCTGGCTCGACGGGCACAGCACCAGCAAAGGTAAAAATAATAAAATCCCGCTGGCTACAACCGGTTCGATCGCCGATTCGTTGCGACTAATCCGCATCGAGTGTTTGCAGCTCAACGTAGCCATGCATAAAGGTTTCGGCCACCGAAGGCCAAGGCTGCGCGTGCAAGGTCGATTCTCGCACGCAGGCAACGAATATGCTCTCTGGGTTACCGACCCCAAATTCGAGCAAACATATTTCGCCAAGCCGGCTGGAGACTATGAAATCGGTGAATGCTATCTTACCATCAGCCTTGGGGAATATCAGGGCGCGTGCTACAAACTCATCGCCGCGATAATCACTGCGGGCGGGCAGCAGGGCAATGAGCGTAATTGACGAGAACATCCTCACCATCGGCCATTCCACGCATACCCTTGAAGCGTTCGCCGCGCTGCTGCGGCGGCATCGCGTCGCCGCGCTGGCGGACGTCCGCTCGGCGCCGTTCAGCCGTCACAATCCGCAATTCAACCGCGAGCCGCTGGCGCGCGGCCTCGCCGCGAGCGGGATTGAGTACGCGTTCCATGGACTGGAATTGGGAGGCAGATCGGACGATCCCTCCTGCTATGAAAACGGGCGCGTCTGTTACGACCGCATCAGTAGAACCGAACCATTCCGGCGCGGACTGGAGCGGATTGTTCACGACGCCGCCGATCGCCGCCTCGCGCTCATGTGCGCGGAGAAAGAGCCTCTGGCGTGCCATCGCGCCCTGCTGGTGGCGCGGGCTCTTGAGGCGCGAGGCGTCAAGGTGAGACACATCCTCGCCGACGGGAGGCTGGAGACGCATTTCGACGCCATGGATCGGCTGCTCGCCCTGTATGGCGACCCGCAGCAGGGGGAGCTGTTTGAACGGCGCGACCAGCGGATTGCGAGAGTTATCGCCAGACAGGCGCGGCGAATCTCACGCCAGGACGAGGCCCAAGCCGCCCGCGCCGCCGCCCGAAGCGCATGAACATTTTCACCATCGGCTTCACCAGAAAATCAGCCGGTGATTTTTTCCATCTCCTGCGGGCGTCGGGCGCGCGGCGAATCATTGACGTGCGGCTGAACAACGCCTCGCAACTCGCCGGCTTCGCCAAACGGGACGATCTGTCCTATTTCCTGCGGGAAATTTGCGGAATGGACTACGCGCATCTGCCGCAGCTTGCGCCCACGCGGGATCTGCTGCGCGACTACAGGAAGAAGCTGATCGACTGGGAAACCTATGAAGCCCGATTCATGGGATTGATGCGAGAACGGCGCATCGAGGAAACAACCCCCAAGGACGTCGTGGAAAACGGCTGCCTGCTGTGCAGTGAAGACCAGCCCCACCACTGCCACCGCCGCCTCGTTGCGGAATATCTCAAGCGGCAGTGGGGCGATTGGGACATCGTGCACCTTGGAGAGAAAAACGGAGGCGAAATCAAAAGACGCGCCTCTTGACCTGACTTGCCGCTCACGCTCTCGGCGCCCGCCGAAGCCCGGAAGCCGGTATCCCTCCCCCCCGCCCCCGGCTGTGGTATGATGCGAGGCATACGGAAAGCGCGTGAACGTCCCCCCATCAGAAGGAAGCGCGAGCCATGAAGCTGGGAGTATTGACCGGCGGCGGCGACTGCCCCGGACTGAACGCGGTCATCCGCGCGGTGACAGCCTCGAATTTCCATCGCGGAAGCTCCACCCTGGGCGTGCGCCGGGGGTGGCGCGGGCTGGTGAACGCGGACTTCGTGGAAATCACGGGGCCGATGATCTCCGGCATCCTCGACCAGGGCGGCACCATTCTGGGGTCCTCCAGGACGAACCCGATGAAGGACCCCGCCATGCTCGACAAGCTCCGGGAAAACTGGCGCGCCTCGCGCATCGACGGCCTCATCGCCATCGGGGGCGACGACACGCTGAGCGTCGCCGCCTTCCTGAACGGGGAGGGCTTCAACGTCATCAGCGTGCCCAAGACCATCGACAACGACATCGGGCTGACGGACTACTCCTTCGGCTTCCACACCGCCGTGGGCGTCATCACCGACGCCATCGACCGCCTGCGCACCACGGCCGAGGCGCACGACCGCGTCATCATCCTCGAGGTCATGGGGCGCCAGTCGGGCTGGCTCGCCACCTACGCGGGCATCGCCGGCGGCGCCGACCTCATCCTCGTGCCCGAGCGGCCCTTCGACATCGACGAGGTGGTCGATATCCTCAAGGCGCGCTTCGCGCGGGGGCGCAACTTCGCCAACGTGGTGGTGGCCGAGGGCGCGAAGCCCAAGGGCATGGAGGACTACGTGACGCGAAGCCAGGCGCAGGACGAGTTCGGGCACGTCCAGCTCGGCGGCATCGGCGAATACCTCGCCAAGGAAGTCGGCGACCGGATGAGCGTGGACACGCGCGCCGTCATCCTGGGGCACATCCAGCGCGGCGGCTCCCCCGTCCCCTACGACAGGGTGCTGGCGACCCGCCTGGGCGCGCGGGCGAGCGAATTCGCCCACGAGGGAACCTGGGGCGTCATGGCCGCGCTTCAGGGGCGCGACATCAAACCGGTTCCGCTGGACGAGGTATCCGGAAAGGTGAACGAGCTGCGGGAGGATTTCTTCGACACCGCCGAGCTCTTCTTCGGGTGATTCCTCCGGGCGCGGCGGACGATTCGCTGGCGGAGAGGGAGGGATTCGAACCCTCGAGGCGCCTTGTGGGCGCCTATACGATTTCCAGTCGTACTCCTTCGGCCTCTCGGACACCTCTCCGGCGGATCGGAGGCGCGGAAGCCTCCCCGGCCGCGCGGGAACGGGTATATCACGGACGAGGCGCGGCCGCCAGAGATCGCCCCGCGCCCCCTCTTGACTTTTCTCTCCTCTTCCGGCATGATGGGGCTACGTCGGAAAGGAGGTGATCCCAATATGAAAACGGACTGTAGGGACGAGGTGGCCGGCGCCTAGGGGAGAGAGCCGCGGGGAGGTTCCCGGGTTCATCTTCGCCCAGGCGAATCCCCACCAGGTCACCGAAATGCGAAAGCCCCGGCCCTCATTGGGCCGGGGCTTTTCATTCCGCGTCATTCTTTCGCGTCATCGGCGCTTCAGGAGGAGCGCGGCGCGGTCGTGGCCGCGGCGGAGGAGCCCGGGCGGGCGGCGAGGATTCTCCACTACGCCGTCAGCGGCGCTTCGCAGGGAGGGCTCAGCCCCGCCGGCGCGAAGCCTCCCAGGCTTCCGGGTTGACGAGCGTGGGCGGCCGCGTCCCCTGAAAGAAAGCCAGGACGCACCCCGCCGCGTGGCGCAGGGTGTTGCGAATCGCGTCCTCCCCGCGCCCGCCCAGGTGCGGCGTCAGCACGACGTTCTCGAGCGAGAAGACCGGATGCGCGGGATCGGGCGGCTCCTCGGGATACACGTCCAGCCCCGCGCCGGCGATGACGCCCTCCGCAAGCGCCTCGGCGAGCGCGTCGAGGTCGAAGACGCCTCCCCGCGAGGTGTTGAACACGAAGGCGCCCGGCTTCATCACGCGCAGAATCTCGCGGTTGATGACGCGCTCGGTCTCAGGCGTCAGGGGAACGTGGCAGGTGAGATAGTCCGACTCGCGCGCCAGCGTCTCCAGCCCCACGAACCGCGCGCCCAGCTCGGCGGCGGCCTCCTCGTCCCGATCGATGTCGTGGGTGATCACCTTCATGCCGAAGGCGACCGCTCTTTTCGCCACCTGCTTTCCGATGTTTCCGAAGCCGAGAATCCCCAGCGTCATGCCGTTCAGGGGACGCATCGGCGGCTGAATCTCCCGCCAGAGGCCCCTGCGAATCCCGGCGTCCAGCCAGCCGATGCGCCGGCACGCCCCGAGCATGAGGCCGAAGAGGTGCTCCGTCACCGATTCTGAATTCCGGCCCGCCGCGTTCGCGACGAGAATTCCCCGCTCCGTGGCCGCCGGAAGGTCAACGTTGTTCACGCCCACTCCCGCGCGCGCGATGACGCGAAGCGCGGGCGCGCTCTCCAAGACCTTCCGGGTGTAAGGCTCGGCGCCGGCGATGACGGCCTCGACGTCCGGCAGGCAGGCGATTACGTCCTCCTCGGGCATGTGGCCGCGGCACTCGTCCAGGCGCACCTCCAGCCCCTCGTCCACCAGGGGCCGGAACATCTCCATGGGATCCTCGAAATTCAGTATGAAGGGGGTTCCCACCCAGACCGCGCGCTTCGCCACTCTCCGCTCCCGTCTCCGAACGCCCGCGCTACTCGCCGCGCCATTCGGGCTTCCGCTTCTCCCGGAAGGCCAGCACGCCCTCCTTCGAGTCCGCCGTGCGGAGGATGCGGTTCGCGACGTCGCGCGACATGTACACCCTGTCCCGATAGCCCAGTTCCTCCCCCCGCCGCGCCGCCTCCTTGATGGCGCGAACCGCCAGGGGCGCGGACTCGAGAATCTCGGCGGCGTAGCGCTCCGCCGTCGGCAGCAGCGCCTCGTGCGCCACCACCTCGTTGGCGATTCCCAGGCGAAGGCACTCCTCCGCGGGGATGAGCCTCCCGCGCATGAGATAGCCCATCGCCTGCGGCCACGGAATCGAACGCGCGCACATGGCGGGCCCGCTGACCGAGGAGATGCCGCGCTTCACCTGGGGCCAGCCGAGGGAGGCGCGCTCCGAGAAAATCAGGATGTCCGAGTTCAGCGCGAAGCCCGCGCCCTGGGCCAGGCAGGGGCCGTTGATGGCGCAGATGATCGGCTTGTAGAGGTGGCGCAGATACAGGTAGAGCTCATCGTTCGACATCACGCGCCCGTCGTCCTCGGGCGCCTTCTCCAGAATGTCCTTCCCCGCGCAGAAAACGTCGCCCGCCGCGGTGATGACGGCCGCCCAGACCTCCGGGTTGCGCTCGATGTCCGCGTAGGCGTCCTGCACCTCCTTCCGCATGGCGCGGTTGATGGCGTTCTTCTTCTCCGGCCGGTTCAGGGTGAGATACGCGACGCGGTTCTTCACCTCGTATATGGTCGCTTCCCGATTCGCCATGAGCGGATTTCCCTTTCCCGAAAGCGCGGGGCGCGCCGCGAGCGCGCCGCGCAAAGGACGGACGGGGCGCATTGTAGCGAAAACGGACGGGACGCGCCGCTCCCGGGGCGCGAATTTTCTTGGACCGGAAACTATGGGAAACTCGGGAATCCGCCGGACGAAGCCCTTTTCGATGATCTACCGGAGAAACCGCATGCGCGTGGTCGATCTCATCGCCGGAATCCTCAAGCGCGAGGGCGTGAAATACCTCAGCTGCTACCCCACCACCCCCGTGATCGAGGCGGCCGCCGCCGTCGGGATTCGGCCGATCGTCTGCCGCCAGGAGCGGGTGGGGGTGGGCATCGCCGACGGCTACGCCCGCGTCACCAACGGCGCCGCCCCCGCCGTCTTCGCCATGCAGTACGGGCCGGGCGCGGAAAACGCCTTTCCGGGCGTCTCCACCGCCTTCTCCGACTCCTCGCCCGTTCTGCTGCTTCCCCTCGGCCACCCGAGGGGGCGGGATCGCGTGTTCCCGATGTTCAGCTCCGTCCGCTCCTACGCCTCGGTTACGAAGTCGGCGGAGCAGATCAGCGTGCCCGAGCGAGCGGCGGACGCCATGCGCCGCGCCTTCGGCGCGCTCAAAAACGGACGCCCGGGCCCCGTCCTCGTCGAGCTGCCGGCGGACGTAGCCGTCGCGGAGGTGAGCGAAGACCTCCTGCGCGGCTACGCGCCCGTGAAGCGAACGCGCGCCCAGGCGGACCCCGAAGACGTCGAGCGCGCCGCCCGCGCCCTTCTGGAGGCGGAGCGCCCGGTGATTCTCGCGGGCGCGGGCGTCCTCTACGCGCGGGCGACGGACGAGCTGCGGGAGCTGGCGGAGCTCCTTCGGATTCCCGTGATGACCACCATGGAGGGCAAAAGCGCCATCTCCGAGAAGCGCCACCCGCTGGCGCTCGGCGTGGGCTCGAGCGTCATGGCCGGCCCCGCCTGGCGCTTCCTCAAGGACGCGGACGTCCTGTTCGCCGTGGGCTCGAGCCTCACCGACCACGGACTCGCCGCCCCCGTCCCCGCCGGAAAGAAAATCATCCAGGCGACGAACGACCCGGTCGATCTGGGCAAGAGCCGTCCCGTAGAGCATCCCCTGCTCGGCGACGCGAAGCTCGTCCTTCGCCAGCTCATCGACTGCTGCGCGGAGCGCGCCGGGGGCGCGGACGGCGCGGCGCGCGAGGGCGTGGAGGAGCGGGTGGCGCGGGCGCGAAAGTCCTGGCTGGACGAATGGGCGCCGAAGCTCGACTCCGATGAGGTTCCCATCAACCCCTATCGCGTGATCCGGGAGCTGATGCGAAGCGCGCCGGCGTCCGGGGCCATCGTCACCCACGACTCGGGAAATCCGCGATACGAGGTTCTGCCCTTCTATCAGTCGGACGGGCCGAGGTCCTACCTGGGCTGGGGAAAATCCCACCAGCTCGGCACCGGGCTCGGCCTCATCATGGGCGCGAAGCTGGCGGCGCCGGAGAAGTTCTGCGTCAACTTCATGGGCGACGCGGCGTTCGGCATGACGGGGCTGGACTTTGAAACCGCCGTCCGCGCGAACCTGCCCATCTGCGCGGCGGTGCTCAAGAACTCCACGATGGCGGTGGAGAAGAGCCACATGGCGCTCTCCCACGAGAAATACGGCACGCGCGACGTGGGAGGCGAATACGCCGACATCGCAAGGGCGCTGGGCGGATGGGCCAGGCGCGTGGAGGACCCGGCGGAAGTCGGCGCGGCCTTCCTGGAGGCCAGGCGCAAGACGGAGGAAGGCGCGCCCGCCCTGCTCGAGTTCATCACGAGCGAGGAGATGGCCTACTCCCACGCCAATCCGTTCGGGCAGCCCCCCCGCGCCTCGAACTAGACCTCGAGGACGATTTTCCCCCTCTGCCGGTTCGACTCCATGTATCGGTGCGCCTCCGCCACTTGGTCGAGCGGAAACGTCCTGTCGATGACGGGGCGGAAGGCACCGGACTCCAGCCCCTCGCGGATGAACTTCTTGGCGCGCTCCCTTTTTTCGGCGTCTTTCGTGATCTCCATGAGCGTGTAGCCCCTGAACGTCAAGCCCTTCGGCAGCGCCGGGAACAGGGGAAAAACGGCGTCCCCGGGCGCCAGGGCGCCGTAGAGGAAAATCATGGCGCGGGGAGCCGCCGCGTCGGCCAGCTTCGCCAGAGACGGCCCGACGACGGGGTCGAAAACGATGCTCGCCCCCGCGCCCTCGGTGATCTCCATCACCGAGTCCGCCAGCACCTCCTCGTCGGTGACGACGACGAAGTCCGCCCCCGCCTCCAGGAGAAATTCCTTCTTGTCCGCCCCGCGCGTCGCGGCGATCGCGCGGGCGCCCGCCGCCTTGGCGATCTGAATCGCCGCCAGCCCGACGCTGCTGCTCGCCGCCGTGATGAGCGCGGCGTCCGCCTCCCCCACCCCGCCGTATTCCACGAGCGCGCCGTAGGCGGTGATGTAGGGCATCCAGATGGCGGCGGCCTGGACGGGCGTCAGGCGCGCGGGGTATCGCGCGGCGGCGCGGGCCGGCACGACCGCGAACTCGCCATACACCCCGTGCTCCCCCATCGAGAACGCGGGAATCGTGCTCACGCGCTCCCCGACGGCGAACCCCTCGACGCCCGCGCCCACGGCGTCAATCGTCCCGGACGCCTCGTAGCCGATGCGGGAGGGAAACGCGGGCTTTTCGGGATACGCGCCCTCCCGGAACATCACCTCCGCCCGGTTGAGTCCGATGGCCTCCACCTTGACGCGCACCTCGCCCTCGCCCGGCTCGGCGAGAGGGACTTCCTCCAGGCGAAGCGCGTCCGCGCTTCCCGTCTCATGGAAAAGAACCGCTCTCGGCATACCTTCTCCCTCCTCCGTTCGCCTCTGAAAAGCAGCTTCCAGCCGGCCGGGAATCCCCCGCCGCGCCTTCGTTCGGGCTTTCCGCCCGGCTACTTCAGCCTCTCATCGAAGAAGGCCGGCGCCTTCGCCCATGCGCCATCCTTCTCTCCCTCGTTCGACAAAGGACGAAGCCCGCCATGATCCTCATGGATTCGCGCATATTAGCCCCGCGTCCATTCGCCGCAAAGCCGCTTCCTCCTCATCCGGGCGCGGATTCCCTTTTCCGGCTTCCAGCCGCGGCCCTTGACCGCCCGGGGCGCGCGCCGCTATCGTAGGCGAAACGGGGACACTGAATAATGACAGCCAAGCCAAAGAACGCGCCGGGGGCGCGAGTCCATCCCTCCCGCGAGAATTCGCGGCGGATGCCGTGAGCCGCGGCGCGGTCGCCGGCGGCGAGAGCCCGAGCGCCTACGGCTCGTTTCGGGACAGCCTGCGCGCCCCGGTCCACCGATGGTTCACCTACCCGGCCGGCTACTCCCACAAACTGGTCGAAAGCAAAATCCGGCAATACGGACTCGGGCCGGGAGACTGGATCGCCGACCCGTTTCTGGGAACGGGCACGACGTCGGTCGCCGCCAGGGCGCTGGGCGTCAGCTCCGTCGGCGTGGAAGCGCATCCCTTCGTGTTCTGGATAGCGGAGACGAAGCTGCGCCTCGACTGCGACGCAGGCGCGCTGGCCCGGGACGCCGAGCGGGTTCTGCGAAGCGCCCGGGCGATCCGCGAGAGCGGCGTCCGGTGCGGGGACGTCTGGCCCGCCCTGGTGTACAAGTGCTTCGACGAGCGAACGCTTAAGCAGCTCTACGCGCTTCGGACGGCCATCGAGGCGCATGACGCGGACGCGCGGCGGCTGGACTTTCTGAAAGTGGCGCTGACGGCGATTCTGCGCGTCGTCACCTCGGCCGGGGCGGGCTGGCCCTATATCGCCCCCGGCAAATACGCCGCGCGGGTGACGCGGCGGGACGCCTTCGAGGAGTTCGAGAAGCGCTGCGCCCTGATGCTGGACGACGTCGCCGCCGTCAGATTTCTGAACCCGCCGCCCTCGGAGCACAGGCTCATCAACGGAGACGCCCGTCATCTGGCTGATTACGCTCCGGCGGGGAGCGTCGATCTGCTCCTGACCTCTCCGCCGTATCTGAACAACTACGACTACGCCGACCGCACGAGGCTCGAGACCTATTTCTGGGGAACCTACGAAAGCTGGGCCGACATCACCCGCGAGGTGCGGGATCGCCTCATTATCGCCGCGACGACGCAGACAAGGCGAACCGCCATGGAGGAGGCGCGCGGGTGTCCCGGCGTCAAGGCGGCGAGCCCGCGAACGCACGCCGAGCTGACGGGCATCGTCCAGCGGCTGTCGGAGCTGCGGATGAAGAAGAGCGGCAAAAAAGCCTACGATCTGATGGTGGCCGGCTATTTCGAGGACATGCTGAAGGTGATAAAGGGCGCGCGCGCGGTTCTGAAAGAGGGGCGGCGGTTCGTCCTGGTTCTCGGGGATTCGGCGCCTTACGGCGTTCACGTGCGCACGGATGAAATCGTCGGCGAACTGGCCGTGGACGCGGGATTTTCCGATTTCGAGGTCGAGGTCATCCGGCGCCGGGGCGGCAAGTGGGCCGGAAATTCCCGGCGGCACAAGGTTCCCCTGCGCGAAAGCATCGTAACCATCACCAAATAAGGCGCGTGACATGGCATCCCTCCCCCTGAAAGCGTCTCCGGCGTCCGACCGCGCGGACGTTGCGGACGTTCTCGCGCCGTGAAGCCCGACCTCTCCCCCGAGGAAGCCGAAATGGTGCGCCGCGCGCGGAGGATCGCCCGGGAGGACGTTCTGCCCGTCGCCGCCGCGCGAGACAGGAACCGCGCCCCCGGGGAGGCCTATCCCTGGGACATCGCCGAGAAAATCGACGCGGCGGGCCTGAGGACGCTCACCGTCCCTAAAAAATTCGGCGGCTTCGGGGCGCGCCACCTCGTCCAGGCCATGGTGGCGGAGGAGCTCGCCTACGGCGACCTGGGCGTGGCCGTCTCGATGGATCAGACCTACAAGTTCACCCAGCTGCTCGCGAACGAGACCACCCGGGCGCAGCGCAACCTCTACCTGGAGGACTTCCTGAACGACCCCCGCGCCCTGCTCGCCCTCGCCACCACGGAGCCGCAAAGCGGAACCGACACCTTCCTGATGCTCGACGCGCCGGGCGCCGGCCCGCGCATGACGGCGCGAAGGGAGGGGGACTCCTACGTCCTGAACGGGGTGAAGCACTACATCTCGAACGGGGGACTGGCGAAATACTACTTCATCTTCGCGCGAACCGCGCCCGAGAAGAAGATGAGCGAGGGGCTCACCTGCTTCCTCGTGCCGCGCGGCGCGGAGGGCTTCGAGATCGGCGAGGCGCACTCCAAGCTGGGCAGGCGCCTTCTGCAGAACGGGGAGCTCCTCCTGCGGAACTGCCGGGTGCCGGCGAGCGGCCTCTTCGGCGCGTGGAACGGGGGACTCTCCATCCTGAGCCGGATGGTGAGCGGCGCGCTCGTTCCCGTGATGGGCCCGGCCCGCCTCGCCTACGATCTCGCCCGCGAGGCGGCGAGCGAGAACGGCGCGATGCGCGAGCAGTGGGCGCGGATGGCGCTCGCGGAGATGTACATGCTGATTGAAGCGTCGAGAACCTACCTGTATTCTGCGGCGCGGCAGGCGGACGGGCCCGCGGACGACTCCAAGCGCCGCCTGATGTCCAAGGTGTTCGCCTCGGAGGCGGGCGTCAGGGTCTGCCGCATGGCGATGGAGATATGGGGCAGGGCGGGCGCCGTCCACCGAGACGACAGGCCGACGCCCGAGAAGTGCTGGCGCGACGCGCTGAGCTACCTGCACGGCTTCGGCACGAACGAGGCGGTCAAGCTCAAGGCCGCTCCGCTTCTCGCGCCCGCCGGCGAGGATGAATGGTGATTCGGGCGTTTTGAAGGCGCCCCCGGTTCGCAGTCGGGAAGGAGACTTTCATGCCCCCCTACGAGAAATCAGACGCGCGCGCCTACTGCAGGGAGAACATGAAGGGCATCTGGGCCGCCATCCCCTATCCGTTCGACGGGAACGACGACATCGACGAGGAGGGGCTTCGCGCCGACATCCGCCGCTACGTTGACGACCTGGACATCAAGGGCTTCTTCGTGGGCGGGATGATCGGCGAATTCTGGTGCCTCACGAAGGAGGAGCGCCTGCGCGGCCAGGCGATCGCCTGCGACGAGGCGGGGGATACGCCCGTCATCGCGCACACGGGCCACACCTCGGCCAAGGAGGCGATAGAGCTGACCCACGCGGCGATGGAGGCGGGGGCGGCCTACGCGATTCTGGCGAATCCCTACCTGGGCGCGCAGGGAATCCCCGGGCGCGTCCGCGCGTATTTCAGGGAGGTCTGCGCGAACGTGGACGTCGGCGTCTCCCTGTTCAACGCGGCGGCGACCGGCTACTCCCTCTCGCCGAAGCTCATCCGCCGGATCGTGGACGACAACGAGAACGTCTGCTGCGTCAAGAACGCGCAGCCCAAGCATCACTGCGACGAAGTGCGCGAGGCCGTGGGCGAGGACATCGTGGTGAGCGACCCGATGGAGACCCAGTGGTTCTTCAACCGGGCGTATCACGGGCAGCAGACCTTCATGAGCGGGCCCGACCCGTTCCTCCTCCAGCGACCGGGCAGCCTGGGGATGCGGAAATACACCGACCTGATCGACGAGGGAAGCCTCGAGGAGGCCTGGACGGCGCGCGAGTCCATGAACCCGATGCGGCGCGTGGCCGAGAAATGGATATGGGAGCCCTGGTCGCGGGGGGCGTTTCCCATCGCCGCCCTCAAGGACTGGATGAGCCTGATGGGGATGCGCGGCGGCCCCACGCGCGCGCCGATGATTCCCCTGAGCGCGGACGAGAAGGCGGCGCTCGCCTCGGACCTCAAGGGCGTGGGCCTCATCGACTGATCCGGGCCGGCGCCTCGGCCCACAAAGAGGTCAGCGCATGGACTTCGACCCGGGAGAGGCGCGCCTCGCGCTCCGGCGGCTGGCCGCCGACTTCGCGCGGCGGGAGATTCTCCCGCTCACGGACGCCATCGACCGCGAGAAAAGCCCGGAGAAGCGCTTCCCCGCGGAAATTCTGGCGAAGAGCGACGCCCTGGGCCTGCGAACCCTCGCCGTTTCCGAGGACTGCGGAGGCGGAGGCGCCGACTCGCCGGGCCTGTGCCTCGCGGCGGAGGAGCTCGGCTGGGGAGACCTGGGCGTCGCCGTCATCCACGCGCTGGACTGGGCGCTGTCGAGCGCCCTCCTCCGCTTGCTGGACGAGGCGGAGTTCCGGGCGTTCGCGGCGGATTTCACGGGAAACCCCGCGCTCCATCTCGCCCACGCGGCGCTCGCCCCGGAAGCCGGAAATCCCGCCGCGAGCGGGGGGAGCGCAGGCGTCTCCCTCACGGAGGACGCGGACGGCTGGCGGCTTCATGGAGCCGCGCCGCACGTGCTGAACGGGGCGGCGGCCGGCTTTCTTCTTCTGGAGTCACCCTTCCCGGAGGGGAGCGGACGGCGGATTTTTCTGGCGAGAAGCGGGCGCGGGCGGGGAATCGAGGTCGCCCGCCATCACGATTCCATGGGGATGCGCTCATGCCCGGACGTCGATCTGCGCTTTCAGGACGCGAGGCTCGCGCGCCGGGAGCGGGTCGATTGCGCGGAGGAGGCGTGGAGAAGCGCGACGCGCCCCGTCCGCGTTCTTCCGGCGGCCGCCGCCGTCGGCGCGGCGAGAAAAGCGCACGAAAACGCCCTCGCCCACGCGCGCGAGCGCGTCCAGGGGGGCAAGCCCATCATCGGGCACCAGACGGTGGGCTTCATGCTCTGCGACAGCCTGGTGGAGCTCGACGCCGCCCGAAGAAGCCTGCAGGCCGCCGCCCGGGAGGCGGATCGCGCCGGGGACGCCGACCCCTGGCGGAGCCTTCTCGTCCCGGCCTTCGCCGCGGAATCCTGCGAGCGCGCCGCGCGCCGATCGATGGAAGTCTGGGGCGGGGCGGGCTACATGACGGAGGCGCCCATGGAAAGGCTGCTGCGCGACCTTACGGCCTTCTCCCATGCGTTAGGCGGGGGCAACGCCATGCGCGCCGCCGCCATGCGCCTGCTCTGAGGCGCCCGCTTCCTCCGTAGGGACAGGCCGCGACCTGCGGGACGCCCCCGGGGAGGGGCGTCCCTACGCAATCCCGGCGGCCTCCGCGGCGGGTCGATCACGAACGCCCCCCGTGGGATGGCCGCGCCTCGCCGGCGCGCGAACGCGGCGTAGGGACAACCCCCTGTGGTTGTCCCCTGTCAAAAACCAAAACCCCGGACTCCGCAATCCCTCCGCCCTGTCGGGATTGACGCCGCGAATGACGGCGGGAACGCGGGGTTTATGATTTCGCAGGGGCGGCCCCTGCGGCCCGCCCGATTTGAAGGCATGGGCCGACAACTCGAACGGCGGCGAGGATTTCCCCTCCGACGGGCGCCGCCTCAAAACCCGTCATTGCGGCGAAGGCCGCAATCCAGAACCGCGGCGGGTCGTTCACGAACGACCCCTACGGGATTTTCACGTCCCGGCGCGGGGTGGGGACATGGCGAAGGACAACCACGGGGGGTTGTCCCTACGATTCGATCCGCGTCATCGTCTATATGCGTGGGGAGCGTCCTTCGCGGCGGGAACCAAGGATTTTGTGCGTTTCACGCAGGGACAGGTCGCGACCAGGCCCTACGAATACGGAGGCGATTCGTTCGACAGCGGGGGGACGCGGGCTTCACGGATCCGCAGGGGCGGCCGCCTGTAGCCGCCCGATTTGAAGGCATGGCCGACAACGCGGCGTAGGGACAACCCCCTGTGGTTGTCCCCTGTCAAAAACCAAAACCCCGGATTCCGCAATCCCTCCGCCCTGTCGGGATTGACGCCGCGAATGACGGCGGGAACGCGGGGTTTATGATTTCGTAGGGGCGGTTCGAGAACCGCCCGTTGCCGGACGGCGACCCTCAAAGGGAGGCCGTAGGGGCGGCCGCCTGCGGTCGCCCGCTTTGACGGCATGGGCCGACAACCCGGCGATTGTCCGGTTGGTTGGCGGGCGGCGGGTCGCTCGCGAACGGCGCCCTGCGGACAAGGGCCGGCGCTTCGCTAACCCTCCCGCCCCAGCAGCCGCAGAGCCGCCCGGTTCGCGCCGTGAACCGAGGGCTCGCCGCACCAGAGCAGCCGCAGGTCGCCGACCGCCCCGGCGGCGCTTCCCGGCAGTCCCAGGAGGCGGAGAGCCGCCTCGTCGATGGCCTTCCGCAGGTCGTCCGCGTGCGCCTGGCAGGCGGGGAGCAAATCGCCGCGCTTCGCCAGTTCCGCAAAGTCCGCCGCCGCCCTGTCCAGCGCGGCGTCGCCCAGATCATCCAGCCGGGGGCAGGGCGTTTTCCTGAGCGCGCCTATCTGCGTCCTAGAGCGGCCGGCGTGGGCGCGCTGCCCCCGCGTCCAGTGAACCGCCATGCCGAGCGTGGAGTTCGCCCAAAGCGCGAACGCCCGGCGCGCCCGCGCGTCGGCGTGGCCGAGCGCCGTCCAGCCGCTCCCGCCCAGGGCGGGGCGCGCCGTCGTCGCGGCCAGGAGCGCCTGCGAGGTCCAGCGCATGTTGCGGGCGTAGTGCAGGTCGCTTTGATGCCGGCGCATGGCCGCCCGCCGCCGCTCCGAGCCGACCCCCGCCGGGGCGGCGCCCTTGTGCGTCGGCGAGAGGACGAGCCGCCGCTGCGCGCGGGCGTTCGCCTCCCACAGCGCGCGATCCCGGCCGATGGCGTCCCGCGCGCTCCGCACCGGGTGAAACTCGAAGGCGCCTCTCGGGTCCCTGCCGCGCAGATGCCCAATCAGGTCGTGCGTCGGCCCCACCTCGAACACTTCATCGAGCGGGGCCATCTCCACGCGGAACGGCGCCCGCGTCCCTCCGAAGTCGAGCCGCCCCTCGGCGAGGGCGGCCGCCGCGAGCGCCAGATCCGCGTGGGTCACCCCGAGCGGCCCCCACGGAGCGCCCTCGCCGCCCGCGTCGAACGCCAGAACCTGCCCCAGCTCCTCCTCGCCCGCCTTGACGGCCAGCCCGCCGTCGCCCGCGCGCTCGACGGCCGCCGCTATCGCGCGGGCGATTTCCCCCGCCTCCCCCACCCGCCCCGGCGGGCGCAGGAGCGTGACGCAGCGAATCGGCGCCGGGTCGCCCTCTCCCTTCGCGGAGAACCTCCACTCCTCCCGCCGCGTCGCCGCCAGCAGCATCTCCTCCATGCCCGTGTCGGCGGAAAGGGCGTCCCTTCCCAGCGCGCGCCCGCCGGCGACCGCCACGGCCACAATGTCCCTGAACTCCCGCTCGATCATCCGCCGGGTGACGCGCCAGGAGTCCGCGAACGCCGCCGTCAGGGGCAGGACGAAGCCGATTCGCCCGCCGCGCTTCACCTTCTTTCGCGCCAGCGCGAGGAACGACGCCGCCATGCCCGCCTTGTTGTTGACGGGCTCGCCGCGCGTCAGGAGCCTCCATTTCGCCTGGCAGTCCTTCCGCTCCTTCCCGGTGAGGCCGGCGACGTCAAAGGCGCTCTGCCCGCCGCGCGTTCTCGAATAGGGGGGATTCATCAATATCCAGTCGAAGCTGTCGTCAAAAACCGCGACCGAATGCTTCCCCGCCTCTCCCTCCCGCTCTCCCGTCGAGCGTCCCGCGACCTCGGCGAAGAGGTTGGCGACCTCCGTATTGCCCAGGTATTCCAGGGAGCCGGTTACCGCGACTTCTCCTCCCACCTCCACCCATCCGATGTCGGTGTCTCCGTAAGGCTCCCCCGCGCCGACGGCCGCGAGGGAGGACGCGGTAAGATGCGCGGCGATGGGGCTGATGTCCGTTCCGACCAGGCCGGATTCCATCGCGCCCCGGTGCAGCGCGGCGGCGCTCTCGACCGTGCCCCCGGCGCGTTCGTGCAGGGCGGCGACGCGGGCGTAGCCCGCCCGCAGCAGCGTCCCCGTCCCGCAGGCCAGATCCGCCAGCCGCCGCCCGCGGAATATCTCCGGCGACGCCCATTCGTCCGCCGTCAGCGCGTCGGGGCGGATGACCAGGCCGGCGAGCAGCTCGGCGGCGGCCGGCTGGGTGTAGAACGCCGCCGCCGTCTTCCTGTCGTCGCTCAGCTTCGGGAACAGCTCGGCGCCTACGTTGATGCGGGGGCCCAGCCGCGCCAGCTCGATCCTCTCCACCGCCCGAAGGAGCAGCGCCAGCGCCTCGCCCGCCGCGCGGGGATGGACGCCGCCCGCCTTCTCCAGGACGCGAACGGCCGGCTCGAAGATCGACCGCCAGTTCTCCTCCAGAACGGCGCGCCAGACCGCCGCCAGCTCCGAGGGCGCGGGCAGCTCCGCCCCGCCGAACTCCAGGGGCGGGACGCTCTCCACCCCCTGAATGCTCAGCCGCTGCTGGGTGGCGAGCGCGTTGAGCCACAGCACCATCGTCGTCCGCAGGCCCTTGAGCGGGGTTCGCTGGTGAACCCGCTCGGCGATTTCCAGCTGCCGCGCCTCGGACAGCGCCCATTCGAGCCTGCCCGCCGCCTGATCCACCAGTTCGGCGACCTCGCGGGCGACCTCCTCCACGTCCTCCCTCGGCAGCGCCGCCGCCGGAAGCAGCGCCGCCAGGTCATGGACGCGGCCCGCCAGAAAGCCCCTCAATGGCCAGCGCCGCCGCGCGGCGTCCCCGTCGGCGATTTTCTGGTGCAGGGCGTAGTGGATGAGCTCGCCGCCGGCCAGAGCGCGGCGGATTTCCGCCTGGGAGCGCAGACGGTTCGCGGGCGGAATGCGCGCGGCGACCGCCGTCTTGATTTCGAGACCCCCCTGCGCCGTTCTGCGCCCCAGGCGCGCGATTGCGTCCGCGTCGGCGTCCGCGCCGTCGAAGGAGCATTCGACCACCACCGGCGGCGCCCCCTTCTCGACAACCAGAATGTCCGGCCGCATGCCGCGCGCGCCCCTGCCCGCCAGCGTCCGCGTCTCCTCCACCCGGACGGCGTCCGGCGCGGCCCGCCAGCGCGCGGCGGCCTCCCGCAGCGCCGCGCCCAGCGCCTGGTTGAACGTCTCCTCGATGGCTCTGCCTTCTCCGGGCAACGCGGTCTCCTCCCTCTCTCTCGCGGGCGGGAGATTGTATCCCTTTTTCATCCCTCGTTCAGGCCGGCGCCGCCGCCCGGACGAAGCCTGCGAATTTCGACAAATTCACGGCCTTTTCCCGACCTTTTGACGACTCCGCTTCGTTCCCGATTTCCCCTCCCCCCGGTGGCGCGCCTCCCTCGCCGGATGATGCGCGCCCGCGCGATCGGTGATAGGATGGCGAAAAGCGAGGAGAACCTGCCCATGAGCGAGAGAATCGCCTGCGTCAAAGGCCGCTTCGTCCCGGAATCCGAAGCGAGCGTCTCCATCCTGGACCGCGGCTTTCTCTACGGCGACAGCGTGTATGACGCTTCGCGCACCTTCAACGGCCGCCCCTGGCGGCTCCGGTCGCACATCGACAGGCTCTATCTCTCCTGCCGATACGCGCGGCTCGACCCCGGCATGAGCGCGGACGAAATGGAAGCCCTCACGATGGAGCTCATCGAGCGCAACCGCTCCGCGTATGGCGAGGGGGAGGAGTTCCGCGTCAACCACTGGGTCACCCGGGGCGGCGGCGTCAGCTCCTCCGCCACCCACACGCGCGGGGCGCACACCGTGGTCATCTTCACCCTGCCGATGGACTATTCGCGCTTCGCCCGCGGCTACAGGGAGGGGGTGCGCTCGATCGTCTCCGGCGTGCGCCGCATTCCGCCCGAGTGCGTCGAGCCGCGCGCCAAGGTGGGCAACAAGATGAACCACGTCCAGGCCGAGTTTCAGGCGCAGGAGGCGGACGCCTGGGCCATCATGCTCGACGTGAGCGGCTTCGTCGCCGAGGGGCCGAGCTACAACTGCTTCTTCGTGCGGGACGGGGAGCTGCTCACGCCCACGGAGAGAAACTGCCTGGCCGGCGTCACGCGCGCCCACGTCATCGACATGGCGAAGGAGCTCGGCGTCCCGGTGCGGGAGGCGAACCTCACGCGCTACGATCTGCTGGTGGCGGACGAGGCCTTCCACACCGGAAACAGCATCTGCATCCTTCCGGTTTCCTCCATCGACGGGACGAGGATGGCGCGCGGCGCGCCCGGCCCCGTCACCCAGAAACTGATGGACCTGTGGGCGAGCCAGGTGGGCTGCGACTGGGCCGCGAAGTCCCTCGCCGCCCTGGAGGGAGCGTGAGGCACCGGAAGGAGATATCCCCATGAAGGCCATGGTGCTGAGGGAGAAGGGCGCGCCTTTTTCCTTCGAGGACGTCCCCGACCCGACGCCCGGGGCGGGCGAGGCCGTGGCGCGCGTCCTCGCCTGCGGCGCGGGCCTCACGGTTCACCACGCGCGCGCGGGCCGCGTCGAGGCGGACTACCCCGTCATCATCGGCCACGAGGTGGCGGGCGAAATCGTCGAGACGGGCCGGGGGGTCGAGAGCGTGAAGGCGGGCGACATCGTCACCTTTCACTGCTACCTGACGTGCGGGCGGTGCCGCTGGTGCCGGGTGAACCGGGAGCCTCTCTGCGACGACATGGCCGGCTTCGTCGGCAGGCACCGCGACGGCGGCTACGCGGAATACGTCACCTGCCCGCGCGGAACTACATCCGCGTGCCCGAAGGGCTGGACCACCGGGCGCATCCGGCGGAGGTCGCCGTCATCTGCGACGCCGTCGTCACCCCCTACAAGGTGGTGCGCCGCGCGCGCATCGCGCCGATGGAGACCGTCGCCGTCATCGGCGCGGGCGGAGGCGTGGGGGCGCACATGGTGATGCTCGCCCGCTGGGCGAACGCGCGCGTCATCGCCGTGGACGTCTCCGCGGAGAAGCTCGTCAAGTGCAGGGAAATCGGGGCGGAAGCGGCGGTTGACGCCTCGAGGGACGGCCTCGCGGAAGCCCTTCTCGAACTCACGAACGGAGCGGGCGTGGACGTGGCCGTCGATTTCGTCTCGCAGGAGGCGACCCTCGAGGCCGCGGCCGAATCCCTCGGCAAGGGGGGGCGCCTGGTGACGCTGGGCGGCTTCACGCCCAGGCCGTTCCGCCTCTCGGCCGGCCGCCTCCTGAACGGGGAGCTGGAGGTCATGGGCAGCCGCTCCTTCACGAAGCAGGAGATCGTCGAGTCGCTGGCGCTTTGCGAGCGCGGAGAGGTCTGGCCCCTGGTCACGGAAACCTACCGGCTGGAGGAGGCCGAAAAGGTTCACGAGCGCCTGGAGGCGGGAAGCGTCACCGGCCGCGCGGCCATCGTGATGGACTGAGGGCGCGCGCGATGGACCTGAGCCTCACCAAGGCCCAGCTCGAGCTGCAGCGGCTCGCGCGCGGCTACGCGAAAAGCGAGCTGCGGCCCCGCGTCCTCGAACGCGAGCGGATCGCGGACCCGCGGGAGCGATTCCCCTGGGACATCCTGGAGGCGGGAAGCAGGCTCGGCCTGAGAACGCTCTCGGTTCCCGAGGAGAGGGGCGGCGGCGGCGCCGACATCCTGACGCTCTGCGTCGTCGGGGAGGAGATCGGCTGGGGAGACCTGGGCGTGGCCGTGACCTTCGATCAGACCTGGAAGGTGATTCATTTTCTCGACTCCGTCTGGAGCGAGGCGCAGCGCGCGCGGTTCCTGCCCGCGTTTCTGGCCGACCACCGCTTCCACCTCGCCGTCGGGATGACGGAGCCGGAGGCGGGCTCGGAGAACTTCATCCCCGAAGAAGCCCCCGGGCTGGGCGTCCAGACGCGCGCCGTCCGGGACGGGGAGGACTGGATTCTGAACGGAACGAAGCGCTACATCAGCAACGCGGGCGTCGCCAGCCTCTACGTGATCGTCTGCCGCACGGACCCGGGCGTCGCCGCCTCGCGCGGCGTCACCTACTTCA
The DNA here is from genome assembly GCA_965199855.1 of bacterium. Taxonomy (GTDB): domain Bacteria; phylum UBA8248; class UBA8248; order UBA8248; family UBA8248; genus Bin107. The sequence continues at coordinate 603,979 of OZ241326.1, read as the reverse complement.
TGGCGACGCCGGACATGGCGGGCTTCTCCATCGGGCGGATTCACGAGAAGATGGGCCAGCGCCTCTCGCAAAACGCCGAGCTCCTCTTCGAGGACTGCCGCGTGCCGGACGCGTGCCGCGTCACGCCGGTGGGCGGGGGCGCGGCGGCGCGCTCGGGGCCCTTCTCGCGCGGCTCCGTCATCGAATCCGCCGCCACGGCCCTGGGGCCCGCCCGCGCCGCCTACGAGGACGCGCTGGAGTTCGCCAAAGCCAGGGTTCAGGACGGAAAGCCCCTCATCGAGCATCAGGGCGCGGGCTTCATGCTGGCGGACTGCTTCATCGAATACCAGGCCGCGCGGCGAACCCTGCACTACGCCGCGTGGCGCGCCATGCGGGAGGGCTACGACCCCAAGCTCGGCTACATGGCCAAGGCGTTCGCCTCCGAGGCCGGATGCCGCATCGCCTCCCGGGCTCTCGAGGTCTGGGGCGGAGCGGGCTGCGCGACGGACGCGCCGATGGAGAAATACCTGCGCGACGTCATCAGCTTCCTCCACTCCGCCGGCACCAACCAGGCCCAGCGCGTTCGCGCCATGAAGCATTTGTAGGACGCGGCGAGGCCAGGATTCGCGCCGGGGAAATTTTCCCGGAAGCCGGAGACGAAGAGCATCGGGAAGCGGGCGGACGCGCGCGCGGACCGCCGGGCGCGTCCATTCTTTTCGCGCGGGAGACTCTGAAAGGCGAGGGGAAGACATGAACGGGAAAATCGCCGTCCTGGGCGCGGGCGCCATCGGCGGCAGCGTGGCGGCCGACCTGATCGACGCGGGCCTCGACGTCGTCGTCATCGACCAGTGGCCGCAGCACGTGGAGGCGATGCGCGAAGAGGGGCTGCGCGTGGAGATGCCGGGCCTGGACCTGCGCGTCCCCGTCCGCGCGCGCCATCTTTGCGAGCTGGCCTCGCTCAGGATGAAATTCGACGTCGTTCTGCTGATCGTCAAATCCTTCGACACCCGATGGGCGTGCGAACTCATCGAGCCCTACCTCAAGGGCGATGGCGTCTTCGTCGGGGTGCAGAACAGCATGAACAACGAGACCATCGCCTCCGTCATCGGGCGCGAGCGCGTGGTGGGCTGCTGCGTGGAGCTCTCCGCGGAAATCTTCACGCCCGGCTTCATCCAGCGGAACACCCCCCGCAAGGGCACCTGGTTCGCCGTGGGGGAGCTGGACGGGTCGCTCACGCCGCGCGCGGAGGAGGTTCGCGCCCTCATCGCCCACGTCGGCGTGACCGAACTCACCCCCAATATCGAGGGCGTCAAGTGGACGAAGCTGATCGCCAACTGCATGACGATGGGGCCCTTCGGCCTGCTGGGCCTCAGGAACGCGGAGGCCCGGGAGCTGCCGGGCATCATCGACGTCTCGGTCAGGCTCGGAAAAGAGGCGATGGCGGTGGGCGAGGCGCTGGGCCATGGGGTGGAGCCCGTCTTCGGGCTGACGGCGGACGACTTCGCGGGCGCCGACGATCAGGTGCTGGTCACCGCCATGAAGACGCTGCTGGGCCACGTGGGGCCGCGCTCGCGCACCGCCCCGATTCAGGATCACATCAAGGGCCGCAGGAGCGAGATGGCCTACATCAGCGGGCTCGTGTCGCGCCGGGCGAAGGAACTCGGCGTTCCCTCCCCCTGCAACGACGCGGTGGCCGAAATCGCCCGGATGATCGACGACGGCGAGGTCAGGATGGGCCGCGCGAACTACGATCTCCTCCGGACGAAAATCGCCGAAGCGGACCGGGGCTGAGCGCCGCGTCCGGTGAAAAATGACGCGGAAAGCCGCGCCGCATTCCAGCGGCCGACATGAAAAGGATTTATGAGGAATTGCTGTGAGGCTTTAATAATCGAAAGTAAAAGCGAACTCTACTAGCCTAGGGTCGCTTCAAAAAGGGATAGGCTCATCTCCCGCTATCGTTGAGCAAACGAAAGGAAAGAATGAACAAATTTGATCCAGAATCCGAATGCATCCAAGCAAATCTTGAGAAAATCATCCTAGCGGCGCGATGTCCTAAACGAATAACGGGCCTGACTCACAATTTCTATCGCTACCCCGCCAGATTTTCACCTGTCTTCGCGAGGAGAGTAATCGAGGTGTTTTCAGAACCAGGAGACTGGATTATTGATCCCTTCGTCGGGGGCGGCACTACGCTAGTCGAAGCTGTAGCCTCGGGGCGCAACGCGCTCGGTATTGATATTAGTTCGCTAGCCAAGTTTGTTTGCAAAGCGAAAACGCTCATCTTGACTGATCGGGATGTCAAAGAATTCCGACGGTGGATGAATCGCCTATCAAGCACCGTGAACATGCACGCACCTAGCTTCTATTTTGAGAATTATGCCGATGCAGGCTATTACAAGAACCTCGAAGATCGGTCGTCCTGGCGATTCCGCAAGGCGATTGAGCAATGCCTAGCTTCGGTGCAAAAACTTCGATGCAAGGGAGCGCAAACCTTAGCCCGTTGCACTGTGCTGCGCACGGCCCAATGGGCACTTGACGCCCGAAAGATTCGCCCTTCAATTCCCCGCTTTCGCAGGGAACTTCATCGCTTAGCTAAAACGATGCTAGAGGACACTTTAACATTTCGTGTGAAAATCAATAGAGCGGACAATTTCCCGCAACCGCGGGTAATCTGCTTAAATAGGAGCATTGTCGGAGCAGAAACTGAAAGCATTGTAAAACGCATATCTCCCCCGAAGCTCATTATCACTTCGCCGCCTTATCCTGGTATCCACGTTATCTATCACCGATGGCAAGTGGATGGTCGGCGTGAAACGCCCGCACCGTTCTGGATCACAGGCACACTTGATGGATTTGGGTCATCCTATTACACAATGGGAGACAGAAAAAATCCAAAACTAAGATCGTACTTTGACAACTTGGAAGCATCTTTTAAGTCCGTAGCGCGGATAGCCGGTCAAGAAACAACCATAGTTCAGATGGTCGCGTTTTCAGAAGCGGCCTGGCAACTCCCTCAATACCTTAAAGTTATGGAACATTGCGGATTGCGCGAGGAATTGCCCTGGAACATCCAAACGGGCGACGGCCGCCTTTGGCGCAATGTGCCCAACCGGAAATGGCACGCTCAACAAAAATCACGCTCTCCCGGCGCACGAGAGGTTGTTTTGATCCACCGAATAAGATGAAGCTATACAGCCTCCTCTAAACCCTCAAACTGATCGTCAGCCTGAATATCTTCCGTCCGGAGAGAAATAAGAGCAGGTAGGAAAGGCGCCAGTGCACGACACATACTGTTGATGCGTTCTTCGACACTCTCTTGAAGGACCTCCCCTTCTGCTTCTTTCTGTGGTTTGTTTTGTTTCTCATCAAGCAGAAGCGAGAGACCTATCAGAACATTCGCATAAAGAAATTGTTGACGAAGTAGGTTGTACTGATTGCTATCCAGGCGTTTTTGCTTAGCTTCGTTTTCGAGAGGGGCATTGTCCATATTCACCTTGAAGATGTAGAGTTCCGCTTCTTCATCTTCAAGGTAAGAAAGGTGCTCTACCTTCATAGCGGTAAACGCATCGAAGCCTTCGTTATCCCATTCTTTTCGATAAACGCGTTTGATCCTAGGTGGAGAAAGCGCCAAAGGTTGTTCTCGCCGCTTGCCATCCTCCGGACCAGGCCGTCTGGGGGACTTGGAAGAACCAGAAGGATTGTCTTTAATCTTTGTCTTGGGCTTCACGCTCACTACGGTGCGATTTTCGAACTCACTGAGTGTATCATTCACAAGCGCGATGAACTCGATGTCATCGCCTACGGTCACATCATCCGGCAGATCCAGCATGACAGTTGCAATACCACTCTTGAGCCTCGGGCCACTTAAGCTAACCTTCCGCTTTTTACCGTCCTTAGCGATCCAGGTCGGCGTGAAAACCCCGCGCTCTGCCGAGCGAGTAAAGTAATCGTCCCGTGCGTCAGTCTCGAAAATAAGCCGCATACTTCGATTGATGGGACATAGACGCTTAAACGTAACTCCGTATTCAACTCCCTTGGTCTTAAAATAATTCGGATAGAACTCTCCCTTGAATTCTTTCTTTTTGTCGGAACCGGTTGGTCGAGTATCAAAGGATGCCGATATCCGACCTCCCAACTGAAGTAGCGTTTTGAGGTTCGGTGAATTTTTCATCAACGATTGCAACACATCAACAAATGGTTGCTCCTCTTTCACGTGCTCGCTCATCCGCTCTTGCTGTCTTTGATTTCGGAGATCCCTTAATTCCTGACAATCGCGGATGCTTTGCTCTAAACGGGCAACCAAAGATTGTTTGAAGGCACTCTCGACGAGGCGATCTCGACTCGACATAAACAAATCTTCACGAGCAACGTCGCTCAACCCATCACATTCGACAAAGACCAGAAGATCATCAGCGATAGATTTCATCTTTACCGCATCACGCCGGAAGAAATCCTTTGGCAAATCGCCCTGAGTCTGACCATTTTGCACGAAGACTACACCTTCCCGCCTACGATAACTTCTCGAGCCGCCGCGCTTCTTAGATTTTGCATTTTTGTTTTTCCCGTTTTTCTCGTTAGTTGCTCCCTCTAGCCTAAATACAAAGATGTGCACAATGAATTCCTCCCCCTCAAGATAGAGGGGGATGGAAATCGGAAAATTCCTCTCGACATTCGGATTTCCCACCAAGCGGCGTTGCAAGCCCGAGAGGGTCGTTCGTCGGCTCCCAACATCTAGGAAGTCGCCCTTTTTACTCTTTCTGTATTCATAGAGTCGGACAGGCAAAGCAATCTTAGGCAACCGAAGATCGAGACGGCTGAGCAAACTATTGCCTCGCAAAATGTTCGATTTCTCACCCAGATACCGGTAATCAAACATCTTGACGGCGGTTCCATAAATAGCCTCGCGTGAATACGGCCCATCGTCGTTCGGAAACACTCGGAAGCTCTCGGCCTCAAACGACAAAACTCGACCCTTGTGGGCATTTTTGTCCGTATCGGCCCCTACTGGCGCAAGATAGGTGTATCTAGATATTTTTCGACTCCCAGAAGGACGTTCTCGCCGCACGATAGTAAAACCCCACTGTTGATCTCTCTCAGTGCTATCCTTCTTTAGGAGTTTAGGATTTCGCCTACTAACCACAAGTTGAAAATTCTTTTCTCCACAAAAACGAAGGACGCCACTCCCACCCTGGTTGAATTGCCCCTGGACAAAGGGGATATACATCTTGTTGCTTTTACTAAGGGACAAAATCGTATCAGGGAAGAGGTTCGGCGTCTGCCCTTCTCCACAATCAGCAATCGTGATGCTAAGCTGTTCAGGCCGGACACCCGTGACACAAAAAGTGATTCCCTCTGCAACTTCTCGGATTTTAATATCACCCCAATTTTCAATCAGGCCACCAGTTGCAACCCGACTCCCCGTACCATTAGCAAAAAAACGTGCGACTGCTTCTTGGATCGACTTCGGAGCATTAGGGCCAGCAGGATCGATCCCACGTATAAGACATTCATTGGTAAGACGAGCATCAACAGAATTGACAATTTTTTCCACTAGGGCAACTTCGGCCAACTTCATCTGATTGCCGCTTTGCCCCCAATTGTTTTCAACATCGCCGTAAAAGCGCCACAGTTCCGGTTTGTCCCAATATCCCCTCTCTTTAAGGAGCAAAATAACGTCTGATTCGCTATCGCAAGAAAGTAGCTCATGACACAATTTATAATTGTCTTCCATGCCTTTACTATCCCTAAAATTTAGAGCTTGAAATCAATACCATCAGAGCCCTTGGTATTATTCATGCGCACTTTCAAAGCTTCAATTTCATCTATGAGGGCTTTGACAATCTTTTTGACATCTGCGTCGTTGTAATCATAGGCATTACGATTTCCTAGCTTGCTGAGCACCCGAATGGCTTTGAGTGCGTTGATGGTCCGCTTCTCCGCTAGTTCTATGAATTTTTCGCGCTTTGATGGCGATTCTCCCGACTTAATTTTTGGATTTTTTTGATCGAAATTTTCCATTTGGCCCTCCTTTTTCCACGAAATAAAAACCGTTTGCCATGTCGCAATATACTCCAAATTCAATATATTTGCTAATTTTTCTTGTAATTTACATGTTTTTGGCAGATTGGACAATTCACAGGCATTAAAAATTTCTTTCTGAATGTATTGCTCTTGACATTTTGACGAACTAACCGGGATTTTCATCGTTCCGACTCGAACCTCTTTAGCCCGCCAGCCACAGGCGGGCTTCCTCCCGCACCCGCCGCGACGCGTCGGTTCCCTCGAGGATGAGATTCTCCCCCGGCGGGCGGCCGCTGAACCTCTCGTTGCGCCAGCAGTGGTAGCGAAGCGCTTTGGGGTAGGGCGCGAGGTCCATCGCCTCGAAATACGAGGCAGGCGCCTCGCCCGGCCTGTGGGGGTCCATGCGGTCCTTCTCGTAGATCGTCGCGCGCCGGGCGATGCGCCACCGCCCGCCTCTCCGCTCGTGGAAGTCCACCACGCTGCTCCAGGTGGAGAAGTCGAACTCGAAGCCGTCCAGCGTCCGCCGCTGATGCAGGACGACGTAATACTCGCAGACGCCGCGCGCGCCGCGCGCCCGGGCGCGGACGCTGCCCGCCGCGTGCTTCTGGGAATCCCCCGCGTGGTGGCCGCCCATCATGCGGCGCGACTCCTCGATGAACTCGCGCGCGCGCCCCGAGAACCACGAGGTGGCGATCTCCGCGTCCGGGTGGAAGCAGTCCAGCAGATTCTCCCAGTCGCCCGCGTCGCGGCAGGCGAGAGAGAGCATGGACGCCTCCGTCATCTCCAGCCTGTCCGCCGCCTCGCGCAGCCGCGCCTCATCGCTCATCCCTCGTCTCCTTCCCGCGAGAGGAGATGAAACCCCTCGTATCCCGCCTCGACGATTTCCGCGCATTTTTTCGCATACACGTCGAAGCCGGCGATGTAGGGCATGAACACGCGCGGCTTGCCCGGTATGTTCGCCCCGAGGTACCAGGAGGCGCAGCGGTAGCGAAGCGTCCTGGCGGCCTCCTCGTTGTTGTGCGCCACCCAGGCGTCCTCCGCCTCCGGGGACGCCTCGATGCCCGCCAGGCCGCGCTCGCGCAGAAACGCGAGGCACGCGCCTATCCACTCCACGTGGTGGTCGATGGAAGCGTGCATGTTGGTCAGCACGGAGGGGCTTCCGGGGCCCGTGATGGTGAACAGGTTCGGGAACCCCTCCGTCATGAGGCCCAGGTAGGAGCGGGGGCCCTCGCGCCATTTGTCCCGGAGCGTCCGCCCGGCGCGGCCGCGGACGTCCACCTTGAGCAGCGCGCCCGTCATGGCGTCGAACCCCGTGGCGAGGACGAGCACGTCGATTTCATGCAGCCGCCCCGCCGTCACCACCCCTTCGGGCGCTATCCTCTCGATGGGCGATTCGCTCACGTCGATCAGGCGGACGTTCGGGCGGTTGTAGGTTTCGTAGTAGCCCGTGTCCACGCAAAGGCGCCTGCACCCGATCACCGTCCGCGGACAAAGCAGCTCCGCCGTCTCGGGATCGTTCACGATCCGGCGAATCTTGCCGCGGACGAACTCGGCCGCGGTCCGGTTCGCCTCCTCGCTGAAGTGCAGGTCCGTGAACGCGGCGAGAAAGGGAAGCCCCCCGCGCGCCCAGCGCTCTTCATATTCGCGCTCGCGCTCGTCCTCGCCGACCTCCAGCGCCGCCTTGTCGTTATACGTCTGGTAAAAGCCCGCGGGCAGCCTCCGCGCCTTCTCCCTCAGCTCCGCGTAATTCGCCTTCACCTCCCGCAGGCGCTCCTCGCTCAGGGGGCCGTTGTGGGCGGGCACCGCGTAATGCGGCGTCCTTTGAAAGACGAGGAGCCGCGCCGCCTCGCGCGCGATGACGGGGATGGACTGCATCGCGGAGGATCCCGTGCCGATGACGCCCACCCGCCTGCCCGAGAAATCGACCGGCTCATGCGGCCAGAGGCCGGTGTGATGGACGGGGCCCGCAAAGTCGTCGAGGCCCTCGAAGGCGGGCAGGTTGGGCGAGGACAGGCACCCGGTGGCCATGACGCAGAAGGAGGCCGAAACCCGCTCGCCTCCTTCGATCTCGACCAGCCAGCGGCTCGCCTCCTCGTCGAAGGCGGCGGAGGCGACCCGCGCGTTGAAGACGACGTCGCGCCTCAAGTCGAAGCGCTCGGCCACATGGCGGACGTAGCGCAGAATCTCCGGCTGGCCCGCGTAGCGCTCGCTCCACTCCCACTCCTGCTGGAGCTCCTCGGAGAATTGATAGGAATACTGGACGCTCTCCGTGTCGCACCGCGCGCCCGGGTAGCGGTTCCAGTACCAGGTGCCGCCCACGTCGCCGCCCGCTTCATACGCGCGCGCCGAGAAGCCCAGGGTGCGCAGCCGATAAAGCATGAACAGCCCGGCGATGCCCGCGCCCACCACGAGGGCGTCCAGGCGCGTCGTCGCGTCGTCTTTCAACCCCGGCCCCCTTCGTTCGCTTCGCTTTTCGTTTGTCGCATCATCGCACATCTGCGCCCGTTTTGCGAAAAGAGCCGCTCGTCCGGCTGTTGCGAAAACGGAGCGCCGCCCATAGTATTCCGGCATCGCTTGCGGGATCGGGAGGCGCCGCGTCCGCCGGGGCGGGGGGAGAGCGCGGAAGGACGGGAAAGGATGCGTCATGGGAGATGAAGCCGGGGCGTTTCGCCTGGAAGAGGCGACCATCGAGGATTTGCAGGAGGCGATTCGCTCCGGGCGGACGACCTGCGTCGAGACCGTAGAGCGCTACGTCGCGCGCGTCCGCGCCTACAACGGCGTCGCCAGCGCGCTGGTGACCGAGGACGGCGCGCCGGTTCCCGAGGCCAGGGGTGCCGTGCGGGGGGGCGCGCCGCTTCGCTTTCCCACGGAGACCGTGAAGGCCGCGGACGTTCTGCCCGACCTCGACAAATACAGGGGGCCGCCCCTCGAGTTCGGGCGCATGGAGGACACGGCCTCCGACCCGGACGTCCAGCAGCAATACGGCATGATCGCCGGCATCCCGAACGCGGGCCAAGTCAACGCCCTCGCCACCCTGAACATTCGCGGCGAGCGCTCCGTCACCTGCCGGGGCGATTTCGACAGGCGTCCCGAAGAGGGGCCGCTTCCGCCGGGCGCGCCCCCCGTCTGCGAGATCTTCCGGCGCTATCCCGACGCCCTGGAGCGCGCGGCGGAGCTGGACGCCGAATACGGGGCGAGCCCGGACCTCGAAAAAATGCCGATGCACGGCGTGGTCTTCTCCTTCAAGGATCCCTTCGACACGAAGGACATGCGCTCGACGGGCGGGGGCGACGCCCGCTACGACATCGACTTTCCCGCGCGCGACCATATTCTCGTCGAGCAGCTCAGGAGCAAGGGCGCCGTCATCTTCGCCAAGGCCGTCAGCACCGAATACAACGGCCGCGCGGGCGACCCGGGCGGCCGGCACCGGCCCGAGAAGGCGCTGCCCTCCGTCCTGGGCTACCAGCGCAGCTCCTGGGGCGGGAATCCCTCGAACCCCTACGACACCGCGCGCGCGGCGTCGCTGGGCTCGAGTTCCGGCTCGGCGCTCTCGGTGAGCGTCAACATGGTGATGGCGAGCCTGGGCGAGGAGACGCGGGCCTCCTGCCGGGGCCCCTCGAACCACAACGCCGTCGCGCTCATCCTCCCGCACAAGGCGATGCTCGGCTTCGACGGCGGCGCCATCGGGGCGGACATCTACTGCGACAGGAGCGGCGTCATGGCGCGGACGCTCCGGGACTGCGCCCGGATACTCGACGCCCTCAAGGATCCGGAAAACGGCTACTACGACCCGCGCGATCCGTTCACGACGGTGCCGCGCTCCTCCATCCTGGAGACGCCCTACGCGGCGCACGCGGGAACGAGCGGCGAGGCGGGCGCGCTGGCGGGAACGCGCGTCGGCGTCATCCGCGAGTCCATGGTCTATCCGAGGGGTTCCAAGTCGGAGGAGCCGATCGTCGAGGCGGCGGCGCGCGAGATCAAGACCGTCCTCGGCGGGAAGCTCGGGGCGACGCTCCTGGAATCCGCCGATCCGCTCTGGCGGAGCGACCCCGATATCGAGACGATGAAGACGGACTTCCGGCGCGCCCTCGCAAGGCTCACGCCCGTGTTCATGCCCGACCTCATGTTCCGCCTCACCCCCGAGGGCGAGCCGCTCTTCCCCGAGTTCGCCGCGGCCATCGTCCCCACCGAATTCGCGCCGGGCAGAATTTTCGGCGCGGGCGGCATGCGGCCCATCGACTACATGCTCGACATGGCCGAGGGGAGAATCGAGCCGCCCGCCAACCTCGACCTCGCCACCGTGCAGCAGCAGGAACTCGCCATGACGTTCCGCTACCACATCCACCAGTACCTCTCGCGCCGGGCCGAGGACTGGCAGGCGCGCGGATTCACCGAAACCCTCACCGGCTTCGCCGAGCTGAACGCGCGCTCCAAATTCTGGGGCGACGACCAGCGCGCCGCCTTCAGGAACTGGGAGGAGGTGAGCGATCCGCGCAATCCGCTCGGGAGCCGGCAGGGGGTGAGCGAGCGCATCATGCTCCGCGAGCTCCTTCGGCGCGTCGACATGATGGTGATCCTCGAAAACAGGCTCGACGCCCTCGTGCGCCTGCACACGCCGCTTCCGCCCGCCGTCATCGGAGGCGCGGGCCAGCCCGGCCTCCTGCTGAACTCGCGGCCCGAATCGCAGAGCGGGCCGAACGCCGGGCTGACGGAGGCGCTCGTGCCGGCGGGCTACGTGCGGACGGTCTACGACCCCGTTTTCGAGCTCAGCGAGGACGGAACCCGGTTCGTCCCCGCCCCCAACGATCAGGCGACTCTCATCCCCGAGCCGGGCCTGCCCTTCTCCCTCGTGTTCCGCGCCGAACCCGGCAGGGAGGACGCGCTCCTGAAAATCGCCTCGGCCTACGAGGCGGCCTCGAAGCGGCGCATCCCCCCGCCCGCCTTCGGCCCGCTTGCGGAATAGGGGCGTCCGCGCTTCGGCCCGCCCTCGGACGGCGAAAGCCGAAGCGCGGCGGGGACCGGGCGAGGAAAGCCTCGACGCGTTCGGAAGAGTGAAGCAACGGATGGAGCGAAGCGGGGGCGTCCCTAGAATTTTCTGAGCGGCTTCGCCTCCCGGCCGAAAAGCGCTTTTCTGGCGATGCGCCAGACCTCGAAGTGCGTTTTCCTCAAGACTTCCGGCGACTCCGCGAGCCAGCGAACCAGCGCGCCCGGCCCCGACAGCGGCGAGCAGCCGCCGGCCAGCCCCGCCCAGCGCGCCAGAAGCGCGTCCGCCTGCTCGGCGACGAGGCGCGCCTCGTCCTCTCCGCCCACGACGTAGAAGGAACCCAGATAGGGGTAGGGCTCGAAGAGGCCGAGCCGCTCGGGGTCCGACTCCGCCGGATGCACCCGCATCGCCTCGCGCAGGAGAGGCGCGCCCTCGCGGTCGATGCCCAGCCTCAGCTCCAGGGACGAATAATCGAAGCGCTCGCCCGAGGCGGCGCGCCCGTGATAGAGCGATTCCCCGTAGAGGAGCTTCGCGCCCCCGGCCATGCGGATTCTCGTCTCCTGCGCGTAGATGGATTCTCGGTAGGGAATGATCGGATCGGGCAGAAGCTCGAGGCCGCTTCCCGGGCCCATCTCGATCTCCGTCGTCGATATCACCGGCTCGCCCAGGCTCCGGTAGATTTTCGTCGCCCCCTGCGTCGTCCACAAAACGCGCGCGCCCTCGCCCAAGGCGATCTCGAGCTCCAGGCGATCTCCGCCCACGTGCCCGCCCGTGGGGTTGAGCAGCGTCACGTGGGCAGGATCCCCGCCTTCGGGATAGTGGGGGCGAATCAGCTGGAGGGGCACCCTGAAGAACGAATCCGCGAGCCGCGTCCGTCCTCCCGCGCGCACGAAGCGCGCCAGGGCGGCGCCGTGGCGTCCCACCCCGGACGGCGCGGGCGCGCCCGGCATCAGGCGTCCACGAAGAGGAGGTCGCGCTCGATCCAGCCGATCACGTCCTCCAGGCCGCGTTCGGCCTTCAGGTTCGTGAACAGGAACGGGCGCGCCCCGCGCATCTTCCGCGCGTCGCGCTCCATGACGTCGAGGCTCGCGCCCACGAGCGGCGCCAGATCGATCTTGTTGATCAGCAAAAGCTCCGAGCGGGTGATGCCGGGGCCGCCCTTTCGGGGAATCTTGTCGCCCGCGGACACGTCGATGACGTAAATCGAGGCGTCCACGAGTTCGGGGCTGAACGTGGCGGCGAGGTTGTCGCCCCCGCTCTCCACGAAGATGATGTCCAGCGGGCGGAAATCGCGCGCGAGGGCCTCCACGGCCTCGCGGTTCAGGGAGATGTCCTCCCGAATCGCCGTGTGCGGGCATCCGCCCGTCTCCACGCCCGAGATTCTCTCCGGCGCCAGGGCGCCGCTTCGCGCGAGAAACGCCGCGTCCTCTTTCGTGTAGATGTCGTTCGTCACGACGGCGATGGCGTATCTGTCGCGCATCCTCTTGCACAGCCTGTCCACCAGGGCGGTTTTGCCCGAACCCACCGGCCCGCCCACGCCTATCTTGACGGGCGCCTTCTCCATCCTCATCCCTCTCTCCATTCGGAAGCGAAGCGGGCGCGCGAGCCTCCCGGCCAGGTTCGCGCTCAGGACACGAACAGGCGCGTATGCAGCCTCCGGTGCGCCATGGCCCTGATCTCGCGCCCCGGCCCCAGGGAATGCGCGTCCTCGAGGGGAAGCTCCATGGCGCGCGCCGCCGCGCCCCGCGCCTCGCCCTCCAGGTTCGAGACGACGCGCTGGCCTTCCGTCTGTCCGATCGGAACCAGGCGCACCGCGGCGGAGACCAGGCCGGAGACGACGCCGTAGCAGAACGATTCCAGCGCCTCCGCGCAGGCGACGCCCAGAGAGCCGGCGACGCACCCGAACGCGAGCGGATAATGCGCGCGAATCCGCTCCATGCGCGCCCGGGCCTCCAGATCGCCGAGAAAAGGATCGTCGATGAAGCCCCGCGCCGTTCTCAGGAACTGGCGGCCCACGCTCCGGCTCGCCTCCCGCAGCGGCTTCACGGGCATGGCGGCGTCGTAGGCGCCGTCCAGGGCGGCCAGGCGATCCGGGTCGCCTTCCTCCCTCGCCAGGAAGGCCTCGCGCAGATAGACGCCGTCGAGCGCGGCCGCGCCGTGCCGCAGAACCGACGCGATGAGCTCCTCCAGCGCCTCCGCCGAGGCGACGCGCCCCTCCTGCGCGTAGGCTTCCAGGCCCCAGGAGTGGGCGAAGGCCCCGCGCGGAAAGGCGGAGTCCGATATCTGCAGGAGCCGATAGACGCTCATCTCCTAGTGGCGATGCCCGTGAAAGGCGCCGAAGTCGTGGGTGAAGGGCTCCCTCGTCTTCTCGCACCTCACACCGAGCTTCTCGAAGTGCGCCTCGAGCGCGCCGTCATACGGGGTGAGAACGCGATCCTCGCGCACGCAGATCGGCGCGTGGCGGTTGCCGACCTGATAGCAGAGGCGGCCCAGCTCGAGGGCGGAATCCGCGTGGAGCGCCAGCACGTCCTCCGGAATCGCGGAGACGGCGATGACGCGCTCATCGTCCTCGAAGAGAACGTCGCCCTCGCTCAGGGCCCTCCCCGTCGGCAGGGCGACGCCGAGCTCCGTGCCCGCGTCCGAGCGCGCCCGCTGGCGGCTCCTGAGCCTGTCCTCCCAGCCCAGCGCCACGCGCTCGACCCGCCTCCGCTCATCCCCGGAGAGCCTGCCCCTGATCTCCTCGACGAGGATCATCCCGCTTCCTAGAAAAGAAAATACCGCTGCGCCATGGGCAGCTCGCTCGCCGGCTCGCAGGCGAGCGCCGCGCCGTCCGCCCGCACCACGTAGGTTTCGGGGTCCACGTCGATCGCGGGCAGGGCGTCGTTGAGCCGCATGTCCTTCTTGCCGATCCCCCGGCAGTTCGAGACCGGCGCCACGATTTTGGCGAGCCCCAGCGCGTCTCCCACCCGCGCGTCGGCCGCCGCCCGCGAGACGAAGGCGCAGGCCGTCGGGCCGACCGCCCCTCCCATCGCGCCGAACATGGGCCGGTCCAGAACGGGCTGCGGGGTGGGGATGGAGGCGTTGGGGTCGCCCATCGCCGCGCGCGCGATGAGGCCGCCCTTCACCACCACGTCGGGCTTCACGCCGAAGAAGGCCGGCTTCCAGAGAACCAGGTCCGCCATCTTCCCCGCCTCGATCGAGCCCACGTAATCGGAAATTCCGTGCGCGATCGCCGGGTTGATGGTGTATTTCGCCACGTAGCGCCTCGCGCGATGGTTGTCGTTCGCGCCGCGCTCCTCGGGCAGCGCGCCGCGCTGGCGCTTCATCTTGTCCGCCGTCTGCCAGGTGCGGATGATCACCTCGCCCACGCGGCCCATGGCCTGGGAGTCGGAGCCCATCATGCTGAACGCGCCCATGTCGTGGAGAACGTCCTCGGCCGCGATGGTCTCCGCCCGGATTCTCGACTCGGCGAAGGCCACGTCCTCGGGAATCCCGCCGTCCAGGTGGTGGCACACCATGAGCATGTCGAGGTGCTCGTCCACGGTGTTCACCGTGAAGGGGCGCGTGGGGTTCGTCGAGGAGGGCAGCACGTTCGCTTCGCCGCACACGCGGATGATGTCGGGCGCGTGGCCGCCGCCCGCCCCCTCGGTGTGGTAGGTGTGGATGGTTCTGCCCCCGAGCGCGGCGATGGAGGTCTCGACGAAGCCCGATTCGTTGAGCGTGTCGGTGTGGATGCACACCTGCACGTCCATCTCGTCCGCCACGGACAGGCAGCAGTCGATGGCGGCGGGCGTGGTGCCCCAGTCTTCATGGAGCTTCAGCCCGGCCGCCCCCGCGCGAATCTGCTCCGCCAAAGGCTCCGGGCGCGAGGCGTTGCCCTTTCCCAGAAAGCCGACGTTCATGGGGTAGGCTTCCGCCGCCTGGAGCATTCTGGCGATGTTCCAGGCGCCGGGGGTGCAGGTGGTGGCGTTCGTTCCCGTGGCGGGGCCGGTTCCCCCGCCGAACATGGTGGTGACGCCCGAGGAGAGCGCCTCGTCTATCTGCTGGGGGCAGATGAAGTGGATGTGGGTGTCGACGCCGCCCGCGGTGAGTATCATCCCCTCGCCCGCCAGCACCTCCGTGGCGGCGCCGATGATCATGTCCACCCCTTCCATGAGGTGCGGATTCCCCGACTTGCCGACGCCGGCTATCTTCCCGTCCTTGACGCCGACGTCCGCCTTCACCACCCCCCAGTAGTCGAGAATCAGCGCGTTGGTGATGAGCAGATCGAGCGCGTCCGCGCCGCGCGTCTCGGTGGGCGACTGCCCCATGCCGTCGCGGATGACCTTGCCGCCGCCGAACTTCGCCTCATCGCCGTAGACGGTGCGATCCTCCTCGACCTCGATGAAGAGCTCCGTGTCCGCGAGCCGCACCCTGTCCCCGACCGTGGGGCCGAACATGTCGGCGTAGGCGCGCCTGTCCATCCGGAACGCCATCAGCCCGCTCCTCCGTAGCCTTCGGCGCGGGCTCTTTCGAGCGCGCCCTCCCGCGCGGCGTCCGAATCGAGCGCGCCCTCCGTCAGCCCGTTCAGCCCCATGACGGCGCGCGCGCCGGCGAACGCGACGAGCGCGACCTCCTTCTCGTCGCCCGGCTCGAAGCGCGCGGCCGTTCCCGCGGGCATGTCCAGCCTCATGCCGAAGGCCGCCCTCCTGTCGAAGTCGAGCAGGCGGTTCGCCTCGAAAAAATGAAAGTGCGAGCCGACCTGGATGGGTCTGTCCCCCCGGTTCGCCACGACGAGGGAGGCGGTCTCGCGCCCCTCGTTCAAGACGATATCGCCCTCCGCCAGAAGATATTCGCCGGGTATCATGCGCCTCTCCCTCAGTCGCGTATCGGGTCGTGCACCGTCACGAGCTTGGTGCCGTCGGGGAAGGTGCCCTCCACCTGCACCTCGCGAATCATCTCCGGCACCCCTTCCATGACGTCCGCCCTCCTGAGAATCCCCGCGCCGAGCCGCATGAGCTCGGCGACGGACCGCCCGTCGCGCGCCCCTTCGAGCACCTCGGCCGTGATGATGCTGACGGCTTCGGGGTAATTGAGCCTGAGTCCGCGCGCGCGGCGCTTCCGCGCCAGCTCCGCCGCCAGGAAAACGAGGAGCTTCTCCCGCTCCCTCGGTGTCAGGCGCACAACGCTCCTCCCCTCCCGGAGACCGAAGCCCTCCGCGGGCGGCTCAGGCGGTCAGGCGCTCCAGGAGCGCGCCGTCGTACTCGCCCTCCGCCTTTCCGGCGGCCGTGAACTCCCCTTTTTCCATCACGCAATACTTGTCCGAGAGCCGCCAAGCGAACTCCAGATACTGCTCCACCAGAATGACGCCCACCTCGCCGCGCTCCTTGATCTTCCACAGAACGCTCTCGATGTCCAGGATGACGGAAGGCTGTATGCCCTCGGTCGGCTCGTCGAGCAGCAGGAGCCTGGGTTCGCTCACCAGGGCGCGGGCGATGGCGAGCTGCTGCTGCTGGCCTCCGCTCAGCGCCCCGCCCTTTCGACCGAGCATCTCCCGCAAGGCGGGAAAAAGCTCGAAGACGCCCTCGTCGTAGCTCCTGGGGCGCGCCGGATGCGCCTCGAGCCCCAGCAGAAGATTCTCGCGCACGCTCAGCTGCGGAAAAATCTCGCGGCCCTGGGGAACGTAGGCCACCCCGAGCCTGGCGCGCGCCTCCGGTCTCGCCGAGGTGATGTCCCGCCCCTGAAATTCGATTTTTCCCGACTCGGGCCGGAGCAGGCCGGCGACGGCCTTCAGCAGCGTGGTCTTGCCCATGCCGTTTCTGCCGAGGACGCCCGCGATCTCGCCCGCGCCCACCTCGATGTCCAGCCCCCGCAGGACGCGGCTCTTCCCGTAGCGGGCGCGCAGGTTCTCCACCCTAAGCACGCTCCCCGCCTCCCCTGCCGAGATAGAGCTCGACGACGCGCGGATCCCCGCGCACGTGATCGATGGAGCCCTCGCAGATGACGGCACCCTCGTGAAGCACGGTGACCCGCTCGGCGATGTCGCGCACGAATTTCATGTCGTGCTCGATGACGAGAACCGAGCGGCGCTCGGCGACCTTCCGCAGAAGATCCGCCGTCTTCTCCGTCTCCCTGTCGGTCATTCCGGCGACGGGCTCGTCCACGAGCAGCAAGTCGGGGTCCTGCGCCACCACCATGCCGATTTCCAGCCACTGCTTCTCGCCGTGGGCCAGCAGGCCGGCCCGCCGGTCCGCCCTGGACGCGAGGCCGATGACGTCGAGCGTCTCCTCGACCTTCTCCCGCGCCTCGGGCGGGGATTTGGCGAACAGGAGCGGCAGCACCTTCTTCTCCTGCTTCACGGACAGCTCGATGTTCTCGCGCACCGTCAGGTTCTCGTAAATCGTCGGGGTCTGGAACTTCCTGCCGACCCCCGCGTTCGAGATTTCCTCCTGCCGCATCCGGGCGAGGTTGGTCTTCTCCTTGAATATCACCCGGCCGGAGTCGGGCTTCACCTTGCCGGTGACGACGTCGAGCAGCGTGGTCTTTCCCGCTCCGTTCGGGCCGATGACGCAGCGCAGCTCCCCCCTGTCCATTCCGAAGTTCAGCGCGTTCAGCGCCTTGAAGCCGTCGAAGACGACGAACACGTCCTCCAGATAGAGAATGCTCCTCGAAGTCAGCGTCACGCCTCGCCCCCGGCCTCGCCCCGCCGGGACGAGAGGCTTTCCGGCCCCGCCGACGCGCGCGCCCGCCTCCGCAGCTTTCGCAGCGCCCCGCGCGCCGCGCCGACGATTCCGTCCGGGAAGAACCGGACCACGAGAATGAACGCGCCGCCCAGGAAATAGAGCCAGTAATCCGGATAGCTCGACGTCAGCCAGCTCCGCGCCCAGTTCACCCCGACGGCGCCGACGACGGCGCCGATGAGCGACCCCCGCCCGCCGACCGCCACCCAGATGACCATCTCGATGGAGGGCAGCACGCCGATTCGTCCGGGGGTGATGATGCCCACCTGGGGCGCATACAGCGCGCCGGCGACTCCCGCCAGCATCGCGGAGACGGTGAAGACGAACGCCTTGTAGTTCGCGGGCGTGTAGCCCGAGTAGAGCACGCGGCTCTCCGCGTCCCGAATCGCCAGGAGAATCTTCCCCGCGCGGGAGTCCGCTATCCAGCGGCAGAGCAGATACGCCCCGCAAAGCGCGAGGGCGGTGACGACGTAAAGCCCCCGCTGGGTGGAGGCCTCCGCGAGCGCGAAGCCCAGGATTTTCTTGAAGTTGGTGAGGCCGTTCGTTCCGCCGAGGTTCACCTCGTTGCGGTTGAGGACGAGCCAGGCGCAGAGGGCGAGGGCCTGCGTGATGATGGCGAAATACACGCCGCGCACGCGCGTTCTGAAGGCGAGGAAGCCGAAGGCGGCCGCCAGCGCGCCGGGCGCCAGCGCCGCCGCGAGGGAGGTGAAGAGAAACGAATGAAACGGCTCCCAGAACAGGGGCAGCTCCTTCACCCGGTTCCAGACCATGAAGTCGGGCAACCTGCTCTGATAGACCCCCTCGCCGCCGATGCCGAGCGTCAGATACATGCCCATGCAGTAGGCGCCGAGGCCGAAGAACACGCCGTGGCCCAGGCTCAGGATGCCCGTGAAGCCCCAGATCAGGTCGAGCCCCAGCGCGAGGATGGCGTAGGCCAGGAATTTCCCGAACAGGTTGAGCGTGAAGTCGGAGACGTGAAAGAAGGAGCCCGGCGTCCCGAAGGCGTTCAGGGAGGGCATGGCGACGACGAACCAGAGCGCGGCCGCCGCGAGGGCGCCGCCGCCGATTCTCCTCTCCGCGCGATCCGCCGGGGCTTCATGCGGCATCGGCTCAGGCCCCTCTCGTCCGGATGGCGAACAGGCCCTCCGGCCTTCTTTGCAGGAAGAGGATGACCAGCGCGAGAATCACCACCTTGCCGAACACCGCGCCCATCGCCGGCTCGAGCGCCTTGTTCATCCCGCCGATGCCCAGGCCCGCCACGATGGTACCCAGGATTTTCCCGACCCCTCCCGTCACCACGACCATGAAGGAATCCACGATGTAGTTCTGCCCCAGGTCGGGCCCCACGTTCCCGATCTGGCTCAGCGCCGCCCCCGCCAGCCCCGCCAGCCCGGCGCCGAAGGCGAACGCGCCCGCGTCCACGCGCCTCGAGCGAACGCCCAGGCAGGCGCTCATGCCCCGGTTCTGGGTCACCGCGCGAATCCGCAGCCCCGCCCGGGTGCGGAAGAGAAGCCCGTAGGCGCCCGCAACGCACAAGGCGGCCAGCGCGATGACGAAAAGCCGGTTGTAGGGAAACTGGACGCCGACCATCAGGTGATAGCCCCCGCTCAGCCACCCGGGAGACTTCACGTCCACGTTCTGCGCGCCGAACGCCTGGCGAACCGCCTGCCGCAGGATCAGGCTGATCCCCCAGGTGGTCAAAAGGGTCTCCAGCGGCCTGCCGTACAGGTGGCGGATGATGGAGGCTTCCATCAGCCAGCCCATCAGCGCCGAAGCCAGAAAAGCGGCGGGAAGCGCCGCCAGGAAATACCAGCCGAAATAATTTTCGGGAAAATGCGCGATGAACGCGCCCTGGACGAGAAAGGCGGCGTATGCGCCCAGCATCATCAACTCTCCGTGCGCCATGTTGATCACGCCCATCAGCCCGAAGACGACGGCCAGCCCCAGCGCCATCAGCAGCAGGATGGAGCCCAGGCTCAGCCCCCGGAACAGGACGCCGAGGACGGACGTCCAGCCCAGGTAGCGCTCGATTTCCCCGACGGCCTCGCGCGCCGCCTCGCGCGCGGAGCGCGCCGCGTCCTCCTTCGCCTGACGCCTGAGCTCGGAGAGGGCGTTCAGCCCGCGAATCTCGCCGAGAACGGCGGCGGCCGCGCGTCTTTGCCCGGGATCGGGCGATTTGAGGCGGATCAGCGCCTTCGCCTCCACGAGCGCGTGGCGGCCCAGCCAGTGCGCCTCATCCTTCAAAGCCCCGTCCAGCAGCGGAATGAGGGTTTGATCCCCCACCCTCGCCAGGCGCGTGGCCGCGGCGCGCCGCGCGTTCGGATCGGCGGAACGCAGCTGCGCGGCGCTCTGGAGCCGGCTGATATAGGGTCTGATCGCGCGGCGGATTCTCCGGCCGGCGCGAATCTCGGCGAGCTGCCCGGCGGGAGCGAGGAGGGGCTTCCCGTCCGGGGAGGCGAGAGGCTTTTTCCCCTGGATGGAGAAAAGGGGGACGCGCTCCTCGCCGCCGCGCGTCAGGGCGTCTCCGCCGATGACGATTCGCGCCCGCCCCGACGCGGGCCTCCATCGATAAAGACCGCCCTCCCGAAGCGCCAGAAGAAGAGGCAGCAGCTTCGGATCCAGGCGCTTCGCGAGAGCGAGGGCCGCGCGTCTTCTCGTCTTTCCGTCTCTCGATTCCAGCTGCGCGATTTCCGCCCGGATTTCCGGTGAAAACGTCCCGGCCCGCGCCTCCCGCTCCCACGCGAGGCCGAAGCCGGACGCGAGAACCGAAGCGAGGACGCAGGGGGCGAGGCACCCGAGCGCCGCTCCGCGCGGAATCGCCGCCATTCCGGCCCGCCTCATGCTCCCTCCTTCGCCCCGCGCCGCCGGGATTCGCAGTTCACGGATTCTGTTTTTGGGCCGCCCATGGAGGAGCGCCCGACCAGTCCCGGGCGCTCCTCCATGGGCGGTTCTTGCGGCTAGGCTTGCGTCTTCGTGTAGGTTCCCTGGTGATTCACCCAGTCGCAGCTCTTGTCCGGGCTCGTGTATTTGCTCCAGGGCTCGGGCGCCACGAGCCCCTTCGTCCGCGAGACGATGCGGAACTGTCCGTTCTTGAGGATTTCCCCGATCAGCACCGGCTTGTGCAGGTGGTGGTTCTTCTCGTCGATCTTCTTGAACCCTCCCGGCGCCTCGAAGCCCATGCCGTAGGCCGCCTTGCGGACGGCGTCCACGGCCGTCGCGCCCGCCTTCTCCACCGCCTTCTTCCAGATGTGGACGCCGAGATAGGCCGCCTCGATGGGATCGTCCGTCACCCGGCTCGCCCCGCCCGGCAGGCCCCTTCTCTTGCAATACATCTTGAAGTTCTTGACGAATTTCCTGTTCTGCGGCGTGCTGATCGACTGATAGTAGTTCCAGGCGGCCAGATGCCCGACGAGCGACTTGGCGTCCATGCCGCGAAGCTCGTCCTCCGCCACGCTGAACGCCATGATGGGCACGTCCTCCGAGCGCAGCCCCTGGTTCGCGAACTCCTTGTAGAAGGGAACGTTGCTGTCGCCGTTGATGGTGCTCAGCACGGCGGCGTCGCCGCCCGAGGCGAACGACTTCACCTTGCTCACGATGGTCTGGTAGTCCTGGTGGTGGAACGGCGTGTATTCCTCCATGATGTTCGCCGCCGGCACGCCCTTCGCCAGCAGGAAGGCCCTGAGTATCTTGTTCGCCGTGCGCGGGAAGACGTAGTCCGTGCCGAGCAGGTAGAACTTCCTGAACCCGCCGCCGTCCTCGCTCATCATGTATTCCGCCGCCGGTATCAGCTGCTGGTTCGGCGTCGCGCCCGTGTAGAAGACGTTTCGGGAGCACTCCTCCCCCTCGTATTGAACCGGGTAGAAGAGGAGTCCGTTGTTCTTCTCATACACGGGCAGGACGGACTTTCGGCTCACCGACGTCCAGCAGCCGAAGGTCGCGGTCACCTTTTCCCTGAGGAGGAGCTGCTTCGCCTTCTCGGCGAACAAATCCCAGTCCGAGGCCGGATCGACGACGACGGGCTTGACGGGACGCTTCATCACCCCGCCCGCGGCGTTGATCTCCTCCACGGCCATCAGGACGACGTCGCGCAGCGAAACCTCGCTGATCGCCATGGTCCCGCTCAAAGAGTGCAGAACCCCGATTTTGACGGGCTCCGCCGCCCGAAGCACGTTCGGAAACGGCAGCGCGCTCGCCGCCGCCGCGCCGAGCCCCGCCGCTCCCGCCTTCTTCAGAAACCCCCGGCGAGAAACCTTTTCCGCCCCAGCCAGCTTTCCGTTCCTCATTTTCCTGATCTCCCCCTCTTTGCGCCGCCGCCCGTCCGGGAAGCCGGACGGCGCGGCCCTGAAAAGTGAAGCGCGAGAATCCTCTCCGACGAAGCGGAAATATAGGGGGCGTTCTTTACGGGCGTCTTGCGGTTCGGTTAAATTGCCGTTTCGGTTTCGTTTCCTTCGCGTTTCGGGGATTCCCCGTCCCATGGGCGACCCGCGCGAAATCAGCCTCTCGGCTCCCGGGACGCGGCGCTCCGCTTCGAGGATTCGCCGCCGGAAGCCATCGACCGCGCCGAGGTCGTGACCTCGCGGGCCGCCGGCTCCGCTCTTCCGGGTTCGCAAACCGAGGAGCGCCGCAGGGGCGATCTCGTTCCCGCGGAGGAGGAAGCGCCCCCCGGCGGCGTCATGGTGAGCGGGGACAGGGCGACGAAGGAGAATTCCCCGCAGGCGAAAATTCCGCCTTCGACGCGCGGCGACGCCCGGGTCGGGAAGGGCCCGGGCGCCGCCGCGCCGTCCGTCCTACTGAATCACGATCTGCTTCGGCTTGGCTTCCTCGGCGATGGGGACGCGAAGCGTGAGGACGCCGTCCCTGAGCTCCGCGGTCGAATCGTGATCCCGCACCATGCCCGGCAGCGCGATGCGGCGGCTCAGGGAGCCCGTGAAGCGCTCGCGGCGGTAGTATCTCTCGCCGTTGACCTCCTCGGCCTGCTTCGAGGCCTTGATGGAGAGAACCCCCTTTTCGACGCGAACGTCGACGTCCTCCTTCCGGAATCCGGGGATGGACGCCCGGACCACGACATCCTTCTCCGTCTGCGAGACATCGACGGGCAGAAGCCCCTCCTCGGAATCCTGCGCGAAAGGCTTCGCGATCGTCTCCTCGAGCATCCGACCGACCAGATCATGGAACGAAGCGCGTCTCGTCATGTTCGACATCGTGCGTCCTCCTCATGGTGCGGGTTTGTCTGAGGGGCTCTGCCGCCCCGCTTGAAAAACCAATTATATGAGTTAATTACACTCATATAATCTTATTTCTAAAAAATAATATATTCCCTGTTTTTCTTTTGTCAAGCCGGTCGGGAAAATTATATTTTTCGCCCGGCGGGGAAGGCGGAGCCGTCCAACGGCGCCATGGCGCGAAAAACCAGACCGCTTTTCGGGAAAAACGGGGGAGCGGGAAATCAGAAAGGGGAAGGGTTCGGGTCCCGCCCGCCGCCCGGGGCGGCTGCCGGCTATCGCTTAAGGGCGGCCGCTCTCGTTCGCCGGCCTTCGCCCCGTCCTACCAGAGCCGCTTCGAGGCCAGCGCCGCGCCCTCGGCGAGGGCGGCCAGCTTCATCCACACGATGCGGCGATCCACCTGAACCCGGCCGGCGAAGGCGCCGAAGCCGCAATCGACGCCGGCGATGACGTTTTCCCGTCCGACCGCGGCGGCGCAGCGAACGATGCGGTCGGCCACCAGTTCGGGATGCTCGACGAAGTTCGAGGTGGAATCGATCACGCCGGGGATGACGCGCTTGCCCTCCGATACGCCTGAATGAAGGGAAAATCCTCGAATCGATCGCGCATTTGCCCGCATTTGCGATGCCGCGCCAGAAGGAGCGGCTCGCTAGATTCCGGAGGCGCGGGAGGCGTCCCGTTCGCCCGGCGCGGCGGGTTCGAGCTCGATTCCGCATTCGAGAGCCAGCGCCCCGATATCGAGCCGCCGCAGGATATCAATGGTGACCGGGCGCTTCGCGTCCCAGAAGACAAAGGCGTTCAGAAATCCCCTCGCCGGCTCGGAGTTGAGCAAACCGGCCGTCAGGCGCGCCTGCCGCTCATCGTCGAAGGGGAGAAAATAACAGGTGTCGTCGAGAAGGATCGGCTTGCCCCCCGCTTCGCCCAGCGTCCTGAAGTCGAGCCTCTTGTAGAAGCCGGAAATCGCCACCTTCCAGGAACTGAACGTGTAGGGGCCGACGGCGAACATGGAAAAGCGGGGCCGGTTTCTGTAGATCGAGCTTCGGCGCCGGTCCAGCCGGTCCGCGTGCGCCTGGAGATACCTCCACGTCTTCGGGGCGCGGTCCCGAATCGCGCTCGTATCCTCCCCGACGCTTCGCTGCGTAACCAGCATCCACCGCTTCGGCGTCTCCGTCCTCCCGTTGGCGAGTTCCGCGCTTTTCAGCATGGGATACAGATACCGGCTTTCCAGCTCGACGAGTTCGCCCAGGCCGTTCCGGTAGCGCCCGCCCTCCTTCCGAAATTCCATGACCCCGGAGCAGTCGTGCTTCGGCCCGGAGCGCCACCGATGCGCGCTTTCTCCCCGCAGATGCTTCCAGCGATCGTAGAGCGCGGCCTCCGCCACCATCTGGCCATCCCGAAAGCCGATCGCGCGCGTCGGCGCTTCCGCGTCAATCGCGTCATGGACGGAGCAGTCGAAAGCGCGGCGTCCAGGCGTCGAGGAGCACACGAGAAGACATGCGTCCACCGCCGCGCCGAAATGCGCGGCGGCGTCGATGGCGTAAATCGACGCCCGGCCCAGGCCCATGCGCTTTCTCCACGCATAGGCCAGAACCTTGCGCGCCACGGTCGTCTTGCACAGCATGGCGAGCGTCGCGCGGCGGCCCTCGATCCAGTGGAGATGATTCAGAAGCATCCACTCGGAGATGTCGAAATTGCTTTTGCCCGTCATGGCGTCCATGCCGCCGAGACCGAGAAAATTGCTCTTCGCCGGCAGGTTGGAGCCGCTCATCCTGCCGAGCGCGGCGCTGGTCACCCAGGGCGGATTGCCGATGATGAGCAGCGGCTCCGGGAGCCCCCGAAGCAGACGCCCCCAGTCGGCCCTGAAAAAATCCACGCGCTCGACGCTGACGCGGGCGTCCGCCCCCGCAAGAGCCCGCCTCGCCGCTTCGACGTATCGGGGATTTATCTCGAATCCGAGCGCCGCTTTCGCTTTCGGAAACCGCCTCAAAGCGGCGACGAGGAACGCGCCCGTTCCGCATGAAGGCTCGACGATGGAAGCGGGAGGCGGCATCGCGCGAGCCAGCAGCGCGCAGACGTCCCCCGCCAGCGCGGCGGGCGTCTGGAAATCGCCGAATTCGATTTTCACCGCTTTTCGCGCCATGCCCGCGTCACCGGATTTTCTGAACGCCGTCCACGGCCCCCGCCGTCTCGATGACTCTCTTGTATTGCAGCCGCCACTGGAGGGCGTTCGAAATCGTCAAATATCCCGGTTGCGGCGGATTCTCCATCACCTCCTCCGCCAGCCGCAGGGCCTGAATGTCGTCAACGGGCAGATTCCGCTCCCGCATGAAGGCGACCAAATCCTCGGCGTTTCCGTTGTTTTCCAGGATGCCGAGAATGCCGCTTGACGTCTGGAAGTCTCCCGTTCTCCTCGATTCGATGAATATGGCGTGGAGGATGCGAAGCGTTCCCACGGCCGCTTCCGGATCGTCGAATTTGTCATATACGAAAACGAGAAGCGAATAACCCAGTCCGTAAATTTTTTCGCGGGCCGACCTGAACGGGCAGGATGACTGCGGCTACCTGACGCTGGTCAGTTTCATTTCGACGTTCAGATCGGGGAAATCAATCCCCAAGGCCGAACTTCCCGCCTCGAATCGATACTTCCCGCTCAGCCGCGCGCGGAACTTGCGCTCGAAATACGTGCCGAGCGCCTTGCCGTCCGTCACGCCGTAAATGGCCGGCTCCTCGCAGACCGATTCGGCCCCGGCGAACGCCCGCGCTTCTTCAAGCAGGGTTTCGAGCGTCAGACGCGGTTTCGGCGAGTCGTTGGGCATAAAGAGGAGATACCACGAATCACGGCGCGGCTCCATCCCGCTGATCCCCGGCGCGGGGCGGTTCGCGCCGGCCATCCAGCCGTCCGCCGGGCGGGCGCGTCCCGCGCACGGATTGGCCGGGGTTTCCTCCCCGCCCCGCGAATATCCTATGGATGCGGGCGGTTTCCGAACCACCCCTACGGAACCATAAACCCCGCGTCCTTCCGCCGTCATTCCGGCGAAGGCCGGAATCCAGAGAGCGCGTTTCACCGCGGCGTACGCAATCCATTCCTCCGTCGGGACAATCCTTCCGCCCTGCCGGGATTGATCGCGCATTTGCCCGCATTTGCGATGCCGCGCCAGAAGGAGCGACGCGCTAGATTCCGGAGGCGCGAGAGGGAGGAGGCGAAACCATGGGTTTCGGGAAGCGGATGATGACGAAGGCGTGGGCATGGGTCAGGGCGTTTTTCGCCCCGCGCCGTTCTCGCGTCGTCAATCCCGGCGAGGAGGAGGAATTGCGGAATCCGGGGGGCGTCGTCCGGCGACGGGCGGCTCGGGAGTTGTGGGGCGGCCCCGGGGAGGGGTCGCCCCTGCGCGTTTCAGGAGCGACGCGCGCGCTCCGTCCTCGTCATAACGAAAACGATTCCGTTTTCGACAAAATCCGACAAATTCACGCCTTTATCCCGCAAATTCGCGCCTTTTTTCGACAAATTCAAGACCCTTCAGAGCGCGGGAAAAATATCAACTCATTGAAAATAAACGGATTATGCGAAAAGGCGGCGCCGGGAGGGGTCATTTCGCAAGGCCGCGGCATCTGCCCGCATCTGCGCGCATTTGCTCGCTGTGTTCCTCGTGGAACATCTCGGCGGGGAGATTCTCGGCAGGCCCCCGGGAGGCGCGGGCGAAGAAGGACGGAAAACGGGGAATCAGGCGGAGCCCCGCTTCTCCTGGAGAGAAGTCCGCCTGAGAAAAACGCTGACGAGATAGAGCAGGGCCAGCGCCAGGAACATCAGGCTGATCGGCTTGCGCAGGAAGATGCCCGGGTCGCCGTCCGAGAGGATGAGCGACATTCTGGCGTTCTTCTCGAACACGGGCCCCAGGATGATCGCCAGCAGCAAGGGCATGATCGGATAGTCGAACTTCCGCATGAAAAAGCCGAGCAGCCCGAAGCCAATCATCAGGAACACGTCGAAAAAGCTGTTCTGAAGGGCGAACGCCCCGATGACGCAGAACACGGCGATGCCCGGAAAAAGCAGGCCGGGAGGCACGCGCAGCACCTGAACGAACAGGCGTATGCCCAGCAGCGCGGCGATGATGGTGAGGAACAGGGCGACGAGAAAAGACCCGAAGATGGAAAACACGAAGCCGGCGTGGCTCTCGAACAGGAGAGGCCCCGGCGCGAGGCCCTGAATGGTGAGCGCGCCGAGCATCACGGCGGTGACGGGATCGCCGGGGATTCCCAGCGTGAGCATCGGAATCATCGCGCCGCCGGTCATGGCGCTGTTGGCGGCCTCCGGCGCGGATACGCCCTCCAGATTTCCCGCGCCGAACGATTCCGGCTCCCGGGAGCGGCGCTGCGCCGCGTTGTAGCTCAGCACGGCGGCGACGGCGCTCCCCGTGCCGGGCAGCAGCCCGACGGCGGTTCCGATGAGGGAGGAGCGCGCGAGCGTCTTCCAGAGTCCGAGAAAGGCTCCCGGGGCGGGCAGCAAATCGCGCAGGCGCGTGGAGAAGCCCGGCAGGGAGACGGCGGCGCCGCGCGCTCCCGATATGATCTCGGGCACCGCGAAAAGCCCGATCATCACCGGAAGAAACGAAACCCCCTGCTGAATCTGGACGACGGAGAACGTGAAGCGCGGTATCGAATCGATGGGGTCCATGCCGACGGTGGAGAAGCTCAGGCCGAGCAGGCCCGAGACGAGTGCCCTGCGCATCGAGGTCTGGGCGAATCCGCAGATGAGGCAAAGCCCCAGCAGGATCAGCGACGCCAGCTCCGGCGCGCCGAAGTTCAGGGCGAAGTCCGCCAACTGGGGCGCGATGGTCGCCAGACAGAAAAGGCTGAACAGCCCGCCCAGAAAGCTGGAGAAAAACGCCGCGCCCAGCGCCATCCCCGCTTGCCCTTTTTTGGCGAGCGGGTGTCCGTCCAGACTCGTGACGACGGCGGCGGGATTGCCGGGGATGTTCAGCAGGATGGCCGAGATGCTTCCTCCGGTCATTCCGCCGACGAAGACGCCCACCAGAAGGCTCATCGCCGTCACGCCTGCCATGTGAAAGGTGAAGGGGAGCAGAAGGATGATGCCCATGCTCACCGTAAGGCCCGGGATGGCCGCGAACACGATTCCCAGAAAGCTTCCCAGGAGGGCGAACAGAAGAGGCTTCCACGCGAGCGCCTGGATGAGGCCGTCCATCAGGAGATTCATCTTGGGGGGAGCCAGTCCTGCGGCAGGGGCACCTGGAGAACGTGGTGAAAGACGTAGTTCGCCGCCAAGGCGAAGACGACGGCGTAGGGGAGGATGATTTTCCAGTCGCGGATTCCACTCCACCGGACGGAGACGGCGAGAAACAGCGCGGCCGCGGCGGAGAAGCCGACGCGCTGCATGGCGAGGGCGAATCCGACCAGCAAAAGGACGAGGGTCAGCGCGTCGAGAAGGCTTCTGCGCTTGATGAAAGCGCCCTCTCTCCCCTCGGGCGCGGCGAAGCGGCTCGCGCCGATTTCAGTCAGGACGAGAGCGGCGAGAAGCGACGCCCACAGCCAGGGAGCGAAGGAAGGCCCCAGGGGGCCCTCCTCTCCGGGCCCCTGGGGCAATTCCAGGATGATCGAGGCATACCAGACGCAAAAAACCGCCAGAAGGCCCGGAGCGATGAGGCTTCCAACGCTCGGCCGTCCGCCTTTTCCGGGCTCCTTCGCCATAAACGCCGAGTCCCTTGCGGCTTCTCGCCCCGCGCGCCGGCTTTCCGGGGCTTATTTCTTCTTTTTCTTCTTGTCCAGCCCCAGCGAAACGACGATATCCTTGATCAGGGCGTTCTGCCTCGCCACGAAGGCCGGGAATTTGTCCGGCCCCATGTAGGAAACCAGAAAGCCTCTCTTTTCAGCGGCGGCCAGGACTTTTGGATCCTTGGAAGCCGCCTCGAAGGCTTTGTGGAGCTTTTGAACCGCTTCCGCGGACGTTCCCTTGGGAACGTGGATGCCCCGGAACTGATAGAAGCCGACATCCCACCCGTGCTCGCTGAACAGGGGAACCTTGGGGTAGGCCGGATGGCGCTTCGGGAAGGAAACGGCCAGCATCCGGACCTTGCCCGCCTTGTGAAGCGCCAGCACCTCGGGCGGATGGACGGAAATCGCATCGACCTCCCCGCCCAGGAGGCTCGGCACGCGGCGC
Source organism: bacterium (assembly GCA_965199855.1). GTDB lineage: Bacteria > UBA8248 > UBA8248 > UBA8248 > UBA8248 > Bin107. The sequence goes on along the minus strand of OZ241326.1, from coordinate 574,882 downwards.
TTGCCCAAAGGAACGTGCCGGAACCTGAAGCCCGCCTTTTTCGCCAGCGCCGAGGCCGTGAGCCGCGTGAAGCTGCCCGAGCCGGCGCTCCCGATTTTCAGGGTCTTCGACTTGGCCGCCTTCACGAGGTCGGGAAGCGTCCTGTAGGGCGAGTCTCCCCGGACGACGACGGCGGTCGCCTCGAACACGACGCGGGAAACGTAATCCCAGGCGCGGTAGTCATAGGGCAGGCGGCCCATGGTCGTGCCGGTGAGAATCGAGGCCGAAAGCCAGCCGATCTTGTATCCGGTGGCCGGCGCGGTCTTGACGTAGGCGAAGCCGATGGTTCCCCCGGCGCCCGGACGGTTCACGGCGACTATCGGCTGCCCGAACACCCCCTCGGCCGCCTTCGCCACGGTGCGGCCGGAGATGTCCGCCGCTCCTCCGGCCTTGAAGGTGATGGTCATCTCCACCGGCTTCGTCGGATATGCCGCCGAGGCGGGCGCGGCCGACGCGCCCGCGACGACGGCGGCGAGCGCGAAAATCAGCCAATTTTTCCCGTTCATGTCGATTCCTCCCTGAAATGCCTTCAGAAGCTTCCCGAAATTCGCGGCGCCGGGCTAGTCCCGGTTCCAGGAGCGCCATCTCGAAAGACCGATGCAGACGCTCTTCACCTGGGTGTACTCCCGGAGTGCCTCCTCGCCGTGCTCCCTGCCGATGCCGCTCTTCTTCACGCCGCCAAACGGAATTTCGGAGCCATAGCGGTAGGTGTTGATGAACACGTTGCCGGAATCCAGCTCGGCGGCGAGGCGATGCGCCCGGCGCAGGTCGCTCGTCCAGACGTAGCTCGCCAGCCCGAACTCCGTGGCGTTGGCGTCCCGAACCGCGTCGTCGAGAGACCGGTATTCGTGAACGGTGAGAACGGGGCCGAAAATCTCCTCGCGCGCCGCCCTCATGCTCTGGTCCACGCCCGCGAGAACCGTGGGCTGCATGAAATTCCCGTCCGGAAGCCCTTCGCCCGCCGCGCGGCCGCCCCCGCAGGCGACGCGCGCGCCGTCTTCCAGGGCCGATTCGACGCAGCCAACGACGTCGGCGAGGTGGCCCCGGGAAATGAGCGGCCCCATGTCGGTTTCCTCGCTCATGGCGTCGCCGACGCGCATCCCGCCGACGCGCTCGAGAATCTTGTCGAGAAATTCATCGTGGACGGCGCTCGGAAGAAACAGGCGGGTTCCGGCGAAGCAGACCTCGCCCTGGCGGGCGAACGCCTGGCTCATCACGCCGTCGGCCGCCTCGTCCAGATCGGCGTCCTCGCAAACGATGATGGGGCCCTTGCCGCCCAGCTCCGCCAGCACGGGGGTCACGTTCGAGGCGGCGAGTCCGAGAACCTCCAGACCGCCCTCCGTGCCGCCGGTGAACACGATTTTCCTCACGTCCGGATGACCGGCGAGCCTCGCGCCCGTCGAGCGCCCCGGGCCCGCCACGATGTTGATCACGCCCGGCGGAAAGCCGGCCTCCTCCGCCAGCTTCCCGAAATGCAGCACCGAGGCCAGGGCGACGGCCGAGGGCTTGACGACCACCGCGTTGCCGCAGGCCAGAGCGGCGGCCAGCCCCCGGGACATGAGCTTGAGCGGGGTGTTCCAGGGAACGATGATGGCCACGACGCCCAGAGGCTCCCGCGTCGAATACGCGAGCCGATCGTTCATGAGAGGCTGGGCCGCGCCCGCGACCTTTCCAGACCACCCGGCGAAATATTCGAAGTGGCGCGCGGAGGAGGCGGACTCCAGGCGGCTCTCCCGAATGGGAATTCCCGTGTTGATCGCCTCGAGCCGCGCGAGGGTTTCCGCGCGCTCCCGCATCAGCGCCGCGAGTCTGCCGATGAGCTTTCCGCGCTCCAGCGCGGGCATCCTTCTCCAGGACGAATCCCGAAACGCCCGCCAGGAGGAGGCGACGGCCTCATCCACCTGCGCGTCCGACGCCGGAAACAACCGGAAAATCGCTTCGTTGTTCGAGGGATTCAGGACGTCCATCGGCTCGCCGCGCTCGCCCTTGAGCCAGCGTCCGTCGATATGCTGCTGCTCCGCCTCCTGGGTGAGCGGAAACTGCGCAATGCTCACGACGCTTCCTGACATCAGCGAATTCCTTTCACCGCGCGGCTTGATTATCCCGGGCGTCCGTGGGAAGCGGCCCGGCCCTTCATCTTCTCCGCGTCGGGGCCGGACCATTCCTGATCGCTGAGAACATCCCGATGCGCAACGTCGTCATCCACGGAGGCGACGACGTCCCTGGCGACCTGCTCATACCAGTCGGCCACGTCCTTCGGGTAGTCCTGATGGCTGGGGAGGTCCTTGATGAGCGGGCCTTCCACGGAAGGAATGTCGTTCTCTCCGTCGAACTCGCGGGCGTATTCCCGCCCCTTCCGCGCGGCGAACTCCCTGTCGATCGTGGCGTCGAGCCTGAGCCACCTGCCGTTGAGATACGCCTCTCCGAGCGAGTGCCACGGCAGCTTGCGATCCCCCCAGATTTTGGCGACCTCCTCGTTCATGAAAGGCTTGTCCGGACAATGAAGCTGCTGGAAGCCGATGCGGGAGGGAATGCCCGAGGCGCGGCAGAGGGCGGCGAACATGCTGGCCTTGCCCATGCAGAACGCCTTGCCGTTTTTCAGCACGTCGCTCGCCTGCCTCTTTCCCTCGGCGAGATAGCGGAACGAATCGAGAATGTCGTAGGGGAAATCGCGGACGAAATAATAGATTCTGCCGAGCTTCTCCTTGTCGTCCGCGCAGTCCCCGGTGAGTTCCCGCGCCTTCGAGGCGATGGCGGGATCGTCCGAATCAATGAACTCCGTGGGCTTGAGGTAGTCGGCGAAACCCTGATCTTCATTCATCGAAAAATCTCCCCGCTCCGAGAAGGACGGCGTCACCCCCCGTTCGCCATGCTCCTGACGAGGGGCAGAATCTCCTCTCCCGCGAGGCGAAGCGCGTCCATTTCGGCGACGTCGGGAATCGTATAGAGAAAATGGCGCGCGCCCGCCTCCACGTATTCCATCATCCGGTCCGCGCATTCCCTGGGCGTTCCCGAGATTATACCCGTTTCCGGAATGGCGGCAAACCGCTTTCTTTGCGCCTCGACGCGCGCACGGTCATGTCCCGGCAGAAGGAGGCACATCAGGGAGCGTCTGAGCCCTCCGGGGTCGCGCCCCGCCTCCTCGCAGTGGGCGTCGATCTCCTCCCTGCGCTCAACGTAGCGCTCGGGGGGCCACCAGCGCGCGTTGAAGCCGTCGGCGTATCTCGCCGCGACCCGCAAAACCTTTTTCCCCTCGCCGCCAATCCATATCGGGGGCGAGGGCTTCTGAACCGGCGGGGGATCGCACACCGCGCCCTTTATCGCGTAGTGCGCGCCCTCGAACGAAGGGCTGGGCTCCGTCCACATCCTGCGAATCAGCTGAACGGCCTCCTCCATCTGGGCGATCCGGACGGAAGCCCTCGGGAACGGGATGCCGTAGGCCTCATACTCCTCCCGCATCCAGCCCGCGCCGAGACCCAGGTCGAGCCGCCCGCCGCTGACGTGATCCAGCGTCGCGCCCATCTTCGCGAGCACCGAGGGAATGCGGTAGGAGTTGCTCAGAACGCTGGTTCCCAGGCGAAGCTTCTTCGTCACCTGCGAGAGGGCGCTGAGCGCCGTCCAGGTCTCGAGCAGGGGGATGGAGCCGGCGCCGGCGCCCTCCGACGCCCCCGCCGCGTCGAAGCCGGCGTCCTTCGCGTAGGAGTCCGGGGCGAGCGTGAGGAAATGGTCGCACAGCCATACCGAATCAAAGCCCAGCCTCTCGGCTTCCCGCGCCACCGCCTTCATGTCCCCGAAGTTTCCGACGGCCAGCCCCCGGATGGTCAGGGCCATGATCAAGCCGAATTCGACGCGGGCGTTCATCCCGAATCCTCCTCGCTTCCACCTGCGGAAAATGAAGATTAAACCGCCAGGTAGCGCGATTTCAACTCTTCCTCCGCCTCGAGCTGCGCGACCGCGCCCTCGAAGCGGATCCTGCCCTTGTCGATGACATAGACGCGATCCGAGAGCCGGCAGGCGAAGCGGGCGTTCTGCTCCACCAGAAGGACGGCGATTCCCTCATCCCTGAACATCCCGATCATCTCGCCCACGTCCTTCACGATGGCCGGCGCCAGCCCCTCGGAGGGTTCATCGAGCAGAACGAGCTTCGGCGCTCCCATCAACGCCCGGGCGATGGCCAGCATCTGCTGTTCGCCGCCGCTCAGTTCGCTCCCCTTGCGGGACTTCAGCTGCCCGAGCCTGGGGAAAAGACCATAGACGCGCTCGAGCGTCCAGCCGCCGGGCCGCTCCAGCTTGAACGCCCCCGTCTCCAGGTTCTCCTCCACGCTCAGCCGGGAGAAGATTCTTCTGTCCTCGGGGACGAAGCCCACCCCTTTCCTTGAAATCTCATGGGGCTTGCGGCCCTGCACCTCTTCGCCCAGCCAGCGCACCCGGCCCGCGCGCGGGGGCGTCAGCCCCATGATGGAGCGGAGCGCGGTGGTTTTTCCCGCGCCGTTTCTGCCGAGAAGGCTCACCACCTCCCCCTCGGCGACGGACAAATCCACGTCGAACAGGATGTGGCTGTGCCCGTAGAACGTGTTCACCTTCTCAAGCGCGAGAATCAAGCCTCCTCCCCCAGATAGGCGAGGCGAACGGCGGCGTCGCCGCGAACCTCATCGGGCGCCCCTTCGGCGATGACGCTCCCCTGATGCAGGACGGATATGCGATCGGCTATCGAGAACACCACGCTCATGTCGTGCTCGGTGAAGACGACCGTTTTGTCACGGGATATTTTTCTCACGAGTTCGATGGTGCTCGCCGTCTCCTCGATCGACATGCCGGCCGTCGGTTCGTCCAGCAGAATCAGCCGGGGTTCGAGGGCCAGCGTGATTCCGAGCTCCAGGTTTCTCCTTTCCCCGTGGCCCAGCTCCGTGGTCGGGCGCTCCGCCTTCCGCTCGAGCTCCACCTCGCCCAGGATGGCGAGAGCCTCTTCCCGCTCTTCGACTCGCCTCTCGATGGGAGAGAGCATATCCATCGCCTTGCCTCGCTTCGCTAAAACGGCGAGGCGAACGTTGTCCAGCACCGAGAGGCGCGGAAATACGTTTGTAATCTGAAAAGAGCGGCCCACCCCTTTTTTCACCACGGCGTGAGGGGGGAAGCCTGTGATGTCCTCTCCCTCGAAATAGACGCCGCCGCCCGTCGGTTCGAGCTTTCCCGAAATCAGGTTGAAAAAAGTGGTTTTTCCCGCCCCGTTGGGCCCGATGACGGCGCGCAGCTCCCCCTCCGGAACCTGAAAGTTCACCTCGCTCACCGCCCGAAGCGAGCCGAACGCCTTGCTGAGGTTCCGGGTTTCAAGAACGGGCGCCGTCGCCATGATTTCCGCCTGTCGATGAGCCGGACACCCAGCCCTCGAAGAACCCCAGAACGCCGCCGGGCAGGAACAGAACCAGGAGCACCAGAACGCCGCCGACGACGATTCTCCAGTATTCCATGAAATTCAGCACCGTATCCCGAATGAACAGGAGCATCCCCGCGCCGAAGGCGGGCCCCAGAAAAGAATACATGCCGCCCAGGATCGTCATCAAAACGATCTCGCCCGATTGGGTCCAATAGAGCAAATCGGGCGAAATATAGCCTTGAAAAGCCGCGTAAAGACCTCCAGCGAAGCCGCCGAGGGCGCCGGCGACCACGAAGGCGATCAGCTTGTATCTGCGCGTGGGCAGACCGATGAACTCCACGCGCTCGGGATTTTCCCGAATCGCCTCCAGAACCCTCCCGAAAGGCGAACGGGCGATCCGCCATGCGACGAAGACGAGCGCTCCCACGATGACCAGAACGAAGTAGTAAAAATTCACGAACGGCTCCAGGGAGACGCTGAACATTCCCGGAACGCCTATCTCCGGCTTCGGAATGCCGAGCATTCCGTCGTCCCCGCCGGTAACGCCGCGCCAGTAGTAGGCGACGGTATAGACCACCTGGGAGAAGGCGAGCGTCAGCATGGCGAAATACAGCCCCGCCAGGCGCACGCAAAAAACGCCCATGAACCAGGCGAGAAGCGCGCAGGACGCGCCCGCCGCCGCCAATCCGACCCACATCGAGGGATAAGCGTTCTTCGTCGTCAGCGCGAAGGCGTAGGCGCCTACGCCCAGATAGACCGCGTGCCCCAGGGAGACGAGGCCGGTGAACCCGATCAGGAAATTCAGGCTGATCGCGAGCAGGCTCGCTATCAGGATTTCCGTGCAAAGCTGGACGTAGTAGTCGCCCCGAACCAGAAAGGGAGCGAGCGCGGCGAGCGCAAGCAGGGCGGCGACGCCCGAGCGGGCGGAGAGAAGCCGCGCGAGGCGGCCCGAAAAATTTTTCCTGCCCGACAAGCCTTCCATGAACTCCCCCGGGGCCCGCCCCTATATCGTCGTCTCGCCGAACAGCCCTCGCGGCCTCAGAATCAGAATCGGCAGCACGAGGGCGTAGATGAAAATCATCGAAAAATTATGGAGGATTTCGATGCCGAACGCCTTGAGCATCCCGATGAGCACGGCGCCGACGAACGCGCCGAGATAGCTGCCCATCCCGCCGACGATGACGACGATGAATGATTCAATGATGATCTCCACCCCCATGCCGGGCTCGACGCTCCGCATGGGCGCGGCCAGGATTCCGCCCAGGCTCGCGAGCCATGCGCCCAGGGCGAAGACGCCGGTGAAGACCCGGTTCACGCGCACCCCCAGGGCGTCGAGCATCTCGCTGTCCGTGGCGGCGGCGCGGATGAGCTTTCCGAAATCCGTTCGATGCAGGATGAGCCAGAGGAAAACGCCCAGCAGCGGGCCGACCGCGATGATGAAGAGAAAATAGACGGGATAGCTGAAGTCGCCGACGAAGATGCGCCCCTCGAACAGCGAGGGAATGGGAACGGACTTGTAGTCCCGGCCCCAGATCAGCAGGACCAGATCATCCAGGATGAGCGTGAAGCCATACGTCAGGAGCAGGGTGTAGAGTCTTTCCCGGCGATACAAAGGGCGCAGGCAGAACGCCTCGATGATGGTTCCGAACCCCGCAACCACGAGGGGCGCCAGGAGCAGACCCACCCAGAACCAGCCCGGATTCTTGATGGCGGAACTCGAGAAGATGAGAAAAGCGCCCAGCATGTAGAACGAGCCGTGGGCCAGATTCAGGACGCCCAGCACGCCGAGGAGGATGGTCAGGCCCGAGGCGATCAGGAACAGAACCATCGCGTTGGCCAACCCGTTCAGAAGCTGGGTCAGCCAGAAGCCGACCTCCAGCGCCATGCGCCCAGGCCTCCAGAGAAAGATGAGGCGGCGCCCCGGAAACTCCCCGGGGCGCCGCGGGCTTCGCGCGCGATGACTATTTCCGGCAGCCCTGGCCCGTGTTCTCGTCCGGGTGGGAGCCCTCGACGGGCGATATCACCTGGATGTTCGAGAGAACCGGAAACGGATATTTCCCGCTCTTTGAAATCACGCCCCAGAAGCTGGACTGCCAGCCTTGGTGATCCGAGGGGCGCATGATGATCCATCCCTCCGGCGCGTTGAAGGCGACGCCGCCCATGGCGTCAATCGCCTTCTCCTTGTCCACGGCGCCGGCGCGGCGGATCGCTTCCGCGATCACGTGGACGGTGGCGTAGGCCTCGCCCGCCGTCATGTCCGGGTACACGCCGTAGGCCTTGCGGAAGCTCTCCACGAACCGCCTGTTGTTCGCGGAAGCCGGATAGTTGTGCAGGTAGCGCGAACTCGCCCAATGGCCGAAGGGCGCCTGATCGCCAAGCGCCTTGAGCACGACGTGGTTGCCGCCGAAATCGGTGAATATCTTCACCTTCTCGTACATCCCGAAGGAGCGTGCCTGCTTCATGAACTTGATGAGGTCGGCGCCGAAGAGGCCTACGTAGATCGCCTGGGGCTTCGCCTTCAGCATCTTGTTGATGTAGGGGGAGTAGTCGTTCTCCCCCAGCTTCGGCCAGGCCGCGTAGGGACGCTTCGCCTTCGGGTCGCGCTCCTTGAGATAGTTCCAGAACTGCCGGACGACGGAGCGGCCATACGAGAAGTCGGAGGATATCGTCGCCCAGTTCCCGTAGCCCAGCCGGTGCGCGATGACGGCGCCCGCGCGCGAGGTCTGCTGCGCGCTGCTCCCCACCCGCCAAGTGTAGCGGCTGCAGAACTTCGTGTTGATCTCCTCGGTCGCCGCCCAGGGGAAATTCATCGTCTTGAGCTTTTTCGATTCCTGCAGGACGGCGATGGCCGCCCCCCCGTGCAGGGGGCCGAGAAGGGCGAAAACCCCGTCGCGCAGAATCAGGCGCCTCGCGGTGCGCACCGAGCTGGCGGGGTTGGTCTCCGAGTCGCGGATCAGCGCCTCGATCCTGCGGCCCAAAACGCCGCCGGCGTCGTTGATCTCCTTGACGGCCAGATTGATCCCCTGGCTCGTCCTTTTCCCCACGATGGAATAAAGCCCCGTCAGCGGGGAGAGGACGCCGATTCTGACGGTTTTCGCCGCAAGCGAGGCGGACGCGCCGAAGACGCCAAACGCCAGAATCGCCGCTCCGGCGGCGAACGCTCTTTTTCCGAAGCCTGCCATGAGCCAACCTCCCTCGAAATGGAAGCGCGCGAACCCGACCGGCCGGAATCCGATCGCGCGGCGTCCGAGAGACCGACCTTTGACGGAAAACCGATTTTGCCGCAAAGGCAGGCTAGACGAGCCTCGGCCTGGGGTCAAGCGGCGCCTTTTCGCCGAAAGTTCATGCTCGCCTCCGCCCCGTCAGGCAACGGGGGCGGCGTCGTTCGGGCCCTCTACGCGGAGGAGGGCGCGGAGGCGGAGCCTCTCCTCCCCGAAGCCCGGCTCTTCATCCTCCATTCGAGCAGGAACGGCCAGGCGAAGGAGAGCACCGACAGGCAGAGGAAGAACAGACACCAGGGGGAGGTGAAGAAAATCGAGACGTCGCCCTTCGAGGCGGCGAGGGCGACCCGCAGGTGCTCCTCGAGCTGCCGCCCCAGCACGAGGGCGAGCAGGAGCGGCACGACGGGAACGTCGAGCCATTTGAAGGAGAGCGCCACGAGACCGAAGAAGAACATGACGTAGATGTCGAAGAAGGAGTTTCGCAGCGCATACGTCCCCAGAACGCACAGGGCGACGATGATCGGCAAAAGGAGCGAGCGGGGGATGGAAAGCATCTTCACGATGGCCCGCAGCCCCAGGAGCGCGACGAGCGCCGTGCTGCAAATGGCGATGAAATACGAAAAGAGAACCGAAAACGCGAAAGGCCCCTGCTCCACGAAAAGCAGCGGCCCCGGCGCCATGCCGTGCACCAGCAGGGCGCCGATGAGGATGGCGGTTATCGGATCGCCCGGAATCCCCAGCGTCATCATGGGGATGAGCGCCCCGCCGGCGATGGAGCTGTTCGCCGACTCGGGAGCGGCCACCCCCTCCACGCAGCCCTTGCCGAACTTCTCGGGCTCCCTGCTGACCTTCTGGGCGTAGTCGTAGCTCACGAAAACCGCTATAGGCCCGCCCGCCCCCGGCAGGATGCCGACGAACGTGCCCACGATGGAGCCGATGGCCACCGGAAGACGGATTTTCTTGACGTCCTCCCAGCTCGGAAGCACGCGGCCGAACCGCGAGGCGGCCGAGCGGATGTTTCCCTCCGCGAGGTTCGCCACGATCTCCGGAACCGCGAAGAGGCCCACGAGCGCGGGGATGAAGTGGATTCCCGCGAGCATGTTCGCGTCGCCGAAGGTGAAGCGCGCCGTCCCGACGAGGGGGTCCATCCCCACCGTGACGATCATGAGGCCGAGAAAGGTGGACAGCAGCCCCTTGACGAGCGACTTCGCCGCGAAGGCCGAGATGACGGACATGCCGAAGAACACCAGCCCGAACAGGTCGGCCGCCTGGAACTGAAGCGCAACCTTCGTGAGCTGGGGGGCGATCAGCAGCAGGCAGAAGAAGCTGAAGAGGCCGCCGGTGAAGCCCGAGACGATGGAAACGCCCAGCGCCCGGCCGGCCTCGCCCTTCCGGGTGAGGGGGTAGCCGTCCACCGTGGTGGCCGAGGCCGAGGGCGAGCCGGGGATGTTGATGAGGATGGCGGCGAAGCTGCCCCCCGTCATTCCGCCGGCGAAGACGCCGAGCAGGAGCGCCACCGCGGTGGTCGGCTCCAGAATGAAGGTGACCGGAAAGAGGATGATGATGCCTGCGCTCGTCGTCAGCCCCGGCATCATCCCGCAGATGAGGCCGTGCAGGGCGCCCAGCGCCGTGGCGAGGATGCTCGTCGGCGCGAGGGCGAGGTAGAACCCCTGAAGCAGGTCGCCGTTCATGCTCGCGTCATCCCAGAAAGCTCCCCCTCGGAAGGGGAAGCTGAAACAGGTCGCGGAACAGGAAGAACAGGAACAGGGGAACGGCTGTCGCCAGCCCCAGAAGAACCCGGGGGCGGCGCTCGCCCGTCACCCGCATGAGCGCGGCGAAGAAGACGGGCGTGGTCCAGAAGAACCCGAACGCGGGCAGGGCGAAGAAGTAGCAGCCCGTCAGCGCGAGGCCGGCCGCCGCGCGCCCGAGGCTGTAGTCCGGGTTCGAGGAGGGTCTCCGGGGAGCCAGATCGACGAGGCCGGAGGAGTCTCTCATCCCCCGCGCCCCCTGAAGCAGAAGCATGACGGAGAGAACGACTATCGAGAGCGTGATGAGATAGGGAAAGAAATGAGGCCCCGGCGCGTCGGTGGCGGAGCGCTTCGGGAGCAGAGTGGCGAGGCCGCCGTAGAAGAGCGTGAAGCCCAGAATCGCCGCCGCGCCGACGATGTTTCTCAAGCCCATGGGAATGACCCGTCCCGGAGAGAGAAAGCCCGCAGGAAAAGCGAGGGCCGCCCCCTCGCGGGAGAGGGAGGCGGCCCTCATGCGCGCGCGGCCGCTACTTGGAGCGGTAGATGCCCGAAGCCTTCATGATGTCCGCGACGATCTTGTCGCGCTTGGCGAGCATCTTGCCGAAATCCTCCGGCCCGCTCGGGTCCACCGTGAATCCCTTGGTCCCGGCCAGCTTCAGAAAGGACTTCGAGCGCGCCGCCTTCACCATGGCGTCCACGAGCTTCGCCTTCACCGCGGCGGGCGTTCCCTTGGGGACGCTGAGGCCGCGGAAATGATCGAAGGAGATGTCGTAGCCGAGCTCCTTCATGGTCGGCACGCTCGCTATCGTCTTGTTGCGCTCGCCCGTGAGGTGCGTGAGGATGCGGAACTTCTTCGCCTTCCAGAGCCGCACCGCTCCCGTCAGGGGCGCGCCCATGGCGTCCACCTCGCCGCTCAGAAGCGCGGCGTTGCGCCGCTTGACGCCCAGGGGAATGAGGATGGCCTTGCAGCCCGTCATTTTCGTGAAGATGACGGCGGTCAGATGGGTGGTGCTGCCGGTGCCCGCGTGGCCGATCTTGAGCGTGCCGGGCTTTTTCTTGCAGTCGCTCACGAAATCCTTCGCCGTCCGCCACTTCGACTTGGCGTTCACCGCCACGACCAGGGGCTGGAAGTGCACCCGCCCGATGTGATCGAGGGCGTGGTAGTCCCACGGCACGTTCCCGATGTTCGTGGAGGTGAGGATGGAGGTGGAGTTCCAGGCCACCGTGTAGCCGTCGGGCTTGGAATTCTTCACGAAGGTGTAGGTCACGGCCCCGCCCGCGCCCGGCTTGTTGATGGCCACCATGGGAACGCCGAGCACCTTCGCCATCTCCTTGGCGAGCAGGCGCCCCTCGATGTCCGCGCCGCCGCCGGCGCCGAAGGGAATGATGAACTGAATCGGCTTCTCGGGCCAGGCGGCCGACGCGCGCCCGAGCGGGAGCGAAGCGAAAAGAACGGCCGCCAGCGCGAGCCACAGGATGCGATGCGTTTTCATCTGCGTGAACCTCCCTGGATAGTGAAAAGACATGCCTCTCGCCTCATGCGAATCCCGAAAACGAAAGAACGAATCCTGGATCGAGAAAGCGTATTATCGCTCATTTTCGCGCCGGAATCCACCCCCCCGGCCTCATCCCTCCCGCCGTTCGGCCGTCGCTCCGGAAACGGACGGCTCCCGAACCGCCCCCACGCCCTCCCGCCGGGCGGCGGGCGGGGCCCGGAAACGGGCGCATTCCCCGAGAATCCAGCCGCCGACACGCCCCACGGAGGCACCGCGCGCGCGTTTGCCCGCAACTGCCCGCATTTGCGAGGCGGCGATGGCGCCGGGCCGGGGTATATTCCCGATGCGGCGGAAGTGCGCCCACGGGGGGAGGGAAGCGGGCGAACCGGGGGGCGGGCGGGATGCTCAAAGGGGTCTCAAAAGGGTCGAAAAAGGACGGGAAATAGCTGCGTATTTGTCTGTATCGGCCTTGAATTTGTCTGATTTTGTCGAAATTGGCAAAAGCGCATCCATCGCTTTCGCGGCGGACGGAAACCCTTCCGGGCGCCCCAAGAAACCCCGCCGCGGACCCCGCAGGGGCGACCCCTCCCCAAGGCCGCCCCACAATTCTCGAACCGCCCGCGGCCGCGAAGCGAGGCGGGACGCATGAATGGAGGCGCTCTCGCGCTTCACCTGCGAGGCCGGGAGGCCGGTTTTCCGGGGCGGACTAAGGAGACGCGCCCGCCCTTCTCGGGGCGATCACGACGAAGGCGGGGACGGGCCGGCCCGGAATGAGGATCTCCCTCCCCCCGGCGCGCGCCCAGAGCTGCGAGCTCGCGCCGCCGTCCAGGTTCATGGCGTCGCGGACGCCGGGGCCGCCCCTCGATTCGGGCAGGAGGAGGTATTTCTGAAGCTCGCACCAGGAGACGCCGCGCGTCTCGCTCTCGCTCACCAGGACGAGGAGCCTCCCGCGCGCGTCGAGGGCGAGCAGCGTCCTGCGCGCGGGGCGCGCGTATTCGCGGTAGCGGGCCAGCCCCGGGACGGGCGCGCCGTCCTTCACGAGGAGGGGGCCCGCCTGAAGCGCCTCGGCGGCGTCCGCCTCCCGGAACCGCCCGCGGGAGACGATGGCCGGCGCGCCGTCCTCCCGCGCGACCGTGAACAGCGCGCCGAAGTGCAGGGCGATGCGCCGCCCCCGATACAGCACGCGGGCGTTGAACACGCGCCCCCCCGAGCGGAAATACCCCAGGGGCCTTCCGCCGGCGCCGTAATAGCCCGCGTTCAGCACGACGGCCGCGCCCAGCCGCCTGCCGAGGCCGCCCAGATCGACCGGGGAGAGCCGCTCCGACTTCTCCCGCCAGCGCAGGCGAACGCGGAAATCCCGATGCCGCAGGCGCACCGCCGTCATGCGCGCGATCATCCCGTCCCCGAAGAGGAGCCGGACGTTTCGCGTCTCGATCGGGGGGGAGCCTCGGCGCGTCCAGCCGCCGCCGCTCATGGGGCGGCCCTCGCCAGGACAGCCGGACGCCCCCGCCGCGGGTCCGGCGGCCAGGCAAAGCGCCGCCGCCAGAATCGCCGCCGGAAGCCGCATGGCGAAAAGCCTCCCGCCGCCGCCGGACTCCGCTTCGGGGCGAGCGCCCCGAGCACCTAGAAGCCGACGGCGCATCCGTCCCGTCGGTGGTCGGAGCCGCCCATGAACACGCCGTCGTCGAGCCGGACGATTCCCTGCCCTCCGCCGAAGCCCTCGTAGCCCCCGGCGCGGCGGACGGCGTGGCCGCGCGACTCGAGCGTCCGAAGCGCGTCCTCGGAAGCCCCGCGCTCTATGGCCACCTCCAGGCCGCCCAGAACGCGGAAGCGGGGCGCGTCGATGGCCTCCTGAACGTCCATGCCGAAATCCACCATGTTCGAGAGAACCTGCGCGTGGCCCTGGGGCTGCATGTCGCCCCCCATGACGCCGAAGCTCATCCAGGGCTCGCCCTCCCGCATCACGAAGCCGGGGATGATGGTGTGCAGGGGCCGCTTCTCCGGCGCGACGCAGTTCGGGTGGCCCTCCTCCAGAACGAAGCCGCTGCCCCTGTTCTGAAGCACGATTCCCGTCTCGCCCCCGGTGACGCCCGAGCCGAAATGATGGAACAGGCTGTTGATGAACGAGCACATGCCGCCCCGGGCGTCCGCCGTCGCGAGATACACCGTGTCGCTCCAGGCCCGGGGGCTTCCGGCGCCGGGCGACCCCGCCTTCTTCCCGTCGATGAGCGCCCGCCGCTCCGCCGCGTATTCGCGGGACAAAAGCCCCTTCAGGGGGACTTCCGCCTTCTCCGCGTCCGCCACGTGGCGATCCCTGTCGGCGAAGGCGAGCTTCATCGCCTCGATCATGACGTGGAGATGGTCGGCCGAGCCCCGGCCCATCTCCGCCAGGGGATACGCCTCCAGAAGGTTCAGGCACATCAGCGCGGCGACGCCCTGCCCCGGAGGCGGCATCTCGCAAAGCTCGAAGCCGCGGTAGCTCGCGCGAACCGGCTCCGTCCACGCGCACTTCACGGCGGCGAAGTCCTCCAGCTCGAACAGGCCGCCGAGCGCCTTCGCGTGGCGGACGATCTCCCGCGCTATCGGGCCCTCGTAGAAGGCCTCGCGGCCGCCCTCGGCTATCGCCCTGAGCGACGCGGCCAGCCTCGGGTTGCGGAATTTCTCCCCAATCCGGGGCGCGCGGCCGGCGGGCAGGTAGGTCCGGCGCGAGTATTCGCACGCCTTCAGCTTCTCCGTCTGGTTCGCCCACGCCCGCCCGATGACGGGAGAGACGGGGAAGCCCTCCTCCGCGTATCGAATCGCCGGCGCGAGAAGCGCCGCCATGTCCATCCGCCCCCCGCCGCACCGCTCGAGGGCGGCGAACCAGCCGTCCACCGCGCCGGGCAGGGTGCAGGAGAGAATCCCCGCCTCCGGCATGGAGGAGAACTCCCGGTAGCGCGACGGGGCGGCCTTGGCCGGGCTCCTTCCGCTACCGTTCAGGCCGAGGAGCTTCCTCTCGCCGGCGTCCCAGCAGAGCATGAACATGTCCCCGCCCATCCCCGTGGACTGCGGCTCCACCACGTTCAGGGCGGCGGCGGCGGCGATGGCCGCGTCCACCGCGTTTCCGCCCTCTCTCAGAACGTGGAGGCCCGCCCCGGCGGCGAGGGGCTGGCTGGTCGCCACCATGCCGCCGGCGGCGAACACGGGGGAGCGCCCGGCGGCGAGAGGCGTCTTCATGGCCGGCTCCTTCAGCGGCTCGCTCTTCCGATGAGGCGCGGGGCTTCATCGACTCACGCGGCGAAGCTCTCCGGGCCCCGCCCGCCGCTCAGAAAAACCGTCCGGCGGACGGCCGCGCCCCCCGCCGGCGCCCGGGCGCCGGGCCCGACGACGCACCGCTCCAGCGTGGAGCCCGCGCCGACGGCGCCGCCCGGAAAGACGACGGTTTCCCGCGCGGCGGCGCCCCCTTCAAGCGTAGCACCCTCCATGAGGACGGTGAAGGGCCCCGCCCTGGCGCCCCGCCCGAGCGAGGCGTCGGGCGCCGTCAGCGCGGGCGGATCGATCCAGCCCTCTCCCCATTCCACCGGGGGGCCTTCGATCAGCACGAAGCCCTCGGGCGGCCAGACGAAATCCGGCGTGAACGCGCCCGAGAGGACGTCCGCGTTCGCCCGCAGATACCGGGAGGGCGCGCCCGCGTCGATCCAGTAGGCGCGGGTAGAAACCGCTCCGAGGCGCGCGCCGCTCTCCAGCAGGCGCGGGTAGATTTCCTTGGAAATATCCGAAGCGGCGCCCGCGGGAACGTGATCCAGCATTTCGGGGGACATGACGCTCAGGCCGGTGAACATGGCCGCGCGCGATTCCCCCCGCGGGGCGCCCGGCGCGCGCGCGCCGAGAAACCTCCGCAGGCGTCCCGCCTCGTCGAAGGCGAGCTCGCCGTATTCGCGCGCCTCCGGCGATTCCCGGAGAATGAGCGTGGCGAGAAAGCCGCCTTCCCGATGATGCCCGAGCGCCGCTTCGAGATCGGCGCCGCACGGCGCGTCCGCGTTCAGGACGAAAAAAGGCTCGTCCACCCCGCGCAGGAACGATTCCGCGTTCTTGAGCCCGCCGGCGGTGCCCAGAATTTCCGGCTCGTGGAAATAGCGAACGTCCACCCCGCGCGCGCGATCGCCCACGGCGGAGCGAATCCTCTCCGCGCCGTGATGCAGGTTGACGGCCGCCTCCCGCGCGCCGACGGCCGCCAGCTTCGCCAGGGCGAAGTCGATGAGCGGCGCGCCGCCCAGGGGCAGAAGCGGCTTCGGAACCTCCTCGCCCAGCCCGCCGAGCCTCCTGCCGTAGCCCGCCGCCATCACGAACGCGCGCATCGCGCCCTCATTCCCGCCCCGCCGCCGGAGAGAAGGCGAAGCCGGGCGCGCGCGCCGCCCGGCCCGTCTGGCGCTCCGGAAGGCTCAAGCGGCGCCGGCGGCTTCCCCGCGAACCGCCATGGCGACGCTCTCCGGCGTGATGGGCAGCCGGGTGAAGCGATGGCCCACGGCGTCGCGCACGGCGTTGGAGACGGCGGCGAGGGTGGGAACCAGGGCGCTTTCCCCTACGCCCTTGGCGCCGTAGGGGCCGGTCTCGTTGGCCGCCTCCACGATGATGGTGGTGAACTCCGGCGTGTCCATCGAGACGGGAATCTCGTATCGCGCCAGATCGGGCGTGAGCACGCGGCCCTCGCGGACTTCGACCTCCTCGATCAGCGCCTGTCCGATGCCCATCTCGATGCCCCCTTCTATCTGCCCCGTCACCCCCTGGGGGTTGATGGCGCGCCCCACGTCGTGGGCCGCGACCATGCGCTTCACCCAGACCTCTCCGGTCGCGGGATCGACCGCCACGTCCGCCACCTGGACGCCGTAGCTATAGACCATGAACGGCCTGCCCTCGCCGGTTTCGGGGTCGAACGTCAGGGGCCCCGTCGAGAACCAGCCCTGGCCGGTAATCCGCCTGCCCATCAGAAGCGCCTGGGAGACCACCGCGGCGAAGGAGAGCGAGCGCTCGGGCGCGCTCTTGATGAAGACGCCGCCGTTTCTGAAGGCCACGTCCTCCGCGGCGCCTTCGAGCATCTCCGCCGCCACGGGCGCCAGGACGCCCCGCACCTCCGCGACGGCCTCGCATATCGCGTTGCCGGGAATCGTGGTGGAGCGCGAGCCCGCCGTGAAGCCGCTCTCGGGAACGGCGTCGGTGTCCACCTGCATGACGCGCACGTCCTCGAAGCGCACGCCCATGGCCTCCGCCGCTATCTGGGCGAGAACGGTGTGCGCGCCCTGCCCGAGCTCGATGATGCCGACGCCCACCTGCACCTTCCCGTCGTCGGTGACGTGAACCTGGGCGCCGCACGAATCCGAGGGCGCCGCCGCGCCCGTGGAATACCAGAACCCCGCCACGCCGCGCCCGCGCAAAAGCCCGTCGCCGTTCGCCTCCTCCCGGGGATGCGGCCCGAGCGCCTCCTCCGCCCTGTCGAGGCACTCCATGTAGCCCACGCTCTGATCCAGCACCTGGCGGGTCGCGGTGGAGGAGCCGGGCCGGTAGCCGTTCAGCCGCCTCAGCCCGAAGGGGTCCATCTCCAGCGCGCGCGCCAGCTCGTCTATCTGGCTCTCGATCGCGAAATGCACCTGGGGAACGCCCAGCCCGCGCATGGCGCACGTGTTGATGTTGTTCGTGAGCACGAGATAGCCGTCGGCCCAGACGTTTTCGCACTCATACGCGCCCGAGGAGTGGATGATGAGCTTCTTGATGATGCCGGGGCCCACCGCCGCGTAGGGGCCCTTGTTCAGATAGACGTGGACGCGCATGGCGGTGATCGTCCCGTCTTTTCTGGCGCCGATTTTGTGGCGAATCACCGCGGGCACGCGCTTCGCCTTGCCGCCGAGGGACTCCTCCCGCGCGTAGTTGTAGATGGCGGGGCGGCGCGTCCTGAGCGCGACCAGGCCCGCCCGCATGGCGATTTCGATGGAGGTCTCCTCCTTGCCGCCGAAGCCGCCGCCGGGCGGCGTGGAGAGGAACCGAATCTCGTTCTGCCCCAGCCCCAGCACCGGAGCGATGACGCGCCGCACCATGTGCGGGCACTGGGTAGGCCCCGTGCAGGTGATGGAGCCGTCGGGGTTGGGAACCACGTAGCCCGCGTCGGGCTCCAGGTAGGCGTGGTCGATGAACTGGGTTTCATAGGTGTTTTCCAGGACCACGGCCGCCCGGGCGAAGCCCTCCTCCACGTCGCCCTTGCGAATCTTCAGGTGGGTCAGCACGTTGCCCTTGGCCATCGGATGCCCGGGCCGGACGAGGGGGGCGTCCTCCTTCAGGGCGTCCAGCGCGTCGAACACGGCGGGAAGCGCCTTCGCCTTCATCTTCACCAGCCCGGCGGCGAACTCCGCCTGCTCCGGCGTCTCCGCCGCCACGATCGCCACGACGTCCTGAAGCGAGTAGATGCGCTCCTCCACGAGCGCCGGCTGATCCGCGACCAGCATCCCGTAAACCTTCCGGCCGGGAATGTCCTTCGCGGTCAGCACGCAGGCGACGCCCGGCGCCCTCTCCGCCGCCCCCGCGTCTATGCGCTCCAGCGTCCCGCACGCGACGGGCGCCGTGACGGGAACGACGTAGAGCGGATTGACCAGCCGGTGATCCGCCGAGAACACGGGCGAGCCGTCCGCCTTGGGGGGGCCGTCCACGCGGGGAACGTCGGCGCCGATGAGGTCCCCGCCGTCATCGGGCCCGCCGAACATCTCCTGGTAGAAGCGCTCCGGCATCAGAAGCCTCCGACTGCGGGAAGTTCACGCTCCCGGGCGCGCGCCGCCGGCTCAATCCGGCTCCGGCCCGCCGGGCCTTCGCCTCATCAGACGCTCTATCTCGTCGGCCACCTGGTCGCCGGGGGGCAGAGAGTCCTCCGGCTCGTCGGGCTCCGGCTCGAGGGAGTCGTCGAAGTCCAGCCCCGGAATCTCGTCGGGGATCTGGCCCTTCTGAACGTCGTCCACGTATTTGGCGATGCGGGGATCCCCGGCGACCATCTTCTCCACCTTCTCGTCGAACGCCCGGATGGCGTCGTCGAAGTCCCCCAGGGAGACCTCGAAGCCGCCCACGGCGCCCAGGCTCTCCAGCAGGGCGCGCGCCGCCTTCGGGTTGGAGAGGGAGGCGATGTAGTGCGGCACGTTCGCCCACAGGCTCACGGCGGGAAGCCCCTCGTCCTGCATCAGCGCGTGGATGACGCCCACGATTCCCGTGGGGCCCTCGTAGCGCGTCGTCTCCACGCCCGAGGGCGCGAGCAACGCCGGGTCGGTGGCGACGGCCACCAGATGGCTGGGCTGGGTGTGCAGTCCGCCCGCCAGCAGCGCGCCCAGCGTCACCATCATCCGCGCGCCGAAGCGACTCCCTACCTCCAACACGCCGCGGCCGAAGCGCTTCCATTTCAGGTGGGGTTCGACCCCGACTCCGACGATCAGGTCGCGCGCGGGCGTCCGGCAGTGGAAAAACTCGTTCGACGGCCACGCGATGCGCCGCTCGCCGGATTCGCCGATCCTGACGAGGGGCCTGTGATCCGAGAACTGGAAAAAGTCATCCGGCTGAATCCTCGCCACCCGCCTCCCCCGAAAGCGCCGGACGAGGTAGCGCGCCGCCATCGTCGCGGACTCCGCCGCGTCGTTCCATCCGGCGAACGCCACGACGAGCAGGGCGTCCTTCGCGTCCACAGCCTCGCCCGAAAACGAAACGCTCATATTCCGGGGCCCTCATCCTCGCGCGGCTCAAGGGGCGCGCCGCTCCGCCCCGTCCGCTTCGACGATACCACATCCGGCGCGGGGCGGCCGCCTCCCGCTCCGCCCTAATCCGTCCTGGGGAAATCCCCGGGCTCGGGCGGATAGGTGAACAGACTGCTCCTGTGTCCTTCCCACCCGGGCGCCTCCCAGGAGGGCGTCCCTCCCTGCGGGGGCAGCTTCCCCTCCGCCGCGTCCTTCCGGAGCCTGCCCCATTCCGCCTTCAAATCCCGCGTGTGCCCTCTGAAGTGCGGCATCACGTATCGGGCGAACAACTCGAGGGACGCCCTGATCTTCTGATCGCCCGCCCATTCGTGCGTCGTCAGCATGAGGCCGCCGAAGCCGCCCGTCTCCTCCCGGATTTTCTCGATCGTCTCGATGGCGTCGTCCGGCGTGCCCACGATCCAGCTGCGCCGCTCGGCGGCCATCCGCGGCGTGATCTCCGAGCGCGGCTGATCCGGATGCGCCTCGTAGGCGGGCTTGAGACCGATGTCCATGAAGTAGTCCATGTCGCGCATGGCGGCTTCCTCGACCTCAGCCCAGGCCTTCTCCCGGCTTTCGGCCAGATGCACATGCGTGGCGATTCTCCAGTTCTCGCGCGAGACCCGCGCCCCGCGCTTTCGCGCGCATTCCTCCATGTAGGGCCACTGCTCGGAGAGCGGGAGGTTGTCCCCGATTCTCCCGCCGCCCAGGGAGAGCAGAATCATCCCGTATTCGGCGGCCAGTTCGATCGCGCCCCGGCTTCCCGCCGTGGCGATGGCGAGCGGCATTCTCGGGCTCTGGTAGGAGCGCACCTGGAGGCGCGCGTCCCGCAGCTTCCAGAACCGGCCCTCGTAGTCGAACGGCTCGGGCGCCTCCAGCAGCCTGACGATGACGTCCACCGATTCGCGCATCATCGGGCGCAGGTCCCCCGGCGGGACGCCGAACAGCTTGATGTCGCTCGCCAGATTGCTCGGCCCCACGCCCAGGATGACGCGCCCCCGGGTGAGCTGATCCAGAAACGCCATCCGCTCCGCCACGTGAAACGGGTGGTGAAAGGGGAGGCTGATCACCGAGGTGCCCAGACGAATCCGCTGCGCGCGGGCGGCCGCCATGGCGAGCGCCATCTCCGGGGCGGGAATCGTCTCCCAGCCGCCGGAATGGTGCTCTCCGATGTAGAACTCGTCGAAATCGAGCGCGTCCGCGTATTCGATGAGCGAGACGTCGCGCTGGTAGGCGAGCGAGGGATTCTCGGAGGGATGGTGAAGCGGCATCATGAAGAAGGAAAACTTCACAGGCTTGCGCTCCCCGCTTGAACGCGCGCGCGAAAATGTAGAATCCCCGCAAGCATACCCCATTTCCGGGTTCGCGGCATCCCGGGGGGAAGGCCGGGGGGAGGCCCTCAGAGAGAGAGAGCGCGGGAGAGAACGGCCGGGCGGGGGAGACGCTCGCGAGCGCCCCGAAGAAAAGAAGCCTGCCGGCGTCCGCTCCCCGCCCGCGCGTCTAGGCGTCCAGCGCCTCGTTCCACGCGGCGATTCTGTCCTTTTGCGCCTCGAGCAGGGCGGAGGCGTCGCCCTCGATTTCGATTTTCTCTATCGCGTCGCCCTGCTCGACCGCGTCCACCACCTCCTGGCCGGAGGCGACGCGCCCGAAAACGGTGTGCTTGCCGTCGAGCCAGGCGGTGGGGACGTGGGTGATGAAAAACTGCGAGCCGTTCGTCCCCGGCCCCGCGTTCGCCATCGAGAGGACGCCCGCGCCGTCGTGGAGCAGATCGGGCGAGCACTCGTCCTCGAACTGATAGCCGGGCCCGCCCCTCCCCGTGCCCGCGGGGCAGCCGCCCTGAATCATGAAGTCGGCGATGACGCGGTGAAAGACGAGGCCGTCGTAGAAGCCCCGCCGGACGAGGTTCACGAAGCTCGCCGCCGTCACCGGCGCCTTGTCCTCATGCAAATCGAGCCGTATCTCGCCCCGGCTCGTCGTCATTACGGCGGAAAGCCCCATGAATCGCTCCTTTCGGACAGCGGCGGACGCGAACGCGCCCCAGGCGCGCGCGAGCGGAAAATGAACCCCGAAAACGCGCCGAAGGGTAGCAGAAGGAGCCTCGCGGGTCGAAGGGGCTAGGATGCTTCCCCCAGTCCGAACGCCTCCGCCAGAAGCTCGTAGGACTTGAGCCTCGCCTCGAAGCTGTGCATCACGTTCACGATGACGAGCTCATCGACCCCGTGCGCGGAGGCCAGCTCCCGGAGCGCCCGTTCGACCTGATCGGGGTCCCCCGCGATGGTTCTGCTGTCGATATCCCGCGCGAAGGCGCGCTCGGCTTCCGTCCACGGATAGGCGAGCGCCTCCTCGGGCGCGGGCACGCCGCCTCCCTCGCCGCGGCGGCTCCTGAGCATCACGAGGGGCCTACTCGCCGCGTGGTAGAGCGCCTCCTCCTCGGTCGGGGCGCAAATCACGAAAACGCCGAGGCTTCCCGCGGGGGCTTTCCATCGGGCGGAGGGGCGAAAATCCCTGCGATACATGTCCATCACCTGAACGCTGCCGCGCGCGCTGATGAAGTGGGCGAAGGAAAACGCGCAGCCGAAGCGCGCGGCGAGAATCGCGCTTTGACCCGAGGTTCCCAGAAGCCACACCTCGGGCGCCGTCTCTCCGTCGGGCATGGCGCGCACGCGGGCGAAGGGGTGGCCCTCCGGCAGCGGCCCCTCCAGCCAGCCCTGAAGGTCGGAGACCTTCTGCGGAAAATCATCGTAGCGAAAGCCGCCCGGGGCGGCCGCCAGGGGCGGCGGAGGCGAGCCTGTCCGCGCCGGGGGCGCGGCCCAGCCCCAGGTCGATGCGGCCCGGGTGGAGCGTCTCCAGAACCCGGAAGGATTCGGCCACCTTGAGCGCGCTGTAGTGGCTGAGCATCACCCCGCCCGAGCCCACGCGAATGCGGCTCGTCGCCGCGGCGATGCGGCCGATCAGCACCTCGGGCGAGGTGCCCGCGAACGCCCCGTGGCTGTGGTGCTCCGCCAGCCAGTAGCGGTGATAGCCCAGACGCTCGGCCGCCCGCGCCAGCCGGACGGTCTCGCCGATGGCCTCCGCCGCCGTCCCTCCCGCGCGGACGGGGGACTGATCCAGAACGCTCAGGCGAATCATCTATCCGGAAGCCGGACCCGGGGGGAGAATTTTCGGAAGCCCTACCGCCGCGGCGGCTTTATCTCGATATACTCGCGGACGCGGAGGACGCCCTTCGTTCCGCGAATGATCTGGAGGACGATCTTCTTCTCCTGCTCCGTCCTCGCCCGGCCGATGATGTAGACCCTGCCTCGCGCGGACTGCCAGCGGTAGTTCACGGAGCGCACGCCCTCCGTCGCCAGAAACTGCGCCTTGAGCTTGGCCTTTATCCACGCATCGCCGGCGATTCGGCCGATTTTCACGATGTCGCGCTCCTCCGCCGGCGCCGTCCCCGCCGCCGCGCGGCCGCGCTCCGCCCCGTCCGCGGAACCCAGGAGGATGTGATCGTACAGGGCGCGTATCCGCGGGTCGCCGCGCGCGATGCGCAGGACGGCCTCGCGCTTCCACGCCGCGTCCACCGCGCCGGTGAGCAGCGCCCGCCCCTCCCACACGTCCGTGTTCACGTCCACGGGCAGGCCGCTATCGACCCGCAAATACTCCTTCAGCAGATGCGCGTGTATTTTCGCGTCTTCAAGCCCCTGCTCGAAGGAGCGATCCTCCAGAGCGGAGGTCAGGGTTTTCTTGGCGACCATGACGCCCACGGGCACGCACCCCCCCGCCCACAGGGGCAGGAGCGCGGCGATGAGAAGGGGCCCTGCGAATCTGCTCACGGACGCCTCCGGCGGGGCGGATGAAAAGGACGCGCCCCGCATTTTGCCCCCGCGCCCGCGCGGAGGCAACCGCCCGCGGGCGAAGCGAAAGCCCGCGCCGCCTTCGCGTCCGCGATTGCAATGCCGGGCGAGACGAAGCATCATGCGTCCATCCGCGAACGAACGAGCCGCCCCTCAGCGCGCGCCGCGCTTTCCGGGAGGACGCCATGGCGATTTCAGACGACGCCCTCAAGATCCGTTGCGCCGACGCCTTCGGAGACGCGCTCGACCCGGAGAGGCGCGCCGCCATCGCGGCCGCCCTCGAAGCCCTCGATCGCGGACGCCCCGCGCTGCTGGAGCGGCTCTCCCCGCAGACGGAGCCGGCCGGACACGCGGGCTTTCTGCGCTCCCTGGCGAGGGAGAAATAGGGTGAGCGGCGATCTCGCGAACCTCACCGCCGCGCGAATCGCCGCGGGCGTCAGGGAAAGAAAGTTCACCGCCGTCCGGGTCGCCGAGGCGCACCTGGAGCGCGCGGAGCGCGTCGGGAAGGCGCTGAACTCCTGGATCGCGCTCGACGCGGAGGGCGCCATGCGGGCGGCGCGGGAGGTGGACGCCGCCGTCGAGCGGGGCGGCGACCCGGGACCCCTGGCCGGCGCGCCGATCGGCCTGAAGGACCTCATCGACGCGGAAGGGCTGCCCACGACGGCGGGCGGCGTCATCGACAAGGAGGGCGCGGCGGACTCCGACGCCCCCCTGACGCGGAGGATACGCCGCGCCGGCGGCGTGATTTTCGGCAAGCTGAACCTGCACGAGTTCGCCTTCGGCCCCACCGGACGCAACCCCCATTACGGGGATCAGAAGAACCCCTGGGACGCGGAGCGGATGAGCGGCGGCTCGAGCGGCGGCTCGGGCAACAGCGCGGCGACGGGGCAGGTCTCCATCGCCATCGGCTCCGACACGGGCGGCTCCATCCGCATTCCCGCGTCGCTGTGCGGCGTGGTCGGACACAAGCCCACCCACGGCCTCGTCCCGAAATCGAAATGCGCGCCGCTCTCGTGGTCGCTCGACTCCTTCGGGCCGCTGGCGCGATCCGCCGAGGACTGCGCGCTGATGATGTCCGCCGTCGCCGGACGCGACCCGGACGACGCCTCCTCCGTCCCCTGCGGGCCGCCCGACTTCATGGGCGCGCTGAACGCGCCCATCGAGGGACTCCGCGTCGGCCACGCGCGCTCCTTCTACGAGGGACGCTCGGAGCCTTCCGTGGCGGAGGCGGTGGAGAGGCTCGCCCGCGCGCTCGGGGAGGCGGGCGCCAGGGTATTCGACGTCGAGATTCCCGACGTCGAAAGCGCGCTTCACGCGGCGTCCGTGGTGATGGTCTCGGAGGCCGCGGCCGCGCACGAGAAGAACGTCCGGGAAAGAGCGGGGGACTTCGACCCGGGCGTCATCGAGAGAATCCGGCCCGGCTTCTTCATCCCCGCCGCCTCCTATATCCAGGCGCTCAGATTCAGGGAGCAGTGGGCGAGGCGCGTCCACAGGGAAGTCTTCGGCCGGGCGGACCTCCTCCTCTCCGCCGCCACGCCGATTCCCGCCGCCCCGCGCTCCGCCTCGTCCGCCGTCGTCCGGGGCAGGGAGGTGGAAATCCGCGCGCTCCTGATCTCCCTGACGAGGCTCTGGAACTTCTTCGGGGGGCCGGCCACGGCGCTTCCCGCCGGCATGAGCGCGGAGGGCCTGCCGCTCGGCGCGCAGATCATGGGCGCGCCCTTCGAGGATCACCGGACGCTGGCGCTCGCGCATCAGATGGAAAAGACGGGAATCGCGAAAGTGGAAAGGCCGCCCCCGTAGGGCGGGGAGCCGCGCTACTCCGGTCTGGCGCCCTCCGGCCCCATCGGGAATTTTTCGCAAAGCGAGCGGACGTCCCCGCGCACCGAGGCGATGCGCGACTCGTCCTCGACGTCGGCGAGCGCGTCGGCCATCCAGCCGCCCACCGCCTCCATCTCGGCCTCCTTCATGCCGCGCGAGGTCAGCGCGGGCGTCCCGACGCGAATCCCGCTCGTGAGCGCCGGCTTTCTCGCGTCGTAGGGAATCGCGTTCTTGTTCACCGTGATCCCCGCCCGGCCCAGGGCGGCCTCCGCCTTCTTCCCGCTGAAGCCGGCCTCGCGCAGATCCAGCAGGAGCAGGTGGTTGTCCGTGCCGCCCGACACGAGATGAACCCCGCGCCGAAGGAGCGCGGCCGCGAGCGCCTTCGCGTTCTTCACGACCTGCGCCGCGTAGTCCCTGAAGCCGGGGGCGGCCGCCTCCCTGAGCGCCACCGCCTTCGCCGCGATGACGTGCATGAGCGGCCCGCCCTGAAGCCCGGGGAAGACGGCCTTGCTCATCCGCGCCGCGTAGTCCTCGTCGCAAAGAATCATGCCGCCGCGGGGGCCCCGCAGCGTCTTGTGCGTCGTGGTGGTGATGATCTGCGCGTGGCCCGCCGGGCTGGGGTGCGCCCCGCCCGCGATGAGCCCCGCTACGTGGGCGACGTCCGCCATCACCACGGCGCCCGTCTCGTCCGCGATCTCCCGGAAGCGCGCGTAGTCCATCGAGCGCGGATACGCGCTCGCCCCCGCGACGATGACCTTGGGCCGATGCGCCCTGGCCTGCGCCTCCACCTCACCGAAGTCGATGACGTGGTTCTCGGGGTCCACCCCGTAGGCGACCACGTTGAACCAGCGGCCCGAGAAGGTGACGGGGTGGCCGTGGGTGAGGTGCCCCCCGTGGGAGAGGTTCATGCCCAGCAGGGTGTCGCCCGGCTCCATCAGGCCGTAATAGACCGCGGCGTTCGCCTGGGCGCCGCTGTGCGGCTGCACGCAGGCGTGATCCGCGCCGAAAAGCGCCTTCGCCCGCTCGATGGCGAGGGATTCCGCCGCGTCCACGAACCGGCAGCCGCCGTAGTAGCGCTTCCCCGGCAGGCCCTCCGCGTATTTGTTGGTCATCACGCCGCCCGCCGCCTCCATCACCGCCCGGCTCACGTAGTTCTCCGAGGCGATGAGTTCGAGCTCGTCCGCCTGGCGCCGCTTTTCATTCTCCATGGCGGCGAAGACGTCGGGATCGGCGAGCTCAAGCGCTGAGGGCATCTCGCGGGACCTCCGTTTGATTTTCAGGCGCGCGGGAAGCGGGTGGAAATTCACAGGGCGGCGAGAAGCTAGCAAAGCGATTCGGGGGCGTCAATCCCCGGCGCGGCGGCGTCCGCGGGAGGAGCCATCCAGCCGGATTCGGGGTATAATGCCGCCGGAAATTCTCTCTTCCGAAGGAGGAAAGCCGCCATGCCCGACGAAGCGGACGACCTGCTCGACATCGCCTCCGGCGCGATTCCCGGCGCCTCCCTTCCGCCCGAGCCGGAGGCGCTCGGCGCGGCGGATCGGCTGCGCGACGAGGTTCTGGCGGGCGGGGAGAAGCGCGAGCGCTCCCTGGAGAAGCTGAAGGCGCTGGCGGCGCGGCATCCCGACGCCCTCTCCGGCTGGGTGGCGCTGGGGCGCGTCGCCCTCGCCGGCGAGGACGCGATCGGGGCGTACGCCTTCTTCCGGGTCGCCTACCACCGGGGGCTGGACAAGGCGCGCGCCTCGGGCTGGCGCGGCGACGGGCGCATCCCCTGGGAAATCCCCGCCAACCGGCCCTTCCTGCGCGCCGTCCACGGGCTGGCGCAATGCGCCGCCGCCATCGGCGAATCCGCCGAAGCCGAGAGGTGCGCCGCGTTTCTGGGGATGCTCGACCCGAACCATCCGCTCTGAGCGCGCCGCTCCCGCGCAGGGGACGGGAGCGCGCGAAAGGCGTTGACTTCGAGGCTCGTTCATAAGATGACAGCAGGAAAATCCGCCATTGCCGTCCGGCGACATTGAACGGAGCGATGAGCCGCAAGCGCGCGCGAGGTCAATTCTACACCAGAGGCAACCCCTTCAATTTCGATCCATTCAGGCGATGGGCGAAAGCGGCCCGCCTGCCTCACGCGCGCGTCCTGGAGCCGTTCGCCGGAGCGAACCACATTATCCGCGCCTTGCGGGAGATGGGCGCGTGCAACGAATTCGCCTCCTATGACGTGGCACCGGCGAACAGGGACGTAAAAAAACGAAACACCATAGCGAATTTCCCGAAAGGATATGACGTATGCGTTACGAATCCGCCCTGGCTCGCCCGCAATTCCGCCACGCGCCGGGGGCTGGAATTTCCGGATTCCCGATATGACGATCTCTACAAGCACTGCCTGGAATTATGCCTGAACCATTGCGAACACGTCGCCATTCTGATTCCGGGAAGTTTTTTGCACGCCGGATTGTTTCGCTCCCGTCTGAGGAGTTACGTGCTGCTGCACGACGCCATGTTCAGCGATACGGAAAATCCGGCATGTCTGGCGCTGTTCGACAGCCAGCGGAGTCGGGACGTAGGCGTTTATTATGACAACAGATATATGGGCGCCCTCGACGCCATGCGAAAAAGCCTGCCCGTCGAGAAAAATGACAGCGTTCTGAGATTCAACGACCCCCGGGGCGATTTGGGATTCATATCGTTTGACAACACGAGAGAGCCCTCCATCAGGTTTTGCGACGCGAAGGAAATAGAAGATTACCCCGTCAAGGCATCTTCCAGGTTTATCACCCGCATCAGCAGCGATTTCCGGAACGTTCCCGCGCTGGCGGAAAAGCTGAATCATCATATCAGACTGTTTCGACGCGATACCGCCGACGTTTTCCTGACCCCGTTCAAGGGAATGCGCGACGACGGCTTTTACAGGCGGAGAATGAGCTTCGACCTCGCGAGGAAATTCATCAACGCCTTTGGACCATGAAAAACGATTCAGAGAAGCGCATCGGTCGAACGTGGAATGGAAGCCCTGATGAAAGGACTGCGGATTCAAGGGTCCTTATAGACAGCGCCTTCGCGCTCACCCGCCCATGTATTGCCCCATGAGGAGGATGAGGTCGCCCTCCTTCATCTCGGAGTCGAGCGTGTGGCGAATGCCCAGGAGCGCGTCGTTGACGGCGATCTCCAGATGCTCGGCCAGCTCGTCCGAGCCGTCGTGCCAGAGCGCCTCGTCCAGAGCGCGGAAGCGCCGGCTCATCCGCTTGAGAACCTCGCGCAGGGTGGCGCCCTCGGGAGCCTCCTCCTCGAAAAGCTTGCGCTCGTTTCCGTCTCCGCCCACGAAGGTTGAAGCCCAGGAGATGAACTCCAGCCGGACGCGAATCCTCCCGGCGCCTTCCGGCTCGCTCACGGGCGCGGCCCCCGGGCGGAGCGGGCACTAGACGCCCGCGCCCCACAGCGCCTCGGCTACGTCCTCGAGGTCGAGTTCGCGCAGAATCTCGGGCCTCGGCCGCCCCGTCTCCCTGTCGTAGCCCACCGTCTCGTACCAGATGTCGAGCATCTTCTCCCACTGCTCCATGATCGAGACGCCCGCGATCGGCCCGTCCGCCGGCGTCGAGCCGTAGCGTCTGGAGGGCTTCTCGACCTCGGGGCCGATGCCGCAGCGCAAATTGAACGCGCGCATCAGGGCGTTGATGCGCCGGCCGGTCCGTATGGCCTCCTCCTTGTCCACGTCCCAGCCGGTGGCCGCCTGGATGGAGCGGCACAGGACGTCCATCGGCGCGCGCGTGGTGAACACGCACGCCCCCAGGGAATCCTCGAACGCGCGGCGCCCCCGGAGGCCGCCCACGAGCCTGGGCACCGCCTCCGGGTCCTGGGGCTCTACGCGCGCCGGCAGGCCATAGTCCGTGGGAAACACGGGCGGGGCGGTGTCCAGCGTCCCGCCGGAGCCGGTGCAGGTGTCGATCATCTCCTCCCAGCGGGAGCGGTGGTCGTGGCCGCGGGGGGAGTTTCCGATCTCCGTGTAGATGGCGCAGTCGCGCGCGTCTCCGCCGAGCTTCTCCGCCGCGATCTTCGTGCCCTCGGCCAGAAGGTCGCCCATGCCCTCGCGCCTGCAAATCATGTCGAGCAGCCTGTTCGCCCCCTCGATGTCCCCCCATTCGAGGCGGAAGCCCAGGTCGCCATCCGTGATGTAGCCCTTCTGCCGGCACTCCATCACCCAGCCGCAGAGCCAGCCGAACTCGTTCACGTCCACGCAGGCGCGATCCAGCCGCGTGTTCATCCAGGTGACCTGCTGGGGGTCCGTGGCCCCGATCGTCCAGCCCGCCCCCGACCAGCCCTCGTATTCCGGCTCGTCCACCACCTGCCCCCTGTAGGGGCCCGAGGAGATGACGTGCATGTGGCAATGGTGCATCCCGCACGCGCTGCACTGATGGCCCCGGTGGTCGAAGCCCTCGCGCAGGCCGCTGGCCTCCCACTGCTTCGTCTCGACCTCTTCGGGCCACACGTTCGTCGTGTAGTTGCGAATCGGGAGCGCGCCCATGCCCTGGAGGTTCCGCACGCCGCCCAGGGTGCCGTAGAGATACAGCCCCCTCGTGGAGGGGTCGTTCTTCAGGCTGTGGGCGATGTCGTCCGCCGCCGCGAAAAGCGCCTTGGGATGGGCGGCGGCCACCCCCTTCTTGCCGCGCTCGATCGCCACCGCCTTCAGCTTCTTCTTCCCCATGACGGCGCCGCAGCCGTTCTTGCTCGCCACGTGGCCGTAGTCGCCCTGGATGGCGGCGAAGCGCACGAGGCTCTCGCCCGCCGGCCCGATGCTGTAGACGCTCAGGCCGTGGCCGCTCAGCCCGAGCTTCTCCTCAAGCGCCTCCTGCGTCTCCCAGGTGTCTTTGCCCAGCAGCTCGGCGGCGTCCCGAAGCTCCGCCCCCCCGTCATGGATGTGGAGCCAGACCCAGTCGGGCGATTCCCCCTGAAGCGCGATGGCGTCGTAGCCGCAATACTTGAGGTTCGCGCCGAAAAACCCGTTCGCCTGGGTGTTGGTCGCCCCGTTGGTGAGCGCGCCCCGCGTCACCACGGTCAGCCCGCCCGTCCCCCAGACCGGCAGGCCCGCCAGGGGGCCCGTCGCCATGACGAGGCGGTTCTCCGGGTGATCCCAGCCCGCCTCGGGCGGCACCTCGTCCCACAGGATCCTGGCGCCCAGGCCCGCGCCGCCCACCCACTTCCTGGGCTCGGCGGCTTCCTCGAACCTCTGCGCCCAGACCTTCGCGCCCGAGAGATCGACCCGGAGGATTTCTCCCGCGTATGCGTATTCAGTCAAGGAATCGACCCCCCTCGCTCAGGAAGAGACGCTGATTTCGCGCGCCGGAGCGGACGGACGCCCCAGCACGGTCTCGGGCAGCAGGCCGCCCGCCGCCCCCGAGGCCAGAAACGCGCGCTTCACGTCGAATGGGTTTTTCCGCAAATGCGCCTTCCACGCGGAGACGTCCGTCCCCGCGTGGACGAGGCCCTTGAGCATCCCCACGTCGTTCGTCGCCCAGATTTCCCGGGCCTTCCCCAGGATGATGGCGCCGGTCAGCCTCCCGCCGCGGAACAGGAGCTTCCTGTAGGCGGGGCGATCCGCCTGGACGGCCTCGCAGACCTCGGCGTCCGCGTCGTCCCAGCGGCCGAAGCTGGCGATTTCGAGGTCCAGAACGTCCACGATGTTCATCAGCAGGCTGCCCTTGTACGCGGCGTCGCGGCCCGCCATGTTCGCCGCCGCCACGCGGCCGTGCTGCACGGCGGTGGGTTCGATGGCGTGCACGGCGCGCTCGCCCGTCACGGCGTCGGGGCCTTCCGCGACGTCGCCCGCCGCGTAGATGTTCTTCACGCTCGAGCGGCAACGATCGTCCACCACGACGCCCTGGTTCACCTCGAGGCCGGCCGCCGCCGCCAGGTCGACGTTGGGTCTGATTCCGGTGGCCATGACGACCATATCGACCTCGAGCTCCGCGCCGTCCCTGAACTTGAGGAGCTTCGCGCCGCCCGCGTCCTCGATGGAGGCCACCCGGGCGGAGGTTCGCGCCTCCACGCCGCGCCGGGCGAGCCAGTCCTGGACGATTCGCGCGCCCGCGTCGTCTATCATCCGGGGCAGGATGCGCGATTCGAGCTCCACCACGGTGAGCTTCACCCCCCGGCCCACCAAGGAGTTCAGAATCGTGAAGGCGATGAACCCCGCCCCGATCATCGCCACGCGGGCGCCCTCGCGCGCGCCGGAGGCCACCGCGCGCGCCTGGGGCAGCGTCCAGAAGCTGTGCACCCTCTCGCCCTCGGCGCCAGGCACGGGCGCCTTCACCGGGGAGGAGCCCGTGGCGAGCAGGAGGTTGTCGTATTCAATCTCGTCGCCGCCCGCGAGGAGGAGCCTGTTCGCGGCCGCGTCGATGCGCTCGGCGCGCGCCCCGAGCCTCGCCTCCACGTTCAGCGCCGCGAGCCGGGCGGGCGGCGCGGTATAGACGTGGGACTCGGCGATGCCGCGCGACAGGTAGTAGGGCAGCACCATCCGCGAATAGGGCGTCTCGTCCGCGACGAGGACGATTTCGGAATCGCCTCCGTCCAGCTCCCGGAGGGTGGTGATGGCGTTCCAGCCGGCGGTTCCCCCGCCCACGATGACGTGTCTGGCCATGTCAGATCGCCTCCGCGAGCGGGCCGGCGGGCGACTTCGCCCGCTCCGCGGCGAAGGGCCCGACCCAGTCGGTCTTCGCGGCCTCCTCGTAGAGGATGGCGTCGGTGGGGCACACGGAGACGCAGGCGGGATTCCCCCCGCACAGGTCGCACTTGAACGCCTTGCGGGCGTCGACGTCGTAGAACATCGTCCCGTAGGGGCAGGCGATGGCGCACAGCTTGCAGCCCACGCAAACGTCGTCCGCCACGTCCTTCGCCCCGGCGGGCGAGATGCCGATGGCCTCGACCGGGCACGCCGTCAGGCACCAGGCCTCGTCGCACTGGGGGCACGTGTAGGGGGCGTAGCTCGTGTGGCCCTCGAACGCGGAGACGCGAATCACCGCCTTCGAGGGCTGGAACGTCCCCGTCTGCTCGTAGGAGCAGGCGAGCTCGCACCTCATGCAGCCGGTGCATCTTTCGGGAATGATCTTGAGTATCTTCATCGGACCCCCACGATCCTGCGGAAGGGCCTCCCGCGCCCCGACCCGGGGAGCGCGAGCGCGGAAAGCGCGTCTTTGAAGAATGAGCGGCGGCCATTCTCTCAAAGAGAGGCGCTCCGGGTCAAACGAGAACCCGCGGCGCGGGCGCGCGCGTCACCCGCCCGACGTCACCAGGGCGGCGCCGGCCGCGACGACGAGCGTCGCCGCCGCGAGGCGCTTCGTGACGACTTCCAGGTCGCGCAGCAGCGCGGCCGAGAGCAGGACGATGAAAATCGGCGTCATGCGAATCAGCGGGGCGATCACCGCGAGCTGCCCGTCGCGCAGCGACGTCCAGAAGAGCGCGGCGGAGGCGAGCGCCAGCAGGCCGGCCGGGGCGCACGCCATCGCGATTCTCCAGTCCGGCTGGAATTTCTCGGGCTTCGAGGCGAAGCGCGAGGAGGCCAGCAGCCCCGCGTCGGCGACGAGCGTGGACGCGAGAATGCCCAGCCAGGGAGCGTCCATGGCGGCGAGGCCCGCCTTCCGGAGCCAGGGCGTGAAGCAGAACGCCGCCAGCCCGATGAAGGCGAAGGCGTAGCGCCCGAGGGGATAGCCGCCCCTGCCCCGCTCGCCGGTGAGCCAGACCAGCCCGACCACGATGAGCGCGATTCCCGCCCAGACGCCCGCGCCCGGGCACTCGCCCAGAATCATCACGCCCATCAGCGCCGCCCCGATGGGAGACGCCGCCGCGACCGCGTTCGTCCGGCTCACCCCGACGGCCCCGCTCGAGCGAAGCGCGCAGTAGCGCGCCACGAGATTCCCCAGCGCGCCGATGAGCGCGTAGTAGAAGAGCGCGGCCGCCCAGTCGCCCTCGTAGCGATCCGACAGGGGCGAGAAAACGGCGGCGAGCGCCGCCATCCACCCGTTGACCCAGAAGATGATCGTGAGCGCCGAGGCGCGCTCGAGGAGCCTGCGGACGAGAATCTGGTTGCAGGCGAAGAGGAACGCGCCCAGCAGCGCGCGAAACTCCGGCGGCGCCTCCGCCGCGAGGCTCACCATATCGACGCCCCCGGAATCATCGGGAAAGCCCCCGCGCCGGCCGCCGGAGGCGTCCGAGGGACGAGCGGCGCAAGGGGCGGCGGGGCGCTCATCTGTCCAGGACGATGGCCGCGGCGCCCGCCACGGCGAGCGCGCCCCCGGCGACGACGCGCGAATTGACGCGCTCCAGTTTTTGATAAAAAAGCCAGGAGAACAATATCAGAAACAGGATGGAGAGCCTGTTCACCGGTATCACCTCCACGAGCCTTCCGTTCTTGATGGCGAGCCAGAAGGCGTATCCGGACATGACGTTGAAAGCCCCGCCGCCGAGAATCGGCCACAGGCTCTTTCTGCTCCAGCCGCGGGGGTCGAGCTCATGGCGCCTGACGAACGGCGCGGAGCCCAGCTGAAGCAGCGCGCCCGTGATTGTCGCTATCGCGATGCCCAGCGCGGGCGAGGGGATCGTCTGAAACGCGATTTTGCGCAGGGGCGGGGCGAAGGAGAAGAAGAAAGCCGCCAGAACCGGGGTGAGGTAATGCCAGAGCGGGGGGCGCGCGCCCCCGGCGCCCCTCTCCCGCACCAGCAGGATCGCGCCCAGGACGATGGCGCAGGTGCCGAGGGCGACGGGCGCGGTGATCGTCTCGCCGAGCAGGAGGACGGCCAGCAGCGCGCTCCAGATGGGGTGGATTTGCATCAGGATCTGCGAGCGCGCCATTCCGATGAGCGCGGCCGAGATGAAGTTCAGGTTTCGCGCCAGAAAATGGGAGCAAAGCCCCGCCATGGCGAACCAGAAAATCCCCGCCGCGGGCCACGCCTCGAGGCCCGCCCCCGCCGCGTAGATGGCCGAGGCGTAGGCCGCCAGCGTCAGGTTGCTCAGGAAGGCGAGCGCCTTCGGCCCCGTCCACTGAAGGGCGCCGCGATAGACGGTCTGCGCCGCGGCCAGAAAAACGCCGGAGAGAAGCGACAGCAGAACCGGGGGCAGGGATTCGAGCAAGGGGCATCCAGGGGAGCGAGGGCTGAGCGAGCCGGCGAGGGCGCATTATGGCACGGGAAGCCCCCGCCTGGAATCGGGCCGCCCTCGCGGAATCGGGCCGCGCGCGCCGCGCTCCGCCCCCCGGCGCCGCGTAAGAAGGGCGAGAATACCGCGGAGCGGCACCGGGCGCGCCGCGGAAACGCTTCCCGAATACGCCCTTTTGCCCGGCATGTCCGCCCGGGAGGCGGAGGGCCTCGCCCCGGAGCGGCTCGACGCGAGGCGGCCCTGCAAAAGCCGGTGCCTGCGGTCGATGCGCGGACAAGCGAGCCGCGCGGGATGCGCGAATTGCGGGTGGCTCCTCCAGGTCCGGGGGAAAACCCCGTTCGGGGAGAGCCCGCCGAGGCCGAAATCCCTCCATGACGCGGGCGAGGCGGGAGGGCGTTTTTCACGACTGCCCGGAGCGGACCTTCCGCCGCGCGGCGCGGGAGAGGTTCGCCCGCCTCAAGACCATCCAGGCGCGCGAGAAGGCGCGGGGCCTCGAGGCGAGAGTCCCGCCGGACGAGGGCGCGGGCCGCCGCGCCGCGCTCACCCGGGAGCAAGCATCCATTCGAGCAGCGCCTCCGGCGCGTCGCGCACCGAGAACAGGCTCAGGTTCTCCTCCCGGATGAAGCCCTCCTCGCCCATGGAGCGCAAAAACGCCAGCAGGGGATCGTAGTAGCCGCCGACGTTGAGCAGGCCGACGGGCTTGTCGTGATAGCCGAGCTGGCGCCAGGTGATCATCTCCATCGTCTCCTCCAGCGTGCCGAGGCCGCCCGGCAGCGTGATGAAGCCGTCGGAGAGCTCCGCCATGAGCGCCTTCCTCTCGTGCATCGTGCGGACGACGCGGAGGCGGGTGATGCCCCGGTGGGCGACTTCCATGTCCATCAGCCTCTCGGGAATCACGCCGGTGATCTCGCCTCCGCTCTCGAGCACGGCGTCGGCGAGAACGCCCATGAGTCCCACCCCGCCCGCGCCGTACACCACGCCGACCCCCCGCGAGCCCAGGGCGCGCCCCAGGGCGCGGGCCGCCTCGCGATACTCGGGCCGAACCCCCTGCGACGAGCCCGCGAAAACGCATATCCGCTTCAAGCGCGCCTCCTCCCCGCCGGGGGCCGCCCGCGCGGCGCGTGGGCCTCCCCCGCCTTCCCTTTCGATTCATCCGCCGCGGCCACTGACGCTCGCCATACTACTACCGATGCGCCGGCTTCCGCCATGAAGATTCTCAGCAGGAGCATCATGCGCGGCGGCGGACGCCCGCCATCGAGAGGCAGAGCCGCCGGGGAGCGCCCTGATAGGGGAAAGCCGGGTTCGGCACCCTGGCGGAGGCGAGGTCGGGCGTCTGGAAAGCGAGGGCGCGGACTGAACTCTCACCCGCGGGAGAACAGAACGACGGAGGCCGCCGCGAACGCGACCCCCACCCCTTTTCTCAAGGTCAGCCTCTCTCTCAGGAAGACGACGGCGAGCAGCCCGGTCAGCAGGAAGCTGAGCTGCGCGATGGGCGCCACGACGACCGCCTCCCCGTAGGTGAACCCCACGGCGATGGCCACGTAGCTCGACGAGGTGAGCGCGCCGCAGACGAACGGCAGCCAGAGCGGAACGCCGCTCCTGGGCAGCGGGTCCCTCTGAATGAGGGCGTAGGGGACGGCCATGCAGAAGACGCCCACGCTTTGCGCCGCCGTCAGCATGGCGGGCTTCGCGCCCATCCCCAGCCCCAGTTTGTAGAAAAGCCCGATGACGCCGAACATGCACATGGCGGCGAGCGCCAGGCCGACGGAGCGCTTCTCCCCCATGGAGGCCGTCACGCCGCTGCCGCCCGCCAGCACGGCGAGGGCGGCGAGCGCCAGACCGAGGCCCTTGAGGAGGTTGACGCTCTCGCCCAGGAAGAAAATCGTGAGCGCGGCCGTCACCGCGAAGTTCAGGCGGACGATCGGCACGAGCGCCACCGCCTCGCCCCGCCGCAGGGCGAGCAGGACGAACAAAAACGCGGTGAAAGCCAGAATCCCGTTGAGGAAGCCGAAGGCGAGGCCGGGGCTCCAGAGCAGCTCGCCGCGATGCCAGGCCAGCCCGAAGGCGTTGGGCAGATACGCCATGTTCTGGAGAAGCATGAAGGGGCCGCCGCGCAGCTCCCACCGCTGGCCCCATTTGTAGAGAAAATCGTTGACGCCGAGAAAGCAAAGGGCGAGGAGCGCGAAGACGACTTCAGGCGGCATACGCGGCTCCCCGGCGCGGAGGCTCCCGCTCGCCGCGCGCGACCCGGCCGAAGAAAGCACCCCCGGTTCAGAGAGGCCCCTGCGAGATGGCGCGGGCTCCCCCCAGCGCCCCGCCGACGGAGAACCCCGAACGCCGGCCGCTTCCCACTCCCGGCGAAGCCCGAAAGACTAAGGCTGAAAGCGAAAAAATACTACGGCGCGCGCCGCGGCCGTGTCAATGAGGGAGGCGCGGCGCGCCCGCCGTCTCGCGCGGCTTCGCTCAGGCGGCGGAGCGCGAAACGTGCTATCCTGAAGACCGGAACCAGGGAGACGCCGCCGCGATTCGAGGCGCCGATGCGCTTTCTCTCGTTTTCGATCGAGGAGCCGGAAGCTTGGGCCGGGAATATCCGCTTCGCCCCGTCGTGGGCGTGGGCGCAATCGTCCTGGAAGGCGAAAACGTCCTTGTCGTCCGCCGGGGACGGCCTCCGAAAACGGGCGCGTGGAGCATCCCGGGGGGCGGCGTCGATCTGGGCGAAGACCTGGAGCGCGCCTGCGCGCGCGAGGTGAAGGAGGAGACGGGCCTCGACGTGGAGATCGTCTCCGAGGGCCGGGTTCTGAACCGCGTCACCCGGGACGAATGGAGCGCGTGCGGTTTCACTACGTGCTCGTCGATTTCGTGTGCCGCCCGACGGGCGGCGTCCTCCGGGCGGCGAGCGACGTCTCGGAGGCGAGGTGGCTTCCGCTGGACGAGATAGGGCGCTTGCGCCCGATGACGAGCGGAACGGCGGAATTCATCCTGGACTCGGTCGCCGCGCTCGGGCAATCGCCTCGTCCCGAAAGCCGGGAAACCGCATGAGCGAGAGCGAAGCGAGGCGATCGCCGGACGAGCACTCCGCGGCCCTGTTCCTGCGCCTCGCCACGCGCGAACTCGAAGCCCCCGTCTCGCGGCTCAAGGGCAGGCTCCTCGCCCTCGCCGAGGAGTCGGACCCCTGGAAGGCGCGCGAGGAGATTCAGGACCTCTCCGGGAGCATCCACGGCCTGAGCCGCCTCATCGAGACGCTCTCGGACGCCGCCGACATCGAGGCGCGGCGCGTCCGCCTGAAGGACGAGGAAATCGACCTCGCGCATCTGTTCAGCGAGCGCATCGGCAGGCGGCTGTGGCGATTTCCGGCCTTCCGGTTCCTGCCCGAGACGCCCGCGCGCCTCGAAGCGCGCGGCGACCGCGCGCGGCTCGCCTTTCTCATCGACGACCTGCTGGACGCGGCCATTCAGGCCGCGCCCGGGGGCGGCATCATCCACGCGCTTCTCAGGAGGGAGAACGGGGGCGTTCTCCTGTCCGCCTGCAACCGCGGCGCCGAACTCCCCTCCCCGCGCTTCGGGTCGTTCATCGAGTGGATGGCGGAGGCCGTCGAGCGTCCGGGAGCGCTCCGGGGAATCGGCATCGGCCTCTACCGGAGCTACCGCACCGCCCTTCTGCTGAACGGAAGCCTGGAGGTCGCCGCCCCTCCCGAGGGCGGCGCGTCGTTCGCCGTCCGCTTTCCGCTCGGCGAAGCCCGGCCTTCCCCGCCCGACGGGAATTCACGGGCGTGAGCGGCGCGAAGCGCGTCCCGGCGGAGGCGCTCGTCCGCTTCGCCGCGAAGGTTCTCACGACCCTCGGAGCCGACGCGGAGCGCGCCCGGGTGACGGCGGAGGTTCTCGCCGCGGCCGATCTGCGCGGCATATCGAGCCACGGCGTGGCGGGCGGGACGGGCCTGCGCGAACTCGTCGAGCGCATCCAAAAAGGCGGCATCGACCCGAAGTCCGAGCCGGTCGTCAGGCGAAACGAAGGCTGGGCCGTCGCCGTCATGGACGCGCGGGGCGGCATCGGCCCGGCGGCGGCGATGGACGCGGCCCGCCTCGCGGGAGACATGGCCGAGCGATACGGGGTCGGAAAGGTCTACGTCCGCAACGCGAACCACTTCGGGGCGGCGTGCGTCTACGTGGAGGCGCTGATCGAGCGCGGGCTGGCCGGACGCGCCACGTGCACCTCCGGCGCGTGGATGAAGCCCTACGGCGGAGACAGAATCCGCCTGGGCACGAACCCCATCGCCTGGGGGGCGCCGGGGGGGGATCTGGCGGTCGTCATCGACGCGGCGACCACCCAGCGCGCGGTGAGCCCCGCCATTCGCGCCAGCCGGGCGGGAGAGCCGATTCCGCCCGATTACTTCCTCGACGAAGAAGGAGAGGTCCTGTCCGGCCGCGTCCCGTATGAGGAGCTGATCAAGGGCTCCGTCCTTCCCCTCGGGGGCGAGCAGTTCGGCTACAAGGGCTCCGGCCTCGCCGTGCTGGTGGACCTGGACGGCGTCATCGGCGGCGGCGCGACGGAGCGCGTCCCGACCCTGCGCGTCAAGCCCGACGCGCGCGTCACCCAGACGATGGAAGCCTGGAGGCTGGACGCGCTCTACCCGGCGGAGGACGCGAAGAGGCGGCTGGCCGAGGCGGTGCGGGACATCAAGGCCAGCGGCGGGCCGGAGATGCTGCTTCCCGGAGAGCGCGAGGCGCGCGCGAAGGCGGACGCGGAGAAAAACGGCGTCCCCTACGAGGCCGCCCAGTGGGACGCGCTCAGAATGATAGGAGGCTGGCTGGGCGTGGACGCGCCCGAGGCTCTCTAGGCGGACGCATCCGGGCGGCGGCGCGTCAGGCGCACGCTTTCTATCCGCCGCTCGCTCGCCGCCTCCACGATGAGCGTCCACCCCTCCAGGAAGGCGCGCTCGCCCTCCTTCGGAATGCGCTCGAACCGCTCCAGGAGATAGCCCGCCAGGGTCACGTAGTCCCCCTCGGGGACGGGCAGCGAGAGCGCCTCGCGCGCGTCCTCGACCTCCATGCGGGCGTCGATGAGGTAGTCGCCCTCGCCCGCCCTGCGGAACATGGGCGCCTCGTCGACGTCATACTCATCGGCGATGTCGCCCACGATCTCCTCGACCAGATCCTCCATGGTCACGATGCCGGTGCAGGCGCCGTATTCGTCCACCACCACGGCCATCTTGTCCTTGCGGCTCATCAGCTCGTCGAGCAGATCGCCGGCGGGCTTGGTCTCCGGCACGAAATAGACGCTCCGGATGAGGCCCTCCTTCTCCCTGAGGCGCCCCGCCGCCTCGGCCCCCAGCCCGAGAACGTCCCTGGCGTGAACGACGCCCACGATGTGGTGCATGTTCTCGCGGTAGATCAGAATCCGCGAATGGCCGTCGT
This sequence comes from bacterium, assembly GCA_965199855.1. Taxonomy (GTDB): domain Bacteria; phylum UBA8248; class UBA8248; order UBA8248; family UBA8248; genus Bin107. Next base: position 535,068 of record OZ241326.1, on the reverse strand, counting down.
CCTCTATCTTCCGGATCACCTCCTCCACCTCGCCGCCCTCGTCCACGGCCGAGAGGTCCACGATGGGCACCAGCACGTTCTCCATGTCCAGTTCGCCGAACGAGAAGATGCGGCCGATCATTTTCCGCTCCATCGCCTGCACGTCCCCGTCGCTCGGCTCCTCCACCAGGGACTCCAGCTCCCGCCTCGTCACGAAGGGCGCGCCCTCGCCGCCGCGCGTCCTGAGGCCCGCCACCGCGCCGATGAGCGCGCTGATGAGCCAGACGACGGGGTACACCAGCCGCCGCGCCGCCCAGACGACGCGCGCCAGCAGGGGGGCGAGCGCGTCGGCGCGCTCCTGGCAATACCCCTTGGGAACCACCTCGCCGAACACCACGAGGAGGGGAATCACCAGCGCGACCGAGAGCGCCTCCCCGTAGGCGGGGCCGGCGAAGCTGATGGCCGCGATGGTGGCCAGGGAGACGTTCGTCACGAAGCTCGCGTTGTGGCAGGTGAGAATCGTGCCCATGAGCCACTCGGGCTTCTCCAGCAGCGCAAGGGCGAGCGACGCGCCCTTGTCCCCCGCCTCGGCGCGGGCGCGCAGGCGGGCGCGATCCGCGGAGACGATGGCGATCTCCGCGCCAGAGAACAGCGCCTCCGCCATGAGCAGAAGGAGGCCGATGACGACGACGGAGAGGACCTCCATCTCAGGAATCCTCCCGCCTGCGCGCCCGCACCCGGAGAACGCGGGAGCCGCTCGTCTCGGTCACCGTGAATTCCACCTCCCCCAGGCGAACGCTCTCGTCCGGCGACGGGACGCGGCCGAGCATCGTGAATACGGCGCCGCCCAGCGTGTTCGCCTCCTCGTAGGCGGGAAGCGCCCAGCCGCTCGCCTCCGAGAACTCCGCCAGGGGAACGCGGCCCTGGCACAGGTAGGAGCCATCGTCCCCGCGCTCGATCCAGGCTTCCTCGACCTCCTCGTGCTCGTCCTTGATCTCGCCGAATATCTCCTCGAGCAAATCCGTCATCGTCACCAGGCCGAGGGTGCCGCCGAACTCGTCCTGCGCGATGGCCAGGTGGGTCCGCTCCTGGCGAAAGCGCCGGAAGAGGCGGTCGAGCTTCATGCCGCCCGGAACGACGAGGGGGGCGCGCAGCATCCGCCTCGTCAGGCGCTCGCCGGGGTCGAAGCTCCTTCGCCCCGTCTGGCGCAGGAAATCCTTGACGTAGAGGACGCCCACGATCCGATCCCGATCCCCCTCGAAAATCGGAATGCGCGAATGCGCTCCCGCGCGGACGCGCTCGACCACCTCGGCGATGGGCAGGCCCATTTCCCAGCACTCCAGGTCCGTGCGGGGAACCGCCACGTCGGCCGCGGTCCTGTCGTGAAAGCCGAACACGTTATGAATGAGCTCGCGCTCGCCCTCCTCGAGCTCGCCCTCGGCGTGGCCCGCGTCCACGAGATGCAGGAATTCATCCTCCATCAGGATGCTCTGGGGGGCGCGCGGGGGCGCGCCCATGCAGGAGAGAACGCCGTTCGCCGCCTGGAGGAAGACCCACCGCAGCGGAGAGATGACGAGCGCGAAGGCGGACACGGGCCGCGCCAGCAGGCGCGAGAAGCGCTCGGGGTAGCGCGCGGCGAGGGACTTCGGGGTGATCTCGCCGAAGATCATGAGCAGCGGCGTCATGAAAACGGGCGCGAGCCACCTCCTGTCGGGCTCCAGATGCGCGACCACGGCCCCCGTGAACAGCGCGGAGGCGGCGATGTTCACGATTTCGTTGCCTATCAGGATGGAGGTGATGAGCCGCCGGGGCCTCTCCAGAAGATCGGAGATTCGCTCGCCCGCGCCGCCCTCGCGGCGCATGGCGCGCGCCCGGGGGCGCGGCAGGGAGAACAGCGCCGTCTCGCTGGCCGAGAAGCCGGCCGAGCAGAACATGAGGAAGACGAAGGCGGCGAGCCGGAAAACGAGGTCGGCGTCCATCAGAGGCCGCCTCCCCGCCGGCCTGGGTTCGCGGACGCCCGCCCCGGAGGTTCGGGTTCGGGCGCGGGGGCTTCGCTCAGCATGAGGCCATCAACCTCCTGAGATACTCCCGAAACGCGGGGCCGACGTCCTCGCGCTCCAGGGCGAACTCGACCGTCGCCTCCAGAAAGCCCAGCTTGTCGCCCGCGTCGTAGCGCCTGCCCTCGTATTCACAGGCGTAGAGCGCGGCGTCCTCGAGCAGAAGCCGCAGGCCGTCGGTGAGCTGAATCTCCCCCCTGGCGTCCGGCCTCGCGCGCTCCAGCGCCGGGAAAACCTCGGGCGGCAGAACGTAGCGGCCGATGATGGCGAGGTCGGAGGGCGCGTCCTCCGGCCTCGGCTTCTCCACCATCCCCTTGAGGGGCGTGACGCCCGGCGCGGGGGGCGGCTCGCCGGAAGGATCGACGACGCCATACCTGGAGAGCGCGCTCCTCTCGACCCGAAGCCCCGCGAGCGCGCCGCCGCCGTGGGCCTCGAACGCGCGAACGAGCTGGCCGATGGCGGGCTCCTCGCTCCGGATGATGTCGTCGCACAGGACGACGGCGAAGGGCTCCTCCCCCACGGCCGGCTTCGCGCACAAAACCGCGTGGCCCAGCCCGAGGGGACGCTTCTGGCGGATGGAGGTGATTCGCGCCTTCCGGGAGATTTCCTCCACCACCGCCAGCAGCTTCTCCTCGCCGCGCTCGCGCAGATGGGACTCCACCTCGAAGGCCACGTCGAAGTGATCCACCATGGAGACCTTGCCGCGCCCGGTGATGAAGATGATCTCCTCGATGCCGGCGTCCAGGGCCTCCTGCACCCCGATCTGAATCTGCGGAACGTCCACGATGGGGAGCATCTCTTTGGGGATCACCTTGGTGGCGGGCAGAAAGCGCGTGCCGAGGCCGGCCACCGGAAAAACGGCCTTGCGAACCCGGCTCATGAGAAGGCGTCCGCGGGAGAGGGGGTATGTGGATGCGCGTGGATTCGGAACATTTGCCCCCGATCATAGAAAAGGGGGGGAGGCGCGGTCAAGGCCGCTCCCGCCGGGCGAGCATCTCCTCGAACGCGCGCTCGTCGAGAACGGCGACGCCGAGCGACTCCGCGCTTTTCCTCTTGCTCCCCGGCCGCTCGCCGGCGACGAGAAAGCTCGTGGCCCCGCTCACGGAGCCGCTCACCCGCCCGCCCAGGGCCTCGATGGCCGCCTTCGCCTCGCTTCTCGACCTTCCCGAAAGCGTCCCGGTGAGCGCGAAGGAGAGGCCGGAGAGAGGCGCGCCCCCGGGGCCGCCCGCCGCCTCCTCTTCCGGCGCCTCGGGCGCCACGCCCGCCGCGAGGAGATCGTCCACCACCTTCTTCGACCTCGCGTCGGAGAAAAACCGCGTGACGCTCTCCGCCACCCGGGGGCCCACGTCCTGAACCGAGGTGAGCGCCTCGGCGTCCGCCCCGGAGAGCGCCTCCACGGTGCGGAACCAGTCGGCCAGCGCCTCCGCCACGCGCTCTCCCACGTGGCGGATGCCCAGCGCGTAGATGAAACGCGCCAGCGTCGGTCTTTTCGCGTTCTCGAGCACCTCGATCAGGTTCTCCGCCGATTTCTCCCCCATGCGATCCAGGGAGGCGAGCCGCTCCTTCGAGAGGGCGAACAAATGCGCCGGCTCGCTCGCCAGGCCCGCGTCCACCAGCTGGTTCACGATTTTCTCGCCCAGCCCGTCAACGTCCATCGCGCGCCTCGAGGCGAAATGCCTGAGGCCCTCGCGCACCACGGCCGGGCAGATCGGGTTGGGGCAGCGCAGCGCCGCCTCCCCCTCCGGCCGCTCGGCGGGCGTCCCGCAGACCGGACACGCCTCGGGCGCGGCGACGGCCTCCGCGTCGGGGGGACGCCTCTCCCGGATGACCTCTACCACCTCGGGGATGACGTCGCCCGCGCGCTGGATGAGCACGCAGTCCCCGCGCCGCACGTCCTTTCGCCGCATCTCGTCCTCGTTGTGCAGCGTGGCTCGCGCGACCTCGACGCCGCCCACCCGCACCGGCTCCATGAGCGCCACGGGCGTGATGGCGCCCGTGCGCCCCACCTGGAACACGATGTCCCTGACCCAGGTGGTCTCCTGCTTCGGGGGAAATTTGAAGGCGATAGCCCACCGCGGCGCGCGCGAGGTGGCGCCCAGCTCGCTTTGCAGCTCCATGGAGTCCACCTTCAGCACCACGCCGTCCTGCTCGTAGGGCGCCTCCTCGCGCCCCGCGAGCATCTCCCCATACGCCTCCGCCGCCTCGCGCAGGTCCCGGCATTTTCGCCAGGCGGGACTCGCGGGCAGCCCCCATTTCGGCAGGGTCTCCAGCAGGTGCGACTGGCTCCGGAACGCATAGCCCTCCACGCGCCCGACGGCGTAGAAGGCCGCCTCCAGGGGGCGCGCGGCGGTGATTCTGGAGTCGAGCTGGCGCAGCGAGCCCGCCGCGGCGTTGCGCGGGTTGGCGAAGGGGGGCTCCTCCTTCTCGCGGCGCTCCCGGTTCAGCCGCTTGAACCCCTCGATGCTCATGAACACCTCGCCGCGCGCGGCCAGGTGCGCCGGAGGCGCGGGTCCCCCCTCGGGCGCGCGCAGGCGTAGCGGAATGCCGCGCACCGTTTTGAGGTTCCGCGTGATGTCCTCTCCGGCGACGCCGTTTCCCCTCGTTCCGCCCGAGTCGAACGAGCCGTTCCTGTAAATCACCTCCACCGCCAGGCCGTCCAGCTTCGGCTCGCAGGTGACCTCGAAGGACTCGACCTCCCTGTCCCGGGTCTGCCGCAGAAAGCGCCGGACGCGCTCGCCGAAGGCGAACACCTCCTCGGCGGACGCGGCGTTCTCGAGGCTCCGCATCGGCGGGTCGTGGTGGAACGCATCGAACGAATCGAGCGGCGGCGCGCCAACGCGCGCCGTAGGGGAGTCCGGCGCAGCGAGGGCGGGGCGCTTCTCCTCGAGCGCACGCAGCTCGCGCATCATGCGGTCGTATTCCGCATCGGAAATCACGGGCGCGTCCCGGGCGTGGTAGCGGTAGTTGTGCTCGTGAAGCTCGCGGGCGAGAAACTCCGCGCGCTCGCGCTCTTCGGGAGGGATGTCCGGCCCGCTCATTTCAATGCCCGCGCCAAAGCCCCGGGAGCCGCTCAGAGCGATTCGAGACGCTTCCGGGCCTCGCCCGCCGCGGCCGAGTCCGGGTATTTGCCGATCACGCGGCCGAGCAGTTCCCGGGCGCTCGCCTGATCGCCCAGATTCAGGAACGAGAGCGCCTCCAGCAGGAGGGCCTCCGGCGCCTTGTCCCCGTTGGCGTAATCGACCTGCACCTTGTTGAAGGCCAGGATGGCGCCCTCGAAATTCTTTTCCTGAAAATAGGATTGCCCTATCCAGTATTGCGCGTCGTCCGCCAGCTCGTGCGTGGGGTGTTCGGCGAGGAACGCCTCCAGCAGGCCGCGCGCCTTCGAGAAGCGCCTCTCCTCGCGCAGGGCGCGAACCGCCCGGGCGTAGTCGTCCGCGGGCCCGGGCGCGGACGCCTGCGGAGGGGCGGCGGGGGGCGGCGAAACCACGGCGACCCGCACGGCGTCCTCGGGCAGACCCGCGGCCCGGGCGCCGCTCCCGGGCCGGCCCACGGAGGGAATCCGCGCGTCGGCGAGAGGCGCGCCCACGGGCGAGGCGCGCGAGGGCAGGCCGGCCGGGGAGACCCTCCGCTCTTTTTCGCGCGCGTCCGCCCGGGACATCCTCGCGGACAGCAGGCCCAGCTGACGCTCCAGATTCTCGATTCGGCCCGCGAGCCCCTCGATGGCCTCACCGGCCTTCCCGAGCGCGTCCCGCGAGGCCTTTCCCGCCCGCGCGGACTCCTCGCGCGCGCGCTCGAAGGCGTCGGAGAGCCGCTGGACGGACTCGCGCGTCTCCTCGGCGCGCCGCTCCTGGCTCCGCATCCCGCGCCCGAGGCTTCGCAGGGTCTCCCGCACCGCCAGAAGTTCGGCCGACGGCGGGGGGGGAGGGAGAGGACTCGAGCCTTCCTTCGCGCCGCCCGGCTTCGGCGCGCAGCCGGCCAGGGCCAAAACCAGCGCGGCCAGGACGAACCCTTGAAGTCTGGATGCCATGAGCGCTTCCATAAAAGAAAGAACTCCCCGGCGCCTGCCGCCGACGGGGAGTTCTTTTCCTTCGCGCGGGAAGTCGGGCGGCTAGTTCATGCCCGCCGGAACGCCGCCGATGACGTTGAACTTCGCCCGCCGGTTCCTGGCCCACGCGGCCTCGCTGGAGCGGGCGTCGGCCGGACGCTCCTCGCCGTAGCTCACCGTGTCGATGCGCGAGGGCTTCACGCCGAGCGAGATCAGATAGTCCCTCGAGCTCTGCGAGCGCCTGTGGCCGAGCGCGATGTTGTATTCCACCGTGCCGCGCTCGTCGCAGTGCCCCTCGACCTGCACCCGAATGGTCGGAAACTCCTGAAGGAAGCGCGCCTTGGCGTCCAGGACGCCGCGCATGTCGGGGCGAATCTCCGACCTGTCGAAATCGAAGAAGACCACGCGGTTCTCGAACTCGGCCATCGATCGCCTGAAGGCGGCGCGCCGGCGGCGTCGCTCCTCCTCCGTCACGTCGCGCTCCATCTTCACTTCCTTCTTCGGAGCGGGCTTCTCCGGCATGGCGGCCGGCTTGGGCGGAGGCGGCGGAGCCGGCTCGGTCTCCACCGTGTGCTTCACGCAGCCCACGGCGAACGCGAGCAATCCAGCCACCAGCAGGAATTGATATGGTTTTCCACGGCCCGGTACAAACATTCAGACGTCCTCCCCGGAGTCCTTTCCTTACGATGCCCCTGGAGCGGAAAGCGCGGCAAAGCCCTGAGCGGAAGCGCCTCCCCTCGATTCGCGCAAACCCAAATATCCGCGCAGTATAAAGGGCGAACGCGCGATGGGCAAGCCTGTTTCCCGATTTTTTTTCGCGGCGTTCGGCCTGCCCCCCGAGTCGGCTACCTCTGCTTCGGCGACCAGGCGGGCTCCTGTCCCGGCTGAAGCCTCCTGAGCTGCGTGCCGGCCGAAGTCATGACGTAGACGTACTTCCTGCCGCTCCTGTCCGAGGAGAACGCGATGTGCCGGCCGTCGGGAGACCAGGTGGGAGACTCGTTGCGTCCCTGGCTGCCCGTGAGGCGGCGCACGTCGGTGCCGTCCGCGTTCATGGTGACGATGTCGATCTCCTTGCCCCGCTTGACGCGGCTCGTGAGCGCGATTCTGTCCCCCCGGGGACTCCATTCGGGTTCGGTGTTGTATTTTCCCTTGCGGGTGATGCGGCGGACGCCTTTGCCGTCCGCGTTCATGACGTAGATGTGGGGATTTCCCGCGCGGCTCGACGTGAAGGCGATTTTTCCGCCGTCCGGCGAGAACGTAGGCGACACGTCGATGCCGAAGCTGCGCGTCAGCCTCCGCTTCACGCGGGTCTTCAGGTCGTAGCGGAAAAGCTCGTAGTTTCGCCCCACGAGTTCGGCGAAGGCGAAGTAGCGCGAGCGCGGCGAGAACGCCCCGCCGATGGCCTGCGCGCGCCCGGAGCTCACCCTGAACTCGCGCGCCCCGTTCGTGGGCAGAAGGAACACGCCCGGCGGGCTGGACTTGAACGAGGAATACGACATCCATTTTCCATCCGGCGACCACGCGGGCGCGTTGTTGCCCATGCCGTTGCGCGTGACCCGCCGGAGCTCGGCGCCGTCCCAGTCCATGATGTAGATCTCTCCGCGCTCCCTGAGCGAGCGCCTCGATACGAACGCGATCTGGGTGTCGAACACCCCCTTCTCGCCCGTGAAGCGCTCGAGCACCGCGTTGGCGAACCTGTGCGCCAGCAGGCGCCAGCCGCTCCGGGGATACTGATACCGCTTGCCCAGCTCCTGGGCGGAGCGCAGCGCGTCGTAGAGATAGATTTCCGCGGTGATGGTCTTTCCCGAAACGGCGTAGCCGCCCTTGATGAGCGCCTCGACCTTCACCACCTTGCTCCACTGGGAGAACTTCTGCTCATGCTTGCGAATTCCCGCGCGCATGGGATTCTCCAGATACCCCTTCCGGTCGGGGATGAAGAACAGCCCGGTGCGCCTGAGGTCCGACTCGATGACCTGCGCCATCCTGAGACCCAGGGCGTCGCGCCGGCCCTTGAGGGGGCGAAACTCCGGTATCGCCAGCCGTATCTTTCTCGCCGTCGGGGAGTGGATGTCGATGAACACGCGCTCGGCGGCCGCGGCTTGAGGCCAGAGGAGAACCACAGCCGTGAGAAGCATCGCCCGGCGAACGGCGCGGCGCCCGCGCCCGGCTTGCGTTTTTCTCCGCATCAGCAGACGCCCTTCTCTCCGCAGAACCGGAAGCCGAGAAACAGCCAGGCTTCCCGTATCGTATCGGGCGGCCTGGGCAGGGAGGGGCTGGCGGCGCGCTCCACGGCGCGAAGCGCCGCCTGGTCGTAAATCACGTTTCCGCTGCTGCGGTGAATCCGCAGTTTCCGGTAGTCTCCCCTCCGGCTCACGTCAATCGTGATCTCGGCCTTCATCCCGCCCACGTCCGAGAGGTTGAGCGGAAGGGTCCAGTAGCTCCCGATCCGCTCCGCCAGAAGCCCGTAGTATCTCTCGAGATCCGTCCGCGCGGCGCCGCCGCCCCCGCCGCCCCGGCTCCCGCCGCCCTGGCCGTCGCCGCCGCCCTCGCCGGGGTATCCCCGCGAAGGCGCGCGCCTCGCGGGAGGGAGGGTCGCCTTCGCCAGACGATCACCGCCCGGCCGGCCATCGCGGGGCTTCCTTTTTCCAGGCGCGGACGCGCTCGCGCCGCTCTCCCGGAACTTCCTGCGCCACCGCGCGGCGCGCGCGCGGCGTTCGCGCATGCGCTTGCGGCGCGCCTCCAGCGCCGGGTCGCGCTTCTTCTTCCTGCGGACGACTTTTTTCTTCCCGGGCGGATTCTTTTTCTTCACCGCGATGCGGCGCGCTTTCTTCTTCGGAGGCGCCTTCTTTTCTACGATTTTCTTTTTCGCGGGCTTCTTCCGGGGAGGCGCTTCTTTTTGGGCGGCGCTCTTCTTCTCGACCTTCTTCGGGGCGGGTTGCTCGACTTTCTTCTTTGGCGCGGGCTTCCGGGGTTCGGGCTTCTTCCGGGGCGCGGCGATCTTTCTCGCGCCCTCGGCCGGGCCCTCGAGGCGGGCCGGCGATTCCATATCCTCCGGCCGATCCCCGGATTTCCCGCGCGCCGAGCCGCCCGGAATCTCGTCCGCGCCCACCAGGTTGACGGCCGTCCCGCTCCCGAAGAAGCGGTATTTCGGCTGCGAGGGCGCGAGGCTCACCCAGGCGAAGAGCGAGACGTGCAGAACGAGGGAAATGATCCACGCGGCGCGAAAGCGGCCGTCGAAAATCAGCGCGCGCTTCCTTCGTCTCATGGGGCCACCGCCTTCTCAGCGGGCGCGCCGCCCGCCCCGGGAGGATTCCAGGGGGTCGGTCACCATGTTGAGGCGGCTGATTCCCGCCGCGCGAATGGCGGCCATGGCCTTCACCACCTCGCCGTAGGGAACCGCGCGATCCGCCCGCAGGAAAATTTCCTTGCGCCGCCTGCCCTTGAAGAGCGCCGCGAGCTTCTCCCTCAGCTCGGAGGCGGCGAGCGGGTTGTCATTGATATACAAGGCGCGGTTTTTGTCCAGCGTGATGACGACCGCGTCCTCGGCCAGGCTCGCCTTCGCCGCCCGCACCTGCGGCAGGTCCACGTTCACGGCCTGATTCCGCGTCTCGAGCAGCGGCGCGGTGACCATGAAAATCACCAGCAGCACCAGCATCACGTCCACGAGGGGCGTGACGTTGATGTCCGCGATGCTCGAACTGCGGTTCAGCTTGACGGCCACGGAAGGCTCCGCTCCCTCACAGGCGCATGAAATGGCGGCCGACGAGGTTGAGAAAATCCGCCGTGAAGTTTTCGATCTCGTCCGCTATCGCCTTCACGCGGCCCTGGTAGTGATTGTAGGCGATCACGGCGGGAATGGCCGCGAGCAGGCCCAGGGCGGTGGCGATGAGCGCCTCGCTGATGCCCGGCGCCACGACGGCGAGCCCGGCCGAGCCCCGGGCGCCGATTTCCCGAAACGAGTTCATGATGCCCCAGACCGTGCCGAACAGCCCGATGAAGGGCGTGGCGCTCGCCGTGGTGGCCAGGAAGGTGAGCATCCGATCCAGCCTGCCCAGCTGCTCGTTCGCCGCGCGCCTGAGCGCGCGCTCCACGCTCTCCACCCCGCTCGTCTCCGGGGTGAGGACGCCCGATTCCTCCTCGCCCTCGCGCGAGCGCGTCTTCAGCAGCTGCTCCACCTCCCGATAGCCCGCGGCGAACACCTCGCCCACCGGGGAGCTCTCGCGCTCGCCGAGCTGCGCGTAGAGGCGATCCAGGCGCCTGGAGCGCCAGAACGTCTCGACGAACGCCGCCGAGCGGCGCTTCGCCCCCCGCAGCTCCCAGAACTTCCAGATGATGGCGGCCCACGAGGAGAGCGAGAAGAACACGAGAAGAATCAGGACGTAGAGCACCATGCCGCCCGACTGGGTGGCGAGGGTGACGATGTCCATTTCCTGCGGGATCGGCGCGAGCGGCGCGGACTCTCCGGCGGGCGCGGCGACCGCGGCCAAAAGCGGAAGCAAGGCCATTCTCCTTCCGGGCCTTCCTGGGCGGAGGAGAAGTATCGCCCTTTGGGGGAGCGGCGTCAACGCGCGCAGGGCGGCGCGAATCGTTGACATCCCCTTCCGCGCGCGGCGATAATGAATTTCCCGCCCGCCCCGGAGGCGCGCCGCGCGTGGACGCTCAGAAGGCCAAGGCCGCCATCTCGCAGTTCATCGACGCCGAGGCGGACGCGCTGTGGGCGCTCGCCCTCGAAATTCACGCCGACCCGGAGCCGAGCCTCCAGGAGCATCGCGCGGCGGCGCGCCTGTGCGCCTACCTCGAAAAAAAAGGCTTCGCGCTCACGCGCGGGGTGGCGAACCTGCCCACCGCGTTCCGCGCGGACGGGCGCGGGGCGGACGCGCGAAGGCCCTCCGTCGCGTTTCTCTCCGAATACGACGCGCTGCCCGGCCTCGGGCACGCCTGCGCGCACAACGTCATCGGGGTCGCCGGCGCGGCGGCGGGCGCGGCGCTCAGGAAGGCGATCGGGCCCGAACGCGGAGGCGTCTGCGTCTTCGGCACGCCCGGAGAAGAGGGCGGAGGCGGCAAGGCGCTCATGGCGGAGACCGGAATGTTCCGGGAGGTGGACGCCGCCATGATGATGCACCCATCGGACGAAACCAGGGCCGAGGCGAACTTTCTCGCCCTCTCGGAGCTGCGCTTTCGCTTCAGGGGCCGCGCCGCGCACGCCTCCGCCGCGCCCGAGCGGGGCGTCAACGCCCTGGACGCCCTCCTCGCCACGTTCAGCGCCGTCTCCCTGCTTCGCCAGCAGCTCCCCCCCGGGGATCGCGCGCACGGCGTCATCACCGAGGGAGGGGAGGCGCCCAACGTCATCCCCGAGCGCGCCTCCGCGTGGTTCTACGCGAGGAGCGAGACGCGCGCCGGACTCTCGGCGCTGACCGAGCGGCTGATCGCCTGCGCGCGGGGGGCGGCCCAGGCGACGGGCGCGGAACTCGAGACGGAGAAAGGCCCCGTCGCCTACGCCCCCATGCGGCTCAACCCGCCTCTCGCCTCCCTGTTCAGAAAAAACCTGGCGATCCTCGGCATCCACGAGTCGGATCCGCTCCCGCCCCTGCGGATGGGCTCCTCGGACGTCGGAAACGTGAGCCAGCATACGCCCACCATTCACCCGCAAATCCAGATGGTTCCCGCGGGGGTTTCCGCGCATACCAGGGAATTCGCCGAGGCGGCGGCGGGAGAGGAGGGCAGGCGCGTCCTCCTCGCGGGCGCCAAGGCGCTGGCGATGACGGGCGCGGACTTTCTGCTGGACGAGGAGGCGCGGCGCGGGGTCGAGGCCGAATTCGCCCGGCGGGAAACCCGGCGGCGGAAGCCGGCGTGAAGCCGCGCCTTTGCGCCGCCGCCGCGCTTCTCGCGCTTCTCGCGCCCGCGCTCGCCCGGCCCGCGCAGAAGACGCTCCCCCCCCGCGCGGCGAAGCCGCCCCTTGCGAGGGAAGCCGCGCTTCCTCCGCTGCCCTCCGGCATCCGGAAGCTCGCGGCGGCGAAGCAATACGAGAAGCTGCTTCAGGCGCTGCGCCGGGGGAAAGCGGATCTGGGCGGCAGGCGCTCCTTCCTGTCGGGGCACGCCCATCTGCGGCTCAGGCGGTTCGCCCGGGCCGTCGCGCCGCTCCGGAGGGCGCGCCGCGAGATTCCCGCGCTCGAGAGCTACGCCCTGCTCTTTCTCGCCGAAGCCGCGCTGGGCGCCGGGGACGACGCCCTCGCCCGCCGCGCCCTCGAGGAGCTGATCGAAAAAGGAAAGCGCGCCCCGAACCCCGCCTTCGTCCATTCGAGCCTCGTCCGCGTCCACCGGAAAGAGGAGAGGCCCCTGCGCGCGGCGAAGGTCGCGGAGCGCTTCGTCCGCCTGTTTCCGGACGCCCCCGAGGCGCCGGACTTTCTGCTGCGCCAGGCCGAGGCCCTGCGCGCCGCCGGGCGAGGCCGCGAGGCCGCGCGCGCCTTCTGGCGGCTGTGGCGGCGGCATCCGGAGCGCCCCGGCGCGGGACGCGCCCGAAAGCGCGCGGAGGCGCTCGCCGCCGCCTTCTCGCCGCCCCTGCCCGGCCCGGGCGCCAAGGCCCACTACGAGCGCGCGCGGCTCCTCAGAAAGCGCTTTTACTTCGAGAAGGCGCTGGGAGGCTTTCAGGAATTCCGGCGCCTGTTCCCCAAGGCTCCCTACCACGCGCGCCTCGCGTTCCAGGAGGCGCTCACGCTCTTCTCCCTGCGCGAAACGAAGCGGGCGGGCCCCGCCCTCGCGCACGCCATCAGCCATCATCCGCCGGGCTCCGCCCGCCGCGCGGAGGCGAGGTATTACCTGGCGCGCAACCATCTGCGCGCGAGGAGCCGGCCCGCCTTCGAGGCGGAGGCGCGGCGCCTGCTCAGGGAGAAGCCGCGGGGAAAGTGGGCGGCGCGGGCGCGCTACCTCCTCGGGCGCGTGCACGAGGACGACCGCCGCTTCGCCGGCGCCGCGCGCTACTATGAGGAGATAATCTCCCGACACCCGCGCTCCCCCCTGGCGCCCAAGGCGCTGTTCCGCCTCGGCTGGCTCGACTTTCAGAGAAAAGACTACCGCCGGGCGCGCCGGGGCTTCTCCAGGATGATCGCGGCCCATCCCGGCCACTGGCTCGCGGCTTCCGCCAGGTATTGGGCGGCGGCGGCGGCGGAAAGGACGGGAGAGCGAAAGCGCGCCCTCGCCGGCTACCGCGCCTGCGTCCGGCTCCACCGCCACCGCTACTACGGACAGCAGGCGCTGCGCGCGCTGCGCCGCCTGGGGCGCGAAGGCGACATAGCCGCCGTCCCGCCCCCCGGCGAGGCAGGCTATCGGGAGTGGATGCGCCCTCCGCCCGGCGCCGCCGCGCGCGCGCGGACGGCCGCGCTGCTCGCCTCCATGGGCCTGCACGAGCACGCCGCCCGCGAGTATCACCGCCTCGGGGCGGGGCGATACTTTCGCTACCGGGCGGCGCGCGCCTTCACGGAGGCGGGCGAGAGCCACCGCGCGATTCTCCTGATCAATAAGTCCTTTTGGGACGCCGCGCGATCGGGCGGAAGCGATCTGCCGGAGGAGTTCTGGAGAATCGTCTATCCGCTCGTCGTCAGGAAAAAGGAGCCCGGCGGGGCGGACGTTCATCTGGTGAACGCCGTCATCCGCGCGGAGAGCGCCTTCGACCCGCGCGCGATCTCCCCCGCCGGTGCCCGGGGGCTGATGCAGCTCATGCCCGCCACGGGGCGCAGGCTCGCGAGGAGGCACGGGACGCGCGTCGCCTCCGCGGACGACTTCTTCGATCCCGAAATCAACGCCCGCCTGGGCGCGCGGCACCTGGGCGCGCTCGTGCGCGAGTTCGGCGGCGCGCTCGCGCCGGCGATCGCGAGCTACAACGCGGGCCGGGGCGCGGTCAGAAGATGGTGGAAGGCCGGGCGCGGCAAGCCGACCGAGAGATTCATCGAGGAAATCCCCTACGAGGAGACGAAAAACTACGTCAAGAGGGTGCTGGGCTACTACCGCGAATACAGGAGAATCTACGGGGCGGCGAATCGCCCCGATCGGCGGGGGAAGTCTCCCTCATGAGCGCGGCGCGGCCCTTTCTGGCGATCGGGCTGATGTCCGGCACCTCCGCCGACGGGGTGGACGCCGCCCTCGCGCGGATTCTCCCGGGCGAGCGCGCCGAAGTCGAGACGCTGGGCTTTCACGCCGCCCCCTACCCGAAAAGCCTGAGGGAGCGGATTCTGCGCGCCGCGGGCGAGGAGGGCGCCGGAACGGAGGAGCTCTGCTCGCTCCACCGGGAGGCGGGCGAGGCGTTCGCCGCCGCCGCGCTGGCGGTCGCCGCGAACGCCGGAACGCCTCTCGATCGAATCGACTTCGTGGGCAGCCACGGCCAGACGGTGCGCCATCTTCCCGAAGGCGGACGGGGCGCGCGCGGCGCGCTGCTCCCCTCCACCCTTCAGATCGGCGACCCCGCCTTCATCGCCGCGCGGACGGAGGCGACCTGCGTCTCCGACTTTCGCCCGCGGGACGTGGCCGCGGGAGGGGCGGGCGCGCCCCTTACCCCCTGGGCGCACCGCATCCTATTCAGCCGCGAAGACGCCCCGACCGCCTTCGTGAACCTGGGCGGCATCTCGAACCTCACCTACCTTCCCCCCTGGGGCGAGGCGGGCGCGTTCGGCTTCGACTGCGGGCCGGCGAACGTGACGCTCGACGCCTTGGTCCGCCGGATCACGAACGGAGAGAAGGACTGGGACGAAGGAGGCGCCCTGGCGGCGGCCGGCCGCGTATGCCCCGAAACGCTGGCCTGGCTCCGCCGCCGCCCCTACCTTGGCCGAAAGCCGCCCAAGAGCACCGGCAGGGAGGCGTTCGGCGAGGCGTTCGTCGATGAAGTCCTCGCGGGCGCGGCGGCGCGCGGGCGCGGCGCGAAAGACGCCCTCGCCACCCTCGCCGCCTTTTCCGCCGCGTGCGTCGCGGACGCGGTTCGGGATTTTCTGCCGAAGGACGCGCCGCCCGCCGAGGCGATCGTCGGCGGAGGAGGCGTCCGCAACAGGACCCTCATGCGCCGCCTGCGGGAGGCGCTGGGCGGGCTCCCCCTCGCGGCGAGCGGCGCGCGCGGCGTCTCGCCCGACGCGGTCGAGGCCGTCTGCTTCGCGCTGCTGGCGTGGGGGACGCTCTCCGGGCAGGCGAACAGCCTGCCGGCCGCAACCGGCGCGCGCGAGGCGGCGCGCCTGGGAAACATCACGCCGGGGAGGAATTTCGCCTCCCTGATGCGGCGCTTTCACGGCGCGGCGTGAGGCGGCATCATGCGCAAGCCGCCCGAAATGCGGCGCCATGCGCCCATGAACCCCTGACGCCCGGGAGACAGCGATGGACGCGGCCATAGAGGAGCAGGCCGTCTCGCTCGCCAGGGAGCTGATCGGGATTCGGAGCGAGAACCCCACGGGCGATGAATCCGCCATGGCGGATCGGATGGAGGCGTTCTTCCGCGGGATCGGCCTGGAGCCCGCGCGCGAGCGTGTCGCCCCGGGGCGCGAGAACGTGATCGCCGAGGTCGCCGGTTCGGGGGAGCGCCCCGCCCTCGTCTTTCTCAACCACATGGACACCGTGCCGGCGGGCGAGGGCTGGTCGCGCGATCCCTTCGCGGCGGTCGAGGCGGAGGGAAGAATCTGGGGCCGGGGGAGCTGCGACATGAAGGGCGGCATCGCCGCCAGCCTCGCCGCCCTCGGGCGGCTCAAGGGACGCATCGACCGCGGCGCGCGCGCCAGGAGAACGATTCGCTGCTGCATGGTGGTGGACGAGGAAAGCGGCGCGATGACGGGGACGGCGGCGGCCATTCGGAACGGGCGCATCGGCGCGGAGGACGTCGTGATCTCCTGCGAGCCGACCGAACTCGCCCTGGTGAGCGCGCAGAAGGGCGCCATGTGGTTCGAGCTCGTCTTCCGCGGAAAGAGCGCCCACGCCGCCGCGCCCCACATGGGCGCGGACGCGATTCACGCCGCCTCCCTCGCGGTGGCCGGGCTTCACGAGGCGGTCGCCGCCCTTCCCCACGAAGACCCCCTGCTGGGCCGATGCACCATGGTCGCCAGCGTGATCGAGGGCGGACGCAAGACCAACGTGGTGCCCGAGAGGTGCGAAGTGAAGATAGACGCCCGCTTCGTTCCTCCCCTGCGGACGGCCGACGTTCAGGAGATCATCCGCGAGCAGGCGGCCGCGGCGCGCGCGCGGACGGCCGGCGTGGACTTCTCCCTGCGGGCGACCATCGCGGACAGGCCGCCCGTCACGGCGGACCTGGCGGGCGCGGGCGCGAGGCTCATCCTGGAGACCCTGGGGGAGGTTCTGGGCGCGGAGCCTCCCCCCGCCGGCGTGAGCTACTATTCGGACGCGGGGCTCGCCGCGGCGCAGACCGGAAGCCGCAGCTGCTTTCTGCTGGGTCCCGGAAGCATCGAGCAGGCCCACGCGCCCGATGAATTCATCGAGGTGGATTCCCTGAAGAAAGCGGCGCGCGTCTATTGCAGGCTGATGGAGAAATTCGCCCTGGGCGATGAAAGGGCGTGAAGCCTTCCGTCACTCCTCGCCGCGCGCGTCGGCGCCGGACGCCTTCGGCAGGCGCCTTTCCAGCGCCCGGACGCTTTCGAGCGCCTCCGCCGCGCCGGCTTCCTGAAACATGAGGCGCGCCTCGCCCAGGCGCGCGCGCGCGGCGTCCCACTCTCCCCCCTCGAAATGCGCCCGGCCCAGGTTTCTCAGCACCCTGGCGCGGGCGAGGGCGTCTCCCCCCTCCTCCCCGAGCTCCAGGGCCGCCTCGTAGGCTTCGCGCGCCTCGGGGAAGTCGCCCCTGGCGTAGTGGATGTTCCCCATCCTGCCGAGGTTCGCCGCCGCTCCCTTCGCGTTTTCGAGCTCGCGGTTGAGGCCCAGGGCGTTCTCGTAATACCGGAGCGCGCGCGTGAACTGCTCCTGCGCCGCGTAGGCCGCGCCCATCTGCCCATAGACCAGCGCCTCGCCCGCCTTGTCGCCGCCTTCGCGGCAAAGCGCGAGGGCCTCCTCCAGACTCGCCCGGGCGGGTTCGTGCTCGCCCAGCGCGGTATGGGCGGCCGCCAGCGCGACGCGCGCCCGGGTCTCGCCGCCGCCTTCTCCCAGTCCCCGGAACAGGCGCGCCGACTCCGAAAGGTGCGCCCGGGCCTTTTCATGCTCCCCCAGACGGCGGAACAGCCGGCCGGCCCGCAGGCGCAGGGAGGAGAGCTCCCCGGGCGCGCCCTGCGGGCCGATGCGATCGATCGCCATCTCGAAGAATTCGGCCGCCCGGGCCTCCTCCCCCCGGCTCTGGTAGAAATGCCCCAGGTTCCGGGCGACCGCCGCCTGGAGCGGCGCGTCCCGCCCCGTTTCCCGGAGCGCCTCGCGGCAGTAGGCTATCGCGGGGTCCGCCTTCCCCCGCAGCCAGGACGCCACGGCCAGCGCGTTGAGAACGGGACCCAGCCGGCTCGCCCCCCGAAGCGCCTCCTTAAGATGACGCGCCGCCTCCTCGGCGCGTCCCAGCATCACCTCCAGGAGCGCCAGACGCAGATACTCATCGGAGGCGGGAGCGCGTCTTCCTCCCTGACGCTCCTCCAGGTCGAGGCGGAGGGCGTCCGCCGCCTCCGCCGCCCGGTCGGGGAGCTCCCGCTCCACGCTCTCCGCCAGCAGCAAGTCCCCCGGGCAGGCCTCCGCCACGAGCTCGCGCGCGAACCCGGCGGGCGCGTCCGGCGTCCCCGGCGAGGCGTCCCCGCCCTCGCGCTCCGCGTCTTCTTCCCGCGGCAAGTCGGGCGGGGCGTCGAAGTCCGCGATTTCCTCCGCCTCCTCGACCTCCCCGCGCGGCGCGGCACCTTCGGGGGAGGCGTCATCCTCCCGGCGTTCGCGCCGCAGAAGGGAGAAGACGTCATCCTCCGAAGCCGGCGCGCGGGAGGGCGGCGGCGACTCGCCGGGTTCATCCTTCAAGGGAGCGGCCCCCTCCCCCGGAGGCGGCCCCGCGCCTTCTCCCTCCTCGAGCCGATACGCCCCGGGCGATTCACCGGCGGCGACGAAGCCCGCGTCCTCCCCCGACCTCTCCGGCGCGGGCTCTCCGGGGGCTTCCGCCTCCGGCTCGTCCGGCTCTCCGCCTCCGAACAGGAGGGGAGCGCCTTCTTCCGCCTCCTCGCGCGAATCGCCGAAGGCGGGAAACCGCGCCTCCTCCCCGGCCGCGTCCGGGGAGTCGGGAACCGGCGGCTTCCCGGCGTCGAACGAAGCCTCGCCGCCGGCGAGGACCTCCCGGTCGGGGAAAGGCGCCGCCGGCGCGCCCGCCTCCTCGCGGAAGGCTCCCTCCTCTCCCGGTTCTTCACGCGCGGCGTCCGGCTCGCGGACGGCTTCGCGCTCTCCCCACGACTCCCCCGCGAAAGCGGCGCGCGCCCCTGCCGCCTCCTCATCGCCGAAAGAGAGCGTCTCGCCCGCCGGCGGCTCCTCCGGCGCCGCGGGCGCGGCGTCCGCGGGATCCTCCGCGGACTCGCCGCTTCGCGCCGACGCGGACGAACGCCTCCCGCCGGACGCTCTCATCAGATCGATGTCCTCCCACACTTCCGCCGCGGCCCTGGGGCACCCGAGAGAGCGGCGATGCAGCCACCAGACGACGGGGATGGCCAGCAGGGCGAGCAGGCCCACCAGGGCGAGCACCGTCTTGAGCGACGCGAGGTCGAGCGTCATCGCCGCCCCCTTCCCGACGGCCCGCGAAGGGCGCGGCCGGGGCGCGCGCCGGTGTGGACGCCCGCCTCCACGACCGCCTCGCCGTTGACGAGCACCATCTCGACGCCCGAAGGATACGCGACGGGACGCTCGTAGGTGCACTCGTCTCGTATCCTCTCGGGGTCGAACAGAACGAGGTCGGCCTTCATGCCGGCCGCCAGACGCCCCCGGTCCGCGATGCCGAGCCGCCGGCAGGGGGCGGAGGTCATCTTGCGGACGGCCTCGGCCATCGAGAACAGGCCCTCCTCCCTCGCCAGGGAGCCCAGGACGAAGGGGAAGGCGCCGAAATTCCTCGGGTGCGGCCGCCCCGCGCCCAGGGGCGGCTCGTGGGTGAGCGCGCCCGCGTCGGAGCCCACCATGACGTAGGGCTTCGCCAGGATGCGGCGCATGTTCTCCGCGCTCATCATAAAAATGAGAATCTCGACGTTCAGCCTCTCCTCCGCCAGCAGATCGAGCATGGCGTCCACGGGCGCCGCGCCGCGCTCCTCGCCCAGCCGCGCGAGGGTGAGGCCCTCGCAGGGGCGGTTCTCCTCCGTGAAGACCCGGCTGATCAGGACGCTCTCCCAGCAGGAGGGCTCGGGGCGCGCCCGCAGGATTTCCTCGCGCATCCGCGCCCGCGCCGCCGGGTCGCCGAGGCGCCCCAGCTTCTCGTCGAGAGAGCCGTCGTGCGCCCAGTCGGGAAGCAGCGCGCTCAGGTGGGTGTTCGAGGCCGTATAGGGATAGCGGTCGCAGGTCACGTCCTGCCCCCTCTCCCGCGCGCGCTCGATGCGCTCGAAGGCCGCGTCCAGCTTGCCCCAGTTCCGCTCGCCCGCCGTCTTCAAATGGCTGATCTGAAGCGGCAGAGCGGCCTCCGCGGCCGCTTCCATCACCTCGTCCATCGCCTCGAGGAGCGCGTCTCCCTCGCTCCGCATGTGGGTGGCGAGCAGCCCCCCGGCGCGTCCCGACACCCGGCAAAGCGCGGCGAGCTCCTCCTTGTCCGCGAAGCAGGCGGGGGCATAGACCAGCCCGGTGGAGAGGCCGAAGGCGCCCTCGCGCATCGCCAGGGCGAGCATCTCCTCCATCGCGGCCATCTCCGCCGCGCGCGCCGGGCGCGCCTCGCCCCCCATCACGCTGGCGCGAATCGTGTTGTGGCCCGCCAGATGGGCGTAGTTGACGGAGACGCCCGTCTCCTCCACGCGGCGCAGGTGCCCGTCCACGCTCCGGAAGGGGAGGTCGAGGTCGAACTGCTCCCGATGCCACCTCTTCCGCTCCTCGAACTCCGCCCCGCCAATCGGGGAGGCGGCGTAGCCGCAGTTGCCGCCCACGTCGGTCGTCACCCCCTGGAGGACTTTCGCGCGCGCCTCGGGGTTGATGAGGAGGTAGTAGTCGGAATGGCCGTGAATATCGACGAACCCGGGGCTGAGCGCCAGCCCGCGCGCGTCAATCTCGCGGCGGGCCGCGCCGCTCACGCCGGGGCCGACTTCGGCGATGCGATCGCCAGAAACGGCGAGCGCGCCCTCGTAAGGCTCCCCGCCCAGACCGTCGAATATCACGGCGGAGCGAAAGATGAGGTCATACATGGCGGCGCGCCCGGGGCGGATGCTGTCTGAACGCCGGCGACGGGAGAATTATGGGCGAATCCGCCCCCGCCCGCAATCGGCGGCGCGCGGAGCCTCCTTGAGGCGGGCGGGAATGCCGCGCTATAGTTTCGGCTCGCCTTCGCCCGTCTTTGTTTTTTCGCTTCTTTATCGCATCATGCCGATATGACGATGACGCCCTGCCGGGGCTTGCGAAAAGACGGGAAATACCGCCGCCGGCCCGACCGGCGCCCGGCGCGGGGGATTACGCGGAACTTCGCGGCGGCCTAGGCTGGGGGAGCCGCGTGACGCCGGGCGGAGAGGGACTCGAATGAGGAACGGGCGCAACGGCGAGCGGAACAGGCTGCGGGCGGAGGATCGCGCCGTTCACGAATGGTATCGGTTCGTCCTGTCGTTTCCGCCGCATCTCGTCCGGGACTGCGCCGCCCGGCTCGGCGTCGGCGCGTCCGACGCGGTTCTCGACCCGTTCTGCGGGACGGGGACTACGCTTGTGGAGTGCAAGAAACTGGGCATTCGCAGCGTCGGGATCGAATCGAACCCGATGGCGCGCTTCGCAAGCGCGGTGAAGACGGACTGGTCCGCCGGCTCCGGCGAAATCCCGCGCTACGCGGACGCCGTCGCGTCCGCGGCGGAAAAGAGGCTCGGGCGGGAAGGCCTCGGCGACGCGGCGGAGGATTCTCCTTTTCCGGGGGAATGTTCCCGCTCCGCCGCCCGCGCGCTTTCGCCGGAGCAGTCGAAGCTGCTGCTGAAGAACTCGATCAGCCCGCTCCCGCTCCGGAAAACGCTCGCGCTGCTGGACGTCATCGACGGCGCGGGAGCGGGCCGGGAGCGGCGATACGGAAGGCTCGCGCTGGCGAACGCCCTCGTGCGCCGCTTCAGCAACCTGAGGTTCGGCCCCGAGGTGGGCGTCGGCAAAATCAGGCGCGACGCGCCCGTCCTGGAATGCTGGCTCGAGGAGATGCGCGCCGTCGCGCGGGACGTCGACGCCCACCGGGATCGCGCCGGGGTTCCCGCGCGCGTCCTGCAAGCCGACGCCAGGGACGCCGGGCGGGTTCTCGAGCCGCAATCCATCGGCGCCGTCATCACCTCGCCGCCCTACCCGAACGAAAAGGACTACACGCGAACGACGCGGCTGGAATCCGTCGTCCTCGGGCTCGTCCGCGACAAAAAAGAACTTCGGGGATTGAAGCGGAATCTCGTCCGCTCGAACACGCGGGGGGTGTATAAAGCCGACGCGGACGACCGCGCGGTGACGAACCACGCCGAAATCCAGCGCATCGCCGAGGCCATCGAGAAGCGGCGGATCGCGCTGGGCAAGACCTCCGGCTTCGAGCGCCTCTATCCGCGCGTCACCCGGCTGTATTTCGGCGGCATGTTCCGGCATCTCGCGTCCTTGCGCCCCGCGCTCAGGCCGGGCGCCAAGCTCGCCTACGTGGTCGGAGACCAGGCGTCCTACCTGCGGGTGATGATTCGCACGGGGCGGCTTCTCGCCGACCTCGCCGAATCGCTGAACTACAGGGTTCTGGGCATCGAGCTGTTCCGGACCCGGCCCTCGACCGTCTCCGGCGAGGAGCTGCGCGAGGAGGTCGTCCTGCTGGAGTGGCCCGGCGCCTGATCAACGGGAGGAGCGGCGCATTCCCCCCCAAAAACCGATACGCGAAGATCATTCAGGCCGTTTTTCGGAAAAACCACGCGCCGGGAAGCCGCACCGTGGAGTTCGGGCGCGAGGACATCATCGCGGCCGCCTCCGAACTGGGCATTCCTCTCCCCAAGAACGTCGGCGATCTGATCTACAGCTTTCGATACCGCTCGGCGCTTCCGCCCGACATCCTGGCGGAAGCACCCGAGGGAGAGACGTGGGTGATACGTCCCGCCGGAAAATCCAGATACCGCTTCGATCTGGTCAATGACGCGCCGCTGACGCCGAACCGACTCCTCGCCACCACCAAGATTCCCGACGCGACCCCAGGAGTCATAGCGAAATATGCTTTCGGCGATGAGCAGGCCGTGCTGGCCCGCATCCGCTACAATCGACTGATCGACGTATTTCTCGGAATCGCGTGCTATTCGCTACAAAGCCATCTGCGAACGAGCGTCAAAAGAATCGGCCAGATAGAAATTGATGAGATATACGTGGGGATAGACAGAAGAGGCTCTCACTACATTGTTCCCGTCCAGGCCAAGGGCGGAAACGATCGCCTGAACCGGATACAAGTCGAACAGGACATGGCGTTTTGCATGGAGAAATTCCCGTCCCTGATATGCAGACCGATTGGAGCGCAATTCATACGGGATGATCTGATCGCGCTTCTCGAATTTGAGCAAGACGGCGACGACATCAGAATCGCTTCGGAAAAGCATTATCAGCTCGCATCCCCGGACGCGGTGACGGCGGCCGACCTTGAAAAATATCGACGGCGATTGTCTGCAGATGCTTAAGGGGCTTTCTGTGTTCCCCATTCCGCTACGCGAGGCAAGCTTCATCATCCTCCGTGGACTTTAGGCGAAGAACGGCGCGGCCTCATCCGGCCGGGGCCGGGGGCGCGCCCGACGCCCAGACCCCGCCGATCATCGCGCCCAGGAGCTCCAGGGAATCCGGCGCGAGAAGGCAGAAGTCCGCGCGCCGGCCCGGGGCGATGCGCCCCCACCGGGATTCGAGGCCCAGGACGCGCGCCGGGTTTCGCGTCGCCGCCGCCAGGGCGCGGGCCGCGTCGAGGCCGCTCCATTCCCGAAAGCGGGGCAGCGTCTCCGAGAGCGTCAGGCGGCTGCCGCTCAAAACGCCTCCGCGCGTCACGGCGTCGCCGCGCGCCTCGGCGGGCGCCTCGCCCGCGCGGGGGCGCAGCCCCGCGTCGGCCGTCAGGTCGGAGGTCAGAACCGTCCGCTCCCAGCCCCTCGCGCGCGCGAAGGAGGCGACTGCGCGGGGCGCCACGTGCGTCCCGTCGGCGATGAGGCCGGCGAAGAGCCTCGGATCGCCCTGCACGAAATCCATGGGCGAGGTGCTTCTGCGCGCGGGCGGACTCCCGTAGCGGTTGAAGGCGTGAACGGCGAACGCGCCGCCCGCCTCGAGGAACGCCTCCACCGAGGCGGCGTCGGCCGCCGTGTGCCCCATGGCGGGAACGACGCCGCGCTCCGAGAGCCAGCGGGCGAAGCCGGCCGCGCCGCCCGCCTCCGGGGAGAGCGTCACCATGGCCAGGCCGGGCGCGCCGCCCGCCCCCATCCCGCCGGCGGCGCGGGCGATCTCCTCCACCTCCTCCCGGCAGGGCGCGCGGAGGCGCTCGGCCGGATGCGCCCCCCTCATGCGGGGCGAGAGATAGGGCCCCTCCAGGTGAACGCCCAGGATGCGCGCCTCGGGCGCGCCCCCGTCCCCCTGAAGCGCCCACGCTTCCCGCGCCGCGCCGGCCGCGCGAACCAGCTCCTCCCGGGAAGCCGTCGTGAGGGTGGGCAGAAAGGCGGCCGTCCCGCGCCGCGCCAGCGCGCGGGCGATGCGCCCGAGACCGGCTGCGTCCGCCGAGAGCGCCGCGTCCGCCCCCAGGCCGTTGACCTGGAGATCCACGAAGCCCGGGCACGCCAGCGCGCCGCCCATGTCCAGCGTCGGGGCGTCCGGCGGCGCGGGACGCGCCCCGCGCGGCCCCGCGTAAGCGAAAACGCCCCCCTCGACGACGAGGAGGGCGTCCGTGATTCTCTCGAGCGGGGCGCAAACCGTCAAGCCCGCAAGGCGCAGGGCCATGGCGCGGGGCTACTTCTTCCTCTTGCTCTTCTTGAGTTCGGAGCGCACCTTCTCGTTCGCGGCGATGAGGGATTCGACGTTCTCCCGCGCCGCCTCGTAGAGGGAGGACTGCATCTGCTGGACGATGAGGCGGCCGGCCAGGGTGGTGACGCCGGGCACCCTGGGGGGCACCTCCTTGCCGTCCGCGCCCTTCGCCATCTCCTCAATCTCCCTGAGCGCCTCCCCGTCGTCGTAGAGCTCCTCCTCCCCGTACTGGTAGGTGAGCTTCACGTAGTCCCTCTCCTTCCGCTCCTGGTCGCGCGTCTCGCGGACGATGTTCTCCATGTCGGCGGAGACGGGCTTCTTCGGCGACGCGTTGCGCTTCTCGATCCGCTTGAAGTATCTGGCGTGGTCGCAGGAGTCCGGCAGCTCCTCGCCCGGTATCTTCGAGCTGATCTCGAAGCGAATCGCCCTGTCCGCGTCCACGAACTTCGGGGGGCCTATCTCGTAGGTGATGCCCCCGACGTTGAACCGATCCCCCTTCTTGGGCTCGTATTTCCGCTGGAGGTCTCTCGTCAGGCGGCTCAGCGAGGCGGAAGCGGTTTGCACGAAAATCTGGGACTGAAGTGAAGACATGTTTCCCTCTCCCCGGCTCAAAGGATTCACCCGAAAGCGGAACATGCACGACCGCCGCGAGCGCGTCAAGGGGCGAGGGCGCTTCGGCGCCGCGCCGGGGGAGAAGCGCCCGAGATTCTTCATCGGCGCGGTGGGGATGTGGTATGGTCGCGCCTCCAGGGGCGCGCGTTCTCCCGCGCCTCCGACAGCGAGGGAGCGCATCCAGCCATGACGGAGCCGGTTCGCATCCGCATCGGGGGCTATTCCCCGCCCGGGACCACCCACAGCCGCGCGATGGCGCTCTTCAGGGAGAAGATGCTCGCGCGGCTGGGCGCGGACGCGAGAATCGACCTCTTCTGGAACGTGATGGACTTCGGCTACCGCGCGGCCGACCTGCTCTCCCTCGTGGAGTGCGGACTGCTCACGATGTGCTACTTCTCGACGAGCTATCTCGCGGAGAGGGCGCCCGAGCTCGAAGTCATCGACCTGCCCTTCGTCTTCGAGGACTCCGCCCATGCCCGGGAGGCGCTGGACGGCGCGCTCGGCGCGCGCCTCGCCCGGGGAATCGAGGCGCGAACAGGCTACCGGTGCCCGGGCTTCTGGGACAACGGATTCCGCCACCTCTCGAACAGCGTCCGCCCCGTGCGAACGCCCGGGGACTGCCGGGGGCTGCGCGTCCGCCTCCAGCCCAACGAGGCGCACGCGCGGACGTTCGAGCTCCTGGGCTCCGAGCCCGTTCCCGTGGAGCTCAGCGAGGGAATCGCCATGATCGAGTCCGGCCAGGTGAACGCGCAGGAAAACCCGCTCTCCAACACCGCGACCTACGGCGTCTCGAAGCATCACGGGCACGTCACGATGAGCGGGCACTTCTACGGCGCGCGCGCCCTGCTCGTCCATCGGGAAAGCTTCGACGCCTGGCCCGGGCCCGTCCAAGCCGCGGCGCGCGCCTGCCTCCGCGAGGCCGTCGCCTTCCAGAGAGAGGCCGCACGGGCGGAGGAGGAGGCGATTCGCCGAAGCATGGAGGGGGAGGGCGTCTCCTTCGAGGACCTGACGGAGGAGGAGCGCGCGGCGTTCTCGGAGGCGACGGAGCCCGTCCGCGCCGAGGCCAAGGAGAGGCTCGGACGCGCGCTGTTCGACTTGACGAGGAGAGACCGGAAGGCCGGCCCGCCCCGCGGCCGCTGAGGCTTCCCCGGAGCCGCCCCCTCTGGAAATCGTCCGGCGGACGCGGTTAGAATCGGCCGATTCAGGGAATTCGGAGCGGCTCTCCGCAGGCATTCAGGGAAGGCGCGCAAGCCCTTGCAAATCCTCAGCCTCCTCGCGCTTATCGTCGGCGTCATCATCCTCGGGACGATCGGCTACGTCCTCATCGAGGGGTGGCCGCTCTCCGAGGCCTTCTACATGACGATAATCAGCTTCACGACGGTGGGCTACGGCGAGGTGCGCGAGCTGAGCGCGACGGGCCGCATGTTCACCGTGGCGGTTCTGATCTCAAGCGTGGGCGCCGCGTTCTACGCCACCGCGAGCATCGCCGAGACGAGGGTCGAGGGCCGGATCCGTCAAATTTTCGGGAGGCGAAAACTGGTGAAAGAGCTCGGAAGACTCGAGGATCATCACATCATCTGCGGCTACGGGCGCATCGGCTTCATCGTGGCGAGAGAATACGCGAGGGAATCCCTGCCCTTCGTCATCATCGAGAACGACGATGCGGCCGCCGCGCGCCTCGACCAGGAGGGACGCCTCGTCATTCTCGGCGACGCCACGGACGACGAGACGCTCATCAAGGCGAACGTGAAGAAGGCGAAAAGCCTCGTCTGCGCCCTGCCCACGGACGCCGAGAACGTGTTCGTCACCCTCACGGCGCGGGCGCTGCACCCCGGCCTCTTCATCCTGAGCCGCGCCGCGCGGGAGAGCTCCATCGCCAAGATGGAGGCGGCGGGAGCGGATCGGGTGATCTCGCCCTACATCATGGGCGGGATGCGCATGGCGCAGGCGGTTCTGCGGCCCAAGCTCGCGGGCTTCCTCGACGAGGTGACCGGCCACGCGACGGCGGATCTCGACTTCGAGGAGGTGAGCGTGCCCGCGGGGTCGGACCTCGTCGGCATAGCGCTCCGCGAATCGAGAATAAGCCAGGACACCGGCGTCCATCTCCTCTCCATCCGCAACCGGAGCGGGAAGATGAAGTTCAACCCGGGGGCCGACTTCGTCATCCAGGCGGGAGATCGCCTCTACGCCCTCGGCGAGCCCGAGCAGGTGAGCGCCCTGCGCGAGCGCGTCCTGGCGAGGTAGGGAGCCGCCGCGTCGAACTCATCCGGCGCGCCCGCTGTAAGGAGCTCCGGGGCCGCATCTTCACGCGAGACGGGAAAAGCCGGCGCGATCAGCCCGAAAAAACCGAATCCCGGACGCCCTACCCGAGCGCGTCGAGCCTCAAATTCCGCGCGAGAGCGAGGAGCCGCCCCGCGGCGGCGGAGCCCGGCGCGGCGCGAGGGAGAGTCTCATCCGCTCCCGCCAGGTGGGGAATCACGCCCAGAAGCGGCGCGTCCTCCCCGCAAAGCTCCTCGATGGCCGCCGGGTTTCGCGCGGCGGCGGGCGTCGCCTCCCCATCCACGTCGGAGAGGATGACGCCCGCGATTTCAAGCCCCCCTCTCCTGGCCTCCCGCGCGGTCAGCAGGGTGTGGTTGATGGCGCCCAGCCCCAGCGGGGCGACGATGAGCAGGGGAAGACCGCTGCGCTTCGCCAAATCGAGCATGAAGACGCCCGGAGCCAAAGGCGCGAGCAGGCCGCCCGCGCCCTCGACGAGGAGGGGGCCGTCCTCTTTTCTCAGCGTCGCAATCGAGGCGGCGAGCCGCGCGATGTCCGGCGGCGCGCCTTCGCGCTCGGCGGCGTGGGCGGGCGCGAGAGGCGCGCGGTATCTGCAGGGACAAATCTCCTCCAACGGCCGCGCGTCGCCCGAGGCACTCCTCAGCGCCAGGGCGTCCCGGGGGATGAGGCGCCCCGCCTCCGCCGCGCAGCCCGACTCGGCGGGCTTCATCACACGGGGGGTTCGTCCCCGCGCCGCCCAGCGCGCCGCGATGACGCAACCCGCCACCGTCTTGCCGACGCCGGTTCCCGTTCCGGTCACAAAAACGGCGGGATCAGGCATTTTTCATCACTCGCATCAATCGCAAGCCAGGTCGGCCTCGGGAAAGCGGATGGTCAAGCGCCCTGCCCGGAGTATGGATCGATGCGGGCGGAGCCGCCACCGCCCGCCCGAACCGCCGCGTGAGCGGTGGCGATATTCGTCAAACAGCGCGCCAAATAATACGACAAATAACGACAAATAAAGGGTGAATTTTTCAGATATAAATTGACAAAACAATTATATTCATATAGTTAGATAGACAAAGGAAATGCGTAATTATATGTCAAATAACGTGTCAAAAAGAGGGTGAAAAATGGATTGGGAGAAATTCCGTTTTGAATACCGCTACGACCATTCGGGACTCATAAACCTCATCGTCGCCATAGAAGCGTCCCGGGAAGCGGCGATGAGCCGCCTCATTCTTCCTCCCGACTGGCGAGACGCGCTGAACAGGCTGAACCGCGTTCGCGCGGTTCACGGCACCACGGCCATAGAGGGAAACCCCCTCTCGGAAGCCGAGGTCTCAAGACAAATCGAGATTCAGGAGGAGTCGGCCGCGGATCCTCCCGGCGCAAAGCCCAGC
Source organism: bacterium (assembly GCA_965199855.1). Taxonomy (GTDB): domain Bacteria; phylum UBA8248; class UBA8248; order UBA8248; family UBA8248; genus Bin107. The sequence goes on along the minus strand of OZ241326.1, from coordinate 506,659 downwards.
CGGGAGCAAATCCAGATACGAAACGCCGGGGCCGCGCAAAAATGGGTTCAGGAGAGGTTCCAGCCCGACAGCGCCCCTTTCGCGCTCTCCGATATCCTGCGAATGCACGAGATGATCACCGAGAACGAGGACACGACCAACAACGCGCCCGGAAGCCTGAGAAACTTTTCCGTCACAGTCGGAAGCCCCTTGCTTGGAGGCGTCCACAGGGGCGCGCCGCATGAGCGTCTGCCGGCTCTGATGGACGAATACATCGGGCTTCTGAGGTCAGATCGGATGGCGGCGGAGCATCCCGCCATCCGGGCGCTGCTGGCGCATTTTTTCCTGGTGACGCTCCATCCCTTCGGGGACGGCAACGGCAGAACCTCCCGTCTCGCGGAGGCGGGCATACTGTTCCAGGGAGGATACAACGTTCACGGATTCTACGGGCTGTCGAATTATTTCTATCGAAACGAGAGCGAATACAAGACGCTGCTCCAAAAATGCAGGGAAAGACAGCCGTTCGACCTGACGCCGTTCGTCGGTTTCGGTCTGCGAGGCTTCGCGGAGGAGCTCCGGGGAATCAACAACTTCATCAAGGCGAAGCTGAACCGGGTGGTCTATCGAAACATGCTCGCCCAGGCGCGCCGGAAAAAGATATCCGAACGAAGACGCCTGATTAACGAGAGGGAATACAATCTTCTCGATTCTCTCATCTCGGAGACGGAGCCGGACGACCCGTTTTCAGATCATCCCTCGAAAGCGCTTGACGTGAGAACCTTCCTCGTATCTCCCTATATTCGGGAAATCTATAAAAACGTATCCGGAAGAACTTCCGTCAGGGAATTGTTCCGCTTGAGAGAATTTGGTTTTATCAAACTTTCAAAAGCGGCAGCCGGCGAATGGGCCATCGAGCCGGACTTCGAGGCCATCGGAAAATACTAGCCCGGCGCGCTCCCCTCACGGCAGGGGCTCGCCCCGCAGCCAGCGCGCGAGCGCCTTGTCGGGGTCGGCGATCTGCTCGACAGAGGCGTAGAAGTAGGCTTCCCAGCCGCGCTCCGGCAGGCCGGTGAACAGCATGAGGTTCAGGGGATAGCCCTCGCAGTCGGTGCAGCGGCGAAAATCATCCCGAAACAGGAAGACGGGCTTCTCCCAGGCGATGGCCATGCCGAGCTCCACCATCACCCCCTCGTCCGGCGGGCAGCCGTTCACCACCCCGAAGAAGCCGGCGGCCGCGCGCACGTCGCGCTTGTCGTCCTGCCCGACGCGCCAGGCCCAGCCGGGGCGCGCCAGCCGCTCGGGCTGGTTGTTGCGGGAGAACGGCTCCCACACCTCGGCGCCGGCCGCCTCGAGCGCCTCCACGAGCGCCTTCAGGGGCCCCGCGCGCTGCTGTGCGGAAAACCCGTAGGGACTCGCCAGATAGAGCGTCCTGCCCGAAGCCATGGTCAGCGCGCCTTTCTCGGACGCGAGCGGATGGAGAGGGCCGCGCGCGGCGCGCGAGCCGCCTCTCCCCGCCGGTGTCGATTCAACGAGAAAACGTCCGCTCCTCTCCCGGAGCGGGCGGGAGCGGGGGCCGTGCAGATCCGCGCCTCATTCTAGCCTTTCCCGAATCGCCCCGCAAAGCGGAGAGGCTCCGCCTCACGCCACGCGCTCGCCGAAGGCGGCGAAGCCGAGCCCGGCGGCAAGCGCGAGGAGCGCGCCCGCGTGGAGCAGGTTCACGAAGCCCCAGTGCGGAAGGAGCCAGCCCGCCAGGAGCGCGCCCAGGGTGGAGCCGACCCCCCAGATGGCCGCGCTGTAGAGGGACTGCGCCGTGTTCTTCGTCGCCTCGCCGCTCAGGCCGTCCACGTATTGAATCGCGCCCGCGTGAAAGGCGCCGAAGGCCAGGCCGTGCAGGAGCTGGGTGAGGATGAGCAGCGCGGGCTCCGCCGTGAGCGCGACGAGCTCCCACCTCAGCGCGCCGGCGAGGAGGCCGGCGGTGATCATCGGCTTGAGGCCGAAGCGCTCGCGCATCCTCCCCGCGAGGAGGAACACCCCTATCTCGCTCGCCACGCCCACGGTCCAGGCCAGGGCGATGAGGTCCGCCGACATGCCGAGCTGCTTGAGCCGGATGCTGAAATACACCCCGAAGGGCCCGGCGGACACCGCGGCGAGGGTCGCGGCGGCGAGGAACACGGCGAGTCCCCTGCTGCGAAGCAGAAGCCCGAGGTCCGCCCGGAACCTGGGGCGCGTCCCGCCCGACTCCTCCGGCAGTCGGAAAATGACGAAAACGAGCAGAAGCCCCACGCCCGCCACCAGGGGAAAGATGGCGGCGACGCCGGCGAACCCGACCAGGCGCCCCGCGCAGGTGGCCGCCGCGATGAAGCCCAGGGAGCCCCACAGGCGCACCCGGCCGTATTGCGCCCCCGTCTCCTCGATCTCGCGCAGGCACAGGTTCTCGGCTATCGGCACGAGGGGCGCCTTGAGGGCGGCGAATATCGTGATGAGCGCGAACAGCGCGGCGAAGCCGCTCGCCCCCCACAGCAGCAGCGCGGCGGCCGAGCTCAGGAGCGCGCACGCGAGGGCCACGCTCCGCCCCAGGCGAAACTTGTCCGCCAGCGCGCCCGCCAGAGGGGGCGCGAGCGCGCTCGAGAGGCGCGGGGCCGCGTTCAGCAGGCCGAGCTGAAGCCCGCTCACGCCGACGGAATGGTAAAAGATGTTCAGGAACGGAAGCAGGACGCCCACGCTGAAAAAATGCAGGAAGTAGAAGGCGGGCATCCGCCAGGCGGGCGCGGAGGGCTGCGGCGCGCTCATGGGCGCGCGCCGGAAAAGCGCGGCATCGGAGACCTCTTCTCGCCCGGGCGGGGATTTCCCATTCGAGCATGAAAGGAATCCGTTTTCCACCCGCGCGGCGGCTTCCTTCCCGCGCGCGGTTCTGCTATTCTTGCCGACCGAAATTCCTTGCGCCCATGCGGCGGCGGGCGGGCCCCTCGAGCGGGGAGAGAGCCGCGGCCGGAAGCGGCGCGAAGCGGGACGCCCCGGAGCGGGGCCCGCCCCGTGAATCTTGACCTCAATCTGCAGTCCTTGCGGGAGCGAAACCATGAGCGCGAACGATCTGGCGAAAATCGCCCGGCGGATGGTTGCGCCGGGCAAAGGCGTCCTCGCCGCGGACGAGAGCTCGGGCACGATCAAGAAGCGCCTCGACGGCATCGGCGTCGAATCCACCGAGGAGAACCGCCGCGCCTACCGCGAGCTTCTCCTCACGACGGAGGGAATCGAGGAATACATCAGCGGCGTCATCCTCTTCGACGAGACGCTGCGCCAGAGCGCCTCGGACGGGACGAACTTCGCCGCCCTGCTCGCCGGGCGGGGCATCCTCCCCGGAATCAAGGTGGACAAGGGCGCGAAGGACCTGGCCTTCGCCCCCGGGGAGAAGGTCACAGAAGGGCTGGACGGCCTGCGCGAGCGGCTGGCGGAATACGCCGCGCTGGGCGCGGCCTTCACGAAATGGCGCGCCGTCATCACCATCGGCGAGGGCATCCCCTCCGCCCGCTGCATCGAGGCCAACGCGCACGCCCTGGCGCGCTACGCCGCCCTCTCCCAGGAGGCGGGCCTCGTCCCCATCGTGGAGCCCGAGGTCCTGATGGACGCGGACAACGCCATCGAGGTCTGCGAGGAGGCCACGAGCGAGACGCTCGAAAGCGTGTTCGACGCCCTCCACAGGCAGCGCGTCTCGCTCGAGGGCATGATCCTCAAGCCGAACATGGTGATATCCGGAAAGGGGTGCCCCGCCCAGGCGGGCGTCCGAGAGGTGGCCGAGGCGACCGTGCGCGCCCTTTCCCGAAGCGTGCCCGCCGCCGTGCCCGGAATCTGCTTCCTCTCCGGCGGCCAGAGCGACGCCCTCGCCACCGCGCACCTGAACGCGATGAACGCGACGGGCCCCCACCCCTGGGAGCTCAGCTTCTCCTACGGGCGCGCGCTTCAGGCGCCCGCGCTCCGGGGCTGGGGCGGCGAGGCGGCGAACGTCCCCCTCGCCCAGAGGCTGTTCCTCCACCGCTGCCGATGCAACGGCGCCGCGCGAACCGGGGACTACAGCGAGGCGATGGAGGCGGAGGCCGCCTAGCCGCGAGAGAGGGATGCGAGAGAGGATGCCGAAGGACGCCGCCGTCGAGGCCAGCTTCCGGGGGATGACCCTCGAGCGCCGCATCCGCGAGGAGGAGCGCAACCACCCCGGCGCGCGCGGGCTCTTCACCCGCCTCGTCACGCAGATCACCCTCGCCGCCAAGATCATCAACGCCGAGGTGAACAAGGCGGGCCTCGCGGACATCCTGGGGCTGACGGGCGAGGTGAACGTCCAGGGCGAGGAGGTTCAGAAGCTCGACGAATACGCCAACGAGGTGATGCGCAAGGCGCTCGACCACACGGGCTCCGTGGCCGCCCTGGCGAGCGAGGAGATGGAGGAGGTCTACGCCATCCCCGACAAATACGTGGAGGGGGGCGAATACGTGGTGCTCTACGACCCCCTGGACGGCTCCTCGAACATCGACGTGAACGTGAGCATCGGCTCGATCTTCTCCATCCTGCGCCGCAGGAGCCGGGGCGGCGCCGCGCGGCTCGAGGACTTCCTCCAGCCCGGCGTCTCCCAGGTCTGCGCGGGCTACGTCATCTACGGCTCCTCCACCATGCTGGTCTATACCACCGGCAACGGGGTGGACGGCTTCACCCTCGACCCCTCGGTGGGCGAGTTCTTCCTCTCCCATCCCGACATCCGCATTCCCGAGCGGGGGAGGATCTACAGCATCAACGAGGGCAACGCTTCGAGGTGGGACGCGGCCACCGCCCGCTACGTCGCGCGCCTCAAGGAGGAGGACGCGGACGCGGGCCGCCCCTACTCGGGGCGCTACATCGGCTCGCTGGTGGCGGACTTCCACAGGAACCTCCTCAAGGGCGGCGTCTTCCTCTACCCGGGCGACAGGAAAAGCCCCGAGGGCAAGCTGCGCCTCCTCTACGAGTGCAGCCCCATGTCCTTCATCGCCGAGCAGGCGGGCGGGGCGGCGAGCGACGGCCGCCGCCGGGTGATGGAGATTCAGCCCGAGAAGCTTCACCAGCGCATCCCTTTCATCGTGGGCAGCAGGCTGGACGTGGCCGACGCCGTCCGCTTCCTCTCCAGAGGGGAAATCGAATGAGCATCCATCGCCGCGCTCTCGCGCTCCTCGCCGCCTCCCTGCTGGCCGGCTGCGTGGGCATCGAGGACTACGAGCGGAAAACGGACGAGGCCGCGGGCCTCAGGCGCGAACTCGACGCGGCGCTCGGAAAGGCGGAGGCGCTTCAGCGCGAGAAGGAGGAGCTCCGGCAGGTCATCGCCGGCAAGGAGCAGGAAAACCGCGAGCTCGGCGAGTCGCTCACCATGGCGCGGCGCTACAGCCAGGAGAAGGAGACGGACCTGGCCGACCTTCGCGCGCGCGCCTCCTCCCGGGAAGCCGAGAGCAAGGAGAGCGCCGTCCGCGCCGGACGCCTCCGGGGCGCGCTGGAGGCCGCCCGCGCGCGGGCGCGCGGGATTCAGAAGAGCCTCGTCGCCGCCCAGAAGAGGCTCCTGCGCTTCGAGGACAGGGTTCGCTTCCAGACCCAGCTCGAAAAGGACATGAAGGCGCAGCTGGCGAGGGAGCGGCGCCGCGGCGCCGCGCGGGTGCGCCGCGCGGGGGACAGGGTGGTCATCGGCATCGAGAGCGCCATCCTCTTCAAGTCCGGCAGCGCTCGAGTCCGCACGGAGGGCAAGCCCCTGCTCCTCAAGATATCGGGCCTCCTGCGCCGCTACGCCAACCGCGAGGTGCAGGTGCAGGGGCACACCGACAACGTGCAGATATCGGATCGCCTCGCCGAGCGCTGGGAGACGAACTGGGAGCTCTCCGCCGCGCGCGCCACCCGCGTGCTGCGCTACCTCGTCGAGGTGGGCAGCCTCGACCCGCGCCGGGCGTCGGCGGCCGGCATGGGCGAGTTCCGCCCCGTCGGCGACAACCACACGCGCGAGGGCCGCCGGATGAACCGCCGCATCGAAATCCTCATCTTCCCGCCCGATTCCTGAAGCGATCCTCCCGGAAAGGGCGCTTTCTTGATCATCGAGCGGCTGCCCGTCGGCCCCTTCCAGATGAACAGCTACCTCGTGGGCTGCGAGGAGACGAAGGAGGCGGCCTACGTCGACCCCGGCGCGGAGGTCGGGCGCGTCCTCGCCGCCGCGCGCGAGCGCGGGCTGCGCATCGTCATGCTCGTCGGCACCCACGCCCATCTCGATCACGCCGAGGGCGTCGCCGAGGCGAAGGAGGCGCTCGGCGTCCCCTACCTGCTCCATGAGGCGGAGCTCTTCAACCTGCGCAACATGCCGAACGCCGCGCGCGCCTACGGGTTCCCCGAACCGGAGATTCCCGAGGTGGACGGCCGGCTCGTCCCCGGCGAGACGCTCCGGGTGGGAAGCCTCGCCTTCGAGATCAGGCTCACGGACGGACACGCCCCCGGCAACGTCACGCTCTACCGCGCGGGCGAGGGGGGAGAGCCGGGCCACGCCGTCGTCGGCGACGCGCTCTTCGCGGGAAGCGTCGGGCGAACCGACCTCCACATGGGCGACGCCGAAACGCTCCTGCGAAGCGTCCGAGAGCGGCTCCTCACCCTGCCGGACGAGACCATCGTCCACCCCGGCCACGGCCCCGAGACCACCATCGGCCGCGAGAGGGCGACCAACCCCTTCTGCCGCCCCGGGGCGGAAAGCCTCCTCCGTTGAGCGCGGAGGCGCCCGAGGCCCATCCCCACCTGGGCGGGCGCGTTCGCTTCTGCGCGGCATGCGGGAGTCCGCTCGTCCATCGTCCCTGGACGGAGGGAGACGGCTCGCGCCAGCTCTGCTGCGCGGACGCCGCCTGCGGCCACGTGCATTTTCTCGACCCCAAGGTGGCGGCGGGCGTGGTCGCCACGATGGAAGGCCGCGCGGTGCTCGTGCGGCGCGCCCACAATCCCGGCAGGGGGCTGTGGACGTTTCCGGGCGGCTTCGTGAACCGGGGCGAGGTCCTCTCCGCCGCCGCCGCCCGCGAGGCGCGCGAGGAGGCGGGCGTGGAGGTGGCGGTGGACGCGCTTCTGGGGGCGTATTCCTTCGAGGGAAACCCCACCGTCCTCATCGCCTACGCGGGGCGGGTAACCTCCGGCGTCCCCCGCCCCCTCGCCGAGACGACCGAGGTCAAGCTCGTCGCCCCCCATGAGATCGACTTCGCCGAGCTCGCCTTCGACGCCACCCGCGCGGCGATGAAGGACTGGCGGGAGGGGGCGTTGGGGTGACAACGCGGGGGCGAAGCGGTATTTTGAGAGGTGATGGAGCATTCTTTCAGGCATGAAGCCTTGAGCGTCAATGCCTGTCGAGTCCGCAGCCATGATAGATACCGTTGATAAAAAAACCAGAAGCCGAATGATGGCTTCGGTTCGCGCCAAGAACACCAAGGTGGAACTGGAGATACGGCGGCGACTCTTTGCGATGGGGTTCCGCTATCGCCTGCATCGGAAAGACCTGCCGGGAACGCCTGATATGGTTTTTCCGAAGCATCTCTCCGTAGTATTCATCCACGGATGTTTCTGGCATTATCATGGTTGCCATCTTTCTTCGATACCGGGAACGCGCTCTGCGTGGTGGAAAACAAAACTCGAAGAAAACGCGAGGCGCGATTCGGCGGCCCTGGCGGAGTTGCAAAGCCTTGGGTGGCGAGTCCTGACAATCTGGGAATGCGGATTCCGAAAGCCGGGGACAAACCGCATGGAAGCATTGGATGCCATAGCGAAGAAAGCGGCGGATTTTCTGAATTCAAAGCGAAGGCTGATGGAGATTCCTCCATTGCGTCGTGGTCAAAAAGCACGACAGGCAGGGAAACGTAAATCACATGGCGAAAAGAATGCCTGAAGGCAGTTTCGAGCAGATACCTTTCCGCATGCACCCCAGGGTATTCGCCGCTCTGGGAGCGGACCTGGTGACCAATGACGTCGTGGCCGTCATCGAACTCGTGAAAAACTCATACGATGCTTTTGCTCAAAACGTCTGGCTTCGATTTCGAGAAGATGTTGGGCCGGGCGCGTATCTGGAAATCGAAGACGACGGCAGCGGCATGACCAGAGAGATCATCGAGAACGTCTGGTGCCTCGTTGCGACCCCAAACAAGCAAATAAATCCCGTTGTGAAGCTCGGGAAGAAAGAGCGTCGCGTCTCCGGTGAAAAAGGCCTCGGGCGTCTTTCCGTCGCGCGGCTCGGAAAACGCCTTCGCATGCTGACAAAGGCGCGTGGGAAGCCCTGTTGGGAGGTCAGCGTCAACTGGTCCGACATTTCCGAGGGAGACGATCTATCGAAAAGCTTCGCGGGATGCAGAAAATATCCCGGCAGTTCGCCTTTCAGTGAATCCGGAACTCGTCTGCGCATCTATGGTCTGAAAGAAAAATGGAATGAAAGCCGCATATCGGACCTCGAAGAGAATCTCGGTCGTTTGCTCTCCCCATTTTCAGACCTCGGCGACTTCAACATCTCCCTTTCCGGTTTCGGAGATGAGCAAACCGAGGCAGTCAAGATCGAATCTCCCGAATTTTTGTCGAAACCGAAATACAGCATTCGGGGGCGTGTCGACAGGGACGGAAACGTGGAGGGTTCATATCGATTCGCCCCTCTTGTGAAAGACGATGTCGCCAGGGGAAGGAAGCTGAAACTTGCGTGGCGACAAATTCATGACGCCATTCAAGATAAAGAGAAGTTTCCATATTCCGAAAAGGGAGCGAATTGCGGGCCATTTTCTTTTGAGATTCGAGCATGGGACATCGCCGGTGAAGATACGCAGGAAATCGCCGAAAAATTTGACTTCCAGAAAAGTCAGGTCAGAAAATCCATTCGCGCGCACAAAGGCATCTCCATATATCGGGACGGCGTTCTTGTGCTGCCCAAATCCGACAACGCCCGCGACTGGCTGGGACTCGATCTGCGGCGCGTCAGCAAGATCGGAACGCGGCTGAGCACGAGCCAGATTGTCGGCTACGTCTCGGTATCGGCTGAATGTAATCCGAAAATAGAGGACACCAGCGACCGCGAGCGCCTCGCCTCATGTATCGAAGTAGCGGAGTTCGAGGAAATTCTGAAAGCGGTCGTTGCCCTTCTCGAAAATGAGCGGGATGAAGATCGCGTTAAACCCGACCGTGAAAAACCGATGGATGATCTGTTCGAGAAGCTGTCCGCGGAAGAGTTGACCGAGGAAGTTGCCGCGCTTGCAGAAGAAGGAGCTGAAGCATCCGAAGCGGTCCCTCTTCTTCGCACTTTCAGCAGTTCGCTGGACTCGACGCGCAAAGCGATTCAGGAGCGGTTCATATATTACAGCAGGCTGGCGACCGTCGGAACCCTCGCCCACATGCTGGTGCATGAAATCCGCAATCGCACGATAGCCCTCGGGAGCTTTCTGAAATTCATCCGGGACAGATTCAGTCCATTCAAGGAAAAAGAGCTGGAAGAAGAATTCCGTTCCGCCGACGGGGCGATAGATGCGCTGGAGCGTCTCGCCGATACCTTCGCCCCTCTCGCAAGCCGTAATTTCAGGAGACGAAAGCGCCAATCGATTTTGGAGGAGCGAATCAGGGATTGCCTGTATCTCCATCGAAGCGAGATAAAAAGAAGCCATGTGCGATGCCTTGTCCCGGACTCCGAAACCAAGGTGGCGGTCGATCCAGGAGAACTCGACGCGATTATTCTCAATCTGGTAACAAACGCGGTCTATTGGATGCGGGAAGTCCCGAAAGAACGCAGAGAACTGAAATTCAGCCTTACGCCCATCAATGGCAGAGAGCGTGTCTTGGTAGATGTGCAGGATACGGGCCCCGGCCTGGATAAAGACTATGCGGAAAAGGTGTTCTGGCCCGGCGTGACAAGAAAACCGGGCGGAATAGGAATGGGACTTACGGTAGCTTCGGAACTGGTTGCCGCATACGAAGGCCGCATGCGGACAGAATACAACGGACCAAAAGGCGGCGCGTCGTTCGCTTTCGACTTGCCTCTGCGGAAACAACGCCGAGCATAAAAGAGGGATATATGCTGAAACTGCTATTTATCGAGGATGATCGAAAAGTCATAGAACCCGCCCGGAAGCTGACAAAAGATAAGATAGAGAACGTGCGCCAAAAAGTATCGGATTTTGATGATGCAAAGAAGAAACTCTTGTCGTTCCGCCCTGACATCGTGATCCTCGATCTCTTTGTCGGTAACGTTTTCAGCGAAGGAGAGCGAGAGGGTTGGAATACTCTCGACATCATCTGGAAGAAACATTTCTGCCCTATAGTTGTGTATTCAGGACTACCTGACATTCCTGAAAAGTATGAGCGGCACCCATTCGTAAAAAGCATCAAAAAGGGGAGTGGGAGTGAACAAAAGGTATTGGACGCAATTCGTGAATTCCTCCCCCATGTCGATACACTGAAAGAAGCCGAACGGGATATCAGGCGCTCCTTTTCCAAGGCCATGCGGGATGTCGCGCGCTATGCCTTTGAAGCCTTCCGTGACGATACGCAACGTATCGTTGACACCATTAAACGATCGGGCAGGCGTCGTCTTGCCGCCCTGATGGACGAGCCGCCAGCAAACGAAACAACGCTCGCCGATTGGGAACAATATCTGCTCCCTCCGGTATCCGAAGACATCCGACTGGGCGATATCCTGAGAGACGGGAGCGCATCACCTGATGATCCCGCTTCATTCCGGGTAGTTCTGACGCCATCATGTGACCTTGCAGCCTCGGGAAACCGCGAACCGAAAGTGCGCGATGTCCTGGTTTCAAAATGCTGTTCCATGAAAAACGGTCTTGAAACTACAAGCCTGAAAGGCATGAAAATTCGGAAGCTGAAAGATCAGTTGCGCAGTTCAATGCTTACCCAAGGATACCTGGGAGCTGTCATCCCTTTCCCAAGCCTGAAGGATCAAATCCCTATAATGGCGGCCAACCTGCGCGATCTGGCACTCATTCCCGTTGAAGACATCGGCATGTCAGACAAACCATTTCTCCGAATCGCTTCCCTTGACAGTCCGTTTCGGGAGTTGATCGCGTGGGCGTACATGCAAACCGCCGGCCGCCCGGGTCTGCCGGATCGGGATTTAGATTCGTGGCGCGACGAGATCATTGATAAGTTGAGGAGCGGCGCCGGCGCCGAAGAAGCATGAAAGCCTGGGATTTCTTCTGCGGAGCCGGAGGTCTGACCCGCGGCTTGCTTGACGCCGGCATTGAAGTCATTGCCGGAGTTGACCGCGACGGACGTTGCCGTTCCACATACGAGCGCAACAATCCTCGTGTTCGGTTCGTCAAAGCGGACATAAGGGAGCTCGAACCGAAGGACCTGGGCCTTGAATGTCGAACCAAACGATCTGATGAGATTCTCTTCGCCGGATGCGCCCCATGTCAGCCGTTCAGTCCGCAACGCAAAAAAAATGCGCGACGGCATGACGCGACATTGCTGGGGCAATTCGGACGTCTGGTCGAAGCCGTTTTGCCGGAATGCGTGCTGATTGAAAATGTTCCCGGCCTTGCGAGAGTCCCCGGCTTCAGTACCTTTCGCCGGTTTCGGAGGATGCTGACCGAAAACGACTACGGATATATTTTCGCCGTTCTTGACGCCAAATGCTACGGGGTGCCCCAGAACAGACGACGCCTCATATTGCTGGCGACGAGACGCCGACAACCCTCGTTGCCCGAGCCGAAATATGGCGAACAACTTCTTCCGTTCAGGACGGTGAAACAGGCCATTTCCCATTTTCCCGCGATTGCGGCCGGGAAGCGCGATCTGGAGGTGCCGAACCATGTCGCCGCGTCCATCTCGGAATTGAACCTGGAGCGACTGAGGATGACGCCGCATAATGGTGGGGACCGCAGGGCGTGGCCGGAACACCTGAGATTGGCGTGTCACAAGGGAAACTACGAAGGGCACACCGACGTTTACGGACGAATGCGCTGGGACAGTCCCGCACCTGCCCTCACGGGTCGTTGCCACAGCATATCCAACGGCCGATACGGACATCCGACACAGGACAGGGCGATATCGTTGCGCGAAGCCGCTGCTCTGCAGTCCTTTCCCGATGGATACCAGTTTTTCGGGTCCAACACGCACATCGCCATGCAGATAGGAAACGCGGTTCCCGTCAGGCTTGCCGAGCAGATAGGAAAACATATCCTGATGAATGCGGAGGGTATGGCTTGACTCCACTTTCCCCCCCTCCCCGGCGGCGTGGTATGCTTCCGCGCTCAGGATGGGCGGCCGGGAGAACGACAAGGGAGGCGGAGCGATGAAGGTGATGAACTACAAGGAGGCGGAGCTCAAGACCGAGAAGGCGGCGCGGGGCGCGGGCGTCCGCTGGCTGCTGAGCGAGCGCGACGGCGAGACGGGCATGGCGATGCGCGTCATCGAGATAGAGGCGGGCGGCCAGACGCCCGACCACGCCCACCCCTGGGAGCATCAGGTGTTCATGCTCCGGGGCGAGGGGCGGGTGGTCGTCGAGGGCGAGGCGCGCCCCATCGCGCCGGGCTCGGCCGTCTTCGTCGCCCCCGGCGAGCGCCACGCCTTCCACAACGACTCGGGCGAGGCGATGGAGTTCGTCTGCATGATTCCCGCGAGCGCGACCAGGGCTTACGACCACTAGCGGCGCGTCCCCCTCCGACGGGCGCAACATCTGGCGTCCGCGGACGAGCGCGACCCAAGATATGGCGTTCCCTCCTCCCTCCGGCGGCGCGCGCGGCCGGAAGCCTCATTCGAAATAAAATAAATCATTTAATATCAATGTTTTACGATAATCACCGCACGAAGCGCTTGAGGTTTCGGCGTCAATCGTAAAATTTTTACATGAATAAAACAAATAAATACAAAAGGATATGAGGATTAGTGAAAAAATTACTTGAAACAGCCGAATGCGCCCTGCTATATTCGCTCCATTCCGAATCCGTCCCGTCGGGTGGTGGAAATGACGAATCTGGAAAGGGACCTCTTCTCCCTCATCACGCTCGTCAGCAACGTGACCGAGGCGTATTCCGCCTGCCTGTTCCTTGAAAACAAGCGGCTCGGGAGGTTCCAGCTCACCGCCTACCACAGCCTGAGCCCCCACGTCGTGGCGGACGCCTCGGTCGAGGCCGGCCAGGGCTTCATGGGCTGGGTGCTGGAGAACAACGAGCCCCTGAGCGTCAACCAGTTCGACAAGGACACCATCGTCCTCGGCTACTACGGCAGGAGCGAGGACATCAAATCCTTCATGGCGGCGCCCCTGCCCTCCTCGCGCAGCAAGGGGGCGCTCGCCATCGACAGCAAGAAAAGCTGGTGCTTCACGTCGAGGGACCAGAAGATACTCGCGGGGTTCGCCCAGCAATTCGCGTATCTCACAGACGGCGCCCTGGCGGCCGCGCGGGCGGAGCGCCGCTCCATGAGCGTCTCCGCCTTCGGCGGCTACCTCTCCGCGCTCCGCGCGAGCGAGAGCGAGGAGCAGCTGCTGAACGCGATCTGCCAGGCGCCGCGCGAGTTGCTTCCCTTCGACGCCTGCTTCCTCGTCCTCGCCGACGAGGAAGCAGGCACCCCCCGCCTCGCGAGAACCTCGGGCTTCGGCGAGCTGTTCCTGGGCGAGGTCGAAATCAGCGAGCGGGGCAGCGTGGCGGGCTACGCGCTCTCCAAAAGGGAGAGCCTGCGGCTGCCCTCCCTCCGGGGGCGGAAGGGCGCCCGGCCCCTCTTCCACGCGGAGGAGCCGCGCTTCGACGCCCGCTCCGCCCTGTGCCTGCCCCTGATCGCGGGAGGCGAGCTGCTCGGCTGTCTGGGGTTCACGAGCCGGGAGCGCGCCCGCTTCGACGCCTCCTCCGTGAAGCCGGGGGAAATCGTGGCGGCGGCCGCCGCCGACGCCCTCGCCCACCGCAGGAACGAGGCCCGCTGGCGGGCGCGCCTGGAGATCGACCCCCTCACCGGCGGACGAAACGCCGAATACCTCCATTCCCGCCTTCCCGAAATGCTCCGCGACGCCGGGGACAGGGGGCGCCAGCTCGCGCTCCTGAGCATCGCCCCCGACGCGGGCGCGGCGCCCGGGCTCGAGGACGCGCCGGAGGAGGAGGTGATCCTCCACCTCTTCGACGCCCTCCGGCAGTTCGTCAAGGGAAGCGACATTCTGGCGCGGCGCGAGGGGCCGCGCTTCTTCCTGCTGCTCAGGGACTCCTCGCAGGAATACGCCGAGGCGGCGGCCGAGCGCATCATCCACATCATCGGCCGCGCGCCCTTCCGCCCCGGGGGAAAAGAAGTCGGGATCACCATTTCCATAGGCGCCGCGTGCTTTCCGGAGAACGCGCAAAACCCGAAAAGCCTCGTCCGGGCGTCTCTCGAGGCGCTGGCCTTCGCCCAGAAGGGGGGCGCGGCGAATCAACTCTGTCTCATGGGGGGGCGCGAGGAATGAAGCTGCATGTCCTGCAGAAGATCAGGGCGATGACGGGAACCAACATAGCGATGGACCTGGGAACCGCGAACACGCTCGTCTATACGAAAAGCGGCGGAATCGTCCTCGACGAGCCCTCCGTCGTCGCCCTGAACTCCGGAAACGGGGGCGCCGTGCTCGCGGTGGGCAGGCAGGCCAAGGAGATGTACGGCCGCACGCCGGAGTCGATTCAGACGGTTCGGCCCATGAAGGACGGCGTCATCGCCGACTTCGACGTGACGAAGGCCATGATACGCCACTTCGTCCGCGCCATCGTCCCCAAGGGCTCCTTCGGCCGGCCCACGATGATGATCTGCGTCCCCGCCGGGATCACCAGCGTCGAGATGAAGGCGGTGATCGACTCCGCCACCCAGTGCGGCGCCGCCCGCGTCCACCTGATAGAGGAGCCCATGGCCGCGGCCATCGGCAGCAAGCTGCCCGTCCATGAAATCTCCGGCTCCATGATCGTGGACATCGGGGGCGGAACGACCGAGGTGGCCGTCATCTCCCGATACGCCGTCTCCTACGCGGAGTCCCTCCGCATCGCGGGAGACGCGATGGACGAGTGCATCCAGCGCTACGTCAAGAGGCGCCACGCCCTCTCCATCGGCGCCTTCGAGGCCGAGCGCGTGAAAATCGCCGTCGGCGCGGCGACGGCGCTCGCGGAGCCCCTCGAAACGGAGGTGGCCGGCGCGGACGTCTCCACCGGCATCCCCCGCACCATCACGCTGAGCGACCGGCACGCGCGCGAGGCGCTCGACAGCCCCGTGAAGGCCATCGTCGAGTCCATCGGCAAGGCGCTCTCCAGGACGAGCCCCGAGCTCGCCTCGGACATCCACCGGCGCGGAATCGTGCTGGCGGGCGGCGGCTCGCTCCTGAAGGGACTCGGCGCGAGGCTCCACGAGGAGACGGGGCTTCCCATCTACAGGGTGAAGGATCCGCTCACCGCCGTGGTTCGCGGAACCGGGCACGTGCTGGATCACTTCAAGGACTTCAAGCAGGTCTGCCTCAACTGATTTTCCCCGAGCACCATCCCCCCGGCCGGGGGGCCGGCCCCATGCGCATCACCGGCCCCCCGGCTCCCTCCTTCCCCGCGGCGGTTCCGCCCCGGACGGAAATCCGCTAGAATGGCGGCCGCCTGAAGTTCGCGCTTCCGCATTCCTCACCCGAACGGGAAAAGAAGATGGCTTTCACGCGGCAAGGGGATTCCTACTCGTTCGAGGCGTCCGCGGAGGACATGAAGCTGGTCTATCGGGTGCTGCACCGCCACATCGGGGATCATCTCGAGCTCATGGACGCGGGCTTCATGGACGAGCTGCAGACCGCCCTCCAGCGGCAGGCGCAGGAAGAGGGCGTGGACGTCGGCCACCACGGCGCGTGGGATCTCTGGCTGGGCAACGACGCGGCGACGCCGTGCGAGGAGCGCGTGAAAAGGCGGGAGATTCTGGGCGACTAGCCCTCGCCGGCGCGGCGGGCCTCCAGCGCGTCGAGCAGGGCGCCCATCACGGCGTCCACGGGCATCTCGACGCCCGTCCACATCCTCCAGGCGTCAGCGGCCTGATGGACCAGCCAGCCCGTTCCGGGAACGATTCGGGCGCCGCGCCGCCGGGCGGCCTTCAGAAACTCCGTGTCGAGGGGCGTATAGACCGCGTCCGAGCAGACGCATCCCCGGGGGATGGCCTCCTCCGGAATGGGGCTGGCCGCCGCCCGCGCGGGGTCTCCCCACATGCCCAGGCTCGTCGCGTTGACGATGACGTCGCAGCCCGAAGCCGCCGCGGGGAGGTCGTCGAGGCCGCCGCCGCCCGCGCGGGCCGACGGGACGCTCTCCTCCACGAAGCGCGCCAGCGTGAGCGCCTTGCCGGGCGTCCGGTTCCTGATTTCCAGATGCGCCGCCCCGCACTGGGCGATCTTGACCGCGACGGCGCGCGCCGCGCCCCCCGCGCCCAGAACGAGGCATCTTTTCCCCTCGGGACGGCTCCCCGCCGCCTCCTCGAAGGCGCGAAGCCAGCCTGCGCCGTCCGTGTTGTGACCGACGAGGCGGCCGTCCGCCTCGAAAATTATCGTGTTCACGGCGCCCATGAGCCGGGCGTCCTCGCCGAGCTCGTCCATCAGCGCGGAGACGGCCACCTTGTGCGGGATGGTTATCGTGAGTCCGCGAAACCCCATCGCTCGCGCGCCCCGCACGGCCTGCTCCAGATCGTCCGGGCGCACCTCGCAGGCGAGGTAGCGGTAGTCCAGTCCCAGGGCGTCCGCCGCCGCGTTGTGAAGAACGGGCGAGAGAATATGTCCCGCCGGGAAGCCGAAAACGCCGAGCGGCGTGGGATTCGGCATGAGCGCCCTCCTTTCTCCCGCTTCGCGCGGCGGACGAGGCCCCGCGCGCCGGCCGCCGCGCGAGGGGGACGCGGCAGACTAGAATTTTCCGCCCCTCCGCGCAATCGGCGCCCCGCTCGCCCGTCCGGCGGAGGCGATTGCGAAAGCCGAAGCGAACGCGCATATTGGAGACCTCCCTGCGAGCATTCCGATTCCGCGCGAGGAGAGGCCGCAATGCCAGACGAGCCGCATCAGCCGGAGACGCCGCCCGCCCCGGAGCGTCCCCCGCGCGCGTTCCGGGTGGTCGGAAAAAGCGTCCCGAGAGAAGATCTGCCGGACAAGGCGGCGGGCGCGGCCAGGTTCGCCGCCGACGCGCCCCTCGTCCGGCCCCTGGTCGGCCTCATTCTCCGAAGCCCCCACCCGCGCGCCCGCGTCCTCTCCATCGACGCGAGCGCGGCGCGCAGGACGCCGGGGACGCGCGTCGTCCTGCTGGGCGGCGACTGCCCGGCCCATCGCTTCGGCGACGAGATACGCGATCTGCGCTGGCTGGCCCGCGACGGCTTCGTCCGATGCGTGGGAGACCCCGTGGCGGCCGTCGCGGCCGAGTCCATGGACGCCGCCCGGGACGCGCTGGAGGCCGTCCGCGTGGACTACGAGCCGCTCGAGCCGGTGACGGACCTGGCGGCCGCGAGCGGGGGCGAGGGCCCGCTCGTTCACGAGGACTGGGAGAAAGCCGGCCTGGGCCCCGGCGGAGAGGGCAACGTGATCGGCCGCTATGAGGCTTCCATCGGCGACGCCCGGGCGGCCATGCGGAAGGCGGATCGCGTGTTCGAGCACGTGTTCCGCACGCCCTACGCGCACTCGGGCTACATCGAGCCGCACGCCTGCGCGGCGGAGCCGGGCGCCGACGGGAAAGTCACCATCTGGACGACGACCCAGGCACCCTTCGTCATACGCGAGCAGGTCGCGGCGGCGCTCGGAGTCCCGCTCGCGAAAGTCAGGGTCGTTCCCATGGAGGTCGGCGGAGGCTTCGGAGGGAAGCTCCACTCGTTCATCGAGCACGTCGTCGCGCTGCTCGCTCTCAGGAGCGGGCGCGCCGTTCGCCACGAAATGACGCGCGAGGACGATCATCTTTTCGTCGGACCCCGCCAGGCCCTGCGGATTCGCCTGAAGACGGGCGTGAGCGCGGACGGCCTCATCCTCGCGCGCGAGGCGGACGTCGTCATGGACCACGGCGCATACGCGCCCAACGCGCCGACCGACGCGAGCTCGCGCATTCCGATGTTCGCCAGCTGCTACGCCATTCCCGCCGCCTCGGTGAAGATGACGAGCGTCTATACCAACGGCCCCGTCTGCGGCTCGGTGCGGGGGCCGAGCGGGCCCCAGTGCTATTTCGCGACGGAGGTCCACCTCGATGTCATCGCCCGCGAACTGGGCATCGACCCCCTCGAAATCAGGCGGAAAAACGCCATCCGCGAAGGCGGCGCGGGACTGTTCGGCGTGCAGAAGGACGACGGGATGCGCGAGGTTCTCGAAAGCGCCGCCGCAGAGGCCGGCTGGGGCGAGGCCGTCAGGACGGACGAGAACCTCGAGGGCGCGGGCTGGAGGCTCGGGCGCGGCCTCGCCGCCGCCTTCTGGCGCGGAAGCGGCGGAGCGTCCTCCTGCACGGCGCGGCTGAACGCGGACGGGAGCGTCCACCTCCAGAGCGGCTCCGTGAACCTCACCGGCTCGGCCACCTCCATGCGCCAGATCGCCGCCGAGGAGATGGGCCTCGACGTCGGGCGCGTCTCCTTCGGGAGCGGCGACACCGACACCGCCCCCGAATCCGTCCGCGCGGCGGGCAGCATGGCGACCCGCTCGATGGGCGCGGCCGTCCTCGCCGCGGTGGAGGACCTGAAGGAGAAAATCCGCGCCGTCGCCGCCGAGAAGCTCGAAGCCGACCCGCGCGATCTGCGAATCGAGGAGGGGCGCGTCTTCGCCGAATCCGCGCCGGAGCGCTCCATGCCGCTGAGCGAGGCGGCGCGGGCGGCTCCGGGGGTTTCCGGCTACGTGATGGGGCAGGGGGAGACGCCCGCCCCCGCGCTTTGCCCCATCTACACGGCGCAGGCGGCGGAGGTGGCCGTCAACCCGGATTCGGGCGAGGTGCGGGTGCTGAGGCTGGTCTGCGCCCAGGACGTGGGCTTCGCCATGAACCCCGCCTCGATCGTCGGCCAGATGGAAGGCGGGATGCTCCAGGGCCTGGGTCTCGCGCTCATGGAGGAGCAGCCGCGCGGCGCGGACGGCCGCGTCCGCGGAGAGACGCTCCACGACTACCTGCTGCCCACCAGCATGGACCTGCCCGAACTCAAGACCGTCATGATCGAGAACGGGGCGGCCGACACGCCCTACGGCATGAGGGGCGTGGGCGAGCCCCCCATCCTCGCCGCGCCGGCGGCCATTATGAACGCCATCGCCGACGCGGTGGGCGCGCGGTTCTTCGAGATTCCGGTGGGGCCGCACCACGTTCTCGAAGCGCTGGGAAAGACCGCGAAAAGCGGGGGGTGACGCCTCCCCTTCCGGACGGGCGCGAGGGGAGAAGACGAAAGCGGCGCCCCGCGCGCGCTTCCCGGGAGGAATTTCAGGCGGGGCGGGGCGCCTCGGCGCGGATGGCGCGCAGAAGGTGGCCGTCCAGATGCCACTTCATCGCCTTGACGCCCGATTCGTCGTTGAGGACGGCGACGGCTCCGCACCGCATCCACTCGGCCCGCCTCGCGCGCCACGTCCAGATGAGCGCGCCGCGGCGGCCGTTCAGCCAGACGGGGGAGAACGTCAGCCTCTCGCCCATCTGGCCGAGCAGCTCCGCGCAGGCGAGCGCCACGAAGTCATCGCCCGTTCTGCGCTCGCCGCGCACGACGAGCTCCGCCTCCGGCGCCAGCAGCCCCTGGAGCAGCGCCTTGTCGCGCATTCCGAGCGCCTCGACGAAGCGCCCGAACACCCGCTCCGCCCTCTCCCGATCTCCCGCGGGCGCGAGGGCGGCCTTTCCGCCCCAGCGCTTCTCGATCCGCGTCCGCTTCGCCTCCGCGCCCTCGGCGATTTTGAACACCTCCTGCATCTTCACCCCCAGCGCGGCGGCCGCCACCCTGTCCCCGTCCTCGATTCCGTCCCTGAGCGCGGCGACGGCGCGCTGCTCGGGCGTCATGTATTGCAGGGGAAACAGGAAGTCGAGCGCGACGCCCGGCCAGCCGGCCTCCGCGTCGAGAGGAGCGGCCTCGCCGTTCGCGCCGGGGGCCGCGGTCTGCGCCGGGTCGGGCAGGTCGAATTCATCGGGCCGCAGGGGCTCCCTCTCCCGCAGCCGGGAGAGCGCCGCCTCGGCGCACGCCCGGCAGAGCCACTCGGGATGATCCGCGACGCGCTCGAGGGCCGGGCCCATTTCGACGGCGCGCAGCATGGCGTCCTGGGCCACGTCGTCCGCGTCCAGCGCGTTGCCCGTGAGCCGGTAGGCGTGCCGCCGCATGAGGCCCCAATGCGCCCGGGTGAATTCTTCGAGGTCGACCATCGGGGAGGCTCAGGCGGCCGCGAACATCTCGCGCGCGTCCGGCGCCGTCCGCAGGGGCGCCGCGGTCTTCTCCCGCACCTCGCGCTCGCTCACGCCGGGGGCGAGCTCCCGAAGCAGCAGCCCCCCGCTCTCCACGGTGATGAGCGCCAGATCGGTGATGATGACGTCCACCACGCCCCTGCCGGTCAGGGGCAGGGAGCAGGCCTCCACGATTTTCGGGTCGCCCCGCCTCGAGACGTGCTCCATGGCGAGGATGACCTTCCGCGCGCCCACGACGAGATCCATCGCCCCTCCCATGCCGGAGATCATCCGGCCGGGAATCGCCCAGTTCGCCAGGTCGCCGTTCGCGGCCGCCTCCATCGCCCCCAGGATGGTGACGTCGACGTGCCCGCCCCGGATCATGGCGAACGACTCGGCGCTGTCGAAATACGAGCCGCCCGGCAGAAGCGTCACGGTCTCCTTGCTGGCGTTCAGCAGGTCGGGGTCCTCCTCGCCCTCGTAGGGAAACGGGCCCACGCCCAGCACGCCGTTCTCCGAATGGATGGTGACGCCCCATTCCTCGGGGATGTAGTTGCTCACCAGGGTGGGGATGCCCAGCCCCAGGTTCACGTATCCCCCCCGCGGCACCTCCATGGCCGCGCGCCGGGCGATGTCGCCCCTGTCGAGGGCCAACTCAGCTCCTCCCGCGCCCGCTTCGGGGCCGGCTCGTCCTGATTTCGACGGGCTTCTCCGGGTCCTCGCCCAGGACGACCCGCTGCACGAAAATTCCCGGCGTATGCACGCTCTCCGGCGCGATGTCGCCCACGGGCGCTATCTCCTCCACCTCGGCGATGGTCACCCCGGCGGCGGTCGCCATGACGGGGTTGAAGTTGCGCGCGCTCATCCGGTAGACGAGGTTTCCGCGCGCGTCTCCCTTCCAGGCCTTGACGAAGGCGTAGTCCGCCCGGATGGGCGCCTCGAAAACGTGCTCGCGCCCGTCGATCATCCGCGTCTCCTTCCCCTCGGCCACGACCGTGCCCGCCCCCGTGGGCGTGAAGAAGCCGCCGAGGCCCGCCCCGCCCGCGCGAATCCGCTCCGCGAACGTCCCCTGGGGCGAGAGCTCCACCTCGATCTCCCCGTTCAGCGCCTGCTCCTCATACGCCCTGCAGGCGGGGCCCACGCGGCTGGCGACGATGGAGCGCACCTGCCGCTTCTCGAACATCAGCCCCACCCCCCAGCCGTCCACCCCGCCCGCGTTCGAGACCAGATGAAAATTCCCCGCGTCCGCGCGCGCGCTGAGCGCCCTGCACAGGTTGTGCGCCATCCCGCATATCCCGAACCCGCCGATGAGAATCGACGCGCCGGCGGGAACGTCGGAAACGGCCTCCGCCGAGCTCGACGCGATCTTGGACAAGCGAAGCCTCCCCGATGCTGAAAACCCGCGGCTCCCGCCGCCTCCGCGCGCCGGCTAGCTCTCCATCACGCGCCCCACCAGCGCCTTCACCGGCGAATAATGCTTATACACCATCACCGTCTTGTCCGTATGCTTCGCCACGCTCTCGGGGATGGAGCCGAAGAGAACCTGCCTGTAGAAGCTCTCGCCGGCGGCGCCCATGGCGATGGCGTCGTATTCTTCCGCCGCCCGGATGATTCCGACGGAAACGGACTTGTGCGCGATGACCCGGCTCTCCACGTGAACGCCGCTCTCGTCGTTGATCCGGCCCACCGCCTCGCTCAGCCTCTGTTCGACGAAATGCCTGCGCGCGCTCCCGTCCTCGGGAGAGACGACCGTCGATACGACGAGCCTGGCGTCATGCGCGCTCGCTATCGGCGCCGCGCACCGCTCCGCCAGGCGCGCGTGGACGCCCCCGGTCGTGGGCAGGAGGATGTTCTTCAGCCTCATCTCGCCCACGAGCTTCACCAGCAGGATGTCCGCCCGCGCGAGGCGGACCACGTCGTCCACGATCTCGCCCAGGATGCGGTTGGCGGTGGAGGTATAGCCCTTCCAGCCGAGGACGATCAGATCGCAATGGCGCTCTCTGGCCGTCTCCAGGATGACGCGCGCCGGGCTACGGCCGATGCTCACCAGCGAATGGAGCCTGACGCCGTTCGCCCGGGCGCGGTCGTGGGCCTGCTCCAGAATTCTCCTTTCGCGCTCGACGTAGGACGCCTCGCGGCTCGGCGGGGACTGCTCGGGCAGGGAGACGACCCGCAGGGCGAGGATTTCGCCGCCCCTGTCCCCGGCGATGGCCGACGCCAGATCGATCAGGGGCGCCGCGTTCGTCGGATTGGCGATGGGAACCAGCACGCGGAAGTCGCTCTCCCCGCCCTCCATGCTGACCTGCGCGACGCGGGCGGGCTCGCCCGGCAGCAGCTCCTCCTCCGCCTGCGCGCCCTTCCAGGCCAGGAAGCCGAGCATCCCGACGATCAGCCACAGGGCGGCCATGACGGCCGGCTCGGGGTGGCGGAGCGTCAGCGAGAGCAGATAGAGGTTCGCGCCGATTCCCAGAAGCGGCAGCAGCGGCACGAGGGGGGCGCGGAAGGGCCTCGGCAGATCCGGGAACTTCCTGCGGTGCAGGATGAGCGCGGCGTTCACGAAGATGAGCGCCAGCAGGAGAATGGCGTCCGCGAAGTGCGCCAGCTTCTCCAGGCGGAAGCTCTGCGCGAAGAGGATGATGGCGCCTCCCACCAGCATGAGGGCGATGATGGGCGTGCGCGTCTTCGGGTTGATGGCGGCGATGCCGGAGGGCAGATGCCCCAGCTGCGCCATGGACAGCACGACGCGCGAGCCCGCCAGAATGGACGCGTTCGAGGCGGAGATCATCGAGAAAAGCGCGCCCACGACGATCACCATGCCGCCGACGGGGCCCAGGAAAAGACGCGCGGCGCGGCCCATGGCCGCCTCCGTGTATTCCGTGAGGTTCGCGGCGATGATGACGAATACCACCAGGGTGTAGAGAACCGTCACGATGGCCATGGAGAGGAAGATGGCGCGGGGGATCGTCCTGACGGGGTTGACGACCTCCCCGGCCGAGGCCGCGATGGCCGAGAAGCCGAAAAAGGTGATGAAGACCAGGCCGGCCGTCGCGCCGATCCGGGGAACGTCCGCGCTCATCCTCTCCGCCAGCGCGTCCAGGTCCAGGCTGCCCAGCCCGCCGAAGACGAACCAGACGAGGAGGACGACCTTGCCGGCCGTGATGAGGATCTGAAAGCGGGCCGACTCCTTCGTTCCCTTGATGTTGAGCAGGACGAGGCAGACGAGTCCCAGGGTTCCGGATATCTGCTCATAGGGGGAGCGCCATACGAATTCGTTGAAGTAGGAGGAGAGGCTGCTGACGTAGAAGGCGCACGAGGAGGCGTAGCCCAGCACCAGCGTCCACCCCACCAGATAGGCGAGCGGCGGTGGAAACGTTCTCCTCGCGTAGAGATAGCCCTCGCCGGACTCCGGATAGAGGGCGGAGAACTCGCAGTAGGTCAGCGCGGTGAACGCGGCGACGAGCGCGGCCAGCAAAAAGGCGATGACGGCGGAGGAGCCCACATCGCGGACGGCGAGGCCCGAGAGCGTGAAGATGCCCGCCGCTATCATCGTCCCGACGCCGATGGAAAGCGCGGAGGTCAGCCCCAGGTCGCGGCTGAGTTCGGTTTCGATGTGAAGCCTGCCGCCGCCCGTCCTGTTCATCGCAGCGCTGCCAGAAATTTCCTGAGTTCGCGCTCCACGAGGGAGGGCTGGGAGACGGTGGGAAAATGGCCGGCGCGCGCGCACGCAACCGCGCGCGAGCCTTCGGGCAGGGCGCGCATCAGCGACGCTTCCGCCTCGGCGGAGAAGCGCGCGCTCTTCTCCCCGCGAAAGACGAGGGCGGGGCGCTTCGCCCGCTTCGCCCAGAAGACGGGGTCGTAGTCGGCGGCGGGGCCGGCCTGGAACTCGCGCAGCCGGAGAAGCCTGCTCCTCGCGCAGGGAACCCGGCAGGCGCCGTTCGCCCCCTCAAGGATCAGCGCGTCCGAGAGGAAGCGCCTCGTCCGCGCGGGCGGCCAGTATCCCTCCTCGTGGGAGGCGACGAACTCGCGCGCCTCCTCCAGGCCGGCGAACTCCGTCGGCCGCGCCCGCGCCGCCTCCAGGCCCGCGCGGGCGTCCGCCCCGCCCGGCGTCGTCGGGTCCACCAGCACGGCCGCCGCGACGCGCTCCGGACGCGCGGCGGCGGCCGCCAGGGCGATGGCGCCGGCGAAGGAATGCCCCATCACGACGAAGCGATCCAGCAGGAGCGCGTCGGCCAGGCCGATGACGTCCCTTGCGAAGTCCGCGGCGGCGTCGCCCCCGCCCGGGTCCTCCGTCCCGCCGTATCCCCTCTGATCCGGGCATATCATGCGAATCGCGCCCGCCCCCTCCGCCGTCGCGCTCCACATGCCGCCCCGGCTCAGCGAGCCGTGCAGCGCGACCACGGGCAAAAGCGAATTTCGCCGCGCCGGCCGCCACTCGCGGAACGCCATCCGGAAGTTCGAGACCTTCTCGAAGCCGGCGTACCAGCCGCCCTTGCCGCGCATATCGACCTCTTTGGAGAACGGGAGGCGGCGCCGGGGGATTCCGCCCCCTCTTTCGGCGAAAGATACGCCAAACGGGAGAGAATTCGCCACCGCGAGCGGGAGAAGGCGCGCCGACGCTCCCGTAACTCTCTCAGGAGGAGTCGTCCGAATAGGAGAGGGCGACCCGGCGCGCGCGGAAGCGGTTCTCCTTCCCCGCCACCGGCTCGAAGAAGTGGCACGCCTCCAGATCGCGCGGATAGACGTGGATGGAGACCGCCAGGTCGCCGCGCCGGTTGCGCACCGAATGGATGTCCGCGCAGCCGCAAACCGCGTTCGGCCCGCCCGCCGTCGGCGCGTGGGGCGGGTCGCTCCTCAGCGCGACCTCCCCCTCGGCTACCTCGGCGTCCGCGAAATAGTTCACCACCTCCAGCCCGCCGCGCGCCATGCCGAGCGCCCCCCAGGCGCCGTCGTGGTCGTGAATCGGGGTGCCCTGGCCGGGCTTCCAGACCATGGCCGCCAGGACGAAGCGCCCCTCCGGGTCCCGATGGAGCGGATGGCGCGCGTAGCCCGAATCCGAGGGCCGCAGCGCCTCGGGCGGGAGGAAGTCGCCCGAGGCCAGCAGGCGCCTGAGGCCCGGCTCCGCCGCGCGAACGAAGTCGCGCCCCCGGAGCCCCCTGTCGTGAGCCTCCGCCAAATCCGCCGCGAGCGCGGCGAGGGGCGGGCCGGGGGCGAGGGCCGCGTCCATGGGCAATCTCCTCTCCAAGCCTTGAATGGTTTTCCGGAATTGAACCACGAAAGGGGGCGCGTGTCGAGGAAAATCCGGGCGGCGCGCCCGCGAATCCCTACCAGGGAATATCCGGCTCGATGAGCGCGCCGGGGGCGTCCGCCGTCTCCAGCAGGCCGAGCATGGCGCGGAGCGCGGCGCGCTGCTGCTCGGCGCGTCCGGGCTTCCCGAAGGGGTGGCCGAGCGGCCAGGGGAGGAAAACCGCCCGCGGCGGGCGCAACTGAAGGGTGATCTCCTTCACCAGGGTGAGCGAGACGCTGGGCGTCCCCGCCCTCTCCACCGCGTTCTGTATCAGCCCGACCGAGCGATGGCACAGCCCTCAGGCGGGAGCGAGCAGCGCGGCGTCCGCCCCCGCCTCCCCGAGCAACCGCGCCGCCTCGGGCGCCGTCTCCTCGATGAGCCGGGGCGCGAGGTCGCCGTCGATGTGACCCATGAAGCTCAGGTGCAGGGGCGAGACCCCGCCGATGACGCCCTCCTCCGCCAGCTCCCCGAGCCGATCCAGGGGGAGGACGACGTTCAGGTCCGCGTCCGCGCTGCGGTGATCGTAGTAATCGTGCGTGATCGTCAAATCCCCGCGCGCGGCGTCCGCGGGTATCTCGCGGAACGTCGGGTCGCCGTCGGGGTTTTCCATGTCGAAGGGCGCCTGCGCCTCGAGGTGAACCCCGCCCGTCGTCACGAGCGCGACCCGGCATTCGGCGAGCGGCCTCGCAAGCGGCGTCCAGGGCGTCTCGCCGGCCGGGCCGGAGAAGTCGCGGCTCCCCGCCCAGCGCCGCACCAGCCCCGGCCGGCGCGTCAAAAGCCGCGCCACCATCCTGTCCTTCCACCTTCTGAGACCCAAGGCCCGCGCCCTCCCCGGACAGCCGAGGCGCGATGATAGCCGAGGCGGGCGGCGGCGGGCAATCCGGCGGCTTGACGCGCGGCGCGGCGCCCGCGTATATTTCGGCCGTCCAGCGCTCCCGGATTCCCCGTGAAGGCGGCCGCCCAGGCATGAGCGACACCAAAGCCCGGCGAAAACTCTCGCCCAGGAGCGTCCTCCTCCCGGCGGCGCTCCTCGCCGTCCTCGTCCTGTTCTTCTGGTCGGGGCTCGACCGCTACCTCACCTTCGAGGCGCTGCGCGAGAACCGCGAGGCGCTCCAGGGGTGGGTGCGCGCGAACGGGGCGCTCGCCGTCCTCGCCTACGTGCTGGCCTACACCGCCGTCACGGCCTTCTCCCTGCCCGGGGGCGCGGTGATGAGCATCACCGGCGGCTTCCTGTTCGGAACCCTCTGGGGGGCGCTCTACATCGTCGTCGGCGCGACGAGCGGCGCGCTTCTGCTCTTCATGGCGGCGAAGACGGCGCTGGGCGACCCCCTGCGCGCGCGGGCCGGGCCCTGGCTTCGGAAGATGGAGCGCGGCTTTCGGAAGAACGCGCTGAGCTACCTGCTCGTCCTCCGGCTCGTGCCCCTGTTCCCCTTCTTCGTGGTGAACCTGGCACCCGCCTTTCTGGGGGTCTCCCCCGGCGTCTATTTCGTCGGCACCCTCATCGGCATCATCCCCGGCTCCTTCGTCTTCGCCTCGGTGGGGGCGGGCCTGGGCGACATCTTCGAGGCGGGCGGCGCGTTCTCCGTCGAGAGCGTCCTGACGCCCCGGGTGCTCCTCGCCCTGGGGGGACTCGCCGTCCTCTCCCTCATCCCGGTCGCCTACAAAAAATTCAGGTCGAGAGAAGACTGACGCGGAGCGGGCGGTTCGCGGGTTGCGGGGCGTCCCCGAGGAGGGGCCGCCCCTGCGAAATCCCGCCCCCGCGGCCCTCCTTCGCGCATTTCGCCCGTAGGGGGCGTTCGGGAACGACCCGCCGCGCATTCAACGCCAAAAAGCGCGGGACGCATATATGCGCCCCATCGGGGATTGGCGTTGCCGCGCCGCTCCCGATCTCGTATGATATGCGGGATCCTCCGGCGTGAATGCGCGAACCGGGAGCGGGGAGACGGACGATGACGGAATTTGAACTGGCGACGATCGAGTTTCAGAACGCGACAATCCAGTTTCAGAAGTGGGGGGTCATCGGACAATACGCGATCGGTCTTTTGCAGGTCGCCCTGATCGCCTACGGCCTTCGCCTCATGGAGCGCGGCGGCGCGCGGCGCGCGGCGCTCTCCGAGCGTCAGCACGAGGAGGTGATGGCGGCGCTCGCCGCGGAGCAGGCGGCCTCGGAAAAACGACACGAAGAGACGATGGCCGCTCTCGCCGAGGAGCGGGCGGCTTCCCAGAAGCGGCACGAGGAGGTGATGACCGCGCTGAAGCGTCAGCACGACGAGTCGATGACCGCCCTCGCCGGTGAACGGGAAGAATCCCAGAAGCGGCACGAGGAGGCGATGGCGGCGCTGAAGCACCAGCACGACGAGTCGATGACCGCCCTCACGGAGCTCATCAGGCGGACGGGGAGCGGGGAGAACCCCTGAGCGGGACGCGCCTCGGGCGTCCACGTCACCCCGGGATGGAGCCCGATCGGCGGACGATCATCGCCTCGGGCGGCCACGGGGCCCCCGCCCCTGCGAAGGCGAAGCCCCCGCCTCCCCCGCCGGTTGACGCGCGGCGCGGGTCGTGGTAGCAAATGGGCGTCGATTTCGCGTCCGGTTCCCCCTCCCCATCGGGGGGGGGGGGCTTTTCGCGTTACGCCGGCTTGCGAGCGAATCATCCTGCCCTTCGCCCTTCCCGCGCATACGGCATACGGATGAACGCAACCGTCAACGAAAGCTTTGGGAGATGACATGAGCATTCCAGAACGACCCGGCAGAACCGGATTTTTCCGCCGTTTCGGGCGCGCCGCGCTCTCCGCCGCTCTTCTGGCGGCGGCGCTCCTCCTCGCGCCGGGGACGGCGCGGGCGCAGACGCCGTCCGACCCCCGGAACCAGTGCGGGGCGCTCGCCTCGGGCGCGGCCGCCTGCTCGAACCAGGCATACGCCAGCGGCATCCGCTACGACGTGGCCGACGGCTGGGGCGACGGCGTCGCCGGCCCCGTCACGCTCACCGTCACGGGCGGGTCGGCGACGGCGATCTCCGCCCCGGCGCCCCCCAACTCCTGGACGAACGCCGCCATCGTCATACGGACCGCCGCGCAGGGGTCGGGCGACAGCGCGTCGCGCGCCGTCACGCTCAGGGTCGGCGACGGCAGCAACGACGTGACGATCACCGAGCACGCCACCCAGATGAACCACGGCGTCCAGGTCCATCAGTTCGGCAAGGCCGCCGACTCGACGACGGTGACCCTGGGCAGTGGGGTGAACATCGGCACGGCCTCCAATCCGATGAAGCGATACGGCGTCTTCGTGCTCACGATCGAGAGCGACAACACGGGCGACCACAGCATCTCGAGCGCGGCGACGATCCACTCCACGGAGTTCGGCATCCTGATGGACGCCAGGGGCTCGGGCGACACCTCGGTCACCAACTCCGGCTCCATCACGACCGCGCAGACGGGCGGAACCAGCTGGCTCAAGTCCGGCATCCGCGTCCTGGACTGGTCCGGCGGCCGCGGCGACGACAGAACCGCCGACACCACGACCACGGTCACGAACTCGGGCTCCATCGCCACGAGCGCCGGGAGCGCGCGCGGCATCCAGGTGGACGCCGACGGCCTGGGGCTCTACAGAATCGTCAACAGCGGGACCATCAGGACGGCGAGCGCGGCGGACGCGGAGGGCATTCACGTGGACGCCAGACATCACGCGGGCGCCGCCGACGCCCGCGCCGTCTCGGTCGAGCATTCGGGCGACATCACCACGTCGGGCACGGCATCGCACGGCGTCGAAATCTACGGGGGGATGGGCCGCGGGAGCCTCTCGGTCGAGAGCTCGGGCGACATCACCACGTCGGGGCATGGCGCGCGCGGCATCCACGTCGCGCACGATTCGACGGAGGGGGGCGGCGCCATCCGGATCGCCGCCACGGAAGGCGAGATCACCACGGCGGAGGGGGGGGCGCACGGCATCCACGTGAGCGTGGGCGCCATGAACATGAGCGGCGCCGAGATCGTCAACGCCGCCGACATTGACGTGGGGGCCGCGAACGGCATCCACGTCTGGAACGGGGGCGCGGGCGACTTCCGCATAGAGAACGCCGGGACCATCACGGCGCTCAACGGCGTGGGCATTTTCTCCGAGGACGACGGCGCGGGCGACGTCACGATCGTGAACAGGGGCGACGTCACGGGGCCCGGCGGCGTCTGGGCGCGGAAGGAGGGCGCCGGCGCGGGCGACGTCCTCGTCAGGCAGGAGGCGGGCGAAATCCGCGGCAACAGGCTCGCCGCCATTCACGCCGAGATAGGACGCTGGCGCAACGAGGACAGCGCGGACTCTCCCGCTCCCGAGAACGAGGCGACCGCCAGGGTCGAGGTCGCGGGCGGGTCGGTCAAGGCCCCGGAGTCGCTCAGCAGGCCCGCCGTCGAGGTGATCAACAACGAGGGCGGCTCCGCCGAGGCGAGCGTCTCGAAGGGCGCCACGCTGACGGCGATGCACAACGCGGGACTCTGGGCGTATCTGTCGGATCGCCGGAACGCGAAAGGGCGCATCAGGATCGAGCAGGGCGGGGCGATCACGGCGCTTCAGGGCGTCTATGCCACCGTCCCGCACGCGAACGCGCGAACGGGGGCGGCGGCGGACGAGCCCCTCATCGACGTCGTCTGGACGGGCTCGTTCACCTTGCCGGAGGGCCGGACCGGCGGCGCCCCCGCCAACGGCGTCGCCCACGCCATCGAGTTCGCCCAGGAGTTCCAGGCGGGGGAGGTCATGCGGTCGGCGAAGGGGCTGGCGGGAATCGACGCCGAGGTCCTCTCCTGGCGGATACTCAACAGGGTCGCGGGGGCGGGCGACGACCCGGGCGAGATCAGGAGCGCGGCGCAACGGACCGCCCTGCTCGACATCGCCTCGACCGACGCGGCGGTGAAGGCGCGGGCGGAGGCCATCGTGGCGCGCTTCCGGGCGGTGCTCACCGACAGGAGGCTGGGGGCGATTCCGGGGCGCGACGACATTGACGCGGACGGCGACGGCGCCTACAGCGACCAAGAGATCATCGCGTATCTGGGCGAGTCCGCCTCGGGCCGCTTGACCATCCTGCGCGACGTCCTGAGGCGGCACCTCTCCGAGCAGGAAGCGGCGGTGCTGCGGGCGCTGGCGACGGGCGGGGACGTGGACGCCGCCCTCGAGGGCGTGACCGGCGCCTCGGACGCCTGGAAGAGCGAGGTGCGGGCGCTGCGAAGCAGGTTCAACACGGGCGACATCCGCGTCGCCGTGAACGGAGGCTCCATCGACGGCGGGGGCGGCGACGGCGTCCGCGCCTTCTACGGGACGCAGCACGACTCGAACGGCGGAATCCGCGTCACCATCGCCGAGGGCGCGATCGTGAAGGGCGCCCTGGCGGGCGTCTACGTAGCGGGCGCCGGGATGGATTCGGAAGGCATTCTCGACCAGCACGTCATGGTGCATGGCGAGGTGACGGGCGGCTCGGACGCGGCGGTGCACCTGGGCGGCGGCGGCAGGCTCACGGTCTACAGGACGGGCGTCCTCGTCGCCGGCTCCTCGGGCCGGGCGATTCTCGTGAACGACCCGGGGCCCGCCGTCATCATCATCCACGGCGCGGTGCGGGGCGCCTCGGGCGCGGACGCGGCGGTGCGTCTCACCGGCGGCGGGACGGTGACCATCGGCCTCGCGGGCCGCGTGGAGGCGAACGGGGCGGACGCGGCCATTCGGGGCGACGCGGCGACCACGCTCGAGCTGCGCGGGACGAGCGCCACGCAGCAGGCGGCGCGCGCCGCTCTTCAGCGGGTGAGCGGCGGAATCCGGGGCGTCAGCCGGGTGCGGGTCGTCGAGGTGGACGAGGCGGGCCGCGCCACCGGCTTCTTCGCGGAAGCGCCGGTGGACGGGGACGCGGAAAATTCGTCCCTGTTCGACGTCTCGGAGCTTCCCGTGGGAGGATTCGACTGCTCGATAGCCCAGGACGGGCGTTGCGAGCTCTACGAGGCGCTGCCCTCCTTCCTGCTGGCGATGACCCGGACGCCCACCTTCTCGGAGCGCATGAGCGCCCCGCGCGGGGCGGACGGCGCCTGGGCGCGCGTGGAGGCCGCGAGCGGCGAATGGACGGCCGACAAGGCGATCTCGACGCGGGAGCTCGGCTACGACTACGACGTCGCCGGCGGACGCGCGGGCGTGGACTTCCGGGGCGCGGGCGCGATCCTCGGCCTCTCGGCGCACCTCCTCCGGGGCAAGGCGAAGATGTCGGGCGTGGGCGAGACGCTCGTGACCGGCATCGGCGCGGGGGCTTCGGCCACCTGGCTCTGGGGCGGCTTCCACCTGGACGTATCGGGGCAGGCCACCTGGTTCGACGCGGAGTTCGAGTCCTCCGCCAGCGGCGCGCTGGAGAAGGACGCCAGCGGCAAGGGGCTGGCGTTCGGGGTGGAGGTCGGCCGCCGCTCCTCCCTCATGGGCGGCCGCCTGGCCGTCACCCCGACCCTGGGGCTGGTCTGGTCGAACGCGGACCTGAACGCCTTCACGGATTCGGTCGGCTCGGCCGCCCGCGTTTCGGTGGAGAAGGCGCGGAGCGTGAAGGCGCGCGCGGGCTTCACCCTGGAGAAGGGGGAAGCGGGGCGGACGCTGTTCTTCTCGGCGGGCCTCGTGCGCGAGCTCTCCGACGAGACGAGCGTGGGCATCGACGACGTCGAGCTCAAGACGGCGGTCCAGCCCTCCGCCGTGCGCCTGGGTCTGGGCGGCGCCCTCCCCCTGGGCCGAAACGGGACGCTCACCCTCTCCGGCCACTACGAGGCGAGCGGGAGCGAGGCGAGCGAATACGGCGGCTCGGCGTCCCTGAAGGTGAGCTTCTAGGGGCGCGGAACGCCCGACGGATTCACGGCCGGGCGCGGGGACGCGCGAAATCGTCCCTGCGCCCGGTTTTTTCATGGAAACCCCCGCCGGTTCGATCTCCGCCCCGGCCGTCATTCCGGCGAAGGCCAACCCCGGCGTCCCTTTGATCCGACAGGGAGCAACATCGAGACGGCGGCGAGGATTTCCCCTCCGCCGCGCGCCGCCCCGGAATCCCGGCATTCCGGCGAAGGCCGGAATCCAGGGTTTTGATCGCCTTCCCTTCAAAACGGACGGTTCTCGAATCGTGGGGCGGCCCCGGGGAGGGGCCGCCCCTACGGAAACATGAAACCCGCATCCCCGCGAAACGCCGGGCGGGACGCATGAATGCGTCCCCTACGCAAATCAAAATCGCCGCCACCCGCAATGGACACGAATTCACGCGGCGGCGATTCAATCCCGTAGGGACAACCCCCTGTGGTTGTCCTCCGCCGCATTTTCACCCCGTCAATCCGCAACCATCCCGTAGGGGTCGTTCGTGAACGACCCGCCCCGCCGACCAAACGGACAATCGCCGGGTTGTCGGCCCATGCCGTCAAAACGGGCGGTTCGCGCGCCGCCCCTGCGAAACCATGAATCCCCCGCATGGATTGGCCGGGAACGCCCGTTCGCCGCCGCGCCCCGGTTCCGGATTCCGGCCTTCGCCGGAATGACGGCGAAAGGACAACCCCGGCGTCCCTTCGATCTGACGGGGAGCAACATCGAGACGGCGGCGAGGATTTCCCCTCCGCCGCGCGCCGCCCCGGAATCCCGTCATTCCGGCGAAGGCCGGAATCCAGGGTTTTGATCGTCTTCCCGTCAAAACGGGCGGTTCCCGAACCGCCCCTACGAAATCAAAAAAACCGCGTCCCCCGCCGATCGACGGGCGGGACGCATGAATGCGTCCCCTACGGATGAATCACGCCATCCGGCCCCGTAGGGGCATCCCCGGCCGTCATTCCGGCGAAGGCCGGAATCCAGGGGTTTGATTGCCTTCCCGTCAAAACGGGCGGTTCTCGAATTGTGGGGCGGCCCCGGGGAGGGGCCGCCCCTACGGAAACATAAACCCCGCGTTCCGTGATTGTCCTCCGCGCATTTCGCCCGTAGGGGGCGCATTCTTGCGCCCCGTTCGCGGGTCGGCGCGATTCACGCGGCGGCGATTCAATCCCGTAGGGACAACCCCCTGTGGTTGTCCGCGCCGCGTCCCCATCCCGCCGATACGCGAACATTCCGTAGGGGTCGTTCGTGAACGACCCGCCCCGCCGACCAAACGGACAATCGCCGGATTGTCGGCCCATGCCGTCAAAACGGGCGGCTCGCGCGCCGCCCCTACGAAACCATGAACCCGCGCATGGATTGACCGGGAACGCCCGTTTGCCGCCGCGCGCCCCGGTTCTGGATTCCGGCCTTCGCCGGAATGACGGCGAAAGGCCAATCCCGGCGTCCCTTCGATCCGACGGGGAGCAACATCGAGACGGCAACGAGGATTTTCCCTCCGCCGCGCGCCGCCCCGGAATCCCGTCATTCCGGCGAAGGCCGGAATCCAGAGTTTTGATTGCCTTCCCTTCAAAACGGGCGGTTCTCGAACCGCCCCTACGAAAACATGGCCCCCGCGTTCCGTGATTGTCCTTCGCGCATTTCGCCCGTAGGGGGCGCATTCTTGCGCCCCGTTCGCGGGTCGGCGCGATTCACGCGGCGGCGATTCAATCCCGTAGGGACACCCCCCTGTGGTTGTCCGCGCCGGGTTCCTCATTCCGCCGGGGCGTGAAAATCCCGTAGGGGTCGTTCGGGAACGACCCGCCCCGCCGACCGAACGGGCAATCGCCGGGTTGTCGGCCCATGCCGTCAAAACGGGCGGTTCACGCGCCGCCCCTGCGAAACCATGAAACCGCGCATGGATTGGCGGGGAACGCCCGTTTGCCGCCCCGCGCCCCGGCTCTGGATTCCGGCGAAAGCCGGAATCCAGGGTTTTGATCGTCTGCCTTCAAAACGGGCGGTTCCCGAATCGTGGGGCGGCCCCTCCCCGGGGCCGCCCCTACGAAAACATGAAACCCGCATCCCCGCGAAACGCCGGGCGGGACGCATGAATGCGTCCCCTACGCAAATCAAAATCGCCGCCACCCGTAATGGACACGAATTCGCGCGGCGATCGATTATCGCAACGGGCGGTTCACGAACCGCCCCTACGAAACCGTCACACCCGCCCGTAGGGGGCGCATATATGCGCCCCGTTGTCGCCCCGGCGATGACGCGCGAATCGGAATCGTAGGGACAACCCCCTGTGGTTGTCCGCACCGCGTCCTCATTCCGCCGTCATTCCGGCGAAGGCCGGAATCCAGGGTTTTGATTGTCTTCCTGAAAACGGGCGGTTCTCGAACCGCCCCTACAATATCCCCACCCCATCCTCGCCATTGACGACGGGCGGCCACAGGGGGCCGCCCCTACGAAACCGTTGCCGCCCCCGCCCGGTCGCCGCGCGCATTTGCCCGCATTTGCGCCTGTCGGGCTTTCCCCTGAATGCGCGAGAATCCGCCGCGAAAGGGAGGAGGCGAACGCATGGATTTCGGGAAGCGGATGAGGACGAAGGCGAGGGCGTGGCGCGCGCTCCGTCCGCGCCATAATGAAAACGATCCCGTTTTCGACAAAATCCGACAAATTCACGCCTTTATCCCGCAAATTCACGCCTTTTTTCGACAAATTCAAGACCCTTCGGAGCGCGAAAAAAATATCAACTCATTGAAAATAAAAAGATTATGGGAATCAGGGGGCGCCGGGAGGGGGTATTTCGCAAGGCCGCGGCGTTTGCGCGCATCCGCCCGCATTTGCGCCCCCGCCCGCCCCGCCGGAGACCCGGGCGTCTCCCGGCGCGCTTTCCGCCGGAATCGTTGACATTTCCCTCGCCCTCCCCTAGATTCCCCAAGCCGCCCGAAAACCCGCCGCATCGAAGCGAACGGCGGCTCGCCCGAAGCCCGCCGACGCGAGGAGGCCAGGCCATGCCGTTCGCCCGGACGCACCGCCTCACCAACAAGGGCGCGAAAATGATGATGGCCGCCGCCATCGCCAGGGCGGAGGCGTTCGGAATCGCCGTCACCGTGGCCATCGCCGACGCGGGCGGGCGCCTCCTCCTGCTCGAGCGCATGGACGGCGGGCGCTTCCACACGGCGCACTCCTCCACCACGAAGGCGGTCTGCGCCGCCTCGAACAGGCGCCCCACCACCACGCGGGGCGCGCAGGCGCAGCATCTCGACACGGCGCACGCCCTCGGCCTCGCCCTCGCCGCCGGGCCCGGGCGCTGGACGGCGATGGAGGGCGGCTTCCCGATTCTCCACGAGGGCGAGTGCATGGGCGGCATCGGCGTGAGCGGGGGCGACTGGGAGCAGGACGAGGCCATCGCGCGCGCGGCCGTCGAGGCGGTGGGCGCCGCCTTTGAATGAGGCGCCTCCTCCGGCGGCGCGCGAAGGAGTCCCGACAATGAGCGGAAAACCCCTCCGCGCGGCGTCGCTCGGCATGGGCTGGTGGTCGGACGTTCTGGCCGACGCGGTTCAAAAGACCGACAAAATCGAGATCGCCGCCTGCTTCACGCGCTCGGAGGAGAAGCGCGCCGCCTTCGCCGAAAAATACGGCTGCGCGGCGGCGGCGAGCTACGAGGAGATTCTGGCGGACGACTCCATCGAGGCCGTCATCAACACCACGCCCAACCACGTTCACCTCGAAACCACCCGGGCGGCGGCGCGGGCGGGCAAGCACGTCTTTCTGGACAAGCCCATCGCCCACACGGTCGCCCACGGCCGCGCGATCGCCCGGGCCTGCGCGGAGGCGGGCGTCGTGCTCGCCATCGGCTATCAGAGGCGGCGGGAGAGCCACTTTCGCTGGATCAAGGGCGAGATCGAGGCGGGCGGATTCGGCAGGCTGGTGCAGGCGGAGTGCAACATCAGCAGGGACCGCGAGGGCAGGTTCGAGCCCGGCCACTGGCGCTATCAGTCCGAGGCCATGCCGGGCGGCGTCATGCTCCAGATAGGGATTCACTACGCGGACGTTCTGACCTACCTCCTGGGGCCCGTCGCGGCCGTATCGGGGCGCGCCGCGCAGCTCGTCCTGCCCGGAGAGAACCCCGACGTGGCGAACCTGATCCTCGAGCACGAATGCGGCGCCATCTCGAACCTCGCGGCGAGCTACGCCTCGGCCTCGGAGTACTACCTGATGAACGTCTACGGAAAAGAGGCCACCGCCTACTACGCGCTGTTCGACGGCCTGCGCGTTCTCTACCGGGGGGAGAAGGCGCCCCGGCCGGTGGCCTGCGAGAAGAACGACGCCATCCTCGAGGAGCTGGAGGAGTTCGCGGACGCCGTCCGGGGAGGCGCGCCCCCCGAGATGGGCGGGGAGGAGGCCGTCGCCTCTCTCGCCGTCATCCGCGCGGGCGCGCGCGCGGCGCGCGAGGGCCGGCGCGTCGAGGTGGCCGAAATCCTGAACGATGAGAGCGAATAGCCTCCAAAGGAGAAGCCATGCCCCGCATTCAAGCCGGTGAGGTGCGCCTGAACTACGCGGAACGCGGAGAGGGGGAGGCGTTCCTGTTCATCCCCGGCCTCATGGGCCTTCTGGACGCCTGGGACTTCCAGATGCCCCATTTCTCGGATCGCTACCGCTGCGTCACCTTCGACCACCGGGGCACGGGCGAGAGCGACAAGCCCGAAGGCGCCTACTCCACCCGCCTCATCGCCCAGGACGCCGTCGCCCTGCTCGACGCGCTGGGAATCGAAAAGGCGCACGCGGCGGGCACCTCCACGGGCGGCTGCGTGCTGCAGAACCTGGCGCTCGACCATCCCGATCGAATCGGCCGCTGCGTCTTCACCAACACCTGGACGAAGGCGGACCCCTACATGACACGCCTCCAGACCTCGCGCAGGCAGATCGCCGAAGCTTACGGGACGGAGGAATACATCAGGTTCAGCTCGCTGTGGACGTGCGGGTGGACGCAGTTCCGAAACATGTACGAGAACCTCCTCGAGCTCGAGGCGCGCCAGAAGGACACCATCGCGCCGGTGGAGGTCATCACCGCGCGGCTCGACATGACGCTCGAACACGACCGAACCGCGGAAATTCACAGGATCGAGAAGCCCTCGCTCATCATCGCCGCGAAGGACGACGCCCTCACCCCGCCCTACTTCGCCGAGGATCTGCAGAAGGCGATAGCGGGCGCGAGGCTCGTGGTGCTCGAAGAAGGGGGGCACTACAGCTACCGCCGCTCCCACGTTGAATGGAACGCGGCGGTGGATGCGTTCCTGGCGGAATCGGCTAGCTCCTGACGGCCGCCTCCGGGGCGGGCGCCGGCGGCGCGCCGTTTCCGCCGTCGGGCTCCGCAAGCGCCGCCGCCTCGACCGGCTTCGGCGGAACGAAGGCGGCGGGCCGCAGGAAGCCCAGAAAATCCACCCACAGGGAGAACGCCACCGGCACCAGGAGCAGGGTGAACAGCGTGGAGGTCGCCAGGCCGCCCAGGACGGCCGCGCCCAGCCCCCGATACAGCTCGCTTCCGGCGCCAGCCGAGATCACCAAGGGCAACATCCCGAGCACGGTCGTCATGGTGGTCATGAAGATGGGGCGCATCCTGTCGCGCGCGCTCTCGAGGATGGCCTCGCGCATGGGCAGGCCCGAACGGAAATGGTTGAGCGTCTGGTGGACGAGCAGAATCGCGTTGTTCACCACGATGCCCGTCAGGATGATGAAGCCCAGCATGGTGAGCGTGTCCATCTTCACCGAGGGCTCCACCGAGTTCATGAAGCTCACCATCAGCACGCCGCCCGTGGCGGCGAAGGGCACGCTGAACATGATGATGAGCGGGTAGCTCCACGCCTCGAACAGAGCCGCCATCAGCAGATAGGTGATCAAAAGCGCGAGCAGAAGCGACCACTTGAGCGAACCCCAGGTTCTCTCCAGGTCCCTCGCCCGCCCGCTCACGTCCACCGAATAGCCGAGCGGAAGCGTCTTTCGCATCGGGTCGATGACCTCCTTCTTCATTTTTTCGACGGCCACCTGAAGCGGCAGCTTCTCTCCGATGTTGACCGTCAGGGACACGGAGCGGTCGCGGTCGATGTGCTCGACCTTCGTCGGCCCCAGCGCCGCGCGCACCTCGGCCATGTCGCCGAGCGCGGCGACCCGCCCCTCGGGCGTGTGCACCTTGATCTCGGAGATCCCCTGCGTCCGGGTGAAGTCGGAAAGCGGCCCCCGCAGGACGATGTCGAGCTCCTTTCCGCGGTCCCGGAAGAGGCCGGCCTTCGTTCCGTTCACGAGCGTCTCCACGACGCCGCCGATCTCGGAGACCGAGAGGCCGAACTCCGCCGCCTTCTGGCGATCCACGCGCACCTGAAGCTCGGGGTTTCCCAGGTCGAAGCTCGAATTCACGAAGCGCACGCCCTCGAGCCCGCGCGCCCTGGCGCCCACGTCGGCGGCGACGCGCTGAATCTCGCTCAGGCTGCTTCCGGTGATGTCCACCTGGAGGTTGATTCCGCCGATGAAGCCCGAGCCCCGCCGCCGGAACAGGGACGCCTGGGTGACGAACGCGCGCACCCCGGGGACGCCCTGCACCGCCCCGAACAGCCGGCCCACCAGACGCCGCATCGAGGGGAGGTCGGAATGCTCCTTTTTGGCGATGAGGCCGATGATGGGGTTTTGCGCGCGCGCCACGGCGAAGAACCGATCCAGCTCCTCGACGCGCGCGAACTTCGCCTCCAGCCCCTTGACGATCCTGTCCACCTCGTCGAGATTCAGGCCCGGCGGCGTCCGCAGAAACACGAACATGAGGTTGCGGTTGCCCTTGGGCAGATAGTCGATGGGCGGGAAGAACTGAACCGCCAGGAGGACGGCGCCCGCCGTGATGGCCGCGGCCGCGAGGACGCGCCTGAGCGCCCCGCGCAGCAGCCAGCCCAGGACGGCCGCGTAGATTCGCCGGCAAAGCCTGCCCAGCAGGTAAATTCCCAGAATCTGAAAAAAGCGGGCGAGCGGGGAGGCCTTGCGCGCGTCGCGCAGAATGCGCGAACTCAGCATCGGCACCACGGAAATCGACACCACGAGCGAGAGGGCCACCGCCGCGCTGACGGCGATGGCGATGTCGCGGAACAGCTGACCCGACTCATCCTGCACGAACACGACGGGGATGAAGACGGCGAGCGTGGTCAGCGTCGAGGCCAGAACCGCCCCCCAGACCTCCTGCGCCCCGTCCACGGCGGCGTCCCGCCTGCTCTTTCCCAGCTCCCGATGGCGATAGATGTTCTCCAGCACCACGACGGAGTTGTCCACCACCATGCCGACGGCGAACGCCATGCCCGCCAGGGAAATGATGTTGATGGAGCGATCCAGCGCGAAGATGACGATGAAGGTGGAGATCACGGTGACCGGTATGGCGACGCCGATGACCAGCACGCTCGAAAGGCTTCCCAGGAAAAGAAGCAGAACGCCTATCGCCAGCGCGCCGCCCAGAAAGATGTTGTTCACCACCAGGGAGCGGGACTGGTTGATGTAGTCGGTCTCGTCATAGACCTGCCGGAGCCTGATGCCGCGCCCCTCGTAGATGTCGTTGATCTCGGCGATGGCCTTCTTCACCCCCGCCATCACCTCGATGGTGTTGGCGCCGGTCTTTCTCAAAACCCCGAAGCCCATGGTGGGCACCCGCTTGATGCGAATCCGCCGCTCGGCGTCCCCGTAGTCGAAGGCGACTTTGGCGACGTCGCGCAGATAGACCGCGCCGCCCGCGTTCTGCGCGACGATGGTGTTCCGCAGCTGATCGAGCCGCGTGAAATTGCCCACCGTGCGCACGGCGTAGCGGCGCTTGCCCTCGTCGATTCGCCCCGCCTTGGTGTTCTTGTTTTCGCGCCGCAGGGCCTCCCTCAGCATGGCGACCGTGATTCCGCGCGCGCTCATGGCCGCGTAGTCGAGCGTGACGCGAACCTCCCGATCCTGGCCGCCGAACATCCAGACCCGGCCCACGCCCGGCACGCGCTCGAGCTTGGGGCGTATCACGTCGTCTCCCTCCACCCGCACCTCGTTGATGGGGCGCTTCGTCTCGACGACGACCCATGCGATGGGATTTTCCGAATCCGAGTTCAGAGCGCTGATGGTGGATCTGTCCGAGTCATCCGGCAGGCTGCGGACCAGCCCGAGCTTTTCCGAGACGTCGAGGCGGGCCACGTCCTTGTTCGTTCCCCAGTCGAACTCCAGGACGACGCGCGACCTCCCCTCCTGGCTACGGGAGATCATCCGCGAGAGTCCCTCCACCGAGGTGAGCTTCTCCTCGATGGGCTTCGTCACCTCCTCCTCCACCTCCAGAGGCGCCGCGCCCTCGTATCCGGTCTCCACCGTGATGACGGGCCGATCCACCGTGGGCGTCATCTGCACCGGAATCCGGTAGAGGCCGATGACGCCGAAGAGCGCCGCCAGAATGACGCCCACCGTGGTGGTGACGGGGTATTTGACGCACGCGCGAGGCAGATTCATCGCTTCTCCTTGCCCGGCGGCTCCCTTCCCGGACGCTCAGGCGCGAGGTCGAGCCGGCCTTCTCCGCGCCGCTTCATCCGCCGGCCTTGCGTCCCGGCGCCGAGCCGGCGGAGGGCTTTTTCCGCCCACGGGGGCCGCCGCGCACTCGCCGGGCGCCCTGAACCCGAACGGGGACGCCCGCCCTGAGGTTCTCGTTTCCCTTCACCACCACGCGCATTCCGGCCTGGAGCGCGCCGCTGGGCGCCTCCACGAAAGAGTCCACGCTCCGGCCCTGCTGAAACGCGACCTCGCGCACGCGCCCCTTCTCGAACACGAAGACGGAGGCTCCGCGCGCTCTGAGAATCAGGGCGTCCTTGGGCACCAGGAGCGTCCTGGACGCTTCTCCGTATTCCAGGCTCAGGCGAGCGAACATTCCCGCCTTGAGATCGTAGGAATCGGTGTTTCGTATCTCCACTTCCACGGGAAACGCGCGGCTCTTGGGGTCGGCTTTGGGAATGACGCCGCGCACCCGCCCCTTGAACGTCCGTCCCCCCAGGGCGTCGATGACGACGCGCGCCTCGTCCCCGACGCGCACCAGGGAGACGCTCCGCTCCGCAATCGGGGCCTGCACCAGCACCCTGTCGAGCTCGATGACCTCGGCCACCCGGCCGCCCTTGGCCAGCCACTGCCCGACTTCCGCCCACTTCCGGGTGACGAAGCCCGTGAGCGGCGAGCGAATCTCCGTCTTGGCCAAATCGTCGCGCGCCCGGGCGATCCGCGCCTGCGCCCGGCTCACCTCCGCCCGCGCGCGGGCCTTCTCCTCTTCCCTGGGGCCGAGCCTGGCGATCTTCAGATTGCTGGCGGCCTCCTCGTGCAACTGCCGGCTCGCCTCGAAGCGGGCCTCGGCGCGGTCGTGGCTGGCGCGGTCCAGCACCTTTCTCTCATACAAATCGCGGGCGCGGTTCAGCTCGAGCTCGTCGTTTCGCATCCGCGCTTCGCGCTCCTTCGCCTTCGCCCGGAGCACCGCTATTTCCTCGGGCCGACTGCCGCGTTCGAGGCGCAGCAGATCCTGGCGCGCCTTCTCCAGCTCGGCCCGCAGGACGCGCAGTTCGATCTCCAGGCCCGACCGCTGAATCGTGGCGAGCACGGTTTTGTTCGCGCGGACGAAGTCCCCCACCTTGAGCGGGGCCGCCTGCACCCGTCCCTCGCGCTCGCTGCTCACGATGGAGCGGCGGTAGGGCGCCACGCTGCCCACGACGGTGAGGCGGCTTCTCACCTGACGCTCGATCACTTTCCCGAGGGAGACCAGCGGCGGCGGGCGCCTTCGGGGACGCCCGGCCTCGGAGGCGGCGAAACCCAGGCCGACGGAGGCGAGGACAAGGAGGAGGGAGATGGCTCGGGCGACGAGACGGTTCACGTATCTCCTCTTTTCCGTGAGGGGCGCGCGCGGGGCGCGGCCAAGCCCTCGGCGGCTACGCTCCCGCGCAACATCCCAAAATCCCTAAAAAATCGCAACCGGCAAGCGAACGAGGGCCGCTCCATCCCCTCCGAATTCGCGCGCTCCTGAAAATACGCGGCGCAAGAGGCGCAATTCCCCGACTTTCCGCTTGTCCTCCGGCGGCTCAGGGTTCATAATGACGCCTTCACCCGATGAAGCGAACACGGACGCCCGCCGAACCGGAAGCGGCTCTCTCGAATGCGCATCGTTCTTGCCGGCCACAACGTCGACGCGGACCTGCTTCGCCAAATGAAAAAAGAGATTCTCGAGCCCGCCGCCCACGGCTGGGAGGAGTGCCGCCTTGACGCCATGAGCGAGGCCGAGCTGCGCGCGCAGGCGGCGGAGCTCCAGCGAAGGGCCGCCGACTTCATCGAGCGCGACAACCTGACGCCCGAGCCCATCAGCGCCTCCTACGCGCACATCAGCCGGGACCCCCGGCCCATCGACGAGCTTCGCGCCATCGCGCGCCTCGAGGTGGAAAAAGCGCGCAAGAGCAACCAGACCATCATCTTCGGCTACGGGCACAGCTCCGTGGCCGAGCACGCGAGCTTCAACATCGACGTCATCGGCGTGAGCCGCTACGCGGTCGAGGAAATCCAGAAGTTCAGGCTTCTGGCCTACACCGAGAAAAGCCAGCGCTACATCCTGCTCGAGGACGACTTCGTCATCCCCGAGGAAATCGAAAAGGCGGGACTCAAGGGGCTTTTCATCCGGACTATAAAGGCGCAGAACGCCTGCTATCACGCGCTTTATGAAAAGCTGAGGCCCTGGGTTTTCGAGCAGAACCCCGAGCTCGCCGCCGGAAGAAAGAACCACAAGACCCTGGAGGGCTGGGCCAAGGAGGACGCGCGCTACATCGTCTCCTTCGCCACGGAATCGCAGATCGGCATGACGCTCAGCGCGAGGAGCCTCGAGCACGTCATCAGCCGCTGCGCCTCCCACCCCCTCGCGGAAATCCGGGAATACGGCCGCCGCCTGCATGAATCGGTCGAGGGCGTCGCGCCCTCTCTGGTGAAATACACCGACCCCACCGAATACAACATTCACACCCGGGCGCGGCTCAAGGAGACGGCGGCCGGGGTATTC
The DNA here is from genome assembly GCA_965199855.1 of bacterium. Classification (GTDB taxonomy): domain Bacteria; phylum UBA8248; class UBA8248; order UBA8248; family UBA8248; genus Bin107. The sequence goes on along the minus strand of OZ241326.1, from coordinate 463,192 downwards.
GGCGAAACCGGCGAGGACGCGAAGCCCGCGCCGCCCCTTTTCGCCGAAAAAGACGTTTCCCTCGTGGACGCCACGCCGGACGCGGACGCCCTCGTCGCCGCGGCGCTTCTGCACTCCTCCTCCGGCGAGGCGATGTCCCGATGCCAGGCCGCGGCCCGCGGCATGAACGAGGAGGAGCGCGCGCGCTTCATCGCCTCCACCTTCCGGCTCATGCGCGGGCACGACGCCGTCCTGCGCGAATTCGAGAACGTGCGCTGCGTGTTCGAGGTGACGCTCTCCGCCGCCTGCTTCGGCCAGCTGAAGCGTCACCGCATGTCCACCCTGAACGCCCAGCCCTACGACGTCTCCCTGGGCGTCGCCATGCCGCAGGCGATCGCCGAGGCGGGCGCGGCGCCCGAATTCGAGGCCGCCGTAGAGGAAACCAACGCCGCGTATGAGAAAATCGCCGCGCAGACGCCGGCGGCCGCGCCCTACGTCCTCACGAACGCGCACAAGCGGCGCGCGCTGTTCGCCTCGAACGCCCGCGAGCTCTACCACGTATCGAGGCTCAGGGAAGACCCCCACGCCCAGTGGGACATCCGGGACAAGGCGACGCAGATGATTCGGCTGGCGAAAAAGGCCATGCCGGCCACCATGCAGCTGGCCGTGGGAAAGCATCTCTTCGAGCAGACCCGCGCGGCACTCTTTCCCGATGAGGCCGAAGCGGCCGTCAGGCAGCGCCCCCTTTCCGCCGGAGCGGAATAGCCCCATCCCGCCCGAGCGAAATTGACGCGGGGCGGCGAAAACCCATAGGGTGGGGCGCATTCTTCGGGCCTTGACGCGAACGCCGCCGGGGACGCCATGACCCTCCTTCAAGCATTCATCCGCCCCGACCGGGAGGAGAACGCCCGGCGCGCGGAAGTCGCCAGGGCGGTGAACCTCCTCCAGGTGGGGGAGCTCCAGTTTCTCCAGCTCGCCTACGACGAATGGCGCGGGCGGGAGATGCCCGAAGCTCTCATCAACCGCCTGTTCACGGCCTACATGCTCCACGATCAGACGCCCTGGTGGGCGCTGCGCCCGCCGCGTCCTTGCGCTGGACGGCCGGGGCGACCTGAACGAGGAAGACCCCGCCTGGCGCAGATACGACAGGAACTACGGTCAGGCGCCTTCCAAGGACGCGCGGCGCTTCATCGCGGTCGCCCTCCTCCCGGCGTCTCTCCTGGGCGGGACGCTGTGTATCGGCCACCTGGTCGCCGGCGAGAGCGCTTCCTTCCTTCCTTCCGCCCTACTTCACCAGGAAGGAACTCCGGGAGATGGCGGGAGAGCGCGAAGCCGGGGGCGCGGCGAAAACGCCTCGATCCGCCCCCCGGGAGACGCCGCTTTCGCCGCAAACATATAGTTTTCAATAAGTTGACGGACAAAACCCCTGCGTCTTTCGTTCGGAAATTTGCAGGAATCGGCCGTCAATTTGCGGGATAAAGCCGTGAATTTGTCGGAAAAGGCCGTGAATTCGCAGGAATCGGAATCGCCTGGCTCGCGCCCGCCCCGCCCGCGGAGCCTGTGAAGCATACGAGGAGGCGGGGACGCCGAGCGGCCCGCAAGTGCGGGCAAATGCGCCTTCTTTGAAGAAATCGCGTAAAAAGCCCGGGCGCAAGCGCAAAAACGACGGTTTCCAGAAGCGTTTCCGGGGTATGCTGGGCGTGGAGAAAGAGAGTTTTTCGGACGGGGCGGAGGAGCCGGGCGACATGAGCGGGGGCGTGAGCGGGGGAGATCGGCGCGAGAGGCTTGAAGCCGTTTTTCAGGGCGCCTTGTTCACGGGGGACTTCCTCGCCTCCGGCATCGCCGATCTGGACGAATACAAAACCCTGGATGATTCCTGGCTTCACGAGCTGGAGCGCGATCTCAGGAGAATCTTCGAGCGCTTCCCGCGGGAGCTCTCGCCCAACGAGAGCCAGACGGAAGACGACCTCATCTGGCCCGTTCTCGGGCGCCTCGGGTGGACGGCCTGGCTCCGCCAGCAGAAATTCTCCATCCGCGGCCGAGAGGGCGCGCCCGATGGCCTCCTGTTCGAGGACGAGGAGAAGAAGGCCCAAGCCAACGAATTTCTCGAAGGATCAGCGCGCTACCGGCTGGGGCTCGCCCTGGTGGAATCCAAGCGGTGGGAGCGCCCGCTGGATCGCCGCTCGGAAAGCGAGAAGAGCGCGGCCTCCCCCCAGATGTCCCTCGGCTTCTCCGAGGAGCTGAGCAAAATCAACAGGCGCCCGGTGGAGGAGACCGCCCCCTCCACGCAGATACTTCGCTACCTGAGGCGCCTGGACGATACGACGCTCGGCAAGCTCCGCTGGGGGATTCTCACCAACGGGGCGCGCTGGCGGCTCTACTGGTCCGGGGCGCGCTCGGTCTCCGAGCAGTTCTTCGAGGCCGATCTCGCGCGAATCCTGAACCTCCCCGGCCGCCGCGAGGAGCCGACCGCCCTCACCGAAGACGATCGCCGCCACTGCCTCAAGGCGTTCGCGCTCATGTTCCGGCGCGAAGCCTTCCTGCCGCTTTCATCGGAGGCGCGCTCGTTTCATCAGCTCGCCATGGACGAGGGACGCCGCTACGAGGAGCGCGTCGCCGGCGATATTTTCGAGCAGATATTCAAGCCGGTTTTCCCGGAGCTCGCCGCGTCCGTCGCCGCCGCCGCGCCGGACGCGCCGCTGGCGGAGGCGCGCGAGGCCGCCCTCGTCGTCCTCTACCGCCTTCTGTTCATTCTCTACGCGGAGGATCGCAACCTTCTGCCCGTCCGGGACGACCGCTATGACGACTACAGCCTGCGGAGCAAGCGAGACGAGACCGGACGACGCAAGGATTTCAGGGCTTCGTTCTCTACGAGCGCGACCAGCCACTGGTCATCGTTCAGGGAGCTCTGCCGGCTGATTGATGAGGGCGACCCCTCCATCGGCCTGCCCCCCTACAACGGCGGACTTTTCGACAGGGCGCGCACGCCGCTTCTTGATCGCATTGAGCTCAATGATCAGATCATGGCGAACGTCATCGACGTTCTCTCGTTCGAGAAGACGCCCGAAGGGCGACGCTACATCAACTACCGGGACCTCGGCGTCCAGCAGCTCGGCTCGATTTACGAGCGTCTGATCGAGCAGGAGCTCGTCCGCGTCGGGAATGACGTCGCAATCCGCCCCAACGTCTTCGCCCGGAAGGGATCGGGCAGCTACTACACGCCGGACGATCTGGTCGGCCTCGTCATCCAGGAGACGGTCGGGCCGCTCATCGAGGCGCGCTCGGACGCCTTTTATGAGCGGATTCCCGGCTTCGGAGCGCGCCGCCCGCTGGACGACGAGCAAATGGCCGAACTCAAGACGCTCGACCCGGCGGAGCGCGTCCTGGAGCTGAAAATCTGCGACCCCGCCATGGGGTCGGGGCATTTTCTCGTCAACCTCTCGGATTATCTCGCCGACCGGGTCATTCAGGCGATGGCCGAGGCGGAAGCCGCCATCGATGGCTACGCCTCGCCGCTCAACGATCGGATCGAGGAAATCCGCAAGACGATTCGCGCCAACGCCGCCGAAAGCGGCTGGCGCGTCGATGACGCGCAGCTGGACGATCGCCGCATCGTCCGCCGCATGGTGCTGAAGCGCTGCGTCTATGGAGTGGACAAGAACCCCATGGCGGTGGAGCTCGCCAAGGTCTCGCTCTGGCTGCACACCTTCACTGTGGGCGCGCCGCTGGGCTTTCTGGATCATCACATGCGCTGCGGGGACAGCCTCTTCGGCTCTTGGGTGAGAGCGGGAATCGACAGGGCGGAGGAGCGGGGCGGGGCGCTCTTTCTGCGCGAGCGCCTGGAGCGGGCCAAGGAAGCGGCCGCTCCCATGCGGGAGATCGAGCGGCTCACGGACGCCGAAATCACCGAGGCGCGCCAGTCCGCGGAACGCTTCGCCGAGGTGGAGGAGGGAACGAAGCCCCTGGCGGCCTTCCTCTCCTTCGTCCACGCCCTCGACTGGCTGAACATAAAGGAAAGGGAGGACAAGGACGCGCTTCGGGATTTCTTCCATGGCGCGTTCGGCGATCCCGTCGGGATCGTTTTGGGCGAAGACCCGAAGTCGAGGCGGGGAGTGAAGCGCCTGCGCGCTCTTCTGGAGAAGTCCCGAAAGCTCATGGAAGAAGAGCGCTTCTTCGGCTGGCAGGCGGCGTTTCCGGGCGTATGGTCGGATTGGGAGGGCGAGGAGCGCGAGGGCGGCTTCGACGCCGTGGTCGGCAATCCGCCCTGGGACAGGATGAAGCTGCAGCAGGTGGAATGGTTCGCCGCGCGGAGGCCCGAAATCGCCCGCGCCCGACACAAGGCGGATCGCGAGCGGATGATCGCCGACCTCGAAAAGGCGAAGGACCCGCTCGCCCGGGAGTTCGCCCAGGCGAGTGAGCGAGCGGCAAGCGCCGCGCGCGTGGCGCGAGCCTGCGGCGACTACCCCCTGCTATCGGGAGGCGACGTGAACCTTTATTCGCTCTTCGTCGAGCGCGCCATGTCCCTGGTCAATCCTGACGGCGTGGCCGGTCTGCTCACGCCCTCGGGCATCGCCTCGGACATGACGGCGGCCGAATTCTTCAAGGGCGTGGCGACGGAAGGCAGGCTGCGGGCGTTTTATGATTTCGAGAACAGAAAAGCCTTCTTCCCCGACGTTCATGCGTCGTTCAAATTCTGCGCGTTCGTCGCCGGCCCGTCTCCGGTCATGAAGCCGCCCGAATACGCGGTCTGGCTTCACGACCTCGCCGAGATCAGCGACGGCAATCGCCGCTTCATGCTGCGGACGGAGAACTTCGCCCGCGTCAATCCCAACACGGGCACCGCGCCCGTCTTCCGCACCTACCGCGACATGAAGCTGACCACCGCCATTTACGAGCGCCTGCCGATCCTGGTGGATCGCTCAGCGGGCGAGGAGGCGAAGGCGTGGCCGGTGAAGTACTCGACCATGTTTCACATGGCCAACGATTCCGGCCTGTTCCGCGCGCGCGAGGAGCTGGAAGCGGACAAGGAGAACGGCGGGGAGGGCGCCTGGCGCGTAGGCGGCAACCGCTACCGCAACGGAGATGCGGACTGGGTCGCGCTCTACGAGGGCAAGATGGTTCAGGCGTTCGATCACCGCGCCGCCGACGTAACAGTCGTGGACGACAACATCTTCCGGACCGGGCAGCAGGAATCGCTCATGGCCGAGAGCAAGCGGGACTTCAACCGCCTCCCAAAGCCGCGCTACTACGTGCGGGAAAATTCGCAAAGATGGAACTGGAAAGATTCCTGGGTCGTCGCCTTCAAGGACGTTACGGCGGCGACCAACATGCGAACCATGATCGCGGCCATCATCCCGAAGTGCGGCGCGGGGCATACGCTCCCGCTCCTCCCGATAGATGAAGCCGTGACAGACAGAGCCGCGTTGGCGAGCCTGATGGTCGCGAACCTGAACGCCGCGCCGTTCGATTTCGTCGCTCGCCAGAAGGTGCCGGCGACGCATTTGACCTGGTATATCGTCGAGCAGCTCCCCGTCGTCCCGCCCGAAGCCTTCGAGGCCGCCCGCTTCGGGCCGAAGACGGCGGGGGAGATCGTCCGGGACGCCGTCCTGGAGCTCACCTACACCGCCCACGACATGGCGCCCTTCGCCCGCGACATGGGCTACGCGGACGAGGCCGGCGAGGCGAAGCCGCCCTTCCCCTGGGACGAGGAGCGCCGCCTGCGCCTTCGCGCGAAGCTGGACGCCGTCTTCTTCCGCCTCTACGGCGTGACCGACCGAGAGGACGTCCGCTACGTCTATTCCACCTTCCCCATCGTCGAGGAGCAGGAGACGCGGGCCCACGGCGCCTACCGCTCGCGCGACCTGTGCCTCGCCTGGATGAGCGCCCTCGCCGCCGGCAGACCCGACGAGGAGGTGGCGGGGTGAGGGCGTGTGCGGGAGCGTGAACCATCATCCCTTCCAACCAAGCGTCGCCGGGCATGGTGGAGGAGATAGCAAAAGTTATGGGCATCACATGGCCAGAACACCGATAATCTCCGGGAATGACGCGGCCAAAGCATTTGAAAAAGACGGATGGGTTTTTGACAGGCAGACGGGAAGCCATATGATCTACAAAAAATTCGGCGAACAAAAACACCTTTCGATCCCCAAGCACAATGCGCTGAGGCGTGGAACGCTGAGCAAACTGATAAAAGCCGCTGGATTGACAGCTCAGGAATTTGAAGATTATAGATGAAATATGCTATATTTATGGAGGAAGCATGGTGAACCCTGATAAAAAAGAGAATGGAAACAAACAGGGGGGAGCGGGTTCGGTTGAATTGAACATTTCCGTGCCTGCGCAGTATTTCAACCTGCTTAGAATTACTCATGCCAGAGGAGAAGAGTTCCTTTTTGATTTGTTTCAGGCATTGCCGGAACCCGGAAGCGCCTCTCTCGTTGGGCGATATGTCACATCCGTAGCACATGCGAAGCGCATACATGACGCGCTCGGAGAAAACATCAAAAAGTATGAAAGCTCATTCGGCCCCATCGCTCAGCCGAAAACCGAAGATAAGACCAATGGGGCGGAGTAGCAAAAAGGGAGGTTTCAAATGATGGAGCGGTATATTGTCAGCATACCGGGCCATGGCCCGTTCCAGGTTGCTCTGGAGCCGGACGAGATGGACGGCGGATACGTCGTCGAGTGTCTGGATCTGGAAGGTTGCGTATCCGAGGGCGACACCAAAGAAAGCGCCATTGCGAACATCAGGGACGCCATCGGCGGCGTGTGTGAATCCATGATCGCGAATCATGGGCGCGTCATTGGCTCCGCCGATCTCTCCACTACGTATTCGGGGTGGCCCGAAGAATCATACACCAACACGACTCTCGAACTCGCATAACCCCTCCATCACGCACCGGGAAGCATGAAGGCCCCCCGCTTGACGCGCGTCTCGCCTCCGTGAAAGCATCCGCGGGACGCCCGCCCGGCGGGGCGGCGGGAACCTGTGAAGCGGGGGCCGTCATGTTCGAGTTCGCGGGCGAAAACCAGCAGGCCGTGAACTTCCTCTTCCTGTTCACGACGGGCTTCATCGCCGTCAAGGCCATCCGAACGAAGAATCCGGACGGAGAGTCCGACTACGTGCATCTGCTCTTCGGCTGCATCGCCGCCGTGTTCTTCTTCCTCGTGCTGTTCCAGGACGTGCTGGGCCTCATCCGGTTCTTCTGACGCCCGCGCGGAGGCTCAGGGCTTGTGCATGCGCTGGGCCGCGTCGAGCTCCGGCACCCGAAGCAGACGCTCCTCCGGCGGAAGCGCCAGCTGCTTCTCGAGATAGACCGCGCGGCCGCGCACCGTGGCGGGGCTGGGCGTCCCGTAGATTACCCTGTCGATGAGGCCGGGGCCCTTCACCGCGCCCCGGTCGATTCGGAGCGCCTCGACGTAGTCGGCGAGCGCCTCCCGGTGGCGGCCGCGCCTGTCGCGGACGATGCCCCGGTTGGCGTGGGCCGCCGCCAGGAGCGCGACGCCCGTCGCGTCCGTCGGGTCCAAGCTCTTCCCGAGATGGTCGATGAGGCGGTCGAGCGCGGCCGTGGCCTCGTCGTATCTCTTCATCCGGATGAAGACGAGGGCGCGGCCCATGAGCGCGCCCCGGTGGTTCGGCCGCTCGCGCAGGGCGCGGTCGAAGCTCGCCAGCGCCTCCTCGAGGCTGCCCTCGCTCAGGCGGATGTCGCCCTGGCGGGTGGCGTAGTCGCCCGGCTCCTCGCGCTCCCACATCTCCCAGAGCGCCCACAGGGAGAACGTGGCGAAGATGAGAATAGCCATGTTCCTGACGAAGCGCCTGAGGACGCGCGGGTTCATCGAGGCGTCCTGAAGAGGTAGGCCATGTAGAAGTAGGAGAACACGAAGCAGAGGAGAAGCGCCGTCACGCCCGCGCGCCGCCTGAGCGCCAGGCGCTCCTCCTCCGGGGCCGTCTCGCCCTCGCGCTCCGCGCGCCGGACGTAGAGCACCCATATCAGCCGGCGCACGGGAGCGAACAGCGCGGCGGCCAGCGCGAGCGCCCAGAGCAGCATGTATTTCGCGGAGAACAGCTCGGCCATGGGGGTCGCTTCGGCTTCCGGGCGGCGGGAAAGCGGCGCGGGGGAGGAGCCTCGGCCCCTCCCCCGCGCGGGAAGCGCGCTTTCAGCCCTCCGCGGGGGCTAGGATGAGCCCGCCCCCTGCGGAGCCACGTCGCCGATGTCCTCGACCAGCGCCTCGATTTCCGTCTCGGGCACCGTGGACATCTCCATCTTGTAGGCGAGCATCCACATCATGCCCACCCCGAGCGCCCAGAAGAGAATCTGCCACGCCCAGATGGAGGGCATCCCGAACGTCCAGCCGCCGGGGCCCTGATCCGGCGCGCCGAATATCCAGTTGCCGATGACGGCGCCGGGGCCGATGCCGAAGAACATCCAGGCGAGCGTCACGGCCCACGCCGCGGGAACGAGGCCCCGCTTCTCCGGCGAGAGCGAGGCGTGCTCGGCGAGGAAGTCGTGATACTTCTGCCGGTGCGCCGCCGCCGCGCTGTCCTGCGTGTTCGACGAGACGATCCAGCACACCGCCACGTTGAAGATGATGCCCCAGCCGGCGGAGTGAATCGTCCACGGCCAGCGGCCCCACAGGTCGATGCCGATTCCCTTGAGAATCGTGAGGCCGAAGTTCTCCGTGAAGATGACGGCGAGCAGGCCCGCCGCCAGGCCCCACGTGGCGCCCTCCCTGGTGATCTTCGGATACCAGCACACCGCCACCAGCGAGGGCCACATCTGGAAGCCGAAGGCGACCGCCAGCCCTCCGAGCAGCACGAGGGCGTCGCGCGAGAACGTCGCCACGAGGAGCGCCGAGATCACGATGACGGCCACGCCCAGCCGGCCCGCCACCTTCTGGGTCTCGTGCGAGGCGGTGGGGTTCAGATACCTCTTGTAGAGGTCGCGGGTGAGCATTCCGCCCGCCGTGGACATGTACGCCGCGCCCGTGGACTGCATGGCCGCCAGCGCGCACACCGCGAGAAGACCGACCAGCCAGGGCGCCGCGGGCGCGATCCAGTTGAAGTAGTGCGGCACCAGCGAGTCGGGCTTCTGGGCGATGGACCCTGCCAGCACGTCCGAGATGGCGATCCCCGCCTTCGTCACCGCCGGGTTGGCGCCGAGCAGGTGCGCGCCCATCCCCTGGAACGCCGTGAAGAAGAACAGGATGAACCCGATGCCCGCCGAGGACGCCCAGACCTGCTGGGGGGCGAAGGGGCGCGGGTTGTTGTTCGAGAACGCCCACATGGAGAACGCGGGGGAGGACTGAATCCCCATGAGCGCGAACATGTAGGTCAGGCACATGACGCCCGTCCACAGGCCGCCCACCGGGGTCTGCTTGCCCAGGCCCGCCGTGAACTGGATGACGCCGGGGATGGCGAAGTAGGCGTTGTAGTCGCCCCCGCCGTATCCCTTCGTCGTCCCCCACTTGCCCACCGACGAGGCGGCCAGCTTGGCCAGGCCCGCGTTCAGGTCGCCCCAGCCGCCGGCGATGTTCAGCGCGATGCAGCCGGTGACGACGATGCCCAGCGCGAGGAGAACGCACTGGAGCGTGTCCACGTAGGCCACGGCGCGCAACCCTCCCGCCGCCACGTAGACGAGCACGACGATGGAGAGCAGCCACATCCCGACGTTGACGCTGAACAGGCCGTCCGTCAGCACGTTGAACAGGAAGCCCGAGGCGCCGAGCTGCACCCCGAGGTAGGGAACCGAGAACAGCAGCGCCACGATGACGGTGAGGATGCGTATCGCGTCTCCCTGGAAGTAGTCGGCGAACATTTCACCGGGCGTGACGTATCCGAAGCGCTTGCCCAGCATCCACTGGCGCTTCAGGAATATCACCCCGGTGAAGGGAATGGTGATCGTGTAGAACGAGGCGTAGGCGTATTGGAACCCGTCCCGATAGACGAGTCCCGGATGCCCCATGAACGTCCATCCCGAAAAGGACGTCGCCGTCGCCGCCAGGACGAACACCCACATCGAGAGCTGGCGGCCGGCGATAAAGTAATCCCCGGCCGTCCTCGCCATCCGCGCGCACTTGACCCCCCAGTAGATGCAGTAGGCCCAGTAAAGCAGCACGAAGGCGAACAGCCATGCGATCTTCGCGTTCATACAAGCGCCTCCTCTGAAAAGTAAAACCGGCTTCCCTCACGCCGAGCGCGCCGGCCACAGGGGCCAACCCTCCCCCCGCGCCGCGCGCCTCTTGCGCTGCTACGCCCTCCCCTGCGAATTCCCTCCCTGTCGGGCGAACCTCGCCGGGCGATCTCCCGGGCGGGATTTTCCTCGTCGCGCCGAATCGCTCTCTATGCCCCTAGTGTAACAATTCAGAAACATTTGGCAAACTAAAAATAACGAAATTTTTTCGCCGCCCGAGCCGCCCGGAGCCGGGCCGTTTGCGCGAGCGAGCGGGAGGGGCGCGCGAGGCGGCACCCCGGGCGAAGGGGAAATCCCTGGACGCTATCGCCGGGGGTCTTGCGAAAAAAAGCCGGGGAGCCCAGCGCGTCCCCGGCTTCATCGGGTTCGGGTGGCGCGCCAGGGAAGATTCGAACTCCCGACCTTCTGATCCGTAGTCAGACGCTCTATCCAGCTGAGCTACTGGCGCGCTCCCGTCTTTATAGCCCCGAAAGCGCGCGCCTTGCAAACGGGGGCGGGCCCGGCCCCGAATCCGGAAAGCGGGGGACGAGGCGCGCGTCCGCATTTCCTCCCGCCGGCGCGCGGGAGCGTCCGCGCCCCTCGGGCGGCGGAAAATTTTCTCCCCGCACGCTTGAAAAGGGGGGCGCTTCTCCTATAGACTCCCGCTCGCAGGCCGGGTATCGGAACCAGGCGTCTTGGACCCGCGGCGCGGGGAGAGGAATCCCGCGCCGCCATTCACGCGGAACCCCCGGAGGATGCGCTTCCCATGATGAGCTGGCTGCCTGAGAACATCTCCATCGAAGGCGAGGAGATCGACTTTCTCTTCTATATCTCCTACTACCTGACGGCGGTGGCGTTCATTCTCGTAGCCGCCGTCATGGTCTATTTCCTCATCAAATACCGCGCCAGGCCGGGCGTGAAGGCGAAATACGCCCACGGCAACAACGCGCTGGAGATTCTCTGGACGGTGATTCCCGCCTTCATCCTGCTCGTCTTCATCCTGATGACGCAGACCTCCTGGGCGAAGCTCAAGCTGGCGATTCCCCAGAACCCGCACGTGCGCGTGGAGGTGACGGGCAAGCAGTTCAACTGGATCGTCCGCTACCCGGGCGACGACGGAAAATTCGGCACGAAGGACGACCTCGTCCTCGACAACCAGCTGAACGTTCCCGTCAACAGGCAGGTGTTCATCGCGCTCAAGGGCGCGGACGTCATCCACAGCTTCTTCATCCCCCACGCCCGCATGAAGCAGGACGTGGTCCCCGGCCGGACGATTCCGCTGTGGTTCACGCCGACCAAGACGGGCAAATACGAGATACCCTGCGCCGAGCTCTGCGGCTTCGGGCATTCCGGCATGAACGGGGAGCTCGTCGTCCACTCGGCGGAGGACTACGCGAAATGGCGCAGGGAGGCCTGGGCGAAGAAGGACAAGTAGCCGCCGGACGCGCATCGAGGGCATGAGGGCGCGGACGCCCTCGCCCTTCTCCATATCCTGAATCGCCCGGAGACGCCGCTTCATCCTCCGGGAAGCCACGAGGGACCCGCGAAGCCATGAGCGAAACCACAGCAGACGCGCATGCCGCTCACGCCCACCACGAGGGTGGGTTCTGGAGCACCTACGTCTTCTCGCTGGATCACAAGATGATCGCCCGCCAGTTCCTCTGGCTCGGCCTCGTCATGATGGTCGTCGGCGGCGTCCTCGCCCTGATGTTCCGCTGGCAGCTCGCCTGGCCGGAAACCCCCATCTGGGGTCTCGGCTGGATATCGGACGAGAGCGACGGGCTGCCCGAGGGCATCATGACGCCGAGCTACTACAACATGGCGGTCACCATGCACGCGACCATCATGGTGTTTCTCGTGGTGATGCCGATCCTCGTGGGTTGCTTCGGAAACTTTCTCATCCCCCTGATGATCGGGGCGCGCGACATGGCGTTTCCCGCGCTGAACATGCTCTCGTTCTGGGCCGCGGCGCTCGGCGCCGTCATCATGTCGGCGGGGTTTTTCGTCGAGGGAGGACACGCCGCCTCCGGCTGGACGGGCTACGCGCCCCTGTCCACCGTGCCGGAATACACGGGCGTCTTCATGGGGCAGACGCTCTGGGCGATAAGCCTGTTCGTCCTGAGCCTCTCCTCCCTCATGGGGTCGATCAACTACATCACCACGCTCATCAACATGCGCACGGAGGGCATGTCCTGGTTCCGGGTGCCGCTCGTCGTCTGGTCGCTGTTCATCACCGCCATCCTCGGCCTGCTGGCGCTTCCGGTTCTCGGCTCCGCGGGCGCGATGATGATCTTCGACCGCGTGTTCGAGACCAACTTCTTCAACCCCGCCAAGGGGGGAGAACCCCTCCTGTGGCAGCACCTGTTCTGGTATTTCGGCCACCCGGAGGTCTATATCCTCATCCTTCCGGGCATGGGCATCGCCTCGGAGCTGCTGAGCGTCTTCTGCCGAAAGCCGATTTTCGGCTACCGCGCGATGGTGTATTCCATGCTCGCCATCGCCTTTCTCTCCTGGATCGTCTGGGGCCACCACATGTTCCAGTCGGGCATGAACCCCGCTCTCGGCTCCGCGTTCATGATGACGACGCTCGTCATCGCGATCCCCTCGGCCATCAAGACCTTCAACTGGCTGGGCACCCTGTGGGGCGGCTCCATCCGCTTCACCGTCCCCATGCTGAACGCGCTCGCCTTCGTCATCCTTTTCGTCGTCGGCGGGCTGAGCGGCATCTTCATGGCCTCGAACGTGGTCGATATCTACATTCACGACACCTACTTCATCGTGGCGCACTTCCACTACGTCATCTTCGGCGGCAGCGTCTTCGCCATCTTCGGCGGCGTGACGCACTGGTTCCCCAAGATGTTCGGAAAATCCATGGACGAGGCGCTCGGCAAGGTGCACTTCTGGCTCACGTTCGTCTTCTTCAACCTGGCGTTCTTCCCGATGCACATCCTCGGGGTGGGCGGCCACATGCGGCGCATCTACAACCCCATGCAGTATGAATTCCTCCAGGGGATGCAGCCCATCAACGTGCTCATCACCCTCTCGGCGCTGGCGCTCGGACTTTCGCAGATTCCCTTCGTCCTCAACTTCTTCGCCACCATCTTCCGGTGGAACGCGAGGTGGTTCCGCGTCCTCACCCAGGCGGTCTCCGCCCTGGTCGTCGGCTTCATCGGCTACCGGGGGACGGCGTCCCTCATCGAGGGCCTCATGGAGCCCGAGCCCTCCACGAGCGGGCGGGTTCTGGCGGGCGTCGTCTTCGTCCTGCTGGCGGCGTGGATTTACCGCTACCTGCAGAAGAGCATGGGCGAGCTGGGCGCCGACGCGCCGCAGAACCCGTGGAACGCCAGCACGCTCGAATGGGTGGCGCCCACGCCCGCCCCGCACGGGAACTTCGGGCCCGCGCTGCCCGTGGTGCGCCGCGGCCCTTACGAATACAGCGTTCCCGGCGAGAGCGCGGACTGGGCGCCGCAGACCGAGCCGCTGGCCCCGGAAGCCGCCGGGGCCGCGCGCTAGCGCCGCCGCGCCCCGCCGCCGGGAGAACGCCATGGCGCCTGAACGCCGAGCCGGCCTCCCCGCCGGGAGGGGAGGGGGCTGGCCGCACCGCCTCGCCCTGCTCACCTGCTTCGCCACCGTCGTCCTCATCCTCGCCGGCGGCGTGGTGACGAGCACGGGCTCGGGCCTCGCCGTTCCCGACTGGCCCACCACGTTCGGCTACAACATGTTCCTGTTCCCATGGTCGAAGATGGTGGGCGGGGTGTTCATCGAACACGCCCACCGCCTGCTGGGCTCGCTGGTCGGCGTCCTCACCATCCTGACGGCCGCCGCCCTCTGGCGGACGGACGAGCGCAGATGGATGCGCCGGCTGGGCGGGTTCGCCGTCCTCCTGGTCGCGCTCCAGGGAACGCTCGGCGGCCTGCGGGTGGTTCTGCTCAACCTCGATCTGGCCATCGTCCACGCCTGCGCCGCCCAGCTCTTCCTCGGTCTCATGGTGAGCGCGGCGCTGTTCACCTCCAGAAGCTGGCGGGAGGACGCGCCCCGCGTCGGGGACAAGGCGCTCGGCAGGCTGAGCATGGCCGCCGTTTTCCTGATTTACGTCCAGACCATCCTCGGGGCGCTCCTGCGCCACGCGGGAAGCGGCCTGGAGGCCCACCTGATCCTCGCCGGGCTGAGCGGCGCGCTCGTCCTCCTCCTCGCCTTCCGGACGCTGAAGGCGCCCGGAGCGGAGGCGCTCGCGGGAGAAGCCAACCGCCTCTGGGCTCTGCTCCTCATCCAGATCGCGCTCGGCGGCGGCTCCTGGCTCGGGAAATACGCCGCCGCGGGCGGCGGCCTTCCCGCGTGGCTGACCGTCGCCATTACCTCCGCGCACGTCGCCGTGGGCGCGATGCTCTTCGCCGCGGCGCTCGTCCTCGCCCTGCGCCTGAACCGGGGCGCCTTCGCGCTCGCCCCGGAGCCTCGCGCCGCGGCGGGAGGGGCGCGCGCATGATGAACTTCCGCGCCGAGGCGGTGGGCGTCGGGAGCGCGAACGCGCGCAGAAGGGCGGCCGACTACCTCGAACTCGTGAAGCCGCGCATCCTGCCGATGGTGCTGGCCGTCACCGCCGCCGGCTTCTGGCTCGCCTCGCCCGGCGGCGTCCGGGTCGCCCTGCTCATCCACGCGCTCATCGGCGCGGCGCTGGCGACGGGCGGCGTCCTCGCGCTGAACCAGGCGGCCGAGGAGGACGTCGACGCGCGCATGGCGCGCACGCAAAAGCGCCCCCTGCCCGACGGACGGCTCCCGAAATTCGACGCGCTCCTGTTCGGCGCCTCCATCGCGCTGCTGGGCGTGGGCTGGCTCGCCGCCTTCGTCAACCCCCTCACCGCCCTGCTCATCGCGGCGACGGGGGCGATCTACCTGTTCCTCTACACCCCCCTCAAGCGAACGACCTCGCTCAACAGCGTGGTGGGCGCGGCGCCGGGCGCCATGCCCCCCGTCATCGGGTGGGCGGCGGCGGCGGGCGAGCTCTCGCTCGAGGCGTTCGTCCTGTTCTCCATCATGTTCCTCTGGCAGATTCCCCACGCGCTGGCGATTGCCGTCATGTATCGGGAGGACTTCGCCAGGGCGGACATCAAGCTCCTGCCCGTCGAGGACCCCGGCGGCGCGAGCGCGGGCAGGCAGGCCGTCTCCTACTGCATGGCACTCATTCCGGCGGGCATGGCCCCGGCGCTCATCGGCATGGCGGGCCTCGCCTATTTCGCCCTCTCCGCCGTCCTGGGCCTCATCTACCTGGGCTACGCGATTCACATGGCGAGGGAGAGGGGCGCGGTCTCCGCGAGGCGGCTGTTCTGCTTCTCGCTCATCTATCTGCCGGCGCTTCTGCTGGCCATGATTTTCGGGTAGCCGCGGCGATGGACGAGACGCGCGTCAAAAACAGGAACCGGCGCACCGGCTTCCTCCTCGTTCTCTTCATCGCGTGCCTGGCGGGCTTCGCCTGGGCCGTGGCCCTCATCAGGAACTGAAGGCGGGAGGCTCTCGTTGAACCCCGTTCTGGAAGCCCCGCCGAAAGAAGCGCGGGAGCGGCGGGAGGACGCGCCGCCCCCGCCCCCTCCGCCGGAGCCGCCCGGGGAGGACGGCGGGCGGGACGACTCCGGGGATTCGCCCCCCGCCCGCAAGCCGCTCATCGGAAACGCCCAGCTCGCCATGCTGGTGCTCATCGCCGGCGAGATCATGTTCTTCTCGGGCCTCATCGGGGCCTTTCTCGTCTTCCGCTTCAGCGGGAAGCCCTGGCCGCCCCCGTTCCAGCCGCGCCTGCCGGTGGAGGTCACCGCCGTCAACACGGGGCTTCTGCTTCTGAGCAGCTGGTTCATGGCCCGCGCCCAGGGCGCGCTCAGGCGGGCCGAGCCGGAGGCACTTCCGCGATTCCTCGCCGCGGCGGGGGCGCTGGGCGTCCTCTTTCTCGCCGTCCAGGGCTACGAGTGGGCGCGTCTGGTCAACTTCGGCCTCACCGCGTCGGGGAGCGTCTATGGCTCGATATTCTACGCGATCATCGGAACGCACGGCGTCCACGTGCTGAGCGCGGTCGTCTGGCTGCTCGCGGTTCTCGTCCGCGCCCGCATGGGCGGATATTCCGCGCGAAACCCCGAGGGCGTCGTCGCGTGCGCCATGTATTGGCATCTGGTGGTGGGACTCTGGCCGGTGCTGTTCTGTCTGGTCTATCTGCTCTGAGGCCATCCGCCCCGCCGTTGACGCCATCGGGAAGGCGGTGGCATACTCGGGGACGAGGAGATTCCGGTGAAGCGCATCGCTCGCATCTTCATCGCAGCGGCCGCGGGCGTCGAATTCCTGGCGCGGGAGGCCGCCCTCGCCTGCGCGGTCTGCGGGCTGGACGCCGAGCCGGGCTTTCTCTGGAGCATGGGCTTTCTGATCGCCATGCCGTTCGCCATCGCCGCGATCGCGGGCGGCTGCTTCCTTTACGGCGCCAGGCGCGGCAAAGGGAGCGCCGGCGAGGAAAGAGACTTTACATGAACGGAAAGGAGAGGGCGCAGTGAGTGAAGCCGCCGCCGTGGATCACGCCCACGGCCCAGAACCTGCGGAAACCCCCCTGACCCCCGAAAGCTGGGGCAAGCTGGGGATGTGGATATTCCTGGCGGGCGACGCCATGTCGTTCGGCACCCTGCTGGCGGGCTACGCCATCATGCGGGGAGGAAGCGCCGACTGGCCCGTCCCCACGGAGGTGCTGGGCATCTCCCTGACGGCGTTCATGACGTTCCTGCTCATCTGCAGCAGCGTGACGATGGTGAAGGGGCTGGACGCCGTGAAGCGCGGCGATCAGGCGGGGCTGGTGAAGTTCCTGTGGCTCACCGTCGGCGGCGGCGTCATCTTTCTGGGTCTCCAGGCCTACGAGTGGACCCACCTGATTCACGCGGGCCTCGGCCTTTCCGCCAACAAGTGGGGCGACGGCCTCTTCGGCACCACCTTCTACATCATCACGGGCTTCCACGGGATGCACGTCACCGGCGGCGTCATCTACCTGGCCGTCATCGCGGTTCGCGGGGCGCGGGGCGCCTATTCGGCGACGAGGTGGAGCGAGGTGGAAATCGCGGGCCTCTACTGGCACTTCGTGGACCTCGTCTGGATTCTCGTGTTCACGTTCATCTATCTGCTGTAGCCGTCCGGCGCGCCGCCCGGAGGCGCGTCCCGGCTTCGTCCGAGGGAGAGAATACACGCCATGGCCAGCGCAAGCCGCGCCGAGCACCAGGATCATCACGTGAACTACATGGCCATCTTCTGGTGGCTGCTGGCGCTCACGATACTCGAGGTGCTGGCGGGGATTCCCCAAGCGAGCCCCGCCTATCCGCAGCTGCTCAAGGGGGCGCTCCTCGTCCTCATGGCGCTGGCAAAGGCGGCGCTCGTGGCGCTCTACTTCATGCACCTGAAATTCGAGAAGATCGCCCTGGGCTTCATAGCGTTGATTCCGCTCATCCTGTGCGTGTTCGTCGTGCTGATGGTGCTGCCGGACTTCTAGACCGCCGCCGGGCGCCCCGAGAATCCATGTCGCTCCGGGATCTCCCCACGCTGAACGCCCTGCTGAACGCCGCGAGCGCGTTCCTGCTCATCCTGGGCGTCAGGCGAATCCGCGCGAGGCGCGTCCGCGCCCACAAGCGTCTGATGACGGGCGCGTTTCTCGTCTCCACGCTGTTTCTCGCCTCCTATCTCCTGTATCACTTTCACGCGGGCTCCGTCGGCTTCGCCGGCCCGGACTGGGTTCGCCCCATCTACTTCTTCATCCTCATCACGCATTCCGTCCTCGCCGCCTTCGTGCCGCCCATGGCGATCCTCACCCTCTACAGGGCGTGGCGGGGGGACTTCGCGCGGCACCGCCGCATCGCGCGCTGGACGTATCCCGTCTGGCTCTACGTCTCCTTCACCGGCGTCATGGTCTATTGGCTCCTCTACGTGGTCTATCCCCGGCCATGAGAGAATTTCTGCGCGCCCTCGGGCGCGGGGTCAGGCTTACGTGCCCGAGGTGTCCCGAACCCCTGTTCACCGGCCCCTTCCGGATGCGCGGGAAATGCCCCGCCTGCGGCTACCTCATCGAGCGCGAGCAGGGCTACTTCGTCGGCGCCATCTACGTCAACTACGCCATCACCATATTCATCTGCCTGGGCGGCTACTTTCTCGCCGAGGCGCTCATCGCCCCCGGGCTGACGGCGCAGCTCATCGCCTGGGGCGGGCTCTGCGTCCTGATTCCCCTGCTCTCGTTTCGCCATTCCCGGGCGATCTGGCTGAACGTGGATTATTTTTTCAGCCAAAAATTCTCGCGCGGCGATGAGGACGCCCCGCGTTGAAGCCGGACGCCGGCCCCGCCCTGGCCGTTCAGGGCGTCACCCACCGCTACGGGGAGCGCGTCGCGCTCAGGGACGCGCGCTTCGAGGTGGAGAGGGGCGAGATATTCGCGCTTCTGGGCCCCAACGGCGGCGGCAAGACCACCTTGTTCCGCATCCTCGCCACGCTCATGCGCCCCTCCTCGGGCGACGCCCGCGTTCTCGGCCGCTCGGTGCGCGACGCGCCCCGCGAGGCGCGAAGGAAAATCGGCGTCGTCTTTCAGCAGCCGGGCCTCGACCCGAAGCTCACCGTCCTCGAAAACCTGATCCACCACGGAAGGCTCCACGGAATGCGCGGGCGGCGTCTGCGCGCCGCCGCCTCCGAACTCCTGGCGCGGTTCGGCCTGGGCGATCGGGAAAAGGAGCTGGTCGAAACCCTGTCGGGCGGACTCCAGCGCAGGGCGGAGCTCGCCAAGGCGCTTCTGCCCCGGCCCGAGGTGCTGCTCCTGGACGAGCCCGGCGCGGGACTCGACCCCGGGGCCAGAATCGACTTCAGAGACGAACTGCGAAGACTGCGGGAGGAGACGGGCGCCACGGTCGCGCTCACCACCCACTTCATCGAGGAGGCGGATCGCGCGGACCGCGCGGGCGTCCTCCACGAGGGCGTCCTGGTGGCCATCGGCGCCCCCGACGCGCTCAAGGAAGAGGTGGGCGGCGAGGTGCTGACCATCGAAGCGCGGGACCCCGAACGCCTGCGCCCGAAGCTCGAGGAGGCGCTCTCCTGCGCCGTCGAAAGCGTGGGGGGCGTCCTGCGCGCCGGGACGCGCGGCGCCCACGCGGCCATCCCGAAAATCGCGGAGGCGTTTCCCGGCGAGATCCAATCCATCGCTCTGGGCAAGCCCACGCTCGAGGACGTCTTCATCCGGAAAACGGGCAGGCGCCTCCTCGACGCGGACGCGGCCCTCTCCGGCGCGGGGGCGAAAAAATGACGTCCTCCTTCCTCCTCTGCGCGGGAACGATCTGGCAGCGCGAGATCGTCCGCTTTCTGCGCCAGCGCAGCCGCGTCATCGGCGCGCTCGGCCAGCCCGTCCTGTTCTGGCTGCTCCTGGGCAGCGGCTTCGGGCGCAGCTTCCGCTATCCGGGCGGCGGGGAGGGATACCTGGAATACTTCTATCCGGGCATCATCGCCATGGTGGTGCTGTTCACGGCCATTTTCTCCACCTTCGCCGTGGTGGACGACCGCAAGGCGCACTTTCTGCAGGGCGCGCTCGCCGCGCCCGCCCCGCGCGCCGCCATCGCGCTGGGCCAGACGCTCGGCGGCGCCACGCTGGCGCTCCTCCAGGGGGTTCTCCTGCTCGCCGCCGCCCCCCTGGCGGGCGTCCCCCTCACCCCGGCGGCGGCGCTCGCCTCCGCTCTCGTGATGGGGCTCATCGGCTTCGCGCTCACCGCGCTGGGGCTTGCGTTCGCCTGGCGCATCGAATCCACCCAGGGCTTTCATTCCATCATGAACCTGCTGCTCATCCCCCTGTGGCTGCTCTCGGGCGCGGTGTTCCCGGCCTCGGGCGCGCATCCGCTCATCGGGTTCGTCATGCGGGTCAATCCGCTCACCTACGGCGTGGCGGCTCTGAGGCGAGCGCTCTACATGGGCGCGCCCGACGCCGCCCCCGACCTTCCGGAGGCGGGGACCTCCCTTCTCGTCATGGCCGCCTTCGCCCTCGCCGCCTTCTTCCTGGCGGCGCGAACGGCGGAGCGGAGCGAAGGCTAGACGCCGGCGGGACGAGCGCCCGCCGCGGCGCTCAGCGCAGCCGATTCACGTATCGCGCCACGTTCTCCAGCGCCTCGCCCCGGAGGTGGGGAAGGGCGGGCATCCTGTTCTTGCCCCTTTTGACGATCTCCTTGATCAGGGCGACGGGAAGCGCGCGGCCCGCCAGCGGCCGCCCGAGACCGCCCACCCCCTCGCCCCGCGCGCCGTGGCAGCGGGCGCACGTCCGGCGATAGACCGCCGCGCCCTCGCCCCGGGTGAGGAGAGCCTCCTCCCGCTTCGGGCTTTGAAAGGAGAGCAAAAAAGCGACGAGGGCGCCGCCCAGGGCGAGAAACGGGAGAACGAGGAGCCATTTGCCCAAACGCGGAAAAGTCCCTAGAGAGCTTCGTCGTTCACGGGAAGCGGCCGGTGGAGAAACGCGCGCGCGCCGGGCCCCTCGTAATCGGAGACCAGGTGGCCCTCTCCGGCGAGCTGGTACTTATACGTCACCAGGCCCTCGAGCCCCACGGGGCCGCGCGCGTGAATCTTGTCGGTGGCGATTCCCACCTCCGCGCCGAAGCCGTAGCGAAAGCCGTCCGCCAGGCGCGTCGAGGCGTTCCACATGACGCTGGCGGCGTCCACCCGCGAGAAGAACGTGCGCGCCGCCGCCTCGTCCGAGGTGACGATGGCCTCCGTGTGGCGCGAGCCGTGCCGGTTGACGTGCTCTATCGCCTCGTCCAGGGACGACACCACCCGCACGGAGAGAACCAGGTCGAGATATTCCGCGTCCCAGTCCTCCGGGGACGCCGCCCGCGCGTCCTCGAGAATCGCCCTCGTCGCCTCGCAGCCCCGGATGACGACCCCCTTCTCTCCCAGCGCGGCGGAGACCCGGGGGAGATACGCCCGCGCTATCCTCTCGTGCGCCAGGAGGGTCTCTATCGCGTTGCAGACGGCGGGATACTGCGTCTTGGCGTCCACGGCGAGGCGAACGGCCATTTCGACCTCCGCCGCCTCGTCCACGTAGAGATGGCAGACCCCGTCCGCGTGGCCCAGCACCGGAATGCTGGATCGCTCCTTGACGCGGCGGACGAACTCGTTGCTCCCGCGCGGGATGAGCAGGTCGACAGCGTCATCGCGCGAGAGCAGCGCCTGCACGTCCTCGCGCGCCTCGATGAGCTGAAGGGCGTCCGCCGGAACCTCGCCCTCCGAGGCGGCCGCGCGCCGAAGCAGATCGGCGAGGAGGCGGTTCGTGCGCGCGGCCTCTCGGCCGCCCTTCAGGATGGCGGCGTTTCCCGACTTCAGGCAGAGCGAGGCGATTTGCGCCAGGGCGTCGGGCCTCGACTCGAACACGGCGGCGACGACGCCCAGAGGGCACGTGACGCGCCTGAGCGTAAGCCCCTCGTCAAGCAGGGTGGCCATGCGCGCGACGCCCAGGGGGTCGGACAGCGCGGCCACCGCGCGCGCGCCCGCCGCCATCCGCGCGATTTTGCGCTCGTCGAGCTCCAGGCGCCGGAGCAGGGGAGCGGACATCTCTCCGCTCGGCGCGGCGGCGGCCGCGTCCTCCGCGTTCGCCTCCAGGATGCGCGGCGCCTCCGCCTCCATCGCGTCCGCCATGGCGGAGAGCGCGCGGCTTCTCGCCCCATCGTCCAGCGGCGCGAGCGCGAGGGCCGCGGCTCTCGCCGCCCGGCATACGGCGTCCATCTCGCTCAAGTCGAATCTCTCCACTTCGGCCCTTCGGGACGGGCGGGAGATTATAGACCCGCCGCGAAAACATCGGCAAACGAACTACGCCTCGCCCCTCTCCCGCGCCGCGCGGCGCCGCTCGACGTAATCGACGATGAGGGAGGCCACGTCCGGGCCGCCGGCGCGCTCCACGCCCTCGAAGCCGGGGGCGGCGTTCACCTCCAGCGCGAGAGGCCCCCGCCCGGTCTCCAGCAAGTCCACGCCGGCGATCTCCAGGCCGCACAGCCGCGCGGCGTCTCCGGCGAGTTCCGCGCATTCCCGGGAGGGAGAGGCCAGCCGCGCGGAGCCGCCGCGATGCAGGTTCGCGCGAAACCCGCCCCTGGGCGCGCGCCTCCGCAAGGCGGCGGCGACCTCGCCGCCGATGACGATGATTCTCAACTCCCCCTTTCGGGCCTCCCCGACGTATTCCTGGACGATGGCGTCGCGCCGGAGGCTCCACATCGCGTCGGCGACGGCCTGCGCCTCCTCGGGGTCGCGGACGCGCATCACGCCCCCGCCCCGCGCGCCGCGGGGCAGCTTGATGACGACGGGCGCGCCGCCCACGCTGCGGAGGGCGGCGGGCAGATACGCCGGGTCCGGCGCGAAGGCCGTCCGCGGCGCCGGCAGGCCGCTTCGCGCCAGCAGCTGAAGGGTGCGAAGCTTGTCCCGCGCCGTCTCGATCGCCCCGGCGCCGTTGACGACCAGGGCGCCGGCCGCCTCCAGGTGCCGCACCAGGGCGAGGGAGTGCTCCGAGATGTTCGCCCCCAAGCGCGGCAGAAAGACGTCCGCCCCCGAAAAGGGCCTGCCGCGGAACTCGAGCGAGGCGCCCTCCTCGTTCAGCTTGAGCAGAAAGCGATAGGGATCCAGAACGCGCGCGCGGTGCTTCCTGCGCCTGGCGGCCTCGCAGATTCTCCGGACGCCGTGCAGCTTCGCGTCCCGACACAGGATGCCGATTCTCATCCGCCCCTCCCCGCGACTTCCATGGGCGAGGCGAATTCTACCATCCCGCCGGAGGGACGCGGAACGGCGCGCGGCTTCGGGAAAGTGAGGATTCCCCGCCTGGCGGCCCGGTGCCGGACAGCGTGGGCCGCCAGGGGGGAGGCATGTGGGGCGCGGCCCAGGAATTGGGCCACGGCGGGTTTTTCCTTTACGCGGCTCTGTCGAGAGCCTCGGGCGGTCTCGCCGGCCCCCGAATCAGCAGGAGGCGGGCCTTCACCTTTTTCGCCAGAAGCGGGGCGAGGCGCGCCAGTCCCGCGCGCCGCCTGAACCATCCGCCCTCCTCTCCGCTCAGGAGAATGAGGTCGGCGTCCAGCGCCTTCGCCTGCTCGGCGATCTGAAGAAGGGGATCGCCCGACGACGACGAAATCGAAGCGCGCAGACCCAGCGCCTCGAGTTTCCGGCGCAGGGGCCGCAGATAGGCTTCGCCCGAGCGCTTCCTCGCGTCGTCGATCTGATCGGCATACATCGCGTAGCCCTCCAGCTGCCTCGACTGCATGACGCCGCTTTCCACCAGCTGGAGGTGGACGATCTCCGGGTTCGGCGAGAGGCGAGCCGCCTCGTCCACGGCGGCTTCCGCCTCCTCCGAGCCATCCAGGGGAATCAGGATTCGCTGATACATGCTTTCGCTCCGTTTCTCCAAATTCATGGCGTGGACGCTCAGGCGGCTTTTCGGAGTCCCGTCGCCTCAGCGCGGGCTTCCGGCGAATCCGCCTCGGCTTCGCTCCCGCGCGCCGCCCCCGCCGGAGGACGCGCGACGAGGCTGACGGTCATAAACCGCCAGATCGCGGCGAAGGCGAGAAGCGCCGGAAGCGCCGTCATGGCGGACACCTTGAGAAATTCCATCTCATGCCTCCTTTCTCCCGCGTTCGGGAGAGTCGGGATGCGACATTCGCTATTATATTTAGCAAAACTCATGCCAAAACATGAAAAATCGTGAATCCGTGGGCATACAAAGGCTTGCGAGCGAATTCAGATAAGAAAAGGAGGGGGTGAAGAACGCATAAAACAAGCGATATATCGTTAATTTACTATTTGTCGTATATTTCGGTGGGCGAAAGCGACTGGATTCAGGAGAGGAACGTCGCCGCCGGAGATTCCTGCGGGAAAAGGCGGCGCGCGATCACCAAGCGGGCGTTGAATCTTCCGGACGCGCCCGGACTCCCGGGGCGATGCTATTCCCTGCCCAGGCGGTTGAAGAAATAACCCGCGCAAAGGCCCGGGACGATCCAGAACGGGGCCGAGGCGAGGGCGAACTGCTCCGCCAGCACCTTGAAGGCCGCGCCCCGCTTGAAGGCCAGCAGAAGCAGGCCGGCGGCCGCGCCCGAGGCGGCGAAGACGAAAGCGCCCGCGAAAGCGCCCGCCATGACGGCCGAGAAAAAATCCTCTGAAACATGGCCCACGTCCCCGGCCGCCCGCGCCCTCGAGTTCTTACTTCATTTCCATCAGTTCGATGACGACGCCGTCCGGCGCCTCCAGGTAGGCGAAGTAGAGCTCTTCCGCCTCGCCTTCGGCGACGACCTTCCCGCCCCGCGCGCGAACCTCGGCGAGGGCGTCTCCCAGCTTGCCCTCCACGAGGAAGGCGTAGTGATCGATGCCGTAGCGCGGCCAGCCGCCGGGCGCCGCCGCGAGCTCCTCCCCCTCCCGCCTGCCGCGAAGGATGACGCCCGCCCCGTGAACGTCCAGATAGACCTGCGGCGCCCCGCCGCGCTCGATGCGGTTCGTCTCGGTCGCTCCCAGAACGTCGACGTAGAAGCGCGCCGCCGCCTCCACGTCGGCGTGAACGCAGTGCACGTGATCGAATGCCAGCTTCATCTCCTCTCGCCTCCTCTCGGGAATTCGCCCAAAGAATCCGCGCCCGCAACGGGCAAGCTCCGGGCCTTCCGGTTCAGCCCCGCATCTTCTCCATTGCGCGGAATGCGCGTTGAAGATACATTATCCCGCATAAAGAGAAAACATATCGTGAAAGGCGGGGGCGCGGGCGGCTCATCGCGTCCCCCGGATCGCCGGCCCGTGCTCCCGGCGGGATTCGATGCCCAGCCTCTTCATCCGGCTCTGAAGCGTCGTGGGCCGCAGCCCCAGGACGCGGGCGGCGCCGCGGGGGCCCGAAACCAGGCCGTTCGTATGCGCCAGCACCCGCAGGATGTAGCGCCTCTCGTATTCCTCGAGCGAGGCGAACTCATCCTCTCTCGACGAGGGCGGCGGCTCGCCCAGCAGCTGCCTGTCGAACCTGAGAACCGGGCCGCGCCCCAGAACGAGGCCGCGCTCCACCACGTTTTCGAGCTCGCGGACGTTGCCGGGCCAGTCGTATCGCATGAGCCGCTCCAGCGCCTTCGGATCCACGGACGCGATCTGGCGGTTCATGCGCGGGCCGTGCTTGCTGACGAAATAATCGACCAGGCGAGGGATGTCCTCCTTGCGCTCCCGGAGCGGCGGCGTCTCGATGGGGATCACGTTCAGGCGAAAGTAGAGATCGTCGCGGAACCGCCCCCGGCGCACCTCCTTTCCCAGGTCGCGGTTCGTCGCGGCGATGATTCTCGCGTCCACCTTCAGCGTCTCGTTGCCGCCGACCCGCTCGAACTCCCGCTCCTGCATGACCCGGAGAATCTTCACCTGCGCCTCGGGGGAGATTTCGCCGATCTCGTCAAGAAAAATCGTGCCTCTGTGCGCGATCTCGAACCTTCCCGGCTTTCTGCTCACCGCCCCCGTGAACGCGCCCTTCTCGTGGCCGAACAATTCGCTCAGCAACAGCCCCTCCTGGAGGGCGGCGCAGTTCACCTTCACCAGCGCGCGGTCGCGCCGCGCGCTCAGATGGTGGATGCCGCGCGCGACCAGCTCCTTTCCGGTTCCCGTCTCGCCGAGGATGAGCACCGTGGCCTCGGTGGGCGCCACGCGGGCGATCAGGCTCCGTATGTCCTCCACGGCGCGGCTCGAGCCGATGAGCTCGTCCGGGTTGTGGATTTCCTTGATCTGATCCCGAAGATGCAGCGCCTCCTGATGAAAATCGTCCTTCGCGGCCTCGAGCCGGGCGTAGGCCCGCGCGTTCGCCACGGCCGTGGCGATGGCCGGCGTGAGCTCGCAGAGAAACCCGGCCATCTCCTCGGTGAACTGACGGGGCATCCTGCTGGCCACGGCGACCTCGCCGAAAACGTCGTCGCCGATGACGAGCGGGGCGCGAATCCCGCTCCTCATCCCGCGCCGGAAGACCGCCTCGTCCTCGGCGAAGGGACGCTCGCTGTCCAGATCCTCGTAAATCACATAAGGCTTCTCCCGATGCTCGATGAGCCAGCCCAGCGCGCCGCCCTCGAGAGGGATGTCCTCCCGGGGGGGCTCGAGGATTTCATCGCTCGACGCGAGCGCGCGGATGGTGTAGGTCTTCTCGTCCGGATTCAGGAGATACAGAACGAAGTGATCCAGCGGGAATATCGCCTTCGCCTCGCGCGCCACGCGGCTGAGGACGACCTCCATGTCCAGGCTCGAGTTCAGCACGTGGCCCACCCGCTGGATGACGCGCAGCCTCTCCTCGATGGACAGCGTGTGAACGACCAACCCCGCGCCTCCCCGCCTGCAAAGCGATTGAAAGAGAGGCTATCATACAGGAAAGGCTCTGAGGCCCATCAACCCTTCAGCGGGAAGGCCGCGGCATGAAGCCCCTCTCCCTCTACGCGCACATTCCCTTCTGCATCGTCAAATGCGGATATTGCGACTTCAACTCCTACGCCCTGGACGCCCTGACGGAGAAGGGCCGCGCGGGCGGCGACTGGGCGCGCCGCTACGCGGACGCGCTGACGGAGGAGCTGAGAGGCCGCGCGAAGCGCCTCTCCCTGGAGGGGCGCGAAGTGGACACGATATTTTTCGGCGGAGGCACGCCCTCGCTGTTTCCGCCGGAGGAAACGGGGCGCGTCCTGCGCCTCATCCATGAGCTGTTCGAGGTGTCTCCCGGCTGCGAAATCACGATCGAGGCGAACCCCGGCGCGGCGGAGGCGGAGCGCTTCGGCGCGCTCGGGGAAGCCGGCGTCAACCGGATCAGCGTCGGCGTTCAGACCTTCGACGACGACGCGCTGAAAAGGCTGGATCGGGTCCACACCGGAGACGACGCCCGGGAGGCGGTTCGCGCCGCGCGCCGCGCCGGCTTCTCCAACCTCTCGCTCGACCTCATGTTCGGAATCCCGCATCAGACGGCCGAGGCGGCCGCCCGGGACGTGGAGCAGGCCGTCCGGCTCGCGCCCGAGCATCTCTCCGCCTATGAGCTCACGATAGAGCCGGGCACGGCGTTTCACGCGAAGCGGGCGCGCGGAGAGCTGGGCGGCCTACCCGATGAGGAGACGGCCCTTCGCATGTGGGAGATGCGGGATTCGGCGCTGGCCGCCGCCGGCTACGAGCGCTACGAAATCAGCAACTTCGCCAGGCCCGGCTTCGCGTGCAGGCACAACCTGAACTACTGGCGGCGGGGAGACTGTCTGGGCGTCGGCGCGGGCGCGCATTCGCTGATGGCCGGAAGGCGCTTCTGGAACCACGCCCGGCCGGACGTCTACGCGGCGAACGCCGGCGACCCCACCGCCGGAGAAGAGCGCGTGGACGCGCCTCGAAAGGCGATGGGCGAGGCGCTCATGCTCGGACTCCGCATGAAGGAGGGCGTCTCGCTGAATCGAATCGCGCGGGAGTCCGGCGCGAACCCCGAAGAGGCGTTCGGGGAGCTCCTCCGGCAGCTGGAAGACGCCGGCCTGGCGGTGCGGGCGCGCGGCCGTCTCCGCCTCTCGGAGAAGGGGACGCTTCTGGCCAACCAGGTTCTGGCGAAATTCCTGTAGAGGAGATCGACTCATGCCTCCCGTAGCGGTCATCGAGAAAATACGCGCGCCCGCCGAAAAGGTGTTCAACTTCATCGCGCGCGTGGAAACGCATCCGCGAATCGCGGATTTCTGCCGAAGCGTCCGAATCGTGTCGGAGGAAAAAAGCGGGGCGGGAACGCGGTTTCGCCAGGTCTATGCGAACGGCGTCGAGCACCTCTCCGAAATCACCGTCTGGGAGCCGAACGAAAGAATCGTCTGGCGCAACTTCGAGGACGGCGCGGAGGCGCCCGTCATGATCATCGGCTACCGCTTCGAGGAGGAGGGGCGCCACACCCACGTCCTCCACACGGTGGAGGCGGACGAATACGAAAGCCAGGCGAAGCACCGGGAGGGCACGCTGCGAAACATCCGGGAGCTGGCGAACCTCAAGAGAATTCTGGAGGGGGGCGGCGGCGCGTGAGGGAAAGCGCTTTTTTCGCCCGCTCGGCGAGGCCGCCTCAGGAAACCTCCTCCCATTCGCCGCAAAGGCGCTCGCCCAGGGCGGGATCGACCAGAATCGTCCGGTGGGCGCCGAGCAGAACCTGGCCGGGACGCGCCCCCTTCGGCCTTCTCAGGGAGGCGAACGGAAGCCAGGCGACCGGGAGCTTCGAGTCCGCGCGCCCGCGGCTGAAATACG
This sequence comes from bacterium, assembly GCA_965199855.1. Classification (GTDB taxonomy): domain Bacteria; phylum UBA8248; class UBA8248; order UBA8248; family UBA8248; genus Bin107. The sequence goes on along the minus strand of OZ241326.1, from coordinate 434,819 downwards.
CGGCGAAGGCCGCCGCCTGAACCAGAGTCTCCTCATCCGGCTCGGCCGGCGCCCCCTCCGCGCGGCGAAGGAGCGCGTGGCTGCCCGGCGCGTCCCGGGCGTGGAGCCACGTATCGCTCCTCCTGCCCACGCGCCTGAGCAGCTCCTCGTTGCCCATGGCGTTTTTGCCGACGATCACCTCCCAGCCAGAAGGCGAAAGAAACCGCCTGTAGCGCCTGGCGGGCTCGGGTCGCCGGCCCCGCGCGCCGCCGCCTCGCCCGGGCTTCGCCTCCTCTCGCCGCATGGGGACGCCCGCCCGGGCGAGCGCCTCCTCCACGCCCGATACGCCCTCCCCGTCATCCGCCGCCTCGAGGTCGAACATGAGCCCCTCAACGAAAGCCTCCTCGCTCTCCATCTCCCGAAGGCGCGCCCGCGCCGAGGACGCCCGCCTTTTCAGCTTCTTGTAGCGGCGAAAGTATCGCTGCGCGTTCGCAGAGGGCGTGAGCCTCGGGTCGAGGGCGATTTCGACCGGATCGTCCCCGTCAAGGACGCGAAGAACCCTCGCTTCCCCCGCTTCGTCCAGACGCTCCAGCAGCAGCTCGCCTTTGCGCAAGGCGTCTCCCGCCTCCGCGTCGGCGGCCGCATCCTCCCGCGCCGCGTCAATCGCCCGGCGGACGCGCTCCCGCGCGCGGCGGAGAATTCTGGACGCGCCTTTTTTCCGCTCCTCCAGCCGGGCGTCCCGCAGGATTTTCTCGTAAAACGCATCCGCCGCCTCGTTCATGGAGCCGAAGGCTCGGCGCGACGCCGGCTCCGCGCCGGGGATTCGGACCGCGCTCAGCCCCACGGGGCTCCCGTCGGCCCCCAGAACCCAGGCGGGGGCGAATTCCCTGCGCCGATAGCCCAGAATCGCGCGCGTCAGGGCGTCCGCCGCGCCCGCCCATCCCTCATCGGCGCGGGAGGCGCGCGCGAGCTCCCGGGCGACCGCCGGGCTCAACCCGCCAACCGAGCGAACCAGCCAGCGCGCGAACTCCTCCGGCGCGGCGGAGCGGAGGTTCGACTCCTCGAACATTTTGCGAATCGCATCCGGCGTCAGCGCATCCGGGTTCGCCTTCTCCTGCGGCGGCGGAAGCCGATACCGGCCTCCCCGCTCCAGGGGCCTCCGGGGATTCCGGCTCCGGGGAGCCGGCCTCAGGACTTCCAGGATTTCGCCCGTCGCGCCTTTCAGCAGGATCAGGTTGCTCCATCGGCCCATCATCTCCGCCATCAGCGCGAAGGCGCCGCCCCGCCGCTCGAAGGAGAACTGGAGAACCCTCTCCCATTCTCCGGCCGCGGCGCGGGTGAGGCGCGAGCCGACGAGACGCTTTCTGAGCACCCGGCAGAACGCGGGCGCCTCCGGCAGGCTCGCGGGCGGGTCGGCGGCGAGGTGAACCCGGGGGAAGGCCGGGTCCGCGCTGACGAGAAGGCGGCGCCCCCGCGCCCGGGCGCCGGAGAAAAAGAGGACTATCGTATGCGCGTCGGCCTGGGAGATTCTGTCGAGGCGCGCCCCCGAAAGGACTTCGCTCAACTCCCCGGCAATCGCCTGAAGCGCGAAAGCGTCCATGATGCCGTCCGAATCCTCGCATATCGCCGGAGGCGCGCGAGCCCATAGGCCAAAAGCGGAAATTTATTGTAGACTCTTTCGGCGCGGCCGCAACGCGCAACGCATCCTGAGGCGAACGATGACGGACAGCATGACGGGCTACGGCGCGGGAGAGAGGCGGCTGGGCGGCGCCTCCGTCAGCGTCGAGGCGCGCTCGGTGAATCACCGCTACCTGGAGGCTTCGATTCGGGGGCCCCGCTGGTCGCTCCCGCTGGAGGGAGAAGTGCGCGAGACGGTGAAAAGGCGCTTCTCCCGCGGGCGCTTCGACATTTTCATCCACATGGGCGAGGGCGCGAACGGCGCGCCGCCCATCGACGTCCGCGCCGCGAAATCTCTGTTCGCCGCCCTGAAGTCGGTGAAGGAGGAGTTGAAAATCCCCGGCGAGGTGGACTTCTCCACGCTCACAGGCTTTCGGGACCTGCTCAAAAGCGCGGAGCCGCAGCCGGAGGCGGACGACATCCGGGCGCCCCTCATGGAGGCCCTGGGCGACGCGCTGGACGCCCTCGGGCGGATGCGCCGAAAGGAGGGGCGCGCGCTGGCGAAAGACATGAACGCCCACCTTCGCGCCCTGAAAAAGCGGTGCGGGGAAGTCCGAAAACGCCTGCCCGAGGCGCAAAAACTGCTCGCCGCGCGGATGCGCGGGCGGATTCTCGAATTCGCCGAAGAGGTCGAGGCGGACGAAGGCCGCCTGGAGCAGGAGATGCTCTACGCCGCCGAGCGCGGCGACATCAGCGAGGAGCTGGGCCGCCTCGACAGCCACATCGCCCAGTTCCGGGACATGCTCGGGGGCGAGGGGCCCACCGGCCGCAAACTCGATTTTCTCGTCCAGGAGATGAACCGCGAGGCCAACACGATTTCCTCGAAATCCTTCGACCTGACGCTCACGCAATGCGCGGTCGAGATGAAAAGCGCCATCGAGAAAATCCGCGAGCAGGCGCAGAACGTCGAATGACGCGCCGACAGGGTGGTCTTTTCGTTCTCTCCGCGCCTTCGGGAACGGGCAAGTCCACGCTGATCGCCCGCTCATGCGAGGAGATTCCCGGCGTCTGGCATTCGATAAGCGCGACTACCCGGCCCAGGCGCGACTACGAGGAAGACGGGGTTCACTACCATTTCGTGGAAAAGCGGGAGTTTCAGGACATGATAGCGAAAGGCGAATTCCTCGAATGGGCGCGGGTCTTCGACGCGTTCTACGGAACGCCCAGGGACGAGGTCGAGGCGCGTCTCGCCGGGGGAGAGGACGTCATCATGGACCTGGACGTGCAGGGCGCCCTCCGGGTCAGGAAAGCGCAGTCGGACGCCATACTCGTATTCATCACGCCGCCCTCGCTGGAGGAGCTCGGCGTCCGGCTCAGGAGCCGGGGCACGGAATCCGAAGATGCCGTCGCGCTGCGGCTCTCCGAGGCGGAGGAGGAGATGGCCCAGAGCCATCTTTACGACCACGTCATCGTGAACGACGATTTCGGGGCCGCCTTCCGGGAATTCAGAAAACTGCTTCTCGCGCGGCGAGGGGGGGAGAATCCCCGTTGAGCGAGCGCGACTCGGCACCCCTTTCCGGCAAAAGGGCGGTTCTCGGCGTATCGGGCGGCATCGCCTCCTACAAATCGGTCGAGCTGGCGCGCCTCCTCGTCCTGGACGGCGCCGAGGTGCAGACGGTTCTCACCCAAAACGCCTCTTCGTTCGTCCGGCCCCTGCCCTTCGAGGTGCTTACCGGCAAGACGCCCATACAAAGGATGTTCCCCGTGGAAGGCGGCGCATTCACGGGAGACATGCCGCACGTCTCCCTGTCGGATCGCGCCGACCTCATCCTCGTCGCGCCGGCCACGGCGAACCTCATCGGGAAGTTCGCCCACGGGGTGGGCGACGACTTTCTCTCCGCCCTGCTGCTCTCTGCGAAGCCGCCGGCGCTTCTCGCGCCCGCCATGAACCCCCGGATGTGGGCGTCGCCCGCCGTTCGGGAGAACGTGGAGACCCTGCGGGGGCGCGGCCACGTCGTCATGGAGCCGGGAGCGGGCCGCATGGCGCGCGCGGAGGAGGGCGTCGGCCGGGGGCGAATGCCCGAGCCGCGCGAAATCCTGCTGGCCGCGCGCCGCATCCTGACGCCGGCCGCGGACCTCGCCGGCATGAGGCTGCTCGTCACGGCGGGGCCGACGCGGGAGAGGTGGGACGCCGTGCGCTTTCTCTCGAACCGCTCCAGCGGAAAGATGGGCTTCGCCCTGGCGAAGGAAGCCGCCCGACGGGGGGCGGACGCCGCCCTCGTGAGCGGCCCCGTGGCCCTCGCCGATCCGCCGGGCGTGGAGGTGGTTCACGTGGAATCGGCCGCCGACATGCGCGAGGCCGTGAGGCGCCTGTGGGCCGGGGCGCGCGCCCTCGTCATGGCGGCCGCCGTGGCGGACTATCGCCCCGCCGCGCCCTCGGCCCGCAAGCGCAAAAAAGAGGACGGCGCGCTCGCCATCCCGCTCGAGCGAACGACCGACATTCTCTCCGAGCTGGGAGCGGACAAGGGGGGGCGAATCCTCGTCGGCTTCGCCGCCGAAACCGAGCGGGTGGTCGAGCGCGCGCGGGAGAAGCTCGAGCGAAAGGGGCTCGACCTGATTGTGGCGAACAGGGTATCCGGCGAAGAGGACGCGATGGGCGCGGATTCCTCCCGCGCCTGGCTCATCGGCTCCGACGAGGCGGTCGAGGCGCTCCCCGCGATGCCGAAGGAAGTTCTGGCCGGCCGCATTCTCGACAGGATCGCGGGAATGTGGCGGAGCGGCGACGCATGAATCCGCCTGCTTCCGAAGCCCGGCGGCCGCGGCGATGAGCGAGCGGGAAGAGCTCCTTCGGGGCCTGCTGGGACATCTGCGAAGCCAGAAGGCCGCCGGCGTCCGCTACGCGAGCCTGGGCGCTCCCCGAAAGGCGGCGCCTGCGCGCGCCGAGAGCCCCGAGCCCGCCCGCGCGCCGGAGCCGGAATCCGCCGGAACTTCCGCCCAGCCGTCCCTGCTGCCATCCGCGGGACCACAGGCCAATCTGGCGCCCATGGCGAAGCGCAGAAGCCAGGGGCCGCCGCCGCCGCCCCTGCCCTTCGATCCGGACGCGGATATGCCCCTCGACGCGCTTCACGCCGCCGTGGACGGCTGCCTGCGCTGCAAGCTGGGCGAGACGCGCGCGAACCTCGTGTTCGGGGTGGGAAACCCGGACGCGAACCTCGCCATCGTCGGCGAGGCGCCGGGCGCCAGCGAGGACGCGGAGGGCGTCCCCTTCGTGGGCCGGGCGGGACAGATGCTGACGAAGATGATCGAAAACGTGATCGAGGTTCCCCGCCAAGAGGTCTATATCTGCAACATCCTCAAGTGCAGGCCGCCGGGCAACCGCGACCCCGAACCCGACGAGATCGACTGCTGCGAGCCTTACCTTCACAAGCAGCTCGCCATCATCCGGCCCAGGCTGATTCTGGCGCTCGGAAGATTCGCCGCCCAGTGGCTCCTCCAGACGAAGACGCCCATCGGCAGGCTTCGGGGGAAATTCGGCCGCTACCAGGGAATTCCCTGCCTCTCGACCTATCATCCCGCCTATCTGCTCAGAAATCCGCGCGACAAGCGGGTGGTGATGGACGATCTGCTCAAGGCGAAGGCGGTGTATCACGGAGAACAAGAAGCCAGGATAGAGCTTTTCAGCTAGGCGCGGGCGAGGCGGGCCGCTCCGCCTCCTCCGGGCAGCCGGACGCCTCAATCGGGTTCCCGTAGGGATCGCGGAAATAAAAAGAGAGAATCGCCCCCCTGGCGCCGCTCTTCCCGCAGACGCCCTCGAGAATCTCCACCCCGCAGCTTTCGACGCGCGCCATCGCCTCGCCCGGGTCCGTTTTTCGCGATCAGGCATACGTCCGCGGAGCCGGGAGCGGACGTGGTCGAACCCGTCGATTCTCAAGAAATCACCCCTTCACCAGAGCGAACGCCTCCTCGCCGGCGGCGCGCCGCCCGCTCTCTCAGGAGGAATCCCTGCGCCTGCCCCTTCTCCCCGGCATCGCGGGGTCAGCGGGGCGCCTGTCGTCCAGGGGCGCCTCGTCGGGCATCCGCAGCCGCTCCCTCAGACGCTCGTTCAATATCTCCTCGCGTCTGGCCAGCCTTTTCCGCACTTCCGCCTCATACCCCCGGGAGGTGGGACGGTAAAACCGCGTTCCCTCCAGCCCCTCCGGCATTCCCTCCATCTCCACGACCGCGTCGTCGAACCGGTGCGCGTGCTGGTAGCCCTCGCCGCAGCCCAAATCCTTCATCAGGCCGGTCGGCGCGTTTCTCAAGTGATGAGGCACGGGCGGCGCCTCGCGCTCGCGCGCGGCGCGCTCGGCGGCCCCGAAGCCGAGATAGACCGCGTCGCTCTTGGGCGCCTGGGCGAGATAGACCACCGCCTGCGCGATGGCGAGCTTCCCCTCGGGGGAGCCGATGAAGTGAAACGCCTGCTGGGCTGCCGTCGCCACGCCCAGCGCGCGCGGATCGGCCATGCCCACGTCCTCGGAGGCGAAGCGCACGAGGCGCCTCAGGATATACATGGGGTCCTCTCCCCCCTCGAGCATTCGCGCGAGCCAGTAGAGGGCGGCGTCGGGATCGGAGGCCCTCATGGTTTTGTGAAGCGCCGAGATGAGATTGTAGTGCTCCTCGCCCGACTTGTCGTAAAGAAGCGTTTTTCGCTGGGCCGCCTCCGCCGCCAGACGGGCGTCGATGCGGCCGCCCCCGCCCGCGAGAGCGGCGGCCGCCTCCAGGACGTTGAGCGCGGCGCGCGCGTCCCCGCCGCTCATCCGCGCGATGCGGCGAAGCGCCTCCTCCTCCGCGTCCAGCCCCATGCCTCCCAGACCGCGCTCCGCGTCATGCAGGGCGCGGCGGAGCAGCGCGACGACGTGCGGCTCCTTCAGTCCCTCCAGCACGAACACGCGCGCGCGGGAGAGGAGGGGAGCGATGACCTCGAAGGAGGGGTTCTCCGTCGTCGCGCCGATCAGCGTCACCGTGCCGTCTTCCACGTGCGGCAGGAGGCCGTCCTGCTGGGCCTTGTTGAAGCGATGAATCTCGTCGACGAACAGAATCGTCCTGACGCCCCCGGACGCCGTGCGCCTCGCCTCGCCCACGGAGGCCCTCAACTCCTTCACCCCGTGAAGCACCGCGCTCAGGGTGATGAAGCGCGCCTTCGTCCGACCGGCGATGATGCGCGCCAGGGTGGTTTTCCCCGTCCCCGGCGGGCCCCAGAGAATCAGCGATCGCAGGGCGTCCTCCTCCACGGCCCGCCTGAGCGCGCGGCCCTCGCCGAGCAGACGCTCCTGCCCCAGAACCTCGTCGAGCGTTTTGGGCCTCATGCGCTCGGCCAAGGGCGCGCGCGGATCGACGCGGGTCTCCCCCGCCCCGCCGGCGCCGCTCTCCGCCGGCTCGAACAAGCCTCTCTCCAAGGCGAACTCCTCTCTGAAAAGACGCCGCTTCATTGTAGCACCCGCTTTCCGGATTTTTGAAGCCTCGCCTCGCCCCCGAAGGATTCAGGCGGCTCTCCCGGTGTCGAAAAAGGCGCCGGCGGTTTCTAACGAGCGGCTTCTGTGGGATAGTAGGGAGGCGTCCCCGCCGGCCGCGCGGCCCCGGCGTGGACGCGGGGGAAGGTTCCCCGAAAACCCCTTTTCGCGCGCGGCGCGCCCCCAAGGCGCGGGCGCCCGGGCGGGCCGCTCTTCGGCATTCAGAGGCGCTCATGGAGAAGAAAGTCGTCCGGACGGACAAGGCGGCCTCGGGCAAGGTGCCGCTCTCCCAGGCCATTCGCGTCGGGGCGTGGCTCCACTGCTCCGGACAGCTGCCCATCGACCCCGCGACGGGAGCGCTGGCGCCGGGCGGCGTCGCCGGGCAGACCCGCCAGGTCATCGAGAATCTCAAAGCCGTATGCGAGGCGGGGGGGACATCCCTGAAAAACGCCGTCAAGGTCACCATCTTCATGGAGGATCTGGCGGATCTCCAGGAGATGAACGCCGTCTTCGAGGAGTATTTCGGGACGGAAGACCCGCCGGCGCGCACGACGTTCCAGGCCGCGAAAATCATCGCGGGCGCGAAGCTCGAAATCGAACTGCTCGCGTTCATTCCCCAATAAAAAGAGGAGGAGCCCTTGGCCACGAGAGCACCCCAGGTCGGAATACTGATGGGAAGCGCATCGGACAGGCCCGTGATGGAGGAAGCCGCCAAGACGCTGGACGGCCTCAGCGTTCCCTCGGAGATGAGGATTCTGTCGGCCCACCGCACGCCCGAGGCCGTTCACGAATACGTGAAAACGGCGCCCGGGCGCGGCATCCGCGCGCTGATCGCGGGCGCGGGCATGTCGGCGCACCTGGCGGGCGTCGTGAGCGCCGCCACCGATCTGCCCGTGATAGGCGTTCCCCTCGACAGCTCCTCGCTGGGCGGCCTCGACTCCCTGCTCTCCACCGTGCAGATGCCCCCCGGCATCCCCGTGGCGACGATGGGCATCGGGGCGGCCGGCGCGAGGAACGCGGCCCTCCACGCCGCCCGCATCCTCGCCCTGAGCGACTCCAGGCTGGCGAAGGAATACCGGCGCTTCGCGCGGGAGCAGACGGAGAAGGCGCTGGCCGCGGACGAAGCGCTCCAGCAGGAAATCTCCCCGCCGCCCGCGCGGATTCAAAAGGACAAGCCCGGCCAGCCCGCCGGAGACGCCGAAAAAAAATCCGCTCAGAAGTCCAGGCCGAAGCGAAGCCGCTCCAGAAGAGTCCGCCGGGAAAAACAGGAGTGAGCGGCGTTGTTCCGGTGACCCCGGACGCGCCGGAAGAAGGCGCGCTTCGGCGAGCCGGCGAGGAGCTGCTTGCGGGAAGCGTCATCGCCCTGCCCACGGATACGATTTACGGGCTGTGCGCCCGCGCCCTCGACGGGGAGGCCGTCGAGAAGCTCTACGAAGCGAAGGGCAGAGAAGAGGAGAAGGGCGCGCCCGTTCTCATCGGGCATCGCTCCCAGCTGAAAGACCTCGCCCGCGGCGTCTCCCCGCGCGCGGCGCGTCTGATGGACGCCCTGTGGCCTTCGGGGTTGACCCTGGTTCTGCCCGCGCATCCGGGGCTTTCTCCCCGGCTCTCGGAGGGCGGGCGGGGCGTCGCCGTTCGGATGCCCGCTCTCGCGCTCTGCCGCGCGCTGGCCGTGCGCGTCGGCCCCTTCGCGGCGACGAGCGCGAACCCCCCCGGCGAGCCTCCGCTCACCAGCGCCCGGGAAATTTCCGCCCGGTTTCAGGCTGGAGTCGCGCTGGTTCTGGACGGAGGGGAAGCGGGAAGCGCCCCGCCCTCCACCGTGGTGGACGCGAGGGGGGAGGAGCCGGAACTCATGCGCGAGGGGGCGGTCGATTTCGGGTCGGTGGTTCGCGCCTGGAGCGAGGCGGGAGAGCGCGCTTCCTGAGCGCTATTCCGGCTCCGGCATTCGCAGGACGATTCGGCCCTCTCCCTCCACGACGCACTGGCAGGCCAGGCGATACTCGTCCGGGCTCCATCCATACGCGTCCAGCGTATCCCTCTCGTCCTCGCCCTGCGGGGAGAGGAGCTCGGCTCCGGACACCACGATCACCTTGCAGGTGGAGCAGGCGCAGTTCCCGCCGCAATCGCTCGCATGATCGACGCCGTTGTCCAAGTCCGCGTCGAGAATGGAGCCGCCCGCCTCCGCCTCGTATTCGACGTTCAGGTTTTCGTATCGAATGACGCCCAAGGCCGGCCTCCCGCGCGGGTGCGGATTTTCAGAAGTTCCGTCGTCCAGCGACCGAATGTATTCTCTTTCTCCGCCTTCTTCAACGGGCGCGGCGGACGCGCCCCGGGCGGCGGAGAAGCTAGAGCGCGCCCTTCGGCGGGAGAACCACCATGGACTCCGTCCAGACCCTTCGGGATTGGGACAGCAGAAACTCGATGGATTCCGCCACCAGATCGGGCGGGATCATCTCGTCGAAGTCGAACTCTCCCGGAATGGACTTCCACATGTCCGTCGCGCAGGCGCCGGGGCGAACGATGGTGAGGCGTATCCCTCTGGGTCTGAGCTCCTCCACCAGCGCCCTCGACAATCCTTCGAGGCCCGCCTTGGCGGCGCAGTAGGCCGAGGCGCCCGGAAAGCCGGAGACCGCGCTGATGGAAGAGACGTTGACGACCTCGCCGCCCGCCGCTTCGAGCATGGGGCAAAGCGCCCGCGTCAGCATGAAGGGGGCGGTGAGGCACACCGAGAGCGTCGCGTTGAACTCCTCCGGCGAGAGGGCGCCCATCTCCTTGAAGACGCCCGCGCCCGCGTTGTTCACCAGCGCGTCCACGCCCTCCAGCCGCTTTTCGGCCGCCTCGGCGAGCGCTTCGACCTCATCGGTCTTCGTCACGTCGCAGGCGTGCGGAAAAACCTGGCCGGCGCATCCCCCGGACTCGAACGCCAGCCTCGCCAGAGCGTCTGGGTCCCTTGAGACGGCGAGCACCCTCGCGCCCGCCCTGGCGAGGCGAAGCGCGCTCGCGCGGCCGATTCCCCGGGAAGCGCCGGTGAGGACGATTCGCCTTTTCTCCAGCCGCCCGGTATCACCGAACCCCATCGGGGCCTTCTCCGTAGTAGTCCACGAAATTCCGATCGTTCTCATACAGGCGGACGCGGAACAGAAGCCCCGCGTCCAGATGTTCGGTCAGGCGCTCCCAGATCGAAACCGCTATGTTCTCCGCCGTGGGGATGCGGTTCTTCATGAACGCCGCCGCGTCCTCGTTCAGATTCCTGTGATCGAGCGCTTCGACGATCTCGCGCCGCATGACGCTCTTGAGATCGGCGAGATTGTGCGCCATGCCCGTTTCGGGACTGACGGGGCCGCGCAGGGTAACCTCGAAGACGTAGTTGTGGCCGTGATAGTGCGGATTCGCGCATTTTCCATAGACGGCCTCGTTGCGCGCGCCGCTCCAGTCGGGCCGGAACAGCCGGTGCGCCGCGGAGAACTCCTCTCGCCTCGTGATTTCAATCACGCGCTCCGCCCCCGCGCCGGAAGCGGATCGACGAGGGGAGGCTCCGCCTCCACCATCTCCGCGTATTTCAGGCCGCTCGCCGTATTGAACGCCACGATGCGCTCATCGCGCCCGAGGTCGCCCCGCTCGCGCAGCGCCTCCAGCGCCGCGACGCAGGCGCCGCCCTCCGGGCAGATGAGCATTCCCTCGGCCGCGCCCGCCCGCCTCTGGGCGTCGAACATCATCTCGTCCGGGACGGCGATCGCCGTTCCTCCGCTCTCCCGGATGGCGCGCAGACAGAGAAAATCCGCCAGCGCCTTCGGCGCGCGCAGGCCGGACACCGCCGTATCGGGGTTCTCCCACGGGGAGGCGGCCTCCTCCCCTCTCTCGTATGCCCGAACGAGCGGCGCGCAGCCCTCGGCCTGAACGCAGATCATGCGGGGCCTCCTCTCGCCTATCCAGCCCAGCGCCTCGAGCTCGCCGAAGGCGCGCCACATCGCCACCAGGCCCGTCCCGCCGCCCGTCGGGTAGAGGATCGCGTCGGGGAGGTCGCCGCCGAACTGCTCGACCAGCTCGTAGGCCATCGTCTTTTTGCCCTCGGCGCGATACGGCTCCTTGAAGGTGGACAGCTCGAACCAGCCTTCCGCGGGCGCCCGCTCCGCCGCGATTTCCGCGCAGTGATGAATATAGCCGCGAACGATGGTCAGGTCCGCGCCCGCCAGAGCGCACTCCGCCTTGTGAACGGCCGGGGCCTGCTCCGGCATGAAGACGGACGCCTCGATTCCCGCCCGCGCGGCGTAGGCCGCCGCCGCTCCGCCCGCGTTTCCCGCGGTGGGCATGGCGACCTTCTCCGCTCCCAGATGGCGCGCCATCGTGATCGCCGCGGAGAGCCCCCGCGCCTTGAAGCTCCCCGTCGGGTTCGCCCCCTCGTCCTTCACGAACAGGCGGGAGAACCCCAGCGACCTTCCCAGGCGGGGGGCCTCGAGCAGGGGCGTCATGCCCTCGCCCAGGGTGACGACGGCGGCCGCGTCGGGCACCGGGAGCATTTCGTGATAGCGCCACATCGAGCGGGGGCGGCCCGCCACGTCCCCGAGGCGCAGCGTCCGCGCGGCGGCCTCCGCGTCGTATCGCGCCAGCAGGGGAGCGCCGCAGGCGCTCAGGCTCATCAGGCCGCCGGGGGCGAGCCGCTCGCCCGTCTTCGAGCATTCCAGACCGATGAACGCGGAATAGGAGGCCACCTTGGCACCTTCGTCCGTGAGGCTTCATGGCGCGGCGTTGCCGCTTCGAGAGGACTTTGCTATCTTCTCCGCCGGCTTCCGCAACCATATCGCCATCCCCCGCGACCCGCAAGGAGAACGCGATGCCGCGCAAAGCGAAGGCGCTTCCGGGCCCGGCGAGGACCCGGGGATTCGTCGAAGTGGCCGAGGGCGTCCACGCATTCATCGGAGGAGGAGGCGCGACGAATTTCGGCCTCGTCCTCACGGAGGAGAAGCCCGTTCTCATCGACAACGACATCCGCGCGCGCAAAGACTTCCTTGACGGCATGAGAAAGATCACCCGAAAATCGCCCGGGCTCGCGCTGAACACCCACCACAACTTCGACCACACCTCGGACAACGGCTACTACCACGGGCGGGGCGCCGTCTCCGTCGGCCACGAGAACGTCCGCCGGGAGATGGAGCGCGAAGAAGGCGAAGGCATCTGGGTGACCCAGATGGCGGGCAGGCCGCAAAAGGTGGAGCACCTGATCGGCAAGCGCCGCGCCGCCCATGGTGACGTTCGACGAGAAAATATCCATCCGCTACGGCGGGCGGCTGTTCGAGATGATCTACGTCGGCCACTGCCACACGAAGGGAGACGCCGTCGTGTGGATGCCGGAAGAGAGGATTCTGTTCACGGGAGACCTGCTCGACTACCGGACGCATCCGGTGGCGCGGCTGGGCAGCTTCGGCAACTGGATGGACGCGATTCCCGGGCTGAAGAAACTGCCCGCGAAGCGCCTCATCCCCGGCCACGGGCCGGTTCCCGCCCGGCCCGCTTCGGGCGCGTGGGATGAATTCCGGGGCTACATGACGAAGCTGCGCTCGCGCACGGCCGCCGCCCTGAAGGAAAGCCCGACTCCGGCGAAGGCGGCCTCGCGCGTCCGCATGGATGAATACCGCAACTGGTTCCGCCCGAACCTCGTTCCGCAAAACGCGCTGCTGATGGCGAGGGAGCTGAAAAGGAAAAAACGAGGCGCTCAGGCCCACGCCGCGGGCGGCGCCTCTCCCCGGAAGTAGCCGGGGGGCGCCTCCCCCCGCGCGCGGCGGGAGAGCAGCCGCCCCTCCCTGAGCGAAAAGCGGCTTTCGACTTCGGCGGATGAGGACCAGGGATCCCCGTCCCGAAAGCCGCCCACCCGGACTTCTCCCTCCACGATCAGGACGCCGTCCTCCACCCGGGGCGACTCCCGCACCACCCCCGTTCTCTCATCCCAGAACCGCGCGGCGCCGTCCCTGGCGCCGAAGGCATACACCGCGCCCTCGCGCTTCCAGTCCACCCTCGCGAACGGCCCGCCCCTCTCCTCCCGCCTCATTTCCGCCCGGCTCGTGCCCACGATATACAAATCCTCCCAGATGAGGGGCGGGGCGATGACCCAGCCCGCCGTATTCGCCACGCGCCAGCGGAAATCGCCGCTTCCGCGGTCCACCGCGAAGAAATGGCCCTTTTCCTGATCGTTCAGGACGGCGAAGATTCCCTCCGCATCCGCGGCGTAAAGCGGGGTATGAACGCCGAGACGCCTCAGAAGTTCATCGGGTGGAATCGCCACGAAGCTCCCCTCCATCCAAACGACCGGACGCGCGGGCGCGCCGAAAGCCCTCGCCTCAAGAATACCCCACCCCGAAGGCGCCGTTCACCTCCCCCGGCGTTCGGGGGCGGGGCGTCCCTCGCAAGGATTTCCCGCGAAAATTCGCTTTTGATAAAATCCGGGCGGAAGGCTATACTGAAAGTGGCATTCCATCCGGCAAGGAGGCTCCCCATGGCCGTCGTCACCATCTCGCGTCAATACGGAACCGGCGGAATTTTCATCGCAAGGCAGCTCGCCGAGAAGCTGAACCACGATTTTCTCGGACGCGACGAACTCGTCGAAATCTGCGGCGCGCGGGGCCTCAATCTGGACCTGGAGAAAATCGAAGGGCGCGCGCCGACGATCATGGAGCGCACCTTCGGCGTGCGGCGCGACAGCCTGCGCGGCGTCCTGTCCGAGGCCATGAACGAGGCGGCGGACAGGGGCGGCGTCGTCATCGGCGGATGGGGAGGACAGGTGCTCCTCAGGGATCGGGCCGACGCCCTTCACCTGCGAATCGTCGGCAGCGCGGAGGCGCGCATCCGCCACTTCATGGAGTCCTCCGGGGTCACGAGAACGGCCTCGGAGGAAACCATCAAGAGAACCGATCGGGATCACGCCCTGTTCGCCCAGTATTTTTTCGACGTCGACTTCGCCGACCCGACGCTCTACCACGGCATCCTGAACATCGAGCAGATGCCGCCCGAGAGCATGATCGCCCTCATCGAGTCGATGATCGCGGAGAAGGAGAGGGCGGCCTCATGATCGAGGCGCCCCCGCGGCGCCTCCCCGAAAGCCGCCTTTCCTCCTCCCGGCGCCGGAGGCCGCCGCCGCGACCGCCAGCATCGAGAGTGCCTGAACGGTCAGCACCAGAATGAACGCCCAGTAATAGCTTCTCCACACGTCGAAGAAATACCCCGCCAGCCAGGGGCCCGCGGCCGAGGCCAGTCCCCCGCCCATCTGGCTGAAGCCCAGGATGCGGCCGAAGCTCCCCCCGGGAAAGACGTCCGCCTTGATCGACACGAAAATCGCGCCTCGGGCGCCGGCGCCGACTCCATACGCCAGGACGTAGAGATAGCCCAGCCAGGCATGGCGCGCGGAGAGGTTCATCAGCAGGAAGACGCCCGCCATGGCGAGGAGGCTGAGCAGGTGAAAGGTGCGGGTTCGGCCGATTCTGTCTCCCATCCAGCCGCCGAAGACGCCTCCCGCCGCCCTGACGACCGCCAGCCCCCCGATGAGGGAGGCGGCCTTGAGCGGGCTCATCCCCACGTCGACCATGTGCGCGACCTGATGCACGCCGACCACGCTGAAGCCGACGCCGTTGAACATCCCCGCGAGAAACAAAAGCCAGAAGGCCGAATCGCCCAGCGCCTCCCGCAAGGTCCAGTCCGCGCCGGAGCCGTCCGCCGCCCTTCTTCCCGCCGCGGCGGGGCGGGCGCGGTGCAGGGCCAGGTTCAGGGGAACGAGCAGGACGACGACCCCGACGGCCAGCAGAAGGTAGGCGCCGCGCCACCCGAAAACCGCGATGAGCCAGGCGGAAAGCGGAACCATGAGGACGCCGCCGCAGCTTCTCCCCGACAGGGCTACGCCCATCGCCGTGGAGCGGCGCCGCGTGAACCACTGGCTCACGACGGTGCTCGTGGGGATGAACCCGAACATCGTGACGCCCAGGGCCACGACGCCCCCGTAGAAGACATACAGGGCGGGCAGACTGGAGACCATCGACATCAGGGCGAGGCCGACGCCCAGAATGGCGATTCCCGCGGGGATGATGAGCCTCGGCCCCCAGCGGTCCACCATCGCGCCGATGAAGCCGGCGGAAGCCGCGAAGGTGACCATCGAAAAGGAAAACGCCAGGGCGGTGTCCGCCCGGGACCACCCGAACTCCTCCAGAAAGGCCACGTAAAAAACGGGGAACGTTCCGACGATGGAGCCGCCCACGGCCATCGTGAGAAAGGTGAGGCCGACGATCACCCAGCCGTAATAGCGGCCGGAGCGCTCGCTCGCCCCCTCGGAGAAACGGGAGATCATCCGGCTGAACCCGCGGCGGAAACGACGCGGGCGCCCCCGTCGAGGAGGCGCCCCGGAAGCGGCGATTCCCGGCGAAGCCGGAACCGCCGCGCGAAACCAAAAAACCTCTGACGAGCGTCAGACGCGCATCGGCATGACGACGTACGTATAGCCCTCCGCGTCCTTCGGGGCCATCACGCCGGGGCTCAGCGAATCCTTGAGCTCCATGCAGACCTGCTCCTCATCGAGTATGGAGAGCGCGTCGAGGCAATAGCGCGAATTGAAGCCGATCGTCAGGTCGGTCTGCGCGTTCGATTCGATGACCTCCTCGGCCTCTCCGGCCTCGGGGCTGTGCGCCGTCAGCTTCAGCTGACCGGAGGAGAACTCGAACTTCACCATCCGCGATTCGTTCGTGAAAAGGGAGACCCGCCGCACCGCGCGCGTCAGGCTCTCCCGATCCATGAGGATGGAATGCTCGTTGCTGGCCGGAATCACCTGCCTGTAGTTCGGAAACTCGCCGTCTATCAGCCGCGCCGAGAGCTCGATGTTGCCCCTCTGGAAGATGATGTGGTTCTGGGTGAGGCCCACGGAGACCTCCCCCTCGCCGTCGTGGAGGAGCTTCACGAGTTCTCCCAGGGCCTTCTTGTGGACGATGACGCCCTCCTCGAACGCGAGCCCCCCGCCCGCGCGCTCGATCATCGCCAGCCGGTGGCCGTCCGTGGCGACGAGGCGCAGCGTGTCGGCTTCGGTCTCCATGAAGACGCCGTTGTAGGTATAGCGCGTCTCGTCCGTGGATATCGCGAACATCGTCTTGCGAACCATCTCGGAGAGAACCGAGGCGGAAACCGCGTGCGCCTTCGATTCCTTCGCGTCGGGAAGCTCGGGGAAATCCGAGGGGGGAAGCCCCGGAAAGCGGAAGTTCGAGCGCTCGCAACGCATCCGAATCCACTGCCCCTCCTCTTCGGTCAGGCGAATCTCGGCGTCAGGGAGCTCCTGAACGCTCTCGAACAGCCTCCTCGCGTTCAGCGTAACCCTGCCCTCCTTGCCCACCTCGGCATCGAACATTCCCCGTACGCTGATGTCGAGATTCGTGCCCGAGAGGCGGATGCTCTTTTTCCCTTCGGTCTCGACGAGCACGTTCTGCAGCATCGGCATCGCGCTGCTCCTGCTTTCCACGACGCCCTGTATCGTTTGAAGGGCCTTGAACAGCGTATCCCTCGCGATGGCTAGCTCCACGATGCGGACTCCTTGTAATGGGGCGAGACCCTGCGAATCATCCATCGGCATGAACCGAAAGGCCCAGCGTATCAAACTTTGCATTCAGGGGCTAGTTTTCATATAAACCAAAGGCGGGCGCGGGGCAAGGGGAGGAGTCCCTGCGGGACGCCCCTCGCGCGCCGTCCGAAGCGCGGGAGCCGCCGGGGAGGCGGAAGGGGGTCGGCGACTCCCGAGCCGCTCATCCGAAGCAGCGCGCCCGTCCCGATTCGATGGAGGCCGACCCACGCGCCGCGCCATGAACGAGCCGGACTCCAGACGCTCCATCCTTCACGTCTATGCGCATCCGGATGACGAGTCCTTCGGCAATCCGGCCACCATCGCCCTCTACGCGAGCCGGGGCGTCCGCATGGGCCTCCTCACCCTCACGCGCGGAGAGGCGGGCCTCACGAACGGCGCGTGCAGGCCCGAGGAGCTGGGCGACGTGAGAGAGGCCGAGCTGAAGGACGCCTGCCGCGCGCTCGGCGTCGAAAGCATGACGCTCTGGCGCTGTCCCGACGGAAAGCTGAAATTCATGCGGGAGCCGGACATCCTGCCGCGCGTCGAAGGATTCATCCGGGACTTCCGGCCCGACGTGGTCGTGACGTATGGAGAGGACGGCGTCACCGGCCATCCGGATCACGTAGCCGTCGGCGGCTGGGCCACGAAGGCTTTTCACAGGCTCGCGCGGGAAAGCCCGGGCACCGCCCCCCGACGCCTCTATCATCGGGCGACGCCCGGGAAAAGGCGCGCCCTCTTCAATCGCTCCGACCTCGCCTATCGGGACGACTACACCACCATCGTGGACGGGAGAAGCCTGCCGCGCGCGAGGCTGGAGGCCCAGAAATGCCACCGCTCCCAAAGGCCGGCGACGGACTACGCGCGGCCGGGGGCGTTCGAGGCGGGGCTGGTGGACTACTACAGCAGGCGCTGGCCCCCCTGGCGCGGCGGTCCCCTTGAGGCCGACCTGTTCGGCGAATCCCGCCACGCCGACGAAAGCGAACTGCCCTGAGCTACGCCGTCCGGCCGTAGGCGAGCCGCACCCTCCTGACGGGAAGGGAGGCCGCCCATTCCAGCGCGTGGGCGCTCACGACCAGGGTGACTCCCGAGGCGGCCAGCTCCTCGACAATCCCCGCGATGAGCGCGCTGTTCTCCTCGTCCACGTGAGAGACGGGCTCATCCAGCAGCAAGGTCTCCGCGCCCGCCGCCAGCGCGCGGGCGAGCGCCGCGCGCTTTTTCTCCCCGCCCGAGAGTTTCGCGGCGTCGCGGCGCGCCAGGCTCTCGCACCGCGTTCTGAGGAGGGCCTCCTCGGCTCTTTTGTTCGCCCGCAGCGCGTTCATCCCCCGCGCCCGGGGGCCGTAGGAGACGTTCTGAAGGACACTTCCGCGAAAAAGCCAGGGATCCTGGGCGAGGAGCGAGACCCGCCTTCTGTGGCCGAGCCCCGCCTTGCCGAAGAGGACGGGCGCGCCCTTGTAGGCGACCAGGCCGGCCTCGGGCGCGAGCAGGCCCGCCATCACGCGCAGGAGCGTCGTCTTCCCGGAGCCGTTCGCTCCGGTGAGCAGCGTCACCGCGCCGGCGGGCGCCTCGACGCGGTCGATGTCGAGAACCAGGTCGCTCTCGAAGCGGAACTTTATGTTTTCCAGAAGAAAGGCGCTCATCTCAGAGCCTCTGGATGAAGCGGGAAAGCAGATTCGCCGCCAGGATGATCGCCAGCAGCACAGCACCCAGCGCGATGCCGAAGCCGAATTCCCCCTTCATGCTCTCGAGCGCGATGGCCGTCGTCAGGGTTCGGGTGTAGCCCTCGATGTTCCCTCCGAGCATCATGGCGATGCCCACCTCCGAGGATACGCGGCCGAACGCCGCCAGCACCGCCGCCGCCAGCCCGAAGCGCGCCTCGCGCAGCACCGTCCACGCCGCGAGCCGGCCGGAAGCGCCCAGCGTGAGCGCCGTCTCCCGCGCCCGCTCGTCCACGGAGGCGACGGACGTCATGGAAAACACCGCCACGAGCGGAATCGCCAGAACGACCAGCCCGATCACGATGGCCGAGGGGGTGAACAGCAGGTCGGCGAATCCCAGCGGCCCGCGCCGGGAGAGAAAGCCGTAGGCGAGCAGCCCGATGACGACGGTCGGCAGGCCGAGAGAGGTTTGGAGCAGGGTGATGGCCAGCCCGCGCCCCCGAAAGCGCGCCGTCGCCAGCAAAAAGCCGGCGGGAAGGCCCAGGAAAGACGCCAGAATCGTGGCCGCGAACCCTATCTTGACGGTGACCCATGCGGCGCGCATGACCTGGGGGTCCGCCTGGAGCGCCCGCATCAATCCATCGGCGAACCCCTCGAGCAGATATTCCAAGACGCCTGCCCTCCCGGAGAATCCCTCAGCGCGCCTCTTTCGCGTCCGGATAGAAGAGGGGCCGCCCCATCAGCCGGAAATCGCGGATGATTCGCTGACCCTCGGCGGAGGTGAGAAAATCGATGTATTTCACCGCCAGGCCGAACTTCACGTGCGGATGCCGCTCGGGGTTCACGGCGATCGCGCTGTAGGGGTTGTGCAGGCGCTTTCCTCTCGGCCCCTGAATCTCGAGGGAAATTCTCCCCTTCGCGGCGAGGGCGATGTAGGTGCCCCTGTCCGTAATCGCGTATGCGCCCTTCTCGTCCGCCGCCATCAGCGTCCTGCCCATTCCCTGGCCCAGGGCGCGATACCAAGGGCCGAACGCGCCGACGCCGGCCTTCTCCCACAGCTGCATCTCCTTCCTGTGCGTTCCGGAATCGTCCCCCCGGCTGAACCAGAGACTTCCCGAATTCCTGATCCTGCGCAAAGCCTCGACCGCGTCGAACACGCCCGACACCCCGGCGGGGTCCGAAGCCGGGCCCACGATCACGAAGTCGTTATACATGACGGATCTTCTGCGGACGCCGTAGCCTCGCGCCACGAAGAGCTCCTCCGCCTTCCTCGCGTGAACGAGCACGACGTCCACGTCGCCGTTTCGCCCCAGCCTGAGCGCCTTTCCCGTGCCCACGGCTATCGCATGCACGCGGACGCCGCGCCTTCTCTCGAACGCCGGATGCAGCCTATCGAGCAGGCCGGAGTTCTCCGTGCTCGTCGTGGTCGCCAGCTTCAGGCGCTCCGCGGCGGGAGCGTCCGCCCAAAGCCCCAGGACCAGCAGGATCGCGGAAACTACCGAAGAAAGCGGGAAACGATCATGCGGCATTCTGTTCTTTTCCGCGCCGGCGCGGGAGAGCGCCCCGCCGTTCGGACGTCCCTTACGGCTCAGGCTGCTCCGAGGCGTCGAACGAAGGCGCGGAGCCGGGCAGTTCAAGATGGATTTCACGGGAGAGAGCTTCGAGAAGCGCCCGCATCCGCGCCTCCGCGTCGACGGATGACGTGAGCCGAACGAGCGAGGCAGATTCGCCGCTCCCGCCTTTCCCGGCGCGGGAGCCGAACGTCTGGCAGTATCCCAGATCGTCGTAGCCTTCCAGGACGGCCTGGAGGTAATTCTGCTCCGGGGTCGGGACGCGCGCCCACCAGACGAGAGAACCCTCGCGCGGCTCGGGGTTGGGCCTCTCCCCTTCCCGGCTTCGCGTCACGCGCCCGCCCGCGTCCGCGCCGCCGCCCGCCGGACGATTTCCGGCATTTCCTCCACGAACAGGGAGCGCGGCATCACCCGGTCGAACCCCGCCCGCCCCGCCGACCTGAGCAGTCCGGGCTCGGTGTGCTTGCCCCAGGCGACGGCGAAGGCGTCCCTGGTCCGTTCGTCCGCCCTCAGTTTCCTGACGAGTTCGCCCGCCTCCTCGCCGCCCAGCCGCCGGTGATGCAGGTCCGCCAGGAACAGCGTCGGGCGAAGCCTTTCGAGCGCCTCCTCGAACTTCTCCTCCGAGTCGATGATCTCCAGCGCGGCGCCCTCGGCGGCGGCCGCCTCCCGGACGCCGGCGGAGAACATCAAATCATCGCAAACGAGGAAAATCCTCCCCGCCTCCCGCCCCATCAGCCGCGCTCCCGCTCGCGCAGGAACTCGTTTTTCGACTCGCCCACGTAGCCCGGCAGATAGTCGATGCGCCCCGAGGCGAGAACCTCGATGTATGCCGCCCCCTCGGGCCCCACGCCCGTCGCGCTGTGGAACGCGCCGCCCGGAATGGCCGCGAAGCCGCCGGGCTCCAGCCATTCCTCCTCCTCGCCGACGCGCATCCTCAGTCTGCCCTCCAGCACGACGATGAACTGATCCTCCGGGTGGCGGTGCATCGTTCGCTCATCGAAGGCCGCGTCGGGCGCCATCTCGCCGCGCTGCATCGTCAGCCCCTCCAGCGCGGCCGCACGGCGCATGGTTCCCTTGCGGAGGTGCGGGGTCTCGGGAATGTCCCGCCAGCGATGAAAGCCCAATGTATTCTCCCGCGTCATCCGCCCGACGAGCGCGCCGCGCGCCCTCGGGCGGGGGAGGAATCCTCACGCCTCCATTTTCTCGCCGAGCAGCTCGATGAGGCCGTGAATGTTCTCGAGCGTGTCGATTTTGTAGAGCATCGCCTCGATCAGGGCGATTTGATCGCTCTCATACGCCAGCCCCGCGCATTCGGTGAACTTCCCGAAAAGCTCCTCCCGGTCCATGGGCCGCTGGGGCGTCCCCCGGGAAATTTCCGACATCTTCTCGTGCACGGTCCCGTCCTCGAGCTCTATCTCCACCCTGCCGCGAATGAGGGCGTAGCCCTGCGCCTCGATGTCCTCGTCCATGAAGGCGCGCACCTTCTTCATCATCTCCACGACGTCGGGCCGCCTGACGACCTCGTCCCTGTATTGGGCGATGCCGGCCGCGCGCTCCAGCAGAAGGGCGGCGAAGCCGAACTGCAAGGAGAATTTCGCCTCGAGCTCGTTTTGCGGCTCGGCGTAGCGCAGAGGCTCCAGCACGCGCGAGGTGGTGCCGAAGCGCAGCTCCCTGACCTGTTCGGGCCGGACGTCGTTTTCGAGAATCAGGTCCCTGGCGGCGTCCATGGCGGGGTGCGAGAGGGAGCCGCAGGGGTAGGGCTTGATCGAGACACCCGGATCGACCGCCGACCAGGGGGCGCCGAGCTTTCCGACGATGTGATCCTCGTCTCGGCCGCCGCCCATGATCTGGAAAAAACCCCACCGCCCGTCGAATATCGCGGGATCGGCCGAATAGCCGCCGGCCGCCAGCCGCGCGGCCACGACGCCGTTTTCCGCCGCGCGGCCGCAGTGGTAGGGCTTCGTCATGGTTCCGAAATTCGCCCGAAGGCCCGCGCTCTCCGAACAGACGATGCCGTAGCACATGCGCAGCTGGCACTCGTCCAGCCCCATCAGCTTCGCCGCGGCGGTCGCCGCCCCGATGGCGCCTATGGTTCCCGTGGAATGAAAGCCCTTGACGTAGTGATCCGGCCGAATCGCCTCCGCCACCTTGCACTCCACCTCGAAGCCGAGCGCGAAGGCGGCGAGCAGCTCCTGTCCCGTCGCGCCCAGCGCCTCGGCGAGGGCGAAAGCCGCCGGCATCACCGGACACGTGGGGTGCGTCAGCAGGCCATAGACGCGATCCGGATAGCTGCTGAGCTGCGTGTCGTCATAATCCATCGCGTGGCCCGCGACGCCGTTCGCCAGGGCGGCGAGGTGCGCGGGCGCCACCATGGAGGTGCCGAACACCCGCGCCTCCGGCTCCCCGCCGATCTCCCGGAGGTAGTTCTGGATGATGCGGCCGCTCTCCTCCGTGGAGCCCGCGACCATCAGGCCGGCGCCGTCCACGAAGCAGCGGCGCATGATGACCCGCACGTCTTCGGGAACGTCCTCGTATTCCGTCCCGAGGACGAACTCGACGACGGCGTCCGTGACGAGAGAATCTGAGTCCGTCATATCCTCACCTTTCTGAAAAATCCCCGGCGTCGATCGCCTCTCATCGCCGCTCCGCCCCCTCGGACGCGGGGCGCGGCGTCATGGATTCCGGCAGGGGCCTGGGGCAAAAATATCCGCTCAGCCTCGGAAAAATCAACGGTTTCGAGCAGATTCCGTTCAGCGCGAAAATCAGAAGACCCGACAGGGCCAGCGCGCCCAGCAACCAGACCACGCCGCGGGTCATGGCGAACTCTCCAAAGCGGCCGGCTCCATCGCATGAGGCGCGCCCGGTCGGAGGCGCCGCGCCGCTTCAAATAAACAAAAGCGGGTCGTCTCGCCCGGCGACCCGCGATTCGATCCGGCTGACCGAGGGTGAGCCGCGCCGCTCGCCCCCCGTCAATAATCCCTGAAAAATGCCCTGACGACGCAACCTAGCAAAAAGAGCGCGGATCGGCAAGAAAAAATCATGTTTTTTCCGTATTTCCGTTTTGCCTGGAACCCGAAGGCGTGGAATAATAGGGGAACGAAGGGGGAGCGCGAAAAGCCCATGAACCGCTTGGCGCCTTGTTTCCCGGGAGCGCGAATGTCGATTCAACCAGATTCCCTCTTTTTCGCCCCTGCTTGTGATTTTTTGCGCAAGCAAGGCGAAGGCGCGAAGCGCCGCCGCCCCTGACGGAGCCCGAAATGATCGCGGACGTTGACGCGGGCGACATCCTTCCGGCGAGAGAAGCCATCGCCCTGATGGATCAAACCGACCTCGGGCCCTCCATCGCCGTTCCCGAAATCCCCGAGGACGCGCACCCGGAAAACGTCCCGCAGGAGGAGCGCGAGTTTCTCCAGGGCGAGATCCGCCGCCTCAAGAAAGAGAAAAACGCGCTCGTCCTGGCGCACAACTACGTGCCCAGGGACATTCAGGACGTATCCGACGTCATCGGCGATTCGCTGTTTCTGGCGCGGCGGGGCGCCGCCTCGGACGCGGACCTCCTGGTCGAGCCGTCCGTGCTGTTCATGAACCAGATTCTGGCCGCCCTCAAAAAGCCGCATCAGACCGTCCTGGCGCCCAGCCTCGACGCGCTCTGCTCCCTCGCCGCCCACGCCGACGCCGGCAAAATCCGCGAATGGAAAAAGGCGCATCCCGGGGGCGTCGTCATCAGCTACGTCAACACCTATCTGGAGGTGAAGGCGGAGAGCGACTACTGCTGCGCGTCCGCCAACGCGGGCAAGGTCACCCTCCACGTCCTCGAGAATTCCGCGCCGGATCAGCCCATCCTCTTCCTGCCCGACGTGTTCCTGGGCTTCTACGCGGCCAAGCTGCTGGAGAGGGAGGGACACTCCCTGGACCGCCTCCATCTGATGATGGGCGCGTGCCACGTCCACGAGAGAATTCGCCCGCACCACGTCCGGGAGCAGCAGCGGCTACACCCGGAGGCCATCACCGTGGTGCATCCCGAATGCGGCTGCACCAGCGCCTGCATGCGCCAGGTGAGCGACGGCCTCGTGCCCGAGGACATGCTCCAGTTCCGCTCCACCCAGGGCATGATCAAGCTGGTCGAGGAGGTTCCGCACTCCGAGGTCATCGTGGCCACCGAGGTGGGAAACCTCCATCCCATGTCCAGGGCGGTTCCGGAGAAGACGCTCATTCCCGCGAGCCGGGAGGCGCTCTGCGCCTACATGAAGCAGAACACCCTGCGGGGTCTGCGCGAGTGCCTGCGCGACATGAAGCACGAAATCACCGTGGACCCGGAGCTCGCCCGGCGCGCGCGCGTCCCCATCGAGCGGATGCTCGAAATCGTCTAGCGCGAATCCGCCCCGCCCGACGCGCATGGACATCCGCTCGAAAATCCGCGAATGGCTCCTGGAGGACTTCGGGAGCGCGCCCCTCCACTACGACGCCGGAAGCGACCCCTGGCGCGCGGCCGAGTTGCGCTCGAAAAGCGACGCCGTTCTCGCGGGCGCCCCGTTCTTCCTCCTCGCGCTGGAGGAGACGCAGGGCCTGCTCGCGCTCGGCGCGAGCCGCCCGCCCGAAGTCGAGTGGCTGAAAAAGGAAGGCGCGAGGGTTGCCGGGGGCGACCTGCTGGCGCGCGTCCGCGGCCACGCGCAGACCATCCTGAAGGCGGAGCGCACCGCGCTCAACCTCCTCTCGCACGTCTCGGAAATCGCCACGCACACGGCCGACGCGCTGGCGCGCCTGGGCGATCCGCCCGAAGCCTTCAAGGGGCTCGTCGATACGAGAAAGAACCGGCCGGGGCTTCGCTATTTCGAGAAATACGCGGTTCGCGCGGGCGGCGGACGAAACCACCGCCTGGGACTCTTCGACGGCGAGCTCATCAAGGACAACGACATCGCCGCCGCGGGCTCCATCCCCGCCGCCATCGACAGGCATTTCGGCCGCCGCTACATGACGGACATCCAGATCGAGACGCAGAATCCGGCGCAGGTCGAAGAAGTCATCGAGGACGGGCGCGTCCACATGATCCTGCTCGACAACATGAGCCCGGACGCGCTGCGGGAGGCCGTCTCCCTCGCGCGGGCGGCCGGGCGCGCCTCCCGGACGGGAAAGCCCTACGAGCTCGAGGCCTCCGGCGTCGGCGCGAGCGACCTCGCAGGCGTCGCGCGGACGGGCGTGGACTACATCTCCACCAGCGCGCTCGTCCGCGCCGCGCCGCCGCTCGATTTCCACATGAAGATCGTAGGCGCGGATTCGTGAGGGCGCTACGTTGACGAATGCGCCTTCCGGCAAGGCGAGGGAAATTGCGGAACGGAGCCGATTGATCGTATCGTGTCCCTGCCCGGCCCCGCAGTCGGCGGAAGGCCGCGATGCGAGGATCTGAGTGCGCGATGGCCGCCAATCCCAAGAAGCATTTCGGCGTAGTCTATACGCCGAGACCCATTGTGGATCTGATGCTGGACGCGTGTCCGGGAGGCGCTCTCGCCGACGTGCGCATTTGCGATCCGGCGTGCGGAGACGGGGAGTTTCTCGTCCCTCTCGCGGAGCGCGTTTGCCGACGGATTAAGCAGGCCGGAAAAAACAGGGGCGGGCATTACCGGACGCTGAACAGTCTAACCGGGTTCGACATTGACGGAACGGCTCTCGATGAATGCAGGAAGCGCCTCGATGCGGTGATCGACAAAAACCGCCTGGGGCCGGTCGCGTGGAATCTGCGCCGCATAGACGCCATAGACGCTCCCTCATGGGAGCGGTGGATCGGAAGATTCGACTACGTCGTCGGGAACCCTCCCTACGTTCGCGTCCAGCGCCTGGAGAAAGACAGGCGCGACAAGATAAAAAACGGCTCGTGGAACTTCATGCGGGGCGCCTGCGATTTATACCTGCTCTTTTTCGATATGGGTCTCCGGCTTCTGAAAAGCCGGGGCAAGATGGCATTCATTACGCCCAGCAGCTGGATGACGAGTGATTCCGGCAAGGCTTTTCGCGAGCATCTGCGGCGCAATCACCGCATATCCGCCCTGTTCGATTTTGGACGGCATCAGGTTTTCCAGAACGCCACGACATACACCACCATTGCGGCCATAGAAAAAGACGCGAAGCCTTCCAGGGTCGCAAACGTGGAAAAATGCGTTTCCATAACGAACGGGGCGCCGGAATGGCGCAACGGGTATCGCGTCCATTTGACGGATGAGAAATGGCGGGCGATGTCGAAAGCCGACAGAACGGCGCTCCGCCGTAGAAGCTCCCTGAAGCTGTCGGATATCGCCGACATTCACGTAGGCGTCCAGACTCTCGCCGATGACGTGTTCGTCCTTCCCGAAGGAGCCGTCGACCTTGAGCCAAAGGCGGTGAGGCGAATCTACAAAGCCTCCGCCATGAAGAAGGGAAAAGACGCCGTGAACCGCGTAGTGATATACCCTTATGAAAACGGAAAACTGCTGCCGGAGGATGAATTTGAAGGGCGATTTCCAAAGGCTTACGAATGGCTGCTCAGGCACAGGAAGAGGCTGCTGGGCAGAGACAAGGGCGCGTTTCCCCCCGACAGGTGGCACGGCTTCGGCAGGGACGTATCCATCGTCAAGGGGTTTGGGAAAAAGATATTGACCTCCGGCATGAACCCGAAGCCCGATTTTCAATACTGCGATGACGCCGATTCCCTGTTCTACGGCGGCTACTGCGTAAAACCGCATCCGGGCGTCAGCCTGGACGATCTGCTCGAGGAATTGAACAGCCCGTTCATGGAGTGGTATATCGCCCTGGCGTCCCGTCCGTACAGGAACGGCTGGTTTTCCTACGCGAAGTCGTTCATCAAGGATTTTCCGTTGTCGGAAAGGGCGAAGGCTCGCTCGCCGGCTGTGCGAAAGAAGGGATTTGCCCGAGCTTTCGGATGAGAGCTTCCGGGCTCTTGAAGCAGAATTGAACATCAAGTGCTTCTTCGAGGCGTTCACGGGCGCCGTCAGCGTGAAATATCAGCAGCGGAAAGGAGAAAGAAGAAGCAGAAAGCGAACCTGAAGACGCCGCTGCGCAGGCGCCTTTTCCCGCTTCGGCCGCATTCGAGGAGGAGCGCGATGTCCCTGGAGATCGATTCCGAAAGCGTGGACTACTACAAGGCCGACGACGGGCGGATGATCGCCGTCCACGTCAAGGGAGACTTCGACGACTACGCCCGGTTTCCCCCCTATCTGGACACCGAGGAGGCGCGGGAGCACGTCCGCGCCGCATACGCCGGCCAGGACGTCGAGGCAGAGCGCAACACCAAGGCCCACGTGACGGACGACGCGATTCCCCTGCAAATCATCGTCCTGAACAGGCCCAGGGGCGCCATCACCAAGGCGCACTACCACGTGGTGGAGGAGCGGTGCGCGAACGCCACGCGGCACCAGATTCTCCTGTGCCAGCGGGGCAGCGCGCGGATCGGCGTGTTCACGAAGGAAGGGGAGCATCTGGGCGACGCGATTCTGCGCCGGGACGACCTCATCCTGATGTACGAAGGACACGAGGTCGAGTTTCTCGAAGACGACTCGAAGCTCATCGAAATCAAGGAGGGGCCCTTTCCCGAAACGGACGAAAGGGACAAGGTTGACCTGTAGCGGCGCGCCCCCGCGGCTCGCTTCTCAAGGCGCGCGCGGCCCGGATTCCCCCGACCACGGAGAGACGCCATGAAGCTTTGCTCCTTTGAAGTCCGAACGCCGGTCGGCCCGTTCGAGCGGCTGGGGGCCGTGGTGTCCGAGGGCGGCGCGCTCCGATACGTCGATTTGAACTTCGCCGCGGCGGCGGAATTCAGCCAGCGCGGCTCCTCGCGCCCCCAGGCCATGGCGGACGCCCTGATTCCCCCGGACATGCTGGCGTTCGCGGCGTCGGGCCCAAGCGGCCTCGAAGCGGCCGCGGAGGCGCTCGCATTCGCCCTCGAGCGCGGAGACGCGGCGGGCCCCCGCGGGGAGCGCGTCATCTACGCGCCGGACGAGGCGCGGCTTCTCGCGCCGATAAGGCGCCCCCCGCTCATCCGGGGCTTCGCGGGCTTCGAGCGCCACCTCAAGAAAACCTTCGCGGCGATGCGCCTCGAAATTCCCCAAACGTGGTACGACCGCCCCCTCGCCTTCAAGGCGAGCTGCGCCCACATGGCCGGGCCCGAAGAGGAGGTTCCCTGGCCCAGCTTCACCGAAAAGATGGACTTCGAGCTCGAGTTCTGCTGCGTGGTCGGCGTCCCGGGCCGCGACGTCGCGGAAGAAGACGCGGGCCGGCACATCTTCGGCTACGCGATACTGAACGACTGGAGCGCGCGGGACGCGCAGGGGGGCGAAATGGCCATGGGAACCGGGCCCTACAAAAGCAAGGACTGGTGCTGGAGCTTCGGCCCCTGGATCGCCACGCCCGACGAGATCGGCGACCCGAGGAGCATTCCCATGGCCGCGCGGGTGAACGGAGAGACGTGGGTGGAGACCACGCCCGGCGAGATGTATTGGACCTTCGAGCAGATGATCGCCTACACCGCGCGCGACGAGAATCTCCTCACGGGAGACCTGCTCGGCTCGGGCACCGTCCCCGGAGGATGCGGCATGGAGATCGACCGCTGGATTCAGCCGGGCGACGTCGTCGAAATCGACATGGGGCCGCTCGGGGTGATGCGGAACAGAATCGGCCAGAGGCCCGCGCCCAGGCCCTACACCTACAGGTAGGCTCACGCCCCCTCTTCCCGGCCTCCTTCCTCCGGGGACGCGAGGTGGACCACCCGCTGCGGGAAGGGAATCTCGATGCCCTCCTCCCGGAAGCGGCGCTCGATCTCGAACCGCAGGTCGCTCTCGACCTGGAGCCGGCCCATCACGTTCGAGGTGTAGCAGTAGAGCTTGAAGTCCAGGCTGCTCGCGCCGAAGTCCCGAAACGCGACCCAGGGCGCGGGACGCTCGCTCACCCGCTCGTTGCCGGCGGCCGCGTCCAGCAGAATCTCCCGAACCTTCGCCGCGTCGGAGCCGTACGCCGCTCCGATTTCGACCTCCGCGCGCCCGTAGTCGTCCCGATGCGTCAGGTTGACGACCGAGGTCGAGAGAATCTCCGCGTTGGGGATGATGACCGAGGCGCGCCGCCAGGTTTCGAGCTCCGTCGCGCGGAACTGTATCCGCTTCACGATGCCCTCGCTGTCGCCCACGCGGACCCAGTCGCCGATCTTGATGGGCCGCTCGACCAGGAGGATGAGGCCGGAGACGAAGTTGTTGACGACGGTCTGCAGCCCGAAGCCGATGCCCACCGAGAGCGCGCTGGCGAGCAGGGCGAGGTTCGAGAGGTCGATGCCCGTCACCGAGACGCTCAGCAGCGCGGCGAGGATGACGCCCGCGTAGCCCAGCCCCGCGTTCAGGGAGTCGCGTATGCCGGGGGGCAGGCGCATCTGCCCCAGCAGGCGCTCGGACAGCTGCCTCTGCAGAAACCGCGCCCCCGCCATGGCGAGGAAGAACACGAGGATCGCCGAGGCGATATCGACGACCGAGACGCGGATGCTGCCCACGTGGAAGCCGGAAAGCCCGTGGAGGGTCCAGCGAACGAGGTCGTCCCGCGGCACCCCCCAGACGGGCAGAATGACGAGGACGCCCGCGGCGAGGACGAGCGGCGCGGCGAGGGCCCGCTCCCAGGAGCGAAGCGCCTCCATCGCGCGGGGAGGGACGTGCAGCTTCTCCCGCACGAAGCCGGACCGCGCGGCCCAGGACGCCGCCTCGCGCGCGAGCTCGCGCAGCAGCGCCAGGAGCGCGACGAGAAGACTCGTCAGAACGAGATTGTCGAGGAGCCGCTTGCCGAAGGCGACGTAGCCTGCGAGCAGCACCGCCACGCCGAGCGCGGCGAGGATTCTCGCGGCGCGGCGCGCGAGCCGCCACGCCCTGCTCTCCGGCGGGGCTTCGCCCTCCGCGGCCCCCTCCGCCCGCCAGAGCTCCGCCCGCCCCAGCCGGATGAGAAGCCAGCCCTCCAGGGCGCCGAACGCCGCGCCGTAGAGGGCGCCCGACTCGGCGGAGCCTTCCTTCCCGATTCCGAGGCTTGAGAAAAACATGTCGATGAAAAAGACGGCCGCCAGAGCGAGAATCAGGCGATGCGCGCTTCGGGCGCTTTCCGGGGACTGCGCCGTGAGCCGCCAGACCGGCTGATCGGGGGCGAGAAGCGCCCTCGCGAACGCCGCCGCCAGACAAAAGAGTAGCGCGGAGACGAGAAAGGAGGCGAACGCCTCGGCGAAGAGGCCGCTCGCCAGGGCGCCGGGGCGGGTGGTCCACAGATAAAGCACCGCCAGGGCCGCGCCCGGACGCGCGGCGCCGCCCGCTCCCTGCGCGAGGGCGGCGCCGAGCCGGCGCGCGTATGCGGGCTCCGAAACGCCGGGGTCGCGCCCGAACAGATCCAGCGCGCTGCGCCGTATGCCCCACCCCAGCGCCGCCCCCAGAATCAGAACCACGACTCCCGGCAGCAGCTCGGAGGCGGCGGCGCCGGCGGGCAGCCCCGCGCCCCAGTCCAGCGGAGAGCGCAGAACGCGCCCGAGCGCGGCCGTCAGCTCCGGCGCGCCCTTGATGATCACGCCCGGCGAGACGGGGATGGGCGCGCGCCGGTAGATGTCCTCCAGAAGCTGCTCGCGCCTCGCGGCGGAGAGGGCCTCCTCCAGCTCCCCCGCGCGGACAATCGCCAGGTCGGCCTCGGCGACGCGGGCGCGCGCGGCCGCGATTCGGCGGCCGTAGCGCTCCCTTTTCCCGGCTATCTCCCTCGCTTCGGGCGCGCCGCCCTCAGACGGCGGGGGCCCGAGGGCGCCGAGCAGTTTCCCGGAGAGGCGAAGCTCCTCCCGGAGCCTGGCCTTGGCGTCGTTCGCCCGCGAGCGAATCCGCCGCACCAGGGACAAATGCCCCCGGGTGAGGCCGGGGGTTCTCTCGCCGCCCTGAAGGTACTGCGCCGCCTCGCGCAGGACGATGGCCCAATCCGCCGCCTCCGCCGCCTCGGAGGAGGCGGGCGCCGCCGCCCGCGCGGGAGGCGCGGCGAGAAGCCACGTCGCCAGAACAAGAAAAGCGCAGCCGAGTCTGCGGTTCATGGAATCTCCCGCTTTCGCGTCTTTCGGGGCCGCGAGCCCGCGCCGAAGCGATCCGGACGGGCGCGGCGGGCCGGCCTCTCTGCCCGCGCGCGGGAAGCACGGCTTTCCGCTCTTTCGCCTCCCCCGTCCGTCAGCGCCTCGCCTCCGCGTGCGAGCCGATTCCCTTTCTGCGGCTCCAGAGGAGGAACCAGACGAGCAGGCACGCGCCGCCCGCCAGGTGACTCATCGTCATCGCCCCCCACACGCCGGCGGCGCCGTATCCCAGGGGCAGGGCGGCGAAATACGCGAGCGGCAGCTGGAGGCCCCACCTGGTGAAGGCCTCCACGATCATCGGGGGCTTCGTGTTCGCCGCTCCCTGAAACGCGCCCGCGAGCATCCGCCTGACGGCCTCGAACAGCGTCCCGACCGAGAGAATGCGGACGCAGGCGGCGCCGACGCCGATTCCCTCGCCCCGCATTCCGAAGAGTAAAACAATTTCCTCGGCGTAGAAATACAGGAGAAGCGTAACCCCGCACATGACGACGCACAGGCCGGCCATGGCGAGGTGAACGCTTCTTCGCGCCCGCTCCGGGAGGCCGGCGCCCACGTTCTGGCCCACCATCGTCCGCACGGCGGACTGGACGCCGAAGCCCGGCAGGCGGGAGACCGTCCCCAGCCGGTTCCCGATCGACCACGCGGCCAGCGCCACCGGCCCGAACAGCGCGAGCAGCTTCAGCAGGACGAGAAGGGCGCCGCGCTCGATCATGTTCTGCGCCGCCGCGGGCCAGCCCAGCGAAGCGATGCGCCGAATCGTCGGCGGATGGGGCCTGAGGTGCGCCCACCCGACGCGGAGGCGGGAGCGCCCCGAGGCCAGAATCCACAAGGCGACGCAAAGCCCGATCGCGCGGCCCGCGCCGATGCCGAAGGCCGCCCCGGGCAGCCCCAGCGCGGGAAGCGGCCCCGGGCCGAAAACGAGGAGCGGGATGAGGGCGACCGCCGCCAGCGTCGAAACTCCGAGGGCGATCAGGGACTTTCCGGGTTCGCCGGCCGCCTTCAGCTGATGCGACGCCGTGAAGATTCCGTCCACGAACGCGAAGGCGAGAAACGAGGCCCGCAGATAGTCCGCTCCCACGCGCGCGACGACGGCGTCCGGGGTGAGAAGACCGAGCAGATGCGGGGCGCAGAGCCAGCCCAGCGCGCTGATGAGGACGTAATACGCCCCCGCCAACAGGAGCGCCTGGCCCGCCGCGCGGCTCGCCCGACCGGCGTCCCCCGCCCCGACCCTCTGGGCGACCAGGGCGCTTCCCGCGATTCGTATGCCGAAGCCGACCGCGCGAAAAAAGAAGATGATCATGAAGCTCAGGGAAACGGCGGCCAGATATTCCGGCCCCAGCCGCCCCACCCAGAAAATCTCGACCAGCGTGTCGGCGTTCCAGGCTATCGGCTCCAGGCACGAGGGAGCGGCCAGGCGAAGCAGCCCGCGCCCGATGGAGCCCTTCGTGTAGTCGTATTTTCCGGCGGCCTTCGCCCGCGAGCGAGCCATGCGCGCGTCCCGTCCCGATCAGGGCGAAGCGAACGCCCCGGCGCGTCCGCCGGGCGGCTTCCCCCGGGCGGCTGGAAACTTCTCCCGCCGCAAGATAGGCTGATTTCCGAACGATTTACAGACGCTCAGCCCCGCCGGAGCCCGAGGCGCACCCGTGATCGACTTCATCGAAAAAACCCTTCGGGAGGCCGGCAGGCTGGCCCTCTCGTTCGCGGACGGCGCCAAGGGCGTCCGGAAGCAGGACAGGAGCCTGGTGAGCGAGGCCGACTTCGAGGTGGAGAAATTCATCGTCTCCCGCCTGAGAGCGTCATTTCCAGACGACGGCGTCATCGGAGAGGAGCTCGGGGGCGGAGAGGCGCCCTCCCGCGAAGGCTCGCGCCTCTGGGCGGTCGACCCCATCGACGGAACGAACCCGTTTCTGAACGGTCTGCCCGTCTGGGGCGTCTCCCTGGGCGTCATGGAGGAGGGGAGGCCCCTCGCCGGGGGGTTCTACATGCCCGTGGCGGACGAGATGTTCCTCGCCCTCGAAGGCGAGGGCGCCACGCGAAGCGGGCGGGCGCTTCCGCCCCTGGAGGAGATGGAGATCACCAACCAGACCGTGATGCTCGGCCCCTCCTCCCGAAAGCGCTTCTACAGGCTGGACTACCCGGGAAAGTCCGCCGCCTACGGAAGCGCCTCCGCGCACGTGGCCTACGCGGCCGCCGGGGGCGTCATCGCGGCGCTGGTGGACGGGCCCCGGATATGGGACATCCTCGGCCCCCTGGCGGTATTGAGCGAGGTGGGCGGCGGCGCGCATCACCCGGACGGCCGCGCCCTCGACCTGCGGCGGCTCGCGGACGGCCGCAAGGCCGAAGGCCCCGTATTCTTCGGACTCAAGGAAAACGCGGAAAAGGTGTTTCCCTGCATCGAGGTATATCCCCGGTCCGACGCCTGACCCCTGGCCCTGGAACCCCGTTCCGAAAACGCTCCGCATCAGGCGCCCCGCCGCGCGCGATTCGCGCGGCCCGACCCGGCGGGCGATCCGCCACCGGCCCGTCCTGCCGACCACGACCGGGCGACGCGGACGCCCGGCCGATATCCTCGCCGCAAGAAATACTCCCGCAACGCGCCGATTCCCCGTGGAGGAGCCTCCATGAGCGCTCTCCCGCTTCGACCAGGCGAGGGTTTGAGTCTCAGGGCGGCGAAAGCCCCGCCCAAGGAAGCGGGCGCCTCTACTCCCATGCGAGCCGCGCGGCGTATCCGTCTCTGGGGACGCTGGCGCGGACCGGCAGCCCCTTGACCCGCTTGAACTCCTGAATGGTGATCAAGTGGACATGCGCCTCCCAGAGGATGTGGCGAAACGAGCATTCGAGCGTCTGGTAGTAAAGATGCGGATCGTCCTCGTCCCTGCGAAAGCCCCGCTCGTGGGCGGGCAAAACGAGATTTTGAAGATAGTCCATCACCCGCTCGCCGTTCGCCCACTTCCTCTCCGGGGAGTATTTCCTGGGCAGTTCCTTCTCTCTCAGCGTCGCCAGCGTCTCGTTCGAGAGAATCTCCCGGCACAGGGCGCATGCGTCATCCAGGGCGGCGAGCGCGGCGGACGCTCCAGGGAACCGCGCGGGGTCGAGCATCCTGTCCGCCCCGCCCGTATCCGCCAGGGATTTGTCGCGCGGCAGGGCGTCCGGATACAGAACGGGCGGCCAGAACTCCAGGAAGAAAAGATAGGGTATCCACGCCGCGTGGCTCACCTGCTCCCTTATCGACCAGGCGCCCCAGCTCTTCTCCGGCAGCCTCCACTCCCACAGCGCCTCGGGCAACCCTTCGGTCTCCGCCCGAAACGAATCCGCCAGGCTTTCATATTCCGGGAATGCGCGAAGCCCCGGGGCGGAAAGGTCGTCCCCCGCCTCGCCTCCCCGAATCATCCGCCCTCCTCCGTCTTCATCGGCAGGCGCTCCGCATACGCGGCGGCCGCCCGCCGCGGCGAGAGGCTCCCGTCCATCGCCTCCGGCGTCTGCTCCGCCAGGGGCGTCGCCGCGAGATGGGAGTACACCTCCGCCGCGCCGCGGTGAAACATCGGGGTGACGCCCGCCGCCTCGAACGTCCGCGCGATCTGCCGCATCTCGTCCACGTAGCGCCACGCCACGACGGGAAGGCGCGGGGCGCTCGCGGCCATCTGCCCCCAGGAAGCCTCCTGGCTCTCCCGGAACTCGCGGCACGCCTCCTCGCCCAGGCCGAGCGCCTCCGCCAGGGTCAGGACGGCGGTCTGAAGGGCGTGGGTTCCCTTCGTGAGGGCGGCGTAGCACATCTTGAGGCCGGAGGCGCGGCCGATCTCCTCCCCGAGCAGGCGAACGGCGACGCCCTTGCCGTCCAGCTCCGAGAGCAGCCCCGCGCGCTCCCCGCTGAAGTAGAGCCTGGTCGCGCTCCGCCCCGCGCCCGGCGGAGGCCCCAGGATGCCCCCGTCGACGAAGTCCGCCCCGGCGTCCGAAATTCTCCGCGCGATGGCGCGCGCCGTCTCCGGCGAGACGGCGTTGCAGTCCGCGTAGGGCGGGTGAAAGCCCGAAGCCCTCATGGCTCCGGCCGCCTCTTCCGCCGCCCGGACGGCCAGGCCCGGCGGCACGATGGACAAAACCACGTCCGCGCGCTCGAGCGTCTCCGCCATCGTCGGGCAGTCGCGCACGCCCCCTTCGGCGGCCAGACGCCTCGTGCGCTCGCTGCGGTTCGAGAGGCAGGAGATCGCCTCCACCCCATGCGAACCCAGCGCGCGGCCCACCGCGTGGCCCATGTCTCCCGGGCTGAGGATGGCGACGGTCTCAAGCGCCATGAATCGCTCCTTTCCGCCCGGGGGGCGGCCGGCGCGTCCGAACGAACTATTCCTTCCACTCGCATTTCCCGCTTTTCGGGGAATACGCCATCGCGCCCGCGGGATCGCTGGCCGACGCGTCTTTTCGCGTCCGGCGGAGGCTCACGAGGAGGCTCGCGTCCCTCGCCCCCGCGGCTTCGAGCATATCCGCGCCGAGACGGCACGCCAGCCCGGCTCTCTGTCTTCTTTTCCTGGCGCTCACCTCCGCCCACGGCAGCCGGACCTCGATGGACAATCTATCAGAGGTCGCCTCCGAAACGCGAACGACGGCGCGGCTGACGCGCCTCGAG
Organism: bacterium; assembly: GCA_965199855.1. Lineage (GTDB taxonomy): Bacteria > UBA8248 > UBA8248 > UBA8248 > UBA8248 > Bin107. The sequence continues at coordinate 399,212 of OZ241326.1, read as the reverse complement.
GCGCCCAGATACCGCGCGAGCGCCTCGCCCGCGCTTTTCATGATCGCCGCCCGGGGCGCGCCCCTCCACTTCCTCGCCTCCGCCGTCAGGGAGGCCTTCGCGCCGGTTTCGCGGAGAAACAGCGGCTCGGAGAAAAACAGAAGGGCGAGCGCGGCGAGGGCGAAGGAGGCGAACGAAAGCCAGAAGAGAAGATGCGTCCGGGACGGGCGGCCGCCTCCCATCAGGAGACCGGATAGGCGGAGGCGTAGCCGCCCGGGGGGGCGTCGGGATGGACGGGCGGGAGGCCCATCGCCTCCCGGTGAAGCCGGATGGAGCGCAGGTGAATCAAATCGTCCCAGAGCGCGTGCCGCAGCGCCGCCAGGGGCGTCAGCCGGAAGGCATGGGCGTGGTCGGGGTCGGCCTCGAATCCATCCGGATGGCGCCTCACGCAGCGATTCCACAAATCGACGGCGCGCTCCCCGGTCGCGCCCACGACGGAGGCGTCCGTGAAAACGAACAGGAGAGACGCCTCCGCGCTCTCCGCCTCCCGGTTCTCGATTCGCTCCGCCGCCGCCCCGCACGCCTCGGCGAAGCGCAGATGCAGCCACTCCACATCCGAATACCGCGCCACCGAGAAGCGGCGGTCGTCCTCCCTCGAGTTGATGAAGGAGGCGAACTGGCTCATGTCCACGGGCCGCCACGGCAGGCCCGCCGCGCCGTAGAGAACCATGAACCACCGCGTCGTGACGTAGGCCATGTGGCTGAGCTGCCTTCTCGGAGACCAGCGCGCCCATTCCTCCGCGCCCGTTCTGTCCAGCTGCGCCGCGGACAGGCCGGCGAGCTCGTCCCGGGTCCATTCGGGGATTCGCCGATACGCGCGGGCGACTTCCTCCGGCGCGGCCGGACGGGAAGACTCCTTCATCCCCTAGCCGCCGGCGTCGAGAATCGCACAGAACCTCTCCTTCTCCTCCAGGGTGGCGAAAAGAAAATCCGGCCGCGCCTCCGCCAGCCCGTAAAGCGAATCGCCGCCGGTGGCCACGGCCATCGTCCTCGCGCCGCAGGCGCGGCCCGCCGACACGTCGCGCCGCGTGTCGCCTATCACCCAGCGGCGAATCGGCTCGCGCGGAAACTTCCTCTTCATCACCTCCTCGCCGCGCCGGAATCCCGCCTCCAGCAGCTCCGCCCTGTCCGCGGAATCGCAGCCGAAGCCGCCGAACGAGAAAAACCGGTTCAGCCTGCCGCGCGCGAGCTTGAGCCGCGCGCCCTCCTCGATGTTGCCCGTCCCCAGCCCCATGAGAACGTCCTCGCGGCCTTCCAGCCGCGCGAGCAGGCCGGGGATTCCCGGCATCAGGCGAAAGTTCCCGGACTCCCGCACCGTCTCCGGCAGAATCTCCGCGTATTCCCGCAGGAGCGCCTCCACCTCGCGCCCGCTTCCGGGACGCCCGAGGCGGGAGCGAAACATCTCCCGGACGATGAGCTCGTCCGTTTTTCCGTGCGGCTCAACGCGGCGCATCGCGTTCGGGACGCCGTGGAGGCGCGCGAAAGCCGCGTTCAGCGCCGCCGCGCCCGCCCCGCCGCTCAGGAGCAGCGTTCCGTCCACGTCGAAGAGGAGCAGGTGAATGGGGCCCAATCGTCTCTTTCCGTCTCGCATTCAGGCGGGGCGCGGGAAAATTCCGCGCCATGATACAATAGCCGGCGGGGGCGATTCCAGAATCCCCGCCCGAACGGGTCGGCGGCCGAAGGCGCGCGCGCCGAGGAGAGGAGGCGAGAGTTGCCCGATGAGAAAATCGCCGTCGTGACGGGCGGCAACAAAGGCATCGGCTTCGGGATATGCCGCGCGCTGGCGAAGAGGGGCGTCCGCGTCATCCTGACGGCGCGCGACGCCTCCCGGGGCGAAGCCGCCGGGGCGAAGCTGGAAAAAGAGGGGCTGGAGGTCGCCTTTCATCCTCTGGACGCGGCCGATCCGCGCGCCATCGACGCCCTGGGCGAGTTCCTGACCAAGGAATTTGGCCGGCTGGACATCCTGATCAACAACGCGGCCATCCGCCTGGACGCGGGGATGAAAGGACTGGACGTCCCCGTCGAGATCATGCGCGAGATGATGGAGACCAACCTCTACGGCCCCCTCATGCTTTGCCAGACCCTCGCCCCGCTCCTCAGGAAAAGCGCGGCGGGCAGAATCGTGAACGTATCGAGCGGCATGGGCTCCCTCGCCGGCATGGGGGGAGGCTCGCCCGCGTATCGAATCTCCAAGACCGCGCTGAACGCGATGACGCGGATTCTCGCGGACGAATTCCGCGGAAGCGGGGTGCTGGTGAACTGCTGCCATCCGGGGTGGGTGAGAACCGACATGGGCGGCAGGGGCGCCGCGAAATCCATCGACGAAGGGGCGGACACGCCCGCGTGGCTCGCCCTGCTGCCGGAGGACGGCCCCACCGGAGGCTACTTCCAGGAGCGGAAGCCCATGCCCTGGTAGGCGGCGCGCGCCGGAGATTCGCAGCCGCCCTCTTTTTACGAGTCGGCCGAAGTCCTCGCGTAGTCCCAGCCGGTCTGAAACGGCCGCGCCTCGCCGGTCTCCTCGTCATACCTGAAGCGCGGGATGTTGGCGAGATTCCCGCCATAGACGTGGATTCCCACCACGGGCTCCGCCGAGGCGCAGCTGACGCGGTGCGCGTCCTCATCCCGCGAGCAGCAGACGAACACCTCGCCGGGCCCGGCCAGGCGCCTCCCCTTCGGGGTGAGTCGGACGCGGGCGCCGCTCTCGCGCGCGCCCTCGCGCAGGAAGCTCTCCTCGCTCTCCACCCCGCGGTAGATGCCTATCACCCCCCAGGTGCCGTGATCGTGAATCGGGGTGGTCTGACCCACGTCCCATATCCCTGCGCCGACGGAGAAGCTCTCGTCCGGCTCGACGTGAATCCGGTTGAGCGTGAAGCCGCGGCTCTTCACCAGCAGCTGCTCCTCGCTCAGCAGGCGCGGCTCCTCGAGAATCGGCTCGAGGCGCGCCGCCACCCGGGCGGTGATTTCCCCCTCGGAGCCTCCCGCGCGCGCGATCTCGCGCACCTGGCCGATAAACTCGCTCATGCGTTCGGACATGCTCCCTCCTCCTGCGCGTTCGCTAAGCGCGGGCGCGCGTCATCGGGCCCGGCGGCGCCTCTCGTGGGCGAGGAGCGCCGCCTTCAGCGAGAGGCCGCTGGCGAAGCCGCCGAGCTCGCCCGAGCCCGCGATGACGCGGTGTCAGGGTATGACGAGCGGCGCGGGATTTCCATGCAGCGCCTGACCGACGGCGCGCGCGGCCCTGGGAGCGCCGATCCGCTTCGCCACCCATCCGTAGGAGCGCGTCCGCCCGTAGGGAATCTTCTCCGTCTCCCGCAAAACCCTCGCCGTGAACGGCGTGAGGGAGGAGAGGTCCGTCCTGAGGTCGAAGCGCGTCCGCGCCCCCTCCAGGTATTCTTCTATCTGCCTGACGGCCCGGCGGATGAGCGGCGACGATTCTCCCCGCGCGCGCGGCGCCGCCCGGGGCTTCTCCACGCCGTTCAGCATCCTGATTTCCGAGACGCCCGCCTCCGAGACGAAAACGCGAAACTCCGCGCGCACCCTCGCCAGCCAGCGCGCGGCGTCCTCCCGGAGCGCCTCTCCGCCTTCCCGGAACAGCCCGCCCTGCCGCATCGCGTCCCGCCGGCGCGTCATTCCGCCCGGCCTCCCCGTCGTTCCGCTAGAACGCCGTCGCCGCCCCGTTCACGTACGCCTGCGCCGTCCTCAGCCTCAATATCTGGTTCGTGCCGTCCGAATGCAGGAAGGTGCTGGCGTCGCGGAGGTATTTCTCCATGGGCGCGTCCCGCATGACGCCCGCCCCGCCGAATATCTCCATCCCCAGACGCGCGCACTCGAAGGCGGCCTCCGAGGCGAAAACCTTGCACTTCCACCCCTGGGTGAAGTCGTAGGGCTTCTGGTGATCCACCGCCCAGGCGGTGCGCCAGATGTAGGTGCGCGCGACGTCCAGGCTCATCGCCATGTCGGCGAGCATGGTCTCTATCGCCTGATGCCGCGCGATGGGCCTGCCGCCCTGGACGCGCTCGCGGCCGTAGGCGAGCGCCTTCTCGAAGGCGGCGCGTCCGACGCCCAGGGCCGTGGCGGCGGCTTCGGGCTTTCCCATCGCCAGGAGGTTGCCCCTGATCTCGAACATGTTCCCCTCGCCCAGGATCACGTGGCTCTCCGGAACCTCGACGTTCTCGTAGAATATCTCCGAGTTCATGGAGAGGCGCTGGCCGATTTTCTCGTGCACGCGGCCGATCGAGACGCCGGGGGCGTCCCGGGGAACGAGGAAGCCTGTGAGGCTCTCGCGCAGGCTTTTGGCGAGGTCGGTTCGCGCCGCCAGAACGTACAGCGAGGCCACGGGGCCGTTGCTGATGTAGCGCTTCTTCCCGTTGACGATCCACTTGCCGCCCTTCTTCTCCGCGCGCGCGTAAAGGGCGATGGAGGGATCGTCGTAATATCCCTGATGGTCGGTTCCCGCTCCCTCTTCCGTCATGGAGATCGCCACCAGGAACCTCGGCTCCTCGCACAGGCGCTTCATCCAGGGGTCGCGTATCCCGGGGTCCACCTTCTCCAAGATGTGGGAGAGCTTCCAGGTCTGATCCAGGTTCACCGCGAAGCCCAGATCGCCCACGGCGAGCTCCTCCCCCGCCAGACAGCACGAAAGCACGTCCGCGCCCATGCCGCCGTATTCCCTGGGGTAGGGCAGCTGCCGGAGGCCCAGGGCGCTCGCCTTCTCCGTGAGATCCCACGGCATCCGCTCCTCCCAGTCCTGAATCCTGTCCCGCTCGGGAGCGACCGGCGCCAGCTCCTCGTAGGAGAATTTTCTGGCGATCTGCCGGATTCTGGTCTGCTCTTCGCTCAGCGTGAATTCCATCGAACCCCCTCCCGCGCCCTCACCGCCCGATTCTCTCCGCCGCCGACAGAAGCCCGAAGCGCGGCATCGCCTCGACTTTCAGAAACTCCGCCTTCATCGCCCTCAGTTCTTCGGGCGAGCGCCGCGCGATCGCCTCGCCCAGGGCGCGGGCCTCCACCAGCAGGCTCTCTCCGGGCGCGACGCGATTCACCAGTCCCAGGCGATATCCCTCCCGCGCGTCAAACCTTCTCCCGGTGAGCGTCAGCTCCTTCGCGGCGGGAACGGAGATCTGCCGCGTCAGGCGAACGGTCGCGTCCCCGCCCGGAAACACCCCCAGCGCGGCTTCGGGATACCCCAGGACGGCGCCCTCCGCCGCGAGGCGAAGGTCGCAGGAGAGCATCAGGACCATCCCCCACCCGAAGGCGGGCCCGTTCACCGCCGCGATCGTGGGAACGGGAAACTCCCGAAGCGCCGCGCTCCACCTCTCGCCCAGCGCCATGAACCGCGCCGCCTGCTCCGGCGTGTGACGCGCGCTCTCCTTGAGGTCGCGCCCCGCGGAGAAGGCCTCGCCCGCGCCCGTGACGACGAGAGCCCTGACGCCGCGCCTGCGCCCGACCTCGGCCATCGCCGCGCGCATGGCCTCCATGAGCGGCGTGTTGAACGCATTTCGCGCCTCGGGCCGATGGAGGGTGAGGCGCGCGACGCCCGATTCCACCCGCGTGACGAGGATACCCCCGCTCATGCCGCGCCGCCCCCGGAAAAAGCCCGCGCGCCGGGAGGAGGGGCCCCGGCCGTTCCGGGCGAGGCGGCCGGCACTTCTACTCCCCCGTGAAAACGGGCTTTCTCTTCTCCCTGAAGGCCGCCAGCGCCTCGGCGAAATCCCTGGTTTGGTTGAGCGGCAGCCGCAGGGCGTTGGAGAACTCGACGGCCTGGGCGAGCGGCATGTCGAGCGTCTGGTCGATCACCTTCTTCGCGCCGCGAACCCCCAGGGGGCCGTTGTCCCTTATCTTCTCCGCCGTCGCCATGGCCTCGGCCATGAGGTCGGCGAGCGGATGCGCCCTGTTCGCCAGACCGATGCGCTCGGCCTCCTTTCCGTCGACGCGCCTGCTCGTGAAGACCAGCTCCTTCGCCTGGCCGGCCGGCATGATGCGCTGAAGCCTCACCACGCCGCCCGCTCCGGGAAAGATGCCCAGGCTGCACTCCGGCAGGCACAGGGTCGCCTCCTCCGCGGCGAGCCGGATGTCGCAGGCCAGGGTGATCTCCACCCCCCAGCCGAACGCATGGCCGTTGACGGCGGCGATGGTGGGCATGGGCAGGCGCTCCCAAAGCGTCGTCGTCGCCATCACGTCGCGCTGGTAGCGGTCGGCCGTCTCCTTCGAGTGGGTCGCGCTCTCCTTCAGGTCCCGACCCGTGCTGAAGGCGCGCCCCGCTCCGGTGAGAACGACCACGCGCGTCCGCCGCGCCCCGGCCAGCGCTTCCGCCAGCTCCACGAACTCCTCGGCCATCTTCGAGCTGATCGCGTTCAGGCTCTCCGGGCGGTCGAGCCTGACGACCGCCAGCCCGTCTTTCTCCTCATAGCCTATCGTCTCGAACCCGCGCACGCGCGCCCCTCCCGGAAAACGCCTTCCCGCCCCCCGCCTCGCCTCAGCCCTTCAGATGGCTCGCGACTTCCTCGACGAACCTCAGCGTCGTCTCGCGCATCTCGTCGGGCCGGAGATTGCTGACCGGGTGGGGCAGCTGAACGTAGGGGTGTCCCTCCATGCCCTTGCCCCGGAACTGGAAGTCCGCCGCGTTCCTGAACGCCTCGGTGATGATGGTGGTCGAAGGAACGCCCCGCTTCTCGAATTCCACCGTGTCGTGCACACTGCACAACGTGCAGGAGCCTCAGCCCCCGAGCGCGGCTATCGCCACGTCCACCTCCCGGGACATTTCCTCGATCATCTCGTCCGTGGCGGGCTTCGAGTAGTGCTCCTTGCGCATCGAGACGACTTTCGCCACGTCGTATCGCTCGCGAAGCGCGCCCCCCAGGGCGTCCAGGATGATGTCCGCCTGCTCCTTCGTGTTGTCGAGGAGCCCCACCACCTTGCCGGAAAGGTCGGCGGGGCGGGGCGCGGGTTCGACCTTCGCGGCCGAGCCGCCCGCCGTGGGGTCGATGAATCCCATATCGTTCGCCATGGCGCTCTCCAATAGAATGGGTGAACTCAAAAGGCCCGCGAATCATAGCCCGCGAACCGCGCCCTTGTCCACGCCGCCCGAAGGCGGAACCGCGCCCGCGCGAGGCGCGGACGAAGCCGCCCCGCTTCCCGCCCTCGCCGAATTCTGGCAAGATCAGGCCCGATCCCGCGAATGCCCTCTTCATCTTCAAGGAGCGAGCAGATGGCTGACTACGACATCATCGGCAAGCCGAACGTCCGGTACGACTCCATCCCGAAGGCGGACGGCTCCATGCCCTACGGCGAGGACGCGGCGCCCGCGAACGCCCTTCAGTGCGGCGTCCTGTTCACGCCCGTCCCCGTGGGCCGCCTGAGGAGGCTCGACGCCTCGGCGGCCGAGAAAATTCCCGGCGTCGCCGCCGTCCTGACCGCGAAGGACATCCCCGGCCAGAACGCGCGGTTCGGCTCCGGCTCGCCGGGCCTGCCGCATCAGCCGGTGCTGGTGGAGGACAGGATCGAATTCACGGGAGACGCCCTCGCCGTCGTGGGCGCGGAAACGAGGGAGGCGCTCGACGCCGCCATCGCGGCCATCGAGGTGGAGATAGACGCGCAGGAGGGGGTGTGGACGACGCGCCACGACGAGGCGAGCGCGGAGAAGCGCCAGGCCTGCGACTTCGAGGTGCGCCGCGGCGACCCGGAGGCCGCGTTCGCCGAAGCCGACGCGGTGGTCGAGAAGACCTACACCACCCAGCTCGCCGAGCACGCCTTTCTGGAGCCCGCCTCCGGCACCTCCTGGATGGAGGAGGACGGCGTCCTCACCATCCGCGTAGGCACGCAGCTCATCGAATACTACCGCGCCGTCGCGGCGATTCTGGGGATTCCCCACAGCCGCGTCCGCCACCTCGGAACCTACGTCGGCGGCGGCTTCGGCGCCAAGGGGATGCTGACCGTCGAGCCCTATCTGGCGCTGCTCACCTGGCTGACGCGGCGGCCCGCCGTGATGGTTCTCGGCCGGGAGGAGGGCATCCGCAACACCTCGAAGAAGCACCCCTTCTACATGAACTACAGGACGGCGGCGGCGAAAGACGGGAAAATCCTGGCCGTGCAGGCGGACATCGTGGGCGACGCGGGCGCCTACCCCTACAAGTCCAACCTGTTCCTCCTGGGCGCCATGTGCATCGCCGCGGGGCCCTACGACGTGCCCAACGCGGCGATTCGCGCCCACGGCTACCTCACCAACAACCCCATCACCAACGCCATGCGCGGCGTCGGCTCGAACCAGGTCTGCTTCGCCTACGAGAACCAGATGAACCTGGTCGCCGACGCCCTCGGCATGGACAAATACGAGCTGCGGCGGAAGAACTTCATCCAGAAGGGGCAGGCGCTGCCCACCGGCCAGAAGATCCCCTACGAGCCGAACCTGGAGGGGTGCCTGGAGGGCGCCTTCCGCGCCCTGGGCGAACCCTCGAAGCCGCGCCCGGGCAAGCGGGTCGGCCGGGCGGCGGCGGCGAACATCACCGGCTACGGAAGGCCGCACGACGACGCGAACGCGGCGGTTCACCTCGAGCCCGACGGAAGCGCCGTCGTCCGCGTGAGCGCGCCGGACATCGGCGCGGGCCAGGGCGCCACGCTCCAGAGCATCACCGCCGAGGCGCTGGGGCTCAGGCTCGATCAGGTCTCCACCCGCCTCTCCGATTCCGCCACCACGCCGCTCTCGGGCATCACCGCCGGCTCGCGCCAGACCCTCATGGCGGGGCAGGCCGTCCGGCTGGCGGCCGAGGAGGTCCGCAAGGCGGCGACGAGGGGCGCGGCCTCCCTGCTGGAGGCGGCGGAGGAGGACGTGCGCATGGGCGGCGGCGAGGCGTGGGTGGCCTCCGCGCCCGAGCGGAGAATCGGGATAGGCGCCGCGGCCGGCGAGGCGAAGAGGATGGGCGAATCGCTCCACTGCACGCACGGCTACAACATGCCGGGACACGACTACGAGAACCCCGGGCGCTACCTGAACGGCATGGGCGGCTGGTCGGACTACACCTTCGGCGTCCACGCCAGCGAGGTGGAGGTGGACGCGGAGACCGGCGAGGTGAACCTCCTGAAGCACGTGGCCGCCCACGACGTGGGGCGCGCCCTCAACCCCGTGAGCGTGGAGGGGCAGTTCGAGGGCGGGGCGGTAATGGGCATCGGCTACGCGCTGCACGAGGAAATCACCATGGTCGAGGGAGACTGCCGCTCCCAGAGCTTCCACGAGTATCTCATCCCCACGTCGTCCGACATCGGCGAGGTTGAATCCGTCGTCCTCGAATGCGGCGAGGGGGCGGGGCCCTACGGGGCGCGCGGCGTGGGCGAGCCCCCCTGCAACAACGCCCCCGCCGCCGTGGCGCTTGCGATCAACGACGCCATCGGCGCGGAGGTCCGCGACCTGCCCATCACCCCCGAGCGCGTCTGCCGGGCGATGAGGGAGAAAAGGGGCGGGTAGCCCGGCGTGGATCGGAGGGGGCGGGGCATTCAAGAACGCGCGGGCCCCTGGAGGCGAAGATTTCCGTGGCCGACGCATTCACCAAGGAAGAGCGAAGCCGGATTATGTCCAGGATTCGCTCAAAGAATACGAAGCCCGAGATTTCCGTTCGCTCGGGACTCCATCGACGGGGGCTTCGATTTCGTCTGCACCAAAAGGATATTCCCGGCAGCCCCGACATTGTCTTGAAGAAGCATCGGGCGATCGTATTCATTCACGGATGCTTCTGGCATCAGCACAAGGGCTGCAAGAGGGCCGCAATGCCAAAATCGAACCAGGACTATTGGCGCCCCAAACTGAAGAGAAACATCGATCGCTTCCAGAAAGTCCGTGTTATCCTGAAGAAGATGGGATGGAGGGTTTTCGTCCTATGGGAGTGCGAAGCGGAGCCCCGGAAGATCACGAAACTCGCGAGAAAAATCAGAGAATCCGAGGAGTGGGCGCCCGGCGATTCAAGACGAAAAAATGAACAGGCCCTATAGAATAGCTGAATTGTTCTCCGGCGCAGGCGGCATGGCGCTCGGAGCGCACAGGGCGGGATTTTCCTGCGTCTGGGCGAACGACAACGACGAGGACGCCTGCCGGACGCTCAGAGGAAACGTCCCCATACCATCGGTGATATGCGGGGATGTCGCCGAGATCGATTTGGAGAAGATGCCCGACATCGATGGACTGGTGTTCGGCTTCCCGTGCAACGACTTCAGCGTGGTGGGAGAGCGGCAGGGCATATCCGGGCGATACGGGGGGCTTTACGCCTGGGGGGTGAAGGCGCTCGAGATCAAACAGCCCTCCTTCTTTGTTGCGGAGAACGTGAACGGCATCAAGTCAAGCGGAGGGAAGCGAGATTTCAACACCATCCTCGAGTCGCTGGAAAAAGCGGGATACCGCCTGTTTCCCCACACGTACCGCTTTGAGGAATACGGCGTCCCGCAAACCCGCCACAGGATTATCATCGTCGGCTTTCGCAAGGATCTGGATATCCGGCATTTCAGGCATCCCGCTCCAACCCACAAGAAAAAGCCCGTGGCGGCTGAACGCGCGCTCTCGAAAATTCCCGCGACCGCTCCCAACAACGAGCTGACCAGACAATCGAAGAACGTGGTCGAGCGGCTGAGATACATCCGCCCGGGAGAAAACGCCTTTACCGCCGAATTGCCGGAGCATCTGAAGTTGCGCGTCAAAGGCGCAAAAATAAGCCAGATATACAAGCGGCTGAAGCCCGACGCGCCAAGCTACACCGTGACGGGCTCGGGCGGCGGCGGAACCCACATCTACCACTGGAAAGAGAACCGCGCATTGACGAACAGGGAGCGCGCCCGCCTCCAGACTTTTCCCGACGACTTCGTTTTCCGGGGCGGCAAGGAATCCGTCCGCAGACAAATCGGAATGGCCGTTCCTCCAAGGGGCGCGGAAGTTATTTTCCGGGGCGTTCTTGACGCGCTCGTCAGGCATCACGTCTCCAGGCGTTCCCTGTGATCAGCAACAGCCTGCTTCAGCGCGTTCTGCTGGAGCCGGCCCGCAAGTTTCGCAAATTGCGCATTGTCAGCGGATTCGCCACCGCGGGAATGGCGGATAGCCACATGGAGCATCTGCGCAAAGAAAATCTTGAGGTTTCCATCGATCTTATCGTGGGAATGACCGTCGCGTATGGAATGCAGGAGGCGCAGCATTCCGCGTTTCGCAAACTGGCTGACGCCCCCCAGGGCGGGATCGAATTTCAGTGCCGATACGTGACGCGGGGAAATCCCGTCCACGTCAAATCGTATGTATGGCTGAATGACAAAGGCGAGCCCGAGAGCGCCTTCTGCGGCTCGGCGAACTACACCATGGCGGGGTTCGGGGGAAATCAGATCGAGGGGATGGCTTCTTCCGATCCGGCTGGGGCGAATCAGTTTTATGAGCGCGCGCTCAAGCACACTACGGACTGCAGGGAATCCAGCATACGCAGACGGATGCTCATATCCCAAAGCATCGCCCAGAAAGAAGCGAGGGGCCTTGAGGAAGTCACGCTGTCCTTGCTCGACAGCAAGACCAAAGAGACGCCCAAGAGATCAGGCGTCAACTGGGGACAGCGCCGGGGACGAAACAAAAACCAGGCTTACATCAACATTCCCGTCAGGATAGGAGACGGCGATTTCTTCCCCGAACGCCATGCGCCTTTTACCGTCCATACGGACGACGGCGAGGCTTTTATTTTCGTTCGGGCGCAGGACAGCGGAAAAGGACTTCATACCACCAGAGACAACAGCCTGCTTGGCGCGTATCTCCGAAAGCGGCTGGGAGTGCCCTCGGGAGAGTATGTAACAAAAGAGCATCTGGAGAAGCATGGAAGAACGGATGTGACGTTCTTCAAGATAGACGATGAGACCTATCTGCTCGACTTCAGCGCAAACAAGGCGAAGCCTTCAGGGGGATATTAGCCTCACGCCTCGAACTTCCTGCTCACGGCGCGGCAGGCGACGGTGATGCCGTGCATGACCATGCTCGAGGGCGAACCCGGGCTTCCGGCGACGATGAGGTGCAGGTCGTCGGGATCGCCCACGGCGGGCACGAAGAAGTCGTCATCCGACACGTCCACGGGAAACGGCCAGCGGCTCGCCCCCTCCGCGCCGCGCCAGATGCCGCCGCGCCTGATCTCCCCCACGCGGCGCCCGGCCGTCTCCATCAGCCTGCGGTGAACCTCGGCGCGCGAAAGCCCCGCCTCCGCGCAAAGGCGCGCGTGCTGCGCGCCCAGGACGACCGCCATGTCCGCCTGCCGATACACGTTGGGCGCGCCCAGGGCGGACATCATGTCGGCGACGGCGACGAGCAGGCGGTCGGGGGTCCGGCTCGCGTCGTCCCACACCTGCGCGGGGCCCTCGAGGGGAATCATGGTCGCCACGTTGTCCTCGCGCGAAAACCCCTTCGCCTCCGCGTAGGACTCCCAGGGGGATTCCTCCTCGTTCTCCATGAGGCAGAACGAGCTGCGCCAGGGGCCGCCGAAGCCGCCGAGGCAGGTGACGCCGGGGACGCCGCCGCCCACGTTCATCATGACGAGCCGCGCGGCGCGCCCGATGGTGAGGTTCGCGCGAAAGCCGGGGCCCATGCAGCCCGCCCCGCCGCGCATCCCTATCTCGCGCGCGTAGGGGCCGTTGACCAGCAGAAAGGGCGCGCCCGCGCTCGTCGTGGCCTGAATCAGGTTCACGTTGAAGCGCTCGTCGAGAAGCGCCTCCAGCCCGGCGAGCAGCACCGGCATGTATTCGGGCCTGCAGCCCGCCATCACGGCGTGGACGGCCGCGCCCCGGACGCTGAGCTCGCCCCCCGCGGGGGCGACGCGGCCGAGAACCTCCTCCGGCTCTCTCCTCGTCCCCGAAAGCATCGAGGCGATTCGCGCCTCCGTGGGCGGCACGACGGGCAGGCCGTCCGACCATTCCTTGTCGAAGAAAAACTCGAATTCGTCCATGCGCGCCTCCTCCGAAGCCCGCCCGCGGCCAAGATGCCGCGCCCCGGCGGGGCTTACGGCCGATAGGAAACCGAGACCGCCTCGCTTCCGTCCACCCAGCCGGGCATGACGGCCGTCACCGGCCCGGGGGTCCCGCCGGCCACGATGAGGATGAGATCGTCCGCGTCCTTGATCGCCGGAACCGGGAACGAATCATCGCGCGGGTCGGCGTCGAGCGGCCATCCGGCGGGCAGCTCCTCGCGCCAGTAGCCCGAGCGCCTGAGCTCGCCCAGGGGTCTGCGCGCCAGCTCGATGATTCTGCGGCGAACGTCCTCCTTGCCCATCCCCGCGGCCGCGCACATACGCGCGTGATCGGGGCCCATGGCGACGGCGACTTGGGTCTTCAGCCAGATGTTCAGCGACCCCAGGGTGGAGATTTTGTCGGCCAGCCCCACGAAGAGGGCCTCCGGCTCCTTCGAGCGGTCGTCGATGTAGCCCTGGGGCGCCTCGGCCATGACGGCCGTCACGACGTCCTCTTCCTCCCGAAACCCCCTCCCGGCGGAGAGCGGCGCCCAGGGACTTTCCGCCTCGTTCTCGGCGACGCAGAAGGCGTATCGGGCGGGCGAGCCGAAGGTGCTCATCGAGGCGGAGACGGGAACGCCCCCGCCCAGGTTCATCAGAATCAGGCGAATCGCGCGGCCGATGGCCGCGTTCGCCCGAAAGCCGGGGCCGAAGCACCCCGCGCCGCCGTGCAGGCCGATTTCCCTCGCGTAGGGGCCGTTCACGATGAGCAGGGGGGCGGCGCCGTGCATCGTCCCCTGCACCCCGTTCAGATTGAGCGCCGGGGCGAGAACGGCGCGGAGGCCGGCGACCACGACGGGCAGAAACGGGGGCGCGCACCCCGCCATGACGGCGTGGACAGCGACCGCCTCCACGCTCGCCTCCTCCATGAGGGGCGGCACGCGGCCGACGACTTCGGAGGCTTCCAGCCGCGCGCCGGCGAGCATGGCGGCCACCCGCTCCGGGGTGGGGGGAACGACGGGCAGGCCGTCCGACCAGGGCTTCCCGAAGAAGAACTCGAACTCATCCATGGGCGCGCCCCGCCGCTTCGCTCCTCGCGGCCGACTCCGGGGTCAAACCTCATACGTCCCGTGAACGGCGCGGCTTCCGCCGCTCCACCCGTGGCAGACGGCGCTTCCCGAACCCCAGCCGCCCGCGACGATGAGGTGCAGGTCGCGCGGATCCTTGATGACGGGAACGAAGAACTCCCCATCGTCGGGATCGACGTCGATCGGCATGGCCAGGGCGCGCTCGCGCCGCCAGTTGCCGCCGCGCCTGAGCTCCTTCACCCGGCGGCCGGCCAGCGCGCAAAGCCGCCGGTGAACCTCCTCGCGTCCGAGGCCGCCGTCCGCGCAGATTTTCGCGTGCTGGGGGTTCAGGGCGACCACCATGTCGGTTCTGGGCGCGTGCATGTTCCAGGAGCCCAGGCCCGTCATGGCGTCCGCGATTCCCCGCAGCAGGCGCCCCGGCTCCTCGCTCACGTCGTCGAAGGTGAGGCGCGGGCTTTCCACCATCGCCATCGTGATCACGTTCTCCTCCGCCCCGTATCCCCTGGAGCAGGCGAGCGGCGCCCAGGGGTGAAACTCCGCGTTTTCCGCGACGCACGCGGTGTAGCGTAGCGGCGTGCCGAAAATCGTCATCGAGGAGACGCCCGGGATGCCGCCGCCCAGGTTCATCAGAATCAGGCGAATGGCGCGGCCGATGGTCGCGTTGGCGCGAAAGCCGGGGCCGAAGCAGCCGTTGCCCCCGTGAACGCCGATCTCCTCCGCGTAGGGGCCGTTCACGATCATCAGGGGCGCCACGCCGTGCATCGTCCCCTGCACGCCGTTCACGTTGAACTCCTCCCGCAGCATGAGGGAGACGGCGCCCAGGACGACGGGCAGATACGCCGGCTTGCAGCCCGCCATGACCGCGTGAACCGCCACGCTGCGGACGGTGGCCTCGCCCATGGCGGGGGGGACGGGGCCTATCGCCTCCTCCGGGCCTCTTCGCGCGCCCGAGAGCATCCGCTCGACGCGCTCCTCCGAGGGCGTGACGACGGGCAGACCGTCCGACCAGGGCTTTTCCAGAAAGAATTCGAATTCATCCGGCGAATCGCTCAACGCCTTTCTCCTCGCCGCGCGATGCGGACGGCTCAGGCCCCGAAGGCGCGGGAGACGGAGCGGCTGCTCCCGTTCCAGCCGTGCAGGACGGCCGTCATCGGCCCCGGAACCCCGCCCGCCACGATCAGGAAGAGCCGATCGGCGTCCTTGATCGTCGGCACGAACGCATCGTCGTCGTCCAGCGCGACGGGGAACGGAAAGCTCCCGACGCGGTTTTCCCGGAAATGGCCGCCCCTCTTGAGCTCGCCCACCGTCCGGCCCGCGATTTCGCAAAGGCGTCGGTGAACGTCCTCCTTCGACCAGTCCTTTTCGGCGCAAATCGCCGCATGCTGGGGACTCATCGCGACCACCAGATCGGTGTCGGCCCAGCAGTTCCACGCGCCCAGATGCGACATGGCGTCCGCGATGGAGGGAAGCATCCGCCCGGGCTCGCCGCTCGCGTCGTCCCACGCCATGCAGGGGCCCTCCACGTTCACCGCGGTGACGACGTTCTCCTCCGCGCCGAAGCCCTTCGTCTCCGCGAGCGACGGCCAGGGGCTTTCCGCCTCGTTCTCGGCGATGCAGAACGTGAACCTTCCCGGCTGGGAGAAGGTGCTCATCGAGGTGATCCCCGGTATGCCCCCGCCCGCGTTGAGGAGCAGGAGGCGGACCGCGCGGCCGATGGTCGCGTTCGCGCGATTGCCCGGGCCGAAGCAGCCGAGCCCGCCGCTCAGCCCGATCTCCGCGGCGCGGGGGCCGTTCACGATCAGCAGGGGCGCCGCGCAGGAGAGCGTCGCCTGCACCCCGCCCACGTTGAACCTCTCCTCGAGAATCGCCTCCATCGCTGCGATGAGAACGGGCATATACTCCGGCCTGCATCCGGCCATGACGGCGTGGACGGCGACGGCGCGAACGTCCGCCCGCCCCAGCAGCGGGGGAACCTCGCCTATCACCTCGTCCGGGTCGCGCCGCGCCCCCGCCAGCATCGCCTCCACGCGCTCCGGGGTCGGGGGGACGACGGGCAGGCCGTCCGACCATTCCTTCCCGAAGAAATACTCGAACGCATCCAGGGGAGGCTCGCTCACGGCGTCCTCATCGTCCGAAGTTTCGCGCGCGAAGAAAGCGGCCAGAGATTCCGAACGGAATATACACGGGCGAAGGGGATATTGCGAGTCCGATGCGCTAGAATGCCCCGGCGCGCCGCCTCGCGGCGCCCCCGGACTTCCCGCGCCCCCGACAGGAGCCCGCCTCATGCCGATCTACAGGGATTTCGCCGGCCAGGATCAGGAAAAGGCCGCCGACTACGTGTCCGCGAACGCCGCGTGGGTGGACGGCGAGCGCGCCACCATCGGGTATTTCCGCATGGAGGAGCGCGCGCATTCCAGCCCGCACCATCACCGGGACGAGCAGTTCCTCTATCTTCTCAAGGGGAGGATTCGCGCCGCCGTGGAAGGCGAGATTCTCGAGGCGGCGCCGGGGGATCTGCTCCGGTTCCCGCCCGGACACGTCCATGAAATTCTGGCGCTGGAGGGGCCTGTGGAGATCCTCCTGGTGAGAAGCCCCGCGCGCCCGAGCCTGGACGCGCTCTCCTTCGCGCCCGAGGGCGAGAAGGCGAACAGCGTTCTGCGTCCGGGAGAAAAATAAGGCGCGCGCCAGGCCGAAGCCTCCCGCCTTCTCCGCCGCTCGGGGAGGAAATCGACCTCTCGCGCCGGGGGCGCGGGCCGCCGGCCCGGGGGCGGAGCCTATTCGTTGACGCGCCAGACGTCCTTCATGGCGCAGCCGCTCGCCCTGAAGAGGTTATAGACGGGGCATCTGCGGAAATAGTCCGCCTTGAGCGCCTCCACCTGCTCGTCGCTCGCCTCGACCTCGAGCCAGATTTCGCTCCGGGCCTCGCTGGGGTTCGAGCGGTATCCCTCCTGACCCGCGATGCCTCTGGGACTATAGACGATGGTGGACTTCACCTTCAGGGAGCCTATCTCCAGCTTCGCCTCCTTCGCGCACCTCTCCAGAATCACCGCGGTGCAGCCCGCGAGCGACGTCACGAGGTAGCCCGTGGGCGAGGGGCCCTCATCCGAGCCGCCCAGCCGCCTGGGTTCGTCCACGACCATGGTGTGGCCGCCCTTGACGGTGACGACGCTCTTCGCGTGGCCCTTGAAGTCGGCCTCCGCCCAGTTCTCGGTGGTCTCCGGCAGCTCCTTCGGTCGAATCGTCATGTCGCCTCCAATCTTCTTTCGCTTCACGCCCGCGGCGCGCAACGCGCCGCCAGGCGCCCGCCCTCCCGCGAGAGCCTCGCAACCCGCGTTTTCGTCAGAAAACTCCCGGGAAAGCCCCGCGCCCACGCACCAAAAAAACCGCCATGAGGCGCGAAGGGCCGCCTAGAGCGCCTTGAGCACGGCCTTCGCGTGTCCGTCCACCTTCACGTTCCCGAAGACCTTCTCGATGACGCCCTTCTCGTCGATGATGTAGGTGGTGCGGAAAATGCCGTTGAACTTTCTGCCGAACAGCGTCTTTTCGCCGTAGGCGCCGTATTTCGAGGAAATCAGGCCGTCCGGGTCCGCCAGCAGGGTGAAGCCCAGATTCAGCTTCTCCGCGAACTTCTTGTGGCTCACCTCGTTGTCGGGGCTCACGCCGATGACGACGGCGTTCTTCTTCTGAATCTTCGCCAGCTCCCTGTTGAAGTCCCGCGCCTCGGCCGCGCACCCGGGGGTGTCGTCCCTCGGGTAGAAGTAGAGGACGACCCTGCGCCCCCTGTAGCCGGAAAGCCGGTGAACCTTGCCGAGCGCGTCGCGCAGGGCGAAGGCGGGCGCCCGGGCTCCTTTCCTCAGCGACGCCACCGCGCTCCCTCCCCGAAGCCTCGAGGATGAAAAAAATCACGCGCCTCCGGCGCATGTCCGGGAAAAACGAAAGATGACGCGGAGTTCAGGCGCTCATCCTGCCATAGTTCCGAACCCGCATCAAGGGCGGGCGGGACTAGAGCCCCCAGTCCCTGGCGTAGCGGAAATCCCGGTCGATCGTCCGCTGGCTGAGTTTGGCGATCAGGGGCGGGCGCCGCTTGTACTGGCTGCGCTGAACCAGCCGCCGGATGCCGTCTATGAGCTCGGGGGAGAACCCCTCGGCCGTCAGCTCCCCGGGCGCGTAGCGGCAGTCTATCATCCGATACAGAACGGCGTCGGCCTCCTCGTAGCTGCAGCCGAGCTCCTGCTCGTCGGTCTGTCCCGCCCACAGGTCGGCGCTCGGCGCCTTGTCCACCACCCGCGCCGGCACGCCCACGAAGCGCGAGAGCTGGCGCACCTGGGTCTTGAACAGGTCGCCGATGGGGTTCACCGCGCTCGCCATGTCCCCGAACAGGGTGCCGTAGCCGAGGAGGAGCTCCGTCTTGTTGCTCGTGCCCACGACCAGGGCGCCCAGCATGGCCGAGTGATCGTAGAGAATCGTCATGCGCTCGCGCGCCATCTTGTTGCCCCGGCGCAGGTTGCCGGCGTCGGCGAAGCGCTCGAAATACGCATCCACCTGGGGGGAGATGTCCACCGCCTCGATCCGGATGCCGCAGGCGGCGGCCACGGCGCGCGCGTCCGCCTCGCTTTGGGGGTTCGAGAGCCGGTAGGGCATGATGACGCCCGTGACGTTCTCCGGCCCCATGGCGCGCGCCGCCAGAAACGCCGAGAGCGCGCTGTCGATTCCGCCCGAGAGGCCCAGAACCAGCCTCCGCACGCCCACCTTGGAGACCTCGTCCCGGATGAAGCCGGCGAGCAGGCCGACGGCGAGCCCGGCGTCCAGCTCGAGCTCGGCCATCACGCTCGGGATGAGCTCCTCGTTCGACAAGCCGGACCTCCCTCGTGAAAAGCGCCCCCGCCGCGCGCCGCCTCCATCATGCCCCCGGCGGACTTCGCGCGCAACGGCTCCCGCCCGTTGACCCGGCGCGGCGCCGGGGATACCCTTCTTCTGCCCCCCACCCGATCATCCGGGAGCCGCGCGTGCCTTACGTGGGAAACGTCGAAAGCCTGAAATGGACGTATGACGAGGAAGAGGCGAGAGAGAAGGGCTCGCCCCGCTGCATCGACACGCCGCGCCTCGAAGTGCGCGCCATCGTTCTGCCGCCGGGCGCCTATCCCCCCTACCACGCCCACCACGAGGAGATGGACGAGGGCTATCTCATCTGGCGCGGAAGCGGGCTGATTCACAGCGACGGGGTGGCCTTCGACGTCGGGGAGGGCGCCGTTCTGCTCAACCCGCGCGGCGCCATGCACCACATGAAGAACACGGGCCGCGGCGAACTCGTGGAATTCAACTTCCGGGGAGGCAGGATGCCCTCGGGCTTTCTCCTGCCGGAGGGCGAGCCGCCCCCGAATCCGGACCCCGAATCCGTCGAAAACCGGCTGTCGCCGCCCGTCCCTTGCGTCAAGGGATCGGTGGACGCGCTCGCCGCCCCGTTCGACCCCGAAAGGGCGAGGGAGAAGGGACTCAGGCGCGCCTTCTCCACGGAATATCTCGAATGCCAGGTGGTCTCGTTTCCGCCGGGGGCCAAGCCCCGCGTCCACCGCCATCAGCGGGAGATGGACGAGGCGACGCTCGTGCTGGAAGGGCGCATGAACTTCATCGTGGAGGAGGAGACCATCGAGGCGTCCGCGGGCGACCTCGTTCACGTCCCCGGCGGCGTCTGGCACACGGTTCACAACGCGGGCGGGGCACCGGCCGCGCTGTTCAACTTCCGGGGCGGCGCGCTGCCCTCCCGAACCGAATGGCGCGGCGAATAGGGACGCGAAAGCCGGCGCGGCTTCCGCCTCGCCCGCGAAGGCTCTCGCCGAGGGGACAGGGACGCTTCCGGAAGCTCACTTCTCCCGCTCTTTCTGAATGCGGCGAAGCTCGCGCAGGGTGAGGCGCATGTCCTCGTCCCGCACCGTGGGGGAGGAGATTCGCGCGCGCCTCACGTTCGCCGCGTCCACCCGAGAGAGGAGCAGCTGCGCCTTCGTCCGCCCCGCCCGGGCGAGCGGCTCGCCTGCGGGCGAGAGGATCTCCGAGCCGCCCCAGAAGTTCACGCCGTCCTCGTAGCCGACCCGGTTGCTGAAAATGACGTGCTGGTTGTAGGAGGCGGCGTAGGTTCCCGTCAGGGCGCGCCAGACGCGCTGGATGGCGAGGCCGCCCCTCCCGCCTCTCCTGCCGACGCCGCGCGCAGGGCTGGCGGCGGGAACGATGAGCAGATCCGCCCCGTCCAGCGAGGCGATTCCCGCCAGGCTCGGGTGCCAGGCGTCCTCGCAGATGAGGATGGCCGCGCGCCCGAAGCGGGTGTCGAAGGCGCGAACCTTCTCGCCCCTGCCCACGTAGCGGTTCTCGTCGAACAGCCCGTAGGTCGGCAGATAGACCTTGCGGTGAACGTGCAGGAGCCTGCCGCCCTCGAAATAGGCGGCGGCGTTGAAGAACCCGTGCCCGGCGGATTCCTCGATGAAGCCGACCACCAGGGAGACGCCGCGGCTGAGGGCGGCGATCTCCCTCATGCGTGCGTCCCCGCGCCGGAGCGCCACTTCGGGCACCATGTCCTTGAGGAAGTAGCCCGTCAGCGAAAGCTCGGGGAAGACGAGGAGATCGACCCCTCTCCTCTCCGCCCTTGCCACCTCCCTGACCAGCAGCTCCCGGTTCGCCTCGAGATTCCCCAGGGTGGGGCCGATCTGCGCCGCCGCCGCCAGAAATTTCATGTCGCCCTTCCGTTCACGGGGGAGGAGCCTGCGCCCGCGGGCGGGCCTTGGGAGCCGGGGCGGGCCGGCCTCATTCAAAATCCTTCGGCTTCACGTTCTCGAAGTCGTAATCCGGAAAATCGGAGGCGGGCGGCGCGCCGGCCTCCTCCCCCGCGCGGGGCCGCCCCGCGCGCGCGGAGCGAAGCCGCGAGATCAGAAGCCAGAGGCCGTATAGCGCGCACCCGGCGAGGACGAGCCGGAAGGCGCCCGCGAAGTCCCGATGGTAGAAATACCAGGCGATGCCGAGCCAGAAGAAGAACCCGACGATCGCGCCGAAAACCGAGCGGCCTCCCTCCATCGCGGTATGCGCCCCTTCCTGAAAGCCTCGCGCCGCGCCCCGCGCCTCAGGACGCGCGGCCGTCCTCCTCGTCCTCCGGCGCGGCCGGGGCCTCGGGGGGCCTTTCGGCTTCCTTTTCCTTCGGCTCGCCGCCCGTCATGCGGCAGGCGCCCTCGAACACGGCGCCCTCCTCGATGTAGATGCTCGGCGTGAGGATGTCGCCGCGCACGTGGGCGCCGACGCGGACCTCGCACTTCTGCTTCGCCTCGACCTTCCCGTCCAGCCGGCCCATGATGATGACGACGCCGGCCGTGATGCGCGCCGTCACCCGCGCCGCCGGGCCGATGATGAAGGTGTCCTCCGTGGCGACCTCGCCCTCCAGGGCGCCGTCCACGCGCACGGTCCCCTCGAAGGAGATGACGCCCTTGAACTCCGTGCCTTCTCCCAGAAAGGCCCGAATGCTTTTCTCGTAGTTTTTCGCCATCCGCAGACCCCCGCCTTGGCCCCAGGGGAGAAGCCCGGCTTCAGCAAATCCGCTGAATCAGCCCCTCGAGCGTCTCGGTCGAATAATACTCGATTTCAATCGTCCCCTTGTTCTCGTCCCCCAAAATCGAAACCTTCGCGCCCAGCGCGCCCCTGAGCCGATCCGCCGCCTCTCGGAGATAGAGCGCCTGCGGCCCCGAGGGCCCGCCCCGGCGTCCGGCGCTCCCGGCCGCCGCCTCCTCCCGGCTCTCGCCCGGGAGCGCCCTTCGCAGGCGCCGCTCGAGCTGGCGCACGGAGAGCCTCTTGCGGACGGCCTCCTCGCCGTGGCTCGCCATCTCCTCCCGCGTCCGCAGCGAGAGGAGCGCCTTCGCGTGTCCCATGGAGAGCAGGCCGGCGGCCACGCTCTCCTGAACGGAGGGGGGCAGCCGCAGAAGCCGGACGCAGTTCGCCACCGTCGCGCGCTCCTTGCCCAGGCGCGCGGCGACCTCCTCCTGCGTCAGGGCGAGGCGCTCCATCATGTTCGCGTAGGCGGCCGCCGCCTCCATCGGGTTCAAATCCGCGCGCTGGACGTTCTCGACGATCGCCAGCTCGAGCGCCTCGTCCCCCGCGGCGTCCACCAGGATGGCGGGAATCTCATCGACGGCGGCCAGGCGCGCGGCGCGCCAGCGCCTCTCCCCCGCCACGATCTCGTATCCGCCGCCCTCGGTTCGCCGCGCCAGGATGGGCTGAATCACCCCGTGCCGCCTGACGGACTCGGCGAGCTCGAAGAGATCCTCCTCGTCGAAATCGACCCGGGGCTGGTGAACGCCGGGGGCGAGGCTGTCCGGCGAGAGACGAACCAGAACTTCTCCCTCCTCCGCGGCGCGCGGGGACGCCGCCGCCTCCGCAGGCGCTTCCGCCTCGCCGGGGGAGAGAAGCGCGTCCAGCCCCCTGCCGAGTCCTCTCTTTCTCGCGGTCGCCATCCTCAGCCCCTCTTCCCCTCCTTCGAGCGCGCCAGAAACTCGCTCGCCAGGGCGAGATACGCCTGGGCGCCCGGCGAGGAGATGTCATAGGCGATCACCGGCTTTCCGTGGCTCGGCGCCTCCGCCAGCCGCACGCTCCTCGGAATCACGACCCGATAGGTCAGCTCCGGCAGGTGGGACCTCAAATCCTCCCGCACCTGACGCGAGAGATTCGTTCTCGAATCATACATGGTCAGCAGGATTCCGCCCACCCTCAAGGCGGGATGCAGGCTTCGCCGCGCCCGCTCCACCGTCTTCATCAGCCGCGCCAGACCCTCGAGCGCGAAGTATTCCGCCTGGATGGGTATCAGCACCTCGTCCGCCGCCCGCAGGCCGTTCAGGGTGAGAAAGCCGAGCGAGGGCGGGCAGTCGATGAATACGTAGCGAAACCGCCGCCGCATCGGCGCGAGCGCCTTCCGCAGGCGATTCTCCCGTTCCGGCAACCCCGCGAGCTCCACCTCCGCCCCCGCCAGATCGATGGAGGAGGGCAGAACGCAAAGCCCTTTTATTTCAGTCTTTTGCAAGGATTCATCATCAATCGATCCGTCCAGAACCAGAGCGCTGTAAAGGGCGGAAGATTGCGAAAATAAAGCGAAATTGCTCGTCGCGTTCGACTGCGGATCCAGATCGACCAGCAGGGTCGGCTCATTCGCCACGGCGAGGCAGGCCGCCAGGTTCACCGCCGTCGTCGTCTTGCCGACGCCCCCCTTCTGGTTCACGACGGCAACGACCCTGCAGGCGTCCTCGCCCGCATCGGAATTCCGGCCGATCATCGGGGCCGCCTCGCTGAGCGCCGTTTCCATATCCCGCTTTCAGGGCGAGGCGAAAGAAAAGCCAGCGTTCAAAGGCTCTCACATCGCCCGGAAAAATTCAACAAAAAGTTCCACGTGGAACAAAATTTGTGGCGACAGCATACCAGACGCGCGCCGGCCCCTGTTTTCCGGCGGCGAACGTTCGACGAATGTTCCACGTGGAACAATTCGGAGCTTTCGGGAGGGATTCCGCCGAACGGCTCCCCCGGGACGGCAAAATGTTCCACGTGGAACAATTCGAGAGGTTTTTGCTCCCGGCGAGGGGGGGGGCTTCCCGTATTCGGAGGGACCGCGCCGACGGCGAGGGGGGGGCGATTATCTCGGGCTATTCGTCATCGCGGACGGGAACGCGCTCCCGGCGACCGGATTCCCCGCTTCGCTTTCGGAGGTGGACTTCCAGCACGGCGATCGCGGCCGGCGTCACGCCCGAAATGCGGCTCGCCTGCCCGAGCGTCCGGGGGCGTATCCGCTCGAGCCTCTGCCTCACCTCGGCGGTGAGGTGGCTCACCCCGGCGTAGGAGATGTCCTCGGGTATCGTCACCCGGTCGGCCATTCTCAGGTGGGCGACCTGCCGATGCTCGCGCTCGAAATACTCCCTGTATTTGATTTCCGCCAGAACGTATCGCCGGGATTCCCTTCCGAGTCCTTCCCAGATCGCCCGAAAGCGGCCCCCGTTCACGGCGTCAACGCGCGCCGCCAGCTCCGGCCCGGCCTCCGGCCTGCGGAGAATGTCGCCCAGGGACGCCGGCTTCCTGAGCACGCGGGAGCCCGCCGCCTCCAGAACGCTCCGAACCCCGGGCGTCGGTCGCGCCATCGTCCTCTCCGCGTAGGCGATGGCCTCGCGCGCCCGCTTCGCCCTCGCCCGAAAGGCGCGGAAGGCCGCCCCGTCCAGGGAGCCCACGCGATGGCCCAGCTCCATGAGCCGGAAATCCGCGTTGTCGTGCCGCAGCCTCAGCCTGTGCTCGGCGCGGCTAGTGAACATCCGGTAGGGCTCGGCCGTTCCCCTGGTGGTGAGATCGTCAATCAGAACGCCGACGTACGCCTCCTCCCGCCCAAGAACGACGGGGTCGCCGCCGCCCGCCCGCCGCGCGGCGTTGACGCCGGCGATGATTCCCTGGGCCGCGGCCTCCTCGTAGCCGGTCGTCCCGTTCATCTGGCCGGCGTGAAACAGCCCGGGCGTCCTCTTCGTCATCAGGCTCGCGTCGAGCTCGGTCGGCGCCGCGTAGTCGTATTCCACCGCGTAGCCGGGGCGCATCATCTCGACCTTCTCCAGGCCCTCTATCGTCCTCAGCATCCGCGTCTGCACGTCCACCGGCAGGCTGGTGGAGAGCCCGTTCACGTAAATCTCGCGGGTCTCCCGGCCTTCGGGCTCCAGGAATATCTGGTGCTCCCTCTTGCCCTCGAACCGCATGATCTTGTCCTCGATGCTCGGACAATACCGGACGCCGACGGCTTCGATCTGCCCGTTGTACATCGGCGCGCGGTCGATGTTCTCCCGGATGATTCCGTGCGTCCGCGGGTTCGTCCAGGCGATCCAGCAGGGCGTCTGCTCCCGCTCGATGGCGGGCGTCCGGTAGGAGAACGGAAGGGGCGGCTCGTCTCCGGGCTGGACGGCGAGCCGCCCGAAGTCGATGGATCGCGCGTCTATCCTGGGGGGCGTCCCCGTCTTCATCCGCCCCATCGAGAAGCCGAGGGAGAGGAGCTGGGCGGTCAGCTCGTTCGCCGCGCCCTCGCCGGCGCGCCCGCCCTCCACCTTCCGCGCCCCGTAGTGGAGAAGGCCGCGCGCGAAGGTGCCCGGCGTGAGGACGAGCGCGGCGCATTCATAAACCTCCCCGAAGTGATCGCGAAGGCCCGCTATCGCCCCGTTCTTCACGAGAAGCCTCTGCGCCATGCCCTGCTTGAGATGGAGGTTCTCCTGGCTTTCGACCGCCTGCTTCATCCAGGCGCGGTATCGCTGCTTGTCCGCCTGGGCGCGCAGGGCCTGCACGGCGGGGCCCTTCTTCGTGTTGAGCATCCGGAACTGAATCCCCGTGGCGTCGATGGCGCGCGCCATCTCGCCGCCCAGGGCGTCCACCTCGCGCACCAGAACGCCCTTGGCCAGCCCGCCTATCGCCGGATTGCACGACATGAGGCCCACGGTGTCGAGGTTCATCGTGAGCATCAGGGCGCGGGCGCCCATGCGCGCGGCGGCGAGCGCCGCCTCGCAGCCGGCGTGTCCGCCGCCCACGACGATGACGTCATAACGACCGCCCAAGCCGAAGCCTCCCGAATTCCGCGCGAACGAGGCGAAGCCCGCCCGCGCGCCCCTACTTTCCGATGCAGAAGGTGGAGAAAATCCTGTCCAGCAGCGCCTCTCCGTAATCCTTCCCCAAAAGCCCGGAGAGGGCGGACTGCGCCTCGTTCAGGTGAACCGCCACCAGCTCGGGCGAGGCCGCCTCCCGCGCGCCCGCCCCGGCGAGCCGCACCGCCTCCAGGCACCGGGAGATTTCCCCGTGGTGCCGCTCCCGCGTGAGGAGCGCCTCGCCGCCCCGGAGACCATCCCCGTTCATCAGGGCGCGCGCCATCGCCTCTCGCAGCGCGGGCAGCCCCTCGCCCGTCAGCGCGGAGACGAAAACGGGCTCGCCGGCCTCAGGCGCGACCTCGCGCAAAAAGGCGCGCACCTCCTCTCCCTCCTCGGGGGATATTTTATCCAACTTATTGAATATAAATATATTATGGCATTTCAGGGAGCGCGCCTCCCGCGCCGCCCAGGCCGCCTCCTCCCGCCCGCGCGCGGCGTCCATCACCATGAGGCAGACGTCCGCGCCCTCCGCCGCCCTTCGCGCCCGCGCCGTCCCCTCGCGCTCGACCGGATCGCCCGCCTCCCTGAGACCCGCCGTGTCGATGAGCCGCACCGGTGCGCCGCCCACCTCGCAGACCTCCTCCACCGTGTCCCGCGTGGTGCCGGGAATCTCGCTCGTGATGGCGCGCTCGGCGCCCAGCATCTCGTTCAGCAGGGTGGACTTTCCGGCGTTGGGCCTTCCGAGAATGGCCGCCCGCGCCCCCTCCCGGAGAATCCTGCCGGAGCGGTAGCTCGCCAGAAGCCTCGCCAGCGCCCCCTCTATCTCCGCGAAAAGGCGCGCGAGGCCGGCGCCGCCCATGGGCGCGCCCGAAACCGAGGGACCCGCCCCCGGCTCGAACTCGTCGGGAAAGTCTATCGCCGCCTCGACGTGCGCGCCCGCCTCCACGATTTTCTCCCAGGCCGCCTCGAGCGCCGAGGAAAGCCGCCCGTCCAGGTGATGGAGGGCGGCGCGCGCCGCCCGCTGGGTCTGCGCCATCACCAGATCCGCCACCGCTTCCGCCTGGAGCAGGTCGATTTTCCCCTCCAGAAAGGCGCGACGGGTGAACTCGCCGGGCAGGGCGGTCCTCGCCCCCGCCTCCCGCGCCAGGCGCAGGATGGCGCGCGAGATGGCGGGGCCGCCGTGGCAGTGCATCTCGACCACGTCCTCGCCGGTGGAGGAGCCGGGGCCCGGGTGAAACAACGCCACCCCCTCGTCGAACGCCTCGCCCGCCTCCACGAAGCGCCCCAGCACGGGCCGCCGCGCGGGGAAGGCGCTTCTCTTTTTCCGGGGCGCGAAAATCCGCTCGAGAATCGGGAGCGACTCCCCTCCGCTCAGGCGGACGATGGCGATGGCGCCGCGTCCGGGGGGCGTGGAGAGCGCGACGATGGTCTCCCTTTCGCCGTGGTGGCCGTCCATGCGCCCAGCCTCCCTCGCCGCCCGCGCCGGTTCGCCGGGCGGGGCGCGCGGATGAAAGAACGCCGCGCCATGCAAATGCCACAGCGCGGGAAAATAATCCAGCAGGCGCGGCGCGCGTTCGCGGGAAGCGCCGCGCGGCCCGCAGGGACGGGAAAAACGCGGGACGCATGAATGCGTCCCCTACGGATGAAGATAGCGACGGTTTCGCAGGTGAGCGCGGGAGCGTTTCCATTCTTGCGCCCCGTTGCGGGCCGGCGATGACGCCGCGCGCGGCGATTGCGGCAATCGCAGGGACAACCCCCTGTGGTTGTCCTTCGCCGGATTCCCGTCCCGCCGCCGCGCGAAAATCCCGTAGGGACAGGTCGCGACCTGTCCCTGCACGTCGGGGGCGGAACCCGATCGGCGAACGATCATCCCAACGGGCGGCCACAGGGGGCCGCCCCTACGAAGGCGAACCCGCGCATGGATTGGCCGGGAACGCCCGTTGGCCGCCGCGCGCCCCGGTTCCGGATTCCGGCCTTCGCCGGAATGACGGGTTTTGCGGCGGCGCGCGCCGGAGGGGAAATCCTCGCCGCCCTCGCCCGTAGGGGGCGCATTCTTGCGCCCCGCCGTAGGGACAACCCCCTGTGGTTGTCCGCCCCGCGTCCGTCCGCCGTCATTCCGGCGAAGGCCGGAATCCAGGGGTTTGATTCCCTTCCCTTCAAAACGGGCGGCTCGCGAGCCGCCCCTACGAAGGCGAATCGCGCACGCCCTCTACGAACGCGGCGCGTGAATGCGTCCCCTGCGGGGAGGGTGGCGGTTTTGTGGGGGGCGCATATATGCGCCCCGTTTGCGGGTCGGCGAGGGCGGCGGGCGGGCGGGGTTCTATCCGCTTCGCCCGGGAACCTCGATGGGGAGGTCTTCCCTGTCGCCCCACTCCTTCCAGGAGCCCAGGTAGTTTCTGATTCTCGGGTAGCCGAGCAACCGATAGACGAGATAGGCGTGCGCCGAGCGGTAGCCGCCCTGGCACAGGGGCGCGATTTCCCTGTCGGGCGTCAGGCCCCGGGGTTCGAGCAGCGCCCTGAGCTCGGAGGCCGGCCGGAGCGACCCGTCGGCGGCGAGAGCCTCCGACCACTCGAGGTGAACCGAGCCCGGAACGGCGCCGCCGCGCGCGGCGCGGACGTTCTCGCCGAAATACTCCCCCTCGGAGCGCGTGTCGTGAATCACGACGTCCGGATCGTCCAGATGGCCGAGAACGTAGTCGGCCGTGGCGATGCGGCCCGCCTCGGGCGGCTTGAGGCGGCTGGCGAACGAGGTTCTCAGAATGCGCCTCTCGCCCCGCGCGTCCGCTTCATACGGCCCTCCCGCCATCGGCCACGCCTCGCGCGTGACGGGCAGGCCGGCGGCTTTCCACGCGTTGAGGCCGCCGTCCAGAACGTGGACGTCCTCATGGCCCAGATACTCGAGAAACCAGAATCCGCGCGCGGCGCGGAACCCCGCGTTCTCCTGATAGAACACGACCGTCCTGTCGTAGTCCACGCCCCGTATCTCCATGAGATACGCGAGCATCCAGGTGAAGGCGGCCAGCGCGGAGGGGCCTGTGTCGTTGAGCGAGATTCCATACAGGTCGAGGTGCGCGGCGCCCTCGATGTGGCCCGCGCAGAACTCGGGCGTCGGGCGGGCGTCGATGATGACGAGATCGTCGCCCTTGCGCCCGCCGATGCGCTCGGCGAGCTGCGCGGGGGCGAGGGCGAGGCGCGGATTCGCGTAGCCCTTCGCGCTCATCGGCGCCCTAGCGGAACTCGAGGGGGCTCAGGGGCTCGACCCTCTCCGTGAGCTCTCTCGTCGGCGGCGAGGCGCGCAGCAGGCGAACGAATACCTTCGAGCTGCCCTGGGGGGTGACGAAGCGGTAGCTCAGCTTGGCGACCTGTCCATAGTTGTACCAGACGTGCGTGTTGCGCTCCCCGTCGGCGACCAGGAGCAGGTGGATCAGCTCGATGGCGCCGTCGGGCCCGGTGATGATCTCGAGCCGGTCGATCTCGCGGGCGAAGGTCTCCGTCTTGCCCGTCGCCAGCGTGATGGTGGCGATGAGGTCCAGGGGCCGCCGTACCGGAAGCCCCACCACGGGCTGGCCGGGAGGCGCCAGGGGAGGCGCGGGCCTGACTTCGGGCGCGGGAGCGGGCGGCGGCTCTCGCACGGGCGGCAGCACCTGGGCTTCGGCGACGGAGGCCAGCAACGCCGCGGCGGCCAGCGCCGGGAGCAGGAAGCGTTTTGTTCTCACGGGCGCGTCTCTCCTTCTTCGGGGAGGTTCGTTTTCCTCCTCGCTCTCGCGGGGCGTCGTCGGGCGCATTATACCCCATTTCCGCGCCCGCGCCCGCCCGGAGGAGGTCGTTTTCAATCTCTCTTACGGGGAGCCGTTTCCGTTCTCCTCGATGCGGGCGAGCGCCGCGACGCGGTCTCCCTCGCGGACGCCGATCAGCCGGACCCCCTGCGCGGCGCGCCCGATGACGGAGACGTCCCGGACGCGGGAGCGGATGAGCTGCCCCCCGGTCGTGATGAGCATGAACTCGTCGTCCTCGGTCACGCGCCGGACGCCGACGACCGGCCCGCTCTTCTCCGTCACCTTGATGTTGATCACCCCCTTGCCGCCCCGGTTCGTGAGCCGGTAGTCGTCCACCCGGCTGCGCTTGCCGTAGCCGAGCTCGGTGGCGGTGAGGATGACGTTGCCCGGCGAGACGACCTCCATGCCGACCACGTAGTCCCCCTCCGCCAGGGCGATGCCGCGCACGCCGCGCGCGCTCCTGCCCATGGCGCGAACCTTGCTCTCGGGAAAGCGGATGGCCTTGCCGCCCCTCGTTCCAATGAACACGTCGAGGCCGCCGTCCGTCTGGCCCACCCCGATGAGCTCGTCGCCCTCATCCAGCTGGAGCGCGATGATGCCGCCCGTCCTCGGGTGGCTGAACGCCGCGAGTTGCGTCTTCTTGAGCACGCCCCGCCTCGTCGCCATGATGACGTAGCGATCCGGCTCGAACTGCCGGACGGGCATGACGGCGGAGACGGCCTCGCCCGCCTCCAGGCGCAGCACGTTCACGACGGCCTTGCCGCGCGCGGCGCGGCCCGCCTGCGGAATCTCGTGGACCTTCAGCCAGTGGCAGCGGCCGCGCGAGGTGAAGAACAGCATGTAGTCGTGCGTGGAGGCGATGAAGAGCTGCTCGACGAAATCCTCCTCCTTCGTCCCCATGCCCATCACGCCCTTGCCGCCGCGCCGCTGGGAGCGGTAGAGGCTGACGGCGTTTCGCTTGATGTATCCCGAATTGGAGATGGCGACCGCCATGTCCTCCTCGACGATCATGTCCTCGAGGGATATCTCGCTCGTCTCGTCCGCGATCTGCGTTCTTCTCTCGTCCGCGAACTTCTCCCGCACCTCGAGAAGCTCCTCCTTGATGATGGCGGTCTGCAAAGCCTGATCCACCAGCACTTTGCGGAGGCGCTTGATGACCTTCCGGAGCTCCTTGTATTCCTCCTCTATCTTGTCGCGCTCGAGGCCCGTGAGGCGCTGAAGCCGCATCTCCAGGATCGCCTGGGCCTGCGGCCGGGAGAGGCCGAAGCTCCCCGCGAGGCCCTCGCGCGCCTCCTCGGGCGTCTTGCTCCCCCGGATGAGCCGGATGACCTCCTCGATATTGTCGAGGGCGATGCGGTAGCCCTCGAGGACGTGCGCCCGCTTCTCGGCCTTGTCGAGCTCGAAGCGGCTCCGCCTGAGCACGATCTCCCGGCGGTAGCGCAGGAAATGGGAGAGCATCTCCCGCAAGCCCATCACGCGCGGCTGGTTGTTCACGAGCGCGAGGAGGATGACGCCGAAGCTCGTCTGCATCTGGGTGTGCTTGTAGAGCTGGTTCAGCACCGCGCCGCCCACGGCGTCGCGCTTCAGGTCGATGACGATGCGCATCCCGCTCCTGTCGCTCTCGTCGCGGATGTCGGCGATGTCGGCGATCTTCTGCTCGCGCACCAGGTCCGCGATCTTTTCGATCAGCCGCGCCTTGTTGAGCGCGTAGGGAATCTCGGTCACCACGATGGACTGGCGGCCGCTCCGCGCGTTGACCTCCACCATCGCCCTGGCGCGTATCCGGAGCGAGCCGCGGCCCGTCTCGTAGTAGTCGCGGATGCCCGCGCGCCCGTAGATGATGCCCGCCGTGGGGAAGTCGGGGCCCGGCATCCTGCGGAGGATTTCCTCCGTCGAGGCGTCGCCCTTCTCCAGCAGATGGATGAGCGCGTCGCAGACCTCTCCCAGGTTGTGGGGCGGGATGTTCGTGGCCATGCCGACGGCGATGCCCGTCGAGCCGTTCAGCAGCAGGTTGGGAGCGCGGGCGGGAAGCACGGAGGGCTCCGCGCGCGTGTTGTCGTAGTTGGGGACGAAGTCTACGGTGTCCTTCTCGATGTCGGCGAGCATGCTCTCGGCGAGCTGTGTCATCCGCGCCTCGGTGTAGCGCATGGCCGCGGGCGGGTCGCCGTCCACGGAGCCGAAGTTGCCCTGCCCGTCCACCAGGAGGCCCCGCAGGGAGAAGTCCTGCGCCATGCGCGCCAGCGCCGGATAGACCACCGCCTCCCCGTGGGGGTGGTAGTTCCCGCTCACGTCCCCCGCTATCTTCGCGCACTTTCGGAACGGCCGGTTGTGGGCGAGGCCCAGGTCGTTCAGCGTGGTGAGGATGCGCCGCTGCACGGGCTTCAGCCCGTCCCGCACGTCGGGCAGGGCGCGCGCGATGATGACGCTCATCGCGTAGTCCATGAAGGAGGTGCTCATCTCCTGCTCGATGCTGACTTCTCGAAGGTCGTCCATTTTCTCGGAAACTCTCCCGGCGACGGCGCGAAGGGACGGCCGTCTCAAAGTTCAAAACATCGAACGGGGGCGGGACGAGGCGGACGCAGGAAAATCAGTCTCTCGCGCCGCGAAGGGGCGCGCTACACGTCCAGGTTCTGCACCTCCGCCGCGTGCTTTTCGATGTGCTCGCGCCTCGGCTCGACGGAGTCGCCCATGAGGGTGGAGAATATCTCCTCCGCCCGGATGGCGTCCTCGACGACGACCTTGCGGAAGGTTCTGCGCCCGGGGTCCATGGTCGTCTCCCAGAGCTGATCGGGATTCATCTCGCCCAGCCCCTTGTAGCGCTGGACGCTGACGCCCTTCTGGCCGAGCGAGCGGAACTGCTCGAGCATGTCTCCCGCCCGGTTCACGGAGAGCGCCGCGTCCCCCGACTTGATGACGTAGGGCGGCTCGCCGAACTTGGCGAGCGACTCCGAGGAGCGGCGAATCTTCCTGAACCCGGGAGACTCGAAAAGGCCCGCGTCCACCCTCGTGGCGAGGTCGCGATCCGCCATGCGGGAGCGAATGAGGAGGCCCCGGACGGCGACTTCGCCCTCTTCCCTGCGGGGCGTCACCTCCGGCGCGCCGTCGGCCGGGTGCTCCTCCCTGAAAAATGTCTTCACCATTTCCTCGATTTCCGGGAGCGTCATCCGCTCCAGATCCGGCTCGTCGGCCAGCAGGCGAATGACGCGGGGGTCCATCCCGCGGCCCGCGAAGCGCCGGACGGCGGCTTCCGCCTCCGAGATCAGGAGCATCAGGCGCCGCAGCTTCTCTCCCTTGGGAAAGCTCCCGTTCGCCGGCGCCAGCTTGACCGTGTTTCCGGGATGGGGCTTCCCGCCCCCCTCCGGTCCCCCGTTGCCGCCGCCGTGAATCTCCACGTCCTTGACGGCGGAGGTGATGATGTAGTCCTCAAAGGACTGATCGTCTTTCAGATACAGCTCGTTCTTGCCCTTTTTCACCTTGTAGAGCGGAGGCTGGGCAATGTAGAGGTGCCCCCTTTCGATGAGCCGCGGCATGTGGCGGAAGAAGAAGGTGAGCAGGAGCGTCCTGATGTGCGAGCCGTCCACGTCGGCGTCCGTCATGATGACGATCTTGTGGTACCTGAGCTTCCCCAGGTCGAAATCATCCTCCCCGATGCCCGTGCCGATGGCGGTGATCATGGTTCTGATCTCCTCATGGTTGAGCATCTTGTCGAGGCGCGCCCTCTCGACGTTCAGGATTTTCCCCTTCAGGGGGAGAATCGCCTGGAAGGCCCTGTCCCTTCCCTGCTTGGCCGATCCGCCCGCCGACTCGCCCTCCACCAGATAGAGCTCGCAGCGAGCGGGGTCCCTCTCCGAGCAGTCGGCGAGTTTGCCGGGCAGGGAGCCGCTGTCGAGAGCACCCTTTCTCCTTGTGAGGTCGCGCGCCTTGCGCGCCGCCTCCCGCGCCTGCGACGCCTGGACGGCCTTGTCCACAATCCTCCTGGCGACGGAGGGGTTCTCCTCGAAGAAATTCAGGAGGCCCTCGTTGAGTATCTGCTCGACGAGGCCCTTCATTTCCGAGTTGCCCAGCTTCGCCTTCGTCTGTCCCTCGAACTGGGGGTCGGGCAGCTTCACGCTGACGACCGCGGTGAGGCCCTCGCGCACGTCCTCGCCCGAGAGCGCGGGGTTGCTCTTGAGAAGGTTGTTCGTCGAGGCGTAGCGGTTGATGGTTCTCGTGAGCGCGCTCCTGAAGCCGACGAGGTGGGTTCCCCCGTCCGTCGTGTTGATGTTGTTGGCGAAGGTGAGGAGCGTTTCGCTGTAGGCGTCGTTGTATTGGACGGACGCCTCTACGATGTTTCCGCCCCTTTCTCCCTTGATGTGGATCGGCTTCTTGTGGATGGGATTCTTCGAGCGGTTCAGGTGCTCCACGAAGGAGACGATGCCGCCCTTGTAGAAATACTCCTCGCTCTCATCCTCCCGCTTGTCCTCTAGGACGATCTTCAGGCCGCTGTTCAGGTAGGCCAGCTCCCTCAGCCGAACGGCGAGGGTGGCGAAGCTGAACTCCAGCGTCTCGAATATCTCCGCGTCCGGCATGAAGGCGATGGTCGTGCCGGTGGTCCTGGACTTCTGCCCCTGCCGGAGCCTCGCCTTCGGAACGCCCCTGTCGAACTCGATGGCGTGAACGTACCCGTCCCTTCGTATCTCGGCGACCAGCCACGAGGAGAGGGCGTTCACGCAGGAGACGCCCACCCCGTGCAGGCCGCCCGAGACCTTGTAGGCGCTGTTCTCGAACTTGCCGCCCGCGTGCAACTTCGTCAGAACGACCTCGGCGGCGGATACCTTCTCGGTCGGGTGCCTGTCCACCGGGATGCCACGCCCGTTGTCCGAAACCCTGACCGACCCGTCCTCGCTGATCGTCACGACCACCTTGTCGCAGTGGCCGGCCATCGCCTCGTCCACGCTGTTGTCCACCACCTCATAGACGAGATGGTGCAAACCGCCGGGGCCCGTGCTCCCGACATACATGGCGGGTCTCTTTCGGACCGCCTCGAGGCCTTCCAGAACGCGGATATCCTTCGCCTTGTAGCTCGCGGCGGATTCGCCTTCGGTCATTTTCGCCATTTTCAAGCCTGTCGCCTTTCCGGGGCAGAGTATGTTCAGCCTGCGCTTTCGACCCTTCCGTCCCGAACCAGAAAATTCCTTCCCTCAACGCAGCTCTCGCCCAGCGTGGATTCCTCAGCCGAGGTGATGAACGTCTGCGCTCCCAGGGAGCTCAGGAACAGCAACACCCTCCTTCTTCTGCTCGCGTCCAGTTCGGAGCCCAAATCGTCAAGCAACACGATGGGGCTTTTCTTTTTTCTCGCTCTGTATTCCTCGGCGTTGGCCGCAACCAGCAGTATCGCCATCAGGCGCTGCTCGCCCTGGGAGGCGGCGTCCCGCGCCCTGCGCCCGTCCCACGAGAGTCTGAAATCATCGAGTTGCGGGCCCCAGAGCGTCTTCTTCCTCGCCCTTTCCTCCCGCGTCAGCCTCCCGGCCGCCGCGGCAAGGCGCTCCCGTATATCCTCCCGCGTCTCCCCGTCTCCACCCCCGAGGCCATGCGCCTCATAAGAGACCGACGCCCTGACTCTCCGGGTCTCCCCGAACAAGCCCTCCAGACGGCCCAGCCGGTTCCTCAATGATTTTACATACGACTTCCTGCGGGCGATGATGCGGGCGGCGACCTCGATCAACTGCTCTCCCCACACCCGGATTGTAGCAGATTCGCCCCCGCTCCTCAAAAGAGAATTCCTCTCGGAGAGCAGTTTCGCATACAGCCTGGAATCCTCCATGTGCATGGAATCAACGGCCGCTATCGCCCTGTCGAAGAAATGGCGCCTGGGCGCCGGCCCCTCCCGGATGACGCCGGGCGTCTCCGGGAAAAAGACGACTACGTGCGAGCTGTCGAGGTAGGGCATCAGGCTTCTCGTTTCCCGCCCGTCTTTCTTGTATCTTCTCTCGCGCCCCTGAAACGCGGCCTCCAGCCTCGTCTCCCCTTCCTTCCCGTCGCCCAGGAACGCGCCGGACACGTAGACGCCCTCCGCTCCGTAAAGCGCCATTTTCTCCCTGGAAACCCGACGAAAAGAGCGCAGATGAGAGAGGTAGTAGATCGCCTCCAGCAGATTCGTCTTGCCCGCGCCGTTGCTCCCGAAAACGTAGTTGAAGCTCTCGTGCGGCTGAAATTCGAGCGCGCGGTAGTTCCTGAAGTTCCTGAGCGTGAGGGAGAGGAGGCGCACGGGATATTCTCAGATACCAGATCTTTTAGGATGCAGGAAAATATCCAGAAAATAGTAGTGACAGGGAGCGTGAATTTGTGGAAAACCGGATACGAGGCTGAAAAAAAGCGTCTTTTTCGAGACCTGGCATGTTGGCGCGGTTGTGGACAAGCGTTTTTCGCGCATCATTTTTCCATGGAGCGCGGCGAGGCCGCGGGGTTTCAACACCGTTGTCCACAACTCTTTCCACTTCTTTTCAGGAGAGGTCTATCTTCTGGCGGATGGCCTGGATGGCGTCCGAGAGAGCCTGATCCGTTTTGAGCAGTTCCTCGATTTTATTGGTGGAGTGAATGACCGTGGAATGATCCTTGCCGCCGAAGCGGCGTCCGATGTCCGTGGTCGAGGCTCGCGTGAGTTTTCTTGACAGATACATGGCGATTTGCCGGGGAATCGCGAAGCACCGCGAGCGGTTTTTCGATTTGAGGTCGGCGACCCGCACCTGGAAGTGGGCGGCTACGATTCTCTGGATGTTGTCCACCGAGGAGTTGCGCGCGGGGTCGCGGATGATGCTCCGCAGCACCTCCTGCGCGACCGGCAGGTCAATCTCGATGTCGTGCAGGGAAACGTGAAAGTTGAGCTTGATGAGGCATCCCTCGAGCTCCCGGATGTTGGAGCGAACCTTCTCGGCGATGTAGTGGGCGACCTCGCGGGGGAGGGAGAGCTCCTGCTCGCTCGCCTTTTTCTGGAGGATGGCCACCTTGGTCTCGAAGTCGGGCGCGCCGATGTCCGCCATCATCCCCCACACGAAGCGCGCCTGGAGACGCTCCTCCAGGCCCGGCGTGTCCTTGGGCATTTTGTCGCTCGTGATGATGATCTGCTTTCTCGCTTCGTGCAGGGAGTTGAAGGTGAAGAAGAACTCCTCCTGGGTTCGCTCCTTGCCCGCGATGAACTGGATGTCGTCTATCATCAGCGCGTCCACTTTTCTGTATTTGTTTCTGAACGCGGCCATGCGGTTTCGCCTGATCGAGGAGATGAGGTCGTTGACGAAGCTCTCCGCCGAGGCGTAGAAGACGCGGGCTCCGGGACGCTTGCTGAGAATGCGGTGAGCAATGGCGTGCAGCAGGTGTGTTTTGCCGAGACCCACCCCGCCGTAGATGAAAAGCGGGTTGAGCGTGGCGCCCATGCCGTCCGCCACGCGGGCGGCGCAGGCGTGGGCGAGCTCGTTCGACGCGCCCACCACGAAATTCTCGAAGTGGTATCTGGGGTTCAGGAAGTCCGGGCGCTTGGGCGCGGGGTCGCGCTCCGCCGGCCCTTCTTCCGCGCGCTTTTCGCTCGCGCCGTTGCCGGCCAATAGCGCGAGCGCGACGTTCGGCCCGGCCTCCTGCTTGAGGATGTCCGTCAGGATGCCCCAATAGCGTGAGCGCAGAGCTCCCGCCGTGAAGGAGTTGGGTGCCTGGATCGTCAGGGAGGATTCGTTCGCGTCCACTTCCTCGACGCCGGCGAACCATCGCTCGAACGTTTTCGGGGATACCTCTTCCCTGATTTTATCCGCGCAACGAAGCCACAGATTCGTCATGGCGTGAACCGATGGGCAAAGGCCGCCGCGTGGCGAGGCGTTCTCTGGCAACGCGCCGGCGAGCGTTTTCCACAAGGGCGAGGCATGAGACTGACGAAGATGGGAGTTTTCCACAAAACAGCGCCCGGGGCAAGCGCCTTTCACGGGAAAAGAGGTGTTTTTTCAGATTTTCCGGTGGCCGCGAACAAAAACCAAGTTTTTTTAGGGAAAAAGCGAGAGCGAGGGGAGTGAAACCGGGCCCTCTCCGGGACGGGCGATTTCTTGTCCGTCCGCGCGGCGTCGGTCGGTTCTTGACAATCGGGACTCCGGCGGATATCTTACGCCCGGTTTTTCGGGTGCGCGTTTTCCCTGTCGCGCGCCGGCGTCTTGAGGAGCCGGCCTTTCGGGCCGGGATGTGGAGCGTTTCGTGAAGCGAACCTATCAGCCGAACAGAAGGAAGCGGGCGAAGACGCACGGGTTTCGTCGGCGGATGAGGACCACCGGGGGCCGCGCGATCATCAGGCGGCGTCGGGCCAAGCGCCGCAAGCGTCTCGGCGTTTCCTCCTAGCCCCGGGCGGCGCGCCGCCCCCTCGTTCTCGACCGGGAGGGACGGCGGAGATGAGCCAGGGCTTTCCGCCGGAGCGCCGGATTCGCAAGGCCCATGAATTCGCCGCCGTCCTCGGGAAGGGGCGCAAGCGCAGGTGTCCGCACTTCACGCTTCACATCCTGTCCACTCCCTCGGGGGGTTGCGCGCGCCTGGGCGTCATCGCGTCGCGCCGGGTGGGCGCCGCCGTTGAGAGGAATCGGGCGAAGCGGCTCCTGCGAGAGGCGTTTCGCCGCCGCGGCTCTCGTCTGCCCCCGGGGACGGACGTCGTCGCCGTGGCCAGGAGTTCCATAGCGAAGGCGAGGCTAGAGGATGTGGAAAGGGCATTCCGCGGCGCTTTCCCTGAAGCGGGGCCGCCGTAGGGAAGAAGCCGGCCCCGCGTCGCGGGCGGCGAGCGCGCTGGCGACCATTCTGATTCGGGGGTATCAGCTCGTCTTGTCTCCCGTATTGCCGGGCAGTTGCCGCTTTTCGCCCACCTGCTCCTGCTACGCGCTCGAGGCGTTCCGCCGCCACGCGCCCGCGCGGGCCTTGTGGCTCACCGCCCGCCGGATAGGGCGCTGCCATCCATTTCACCCCGGGGGGAACGATCCGGTTCCCTGATGAATCCGGCAGAGGCGCTCTCGGATGGAAAAAAACGCGATTCTCGCCGCCGTCCTGTCGCTGGCGATCCTGATCGGCTGGCAATACCTCGTCGTGAGGCCGATGGAGGAGGAGCAGGCCCAGAAGCAGCGGGCGGCCAAGGCGCGCGCCGCGGCCCAGCGCGGCAAGGGAGGGAGCGCGGCCAGCGCGCCCCTTAGGTCGCCGCCCGCCGTCGGGCCGGCGACTTCCGCCGCGTCCCCGGCTCCCGCTCCCACCGCCTCCGCGCCGCAGCGCCGCGTCCGCGTGGACGTGGGCGACGCGGTGTATGAGCTGACGAGCCGGGGCGCGGGCTTTCTCTCCGCGCGCCTGCTCAAATACAGGCAGGGCGAGAGGGGCTTCGTCGAACTCGTGCCCGCGGGCCGCCCGGACGTGCGGCCTCTTTTCTTCTGGGGCGGGCGGACGGCGCAGCGGCTGAACGAGGCGTCCTATCAGGTCGAGGGCGGCGATCTCTCCCTCTCGAGGACGAATCCCGAGGGGGTGGTGCGGTTCCTCTACCGGGGCGAGGACGGCCTCTCGGCGGAGAAGACGCTCGCCTTCAGGTACAACAGCTACAACGTGAAGACCAGGATACGGGTTTCCCGCCCCTTGGGAGAAGAGGCCATCGGCGTCGTCTGGGGCCCGCGGGTGGGCGGAAGCGACGGCAACACCTACGGCGGCGTCATCGAGGGGCCGATGAGCTTCGTGGGCAAGGAGATCGTCTATGACTATCCCGAGGAGGGAAAGCCCGTCGCCCACGGCGAGGGCCTCAAGTGGACCTCGTTGCAGTCGAAGCACTTCATCGCGGCGC
This sequence comes from bacterium, assembly GCA_965199855.1. Lineage (GTDB taxonomy): Bacteria > UBA8248 > UBA8248 > UBA8248 > UBA8248 > Bin107. Next base: position 359,948 of record OZ241326.1, on the reverse strand, counting down.
TCATCCCCCGAAGCGGGGCGGGCGGCGCGGAGGTTCGCCTGCTCGGCCAGACGGACGTCCTGAGCGAATACGCCGCCATCGTCCCCCTCTCGCGGGGAAGGGAGGTCGAGGCGGCCTTCGACGTCTACGCGGGCCCCAAGGCGCTGGATCATCTCGAAAGGCTCGGCGTCGGCCTGGAGGATTCTCTGGACTACGGAATGTTCGCCTTCATCGCCAAGCCGCTCATGTCGATTCTTCGCGCCCTGCACGCCGTGGCGGGCAACTGGGGGGTGGCCATCATCCTGCTGACCATCCTGGTGAAGATCGTCTTTTATCCCCTCACCCACGTCAGCATGCGCAACATGAAGGAGATGCAGAAGCTCCAGCCGCGCATCGCGCAGCTTCGGGAGATCTACAAGGAGGACAAGACGAAGCTGAACGAGCAGACCATGTCCCTCTACAAGGAGCACAAGGTCAACCCGATGATGGGCTGCCTGCCCATGCTGATACAGATTCCCGTGTTCTTCGGGCTGTATGAGGCGCTTCTCGTGTCGATAGAGCTGCGCAACGCGCCCTTCTTCGGCTGGGTGCAGGACCTCTCGGTGCAGGACCCCTACCACGTCTATACGATACTCATGGGCGCGTCGATGTTCCTGCAGCAGAAGATGACGCCCATGGCGGGCGACCCCACCCAGGCGAAGATGATGATGTTCATGCCCATCATCTTCACGGGCATGTTCGTCTTCTATCCCGTGCCCGTCGGCCTGGTGATTTACTGGCTGGTGAACAACCTGCTCTCCATCGCCCAGCAGTTCTACGTGAACCGCTCCGTCCAGCCCCCGAAGCTGGCCGAGGAGAATTGAGGGGAAAGCCGCTCCGGCGCGCGCCGCTCCCGGGAGCCCTGGAGACGAAAAGATGAGTCTTGACCGCGATCGCTGGATGGAGGAGCCCCCCGGGCATCGCTTTTTCTCCCCCGGCGAGAACCCCGACCTCGCCCCCATCGCGGAGATGTCCGGCCGCGCGCTGCGGCGCGTCATCGAGCGGCTCGACCTCGAGGTTCTCGCCCTGGCGCTTCGGGACGCGGAGGCGGGCGTGGTGGAGCGCGTGCTGCGGAACGTCTCGTCCAGGAACGCGGCGCGCATCCGCGAGGAAATCAAGAGGAGCGAGGCGGACGAGAACGGCCAGGCGGTCGAGGCGCGCCAGATGCTGATGGAAACCGCCTACGCCATGAAGGAGCACGGCGACATCACATTCGACGGCCCCGCCGATGACGCCATTCCCCCGCTGGAGCAGGCGCTGGAGGAGGAGATCGCCGCGTTTCACGCCCCCGAAAGCGCGGCCGGGCAGGCGGTTTCGGTGGTCGCCGCCCTCGCCGCGCGCGCGGAGCGGCACGGCCTGCTCTCCCTGGAGCCCGCGCTCGAGCGGAGTCCGGACGGAATTTTCGCCGCCGGTCTGCGGATGCTGGCGGATCAGGCACCCTGCGACGAGGCCGAGATGATCCTCGCGCGGCAGATAGAATCCGCCCTCGGCGCGATGGAGCGGAACAAGGAGATCGCCATAGAGGGCGCGCTGGCGATACTCGAGGGAGCGAGCGAGGAGCGGGCGCGGGCGCGGCTCGTCGCCTTCCTGCCGGAGGGCGAGGCGGACTACGAGCGCCTGCCCGGCGTCCGCTTCTCCCCGTCGGCGCAGGCCGCGGTGGACATCATCGGCCTGTGCGTGGAGCTCGCGGGCCTCGCCGGCCGCGAGGGGAGCGGCGCGATAGAGGAGCGGCTCGAGTGGATTCAGGAGCCTCTTCTCAAGATGGGGCTGAAATGGGGGCTCGACGGCGCCGCGATAGACGACGTGGAAAGGCTTCTGGCGCGAAAGGGCCAGACCCGCCTCGACCGGGAGCGGCGCAGGCTCGAGTGCCTGGCGGAGGGGCTCCTGCTCATCCGGGAGGGGCGCGAGGAGGGCTTCATCCGCGAGGCGCTCAGCGGCTACCTCGAGGACGAGGCTTGAGCGGCGCGTCCCCGCGGCTGGAATGGACGTTTCCCGCCCGCAGGCGGCATCTGCTTCTCACCCGCCAGAGACGCCGCGTCATGCCGCCCGCCAGGACGCTGCGCGGCCTGGGCCTCGGGCGCGGCATGAGTTTTCTGGACGTGGGTTGCGGCCCCGGGTATTTCTCGCTTCCCGCCTGCGGCGTGGTGGGAAAATACGGGCGCGTGCTCGCGTGCGACACTTCGCCCGTAATGATACGGGAGGTCCGGGCGCAGGCGAAGGAGCGCGGCCGCGCCAACCTGACGGCGAGGCGATGCGAAAACCCCCGCGTCCCCTTTCCCGACGGGAGCGCGGACCTCGCTCTTCTCGCGTTCGTGGTTCACGGGATGGCCGACCCCGGGCCCCTGCTTGCGGAATCCCGCCGCGCGACGCGGGAAAAAGGCTCGCTCGTCCTGATCGAATGGCACAGAAAGCCCATGGACATGGGGCCGCCCCTTCGCGCGCGCTTTCGCCCCGCCGAGTTGCTGGGCGAATTGCGAAAGGCGGGCTTTCGGCGCGCCCGCTGGTGGGATTTCGACGGCAACACCTATTTCGCCTCCGCGCGGGCGGGGTAGCGCTTTCGGGGATGAGGCGGCGCGCTGTCGCACCCGGCGGCCCGCGGGAAGGCCGGCTCGCCTCACCATGTGACCACGAGGGGGAGAAACATGCGCTCGCGAAAGGGGTTCTTCGTTCTGGCCGCCGCCATCGCGATGATGCTCAACAATTTTTTCTTCGCCGTCAATCCCAGGGCCGCCAAGCCGCTCTTCGACTGGATCGACGCCTTCGTGATAGCGGCTTTCGCCGTCGTTCTCTTCGACGGCGTTCGCGGGCTGGCGAAGCGCGAAACCGAATGGCATCGACGGGCGACGACGCTCCTCGGCGGCGCGCTGGCGAATTTCTACGCCTACAATTACCTGGCCAAGATGGCGGACAGCGGCCTGGAGAACAACGCCCTGTGGCTGATTCTGGTGCCGCTCGCGGCGCCGCTGCTCGTCTATGAGGGCCTTTTGCTGGTTCGCGGCTCCGGATAGGGGCGGCCGGGGAGCCGGCTCGCGGACGAGGCGTCGGACGGGATGGAAGACAGATCCTCGATTCAGGGCCATGCGGCCGTCGTTACGGCGGGGGCGGCGGGCATCGGCGCGGCCATCGTCGAGCGTCTCGCGGCGGAGGGCGCGCGGGTCGCCCTGCTGGACGTGGACGAGGCCGGGGGCGAAGCGGCCGCCAGTCGCGCGAGCGAGGCGGGCGCGGAGGTTCGCTTCATCAGGACGGACGCCACGGCGGCGGATGAAATCCGGGCGGCGGTGAGCGAGACGCTGGCCGCGTGGGGCCGCCTCGACATTCTGGTGAACTGCGCGGGCGGCTTCGTGGACAATCCGGCCCTCGAGGATCTGGACGAGGCCGCGTGGCGTAGCGTCGTGGACCTGAACCTGAAAAGCGCCTACCTTTGTTCGCGCGCAGTCGCGCCCGCCATGAAAGAGGCGGGCTACGGCCGCATCGTGAACGTATCCTCCCTCTCGGGCCGCGACGGCATTCTGGAGACGGGCCTCGCCTACAGCGCGGCGAAGGCCGGCCTGTTCGGCTTCTGCAGGCGCCTGGCGGTCGAGGTCGCGCCCCATGGTGTCACCGTGAACGCGGTGGCGCCCAGCGTGGTGCTCTCCCCTCGCGTGGCCGCCCTGCACAGGGAGAGGCTGCCCGAGATCGTCTCGAAGATTCCGCTGGGCCGCGTGGCGGAGGCCGCCGACGTCGCCGACGCCGTGTGGTATCTCGTCCGCCCCGGCGCGCGCTACGTGACGGGCGTGACGCTCGACGTGAACGGCGGCAGATACGCGCACTAGGGGGTTTTTTCCGTGCATGAGCGATCCTCCATAAGAGAGCGCGTCGCCGTCGTCACGGGCGCGACGGACGGCATCGGCCTGGCGGCGGCGCTCCGCTTCGCCGGGGAGGGCGCGAAGGTCGCCGTCATGGGGCGCGACCGGGAGCGCGGCGCGGCGGCGCTCGCCAGGCTGGGCGAGCGCGGAGAGGCCATCTATTCTCCGGGCGACGCCGCCAGAAAAGAGGACGTCGACCGTCTTTTCTCGCGGACGCTCGCCGCGTGGGGCCGCCTCGACATTCTGGTGAACTGCGCGGGCGGCTTCGTCGAGGTTTCCGACATCGAGGACCTTGACGAGGCGGAGTGGCGAAAGATCATGGACTGGAACCTGACGAGCTGCTACCTCGCCAGCCGCGCGGCGGCCGCTCCGATGAAGAAGGCGGGCTACGGCCGCATCGTGAACGTATCCTCCATTTCCGCCCGCGACGCCCTGCCGGGCATCTCGCTGGCCTACAGCGCATCCAAGTCCGCGATGCAGGGCTTCACCCGGAGGCTCGCGGTGGAGCTCGCCCCCCACGGCGTCACGGTGAACGCCGTGGCTCCGGGCGCGACGCTCACCAGGCGCTTCCGGCTCGTGCACGGGGAGCGCGTGCCGGCCATCGTGGCGGGCATTCCCGTGGGCTTCGGGGGCGAGCCCGAGGACGTGGCGGACGCGATCTGGTATCTCTCCACGCCGGGGTCGGGCTACATCACGGGCGTGACGCTCGACGTGAACGGCGGGCAATACGTGCATTAGGAGGCTCCGCGCCGAAACGGCGCGCGGGCGAGCCTGCGATCACCCCCCGCCTGGCGGGGCGGCCGCCCCGTCTTCCTCGAAGGCGGCGTCCGCGCTCCTCAGTTCCTTGGCCGCGCGCTCCGGAGCGACCTCGTTTATGTGCGTCCCCAGACCCGTCTCGAGTCCCGCCGGGGGCGTCAGACGGGGAAAGAGCTCGATGCGCCAGCGGTGCGCGGAGGAGACCTCGTCCGCGCCTCCCGCTCCCAAGAAGAAAGAGACGTTGACGGGCGGATCGCGCAGAAGCCTCTTGTAGCGTCTGAGCGTTCGCGCCAGCGCGCGCCCCGCCGCCGCGATGGCCTCCGGCGCGCTCTCCTGGAAGGAGGCTTCCGACGGCCAAGGCGCGATGCAGACGAGATAGGGAAAGCGCGACCCCCAGGGGCAGAACGCGACCGCGCCCTCCGCTCCCGCCTCCACCACCCTCGCTTCCGCCTCCAGCTCGCGGGCGGCCACGTGGTCGAAAAGGGCGATTTTGCGCTCGCGGTGGCGGTGGAAGGCGGCCTCCCGCCGCCGCGCCGCCGCCTCCGCCCCCGCGCGGGCGGGAAGGGCGAGAATCTGGATGTGCGAGTGGAGGATGGACGCCCCCGCCATCGCCCCGTGGTTCTTGAAGGCGCAGACGGAGCGAACGCCGGGCGCCCGCGCAAGCGCGCGCGCCCTTTGCCGGAGCAGGCGCAGGACGTCGCCCGCGTGCGCGTCGCTCAAATCGGCCAGCCCCTTCGCGTGGCGCGGCGAATCGATCAGCACTTCGTGGCGTCCCCCGCCCCTGAGAGAGGAGAAAGCGCCCTTCCCTTCCCGCGCAGGCTCGCCCTCGCCGACGGCGGGGTATTTGTTCGGCACGCAGCGGGCGCGCCAGCCCCAGGCGTTCTCCCTCGTTCCTTCGTCCCTGACTGCGCCGGTCTCGGGCGGCGTTTCGCTCTCGTTTCCCGGGCAGAAGGGACAGGACGGATCCTCCGATGAGGGCGTGGCGTTCGCGTAATGCGGGGGGCGTGGCCGGGCGCGGCGGCCGGGCGCGATGAGCGTCCATTCGCCGCGGAGCGGGTCATGTCTCATCTCGGGCATGGGCGCGCCGCTCGCTCGGGCGGAAGGGCGATGGGGCGATGGGGCGATGGTAGCATGAACGGGCGGCATCGGGGCGGCGGTTTGCGCTTCCCGGCGATTTGCAGTAAGATGCTCCAGCCAGAGGACAGGAGAGGTTCCCTTTTCTTTCTTTCCGCGCGCCCCCCGCGGCGACGGGAGACCCGCCATGAGACTCAAAATTCTTGCGATTGCCGCTTTCGCCGTCATCATCGCCGCCGCGTCTCTCGCCTCGCCTCGCGGGGCGGAGGCGGCCTGCCGTGTTCACATCGGCGACTTCAACTGGGACAGCGCGAACTTCCACGACCAGGTGACCGCCTTCATCCTGCGGCACGGCTACGGCTGCGAGGTGAAGATGACCTACGGCGGCACCCTGCCGATTATGGCGGCGCACTACAAGGGCAAGAACGACGTGGTCATGGAGGTATGGTACGACAACATCAAGGACGGCTACGAGGCCGCCAGAAAGAGCGGCAAGATCAAGCTGCTGAGCGCCAACACGCCGGACAGCGATCAGGGCTGGTTCATCCCGCGTTACGTCCAGAAGCAGAACCCGGGCCTCAAGTCGGTGTTCGATCTTCCCAAGTACAAGCATCTTTTCACGGACCCCGAGAATCCCTCCAAGGGCCGTTTCGTGAACTGCATCCCGGGCTGGTATTGCGAGCTCATCAACACGGTGAAGATGCGCGTCTACGGGCTGGAGAAGCACTACACGAACTTCCGTCCGGGCTCGGGCGGCGCGCTGGCGGCGGCCATCAAGGGCGCCTACATCAAGAAGAAGCCGGTGCTCGCCTACTACTGGGCGCCGACGCCGCTGCTGGGGCAGCTGGACTTGGTCAAGCTCGAGGAGCCGGCGTGGAACAAGGCCGACTGGGACGAAATGATGAAGCACGTGACGGCGGTGAAGAAGGGCGGCGAGGGCGCCATGGGCGACCCGAAGAAGGCGACCGCCTATCCGTCGGTGGAGCTGCCGAAGTCGGTGACCGCGAAGTTCGCGGCCGAGAATCCGAAGATCATCGCCTTTCTCGACAAGTACACCCTGCCGTCCAGCGTGGTCTCGAAGGCGCTGGCCTATCTCGAGAAAGAAGCGAACGGCGACGCGAAGACCACCGCCATCCACTTCCTCAAAACCAACAAGGTGTGGAAGAAGTGGGTGCCGGCCGACGTGGCGAAGAAGATAGAGGCGGCGCTCGCCGCCGCCTGAACCGCCCCCGCGCGGCGCCTCTCCTCCCGCGTGAAGAAGGGGGCGTTTGCGTTTCGCGCCGATCCGCGTATAATCGCATGACGCTTGGAGGAGAGGACTGTCCGTTTTCATACGCCCGCACGGCAACGGGGGATCAGCCATGAAGCCGAAGACCATGAAGTTCAGGGCGCTCGCGGTAGCCGCTTTCGCCGTCATCATCGCCGCCGCGTCTCTCGCCTCGCCTCGCGGGGCGGAGGCGGCCTGCCGTGTTCACATCGGCGACTTCAACTGGGACAGCGCGAACTTCCACGACCAGGTGACCGCCTTCATCCTGCGGCACGGCTACGGCTGCGAGGTGAAGATGACCTACGGCGGCACCCTGCCGATTATGGCGGCGCACTACAAGGGCAAGAACGACGTGGTCATGGAGCTCTGGTACGAGAACCTCAAGGAGCAATACGACGCCGCTCTGAAAAGCGGAAAGGTCAAGCGGCTGAGCGTCAATACGCCGGACAGCGAGCAGGGCTGGTATATCCCGCGCTTCGTCCAGAAGCAGAACCCGGGCCTCAAGTCGGTGTTCGATCTTCCGAAGTACAAGCATCTTTTCACGGACCCCGAGAATCCCTCCAAGGGCCGTTTCGTGAACTGCATCCCGGGCTGGACCTGCGAGCTCATCAACACGGTGAAGATGCGCGTCTACGGGCTGGAGAAGCACTACACGAACTTCCGTCCGGGCTCGGGCGGCGCGCTGGCGGCGGCCATCAAGGGCGCCTACATCAAGAAGAAGCCGGTGCTCGCCTACTACTGGGCGCCGACGCCGCTGCTGGGGCAGCTGGACTTGGTCAAGCTCGAGGAGCCGGCGTGGAACAAGGCCGACTGGGACGAAATGATGAAGCACGTGACGGCGGTGAAGAAGGGCGGCGAGGGCGCCATGGGCGACCCGAAGAAGGCGACCGCCTATCCGTCGGTGGAGCTGCCGAAGTCGGTGACCGCGAAGTTCGCGGCCGAGAATCCGAAGATCATCGCCTTTCTCGACAAGTACACCCTGCCGTCCAGCGTGGTCTCGAAGGCGCTGGCCTATCTCGAGAAAGAAGCGAACGGCGACGCGAAGACCACCGCCATCCACTTCCTCAAAACCAACAAGGTGTGGAAGAAGTGGGTGCCGGCCGACGTGGCGAAGAAGATAGAGGCGGCGCTCGCCGCCGCCTGAACCGCCCCCGCGCGGCGCCTCTTCCGCAGGGGCGGCGCCCGTAGTCACGAGGAGGCCCGCTCGCCATGGCGCTTTTGCGCGGACTGCTTCCCGATTGGGCGGTTGAATGGCCCAAGGGCCTGAACCTGCCGCTCAACAGGTGGGCTAACGTTTTCGTGGAATGGCTGGTCTCGGAGTACGGAATCGTCTTCGAGACCGTCTCGGACACCCTCCTCGCGCTGCTGGTCGGCCTGGAGCATTTCCTGCGCGACCTTCCGTGGATCGTCGTGTTCGCCGCCGTGACCGCGCTCACCTACTTCTCCAGCGGCCGCCAGCGCGGCGTGACCGCGCTCGTGGCGGGGTGTCTGCTCTTCATCGGCCTCGTGGATCCCAAGCTCTGGGACTACGCGATGATGACCCTCTCGGTCATGCTGATCTCCACCCTCATCTGCATCGTCATCGGCATCCCCATCGGCATCGCGATTTCGAGGAGCGACCGGATGCGCAACCTCGTCCTTCCGGTGCTCGACCTCATGCAGACCATGCCGAGCTTCGTCTATCTCATTCCGGCGATCATGCTGTTCGGCCTGGGCGCGGTTCCCGCCGTATTCGCCACGGTGATCTACGCCGTCCCGCCGGTGATCCGCCTCACCGACCTCGGCATCCGCCTGGTCGACGAGGACATTGTGGAGGCGTCCGACGCCATGGGTGCCAGCAAGCGGCAGAAGCTCCTCGGCGTGCAGATCCCCATGGCGCTCTCCAACATCATGCAGGGCGTCAACCAGACCACGATGATGGCGCTCTCGATGGTGGTCATCGCCTCGATGATCGGAACCCGCGGGCTCGGAAACGAGGTGCTCCTGGGCCTCCAGCAGCTCAACGTCGGGCGCGCGCTCGAGGCGGGCGTGGGAATCGTGCTGCTCGCCATCGTCATGGATCGGGCGACCCAGGCCTACGGCAAGCGGCTCATCAAAACGACCGGGGAGGGCTGAGCCGGTGCCGCTCATCGAGATACGAAGCGTCTTCAAGATATTCGGAGACGCCGCGGAGGAGGCCCTCGCCTTGGTTCGGGAGGGCGCCGGCAAGGACGACCTGCTGGCGAAGACCGGCTGTACGCTCGGCCTGAAGGACGTCAGCCTCTCCGTCGAGAGCGGGGAGATATTCGTGGTCATGGGGCTTTCCGGCTCCGGGAAATCGACCCTCATCCGCCACGTCAACCGGCTCATCGACCCGACCGCGGGCCAGGTGATCGTCGAGGGCAGGGACATCCTCCAGCTCTCCCAGGAGGAGCTGATCGCGTTTCGCCGGGAAACCACGAGCATGGTCTTCCAGCGCTTCGCGCTCTTTCCCCACATGACGGTGCTCGAGAACACCTGCTACGGCCTCGAGGTGCAGGGCGCGCCGCTCAAGGAGCGCACCCGGCGGGCGATGCGCTGGATAGAGGACGTGGGGCTCGCCGGCTACGAGGAGGCCTATCCGGCGCAGCTCTCGGGGGGGATGCAGCAGCGGGTGGGCCTGGCGCGCGCCCTCTGCACGGACCCGGACATCCTGCTCATGGACGAGCCCTTCAGCGCCCTCGACCCCCTGATTCGCAAGCAGATGCAGGAGCACCTCATCGTGCTCCAGCGCGACCTCAAGAAGACCATCGTTTTCATCACCCACGATCTGGACGAGGCGCTCAAGATCGGCGACCGCATCGCCATCCTGAAGGACGGCGCGGTTCACCAGGTGGGCGAGCCGGAGGAGATTCTGCTCAGCCCCGCCACCAACTACGTGCGCGTGTTCGCGCGGGACGCGCGGCGCGGCCGCGTGGTGACGGCGGGGGCCATCATGACGCCGCCGGAGGAGGAGACGCGCGGGCCGTTCGTCGCGCGCAACACCGTCCTCCAGGACATGGTGATGAAGTCCCTGGCGAGCGAATCCCCGCTTCGGGTGGTGGACGCCGCGGGCGAGGTGGTCGGCGCCGTCTCGCGCGAGACCCTCCTGCGCGGTCTGGCCGACCACCTGGGCGCCTCCTAGCTTCCCTGAATCGTCCCGACGAAAAGGTGCCGCCCCTCCGCGCGGACGCGAACCCCACGCCCGCCGACGGGGCCATATATGCGCCCCCTACGGCGGCGGTGGCGAGGGTTTCGTAGGGGCGGCTCGCCGAGCCGCCCGTTTTGGGGAAGGATTCGCGCCACAGGCGGCGGGGCGTTTCCGAACGACTCCTGCGGGATGGCGGCGCGGAGCAAGTGCGGGCAGATGCGCGCAAACGCCGCGGCCTTGCGAAATACCCCCTCCCGGTGCCCCTTTGTTTCCATAACCATTTTATTTTCAATGACTTGATATTTTTTCCGCGTTCCGAAGGGTCTTGAATTTGTCGAAAAAAGGCGCGAATTTGCGGGATAAGGCCGTGAATTTGTCGGATTTTGTCGAAAACGGGATCGTTTTCATTATGGCGCGGACGACGCGCGCGCGCCGCGCCTGCGGAACCCGCAATCCGACGCCGACGGGAAAATGACGGATTCCGCAAACCCTCCTCCTCGCCGGAATTGACGACGCGAAAACGGCGCGGAGCGAAAAACGCCCTGACCCACGCCCTCGCCTTCGCCGTCATCCGCTTCCCGAAGCCCATGCGTTCGCCTCCTCCCTCTCACGGCGGATTCTCGCGCATTCAGGGGAAAGCCCCATAACCGCAAATGCGGGCAAATGCGCGATCGATTCCGACGGGGCGAGGGGATTGTCCCGATGCGGGGAAGGACGCGGGGCGGACAACCACAGGGGGTTGTCCCTACGGGCCGCGGCATCGCCGACCCGCGGAACGGGGCGCAAGAATGCGCCCCCTACGGGCGAGGCGATTTTGATTTTGCGTAGGGGACGCATATATGCGTCCCGCCCGGCGATCGGCGGGGACATGGGTTTCATGTTTTCGTAGGGGCGGCTCGGGAACCGCCCGTTTTGAAGGGAAGGGAATCAAAACCCTGGATTCCGGCCTTCGCCGGAATGACGAATTGACAAACGCGGCGGGCGGCGGAGGGGAAATCCTCGCCGTCGTCTCGATGTTGTTCTCTATCAGATCGAAGGGGCGCCGGGGTTAGTCTTTCGCCGTCATTCCGGCGAAGGCCGGAATCCGGAACCGGGGCGCGCGGCGGCGAACGGGCGTTCCCGGTCAATCCATGCGCGGGTTCATGGTTTCGTAGGGGCGGTTCGTGAACCGCCCGTTTCGACGGCGTGGGCCGACCCCCCGGTGATTGTCCGTTTGGTTGGCGGGGCGGGGCGTTCCCGAATGACCCCTACGGGATTTTCGCGCGGCGGCTGGATGCGGATGCGGCGGCGAGGACAACCACAGGGGGTTGTCCCTACGATTGCCGTAATCGCCGCGCGCGGCGCCATCGCCGACCCGCAACGGGGCGCAAGAAGGGAAACGCTCCCGCGCTTCACCTGCAAAATCACGCCGCCCCTCCCCGCGGTCGCGCGCCCCTCGGCGTGCCCCGCCTCAGCCGCCGCGGAGGAGGCGAACCACCACCTGCGAGAGCGCGCCCGCGACGGGCGGAACCCAGAAGACGGCGAGGATGCGGAAGAGGAAGAACTCGGTTCCGATGATGGGAATCTCGTAGATGAGCGTTCGCACCGGGCCGACCAGGGCGGACGCCGTGAGCAGCGTCACCATCGGCCCGAAGCCCGCCCCTCCCTGGAGCAGCCCCGCCACGATCGGGTATAAGACGAAGGGCGCGCCCACGGGGAGCAGGCACCCGGCCGCCCAGCCCACGAGGATGCCGCGCCAGCCCGAGCGGTCGGAGAGCCAGGCCTGCAGGAGTTCCTTCGGCAGAACCTCGACCATGAGCGCGCCGATGAGCATTCCGACGGCGAGCTTGGGAAAGATGCTCGCGATCAGGCTCGCGGCGCGGCCGGCGGGCGCCCAGGGCAGCTCCCCGGTTTTCTGCCAGGACAGAAGCGCGAGACCCGCCGCCATGGCCAGAAGAATGAAGGCGGTCTTGTCGAAAAAGGCGGACATGGCGATTTCCTCATGACAAAAGCGCGGCGCGCAAGCAGGCCCCCGGGCGAAGCCGCGCGGAGAAAGTCCGCAGTATAGCCCCGATGGGATGAATGGACGAAGCCGTCCGGAGGGGAGATGGCGGGAGCGTATCTCACCGAAACGCCGGGCGTGGGCGGACGCCTGCGGGAGCGGCCCGAGGATTTCCGCGTGGAGGAAATTCCCCTCCGCCCGCCGGACGGCGACGGGGAATACCTCCATCTGCTGGTGGAGAAGCGGGGCGTCTCGACCCTCGAGGCGCTGCGCGCTCTGCGCCGCGCGCTGAACCTGGACGAGGATCGGGCGGGCTGCGCGGGCCTGAAGGACGCCAACGCGGTGGCGCGGCAGTGGCTTTCCTTCCGCCTGCCGGAGCGCGAGGCCGCGGACGCCCTGCCGAAGGCGAAAGACGCCGCCGAGGGCGTCCGGGTGCTGGAGGCGGCGCGCTCCCGGAGCGGACTCAGGCGCGGCGCGCTGGCGGGCAACCGCTTCGAGATACTGATTCGGGAGGTCGCCCCCGGCGCGGAGGAGAGGGCGCGGACGACGCTGGACGCGCTCCTCTCGCGGGGGCTCCCCAACGCTTTCGGCGATCAGAGGTTCGGCGCGCACGGCCACACGGCGCGAATCGGCCTGGCGCTCTCGGGGAGAGACTGGCGGGGCGCGCTCGACGCGATGCTGGGCGCCGCGAGGCTCTCCTCCGCGCGCGAGGGCGCGGACGCGCGGCTCCTGGAGGCGGCCCGCAGATACGAGGCGGGCGATTTCGGGGGCGCGCGGCGGCTCTGCCCGGCCTCCTGGGAGGCGGAGAGGCGCGTCCTCGCCCGCCTGGAGGGAGGCGCCTCGCCCGGGCGCGCGGCGGCGGCCATTCCCGCGAGGGAGCGCGCGCTGTATGGCGGCGCGCTTCAGGCGGCCGTCTTCAACCTGTGTCTGGCGCGGAGGCTCGAGGCGCGCGCCCACGACCGCGTCTGGGCGGGCGACGCGCTTTTTCACCACCCCTCGGGCAGGGCGCGAAGGGCGGGCGCGGCGGAGAAGGAGGCGGACGCCGCGGCGCGCTTCGAGACGAGCCCCGCCGGGCCCCTCATCGGCCGGAAGCTCCTCGAGGCGCGGGGCGAGCCGCGAAAAATGGAGCGGAGCGTGCTAGAATCCTTGGGCGTCGGGGATCACAAGATTCTCGACGGGCTGGCCGGGCTGGGGCTTTACGGCGCGAGGCGGCCCTATCGCGCGCGGATGTTGGACGCGGGGCTTAAGATGGAGGGCGCGAACCTGCGCCTGTGGTTCACCCTGCCGCCGGGGGCGTACGCGAGCGAGGCGTTGCGGGAGCTGACGAAGGGCGAGCCTCCGGTGGGCGCGGTCGCGCGCCTCGGGGAGGCGGGCGGAACGGGCGGCGCTTCGCGCTTCACGGGGGAGGCGGTTCGATGAAGGTTTTTCTGACGGGCGGAACGGGATACGTCGGCGGCGCGCTGCTTCCGATGCTCTCGCTGGCGGGACATGAAATCAGGACGCTCTCCCGCGACCCCGAACCCGCCAGGCAGCGCCTGGCCTCGCTGAGCGGGGTCTATCCCGTCCGGGGGGACGTCGCCTCGTATTCGGTGGATCAGCTCGCCGAACTGATGAAGAAGCAGGACGCCGTCATCCACCTCGTGGGCATCATCATCGAGAAGGGAACGCCCGGCTTCGAGGCCGTCCACGCGGAGGGGACGCGGCGGATGGTGGCCGCCGCCGAGCAGGCGGGCGTGAAGCGCTTCGTCCACATGAGCGCCCTGGGGACGCGGGAGGACGCCGTCGCCCGCTATCACAAAACGAAGTTCGCCGCCGAGCGGTTCGTTCGGGAAAGCGGGCTGGACTGGACGATATTCCGCCCCTCCATCATCTTCGGCGAGCGCGACGAATTCATCAACGCCTTCGCCGGCATCGCGCGCGCGGCCCCCGCCCTTCCCGTCATCGGCTCGGGGGAGGGGAAACTTCAGCCCGTCTGGGTGGAGGACGTGTGCCGCTGCTTCGCCGATTGCCTGAACATGGCGGAGACCATCGGGCAGACCTACGACGTGGGCGGAGACAGGGCGTATTCGCTGAGGGAGCTGCTCTCCATGGTGGTCGGGGCGATGGGCAAGAGGCGGCTGCTCCTGCGCCTGCCGACGCCCCTCGCGCGCTTCCAGGCCAGGGCGTTCAACCTGCTCCCCATGAAGCCTCCCTTCACCGAGGATCAGATCACGATGCTGGGCGAGGACAACGTGTGCGACCCCGAACCCTTCAAGGCGGCCTTCGGCCTGAAGCCCAGGACGCTCGAGGACTACCTGAAGGAGCGCTTCGGGGGCGCGGCCTGAAAAGGCGCGGCGCGGCGCCCGCCGTCCGGCTTCTCCCTCTTGGAGTCGAGGGCGTCCCTCGCCGCGCGCCACGCGGCGCGCTGGGCGGAGGAGAGCGCAAGCGCGGCGGCCTCCTCCTCCGACGCCCAGAGGCGCCCCTCCCCGTTCGCCGCCGCCTTCCCGCCGGGGTTTTCCGCCAGATGCACGACGAACAGGATTTTTCTGTGCGTGAGCGTCCTCTCGACCCGGGCGAGCTCGCGCGTCGGCCGCCAGCCGCCCCCGACCGCCTTCGCGCACTCGGCGCGCAGGCGGCGCGGGTCGATTCTCCCCGGGCGGCCCTTCTCCATGAAGCCGGGCAGCTCCCACATGCCGCCGAAAAGTCCGCTTCGCTCTCTTTGAACGAGGCGGACGCGCCCTTCCCGCTCCGCCCAGAACTGGAAGATGGTGACCGGCGCGGGCGGCCTTTTCGCGGCCTTCACCGGCAGGGCGTCCTGGGTTCCGGCGCTTCGCCCCGCGCAGGAGGCGCGGAGAGGGCAGCGCGCGCAGGCGGGCCGCGCCGGCAGGCAGACCCTCGCGCCGAGCTCCATGAGCGCCTGGTTGAAGTCGCCCGGCCTCGCGGGCGGAACGAGTGCCTCCGCCGCTTCCCCGATGATCCTCCGCGCGGGCGGGGAATCGACGGGAAGCGCGAGGTTCAGGACGCGGCTCAGGACGCGCAGGGCGTTTCCGTCGATGGCCGCGCAACGCTCCCCGAAGGCGATGCTGGCGACGGCGCCCGCCGTGTAGGGGCCTACGCCCGGCAGCGCGAGCAGCTCCTCGCGCGTTCGCGGCAGCGCGCCCCCGCGGCGCATCACCTCCCGCGCGGCGCGGTGGAGGCTTCTCGCGCGGGCGTAGTAGCCGAGCCCCTGCCATTCGGCGAGGACGGAATCGAGAGGCGCGTCGGCGAGGGCGGCGAGGGTGGGAAACCGCTTGAGAAAGGCGGGCCAGCGCGCCCGCACGGTCTCCGCCCGCGTCTGCTGGAGCATCGCCTCGGAGACCCAGACGCGGTAGGGGTTCTTCTCGCCGCGCCAGGGGAGCGCTCTTTTCTCCCGATCGTACCAGGAGAGGAGGCGCCGCCGGAGCCTCCCGCGTCCGGGCGCGTCGAGCCGCGCCGCCGCTTCCCCGCCCTGCGGTTTGTTTGACATGGCTCCGGCCGGCCGTTATCCAGCGAGGGCGCGGGGGGCGTTCCCCGAAGCGGCATCCTTCGTCCCTGGGCCGGATCATAAGGCATGAGCGAGGCGATCGGAAGCGCATGGCGCGCGGCGCGGGCGGCCGCGCTGGCGCTCGCCTGTTGCGCGGGCGCGGAGGCCGCCCCGGCGGCCTCTCCGGGCAGAATCGTCGTCGGCGCGGCGCTGAACCTCTCGGGAGAGGCCGGCGCGCCGGGCCGGGAGGCGCGCCGCGCGCTTTTGCTCGAAAGGGAGCGCATCAACCGGCGCGGGGTCGCCGGCGGGCGCGTGTTCCTGCTCACCCTCGACACCCGGGGAAGCCCGAAGGCCGCCGCCGCCGCCGTGCGGCAGCTCGCGCGCAGGCGCGGGGCCGTCGCCGTGATAGGGACCGTCGGGCATTACGCCGCCATCGCCGCCGCGCGCGCCGCGGAGCGGGAGAGGACGCCGCTTTTCTCGCTGGCCGCGCCCGAGGAGATTCTCGTCCCCGCGCGCGAGTGGGTGTTCTCCACCGCGCGGCGCGCCTCGCTTCCCGTCCGGCTGATGCTGGGCCACATGAGGAAAAGGGGCGTCCGGCGCGCGGCCGTCGTGGGCTCCTCGGCGGGCTACGGCTCGGAGGGACGGGAGCAGATGACGGCGCTCGCGCCGGACTTCGGCGTCTCCATCCTGCTGAACGAATCCTTCAGGCCGGGCGAGCACAACTTTCTGCCCTTCCTGCGGCGCGCCTCCGACCGCGGCGCCGGGGGCTTCCTGCTCTGGGCGAGGGGCGCCGCGCGCCTGGCGCTGGCGCGCGCCCGCGCGGCGCTGGATTTGAAGCTGCCGCTCTACGTCTCCCACGCCTCCCCCGGGCTGTTCGGCCCGAAAAGCGGGGCCGGCGCGGCCGAGGGCGCGGTGTTCCCCGCCTCCCGGCTCACGGCGGCGCATCTCCTCGCCAAGTCGCACCCCGCCAGGGAGGACGCCCTGGCGTTTCGCGCCGCGTATCGAAAGAAATACGGGAGCGCGCCGGGGGAGACGGCGGCCGCGGCCGCTGACGCACTGCGGCTTCTGGCGTGGGCGGCGCGGGGGGTGGGAGCGAGCCGGGCGCGCATTCCCGCCGCCCTCGAGGAGACGCGGAACTTCCAGGGGCTCAACGGGCGATACAGCTTCTCGAAAAGCGACCACAACGGGCTGGGGGTCGATTCCCTCGCGCTGGTTCGCGTCCGCAAGGGCCGGTGGGAGCTCGTCCGGGGGAAGGAATAGCCGCCGCGTTCCCGGCCCGGGGCGGTTGACAGAACCCCCCTCCGGGGCGTATATCTGCGAGCGGACGGGTCGGCGACCATTCCGGTCGCATTTCGCGGGAGAGGGTGCCGCCTCCGAAGGGCGGCGCGGTTCGGGGCGGAGAGAGGAATGTTCTCGATTGCCAAGCGCACGGATTACGGCCTGATGGCGCTCTCCTATCTGGCGGAGCGGGAGGAAGGCGAGGCCGTCGCCTCGAGGGACATCGCGCGAAGGTTCCGCATTCCGGCCGAGCTGCTCGCCAAGACGTTGCAGCTCCTCGCCAGAAACGGCATCGTGGAGTCGAGGAGCGGCCCCAGGGGGGGCTACGTTCTCTCGCGCCGGCCGGAGTCCATCTCGGTGGCGGAGGTCATCCGAGCGATCGAGGGGCCCATCGCCATGGCGGTCTGCCAGATCGGCGGCGGCGCCGACTGCGAGCAATACGAGAGATGCACCATTTTTTATCCCATGGAGAGAATCCAGAGAAAGGTGACCGACCTGCTTGAGGGCATGACCCTTCAGGACATGGTGGGTGCGCCGGCGGGAGAGATCAGATGAGCTTGAAGTTCCCCATCTACATGGACTACCAGGCGACGACGCCCATGGACCCGCGCGTCCTGGAGGAGATGCTGCCCTACTTCGGCGAGAGGTTCGGCAACGCCGCCAGCCGCAACCACAGCTTCGGCTGGGAGGCGGAGAAGGCGGTGGACGACGCCCGGGAGAAGCTGGCCGCCCTCATCGGGGCGGACCCGCGCGAGATCATCTTCACGAGCGGCGCCACCGAATCGGACAACATGGCGCTCAAGGGCGCCGCCGAGATGTACAGGAAGAAGGGCAACCACGTCGTCACCTCGGCGATCGAGCACAAGGCCGTCATCGACTCGGCCAAGCGCCTCGAGACCTGGGGCTTCGACGTCACCTACATCGAGCCTCCCGAGGACGGCATCACGACGAAGGAGATGGTCGAGGCCGCCATGCGCGAGGACACCATTCTCGTCTCCATCATGGCGGCGAACAACGAGGTCGGCGTGCTGAACCCCATCGCCGAGATAGGCGCGCTGTGCCGCGAGCGCGGCGCCATCTTCCACACGGACGCCACCCAGGGCTACGGGAAGATTCCCATCGACGTGAACGAGATGAACATCGACCTGCTCTCGGCGTCCGCCCACAAGATATACGGCCCCAAGGGCGTGGGCCTGCTCTACGTGCGAAGGCGCCGCCCGCGCGTCCGCCTCTCCGCCATCATCGACGGCGGCGGCCACGAGCGGGGGATGCGCTCGGGCACGCTGAACGTCTCCGGCATCGTGGGCTTCGGCAGGGCGGCGGAGCTGTGCGGGGAGGAAATGGAGGCGGAGAACGCCCGCCTCTCGAACCTGCGCGACAGGTTCAGGTCCATCATGTTCGAGAGCCTGGAGGAGGTCTACGTGAACGGCCACGAGACGAAGCGCCTCTCCGGCAACCTCAACCTGAGCTTCCCCTACGTGGAGGGCGAATCCCTCATCATGGGGCTGAACGACGTGGCCGTCTCCTCGGGCTCCGCCTGCACCTCGGCGAGCCTGGAGCCGAGCTACGTGCTCAAGTCCATGGGCCGGGGCGACGAGCTGGCGCATTCGTCCATCCGGTTCGGGTTCGGCCGCTTCTCCACCGAGGAGGAGATGGAATACGTGGCCGAGAAGACGACGAAAATCGTGAACCGCCTGCGCGAGATGAGCCCCCTCTACGAGATGGTGAAGGAGGGCGTCGATCTCTCGAAGGTGGAATGGCAGGCGCACTAGGCGCGCGGCCTGCCCGCGTCCCGCGAACAGGGGCCTCCGGCGCCCGGAGGCCGACAAGAGGAGAGCGATGAGATGGCTTACAGCGACAAGGTGGTCGATCACTACAACAACCCCCGCAACGTCGGCTCGCTCGACAAGGCGGACCCCGCCGTGGGCACGGGCGTCGTCGGCGCGCCCGAGTGCGGCGACGTGATGAAGCTGCAGATCAAGGTGAGCGGGGAGGGCGTCATCGAGGACGCGAAGTTCAAGACTTTCGGCTGCGGAAGCGCCATCGCCTCGAGCTCGCTGGCGACCGAGTGGCTCAAGGGCAGGACGGTGGACGAGGCCGAGGAGATCAGGAACACGCAGATCGTCGAGGAGCTGAACCTCCCCCCCGTGAAGATTCACTGCTCCGTGCTGGCGGAGGACGCCATCAAGACCGCGCTGAACGACTTTCGCGCGAAGAACGACATGCCGGTCGTCGAGCGCCGGGGCCACCACTAGGCGCGGGCGATTCGCCGACGGAGGAGAGGACATGGAAACGGCCGCGAAGGGGCCCGCCCTGGAGGTGACCGACAAGGCCGTAGCGCACATGAACCGCTTTCTGGAGAGGGAGGGGAAGCCGGGGCAGGTCCTCCGCGTCGGCGTGAAGGGTGGCGGCTGCTCCGGGCTTTCCTACGTTCTCCAGTTCGAGGGCGCCGAGCGCGTCAACCCGCTCATGGACGAGGTGATCGAGAAGGGCGGCGTCCGGGTGGTCGTGGACAGGAAGAGCCTGCTTTTCCTCGCGGGCACCACGCTGGACTTCGAGGACGGGCTGATGGGGCAGGGCTTCACCTTCAAGAACCCGAACGCCCGCCAGTCCTGCGGCTGCGGGGAGAGCTTCTCCGCGTAGCGGAGGCGGAGCGGAACGCGCCGCGTTTTCTTTTGGATTCATGACGCCCGGCGGTTCACGCGGGCCTGGAATCGCGCGATGAGCGAAGCGACGCAGAACAGGGCCTTCTCCGTCTTCGACGAGGCCGGAGAGATAGAGGCCGTCCCCGCCGAGATCGACCATTTCGCCCTCCTGGGCTTCGAGCGAAGGTTCGGCGTTGACGCCGAGGCGCTGGAGTCCGCCTTCTACCGGCTCAGCCGGCGGCTTCACCCCGATTTTTTCATGGACGCGCCCGCCGCCGTCCGCGTCAGGAGCCTGGAGGCGACCGCCCGCGTCAACGCGGCCTATCAGACGCTCAGGGAGCCGGCGGCGCGCGCGGCGTATCTCGTGGAGCTCGAAAGCGGCGCGCTTGCGGAGAACGACGCGAAGCCGCCCGCCGAGCTGCTCGAGGAGATATTCGAGGCGCGGGAGGCGGTGGAGGCGCTTCGCCCCCGCGGGGACGCGGAGGACGGCGAGCGTCTGCGCGAGCGCATCGGCGCGGCGCGGGAGTGCTTCCTGGCGCTTCGCCGCGGCCAGCGGACGGCGCTCGACGGCTTGGGCGCCGCCTGGGACGAGGCGGCGGAGAGGGGAGAACCCGCCCCGCCTGAAATCCTGAGAAAGATGCGCGCCGTTCTCGGCAGCCGAAAATACATCGAGAACACCCTCAAAAGCCTGAACGACGCCCTGGAGAAGAGCGGTTGAGCGGGATCATCGGCATCGACCTGGGCACCACGAACAGCCTGGTCGCCGCCGTCTCGGACGGCGAGCCGGCGATTCTGGCGCCGGAGGGCGAGCGCGGCATCGTGCCCTCCGTCGTGAGCTTCCGCCCCGACCGCGTTCTCATCGGCGAGGAGGCGCAGGCGGATCGCGTCTCCAACGGCGGAAACGCCGTCTTCTCCATCAAGCGGCTCATGGGCAGGGGCTATGCGGACGTCGAGGAGGAGATGCGCCATCTGCCCTTCGAGGCCGACCCGTCGAAAAAGGAGGTCGTTCACGTCCTGGCGCGGGGGCGCTCCTACAGCGCGCCCGAAGTCAGCGCCCTCGTGCTGCGGCGCCTGAAGGCGCGGGCGGAGAAGGCGCTGGGCCGTCCCGCGCTCCGGGCGGTCATCACCGTTCCGGCGCACTTCAACGACGCGCAGCGCCAGGCGACGAAGGACGCGGGCAGGCTCGCGGGCCTCGAGGTGCTTCGCATCATCAACGAGCCCACGGCGGCCTCCCTGGCCTACGGCCTCCATGAGCGCAACCGCGGCGTCGTCGCGGTTTATGACCTGGGCGGCGGCACCTTCGACATCTCGATCCTGCGGATCAGGGAGGGCGTGTTCGAGGTGCTCTCGACGGGCGGGGACACCCGCCTGGGCGGCGACGACTTCGACCGCGCCGTCTCCGCGCGCATCCGGGAGGAGGTTCTCGCGCAGCGCGGCGCGGACCCGGGCGAGACCCCCGAGGCGCTGGCCGAGCTCGCGCTTCTGGCGGAGCGCGTGAAGCGGGAGCTCTCGGAGAGCGACTCGGCGGAATACGCGCTCGAAGCCCCGGGCGGCCTCCCGCTCCGCCACGAGGGGCGCCTCTCCCGCGAGGAGATGGAGGCGCTCCTCGCGCCCATCGCCGGACGGACGCTGGCGCCCTGCCGCCGCGCCCTGGAGGACGCGGGCCTCTCGCCGGAGGACGTGGACGAGGTGGTTCTGGTGGGCGGCTCCACCCGGATGCCCCTCGTCCGCCGCATGGTGCGGGACTTGTTCGGGCGCGAGCCCCACGCGGACATCAACCCCGACGAGGTGGTGGCGCTGGGCGCCGCGGTGCAGGCGGACATCCTCGCGGGCGGGGCGCGGGACATGCTGCTGCTCGACGTGACCCCGCTCTCGCTGGGCATCGAGACCATGGGCGGGGCGATGGGGTGGATCATCCCCCGCAACACCACCATTCCCGCGAGCGCGAAGGAGGCCTACACCACCTTCAAGGACAACCAGACGGGCGTGGACGTCCACGTGCTCCAGGGGGAGCGCGAGCTGGCGCGGGACAACCGCTCGCTCGCGCGCTTCCGCCTGGCCATCGACCCCGCCCCGGCCGGCCTGGCCCGCGTGGAGGTGACGTTTCTCATCGACGCCAACGGCATCCTGAGCGTGACGGCGCGCGACCTGAGAAGCGGCAAGGCCGCCTCGGTGGAGGTGCGGCCCTCCTACGGGCTGACGGACGAGCAGGTCGAGCGGATGCTGCTGGAATCCTTCGAGCGCGCGGAGGAGGACGTTCGCTCGCGCCAGATTCTCGACGCCAGAAACGAGGCGGAGGCCATCCTCATGGCCACGGCGCGCGCGATGAACGACTATGGAGAACGCGCCGTCTCCCCCGAGGAGCGCGCGAGAATCGCCGAGGCGGTGAGCGCCCTGGAGGCGTCGCGCCGGGGGGAGGAGCCGGGAGCGATTCGGGACGGGGTGGACGCGCTCAACGCCGTCACCATGCCGCTCGCCGAGCGGATGATGGACAGCGTTCTCAAGTCGGCGCTGGAGAACAAGAGGGTGAGCGAGGCGCTGAGGGACTAGGCGCCGCGGAGAGGCCGCGAAGCGCGGGGGAGAAAAATGGCGAAGCTGCGATTCATCGAAGAGAAGCAGACCATCGACATTCACGTGGGCGAGAACATTCTCGAGGCGGCACTCGAGAACGGCCTCGATCTCGATCATGCCTGCGGCGGGGTGTGCGCCTGCTCGACGTGCCACGTGAAGCTGCGGAGCGGGGCGGATTCCTTCAGCGAGTCCACCGAGGACGAGGAGGATCAGCTCGACGACGCGCGCGACGTGGACCTCGACAGCCGCCTCGCCTGCCAGGCGACGCTGGAGCGCGAGACCGAGGAGGTCATCGAGGTGCACGTGCCCTTCTGGAACGTGAACCTGGTGCAGGAGGGGCCGGACGCCGCCAGGGAGCAGGGCGTCCGCTAGGGATTCGCCCCGGGAGAACGAGCGCGTGGAGAAGTTCGGCTGGGAGGACGCCGAGGACGTCGGCATCGCCCTCTACGAGAAGTTTCCGGAGACCGACCCGCTCTCCGTCCGCTTCACCGACCTGCACGAGTGGGTGTGCGGACTGGATGCGTTCGACGACGACCCGATGTCCTCGACCGAGGGGAAGCTCGAGGCCATCCAGATGGCGTGGCTTGAGGAATACAGGGATGCCCAGGGGGACTGACGCCCTCCCGCGCTCATCGAAGGAGCGCGCGCGCCCCGCGCCCCGCGCCCCGGGGCGGCTCGGCGTGAGCGGGGAGCCGCGCGCGGACGGAAAAATACGCCTCTCCCGGCGGGGCGCCGTGGCGACGATAGAGATTCGCGCGCCGGAGAAGCTCAACGCGATCGAATACGAAATGTGGCTGGAGATCGCCCGCCTCATGCCCGAGCTCGACGCGGACGATTCCGCGCGCGTCGTCGTCTTCCGGGGCGCGGGCGAGCGCGCCTTCTCGGCGGGGGCGGACATCTCGCGCTTCCGCGAGGAGCGCTGGAGCTCCGGCCAGGCGAGGCGCTACGCGGAGACCGCGTTCCTGCGCGGGCTGGACGCGGTGGACGCCTTCTCGAAGCCCGCGCTGTGCCTCATTCGCGGCGCCTGCGTGGGCGGGGGCGTGGAGCTCGCCGCCGCCGCTGATCTGCGAATCGCGGGCGAGAGCTCCCGCTTCGGCGTGCCGGTGGCGAAGCTGGGGCTGGTGGCGGGCCATTCGGAGCTCAGGCGCTTCGTGCAGTCCATCGGGCCGGCGCGCACCCTGGACATGTTGCTGACGGCGCGGCTCTTCACGGCGCGCGAGATGCTCGAGGCGGGCTTTCTGGCGCGCGTCGTCCCGGATGAGGAGGTCGCGGAGGCGGCGTATGGCGCGGCCGAGCGCATCGCCTCCCTGGCGCCCCTCGTTCACCGGTGGCACAAGGGGTTCGTGAAGAAAATCCTGAAGGATCCCGCCCTCGCCGGCCTCACGGAGAAGGAGCGCGCGCGCGAGTTCGCCTGCTTCGACACCGAGGATTTCCGCGAGGGGGTGGACGCCTTCCTGAACAAGCGCGCGCCGGAATTTCGGGGGAAGTAAAGAGGGATGAGCCGGAAAACGGGCGGCCCGCTCGAGGGCGTGCGGGTGCTGGAAATCTGCCAGGTCATGGCCGGCCCCTTCTGCGGGTGTCTGCTGGCGGACATGGGGGCGGACGTCCTCAAGGTGGAAAACCCCGAGGGCGGCGACAGCGCGCGCCGCCTGGGCCGCCACTTCGCCGGCGGGGAAGCCCACGGCTTCATGAACCTGAACCGCAACAAGCGGAGCCTCGCGGTGGACATGAAGTCGCCCGCGGGCGCCGCCCTCGTCAAGGAGTTCGCGCAGCGCGCCGACGCGCTGGTGGAGAACCTCCGGCCCGGCGCCATGGAGCGGATGGGCCTGGGCTGGGAGGCGCTCTCCGAGGCCAGCCCGCGCCTCATCTACGCCTCCATCTCCGGCTACGGGAGCACGGGCCCCTTCGCCGGCAAGGGCGGCTTCGACCTGGTGTCGCAGGGCCTCTCCAGCCTCATGAGCTTCACGGGCGAGCCCGGCGGCGCGCCCGCGAAGATTCCCGTGCCGATTTGCGATCTGAACGCCGGCATGTACGCGGCGCTCTCCATTCTCTCCGCCTACGTCCACCGGGAGCGAACCGGCGAGGGGCAGCGCGTCGACGTCGCCCTCACCGACGCCGGCCTGGGCTACGCCTTCTGGCAGGCGTCGCAGTTCTTCCCCTCCGGGGAGCCGCCCGAGCCGCTCGGCTCCGCCCACGAGATGACGGCGCCCTACCAGGCCTTCCGGTGCCGGGACGGCTACCTCGCCCTGGGCGCGGCGAACCAGCGGAACTGGGAGCTGTTCTGCCGCGCCATCGGACGCGAGGACCTCGCGCGCCGCCCCGAATACGCCACGGACGGCTCGCGCCGCGAGCATTACCTGAAGCTGGCCGAGGAGCTGGAGGAGACCTTCGCGGAGAAGACGCGCGCCGAGTGGGTGGCGCTCCTCGATTCCGGCGGGGTTCCCTGCGGCCCGATTCTGAACATGGCGGAGACCTTCGCGCATCCCCAGATTCAGGCGCGGGAGATGAGCGTGGAGGTGGAGCATCCCGCCGCGGGCCGCACCCGGGTCCTCGGCTTCCCGCCCAAGCTCTCGAGGACGCCGGCGGGCGTGCGCGCGCCCGCGCCGCTTCTGGGGGAGCATACCGACGAGGCGCTTCGGGAGCTCGGCAAGAGCGAGGACGAGATAAAGAGCCTGCGGGACGCGGGCGTCGTGGCCTGAGAGCCCATGGCCGAGCCGCCGCCCCTGGAGCCCGGCGTCTATCTCGTCGCCACGCCCATCGGGAACATGGAGGATATCTCCGAACGCGCCCGCCGCACGCTCGCCGGGTGCGACCTCGTGGCCTGCGAGGACACGCGCCGGACGGGCAGGCTCCTCTCCCGCCTGGGGCTGAAGAAGCCGCTCCTGAGCTGTCACGAGCGCAACGAGAGCGCGCGCGCGGGCGGGCTGGCCGCGCGCGCCGCGCGGGGCGAGCGCGTCGCCGTCGTCTCCGACGCCGGAACGCCGGGCGTTTCCGACCCCGCCTACCGGGTCGCGCGCGCAGCGATAGAGGCGGGCGTCCGCGTCGTCCCCGTCCCCGGCGCCTCCTCCGTCCTCGCCGCCCTGGTCGCCTCGGGGCTTCCCACCGACAGGTTCGTCTTCGAGGGCTTCCTGCCCGCCAGGGGCCGCAAGAGGCTGGCGAGAATCGAGGCGCTCCTGAACGAGGAGCGCACCGTCGTCCTCTTCGAGTCGCCCCATCGAATCGGGAGGCTGGCGGGGGAGATCGCCGCCCTCTCGCCCGCGCGCCCCCTCGCGCTCGCGCGCGAGCTCACGAAGCTGCACGAGGAGATTCTGCGCGGCGCGGCGCGCGAGCTGGAGGAGAGGCTGCGGGACGGGAAAGTCCGGGGCGAGTGCGTCCTGCTCATCGCGCCCAGGCGCATGGAGGGGGCCCGCGGCTGAGGCGACGCTACGCGGGCGCGCCGCCGCGCTCTCGCATGTGGGCGTGCAGCCACAGGGCGAGCCCCGTCGAGACGAACATGAAGAAGATGATGGTCGAGAACGGGACGAGGTAGCTTTTCGCGTAGTCGTACATGAAGCCCGCGAACGGGGGGCCGACGACGCCCCCCAGCCCGTAGCATATCTCCATGAAGCCGATGATCACCCCGTAGGCGCGCCCCCCGAAGCAGTCGCCCGCAAGGGCGGAGTAGCAGGCGCTCATGCCGCCGATGCCGACCCCATAGACCAGCGCGAAGGCGTAGGCCGGAAGCGCGCCTCCGCCGAAGCGGGGAATCAGGAGGAGCAGGGCGAGGCCCGCCGCCACCACCATGGCGGAGAGCGCCACCCCGCGCCCGCGCCCGATGACGTCGCCCACCCACCCCCCGCCGACGCTGCCGAAGGTGCGGATGAACCCGACCATGCCGAAGACGACGGCGGCGAAGGCGGTGCCGTATCCCGCGTCCACGAGGTAGAGCTGGAGCTGGCTCATGATGGTGTTGTTGTTCAGGCCGATGGCGAACACCATCAGGATGAGGCACCAGAAGCGCGCGTCGCCCTTCACGAGGAGGAACACCTCCCGCACCCCCTTGCCCTCGCCGCCGCGGCCGATGCCCGCCCTCGCCAGCTCCTCCGGCGCGCGCGGCGCCCCGCCGTCCGGGCCCTGGCCCACGTCCTCGGGCGCGTCGCGCAGGAGCGCGAACCCCGCCGGGGCGACGACGCACAGCACGACGAGGCCGTAGATCAGGTAGGTGGAGCGCCAGCCGACCGAGGCGATGAGCCGCTCGATGAGGGGCGCCAGGACGAGGATGCCGATGCCGATGCCGGAGAGCGCGACGCCCGTGGCGCGGCCCCGCTTCCTGACGAACCACCTCGGGATGATGGCGCTGTGCGTGGAGAAGCCGCTCAGGGAGAGGCCGAAGCCGCCGCACAGCCCGATGAGGATATAGACGTGCCAGATCGAGCCGATGAAGAAGCACGCGACGAACGTCGCGCCCAGAAGCACCGACCCCCAGGGCATGAGGGCGCGCGGGCCTCTTTTCTCCAGCCACGAGCCCGCCAGCGGCGAGCAGAAGGCGTAGACGGCCATGGAGAGGGCGAAGGCTCCGCCCAGCAGTCCCCGGCTCCAGCCGAACTCCTCGATCAGCGGAACCTGGAAGATGCCGAAGGAGAAGCGCGTGACGATGTGGAACGCCAGCGTCCCGAAGGAGAGCCAGACGATGAGCCAGCCGTAGTAGAACCCGGGCCGGCGGACGGGGCCGCTTTGCGAGGTGGTGGCCATGCGCCTCCCTGCTGATGGCGAATCGCGGACGCCGGGGGGATTATACGCCCCGCCCGCGCCTGGGGCGAAGCGCCTCCTCACGCCTCCCAGAAGCGAAGCGCCGTCCGGAAGTGGATGTCGACCGTGTCCTCGGGATCGAGCGCGTAGCCCCCGCCGAGGGAGCCCGCTATCGGGATGCCGCGCGAGAGGCACTGCCCGATGACGTATTCGTCGCGCCTCGCCAGCCCCTCCTTGGAGAGCTGGAGGGTTCCGAGCTGATCCCCGGCGTAGGGGTCCGCCCCGGCCTGGTAGAGAACCAGATCGGGGGCGTGGCCGTCCAGGATTCCGGGGAGATGCCTTTCCAGGCGGGGCAGATACTCCTCGTCTGTGGCGAGGTCGGAGAGCCCCACGTCCAGGTCGCTCCTTCTCTTTTCGGGATAGATGTTCTCCTGGTGAATCGAGAAGGTGAACACGGCCTCGTCGCGCCGGAAGATGGCGGCGGTGCCGTTTCCCTGGTGGAGGTCGCAGTCGATGACCGCGGCCCGCGCTATGGCGCCCTCCTTCTGAAGGACGCGGACGGCGACCGCCAGATCGTTCACGTAGCAGAAGCCCTCCGCCCGGTCGGCGAAGGCGTGGTGGAACCCGCCCGTGAGGTTCAGGGCGCGGCCCCTCCCGATCGCCTCGCGCGCGGCGAGGATGCCGCCGCCCGCCGCCAGAAAGCCCGCGCGGACGATCTCCCGGCTGATGGGGAGTTCGCTCGGAAGCGTGCGCGCGGTGTGCGCGCCGCCGAGCAGATCGGCCAGGTATTCGGGGGCGTGGACGAGGCCCAGCTCCTCCTCCGTCGCCGCGCGCGGGGCGAGAAAGGCGGCCTCGGGCAGCCCGGCCTCCCGCAGCCGGGCGTGGGTCTTCCGGTATTTCTCGACCTGGAGGACGTGGTCGCCCACGTCGGCGCGGTAGTCTTCATGGAAGATGAAGACGCAGTGGTCCGGAGGTTCGCGCATCGGGGGGCTAGACGACGCCCTTGTCTCTCAGGGCGGCGACCGCCGCCGCGTCGTATCCGATTTCCGAGAGCGCCTCTTCGGTGTGCCTGCCCTTGGGAGGCCCCGCCCAGCGGATTCGCCCGGGCGAGCCGTTGAGCCGGGGGATGACGTTCTGCATCCGGATGGGGCCCAGCTCCTCGTCCTCCACCGTGGTGATGCTCCCGCGCGCCTGAACGTGGGGGTCCGCCATCAGCTGGGCCACGTCGTAGATGGGCCCCAGGGCGCACTCGCGCTCCTCGAAGTGGGCGATGGTCTCCTCGAGCGAATGCTCGCCTATCCAGCCCTGGATGGCCGCGTCCAGCTCGGCCATGTTCTCCACCCGGCCCGCCTGGGTCCGCATTCTGGGGTCCTCGGCCAGATCGGGGCGGTCCACGGCGCGCATGACGCGCCCGAAGATGCTCTCCGCGCTCGCGGAAATCACGACGTAGCGTCCGTCCCGGCAGCGGTAGGCGTTTCGGGGCGCGGCGAAGGGTATGGCGTTTCCCGTGCGCGTCTGGACGAGGCCGAGCTGATCGCATTCGAGCGGCTGGGGGCCCAGCACCGTGGTGATGGGCTCGTAGATGGCGATGTCGATCTCCTGGCCCGGCGCGCCGTGGACGTCGCGGTGGTAGAGCGCCATCATTACGGCGTAGGCGCCGCACATCGCGCTGATGCCGTCGGCGAGGGCGAAGGGCGGCAGCGTGGGCGGCCCGTCGGGAAAGCCCGTGACGTGCGCGAAGCCGCTCATCGCCTCGGCGAGCGTGCCGAAGCCCGGCCTCCGCGCGTAGGGGCCCTTCTGCCCGAAGCCGCTCGTCCGCGCGAATATCAGCTTCGGGTTGAGCGCGTGGAGCCGCTCCCAGGAGAAGCCCCACCTCTCCATGGCGCCGGGGCGGAAGTTCTCCACCAGCACGTCGGCGTCCTCGCAGAGCCTGCGGAGGATCTCCCCTCCCTCCGGCGCGGAGATGTCGCAGGTGACGGACTTCTTGTTGCGGCCCGCCAGCTTCCACCACAGGGAGACGCCGTTCTTCTGGGAGGCGAAGTTCCGGAGCGAGTCGCCGCGCGGATGCTCGATCTTGACGACGTCCGCCCCGAAGTCCGCCATGTAGGTGGCTATCCAGGGGCCGGCGAACAGGGTGCCGACGTCGATGACCCGCACGCCTTCGAGCGGCATTCTTTTGGGGTCGCTCATGGGGAGGGGCGTCCTCGGCTGTCCGGGCCGCTCGCCGCGCGGCGCCGGAGGGGTTCGCTGCCCAGGCTTCCGGGAGCGTCCGATGGTAGCAGAGGGCGGCCGCTCCATCAACGATTCGGGCGGGTTCCCGCCCCGCCTCCCCGTTCGCAATGGACTTGGAGCCTCCATGCTGGGATAATCGGGGGCGTCGGCGCGTCTGTTTTCTTTTTCGGCTTCGGCCGCCTGCGGAGGTTCGGGATGAGGCGCCTGTTCATCGTTTCGCTTTTCGCGCTCCTGCTTTTCGCGCCGGCGCACCTGGGGACGCCCGCGCGCGCGCCGGGGGGCGGCCTGGGCCTGGCGGTCGATCAGGCGGAGGCGCGCCGCTTCGGCGGCTTCCGCTCCTTCGGGTTTCGCGGCTCGCGCGGGTTCGGGGGCTTCGGGCGCAGGGGCTTCTCGAGGCGCTCGAACTTCGGTTCGCGCTCGCGGGCGTTTTCGCGCCGGCCGCTTCAGAGGCGCTCGCTCCTGGGCGGCGGCCTCGGGAGCGGCCTGTTCGCGGGCATCGGCGGCTTTCTGCTGGGCGGGATGCTGGGGCGGATGATGTTCGGCGGCATGGGAGGCTACGGGATGGGGGGCGGCTTCGGGCTTCTCGAAATCCTCCTCATCGGCGGCGCCGTCTTCCTCATCTTCCGGATGATGCGCAGCCGCGCCGCCGCCTCCTACGAGGCGCCCCGCTACGCGGGAGAGGGCCGCGCCGGAGCCGACCCCTACGGCGTGGGCGGACATGAACATGAAGAGGCGCCGCGCGGCGGGCGCGAAAGGGGAGGCGGCGCGTATCGCGGCCCGGACATCGGCCCGGCCCGGGGCGGGGGCGCCTCGGGCGTCGCCCCGCGCCGCGACTCGGGGGCGGAGGAGGCGCTGCGGAAAATGGCCGAGGCGGATTCCTCCTTCTCCGAGGAGGCGTTCCTGGATATGGCGAAGGAGAACTTCCTTCGGTTCCAGCAGGCGTGGTCGGCGCGCGACCTGGCGCCCGTCCGCGAGCTCATGGACGATGAGATATACGCGGAAGTCGAGCGCGACATCGAGGGCCTGAGGCGCGAGGGCAAGGTGAACAGGCTGGACAACGTGGAGATCGAGCGCGCCGAGGTCGTCGAGGCCTGGAGCGAGGAGGGCTACGACTTCATCACCGCGCGCTACGAGGCGAGCCTTTGCGACTACGTGGTGCGCGAGGGAACCGGGGAGGTGCTGGAGGGAAGCCGCGCGGAGCCCGAGCGCTTCAGCGAGCGATGGACGTGGGTGAGGGCGCGGGACGAGGGCCGGTGGTTCCTCTCCGCCATCGAGCAGGATTGAGGCGGGAGCCTTTCAGGGAGCGGGGGCCTCGTCGGGGGCCTTCTCCTCCTCCTCGCCGTAGCGTCCGCCGCCCTCCATGTCCTTGAGCGACCACCAGAAGTAGATGACGCTCCCCAGAATGGCCGCCATCACCAGGGCGAAGCCCGCCAGAAAGGACAGGGGAAATACGGGCCGGTAGGTCGGCGGCGCGGGGGACGCGGCCGCCGCCTCTCCCGCTTTTTGCGCCTGCGCGGCGGCGCGCGCCTTCGTCATGGCGCGCTCGGCCTGGAATCTGTCGTAGCCCCAGTAGGCCGTTCCGCCCAGGATCGCGAGAATCAAAAGGGTGCACGCCGGCCACTTGAGGCCGCTTCTCTTCGCTCCGCTCAATCTCTCATCTCCGGAATCACCTCCTGCGCCAGGAGCGCCATCTGCTCCCTCTCCTCCTCGGCCGGCCCCGCGTGCTTGAAGATGAAGTGCCTGACCCCCGCCTCCTTGAACTCGGCTATGCGCTCCACGCAGCGCGCGGGCGGCCCGTAGAGGAGATACTTCTGCGCGATGCCGTCGAAGTCCATGTTGTAGCGCATCGAGAGGTTCTCGACGCCGCGGCGCAGGGCGCGCTCCGCGTCCTCGTGCGCGTAGATGAAGGCGTGGTGCGCGGGCGTCCACTTTCCGCCCTCGATATCGAGGGGCCTGCCCGCCTCCTCCGCCCACCGCCTCATGTCCTCGAGGCCCCTGGCGAAGCGCGGGGCGGTGAACATGTAGGAGACGTAGCCCTCGCAGGCGAGCGCGGCGCGCCTTCGGGCGGCGTCGCTGCGTCCGCCCGCCCAGACGGGCGGGCCGCCCGGCGTGAGCGGGGCCGGCGTCTGGCGCGCCCCGCCGAACCGCCAGAAGCGCCCCTGGTGGCTCACCGCCTCGCCGCTCCAGAGCTTCCGCATGATTTCGAGGGATTCGTCCGTCCGCGCTCCCCGCTCCGAGAGCGGCACGCCGCAGAGCTCGAACTCCGCCGCCCCCTCGCCGCCCACGCCCACGCCGAAGATGAAGCGGCCCCCGCCCGTGAGGTAGTCCACCGTGGCCGCCGTCTTGGCGGCGACGGCGGGCCTTCGGAGCGGCAGGAGATAGACGCTCGTCCCCAGCGTGATCCGGCTGGTTCGCGCCGCGTAGGCGGCCAGGGTGGTGAGGCTCTCGGTGTAGTGGCCGTAGAAGGAGACGTGATCGCCTATCCACAGGGAGTCGTAGCCCAGCGCCTCGGCTTCCTCCGCGAAGGCGAACATCTCCCCGGGCGGATAGAGGCGCTCGGGGTGCATCCCGAAGCTGACGCCGAATTTCGTCCTCAACCGCTTCCTCCTCCGCGCCCGCGGCGCGATCCCCCCGTCAACGGGAAACTAGGCCGCCCCGCCGCCGGGGTCAACTCCCGCACCGGAAATTCGGACGCGCCCGCCCTGGCCGTCCCGTTTTGACAGCGCGCCCGCCCCGCCTTACCATCCTCGCGCCGCCCGCCTTCCCTCTTCGCGCAAAGGGGCTTTTCGTGGTCGAAATCCGCGCGTTTCGCGCGCTCAGGTACGCGAACGCCGCGCCGGAGGAGATGGGAGAAGTCTCCTCCCCGCCCTATGACGTCTTCACGCCCGAAATGAGGCGCGCCTATCACGAGCGCCACCCCCGCAACGTCGCCCGGCTGATTCAGGGCGAAATCCACGAGGGCGAGGAGGGAGACGCGGGCCGGGTGGCGCGCGCCGCCGCGCATCTTCGGGAGTGGCGCGAGAGCGGGGAGATGGCGCTGGACGACGCCCCCGCCCTCTATCCCTACCGGCAGCGCTTCTCCCTTCCCGACGGCGCCCGCCTGGAGCGGCATTCGTTTTTCGCCGCCGTGAAGCTCGAGCCCTACGGCGAGGGCCGGATTCACCCGCACGAGCGCACCTTCCCGAAGCCCAAGGGCTATCTGTTCGATTTGTGGGGCGCGTGCGGGGCGCACCTGGGGCCCGTCTTCGGCTTCAGCGAGGGCGCCCGCGGAGCGGCCGCGCGCGTCCTGGAGGGCGCGAGGGCCGGCGCGCCCCTCGCCGATTTCGAGGACGGCGGCGTGCGCCACACCCTGTGGCGGTGCGCGGACGCCCGCGCCATAGCGGCCGCGCGCGAGGCGCTCCGCGGGGAGGATGTGTTCATCGCGGACGGCCACCACCGCTATGAAACCTCCCTGAACCTTCGGGAGGCGGCGCGGGCGCGCGGCGCGCCCGAGGGCGGCCCGGCGGACTACGCGCTCATGTGCCTGGCGGACGCCTCGGACCCGGGGATGGCGATTCTGCCCACGCACAGGCTGCTCGGGAAGACGGGCGCGACGACGGAGGAGGCGCTCGCCGTCCTCGCGGGGAAATACGAGATTCTGGAAGAAGCGGCGCCCGCGGCCGGGCGCGGCGCGGAGGCGGCGGCGCGGCTGGCGCGGCTGGCGCGGGAGAGGGGCGAGGTCTCCGCGTTCTGTCTTTACGACGGCGGCGCGCGCCTGCGGTATCTCGTCGGCGCGCCGCGCGGGGGGGAGGCGGGCTCCGTGGAGGAGGCCGTCGCCGCCCTGGACGTGAGCCGCCTGCACGCGGACGTCGTGGAGGGCGCGTATCGAGCGTCCCACGGGGAGGCGGACATCGGCTTCACGCCCGATCCGGAGCGGGCGCTCGCCTCCGCCCGGAGCGGGGCGTGCGCGGCGGCGCTTCTGCTGAATCCCACCCCCATCGCCTCGGTGCGCGCCATCGCCCGCGCCGGCGGGCGGATGCCCCACAAATCGACCTATTTCTACCCCAAGCTGCGCACGGGGCTCGTGGTTCACGCCTTCGCTCCCCCGGCGGGGGACTCCTCCTGACGCCCGGGCGCGAGACATGAGAATCCGAAGCGCCGCGTTCATCAAGAGCGCGGCCGAGCGCGCCGGCTGGCCCGGCGCCGACCTTCCGGAGATCGCCTTCGCGGGCAGGAGCAACGTCGGCAAATCCTCGCTCATCAACTTTCTGACGAATCGAAAGAGCCTCGCCAAGACCAGCGCGGCGCCGGGCAAGACCCGGCTCATCAACTTCTTCGGCGTGGACGACCGCTTCGCGCTCGTGGACTTGCCGGGCTACGGCTACGCGCGCGCCCCGCTTGCGGAGAGGGCGCGCTGGCGGCCGATGGTCGAGGCGTATCTCAGGGAGCGCGAGACGCTCCTGGGCGTGGTCGTGCTCATCGATTCGCGCCGGGGAGCGGGGGAGATGGACCTGGCGCTCCTGGAATGGCTGGCGGCGGCGGACGTTCCGGCCTGCCTCGCGCTCACCAAGGCGGACAAGCTCAGGCAGAGCGAGAGGCGAAAGACCGTGGACGCCCTCGCCTCGACCATGACGGCCGGCGGCGGGCTGTATGGGCGGTGGGCCGGGCCGGTTCTCTGTAGCGCGAAGGACGGGCGGGGCAGGCGGGAGATTCTCGCGCAGATGGCGCAGTGGCTTGCGGACGCCCCCGGCGGCTCGTCCGCCGCGTGAATTCAGGATACATTTCGCATTCGGAGAGGGTTTGACCGGCTCTGCGTGAGCGCGGATATTTTTCCCGTGAGTCCCGTAAATGGTGAGGCGGCGCAAGCGCCATTGTCTTCAGGGAGGCTTCGCAGCGTGCGCGCATATCTGCTAGAGTGGGCCATCGACCGCCTGAAAGAGCGATCCGAGAAAAAAACGGCGCATTTGCGCGGGATAGCTTCGGGGGATGAGCGTGCCGGAGAGGAAACGGGCGGCTCCCGGAGCCGCCGCCAGGAAGAAAGCGGCGAAGCCGAAGGCGGACGTGCGCGGCTGGGCGCCGGGCGTTCCGCGGGAGAAGCCGAAGAATCGAACCTATGACGGCCCGCTCCGCCCGAGCGCGAAGCCCAAAAGGGCGGACAGGCTCTTCTTCGGCACCGGGGGCGTCCCGCACTCGGCGCGCCCGCAGACCCACCCGGCGGCGGCGCGCCGGCTCCGGGAGCTGGGGCTGGGCGTCTATGAGATGGAGTTCGTCCACGGCGTCCGCATCCGGCCCGAAACCTGCGAGGAGGTGCGAGCCGCCCGGGCGGAGACGGGCGTCCGCGTCACGGCGCACGGCCCCTATTACGTGAACCTCTATTCGCTGGAGGAGGAGAAGGTGGAGGCGAGCCGCAAGCGCGTGCTGGACACGGCGCGCGCCCTGGCCGCCTGCGGCGGCGACGGGGCGTGCTTCCACCCCGGCTTCTACCAGAAGCGCGACCCGAAGGAGGTCTATGACTTCATCTGCCGCCAGATAGGGGAGCTCGCCGACGCTCTGGAGGAGGAGGGCTGCCCGGTTCGCCTGGATCCGGAGACGACGGGCAAGGGCAGCCAGTTCGGCTCGCTCGAGGAGATCGCCGGCATGGGCGAGGCGCTCGCGGAGAAGAACGTCGGGATGACGATCGACTTCGCCCACGTCCACGCCCGCTCCGCCGGGGCGAACAACACCTACGAGGAGTTCGGGGCGCAGCTCGAGCTCCTGAAGAACAGGATGGGGGCGGGCGCCCTGCTGGACATGCACATCCACCTCTCGGGCATCGCGTATTCGGACAAGGGCGAGGCGCACCACCTCGAGCTCGACGAGTCGGACATGAACTATCCGGATCTGTTCCGCGCGCTGATAGACTTCGGCGCCGAGGGCCGGGTGGTGTGCGAGAGTCCGGCGCTGGAATACGACGCCCTCGTCATGCAGAAGGCGTACCGGAAACTGAACGGCGGCTAGCCCCCGCCCGGATTCGACGAAGGAGCGAACATGACGATTGTGGAGGAAATCGCGGCGTTCGCCGCCGCGCGGAGCTTCGACGACCTCTCCGAGGACGCGCGCGGGCAGATGAAGATGCTCGCGCTCGACGCCATCGGCTGCGCCATCGGCTCGCTGGGCGAGGGCCCGGTGCGCTTCCTGCGCGAGCAGGCGGACGACTTCGGCGGCGCGCCCCTGTGCGCGCTCATCGGCGGCGGCAGGGCCGCGCCCGACGCGGCGGCGTTCTACAACACCGCGCTGATCCGCTACCTCGACTTCAACGACGGATTCATGGGCAGGCTGGCCACCTCGCACCCGAGCGACAACGCGGGCAGCGTGCTGGCGGCGGCCGAATACGCGGACGCGAGCGGGGCGGAGTTCCTCGCCTCCCTCGCCCTGGCGTACGAGGTGCAGTGCCGCCTCTGCGACGGCGCCCCCTACGAGAAGCGGGGCTTCGACCAGCCCATGGCGGGCGCCTACGCCGTGGCGGCGGGCGCCTCGCGCGCCCTGGGCCTCGACGCGGAGAGAACGGCCCACGCCATCGCGCTGAGCGGGGTGCGCCAGAATCCCCTGCTCATCACGCGCACGGGCGAGCTCTCCCACTGGAAGGGGTTCGCCTACGCGGCCTGCGCGCACAGCGGGGTGCACTCGACGTTCCTCGCCATGCGCGGGGTGGAGGGGCCCCTCCTGCTGGTGGAGGGCCCCCTGGGGGTCTTCGAGTCGGTGACGGGAGAGTTCGAGGTCGATTGGTCGGACGAGAGCCTGACCAAGATGCTCGAGATCAGCGTGAAGCGCTACAACGCGGGCCTCCACTCCCAGACGGCCATCGAGGGCGTCATCGAGATGAAGCGCAGGCACGGCATCGACCCCGGCGAGATCGAGGAGATCGAAGTCGGAATCTACGAGCGCGCCTACTTCATCATGGGAGAGGGCAAGGCGGGCGCGCGCGAGCGCGTGCTGAACAAGGAGACGGCGGATCACAGCCTGCCCTACGTCCTGGCCGCCGCCCTCCTCGACGAGCAGGTTCTGCCCGCGCAGTATGAGGAGGAGAGAATCCGCGCGGACGACGCGCAGACGCTCTTGAAGAAGGTGCGGACCGTGAATTCGGACGAGATGACGGCGCGGTATCCCGCCCTGTCGCCCGTCCTGCTCTCCATCCGGATGAAGGACGGCGAAATCTACAGGCTGGACAAATCCGCCTGGGAGGGGCACTTCTCCTCCCCGATGCGGTGGGGGACGGTGAACGAGAAGTTCGAGGCGCTGAGCGAGGCCCGCGCGGACGCCCGGCTGCGCGCGGAGATCGTGGACGCCGTATCGAGGCTGGACGCCATTCGCGTAAGGGAGCTGACGGTGCTGCTGGAGCGGGTGAACACGCCCCGGTAGCGGAGGCTCCCCCGCGCCCCGGGAGCGGTGGAGCGAACGCGGGAATGTGGCGTCGAGGGCGCGCCGCCATGGGTTTTTCCGGGAGGGGACGATGCCGGATTTGAAAGTGACGCTCTACGCATCCTCGGCCTGAGCGCCCTGCAAGGCGGTGAGAGAGTTTCTCTCCCGGCGCGGCGTTCCCTACGAGGAGAAGCTGGTGGATGAGGACCAGGAGGCACTCGAGGAGCTCTTCCGGAGGGCGAACATGCGCGCCGCCCCGGTCGTCTTCGTGGGCGGGGAGAAGGTCGTCGGCTTCGACCCGGCGCGGCTCGAGGCCCTGCTGGGCGCCGCCGGCTGAGCGGGGGATCCCCCTCGCGGGGTTGGCGCGGCGCGGCGCGGATGCTAGAATCCGCCCGTTGCGCGCGGGTTCGGCGGCGGGGTTCGCCTCTGTTCGTTCCTTCAGGTCTGGAGATTCGCTTTGGCGACGCGCGATTTCGACATCATCATCATCGGGGCGGGGCCCGCCGGGCTGACGGCGGGGCTCTACGCCTCGCGCTCGAAGATGAACGTGGTCTGCTACGAGAAGCTCGCCCCCGGCGGCGAGATTCTCAACACCGAGCACGTGGAGGACTACCCGGGCTTCGAGCTCATCGGCGGCCAGGAGCTGGCGGCGAAGTTCACCGACCACGCGCTGAAGTTCGGCCTGAAGATCGAGATGGAGGACGTCTCGGAGGTGCGCAAGGACGGGGACGACTTCATCGTCGTCACCGACGTGGGCGAGCGCCGCTGCGGCGCCGTCATCTACACGCCCGGCGGCCATCCGCGCAAGCTCGGGATTCCGGGCGAGGAGAGATACGCGGGCAAGGGCGTGAGCTACTGCGCCCTGTGCGACGGCGCCTTCTTCCAGGACGAGGTGATCACCGTCGTGGGCGGCGGCAACAGCGCCGTCGAGGAGGGGCAGTTCCTCACGAAATACGGCTCGAAGGTCTATCTCGTCCACCGCCGGGATCGGTTCCGCGCCCACGCGGTGCTGGTGGACAAGGCGCGCGGGAACCCCAAGATGGACATCATCACGGATCACGTGGCCGAGGAGGTGGTCGGCGACGAGAAGGAGATGAAGAAGCTGCGCGTCAGGAACGTGAAGACCGGCGAGGCGAAGGAGATCGACGCCACCGGCCTGTTCGTGTTCATCGGTTTCATTCCCAACACGGATTTGATAAAAGACCCCGTCGAGAAGGACGAGGCCGGCTTCATCTTGACGGATCAGAACATGGAGTCGAGCGTTCCGGGCCTCTTCGTGGCGGGCGACTGCCGCAGCCAGCTGATTCGCCAGATCACGAACGCCTCGGGCGACGCGACGACGGCGGCGGTGGCGGCCGAGAAGTATCTCGAGGCGCAGGCGGAGGCGAGGAAGGCCGCCGCGGCGGCCTCCTAAGGCTTCAGGACGGGGAGAGAGAGGAATGGAGTTCGCCAGAGGGCTCAAAAAATTCTTTCTCTGGGACATCGCGAAGGGCATGGCCGCCACGTTGCGGCACATGTTCAAGAAGCCCGTCACGCTCCAGTATCCCACGGAGCGCTGGGAGCCGCCCGAGCGCTTCCGGGGGTTTCTGGGCCTCACGCGCGACTTCAAGACGGGCGAGGAGCTCTGCATCGGCTGCCTGAACTGCGAGAAGGCGTGCCCGGTGGACTGCATCACCATCGTCACGGCGGGCAAGGGCCGCGAGATGTACGCCCGCGAGTTCTACATCGACTACATGCGCTGCATGTATTGCGGCCTCTGCACCGAGGCGTGTCCCACGACGCCCAAATCCATCGTCCACACCCACCAATACGAGACGCCCGGGTATTTCCGCGACGATCTCGTCTTCGGCAAGGAGCGCCTCTACGACGTCTGGGAGAAGGAGGTGAACTACGCGGGCCCCCGCCCCTGGGGCAAGCTGTTCGGCCTCAGAAACCAGGAGGCGGACATGCGCCCCGAAGCCCCCGCAGAGGCGGCGCCCGCCGAATAGCGGCTTTCCTGGCGGAGCTCCCTTGAGTTTTTTCACCGCGGATTTCGACGACATCCGCTCGGGCCGGGTGACGGACGTCTATTTCGAGCGGACGCGCAGGATTCTCGAGGCCAAGGGCGTCAGAAAGCGCGCGCGCGCGGAGTTCGCGGCCAAGTCGCTTCCCGGCGGCTGGGGGGTGTTCGCGGGCCTGGAGGAGATTCTCTCCCTGCTCGAGGGTCTGCCCCTGAGCGTCCGCGCCGCGCCGGAGGGCGCCGTCTTCCGGCCCTCCCACCCCGTCCTCGAGATCGAGGGCCTCTACAACGACTTCTGCCGGCTGGAGACCCCCGTCCTCGGGCTGATGTGCCAGGCGAGCGGCATCGCCACCAAGGCGGCGCGCTGCCGCATCGCGGCCGGGGGCCGTCGGCTCGCGAGCTTCGGCGCGCGGCGGATGCACCCGGCCGTCGCGCCGATGGTCGAGCGCGCCGCCTTCCTCGGCGGCTGCGACGGCGTCGCCATGGCTCTGGGGGCCGAGCTCCTGGAGATTCCGGCGGCGGGCACGATGCCCCACGCGCTGGTTCTGCTCATGGAGGGCCTGGCGCCGGCGCTGCGCGCCTTCGACGAGACCATCGAGCCCGAGGTGGAGCGCGTCGCGCTGGCGGACACCTTCGGGGACGAGAAGTTCGAGGCGCTGGCGGCGGCGCGCGCCCTCGCCGACCGCCTCTCGGCCGTGCGGATCGACACGCCGGCCTCGCGCCGGGGGAACCTGCGCCAGATTCTCGAGGAGGTGCGCTGGGAGCTGGACAGGGCGGGCTTCCCGCGCGTGAAGCTCTTCGTGAGCGGGGGGCTGGACGAGGAGAAGATTCTGGAGCTCAACCCGGTCGTGGACGGCGGCTACGGGGTGGGCACCTCGATAAGCGCGGCGGCGACGATAGATTTCTCGATGGACATCGTGGAGATAGAGGGCGCGGCCGCGGCCAAGCGCGGCAAGCGCTCGGGCGCGAAGCATCTGCTGCGCTGCCGCGACTGCGGCGCCGAGCGCGTCATCCCGATGGAGAGGCCCTACGGCGACTGCGACTCCTGCGGCGGGGTGATGGAGCAGCTGCTCGCGCCCGTGATGACGGAGGGCGAGCGCGCGGCGCCCGCGCCCTCCGCGAAGGAGATCAGGGCCTACGTCCTGCGCCAGCTCCACCGCGTGAGCCTGGACGCGGCCCCGTGAGCGCGGACGGGAGGGACGGGGAGCCCGGCCGCTTTCAGCCCCTGAGAGACTTCCTCTCGCGCCACGATCGCCTCCTGCTCCTCACCCACGCGGGACCGGACGGCGACGGCCTCCTCTCGGCCATCGCCCTCGCCCGCTACCTCCGGATCCTCGGCAGGCGGGCCACGGTCGTCGCCGAGGACAAGGCGCCCGCCTTCGCCGCCCCCTTCGACCCCGAGGGCCTCGTCCGGGAGGGCGGCGCGCTTCTGGCGGAGGAGGGCTGGGCGTCGCGCTTCGACGCCTGCCTTCTCATCGACGCGGGGAAGGCCAGCCGCCTGGGCAGGCTCGAGGCGCCCGTCGCGGCGAGCGGCCTTCCCCTCGCCGTCCTCGATCACCACATCGAGGAGGAGGACAACCTCGACTGCCCCTCCGTCATCGACCCCGGCGCCGCCGCGGTCGGGGAGATGATCGCCGACTATCTCGACGAGGAGGGCTTCGCCTTCGACGACCCGCTCATCACCCGCGCGCTGATGGCGGCCATCGTCTATGACACGGGCCAGTTCCGCTTCACGAACACCACGAAGCGCACCCTCGGCTGGGCGGCGCGCTTCGTGGAGCTCGGCGCGCGCCCGGGGGAGGCCTACTCGATCTTCTGGGAGTCGAACGGGGCGGGATCGGTCAGGCTGCTGGGCGCGCTGATGAGCCGGATGACGCTCGACTGCGGGGGGCGCCTCGCCTGGTTCGCCCTCTCGGCGAAGGAGATGGAGCGCTACGGAGTCTCGCGCGGCGAGACGGAGGAATACATCTCGGTTCCCCGCTCGATCGCCTCCGTCGAGGTCGTCGCCTTCTTCTCGGAGCTCGAGAGCGGGCGAATCCGCGCGAGCCTTCGCTCGAAGGGCCGCGTGGAGGTTCACGGCGTGGCGCGCGCCTTCGGCGGCGGCGGCCACGCCTTCGCCGCCGGCGCGCGGGTGCGGGCGCCGCTCAAGGAGGCGGCGCGGCGCATCGCCGACGCCCTGGCCGCGGAAATCCGCGCCGCGCTGGGCCCCGACGAATGACGGCCTAGACGCCCAGCTCCCGGAACACGCGGAGCGACGCCTCCGTCGCGCCCACGGCGTTGGGCGCGCCCGCGTAGAGGGCGCACACCATGATGATCTCCTGAATGTCCTCCTTGCTCATGCCCACGTTCAGCGCCGCCTTGGCGTGGTGCTCGAACTCCCTGTCCCGCCCCAGGGCGCACAGGACGGAGAGGATGACGGTCTCCCGCGTCCTGTCGTCCATGCCCCCGCGCTCGTAGAGCTCGCCATAGACGCTTTCCGTGACGAAGCGGGCGAAGGCGGGGCTGGCGGCCTCGAAGGCGCGGCGCCTCTCCTCGCCTTCCGCGCCGAACACCTTGGCGCGGTTCTTCAGCCCCTTCTCGTAGCGTGATTCTTCGGTCATCGGGTTCGTCTCCCCTGTGGGGACGGGCGAAGGCGCCCGTCCGTCGCGAAGTCCGCCGGCGGCCCGTCTTGCCGAAGCGCGCCCGCGGGCCTATACTGGGCGGCGCGCGTCAGGATGGTTCTCCACGCCGCCGGGGAGGTTTCGCCTTGAGGCTCGACGCCGTGAAGTTCGGGCTGGCCGCCGGGATCATCTACGGCGTCATGTTTTTCCTCTACGCCCTCGCGGGCGCGCTCTTCGGCGTGGGCGGGGAGACGCTGCGGATGATCGGCGGCTTCTACCCGGGCATAGGCCCCACCCTGCCGGGGGCGGTCATCGGCGCCCTCTGGGGGTTCGCCGTAGGCTTCTGCTTCTTCGCGCTTCTGGGGTGGATATACAACCGCCTTCTTCGCGCGGGGTAGCGCCGGGGAGCCGCCCTGGCTAGCCCAGGGACTTGGCGAGCGCCTCCCCCCGGCTCCGCATCCCGGGGGTCATCGCCTCGTTGTGGGGCAGAAACGCCATGGCGACGTAGACGTCCTCCGTCCCGCCGCCCTTCGAGAGGTTGCGGTAGAGCGGCTGGGGGTAGAAGCCGCTCATCGGCTCCGCGCGGCCGACGCGCGCGTCGTTTCGCGCGAAGTGATACGCCACCACCGCCCTCGGCGGAATCCACCGCTCCCGCTCGTTCCCCTCCTCGTCGAGGTCGCGCACCACGCCGCCGAAGCCCGCCGTGAACCCGTCGCCGAACACGAAGCGCGCCGTTTTCCCCTCCTCGCAGGCGTCCAGCTCCGCCAGCTGTACGTAGAGCGCCTCGTTCGGCTCCAGGGAGCCGTCGAGGGGAAGTTCGTTCTTCCCGCACGCGGGGCAGATGAAGGTCGCCCCCGGTCTTTCGCTTTCGGCCATGCCGCCGCTCCTCGCGCGGGGCGCCGGGGAGAGCCCCCGCCGTCCGCCTCGCTTGACGACCATCCTGCCAGAGGCCGCCCCCCGACGCAAGAAGGCGCGCGATCCGGGGAGCGCCTCGGGCGCGGAGGCTCAGCCCTTCGTCGAGCGCGGGTCGAGGGCGTCTCGCAGGCCGTCGCCCACGTAGTTGACGCTCAGGACGGTGAGCGAAATCGCCAGGCCGGGCCACAGGACGCGCCCGGGGTATTGGCGCAGGTAGTCGATGGAGTCGAAGAGCAGCCTTCCCCAGGTCGGGAAGTCCGGCGGAAAGCCGAGACCCAGGAAGGAGAGGGCGGATTCCGTGAGGATGGCGTTGGCGACGCCCAGCGCCGCCGAGATCATGACGGAGGAGAGGACGCCCGGCAGGATGTGCCGCAGGACGAGGCGGCGCGGGGAGGCGCCGAGCGCGCCCGCGGCGACCACGAACTCGCGCCCTCTGAGCGCCAGCGCGTCGCCGCGCACGACGCGGGCGGGCTGCATCCAGGAGGTGAGGCCGATGACGGAGGCGATGAGGATGAAGACGCCCGCCTCCGGCCCGAAGGCGGCGCGCAGCGCGTCCCGGAACAGCGCGATGGTCACGAGCAGGAGGGGCAGCAGCGGCAGGGCGAGAAAGAGGTCGGTCAGCCGCATGAGCGGCCCGTCCAGCCGCCTGAAGCAGCCGGCCGCCAGGCCGACCGCCGTCCCCACCGTGAGGGAGAGGGCCATGGCGGCGGCCGCCACCGCCAGCGACACCCGCCCGCCCGCGAGCATCCGCGCGAGGGTGTCGCGCCCCAGGCGGTCGGCGCCGAGCGGATGGGCGAGGCTCGGCCCCTGGTTTCTCGCGGCGATGTCGATGAGCTGCGGGTCCGCGGGCCAGACCCAGGGCCCCAGCGCGGCGGCGAGGGCGGCGAAGAGCAGGAAGCCCGCTCCCGCCATCGCCCCCCGATGGGCGCGGAAGCGCGCCCACGTCCCGCGCCGCGCCCTAGTCATGGCGGATGGAGGGGTCGAGCGCCCCGTAGAGGAGGTCGGCCGCCAGGTTGAACGCCACGATGAGGACGGCGAAGAGGAACACCAGCGTCTGCGCGGTCGGCAGGTCTCCCCCCTGAATCGCGACGATGAGAAGCTGCCCCAGTCCGTTCACCTTGAAGATCTGCTCGGTGATGATCGCCCCGCCGAACACCTGGGGCGCGCCCAGGGCGATGACGGTGACGACCGGAATCATCGCGTTGCGCAGAACGTGGACGAAGAGTATCCGCCGCTCGCGCAGACCCTTGCCGCGGGCGGCGCGCGCGTAGTCGCGCCCCAGGTTCTCGAGCGTCGAGGCGCGCGTGAAGCGGCTGATTTGCGCGGCGTTGTAGAGGGCGAGCACGAAGACGGGCATCGCCATCTGCCGCGCCTGCCGGAGGAGGCTCGCCCAGTCCGTCACCCGGTGGGTGGTGTCGTAGATGGAGGGCAGCCAGCCGAGCCAGGAGGAGAAGACCACGATCATCGCCACGCCGGTGAAGAAGGTGGGAAC
The DNA here is from genome assembly GCA_965199855.1 of bacterium. Lineage (GTDB taxonomy): Bacteria > UBA8248 > UBA8248 > UBA8248 > UBA8248 > Bin107. Next base: position 316,541 of record OZ241326.1, on the reverse strand, counting down.
CGAGAACCCCACGGTGGAGACGAAGGTTCCCGCCAGGTCGAACCAGCCGTATTGCCGGTAGGCGGAGAAGACGCCGACGGGCAGGGCGATGAGCGCGCCGATGAGGTAGGAGAGGCCCACCACCCACAAGGTCTGCGGGAGGCGCTCGACGATGAGGTCCGCCACCGGCGAGCGCGTCTGCCAGCTCAGGACGCGCAGCCGCTCCGCTCCGTCCGCGCGGCCCAGGAGGGCGTCGATCAGGTTGAGCGGCTCGTTGACGAGAAACTGCTTGCACCACAGGAGATAGCGGACGTGGAAGGGCTCGCCCAGCCCCAGCGACTCGCGGATTCTCTCGCGGACTTCGGGCGGAATGGTGAGCGGGAGGCTCGCCGTCGGGTCGCTCGGGGCGAGGTCGAGCAGGAGGAAGACGACCAGGCTGATGAAGAGCAGGGTGGGGACGGCGAGGAGCAGCCGCCTGAGCGCGTAGGTCGTCATGCCGCCGGACCCCCTCGCCCGCGGGCCTCAGGCGGCGGGCGCGGCTATTTCGCGCGGCGCCAGTCGGCGGCGTTCCAAAGCTGCGAATCCCAGGCGTTGAGAATCACGCCGGCGAGGGTTTTGGAGTGCGCCGAGACCTGGCCCCGGTGAACGAGCGGGATGACGGCGTAGGAGCGCATGAGCATGTCGTTCATGGCCCTGGCGAGGCGCGCCCGCTCGGCGAGCGCCCCCGCCTTCGCCATCCTGGCGATGAGCGCGTCGTAGGCGGGGTCGCAGTAGCGAGGCACGTTGTTGCCCTGCCACTGGGTGGCGGGGCGCGGCGCCTCCCGGCACGCCCAGTTCGCCATGTAGGCCTCCGGGTCGGTTCCGTCGAAGTTGTTGGCGTACATCTGCGCGTCGGCGTGGAATTTCTGGTAGGTGTCTCCGCTCGCCGGGTCGCCGCCGAAGAAGACCGAGGCGCTGACGTTGCGCAGCTCCGTCTCCACCCCGATCTTCGCCCACCACTGCTTGATGAGCGCCTGGAAGTCCTGGCGCACGGCGTTCGTGGAGGTCTGGAACAGAAGCGAGAGCCGCGCGCCGTCCTTCGCGCGCACCCCGTCCGCGCCGCGCCGCCAGCCCGCCTCCTCCAGCAGCCGGTTCGCCCCGGGAACGTCCTGCTCGAGGCAGGCGTCGTTGGCGGCGGAGCGGTAGATCGCCGGCGCGGGGAGCACGTTGCACGCGGGCCGCCCGGCGGCGCCGTAGCCGATCCGGACGAGCAGCCTGCGGTCGATCGCCATGGAGAGCGCCTTGCGGACGCGCGCGTCCGAGAGCGCGGGGTGCGGGCGCTTCGCCGTCGAGCGCTCCGCGCCGAGCGCCGGGTCGGGGTTCGTGAGGTTCAGGACGATGCGCTCGACCAGCGTGCCGAACGCGGAGACCACCCGCCCCTTCCCCGCCTTCGCCATGCTCGCCAGCACTTCCGGGGCGAGCTGGAGGTTCCAGGCGTAGTCGAACTCGCCGGTTTCGAGCACCGCGCGCGCGGCGGCGGCCGCGTCGCCCCCGCCCTTGAAGGCTATCGAGGCGAAGGCGGGCTTCTCCGGGTCGCGGTAGCGGGGGTTGGCGACGAGGGAGACGGCGTCGTTCGGGCGGAATTCGGAGACCTTGAACGGCCCCGTGCCCACCGGCCGGAAATTCGCCTCGGTGCAGCCGGGCGCCTTCGCCCCGAGGCAGCCGGCGAACTGCGCCGCCTGGAGGATGGGCGCCTGCGCGCCCACGAACGGCCCGTAGGGGAAGGGCTTGGGCGCCGCGAAGGTGACGCGGATCGTCCGCGCGTCGAGCGCCTCCACGCTTTTCACGTCGTTGTATTTCTCGCGCTGGGCGCAGCCGCCCTCGGGGTGGGTGCAGTATCGCCAGGTGAAGGCGGCGTCGCGCGCGGTGACGGGCGTCCCGTCGCTCCATTCGAGGCCGCGCCTGAGCTTCCAGGTGACGCTCCGCAGGTCCGCCGAGACGCCGCCGTTCCCGAGCGTGGGGACGCGCTCGGCGAGCCAGGGGCGCATGTCGCCGTTCTGGTCGTAGCGCGCGAGGGGCTCCAGCACGAGCGAGGCGGCCTCGGTCTCCTTCGTGCCGCCCGACAGATACGGATTCATGGTGGAGGGCGCCTGCCAGTAGATGATGCGGAGGCGTCCGTCCGTCCCCCGCCCCGCCTCCGCCGCCTGCGCGGGCGCGAGGAGAAGGGCGGCGATGAGCGTCCATGCGGTTTTCACGTCGTTCGTTCCTGAGCGTCGGGAGGGGCGGTCCGGTCGCGGGGCATCCTAGGCGGCGCGCCCGGAAATTGCAACCCGCGGGCGCGGGGAGGGCGGCGCCCCGGAGCGGCGCGACAATCCGTAGGGGTCGTTCGGGAACGACCCGCCGCCTCCGATGCGAACCCTTCCTGAATACGGGCGGTTCCCGAATTGTGGGGCGGCCCCGGGGAGGGGCCGCCCCTACGGAACATAATCCCCGCCCCGTCGAACGCCGGGCGGGACGCATGAATGCGTCCCCTACGGCGAGAATGACGATGGTTTCGTAGGTGAAACGCGAGAGCGTTTCCATTCTTGCGCCCCGTTCGCGGGCGCGGGGAGGGCGCGGCGCGAATCGCAGGGACAACCCCCTGTGGTTGTCCTTCGCGCCATATTCCCATCCAGCTCGCCGACGCGCGAACGTTCCGCAGGGACGGGTCGCGACCTGTCCCTGCCCATCAGGGGACGGAACCCGCGCATGGATTGGCCGGGAACGCCCGTTCGCCGCCGCGCGCCCCGGTTCTGGATTCCGGCCTTCGCCGGAATGACGAGATTCCGGGGCGGCGCGCGGCGGAGGGGAAATCCTCGCCGTCGTCTCGATGCTGTTCCCTGCCGGATCGAAGGGACGCCGGGGTTGGCCTTTCGCCGTCATTCCGGCGAAGGCCGGAATCCGGGGGTTTGATTGCCTTCCCGTCAAAACGGGCGGTTCCCGAACCGCCCCTACGGCCCATCATCATAGGCAACCGCCCCTACGAAATCACAAATCCCGCGTCCCTATTCCGCCGTCATTCCGGCGAAGGCCGGAATCCAGGGTTTTGTTTTTCGGAATGAGTAGTTAGGGGCTTGATAATTTGCTCCCCCTGATGTATATTGAGAATATCACAACATGGGGAGATCAGAAATGGACTTGATCAGCATTTTCAGCCGCTATCCCGATCATGAACACTGCATCGAACACCTTGAAAAGGTGGGCTTCGGCGATCAGCCGTATTGCCCGCTTTGCGGCGGGTTGAAGGTCGCCCGCAAGGCGGACGGCGACCGGATAGGACGGTGGAATTGCCATTACTGCAAAGCCAGCTTCAACGTTCTCTCCAAGACCATCTTTCAAAAGACGAAAATCCCGCTTCAAAAGTGGTTTCTCGCCATAGGCTTGCTCCTCAACGCCAAGAAAAGCGTATCCAGCCACCAGCTCGCCCGCGATCTCGATCTGAATCAAAAGACGGCGTGGTATATGGGGATGCGAATTCGCCGCGCCATGAAACTGGAAGGCGAACTGTTGCAGGGGATCATCGAGGCGGACGAATGCTATATCGGCGGCAAGCCCCGCAAGGGCAACAGGCGGGACGGCGATAAGCCGAACAAGCGCGGGCGCGGCACCAGAAAAGTATCCGTTATCGGGGCCGTGGAGCGCGGGGGGGGGTAGCCGCCCGAATCGCGGACGATCTCTCATCCAACGGCATTCTCCGCTTCATCAGGGATACGGTTCGGCCCGGCGGCTCCCTTCTCATCACGGATGAATACCCTGCCTACAAGGGCATTTCGGGCGAAATGCCCCATGCGATCATCAATCACAGCGTCCACTACGCTGACGGCGAAACCCATACGAACACCATCGAGGGCTTCTGGGGACTTCTCAAAAGGGCGTGGTTCGGCTCTCATCACAAATACACCCGCAAGCACGCCGAATCCTATATCCACGAGGCTTGCTACAAATACAACGCCCGCAGACAGGCTGATCCCTTCGCCGCGTTCATCAAGCGGGCGGCTTTGGCATGAAGGGCCCCAACAGGCTCTACTACGGCGACTGCCTTACGATCATGCGCGATCATATGAAGTCCGCCAGCGTGGACCTGATCTATCTCGACCCGCCGTTCAACTCGAACCGCGCCTACAACTCCATTTACAGGGATGAGACGGGGCGACCGCTGCCCGATCAGATAGAAGCGTTCTGCGACATGTGGGAGCTCAACAAGGAGCGCGACCGCGCCATACGCCAGATGCCCGTTTTGATGCGCGAGACGGGAATGGATATCTGGGTAGCGGAACTCTGGAAACTATGGATGAACGCCCTGCGGGACACGCAGCCGCGCCTTCTCGCCTATCTCTCCTACATGGTCGAGCGCCTGATGCAAATGAAAGCCATCCTCAAACCGACCGGATCCATCTATCTGCACTGCGACCCGACGGCGAGCCATTATCTCAAAATTCTGATGGACGGGATTTTCGGGCATGGCAATTTCAGGAACGAGATTATCTGGTTCTATCGTCGATGGGCGGCGCAGGCGAATCGCTTTCAAAGGATGCACGACGTTATCCTTTTCTATTCCAAGGGGAAAAAGCATACGTTCAACGCGCAATATGTTCCCGCCTCTCCAACCCGCGCCCCCATGAAGCGAGGATACAACACGAACACATATACACACGAAGGGAAAAAATACAGGCAAATCATCATCGAAAACAAGGAGAACTACGAAAAGGCAGTCAAAAGCGGCGCGGTGAATCCCCATAATTTTCACCGCGTCATTTACAGGAAGAATCGGGGCGTTCCCGCATTCGACGTATTTGAGATTCCTGTCATCAATCCTCAAGCGAAAGAACGCCTCGGCTACGCCACCCAAAAGCCTCTCGCCCTTCTCGAACGCATCATCAAGGCTTCCTCAAACCCGGGCGACGTGGTGCTTGATCCCTTTTGCGGATGCGGTACGACCCTTGAAGCGGCGCATCAGCTGGGGCGGCGCTGGATAGGGATCGACATCGCCATTCACGCCATAAAGCGCGTAGCGCGGATGCGATTGCAGGATCGGCTTGGGCTGGTCGATGGGCAGGACTTCATCGTCGAGGGCGTGCCGCGCAACCTGGAAGGCGCGAAAGACCTTTGGGAGCGCGACAAGTATCACTTCCAAAAATGGGCGGTGGAGCAAGTAGATGGATTCGTCACGACCAAGAAAACGGCGGACGGAGGAATTGACGGGCGGCTTTATTTCTCGATGCCCGGCACGGACGACCTCCGAAGCATGGCGATTGAAGTCAAGGGGGGCAAGAGCGTCTCCATCAAGGATATGAGGGCGTTGCGCGGCGTTCTCAATGACGACTTAATACCTATGGCGGGTTTGATCATCATGGAGCCGTTGGGAGAGATTCAACAGAGAAACTTTGATAAGGTCATCGCGGATGCGGGCGATCTGATCGCCGACGGGGTGAACTATTCACGGATGCAAATACTGACGGTTGAGGAAATACTTGGCGGCAGGCGGTTTCATACGCCGAGCGTTTCAGGGATGGGCCTCGAACAGCCCTCGCTCCCGGGAGCGCGGAAACTCGGTTGAATGAGAGATAAGCCCCTAACTACTCATTCCGTTGTTTTTTGACGAAGGACAACCACGGGGGGTTGTCCCTACGGCCCGTTACCCTCCATGGGCGACCATCCCCGTAGGGGCGGTTCGGGAACCGCCTGCGCCGCATCAATGGAAAACGGCGCGGGACGCATATATGGAAACGCTCTCGCGTTTCACTTACGAAACCATGAAATCTGCGTTCACCGCCGTAGGGGGAATCCTCGGTCGTCATTCCGGCGAAGGCCGGAATCCGGGGGTTTGATTGCCTTCCCGTCAAAACGGGCGGTTCCCGAACCGCCCCTACGGCCCATCATCATAGGCAACCGCCCCTGCGAAGCCATGCCCCCCGCGTCCTCCGCCGTCCCCGCGGGGGCTGTCGGTTTTTTTGTTGACAAGACCCGCTCCGCATCCGCATAATCTCCCGCCGTTCGACCGGGAACGGGAACGGATGAATTCGTCATCAGGATGGAACGCGCGAGGAGACCTGATTCCATGTCCGCCCGAGAGCTTGGCCGCGCCCTGAAAACGCGGCATACTGCGCCCGACTCACCGACTCACCGACTCACCGACTCACCGACTCACCGACTCACCGACTCACCGACTCACCGACTCACCGACTCACCGACTCACCGACTCACCGACTCACCGACTCACCGACTCACCGACTCACCGACTCACCGACTCACCGACTCACCGACTCACCGACTCACCGACTCACCGACTCACCGACTCACCGACTCACCGACTCACCGACTCACCGACATGAAAAGGAGCGCGGCGTGAGGGCGCGGGCGGCCGCGCTCGTCCCGGGGGCCTTTCTGGCGATCTTCCTCTGCGCGGGCGAGGCGCGGGCCGCGGCGGTTTGCAGCGACGCGCCGGGCGCGACCGACACGATCAGGTGCCAGGTCGCCAGCGGAACCACCGCCAACGTCGACATCAACGCGGCGAGCGTCACCATCACGGCGCCGATCGGCACCCCCGCCATTCACGGCGAGATCGACGGCACGGGCTCCATCGAGATCGACGTGACGGACAGCGATCTCACGGGCGGAGACTGGTCCCACGGCGTTTTCGCCAGACACGACGGCGCGGGCTCCATCAGGGTCAGCGTGACGGACACCGCCGTCAAGGCGGCGAACACGCCCGTCTATGGCTACCGGGCGCGCGGCTTCGGCGGCCGGATACAGACCGGCAGCCTCGCCGTCAGGGTGTCGGGCGGCTCCGTCACGCAGACCGGCGGCTTCAACTACGGCGTCCGGGGCCAGCAGGCGGGCAGAGGCGACGTCAGCGTTCACCTGGCGAACGGCGTCGTCGTCAAGAGCAGCGGCTCTGGCGCCCGGATCGACGGGGGCTACGGCGACGCCCTGTTCAGAATGGAGGGCGGCTCCTCCATCGAGACGAGCGGCGACTTCGGCTACGGCGTCTATTTTGGGTCCCTGGAGGGCGACATCGAGATGGACGCCCGGGACGGCTCCGTCACGACAACGGGCGACTACGCCTACGGCCTCAATATCAACCACTTCAGACTCAGCGGCCGCCCCGCCAGCACCCTCATCGGGATGAAGGATTTTCGCGTCTCGACGAGCGGCGCGCGCGCCACCGGCGTCAGAGCCGTCACCGACGGCATCGTCTTCGATTTGGAGGACGTCTCCGTCACGACGAAAGGCGAGGAAGCCAGGGGCTTCCATATCAGAGGCTATACGTCGGGCTCGGGCAGGGCCGTCCTCAGGTTCCGGGGCGGCGCCGTCTCGACGGAGGGCGACGATGCCACAGCCGTCTATATCGATGTGTCCCGCCTCGACGCGGGCGACCCCGGGGCGGGCGACGACGCGGGCGGCATCGCGGGCGTCGACATCCGGACGAAGGGCCGCGCCTCCCACGGCGTCCACGCCCGCCTCTACTTCCGGAATGGGGAGGGCTCCATCTTCCTCGACTTCCGGGACGGCGCCGTCTCGACGGAGGGCGACGGGGCTCACGGCGTCTTCGCGGACTACTCGACGCCGGGCGGGGGACTCCGAGTGGAGACGAAAACCTTCGTCTCCCTGCGCGCCGCCGCCGTCTCTACGGAGGGGCTGGGCGCCGTCGGCGCATACGTCCGCCATGTCGACGCGGGCTCCGCCTCCGTGACGATTGACGCGGAGAGCGCGATAAAGACGCCGTTCGGCGTCGGCGCGGAGGCGCGGCTGGAGAACAAGGCCGCGCCCAACGCGCGGAGGGAGATCGCGGCGGACGGCATTCGCATCGAGCACGCGGGGGAGATAGAGGCGCGCGCCGTCGGCGTTCTCGCCCGCGTCGAGCTTTCGAGCGGCTCCACCTTCGCGGAGGAAGCGGACGAGGCCGAGGGGGAGGGGGAAGAAGCCGCCGACCCGCCCCAGGAGCGGACGGAGCCCATCCTCCACGTCGAGACGAGCGGGGACATCACCGTCGGCGTGGGCGTGATGGACGACTTCATAAGAGCCAGGGTGGCGGGGGAGGACGGGACGCTCTCGACGGGCGAGCGCGCCGTCCTGGACGCCGTCACGGCGGGTGATTCAGACGCGCTGGATACGGCGCTCGCCGCCCTTCCCGCCGCCTACGACGACGACTGGAAGGCGCAGGCGCGGGAGCTTCTTCGCAAGCGCGGCCATGAGCCGACCGGGAACTTCGCCGCGGCGGAGGCGGAGGCGGGCGGGATTCTGGGGCTTTCGCGCGCGGGCGTCCGCGCCGTCGCCCAGGAGCACCGCGCCCTCGCCAGGCGCGTCGCGGAGGGCGACGTGGATCCGAACCTGGTCCCTCCGCGCCGCTACTGGCCTCCCCTGTCGGATGAGGAGCGGGAAACGCTCGCGGCGCAGCAGGCCCTCACGGCGGCCGAGCGGGCGGTTCTGGCGGCGGCGCTGACGGGCGGCGATCTGGAGGGCGCTCTCGCCGCCCTTCCCGAAGGCTACGCGGACGCCTGGAAGAACGACGTCCGCCGGCTCGCGGCGAGCTACAACGCGGGCGACATCCGCGTGGACGTGACCGGAGGGACGATAGCCGCCGAGGGCAACGGCGTGGAGGCGCTCTACGCGGTTCCTCACGAGAGGAACGGGGGCATAGCGGTGCGCGTGGCCGAGGGCGCGAGTGTCTCGGGCGGCGCGAACGGGCTCTATCTTTCAGGGGCGGGCGCGGGAGCGGGAAATTTTCTCGCCCAGAGCGTCTCGATTGACGGGCGGGTCGCGGGCGGAGCCGGCGCGGGCGTCTATATGAAGGGCGGCGGCAGGCTCGCGGTGGGCGCGGCGGGGAGGATCAGCGCGGCGTCCGGCGTGGGCGTCCTGGCGGACGGGTCCGGGGATTTCCACGCGACGGTGGCGGGGAGGGTCGAAGGCGACCTCCGCGGCGAGGTCGCGGGCGATTTTACGGCGATCATTTCCGGTCTGGTGGAAGGCGACGTGGAGGGGCTGGGGTCGGGCGATCATACGGTGAACGTCGCCCCCGGCGGCGGGGTCGCGGGGAACATCCACAGCGAGGTCGCGGGCGATTTCACGGCGATCATCTCCGGTCTGGTGGAAGGCGACGTGGAAGGGCTGGGCGCGGGCGATCATACGGTCGCGGTCTCCGAGGGCGGCGAGGTGGCGGGAACGATTCATCTGGCGGCCAGCGCGGTGCGGCTGGACGGGTCGGCGGGTCGCGTGCGCTTTGATCGTGGCGGGACGCTCGCGCTGGGCGCCGCGGGGCGTCTGTCGGGCGTGGACGGGATAGCGGTGGAATCCCTGGGGGACGCCGCGTCGCGCCTGCGCCTGGGTCTGCGCCTGCCCCCCACCCGCCGGGTGCGGGAGGCCATCGGCGACGGCTGGATCAGGAACGAGAGGGGCGGCACGGACATCCTCGTCAACGGCTTGCGGCTGCACGACGCGGAGCGGGGCGCGACGGGCGTCGTGGCGACGATCGGGGCGCGGAACGTCGCCGTGCGGCCGAGCGGGACCATTCTGGGTCGGAACTTCTCCTCCGCCGACTTCATCGATGTTTTCGCTCCGCGCGCGGGTCTCTACGAGGCGCTTCCGGGGCTTCTGGCGCGTCTGGCCGCCGGGGGCGCGGGAGGGGCGGGAGGCGCGGGCTCGGGGCCGGGGGGTCGCGGGGGTCTCTTCTCCCCGGACGCGCCCGTGTGGGTCAGGCTCTCCGGGGCGCGGAGCTCGGGCTCGGGGGGCTCGACCGTGGGCGGGAAGCGCGAGTTCGACCGCTTCGAGGCGGAGGCGGGCGGGGAGGTTTTCCTTCCCTGGACGCGGGGGCTGAGCGCCTGGGGGCTCATCCGCCTCTCGGAGGGCTCCGCGCGCGTCTCGACGCCGGGCGACAGGGGGAAGATGGAGGTCGAGGGTCTGGGTCTGGGCGCGGGCGGCTCCTGGCGGAGCGCGGGCGGCTGGTACGTGAGCGGGGGTCTGCTGGCGACGGAATACCTCGCCGACTTCTCCTCGAAGGGCATGGGCGCGCTCAAGAGCGACGCGGGGGCGATCGTCCGCTCCCTGGAGATGGAGGCCGGGCGGCGCGCGGCGTTCCGAAGCGCGAGGCTTTCCTTCACCCCCCGCGCCTGGCTGGCGAGATCGCGGCTTTCGATGGACGACTTCACCGACGCGACCGGGGCGCGCTTCTCGCTCGTCCGGGGCGACAGGCTCACGGGCGGGGTGGGGGTGCTCGCCGAGGCCGCCGATCCCCTGGACGTGGGGGGCGGGAGGCTCGCCCTGCGCGGCTCGGCGGACGTGGAGGAGATCCTGAGCGGCGAGAGGACGACGGTCGAGGTCTCCGGCGAGCGGCTCCACGCGCGCGCGGAGAAGACCCGCCTTCTGCTGGGGATGGGGGCGCGCTGGCGCGCGGGCTGCTTCTCGCTGGACGCCGACCTCTCCGCCTCCGGCCTGGGCTCCGGCGAGAAGACCTACGGCGGCCGCCTCAGCCTGGGCGTGAGGTTCTAGGATTCGCCCGGCGGCGCATTCGCGTAGGGGCGAATCGTAGGGACAACCCCCTGCGTGTCCTTCGCGCATTTCGCCCGTAGGGGTCGTTCGTGAACGACCCGCCGCCACAAACGGGAACGGCGCGGGACGCATGAATGCGTCCCCTACGCAAAATCAAAATCGCCGCCGCCCGTAGGGACAACCCCCGGTGGTTGTCCTTCGCCGGGTTCCCGTCCCGCCGCCGCGTGACAATCCCGCAGGGGTCGTTCGTGAACGACCCGCTCCCGCCGATGCGAATTCCTCCCCCAACGGGCGGTTCTCGAACCGCCCCTACGAAACCATGAAACCCGCGTTCACCGCCGTAGGGGGCATCCCCGGCCGTCATTCCGGCGAAGGCCGGAATCCAGGGTTTTGATCGTCTTCCTTCAAAACGGGCGGTTCCCGAATTGTGGGGCGGCCCCGGGGAGGCGCCGCCCCTGCGAAACCATGAACCCGCGCATGGATTGACCGGGAACGCCCGTTCGCCGCCGCGCGCCCTGGTTCCGGATTCCGGCCTTCGCCGGAATGACGGGTTTTGCGGCGGCGCGCGGCGATTACGGCAATCGTAGGGACAACCCCCGTGGTTGTCCTTCGCCGGATTCCCGTCCCGCCGCCGCGTGATAATCCCGTAGGGGTCGTTCGGGAACGCCCCGCCCCGCCAACCAAACGGACAATCGCCGGGTTGTCGGCCCACGCCGCCAAAACGGGCGGCTCGCGAGCCGCCCCTGCGAAACCGTTGCCGCCCCCGCCCGGTCGCCGCGCGCATTTGCCCGCATTTGCGGTTATCGGGCTTCCCCGAGAACGCGCGAGAATCCGCCGCGAGAGGGAGGAGGCGAACGCATGGACTTCGGGAAGCGGATGACGACGAAGGCAGCTCGCGTCGGGGCGCGTCCCGCCGGCCCCGGATTGCGGGTTCCGCAGGCGCGCCGCGCGCGCGTCGTTCGCGCCATGATGAAAACGATCCCGTTTTCGACAAAATAAGACAAATTCACGGCCTTATCCCGCAAATTCGCGCCTTTTTTCGACAAATTCAAGACCCTTCGGAGCGCGGAAAAAAATATCAACTCATTGAAAATAAAAAGATTATGGGAATCAAGGGGCGCCCGGAGGGGGTATTTCGCGCGGCCGCGGCATCTGCCCGCATCCGCCCGCACTTGCTCCGCGCAGCCATCCCGTAGGGGGCGTTCGGGAACGCCCCGCCGCCTGTGGCGCGAACCCTTCCTGAAAACGGGCGGCTCGCGAACCGCCCCTACGAAACCCTCGCCACCGCCGCCGTAGGGGGCGCATATATGGGCTCGTTTGCGGGTCGGCGAGGGCGCGGGCCGCTCCCCGGCGCGGGGCGGAAAGAAGAAGCGGCTCGCGCGGGCCTTGACAAGCGGGCGGCGGTTTTGAGAAGCTTTCACTCGAGCATCCGCCCGCCTGCAATCCTTTCCGCTTCTGCCCACATGCGAGAGAAGATGAACATGCGACGGGTCGAACGGGCAGGGAAGCGGCGGCCGGGCCGCCCCGAAGCGGCGGCTTCCCGGATTGGGCGGCGGGCGATCGCGGCGGCGATCGCGGCGGCGCTGCTGGGAGCGATTCCGGCGGGCCGCGCGGAGGCGGCGGCCGCGCCCAAATCCTTCTCGGAAACCTACGGCGCCTGGCGGGTGAGTTGCGGCGTCCTCGAGGCGAACGCCAAGGACGGCGCCCCGAAGAAAAAGGCGGCGAAAAAGCCGCCCGCCCGCTCGTGCGTCCTCCAGCAGCGCATCGACTGGAAGGACAAGAGCACGGGGCGGCATCACCGGCTGCTGATCGTGACCCTGGGGGCGCCCGTCGGCGACAAAATGCCGCTCACGCTGCTCACCCCGTTCGGCCTCCTGCTGGACCGGGGGGTGCGCCTGCGGGTGGACAAGGGCAAGGCGTTCGCCCTGCGGTTCCGCACCTGTCTGGCGCACGGCTGCGTCGTCCGGGGGCAGGTGGACGCGAGGAGGGCGCGGCTGATGCGAAAGGGCAGGATTCTCAACGTGGACACGGTCGAGGCGACGGGGGAGACCCTCTTCCGGGTGCCCGTCTCCCTCAAGGGCTTCACCGCCGCCTACCGGCGGCTCATCGAAGCCGCGAAGTAGGCCGTCCCGCCCCGGGCGGCGGGATCACGCGCTCCCGAAATACTCCGCGTCCTCGGGCCTCTGCCTCCAGTCCGGATTCGTCGGCCATTCCTTGTGGCGCGAGGTCTTGTCGCCGCCATACCGCACCCGGTAGAGGAGGGTGCGCTCCGCGCCGTTCGCGTATTCGTGCAGCTCGCCCGGAGGATGCACGATGAAGGAGCCGGGGACGACCTCCGTCTCGCCCGTGGGCGTCTTCATCCTGCCGCCGCCCTTCCAGCAGAAGTAGATTTCGGTGGCGTAGGGGTGGCAGTGATAGGGGCTCACCTGCCCGGGCTCCCAGCAGGCGACGGTCACGTCGCCCTCCTCGAACCTCCCCAGAATCTTCTCCACGTGCTTCTCGCTGCTGAACTCCTGCTCCTTTTCCAGATCGAACACGTGCATGGCGGCTCTCCCCTCCGTCGGCTCCATGGCCCCGAAAGCGGACGCCCGCGCCGGCGCGGCCCCCGCTCGCTCTCCGTCGAATCTACAGCCGGGCGAACTCCTCGCAGATGGCGGCCATGTATTTGGCCCCGTCGATGAGGTGCTCGATTTTCAGGTTCTCGTTCGCGCTGTGCGTGCGCGAGGTGATGCGGCCCACGCCCGTGGAGGCCAGCGGGATTCCCAGGCGCCTGAGCACGATCCAGGTCGGCGTGCTCCCGTTGCCGAAGGGGTTGATGACGGCGTCCTCCCCGTAGAGCCTTCGGGAAGCCGCGCTGCAGGCGCGCACGATGTCGGCCTCCGGGTCGCTCTTCGCCGGCCAGGAGGTGAACAGGAGCTCCACGCCGATGTCCTCGAACCCATGCCCGTCCAGGTGCGCGCGCACGCAGTCCCTGATTCTGAAGGGGTCCTGGTTCGGCACGAGGCGGCAGTCCACCTTGGCGCGCGCGCGCGCCGAGACGATGGTCTTCACCCCCTCGCCGGTGTAGCCGCCGTCGAAGCCCGCGATGTTGAAGGTGGGCGAGGCCAGGTGGCGGCGGGGCAGGTCCTCGTCCTTCATGCCGAGGAGAAACCTCCGCAGCCCGAACTTCTCGATGCGATCGCGCCCGTCGTAGGGCCTGATTCGCCGGATGAGCGCCTCCTCGGCTTCCGTGATCGGCAGAACGTCGTCGTAGAACCCCTCCACCAGCACGTTCTCGTCCTGATCCTTCATCGTCGAGAGCGCCCAGGCTATCCGCCAGGCCGCGTTCTCGTAGATCTGGGCGTTCGAGCTGTGGAAGTCCACGTTCGCCGTCCGGCAGGTCAGCTCCATGTAGCAAAGCCCCTTGTTGCCCAGCGAGAGCACGGGGATGTCCACCCGCGTGGTGTTGTCCTCCCAGACGCACCCGTCGGCGGCGAGCAGGCTCTTGCGGCTCTTCACGAAGGGATCGAGCGAAGGGCTGCCCACCTCCTCCTCGCCCTCGATGATGTATTTCACCGAGCAGGGCAGCTCGCCGCGCACCGCCAGAAACGCCTCGAACGCCGCCAGCCGGCTGACGATGTTCCCCTTGTTGTCCGTCGCGCCCCTGGCGATGACGTGCCCATCAACCACCCGGGCGTCGAAGGGGGGGCTGCTCCACTCGGAGAGCGGCTCGGCGGGCTGCACGTCGTAGTGGTTGTAGAACAGGAGCGTCTTCTCCCCCGCGCCCTCGAGGCGCGCGGTGAGAATCGGGTTTCCCTCCGTCTCGTGGAGCGCCGTCTCGAGGCCCGAGCGCGCCACGCGCTCCTCGAGCAGGGCGGACATCTCCCGCACGCCGACGCCGGTCGTCGAGACGCTCGGCTGGCGGCAGAGCTCCTGCAGGTCCGCCACGAAGCGATCCGCGTTTCGCTCGATATAGGCGAGAACCTCGCCGAAGTCCTCGTTTCCGCCCATCGGCGCTCCTCCCCTCTCCGCGCAGGCGTCCGCGGCGCGTCGGCCCGCCGGTTTGATTCCCGGCGCGGAACAAAGATATGATCCCCGCAACGGACATTCAACCCGAAAGCCCGCATCCGCGCGCGAAGCGCCCGGGCGACCTTCGCCCTCGCGCGCCCCGGATGCGGGCCGCGAGGAGGTCTCCCATGCCGGAAGCGCCTGCGAACACCAACTGGTTCACCTATTTTCCGGAGGATTATCGGTGGTCGGCCGCCGTCTGCGGCATGGTCTCCGGCGCGCAGTGGGGCGGGGCCGAAATCGGAGAGGTGGACAAGGTCTGCCGCCGCCTCTACAGGAAGCTCGGCGACGACGCGCTCTGGTTCCGCGAGTGGGATCGCATGGGCGACGCCGTGCGGGACCTGGGCCGCGCCGCCCAGAGAAAAAAGCGGGACCTCTCCGCCGCCTCCCACTACAAGCGCGCCGTCTGCTACTACCAGATGGCCGAGCGCTTCCGGACGCCCAAGGACAAGCGCGCGCTGGCCACGTTCAAGAAGTCGCTCGACGCCTTCCGCCGCTTCGCGCGCCTGACGGATCGGCCGAAGATCGAGGCCGTGGAGGTTCCCTTCGAGGGGCGCAAGAAGCTGCCCGGCTATCTCGTCCACGCCGAGAACACCCGAAAGAGCAGGCCGCCCGTCGTGGTATTCTTCGACGGGCTCGACGTGAACAAGGAGCTTCAATACCTCCGGGGCGTGGAGGACCTCGTCCGCCGGGGCATGAGCTGCCTGGTGATGGACGGCCCCGGCACGGGCGAGGCCATCCGCTTCCGGAAAATCCCCCTGCGCCCCGACTACGAGACGGCGGGCTCGGCCGCCCTCGACTACCTGGAGACGCGCAGGGACGTGAACGCCAGGCGCGCGGGCGTCATGGCCATCAGCCTGGGCGGCTACTACGCCCCGCGCATCGCCAGCCTGGAGCGGCGCTACAAGGCGTGCGTGGCCTGGGGGGCGATCTGGGACTACCACGCCACCTGGAAGAAGCGCATCGACGCCTCCTTCAAGGCGGAGCTCTCCGTTCCCGGCCACCACATCCAGTGGATTCTGAACGCCGACTCGCTCGAGGACGCCCTCGTCAGGCTCGAGGACTTCCGGCTGGACGGCGTCGTGCAGAAGATGCGCTGCCCGTTTCTCGTCACCCACGGGGCGGACGACAAGCAGATTCCGCTCCGAGACGCCAAGGCGCTCTACAACGCCGTCGGCTCGAAGGACAAGACGCTCAAGGTGTTCACCGTGAAGGAGGGCGGCGCCCAGCACTGCCAGCGGGACAACTACGCCATCGGCACGGCCTACATGTTCGACTGGCTGAAGGAGAAGCTCGGCGCGTGATTCCCGGGAGGCGATGAGAACCGTTGCCTCCTCGCGCCCCTGATGCCATATTCGGGAGGCAAGACGCTCCGGATGATCCGCCCACGGACCCAGGCATGGCGAAACAGCTGGCAGCCTCTCCTTCGGTGAAAAGGGCCCTGGGAGAGACCTCGCGGCGCCCGTTCGGTGCGGGTTCGGCCATAGAGCGCAGGCGCAGGGAATTTCTCTGCGGTCTGAAAAGCGCGGGCCGCTACGAATACAAGCGGTATGGAAACCTGCCCCTGCGCTACGCCGGCGGCAAGAGCCTGGCCGTCGGACACGTCATCGAGCAGCTGCCGCCCGGCGTCACGCGCCTGGTTTCCCCCTTCTTCGGCGGCGGCTCGGTGGAAATCGCCTGCGCCAACGAGCTGGGGATTCAGGTTCAGGGCTACGACGCGTTCGACGTTCTCGCGAACTACTGGGAGGTTCAGTTGCGCTCGCCGGTCGAACTGGCCGGGCGGATAGCGCGATGGAAGCCCGACAAGGCGGACTACGCCCGGGTGAAGGAGCGTCTGAAAGCCCACTGGAAGAAGGAGGCGTCCATCACGGAGCCTTTGGAGCTCGCCGCGCACTACTGGTTCAACCACAACCTGAGCTACGGCCCGGGCTTCCTCGGCTGGATGTCCAGAATCTACGAGGAGCCGGCGCGCTTCGGGCGGCTGCTGGAGAAGGTGCGGACTTTCCGCTGCCCGAATCTTAGCGTGGCGCACGGCGCCTTCGAGGACGCCCTGCCGCGCCGCAGGGGGGATTTTCTCTACTGCGACCCGCCCTATTATCTGGCTGGCGACAGCCGCATGTTCCGGGGCATCTATCCCCAGAGAAACTTTCCCGTCCACCACAAGGGCTTCGACCACGAGCGGCTGCGGGATTTGCTGCATTCACGCGAGGGGGGCTTCATTCTCTCTTACAACGACTGCGCGCGAATCAGGGAATGGTATGCGGATTTCCGCGTCATCGAGGTGGAATGGCAATACACCCTGGGACAGGGGGAGACCCGCATCGGCAAAAACCGCATCGAGAACGGCGCGCGGGATTACGTCAAAGCTTCACACGAACTCCTGATCGTGAAGGACAGTTAAATGCACGCGCGACGAGCAATGACTTCCGACCATGCAAGCGAAGTGAAAATAGCGGGGCATCTGAATGAGTATGATTTCGCGGAGTTAATCGGCGGAGAAGTCAATCTGGGGGCGCATACGGACAAAAAAGATGTAATTGATCGCCAACATCGCTCTCATTCAGTCAAGGCGGGCGTTTGGTGGCAGATATTCCTCTATAGTCGCGAACGCCTGAAAACGAACACCATCTTTCAGGGAATCGGAAACGTGGCGAACATTATGGTCGATTGTATCGACGCATATCCTCCAACATTTCAAGACTACAAAGCTGAAAAACTTCAAGCAAAAACCAGACTGCAGCCACAAATGCAAAGACTTCTGGCAGAATTACAACAGCCGAAGATATTTAATGCGTTCCTGAACAAGGCATTATTCGATGGTGGTAATGCGGATTACTTGAGCCTCTTCCCCGGCAAGGCCAAAATAGACAAATCAAAAAAGATATTTCACATTTTCCATAAAGATGAAGTCGTGGCTACCCTCGCATCGGATGTAACGCTTCGTAATTCAAAGGCCAGAAATTCTAAGGAGATGGACGACCAAAAAGTTACTTTCCTGTCTTCACTCCATGGAAAAAACATCGGAGAAATTGAGATCGGCACGACAGCGAAGGCCACTACAGAGAGATGAAATTCCGGCTCCATGCCGAATCTGTCTTCAAGATTCTAACAAACAGCATTCAAGAAAAGAGACAGGCAAGGCCACAAGTGTACGCTTATGGAAAAGCCGTTCGGCTGTTCAAATGAGATTTTTCGGCATCCCTCCGAACTCCCTCCCCTTCACGCAAGCATCAGGCGCTCGCCTTTTGGTTCCGGTATCGGATCGCCGAACTCTCTCGCCGTCTCGATCCACAGAACCATGGCCTGGTTGACGTTCTTAAGCGCGGCTTCCTGCGTGTCGCCATGCGCCATGCAACCGGGAAGCTCCGGGACTTCCGCCACGAAAGCGCCGTCCGCGTTGCTCCAGTAGAGAATGATCTCGTATTTGTACATCACTCGCCCTCCCCCGGCTCGCACTTCAGAAGTACCGAGCGAACCTGCCGCACCTGATAGGGTTTCGCCTGCCCACCGTCTCGCTGCAGATTGATTCTCTCGGCGACGCCCTCCCTTCTGAATATATGATGGCTCCCCCGTATCCGCTCGATGAACCCCAGGTTCCGGAGCAGATTGCGCAAATCGTCAAAGCGGATATTTCCATCAGATCGGCCGCCGAGAATCTTTTGAAAAAGCGGTTGGGACCGGCTCATACGCAACATTCGCTCCCTTCCAAAATGCCGCGTCTTTTTCAGCCTGTCATCTAATGTTCATTTCCGCCTCAAAACGGCGGCATGAGGTCTTTTCACCTTCACCGTCGGGAACCATCCTACTACAAAATGCCTCTTTTACGGACGGGCCAAACCCGCCCCTACCCCCAGAACCGCCGGATGAGATCGTCCAGGTCGAAATTCTCGGCCCGAATCGCTTCGAGCATCTTCGCCTCCTTGTCCAGCACCCGCCGGGCGGCGTCGGGAACCTCCGGGGCGATCTCCTTCGGCACGACGACGACCCCGCTCGCGTCCGCGTGAATCAGGTCGCCCGGCAGGACGGCCATGCCGCCGACCGATACCGGCGCGTTCACCGACGACACGCGAACGTCTCCGCGCGAGGCGGTCGTTCCCGCGCACCAGGTTTTGAAGCCCGCCTCGCGCATGGCGTCCAGATCGCGCGCGGCGCCGTCCGTCGCCACGCCCTCGGCGCCGAGGCGCGAAAACAGGTTCGACATGATCTCTCCCCAGAAGCACGCGGAGCGCGGCCTGGGGCCCAAATCCTGATGGACGAGAACGCAGGGCCTGGGCGCGTCCGCCACGGCGCGGTAGAGGGCGGCGCGCTCCTCGTTCGAGCGCGCCTCGCCCGGCGCGTATTCGCTCGTCGTGAACGTGACGGCGAAGCCGAGCGCGGCGCCCAGCTCGGGAAACATGCACCGCACGCCCGCGTCGGCGTGGCCCAGGCTCCCGGGCCGGACGCCGAAGGATTCCACCGCGTTCGACACCGTGGGCGTGTCCAGCTCCCTGAGCCGCGCGAGCGCCTCATCGGATATGCTCATGCTCGTCTCCTTCATGCTCCGACGCCGGAAAAGGGCGGGGCGGGCGACATCCTACTACAAAAGCGGCGGCCGCTCTCGAGGAGGCCCCCCCGAGGCGATGACGCCGGGAGCGGCGCCGTGATACGATGGACGAATCCATGAGATAATCGCTCAAGGGCGTTCACGAGAGTTTCCCGCTTTCCGCAAGGAGAAATCCTCCATGGCAAAAGCCGTCGGCAAGGAACCCTGGTTCGCGTATTTTTCGGATGACTACCGCTGGTCCGCGGGCGTGAGCATCGCCTGCTCCACCTCCTATTGGGGCGCCGCCACGATGGGAGAGGTGGATCGCGTCTGCCGAAGGCTCGCCGGCAGGGTGGGCGACGACGACGCCTGGTTCGCCGAGTGGGTGAGGGAGGCGGACAGAATGCGCGCCCTGGGGATGGCCGCCGCCAGAAGGAAGAACGCGCTCTCCGCCGCCGCCTTCCACAAGCGCGCCTGCTTCTACTATCAGCTCGGCGAGCGCTTCCGGACGCCCAAGGACAAGGCGGCGAACGACGCCTACCGCAAGTCGCTGGATTCCTTCAGGCGCTTCGCCGCGCTTACGGATTCTCCGCGCGTCGAGCATGTGGAAATTCCCTTCGAAGGCAAAAAGGCGCTTCCCGGCCTCTTCGTCCACGCCCGGAACACGAGAAAGGCGAAGCCGCCCGTGGTGGTGTCCTTCGACGGCTTCGACGTCTCCAAGGAGATTCAATACCTGCTGGGAGCGGAGGATCTGGCGCGCCGGGGGATGAGCGTGCTGGCCGTGGACGCGCCCGGAAACGGGGAGGCCATCCGCTTCCGAAAGCTCTACCTGCGGCACGACCACGAAGCCGCGGGCGCGGCGGCGCTCGACTATCTGGAGAAGCGCAGGGACGTGAACGCGAAGCGCGCGGGCGTCATGGCCATCAGCCTGGGCGGCTACTACGCGCCCCGAAACGCCGGCATGGAGCGCCGCTTCAAGGCGTGCGTGGCCTGGGGGGCGATTTGGGACTATCAAAAAGTCTGGCGGGAGCGCATCGACGCCGCCTACAGGACGGCGCTCTCGGTTCCGGGGCATCACCTGAACTGGATTTTCAACTCCGGCTCCACCGAGGAGTCCCTGGAGAAGCTCGAAGGCTTCAAGCTCGACGGCGTGGCGCAGAAGATGCGCTGCCCGTTTCTCCTGATTCACGGAGAGGGCGACCAACAGATATCCCTCGCCGAGGCGCGCAAGCTCTACAGGGCCGCAGGCTCCAGGGACAAGACGCTCCGAATCGTCAAGGGGACGGAAACCGGCGCCCAGCACTGCCAGATGGACAACGTCCCCCCCTACGCGCACGAGATTTTCGACTGGCTCAAGCTGAAACTCGGCGCTTGAAGGGAGTCCGGGCGGGAAAGCCCCGTGCGGACGAAAGAAGCGGACGGGCCTTCGGATGCGGGCCGCGCCGGGCGCCGGCGCGAAAAACTCAGGGGAAATGAGGAGGCGGCTCTCCCATGCCTTACGAGAACGTGCTCACCGAAATGGACGGGGACCTGCTGATCGCGACGCTTCACTGGCCCGAGCGGCGAAACGCCATGACCCACCAGATGCGGGTCGATCTGCTGGACTGCGTTCGCCGCGCCGAGTCCGACGACGCGGTCCGCGCCATCGTGTTCACCGGACACGGGGACAAGGCGTTTTGCGCCGGCACCAACATCCCGGAGCTCGAGCAACGGACGCTCCTCTCCGAGATGGGGCCCTCGGCGACGCTCAGGAAGGACCTGCCGACCGCGGTGGAGCGCCTCGGCAAGCCGACCGTCGCCGCGATCAACGGCTACTGCTTCGGCGCGGGCCTCGAATTCGCCATGGGATGCACCGTCCGCGTAGCGAGCGAAAACGCGCAGCTCGCGCAGCCGGAGATCAGCCTGGGCCAGATTCCCGGCTCGGGCGGCACGCAGCGCCTCTCCCGGTTCGTCGGCCTGGGCTGGGCGATGCAGATGGTGCTCACCGGACAGCGAATCGACGCGCAAAAAGCGCTTTCCATCGGCTTGGTCACGGAGGTTCTGCCGCTCGCCGACCTGCTGCCCCGCGCGAAGGAGCTGGCGCGCGAGCTGGGCGCGCAGGCGCCCATGGCCTTCGCCGCCGGGCGCGACGCCGTCCTGCGCTCCATGGAGACGGACCTGCTGACGGGCATCGACTACGAGCGCAAGCTCTACGCCATCTGCATGGCGACCGAGGACAGCCGCGAGGCGCTCAGGGCCTACGCCGAAAAGCGCCCTCCCCGATACAGGGGCCGCTAGCCCGGGACTTGGGACGTGAAGCCCTCTCTTCTCGACCGCGCCGCAATCGAGGCGCATCTCGCGGCCGGGCACTGGTCGCGCGAGACGATGGTCGGGCGATACGCAGCCTACGCGCGGGATTTTCCCGACAAGACCGCCTGCCGCGACGCGGAGGAGGAAATCACCTGGCGGCGGCTGGATGAGGCGACCGCCCGGATCGCCGCGAGCCTGATCGCCCGCGGGATTCCGCGCGGCGCCCGCGCCCTCGCGCAGATGACTTCCTCGAACCGCGAAATGATCCTGCGGATCGCGCTCAAGAAAGCCGGAATCATCGGCTGCTTCGCCCCCATGCAGTGGCGGCGCAGGGAGCTCGAACACGCCCGCCGGCGACTCGACCCCGCCGCCGTGTTCGTCTCGCCCGAAGCCATGGACGAGGATCGAACGGCCTGGCTGAACGAGGCGTTCGCCGGTCGCGCCGAACCCGTCCTTCGCGTCCTCCTCTCGGAGGAAGCGCCAGAGGGGTGGCTGAGCTGGCCCGCCCTGCGCGAAGCCCCGCGGGACGCCGGCGCCCCCGGACGGATCGCCGGCCGAGGCTTCCGCTTCGACGAGGTTTCCCTGATCACGGTCTCGAGCGGATCGAGCGGCCTCCCCAAGCTGTGCGAATGGCCGGAGGCGGCGCAGGTCTGCGTCGGGCGCGCCATCGCCGAAAGGTTGAGCCTCGGGGAGGACGACAACGTCGGCGTCTTCGCGCCGATGTCGGGCGCGGCGGGGCTTCTGGTCTGGGCGGCCTCCGGCGCGGCGCCCTGCGCCTTCACCTTTCCCGACGGCTACAAGGCGCGCGACCTCCTCCGGCTCGTCGAGGAAGCGAGGATCACCGCGGCGACGACGGTGCCGGTCGTCCTCGCCCGGCTGGCGCGCGAAGACCTCGCCTCCTTCGATCTCGGCTCGCTGCGCGTCGTGCGGGTCGGCACGGCGGTCGCCGATCTCGAGGCGGCCCGCCGCCTCGAAAGCCTGACGAATTGCCGCGTCGTGGTCGCGGCGGGAAGCATGGAATGCCCCGGCTTCGGGCACGCGGACGTTCGGGAGCCGGCCGCCCTTCGGCTCGACGGCAGCGTCGGCCTCCCGCTTCCGGGGTGCCGCCTGCGCATCGAGGATGAGAGCGGAGGCGCGCTTCCTCCCGGCGGAATCGGGCGGCTCCGGGTTTCCGCGCCCTACGCCTCCTCCGGCTACTGGAGCGACCCGCGGGCCGCGCGGGCGGTCTGGTCGGAGGGCTGGTGCGCGACCGGCGACATCGGGGTCATCGGCGAGGACGGGCGGCTGACGCTGCTGGGCCGCGGCGGGGACGTCATCAACCGCAGCGGCCACAAAATCCTGCCGATAGAGGTCGAGCGGGAAATCGCCAGGCATCCCGACGTCTTCGAGTGCGCCGTCGTCGCCGCCCCCGACCCCGAATACGGCGAGGCGCCCTGGGCGTTCTTTCAGGCGCACGAAGGAAAGACGCCCGAGCCCGAAGCCCTGATTGACCTTCTGCGCGCGGGCGGACTCGCCACCTACAAGATACCGGCGCGATTCATTCAGCTGGGCGCGCTTCCCCGGGTGGGCGGCGGCAAGATCGACAAGAAGTCCCTGCTGCGGATGGCGTCCGCCGGACGGAAGGGATACCATTCGCGCCGATGAGGAGGCGCGAAGCGGGAGGAGTCACCTTGGCGACCGAAGCGCTTGAGGATCCGCGAGGCGCGCGCTTCGACGGCTTCACGGTCGAGGTGGACGCGGACCGGCAGCGCGGCGACATCGTTCTTGACCGCGGCGACATGAACACCATTTCGATGGGGCAGCGCGAGGAGATGCGCGCCGCGTTCGAGAGTCTCGACCGCGACGACCGGGTGCGGGTGATCGTGCTCCGCGCTCTCGGCCCGAACTTCTCCTCGGGCGGCTTCATTCGCGGCTTTCTGGAAGCATCGCCCGAGCACGTCTCGAAGCTGGCCGACAACATCGCCGCGCCCGCGCGGTGCGAAAAGCCCGTCGTCGCCGCCAATCGCGGCTACTGCTTCGGGGTCGGCTTCGAGGTCTCGCTCGCCTGCGACTTCCGCGTCGCCTCGGAGACGGCGCTCTACGCCCTCCCCGAGCAGCGCCTGGGCCAGATTCCCGGCTCCGGCGGCTCGGCGCGCCTCCAGAAGATGATCGGCATCGCGCGGACGAAGGACGTCGTCATGCGCTCGAAGCGCATCACCGGCAGGCAGGCGCGCGAGTGGGGCATCGTCTCGGAAGTCGTCCCGGACGAGGAGCTGGAAGCGGCCACGGACGCCCTGGCCGCCGAATTGCGCGGGTTCGCGCCCCTGGCCCAGCGAACGGCCAAGCGCCTGCTCAACGAAACCGAAGACACGCTCCTCTCCGCCGCCATCGAGCTGGAGGGTCACTGCTACTCCCGGCTTCGCCAGTCGGACGACTTCCGCGAAGGCGTCGAGGCCTTTCACGAAAAGCGCAAGCCGAAGTTCAGGGGGAGCTGACGGCTTTTCGGGGAAACGCTTTTTCAAACGAACCCGTCCCGAAGTGACGCGGCAAGCGCGTTCGCTTTACTCTTTGTCGGATCGACCTTTGATGAACGCCGTTACGATACCGGCCAACGAAGCGCCGCACTCGCCAAGCGAGTGAGAAGGGGGGGGCATCTGAAGCGCCGGGCATCATGGATCCGAGAGCGTCGGCTTCTTTCCGAGCGCGCGCTCCCAGTCTTCCAGGGCGGCGCAGTAGTAATCCGCGTTCTCGCGCTTCTTGACGCATAGGGCGCCTTCTCCAAGCAACAGATCAAGAATCGGGCGTTTCAACTCATCTTCCGTATGGGGGTCTTCGGGAGATTTGCAGGACTTGATGAGATAGTACAATTGGCCTTCCTTGATCCCAACCCCCTCGCGGCCTTCGGGAAGCGCATCGGGTATCCTGTAGAATCTAACCGGGAATCCGCCCTTCGTGCGATTGTTTTTCAGTTGTTCCCGCACGCAATCCTTGATGCGAATCATGGCGTCCGCCCGTTCCTTGATGACTTCCTGCGCCCCGGTGTTTTCCGCGGGCGACGCGTCATCTTCTTTTCGTATGTTGTCCCCATAGATTTCGCCGAAGTCCCGCAGTCGAACCGGAAGCACGAAGGGCTGGTGCGGCGCGCTCCACATGTAGCAATTGCCGGGGATGGGCTCCGCGATGAGATGAGCGAGAACGTCCGGTGAATAATGGGAGTTGTATTTTCCCAGAACCCCGGCGTCGCCTTCGGAGAGCAGATGGAAGCAAAACCAGTTGTCCGCCTGACTGAGCAGCTCGGGCGCCATCGAACCCGGTTGCTGCGTAACGAGCATGGCCCCGAGATCGTACTTGCGCCCTTCCTTCACCCATTCCACGTAGGGGCTGGCATCGTCCAGCCGGCGGCCGAGAACGCTCTGCGCCTCCTCTACGATGGCGACGGCGGGGATTACGGGACTTCCGCCCGTAAAGTTCTCCTGATTATGCGAGAAAATCCGCCTGAGAAGCAGACCGGCGAGCATGTTGCCGGCGCCAGAACTCAACAGGCTGATGTCGATGACGACAACCTGCCCTTTGGCCAGAGCGCGGAGCGTTCCCGCCAGCACCTGGCTGTTCGGGTCGTGAAGGGTCCGCACGACATTGAACATATTGCTGCGAGCCGCCGCGATTTCGACCCCAGCGCTCAAAATTTGGGAATCCTTGTAGCCAAGAAGTTTTCCGATTTCACTGTCCTCGACTCGAAGCTCCTTTTTGTGGATCAGATCAACGAGTTCGCGCCAGTTCGGGCGTGAAACGCTCTTCAGCTTGAGGACGTTCTGCTGGGATTGGCGATCGGAAGAAATCGCAATGCTGATCACGTCACGCGGGGCAATATCTCGTATGTCGAGCTTCACTTCGCCGGCCTTCCAGCTGCCATAATACGGATTTGGTGCCGGCCGGTTGGTGAACACGATAAGACGATCCTTCAGGTGCGGCACGTCGCACAGCCCCGGGCGATTCGCGACGCGATCAGGCCAGAAGTACTCGCCGTCAGGATCGAAAATCAGCGCGCCGACGGGTCGGCCGCTCGAGGTGACGGGCTGTTCCTTGTACAACTCGGCGACAAGAAACTTGACAAGGTTGGACTTCCCGTAGCCCGCGCGCGCGAAAACAACGGAGCGGCGGGACACAAGGCTTTTAATGTCAAAGGTAACCTGAAGTCGGGGATCGCAAGAAAGCAGTTCGGGCTGGCGCTGTCTGTGGCTGGCGCCGCAGAATACGAATTCGCCCAACACGTATGACCCCAGCTCCGTTTCTCCCCTGCTCAGCTTGCACAGCTCCCGCAAAACCTGATCGCTGGGCAATGCGACGCGCGCGCCGAGATGCGGCAGCCTGCGCTGTGATGGAACATAGATGATTCCGCTTCCGTTTGCGCGCACGGCCCCCAGCAGTTTTACCTGGACGCGATATTTCAAGCGCTGCTCCTTCAGGTCTTCGGGCACCTCTTGTTGCCTGCGCTGCATGGTAGTGACGTAGTCTTCACCTTCCGGCGTGGTCAGCAACCCGGAAGGAACGAAGCGCGTTATGCGTCCGAGCGCGGCCTCTTCCCGTGAGCCGAGCTCAACGAGAAGGAACTGGCCGAGTTGAGGGCGATCGAGCATTCCCGCGTCGTAAGGGGCGATAATTTCGGCCGCAAATTCAAAGCCGCGCTCATGAAAACCCTTGAACGTTCCAACGATAC
The DNA here is from genome assembly GCA_965199855.1 of bacterium. Taxonomy (GTDB): domain Bacteria; phylum UBA8248; class UBA8248; order UBA8248; family UBA8248; genus Bin107. The sequence continues at coordinate 290,505 of OZ241326.1, read as the reverse complement.
GCGCGTTCGAGAACAGCATGGTCAGGCTTCCCTGTATCTGAGATCCGCCAGCGTCTGCCCCAGGTGCTTCATGCGAAGCAGACGTTCGGTCTCTTCATTTGTAAGTTTGCTGCACAATCCTTGGAAAAGCATATCCTGGAGGTCCTGGACTTCGAGGCCGGATATTTTCGCATAGTTATGCGCTCGCTGAATGCACATCGGGTAATCGGGAATGGGGAAGCCTTGTTGGGCATCGGCCATGAGCTGCCCCAGAATGCGGTCAGCGCTTCCCACTTGCCATTCGGCGATATCAACGGGCCATACCGGATCCATTGGCCTGTCCCCGAACTTCACGAGATGGAGACGCCCGAGAGATTGGTACAACCGGCGGCCGGAGGCGTTTTCCTCCGTTGTTTCGTATGTCTCGAACCAGGAACTGTCGAAATCGTAGCACTCTTTCTCTATGTCCCGATCGACGCGAACATAGCATGGATAATTTTTGTGAAACGTCGCCTCCAGCTCCAGGGCGACCGCGAGTCGTCCGAGGACGGCGCTTTGCTTCGCTACGCCAACGATTGAGATCTGCACGTTTTTTTGCGCGTGCGCGGCGACGCCGTCGCGTATTTTTTCATCCAGGAGAGGGAACATGCCCCGCGAGAAGGATTTGGTTCGGAGAAGGCCGTCCCGCACCAGAATCGTATCGTTGCCCCATCGAAGATTGGGCTTCGCAACAAGATCGTAAAGCACGGCCCACTCGACGATGTCGCGGTAACAGCGCATCGCCGCGGTGCTCCCGCCCGGAGCCCCGATGCCTTTGATGAGGTTTGACGACATATCTTCGAGCGTCTTGCCGGTATCCTGGGCCAATCGCTGCAAGGGAGGAATTCCACGTTCCGATTCCGGATCGGCGCGCTCCCCCAGTTCTTTCAGGGTAATGGTGCTGGCGACGGCGTCGAGCGCGCACTCCATGCCTAGTGAATCCACCACCCGGACCAGTTCGACAACTACCGGATTAAACGTGAGGCGATTGTCGCCGCCATCCGCCGAGACCGATGAGACCGCATTGGTCGAATACGCTCGAAGCGGCTTCACTCCGTCCCGGAGGCGGCGCGCGTGTTTCCGGAATCGCCGGAGGTGGGGATCATCCGCATTGTAGGCCTCCAGCACCTTTTTGCGGAGCGTCTCTCTATCCAGATTCGCCAGAGACACGTTTCTTTTGTCCTTTCTTATTCGCGATTTCGTGAAATCGATGAAGATCGGTGATGCCTCCCTCGACGCCTTGGCTCATCCCCCTTACCCTCCCGGCAGGATGACGTAGAGGTCCTCCCCGTCCGCCTCCACGGGGAAGCGCTCGACGGCGGGGCCTTCGAGATGCTTGGCGAAGTCTCGAATCTCTTCGAGATAATGCGCGTCGGAGTCCACGACGCGCATTCCGCGATAGCCCATGGCCTTCTCCGCAGGGAGGCGCGAGTCAATTCCCACCGAATGCCCCGAATGATAGCATTCTCCCCGCACGCGCCAAAAACCATCACCGAGGACTCCCCATGAGCGATTCGGCGAACGCGCGCGCGCCCCTGGCGGGCGTGAAGGTCGTGGACATCTCGAACTATCTGGCGGGGCCGCTGGCGGCGATGTATCTGGCGGACTACGGCGCCGAGGTCGTCAAGATCGAAAACCCGAAGGGCGGAGACCCCATGCGGCTCTGGGGCCACCACAAGAACGGGGTGGGCCTCTACCACAAGATGATCAACCGCAGCAAGAAGAGCGTGACCCTGGACCTCAGAACGCCCTTCGGCGTCGAGGCGGTGAAGCGGCTCGTGGAGGAGGCCGACGTGGTGGTGGAGAACTACCGCACCGGCGTCCTGCGGAAATGGGGCCTCGACTACGACGCGCTCAGCGCGGTGAACCCCGCCCTCGTCATGCTCTCCATCACGGGCTTCGGCAGAACGGGACCTTACCGAAACCGCCCGGGCTTCGGCTCCCTGGCCGAGGCCTTCGCGGGATTCAGCCACATCAACGGCCACGCGGACGGCCCGCCGCTGAGCCCCTCCTGGGGGCTGGGCGACTGCTCCACGGGCATCGCCGCCGCCTTCCTGGTGATGGTCGCCCTGTTCGAGCGCGAGAGAAGAGGCGGCCTCGGCCAGCAGATAGACCTCGCCATCTACGAGCAGCTGCTCACCATGCTGGGACCCCAGGTGATTTACTGCGACCAGCTCGGCTTCATCCAGGGCAGAAGCGGCTCGCGCCTCGAATTCGCGGTGCCGAGAAACAACTTCCGCACCGCGGATGATCAGTGGGTGCTCATCGCGGGCTCGAACCAGTCGATCTTCGAGAACATCTGCCGGGGCCTCGGGCGCGAGGATCTCATCGCCGACTCCCGGTTCTCGGACAACCGCGAGCGCATGAAGAACCCCGACGCCCTGGAGGAGGAGCTGGGGAAGACCATCGCGTCGCTCACGCTCGAGGAGGTGATGTCGCGCCTGACGGCGTTCGAGGGCGCCGCCGCGCCCATCAACGACGTGAGGATGGTGATGGAGAACGAGCAGGTCGCCGCGCGCGGAAACATCGCGTCAGTCCAGGATGAGGAGCTGGGCGGCGCGGTGAGAATGCAGGAGGTCTTCGGCAGGCTCTCGCGCACGCCGGGCGAAATTCGCCACGCGGCCGAGCCTCTGGGACGGAGCAACCGGGAGATTCTGGTGGAGCGCCTGGGCTATGCGGAGGAGAGGCTCAAAAGCGAGGGGATCGACCCCGGCTGATCCAGCAAAGCGCGCCCCGCCAAAAGATTCAGCCCGAAGCGTCACACCCGCTCGGCGAGAGCGTCCACCGCCTGGGTGGTTCGGGCGTCCTCGTCCACCAGAAGCCCCTCGGGTATCGGCGCTTTGGCGAAGCTTTTGCCCGCCTTGAGCACCGCGCCGTGCAGGGGCGCTTCCAGGGCGTCCGCCAGCCTTCGCGCCAGCCGGATGAGGGCGTCCACGTCGAGGCCGGTCTCCACCTCCATGAGCCAGAGCATGTGGGCCAGGTCCTCCGTCGAGACGTTGCCCGAAGCCCCCGGCGCGAAGGGACACCCCCCGATGCCGCCGAGCGAGGCGTCGAGAACGCGCGCGCCCGCCTGCATCGAGGCCAGGGCGTTGGCCAGCCCCATGCCGCGCGTGTTGTGGATGTGGACGACCAGCCCCTTGCGCGGCCAGCGGTGCCTGAACTCGCGAACCATCCGCGCCATGCGCGCGGGATCGCCCATTCCCATCGAGTCGCACAGGAACACCTCGTCCACGCCCAGATCGTCGTATTTCCCGGCCAGGCCATAGACCGCCTCCTCCGCCACGCGCCCGGTGTAGGGACACCCCGTCGCGAGGCTGATCGCTCCGCTGAAGGGGACGCCGGCGTCCTTCACGACGCGGGACACCTCGCGCATCTCCTCCAGGCTCTGCTTGACCGAGCGGTTGACGTTCGCCCGGTTGTGCGCGTCCGTGAGGGAGATGACCTGCTGAATCCCGTCGCATCCGGCGTCCGCCGCCCGGCGCGCGCCGCGCCGGTTGGCGACCAGCGCCTCATATCGGACGCCCGGCCTTCTCCTGATCCGGCGCATCACCTCCTCGGCGTCCGCGGTGGCGGGCACCGCCTTGGGGTTCATGAAGCTCGCGGCCTCGATGCGGCGAACGCCCGCCTCGGCGAGGCCCTCAATAATCTCGACCTTGAGCCCCGTGGGCAGCGTCTGGCTCAGGTTCTGGATGCCGTCGCGCATGACCACGTCGCGCACCAGAACGCTTTCGGGAAGATCGAAGTCCGGCATGGGGAGGCTCCCGCTTGAGTAGGCTACTCGGCGAGGCGCTTCATTCTCGGATCGAGCACGTCGCGCAGCCAGTCGCCCAGCAGGTTCACGCTCAGGACCGTGAGCATCAGGATGAGGCCCGGGAAGAGCGCGATCCACCAGGCCGTGTCGAGAAAGCTCCTGCCGTCGGCGAGCATTCCGCCCCAGGTCGGCGTGGGAGGCGGCACGCCCAGCCCCAGGAAGGAGAGCGCGGACTCGATGATGATCATCCGGCCCAGGTAGAGCGTGGCGATGACGATGGCCGTCGAGGCGACGTTCGGGAAAAGATAGACGAACAGAATGCGTAGCGTGCCGCAGCCGGTCGCCTGCGCTCCGGTGATGAACTCGTTTTCCTTGACGGAGAGAACCTCCGCGCGCACCACCCGCGCATAGACGAGCCAGGTTCTCAGCGCGATGACCAGAACGATGTTCTGAAGGCTCGGCCCCAGTATCGCCACCAGGCTGATGGCGAGCAGGATGAAGGGAACCGCGAGGGCCGTGTCGATGATGCGGCTGATGACGGTGTCCACCCATCCGCCGAAATAGCCCGCGAAAATGCCGACCGTGATGCCGATGAGGCCGCTCACGAGGACGGCGGCGATGCCGACGATGAGCGAGATGCGCGAACCCCAGACGATGCGGCTCAGGATGTCGCGGCCCTGCTGATCGGTGCCCAGCCAATACACGTCGCCCGCCTTGTCCACATAGCCGGGCGCCTTGAGATACCTCCCCAGATCCTGCGAGAGAGGATCGAGCGGAGAGAACCATTCCGGCGCGACGGCGAAGATGATGACGACGGCGATGAACAGCGCGCCGAAAATCGCCGGCGGCCGCCGCTTGAGCTCCTGCAGCGCCAGCTGAAAATCAGTCGGCCCGCGCTCCATGTCTTCGTCGATTTCAACGTTGAGCGCCGCCGCTCTGTCGTCCACGGCCATGAGGGCCTCTCTCCTCTCTCGCCTAGCTGTAGGAGATTCTCGGGTCGAGCCAGGCGTAGAGTATGTCCACCACGAGATTCACGAAAACGAACACGAACGCGAGCAGGGCCACCGCCGCCTGGACGATGGGATAGTCCTGGTTGTTGATCGCGTCCACGACCAGAAAGCCCACGCCCGGCCACGCGAAGACGGCCTCCGTCACCACCGTGCCGCCGAGCAGGATGCCCAGCTCGAAGCCCACTAGGGTGACGACGGGGATGGACGCGTTCTTGAGGGCGTGGCGCACCACCACGAGCCACTCCACGATGCCCTTCGAGCGCGCCGTGCGCACGTAGTCCATGCCCAGCACCTCGAGCATCTGCGAGCGCACCAGGCGCGTGATGCGCGCGGTAGCGTAAAGGCCCGCCGTGATCGCCGGCAGGACGATGTAATACCAGGCGTCGAAGCCCGACGTGGGCAGCCAGCCCAGATACACGGCGAAGAAGATGATAAGCAGCAGCCCGAGCCAGAAGTTCGGCATCGACTGGCCGAACATCGCGCCGACGGAGCTGGTGTAGTCAATCCACGTGTTGCGGAAGGTGGCCGAGAGCACGCCGGCGGGGATGGAGACCACCACGGCGATGAGCACCGCCGCGAAGGCGAGGAGGACCGTGTTCGGGAAATGTTCGAGCACGAGGCCCATCGCCGGAATTTCATGCCGGTAGGAGAAGCCGAAATCCCCGCGGATCACCCCCTTCGTCCTGACGATCTTGGGCGCGTCGGAGTCGCGCTCCAGGTCGTCGATCTTCTCTTTCGTCCTTTCGACCCCCAGCAGATCGTCCACCAGGTCCGAGCCCAGGATGAACTTGGCGAACTGGATCGGGATGGGCTGATCGAAGCCCATCTCCTTGCTGAAGGCCCGGATGTCCTCCTCGGAGGAGTCCAGCGGCATCAGGACGGCCGCGGGGTTGCCGGTGATCTGGAGCATCGAGAACACGATGATCAGAATCGCCGTGAACACGATGAAGCTTTGAAGGCAGCGCCTGATGATGTAGGTGCGCATGGCGGAACCCCGACGAGAAGCGGCCGCGAACGAACGCATCGACTTCGCGTGAAAGGCTATTTATCCCCCGCTTTCGCCAAGTCGTCAAGCGCGGGCGCGGCGCCTCCTTCCGCGTTCGCGCTTCCCGGGCGGCTCCGCTCCGCGTCCCGCCTCATGGACAATCCGCGCCTTCGTTCTGTAGGATGAAGGCTCGCGGCGCGCGCAGGCGCGCGATTCCTGGTTTTCCGGCCCATCGCTCGCAAGGGGGAAACGCCCATGAAGCTCGCCACCTACAGGAATCTCTCGCCGGGAGCCGCGGGAGACCGTCTGGGAGCCGTCTTGGCCGACGGGAGGATGCTCGACCTGCGGCTCGCCTACGCGGGCCTGCTCGCGGAAAAAGAGGGGGAGGGACGCCCCTACGCCATGGCGAACGCGCGGATTCCGAGGGACATGCGCGATTTCCTATGCGGCGGGGAGCCGGCCCTGGCCGCCGCGCGCGCGGCGCTCGACCACGCGGAGGCGGCGATTGAGGCCGGCGGAGAGCCGGCGGGGCCGGACGGAGAACTCGCCGCCCTCAAAAGCAGGCACGTTCGGCTCCGGGCGCCGATTCCGCACCCGGGCAAGTTTTTCCACACCGGGCTGAACTCGCACAAGCACGTGGCGAACACGGGGCACGCGGTTCCCGCAAACGTGCCCGGCGCGCCGCGCTTCGACACATCGCTCATCGGCCACGAGGAGCCCGTGCTCTATCCGAAGCAGACCCGGATGCTGGACTACGAGGCGGAGGTGGGCATCGTCATCGGCGCATACTGCAAGGACGTGAAGCCGGAGCGCGCCTTCGACGTCATCATGGGCTATACGGTCTACAACGACATCACGGCGCGCGAGGTGCAGAGAGACCCCGCGCTGGGCGGCGTGTTTCTGGGAAAGAACTTCGACGCCACCAACCCCATCGGCCCCTGCCTCGTCACCGCGGACGAGGCGCCGAACCCTGAATCGCTCCGCGTGCAGTGCCGGGTGAACGGCGAAACGCGGCAGGACGAGCGCCTGACCGACATGATCTTCAAGATACCCGAGCTCGTCGCCTTCTACAGCCAGATGTCGCTGGAGCCCGGCGACATCATCTCATCGGGAACGTTCTGCGGGGTGGCCCTCGAGCGGGAAGACCCGGAGCCGTTTCTGCTCAGACCGGGCGACGTGGTGGAGTGCGAGGTCGAGCACCTGGGCGTTTTGAGAAACCCCGTCGTCGCGCAATAGGGGCTATCGCCCCGCGGCGGCCAGGGTCCGCTTCGCCGCCTTCAGGATTTTCTCCGCGCTGGGCAGGACGATCGCCTCCAGCTTCGCGTGAACGGGTACGGGCACGTCCAGCGCCGCCACGCGCGCGACGGGCGCCTGGAGCGCGCCGAAGGCCGCCTCCTGGAGCGAGGCGGCGATTTCCGCGCCCACTCCCCCGCTTCTGTGTCCCTCCTCGGCTATCACGCACGCCCCGGTCTTTCGGACGGAGGCCGCGAGCCCTTCCACGTCGAGCGGATTGATGGTTCTGGGGTCGGCCACCTCGGCGTCGATTCCCTCCCGCGCGAGGGCGTCCGCAGCCTCCAGGCAGTTGCGCGCCTGGCTCCCTACGCCGATGAGGGTGATGTCCGCCCCCTCTCTCTTCACCGCCGCCTCGCCGATGGGCGTCGTCCAGTCCCCCTCGGGCACGGGGCCTTCCACGGAATAGAGCGAGCGATACTCCACGAACAGCACGGGGTTGTCCTCCCGTATGGCGGACTTCAAAAGCCCCTTGGCGTCCGCCGGATCGCTCGGCACCACGACGCGCAGGCCCGGCACCTGGATGAACCAAGCCTCCAGGCACTGGCTGTGCGTGGGGCCGTTCTGGACGCCGCCGCCCTCGGGCGCGCGGATCACCAGGGGGACGCTCACCTGGCCGCCGAGCATGTAGCGCAGCTTGGCCGCCTGGTTCGCGATCGGGTCGATCGCCAGCATCATGAAGTCGATGCGCCGCATGTCGAGAACGGGCCGATAGCCCGCCATCGCCGCGCCGACGGCGGCGCCGGTGAAGCCCAGCTCGCTTATCGGCGTGTTGCGAACGCGCTCGGGGCCGAACCGCTCGCCCAGGCCCGCCGTCGCGGGAGAGATGGCGGAGAGCGCCACGTCCTCTCCCATCAGGAAAACCTTTTCATCGCGCGCCATCTCCTCGTGGAGCGCCTCGTTGAGCGCCGCCGCGTATGAGATGGATCGCGTCTTCGCCTCAGGCATAGAGATCCTCAAACACGGCTTCGGGCGCGGGCTCGGGGCTCGCCTCCGCGAAGGCGAGCGCCTCGCGCAACTCCTCTTCCACCGCCTCCAGGTGCGCCTTTTTCTGCGCCTCGCTCACCCCCAGGATTCTCTCCGCCAGGAGGAGCGGATCCTTCTCCTTCCACTCGCTCCACTCCTCCTCCGTCCTGTAGAGCCCGAAGCGGGGGTCCTTTCTCGAATGGCCGAAATAGCGATAGGTTTTCGCCTCGATCAGGCTGGGGCCCGCCCCCCCGCGGGCGCGGGCCACGGCCTCGGCCATCACCTCGTGAACCGCCAGCACGTCCATGCCGTCCACGGTCGCGCCGGGCATGCCGTAGCCTCCCGCCCGCGCGCTGATGTCCGCCACCGAGGTGGCGTATCCCACCCGGGTGCTCGAGGCGAAATGATTGTTCTCGCAGAAGAAGACGACGGGAAGCTTCCATATCGAGGCCAGGTTCATGGATTCATGGAAGCTGCCCTCGTTCGCCGCGCCGTCTCCGAAGAAGGCGACCGCCGCCTGTCCCCTGCCCTCGAAGTGAAAGGCCAGGCCGATGCCCACCGCCATGGGCATGTTCGAGCCGACGATGGAGTGCGCCCCGTAGTGTCCCTTCGACACGTCGGCGATGTGCATGGAGCCGCCCTTGGCGTGGCAAAGGCCGGTCGCCTTGCCCAGAAGCTCCGCCATCATCTCGGGCAGGCGCGTTCCCTTGGCGATGGAGTGGCCGTGTCCCCGGTGGGTGGTGAGAATCGCGTCGTCCTCCCTGAGCGCGCCGCACGCCCCGACCGAGCATGCCTCCTGCCCGACGCTCACGTGGATGCCGCCCACCACTTCGCCCTTCTCGAACAGATCGAAGGCCGTTTCCTCGAACCTTCGGATGCGCAGCATGGCGCGATACATCTCCTGCATCCGCGCATCGGTCAAAGACGCTTTCCCCGGGGCCAAAAGACGCTCTCCTTGATCGAGAGGGTGGCTTTTCCTGTTCGGGAGACTCCACGGCCGAGGCTCTCACGAATCCCCTCGCCTGACCAGCGAGCGATCAGGCGTTCGCGCGCTCCTCCTCGGCCTGCTCGTCGGCGATGCGCTTGAGGGCGTACAGGCCCTCCATCAGCACGGGCGCGCCCCCGCCGATGCTCGCCACCTCGAAGGCCTCGAGCGCCTCCTCCATCGTCGCGCCCAGGCGCAGCGCTTTCTTCGTGTGGGTATAGACCTCGTGCTTCATGCCCCTGAAGGCGAGCAGGCCGATTTCGATGAGTTCGCGCGTCTTGGGGTCCAAGTGGCGCGGCTCCTCCTTGAAGAAGCCCCAGTGCATCTGCGAATAGACCTCGAAATAATCCGGATCCAGCCGCGCCCCGAAGCCGAGCACGTCATACACGAAGCCCCTGTCGCCGTGAATCTTCTCCGTGATGCGCCTCACCTTTTCCTCTCTCGTCTCCTCCGCCATTCCCTTCTCCTTTCGTGAACGGGGCGAAGGCGGGGCTTCCGGAATCCCGAAGCCTCCGCCGGAAGCGGACGGCGCCTACGCGGCGGCGAGCCTGTCCATCCACCAGTCCGCGATCCAGGCGCCGCACATCGGCAGGTTGTCGAAGACGCAGTGCTGGCTGCCGCCGTCCTCGACGGTGAAGATTTTGAGCTCCTTCTCCTTCGATCCGCAGGCTTCGTAGAGCCTGTGGGCCATCTCGACCGGCACGATGTTGTCGTCGCGCCCATGGACGATGCAGACGGGCATTCGCATCTTCTCCGCGACGCCCGCCAGCGTGTAGGCCCTGCATTTCTCCATGGCCGAATCCATGTCCGGCGTCCCCAGCACCCAGGGCAGCTGCCAGATGGCGGAAGAGGCCACGGTGCCGCCGCCTTCCAGCACCCGCCTTCTGTGAACCCAGACCTCGTGATAATCGAAATGCGCCCCCCAGGCGAGGCACGCCGCGTAGCGATGCTCGAAAGCGGCGACGCGCGGCGCGTAGTAGCCTCCCATGCTCATCGCCATGAGGCCGATGCGCGCGGAGTCCGCCTCGGGCCGCGCGTCCAGAAAATCGAAAGCCGCCGTCCCGGCCGCCTCGTAGTCGGGGCGGCTCGGAATCCCCCGAAGCCTGAGCGTCTCCCCCTGTCCCGGCCCGTCCACGCAGAGAACGCCGACGCCGCGCTCCGTCAGGGCGAGTCCGCCCCACAGAACGGTGATCTCCTTGGAGCCGTCCAGCCCGTCGAAAAAGACGACGTAGGGGTCTCGGCCGGTCGGGTTCACAGGCGGAAGCAGATACGCCGGCAGCGCGCCCTCCTCGTAGGGAACCTCCACGCGCTGAAAGCCGGGGACGCGATGCTTCATCCCCTTCTCGTAGTGGGGGAGAAGCTTCCTGTAGGATTCCGCCTTTCGCGGATTATCGGGATGCACGAAGCGCTCGCTCGCATAGCGGTACATCGCGCTTCGCACGTAGGCCGCCATCGAGGTCTGCGCGTGGCCCCTGCGCTCCTCCTCCCCGGCGCGCGCCAGGGTCTTGTCCGCCATCCATTCCCAGGCCTCGCGCCAGGCTTCGGCGTCGCCCTCGCGTCCGCGCAGCCGCCTTCCGATCTGGTCCAGCTCCTGGAAGTTCGAGCCTCCCATCGGAGCGACGCTGATTTGTCCGCACATCACCTGCGACCACAGATAGTGCTCGGGGAAATACCGGAACCACGAGCCGATGACGCTTTCCGCCGCCATGAGAAGCCCTCCCGCCGAAAGCCCGCGCATATTCACGAATCCGGAAACATGGAGAATATACGCGCGGCGCGCGCGAATTCACAAGGAAAGGCGCGCGCGAAAAAACCGCGCTTTATGCTTTGACGCCTCGCCCGCGTTCGTGATAGATTGGGGCATCCGACATAGGGAAAGAACCAAAATATCACCGGAAGACCACGCGAGAGGATTCTCGAGTGTCGCCGAAGCAGGCTTTGAACCCATCCCTTCCCGAAGGAGGAAACCCGATGCGGAAATTTCTCGTAGTCCTGGCCGCTTTCGCCATCCTGGCGGTGGGCGCGCCCATGAAGGCCGATGCGAAAAGCACGGTCACCATCGCCCTGACGGGCGAACCCCCGACGATGGACCCGCACCGGACCTCGAACTTCATCGGCGCGATGGTCTGGCGCTGGAGCTACGACACCCTTCTTCACGCCGAGACGGGCACGGGCGCGAAAAAGCCTTGGCTCGCCACCAAGTGGGTGAAAATGACCCCCAAAAGCACGAAGTTCCATCTGCGAAAGGGCGTGAAATTCACAGACGGCACGCGCCTTACCGCCGAGAACGTCAAGTATACGCTCAGCCGCGTCACGAGTTCCGCGCGCCAGAGGACGTATTTCAAAAACTTCGACAAAATCGAGATCATTGACGACCACACCTTCATCTACCACAACAAGCAGCCGGACAGCGGCATGTGGAACCGCCTGACCCGCTGGGCCGGCGCCATCAGTCTGAAGACCAAGGGCATGGACGTCGCCAAAATCTCGCGCAACACCTACGGCACGGGCCCCTACATCCTGAAGTCCTGGACGAAGGGCCAGAAGATGGTTTTCGAGGCGAACCCCCAATGGTGGAACAACAAGAACTTCCCGAAGCGGCCGCAGCGCATCGTGCTCCGTCGCATCCGCGAGAGCGCCACGCGCGCCAAGGCGCTTCAGGCGGGCGAAATTGACGTGGCCTGGGGCATCATGCCTCAGTTCATCCCGCAACTTCAGAAGAACCCGAGGACGAAGGTCGCCATCGTTCCCGCCGTGCGCATCATGCACATGGGCTTCTTCACGAGACACGGCGGCCCGATGGCCGACGTGAAGGTGCGCAGGGCGATCAACTACGCCCTGGACGCGGAAGCGGTGCGAACGACCATCCTGGGCGGGCGCGCGGACCTCTTCGGCCAGATGCTCCACCCCTGGAACTACTCGGGCTACAACCCGAACAAGAAGTGGTACGGCTACGACCCGGCCAAGGCGAAGGCGCTCCTCAAGGAAGCCGGCTATCCGAAGGGCTTCAAGATGGAAGTCATCGCCACGAACGGCCGCTATCCGGGCGACAAGGCCACCTGCGAGGCCTTCGCCGGCATGATCAAGAAAGTCGGCGTGGACGCCACCTGCAACTCCCAGCGCTTCCCGCTCTTCAAGAAGCTCCATCGCGCCTACAAGGCCGGCAAGAAAAAAGGAGCAGCGGCCTACTACATGGGCTTCGGCAACGGCGGGGGCGACTCTTCCGGCGTCCTTCGCGGAACCTCGAGCTGCAAAGGGGCTTGGAGCGGCATGTGCTTCCCCGAACTGGACAAACTGATCGACAAGGCCAACGCCACCGTCGACACGAAAGAGCAACAGGCCGCCTTTGAGGCCGTAACCGACAAGATGAAGGCGCTGGCCACGCACAAGATCGTCGTGAAGATTCACGACGTGCTCGGCCACCGCTCGAATCTGAAGTGGACCCCGCGCCACGACGAGACGCTGCTACCTTGGGAGATCGAGGTGCTCGGCAGCAACTAGGCTGAACGCCGTTTGTATCGGGCCGCGGGGGCGCGTCCTAGGCGCCCCCGCGGCTTTCCTTTTCGCGCCTTGAATGACGAAGCGCTTTCTTTGAGGTTCGGGCATGAAATTCGGCATCTTTCTCTCGGCGCAGCAGACCCTGGACGCCAATCTGGTCGAGGCTCTCCACGATCAGATAGCCCTGGTTCGCCTGGCGCGCGACAAGGGCTGGGACTCCTTCTTCACCGGCCAGCACTACCTGAGCGAGGGCGATGTCCAGCACCTTCAGAACCTCCCCTTTCTGGCGCGCCTGAAGGCCGAGGCGGGCGACATGACGCTGGGCATCGGCGTTCTGCTCATCAACCTTCACAACCCGGTCTACGTGGCGGAGACCGTCGCCACCATGGACGTCATCGCGGAGGGAAACATGGCGTTCGGCGTCGGCCTGGGCTACCGCGGCGTTGAGTTCGACGCCTTCGGCGTCCGGCGCGGCGAGCGGGTGAAGCGCTTCACGGACTGCCTGGAGCTGGTGAAGCGCCTGTGGACGGAGGAGGCCGTGTCGTTCGAGAGCGAATACTGCCGGCTCGAGAACGCGCGCCTGAACATGCGCCCGGTGCAGAAGCCCCATCCGCCCATCTGGTTCGCGGCGAACAGCGACCCGGCCGTGAAGCGGGCGGCGCACTTGGGCGACACGCTCTTCATCAACCCCCACGCCACCACGCGGACCATCGAGCGGCAGATGAGCATCTACCGCGAGGGTCTGGCTGAGGCGGGCAAGCCCTTCCCGAAGGAGCTCCCCTGCATGAAGGAGGTGTTCTGCGCCAAGGACCGAAAAACGGCGCTCGAACTCGCCGGCCCCTATCTCGGCCAGAAATACAGGGACTACGCCCGCTGGGGGCAGGACAAGGCGCTGCCGGAGGATGAGACCTTCGATCAGCCCTTCGAGGCGCTGCTGAAGGATCGCTTCGTCATCGGCTCGCCGGAGGAATGCTTCGCGCAGCTCAGGCCCTACAGGGACATGGGCGTGAACCACCTCATCATCCGCACGAGCTGGATCGGGATGCCCGCCTCCTCCGCGCTGGAAAGCGCGCGGCTCATTTCCGATGAGCTCATGCCCGCGCTGAAGGAATAGCGCGCCCTCCGGCCTCCGGGGAGACGCCAGACATGGCCTCGGCGAAAGACTATCCGCGCTATCCGCAGGCCGAATACGCGCGCCGCTACCGGGAGATCAGAAAAAGGATGCGCGCGGGGGGAATCGACGCGCTCGTATTCTATGGCGATTCCGGAATGCAGGGCGGCAACCAGGCCAATCTCAAATACGTCACGAACTACAAGGACCCGGTGAGCAGCTTCTTCGTCTTTCCACTCAAGGGCGCGCCCGCTCTCTTCATATCGAACCGGCTCTATCTCCCCTACGCGAAAAAGATGAGCGTCATCGAGAAGACCGAGGCCGTGGACTACGAGCCGGGCCCGAAGGTGGAGCGGCGCATCCGAGAGCTGGGGCTTGCGAAGGGCGTCATCGGCCTGGTCGGCTTTCGCGGCATCCTGCCGGTGTCGATGCCCTACGGCGTGGTGGATCACTGGCGAAAGGCCTTGAGGGGCGCGCGGTTCACGGACGCCTCGGACATCCTGGCGGACGCGCGGCTCGTCAAGAGCCCGGAGGAGCTCAAATGGTTCAGGCGCGGAGCGGCGCTGACGGACATGGCCTTCGAGGCGCTGGAGAAAAAAGCGAGGACGGGCATGAGCGAGTTCGAGCTCGCCGCCCTCATCTCGGGCGCATACGTTCCCAGGGGCGGAAGCCCGCAGCTCATCTTCGTGGGCTCCACGTCCATGGCGCGGCCGCGCCTCATCTTTCCCAACCAGTTCCCCTCCCACCGGAAAATCCGAAAAGGCGACGTCGTGCTGACGGAGCTCTCCGCCGACTATGAAATGCACCCGGGCCAGGCGCACCGCCCCATCTCCGTGGGAGCCGCGCCGACGGCCATCTACCGGAAGCTCTACGAGGTGGCCGTCGAGGCGTATGAGCGGATATTCAGGGCGCTCCGGCCGGGCGCGACGCACGAGGACGTCAGGCGCGCGGGCGCAGTCATCCAAGAGGAGGGCTTCACCACCTTCGACGCCACCTTCCACGGCTGGGGCCTCCTCATCGAAAACCCCCGAATCGACGTTGACGCCGCCCTCATCAAGCGTCCCCAGAACGAGATCACCTTCCGGGAAGGGATGCTCATGGTGATTCAGCCCAACGTCTGCACCATGGACGGAAAGCGCGGCCTCCAGGCGGGCAACCTCGTGGAAATCACCAGGACGGGGGCGCGCTCGCTCCAGAAGTTCCCCATGAAGTTCATGCGGATATAGCGAAAAGGGAAGCGCCTGCCCTTCATGCCGGGTCTCCGCGCGGAAGCCGATGGATAAGGCCGGGGCTCTCCTCGAAGGCGCGGGCGGATTCCGTCCCGAATCACGACGGAACGCCAAGGCGTTCGGGCGCGCCGCGGCCCACAAGCAAAACCGCCCCGGGGACTCTTGGCCCGGGGCGGTTTTGGCGAATTTATGATCAGTTGGCCGGCATGGCCATAATCTTCTCCCGCAAATCCGCGGCGAGAGGCGAGCCCAAACTCTTGAGCTTTTCATAATCCGCCCGGGCGGCCGCCTTGTTTCCGGCCATGACGTGGGCGACGCCCCTGTATTCGAGGGCGGGGGCGTAGTCGGGCTTGACGGCGAGCGCCCTGTCGTAGGCGGCGAGGGCCTCCTTCGTCCGCCCCATCCTCCGCAGGGAATAGCCCAGCATGTTGAGCGCCCGGTAGTGCCGCGGGTCCTCCTCCGCCGCCCTTGCGAACAGCGCCGCGGCTTCCGCCCATTTTCCCTGCCGCGCCCTCTCCTCTCCCAGGGAGTAATTCCCCTCGTCCGGCGCGGGAGGCTTGGGGTCTCCCGCCGGATGGGACGGCGACGCCGGGGCGAGCGAAAGAATGAGAGCGAAAGCCGCTGCGGAAAGGGTTTTCATGGCGCGACCTCCCGGGAACATAAAGGCGTTCACTTCCGGCGGCGCATCGGGACAAGCGCGCCTAGCGAGGCGGGAAACTTCGGCGCGCGCCTCCGACGGCGAACGAAAACGGGGCCGCCCGCTCGCCCGTCCGGGCCGGAGGCTCCCATGCGAAGCGCCTGTCAGCCGTCAAGGCCGCTCTCTCGCGCCACGGAGATGCGGGCGATGGCGCGACTCAGGGAAGCTTCCGCCCGCTCGAAGTCAAAGCGCTCCTCCTCCGCCCGGCCCGCCATGCGCTCCTGCGCGCGCCTGCGGGATTCCTCGGCGCGGCCCGAATCGATGTCTTCCGCCCGCTCGGCGCTCTCGGCCAGAATGGTAATTCTGTCGGGGCCCACCTCGGCGAACCCCTCGACGATCGAGACGAAATACCGCGCGCTGCCGACGCGGTAGCTGAGCACGCCGACGCCGAGCCTGCACAGATAGGGCGTGTGCCGGGGCAACGCCCCGAACTCGCCGTAAAAGCCGGGGGCCGTCACCTCGTCCACCCTGGCGGAGACGATCTTGCGCTCGGGCGTCACGATGTCGAGCGTCATCCTGCCTTCGGTCATTCCCTACGCCTCGACGCCCAGGGTTCTGGCCTTCTCCCTGGCGCTTTCCAGATTGCCCACCATGTAGAACGCCTGCTCGGGCAGATGATCCACGTTGCCCTCGGCGAGCTCCTTGAAGTCCTTGATGGTGTCCTCGAGCCGCACATACACGCCCGGCGTGCCCGTGAACTGCTCGGCCACGTGGAAGGGCTGGCTCAGGAAGCGCTGGATTTTCCGCGCGCGCGCCACGATGACCTTGTCGTCCTCGGAGAGCTCGTCCATGCCCAGAATCGCGATGATGTCCTGAAGGTCCTTGTAGCGCTGAAGAATCTGCTGCACCTGCCGCGCCACCCCGTAGTGCTCCTCGCCCAGTATCCTCGGGTCGAGAATCCGGCTCGTGGAGTCGAGGGGGTCCACCGCCGGGTAGATGCCGAGCTCGGCGATCTGGCGAGAGAGCACCGTCGTGGCGTCCAGGTGCGCGAACGCGGTGGCGGGGGCGGGATCGGTCAGATCGTCCGCGGGAACGTAGATGGCCTGCACCGAGGTGATGGAGCCCTTGTTCGTCGAGGTGATGCGCTCCTGGAGGTCGCCCATCTCCGTCGCGAGGTTGGGCTGATAGCCCACGGCGCTCGGCATCCGCCCCAGCAGGGCGGAGACCTCCGAGCCCGCCTGCGTGAAGCGGAAGATGTTGTCGATGAACAGGAGCACGTCCTGGCCCTCCACGTCGCGGAAGTATTCCGCCAGGGTCAGACCCGAAAGGCCCACCCGCAGGCGCGCGCCGGGAGGCTCCGTCATCTGGCCGTACACCAGCCCGACGCTTTCCAGAACGCCCGATTCCTCCATTTCGAGGTAGAGGTCGTTTCCCTCGCGGGTGCGCTCGCCCACGCCGGTGAACACCGAGGTGCCGGAGTGCTCCGTGGAGATGTTGTGGATGAGCTCCATGATGAGAACCGTCTTGCCCACGCCGGCGCCGCCGAAAAGGCCCGTTTTGCCGCCCCGGGTGTAGGGTTCGAGAAGATCGACGACCTTGAGGCCCGTCTCCAGCATCTCGGTGGAGGTGCTCTGCTCCTCCAGTGTGGGCGCCGGGCGGTGAATGGGCATCCGCTCGCTCGTCTCCACCGGTCCTTTTCCGTCCACCGGCTCGCCGATGACGTTCAGGATGCGCCCCAGCGACGCCTTGCCCACCGGCACCGAAATCGGCGCGCCCGTATCCACGGCGCTCAGCCCGCGAATGAGGCCCTCGGTCGGCTCCATCGAGACGGTGCGCACGGTGGATTCGCCCAGGTGAAGCGCCACCTCCACCACGATCTCGTCCCTTTCTCCCTCGGCGAGGAGCGCCGGGTCCTTCTTGACGACGAGCGCGTTTCTGAGCTCCGGCAGATGGCCGGCCTCGAATTCGACGTCAATGACGGGTCCGATAACCTGCGTTACGCGTCCTTCGTTCATCCTGCGCTCCTTCGTCGTCGAAATTCCCCGCCCCGCCCGCTTCGGGCGGTCTTTTCAGGGATGATTTTTTCGCTCCCGAATCCTTCAGGAGAGCGCGTCAGCTCCGGCCACCACCTCGAGCAGCTCCGTGGTGATCGACGCCTGGCGCACGCGGTTCATCTGCAAAGTGAGCGTCCCGATCATCTCCTCCGCGTTTCGGGAGGCGTTGTCCATCGCCGTCATGCGGGCGCCGAACTCGCTCGCTTCCGCGTCGAGAAGCGACCTGTATGTCTGCACCGTCACGTGCCGCGGCAGAATCGCGTCGAGCACGCCCTGCATGGAGGGCTCGTAAAGATGCTCGGCCGTCACGGGCTCGCCCCGCGCGTCCACGGCGTCGGGCGCCGAAGGCGCCAGGGGCAGAAGACGGGAGAGCCTCGGGCGCTGGCTCAGGATGGTGCGAAACTCCGTAGTGAGGACGTGGACCTCATCGAAGCCCTCTTCGAGATACGCCCCGGTCATGACCTCGGTCAGCCGCGCCGCCAGGGAGAAGTCGATTTTCCCGTAGACGTCGGTGAACTGCTCCTTGAACCCGAAGCCCCGGCGCGTCAGGAAATCGCGGCCCTTGCGCCCGACGACGGCGATTCCGGTCTCCTTGCCCGCGTCCTCGCGCTCCCTGAGAAACTGGAGCGCCCGGCGAAGCAGGTTGGTGTTGTATCCCCCGCAGAGACCCTTGTCCGAGGTGATGACGAGCAGGAGCGCCCTCGCGTCCTTCATGTCGTCGCGCAGAAGAGGGTGGACGTCCGGCGGCGCCTTGGCGGCGAGGGAGTTCACCAGCTCCTCTATCTTCTCGCTGTAGGGCCTGGCGCTTTCGATGCGCTCCTGCGCGCGGCGCACCTTGGAGGCCGCCACGAGCTTCATCGCCCGCGTGATTTGCTGGGTATTCTTGACGCTGCGTATGCGGCGCTTGAAGTCCCTGGTTGACGCCATGCTCCACCTATTCGGCCGGGGCGGCGGCCGCCGGCTCGGCCGCCTTGAGCGTTTTCACGAATTCTTCGCACGCGGCGCGCAGCCCCTCGGTGATCTCGTCGGTCAGCTCGCGCTTCTCCGCCAGATCGCTCACCAGCTGCGCGCGGCTCGTCTCCATGAAGGCGAGAAAATCGCCGTTCACCTTCTGAATGTCGTCGATGTCCACGCCGTCCAGATACCCCTGCGTGCCCAGGAAGATCGACATGATCTGGCGATGCACCACCTCGGGCGCGTACTGCGGCTGCTTGAGCAGCTCCGTGAGGCGGGAACCCCGGGCGAGCTGCGCCTGGGTGGCCGCGTCGAGCTCCGAGCCGAACTGCGCGAACGCCGCCATCTCCCGATACTGCGCCAGATCGAGGCGCAGGGTGCCGGCGACCTTCTTCATGGCCTTGTTCTGCGCCGCCCCGCCCACGCGGGAGACGGAGAGGCCCACGTTGATGGCCGGGCGGATGCCCGAGTGAAACAGGGCGGATTCGAGATAAATCTGCCCGTCGGTGATGGAGATCACGTTCGTCGGGATGTAGGCGGACACGTCGCCCGCCTGCGTCTCGATGATGGGGAGCGCCGTAAGCGAGCCGCCGCCCAGCCCGTCGCCGAGCTTGGCCGCGCGCTCCAGCAGGCGGGAGTGCAGGTAGAACACGTCGCCGGGATACGCCTCTCGGCCCGGCGGGCGCCGGAGCATCAGGGAAAGCTGGCGGTAGGCGGCCGCCTGCTTCGAGAGGTCGTCGTAGATGATCAGCGCGTGCATTCCGTTGTCGCGGAAATACTCGCCGACGGCGCATCCCGCGTAGGGTGAGATGTATTGCAGGGGCGCGGGGTCGGACGCCGTGGCCGCCACGACGACGGTGTAGTCCATTGCGCCGTATTCCTCGAGGGTGCCCACCACCTGGGCGAGCGTGGAGCGCTTCTGGCCGGTGCAGACGTAGATGCAGTATACGTCGGTGTTCTTCTGGTTGATGATGGCGTCGATGGCGATGGCGGTCTTGCCGGTCTGCCGGTCGCCGATGATGAGCTCGCGCTGGCCGCGCCCGATCGGCACCATGCCGTCAATCGCCTTGATCCCGGTCTGGAGGGGCTCCTTCACGGGCTGGCGATCCACCACCCCGGGGGCGATGACCTCCAGGTTCCGCGAGTCCTCGGTCTCGATGGGCCCCTTCCCGTCGATGGGCTGGCCCAGCGCGTTCACGACGCGGCCGGCCATCGCCTTGCCGACCGGCACCTCAACGATGCGGCCCGTGCGCCTGACTTCGTCGCCCTCCCGGATGGCGCGGTCGTCGCCCAGGAGCACGGCGCCGACGTTGTCGGTCTCCAGGTTGAGCGCCATCCCGTACAGGTCGCCGGGGAAGGCCAGCAGCTCGCCCGCCATGCACTTCTCCAGGCCATAGACGCGGGCGATGCCGTCGCCCACCGAGATGACCGTGCCCGTTTCGGCGAGTTCGACCGAGGCGTCGAAGCCCTCGATTTGCTTCTGGATGATCTGGCTGATTTCTTCGGCGCGAATCTGCATGAATTGTCCCCTTGATCCTTCAGCCGGCTCCCGAAGGAGCGTCAATCCGCAAGCAGCGTCCTCCGCAGGCCGCGGAGCTGGTTGCTGATGCTGCCGTCCATGACGACGCCGCCCAGGCGGCAGACCAGCCCGCCAATCAGTTTTTCATCCCTCTCCACCTCGATGAGCACCTCGCTGCCCGTCATCGCGGAGAGCTTCTCGCGCAGCTTCTCCAAGGCGTCGGCGCCCAGGTCGCGCGCCGCGCTCACGCGGGCGCGAACGCGGCCGCGCCTCTCGTCCGCCAGCTGTTGATAGCTCCGCGCCATGGCGGAGAGCTCGCCGACGCGATCCTTCTCGGCGACCACGCGCACGAAGCTGCGGAGCAGCTCGCTCGCGCCCGACGCGGCCATGATCTCCTCGAGCATCCTCACCCGCGCGCTTCGCGCGAAGCGCGGGTTGAGCAGGACGCTCCGCAGTTCGCGGCTGTCCCGCAGTTCGGCCGCGGCCTCGGCCAGTGCCTCTCCGGTCTCGTCCAGGACGCCGCGCTTCTCGGCGATTTCCACCAATGCCCGCGCGTAGCGGTGCGCCGCCTCGCCGCCCGTCACGGCGCGCCTCCGTTCCTCTTGTCGAGTCCGGCGAGGTAGTTCTCGACGAACCTTTCCTGATCCGCCTCTCCCAGCTCTTTTTTGAGCATCTCCTCGGCGAGACCCAGCGCCAGCTCCGCCGCGCGGCTCCGAAGCTCCGCGCTCGCGCGGGAGGCTTCCAGCTGGATGGTCGATCTCGTCTGCTCCAGCAGGCGGCTCACCTGGCTTTCCCGCTCCTCCTCGAGCTTCTCCCGCATCGCGGCGCGCTCGCTTTCGCCCCGCTCGCGGACGCGATCGAGCTCGGCCTCCAGGTCGGCCACCTTCTCCCTCTGCTCGGCGAGCTCCTTCTCCGCCGCCTCGCGCCCCGCCCTGGCCTCCTCGAGCGCCCTGCGAACCCCCTCGCGTCTGTCCTTCAGGAAGTTTTTGATGGGGTGGAACGCGAATTTGTAGAGAATGCCCGCGACGACGAGCGTGTTGACGAGCTTGAAGAGCTCCTCGGTGAGGCTGAACGCCTTGTGGTGGGCCGCCGCGGCCAGAGCGCACTCCGGCGGCAGGAGCGCCGCCGCGAGCGCAAGCCCCGGAAGAAGCCGGCGCCATTTCGCTGAAAGCACGATTTCCGCCGTCCCTTATCCGATGCCGCGGCCCGCGAGCTTGCTGGCGATTTCGCTCGCCAGGCGGCCGGCGCTCTCCTCGAGATCGGCCGCCGCCGCCCGCGCCTGCGCCGCGATGGACTCGCGCGTTTCCTGCAGCTCGCGGCCCGTTCTCTCCCGAATCCCGTCCAGGCGCAGGCGGGTCGTCTCCGCCGTCTCCTGCTGGAGGGCGATGAGGGCCTCGGTGTTCTCCCGCCGGATTTCCGCCAGCGAATCCTCATACTGGCTGACGTAGCCCGCCGCCTCGCTCCTGTCCCGCCCGGCGGCCTCGACGTCGCCCGCTATCTCCGCGTCGCGCGATTCCATGAGGCCCATCAGGGGCTTGATGAGAATCCTGTTCAGGATGAGGAGGAGAATCAGGAAGTTGGCCCACTGCACGGCGATGACGACCGGGTTGATGATGAGCGCCCCGCTGCCGAGGTTGAAGCCCGAAAGCCACGCCCCGAAGCCGCTTTGGGGGGCGCTCGCCGCCCAGGACGCCGCCGGAGCGGCGAGGACGGCGAGAGCCAGCGCCGAGGCGGGCGCGAATCGCTTGAGGCGAAAAAACCGGGGCATCGCTTCCTCTTTCGTCATGTCCCGCGTCGGGCATAAGCCCGCCCCCGAAAGGTTCAGGCGCTTCCACGAAAACCGTTGGGGAATGGCTTATGAATTCGCTCGTTTTCCGGGGAGGCCGCCGCCCCGCCCGAAAACCGCCTGAATCTACCCGCACCCATAGCCGAAGTCAAGACCTTCAGGAAATCTTTTGCGGCTTTCGGGATTCCCGCTCCCCGGCCGGGAGGCTCCGGGAGAAGCGCCTGCCCGCGCGGGGGAAATCGTGCTATTTTTCCGAAGGGTGGAGGCCCGCCGCATTCCGCGCCGCCGGCCGCGCCCGAGGAACGGGACAATGAAATTCATCACCTTTGAGGTCGCCACCCCTCTGGGCCCCGTCTCGCGCGCTGGCGCGCTGGCGCGGGACGGGGAGCGGGAGGTCGCGCTCGACCTGGCCCACGGCTACGCCGCCCTCCTTCGGGAGGAGGGGCGGGAGCCCCGCTTTCGGGAATACGCCGACTTCAGGCTTCCCCAGGACATGTGCGAGCTCATGGCGGGCGGCGCGCCCTCCCTGGAGGCCGCGCGGGCGGCGCAGGCGTTCATCCTGGCCGACCCCGGCAGGCGCGGGCCGGGGGGCGAGCGGCTCGCCTTTCCGCTCGGGGAGGCGCGTCTGCGCGCCCCGGCGCCTCGTCCCGTCTCGTTCCGCGACTTTCTGATCCACGAAGGCCACAAGGCCGCCGGCGCGCGGCGGCGCGGCGTCTCCATCGACCCCGTCTGGTATGAGCTGCCCTCCTGCTACAAGGGAAACCGCCTGAGCGTCATCGGCCCCGAAGACGAGCTCGAATGGCCGCGCTACACCGAAAAGCTGGACTACGAGCTGGAGCTCGCCATGTTCATCGGAAAGCGCGGCAGGGACATCCGCCGAGAGGACGCGATGGCGCACGTCTTCGGCTTCAGCGCGCTCAACGACTTCAGCGCGCGCGACATCCAGATGCGGGAGATGAGGAACTGGCTGGGGCCGCACAAGGGCAAGGACTTCGGCACGGCGGTGGGGCCCTGCATCGTCACGCCGGACGAGTTCGACCCCGCCGACGCGGTGATGACGGCCCGCGTCAACGGCGAGGAGTGGAGCCGGGGCAACGCGGGCGACGCCTACCATTCCTGGGAGGGGATGATCGAGTACGCCTCGATGGAGGAGGAGCTCCTCCCGGGCGAGATGTTCGGCTCGGGCACCGTCGCCGCGGGCTGCGGGGCGGACCTCGACCGGTGGCTGCGCCCCGGCGACGTGGTGGAGCTCGAAATCGAGGGAATCGGCGTCCTGAAGAACCGGGTCGTGAGGAGCGCCTAGCTTCGGTCGCCCGCCGCGAGAGAGAAAGAACGGCCATGCCATACGAGAACGCGCTGTATGAGACGGAGGGGCCCCTGGCTCTCATCACCATCAACCGCCCCGAGCGGCACAACGCCATATCCCTCGCCACGCTGGACGACCTCCACGCCGCCATCGCCGAAGCCGCCGGGGATGAGGCCGTCCGCGCCATCGCCATCACCGGAGCGGGCGAGAGCGCCTTCGCCTCGGGCTCGGACCTGGAGGAGGTCGAGCATCGCGATCTCGCCCTCGCGCTCACCCCGCTGGTGCAGGGGGTGGCGGAGCGGCTGGAAAGAACGCCCAAGGCGACGATCGCGGCCATCAACGGCTACTGCATGGGCGGCGGCCTGGAGGTGGCGCTCGGCTGCGATCTGCGAATCGCCACGCCGGCCTCGAAATTCGCCACGCCGGAGGGGCGCATCGGCATCATCCCGGGCGGCGGCGCCACCCAGCGCCTGCCCCGCCTCGTCGGGCGCGCCTGGGCGATGGAGATGCTGCTGATGGGCGAGGTCATCGGGGCGGAGCGCGCCCTGGAAATCGGCCTCGTCACCCGGCTGGTGGAAGCCGACGACCTCCTGCCGACCGTAAGGCGCATGGCCCGGAAGCTGGCGGGCTACGCGCCCTTCGTCCCGCAGTTCATGAAGGCCATGGTGCACTTCGGGATGGAGGGGAGCATGACGGCGGGCCTGGCGCTCGAGAAGTTCGCCCAGGGCGCGCTCTGCGAGACCGAGGACAAGGCGGAGGGGCTGCGCGCCTTTCTGGAGAAGCGAAAGCCCGAATGGAAGGGG
Organism: bacterium; assembly: GCA_965199855.1. Classification (GTDB taxonomy): domain Bacteria; phylum UBA8248; class UBA8248; order UBA8248; family UBA8248; genus Bin107. The sequence continues at coordinate 266,603 of OZ241326.1, read as the reverse complement.
CGATGAGCCGGGAGGCGTCCGACCCCCGATCGCCCCGCGCCGCGTTCGTAGAGGGCGGACGCGATTCGCCTTCGTAGGGGCGGCTCGCGAGCCGCCCGTTTTGGGGAAGGGTTCGCATCCGTAGACGGCGGGGCGTTCCCGAACGACTCCTGCGGGATTTTTGGGCCTCGGCGGGACGAGGAGGCGGCGAAGGGCAACCACAAGGGGGCTGTCCCTACGCTCCCGCCGGGGCGGCGCGGATGCGCGCAGATGCGGGCAGATGCCGCGGCCTTGCGAAATACCCCCTCCCGGCGCCGCTTTTTCGCATAATCCGTTTATTTTCAATGATTTGATATTTTTTCCGCGCTCCGAAGGGTCTTGAATTTGTCGAAAAAAGGCGTGAATTTGCGGGATAAAGGCGTGAATTTGTCGGATTTTGTCGAAAACGGGATCGTTTTCATCATGGCGCGAACGGAGCGCGCGCGTCGCGCCTGCGGAACCCGCAATCCGGGGCCGACGGGAAAATGACGGATTCCGCAATCCTTCCTTCTCATCGGAATTGATGACGCGGGAACGGCGCGGGGCGACAAACGCCCTGACCCACGCCCTCGCCTTCGTCATCATTCGTATTCCGAAGTCCATGCGTTCGCCTCCTCCCTCTCGCTGGCGGATTCTCGCGCGTTCAGGGGAAAGCCCCATAACCGCAAATGCGGGCAAATGCGCGATCGATTCCGGCGGGACGGCAACGGTTTCGTAGGGGCGGTTCGTGAACCGCCCGTTTTCAGGAAGACAATCAAAACCCTGGATTCCGGCCTTCGCCGGAATGACGGCCGGGGATGCCCCCTACGGGCGGGTGGTGATTTTTCCTTTGTAGGGGACGCATTCATGCGTCCCGCCCGGCGATCGGCGGGGATGCGAGGCGGGGCGTTTTACGGCCCGTGAGGGGTTCAATGGTTTCGCAGGGGCGGTGCCTCCCCGAGGCCGCCCCACAATTCGTGAACCGCCCGTTTTGAAGGCATGGGCCGACAACCCGGCGAATATCCGTTTGGTTGGCGGGGCGGGGCGTTCCCGAACGACCCCTGCGGGATGTTCGCGCCTCGCCGGCGCGCCTTGCCATGCCCCGGCGCGTTCTCCATCATGGCGCGGGGGGCGAAGCGTCAGACGAAAGGGGGGGCGGGTGTCCGACCTCATCGCGTTCATGGAGAAGACGGCGCGGGCGGCGGGCGCGCGGGCGCAGGCGCTCTCCGGCCGCGTGGCGAGCGAACCCAAGGGGCGGAGCGTCGTCTCGCGCGCCGACCGGGAGGCGGAGGCGCTCATCCTCGCGGAGATTCGCGCCGCGTTTCCGGACGATCCCGTCCTGGCGGAGGAAAGCGGGGCGCGCGGGACGCGCGGGCTCGGCGCGGGCGTCCGCTGGTGGGCGATAGACCCCATCGACGGCACCGGGCCCTATCTCAAGGGCCTGCCCTTCTGGGCGGTTTCCATCGCCTGCCTGCGGGGCGGCCGCGCCGAGGCGGGGGTGGTGCACATGCCCGCCCTGGGCGAGACCTTCACGGCCGCGGCCGATGGCGCCGCGACCCGCAACGGGAGGCCGCTGCCGCGCGTCGCCCAGGGCGCGCCCGCCCCGCACGACTACCTCTTCGTCCCCTGCGGGGAGGCGGCGGGACTCTCGCACGCCTACCCGGGGCGCTTCCTCGCGCTGGCCTCGGCCGCCTGCCATCTGTGCTTCGCGGCGGCGGGGGCGGCCTTCGGCGTCCTGATGGAGCCTCTGCGCGCCTACGACTTCGCCGCGGCCGGCCTCGTCCTTGAGCGCGCGGGCGGCGCGGTGGGCTACCTCTCGGGGGCGCGCGTGGACTACGCCGCCCTGGCCGACGGGCGCGAGACGCCCGAACCCGTCCTCGCCGCCCCCGCCGGGCGAATCGACTGGCTGAGAGAGAGGGTTTTCTGGAAGGGGTGAAGCCCCGCCCCGCGCGGAATCCGAAAAAGCCCCGGGGCGGAGAGCCGCGCTTCCCGCAGGCCCGGCGCGCCTCCGTTTTCCGGTCGGGGCCTGCGCGCGCCTACATCCACATGCCCGCGCGCTGGAGGAGCTGATCGAGCCGGAAGTTCACGCGCTCCGCGCATTCGAGCGGCGTCATGTGGCCCGCGCCCTCGACCATCTCGTAGGCGGGATCGCCCAGGCCCTCGCGGAGGGCTTCCATCTGCGCGGGCGGCACCAGCGCGTCGCCCGTTCCGCCGAACACCAGGCAGGGGGAGGAGATATCCCCCAGGCGCGGCGTCATGTCCTCGCGCCTCCGGTTGGCGTCGATGAGCGAGGCGATATGGCCGGGGGTCTGGCCGGCGACGACGCTCCGGACGGCCTCCGCCTCCTGCGGGTGGGCGGCGGCGTAGCCGGGCGAGAACAGTTGCGGCAGGAAACGGGCGGCGAAGGGCTCCATCCCCTCGTCGATGACGGCGCGCATCTGCGCGAGGCGCGCCCGTTTGCCCTCCTCGGAGTCGGCCGCCGCCCGCGTGCTGATGAAGCCGCACGCGCGCGCCCGGAGCGGGTGGCGAACCGCCATCTGCAGGAGGACGTAGCCGCCCATCGAGAAGCCGGCGACGGCGGCGGCGTCGATTTCGAGGGCGGCGAGAAAGGCCGCCATGTCGTCCGCCATCGTCTCGAGCGTGATGGGGCGGCCGTCGTGCGTCGTCTCGCCCATGCCGCGCATGTCGGGGCGGAGAACCCTGTATTTTCCCGACAGCGCCTCCGCCTGCGCCGCCCACATGCCGCGATCCAGCGCGAAGCCGTGCAGGAGGAGGAGCGGGGGGCCGCTGCCCGCCTCCTCGTAGGCCATCTCGATTCCGTTCACGGATACGGTGTTCATCGCGCGCTCCCGTTGGCGTTCGCTCGGGTTCCGAATCATCCCTGCCGGGCGCTCATCCTAGCACAGGCGGCCGCCGCCGCGCACGGCCGCGCCCCGCCTCCTCTCACGCCCCGCGGTCGAGGACGGGGAGGGAGAGCAGGGCGCATTCGCCGAGCGCCAGCTCGATTTCCTCGCGGACCCAGGCGTCCGCCTCCACCTCGAGCCTGCCCTCCAGGGCGCGGCGCGCGAGCGCGGCCCCCGTCCGCTTGCCGACGCGCCCCAGCGCCCACGCGGCGTGGCCCCGCGCGAGGGGCTCGCCGTGATCGAGGGCGCGCGCCAGGGGCGCGGCGCTCTCTCGCCCGCCGGTGTTGCCGAGCGCGACGAGGACGTTCCGCAAGAACCCCGCGTAGCGCGCGCGCATGACGGGCGTTCCGCGAAACGCCCGGCGAAAGCCCGCCTCGTCCATCTCCAGGAAGCCGCGCAGCCGCGGGTCGCGCGCCGCCTCCCGGGGGGCGAACCTCGGCTCGCGCGCGCGCGGGGCGTCCTCGTTCCAGGGGCAGACCTCCTGGCAGACGTCGCAGCCGAAGACGTGCGCGCCCATGAGGGGGCGGAGCTCCCGGGGAATCGGCCCCCGCAGCTCGATGGTGAGGTAGGAGACGCAGCGCCTCGCGTCCACGACGCCGGGGGCGACGATGGCGTTCGTCGGGCATTGCTCGACGCACCGCGCGCACGTGCCGCAGTGATCCTCCAGGAAGGGCGCGTCCGCCTCGAGCGCGCGGTTCAGGAGCAGCGCGCCCAGAAAGAAGTAGCTCCCCAGCCGGCGCGAGAGCAGGAGCGAGTTCTTCCCCTTCCAGCCCAGGCCCGCCAGGACGGCCAGGTCGCGCTCGAGGAGGGGGCCCGCGTCCACGTAGCTTCTGCCCTCGACGCCCGGGTCGAGCGCCTTCAGGTCGCGCAGAACGCGAATCAGCCGCTTCTTCATGAACTTGTGGTAGTCCCCGCCGCGGGCGTAGCGCGCGATGCGCCCCCGCCCGGGGGCGTGGGGCGTCTCCTCCTCCGGCGCGTAGCGCATGGCGACTATGAGCGCCGCGCGCGTCCGCGGCCAGAGGCGGCGCAGGTCGCCGCGCTTGCGGGCGTTTCTGCCCAGGTAGCCCATCTCGCCCGCGAAGCCCTTTTCGAGCCATTCGAGGTATCGCCCGTGCGCCTCGCCGAGGGCGGGCGGGGCGACGGCGGCGAGGTCGAAGCCGTGCGCCAGGGCGCGCTCGCGGGCGGCGGCCTTGAGCTCCGCGCTTGAGATGCGGGGCGCCGCGCGGGCTTCGCGCCGGGGACGAGGGGGGTCGATCTCCATGGCTTCTCCGAACGGTTGAGCGCTCCTTCTGAGGCGCGGATCCTGGACGGGGGGACGGCTCGATGTCAACGATGGCGGGCGGCGCGCCTTCGCGGTTCCGCGCGCGGCGGCTTTGATGGTATGTAACCCTTCGTCTTGGGGAGCGTCTCATCGCCCGGAACGAGGGGAGCGTCGCCGGTGGGGAAGAGGAAGATTCTGTGGGCGTCCGCGCTCGGCCTGGCCGCGGCGGCGCTTCTGCTCTGGCTCCTGCGGGACGAGGCGCTCCTCCTCTGGACGCATCTGGCGAAGTTCCACCATCAAAAGGACAGGTTCCGGGACTGGATTCACGGATTCGGCGCCTGGGGGCCGGCGGTGTTCGTCGGGGCGCAGGCGCTCCAGGTGGTCTTCTCCCCGATACCGGGGGAGCTGACGGGGTTTCTGGGCGGCTACGTCTATGGCGCGCTCGCCGCTACGGTTCTCAGCACCATCGGCCTGACGCTGGGCAGCCTCCTGGCCTTCTGGATCGGGCGAAAGCTGGGCCGCCCCTTCGTGGAGCGGCTCATCCCGCCGGGGATTCTGGGGAAGTTCGACTTCCTCATCCGGAGCCGCGGCGCGTTTTTCGCCTTCGTTTTCTTCGCGATACCGGGCTTTCCCAAGGACTACATGTGCTACCTGCTGGGGCTGAGTCCGCTCCGGACGCCCGCGTTCGCCCTGGTCGCCTTCCTCGGCAGAATCCCCGGCACCATCATGCTGGGCATCCAGGGCGCCGGGATGTACGAGGAGCGATACGGAATGGTGGCCGCCTTGCTGGTCGCCGCCGTAGCCGCCGCCGCCGCCGCGCTCTATTTTCAGGAGTCCATCACGCGCCGGCTGAGGGGCCGCGCCGGGCAGGGGCGCCTAGCCCGCTCCCAGATAGAGGAGAAGCAGGGGCGTGGCGATCAGGCTTAGCGCCGTGCCCGTGAACACGATGGAGGCGGCGAGGGGCCCCTCCTCCCCGTAGCGCTCGGCGAACACGTAGTTCAGCACGGCGGGCGGGCTGCACGACATGAGGAAGAGCGCGGCGCGGAACGCGCCCTCGAGCGCGAAGGCCTCCGAGAGCGCCCAGGCGAGGAGAAAGCCGAGTCCGAACCTGAGCGCCGAGACGAGGAGGCTGACGCGGAAGTCGGACGCCCGGATGCTTCGGAGCCGGTAGCCCAGGGCGAAGAGCTCCACCGGAAACATGCCGCGCCCGGCGAGGTGGGTGAAGCGCAGGATGAACTGCGGAACCGGAATCGCCGCCAGCGCCGCGGCGATGCCCGCGACGGCCGCGTAGAGAGCGGGCATCCGGAGCGGCTCCCGGACGCTCGCCCCCCCGCCGTGCGCCATGATGCCGAGCGAGAAGGTGATGAAGATGTTGGGGATGGAGAGCAGCACCGTGTGCGCCAGGCCCTCCTCCCCGAAGGCCAGAAGCGCCAGGGGATAGGGCAGCGAGACGGCGTTCATGATCATCACGCCGGGGACGAAGGAGCGCTGGGTCATCCCCGCCGCGCGCTTGATGAGCCAGGCGGCGGCCCCCGGGACGATCTGGATGGCGCAGGAGAAGGCGCCCGCCCTGAGCAGATCCTCCCAGAGGACGCGCTGCCGCGCCAGGGCGTCGAACATGACGGCGGGCGCGAGCAGGAACAGGACGATCTCGGCCAGCGTCCGGGGGTCGATCCGCTTCCATCGCCCGTAGAGGAAGCCGGCGCCGATGAGCGCCATCACCGGAAAGACGACGTTCAGAAGCGGCGGGATGGCGGACATGCGCTTGTCGAGAATCTCCGTCGGTTCGGAAAAGAGGGCGAGTATACAGGCCGCGCCCCCGCGCGTCATCCCCCGGCGGGCCCGCGCTTCGGGCGCGCGGAGGGCTGGAGGCGGCGCGGGCGTCGTGCTACAAGGGCCGCTCCACGGGGTCCGCGCCCGGCGGGCGCTTTCGGGAGAGGCGGAATGAGGAGAGCGGCGAGAAGGTTCGCGAAGGGCGCGCTGCTCGCGCCCCTGCGCTTTTCGGCCATGCTGGAGGGCGCCTACTCGCGTTTTTTGAACGCCCTGGACGGAAATCTGGGGACGCTGGGGAATCAGCTCCTTCTGGAAAAAATCGAGGGCGCGACGAGGCGGGTTTCCCACCGCTCGACGGACGGCGCGGCGGTCGAGATGGAGTTCTTCGTCCCCAACAGAACCTGCGCCTTCCGCGCCGCTACGTTTTCCTCCAAGGAGCCGGAAATCCTGGAATGGATCGACCGCTGCGGCGGCGACGGCGCCTTTTTCGACGTGGGCGCCAACGTGGGGATGTATTCCATCTATCACGGGATGACGAAGGGCGGCGAGGTCTATGCCTTCGAGCCGTCCGTTTTCAATCTTCCCGTCCTGTCGAGGAACATCGGCAGGAACGGTCTGGAGAGCAAGGTTCGCATCGTGCCCAATCCGCTCAGCGACGGGAACCGGGTCGCCGACTTCTCGCTTTCCAGCCCGGGGGCGGGAGGCTCGCATTCCGCCTTCGGCGTGGACTATGGCCACGAGGGCGAGCGGCTCCAGAAAACCGCGTCCTACCGGACGGTGGGCTTCGCGCTGGATTCCCTCGTCGAGAACGGCCTGGTTTCCGGCGCGCCGGGCATGATGAAGATCGACGTGGACGGCATCGAGCATCTGGTTCTCAAGGGCGCGGAGCGCACCCTGCGCGACCCCGCGCTGAAGACGGTATACGTCGAGGTGAACGACAACTTCCGCGAGCAGGCGGAGGGCGTCGCCGCCGTCCTTCAGGATTGCGGCTTCACGCGGGAGGAGAAGCGCCGCAGCGAAATGTTCGACGACACGGAGTATGCCGACACGCACAACCAGATATGGATGAAAGCCTGAGCGAGCGTTCCCTTCTTCATCGGGAGAGTCTGGAAAAATGCCGAAAGTCGATCACGTGGGCTGCGCCGTCCGCGACCTGGAAGCGAAGAGGCGCGTGATGGAGGATTTGCTGGGCTTCCGGTTTCTGGAGAGAAGGGTCTATGAGCGTCCCGGCAACACCGCCCGGCTCGATTTCTACGAGGCGGAGGGGGCGGTGATGGAGCTCGTGGAGATGAGCAGCCCCGACGCGCCGCTCAACCGCTTCATCGCCGAGCGCGGCGAGGGGCTGCACCACGTCTGCCTCGCCGTGGACGATCTGCGGGCGACCATGGCCGAGTGGGAGGCGAAGGGCGTCGTCTTCACGATGCCGCCCACCTACGGCTCTCGAGGCGGCGTCATCACCTTCGCCGACCCCGCCACCACGGGCGGCCTCGCCGTCGAGCTGATTCAATACCTTCCCGAAGGCGCGCTGGCTCCCGACTGGGCGCAGGGGTAGGGGGGCGGATCGAGGGGCGCTCGGGGACGCTTCCCGCCTCGCCCTGTCTCCCCGGCTTCTTTACAGAGGCGCCCGGAGCGCGCGGAGGGTGTGGTGGAACACCTCGTTCAGGAACTCGCGCCACCGGGCGTCGTTGTGTAGCGTCTCGAACAGGTCGAACACCCTCTCGACGCGCATTTCGTTCAGCTGCGCGCGCATCTCGCCCGTCTCCACCCCGAGGATCAGGAAATTCTTTGATCTCGCGGGCGTCTTGTCGAAGGATTTTTTGGGAATGATATACTTGACGCCACTAAACGATTCTTTCGTGCGTCTCGTATAGGCGTCCGATGTTCCTGGGGTCGATTCTGAACTTGGTGCCGTGATCTCTCACTGCGCCGGACGGCCTGATGTAGGCGTCGAAGTCCACCAGCACGAGCCCGCTCTCAATCGCCCGCATGAGTCTCGACAGCCTGAACTGCTCATAGAGGGCGGCGCGCTCATACAGCACCCGATACGGATTCTTCCTGACGGTTCCCCGTACCAGCACCAGGCGGCTCAACTTCCTGCCCGCCGCGTTCAATAGATCGTCCTCCGTCCAGTGGGGGACGATGTTCATGGCCTCCTCGTGTCTCACCCAGATGGAGCCCGCGTCGTACACGATGTCGAAGCCCTTGTCCGATTCGCCGGCGATGGTGTGCCGGAACGAAGGGCGGCCGTTGCGCCCCCTCCATCCGTGCTTGTTGATGACGTAGCGCATGGAGCCTCTCGGCCTCGGGGTCTTGTGGAACAGCGTGATGAGCGCGGAGCCGCGAGAGAACTTCAACTCGAACGCTCCCGCGTCGGGGATGTCCACGTTCGATGTCTTGAGGCCGAGCAGTTTTTCCAGATGGTCGCCCGGAGCGCCGGAGCCGGTGTCGGGGAGGTCGTGCCAGCCGCTCCCGCACAACTCCCGTATCTTGTCGAGCAGGGCTTTGCGGGTGATCATTTCAGCTTCCGATACGCCGCCAGCCTCTCATCCGCGAGGCGGCAGTATCGCTTGCTTTTCTCGATCCCGATCCATTGCCTTCCCTGCGCTTCCGCAGCGATGGCGGTCGTCCCGCTTCCCATGAACGGATCAAGGACAATCTCGCCAGGCGCGGAGCCGATACACCTTTGGGCCAACTCGGTGGGAAACGGCGCAGGGTGGGGGTTGCTCGCCTCCTGGTTGATCTCCCACACATCGCCGACGGCGTTCGCCTTGGGCGCGAGGCGGAAGTCAGGCTTGGCGATCAGGTAGATGACCTCGTAGGTCGGAAGGAAGTATCCGGGGTTGAAATTGATCCCGCCCTTGCGCTTCCAGATGATGATCTGGCGGACGGGGAAGCCCTCGACAATATCGCTCCTGTCTTGAAGCAGGCCGTTCTGAACGCGCCACTTGTGATTGTAGAATATCGCGCCCGTGGGCTTGATGAGCCGCATCATGGCGCTCAGGCATTCGCGTTGCCACGCCACATATTCATCGTGGGGCATACAATCCTCGTGTTCCTCGTAGCCTTCGATGAGCGCGGCCTTAGGCCACTTGCCGCCGCTCCCGTTCTTCATGCCGTTGCCTGTGCTGTTTTTTATGTTGTACGGGGGGCTGGTAACTATCATGTCCACGGAGCCGGCGGGCATCTCGCCCATCAGATCGATGCAGTCGCCGCGGTGAATTTTGTTCAACCACGGAGTCGCATCCGCGGCTGATTTGCCCTGGACGGCGGCATCAGTTTCCGTAGCCATATTGAATGCTCTCTGTATCTGGTTCTGGCGCTCCCAGCCTATCACAAACCATCAGGCGAATGAAGGGCCGGGAGAGCCGAAAGACGCGCCGGCCAAACGACGGAAGGGGTGGTCGGGAGCTTGCGGAGCGGGCCTCGCCCGCGCCGGCGGCTCCCCGCCCTCACGCCCCGAAGAACGCGGCGATTTTGCCCAGGGAGGCGGGGATGTCCGCGTCCCAGTGGCGGTTCGAGCCGCCGCCGACGTGGGGGGCGAGCGCGACGTTGGGCAGGCCGATGAGCGGGCTGTCGGCGGGCAGGGGCTCCCGGCGATAGACGTCGAGGCCGGCCATGGCGAGCTCGCCCCTTCGCAGGGCGCGGGCGAGCGCGTCCTCGTCGATGAGCGCGCCGCGGCCCACGTTGACGAGGGCGGCGGTTTTCCTCATGCGCGCGAGCTCGGCCGCGCCGATCATCCCCTCGCTCTCCTCGGTGTGCGGCAGGACGAGGACGAGCCAGGAGACCCGCCCGAGCAGCTCGTCCAGGGGCAGCCAGGCGGCCTGATATTCCGCCTCGACCTCGGGCGGGTGCCGCGTTCGCTGGTGGTAGAGGATTTCCATGCCGAAGGCGAGGCACCGCCTGGCGATCTCCATGCCGATGTCGCCCAGCCCGACGATGCCGACGCTCTCGCCGAACAGCTCCGAGACGCCCTCGATTCCCGCCCAGTTCGCCCGGAAGCTCCACTGGCTGGTCGGGATCGGCTCGATCCCCCTCTCCCGATAGACGCCCGCCTCCACCGCGCGGTGGCCGGGAATCACCCTGCGCGCGCAGCAGAGCATGAGGGCGAGGGCCTGCTCGGCCACCGTGGCGTTTCGCGCCAGCGCCTGCGCGCCGACGGGAATCCCGCGCCGCCGCGCCGCCTCGAGGTCGATGTTCTTGAGGTTCAGCCCGTGCTTCTGGATGTATTTGAGGCGCGCCGCCGCCTCGATGACGGCGGCCGGGAGCCGCGCCTTGTAGCAGAGGATGGCGTCCGCCTCCGGCGCGAGCGCGAGCAGGGCGTCCTCCCCCCCGGCTTCCGGCGCCGCGATCTCGAACGGCGCGGCGGCGGGACTCGCCCGCACCCTCTCCAGAAAGCGGCCCGAAGCCCCGTCCGCCACGAGAAGCCGTATCCTGTCGGTCATGCGCTTTCTCCAGGCGTCCGGCGAGGTGAAGGGGAGTCAAGGCGTCTCTGCTTATCACAGCCGGGAGAGGGCCGCCACGAGGCGCGCGCGCCGATCCGGGGAATTGACAGGGCGGCGGCGGCGCTTCTAGGATCAGGGCATCCATTCCCCTCGAAGAGGAGCGGCTGACATGCGAGCATGGAGACGGACGGGCGCGGCGGTTGTCGGGACGGCTTTGGCGGGCCTGCTTTTCTCCTCGCCCTCCTTCGCCGGGGACGAGCGGACGCTGCGCGGCGTCCAGAGGGCGCGCGTGAATACGATGAAGAGCATCAGCCGCGCGATGCGCCGCGTCAAGGTTCACGTCGGCAAGGAAAACTTCGGGCGCGCGGCCATGGCGGCGGAGGAAATCGCGCTGCTCGCGGCGGCGATTCCGTACTTGACTCCCAAGGGGAGCGCCTTCGGCGAGACGCGCATCAAGGCCGAGGCGTGGAACCGCTTCGACGACTACGGCAATCTCGCCGCGCGCTCATCCATAGCCGCCGAGAACGTGGCGAAAGCGGCCAAGGCGAAGGACAAGAGCGGCGCGATGGAGGCCTTCGCCGCCCTGGGCCAGACCTGCGGGGCGTGCCACAGGCCCTACCGCAAGAAAAAGGAGAGATAGGCGCGAGACCCTTTCAGCCCCGCGTCCGGGGAGCGCGCGCTGACGCGGCTTCTGGCGGGGGATCGGCGCGGGGCGCACGGGCGAGCGGGCCGCCAGGGTGAAGGACTTCGGCCGGCGCGTCCGGTTTCACCTTCAGGCGGAGCGACCCTCTGCGGGTTCGACCGGGAGGAGCCGGCGCCGGCCGGGGATTAGCCCTCCAGCTTTTCCCCGAGAATCTCCTGGAGCGCCTTCGGGTTCGCCTTGCCCCCCGTGGCCTTCATCGCCTGGCCGACGAAAAAGCCCATCAGCTTCTTCCTGCCGCCCCGGTAGGCTTCGGCCTCCTTCGGGTTCGAGGCGATCACCTCCTCGGCGACGCGGCAGATCGCGTCCGCGTCCGTAATCTGCCGCAGGCCCTTTTTCTCGACGATGGCCTCGGGCTCCTCCCCGCTCTCCGCCATGGCGTCGAACACCGTTTTGGCGATTTTTCCGCTGATGACGCCCTCGTCGATGAGCGCCAGCATTTTCGCCAGCCGCCCGGGCGGCACGGGGCATTCGCCGATGGGGATTTTTCGCTCGTTCAGCAGGCGCAGGACGTCGCCCATCACCCAGTTGCTCGCCGCCTTGGCCCGCTCCTTTCCGGCGGCCTTCACCGCCTCGTCGAAATAGTCGGCCACCTCCTTCTCGGCGGTGAGGACTTCCGCGTCGTATCGGGGGAGGCCGAACGCCTCCTGAAAGCGCCTGCTTTTCTCATCGGGCAGCTCCGGCATCCGCGCGCGGACGTCGGCGAGCCATTTTTCGCTCACCTCGAGGGGCGCCAGGTCGGGGTCGGGAAAATAGCGGTAGTCGTGCGCGTATTCCTTCGAGCGCATCCCCCGCGTCTCGCCCGCCGACTCGTCCCAGAGCCTCGTCTCCTGGCGGATGACGCCGCCGGAGTCGAGGATTTCCCGCTGGCGCTCCTCCTCGTGTTCGAGCGCGCGCCGCAGGTTCCGGAAGGAGTTCATGTTCTTGATTTCCACCTTCGCGCCGAGCGCCTCCGCGCCCCGCGCCCTGAGCGAGACGTTGGCGTCGCAGCGCAGGCTCCCCTCCTGCATGTTGCCGTCCGAGATTCCGAGATAGCGCACCAGGGTTCTGAGCTTCCGCATGTAGGCTTCCGCCTCCTCGGGGCTTCGCAGTTCGGGCTCCGATACGATTTCGAGCAGGGGGACGCCCGCGCGGTTCAAATCCGAGTAGGAATGCTCCGGGTCTCCCAGCTCCTCGCCGTGAATGAGCTTGCCGGCGTCTTCCTCCATGTGGATTCTGGTGAGGCCGACCGTCATCTCCCGCCCGTCCCGCGCGGCGAAGCGGACGCGGCCCCCCGCGCAGATGGGCTCCTCGTATTGGCTGATCTGGTAGCCCTTGGGGAGGTCGGGATAGAAGTAGTGCTTTCGGGCGAAGCGGCAGACCGGGGCGACCTCCGCGCCGACGGCCAGCCCGAGCCGGAGCGCGTATTCCACGGCCTCTTTGTTGAGGACGGGCAGGACGCCGGGCAGCCCGAGATCCACCGCGCAGGTATGCTCGTTCGGGCCGCCCCCGAACGCCGCGCTCGACCCGCAAAAAATCTTGCTCCGGGTGGCGAGCTGCGCGTGGACCTCGAGGCCGATCACCGTCTCATACGCCATCGTCTTCTCCCGTCAAAAGCCCCTTCGCCGAAGTTTCTGCCCTCTCCCCGCCCCCGCTCTCCCGGCGGAGGCGCGCCTCACAGCGGCGGGCGCGCCTCGTGGTGCGCCGTCGCCCGCTCGAACGCCGCCGCCGCCCGCAGAATCGTCCGCTCGCCGAAGGGCCTGCCCACCAGCTGGAGCCCGATCGGCAGGCCCGCCGAGGTGAACCCGCACGGCTGGCTGATGCCGGGAAGCCCCGCCAGATTGCAGGGGATGGTGAGAATGTCGGAGAGATACATGCTCAGCGGGTCGTCGAGGCGCTCGCCGATCTCGAAGGCGGGGGTCGGCGCCGTGGCGGAGAGGGCGACGTCCACCGTCTCGAAGGCGGCCTGGAAGTCGCGGCGAATCAGCGTCCGCACCCTCTGCGCCTTCTCGTAGTAGGCGTCGTAGTAGCCCGAGGAGAGCGCGTAGGTTCCCAGCATGACGCGGCGCTTCACCTCCTCGCCGAAGCCGCTCTCCCGGCTGGCGGCGTACATGCCGAACAGGGCGCCGTAGGGGGAGTCCCCCTCCTCCCGGACGCCGAAGCGCGCGCCGTCGTAGCGCGCCAGGTTGCTGCTCGCCTCCGCCGGGGCGAGGATGTAATACACGGGCAGGGCGTATTCGGTGTGGGGGAGGGAGATGTCGAGGAGCTCCGCTCCCATGTCCTCGAACGCGGCCATCGCCTCCCGAACCGCCGCCTCGACCTCGGGGTCCATGCCCTCGACGAAGTATTCGCGGGGGATGCCGATTTTCAGCCCCTTCACGCCCGCCTCCAGCCCTTCCGCGCAGTCGGGCGCGGGCTCGTCCGCCGAGGTGGAGTCGCGCGGGTCGTGGCCGCTCACGGCGCCCAGCAGAACGGCCGCGTCGCGGACGCTCCCCGCGAGGGGGCCGATCTGGTCCAGCGAGCTGGCGAAGGCGATGAGGCCGTAGCGCGAGACGCGCCCGTAGGTGGGCTTCATGCCCACGACGCCGCAGCACGCCGCCGGCTGGCGGATGGAGCCGCCCGTGTCCGAGCCCAGCGAGACGGCGCACGAGCGCGCCGCCACGGCGGCAGCTGAGCCGCCGCTGCTGCCGCCCGGGGCGGTCTTCAGGTTCCACGGGTTGCGGGTCGGGCCGAACGCGCTCCGCTCGCAGGAGGAGCCCATGGCGAATTCGTCCATGTTCAGCTTGCCGAGGATGACCGCGCCCGCCTCCTTCAGCCGCGCCACGGCGGTGGCGTCGTAGGGCGCCTCGAAGTTCTCCAGAAGCCGCGAGGCGCAGGTGGTCTTCGTCCCCTTCATGCAGAGGAGGTCCTTCACGGCGACGGGGACGCCCAGAAGGGGGGAGTCGCCGTCTCCCGCCCGGAGCCTCGCGTCGGCCGCGCGCGCGGCGCGCAGGGCCTCGTCGGCGAGAACGCTCAGGTAGGCGCCCACCCGCCCCTCGGTTTCCTCGATGCGGTCGAGATACGCCCCCGTCAGCTCCTCCGCGGTGAATTCTCCGGCCCGCAGGTTCTCGCCGATTTCCGCGATGGTGAGGCGAAGCAGCTCGTTCATTCGCGCTCCCTGGCTGTTTGAGGCGCCGGCTCGCGCCCGCTTCAAAGGAAATACCAAGAGCGATCGGCCCGTCAAACGCGGGCGCCGCCGGAGTTTCCGTTCAGGCGACGCGACGGGTCGCGCGGGACGCTCCCTCCGCTCCGCGAGAGGCGCTCCTCCCCCGCTTTCCCTTACGGGAGCCGAAGGAGGAAGGTGGCGTAGTCGAGCAGCTCCTTTCCGCCGCCCTCGTGGTAGATTTCGAGGTCGCGCCGCCATGCGTCCAGGACGTCCTGCGCCTCGCGCGCGTCGGCGTATTCGCGCCGGTTCTCGAGAATGACGCGGGCCTGGGGGGCGAGAAAATCCTCCCATGCGTCCGGCGCTTCGCGCTCCGCGAATTCGACGCCGTAGCCCTCCTCCGTGAAGCGCGCCCAGAGCTCCTCCGCGTCGGCCGGCTCGCAGGGGAGGTAGCCGTCCAGCCATTCCATCAGGCGCCCGGCGGGGACGTCCGCCTCCTCCTGCTTCCAGGCCAGGCAGGAGAAGGCGATCCGCCCGCCCGGCTTCACGATTCGCGCCAGGCCCTCCAGCCTGTCGATGTCGTTCGAGGGATGGGCGGGGCCGCCCAGGAGCGCCAGATCGAAGTAGTTGTCGTCGAAGGGAAGCTCGCCGCCCGGGTGAACCAGCAGATCGACGAGGTGGGCCATGTCCTCGAAGAGCGCCCGCCGCCTTCCGTCCTCCACGAACTCGGGCCGGTCGTCAACCCCGACCGCCAAGCAGCCGAACCTCCGCGCGAGCGCGAGGAGGCCGCCCCCCTTGCCGCAGGCCGCGTCGAAGACCGAGGAGTCCGCCGAGAGGCCGGCGCGGCTTCCGACCTTCTCGAGGGTGTCCGGCGAGAGGGGCGCGAGGAAGCGGTTGCGCCTGTATCGCTCGAACGGGTCGATCGGCATGAAGCGGGCCGGGAGCCGGCCTCAGAAAATCGAGAGGCCGATCAGATCGAGCATCAGGATGATGGTGCTCAATCCGAGGACTCCGCCGATGATGAGCGCCAGGAGTCCGAAGAGTTTTCCATAGACCATCGCGCGTTCTCCCAGGCCGCCGGAGCGGCGTCTATTTTTTCTTCCCTTTTCCCGTCTTCGGCGTTCTGGCGGGGCGGGACTTGCTGATCTGCATGAACACCTTCCCGTCCTTGAGGATGGTGACGCTCCCCGTCGATTCGCTGACGGCGAACGATATGGCGGCGCTCACCTCCGTGATGCCCGCCGCGGCCACGTGGCGCGACCCCAGGCCGGGGGGCAGGTCGTTCTCGGGCGCCGCGTTCAGGTGCCTGCCGGCGGCCTCGATGATTCCGTCCCCCCGAATGACGAACGCGCCGTCGATGGCGCTGAACTCCTTGATGGTCTCGCGCAGCGCCGGGTCCATGATGTTCCGCTGCTCTTCGGGGTATCCGTGAAAGGGGTTGATGACGAGCTGGCGCGAATACTGAAGCACCAGATCGTGGTCGCCCAGAACGAGGAGCGCCCCGCGCGGCCTTCCCTCCCGGCCCTCGGCGCCGAGCTCGAGGGCGAGCGAGAGCACCGTCTCGAACGCCTTCGGGTCCACGCCCTCGACGGCGCTCCGCGTCTCCGAGGTCTGGAGCATCTCCTTTTCGCGGTCCAGATGAAAGACCATCAGGGTGTCGAGCTCCTCGTTCTCGGGCAGGCCCGAGAGGCAGATCACCGTGTCGCTCTGGGTGATGGAGCCCTCGCTCAGCGCGATGACGACGCCCATCTTGATGATGTCTATCCGGTTCAGGGACAGGGCGGGCAGCCGCATCACCCGGCAGCCGCGCCCTTCCAGCTCCTCGTAGAGCTCGGGCGAGCAGGTGGTGGCGAAGCGCGCCACCTCCGGGGGAAACCCGGAGAGGGCGTCGAGGTCCCTCATCGCGTCCGCGTGAAAGAAGATGGCCCTGGCGTCCAGCTCGTCGCGGATTTGCGAGGCCGCGGCGATGATGCTCTCGCTCAGTCCGACCTGCCTCTCGACCGCGTTCGCCACCCCTATCCCTTCCCTTCCAGCGCGACGTAGAGCGTCGAGCCGCGCCGCTCAATGACGAGCAGGTTGCCCTTGTTCTCTCCCTTTTTGAGCGCCGCGCGCAACTCCTCCGTGTCGGCGACCGCCTTGCGGTTCGCCTCCACGATGATGTCCCCCCGGCGCAGGCCGGCCGCGGCCGCCGGCGTCCCCGGCAACACGTTGGAGATGACGACGCCCTTTTTCGCCTTCGCGCCGATCTGCTTTCTGATCTCGGGCGTGAGGTTCTGCCCCTCGATGCCCAGTTTCTTCTGAAGCGCGGGGCGGAGCGCCTTCGCCAGCTGCTTCGGTCCGGGCAGCTTCCCCACCTTGATCTCGATGTCGCGCTTCTCGCCGTCGCGGATGACGGCGATTTTCGCGACGTCGCCCGGGGTCAGGTCGGCCGCCTTGAGCGAGAGGGCGCGCGGGCTTTCTATTTCTTCCTCGTTGACTCTGACGATCACGTCGCCCCGCTTGACGCCGGCCTTCTTCGCGGGGCCGTCCTCCACCAGGTTGGCGACCAGCGCGCCGCGCGCCTCCTTGAGGCCCAGCTCCTTCGCCAGGCTTTCATTGACGGCCTGGATGGACACGCCCAGGAATCCGCGCGTCACCACCCCCTTGCGAAGCTGGGGAATGAGCTTCTTCGCCATGTCCACCGGAATGGCGAAGCCGATGCCCATGTTCCCACCGCCCCTGCTGAATATGGCGGTGTTGATGCCCACTACGCTGCCGCTCAGGTCGAAGAGGGGCCCCCCGCTGTTGCCCGGGTTGATGGAGGCGTCCGTCTGGATGAAGTTGTCGAAGCGGCCCGAGCCGATGACGCGCCCCTTGGCGCTGACGATTCCGGCGGTCACAGTGTGCGAGAGCCCGAAGGGGTTGCCGATGGCCATCACCCAGTCGCCGACGCGAAGATTCCCGCTGTCTCCGAGCTTCACCGGGGCGAACCTGTCGCCGGGCTTCGCCTCCACCTGAAGGAGCGCGATGTCGGTCTCGGGGTCCCGGCCCACGACCTTCGCCCCGCGCTTTCTCTTGTCCTCGAAGCGAACCGTGATTTTCGAGGCGTTCTCGACGACGTGGTTGTTCGTCAGGATGAGGCCGGCGCCGGTGACGACGAAGCCCGAGCCCATGCTCGCGGGCCGGCGGCGTCTGGGCCGCGGGCCGCCCCGGGGGCCGAAGGGGCCCTCGTGGAAGCGCCGGAAGAACTCGCCCCAGAAGTCGTCGGGCGCGCCGGGAAAGCCGCGCTCCGGGCGCTTCGCGGCCTCCGTCTCCGTGCTGATGTTCACCACGGAGGGGCTGAGCTTCTCGGCCAGCCCGGCGAGCGAGGGCAGCCCCGACGCCTTCGCGGCGGACTGCGCCCCCGCCGGCGCGAGGAGGAGAGCCATGCCGAGCAGCGCCGCGGCGAGGACGGAGGCCGGCGCCCGCGCGCCGGATTTTGAAGGACAAAGACGATCCCGCATTTTTCCCTTCTCCATACATCCCTATAATGGCGGCTGTGACGCCACGTCATGCTTGTTTAGATATACCAGAGTTCCATCCGCGAGAAAACGGCGAAGCCGGAAGCGGGAGGGGAAATGTCTGACGGCCGCCTTGCTTCGGGCTTTCGCGCGGGAGAGGCGCGGAGCCTCCCGGACGAATCGCCCCGCCCCGGCGGGCGCGCGCTTCCTGAAATGACGGGCGCATGACCTCCGAATCCTGGACGATTCTGCTCGCCATTTCGGCGGCTTTCGTGAGCGCGGCGACGAACGTCGCCTTCGCGCCCGTCCTGCGGCAGATGGGCTCCTTCGCCCTCGCCCAGTTCAACAACGTCGGCAACGCCCTGATGCTCGGGGCCATCGGGCTGTGGATGTATGAGCCGGGGAGCTTCCGGTGGGAGGCGTTCGTCTGGTTCGGCGCGCTGGGCGTGACGAACTACAGCGTCAACCGCTGGGTGTTCTACACCGGCATGAACGCCGTCGGCCCCTCCCGCCACATCACCATCACGAGCATGGCGCCGCTCCCCAGCCTGCTTCTGGCGGTCGTTTTTCTGGGCGAGTCGCCCGGCCGGCTGGTGATGCTGGGCACGGGGCTCGTCGTCCTGGGCGTGGCGGCCGTGAGCTACGAGCCCTCGGGCGGAAGGTGGTTTCGCGCGGGCGTCGGCTGGTCGATAGCGAGCATGTTCATGCTGGTCGCCAGCGCCTTCATGCGCAAGGAGGGCATGTCCTGGATGGCGGCGCCCGCCCTGCTCACCGCCTGGTCGGCGCTCGTCGCCATTCCCACCTCCGAGGGGCTGCGCCGCTTTCTGCCCAGGCGCTATTTCGAGTGGGGGTCGAGGCGCTATATTCCGCTCCTGCTCTTCGGGACGACCATCAACGGGCTGATGCAGATACTCATCAACCTGGCGCTCAAGGGGAAGCTCTCGCTGGCGGTGCCCATTCTGAGCAGCACGCCCATTTTCGCCCTGTGCCTCTCCGCGCTGTTCCTGCGCGGCATCGAGCGCCTGAGCGCGCGCGTGGTGCTGGGCGTCGTCATCGCGGTGGCGGGGATCGCGGCGGTGGGCGTCGGCCGGCACGGCTGACGCCCCGCTTCCCGCCCGAAGACGAGGCGCGCCGCGCGATGGAGGGCACGGCGGGAATTCTCTGGGCGCTTGCGGCGGCCGTCATGGCGGCGTTCACGGGCGTCCTCGCCGCGAGGCCCCTGCGCAGCATGGGGCTGCTGTCCGCCGCCCTGCTCACCAACGTGTTCAACATGATCGTCCTGGCGCTCTTCGGCTGGTGGGAATACGAGCCGGGCGAGATCACGCTGGAGGGCGCGCTCTGGTTCGCCCTGCTGGGTCTGACCGCCTACGGCTGCGGGCGCCTCGTCTATTACAAGGCGATTGACGCCGTGGGCCCGCCCAGGCTCATGACGGTGATGAGCGCCTCTCCCCTGCTGAGCCTCTCGCTGGCCGTCCTGTTCCTGGGCGAGCGGCCGGGGCCGGCCGTTCTCGCGGGCACGGCGCTCGTCGCCGCTGGCGTCGCCCTGGTGAGCTTCGAGCCCGTCCGGGGGCGCTGGCTTCGTCCGGGAATGTTCTGGGCGTTCGCCAGCGCGGTCTCGCTGGGCGTGAGCGTGTTCATCCGCAAGAAGGGGCTGGCCGCGACGCCCAACGTCGCGCTCACGGTCGCTTGGTCGAACCTGGTGAGCCTCCCCGTCATCTGCGCGCTCAGGCTCGCCGCCCCGCCCCGGCTCTTCGCGTGGGGACCGCGCTGGGCGGTGGCGACCATCATCCTCGTGGGCGCGCTGAACGCGGCGGGCCAGGCTCTCTACAACCTCGCCATCCTCAGCGCGGAGGTGAGCGTCGTGGGGCCTGTCATCGCCTCCATGCCCATCTTCTCGGTGATCTTCACGGCACTCATGCTGCGCGACATGACGCGGGTGCGGCCCAGGCTCGTCCTCGGCGCGTGCGTGGCGGCGAGCGGCATGGCCGCCATCGCCCTGGGACATTGAGGGGGGACGCTCGCGTGCTCCCCCGGCGGAGACGGCGCGAGCGCGATGGAGCGGATTGAGAGCTGCGCGGCGGATGCGCTATACACTTTGCGGGAGACGCGGCGTGGCGCGGCGCCGAACGCGGAGGAGAGCGCCGCTTGATCCGGCCCCGGAGAGCTTCAGCGTGCTGACGAACGAGCAAAGGGACGAGGTCGTCTCCGAGCTGGCCTCCAGGCCCGGCCACGAGAAGGTTCGCGCGCTGACGCATCGCCTCCTCGTCGATGATCTCGGCGCCGACAGCCGGGACATCGACTTCGAGAAGTCCGTCCCCGAAGCGCGCGGGCGGATCGACGCCCTGCTCGGCAGGACGGTGTTCGAGTTCAAGTCCGACCTGAGGCGCGAGCGCGGGGACGCCGAAGAAGGGCTGACGCGCTACCTCGCCGAACGCGAGAGCGAGACGGGCGAGAGATACGTCGGCGTCGCCGCCGACGGCGCGGACTTCGCCGCGTATTTCCTCAAAAACGGGAGCGTCGTCGAGGTCGGCGCCCACCGCGCGGACCCGGAGGCGGCGCGGGAGCTGTCGGCGTGGCTGCGGGGCGCCGTGGCCCTCGGCGAGGAGCTGACGCCCGACCCGGCGACCATCACGCGCGAATTCGGGCGCGGGAGCCTGGCCTCCCTTCGCGCCCTGGACGATCTCGCCGAGCTCTGGGCGCGGGTCGGACAAACGCCCGAAGCCCTGCTGAAGCGCGAGCTGTGGGACGGGCTTCTGGGACTCGCCTACGGCGCGAGAGTCGGGGACGACGCCCTGTTTCTCCAGCACACCTACCTCGCCGTCATCGCCAAGGCGATCGCCTGGGCGGCGATTGTCGAGGCCCCGCCCGAGGATGCGGGATCTCTTCTGCACGGCGCGGCGTTCTCGGATTTCGGCATCAGCGGACAAAACGAGCCCGATTTCTTCGACTGGCTGCTGGCCGACGAGGCGGGCGATGCGCTGGTGATGCGGATTTACCGGCACGCGAACCGGTTTCGCCTGCGGGATATTCGCGTCGATATTCTCAAGGCCCTCTACGAGAGCCTCATCGACCCGGAGACCCGCCACGAGCTGGGCGAATACTACACCCCGGACTGGCTCGCCGCCCGCATGATCGCGGAAGCCGTAGAGAATCCACTGGAGCAGCGGGTGATGGACCCGGCCTGCGGCTCGGGAACGTTCCTGTTTCACGCGGTGCGCGCCGCGCTGGAGGCGGCGGAGGCTTCGGGCATGTCGGCGGCGGAGGCGGCCCGCCTCGCCGTCGAGAAGGCGGCCGGCATCGACATTCATCCCGTCGCCGTCATCTTCGCCCGCGCGACCTATCTGCTCGCGCTCATGCCCGTGCTGCGCCAAGAGCACCCGGGAGAGATTCCGCTGCCCGTTTATCTGGGCGACGCGCTCCAGTGGAACGTCGCGCATGGCCATGAAGAGGGGCCGCAAATGGGGCTGATTTCCGACGGCGACACGCTGGAGATATTCGTGCCGGCCGTTACGATAGCGGAACCGGCGCTCCGGCGGCTGGACGAAGCGTCCCTCCGCTTTCCGGCCGCCGTCGCTTCCGACGCCTCCTTGTTCGACCGCGTTTTGAACGCCATGCTCGATCTCGGCTCGCGCGCGGAGCCGGTGGCCAATTTCGCCGCCTGGATGGAGCGGAGGGTTTCCACGTCTCCCGAAAACGCCAAGATTCTCCGAAAAACCTACAAAGTCATGCTCCGCCTGCAAAATGAGGGTCGCAACCACATCTGGGGCTACGTGGCGCGCAACCTCGCCCGCCCGGTCTATCTGGCGTCGGAAGCGCGAAAAGCCGACGTCGTAATCGGCAATCCGCCCTGGGTGGCCTACCGGTATATGAGCGCGGAATTTCAAAGGCGCTTTCGATCCGAATGCGAGGCGGCGAGGCTATGGAGCGGCGGCAAGGTCGCAACCCACCAAGACTTGTCGGGTTATTTCTTCATGCGCGCGGCTCTGCTGTATATGCGCCGGACGGGGCGGATCGCCCTGGTCATGCCCCACGCCGCCATGTCGCGCCAGGCCTATGCGGCGTTCCGGGACGGAGAAGTTTCCAGACTGAACAGCCTCGTCTTTCGACTGCGCTTCACCAAGGCCTGGGGGTTCGGGCCGGAGCTCGCGCCGCTTTTTCCGGTGCCGAGCTGCGTCCTCTTCGCTGAAGCCCATCATGGCGACGCGGCGGCGCGGCCGCCCGACCGGATAAGCTCGTTCGCCGGGACGCTGCCGAGACGAGACGCCGACAGGGACGCGGCGGACGCGAACCTGGTCGAAACGGCGGCTCCCTGGCCGACGCAGGCCGCCAGACAAAACGGCTCCCCCTATCGCAGGGCGTTCCGGCAGGGCGCGATTTTGGTCCCCCGCCGCCTCGTTCTCGTTGAGGAGGTGCGAATATCGAGAATCCTGCCTCCCAACCCCGTGTTCCCGATGGTTCGGGGGCGAGCGGGCAATCTGGACAAGCCGCCCTGGAAAAACCTGAAGCCGCCGGAAGGCCCCGTGGACAGGGAATTCCTGCGTCCGGCCCTGCTGGGAGAATCCATCGCCCCGTTCCGCGTTCTCGCCCCGCAGCGGGCCGTCATCCCTTGGGACGCGGAAAAGCGGGAGCTCATGGACGCCAGAACGGCGATAAGCCGAGGGTGTCTTCGACTCACGCGATGGCTCGAACAGGCCGAGGCCCTCTGGGAGCGGCACAAGCGAAGTTCCATGAGCTTTCTCGAGCAATGCGACTACTACGGGAAGCTGACGCGCCAGTTTCCGATAGAGCCGATCCGCGTCGTTTATACGACGTCGGGCGCCAACCTCGCCGCCTGTATCGTTCAGGACGAAACGGCGATCATTGACTCCAGTCTTTATTGGGCGCGAGTGGATGGTGTGAACGAGGGGAGATATTTGTGCGGCATTCTGAACAGCGAGGTTCTGCGTGGCGGTGTTGAGCGGTATCAGGCGCAAGGCCAATGGGGCGCGCGGCATTTTGACAAATACGTGTTCAACCTGCCTTTCCCGAAATTCGACGAGGACGATTCGCTTCATCGGGAAATCGCCGATGCGGCGAAGAGGGCGGAGGAGGTCGCGCGCGCCGTCCCGATGAAGGAGGGCGAATACTTCACCCGCGCCCGCGGACGCATCCGCGACGCCCTCGCCGGGGACGGCGCGGCCGCGCGGCTGGAATCGCTGGTCGCCGCCCTGCTCGAAGCCGCGGACGCCAGCTCCTGATCCTCCCCGTTTGACACCTTATCCTCCCCCGTGAAAGCATCGCGGGAATCCGACGAATCGGGCCGGGGGTTCGCTCCGGCGGCCGCCTCGTTCAAAAAGGAGACCGGCATGACCCGGCGAATTTCGCGCGCGCGGCTGGCGGCGGCTTTTCTGCTCTGCGCGCTCGCTCCGGGCGCGGCGTGGACGTCTCCGGCCGCCGGGGCCGAGAGCGGGAGCGTCGTCTTCGTCAAGGCGTTCTTTCCCCTGGACGAGCCGAGGTTTCACTGCGTGGACATTCCGGGGCACCGCTCGCGCGTGAACACCGAGGCCGCCCTCGTCGTCCACACCTGCAAGGAGGGCATCTGGAACCTGGATGAGCGCTTCGACCTGGCCGCCGTGGCGAGGGGGGCGCTCCGGATGCCCGAATACGGGCTGTGCGTCGCCGCGGAATCCGCCTCCGAGGGGGCGAAGCTGCGGCTGCGCCGGTGCGACGGCTCGCCGCTCCAGAAGTGGCGCTTCGCCAACTACCGCCTGCGGCTTGCGAGCCATCCCGACAAGTGCCTCACCATCGGCCCCGAACCCTCCAGGCTCACGCCGGGCGGGCGCAGGCTGCCGAGCCGCCATCTGGCGCGCTCGCTCGCGCTCGCCGCGTGTTCCGAAGAAGCGCTCGAGAGGCAGCTCTGGCGCCTGGAGCGGCCCATGGAACGCCAAGGCTCCATCATGCCCTTCGGAAAATGACGGCGGGCCGATGACGCGGTGGCTCCCGGCGGCGATGCTCGCCTGCGTCCTCCCGGGCGGCGTCTTCGCCGAGCAAATCGAACGGGAGGAGGTTCGCGTTCTCGCCTACGGCGATTTCGCCGAGGGGGCGCGGCTGGCGTGGGAGGACGCGCGCCTTCCCACGCGGGGCGGGGCGCGCCAGCGTCTGCTGATCGTCAGGGCGGAGAACGCGGGGCGCAAGGCCGCGCTCCTCTTCATGGGCTCCGTGGGAACGCCGATAGCGAGAAGGCGCGGGGGAAGCCTTCGACCCTCGAAAAATTTTCTGGTGAGAAGCGCTCCGCTCTTCGCCAGGGCGGGGTTCGCCGCGGCCATCGTGGACGCGCCCTCGGACAGGAGCGGCGGCATGGACGGCCGTTTCCGAACGTCGGAGGCGCACCGCGCGGACGTCCGGGCGGCGGTGGATTTTCTGGTGAGCGAGGGGGCGCGCGAGGTTTTTCTGATCGGCGCGAGCCGGGGCGCGCTTTCCGTCGCGTATCTGGCCTCGGCGATGAGGCATCCGAACGTCAGGGGGTTCGTCCTCACCTCGAGCGTATCGGAGGTCATTTTCCACGCGGAGGAGGTCGAAAGCCCCGTGCTGATGGCGCATCACGCGGACGACGCGTGCCGCGCGTCGCCCTACGTCGACGCGCGCGCCGCCTACCGCGCCATGAAGAGGAGCCCGCGCAGGCGCTTCGTCACAATCAGCGGGGGGGACGCGCCGCTCGGTCGCCCCTGCCGGGGGCTGAGCGCGCACGGATTCCTGGGCGTCGAGCGCGAGACGGTGGGGGCGATCGTCGAATGGATGAACGGCGGAACGCCGCCCGAATACGTGAGCCCCTAGGCGCGCTCCTGCAGCTTCCGCGCGGAGATGAGCCTGGCCCGCATGGGCAGGCGAATCGCCCCCTCGCGCTCGAACGCGCCCGCGCCCCGGATGATCGCCTCCCTGATTCGCGCCCGCGCCTCCGGCGTCTGCGCCGCCAGGCGCGCCGCCGAGCGCACGGTGGACTTCTCGATGACTTCCAGAACGCCCCCGGCCGAGGCCGCCTCCATGTAGAGGGCGAGGTCGGAGAATTCGGGCGCGGCGAAGCCCGCCCCGGCCATCGCGCGCGCGCATTCCGCCTTGTCCTCGTAGAAGGGCGCGGGCGGGCCGGCGACCAGGGGAACGTCGGGGTCGCCCTGCTCGCGTATCGCCCGCTCCATGAGCGACCGGTGGCCCGCGTCGCTCGTCCACGCGGTGAAGGCGAGCGCGCCGCCCGGCTCGAGCGCCCGGGCGGCCTCGGCCAGCGCGATTTCGGGACGCGGGAAATGAATGAACCCGAAGTTGCTCACCACGGCCTCGAAGCGCGCGTCGGGAAAGGGCAGCGCCTCCGCGTCGCAGCGCCGGAACTCGGCGCCCGGCCAGCGGCGGGCGGCCTCGGCGACCATCTCCGCCGCGAAGTCCGCCCCGACCACGTCGCAGCCGCGCATGAGCGCCCCCGCCGCGACCGCGCCCGTCCCGCAGGCCAGATCGAGCAGGCGCGTTCCGAAGCGCGCGCCGGCGGCGTCGAGCAGGGGGACGGCCGCCTGCGCGGTGACCGCGCCGAAGAGGTCCGCGTACGCGGCCGCTGCGCCGTTCCAGCCCGCGCGCTCGAACTCCCGGAAGGCTTCCGGGTCGTAGGACGCTTCGCTCATTCGCCGCTCTCCCCGCTTTCGCGCTTTCCCGCGCGAGGAGAGGCCGCCCGGGGGCCGCCCCCGTCCGCCCCGACGCCCCGCGCCACCAGGTCCACCCCGTCCGAGCCGATGATCTCGCAGGCGAGGACGTCTCCGGGCCGCGCCTCGGTCTCGTGCAGGAACGCCTCGCCGTCCACCTCGGGGGCCTGGAGCCGCGTTCGCCCGCGCAGAAGCCCCTCTCCCGTCAGGCCCTCGACGAGCGCGTCCATCCTCCGGCCGATCAGCGCACGGTTCTCCTCGGCCATGATGCGCTCCTGAAGCGCGAGTAGGCGCGCCATGCGCTCGCGCGCGGCTTCTACGGGCACCTGATCGGGCAGGCGCGCCGCGAGGGAGCGATCCTCCGGCGAGAACGCGAAGGCGCCCAGCCGCGCGAAGCGGGTCTCCTCCACGAAGTCGAGCAGAAGATCGAAGTCCGCCTCGCTCTCCCCCGGAAAGCCGACGAGCATGGTCGTCCTGAGCGCGCAGCCGGGGACGCGCTCCCGGACGCGCGCGACGAGCTCGCGCGTGCCGCGCTCGTCGATGCCGCGCCGCATGGCGGCGAGCACCGGGGAGGCGACGTGCTGAAGGGGCATGTCGATGTATTCGCACACTTTCGGCAGTTCGCGGTAGGCGTCGAGCAGCTCGTCCGTCACCCCCCGCGGGTAGTTGTAGAGAACGCGGATCCAGGCGAGGCCCTCCACCCCGTTCAGCTCCTCGAGCAGCCGGGCGAGCGAATGGCCGGAGCCGAGGTCGCGCCCGTAGCTCGTGATCTCCTGCGCCAGAAGGTTGACCTCCCGAACGCCCGCCCCAGCCAGGGCGCGCGCCTCCTCCAGGAGGACGTCGGGCGGGCGCGAGCGAAACCTGCCGCGAAACCTCGGAATCACGCAGAACGAGCAGGGGCGCGAGCAGCCCTCGGCGACCTTCAGGTAGGCGCTCGGGCCGGGCTCCGCCAGGATGCGCGGCAGTCTTCTGCCGTAGTCCATGAGGGTGTCGGAGAACGCCTCCCGCGCCCCGCCGCGCGCGCCCTCCAGCAGCGCGGGCAGGCGGTCGTATTCGCGGGTTCCGATGAACAGGTCCACCTCGGGCAGGCCCTGGGCGAGCTCCCCCCGGTAGCGCTCGGCGAGGCAGCCCGCCACCACCAGGGTGTCGAGATCGCCCGCTTCCTTGAGCCGCCCCAGCGCCAGAATCGCGTCGATGGATTCGCGCTTCGCGTCCTCGATGAAGCCGCACGTGTTGACGACGGCGACCCGGGCCCCCTCCGCGTCGTCCACGAGCCGGTAGCCCGCCCCCGCCAGGGCGGCGAGCATGATCTCGGAGTCCACCGTGTTCTTGGCGCAGCCCAGGGAGACGAGCGCCGCCGTCGGCGCGTCCGGCGCGGCGGGCTCGGGCGCGCCGCGCCGCACGAGGGGCGCCTCGGAGGCGGGGCGGATTCGCAGGAGTTCTCCGCTCATCGCGCCGCGCCCGCCTTCGAGGCTTTGGGGTCGAGATGCCATTCCTCCTTGGGACGGTTGAAGTAGCGAATCGCCACTCCGGGCAGCTCCTCCCGGTAGAGGCCGAGCGTCCGCGCCATGCCCATCGCCTCTCCGGCGTCCCCCAGGTTGGGCAGGGCGTCCAGGTAGAGGGCGGGGTCGATGCACAGGTTCTTCATCTGAATCACGTGAAGCCCCGTTCGCTCCGCGAAGTCCAGCATCGCCTCGACTTCGGCCTCGAGATCCGTGACGCCGGGAAAGACCAGATAGTTGATCTGCGCGTAGAGCCCCGCGTCCGCGGCGGCCTTCACGCAGTCCTCCACCTGGGCGAAGCCGTAGGCTTCGGGGCGGTAGTAGGCGCGGTACCATTCGGGAATCGCGCTGTTCAGGCTGACGCGGACGCTCTCGAGGCCCGCCGCGGCGAGCCGCGCCATCCATTCGGGCCGGCTGCCGTTCGTGTTGAGGTGGAGGGTGCCGCGCGGGGCGCGCTCGCGGATGAGGCGGCAGGCGCGCTCGATGACGCGCGCCTGAAGCAGCGGCTCCCCCTCGCATCCCTGGCCGAAGCTGGCGACGGCCGCTTCCGCCTCTTCGAGATGGGGGGCGGCTATGCCGCACAGCTCCTCGGGCGTCGGCGCGAAGCCGATGCGCTGGTGGCTCGCCGGAAACAGGTCGTCGCTCTGGAGCGAGATGCACCCCCGGCAGTCCGCGTTGCAGAGCGGGGCGACGGGCAGGCCCATCTCCCAGCGGCGGGCGAAGAAGTTTTTGGCCGCGAAGCAGTGGAACGCGCTCGCGCAGCGCGCGAGGTGGGGCAGGAGCCGGTTTTCGGGATGGGCGCTTCTCATCCGGGCGATTCGCTCGGGCAGGCCCGCGTCGTCGTATTCCCCGGGCTCCCAGCGCGGGCAGTCGTCCACCCGCACGGCGGCGCACGCGAACCCGCCGGCGTCCGGGTCGAAGCCGAGCGCCGTATAGGCCCACAGGGGGAGGACGCCGGCGCCTTCTCCGCGCTCCGAGAAGGGGAGCAGGGTGCGCATCCACCCCGGCGGGGGAAACGCGCACGCCGCCTGCAGCGCCTCGGGCCCCTCGCCCCAGTCCGCCTCGGCCACGATCGCGAGCGCGCCCGTCCGCGGGTCGCGGCCCACGGGCGCGCCGCCCGGAATCGTGAAGAACCGGGCGCCCTCCGGCAGCGGGGAGAGCTCCTCCGGCGCAGGCGCCGCAGGCTCGGCGCCCCGCGCGCCCACCATCTCCAGCTCCGGGTGCTCGAACAGGTTGCCGTCGCGGTCGGCGGCCACCATCAGAGGGGACATGAGAGCGCGGCTCCTCCCGCCGGGCGCGCGGCCTTCCGGCGGGCCGGTGAAGGGCGCGCGGCGCTGGAGCCGGCGCGCGCGGGCGAAGGTCGGGCCGCGCGTGGGCGGCGCATGGCTTTCTCCTCTCCCCGGAAGACGGGCGAGCCGCGGAGCCTCCCGCGCCGTTCCGGACGTGGTGAATCCGCCAGCCTAGCAGAACCCGCCCCTCCTCCGCCAGTTTCACGGGGTGGACAGCGCGCCCCGGTTTCGGGATACTTCGCCGCGCCCCCCTCGCCTGTTCGATTTGGAGGATTTCGCCGCGGCGCGGAAGCGGCGGCTGAGCGAAACGGAGGACGCCCGCATGACCCCGGATGAATGTCTTTCACGAGTCGCCCTGGTGAAGTCGGAGACCGCGCGCCTGTCGGCGGAGTGGCGCGGCTTTTCGGAGGAGCGCTGGGAGGTCGATGCCTTCTGCCCCGGCTGGAAGGCGCGGCACGCCGTCTCCCACGTGGCGACGGGGGGCGACTTCTACGCGAACTCGATTCGCCGCGCGCTGGAGGGCCTGCCGCCCGAGCCGCCCTACGGGCGCGACGCCAAGGAGTTTCTCGCCATCCGCAAGGAGAGGGGCGACGCGCTCATGGCGCTGCCCCGGGCGGAGATGATGGACGCCTTCGACGCCTCGGCCGCGGCGGTGAACGGCGCGCTCGAGGCCATGGGCGCGGAGGACCTCGGGAAGCTCGGCTATCACCCGCGCGGCCTCACGAGGCTCGACGCCTGGATCGGGCTGCGGCTGGTCGAGCTGGCGGTTCACGACTGGGACGTCCGCTGCGGCGAGGACGCCGCCGCCCGCGTCGCCCCCCAGGGGGTCGCGGGGATGATGACCTTCCTTCCCGCGAGCCAGAGCCGCCTGTTCGGCGTCCGCGAGAAGCCCCCGTTCAACGCCCGCTTCCTGTTCCGCTCGACGGAGCCGGAGCGCGCATGGACGCTCACGGCGCTCGGCGAAAGCGCGCAGGAATCCCCCGACGCGTCCGGCGGCCACGACGCGGCGATCACCGCGGACGCCGAGGCGCACCTGCTCCTCCTCTTCGGACGCGCGAAGCGCGAGGCGATGATGGCGGCCGGCCGCCTCGAAATCGAGGGCGACCTGGATCTGGCGGATCAGCTCCTGCGCGTCCTGTGGACGGCGTATTGAGGGTTCGGGGAAAGCGGAACGCCCGCTCCCGGACTCACCAGCCGGCGGGCTTCGCGAGATTCGTTCCCGGAATCGAGGAGGGGAGTTGGTTGTTTCGCAACAGGTTTTTTCGGAGGCGCCGATGAAAATCGGCATATTGCATCAGTTGCTGGGATGCGTGGCCTTCTCCCGGCGTTACAAGGCCAATTCGTTTCCCATGTTCCGATTTTACCAAGCGCAAGGCTTCCGCGATATCGCTGTCGTTCGTAACCGCGATTGCGCAGTCGTAGACGTTCCGCCACCCGTCATTCAAGAGATGCGCGGCGAAATTCACGTCCGTCCCCTTTTCCTCGGTTTTGATGACTTCGGCGTATCGTGGTCTGTCGCCGGAATCGGCGAGCGGCAAGGCAATCTTATGGCTTAAAAAATGACCAAAACAGATTTCCACCTCCCTGCAATGGTGTTTCAGCGCTTTCAGGTATAGGTCTTGGCGTTGCGGTTTGGACGGATCGGCCGGCCGTCCCGATACGCGCGCGGTAAAGTATTTGATTTTTAGAATGTCGTGGCGGGATTGCAGTAAATCACGAAACGCACCGGAAAGATCGAGCCATTTGAAAGGGGTATTTTTCAGGGCGCGATAGTAGAGATTAAACCCGTCAACATAAATATACGTCCGCATCCTAAAAACAGAGGCCTCCAAAAGCGTATCTCAAAGTGGAAACCCACGATAGATGAATACGCCAGATGGAGGCCTCGCACCCGGCAGTCGAAACCACCGGGGGGGTTAATGAAAATATACGAGAATGACCTTTGAAAGTCAATGATCTTTCAAGAGCTCATGTGCTATAAAAGCAAATGATCGCTCCATGCTTCCGGCTTCATGGACGCTCTGGCCGAGAGCGCCCCCGTGAGGTGAAGACATGCCCGTCGCCGAAGTGGACGGCTACGCCTTCTATCCCGGAAGCAGGGAGCGCATCGAGGCGATGCGGCCGGCCGACCCGGCGAAGACGCCCTGGACGCCGCTGTCCCGCCCGCTCTCCGAGTGCAAGATAACCCTCGTCTCCACGGCGGGCATCTACGTGAAGGGGGACGTCTCCTTCGACTACGAGCGCGAATGGCGCGAGCCGCACTGGGGCGACCCCACCCATCGGGAGATTCCGAGGACGGCGGGGCAGGACGACTGCGAATACTCCCATCTGCACGTAAACACCGAGTATCTGAAGCGCGACAGGAACGTGGCGTTTCCGGTGGACGTCTTCCTCGACTGCGAGCGCGAGGGAAGAATCGGCGCGCTGGCCGACGCCCTCTACTCCACCATGGGCTACACGCCCAACTTCCACCCCCTGGTGAAGAGGACGGCGCCCCTGGTGGCGGAGAAGATGCGCTCCGAGGGGGTGGACGCGGCGTTCCTCATCCCCGTCTGACCGCTCTGCATGCGGTCCGTGAGCCTGCTGCAGAGAAAGCTGGAGGAGCTGGGAATCGCCACGGTGTCGATATGCAACCAGCCGGCTGTCTCCGAGAGGGTCTGCGTCCCGAGGGCGGTGTTCATCCAGTATCCCTTCGGGCGCCTGCTGGGAGACGTGGGCGACCGGGAGGGCCAGCGCGCGGTCTGCGATGACGCGCTCGCGCATCTGGAGGCCGCGCGGGGCCCGAACGCCTATCGCCACCTGCCCTACGAGTGGCCGGAGCCTCCCGAAGAGACGCAGTGGAAGCCGCTCACGCCCGCCCCCATGCACGTTCTGCGGAGCAAGGGAACCGCGCCCGGGGGCCTCGCCCACTATCAGGACGAGGAGCGGCCCGATTTGCTCTGAGAGGCCGCACGGCCCCCGCGCCCGCGGGAAGCCCTAGAACAGCCGCCCGCCGATGACGGCGCCCTTCGCGTCCGGGGCGATGAGCACCACCTCGCCGCGCTCGTTCGGAACCCCCAGCGTCAGGACTTCGGAGAGAAAGGGGCCGATTCGCCTCGGCGGGAAGTTCACCACCCCGAGCACGAGCCTGCCCTCGAGCTCCTCCTTGGAATAGAGCGAGACGAGCTGGGCGGAGGATTTTTTGACGCCCACCTCCGCGCCGAAGTCGATGGTGAGCCTGTAGGCGGGCTTTCTGGCTTCCGGGAAATCCGCCGCCTCGATCACGCGCCCCACGCGAACGTCCAGCCTGTCGAAGTCCTCCATCGTCGCCACTCTAGCCTTCTCCTCTCGAATCGTCCGCCCCGCGCCGGGGCGGGCTTCGGGTTCTCGCGGAAGCTGCGCGCGCCCTCAGTCGATGGGCTCGCCCTCGGTCTTCTCCATCTCCAGAATCTCCGCGCGCAGCCTTTTCGTCATCGGCCCGGGCGCCGGGATGGCGCGCCCGTCCGCCTCGGCCACCGCGTGCACCCGGCTGAACGAGGAGGTGAGAAAGCACTCCTCCGCCGCGTAGAGGTCATAGAGCGTGAGGTCGGCCTCTTGGGCGGGAATCCCCAGCCGCGCGGCGATTTCGAGAACGGCCCCTCGGGTGACGCCCGCGAGAACGTTGTGCGCCCGGGGCGTTCTGAGGACGCCCCCCTTCACGACGAAGACGTTCTCGCCCGGCGCCTCGGCCACGAAGCCCCGCGCGTCCAGGAGCAGCGCCTCGTCGTGCCCCGATTCCACCGCCTCGATGCGCGCCAGCACGTTGTTCAGGTAGTTGAGCGACTTGACGCGCGCCTCGAAGGAATCGGAGGGAACCTTGCGCACGCCCGCGGTCTTGAGCCTGAGCCCCGCGCCTTCCGCCCGGTAGCTCGAGCCCGTCTCGGCGGGCGGGGCCGGCGCGTGCAGGAGCACGGCGAGGGTCGCCCTGGCCGCCACTCTCGGGTCGAGCAGGGGATAGCCCGCTCCCCTCGATACGACGAGGCGGACGTAGGCGTCGCCCCCGCCGGAGCGCCTCGCGCACTCCTTGATGATTTCCGCGATTCTCTCCCGCGTCTCGGGGAGCTTCAGCCTGAGCGCCCGCGCGGAGTCCTCCATGCGGTCGAGGTGCCGCCCGAGCCGGAAGATGCGGCGGTTCGTCACCGTCATCGACTCGAAAAGCCCGTCCCCGTAGAGAAACCCATGGTCGAAAGCGGAGACCCTCGCCTCCTCCGCGGGGAGATATGCGCCGTTCACGTAGCAGACGAGGGACATGGGGCGCCGTCAGCCCCCTAGATCGCGCACCAGCCGTCGTCCACGATGAGGTCGTGGCCGTGCACCGCGCTGGCGTCGTCGGAGGCGAGGAACACCGCCGCCCCCGCCATCTCGGCGGTCGAGATGTAGGCGCGCCCCGTGGGGGTGAAGCTCGCCATGAGCTTCACGAACTCCGGGTCGTCCTGGAGATGCTGGTTGAGGGGGGTGGCCGTGTTGCCCGGCGAGATGGAGTTGACGTTGACGCCGAACTTGGAAATCTCCGCCGCCAGCGCGCGGGTGAGCATATAGACGCCGCCCTTGCTCGCGCAGTAGGGCAGGGCGTTGGGAAAGGCGTGGGTGGCGGCGATGGAGGCCACGAAGATGATCTTCCCGCGGCGCCGCTCCTTCATCCCCGGCACGACGGCCTGGGCGAGCAGGAAGTTGCCCTTCAGGTTGATGTCGATGATGTCGTCCCACTCCCGCTCGGAGTATTCCTCCATCTCCTTGTTGATCATGATGCCGGCGTTGCCCACGAGGATATCCACGGGCCCCAGCGCGGCCGTTACGTCGGCCACCATCTCATCCACCGCCTTCTTGCTCGACACGTCGCACGGATACGCGCGCGCCGCCCCGCCGACCTCCGCCGCCAGCGCCTCGCCCTTCTCCCTCGTCCGGTTCACGATGGCGACCTTCGCCCCCTCCTCGGCGAAGCGGCGGCAGACGGCCTCGCCGATTCCCTGCGAGCCGCCCGTTACGATGGCGACCTTGTCCTTCAGCTTCATGGGCGTTCCCTCCCCCTGCCTGGTGAAAAAGCCGTGATGAGGTTTTCCGCCATGATACCGCCCTTCGGGGAGGATGGGAAGGGGGAGCCGCCCCCCATCTTTGATCGTCATTCCGGCGGAAGCCGGAATCCGGAGCAGATGGGAAATTTGACTTGTAGGGACAGGTCGCGACCTGTCCCTACGCAAACCCGTATAGGGACATACAAACCCGTATAGGGACATACAAACCCGTATAGGGACATACAAACCCGTATAGGGACATACAAACCCGTATAGGGACATACAAACCCGTATAGGGACATAAAAAAGCCAGTTTAGGGATATTATGCACCGAAATTTTTCTTCGTGGGTCTTGACAAACTCTGTTTTTTGGGGTTATATTGCCGGGAGCATGAAGATTGTTGGGGTTTTCAACATGGAGACCGCGATGCGAATCAACCCGGAGACTTTGAAGATGTTGCGCAACGGGAGGGGATTCAGCCAGGAGACGCTGGCGGAAGCGTCGGGCGTCGCCAAGAAGACCATCGCCCGCATTGAGACCGGCAAGGGAGGGGAGACGCGGGAAAACACGGCCCGGGAACTCGCCAATGCCCTGCGCGTCAAGGATGTTGAGGTTCTCGCCAAAGAGCCTGAATCCGAAGAAGCGCGAAGGGAAGAGCTCGGAAAGCTCGGCTTGTTACCGATTAAGCTGCTCCTGGATGGCGAAACGCTCCTCGCCTACGATTTGGTGGAGAAGGAATACGGCTTTGACATGAAGTCGCTCATCCATGCGGCACCGCTCCTTTTCACCCTGCTGGCGGAGATGAGTCTCGCCGATCGCCGCCGGCGTCTTGAGAAAGCGCGGGAGGCCGCGGAATCTGCCAACGAGGCCCTGCCCGAATACCTTCCCGAGTTCGCTTGGCCGTATTCGGACGCTGACAAAGAATCCATTGACACTCGGGATGTGTTCGGTGCACGCATAGGTAAATGGAGAGATGGCTACTGGGATGGCGACGGAGGCCGAAGCCCCTTCTCCGACTTTTTGGTCGAACAAGTGAAAAACTTGGGTGATAACGATGCAATCAACCACGAAGAAATCCTGTATGAGCCTGCACACGAGCTAGATAGTGGACATAGCGGATACTACAAAGCTCGCCTATTCAAAAAATTCCGCGAAAGCCTCTCAGGCGGCTCCCTTCGCGCCGACTACGCCCTTACTCGTCGTTATGTTCGGATCACTCAAATCCCGGAAGAATTGCGCGGCGAGGCCAAAGATACCGTAGCGAAGCGCGTCAAATGGCTGGAGGCGAAAGTGCCTGATGAGGTCTGGGACGAGTACGAAAGCTCAATGATTGTCAAAATTTCCCTGGAAGAAGGAGACACGAACAATGTTTGAATACAAAATTTCCCCTCACGCCCGGACCCGCATGAGCCAGCGAGCGATTCGCAATGAGGATATCGAGCTGGTCATGCGTTGCGGAACGAAGATCGCCCCGGACGCCTATTTTATGAAAGACAGGGACGTAAGGCGCGAAATCGACGATTTGAAGCGCAGGTTCCGACAGATCGAACGTAGTTTGAAGGGCGGGAAGCAACGATTTGAACGTGCTTTGAAGCGGAGGATTCAACGCCTTGAGCGTCTGAGGGGACTCCAGGTCGTCGCCGTGGGCGGCGTGGTGCTTACATCCTATTGGCCCAGCCTCGCCTATCAGAAGCGGGCGCGCCGCAGAAAGCGGGTCGCGCGCCATGATCGGCGATAGGGACGCGGGAAGGGATGTAGGGGACGCATATATGCGTCCCTTCGCCTTTGTCTTTTGATCGTCATTCCGGCGGAAGCCGGAATCCAGCATCCGGCGGAGGGGCGTAGCGCGAGGCGATCCCGCCGAGCTGAATCGGATGGCCGTTATTCGCGCGTCTTTCGCCCTTTCCCGTCCGCCCTGGATTCCCGCTTTCGCGGGAATGACGGCGCAACCCGCGCGCTGATGAGCGATGGATGAGACGAGGCCGAGAGGATGTCGCAGGGGGGCGGTTCGGGAACCGCCCGTTTTCAGGAGCCATTCGCGCCGGAGAACGCGGGGCGTTCACGAACGCCCCCTACGGGGATGGGTGATCTTTTGCGGGGGGCGCGAATATGCGTCCCTTCGCGTTTGATCGTCATTCCCGCGAAAGCGGGAATCCAGAAGGGAGCAGGAATTCGTCCGGCCTGGATTCCGGCCTTCGCCGGAATGACGGCGGGGAGAAAATCCGGCCGTTCCGCAACGGGACGCATATATGCGTCCCCTACCGCGCGCCGGCCGCCTGTTCCTTCCGCAGCTTCTTCCTCCTCCGCTCCGTCCTCGCCCCGTCCACCCGGCCCTGCGCGTCCAGGGCGACGCCATAGACTTCCCAGGCGCGCTCCTTGGTGATCCATTTCTCCTCCACGTCCTCGCGCACCTTGTCGGCGGGCCGCTCGTGCGGGGGGCCGTAGCCGCCGCCGCCCGTGCAGTAGGAGGCCACGTTCTCGCCGGGCTTCAGGATGATGTCCGCGCAGGCGGGCAAGTCCTCGAGCGTCCCGTCCGCGCGCATGAGGTAATTCTTGCAGACCGCCCCGTTCAGGCCGCCCCGCGTCCCCTTGGCGGCGTTGACGGCTCCGTCGGACACATAGACGACTTCCAGATCCCCCCCGCCCACGGGGCCGTATTCGCAGTAGCCGGAGGGGGCGCCCGTCGTGCGCCCCGCCCCCTCGGTGTCCGGGACCAGCCGCCGGGTTTTGATGTAGATGGGAAAGTGGAGCTCGTCCAGCTCGACGCTGTCCACGAAGCACATGCCGGCGTTTCCCGCGTGGAGGATGGTGAGCCAGGCGTCCGTCTTGCCCGCCCCCGCCCCTCCGGTGACCATGAGAAAGAGGTGGTTCACGAACGGCTCGCCCTCGTTTCTGGGGTCGAAGCCCGAGATGACGCCCATCGAGGCGGGGAAGATGGGCCCGCACTCCGCCAGCCCGATGCCGTCCTGTATCTTCGAGAAGGCGCGCTGGACGGGATTCGTCACGCGGTCGGCGAGGTTCGTGGTGGCGACCGACATGGAGGTGGGGTGCTTTCCCCCGCCGGCCACGGAGCCCTCGCGGATATGCACCTTCACGCGGCGGAAGCTGCCCGCGTTGGTGGGAACGACGTCGTCGATGCTGTTGAACACGCCGATCATCGCGCCCGTGCGCGCGCACGCCTCGCTCAGGTTCAGCCCGCAGGGCATGGCGTCGGGGTTGTCGCGCAGGTCCACCTCGATGGTCGCCTTCGCGCCGTCGATTTCCACGCGGGCGGTGATGGGGATGCCCTCCTCCGGCGTCCCCGGCACGGGATCGTGCGCGCTGCGCGCCGTTGCGCGGCCCGAGGGCAGCTTGCGGATGGCGGCGATCATGAGCTTCTCGCTGTAGTCGAACCACTCCCGCGAGAAGGCGTGGAGCGTCTCCCAGCCGTATTCCTCGCCCATGGCGAGGACCTCGCGCTCGCCGATGCGCGCCGCCCCTATCATCGCCAGATAATCGCCGTACCACTGCTCGGGCACGCGAATCCGCATCCGGCAGAAGTTGATGAAGTCCTCGTTGTCCTCGTAGTTCTCCTGCACCTTCGTGGGCGGGAAGATGAGCGCGCCCTCCTCGTACACGTCGCGGGCGTGGCCCATGTAGGTGGTGGGCTGGCTGCATCCGCAGTCCGCCTGATGCGCCTTGACCCACACGGTGAACCGGTGCGCGCCCCGCCCGTCGATGACGGGGACGAGGATGGTGTGATCCGCCGGGTGCGAGCAGCCGTGATAGGGGGAGTTGTGGAGGTAGGCGTCGCCTCGCTTCAGGCGGGGGTGCATCTCCATCATCGAGCGCGCCATGAGGTCCGCCCCGCTCAGGTGGTGGATGGGCAGGGATTCCGCACCCGTCAGCAGCTCGCACTCGCGCGTGACGACGGAGGTGGAGAAGTCGCGCGCGAGGTTCAGCACGCCCGATCGCCCCGTTCGCAGCAGGGTGTTCGCCATCTTCGTCGTCACGGCGTCGAAGCGCTTGTGGAGCACGGCCAGGGTGACGGGGTCGAGTCCGCTCTTGCGCCGCGCCTTCGCTCTTGCTCTCGCCATGCCGCCGCTCCTT
Source organism: bacterium (assembly GCA_965199855.1). Lineage (GTDB taxonomy): Bacteria > UBA8248 > UBA8248 > UBA8248 > UBA8248 > Bin107. Next base: position 229,355 of record OZ241326.1, on the reverse strand, counting down.
AAAGCGTGATGAGGAGGCTTCCGCTTCTCGTTCGCTCGGCGCGGGCGCCCGGGTCTATCACCACCGTCGTGAAGGGCGACTCGACGATGGCGGGGCCCCGCGCGGCGGTGCCCGGCTTCATGGCGTCGAACGCCAGGACGCGGGCGTTCACCTCCCCCCTGCCCTCGAAGAAGGCCCTGCGCCTGCCGGGAAGCTTCGCCCCGCGCGCCTCCTCCCCGCCGAGCCTGCCGAAGCGGTGCTTCCTGAGCCTGCACCTCGCCACGGCGCGCCAGCCCACGAACTCCACCTCGGAGGAGGGATCGCGGAAGGCGAACACCTCCTCGTGCGCCTGGTCGAACGCCGCGCGGACGCGCGCGACGTCCTTCTTCGAGCCGAAGCGGCTGACCGGAAGCGGCAGGTCGATCTCCCAGATCTGGTGCTTGTAGCGCGCCTCGACGTAGAACTCGACCGCGCTCTCCACCGCTCCTTTTCCCGGGCCCCGGATGAAGGCGCGGCACCGCTCGCCCAGCTTCCGGAGCGCCGCGTTCGCCCCCTTGAAGTCGAACCTGTCCGTCGCGGTGAAGAACATCGAGCGATGGTCGGCGTGCAGGTCGCTCATCATCGCCCCCGCCGCCGAGAGCGCGGCGCCGACCTCGGGAATCACGAGGCTCCTGCAGCCCAGCCGTCTGGCGATGGCGACGGAGTTCAGCCCCGCCGCGCCGCCGCCGCCGATGAGAACGGCGCCCCGGGGGTCGATGCCCTGGTGGATGGTGATCTCCTCGATCGCCCCCACCATGTTCTCCGTCGCCAGCCGCAGGATGGCCGAGGCCGCCTCCTGAAGGGCGAGACCCAGGGGTTCGGCCACGCCCTCGGCGACGGCCTTGCGGGCCTCCTCGAGGCTGAGCGTCATCGCCCCGCCCAGGAAGTAGTCCGGGTCGATGTGGCCCAGCACCAGGGAGGCGTCCGTGAGGGTGGGGCGCGTTCCTCCCCGGCCGTAGCAGGCGGGCCCGGGCGCCGCGCCCGCGCTCTGCGGCCCCACGTGAAGGAGGCCCCCCTCGTCCACCCAGGCGATGCTCCCCCCGCCCGCGCCGATGCTCTTCACGTCCACGGAGGGGAAGCCCAGAATGTGCCCCCGGTAGCGCTGGCCGAGCCAGGTTTCGGGCGTCATGGGTATCTCGCCGCGGCGCACGAGGCTCACGTCGTAGGTGGTGCCGCCGGTGTCGGCCACGATGGCCGTGGCCGCGCGCGCGTCGGCGCGGGAGAAGTGCCTGCCCGCGATGGGCGCCATCGAGGGCCCCGAGCCGACCGAGTGGATGGGCGCCGCCGCGAGCTCGGCCGCGTCCATGACGCCGCCCTTGGAGGTCAGCATGAGCAGGCGGCCGCCGAAGCCCGCCTTTTTGAGCCGCTCCTGAAGCCCGCCGACGTAGCGCGACATGAGGGGCTTCAGGGAGGCGTCGATGCAGGCGGAGGACGCCCGCCGGTATTCGCGCAGAATCGGGTTGAGAACGTGGGAGAGGGTGAAGGGAACGCCCGGCAGGTGCTTTTCCAGCAGCTTCCCCACGCCGATCTCGTGCGCGGGGTTCACGGTGGACCACAGCAGGGAGACGGCCACGGCCTCCGCCTTTTTCTCCCGGAGCTCCTCGATGACGGCGAGAACGCCCGCCTCGTCCAGCGGCTCATAGACGCTTCCGTCCGCGCCGACGCGCTCGGGCACCTCGAAGGTGAGGGCGCGCGGGACGTAGGGCTTCGGGAACGGAACGAGGAAGTTGAACGGCTCCAACCGCCCGCCCTCGCGCAGCACGAGAATGTCGGGGTGTCCCTTCGTGGTGAGAAAGGCGGTTCGGGCGGTCTCGCCCGTCACGATGGCGTTGGTGGCGCGGGTGGTGCCGTGGATGAAGAGCTCGCCGCGCGCGAGCAGGTCGGTGCTCGTCGTGGCGAGGGCGTCGGCGGCCGCCTCCACCGCCGCGAGAATGCCCTCCACCGGGTCCTGCGGCGTCGTGGGCGCCTTGAACATCCGCAGGCGGCCCCGCTCGTCCTCCAGAACGAGGTCGGTGAAGGTTCCGCCCGTATCGACCGCGAATCGCACTTGTAAAGTCCGCCTTTGGGCTGATTATGGTTTCGCCACCATGCCATGAGCGAGCATTTTTGGCGAGTGACATTCCGGGGGTTTTTACGCGGGCGACAAAATGTTTGACGCGCGCTGAAGGACATTTCGCCTTTCATCGTCATTGCGGCGGAAGCCGCAATCCGGGATCGGCGGGAAAACAACGGATTCCGCAATCCCTCCGCCTTGCGGGATTGACGCCGGGAATGGCGCGCGTCGAGCATGTCATCGCCCCGATCGCCCCGATTGGCCGGATCGCCGGTTTTCCCGTCCTATTCCGCGTCGCGCACGTGGGCGTAGCAGCGGGCGAGCCTCTCCGGGGGGACGCCCAGGGCGTAGAGGAGACTCAGCCCCCACCAGATGAGCAGGCACCGGGGCTTGCCCCAGGCGTCGATGCGCCGCCCGCTCGTGACGACGGGCCCCTCGACGACGGCGACGCGCCCGAACGTGCGCATCCTCCGGCTGAACTCCCAGTCCTCGAACACGGGCATGTCGGCGTAGCCGCCCATGCGCTCGAAGACCGTCCGCCGGACGAAGATGGCCTGATCCCCCAGGAAAATCCCCGTCGCCTTCGTCCGCGCGCCGGCGATCAGGCTGATGAAGCGGCTGAAGCGGTCCTCGCGGTCGAAGCTGTGGAGGAAGCCCCCGCCCGCCGCCTCGCCCGCGCGCGTGAGCGCCTCGATTTCCGCCAGCGCGCCCTCGGGCAGCCGCGTGTCGCAGTGGAGAAAAAGAATCGTCTCCCCCCGGGCCTTCGCCGCGCCCGCGTTCATCTGGCGCGCGCGGCCGGGCGCGGACTGCGCGATGAGGGCGCGCCCTTCCGCCAGCTCCCGCGTGCCGTCCGCGCTTCCGCCGTCCGCCAGGATGATCTGCTTCTCCCCGGGCTGCGCCTCGAGCATGTCGAGCAGGGCGGGCAGGCGCGGCGCCTCGTTCAGGACGGGCACGACGATGGAGATCATCTCCCTGATTCCTCTCGCTGAAACCGGGGGGCGGACGCGCCCGCCGGCCGTGCTATGATGCCTTGGCCGCCAAGGCGTCCCATGGACCCTAAACGACTGGAAGCGCCCGTGTCGATGCCGCGCATTCGCTTTTTCCGCTCTTCGCGGGCGGGCCTTCGCCGCGCCCGCCTCGCCGCCGGCCTCCTTCTCCTGGGGACGGCGCTCTCCGCGAGCCTCGCCTTCCCGCTCCCGGGGGAGCGGGAAGAGGCCATCGCTCTCCTGCACGAGACCGTGCGGCTCGTGGACGGCAATTACGCGCGCACGCCCGATTTCAGAAAGATGTATCTCGCGGGCCTCGCGGGGCTGAAGAAGGAGGCGGGCGGAGAGCGGTTCGACTTCGCCGAGAAGGCGGGCGACGAGGTGCTCCTCAGCGCGCGGGAGAAGAAGCTGCGGGTTCGCCTGTCGGGAGACGCCGAGGGCGGGCTGGGCGCCTTCGAGCGCGCCTACCGGTTCGTGATGGAGAACGCCGCGGCCGAGAAGGAGAAAAAGGGCGGGCTGCGCGTCATGTACGCCGCCCTCTCCGCCATGCTGGCCTCGCTCGACCCTTTCAGCGCGTTCGTCTCGCCCGAGTCCTACAGGCAGATGCGGGTGGAGCACGCGGGCCGCTACGGGGGGGTGGGGGTCATCATCACCCGAAGGAGCGAGAGGCTCACCGTCATCTCCCCGATTGAGGACACGCCCGCCTTTCGCGCCGGCCTCAAGTCCGAGGACGTGATTCTGGAGATCGACGGCGCGCCGACGGCCGACATGCCGCTCACGAAGGTCGTGCGCCTCATGCGGGGGCCGGCGGGCGCGCCGGTGGAGCTGCTCATATCGCGCGCGGGCTGGGAGAAGCCCAGGAAGATCATCCTGCGCCGCGCGATCATCCGCATTCGCAGCGTGAGGACGGACGTGAAGGAGGGCGGGGTGGGCTACCTGAGAATCGCGGCGTTCCACGCCCGCACGACGCGGGAGCTGGACAAGGGCCTGAGCGAGTTGATTCGCCGGAAGGCGCGGGGAATCGTGCTGGATCTGCGCGACAACCCGGGCGGCTTTCTCGAAACCTCCGTCGAGGTCTCGGAGAGGTTTCTGCCGGAGGGGAGCATGGTCGTCTTCACCCGGGGGCGCAAGCGCGGCGAAACGGCGCATTTCAGGTCCCGCCGGGACGGCGTCTGGCTCGACAAGCCCCTGGTGGTGCTGATCAACAAGGGCAGCGCGAGCGCCTCCGAAATCGTGGCCGGCGCCCTGCAGGACGCCGATCGCGCCCTGATCATCGGCAGAACCAGCTTCGGCAAGGGTTCGGTGCAGGCCATCATCCCCACGAGCGGCGCGGCGGCGATCCGCCTGACGACGGCGAAGTATTACACCCCTCTCGGCCGCCTGATTCACGAGAAGGGCATCCGGCCCGACGTCGAGGCCGGGCCCGGCGCGCCGCTTTCCCGCGAGGAGGCGCGCAGGCGCGGCGAGTCGCTGAGCAAGTCGCTCTACGGGCGGACGCGGGAGGGAGACGCGAGGGGCGGGGACGCCGCTCTGGCGCTCGCGGTGGCCGTCCTGAAGGACGCCGTGAGCGCGGACGTGGAGGCGCTGCGCCGGGAGGCGCTTCGGGCGCGGCGGATGAAGCGGGGCGCTGCTGTGGCGCGGCCGCCCGTCTCCCCCGCCTCTCCCTAGGCCGAGGAGCGCGCCTCCCGCCTCGCGCGCGCCGCTCACCCCGGCGCGGGGGCGTCCGCTCAGGGCGTGAAGGCGATGATGGCGCCCGCCGTGGCGCCCAGCCCCAGGAACTTCCGCGGCGTCATCCTTTCCGACAGGCGCCAGACGGCCAGGGACGCGGTGACGATGAAGCTCAGCTGCGCGATCGGCGTGACGATGGTGGCCTCCCCGTCCCGCAGCGCGGCCAGCAGCGAGACGTTCCCGAACGTGAAGCAGACGGCGGTGCCCATCGCGTGCGCCCAGCCTTTTTTCGAGAACCGGGGGCCGCCCTGCGCCGCGAACGAGTAGAGGAGCGAGATGGCGATGAAGAAGACCGACTGGCTGTGGAGGAACATGACCGGTGCCACGCCCCCCGAGACGCCGAGCTTGTAGATGACGTTCACGAGACCGACGGATATCATCGCCGCCGCGGCCCAGAGGAGGGAGGCGAGCTTCCCGGCCGGGAGGCCGCCGGGGCGGTAATCCGAGAACGCGAAGATGGCGCAGCCGGTGAGCAGGAAGCCCAGGATTTTCGGAATCGTGACGCTCTCTCCCAGAAGCCAGACGGCCAGAAGCGCGGTGACGACGAAGCTCATGCGGTAGATGGGGGTGCTGACGCTCGCCTCTCCCAGCTCCACGCTCTTCATGAAGCTCCAGAAGCCGGTGAAGGTGAAAAAGGCGGCGGCGATTCCCCAGAAGGCGGGAGGCGTCCATGCGTAGGCGCCCTCGCCTTGCGCCCAGATCCAGGTGGCGGGAACGACGAAGCTCGCCTGCGAGACCGTGATCGTCCCCGGAGAGACGCGGCTTCTGACCGCGCGGCCGTAGATGTAGTCCGCCACGCCGATCAGGAGCGACGCGCACAGCGCGAGCAGGATGAACCCTGGAGGCAGCACCGAACTCCCCTCTCGAAGAACTCTCCTCCCCGCCCCGTTTCGGGCGGCTTCGCCTTCCGCCTCATTCGCCCGCGGCCTGAAGGGCGCGGCGGGCCGCGCCCGCCGCCCGTCCCGCGCGCGTTCCCGCCCGGGCGATCATATACCGAAGCGCCGGGTCGTTCGCCACGACGCCGGTGGGGACGCGCCGTCTCTCTTTTCCGCCTTGCCCGCCGGACGCCCCCGCCCCCGCTTTTTCGTTTGTTGACACAAGGGAATCTTCTTGTATATTGAAGCCATGAAATCCTTTCCAGGTCGCCTGCGCGGGCCGCGCCGGAGCTGCTTCGCCGGAAGGCTCGAGCTTTTTTCTCCGTTCGCGCGGACAGGGGGAGGGATGCGCCTTTAAGTCAAGTCCGCGCCTGCGTTCACGGAACCGGAACCAGGGAGGATGAGATCATGAGAACGATGGACGCCAAAAAGCGATGGTTCTGCTTTTCCCGTCCGGCGGCGCTGCTTGCGGCCTTGCCGTTCGCGCTCGCCGCCGTCTTCGGCTCCTCCGCCTTCGCCGCCCAGAAGAAGCCCCTCAAAATCGGAGTCCTGACGTTTCTCAGCGGAAAGCTCAAGCCCATCGGCGACGAGATCACGACCGGCATTCAGACGGCCGTGAAGATGCACGGCTCCGTCATGGGCCGCCCCGTCGAGCTCATCCTCGAGGACAGCCTGGTCAACGCGCAGGTGGCGGTCACCAAGGCGACGAAGCTCGTGCAGCGGAATCGCGTCGCGGCCATTCTGGGAACCAGCACCCTCGAGGCCCTGGCGCTCCTGCCCGTGGCGGATCGCCTTCGCGTGCCGATTATCACCTCGAACAGCGGCTCCGCCGTCATCACGGGGAAGAAGTGCAGCTACTGGGTGTTCCAGACGAACCCGACCCCCCAGATGGCCGTGGCGGCCATGCGGCACCTCATCACGCGGAACCCGAAGCTGCGCGCGGCCAAGTGGTTCACCCTGGGCCACGACTACCCCTGGAGCCGCCGGGTCGCGCGCTCGGTGAAGATCGTCAAGGGGGTGAAATACGTCGGGGAGACCTTCGCCCCGCTCGACACCACGGACTGGGCGCCGTTCATCGCCAAGGTTCGCTCGGCGGGGGCGACGGCGGTGGTCATCCCCGTCACGCTGGGGACGCCGCTCGTGCAGTTCATCCAGCAGGCGCACGAGTTCGGCCTCACGAAGCAGGCGGTGCTGGTGGCGCCCATCGGGCTTCCGGACTGGCTCATCGCCAAGCTGGGGGACCTGTCCACCCACATCGTCTCGGCGGGCGCCTGGGGCGCGTGGCGGCTCGAGGAGCGGGTGCCGATGACGCGCAGGTTCAACGAGCTCTACCACAAGATGCACGGCCGCGTGGCCGGGATGCAGGCCATCCAGGCGGGCACGGCGGCCCTGCTTCTGTTCAGCGCCATCGAGCAGGCGGGCTCGACCGAGGGCAGGGCCGTCATCGCGGCGCTTGAGAAGATCGACATGATCGCCCCGGCGGGAAGGATGCACTTCCAGCCGAACGGGCGCATGGCCGAGGTGCCGCTCATTCTCGGCGGCATCGAGAAGCTCGAGAAGCCCAGATACGGCGCGACGTATGCGCAGTCGGTCGAGATTCTCTCGTCGTATGAGACGCTTCTGCCGGCGAAGCAGCTCGGCTGCAATCTGAAGAAATAGCCGGCCGCGATGGACTGGAACTTCCTGTTCGTCAATTCGCTGAACGGGATCATCTACGGCTCGTTCCTGGCGCTGACGAGCCTGGGGCTGAGCCTCGTGTTCGGCCTGGGCCGCGTGGTCAACTTCGCGCACGGCGTGTTCTACGCCCTGGGGGGGTATTTCTTCATCCTCCTCATGCCGGCGATGGGGTGGGGAGCGATGGCGTTCGCGCCGCTGCTGGTCGTCCCCCTGGCCGTGGCCATGGAGCGGATGACGATCGCCCCCATCCGGGGCCGCGACGAAATCTACACCCTGCTCGTGACCTTCGGCCTCTCCTTCATGATCACGGGCGCCATCGAGTATCTCTGGGGCACCGAGACCACGCTCATCAAGCCGCCCGCCCTCCTCCGCGGGACGGTGGAGATCGCCGGCAACCAGTTTCCCGTCTACAGGCTCTTCGCGGCGGGGGTCTCGCTTCTGGTGACGGGCCTCGTCTTCGCGTTCATCCAGCGCACGCCGGTCGGGCTGAAGATACGCGCCATCACGGACGACAGCGAGATGGCGGAGGCCCTCGGCATCAACACGCGCTGGCTGCTCACGAGCATCTTCGGGGGCGCGGCGGGGTTCGCCGCGTTCGCCGGCGCGCTCGGCGCGCCCATTTTCTCCGTCGAGCCGGAGATGGGCATGGGCGTCATCATCGACTCGTTCCTGGCGGTGATTCTGGGCGGACTCGGACACCTCCCGGGAACCGCCGTCGGGGCGTTCATCGTGGCGCTGGCGAAGTCCATCGGCGGGGGCTACATCGCGGAATGGGCCATCGCGGCGCTGTTCCTGGTCGTGGCCGCCATCATCGTTCTGCGGCCCAGAGGGGTGTTCGGCCGTGGCCGAATCGCCTGAGCCGGCGCGCCGGGCGGGGGGCGCCCCGGGCGCCCGCTCCCGGGAGATCGCGGCGCGGCTTCTGCTCGCCGCCTCCGCGCTCTTCGCCCTGGCGATTCCCCTTCTGGACGTCGAGCCGTTCTTCATCACCCTGCTGACCGAGGCGCTGATCTTCGGCATCTGGGCGATGAGTCTGGACCTGCTGGTGGGCTACGCGGGCCTCGTCTCGTTCGGGCACGCCGCGAGCTTCGGCCTCGCCGCCTACGCGGCGGGAATCTTCGCCCAGAGCGTCTCCGCGGACTTCCTCCTCTCGCTCGCGGCGGGCGTCCTCGCCCCGGCCGTCGTGGCGCTCCTCACCGGCCTCGTCGTGACCCGGCTCTCCGGCATCGCGTTCGCGATTCTCACGCTCTGCGTCTGCCAGGTGCTGTTTCAGATATCCGTCGTGTGGCGCTCGGTCACCGGCGGGCTGGACGGCCTCATCGGCGTTCCGCTGCCCACGCTCCTCGGCCGCGCCGTCGAACCCGGGGAGGAGTTCTACCTCCTCACCGCCGCCGCGCTCATTCTCTGCTATCTTCTTCTGGGCAGACTCGTGGCGTCTCCGTTCGGCAAAACCCTCCTGGCGATTCGCGCGAACGAGGAGAGGGCCTCCGCCATCGGCATCGACGTGGCGCGGCACAAGCTGGCGATTCTCGTCCTCTCCTGGATGGTGGGCGGCGTCGCGGGGACGCTGTTCGTCTTCCTCAAGGCCGGCGCGAACCCGATGTCGCTTTACTGGATCGAGTCGGGCAACATCCTGGCCATCACGATTCTCGGCGGCATCGGCACGCTGTTCGGCCCCGTCGTCGGGGCGATAGGCTTCGTGTTCATACGCGATGAGGTGACGACCATGTACCGGGCGTGGCAGTTCTCCTTCGGGCTGGCCTTCGTGCTCGCCGTCCTCTTCATGCCGTCGGGCATCGCGGGCGTCGCCGAGAGAATCTGGAGGCGGCTTTGGCCGGCGCGCTCGTAGTCCGGGGGCTTCGCAAATCCTTCGGCGCCCTGCGCGCCGTGGACGACGTGGGTCTGAGCGTCGAGGCGGGCGAGGCGCACGCGCTCATCGGCCCCAACGGCGCCGGCAAGACGACGCTGTTCAACTGCATCACGGGCTTCCTGCGGCCCGACGCGGGAAGCGTCCTCCTCGATGGGCGCGACGTCACCCGCCTGCCCCCCCACAGGCTGGTGAGGGCCGGCATCGTCCGCACGTTCCAGATTACCCAGGTGTTCGGCGAGCTGAGCGCGCGGGAGAACGTCGAGCTCGCGGCGCGCTCCCGCGAGGGGCGGAACTTCGACTTCTTCCGGAGGGCGAGCGCGTGCCGGCGGGCGCGCGGGGACGCGGAGGAGGCGCTGCGCGAGGCCGGGCTGCTGGAGAAGGCCCATCTGCGCCCCGAGGAGCTGGGGCACGGCGACAAGCGGGTGCTCGAGGTGGCCATCGGGCTGGCGCTCGACCCGGAAGTGCTTCTGCTCGATGAGCCGACGGCGGGCATGTCCCGCGCGGAGACCGAGCGCATCGCCCGTCTGGTGCGGCGCATCGCGGATCGGCGGAGCGTCCTCCTGGTGGAGCACGACACGGAGGTGGTTCTCTCGATTTCGGACAGAATCACCGTGATGACGCAGGGGCGAGTGATCGCCCAGGGGCCGCCGGAGCGCATCAGCGCCGATCCGCAGGTGCGCGACGCCTACCTCGGAGCCGTCGAGGCGGGGGGGGACTGATGCTCCGCGTCTCCTCGCTTCACGTCCATTACGGCACCGCCCACGTTCTGCATGGCGTAAGCCTGGAGGCGCCCCCCGGCCGCATCGTCTGCCTCATCGGGCGCAACGGCGCGGGAAAGAGCACCACGCTCAAGGCCATCATGGGGCTGGCGCCCGCCACCTCCGGGGAAATTCTCTTTCGGGAGAAGCGGATAGACGCCCTGGCGGCCCATCGGATCGCGCGCATGGGCATCGCCTACGTGCCGGAGGATCGCCGCCCCTTCGCCTCGCTGAGCGTGGAGGAGAACGTCCGGGTCGCCGCCCAGGCGAGCGCGCGCCCGGCGGCGGGCGCCGTTCGGGAGGCGCTGGCGTTCTTCCCCGTCCTTGCGGAGCGCGCCCGGCAGCTGGCGGGAAGCCTGAGCGGGGGCGAGCAGCAGATGCTCGTAATCGCGCGCGCCCTCGTGGCGCGGCCGGAGCTGATTCTGCTGGATGAGCCGACCGAGGGTCTCGCCCCCGGCCTCGTTCGCTCCATCCGGGAGGGAATCCTCAAGACGCGCGCGCGGGGCCTCTCCGTCCTTCTCGTGGAGCAGAACCTCTCCCTCGCCCTGGAGGTGGGGGATTACTTCTACGTGCTGAGCCGCGGCTTCGTCGCCTTCGAGGGGACGGGGCCCGAACTCCTCGCGCGCGAGGACGTCATCGCCGAGCACCTGGGGGTCGGCCGCGTGAAGGAGGCCCTGATATCGCGGAACCGAGGCGCGGGGCCGCCTTTCTCGCCGGTTGAAGAGGAGCGGGGGACGGCGTAGTATTTTCAGCCCGTGTCGCGCGTTCCGCCGCCTGCGGCGGAGAGAGCGTCATCCGCGCCCGCCCGAGGCGCTTTGAAAAAGCGCGGGAGAAGGGCATAATGAGAGCGCGGCTTCGACCTTGCGGATCTTTTTCGCGCCGTGTCGGAACCGCGTAAGGTGACGGCGCCCTTGAAGGAGCGGACGATGAGAGGCCGCGTGGGGATGGCGCTGGCTTCGTGTCTTCTCGCCTCGCTTTGGTCGCTCGAAGCGCTCGCGGCCTCGCCCGGGGCGCGGGAGAGGAGGCGCGTCTCGCGCCTCGTCGCCCACCTCAAGCGCATGGAGAGGCCCGAGGACTGGCGCCTCGCGCGCAAGCTCTTCTCCCGGGAGCGCGGCGAGCAGCTCAAGGCGCTGGCGAACTGCCCGCCGCCGAAAAACGAATGGCCCTGGTATCTCTCCTCCGAGCATATGAGAAACTACGCCTTCTCGGTGGACTTCATCCCCATCAACATGGATGAGGACAAGCGCCTCGAAACCCTGATGGTCATCCAGGCGGATCGGGACGAGGGGGGGACGGACTACATCACCTTCTGCCTGATGGACGACGACCGAAGGCGGCGCGCCCCGCTCGCCTCCTACAGCGATTCGAGCCACGGGCGCGAGATCACCTACCAGATAGCCGACCTGACGGCGGACGGCCTCCACGAGCTGATCGTCAACGTCCGGGAAGGCTCGAACGGCCGCGGCGCGGACGCCGTGCGCGTGATCAAGCCGGTCGGGAAGCGCCGCTTCGACCTGGTGTGGTTCGCGCGCCTGCGCGAGGAGCTGCGTTGGCCGAGGCGGTATCTCGACGACGCGGAGACCCGCTCCGTTCAGAGGAGCGAGAGTCTGCGCGCCAGGGTTCGCTTCCGCTTCAACGGGCCGGGAAACCCCGCCACCCTCATCCTGAAGGGGGTGCGGAAATTCGAGGCGCGCTTCTCCGATTCGCGCGGCGGAAAACGGAAGAACTCGCTCTCCGTCAACCGACTCCCGTTCGAGGAATTCTGGCTCTGGGACAGAAAAAAGCGGCGCTTCGTCCGCGTTTATGATTCAGGATAGGCGAAGCCGGGCCGCTTTTTCCGCTTCTTCGGACAAGGCCGCGTGAAGCCCTTGAGCGTTCCCCGTCCCGTCATGCTCATCGTCCTGGATGGATGGGGACTCTCCGAGGAGCGCGCCCACAACGCCGTCGCGCTCGCCGACACCCCGACCATGGACGCCCTGCTCGCCGGCAGGCCCTCCGCCCGCCTCGCGACCTCCGGCCGCGCCGTGGGGCTTCCCGAGGGGCGGATGGGCAACTCGGAGGTGGGCCACCTGAACCTCGGCGCGGGCCGGGCGGTGGAGCAGGACGTCGTCCGCATCGACCGCGCCATCGAGAGCGGCGACTTCTACTCTCTCCCCGCGTTCGTCGAGTGCGTTCGGAAGGCCAAGACGCAGGGCGGGGCGCTGCACGTTCTGGGTCTGGTCTCGGACGGAGGGGTGCACAGCTTGCAGGAGCACGGGGCGGCGCTCGCGCGCCTCGGCAGGGAGGCCGGAATCGGGCGCGTCTTCGCGCACGCCTTCACGGATGGTCGGGACGCGCCGCCGCGCTCGGGGCTGGGCTTCGTCTCCCGCTACGAGAAAAGCCTGCGGCGCGAGGCGGGGGCGGAGCTCGCCACCCTCACGGGCCGCTACTACGCCATGGACAGGGACGGGCGCTGGGAGAGAACCGCGCGCGCCTACCGGGCGATGACGGCGGGAGAGGGCGCCCGCGCCCGAAGCGCCGCCGAGGCGGTGGAGGCCTCCTACGCGCGGGGGGTGACGGACGAGTTCATCGAGCCGGTCGCGCTGGGGGCGGGCGGGCGCCCGGCGGGGCTGATTCGGGACGGCGACGCCGTGATCTGCATGAACTTCCGCGCGGACAGGGCGCGGCAGATCACCCGCCTGTTCACCGAAGAGGCGTTCGACCGCCTGGAGCTTCCGGAGAGGCCGCGGGTTCACTACGCCTGCATGACGGAGTATGATGCGCGCTTCGGGCTGCCCGTCGCGTTCCCCCCCCTGCGGATGCGGGGCCTCTTCCACCACGCGCTGGCGGAGGCGGGGCGAACCTGCCTGAGAGTCGCCGAGACGGAGAAGTATCCGCACGTCACCTACTTCTTCAACGGCGGCGAGGAGACGCCCGCTCCGGGCGAGAGGCGGCGCATGGTTCCCTCGCCGAAGGTGGCGACCTACGACATGAGGCCCGAGATGAGCGCGGAGGAGGCGACGCGGGTCGCGATCGACGCCATCGAGGGAGGCGAGGAGGACGCCATCGTCCTCAACTACGCCAATCCCGACATGGTGGGGCACACCGGCGTGGAGAGCGCCGCCGTGCGCGCCGTGGGCTTCGTGGACGCCTGCCTCGGGCGCGTTCTCGACGCTCTGGAGAAGGCGGGCGGGGCGGCGGTGGTCACGGCGGATCACGGAAACTGCGAGACGATGTGGGACGCGGAAAACGACTGCCCCCACACCGCGCACACCCTGAACGAGACGCCCTGCGTCCTCGTCGCGCCCGGCTTCGGGGGCGCGCTCCGGCCAGGCGGGGCGCTCCGCGACGTGGCGCCCACCCTGCTGGGGCTAATGGGAATCGCGCCCCCGCCGGAGATGACGGGCAGGGACTTGAGAATTCCGTAGCGCGCGGGCGCGGGGTCTGGAGAAGGCTTCGGGACGGATGCGAAAGGAGACCGGCGTGGACGGGGGAATTCCCGATTTTCAGGCGCTGCGCGAGATGTTCCGCGAAGAGGCGGCCGGGCTGACCGACGCCCAGCTCGACTGGGAGGATTCCTCCGAGGAGTGGTCGCGCTGGAGCATCCGGCGGCAGATAAGCCACGTGGCGCTCGCCTATTTCTTCTGGTGGGCGAAGATGTGGGGCAAGACGCTCTGGCCGGAGAACCCGCCCGGCGACCCGGTGGATTTCTCCATGGCGGCGCCCGACAAATATGACCGCAGGCTGGATGAGGAGAAATACTGGAAGCTGGAGGATTTGCTCCCCAAGTTCGACGAGGCGCTCCGCTTCGCCGAGCGCGCCGCCGAGGGAAGGGGCGGGGAGGAGTTGAGAACCCTCGCCATCACCCGCTCGTTCGCGCCGGAGCTGATGATGGGGGACACCGACGAGCCGGTGCATCGCTTCTGGGCGCGCGCTTCCGCCTTTCACGAGGAGGGTCTTTCCCGGGACGCGGAGGACGAGACGAAATTCACCTTCACCCTGGGGGCGATGCTTCGGCAGATGTATTGGGAGGCGCTCGCGCATCTGAGGACGATTCAGCGCCTCAAGCTGGCGCAGGGGCTCGCGCCCGCCGTGAAGGTTCCGAGGGAGGGCCTGCTGCTCGATCCGTTCTTCTGGGGGCCCGAGGACGAACCCGGAACGTGAGGGGCCGCGCCGCGCGCTTTCGGGGGGCGGAATCTCCGGCGCGCCCTGTCGCCTGGACTGGCGGAGGAGTCCATCGGCCGGGTTCGGCCTGACGCGCTCCCGGGCGGGGAGCCGTCCGCTCGCGTCTTTCTTTTTTCGGGAGCCTCCCCATGCCGTTCGCCGCGCCGCCCACGGGCGTGAGGATTTTCTATGAGGTCCACGGGCGGGGCGCGCCCCTTCTGCTGGTGAGCGGAACGGGCCACGACCACGCCTTCTGGTCGGGGCAGCTGCCCCTGCTGGGTGCGCGCTTCCGCTGCGTCGTCTTCGACAACCGGGGGGTGGGCAAAAGCTCCGCGCCCGCGCCGGGCTATTCCCTCGCGGACATGGCGGAAGACGCCGCGGGCGTTCTCGACGCCGCGGGCGCCGAGCGCGCCCACGTCATGGGCTTTTCCATGGGGGGGCACATCGCGGCGGAGCTCGCGCTGCGCCACCCGGAGCGCGTCATGAGCCTGGGGCTTCACCACGCCTGGGCGAGAAACTGCCCGCGGCTGGCCTCCTTTCAGCGCGCCCGCCTGCGCCTCGCCCGGCGCGGGGAGCGCGAGGCGCTCGTCGAGCTCAGCCTGCTGGGGCTTTACTCGCACGAGTTCTACGACGCGAACGCCGGGGAGATGGAGCGCAAGAGAAAGTGGCTCATGGAGGCGTCGGGGGAGGACGCGGGCTGGGAGGGGCAGCTGGCCGCCTGCCTGGAGGGGGACGCGCTGGATCGCCTTCACAACATCAGGGTTCCCACGCTCATCACCTGCTCGGATCGCGACCTCATCGTCGATCCCCACCACGCGCGGGAGATGAGCGCCCGCATCGAGGGCTCCCGGCTCGTCGTCATGGAGGGCACGGGCCACGTGGCGCTCATCGAACGCCCCGATGCGTTCGCCCGCGTCTGCCGCGACTTCCTGGACTCTCTGGCGGCCTGAAGAAGGGAATTCTTCCCCCCCGCTGGCCGATTCGCGTCACGCGGCGCGCTCCCGCGCTTCGTCCGCCGGCGAAATGCTGTAATCTTCCCTGGCGGCCGGGTTTCGCAAACGATCCGCCGAAGGTTCGCCCGCTCGCGTTCGGGTTTTTCGGCGAGAGCGTTGTCGGTCGCCTTCATTCATCCGCGCGGTTCAGGCCGGGCGATCCTCGGGCCGGGAGGCGTCCCCATGATGAAGCGGATTCTCGGCTGGCTGGCGGGGGGGAGGACGGCTCCGTCCGGGGGGGAGGCCGGCTTCGGCCTCCCCATGGCGCCGGATCAGGCGGAGGAGGCCCTTTTCGCCGGGAAGGTGGAAGCCCACGCGAAGTGGCTCGAGAGCGCGGGCGCGAGCGGGGAGCGCGCCGACCTGGAAGGCGCGCGCCTCGGGCTCGTCAGCCTGTTCCTCGTGAACCTGTCGAAGGCGAACCTGCGGGGGGCGCGCCTCGCCCGCGCCAACGCGCAGTGGGCGAACCTGGGCGGGGCGGACCTCTCGAACGCCGACCTGGAGGGGGCCGACCTGTTCCAGTCGAGCCTCGAGGGGGCGAATCTCGCGGGCGCCCGCATGGCCGGGGCGAACGTGATGTCGGCGAATCTCGGAGCCGCGGATCTCGCGGGCGCCGATCTGCGCGGCGCCGATCTGCGCGGCGCCTCGCTCGCCCGGGCGAATCTCGCGGGCGCGAACCTCGCGGACGCCCTCCTGGATGACGCGGATCTGGAGCGCGCCGACCTCCGGGGCGCCGATCTCTCGGGGGCGAAGGGGCTGACGCCGGCGCAGGCCCAAGCCGCGCTGACCGACGAGGCGACGCGCCTGCCGAAAGGGTGAGGGCGCGGCGCTTCAAGGATGCTTTTGGTTTCGTCTCTCGCGTCCTGCTCCCCGTCTTTTCCTTTTCGGGAATCCGGTTTATGATGCGGGCGTCCAGGAACCCGTGACGGGAGAGCGAAGGGCATGGCGCAGGCGGCGCGGATGGTGGGCGGCGAAGTCGATCTGGTGGAGCATTACTACGAGCGGGGCTTCTCCGACGGGCTTCCCGTCGTCCCGCCCACGCCTGAGAAAATAGACGCCGCCGTCTCGGCGCTGGGGGGCGGGAAGGACTTCGTGGAGTGCCGCGTGCCTCCCCGCTGGGGCAATCTCACGAGAGAGGTTCTGGCGATCAACATGGTGATGGCGGGCTGCAGGGCCGAATACGCCCCCGTCGTCCGCGCGGCGATGCTCGCCCTGTGCGACCCGCACTTCAACCTGAACGGCGTGCAGGCCACCACCCACATGGCGTGCCCGCTCCTCGTCGTGAACGGGCCGGCGCGCGGCGAGATCGGCATGAACGCGGGCTGCAACGTCTTCGGCTCGGGCAACCGCGCGAACGCGACGATAGGCCGCGCGGCGCGGATGATGCTCCTGAACGTGGGCGGGGCGCGGCCGGGCGACCTCGACAAGAGCACGCTGGGCTGTCCCACGAAATACACCTACTGCATCGCGGAGAACGAGGAGGCGAGCCCTTGGGCGCCCTATCACGTGGAGCAGGGCTACGCGCCCGAGGATTCCACGGTCTTCGCCATCGCGGCCGAGGCGCCCCACAGCGTGACGAACCACATCTCCGACGATCCGGAAGGCGTCCTCGACAGCGTCTGCTCGGCCATGAGCACGATCGCCCACAACAACGCGGTGAGCAGCGGCTCGTGCGCCGTCGTCATCGGCCCCGAGCACGCCGCCACCATCAGCGCGAGGAACTGGACGCGCAACGACGTGAAGAGCTATCTGTGGATGCACACCACGAACACCTTCGAGGACATTTCGTTCGGCCACCGCTACGGAAAGGTCTATAACCGCAACATCCCCAGGTGGTACCGGCGCGAGGCGGGCGAGCGCGTCCCCATCGTGCCGGGCCCGGAGAACATCCACCTGTTCGTGGCGGGGGGAGAGGCGGGCCGCTTCTCCGCCTTCATCCCCGGCTGGGGCCACATGACGAACCCGGTGCTGCGGGCGATTGACGGCAAGGCGCCCCGGGGCGGCCCCGTCTGCGTGGACGGCGCCTGCCTGCTGTAGCCGGAACCGAGCATAGGAGGAGAAAGCATGAGCGACGTCATCACCGGACAGGCCGTCTATGACCCCCGCGGGGCGGTCGAGGCCGAGGCGCGGCCCATCTCGGAGCGCGTCGCCGCGCTCAAGGGGCTGAAGCTCGGCGTTCTCGACAACACCAAGTGGAACGGGCGCAGGCTGCTTGAGAAGACCGCGGCGCTGATGGAGGCGGAGGGGCCCTTCGCCGAGGTGCGCTACTACAAGAAGGAGAGCTTCTCCAAGAACGCCGCGCCCGATCTGATCGCCAGAATCGCGGAGGAGAACGACGTCGTCCTGACGGCGATCGGCGACTGAGGCTCCTGCACCTCGTGCTGTATGCACGACGCGGTTTCCCTGGAGCGGAAAGGAGCGCCCACCGCCGTGGTGGTGACGGAAGTGTTCCTGCACGAGGCCCGCGTGCAGAGGGCCGCGCTGGGGATGGACGGCCTCGACCCCGTCGTCATCGAGCACCCGCTGAGCACGCTCCCGGACGAGGAGATATCCGCGCGCGCGAGCGACGCGGCGCGGCAGGCGGTAAAGATTCTGCTCGGCGCGTAGTTCGCCCCTCGATGATGAAGCCGCTCGAAGGCGTCCGCGTTCTCGACCTCACGCAGTTTCTCTCGGGGCCCCAGACCACGCTTTTCCTGGCGGGGCTGGGCGCCGAGGTCATCCGGGTGGACAATCCGGCGACCGGCGATCCGGTGGCCAGCTCCCCTCCCTACATCGGCGCCGAGGGCGTTTCGTATCATCCCCAAACGGACGCGGACATGGGCATCGCTTACCTCAAGCGCGCGCGGGGGAAAAAGGCGATCACCCTCAACCTCAAGGATCCGCGGGGGCTCGAGCTCTTCTACGGCCTCGCGGATCGCTCCGACGTCGTCGTGGAGAATTTCTCCGTCGGCGTCGCCCGAAGGCTCAAGATCGACTACGAGACGCTCGGCGCGCGAAAGCCCTCCCTCATCTACTGCTCCATCACCGGCTACGGCCAGACGGGCCCCGACGCGGGCCTCAAGGGCTACGACGCCGTGTCCCAGGCGGCTTCGGGCCTGATGAGCCTCACGGGGTTTCCCGACGGCCCGCCCACCAAGGCGGGCTCTGCCCTGGGCGACAGCGTGGGCGGAACGTTCGCCTTCGGCGCGATCATGACGGCGCTCTTCCACCGCGAGCGCGGGGGCGGGGGCCAGCACATCGACGTTTCGATGATCGACTGCATCTTCTCGCTCATCTTCGACGAGCCGATGGACTGCTACGAGCGCCTGGGGCTTCCGCCCCGCCTCGGAAACCGCATCATGCGCCTCGCCCCCTTCAACGCCTACGAGACGAGGGACGGCTGGATCGTCGTCGCCTCGGGAACCGACGCCCACTGGCGCGACATCCTGCGCGGAATCGAGCGCGAGGACCTCATCGGCGACGAGCGATACGGGGACATGAGCCGGCGCGTCACGCGATGCGCGGAGGTGGATGAGCTCATCGGCGCCTGGACGAGGCGGCGCGCGACGAAGGAGGCGGTCGCCTCCCTGCGCGCGCGCGACGTCATCTGCGGGCCGGTGAACGGAATCGACGAGGTCCTCTCCTGGCCGCACATGCGCGAGCGCGGGATGATCGTCGATCTCGAACACCCCGCCCTCGGAACGCTCCCCGACGCGAAGGCGCCGGGCTTTCCCCTGAAGTTCAGCGAGATGGAGGGGGGCTACGCCGCCCCCGCCCCGCTCGTGGGGCAGCACAACGGGGAGATTCTGGGCGGGCTGCTCGGGGTGCCGGAGGCGGAGCTGGAAGAGCTGAGGCGCGAAGGCGTGGTCTAGGACGCGCGCGGCCGGCGGCGGCTTCTCCCTCGCCGCCCGCTCCGACTCCGGGAGAAGGGGCCCCGCTCGCGCGAATCCGCGCTTTCCGCCCGGCGGGCAGGGTTTTTCGCCGGTTGATTCCCGGCCCGTTGCGGATTAAGATTTTCCGCGTCGCCCGGAAGAGTCGCGCGCACTCGAAGCCCCGAAGGGGAGAGCCATGAACCCGGCGGTCGCCGAAGCCGAATCCCTGCGAACGATGGACAGGGCGCACGTCTGGCATCCGCTCCTGAACCACGCGCGGATGGAGGAGGATCCGCTCGACGTCGTGGTGAAGGCGAGCGGCTCGACCATCCGCGACGCCGCCGGCCGGGAATACATCGACGCCATGGCGGGGCTGTGGTGCGTGAACGTCGGCTACGGGAGAGAAGAGGTCGCCCGGGCGGCCTACGAGCAGATGCTCGAGCTCTCCTACTATCCCCTCACCCAGGTGAACCCGCCGGCGGCCAGGCTCGCCGGGCGGCTCGCCTCCCTGCTGCCGGGGGGGCTCGATCGCATCTGGTTCGTGAACTCGGGCTCCGAGGCGGTGGACACCGCCCTCAAGCTGGCGCGCGCGTGGGGGCGGCTGAACGGCGGGCGCCGCTACAAGATCATCGCCCGCCGCCAGGGCTACCACGGGGCGACCATCGGCGGGGCGAGCCTCACCGGACAAACCTCCAGGCGCGCCGCGTTCGAGCCGCTCCTGCCGGGCGTGATTCACGTGAGCGCCCCCTATTTCTACCGGAGCGGCGCGGCGTCGGAGGAGGAGCTCGCCCGCCGGTGCGCGGAGGAGCTCGACGAGGTCATCCGCTACGAGGACCCGGAGACGGTGGCGGCGTTCATCGCCGAGCCCGTCATCGGCGGCGGCGGGGTGATACCTCCGCCGGCGGACTACCTGAAGCGGACGCGCGAGGTGTGCCGCGGCTACGGCGTCCTGTTCATCGCCGATGAGGTCATCACCGGCTTCGGCCGCGCGGGCGCGCTCTTCGCCTCCGAGCTCTACGAGATCGAGCCGGACATCATGACGATGGCCAAGGGGCTGAGCAGCGCCTACCTGCCCATCGGGGCGACGGCTGCCACCGGCGAAATCTTCGACGCGCTGAACGCGGAGGGCGAGCCGGGCTTTCTCCAGATCAACACCTACGGCGGCCACCCCGCCTCCTGCGCGGCGGCGCTCAAGAACCTCGACATCATGATGGAGGAGGAGCTTCCCGCGCGCGCGCGAAAGATCGGCGGCCGCCTGGGCGGGCTTCTGCGGAAGCTCTCGGACGTCCCCTGCGTGGGCGACGTGCGCGGGGTGGGCCTCATCTGGGGCGTGGAGCTCATCGAGGAGGACGGCGCGCCCCTGTCCACGGCGGCCACCTCCAGGGTCCTGGCCTACGCCAGGGAGGAGGGCGTCATCGTGGGCAAGAACGCGGGCGTCGCCAATGGCCCCTCGAACACGGTCACCATCAGCCCGCCGCTGGTCTTCACCGAGGAGGAGGCGGAGCGCACGGCCTCCGCCCTCGACGCCGCCCTGCGCCGCGTTCAGGCGGAGAGGCGATAGTCAAACGCTCACTTCATGCGTCATTTTCAGGAGGCGCCGCGATGCCCAACATCACCATGCTCGACATCGAGGAGTTGAAGAAGACGAAGCTCGCCCCCTTCCTCAACAAGGCGCTCAAGCACCGCGCGCCCGACCCCGCCTTTCACGCCATGCAGGGGCACAACGAGGATCTGGCGAAGTCCATGTATCTCGCCTGGGGCGCGGTGTTCAACGCCGGCGCCATCGACCACGGGCTCAAGGAGATCATCCGCGTCCAGCTCTCGCGCCGCGCCTTCTGCAACTACTGAGGGAACGTGCGCTCTGCTTCGGCGAAGCAGGCGGGCCTCACCGAGGAGCTGATAGACGAGGGCATCGACAACTGGCGCGAGAGCGAGAAGTTCTCGGACGCCGAGAAGCTGGCGCTCGAATACAGCGAGCTCATGGATTCGGAGCCGGAGAAGATCGACGAGGCGTTCTACGCGCGGCTGAGGGAGCATTACTCCGAGGCGGAAATCGTGGAGCTCGGCGCCTTCATCGGCTTCAACGTGGGCTACCACACCTTTTTCAGAACGCTCGACTTCTACCCCATGTTCTCGCCCGACGGCCGGCTGGTGAGCCAGGAGGAGTCGCGCCGCATCTACGGCGACTCCCCCGTCTCGCACCTGAGCGGCCCGCTCGCCCGCGCGGTGGAGGACGGCGACCGCGCCCGGGCGAACGGAGCCTAGGAGAAAGCCATGCCGATCATCGAGCCGCTCGACCCCGGGGAGATCGAGGAGAAGGACTGGGATCGCGTCATGGAGCGCGCCGCCGAGACCGGGGCGCCCGACGCGCTGTTCCCGCGCATCATGGCCCGCGCCCCCGGCTGCGCCGGCACCCTGCACGACGCGCTGCACCGCTCCCACGCCATGGGCGGGGTGGATCACGGGCTCAAGGAGATGATCCGCGTCCAGCTCGCCAGAACCGCGCGGGACACCTACTTCGCCAACCTGCGCTCGGAGCGGGCGAGGAAGGAGGGGCTGACGGAGGAGCGCGTCGAGGCCGCCTGCGGCGACTTCGAGAGCGACCCGCAGTTCACCGCCGCCGAGAAATGGGCGCTCCGCTACTCCTACTGGATGTATCGGGACGCCGCGCGGCTCGACGCGGAATTCTACGAGGAGGGCAAGAAGCACTTCACCGAGGCGCAGATCATGGAGATCGGCGCGATGATCGCGCTTCACTACGGCCTTCAGGTGTTCATGCGAACGCTCAAGGCATACCCCCTTCACGATCCGGAGGGAAACGCCGTGACGCAGGAGGAATCCCGGAAGATCTACGGGGAAAGCGTCTCCCCGCCCGCGTAGGCTTTCCCGCGAACTGTGGAGGCGCATCATGGCGATTCTTCCGAGTGACATTTGGCCGACAGAGAACCTGACGGACTTCAAGGTTCACTTCGCAAGATGGAACGGGAAGGCTCTCAGCCGCTTGACGTCTGGGCGAGGGGCAAGAGCGCGTGGCGAGGCTGGGCGGCTGACGAGGCCGTTCTCGAGCGCGAAGGATTCTGGAAGCGCGTCCTCATGACCCGCGGCGATCGGGGCTTCAACCGCGACTGACGCCGGTTCGCTTTTCGTCGATAGGGGCGGCGGCGAATCTCCGAATCCGCCTTGCGCGCCTCGGCGTTCTCATATAGGTTGTCGGATATAGGTTGTCGGCGTTACGGCGAGTCCCATCCAAGGGCGAAGGATCGGCGCGTCTTCGCCCGGCGCGGAGAGCGTCGGCGCGCGCCGCCGGAGCGGATGGCATCATCAACCGAATTTCAACAGAGTGGGAGCGGATGAATGAAAAATCAGGACCGGACTTTTCTCGCATGGCCCGCGGCGTCGGGCGCGCTTCTCGCCGGCCTCGGCCTGCTTCTCGCCGCGGGCGAGGCGGCCGCGGCCGCGCCCGTCGAGGCGCAGGCCGCCGCCGGGGGCTACATCTTCGGCACCTTCTTCCTGCTGATCTGCGGGGCGCTCGTCATGTGGATGTGCGCGGGCTTCACGATGCTGGAAGCCGGCTCGGTGCGAACGAAGAACGCCTCGGTCATCTGCCTCAAGAACATCGGCCTCTACGGGATCGCGGGGCTCATGTTCTACCTCATCGGCTACAACCTCATGTTCGTGGACGTCGCGGGCTGGATCGGCGCCGTCAAGCCCTTCTTCAGACCCTCGGCGGACGAGTTCGCCCTGCTGGCGGGGAATGAGGCGGCGGGCAAGGCCGTCCTCAAGACCGACTACGCCGGCGCGTCGTTCTGGTTCTTTCAGATGACGTTCGTGGCGACCACCGCCTCCATCGTCTCCGGCGCCCTCGCCGAGCGCGTGAAGCTCTGGTCGTTCTTCATCTTCACCGCCGTCCTGACCGCCCTCATCTATCCCCTGGTGGGCGCCTGGACGTGGGGCGGGGGCTGGCTGACCTCCCTCGGCTTCTCGGATTTCGCGGGCTCCACCATCGTGCACTCGACCGGGGGCTGGGCCGCGCTCGCGGGCGTGATGCTGGTGGGCCCGCGGCGGGGCAAGTTCCGGCCCGACGGCAGCGTCAAGTCCACCCCGCCCTCGAACGTTCCGCTCGTCACCCTGGGCGTGTTCATCCTGTGGTTCGGCTGGTTCGGGTTCAACGGCGGCTCGATGCTCGCGCTCAAGGGCTCGGTCGACGCGCTGACGATGAGCAACGTGCTGATCAGCACCAACCTGGCGGCGGCGGCCGGATGCGTCGCCGTCCTCTTCATCGCGCGGCCCGTGCTGGGGCGGGTGGACCTGCTCGCGGTGCTGAACGGCGCCATCGCCGGCCTGGTCTCGATCACGGCCGCGCCGAACATCGTCGAGTATCACTGGGCGGTCGTCATCGGCGCGATCGGCGGCGTCGTCTGCACGCTCGGCATCAGCTTCCTGGAGAAGATGAAGATCGACGACGTCGTGGGCGCGATTCCCGCCCACCTCTTCGCCGGCGTCTGGGGGACGCTCGCGGTCTGCATCGCCGGCGGGGGCAATTTCCTGGCGCAGCTCGCGGGCATCCTCGCGGTGGGCGTCTTCACCTTCGCCGTCTCGCTCGGGCTGTGGAAGCTGCTCGACGGCGCGATCGGCCTGCGGGTCTCCCCCAGCGTGGAGGAGCTCGGGCAGGATTCGGCGGAGCTCGGCCTGGAGGCCTATCCCGAGTTCGTGCTCATGCCCGATGAGGACGACGCGAAATACGTGCGCGAGAACAGCTGAGGGCCGCCGCCCGGCGCGGCGCTCCTCCCGGAACGGGAAGGCCGCGCCTTGGTTGGATCGCCTCGAAGCGGAACCTGAGCGCGCCCGCCGCGCCTGCGGCGGGCGCGCTTCATTCGTGGTCGCAGAGGGAGAAGCCCCTGAAAAGCCCGAGGAGAGCGATTTTATTCTTGTGGTTCCGCCACCGACCAAAATCTCTTCAAGGGAAGTTCCGCGCGGATATTTTCATCCAGTTTTTCGTAGGAAGAAAACAACTGATCCAGAATTACGTCCTGATCCCACAGACGGACTTTGAAGAAATGTTGAGCCGTCTCTTTTTCGACGGATGAACGAAATCCTCCCCAAGAAACCAAAAGCCCTTGCTCGGCAGCGACATTCTGCATTACGCCAATCAGCTCATTCAAGGTTTGATGACCAATAGGGCTGTCAGAGGATTTTACTTGAACGCAAATCCTCGGTTGTGCAAATCCCAGCTGTCCCGGCGCGGCTAGTATATCAATGCCTTTGTCCGGTCCTTCTGGACTTTTGAAGGTGGTATAGCCTTGAGCCTTCAAGATGGCCTCTACCAGTCTGGTCATCCCATGCCCCTTGAATTTCTTGATGATTTCCTTTGCGATTTGATCGCGGGCGAGTGCGGCGAAGTCGACCGATTCCTGTTCTTCCTCAACGTCTGCTGCTCTCTCTTCTTGTTGAGTCGCTGGTTGATAATGGCTGTGAGAATCTGGGCGCTCGGAAACTATTGTGCGAATCCGTCTCTCCGCGTCATTCTTGGTGATTTGGCAAATTGTTTGGAATGCGCCGAGCGAATATAAGAGGTCTTGGTCAATTTTTGATCGAAGCATCCCCTCTTCGTCGAACCATTCGATTTCTCGACTATGATAGAAGGGATTTTCCGCTTCGGGGTGATGTTCATATTCCCCGCGTATTTTTCCAAATACGATAATTGATTTCCCTTTTCGGGGCGTCGCTATCAAATCACCGATTTGCATTGATTTTGCGAATGACCAGACTTGACCCAAAAAGTTGCCAATTTGGTGTTTTGAGCATTCTGGGTATGTTTCCTCAAGCAGATTTCTTAATGAATCTCGGTCGCTGATTTGTGACAAATCATCCTTCAAGCCGTCCCAAGTGAGGAATGCCCGTTTTTCATCCAGAAATTTCGTTTCGTATTCTCCTTGGGGACCACCGCGAAGAAGCCATAGAGCCATTGTTCTTCTCCTAGAATAGATATGCCTGCCAGAAAGAATACGCGCTTCTGTTTTTTTTTGCAATCACCCCATCCCGAAATGCGACTTGATGCGTCTGGCGGCCTCCCGGGAGAGGGGAGAGGCGCGCGGGCTTTGCGAATCGCCGCGAATCGTTGTATGTATTCCCTCTTCCAACCCGGCCCCGGCCGCCGACGCGGGACGGCTCCCAGGAGCCGGGCGGCGGGGCGCGGATGATCAACCTCCCGCCGGAGACGAGCCTGTGGCGCAAGCGGTATGCAACGGAGTCCAGATTTCCTATGACGACAACGGGCTGAAGACCCCGCGCCCCCCCATCGTGTTCCTGCACGCGCACGGGCTGAACCGCTCGATGTGGGATCGCCAGAAGCTCGCGCTTCGGGGCGAGTATCGGGTCGTGACCTACGACCTGCGGGGGCACGGCCGCTCGGAGAAGCCCCCGACGGGCTACGGGCGCGACATCGAGGTGGCCGACCTGGCCGCCCTGCTCGAGCACGTCAGGATAGCGAGAGCCCATCTCGTGGGGCTGAGCCGCGGCGCCGGCGTCGCGCTCGCCTTCGCCGCGGCGCATCCGGAGAAGACGGCCTCGATCATCGCGATGGGAGCGGGCTACGACTTTCCCCGCTTCATGCCCGATTTCGCCGACCAGAGGCTCCAGGCCATGGCCACCCTGCGCGCCGAGGGGCTGCGGGCGGCGAAGGACTACTGGTCGGAGCTCCCCATTTTCGCCCCCTTGGCGGAGAACGAGGACGCCGCCGACTGGGCGGAGGAGATGCTGCTCACCTACACGGGCGCGCACTGGCTCGACCAGAACCCGCCGCAGGACGCCTCGCTCGCCGGCGCGGCCTCCAGGATCGCGGCGCCCGCGCTCCTTCTGGTGGGCGAGAAGGACCTGTCGGGGTTCCACGCCTGCGCGGAGGAGCTGGCCTCGAAGATCGAGGGGGCGGAGAGGATGGTGGTTCCGGGCGTGGGGCACCTCATGGCGATCGAGGACACCGAGCGGGTGACGGGCCTCGTCTCCGCGTTTCTGGCGAAGCAGCGCTAGGGGAAGGTTCGGCGCTCCCCGCCGCCTTCCGGCCGGGGGTTCGGGGCGCGCCCCGCGCCTGGCGGCGCGAGCGGAGGCGGGGTTTTGAGTCCATTTTCCGAAGTCCGAAAAATCGAGACGGACGCGCTCATCATCGGCGGCGGCGTCGCCGGCATGATGGCGGCGGCGGGCTGCGTCCGCTCGGGCGTGATGCCCCTCCTCGTCACGAAGGCCACCTTTCCCTCCGGCAGCTCCTCCATGGCGCGCGGCGGCTACACGGCGGCGATGGGCCACGCGGAGCCCTCGGACAGGCCGGAGTTTCTCTATGAGGATTCCGTCGAGGCGAGCTACGGGGTGTGCAACCGCCGGCTGATGCGGATCATGAGCGAGGAGGCGATTCAGAGAACCATCGAGCTCGACGGCTGGGGCCTGGGCCTCGTGCGGCTGGAGGACGGCAGATACCACCAGAAGAAGAGCGCCTCGCACCGCTTTCCGCGCCTTCTCCACTGCGGGAAGCTGATGGGCAAGCCCCTCATGCGGGCGCTGGCGGGGAAGATGCGGGAGTGGGGCGTCGAGACGATTCAGCACGCCGTCTTCACGGACCTGATGAAGGAGGGCGGGCGCGTCGTCGGCGCGTGGGGGTTTCTGTATCGGGAGGGCGTCCCCCTCGTCGTCCACGCGCGCTCGACCGTCATGGCCACGGGCGGCGCCCCCCAGCTGCACGAGGTGAACGACTCGCCGCCCTACATATCGGGCGACGGCTACGCCATGGCGCTCAGGGCGGGGGCGGAGCTCATCGACATGGAGTTCATCGACTATCAGCTGCTGGCGGCGGCGCCCCGGAAGATCAGGGGCTATCCCCCGCACACGAGCGGCTTCATCAACGCGGGCGCCCGTCTCTACAACAGGGACGGCGAGCGCTTCATGCGGCGATACGACCCCGAAAGGGCCGAGCGCGCCACGCGCGCCGTGGTGAACCGGGGGGTGGGGATGGAGATTTTCGAGGGGCGCGGCACGGAGAACCACGGCGTCTATCTCGACGCGCGCCGCGTGATCGAGGAGGTGAGCGACGGCGCCACGGCGGACATCATCCGCGTCTTCAGGAACCAGGGCGTCGATATGGCGAAGTCTCCCATCGAGGTGGCGAGCGGCCCGCACACCTACCTGGGCGGCGTCCGCATCGACGAGTGGGGGCGTGCGAGCCTGCCGGGCCTCTACGCGGGAGGCGAGGCGGCGGGCGGCGTCCACGGAGCGAACCGCACGGGCGGGGCGGCGCTGGCGGACAGCTACGTCTTCGGGCTGCGTGCGGGAATAGGCGCGGCCTGCGAGGGGGCGAGGCGGGAGAGGCCCGACCCCGGGGGCGGAGGCTGGCGCGAGGGGGTGGAGCGGCTGCGCGAGCGCGAGGCGAACGAGAGCGGGCCGGACGAGAGGAGCCTGCGCCTGGAGGTTCAGCGCGTGGGCGTGGAGGGAATCGGGCAGATACGAGAGGGGGCGAGGCTCGAGGAGGCCCTCGTCCGGCTGGATGCGCTGGAGGCGGAGAGCGAGGGGGCCGCCGTGGCCGGCGATTCCCCCCGAAAGCGCTTCGACTGCATGAGGCGGATTCAGGAGACCCGCAACCTCATCGGCGTGGCGCGGATGCTCGCCGTCGCCGCCCTGGCGCGCGAGGAGAGCCGGGGCGGGCACTTTCGCGCGGATCATCCCGAAATGCGCGAGGGGTGGCGCTGCAATCTCGTCCTCTCGCTCGAGGACGGCCGGGTGACGCCGAGGCGCCGCGAGGTCGCAGGCGAGGAGGCCGCCGCGCCCCCGCCCGGAGAAGCGCCCACGACGGCCGCGCTCGTGGAGCGGGAAGGCGTCGCCTAGAAGATTTTCGCGCGCCTCTCCTCTTGGGTTCGCCCCATCGGCGGGGAGAGCAAGCCCCCGCGAGGAAGGATGTTTCGCCTTTCATCGGATTCCGCAGTCCCCCCGCCTTGTCGGGATTGACGCCGGGAACGACGCGCGGCGAACGCCTCGCCGCCTCTTTTCTTCGTTTTGTCGGCTTTTTGGGGGTTTTTTCGCGCAGTTTGCGCTTGACATGAGGGATCGCGCGTTGATAGTCTGGTTATTCCTTCTTGCTTCGAGAAGAATTGCTCTTTGACAAAAGAACAGGATATGCGACGGACCTGAACGGGCTCTGTTGTCCGATTCCCGATTGAATCCGGGGGGACGGGAAGCCCGGCCGGGAAACCGGCCGAGTCGTTGCGCCCTCCGGGCGAGAAATATCAATTGGAGAGTTTGATCCTGGCTCAGAGCGAACGCTGGCGGCGTGCCTAACACATGCAAGTCGTACGCGAAAGCCTTCGGGCGAGTAGAGTGGCGAACGGGTGAGTAACACGTGAGCAACCTGCCTTTGGATTCGGGATAACCTCTCGAAAGGGGGGCTAATACCGGATATGACCACGGAGTCGAATGGCTCAGGGGTAAAAGATGGCCTCTTCATGAAAGCTATCGTCCAGAGATGGGCTCGCGGTCCATTAGCTTGTTGGTGGGGTAAAGGCTCACCAAGGCGACGATGGATAGCCGACCTGAGAGGGTGATCGGCCACACTGGGACTGAGATACGGCCCAGACTCCTACGGGAGGCAGCAGTGGGGAATTTTGCGCAATGGGGGAAACCCTGACGCAGCGACGCCGCGTGGAGGATGAAGGCCCTTGGGTTGTAAACTCCTGTCAGGAAGGACGAACGGCGGGGCGGTTAATACCCGCTTCGTTTGACGGTACTTCCAGAGGAAGCTCCGGCTAACTCCGTGCCAGCAGCCGCGGTAAGACGGAGGGAGCGAGCGTTGCTCGGAATCACTGGGCGTAAAGGGCGCGTAGGCGGGATGGTCAGTCGGATGTGAAAGCCCCGGGCTCAACCCGGGAAGCGCATTCGATACTGCCGTTCTTGAGTGCGGTAGAGGAGAGCGGAATTCCTGGTGTAGCGGTGAAATGCGTAGATATCAGGAAGAACACCCGTGGCGAAGGCGGCTCTCTGGACCGCTACTGACGCTGAGGCGCGAAAGCTAGGGGAGCGAACGGGATTAGATACCCCGGTAGTCCTAGCCGTAAACGATGGGCGCTAGGTGCGGGAGGCGTTGACCCCTTCCGTGCCGGAGCTAACGCATTAAGCGCCCCGCCTGGGGAGTACGGCCGCAAGGCTAAAACTCAAAGGAATTGACGGGGGCCCGCACAAGCGGTGGAGCATGTGGTTTAATTCGACGCAACGCGAAGAACCTTACCTGGGTTTAAATTGCTTGGGACAGCCATGGAAACATGGTCTCCCTTCGGGGTCCTTGCAAAGGTGCTGCATGGCTGTCGTCAGCTCGTGTCGTGAGATGTTGGGTTAAGTCCCGCAACGAGCGCAACCCCTGCCCTTAGTTGCCAGCGGCTCGGCCGGGAACTCTAAGGGGACTGTCGGTGATAAACCGGAGGAAGGTGGGGATGACGTCAAGTCCTCATGGCCCTTACGCCCAGGGCTACACACGTGCTACAATGGCGCATACAAAGGGTTGCGAACTCGCGAGAGGGAGCCAATCCCAAAAAGTGCGCCTCAGTTCGGATCGAAGTCTGCAACTCGACTTTGTGAAGCCGGAATCGCTAGTAATCGCGGATCAGCATGCCGCGGTGAATACGTTCCCGGGCCTTGTACACACCGCCCGTCACACCACGAGAGTCGACGGTACCAGAAGTCGCTGAGCCAACCCTTCGGGGAGGCAGGCGCCGACGGTATGGCCGGTGATTGGGGTGAAGTCGTAACAAGGTAGCCGTAGGGGAACCTGCGGCTGGATCACCTCCTTTCTAAGGAGCGCGGCGAGGTTCGCCCCCAGAAAGCGCGGGAGGGGAGCGGGCGGCGGCTTTCCCGTCCGGGGAAGCGGGACGCCCGCCCGCCTGAGGATCGCGCGCCGCCGCCCCGCGCCTTCGGGCGCGGGAGCCGGATGATTGCGGGGCGAGCCGGCGCTTCGAGGTCAATGGCCCGTCTCGGGCCGTCCATATCCTGTTCTTGATAATCGACGCCGCAGCGGATATGCGGGCCGTTCCGGGTCCGGCGGCATGGATTCGGCGGGACGCCTGGGTGAGTCCCGGCGCGGAAGCCCGGAGTTTTTCGGAGCGCGCGCGGGCGAGGTCGCGGGCCTATAGCTCAGTCGGTCAGAGCGCGCGCCTGATAAGCGCGAGGTCCCTGGTTCAAATCCAGGTAGGCCCACCATCCTCATGCGGATGCGGGCGGCGCGGACGAATCGTCGAGCGGGGCTTTCGGGCCCCGCCTCTCGCCGAGCCGTCCCCGAAGGGCGGAATGGGGATGTAGCTCAGTCGGGAGAGCGCCTGGTTTGCAACCAGGAGGTCGGCGGTTCGAGCCCGCTCATCTCCACCATCCGGTTGCGTCCCGGCCGCGGGCGGCGAACCTGAATTCTTCGGCAGTTTCGGGCGGGAGTTTCTTCCGCCTTTTGGTCTTTGACAACCGAATCGCGCGAATTGGCAGAATCATCGAGGCTCTCAGCATGGCTGAGGAATCGAAATCTCAAGTTCGGTCAAGCTACCAAGGGCGTACGGTGGATGCCTTGGCGCTAGAAGGCGACGAAGGACGTGGTCAGCTGCGATAAGCCTCGGGGAGCCGCTAGCAGGCTTTGATCCGGGGATTTCCGAATGGGGAAACCCTCTGGGAGTAATTTCCCAGAATCCCCCGCTGAATCCATAGGCGGGCGGAGGCGAACCCGGGGAACTGAAACATCTCAGTACCCGGAGGAGAAGAAATCAACCGAGATTCCGCGAGTAGCGGCGAGCGAAAGCGGAGGAGCCTAAACCGGAAGCATAGCGATATGCTCCGGGGTTGCGGGACGCCGTCCGGGCCTGGCCCGGGAAGTCACAAAAGCGCGGCATAGCAGAAGAGCTCTGGAAAGGCTCACCACAGAAGGTGATAGTCCTGTAAGCGAAATGCCGCGCTCTTCCTGGATGGCGCTCCCAAGTACGACGGGACACGTGGAACCCTGTCGGAATCCGGGGGGACCACCCTCCAAGGCTAAATACTCTCTAGCGACCGATAGCGAACCAGTACCGTGAGGGAAAGGTGAAAAGCACCCCTGTTAGGGGAGTGAAACAGAACCTGAAACCGTATGCCTACAAGCGGTGGGAGCACGATGCGGGGAGGCTCGCCTCCCCGCCGTGTGACCGCGTGCCTTTTGCATAATGAGCCTAGGAGTTGCTCTCGGCGGCGAGGTTAAGCCGCCAGGCGAAGCCGCAGCGAAAGCGAGTCTGAACAGGGCGCTGAGTCGCCGGGAGCAGACCCGAAGCCGGGTGAGCTAGCCATGGCCAGGGTAAAGCTGGTGTAACAGCCAGTGGAGGCCCGAACCAGTGTAGGTTGAAAACTGCTTGGATGAGCCGTGGCTAGGGGTGAAAGGCCAAACAAACCCGGAAATAGCTGGTTCTCCCCGAAATGTATTTAGGTACAGCCTCGCATGTATGCTCTCGGTCGTAGAGCACTGGATGGACTAGGGGCCCCACCAGGTTACCAAACCCAACCAAACTCCGAAGGCCGGGATGTCTTGTGCGGGAGTGAGTCCGCGGGTGATAAGATCCGCGGTCGAGAGGGAAACAACCCAGACCGCCAGCTAAGGTCCCCAAGTGCGCGCTAAGTGGGAAAGGTTGTGGGAACGTCAAAACAGCCAGGAGGTTGGCTTAGAGGCAGCCATCCTTTAAAGAAAGCGTAACAGCTCACTGGTCGAATGGTCCTGCGCCGAAAATGTAACGGGGCTCAAGCGCGCCGCCGAAGCTGCGGATCGGCCGTCTCCTCGGAGATGGCCGGTGGTAGGGGAGCGTTCCGCGTCAGGCTGAAGCCGGACGGACGACGACCGGTGGACGAGGCGGAAGCGAGTATCTAGGCACGAGTAGCGAGAAAACAGGTGAGAGACCTGTTCGCCGAAAACCCAAGGGTTCCTGAGGAAGGCTAATCCGCTCAGGGTCAGTCGGCCCCTAAGGCGAGGCCGAAAGGCGTAGCCGATGGGAAACGGGTTAACATTCCCGTACCTGCACGGGACTGCCGATGGGGTGACGCAGAAGGGTAGGTCGGCCGCCTGATGGACGGCGGTTCAAGCATGTAGGCGGAGGGCTCAGGCAAATCCGGGCCCTCTCAACGCCGAGGTGCGACGACGAGGAGCCTGCTCCGCAAAGCGATTGATCCCATGCTGCCTGGAAAAACCTCTAGGCGATAGGCCCGAGCAGACCGTACCGTAAACGGACACACGTGGGTGGGTAGAGAATACCAAGGCGCTTGAGAGAACACTCGCTAAGGAACTCGGCACATTGACACCGTAACTTCGGGAGAAGGTGTGCCCTCATTAGGTGAAGCGGCTCGCCCGCGGAGCCGAACGGGGTTGCAGTGAAACGCCCCAGGCGACTGTTTACTAAAAACACAGGACTCTGCGAAGCCGCAAGGCGATGTATAGGGTCTGACGCCTGCCCGGTGCCGGAAGGTTAAGAGGAGGGGTTAGCGCTTCGGCGCGAAGCCGTGAATCGAAGCCCCGGTAAACGGCGGCCGTAACTATAACGGTCCTAAGGTAGCGAAATTCCTTGTCGGGTAAGTTCCGACCTGCACGAATGGCGTAACGATCTGGGGACTGTCTCAGCGAGTGACTCAGTGAAACTGTAGCAGCGGTGAAGATGCCGTTTACCCGCGACTAGACGGAAAGACCCCGTGCACCTTTACTACAACCTGGCAATGGCGCCCGGAACATCATGTGTAGGATAGGTGGGAGACTCTGAAGCATGGCCGCCAGGTCGTGTGGAGTCGCCCTTGAAATACCACCCTTGTTGTTTTGCGCGTCTAATCCGGGCCCGTGAATCCGGGTCGGAGACATTGTCAGGCGGGTAGTTTGACTGGGGCGGTCGCCTCCCAAAACGTAACGGAGGCGCCCGAAGGTGCCCTCAGGCTGAATGGAAACCAGCCGTCGAGTGTAAAGGCAAAAGGGCGCTTGACTGCGAGACGGACACGTCGGGCAGGTGCGAAAGCAGGGCTTAGTGATCCGGTGGTTCTGAGTGGAAGGGCCATCGCTCAACGGATAAAAGGTACGCCGGGGATAACAGGCTGATCTCCCCCAAGAGTTCACATCGACGGGGAGGTTTGGCACCTCGATGTCGGCTCATCGCATCCTGGGGCTGAAGCAGGTCCCAAGGGTTTGGCTGTTCGCCAATTAAAGCGGTACGCGAGCTGGGTTTAGAACGTCGTGAGACAGTTCGGTCCCTATCTGTCGTGGGCGCAGGAGATTTGAGGGAAGCTGACCCTAGTACGAGAGGACCGGGTCGGACGAACCTCTGGTGTTCGAGTTGTGGCGCCAGCCGCAGCGCTCGGTAGCTATGTTCGGAAGGGATAACCGCTGAAAGCATATAAGCGGGAAGCCCCTCCCAAGATGAGATCTCCCCGGACTTCGGTCCCTGAAGGCCCCTTCGAGACCAGGAGGTTGATAGGCCGGAAGTGCAAGCGCAGCAATGCGTTCAGCTGACCGGTACTAATAGGCCGTGCGGCTTGACCGACCGGATTTTTCCGATACGGATGGATTCCCGGCCGAGGCTTCGCCGGGAGCCTGATGATTCCCGTTCGCGCGGTTCGGTTGTCGGGTTTTGGAAGCGCTTCCGGTGGCCATGGCGGCGGGGCCACACCCGTTCCCATCCCGAACACGGCAGTTAAGCCCGCCAGCGCCTATGGTACTGCGGTTCTTTCCGTGGGAGAGTGGGTCGCCGCCGGAATCTGATCGAAAAGCCCCGTCGGAGGAGCGCCCCTCCCCGGCGGGGCTTTTCTCGTCCCGGGAGGTCGGGACGCTCCCCCCGCGCCTCCTCCCCGGCCGCCGTCGCTCCGCGCCCCGCGAGTTGCTATCATTCCCGCGCGGGCGAGGCTTTTCCTTTCGCGGAGGGATCAAGATGTTCCCCATCCCCTGGGACGCGCGCAGCGACGCGGGCGTTTTCCTGTTCAACCAGGGGGAATACTGGTGCGCCCACGAGGCGTGGGAGGGCGTCTGGCTCGCCTCGGAGCCGATCCCCAGAAAATTCTACCAGGGCCTCATCCAGCTCGCCGCGGGCTACGTGAAGCTCCAGCAGCGCCACTACCGGGGCGCGCTCGCCAACCTCAAGAAGGGGCTCGAGCGCTTCCGGGAGGCGGACGAGGCCGTGGGCGACCTCGACGCGCCGATTCTCTACAAGAGGCTCGTCAACCAGTCGCGCGGCGTGCGCGTGAGCCTGCTGGATCAGGGCGAGGAGCGCGTGCGCGCCCGCGCGTGGGACTTGTGGCCGAGAATCGAATACGCCGCCGGAAGTCCCCGCCCCGGGGCGCCTCCGCCCGCGCCGCCGCTTCGGGGGTGAGGGATGGCGCGCCCCGCGCTTCGCCTGTCGGTTTCGCTCCTGCTCGCCGGCTGCGCGGGCCTTCCCCTCGCCGACTCCCCCTTTCAGAGAATCGCGCGCTCCGGCGCCCCGCCCGCCGGACGCCTCCTCGTGGCGGTTCGCGCCGAGCGCGTCCCCTCGCGCTCCCACGCCGCCGCGGCCGTCCTGGAGCCCGCCCGGGTGCGCGCGGCCGCGTGCGCGGGGCTCGGGGAGACGCGGTTTCGCTGCGTCCGGCCGGACGCGGGAGGACGCCCGACCGAAAAGCCCGCCTACCTCGTCCGCCTGGAATACGACGTGGGGGACGCGAGCGGCCTCCGCATCGAGGACGACCCGGCGGGAGACGCCGCCCATTTCCTGCGCTGGGGCTTCCGGGTGACGCGGGCGGGCGGGCGCGCGCCCCTGTTCGAGAGCGGCTTCCGCGAGGAGAGCCTCCAGTTCTGGCGCTTCGAGGTCGAGGCCTGGATGGCGCGGTATTTCTCGGAGTGACGCGCTGTCGGCTGACGAGGAAGGCGGTGATCGCGCCGTTCGCGCCGATGATTCCGAAGGCGTGACGCTCCCGGCGCGCGTCAAATATGCCGTCACCCGCCGCGCCCGGCTTCACGCCCCCAGCTTCTGGATAAACGGCCTGCAGGCGCGCCAGGCGGCCACGCGGTCGAGCGCGTCGGGCCTGGCGATCGCCTCGCCTCGCGCGGAGGTCAAGGCGGATTTCCGCGTCCGTGATCAACGGGCTTATACTGCCCTTCGGATGCCGCTGGCAGATGCCCGGATGCGGCTTCGCGCCGGGGCATTCCTTCAAAAGGGGACGCATCTTTTTCAGAACCTCCTCCACCACGCTCGAGAAGTCATCCCTGCTGGGATTCTTGAGTAGCGTCCATTTCGATCCCGCCGCGTGGGGCAGTATCGCCGGCGCCCCCACGCCGCCATCCGCGCTGATGTTGAGGTTCAGGTGCGGACGCGCGTTGTGGCTTTTTCCTTCGGGGTGGGAATTGAAGAGGAGAAAATCCCATACGCCGCCCTTGCTCCCCGTGATCGCCGGCCGGCCCCGACGATCCGGATCGACGCGCAACGCCTCGCGCAGGTCCTCGCGCTTTCGCAGTTCGTCCATAGCGAGGCGCAGAACGCGCTTGGCCTCCGGGTAGGTGTAAGGGTTCTCTCCGAAGCGGAAGCCGTTGAAAGCCGTGAGCGATCCCGTCAACAGTTTTCCCTCCTCGATCATGCGCGCCTCGATCACTTCCAGGTAGTCGGCGGCGCGGCCCGCCCATTCGTCACCACGCCGCGCCCCGCGTGATCCAGGCGTCGGGAATCCTCCGCCTCCCGGCTTCGGCCTCATCCGGCCCGTCGATCTCCCGGCCTTCCGGATAGCGCTGCGCGGAGATTTCGAGCGCGCCCCTCCCCCGGGCGGCGCCTCGCGCGCGAGCTCCTTCAGGAAGACTTTCAGGAGCTTCCCGTCCTCGTGGAGCGCGCTCATCAGCGCGTGGGTGACGCGGTTCTCCGGCTGGTCGTATGGGTCGAATTCGTTTCGCGTATCGCGCCTGAGTCCGGCGCGGCGGCGGGTCAAGGTCGCCCCCGCGTTGCTCCCGAAGCGGGGAGGATTTAGAATCGCCGCTCGCCCCCCGTCCCGAACGCGCGGGAGGACTCCCATGACGCACGCCGCAGGCCGCGCCCGCGCGGCGCTTCTCGCCCTTCTCCTGGCGGGGCTTCCGGCGGCGGCTCCGGCCGGGGAGAAGGACGCCGGCGGCCGCGCCCCTTCCGGGTTCTCGGACGCGATTCGCCCCCACTCCGTCGTCACGCGCGAGGAAATCGAGCTGTCGGGCTTCAGGAACCTGCGCGACCTGCTGGAGAGCCGCAGGGGCCTCAGGTTCAACGCCTTCGGCCTGGGGCGGCCGCTCGTCCTCGGGCGCGGGCGCGCCGTGATTCTCGTCAACGGGCGCCGCGTCCCCGACGCGACCTTCGATCTGGATTCCTTCCCCCTCTCCGCCGTCGAGCGCGTCGAGGCGCTGTCAGGCTCCGCCGCCGCCCTGCGCGGCGGGCGCGGCGCGGGCGGGGCGATCAACCTCGTGCTGCGCCGCGGCTTCGAGGGCTTCGAGGCGCGGGGGAGCGCGGCGCTGCCGGAAGCGCGGGGCGGCGACTACGGGAGCGGGAGCCTGCTGTGGGGCGGCGCGCTCGGGCGCGGGCGCGCGATGATCGGCCTGGACGTGTTCCGCCGCGAGGAGATAAGGGACGCCGACCGCGATTACAGCCGCGCCTCGTGGACGCCGGGCGGTGCCTTCGCCGAGGCGCGGGGGGTCTCGACGCGGGGCAACACCCTCGTGCTGCGGCGCGGCGGCGGCGCTCTCGCGCGTCCGCTGGGGGCGTGCGAGGGCGGCGCCTACGTCCCGGGGCTGCGCGACCCCCTGGGGATTCCGGGCGAGGGCTGCGGCTTCGCCTACTCGGAGATCGACTGGCGCTGGGAGCGCATGGAGCGCGAGGGGCTGTTCCTGAGCGCGGAGCATCCGATCGGCGCGGGCGCGAGCCTGTGGCTCGAGGCGCGCGCCGCGCGGCGCGAGACGGGGGAGCGCTTCTCGCCCGCGTTCGACTCCGTCTCGTTCGCCCCCCCCGAGGCGCTGCGGGAGAGCCTGCTGGCGCGGCATTCCGACCTGGCGGGCGGGGACCTGGAGAGCGTTACGGTTCACCACCGCTTCGTCGGCCACGGCAGCCGGAACTGGATTACGGATCTGGAGGAGGCCGACGCGGCGATAGGCGTCCGCGGCCGGTGGGGAAGCGTGGGCTACGACGCGAGCGCGGGCTGGTATCGCTACGACGAGGTCGTGCGCGGCGGGACCTTCGTGAGCCGAAGCGGGGCGCGCCGCGCGATCGAGGAGGGGCGCTACGACGTCGAAAACCCGCTCTCGACCGACCCCGTTCATCTGGCGGCCGTCCGGGAGACGTCGCTCGGGCTCAGGCTCGATCACGAGACGGAGCGCGCCTCCGCCGGCCTCGCGCTGGAGGGCGCGGCGCTCGCCCTGCCCGGCGGCGTGGCGCGCTGGCGCGGGGGCGTCGAGGCCGCCTCCGAGGAGTGGCGATACGTCCGCCGCTACCGCGACGCGCGCGGCCGCGCCCACGACCCGGGCGACGTGCGCGGGGCGAGCGGCGCCTCGGCGGACGGCGAGCGCGAGCGCCTCTCCGCGTTCGCGGAAGTCGTCCTCCCCCTGCTCCCGGGCTGGGAGGTCTCCCTCGCCGGGCGGCGTGACGAGCGCGACGACGCGGGCGGGACGCTCTCGCGGGAGGTCGCCGCGCGCTGGCGCCCGACGGAGGCTTTCGCGCTTCGCGCCTCCTGGGGGGCGGGCGGCGCGGCGCCCGACCTGCGCGCGATGGGCCAGCATGAGACGAGGAGCGAGGCTTCCGTCTGCGCCCCGCGTCCGGGCGGCGGCTGCGAGCGGACGCGCGCCCTCCACGTGGACGGCGGCAACCCGAGGCTCTCCCCCGACGAGGCGGAGAGCGTGAGCCTGGGCGCCGAGGCGCGCCTGGCGCCCTTCTCGTTCAGCCTCGACTGGTTCCGCGTCGGCGTCTCCAGGGCGCCCGCGCGGCTCTCCCCGCAGGAGATCGTCGATCTCGACGCGGCGGGACGCCTGCCCGCCGGCCTGCGCGTCGCGCGCGAGGGCGGGGCGATAAGGCGCATCGAGGGCTCGTGGGGCGGCGTCGGGGAAATCGACCTGAGGGGGCTGGACGCGCGCGCGGGCGCCTCCTGGAAGACGGCGGCGGCGGACTTTCGCCTGAGCCTGCGCTGGCTGCGCGTGAGCGAGCGCGAGACCCGCGCGGCCGGGCGCGAGAGGCCCGCGGCCTACCCGCGCGACCGCGCCCACGCCTCGCTCCGCGCGAGCCGGGGCCGCTTCACGGCGAACTGGAGCGTATACGCCGCCTCGGGCTACGAGAACGCCGCGCGAACCGCCCGCTACGGCGGCTGGACGGGGCACGACCTCACCCTGCGCTGGCGCGGCGCCTTCGGCGTGCGGGGGCTGGAGCTGCTGGGCGGCGTCCTGAACGCGGGCGACCGCGGCCCCTCGCGCCTCCCCGGCGGCGCGAGCCCGGACGCGACCCTCGCCTCCTCCCTGGGACGCGCCCTCTTCCTGAGCGCGAAGATGACCCTGGGCCCCTGAGCGGGGGAAAGGGCTACCCGGGCCGGATCGCCGCGATGAACTCGCCGATCATCATCTCCTTCAATTCCCCCACCGAGAAGACGCCCAGCTCCTGCCACGCGGAGCGAACCCCGATGAGCCTCTGGATTCGCGTCAGCGTATTCGCGTGGAACAGGCGCTTTTTGTCCTCGTCGTTGATGAGTTCCGAAAGCGCCCAGACGAGGGCGGTGCGCGCCTTCGCGTCGCCCAGGACGGAATTTCTCGATACGACGAGATTGATGAGCTCCTCCCAGTAGGACTGCGAGACGCTCAGAACCTTCGCGACGCGCCCCGGCTCCGCGCCGGATTCCCCGCAAATCTCGCGCGCCAGATATCCGCGCCACCATGCGCGCGCGAACGGGCAGTTCACATAGACGCTGCGGCTGCCGCGCGCCTCCGGCAGGCCGCTCATGCGGCGCAACGCCGCGCGAACGACGCCGTCAACCTCGCTTGCGGCTCCTTCCCTCAGCGTCCGGTCGATTCTTTCCCGTCCCCCGGACAAGGCGCCGCCGTCCGCGGCCAGATAGCGGGATTCGATCCGCCCCGCCTCGATATGGCGCAGGGTCACGAGTCCCCAGAACGGAACCCGGCAGGCGTCCGCCGGAGCGATGGATTCCCAGGCGTCGAACATCCATTTTTCCGCGCTTCTGGGCGGCTCCTTGAACTCCGATTCCGTGAGCGGGTCTTCCAGAAGAGGCAGGCCGTCCCCCGGCTCGACCTGAACCCGCTCCCCGATCCATTCCGCGAATTCCCCGCTGTCGCGCAGGGCGGCCAGAAAATCCCGCGCCGCCCCGGAGCCTTTCGACCGGAGCAGATTCCCGCGCAATTCGGTATAGGAGGCGTCCTCGAACTGTTCGCGGGACATGGCGCGCCCTATTCCCCGTCTTCCGCTTCGGGCGGACGATGGGGATACCATTGCGTCGCCGCCCTGTCGGCGGCGAAGCCGTCCTCGTTCCACATCTGAAGCCCGCGCTTCCCGAACGCATCCGCCAGGGCTTTCAGGTTGGGGAACGGCTCCCATTTCGCGCCGTCCTCGCCGTCCTCGGCCGCGCCGTAATCCCGCGCCAGTATCTCGAGGCACCTGCTCGCCGCGTGCGTCAGCACGCTGCGCCGGTGAAGCGGATGTCGCCCCGCGTTTTGCAGGAAGGGAAACAGGTCGGACGCCGCGTGAACCTTGAAGTAGAAGCCGTTTTCCTCGCACGGCTTGACCTCGAAGCAGCCGCCAGGCAAGTCCTCGTCTTTCACCGCGTGAAGCAGACGCTGGAGAGAGGCCGTCGGCCGCAAATAGGGATGCAGGGCGAGGCGCGCCCCCTTGGGAATGATGAGCTTCCGTCCCCGCCACGCCTCCGCCACCCCGTCCTCCGGCCCCGGGACGCGGGAAATCTCGGCGACGGCGACGACCAGAGGGCGCAGCATGGGCGGCTCGCCCACCACGCCCGTGTCCCACTCCACGAGCTGGCGCGCCTCGTCCGACAAATGCAGTTTTCTGTATCCCGTCGCCGGCACGGAAACCAGGCAGCCGTATCTGGCCTCGCCCTCGGAAATCAGGCGCTCGAGAAAAGGCGCGCCCCTTATCTCGTGGCTGAGGAGCGCCGAAGCCTCGCCTCGCTGCGGCGTCGCATCGGCCAGATACTCGCCTTCGGGAAAGGAGAGGTTGCCGTCCTCGATGGCGGGATAGGGAAGGGAGCGGACGAGTTCTCCGACCCGCGCCATCACGGGGACTCCCGCTTTTCAGAAGCCGCTTTCCGGCGAATCAGCTGCGTATTCAGGACAACCGGCATGTCGTCCGCCAGATGAAGGCTCGCGGGCGGTGCGTAGTCGAATTCGATCCGGATCTCCTTTTCCGGGTCGAGCGCGCCGAGCCGGACGCCGAGCGCCCGGCCTTCCTCGTCAAGCGTCAGCATGGCTTCGGACGCGGGCGCGCCGTCTATTCTCACGTTCCTGATCTCCGCGAATTCTTCCGACCCGAAAGCGCCGCAGCTCTCGTCCAGGCTCTCGTCGAGGGCGAACCGCGCCTCGCTTCCGGCGGTCTTCTCGCCGGGGCGAAGATCGACGCGGCAGGAGCGCTTCCCGACGGGGATCGCAAGCGCGCTGAACGGAATGGCGCTGCCCGAGCGGCGGAAAGTCCCGCGTCCCCGCCGGCCGGGATTGACCCCTCCGCCCTTGCCCGCGCCTTTCGGATCGTCGACGGGCCCGGGGCCGACCTCCCTTTCCTCTCCCTCGTCCGTTTCCTTTGGAAAGCGCGGCCGCCTCCGCACCTCTCCGAAACGCCCGACCATGCGCGGCCGGCGTCCGCCGGAGGAGATGCCGCTTGCGTCAATCGCCATCACGTCCGCTATCTCGAATTCTTCCGCGTCGTGTCTCGGAAGGATTTCTCGCAGCTTGGAAAAAACGGCTTTCATCGCTTTGTCCAGCGCGGCTTTTTCCTCCTTGAAGAGCCATTTTCTGGCTTCCAGGCGATTGTGCAGCGGGCCTTCCGCCTTGCGTACGAGTCGATGAATCTCGCCATCGTTCGAGTCCAGCAGAATCACGCAATGAAACGGCT
This sequence comes from bacterium, assembly GCA_965199855.1. Lineage (GTDB taxonomy): Bacteria > UBA8248 > UBA8248 > UBA8248 > UBA8248 > Bin107. The sequence continues at coordinate 188,331 of OZ241326.1, read as the reverse complement.
TGAAATCCGCAAATCGGGCCCTTTGGAGCCTGGGCAAATCGTCGGTGATATACATGCCGTTTCGACAGAGTTCGACTCTGGAAAGGCCGCCCTGGGGCGGTTCGCGCCAGCGCATGGAAATTCGCCCGGTCCCGGCGTCGACCGAAACGTCTTCGCCTTTTTCTATCGTCTCGAAGGCGGCGAGCGCTCTTGATCCGCTCAGAAAGCCGCCGCGCGTTCGCTTCTCGTCGCTGAATTTCTCCAAAGTCTCGCCTATGTTCGACTTGTCCAGCGATTTTTCCTCGCCGTTTTCCCGAAGCTCGACGCGCAGTTCTCCCTTTGCGAACGCGGCGAAGAAGTTGCACGCGGCGGCCTTCGACGCCATGTCCCACAGCGAGTCTTCCTCCGCGCGGAAGCGGTTGAAGCCGGGAACGGCCACCACGGCGCCCGCGCCCGGCTCCCAGTTCGCCGCGATCCATTCCAGCTTCGCTTTTACGTAGTCGGGAACCTCGCCGTTTCGGGGAAACACGTAAGGCTCGAAAAAATCTTCGCGGATAGCCTTGACGTAGAATCCGTCCTTGCTTTTGCGCTTGCCCTCTCGCTGGTGGGAAGCCAGAACCGCGTGGCCCGCTCCGATGATCTCTCCGTCCTCCGTCCGTCCGCCGTAGAGAACGTAGCGCAGGTCGGACGCCGGCACGACCGTCAGATGTCCGTTGCCGAGAGCGCCGGTTCCCGCGTCGCCCTTGACGCTCAGGCCGTCGCCGAGCAAGCCTCGCATTCTGCTCTCATCCAGGCCGATGCCGTTGTCCAGCACGAAAAGCGTCTCGCATTCGCCGGACTTCAGGCAGTCTTCCATGGCGCGCGCGATTCCCGTCGCCGTATCCTGCAGCTTTCCGCCCAGGAGTTTTTCCTGGTCTTCTATCGCTCGCCTGAATGCCGATCGATAAGACTCGATGCCGGGAACCGAATCGAGGGCGCGCTTTTCGACCTCGAAGCGGATGCGGGCGACGTCTCGTCCCGCCTCGCGCGCCGCGTCAAGGGAGTTCTGCAGAAGTTCCCTGACGACCGTCGCCGGGTTGAGCTCGTGAAACCCGGCGACTCCCGCGGCGGTGAAGCCGGACAAGTCCCCGGGCCCAAACCGGAGGTCGGGCCGCTGTAGATTGGGCCGCTTCGCTTTTCCGCCTTTCCTCCGGCTTCGCTTTTTCATTGAATAGGGTCTCCTTGCCGCCTGTCGCGCGAGCGGGCCTCAATCCGTGCAGTCACAGGGCAGGACGCTTTCCGCGAATTCGGCGAGGGCGCCCTTCGTCATCGGCGCCTCCGCCAGCCGTCGGTAGGAAAATCCGCTCGACGCGCCGAAGAATCCGATGAAGTCGTCGGGAATCTCCCGCGCGGTCGTCCGCTTTTCGGCTTTCAGATCCCGCCCGTATTTTCGCTCCAGCGCCACCCACCAGTTCAAATCGCAGGGCGTATCCCTGAGCTCCTCCTCCGCTTCGGCGCCGAGGGCGGCGCGGGCGTTCTGAAGCGCGCCGACGCCCTTCAGAAAGCAGAAGGCGCAGTTGGAAAGGCCGGCTTCGGAATCCAGGTCGAGATTCCAGCTCCGCCTTCGCCAGAAATCCTCGACGTCCTCCCTTGTGACGCCCCTGTCGAAAAGCGGCATACGGGCGCGCTCGCCCCGGTAGCCCGCGGATTCCGGCCCGCCGCCGTTGCGCCGGCGCACCCTGGCGACCCGGTGCGGCTCGTCGCCCCGCAGACCGACGAAGCTCAGATACTCCACCCCCTCCTCTCCGAAGACGACGCTCTCTCCCGGGACGCTTTCGGCCAGATACGGGCTTTGGAAGCCGCGCGCCGGGGAGGAAAAATCGGCGTAAAGCTGCGCCGGCCTGTGAAATGGCCGCTCCCGGGCGAACCGCTTCTTCTCCAGAAATATCTCCCTGGGCACGCCGCCGCCGCTGCGCAGATGGCGCTCATACAGTTCGTCGTCCTCCAGACGGCTCGCCTTCCCGAAATGCCCCAGGCGCTCGGTTCCGGGCCTGTCGGCGAACCATTCCTTGAGGAAGGCGCGGGTCGTCTCCAGCTTCAGGCTTTGCGTGCAGGTGCGCTGAAAGAGATTGGGGACGAAGCCCGTCCACGACAGCAGCTCCTCATACACCTCTCCCCGCCAGTGATAGCCTTCCGGGTTCGACTCCGAGCGGGGCTCGGCGTTCACGAGGCGCCAGGACGGAAGGCGCGTATATTCGCCGCCCCTGGCGTCCTCGTAGGTCTGGTATTCCAGCCAGAAGAAGGGGAGGCCGTGCTTCCGCTCGGCGAACTCCTTGCAGCGGCGGGCGAATTCATAGGTTTTGGGATGCTCCGCCGAGGTGTTGTTGAAGACGACCACGTCGCCGCGCTCCGCCTTCAGGAGGCTCGCCTCGAGAAGAAGGAGCAGCAGCATCCCGCTCGTCCGGCCGCCGGAGAACTTCACGACGTGCGGGAGGCTCTCGTGGTCGGGGTGTTCGTATCGGAAGGGATGAAGGGAATCGGGCGCCGCCGCCTGCGGGGCGCGGAGTTCCCGCGAAGCCTCCATCGCCGGGATATCGAGAATCGCCCGATCCGTCATTCTTTCATCCGCTGCCTGCGAGGGCGAAGCGCCGGAGGCGGCGCGTCAAGGGCGCATTTCTCTTTCCTGTAAGGGCGATGACATGCTCAGCGCGCGTCAAATGCGCTGTCGCCATTCTAAAACAAGCGCGCGGGAAAGACAATTCCCCCCTTCGCGCGCATTTGCCCGCATTTGCGCGTTTCGGGTTCGCTTCCGTCCGCGCCAGAATGCGCGCGCGCCGGAGACGGCCGCCCGGCGCGCGACCCCGCGGACCCGAGGCCGGGAAGCGAGCGGCTCCCGGAGCGACGGAAGGCGGGCGGGGCGACGGAGGCCGGCGCCGCAGCCCGCGCAGGCGGGCGAGGCCCCCGCCCATCGCCCGGGAAGGCGGCGTCCGCCTTCGCGCTTCTCCCGCCGCCGCTTCGGGGGCTTCCCGACCCCCCGCCGCGCGCTTTGCGGAAGCGGGCGATGGCGAGCGCATGGACGGGCTTTTTCGACAAATTCCTGGCCTTTTTCCGCAAATTCAAAGCTTTATCCCGCAAATTCACGACCTTTTTCGACAAATTCACGCCCCCTTCGGGGCGCGGCGCATAAGCGAAACCGAAGCATTTACAATAGGTTGAGAAAATCGGCGGCGACGGCAGGGGGCGATTTCGGGCGAATCGGGAGCGCTTTCGGAGGCGGCGCCGCTCATCCGGCGGCCGGGCGGCTCAGGCGGGCTTTCGCTCGGGCGCGCTCACGGGGTGTCTGGGTCTTCGGCCCGTGAGGACGCGCGCGATGTCCGCGCCCGCGCGGGCGGCGACGGCCTCCAGGCACTCCCGCGTGGAGCCCGCCATGTGCGGGGTGAGGATGAGGCCCGGCGCGTCGAAGATGGGGCTTCGGGGGTCGGGCGGCTCGCCTTCCAGCACGTCGAGCGCGGCGCCGGCGAGTCGTCCGCTCCGGAGGGCGCGCGCGAGCGCCCGCTCGTCCACCAGCGGGCCGCGGGCGGCGTTGACGAGGAACGCGCCCTTCTTCATCCGCGCGAGGGCGCGCGCGTCGATGAGGCGGCGCGTCCCGGGCGCGAGGGGCGCGTGAAGGGAGAGGAAGTCCGCCCGGCGCAGCAGGGCGTCGAACCCGGCGGGCCGCGCCCCGCGCGCCCGGATTTCCTCGCGGGCGAGGCCCGGATCGCGGGCGAGGACTTTCATCCCCATCGCGCCCGCCAGCTTCGCCAGCCGGCTCCCCACCTGCCCCAGGCCCACGAGCCCCAGCGTCCTTCCCCGGAGCTCGACGCCCGCGTGGCGCGCCTCTCCCCAGACGCGCTCGCCGCCCACGCGCGCCGCCGCCTGCGGGATGCGCCTGGCGAGCGAGAGCATGAGGCCCAGCGTCATCTCGGCGACCGCGTTCGCGTTCGCCCCCGGCGCGTTGGTGACGCGCACGCCGCGCGCCGCGCACGCCTCCAGGTCCACCTGATCCACCCCCGCGCCGTGCACGGCCGCCACGCGGAGGTCGGGAAGCCTCGCGAGCAGGGAGGCGGTGAGGCGGCCGGACCGCAGGAGGACGCCCGCCGCCCCCGCGAGCTCCCGCGCGAAGGCGGCCTCCTCCTTCTCGCCGAGCGGCCGGAAGGGGAGCGCCACGGCGCGGACGGGCGCGACCCCCGCCAGCGCCTTCCTGACGGGCGGCATGGCGACGGGCAGGTCGGGCGTGGAGGCGACGGCCACCCACGGCTTTCGGGGGGGCACGGAGGCGCCTAGGCGTCGGCGGCGGTGAAGTCGCCGTCGTAGTTGTATTCGGCCCTGGCCTTCTGGACGGAGAGCAGGCCCTCCTTCAGGTCGTGCTCGACGGCGTCCGGGGGGCGATCCTTCGGGTCGCCGTAGCCGCCCCCGCTCGGAACCTCCAGGACGAGGCGGTCGCTCTGGTTCATCATCCACTGGCGCTTGGGGTTGATGGGGCGTCCGTTCAGGGTCACCTTGCCGACGCGCCCGTTCTTCCCGCCGAAAAGCCCGTAGGCGGGGTAGCGGGTGCGCTCGCTCATGAAGGTGAGGAGAATCGGGCCGTCGGAGAGCGACTTCACGATGACCTGCTGGCCGTTTCCGCCGGCGTATTTGCCCGCCCCGCCGCTGTCGCGGATGGACGCCTTTCTCTCCACGAGCAGGGGGACGAGGTGCTCGAGGATTTCGATGGGCGTGTTCGAGGTGTTCGAGGGGAAGTCGAGGCACACGCGCCCGTCGCTCCCGTCCGCCGCGCCCTGTCCGCCGTGCAGGAAGAAGTTGCCGGCGAAGCGGCGGCTCTCCTTCGCGACGCCCGCCGCGTTGATGGCCCAGGTGGGGCTGCCGCTGGCCGCCTGCGCGAGGCCGGGAACCGCCTTGCACAGCGCGCCGAAGATCGCCGAGGGAATGAAGTGCCCGACCATGGAGCGGCCGTTCACGGGCGCGGGATAGCGCGGGTTCAGGATGCTGCCCTCGGGCGCCGAGACCGTCACGGGGCGGAAGTTGCCCTCGTTGTTGGGAACCTGGGGGCAGAACAGGCATTTGAGGGAGTAGGCGGAATAGGAATAGACGTAGTTGAGGACGCAGTTGAGGCCGCGGTCCACCTGCGGGGAGGAGCCCGTGTAGTCCACCAGGATGCTGCTGCCCCGCACCCGGACCTCCACGCGGATGACCAGCGGCTCGTCGTAGCCGTCGGTGGACACCTGGAAGCGGTATTCGCCGTCCTTCACCTTCTTGACGGCCTCGCGCATGGCGTTTTCCGAGCGCTGGAAGATGGTGGCGGCCGGCGCCTCGAGGTCGGCGAGCCTGTATTCCCCGAGCATCTCGCCGATGCGCCTGGCGGCGAGCCGCCCGGCGGACATGTGGGAGATCAGGTCGCCCTCCACCTGGTTCGGCACGCGCACGTTGTGGCGGATGATGCGCAGGATGTCCTCGTTGACGTGGCCCGCCGACATGTATTTGCAGGGGGGGAGCTGGAGGCCCTCCTCGTATATCTCCCGCACCTCCGGGGAGCGCAGCTTGCCGCCCATGTCCGTCACCTGGGTGGTGATGCCGATGAGGGCGACCAGCCGCTTCCTGTAGAACACGGGCGTGAGGGAGGCGAGGTCCTGCAGGTGGCCGGTTCCCATCCAGGGGTCGTTCGTGAGGATGAGGTCGTCGGGGGCGAGCGTTTCGGGCGGGAACATCTCGAGCAGCTTTTTCGCCGTGATGGGCAGCGCACCCACGAAGCTGGGCATGGTGGAGCGCGCCTGGGCGATGGACTGCCCGGCCGGGTTCAGGATGAGGACGGCGAAGTTTCTCGATTCGCGTATCGTCGTGGAGAAGGCGGTGCGCACGATTTCGGTGGCCGCCTCCTCGGCGATGGCGATGAGCCGGTTCCAGAGAACCTCCAGCGTGATCGAATCAATGCCCTTGCGGGCCATGTCCGCGCCTCCCCTAGAGTTCGATGATCAGGTTCTGGAATTTATCGACCTGGAAGTTCGAGCGCGGCCCGACGACCGTCGTCGTCATCCGCTCCTCTATGAGCGCGGGGCCCTTGAGCCTCTGGCCCGGCTTCAGCAGATAGCGGTCGAATACGTTGACCTTGCGGAAGCCCTTGTTCTCCGGCATGTAGATGCGCCGGCTGCCCTTCTGGGCGGTCTTCACGCCCTTCTCCCGCAGGTTCGAGAAGCGGAAGGTCACGCCGGGCTCCGGCCCCATGCCGAAGATGCGCCAGCCGAACACCTGGAGCGGCACCTCCTTGATGGCGCGCCCGTGGGCGGAGGCGTAGTGCTCCCGGTAGGTGTCGCTGATCACCCCGAAGTGGCTCTTCTTCAGGCGTCCGCCGGGGATGGGAATGGTGAGCGGGAAGCCCTGTCCCTCGAAGCTGATGTCGGCCATGCGCTGGATGCGGATGTCGCGCTCCTTCGCGCCCGCGTCGATGAGCACCTCGCGGATCCGCTTCTCCCGCCGGTTGAGCGTGTCGTTCAGCCGGGGGAGGTTCACCTCCTCGAGCGGCATCACCCGGCTGTCCACGGCGTCCACCTTGAAGGGGACGGTGTGCAGCCCCAGGCTGGAGGCCACGCCCGCCCCCGGCGGGCAGACGATGCGCTTCAGCCCCACCTTGCGCGCGAGCCGGAAGGCGTGGACGGGGCCGGCGCCGCCGGTGGCCATGAGGGTGAAGTTGCGCGGGTCCTTGCCGCGCTCGGAGAGCTTGATGCGCGCGGCGGCGGCCATGGTCTCGTTCACCAGCTCGTGAACGCCCCAGGCCGCCTCGATCTCCTCCATCTTCAGGGGCTCGGCGATCTTCGTTCGGATGGCCTCGGAGGCGGCTTCGGGGGAGACGGGCATCTCGCCGCCGAGGAAGTATTCCGGGTTGATGTAGCCGAGCAGCAGGTCGGCGTCGGTCACCGTGGGCTCCTCGCCGCCCAGCCCGTAGCAGGCCGGCCCGGGGAACGCCCCCTGGCTTTCGGGCCCGACCTTCAGCAGGCCCAGGTCGTCGATTCGCGCGATGCTCCCTCCGCCGGCACCCACCTCGATGAGGTCGATGCACGGCGCCTGGATGGGCATTCCGCTGCCCCTGGTGAAGCGCCTGACGCGGGCGATCTCGAACTGGACGGAGAGGTGCGGCTCGCCGTTCTCGATGATGCACGACTTGGCGGTGGTGCCGCCCATGTCGAAGGCGACGAGATTCTCGAACCCGCCGAGCTTGCCGAAGTAGGCCGAGGAGAGTGCCCCCGCCGCGGGCCCCGACTCGAACATCCGTATCGGACTCCGCCCGGCGGACTGCGCCGTGGCGACGCCGCCGTTCGAGAGCATGATGTAGAGCGAGACGTTCTCGAGGTTCGCTTCGAGGTCTTCGAGGTATTTCGAGACGATGGGCTGAATGTAGGCGTTGGCCACCGTGGTGGAGGTGCGCTCGTATTCCCTGATCTCCGGGCACACCTGGGAGGAGAGGCTGAAGCTCACGCCGGGGAACGACTGGGCTATCGCCTCGCCGACTTCGTCCTCGTGCGCCGGGTTGGCGTAGGAATGCAGGAGGCAGACCGCGATGGATTCCGCCCCCTTCTCGACGAGCTCCTGAATCGTTACCTTCACCTCCTGGGCGCTCAGCGGCTGGAGAATGTCGCCGGCCGCGGAGATTCTCTCGGTCAGCTCGCGCCGGAAGGGGCCGGGCACCAGAGGCTCCGGAAATTCGGGCACGATGTCGTAGATGTCGTATCTCGATTCGCGGCCCATCAGGAGAATGTCGGCGAACCCCTTGGTGGCGAGAAGGCCCGTGGTCGCTCCCTTCTTCTCGATGATGGCGTTGGTGGCGAGGGTGGTGGCATGAATCGCCTGGCCCAGGTCGCGGAAGCGCAGCTTCTCCTCGTCAAGCAGCGTCCGCAGACCCGCGAGCGCGCCGATGGAGGGGTCGTTCGGGGTCGTGAGGTATTTGCCCACGGCCGTTCTGCCGTTCGAGGGGCTGTAAATCGCGATGTCGGTGAACGTGCCCCCGATGTCGATGGCGGCGACGATTCGCTTTCTTGACGTGGAGGACGAAGCGGATTTGGCCATTTGGGAGTTGTGGACAGCCCTCTGAAGCGGGGAAGACGGGATTAGCGAATCACCATGCGCTCAGGGTGGCTCCATGCAACGCAAATTCTGAAAGCGGGATATAAGTATATGAAAACACGCGCTTTGTCAATTCCCGCGCGGATGGATGCGCTTCAACGGATTGATTTTTAATGAGTTGAATGAATCGCGGGAGCGGGAGGCGGTAATGAAAATAATGGAATTTCGGGGGATTTTCAGGCTAACGCATTGATATGCTTGTCTTTGCCGAACCGCATTGTCCCGGATTCCGCGCGTGCGGCGCGGCTCTCGCGTCGCCGGGCGGCATATCATCGTTCGCGGAGGCGAAGCGGAGCGTCCGCGCGATATGATGTATATTCTCCGGATGCGAGAGGAGGACGCGCCTTGCCGACAAGAGAGAAGAGGGAATCCGTCCCGCGATACGCCCTGGTGGATTGCGACCCGGGCGTGGACGACGCCCTGGCGCTGGCGATGGGCTTCGCCTCCTCCTTTTTTCAATACGCCGCGGTAACGACCTCTCACGGCAACGTTTCCACGCGTCTGGCCTACCGGAACGCGAGAAGGCTCACGGCGTTCCTTCGGGAGCGCCTCGAACGCCCCGGCCCGGAGGCTCCCGTCTGTCGGGGCGCGGCGCTGGCCCTGGACGGAAGCCGGCTGAACCGTGGCGGGGCGCGCATGATTCACGGGGCGGACGGCCTGGGAGCACTGTTCGGGAAGAGGCGCCGCCCGCCTCCCCTGGGCGGGGGGAGCGCAAGGCCCGCCTGGGAGGTGATCGTCGAGCAGGCGCGCGAGCGGGGCCCGGCGCTGACCATCATCACCTTGGGGCCGCTGACGAATCTGGCGCTGGCGCTGCGGCGCGCGCCCGGGGCGCTCGCCCGCGCGCGGCGAATCGTCGTCATGGGGGGCGCCGCGAGAATGCCCGGGAACGTGACGCCCGCGGCCGAGTTCAACATCTACTGCGACCCGCGCGCCGCCGCCGAAGTGTTCTCATCGGGCCTGCCCGTCACCATGGTGGGCCTCGACGTCACGAGGCGCGCCCGTCTTCGCGTCGATGAGCTGGAGGGAGGCGGGTCGTTTCGGGCGGCGCTTCGGGATCTCGTCCGGACGTATGCGCGGTTCGCCAGGCGAACGAGAGGGGCGGACGACATCACCCTGCACGACCCGCTGGCCCTCGCCGTCGCGATGAGGCCGGACTTCGTGGAGACCAGACCCTGCCGCGTGGACGTGGACGCCGGCAGGGGCCTCGCGCGCGGAATGACGCTGGTGGACTTGAGGGAAAGCGCGGGGCGGCGCGTCGAGCGTCCGGTGGACGTGGCGCTGGAAGTGGACGCGAAGGGCTTCCTGTCGTTCTTCCTGTCGCGTCTGCGCGAATATCGCGGCTGGGACGCCGATGAGAAGTGATGGGAGCTGAGAAAAGCGCCGTTCTGGTGCTGGGGAGCTCGAACGTTGACGTGGTGGTTCGCGTTGAGAGCCTGCCCCGCCCGGGCGAGACCGTCCTGGGAGAGGGCCGGCGGGAGCATTGGGGCGGAAAAGGCGCCAACCAGGCGCTGGCGGCCAGGCGCGCGGGCGCGGAGGTGCGCTTCGTCACCATGCTGGGCGGCGACCCGGCGGGCGACGCCTATCTGCGCCGTCTGACCGAGAGCGGCCTGCCGCCCGAAGGCGTTCTGCGCTGCGAGTCGCCCACGGGCGCCGCGCTGATTCTGGTGGACGATGAGGGCGAGAACCAGATCGCCGTGGTCCCCGGCGCGAACGCGCTCCTCACGCCCGGACGCATGAGGAGGAAGCCGGGACTTCTGGATTTCGGCGCCGTCGTCCTGGCGCAACTCGAGGTTCCGGCCTCGTCCGTGGCGGCCGCGTTCCGCGCGGGGAGAAGGCGCGGCGCCCGCAACGTCCTGAACCCCGCGCCGGCGGCGGGCGACTCGCCGAAGGAATTGTTCCGGCTGGCCGACGTGCTGGCGCCGAACGAAACGGAGGCGGCGGAGCTCGCCGGACTCGACGGGGCGCCCGCAAGCGACGCGGAGTTCCTTCGCGCCGCCCGCGCCCTGCGGGCGCTCGGGCCTTCGCGCGTCGTCATCACGGCGGGGAGAAGGGGCGCTTTTCTCCTCGACGGAAGCGGGGCTTGCTGGACGCGCCCCCCCGCCGGGGTGAAGGCGGCGGACGCGACCGGCGCCGGGGACGCTTTTTGCGGCGCGCTGGCGGCCAGGCTGGCGGAGGGCGCGGAGATGGGCGAGGCCGTTCGCTTCGCCGTCGCCGCGGGGGCCTGCTCCGTGAGAAGGCGCGGCGCGCAGGAGGGTCTGCCCTCGCGTCGGGGGATTCTGAAGATGCGAAGCATGGTGCGCCAAAAACGGATTCGGGCCGGTTGACTTCCAGCCGGAACCCGCATAGGGTTCATAGGCGGAGGCGCGGGATGGGCGAAGCCTCGCCCCGGACGATCATGTCACCTCGCCGATAGGGAGATGCGCTCATGCCGATGGACTGGGATGAGTTCAAGTCGAAAAGGCAGGGCGGTGGCGGAGGAGGAGGGGGGATGCCGCCGCAGATCAAGCTGCCCCAGTTCCGTATGCCCGCCTTCAAGCTGCCCTCCGCGGTCATCTTCGTGGCAGTGGCTCTGCTCTGGCTGGCTTCCGGCGTTTTCAGCGTGGGGCCGGACGAGCAGGGCATCGTTCTTCGGTTCGGGCGCATCGATCGGGTCGTGTCCTCGGGCCTCAACTATCACCTCCCCTTCCCGATGGAGACCGCCTACACGCCGAAGGTGACCGAAGTGAAGCGCGTGGAGATCGGCTTCCGCACCATCGACCCGGGCCCTCCCGCGCGGTATTCGGACAAGCCCCATGAATCGAGGATGCTGACCGGCGACGAGAACATGGTGGACGTCGACATGATCGTCCAATACCGCATCGTGGAGGCGGACAAGTATCTCTTCAAGGTGCGCAACCCCCGGGAGACGGTCGTGCACGCCGCGGAGGCCGCCATTCGCCAGGTGGTGGGCAGCAAGCCCATTGACGAGGCGCTCACCACCGGCAAGGGCGCCATCCAGCAGGAGACGCTGCTGGAGATGCAGAAGATACTGGATCTCTACGAAACCGGCCTGCGCGTGGCGGCGGTGCAGCTTCAGGACGTGACGCCGCCCAAGGAGGTCATTCACGCCTTCAAGGACGTGGCCAGCGCGCGCGAGGACAGAAACCGCCTCGTGAACGAGGCGCAGGGCTACCAGAACCAGGTGATCCCCGAGACGCGCGGCAAGGTGGCCGCCGTCCTCCGGAAGGCGGAAGCCTACAGGGAGACCAAGATTCGCCACGCGCGCGGCGACGCGAACCGCTTCGTCGCCACCCTGCAGGAATATCGGAAGGCGCCGGCGATTACGCGCGAGCGCCTCTATCTCGAAATGATGAAGGAGGTGATGCCGACGGTGGACAAGGTCATCCTGGATCAGGGCAAGTCCGGCGTCCTGCCCATCCTCCCGCTGCGGGGCAACGGAATCGAAGGAATCACGAAGCGATGAGCGCCGAGGGATCCGCCGTCAGACTGCCGAAGAAGACCATCGCCCTGTTCGTCCTGGTCGTGCTCGCCATCGTCGCCCTCAATTCGTTCCTGTTCACGGTCCGCGAGGACAGGCAGGTGGTCGTCACCCGCTTCGGCAAGCCCGTGCGGGTTCTGCGAGACGCGGGGCTTCACTACCGGCTCCCGTTCGTGGAGCAGCTCTCCTTCTTCGACCGCCGCCTGCTCGAATACGACTCGAACCCGACGGAGATCATCACGCAGGACAAGAAGACCCTCGTGGTGGACAATTTCTCGCGCTGGCGCATCATCGATCCCCTCCAGTTTCTGCGCACCGTCCGCAACGAGACGGGGGCGCAGGCGAGGCTCGACGACATCATCTACAGCGAGTTGCGCCTGGAGCTCGGCCGCAAGGACCTGATCGACATCGTGGCGAAGGACCGCGCCCAGCTGATGGCGAAGGTCACGAAGGCGAGCGACCGGAAGGCCCGCGAATACGGCATCAAAATCGTGGACGTTCGCCTCAAGCGCGCCGATCTGCCGGCGGAGAACCTCAAGGCGATTTACGGCCGGATGCAGGCCGAGCGGCAGAGGATCGCCCGCCAATACCGCTCCGAGGGAAAGGAGCAGGCCGAGAAGATCCGGGCGGAGACCAACCGCGAGCGCGACGTGCTTCTGGCGGAAGCCTACGAGAAGGAGCAGACCATCAAGGGCGAGGGGGACGCCAAAAGCATCGAGATCAACGCCGGGGCGTTCGGGCAGGACGAGGAGTTCTACGCCTTCCTGAAAAGCCTGGAGGTGTATGAGCGCTCCCTGAAGGACAAGACGACGCTCGTGCTGCCCGCGAGCAGCGATTTCCTCAGATTCCTGCAAGGCTCCGAGAGCAGGGAGCCGAAAAAGTCCGAATAGCGGGCTCCCCGAAAAAACGAAGCGCCCCCCTCGTCGAGGGGGGCGCTTTTCCTTGACGCGCGGCACTCCCGACAAGGCGGAGGGATTGCGGAATCCCTTGTTTTCCCGTCGGTCCTGGATTGCGGCTTTCGCCGCAATGACGATGAGAAGTGAAATATCGTTCAACATACAGAATGTAGGAAGTTTTTTTCTCGCCGCGCAATATGTGGAGTCAAAGCGGCGATTTACGCACAGTTTATCCAGACCGGGGAAAACGGATTGGCGCATAAAAAGCAAATGCTTGGATGGAATCTATATGTAGGGTTTCGATGGGTTGTGGATACAACATTTCGCGCTGGATGGGGAAGCCCGCGCTCTTTCAGCCGCTTTTCGGGGAAGGGGCGGTTTCGCGCGGGCGAGCATCTTTTCCGGGGCGGGACGCCGCCGGACGGGAGCGAGCGGGGCGAACGCCGCCGGAGGCGCGCGGCTCCTTTCACCGCAAGGGGGGCGCCCGGGTGGAAAATCCCGCTACTTGTCTCTCAGATAAGAGTCGCTTCCGTCGAGCCAGTCTTCCCGGATGGGGCTGAATATGTCGTAGTCTATCACCGTCTCGTCTCCCACGACTTCGGCGGAATGGGGGACGTGCGGCGGGATGAGGAGCGTCTCGCCGGGGCCGATCTCAACGGCCTCGTCGTCGATGAGGAACCTGAGCCTCCCCTTGATGACGTGGGATATCTGCTCGTGCTCGTGGTTGTGCGTCGGCACCAGGCAGCCGGGCTTGAGCTTGAGCCAGCAGAGCATCTCCTTTTCGCCCACCACCATTTTTCTCGAAAACGAATCGGTCACGGCCTCTTCGGGCATCTCGTCCCAGCTGTATTTTCTGGCGCGCATGGCTCATCTCCCGAGGCTGGAGGTTTCGAGGCGAATTCGATGGAGACGCTATCCTAGCATCAAAAAGCGCCCGTGGGCGATGAGGACGCGGCTTGCGAGAGGCGCTATCAGCTGCATCGAAGCCGGGGGAAGAAGCGGGTGGAGGCGAAAGGGAGGACGTCCGGGCGCGCCCTTTTTCGGGCGGGGCGGGGGAGGCGCGCCTACTGCCTGTATTCGGGAAGCGTCCTGCGGAACCCCTCCCGCATGACCCGGCCCTTTTTGAGCACGTAGTAGTCCGGCCCATACCGGATGACGCTGGTGAGGGGGGGAATCCGGCACTGCTTCGAGATGATCTGGTTTTGCTGGGATTCGTCCCGCGGAAGATAGCGCTCCGCGTCCTCCGTGGAGAGATGAACCTCCCGATGGCAGGCTTCGGAGGCTTTCTCGTATGCGCCCTGCAGATTCAGATTCCCGCATTCGCAGGCGATGGCGTCGCTCATTCGCTATTCTCCCGAAGAACCGGCCCCATGCTAGGAAGCCGCCCTCTCGATGTCAAGGGCGACTCGGTGAGAAGCCCCGGCGCCATCGGCGCGGTTTGAAATCTCCGCGGCGCGCGGGTATAAATGAACGGGCTGGGGCCTCGCCGCTTCGGGGCCCGCTTTCGCTTCATTCATTTTCGGAGGACGCATTGATGCCGCGCATGACGGACAGGATGATCGATTCGGGCGATCCCTTTCCGGACGTCGAGGCGGATCGGGTGGGCGGAGGGAAAATCTCCCTGCCCGGCGATCTCGCGGGCGACTGGGGGGTGGTTCTGCTGTATCGAGGCCACTGGTGACCCTACTGCAAGCAGCAGCTGACGGCCTTCGACCGGGCGGCGAAGCTCCGGGAGGAGGGCGTCAAGGTTGTTGCGGCTTCCGTGGACACGGAAGAGCAGGCCAGGGGAACGATCGATGAATGCGGGCTGAACTTTCCCGTGGGCTACGGCCTCGACAACAAGCGGATTTCCGAGCTCACCGGCTGCTTCTACGAGGAGAGGCGCCAGATTCTTCACGGCACGGGCTACGTCCTGAAGCCCGATGGAACGGTCGCCGTGGCCGTCTACAGCACCGGGCCCATCGGACGGCTCGTGTGGCAGGACGTCCTGGGGATGGTTCAGTTTTTCAAGAAGATGGCGGCGCAGAACTAGGCGCGGGCATTCCCGAAGCCGCCCTTCCGACGGCCGGATTCGGGAGGGCGGCTTTTTGCGCGCGTGCCCGCATCCCGGGCGGATGAGGCGGGCGCATTCGTTTTTTTGAGCAAGGGGAGCGCGTCATGCCGAAGGCGAACGACTTCTTTCTCGATACCGGGGATGACTTTCCGAGCCTCCGCGTCCCGAAGGCGGGCGGCGGGGAAATCGCGCTTCCCGACGATTTGCGCGGCTCCTGGGGCGTCGCGCTGTTCTACCGAAGCCACTGGTGACCCTACTGACTCGCCCAGCTGGCGGGATTCTCCCGGGCGGGAGAAAGGCTGGAAGCGGAGGGCGTCAAGGTCGTCGCGGCGTCCACGGATCCTGAAGAGGAGGCCCTGCGATCCATCGAGGCGAGCAAGGTGAACTTTCCGGTGGGCCACAGCCTGGACCCCGCGCGCGTCTCCGAGGCGCTCGGCGCCTACTACGCCCCGGAAGCCGGCGAGAAGCCGAGGCCCTATCTGCATTCGACCAACTTCCTGCTCTCCCCGGACGGGAAGGTGAACATCGCCGTCTATAGTTCGGGCCCCCTGGGCCGTCTCGTCTGGCAGGACGTCATCCAGGCCGTGCGGTTCCGCAAAAAACGCATGGCGGCGCAGTCCCGGCGGCGGTGAGGAGGAGGGGAGCCGGCAGGGCCGTCTCCGCCGGCCTGGCCGGATTCGCCGCTTACGAATTCGCCAGACGCTCCCTCACCTCGTCCGCGTCGGCCGCCCTGTTGTAGTCCTGATCCAGCGTTCCGTCGCCCGCCGGGCTCTTGGCGGCGAAGAATTTCGCCGGCCCCTGGGTGATGTGGATGCCGTGGCGCGTGTTTCTGGGGATGTGGACGAGGTCGCCGGGGCCGATTTCGCGCGTCTCCTCCCCGCAGATCATGTTCATCCTCCCCTCGAGCATCAGGATGTATTGCTCTTCGTTGGGATGAAAGTGCGCCGGCGGCCCCTCCCCCTGCGGGTAGATGACCCAGCCCACCTTCATCAACTCGCCGGCGGTCGCGTGGCTGACGGCAGGGCCTACTTTCGAGCGGCCCTGCGGCAGGTCTTCCATTCTGTAAAAGGGCGTCCGGACTTTCCTTTCCGGGGAAGGCGGGACGGATTCCAGTTTTTTTCGCGCCTCCTCGGCGTCCGCGGCCCTGTTGTAGTCCTGGTAGAGGTCGCCGTCGCCCGCGGGGCTCTTCACGGTGAAGAAGGAGAACGGCCCCTCCAGGATGCGAAGCCCGTGCCGCTCGTTCCGGGGGATGTGGACCAAATCGCCGGGGCGGACGACGCGCGTCTCCTCCCCCAGAATCACGTTCGCTTCTCCCTCCGTCACCAGAAGAAACTGCTCCTCGTTCGGGTGAAAGTGAGGCGGCGGGCCGCCGTCCTCGGGGTAGGTGATCACGCCCGCCTTCATGAGCTCCCCGGCCGCGCTCCGCATCCGGGCCTTTCCCATATCGACGAACTGCGCCTCCATTTCGGAGATTCTGTAGAATGGCAACTTTCCCGCCTCCTCGTTTTCAGGGGAGCCGCGCCACCACGCGGGCGGGCGCGCCCTCGATTCCGTAGAGCTTCAGGGGAAACGCGAACATCTCGAATTCGGCCTCGTCGAACGCGTCCAGGTTGACGACGTGCTCGATGAGCGGAACGCCCCGGCCCAGCACCGCCCGGTGGCCGGGGGAATCCTCGCCGTGGACGACGGAATCCGGCCGAAGGCCCGGGTCGATCGCGTGGTCCATGCAGAGCGCCTTCATGCCGCAGCCGCACAGGAAGAGGCACGCCTCCCTGTCGAGATGGGGGTTGGGGCCGAAGTAGTCGGGCGTGAAGATTTTCTCCTTCGACCAGCCCGTCCAGGTGACGGCGATGGCGCCCTCCAGGCGCGCGGGGTCGAACCCGGGGGCGGATTCGATCATCTCCCGGGTGACGGGACGCGCCTCCCGCGCGATTCCTCTCAGGTCGATCTTCACGGCGCGGCCGCAGAAGGTGTCGAGCGGCATCTCGTCAATCGTCGCGCCGTCCTCGTAGAAGTGTCTGGGCGCGTCGAGGTGCGTTCCCTGGTGGATCGCCATTTTCACCGCGCTGTTCTGGCGGCCGTGGGAGGCGTGCTCGTGGAAGCGCCAGTATTCCACCGGGGGAAACGTCGGAACCTGGCAGAGCGCCGGGTGTCCCAGGGGCGCGGTGAGGTCAATGAGCCGGGCCATCGCTGTCCTCCGCTGTCTTGACGACCGAGAGAATGTGCTTCCTGAAAAAGTCGCGGATGATGGCGAGGGCCGCCTCCGCCTGATCGAGCTGAACGCAGCGCCCCGCCCCCTCTATCAGCACGGATTCGCACCGGGGGATTCCGGCGGCGAGCGCCCGGGCGTCCTCGCGGCACTCCTCGTCGTCCGCGCCAGCGAGCGCGAGAACGGGGCAGGCCACCTCGCCCAGGCGATCCGTCAGGTCGGGCGCGAGCAGCTCCGCGTATCCGGCCGAGGCGTAGCCCGCAGGGTCGTTTCGCAGGAAAAGGCGGTGACGCTCCGCGCGCTCGCGCGGGGTCATGCCCCTGGGCTCGCGTCCCTCGCTTTTTCTGTTCCTGTAGGCTTCGCGCATGTCTCCCGCCTCGGCCAGGTGAACGCGCTCGGCGACCCCTCTGCGCGCGCGCCTGCTGGCGGGCGCCGCGCCCGCGCCGATGAGGACGAGCGCGGCCGGCCAGCCGGGCCGCTCCATCGCCAGCAGAAGCGCCGTCCGCGCTCCCAGGCCGTCTCCGATGAGGACGGGCCGCTCCACGCCCAGGCGGGCGGCGGCCTCCGCAAGGTCGCCCGCCATGTCGGAGAGCGCGTATTTTCCGCGGGGGCTCGAGGAGCGGCCGTGCCCGCGCGGCTCCACGGCGAGGACGCGGTGCGTCCCCGAGAAGGCGGGGATGATTTTGCGCCACACCCGGTTCGTGTCTCCCAGCCCCGGGACGCACACGACCGGCGGGCCGTCGCCCGCGTCCTCATAGCAGAGGATGACGGGGTCGTCCGCGCCGGGGCGGCTGATGTTGACGTATCGGGCCGCGCGGGAGGATTCGCGGGCGAGGCGCGGCACGGCGTCAATTCCCGACGGCCGGGCGGCGCGCCCCGCGCGGGAGGGCGCGGGCGGCGCTCTTGATGAATTTTTTCGCGCTCGTTCCGTCCATCGGAATCTCCGTTTTCCGGCCCGACGCCCGCGCCGGGGCGAAGGGTCGGCCCTATCAGGTCAGGCTTTCGGCGGCGCGGCGCTAGACCTCGAGAGCGGCCATGTCCTCTATCAGGCCCCGCAGCCGGGCGGATACGGCCTCGAAGTATTTCTCCCCGTTTTCCGCCGTCGCCGCGCTCGGCGTCCCCGACACGCCCGAGGGCGCGCGGTGCCGGTTGAAGTCCACGGGGCGGAAGAGCATCCCGCGGCGGTGCATGTCCTTCGTCATCAGGGGGTGCGCGCTCTGGCTGGGCTGATCCACCGCCTCGTCCATGTTCACCAGGTCGGGGCGCAGGTGCAGCATCATGGCGGTCTCGAATTCGCCGCTGTGGGCCATGCCGCCGACCTCGCTTTTTCTGACGCGGCCGGCGATTTCGTCTCCCAGGTGGAAGTAGGTGACCATCCAGATGGCGACGTCGAGCTCGTAGCCGACGTCGTTCAGCGTGGCCTGAAGGGGCTGGACGTTTCCGCCGTGGCCGTTCACGACGAATATCTTTCCGTAGCCGTGGTGGGCGACCGAGCGGATGATGTCCTTGACGAGGGCGACGTAGGTCTCCAGCCTGAGCGAGATGGTGCCCGGATACTCGAAATGGTGATGGGACGCGCCCGCCCACATCGCGCGGGTGAGGAGCGCGCCCTCGAGTCCCTCGGTCGCCTTTCGGCAGACGCTCTCGCACAGCAGGGTGTCCACCACGACGGGGCTGTGGGGGCCGTGCTGCTCCATCGACGCGAAGGGAACGACGACCACGGCCCCCTCCTGCGCCATTCTCTTGTGTTGCGGCCAGCTCAGCTCTTCCCAAAGCATAGGGGCGTCCTCGAAAGAAGTGTGAGAGATGGATGCGGCCCCAAGCCTCTCAGGTTTTTGCGCGTCGGACAAGCGCGGCCGCGTCCCTTCGCCTTGCCAGAGGCTTCGATTCGTGGTCTTTTAGACGCCGCGAGGGAGAGCGAACGGAGGAGAGGATGGCGGGTGCGGCGGCGCGGGCGCGCGAGGATCGGCGGTGGATGGAGGAGGCGCTGGCGCTGGCCAGGATGGCCGAGGAGACGGGCGACGTGCCCGTGGGCGCCCTTGTGGTGCGCGGGGGACGGGTGCTGGGCCGCGGGTTCAACAGGCGCGAGGCCGCCTGCGACCCCACCGCGCACGCCGAGGTGCTCGCGCTCCGGGAGGCGGCCGAGACGGACGGGATATGGCGGCTCGACGGCGCCACCCTGTATGTGACGCTCGAGCCCTGCCCCATGTGCGCGGGTGCGCTGATCAACGCGAGAATCGCCAGGCTCGTTTTCGGCGCCGCGGACCCCAAGGGCGGCGCCTGCGGCTCGCTGTTCGACATTCCCTCCGACCCGCGCCTGAACCACCGCGTGCCGACGACCTCGGGCGTGATGGCGGAGGAGAGCAGCGCGATGCTCCGCGCCTTCTTCGAGGAGCGCCGCCGCCTCGCCCGGGAGGCGAGGCGGGCCGCGCGCTGAGGACTTTCGCTCCGGAGAGGTGGCCGAGTCCGGTTTAAGGCGGCAGACTCGAAATCTGTTGTGCGGGCGACCGCACCGGGGGTTCGAATCCCTCCCTCTCCGCCAGTTTGATGCGGGCGAGCCCGGCGGACGCCCGACTTTCCCGCGGCCGCTTGCGCGGCGATTTCCCGGGGCGTTCAGCGGCTGGCCTGCTTCAGACTCTACGGATGAAAAACCGATCAAGCCGCCTTGACAAGCGGTTTCTCATGCGCGAGATTCTCAACGGAGGGTTTGGTTGGCGGCTGTCTGGTCTCCAACTATGTTGACGAGGAGGAATTCCAACATGAGTTATGGACCCATTTTGCTAGTGTAGGCGCATTTCTGTAATTTCTCGCAGTGCCCTTTTGGATAAAGATATGAGATGCGCCAAGATTCCGGGCATTAGGATTTCGGAATAACGATCCGACTTCTCTTTCCTTGTGAGTTCCTTCCCGACTTTCGATAAAGAATTCCTTCAACCTGCGCGATTCTCGCTTCGGCGCTTCTGGCCACTCTGACGGCTGTTTGCGCTTACTATCGAGATCGGCGCCATCGTCAAATCGGGTTGGCCCAAGCTTTGATGGTGGAAGTGAAGGTGAGCCTGGAGAGCGCCAAAAGCAGTTTGGAAGGCTGGGCTGACAAGGTAAATCAACTTCTTTCAGAAGATAAAAAGCTGTTTGTAATCATTGAACTCGACGCGCCTTCTACGTTTGATAACGTTCAGCGCGAATTATATCTCCTTGAACCTCATCTCATAGAAGAGTTGATACGCTGCCACAAGCTCGACCGCTTTGTTTCAATATCTTTGAATCGGGTGGGATCGGATGATTTCATGGAATTGTCGAGAGACAGACAGCGCGCCTATATGAAAGGTCTTCAGGAAATTATCGATGAATATCTGGCTTCGGGGAAAAAGGCCGTAGAGGCGCTCGAAAACTATATCCGCGTTCGGAAGCGCCGTTTGTTGTAGCTCCGCATGACGGGTTCCGCGATTGGATTTTGTCCTTGGTCGGGCGCGTCCCGTTCTCCTGACGGACCGGGAGAACAGGATTTTCGCCTGCTGAAAGGCTTGCGCCCCCGCCCCTACTTGCGGATGGTGCCGAAGCTGAAGCCCGTGATGAGGTGCTTCTGGATGAAGACGCCGAGGATGACGACGGGAATGGTGATGACGGTGCCGATGGCCGCCTGGGGGCCGTAGAGCCTGCCCTCCACGGCGCTCTGGAACTTGTTGAGCAGCACGGGAAGCGTGATGACGTTCGGCTGGGTGAGCGTCAGCGCGAGCAGGAACTCGCTCCAGTTCAGAATGAAGATGAACAGGAAGGTCACCACCATGCCCGGGGCGACCAGGGGGACGACCACCCGGCGCATGGTGTAGATGCGGCTCGCCCCCATGATCTGGGCGGCGTGCTCGATGGTGAAGGGCACCTCCTCGATGAAGTTCAGCATCATCCAGATGACGAAGGGCAGGGTGGTGGCCGTGTAGAGGAGGCCGAGGCCGATGTAGGTGTCGATCATGCTGACGCGGAACCCGAGAACCGACTGCGTGGCGAACGGAATGAGGATGGCGTAATACATGACGATGGGAATCGCGATGACGATGGGCGGCACCATCCGGATGGTGAGGATCACGTAGCGGAAATACTTGCCGCCCACGTTGAACCGCGATATCGAATAGGCCAGAAACGTCCCCATGAGAAGCGCGACCAGGGAGCTGACGGCGGAGATGAGCATGGAGTCGCGCACCGCCCCCCAGATGGTGTAGGCCTGATCGGTGGCCTCTCGGCTCAGGCTCTCGCCGTGCCCGGCGAGGGTGAAAATCTGCCGGTAGTTCAGCAGGGTGGGCTCGTAGCCTCCGCCCAGGAAGGCGGGGAGCCAGTTGGGCGGCCAGGCCACCCAGTCGCCCGCGTCCTTGAAGGAGGTCGAGATCATCCAGAAGATCGGGAACATGATCATCACCGCCCAGCCCAGCAGCGCGGCGTGACGGAACCAGAAGAAGAGGCCGTAGCGCTTGGCGAAGGACATCTCCGCCCGCCCGGCCCGCGCGCCGTCTTTCATCGCATCCGCTCCTCCTCGACGATGGAGCGCTCGCGCACGAGCAGGTGAATGCCGTAGAAGATGAGTCCCCCGAACATGAAGAGCAGCAGCACCGAGGCGGCCGCGCCGAAGCTGTATTTGTTGAACTGCCACACCTGGCGCCAGAGGAAGAACGCGATGGTCTCCGTCGAGGTGCCCGGGCCGCCGAAGGTGAGCAGCACGGAGAGGTCGAAGAGCTTGAGCGCCTCCATCGAGCGGATGATGACGGCGATCATGATGGCGGGCTTGAGCAGCGGCAGGTGGATTCGCCAGAAGATCTGCCACCGGCTCGCCCCCAGAACGCGGGCGGCGTTGGTGATCTGCTGGGGAAGCGCGGTGAAGCCCGACAGGAAGATCAGGAACGTGAGCGAGGTCCACTGCCACACGTCGGCGAGGATGATCGCCCACTGCGCGGCGATGGGGTGGGAGAGCCAGCGGATGCGGGGGTTGACGCCCAGCGCCTCCGTGAGCGGAGCGAGAATCTGGTTGAGCGGCCCCGAATCGATGTAGATCATCGAGAAGTTGTAGCCCCCGACGACAGGGACCACCATCATGGGAATCAGGAAGATGGTGATGTAGAGCCGCCTGCCCCGGAACTGCCTGTAGGCCAGCATGGCGAGCAGGAAGCCCAGGATCAGCTCGAGGACGACCGCCGTTCCCGCGAAGTAGAACGTCCGCCCGAGCGCCCACCAGAAATCCTCGTCGGTGAGGACGCGGACGTAGTTCAGGAAGCCGTGGAAATAGGCCATCTCGAAGGGGCGGTTGGCGCGCCACTTGAGCAGGCTGATGTAAATGGTGAGGATGAAGGGCACGGCGAGCAGGAGAAGGAAGGTCGCCTCCACCATGATGAACGGAATCAGGCGGAACACCCTCTCCTGCCCCAGCCAGGCGGCGAGGCCCTTTCGCTGCGTTCTCCTCGAGGCGCGTGCCATCGCGTTTTCGTCTTTATCCCGTTTCGCCGCCGCGAGGCGCCCGCCCCGGCGGGCCGGGGCGGGCGGTCTCGGACGCGGCTCCTAGTTCACCGGCGCGAACTTGTCGATGTAGGCGCCGCTGGCGACGCTCTTTCTCCAGGCCGCGATCTGCTCCTTGCGGCCGATGTCGTCGGTGATGCGGTCCCAGCCCTTCTCGATGTTCTTGGCCGCCTGCGCGGCGCTCGCGTTGCCCTGCATGACCTGGGCGAGGTTCTTGTCGAGCACGTTGAAGTACTCGTAGTTGCCCGGGATCATGAGGAGCGAAATGGCGTTTTTCGCGTTCTTCATCGTCATCTTGACGAAGGGCTCGGTGTGCTTGTCGAGCACGGCCTTGTTCGTGAGGTTCGAGGCGCGCATCGGATCCCAGAAGCCCTTGGGGTCGGCGATGGCCTCGTCGCCCTTGGTCGGGCCCGTGAACCACTGGATGAAGTAGTAGGCGAGCTCGGGGTGCTTGCCGTGGCGGTTCACCATGTAGCCGGTGCCGGCCGCCTGGGGCGCGCGGCGCACCATCTTGCCGCCCACGCTCACCGCCGGAACCGGGCAGGCGAGCTGATGGCCGCTGATCTTGCTCTTCGGGCTGCGGTTGGCGTAGCCCATCGCCGAGGGGAAGGACATGAAGGAGAAGGCCTGGCCGCTTCCCCAGTGGGGATACAGCTGCGGCGTGCCCCAGCCCTGCACGTCGGGCGGCATGTATTTGACGATCGAGGAGAATTCCTTGATCGCCCGGATGCCGTTCGGGGTGTTGATGGCGGGCTTCATGTTCTTGTCGAACAGCAGCGTGCCCAGATACGCCGGGAAGTGGCGGTAGGAGAAGTTGATGCTCCGGTAGGCCTGGGCGCCGTAGAGCGGCTGGTCGAATTTTTTGCCCCAGCGGGTCGCGCCCTTCTTCGTGTGGAAGAACTTGGCCATCTGCTCCCATTCGGCCATCGTGTCCGGGCATCCGGGCGCCTTGCCGAACTTCGCCTTGTATTCGGCCGCGCCCAGCTTCATGATGTCCGAGCGCAGGAACAGGGCGATGTGGTCGCCGTCCAGGATGAACCAGTAGTGCTTCCCGTTGTAGGTCTGCTGCGCCAGCAGGCCGGGGTCGATGCCCGAGAAGTCGGGCTTGCCCTTGGCCATGAAGGCGTCGAGCGGCTGAAGAACGCCCGCGCCCACGGCGTCGGGGATGACGTAGGGGAAGTGGTTGATGACGTCGTACTGCCCCGTCTTCGCCACCGCCTCGGCCATGATTTTGGCCGGAATGTCGGTGTAGCCGTACTGGATGGTCTTCATCTTGACGCCGGTGAGCTTCTCCCACTGCCTGAGGTATTTCGGCTGGGCGTTCTTGAAGAGCGAGATCAGGAGCATGGTCTGGGTCGGGTTCTTGAGTCCATGCTTCTTGATGTAGGCCTTCGCCCCGTTGACGGCGCGCTCCTCGGGCGTCGCCCCCGGGAGAACCTGGGCGACGGCCGCCGAGGCGGCGAAGCCCGCCAGGCCCGTGAGCATCAGCGCTGCGAAAACGAATCGTTTCATCTTGACTCCTCCCTCTGCGTGAAAGAAAGGCGATGACCGGCGCTCGAATCGCCGGGGTTGAACGCGAGCATCCTCGCGCAAGCTTCGTCTCCGTTCGCGCCGCGCGGCGCCGCTCCTTTTTTCCGCTCCCCCGCGGGCCTCATTCCAGCCGCAGCCCGCTCTGCGCGTCGAAGAAGTGCAGCCCGCCCGGCTGGAAGCCGAAGCGGATGCTCTCGCCGGGGCTGAACTCGCGCTCGGCGTCCACCTTGGCCACGAGGTATTCCTCGCTCCCGCAGGAGAAGAAGACGAGCGTCTCGTCGCCCATCGGCTCGATGAGCCGCACCTCGCCGGGGACGCCCTCCTCCCCGATGGTCACGTTCTCGGAGCGCGCCCCCAGGTTGACCGTCCGGCCGCCGGCGGAGGCGGGGACGGCGTCCGGGGCGAGGGATACCTCGAAATGCTCGGACGCGAACCTCGGCGCGCCGCCGTTTTCGACGCGCCCCGGAATGACGTTCATCGTCGGCTGGCCGAAGAAGGTGGCGACGAACTGGTTTTTGGGCTTGCGGTAGATTCCCAGGGGGGTGTCGATCTGCTGCACGTGCCCGCCTTCCATGACCATGATGCGGTCGGCCATCGTCATGGCCTCGGCCTGGTCGTGGGTGACATAGACGAAGGTGGACTGGAGCGCCTCGTGGAGCCGCTTGAGCTCCGTGCGCATCTCGATGCGCAGCTTGGCGTCCAGGCTGGAGAGCGGCTCGTCCATGAGCAGGACTTCCGGCTCGGTCACGATCGTGCGCGCCAGGGCGACGCGCTGGGCCTCGCCGCCCGAGCACTGGGCGGGCTTCTTGGAGAGGAGGTGGGAGATCTTCATGGTGCGGGCGACCTTCCCGACCCGCTCGCGCGCCTCCGCCTCCGGCGTCCTGCCCACCCGCAGGCCGAAGGCGATGTTCTCGAAGACGCTCATGTGGGGGAACAGGGCGAGGTCCTGAAACACCATGCCGAGCCCCCGATCCCCGGGGTCGAGGTGGTTCACCACGCGATCCCCGATGAGCATGGTGCCGCTCGTGGGCTCCTCGAAGCCCGATATCATGTTGAGCGTGGTGGTTTTTCCGCAGCCCGAGGGCCCGACCACCACCATGAACTCCCCGTCCACCACTTCGAGATCGACGCCCGCGACGGCGGTGACCGTCTCGCCGAATTTCTTGACCAGGTTCTTGAGCGTGATGGAGGCCAACGCGCTACTCCCCTCGCCGTCGGATGCGCGGCGGCCCGAAGCCCGATGGAACGCCGCGGCCGGAATTTTCGTCCAGTGCCTTCCATTATGCACGGTTTCGCCGTAATTTTCAAACGTCAAACGTTTCGCGCGAAATATATTTCCGCCCCTCCCGCCGCGCGCGGACGCCTCCCGAGTCCGGCGGGAGGGGAATCGCGAGGGAAACGCCGAATCCTTCCGCGCGCGGCGGGAGGGGCGGAGGCGCCCGGTTGAATTTCTCCCGGCGATTGATTATCAGAACAGGGGCGCGATCCGGATGGGCGGACGCCCCGGCTCGCCGGCGGAGGGGCGAGGATGGCCAGGAAAATTCTCATCGTGGAAGACGAAGCCGACATTCGGGAGCTTCTGATCTACAACCTGGAGGCGGAGGGGTTCGACGCGCGCGGGGCGGCGAGCGGCGAGGAAGCCTTCCAGGCGCTCGGGGCCGGGCCGGTTCAGCTGGTCATTCTCGACCTCATGCTTCCCGACGTCTCGGGCCTCGAGGTCTGCCGCTTCATCCGGCGCGATTCCTCCCTCGCCCGGCTTCCCGTCATCATGCTGACGGCCAAGGGCGAGGAGGTGGACCGCATCGTCGGCTTCGAGCTGGGCGCGGACGACTACGTGACCAAGCCCTTCAACATCCGGGAGGTGATCCTCCGGGTGAAGGCCGTGCTGGCGCGCTCGAGGACGGCGGCGGAAGAGGCGGGCGGGACGCTCCGGCGCGGGGCGCTCGCCATCGACCCCGGCCAGCACGAGGCGGCGCTGGACGGACGCCCGCTCGCGCTGACGGCGACGGAATTCCGCCTTCTGCATCACCTGGCGGCCCACCCCGGCCGCGCCCGCAGCCGCGACGAGCTGCTCGACGTGATCTGGGGAGAGGACAAGTTCGTCACCCCGCGCACCGTGGACACCTACATCCGCCGCCTCCGGGAGAAGCTCGGCCCGGCGGGGGAGGAGATGATCCAGACGCTTCGGGGCGTGGGCTACCGGTTTCAGAGGACGTCCGGAGAATAGACCCGCTTGACGCTCGGGGAGAAGCCTGGGTATGCGGAGATCCTTCTACGGGAAGCTGACGGCGGGCTGTCTGGCGGTCGTCGCCGCGGCGTTCGGGGCGGGGCTGATCTACGTCCATTTCGGCCTCTCCGCCCGGCTGGTGAAGCAGGCGGAGGAGAGCCTCGCCCGCGGCGCGCGCCTCGCCCGGCGCCAGCTGGCCTCCCTGCCCGCCGCGGGCGCCGCCGCCCCCCGGCTGGATGAGCTCGCCGATGAGATCGGACGCGCCCTCGGCGTCCGGGTGACGATACTCTCTCCCGCGGGCCGCCCCCTCGCGGACTCCGACCTCGCTCTCGATGGCGCCGAGGCGGCCGGGCACCGCCCCGCCTGGCCCGAAGTCGCCGCGGCCCGCGAGAAGGGGATGGGCGCGCGGCGCGTCCGGACGCCCGACGGGGACGCGCTCTATCTGGCGCTTCCGATAGAGGCGGGCCCCCTGGCCGGCGGCGCGCTCCGCCTGGCCATGAGCCTTCAGGAAGTCGAGGAGACGATAGGCGGAACGCGGAGCCTCCTCCTCGCGGCCGGGGCGTTCGCGCTCCTGCTCGCCGCCGCGGTGAGCTGCTGGGCGGGCGTCATCGCGCGGCGGGGGCTTTCCGACGTCCACGACGCCGTGGAGCGCGTCTCCCGGGGCGACTTCAGCCGCCGCGCCGCCTCCCGGCGAAAAGACGAGCTGGGCGAACTCGCCCGCGCGATGAACAGGCTCGCCTCCGAGGTGGAGGGCCGCTTCGACGAGCTGCGCCGCGAGCGGGATCGCCTGGAGGCGATTCTCGAGGGAATGACCGAGGGCGTCATGGTCACGGACGCCTCGGGGGACATCCTCCTCGCGAACTCCGCGCTGAGGGATTTCTTCCCCTCGCTTCCGGCCTTCGGGAACGGATCGCCGATTCCTCTGGAGACCGTGCGCTCCACCGAGGTGCAGGAGACGGTGCGGGAGATGCTCGCCCGCTCCGTCCCCCGCGTGGAGCGCGAGGTGGAGGTTCTCCCCGCCCGCGCCCTGGCGCTCCACGCGAAGCGGCGGGGCGCGGGGGAGGACGCGGGCCTCGTCCTCGTGTTTCACGACGTCACCGAGATCAAGCGGCTCGCGGGAATCCGGCGGGAGTTCACCGCCAACGTCTCCCATGAGCTGCGCACGCCCCTGACGGCGATACAGTGGGCGTCCGAGACGCTCCAGATGACCGCGCGCTCGGACCCCGACGCGACGCGGCGCTTCGCCTCGACCATCACCCGCCACGCCCGGCGGCTCTCGGCCCTGGTCGAGGATCTGCTCGAGCTGGGCAGGATAGAGTCCGGGGAGGAGCACGTCCGCCCCGAGAGTGCCTCCCTGCGGGGCGCGATGGACGCGGCCGCCCACGCCCTGGCGCCCGTCGTCGAGAAAAGGGGCGTCCGCCTGGCGGCGGAGGTTCCCGGGGAGGCCGACCGGGTCTGGGCGGACCCGGCGGCGCTCGAGCGGATTCTGATCAACCTGGTCGAGAACGGCGCGAACTACAGCGCCGAGGGAGGCGAGGTCGCCGTCTCCGGGCGCCTGCGCGAGGACGGCTTCGTCGAGGTTTCCGTGGCGGATCGGGGCGAGGGAATCCCCCCCGAGCACCTGCCCCGGATATTCGAGCGCTTCTATCGGGTGGATTCCGCCCGCTCGCGCGAGAACGGAGGCACCGGCCTGGGGCTTTCCATCGTGAAGCACCTCGTTCAGGAGATGGGCGGAGACGTGTGGGTCGAGAGCGCGCCGGGCCGGGGCTCCACCTTCCGCTTCACCACGCCGACGCCCTGAGCGGGGAGGGCGCCCGCCTTTTCGGGACGCTTCGCGCACGCTTCGCGGAAGCCCGCGCGCCGATACATTCAATTTGTCCGAAAAATCACCCAATCGTCACCTTTTCGCAACTTTCCGGCTCCGTAATTTTCTATATTCCTCCCGTCTTGGGAGCGCATCGCGGGAGAGAGCGCCTTCGCTCGCGGCTGATGGCCGATGTGAAAAGGCGACGCCGCTCCCGGACGCTCCGGTGTTCGCGCCGCAGCGACGGGAGGGTCGGTTCCCCGTCTCGGGGGAGGGGGGAGCGTCGATGTCGCGGGAAATTCACCGTTCTGTCATGGAAACGCAACAAAGTCTCTCGTTTTTTCCCGTAGTTTCAACCCGTTCGACGAAAGGAGAAAAGAGAATGTCGGCAACGAGAAGAGTTGTGAAAGTCCGGGGGCTGGCCGCCCTCGCCGCCGTATGCCTCGCCCTCGCCGCAGCGCCCGGCGACGCCGCCCTGACGGTGGACACGAAGCTGCCCGCCTACAAGGCGACCAGCGGCGTTTCGGGCAACGTGAAGTCCGTGGGCTCGGACACGCTGAACAACCTGATGACGCTCTGGGCCGAGGGCTTCAAGCGCGCCTATCCGGACGTGAAGATCGAGATCGAGGGCAAGGGCTCCTCC
This sequence comes from bacterium, assembly GCA_965199855.1. Taxonomy (GTDB): domain Bacteria; phylum UBA8248; class UBA8248; order UBA8248; family UBA8248; genus Bin107. The sequence goes on along the minus strand of OZ241326.1, from coordinate 159,883 downwards.
ACCGCCCCGCCCGCCCTCATCGCCGGAACCTCGAACTTCGGGCCGATGTCGCGCGCCATGAAGTCCAAGGAGACGGACGCCTTCGAGAAGCGGTTCGGCTACAAGCCCGACCGCATCCGCGTCGCCGTGGACGCCCTGGCCGTCTTCACGAACAAGGACAACCCCCTCAAGTGCCTGAGCCTCCAGCAGGTGGACGCGATTTTCTCCAAGACCCGCAAGGGCGGCATGAGGACGAGCATCGACGCCTGGGGGCGGACCGGCCTCTCCGGCGCGTGGGCGAGCAAGCCGATTTCCGTCTATGGCCGCAACTCGGCCTCGGGCACCTACGGCTACTTCAAGAAGGTGGCGCTCTTCAAGGGCGACTACAAGGACTCCGTGAAGGAGCAGCCCGGCTCCTCGGCCGTGGTGCAGGGCGTGGCGTCCGACAAGTTCGCCATCGGCTACTCCGGCATCGGCTACAAGACGGCGGACGTCATCGCGCTGCCGATCTCCAAGAAGGCGGGCGCGACCTGCTACGAGCCCGGCGCGAAGGAAGCCTACGCCGGCAACTACCCGATCGCGCGCTTCCTCTACGTCTACGTCAACAAGAACCCGAACCGCGCCCTCGATCCCCTGCGGGCCGAGTTCATCAAGTACATTTTCTCGAAGGCCGGCCAGCAGGCGGTCATCAAGGCGGGCTTCTTCCCGGTGAACGCGGCCATCGCCCAGCAGGACCTGGGGGCGCTCTCCCTCGGGCTGGGCAGCAACTAGAGCCGCTTCCGTTCCGGCGCGCCGAAAGCGGGAGACATGAGCGAGCGGCGGGCCTCACGGGGGGACGGCGAGGGACGGGGCGGGCGCCGCCGCGACCCGGGCGCGAGGCGCTCCGTCCGCGTCATCGACAGGCTCGCCGGCCGCGTCATCGCCGTCGGCGGGCTGTTCGTCATTCTGGCCGTCCTGGGCATCATGGTGTTTCTGGTCGCCGTGGCCCTTCCCCTGTTCGCCGGCGAGTCGCTGACCGGCTCGGCCTCCTTCCGGGTCGCGCCTCCGAAAAGCCCCCTCCTGAGCGTCGAGGTGGACGACTACAACAGCGTGGCCGTCCTCGTCTCGGCGGACGGTACCCTGACGCCCGCGCACGCGTCGACGGGAAGGCCGCTCAAGCCGCTCAAACTCGACTTCGGGGGGACGCGGGCGACCGCCTTCGCGCGTACGCTCAAGGGCGGCAACGCGGCCTTCGGCTTCGCGGACGGAACGGTCCGCTTCGGCAAAATCCGGTTCCGCTCGAAAGTCCTGCCCGCCGGGCGGGCGCCCGCGGGCCTCGCCGGAATCGACGATCGCGACCTGAGCGACGGCCGCTCCGTCTTCTCGAGGATTCCCGGCGATCAGATGCGCAGGGTCTGGGTGGAGGCGGATCTGGGCGCGCCGCAGCAGGCGGCGCCGCCGGGGACGCCCATCCTCAGGCTGGACTACAAGGTGGGCGGGACGCCCGAGCGCCCGAGCATCTCCTTCGCCACGGTGGACGCCGGGGGCGTGGCGCGCCTGAGCCTCACGCAGACGCGGGTGAACCTCCTCACGGGCCTCTCCACCTCGTCCGTGGAGAGCGTGGTTCTGCCCGACCTGCCCCGCCGGGCGCGCATCCTGGGCGTCCTCCTCACGGAGAAGGCCGACGCGGTCTATATCGGCTCCGAGAGGGGGACGCTCTTCCGCTACGACGCGAGGAACTTCGGCGCCGTCTCCCTCGTGGAGAAGCGGGACCTCCTGCCCCCCGGCGAGAAGCTGACGGCGTTCCACTTTCTCATCGGCGAGGAGGCCGTCGTCGCGGGAGGCTCGCGAGGCTCCCTGAACGTCTTTTTCCGCGTCCGCAGGCCCGGGGCGGCGGCGCCGGACGGGCTGGCGATGGCGCGCGCCCACGAACTGGAGGGGCACGCCGCGGCCGTTTCGGGCTTCTCCGCCTCCGCGAGAAGCCGGATGTTCGTCACCATGGACGAGGGAGGCGCCGTTTGGCTGCGCCATTCCACGAGCGAGGCGACGCTCCTGCGCCTGCGCGCGAAGGGCATGGCGGGCGGTCGCCGCTTCATCCGCCTCTCGCCGCGGGACGACGCGATCCTCCTGGCGGATCAGAGCGGCGCGGTGAACTTCTGGAGATTCTCGGCCGAGCACCCCGAGACGACCTTTCAGACCTTGTTCGGAAAAGTCTGGTACGAGGGGTATCCCGAACCCGAATACACCTGGCAGTCCTCCTCGGGAGACGACGCCTTCGAGGAGAAGATATCGCTCATTCCTTTGATCTTCGGAACCATCAAGGGGACGGTCTATTCCCTGATATTCGCCATTCCCATCGCGGTGCTGGGCGCGATTTTCACCTCCGAGTTCATCGGCCCCGAAATCCGCTCCGTCGTGAAGCCCGCGATGGAGATGATGGCCTCGCTCCCCTCGGTGGTGCTCGGCTTCGTGGCCGCCCTGATTCTCGCGCCCGTCGTGGAGACGTGGATCGCCGCGGTGCTCCTCGCCTTCGCGCTGATTCCGCTTCTCCTTCTGCTCTCGGCCTATCTCTGGCAGCTGATGCCGCCCCGCGCCGCCCTTCCGCTGTCGGGGTTTCCGAAAATCGGCCTGTTGTTCCTCGTCATCGTTCTGGGCGGCGCGCTGGGCCGCCTGCTCGCGCCGGGCTTCGAGGGCCTCTTCTTCGGCGGCGACTTCAAGGCGTGGGCGAACGGGAACGTGGGGCTGGCGACGCCGATGCTGTTCCTCATCTTCCTGCCCGTCTCCTTTCTCGCCGCCGCCTTCTGCGCCGAGCGGCTCCTGGGCTTCGCGTGGAGGCGGAAGCTCAGGCGGATGCCGCACGCGCGCGCCGCCTCGCTCGAGCTCCTCCGCTGGACGGGGACGCTCGCCGCCGCCGCCCTGCTGGGCTGGGCCGCGGCGCTCGCGCTCGCCGCCCTGGGCCTTGACGCCCGCGGCGGCGTCATCGACACCTACGTCCAGCGCAACGCCCTCGTCGTGGGCTTCGCGATGGGCTTCGCCGTCATTCCGATCATCTACACCATCGCCGAGGACGCGCTCGACTCCGTGCCGGGCCACCTCCGGGCGGCGAGCCTCGCCTGCGGAGCGACGCCCTGGCAGACGGCGCTCTGGGTCATCCTGCCCACCGCGGCCAGCGGAATTTTCGCCGCCGTCATGATCGGCATGGGCCGCGCGGTGGGCGAGACCATGATCGTCGTCATGGCGGCGGGCAACACCCCGGTGCTGGACTGGAACGTCTTCTCGGGGCTCCGGGCGCTCTCGGCGAACATCGCCGTCGAGCTTCCCGAAGCCGTCAAGGACGGAACGCTCTACCGGGTGCTGTTCCTCGCGGCGCTCGTTCTGTTCTCGATGACGTTCGTCGTCAACACGATCGCGGAGGTCGTCCGGCTCCGCTTCCGCAAGCGCGCGTCGCAGCTGTGAGGGCGGGATGAGGACGAAAGAGCCGAAGAAGCCGAAGAGCGGCGCGGGGGCGGGGACGCCCCCGCCGGCGCCCCGGGCCGAAAGCGGCGCGCCGCCGCCCTCTTCCGAGGGGGAGAGGAGCGCGGAGGCGAGGGAGGGCTCCTCCCGGGGCGGGCTTCGCTCGGGGATGGACTTCAAGGCCAGGGGCGAGCCGTTCGTCTGGATCATGGGCGGCGCGCTCGCCCTGGGCGTCCTGATGATCGCGGGCTTCCTCGCCCTCGTCCTGTGGAACGGCATCGTGACGTTCTACCCGGGCCCGGTGCGGGTGGTGACGCTCAAGAGCGGCGGGCGCATCGCCGGCGAGCCGTTTCGCTCCGAGCGCTTCCGCCCCTCCGAAGCGCAGCTGAAGGCGCTCGACGCCGCCTCGCGCCGCGCCGTCGCCGAGGCGGATGGGTTCGCCGGCCGCACCCTCTACCGCATCGGAAACTTCGACCTCTACAACGAGGACTTCAGATGGGCGGCGGATCACGAGGTCGCCGGCGTCGAGGAGCCGCCCGACGTCTTCTTCGTCGAGCGCGCGGAGTGGGGCCCCTTCATCGGCTTCGTCAAGGAGCTGAGGCTGGGCGCGCGCCGCGTCGAGGGCGGGCGCCTCTCGCTGGACGAACTATACGCCGCCCACGCTCGGGCGCTCGCCCGCCGGCGCGCGGTTCGCGCCATCGAGGTGGACGAGATAGGCGCCGTCAACTACTACATCGAGAAGGAGCGGCTCGCCCTGCGCCGCGCCGCGCTCGAACACGGCGCGGGCAGCGCGGCGCATCGCGCCGGGAAGGAGAGGTTCGAGCGGCGGACGCGGGCGATGCGCGGGGGCTTCGCCGCGCTCAAGAAAAAAATCACCTCGATCAACGGGGAGGACGCGCGGTTCACCATCACCCTGCGGGAGATCGGCGGGCGCGAGAAGACCCTGCGGCTCTCCGAGGTGGTGCGCCTCTACCCGGCGAACCGCCTCTCGGTCGGGGGCAGGCTCGGCGTCTATTTCTCCCGATGGACGGAGTTCCTGACGGACGACCCCCGGGAGGCGAACACCGAGGGCGGCGTCCTGCCGGCGATATTCGGCACCGTGATGATGACCCTGCTCATGGTCGTCTTCGTCGCGCCCTTCGGCGTCGTCACGGCGCTGTATCTGCGCGAATACGCCAGGCAGGGGACGCTCGTCTCCATCGTGCGCATCTGCGTGAACAACCTGGCGGGGGTGCCCTCCATCGTCTATGGCGTGTTCGGACTCGGGTTCTTCGCCTACACCGTGGGCGCGCGCATCGACCAGCTGTTCTATCCCGAGCGGCTGCCCAGCCCGACGTTCGGGACGGGCGGCCTCCTGTGGGCGTCGCTGACGCTGGCGCTCCTCACCGTTCCCGTCGTCATCGTGGCGACCGAGGAGGCGCTCGCCGCCGTTCCCCGCTCCATGCGGGAGGGCTCGCTGGCCTGCGGCGCCTCGAAGTGGCAGACCATCCGCAACATCGTCCTGCCCCAGGCCATGCCGGGCGTCATGACCGGCCTCATCCTGGCGATGGCGCGCGGGGCGGGCGAGGTCGCCCCGCTCATGCTCGTGGGGGTGGTGAAGCTGGCGCCCGAGCTCCCCTTCGACGGCTTCTTTCCGTTCCTGCACCTGGAGCGGAGCTTCATGCACCTGGGCTTCCACATCTACGACGTGGGCTTCCAGTCCCGAAACTCCGAGGCGGGAAAGCCCATGGTCTTCGTCACGACGCTTCTGCTCATCGCCATCATCGCCCTGATGAACGCCTTCGCCATCATGGTGCGCAACCGCCTTCGCCGGAAGTTCGTGGAAGGCCAATTCTGAATGGAGACGCCCTGAAATGTCCGTCACCGCTGCGCCTGCCCCCGATCAGCAGGCCGGGTTCGAGCCCACGGCGTATCATCCCGTCGAGAGCGAGCGGGGGAGCGTCATCGACATCGAGGACTTCAGCCTCTGGTACGGCGGGAAGCAGGCCCTGTTCGGCGCCAGCCTGAAGATACAGAAGGAGCTCGTCACCGCCCTCATCGGCCCCTCGGGCTGCGGGAAGTCCACCCTTCTGCGCGCGCTCAACCGGATGAACGACCTCATCGACGGCGTCCGCCGCGAGGGATCCATCCTCATCGACGGCAGCGAGATTCACGACCCGCGCGTCGAGGTCATCGAGCTCCGCAAGCGCCTCGGCATGGTGTTCCAGAAGCCCAACCCCTTCCCGATGTCCGTCTTCGAGAACGTCGTCTATCCCCTGCGGGTGGACGGCGTGCGCGACAGGCGCCTGCTGGAGGAGACCTGCGAGCGCTCCCTGCGCGACGCCGCGCTCTGGGACGAGGTGTCCGACCGCCTCCAGGACAACGCGCTCGGCCTCTCCGGCGGCCAGCAGCAGCGCCTGTGCATCGCGCGCGCGATCGCGGCCGAGCCCGAAATCATCCTGATGGACGAGCCCTGCTCGGCGCTCGACCCCATCGCCACGGCGCGCATCGAGGATCTCATCGCCCAGCTCAAGGAGCACTTCTCCATCGTCATCGTGACGCACAACATGCAGCAGGCCGCCCGCGTTTCGGACAACACGGCCTTCATGTTTCTGGGGCGGCTCATCGAGTACGGGGAGACGAGGAAGATTTTCATGAATCCCATGCGCGTCCGCACCTCCGACTACATCACCGGCAGGTTCGGCTAGGCGCGGCGAGGAGGACGGCATTGGCCCTCACGAGCGGAAAAACCCACACGAGCTCCGAATACGAGAGCGAGCTTCTGGAGCTGCGCCGCCTCATTCTGGAGATGAGCGCCAAGGCGGAGATGATGACGGCGAAGAGCATCGAGAGCCTCACCCGGCGCGACTCCGACCTCGCGCGCTCCGTCATCGAGGAGGACGCGCGGGTCAACCAGCTCGAGGTGGACGTGAACGAGCTCTGCATGCAGATGATGGCGCTGCGGCAGCCGACGGCGGGGGATCTGCGCTTCATCACGACGGGCCTCAAAATCGCCTCCGACCTCGAGCGGGTGGGCGACCTGGCCGTCAACGTGTGCGAGCGCGCCCTGGAGCTCAACGAGGAGCCTCCCCTGAAGCCCTACGTCGAGCTGCCCCGCATGGCCGCCTCCGCCAGCCGGATGCTGCGCGAGTGCCTGGACAGCTTCATCAGGGAGGACGTGGGGCTGGCGCGCAGGGTCATCACGAGCGACGACGAGGTGGACGACATGAACGAGGAGCTCTTCCGCGAGCTGCTCACCTACATGCTCGACAACCCGCGCAACATCAGCCGGAGCACCCGCCTGACGTTCATCTCGAAATACATGGAGCGAATCGCCGACCACGCGACGAACATCGCCGAGGCGGTGATCTTCATGGTGGAGGGCCGCAACCCGAGGCGCGGCCCCGAGTCGTCCCCGCAGTGACCCCGCGGCCTCGCCGAATCCGCCCGCGGCCCGCGGGCTACCTCTTCCCGAGGAGCCCGGGCCAGTTCCGGTCGGCGCGCCTGACGTTTCCGGGGACGTCCGCCTCCCAGAGCCGCTGAACGCCCGGGCTGTAGTTCAGATAGAGCTTCCCCTCCACGATTCTCCAGGCGTCGGGGTCGATGCTCGCGGTGTAGCCCCGGCTCACGGCGTAGGCGCAGTAGCCCCCGTATCGCGGGGCGTATTTCCCGGGCGCGGCGCGGAACAGCGCGAGGTTCCGCGCGCTCGAGAAGCGCCAGACCGCGCCCTTCCATTCGTGCGAAAAGGCCATCTCGCCCTTCACGGGGCGCTTCTCCGTGAAATAGGCCACCGGGTCGTAGCCGCGGATGGCGCCTCCCGAAGGGGTGGAGAAGACGGGGGGGAGCGCCCCCGCCGACGCCGGAAGCGCGAGGGCGAGGGCGGCGAGCCACGCGGCGGCCCGCGTCCGCCCGCCCGGTTTCGGCTTGTCCGATGATCTCGCTTTCACCATGTCCTCCTTCCGGGGAAGCGAAGTGGGGGGGCAGTATAATCGCTTCCGGGAAAAAATGCAGGGGAGCCCCCGCCTCCGACGCCCCGGCCCGCCGGGGCGCGATAATCCCGCAGGGGCGGTTCGGGAACCGCCCGCATTCCCGAATCCTCGGCGGAGGCGAGAGCGGCCACAGAGGCCGCCCCTACGGAGACAAAACCCGTCCGGGGGCATCCTCTTTTTCGCTTTCGCGTCCGGCGCGGGGCGTGGTATGCTTTCCTCGCGTGAAAGCTTTCGGAGAGGAGGCGGGCGATGATCGGCTTCGACACGCTCCGGGCGATGGAGTCGCTCCGGGATTCGGGCTTCGAGGAGTCCCAGGCGCGCGCGGTCGTGGATACCTTCAAGGACGCCGTCGCCGGCAGCGTCGCCACGAAAGCCGACCTCCAGGAGGTCAAGGCCGAGCTCCAGGCCGAGATACAGGAGGTGAGGACGGGGCTGGAGGCGTCCATCGCGAGCCTTCGGAGCGACGTGGAGGCGTCCATCGCGGGACTTCGGGGCGAGGTGGAGGCGTCCATCGCGGGGCTTCGGGGCGAGATGGAGGCGTCCATCGCGGGGCTTCGGGGCGAGATGGAGACCTCCATCGCGCGGCTCGAGGCGCGGACGCAAAGGTTCATGTTCGGCATGGCGCTGGGGATCGTGGGGCTGAACGTCACCCTCACCTTCGGCCTCCTCAAGTTCTTCTTCTAGCCTCCCCCCAAAACGGGCGGTTCCCGAACCGCCCCTGCGAAGGCATGAACCCCGCGTCCTCGCGGGGGGACGCGCGGCGATTCCTTGCGCGGGATGCGGCGGGCTTCTCCGGGCGCGGGATGAAGAAGGCCCCGGATTCGGGCTAGAATGGCGCCGTCGCCCGCAGCCTTCTCTCGAACGGGGAATCCATGAGCCGCGAACCCGTCCCGGAGATAGACCCCGTCTCCCTCGAGGTGATCAACGAATCCTTCGTGGCCGTCGTCCGCGAGATGCGGGCGAACATGGCGCGCGCGGCGTATTCCTCCATCATCTACGAGGGGCGCGACTTCTCCTGCGTGCTCGTGGACGGCGCGGGGCAGCTCGTCGCCATGGCGGAGGACAACCCCGTCCACATCTTCCCCGTGCCGATGGAGGTCGCCCAGATGCGCGAGCGCTTCGGGGAGGACGTCCATCCGGGCGACGTGTTCCTCCACAACGACCCCTACACCGGGGGGACGCACCTGAACGACGTGGCGATGATCGCCCCCCTGTTCCACGGCGCGGAGCCGGTCATCCACCCGGTCGTCCGCGCCCACTGGGGCGACGTGGGCGGAACGACGCCGGGGAGCATCTCGGGGAAGAACACGGAGATTCTCCACGACGGGGTGCGCATCCCCATCCTGAGAATCATCGAGAAGGGGGAGCTCAACCAGGCGGCCTTCGACCTCCTCCTCCACAACGTGCGCGTTCCCGAGGAGCGGCGGGGGGACTTCTTCGCCATGCTGGCCACGTGCCATACGGCGCACAGGCGGCTGGGGGAGCTGGCGGCGAAGCGCGGCTGGCCGGGGCTGCTCGCCGCGAAGGATCTTCTGCTGGCGCGCGCCGAGGCGGCCATGCGGCGCGGAATCGCCGCCCTGCCCGAGGGGGCGTCCGTCTATGAGCACTTCATGGATCACGACGGGCGCTCGCTCGCGCCGCTGCGCGTCCGGGCGCGGGTGGAGAAATCGGGCGACGATCTGATCATCGACTTTCACGGCACCGACCCGCAGACGAGGGGTGCCTACAACGTCGGGCCGGCCATGGCCCCCTCCGCGGCCTTCAGCGTCGTCAAGGCGCTCCTGGACCCTAGGGGGGCGATCAACCAGGGGGCGTTTCGTCCGCTCGTCATCAGGGCGGAGCCGGGCTCCCTGCTCTCGGCGCGCTATCCGGCGAGCTGCGCGGGCTCGATGGAGGTGAGCCACGCGGTGGTCTCCGCCCTCATCGGCGCTCTCGCCCCGCTCTCGCCCGACGCCGTGACGGGCGACCTGAAGGGGACGTCGAACCACGTCTGCGTCGGCGGGAGCGGCGCGCGCGGCGGCGCGCCCTTCCTGTTCTACGAGTTTCCGGCGGGCGGCACGGGAGGGTTCGGGGAGGGCGACGGCAACAGCGCCACGCGGAACTTCACGGAGGGGGATTTCGCCTCGATCCAGTCGGTCGAGGTGGTCGAGCGGAGCCAGCCCCTGCGCGTCAGGAGCCTCTCGCTGCGCGCGGACTCGGGGGGGGCGGGGGCGCGTCGGGGCGGGCTGGGCCTCAGGCGCGAGGTGGAGGTGCTGGCGGAGGAGGCGCTCCTGTCGATCTCCTCGGACAAGAACCTCATCCCCCCGTTCGGGATATTCGGCGGCGCGCCGGGAAAGCCCAACCGCTTTTTCGTGGAGCGGGGCGGGGAGATTCTCGCGCCCTCGACGACGCCCGGCAAGGCGGCGGGCTTCCCGCTTCGCCGGGGCGACGTTCTCGTCATGGAGACTTCGGGCGGCGGCGGCTTCGGGGATCCGCTCGATCGCGCGGACGCGGCGGTTCTCGCCGACGTGGAGGCGGGCTACGTGACGGAGGCGGGCGCGCGGGAGGACTACGCCGTCGTCGTCCGTCGGGGCGCCGTGAACGCGGAGGAGACGGCCGCGCGCCGGCGCGCCGCCCGCGAGGAGAGGCTTTCGCCGCGCGTCGTTCGCGGGGGCGGGGAGGATCGGGAAGATTCCCGCCGCCGGTGCCGGGCGCACCCGGCGACGCTCGCGGCGTGGGGCCTTGAGAGCGGCGCGCTGGTCGAGCTGCGCGGCGGGCGGGGGGCGCCCCTGCGCGCGTGGGCGGAGCCGGACGAGGCGCTGCCGGAGGACGCCGTGGGCCTCGGGGCGGACGCCATGGCCATGCTCGCCGCGAGGGAGGGGGAGCGAATCCTCCTCTGCGCGATCGGGGCGTGAGCGTTTTCCGGAGGGCGGCCGCCGGGCCGCCGCGCCGCTTTTCGTCCGTGAGAGACGTTCCAGGGGGGCGGCCAGCGCGTTGGGTCTCGTCGGGATAGACACCGGAGGAACCTTCACCGACCTCGTTTTCTACGATGAGGACGCGGGGCGGACGGAAGCCTTCAAGGTTCCCACGATTCGGGGAAGGGAGGACGAGGTCTTCCTCGAGGCGCTGGCGCGTCTGGACGCCTCCCCGATCGGCCGGATCACGCACGGCACCACCGTCGGCGCCAACGCGATTCTGGAGGGCGCGGGGGCGCGCGCCGCCCTCCTGACGACGCGCGGCTTCCGCGACGTTCTGGAAATCGGGCGGACGCAGCGCCTCGTCCCCCACAGCCTGTTCGACGCGAAGTTCGTCCGGCCCGGGCCGATCGTCCCCCGCGAGATGCGCTTCGAGATCGGCGAGCGCGTCCTGGCGGACGGGCGCGTGGAGGCTCGCGCGGAGGAGGCGGAGGTCGAGGCGCAGGCCGCGCGCCTGAAGCGTCTGGGCGTCGAGGCCGTCGCCGTCTGCTATCTGCACGCCTACGCGAACGGGGAGAACGAGAGGCGGACGGCGGCGCGCCTGCGGAAAATCTGGCCGGAAGCCTATCTCTCCCTCTCGCACGAGGTCGCGCCCGAGCATCGCGAGTTCGAGCGCTTCTCGACGACGGCGCTCAACGCCTACATCGGGCCCGGGGTGCGGAACTACCTGAGCCGCCTGGAGGCGGCGCTTCGGGCGAGGGGCGTCCGCGCCCCCCTGTTCGTCATGGCCTCGAACGGCGGAATGCTGGACGCGGAGCGCGCCGCGCGCCTTCCCGTGCAGACCATCCTCTCGGGGCCCGCGGGCGGCGTCGTGGGCGGCGTCGCCCTCGCCGGGGCGCTGGGCATCGACCATCTCATCACCTGCGACATGGGCGGCACCAGCACGGACGTGTGCCTCGTCCGGGATCGCCGGCCCGTCATCGCCCGGGACGGCGCGGTCGCCTCCTATCCTCTCAGGACGCCCCATCTCCAGATCAGCACCGTGGGCGCGGGCGGGGGGAGCGTCGCCTGGCGGGACGCGGACGGCGCGCTCCGCGTCGGCCCCAGGAGCGCGGGGGCGCGCCCGGGCCCCGCGTGCTACGGCTTCGGCGGCGAGGCGCCGACGGTGACGGACGCGAACGTCGTCCTCTCCCGCATCGGCCCCCGCGCGCTCCTGGCCGGGGGGCTCGCGCTTCATCCCGACAGGGCGCGCCGCGCCCTCGCGTCGCTGGCGGAGGAGATGGGCGTGGGCGGCGCGGCCGCGATGGCGCGGGGAGTCGTCGAGGTCGCCGTAATGAGGATGGTGAGCTCCATCCGCGAGATTTCCATCGAGCGCGGCTTCGACCCGAGGGAGCACGCCCTGCTCGCCTACGGGGGGGCGGGGCCGCTGCACGCCGCCCTCGTCGCGGAGGAGCTGGGCGTCCCGAGCGTCGTCGTGCCGAGGCTTCCGGGGAATTTCTCGGCCGTGGGCCTCCTCATGGCGGACGCCGTTCAGGAGAGCGTGGGGACGCATTTCACCCCGCTTGCGGACGCGGACGCGCGCGCCCTGGAGCGCGCCTTCGAGAGGCTGGCCGCCCCCTGCGAGCGCCGTCTGCGCGCGGCCGGCCTGGACGAGATTCAGACCCTGCGCTTCGCGGACGTCCGCTACGTCGGGCAGGCGTTCGAGCTGACGATTCCGGCGCGGGAGGACGCGGACTGGCTGGACGCGCTGGCTGAGGATTTTCACGCCCGCTACGAGCGGCGCTACGGGCATTCCCACCCCGGGGAGCCGATCGAGATCGTCAGCCTGCGGACGCGCGCCTCGGGCGTGGCGGACAAGCTGGAGTGGACGCGGGCGAAGGCGCCGGCGGGGGGGCTCGAGGGCGCGCTGGCGGAGAGGCGCGGGGTCGTCTTCGGGGAGGGCGCCGTCGATTGCCCGGTCTATCGGCGGGACGCCCTGCCCATCGACCTGGATATGCCCGGCCCCGCCGTCATCGAGGAATACGGCGCCGTCACCCTCGTCCCGCCCGGCTGGACGGCGCGGCGCGGCGCCCTGGGGCATCTTCACCTGCGCGCCTCGGGCTGATTCGGGAGGGGGCCGTGACGGAGGGGATGAAATGCGGCTACGGCCACGGAATGCAGCCGGGCGGCGCGCCCTCGCCCGCGGATTTCCTCGCCTTCGCCGAGAAGGTCGAGCGGGCGGGCTTCGACTCCTTCTGGCTGGACGATCATCTGGCGTTTCGCGGGGCGTATCTGGAGAGCCTGGCCGCCCTCGCCGCCGCGGCCCGCACCGCGCGCGTCACCCTGGGCAGCCTGGTCTATCTCCTGCCCCTGCGGCGGCCGGCCGTCGCCGCCAAGGCCGCGGCCGCCGTGGACTACCTGAGCGGGGGCGGGCGCTTCGTCCTGGGAATCGGGGTCGGCGGCGAGGCGCCGGAGGAGTTCGACCTCTGCGGCGTTCCCCGCGCCGAGCGCGGCGCGCGGACGGACGAGGCCGTCGAGGTTCTGCGCAAGCTGTGGTCGGGGGAGGCCGTGAGCCACCGGGGGCGCTTCTTCCGCTTCCGGGAGGCGCGGCAGAGCCCCCCGCCCCCGAGCGCGGGCGGCCCGCCGATATGGGTGGGCGGCAGAAGCGCCGCCGCGCGGAGGCGCGCCGCCCTCCTGGGGGACGGCTGGGTTCCCTATCTGTTCTCTCCCGCGCGCTACCGGCGGGGGCTGGAGGAAATCCGCCGCCTCGCCGCCGGGGAGGGGCGCGCGCCGGGCGATTCGGGAAGGCCCTGGACGCCCGCGCTTCATCTGTTCTTCAACCTGCGCGCCGATGAGCGCCGCGCCCTCTCGGAGGGGGCGGAGAATCTCTCGGCGCGCTACGGGATGGACATGGGCGAGGCGGCGCGGAAGTATCTGCTGCGAGGCTCCGTCGAGCGGTGCGCGGAGACGCTGCGCGCGTTCGGCGAGGCGGGGGCGCGGCACGTCATCTTCAAGGCGGCGGCGCCCGCGGAAGCGGAGGAGGCGCAGATGCGGAGGCTGGCGGAGGAGCTCCTGCCGGAGGTGAGGCGAAATGCCGGCTGAGCCGAGCGGCCACGAGGACGCCTTCGCGCGGGAGAACCTTCCGCCCGAACGCTTGTGGCCGGAGATGGACTACGGCGTCCTGCCGGAGCTGGCGGCCTATCCGCCCCGGCTGAACGCGGGCGCCGCGCTCATCGACGCGATGGCGGAAGGCGCGCGGGGGGAGCGGCCCGCCGTATACTTCGGCGAGACCCTCTGGAGCTACCGCGCGCTGCGGGAGAACGCCGACCGCATCGCCCGGGTGATGACCGATCGGCTGGGCCTCCCGCCCGGGGGCCGCGTGCTGCTTCGCGCCTCGAACCACCCGATGCTCGTGGCCGCCTGCCTGGGCGTGCTGAAGGCGGGCGGCGTCCTGGTGCCGACCATGCCTGTCATGCGCGCGCGCGAGCTGGCCTACGTGGCGGAGAAGGCGCGGGTCGGGTTCGCGATCTGCGACGCGCGGCTGGAGGCGGATCTGCTCGCCGCGGCGAAGTCCTCCCGCTTCCTCGGGAGCGTCGTCCGCTTCGGCGGGGGCGGCGCCGACGGCCTCGAGGCGCTCATGGCGCAGGCGCCGCCCGAATACCGGGCCGCGGACACGGCGGCGGACGACGTCGCCCTCATCGGCTTCACCTCCGGCTCCACGGGGACGCCCAAGGGCACGATGCACTTTCACCGGGACCTGCTCGCCGTCGCGGATGCGTTTCCCGGCCGCCTCTTCGGCCTGGGGCCCGACGATATCGTCTGCGGCAGTCCGCAGATCGCCTTTCTCTACGGGTTCTGCGCCTTCGTCACGGACGCCCTGCGCTTCGGGAGCTCCATGGTTCTGCTGGAGCGGGGAACGCCCCGGGAGCTGCTGGCGGCCATCGAGCGATACCGGGCGACGGTGTGCTTCAGCACGCCCTCGGGCTACCGGCAGATGCTCGACGTCCCCGAGGCGCGCGACCTGGGCAGCCTGCGCGCCTGCGTCGCGGGAGGGGAGCCGCTCGCCCCCGCCGTGCTGCGCGAATGGCGCGAGCGGACGGGGGTTTCGATCATCAACGGCCTGGGCGTCTCCGAGCTGCTCCACATCTTCGTCTCGGCGGGGGCGGAGGAGGCGCGCCCCGGCAGCATCGGCCGCGCCGTGCCGGGCTACCGGGTGCGCGTCGTGGACGAGGCGATGCGCGACCTGCCCCCCGGCGAGACGGGGCAGCTCATCGTGAAGGGCCCCACCGGGTGCCGCTATCTCGACGACGCGGAGCGGCAGAGGAACTACGTGCGCGACGGCTGGAACCTCACGGGAGACCTCTGCCGCATGGATGGGGAGGGCCGCGTCTCCTTCGAGGCGCGCGCCGACGACATGATCAACACCGGCGGCTACGGCGTCTCGGGCCTCGAGGTGGAGGCCGTCCTGCTGGAGCACCCGGCGGTGCGCGCCTGCGCGGTGGTCGGCTCGCCGAACCCCGAGCGCGGCGAGATCGTCAAGGCGTTCGTCGTTCCGGCGGAGGCGGACGCGGCCGACGCCCCGGCGGCGCTCGCGGCGCTCGCGGCGCTCGCGCGGGAGCTCCAGGAGTTCGTGAAGGAGCAAATCGCCCCCTACAAGCGGCCCCGCGCCGTGGAGTTCATCGAGAGCCTGCCCCTCACGCCCACGGGGAAGATACGGCGCGGCGCCCTGCGGGAGCGGGAGCGCGCCGCCGGGGCGTGACGGGCGCGGGGGATGAGCGTCGCCCCCCGCCCGTTTCGTTCGCGGGGACGGACGGGCTGGTTCCGCAGGGGGGGCGATGCGTGGCTCTACGGGGACGCCGCGGGTCGCAGGGACAACCCCCCGGGTTGTCCTTCGCCGGGTTCGCCTCCCGCCGACGCGCGAGCATCCGAAACGGGCGGCCTTGGGGAGGGGTCGCCCCTGCGAAGGCGAACCACGCTTGGCCCCGCGGGGACCTCTGAGAAGGAACCGCCCGCTTGCCCTCGCGCGGCCGATGCCCTTGAATGCGGTCATGGCGGAGAAATTCGCCGGGAGCGCGGCGGCGGCGGCCCGCCGCTTCTTCGCCGTCCCGGGCGCGATGACGGGAGCGGCAGGGAGGAAGCCCGATGCGGGACATGGAGGGAAAAATCGCCCTGGTGGCGGCCGCGAGCCGGGGGCTGGGGCGCGCCTCGGCGCTCAGGCTGGCGATGCGGGGGGCGCGCGTGGCCGTCTGCTCGCGGGACGAGGCCGCCTGCGCCGCGGCCGCGGCGGAAATAGCCGCGCGCGCCGGCGTGGAGACCTGGCATTGCGCGGCGGACGTGAGCGAGGCGGCGGGGGCGCGGAAGTTCGTGCGCGGGGCCGCCTCCCGCTTCGGCGGCGCGGACGTTCTGGTCGCCAACGCGGGCGGCCCGCCCCGGGGGAGGTTCGAGGATTTCGGCGACGATGACTGGCGCGCCGCGTTCGAGCTTCGGCGTGATGAGCGCGGTGCGGCTCGTCCGAGAGGCGCTGCCCCACATGCGGGCGCGCGGCGGCGGGAGAATCGTGTTCATCCTGTCGAGCTCGGCGCGCGAGCCCATCGACGATCTCCTGCTCTCGAACGTCATGCGGCCGGCCGCGGCCGGCCTGGCGAAGTCGCTCTCCTGCGCCCTGGGGCCGGAGAACATCCTGGTCAACGCCGTGCTTCCCGGCGTCATCGATACGGAGCGCGCGCGCGAGGGAATCGCGGCCGCCGCCCGGCGGCTGGGGATTTCCTTCGAGGAGGCCGCGGCGCGCGCCGGGCGGGAGGCGCCGCTCGGCCGCCTGGGCGCGCCCGAGGAGTTCGGCGCGATGGTGGCGTTTCTGGCCTCGCCCGAGGCGAGCTACGTATCGGGCGGGGCGTTCGCCGTGGACGGCGGGCGGCTGCGGGGGATTTGACGCCCCCCGTTGACGCGCCTCTCGACGCGGCTCATACTGGCGGGCTTGATTTCTTCGCCGCCCGCGCCGTCCCCTTCAGCCCTGGGAAGCCATGAGCGCGCAGGATTCCGCCCCCGCCGCCTCCTTCATGGAGGACATCCGCGTCGAGGGCGCAAGGGAGCACAACCTCAAGGACGTCTCCCTGCGCCTGCCGAGGGAGCGGTTCATCGTCGTCACCGGGCCGAGCGGATCGGGAAAATCCTCCCTGGCGTTCGACACCATCTACGCGGAGGGCCACCGCCGCTACGTGGAGAGCCTCTCCACCTACGCGCGGCAGTTCCTGGAGCGGGTGGACAAGCCCGACGTGGACTGCATCGAGGGCATCAGCCCCGCCATCGCCATCGAGCAATACAATCCGGTGAACCACTCGCGCTCCACGGTGGGCACGGCTTCCGAGATTTACGACTACCTCCGCCTGCTCTTCGCCAGGGCCGGGAAGATTCACTGCCCCGACTGCGGCGGCGAGGTCGCCCCCGCCACGGTGGACGGCGTGGTCTCGCTTCTGCTGGACGCCTACGCGGACGCGCGGGGCTTCATCCTGTTCCCCCTGCCGCCGGACGAGGGCGAGGCGGAGAGCCTGGAGGAGGAGCTGAGATCGCTGATGGCGCGGGGCTTCGTCCGCGTCATGGCGGACGAGGAGATTCTCGAAATCGGCCCCGCCCTCGTCGAGCGGCTCGGGGGGTGCGCGCCGCCCCCGGCCGCAAAGCGCGGCCGCCCGCGCCGGGGGAGGCCCGCGCGGAAGGCGGCGGGGACGCGGAACCATCGCGCGATCCGCGTCGTGGCGGATCGCCTGAAAATCTCGCCCCGGAACCGCGCGCGCCTGGGCGAGTCGCTGGAGACGGCCTTCCGGGAGGGAGGCGGCGTCGCCGAGGTCCAGCTCGTGGACGGCCCCCGGTTGCGGTTCAGCCGGAAGCTCGAATGCTGCGGCCATGCGTTCGAGCCGCCCGTTCCGCACACCTTCAGCTTCAACAACCCGAACGGGGCGTGTCCGGAGTGCGGCGGGTTCGGGAAGACGCTCAGCCTCGACGAGTCCCTCATCATCCCCGACCCCGGAAAGACGCTCGCCCAGGGCGCGGTGGAGCCGTGGACGCGGCCGCGCTACCGCCGGCACTTCGGCCGGCAGCTGCAGCAGGCCGCCGCCCGCGAGGGCCTCGACATCCACGTCCCCTGGGAGAAGATGCCGCCCCGCCAGAAGAAGATGGTGTTCGAGGGTTCGGAGGAGCTCCTGGGGGTCTGTCCGTTCTTCGAGCGGCTCAAGAGAAGGAAATACAAGGTGTGGGTGCGCGTCCTCATCCGGCGCTACCAGAGCCAGCAGGTCTGCCCCGCCTGCAAGGGGGCGCGCCTGCGGCCCGAGGCGCTGCGGATCAGGCTGGGGGGACGCTCCATCTCCGAGATCTGCGCCATGCCGGTCAAGGCGCTCCGGGAGTATTTCCGCGCCCCGCCGCTGACGCCGGAGCAGGACGCGCGCGCGGGCGACGTCGCGCGGCAGGTGCGCGACCGCCTCGATTTTCTCCACAAGGCGGGACTGGAGTACCTCACCCTGGATCGGGAGACGAGAACCCTCTCCGGCGGCGAGCACCAGCGCATCAACCTGGCGAACCAGCTGGGCGCGCACCTCACGGGCACGCTCTACATCCTGGACGAGCCGACCATCGGGCTGCATCCGAGGGACAACGCGCGGCTGGCGGGCATCCTCAAGGAGCTGGTGGAGCGGGGCAACACCCTGCTCGTGGTCGAGCACGACCGCGACATCATCAACGAGGCGGATCACGTCGTGGACCTGGGGCCCGGCGCGGGCGAGCGCGGCGGCGAGGTGGTCTTCTCGGGGCCCCGGGAGGCGCTGGCCGGGTGCGCGAGGTCGGCGACGGCGAAATTCCTGAGAGGCGAGCGCGAAGTCGCCCCGAGGAGGGCGCGGAGGAAGGCGGAGGCCAACGGCGCCCGCCTCCGCCTGCTGGGGGCGCGGGAGAACAACCTGAAGGGGGTGAACCTCCGCGTTCCCCTGGGGCGTCTGACGGCGGTCACGGGCGTCTCCGGCTCCGGCAAGAGCACGCTCATACGCGGCACCCTCTACCCGGCGCTGGCGCGGATTCTCCACGAGGGGAAGGGCCCCATCGGCCGCTTCCGCCGCATCGAGGGATTCGAGGCGCTCGCCTCCGTCGCCCTGCTCGATCAGAGCCCCATCGGGAAAAGCCCCCGCAGCAACCCCCTCACCTATCTGAAGGCCTACGACGCGGTTCGCCGCCTCTTCGCCGGAACGCCCCGGGCGCGGAGCATGGGCTATGGCCCCGGCCACTTCTCCTTCAACGCCCCCGGCGGGCGGTGCGAATCCTGCGCGGGAAGCGGCATCCGCAAGATCGAGATGCACTTCATGGCGGATCTGTTCATCCGCTGTCCGGACTGCGAGGGCAGGCGCTTCAAGCCGCAGACGATGGAGATCGAATACAAGGGAAAGAACGTTCACGAGGCGCTGAACCTCACGGTGGACGAGGCCATGCTCTTCTTCGGCCACGTCCCCCCGGTGCTGAACAAGCTGCTCATCCTGCGCGACGTGGGGCTGAACTATCTGCGCGTCGGCCAGCCCGTGAGCACGCTCTCGGGCGGGGAGGCGCAGCGGCTCAAGATAGCGGGCCAGCTCGCCGCCCGCCCCCCCCGGGGGGTGATGTATCTCATGGACGAACCCACGACGGGGTTGCACTTTCAGGACGTGGAGCGGCTGCTGAACGTGCTGACGCGCCTGGTGGGAATGGGGAACACGGTGGTCGTCGTCGAGCACAATCTGGACGTGATTCGCGCGGCGGACTGGGTGATCGACTTGGGCCCCGAGGGCGGGGAGGCGGGCGGCCGCATCGTCGCCGAGGGGACGCCCGAGGAGGTGGCGCGAAGCCCCCGCTCGCACACGGGCGCCTTTCTCAGGGCGCGCCTCGACGGGGCGAAGGCGGGCTGATCATCCTCCGGCGCCCCGCGGTTCGCCGAAGCGCTCTTCTTCTCGCCGCGCTCGTTGCGCTTGTAGCGCTCGCGGCTTTCATCGCGCGGGCGCATTCGCCCCGGCTTCGCCACCCCGTGGGCGCCCTCCTGCTCGCGCAGGCGGCGCTCTCGGACGAAGGCGGCTGGCTCGACGCGCTGACGAAGGCGCCGCGAAGGGTCGGAATCGCCCCCGAAGGGATTAAGGCGGACCTGTATTCGGCGGCCGATGCCCCCCCGAGGGGCTGCGTCGCGCTCGTTCACGGCATGACGACGGCGGGCAGGCGGGACAGCCGGCTCGCCGCCTTCGCGCGCGCCCTGGCGCGGCTGGGCTTCACGGTCGCCGTCCCCGACCTGCCCGGCATGAGGAGGTTCCGCCCGGAGGAGGCGGACGCCGCGCGCATCGGAAAAATCCTGCGGTGGATGACGCGCGGCGGCGCGGGCGCTTTCGGGAAGTGCGGGCTTCTGGCGTTCTCCTTCGCCGCCGGGCCCGCCCTTCGCGCCGCGGCCGGAGCGGGGGCGCGGGTGTCCGCCTTCGTCGGCGTGGGCGCCTATTACGACCTGAAAAGCGTGCTCGCGCACCTCACCACGGGCGGCGGGCAGGAGCGGCCCGCCTTTGCGGGCGGCCCGCCCATCCGGCTCGGAAAGTGGCTCTTCCTGCGCTACAACGCGAGGCTTCTGGGGCTGGAGGCGCATCGGCGCCGCATCGAGGAGATCGTCTCGAGAAAGCGCGCGGACGAGGCGGCGGACGTGAGCGGCCTGCTGGAGGGCCTGCCGGAGCGCGCCCGCGCCCTCGTCGCGCTGATGGAGAACCGCTCGCCCGGGCGCTTCGAGGCCCTCTACGCGCGGCAGGACGCGGAGCTGCGCGCGCGCCTGCGGCGGTGGGGGATGCGCGACGTCGTGCCCAGGGTTGCGGCGCCGATGTTTTTTCTGCACGGGCGCGGCGATCCCTTCGTTCCGGCGTCGGAGAGCGTTCGGCTGGCGAAGCGGGCGGGCGAGACCTCGGAGAAGCCCGTCTCCCTCCTCGTCCTGGAGGGCTTTCGCCACGTGGGAATCGGGCAAGGCGCCCTCTCTTTTCGGAGAATCCGGGAGGGGCTGCGGCTCCTGGGGTTCGTCTCCGCCGTCCTGAGCGCGATGGAGACTTGAGGCCGCCCGCCCTCGCGCGCCGCGTGGCGGAGGGAAAGGCGGCGTAGTAGGCTTCGCGGCGGCTTCTTTTCGCTTTCGGAGGGACGCGGATCGTGGACGAAAGAGACGCTCTCGACGCCGTCCGCGTGGACCCTGGAAGCCGCTGATGGACGTCTCCGCCCACGCCGCGGGCCTGCTGTTCGCCCTCTCGGCGCTTCTGAGCTGGGCGAGCCTCTCCTTCTTCATCCGTCTGGCGATGAAGAACGCCCCGCTGCTCAGGACGACGGCGGCCACCTCCACCCTGAACGGCGCGTTCGCCGTCGCGCTGGTCTTCTTCGCGCTTCCGGCCTCCGCCTTCGCGCCGAAGCTGGCGAGAACCTGGGCGCTGTTGCCGATCACCGGCTTCTTCATGATCGCCATATCGAGGCTCACCTACTACTACGCCATCCGGCGCATCGGCCCCAGCCGCACGATTCCCGTCGCTGCGAGCACGCCCGCCGTCACCGCGCTGCTGGCGGCGATCTTTCTGGACGAGCCGTTCACGCTTCCCGTCGCCTTGGGATTGCTGTGCCTGACGGCGGGCATCACCGCCGTGGTGCGCGCCGCCCCGGCGCAGCCGAGCGCGGCGGCGGGCCCCGCGCGAAGGGACGTCGTCCGGGGCTACGTATCAGCCGGCCTCACCACGCTGAACTGGAGCGCCTCGGGCGTCATGCTGAAGACCATCGCCCTCGACGTGCACCCGCTCGCCGCCTCGGCCATGGTGATCTGGATCGGCTGCGGCTTCGCCTGGGCGCTGTCGTTCGCCTTCGGCGCCGGGGGAGAGCGGGGCGGAAGAATCCCCCGGGCGAGCTGGAAGTGGATGCTCGCCGCCGCCCTCTGCCAGACGATAGCCATCCCCTCCTACAGCAGCGCCCTGGCGCGCACCTGGGCGGTGAACGTCGCCGCCATCACCTCGGCGCAGCCGCTTCTGGTGATTCTGGGCTCCCACCTGTTCCTGCGGGAGACGGAGAACGTGACGGGCAGGCTCGCGCTGGGCGCGGCGACGGCGGTGGCGGGGACGATCCTGATTCTGGCGGGCTGACCTCAGCCGCCGCGGATGCGCTCCACGTCCTTCCGCGCGAGGACGGCTTCCCTGCCGAAGCGCTCCCTGATCCGATCCAGGCTTTCCACGAGGCGCTCCTCCCTGCGCCGCTCCTCGTCCTCGATCAGGAGCGGCTGGGGAGCGGCCGCGTCGAGGCCGGAGAGATAGACGCCCAGCAGGCGGATTTTCCGGCCTCTGGCCTCCTTGCGGCGCGCCCTCCGCAGGAGCCCGAGCGCGGGTTCGATGACTTCTCCGTCGAGATGCGTGGGCTTCTCGAGCGTGAGCGAGCGCGTGAGGGTGGCGAAGTCGGGAAAGCGGATTTTGAGGACCACCTGCCTCGCGCGAAGCCCCAGGCGGCGCGCGCGCCCGCACGCCTCCTCGGCCAGGCCCGAAAGGACGGCCTCCAGCGCGGCGGGGTCGGAGATGTCCTCGGCGAAGGTGGTTTCCCTGCCGATGCTCTTGGGCCGGCTCTCCGGGGCGATCTCGGAATCGTCCAGCCCCCGCGCCTTGCGGTGGAGCTCGCCCCCCGCGCTCCCGAACCTATCCTCCAGAAAGGGCAGGGACTGGCGGGCGAGATCGCCGATGGTGCGGATTCCCAGACGCTTCATCTTCTCTGTCGTCACCCTGCCCGCGCCGGGAATCCGGCTCACGGCCAAAGGACGCAGAAAAGCCTCCTCCCGGCCCGGCAGGACGCGCAGGACGCCCGCGGGCTTCGAGAGGGCGGAGGCGATTTTCGACACCAGGCGGCTCGACGCCACCCCGATGGACGCCGAGCAGCGGGTCTCGCGCCAGACCGCCTCCCGGATGCGGGCGGCCGTCCGGAGCGGGGGGCCGTGCAGGCGCCCGGTTCCGCTCAGGTCCAGATACGCCTCATCTACGGAGACGGCCTGGACGGCGGGCGTGAAGCTTCCGAGCGTCTCCATCACCCGCCTCGAGGCGGCGGCGTATTTGCGGTGGTTCGCCTGGATGTATGCCGCCTGCGGGCAGAGCGCCCGCGCCCGCGCCATGGGCATGGCCGAGTGGACGCCGAACGCCCGCGCCTCGTAGGAGGCCGCCGACACCACCCCGCGCGGCCCCAGGCTTCCGCCCACGACCACCGGCCTGTCCTCGAGCGCGGGGTCGTCCATGCGCTCCACGGACACGAAGAAGGCGTCCATGTCCACGTGGGCGATGAGCCGCTCCGCGCGCGGCCCGCCCGCCTCCTCGTCCGTGCGCGGCTTCATGCGGGCTCCTCCCCGGCGCGCCGTCCGCGTCAATACTTGCGGAGCACGCCCACGACGACGCCCTGAATCCGCAGGTCCTCCTCGCGCGCCATGATGGGCGCCATCGCCGCGTTGGCGGGCTGGAGGCGAACCTGCGCCCCTTCCCGGTAGAAGCGCTTGAGGGTGGCGGACTCGCCCTCGACGAGGGCGACCACGGTCTCGCCGTTCTCGGCGCTCTCGCGGCCCTCGACGATGACGTAGTCCCCGTCCTGGATGTGATCCTCGATCATCGAGTCGCCCTTCACCCGCAGGACGTAGAGGTTGCCGTCTCCCGAGGACCAGGGCAGCGGGATGGTCTCCGTGTCCTCTATCGCCTCGAGCGGCATCCCCGCCGCGATCATGCCGCGGAGGGGAAGCTCCGCCGGGGCTCCGGCGGCGGCCGGGCCGATGGAGTCCGAACCGGGGACGAGCTCTATCGCCCGGCTCCGGTTCCAGCTTCTCTTGATGAGGCCCTTCTGCTCGAGGTTCAGGAGGTGCTTGTGCACCGTGGCGGGCGAGGTGAGCTGGAAGCGCTCCCCGATCTCCACGATGGAGGGCGCGTAGCCGTTCGCGTCGATGAACTCCTTGATGAACTCGTAGATTTCCCGCTGCCTGCGCGTGAGAAACATGAAGAAACCCCCTTTTCAGACCAATGGGGCGGAGGCGGAAGCGTCGTCGGGAATGCGCGGCGCGGGCGTTCGCGGCCGGGCGGCGCTTCGTGCTTCGCCGCTCGCGGCCTCGCTTCGATGCGGGGTGAGGACGGGCACGCCGCAAGCCTCCCGAAAACGGAATCTTCACGAAAATAATACATTCTTAATACAAACAAACTGCGAATGATTTTGCAAGCTCTCTTTTCGGGTTTTCCTTCGCGGGAGGTTTTGCCATAATCCGGGAGCGTCGGAGCGAATCCATCCGTTTTGATCGGCGCCCGCGCTTTCGGGAAGCGTCCGGCTTTCGTTTTCAGGGGAATGAAGATGGCCCACGTCCGGTATGAGAAGGAAGGCGCGCTCGGCCGCGTCACGCTCGCGCGCGCGGAGGAGGCGAACCGGCTCACCTTCGGGATGATGGAGGAGCTCGCGGGGGCGCTCCTGCGGGCGGGCGAGGAGTGCGACGTGATTCTGCTCGCCGGGGAGGGGGAGGATTTCTGCGCCGGACGCGAGAGCGTTCGCGGCGGCGGCCTGCCGCCGGTGAACGTGATACGCGAGCGCTTCCGCGAAATCGTCCGCATGAACGACGCCCTGGAGTTCTCGCCCGCCGTGACGGTGGTCGCGCTCAGGGGGCGCGCCTTCGGGCCGGGCGCCGGGCTCGTCAGCCGCGCGGACCTGGCGCTGGCCTCCGATTCCGCGCGCATCGCCTTTCCCGAAATCCGGGAGGGGTTCCCGCCCACGGTGGTCATCAGCCATCTGGCGAGAAGGCTGGAGCGGCGGCGCGGCTTCGAGATGGTCATCACCGGCCGCGAGATCGACGCGGAGGAGGGCAGGCGCGTCGGCATGGTGAACCGCGTGGTCCCGGACGCCGACCTCGATTCGGAGGCGGCGCGCCTGTGCCGGGAGCTCGCCGCCCTGGGCGGAGACTGCCTGCGGGCGACCAAGAGTTTCTACCGCTTCGCCGAGACCGCAAGGCCGGAGGCGAGCGCGGATCACGCGGTCAACGCGATAGCCAACGCGATTCACGCCAAGGGAGACGTGGGCTAGCGGCGCGGGGCGATCGCGTCTGGGCGCTTCGGGGGCGTTCCGGGAGGAGACGGGCGCGGGAGCGCGCGTCCGCCTCGTTGCTTTGCGGGGAGAGACGAGAGATGGCGACCATGACGGCCGGGCACGCGGTGGCGGACGCGCTGGCGAAGCTGGGGGTTGGGCGCGTCATCGGCATGGCGGGCTCGTGCATGATCGAGATACTCGACGGCATGTATGGCCGAGACGACATCTCCTTCCTCACGGTGCGCCACGAGCAGAGCGCCGCCGTCATGGCGGACGCCTTCGCGCGCCTCAGCGGGAAGGTGGGCGTCTGCATGGCGACGAACGGCCCCGGCGCGACGAACCTCGTCACCGGCGTGGCGCACGCCATGATGGCGCAGAGCCCGGTGCTGGTCATCACCGGCGCGCCCATGATGAAGGACGCCTTTCGGGATTCCACCCAGGAGCTCGATCAGGTCGCCATGTTCCGCCCGATGGTGAAGTGGTCGATGCAGGCTCGAAAGCCCGAGCGCGCCGCCGAGGCGATTCGGGAGGCGTGCCACGTGGCGCTCTCCGGGGTGCCGGGCCCCGTGCACGTCGATCTGCCGCGCGACGTGCTGAACGAAAGGGCGGACTATCCGGAGGACGGCCTCGCCCCCCTGCGGCGGACGCGGCTCGCGCCGGACCCCGAGGCGGCGGCGCGGGCGGCGGCGCTTCTGAAGGCCGCCGAGCGGCCCCTGCTCCTGGGCGGCGGCGGCGTGCTCTGGGACGAGGCGAGCGGGGATTTGCTCGCCCTGGCGGAGGCGCTCGACGCGCCCGTCATGGCCTCCACCGGAAGGGACGACCTGGTCCCGAACCGGCACCCTCTGTTTCTGGGGTCGATCGGCCGGGGGACGATTCCCGAGGCGCGGGCGCTCTTCGAGAGGGCGGACGTCGTCTTCGCCGTCGGCACGAGGCTCGCGCATTCCACCACGTTCCTGCGGCCGGATTTCTTCAAGGGCGCCAAGCTCATCCACGCGGCCGTCGACCCCAGGAGCATCGGGCGAAACTTCGCGGCGGAGGTGGGGATGAACGCGGAGGCGGGCCCCGCCCTCCGCGCCGTGCTTGGCGCGCTGGACGAGGGCGCGCGGCGTCCCGCGTGGCGCGAGGCGGCGGAGGCGGTTCGCGCGGCGCGTGAGAGGCACCGCGAGCACGCCCTCGAATACGGCGGAAAGCCCATCGACCCCCGGCGCGCGCACATGGCGCTCGCGCGGGTTCTGCCCGAAAACGCCATCCTCACGAACGACGCGGGAAGCGCCGCCGGCTACATCTACGAGTATCAGCGATTCGACAGGGCGCGGAATCTGGTCGCGCCGCAGGATCTGGCGGCCATCGGGGTGGGCTACCCCCTGGGGCTGGGCGCCAAGCTGGCGCGCCCGCGCCAGAAGGTCGTCACCATCAGCGGAGACGGCGCGTTCTTGTGCAACGGGGCGGAGCTCGAAACCGCGGCGCGCGAGAACCTGCCCACCGTCTGCGTCGTCCTCAACAACTTCAACCTGGGCTCCGAGCGCGCCTACCAGAAGCACTTCTACGAGGGGCGCTACATCGCGGACGCCATCGGCAACCCGCGCTTCGACGAATACGCCCGCGTGTTCGGCGCGGCGGGCTATCGGGTGGAGGATCCCGCGGACCTGGAGGACGCCTACGCCCAGGCGCTGAAGGAGGAAGGCCCCGCCGTCGTGGACGTGCTGATCGATCCGGACGTCTTCCCCGAGCCCCGCCGCAAGGACGCGGTGAAGAAATAGCCTCCCGGAGCGGGGCTAGCCCTCCCTCCGAATCAGCCACGCCCCCGAGCCGTAGAACGCCCCGCCCGCGGCCGCCGCGGCGAGGGCGAGCCAGCCGAGCGCCTCGAAGCCGCCCCAGCGTATGGCGAACCCGCCCAGGGCGGCGCCCAGAAACAGGCCGACCTGGTTGCTCGCCGCGTAGGTGCCGATGACGGCGCCGCGCGACTGCGGGGCGAGCGAGATGAGGCGGTCCATCACGGCCGCGCGGCTCAGCTGGCTCAGGAGCGAGAAGAGGAAGCCCGCCGCGACGGCGGCGGCGAGGAGGGGCGCCCAGGAGAAGTGAGCCGTCAGGAGCGCCCCCTGCGCCGCGGTCAGGGCGGTGATGACGAGAAAGCGCGCCTTCAGGCCCGCGAGCGCGCCCCCCAGAAGACCCCCGATGAGCGCCCCCACGGACATCGCCGTAATCAGGCTCCCCACGGAGGAGAGCGAGAGGCCGAAGCGGCGCAGCAGGAAGACGGACACGTAGGTGAGAAAGACGGCGGTCATGACCCGCTCGATGACGTTGCCGCTCATCAGCAGCCAGGCGACCCGCCGGCGCGTCCACCCGAAGCTCGCGAGCCAGGAGACCGGGGGCTCGCCGCGCCTCCGGGCGGGCAGGGCGCGGCCCGCGCAGAGGCAGACGAGCAGGCCCAGGGCGCCGGCGATTCTGAGCGCGCCGCGCCAGCCGAGCCAGTCCGTGAGAAAGGCGACGCCCGGCAACCCGACGAGCAGCCCCACGGCCACGCCCGAGGTGGCGAGGCCGAGCGCCAGCCCGCGGTGGCGGCCCGAGAAATTGTCCCCGATGGCGGCGACCGCCGTGGGCGGAACCAGCGCCCCGCCCAGTCCGGTGGCGAAGCGGCAGACGGCCACCGCCGCGTAGCCGTCCGCGAACGAGAGGGCGGCGTTCGAGAGGGAGATGCCCAGCAGCCCGACGAGAACGACGGGCTTTCGCCCCCAGCGATCCGAGAGGGGGCCCAGCAGGGGCGCGGTCAGCCCCCAGGGGATGAAGGTGATGGCCGTCAGCTGCCCCATGGCCGTGATGGAGAGGCCCATCTCGCGGCCCATGGCGTCCAGCATCGGCCCCAGGATGAAGGCCGAGGTGTAGGCGATGAATATGGCGAGAAAGCAGGCGAGGATGACGGGCGCCCCCCGCCGGATGACGCCGCCCCCGGCCTCGCTCGCCCCGGAGCCCGCGCGCCCTCCCCGGCGCGAGGACGGCGGGCGCGGCCTATCCTCCATGCGCCCTCCCCCGGCCCCGGAAGGAGAGGCGCGCGCCCTCTCCCGCCCGCCGCGGGGCGCGGCTCAGCAGTTCTTCCACTCGGGCTTTCGCTTCTCCATGAAGGCGGTCTTGCCCTCCCGGCAGTCTTCCGTCTGGTAGAAGCGGTTCATAATGGGCCGGCAGAGCCTGTAGCCCTCGTACATGGACACGTTGGCGGCGACGGCGAGCTCCTCCTTGGTGTGCTGCGCCGACATCGGCGAGCATTCGATGATCTGGTTCGCCGTGGCGGTCGCCGCGTCGAGGAGCTCCCCGTTCCTGGCGATTTTCACCCCGAGGCCCAGACGATAGACCTCCCGCGCGTCCATCAGCTCGCCCGACAGCATATACCATCTGGCGAGTCCGGGAATGGCCGCGGGGAGGCGCATGGCGCTCCCGATGCTGCTGATGCCGATTTTCGGCTGGGAGTATCCGATCTTGGCGTTCTCGGAGACCACGCGGACGTCCGCGCCGAGAAAGAGGCTCATGCCGCCGCCGGTGGCGTAGCCCTGCGCCGCGCAGATGACGGGCTTCCTCACCCAGTCCAGGTCGCACTAGAGGATGCCCTAGGGGCGGACGGCGCCTTTTTGAGCTCGTCCTCTTCGAGGTTCTGATCCCACCCGGAGCAGAAGGACTTCCCCTCGCCCGCGAGGATCGCCGCCCACGCCTCCGGGTCGCCGTGCACGTCCTCCCAGCATTTGAGCAGCTCGCTCACCGTGGCGTAGCTGAGCGGGTTCGGCTTGTCGGGCCGGTTCAGGGTGACGTAGGCGATGCGGTTCTCCTTCCGGTATTTCACGGTCTCCAGTCCGAACTCCCGCGTGAGGTCCATGTCTCCTCTCCCGCGTGGAGGTGGTGGACGATCGCCCGGGGCGATCGGGAAGGATGCGGCCCCGCTCCGTCAGTTCGCGCCGGGCGCTCCGTCCTCCCGGCGCTGTTCCCGAATCTTGCGCCTGAGCGCCTTCCCCCGCGAGTTCCTGGGAATTTCGCTCAGGAATTCGACGCGCTTCGGCTTCTTGTAGCCGGCGATGCGCCCGTGCGCGAAGGCGATGATGTCCGCGGGGGCGGGAGACGCCCCGGGGCGGGGGACGACCATCGCGTGGACGGCCTCGCCCCACTGCTCGTCGGGCGCGCCGATCACCACGGCCTCCCGGACGTCGGGGTGGAGGCAGAGGACGCGCTCCACCTCCGAGGGATACACGTTGAACCCGCCCGTGATGATCAGGTCATTCTTGCGATCCATGATGTAGAGATACCCCTCCTCGTCGGCGAAGGCGACGTCCCCGGTGCGGACCCAGCCGCCCCGCATCGTCTCCGCCGTCGCTTCGGGGTTCTTCCAGTAGCGCGCCATGGCGTAGTCCCCCCGGACGCAGATTTCCCCCGGCTCGCCCGGGGCGGCGGGCCGATCCGCGTCGTCGAGAAGCGCGAGTTCGACGCCCGCGGCGACCCGCCCGCACGAGGCGAGGCGGCGGCGCTGCGCGGGCGTTCCGTCCGCGGCGTGATCCCGGGAATCGAGAATGGCGATGGGCTGGCGCGCCTCCGTCAGCCCGTAGGTCTGCCGGAATACGGGGCCGATGCGCTCGACGGCCTCCCGCAGGAGGTCCTCCGAGATGGGCGCCGTGCCGTAGGTGATGGTGTGCAGGCTGGAGAGGTCCGCCTCCGCGAATTTTTCGCTCTCGAGCAGCCTCCGCACCACTGTGGGAACGACGTGGGTGGTCGTCGCCCGCTCGCGCTTCGTCAGGTCGAAGAAGAGATCGGGCTCGAACCGGGGCATGACGAGGTTTCGCGCCCCGCGCAGGAAGGTGGTCTCGATGAAGTTGAACGACGCGTGGGTCATCGGGCCGGCGTGGAGCATGGAGTCCTCCGCGCCCAGCCGGTAGTCGAGGTTTCGGAAGAATTTCGCCAGCCACGCGCGGTGCGTCCGGTGGGTGTTGACGACCGCCTTGGCCCGGCCGGTCGTGCCCGAGGTGTAGTGCAGATGGAAGAGGGAATCGGGCTCGACGACCACCCTGGGCGCCGAGGCCGCGCCCTTCCTCAGCCACTCCTCGTAGGGGGGGCAGGCGCCGCCCTCCCACCCCACGGCGAAAATGCGGCGCAGCCCCGGGCACTCGCGGCCGAGGGCCTCGGCGTGCTCCTTGTGGTTCTCGTCCAGGAAGAGGAAGGCGGCGCCCGAGTCGTTCAGCATGTGGACGTGATCTTCGAGCGTGTTTCGTCCGTGCAGGTTCATGGAGCAGCCCCCGGCCATCGCGGCGGCGAAGCCCAGCTCGATGAGCTCCGCGCGGTTGCGCATCAGCTTGGCGACGCGATCCCCCGGCGCCAGGCCGCCCGCGAGGAGCGCGTTCGCCCCCCGCTTGCCGCGCTCGTATACGTCGGCGAAGCTCAGGCGGCGATCGCCGTCCACCACCGCCTCGCGCCGTGCGTATCTGGCCGCCGCCCAGGCGACGTCCCCGCCCGGGTCGATGGCCGGCGGGCTCTCGCGGCTCATGGGCGGGGGGCGGCTGGGGCCGGCGCGAGGCTCCGCGCGGGGACGGAACGCTTCGTTGCCGAGAGGTCGGCGAGAACCGGCCGGAGGTCGCCGCAGTCCTCGAGCGCGGAGAGCGCCCCGAAGGCGCGCTCGAGGGCTTCGGGGTCGAGCGGGCGCGCCGCCGCCCCGGCGCAGGAGGAGAATTTGTCCCGCCGCTCCTCCTCCGTCATGGGCCATTCGGGAGAGCCCTTGATTCTCGCGTGCGTCACGTCGGCGCGCCGTCCGTCCTTCAGCGCGACCGAGAGGCGCACGGGCGCGAGCAGCAGGCTGCCCTCCTCCCAGACGGACACCTTTATTCTCCGCGCGAGCCCGGCCACCTCCTCGTCCGAGACGACGGCCTCGGGCGCGAAGCGCTCCAGGCGCGGCGTTCCCCGCAGCAGGGCGAGGGCGGTCGTCCACTGCGCGCTGAACTGCGCGTCCACCTGGGGGTTTCGTCTGATTCGGAAGGGCTGGCCTATCATCGAATGGCCGACGGGCGTGGCCCAGACCTCCGCGCTTTCCACGTCCTCCGCCCCGAAGCGGCCGAGCCGCCCGCGCGCCTCGAGCGCCGCGCTGATGTGGGGATGCGAAGCCCGGCAGCTCGGGTAGGGCTTCACGCCGACGCGGGAGACGAGGCACTCCTCGCCGAGGCCCCTCGTGAGGGCGTCCGGGTCTCCCTCGCCGCCGCCGTAGAGGGCGATGAGGCCGTCCGCCCCTTCGACGATGCGCCTGGGGCCGGTGACGCCGGCCTCGGCGAGCGCCGCCGCGTGCGCGCCCGCCCGCGCGCTGAAGGCGGGCTGAAGGCGCTTGGCGAGGGAGCCGTCGAGCAGCGCCTGGCGGTTTCCGTGCGACTGGGCGTAGCCGAGCCCGGCCGCGTCGGCGACGCCCTCCTCGTCCAGCCCCAGGGCGCGGGCGGCGGCCATGGCGGAGGAGATCGCGCCGAACACCGTCGTGGGCAGCCAGCCCGGGTGGATGCTGCGGTGGACGACGGCGTTCAGCCTCAGGGCGGCGTCCGCCGCCCCCGCCAGCGCCGCGATGGCCTCGCGCCCCGTCACGGCGCGCCCGCGGCTCTCGGCGGCCGCCAGGAAGGCGGGGAGAATCGTCACGAACACGTGGTTCTGGGTCGCGTCCTCGGTGTCGTCGAAGTCGTTCGCGTGAATCATGGCGGCGTTCAGCCAAGCCGCCGTCGGCGCGGGCAGGCGGCGGCCGAAGGCGAGAACGGAGGCTTCGGGCGCGCCGCCCCAGCGGGCGTGGCGCTCCACGATTTCGGGGTTCAGGGGGGCGGAGGAGCCGGCCAGGGCGCAGGCGAGCGCGTCGAGAACGAGGCTCTTCGCCGCCTGGACGGCCTCCGCCGGCAGATCCTCATACCGGAGGCTCGCGTAGTGCCGGATGACGCTGCGCATGGCGTCCATCTTCGTCTCCCGGCGCGCTCAGGCGCGGCCCGGCTGGAAGATGGCCACCAGCATCACGTCTTCCTCGCCCACGCAGTTGTTGCAGTGGCGCGTCCCCCGGGGCATGAAGATGAACTCCCCGGCGCCGTAGCTGATCTCGCCGTCCTCCAGGTCGTATCTCCCCGTTCCGCTCACGCAGAAGATGACCTCGTCCTCCTCGTGATGGTGCCAGTCGTGCGTCTGCCCCGGCTGGATGCGCGAATAATAGACGGTGAGGTCCACCCCGTCGGCCGCCTTCGATACGATGGCCCTGTGGCTCGCCCCGCCCGCCATGCCCTCCGATTCGCGCTCCTCCGGCCGGATGAGCCGCGCCTTTCTCGTCCGCGTCGTCATGGAAGCCTCTCCCCGGGAAGCGTTCGCCCCGGCCGCTCCTTCGGCGCGCGCCGAAGGCCGGGCCGTTCGGTCGGCGGTTTCGCCGCGCGGAAAGCATAGTCCGCCCGTCCGAAAAGTCAAAGGCCGCGGGAGAAATCGCGGCGTCCCGCGCCTCTCTTGAACGCGGGACGCTTCGGGTGTTAATCTCGCTTTCGGGCGCGCGCGCCCGGTTCGATTTTCCGTCCGCCTTCGGGGCGGCGCCGAGGATGATTCCCATGACCCCCTGGCGAATCTGCGCTTTCTTTCTGCTGGCGGCGGTGCTCGCGGGCGCGGCGGCCGCCCTCGCCGCCCCCGCGCCGCCGCGGAAGGGCCCCGTCGAGAAGCGGCCCGAGGGCTTCGACGCGCCCGAGCTCGGACGCGCCCGCTTTCTGGGCTGGGTCCGGCGCGATCTCACCAGGCGCATTCCCGGCGAGGAGACCCTCATCAAGCAGTATCTCGACGAGTGGAAGTTCCAGTTCGAGACGATCTCCATCAACGGCCGGATTTTCGCCATCAACGTGGACGAGGACGGCAGGTATCCCTACGACATGACGCTTCTCGACACCGACTGCGACGGGATATACGAGACCAAGGTGGAGGAGCGGCCGGGCCAGCGGGTGGATACGCCGATTCCGGAATGCGCGTTTCAGGCTCGCTAGCGCGCGGCCGCCGGAAGCGCCGGCCGGCGCGGGGAGGGGGGATCGAAGCCATGCGGCGTGAGCGCCCTGTTTTCGGTCCGGGGACGGCGTATTTTACGCGCGCCGGATGTGTCGCCGCCTTCGGCCTTCTTCTCGCTTTCCTGTGCCTTCTTGGGCGGCCCGCGCGGGCGGCGTCCCCCGACCTTCGCCTCGTGGGGGTGAAGGGCGTCGTGGCGGATCAGAGCAGCGGCCAGCCCGTCGTGCTGCTGGAGGAGAAGGCGAGCGGCGCCCTTTTGCCGATATGGATCGGCCCGGCGGAGGCGCAGGCGATTCTCATGGCGCTCGGGAAGGCCGCCCCGCCCAGGCCGATGACGCACGATTTGATGCGCAGCATCATCGGCGGCCTCAAAGCCAGGGTTCTGCGGGTGGTCATCACGGAGCTCAGGGGCGGCACGTATTTCGCGTTCATCGAGATGAGGGCGGCGGGCGGGAGGCTTTCGGTGGACAGCCGCCCCTCGGACGCCATCGCCCTGGCGCTGCGGGTGAAGTCTCCGATATACGTGAAGCCGGACGTGATGAAGGCGGGCGTTCCGGCCGCGCGCGAATACGCCCACAGGCGGAAGCTGGGCGTCGTCCTCCAGAGGATGACGCCCGCCCTCGCGCGCTTCTTCGGGGGCGAGGCGGGGAGGGGGCTTCTCGTCTCCCAGGTGCGCGAGGACGCGCCGGCGGCGCGCGCCGGGCTTCGCCGGGGAGACGTGATCCTCGAAGCGGGAGGACGCGCGGTCGGGACTGTAGGGGTTTTCGAGAGCGTTTTTCTGGCGCATCCTTCGGGCGTGGAGGTTTCCGTCCGCCGGGACGGCGAGGGCGCGCCGCGCCGCCTGAAGCTGAAGGCGGCGGAATAGGGGAGGCGGCTCAGCGATGCCGACGCATACCCCGGGGGCGGGCGACGCCCTCCTCGTCGTGGATTTGCAGGTGGATTTCTGCCCGGGCGGCGCGCTCGCCGTGGCCGACGGGGACGCGATCGTCGCGCCGGTGAACGCGCTTCTGGAGATTTCCGCCTGGCGCCGGGCGGCGACGCGCGACTGGCACCCGGCGAATCACGTGTCGTTTCAGGCCCGGGGCGGCGCATGGCCCCCTCACTGCGTGGCGGGAACGCCGGGCGCCGCCTTCCATCCGCGGATGCGCGCCTCGCGCGTGGAGATGGTCGTCTCGAAGGCCCGGGACGCCGACGCCGAGGCGTATTCCGGCTTCGACGGCTCCCCGCTCGCGGCGGATTTGCGGGAGATGGGCGTGGAGCGCCTTTTCGTCTGCGGGCTGGCGACGGACTACTGCGTCAAGGCCACCGCGCTCGACGCCAGGCGGGAGGGCTTCGGCGTCGTGGTGGTGGAGGACGTCGTCCGCGCGGTGAACCTCCGGCCCGGGGACGGCGAGCGCGCCCTCGAGGAGATGAGGCGGGCGGGCTGCGCCTTCGCCCGCTCCGGGGACGTTCGCTCCGGCTGACCCGGCTTCCGGGGAGATCGCTTTGGCTTTGGCGCGCGTGCAGGTTCCGGCGAGCACGACGAATCTGGGTCCGGGCTTCGACGCCCTGGGGGTCGCGCTTCGCATCTACAACCGCGTGGAGCTCGACAGCCTCCCCTGGGGCGTCGCCGTCGAGGTGGAGGGAGAGGGCCGCGGCGTCATTCCCAGGGACGAGTCGAACGTCTGCGTGCAGGCCGTGAAGCGCGTGTATGAGCGGGCGAACCGCCCCTTCACCGGCCTGTGGATGAAGCAGCGCAACCACATTCCCCTCGCGCGCGGGCTGGGGAGCAGCTCGGCCGCCATCGTGGGCGGAATCGTGGGGGCGAACGTCCTGCTCGGCGCCCCGCTCGGCATGGACGAGCTCGTCCAGCTCGCCGTCGAGATGGAGGGGCATCCCGACAACGTGGTGCCCGCGCTGATGGGGGGGTTCTGCGTCTCGGCGACCGCCTCCGACGGCAGGACCATCTACACGCGGATGCCCGTGGTGGAGCGCTACCGGTGGGTCATCGCCATTCCCGACTTCGAGGTGAGCACGCGCGAGGCGAGGGAGAAGCTGCCCGAGCGGGTTTCCCTGGGCGACGCGATCTTCAACGTGCAGCGGGTGGGCGCGCTCATGGCGGCGTTCGCCGCCGGGCGCGACGAGCTCTTCCGCGACGCCATGCAGGACAGGCTGCACCAGCCCTACCGCGCGGAGCTGATGGGCCCGCTGGAGGAGGTATTCCGGGCGGCCTACGACGCCGGCGCGCTGGGGGCGTGCGTGAGCGGGGCGGGCCCCTGCGTTCTGGCGATTTGCGGCGAGGAGCCCGGCAGGGTGGGCAGCGCGATGCGCGGCGTCTATCGCGCCCGCGGCATCGGGTGCCGCATGTACGTGCTCAGAATCGACCCGCGCGGCGCGCATGAAATCCAGGCCGTCGGCGCGTCAGGGCGGGGCGTCCCGCCCGCGGCCCCGGCCTGAGGCGGGGCGGGAGGCGCGCGCCCTCCATTTTCGCCGCAGGGCCCTGCCGGCGAGCCAGGCGCAGCCTGCGCCCAGCGCGAGGATGAGGACGGCCTTGCCCGTTCCCGCCGCCTCCCGGAAGGCGTCGATGCCGTCTCCGAACCACCAGGCCGCCGTGAACAGCAGGGGCGCGCTCAGGAGCGCCGCGGCGAGGTCCATGCCCGCGAAGACGCGCGCCGGAAGCCGGGTGACGCCCGCCGCCAGGAACAGGGGGGCGCGAAGCCCCGTGACGAAGCGGCCCAGGAAGATGGCCTTCTTGCCGTGCCTGTCGAAGAAGCGCCGCACCTTCTCCATGCGCGCCCGCGTCATCACGGGGCGCAGAAGGGGGTGCTCCAGCGCCCTGGGGCCCATCCAGTAGCCCAGGCCGTATGTGGCGAGGTCGCCGGCCATGATGCCCAGGAGGTTCGCGGCGAGGGCGGGCCAGAACTCCACCGCGCCCAGATGCGCCAGATAGCCCGACAGGATGATGGGAACGTCCTCGGGCAGCGGCAGCCCCAGGCCGCAGAGCAGGAGGACGAGGAAGATTCCGACGTAGGTGAATTCCGCCAGATACTCCTGGAGAAGCCCGAACATCCCGAGGCTCCGGCCGGGCGGCGCGATGCTCCGAGAGCGTCCCCGCCTACCGGGGACCGACGCACTCCAGCATGTTTCCGTCGGGGTCCTGGAAGAAGATGATGAAGCGGCCCGGGACGACCTCGGTGATCTCCCCCATCAGCTTCGCCCCCGCCGCCGCCAGCGCGTCGCGCGCCTCCTGGACGCTCTCCACGGTGAAGGTGAGGTAGCGGTAGCCGGTCGATTCGTCGATGGCGCCGCCGCCGGCGGGCGGGTCAGCGTCCGCCTGGACGACCTTCAGCTGCACCTCGCCCGCCTGAAACGCCTTGAAGCGGAACCTGCCCGAGGCGCAGCCCGCCTGCCGGGCCTTCTCTTCGGCGATCTCGACCTCGCGCACGACGGGAAGCCCCAGCGCGCCGCCGTAGAACTTCTCGGCGACCTCCAGATCCTTCACCACGATGCCTACGTCGATGGATTCCTTCGTCATTTTGATCAGGCCCATTTCTCTCTCCCGTCGCTGTTCGAGGCTCTCCCGCGGCCCGCGCGCCGCTTCTCCGGTGCGTCTGAAGCGGAGGGAGAATATCACTCTCCCCCCGCGGGGAAAACCCGGGCGGGGCGGGCGCGCCGGGGCGGGGATGCCCGCTCCGCCGCGTTCCTGCTACAATCCGAAGGGAGGTTTCATGGTTGGGCGAACGGTTCTTCATTGCGGAGGAGACCTTGATGCGCTTGGAAGGGAAAACGGCGGTGGTCACGGGGGGAGGCGGCGGAATCGGCCGGGGCATCATCCGCGCCTTCTCCCGCGAGGGGGCGCGAATCTGCGTGGTTGACGTGAGCGAGGAGGTGGCGCGGAGGGGGCTCGACGACGCGGGCGAGGGGGCGCATTTCGCCCTCGGGGCGGACGTGACGAGCGAGGAGGACGCGGAGAGGGTCGCGCGGACGGCCATCGAGCGGATGGGGCATATCGACATTCTGGTGAACTGCCACGGCAGGGCGTCCGGGCTGATGGGAAACCCGATTGACAGAATCACGCTCGAGGAGTGGAACGCCGTCTTCACCGTGAACTCGACGGGCGTGTTCCTGATGTGCCGGGCGGTCGCCTCCCACATGCGCGGGCGCGAATACGGAAAAATCATCAACCTGGCCTCGCTCGCCGCGCGGCGCGCGAACGAGAACGTCCCGCACTACTGCGCCTCGAAGGCGGCGTGCATGAACTTCACCATGAGCCTCGCCAAGGAGATGGCGCCCTACAACGTGAACGTCAACGCGATCAACCCGGGGCTTCTGTGGACGAACCTCTGGGAGAAGGGGCACGGGGTCATCATCGGCGAAGAGACGGACAGGCCCGCCCGGCGGGTGTTCGACGAGTTCGTGGAGGCGGCGGTTCCCCTGGGCCGCGAGCAGACGCCCGACGACGTGGGCCACATGGCGGTGTATCTGGCGAGCGACGAGAGCCGCAACGTGACGGGGCAGGGGCTGCTCCTCGCGGGCGGCGCCTGGATGGTCTGACGGGGAGGAGAGAATGCGTGCGGTCGTCCTGAGAGCGTTCGGCGGGGTGGAGAACCTCGAGGACGCCGATTGGCCCGAGAGAGACCCCGCGCCCGGGGAGGTGAAAATCCGCAGCCGGGCGATCTCCGTGAACCCGACCGACTTCAAGGCGAGGCGGGGCGGCAACCAGGGGGCGGCTCCCATGGTTCTGGGGCGCGACGCCGCCGGGGTGGTGGAGTCGGCGGGCGCGGAAGCCGGGGAGTTCTCCCCCGGCGACGAGGTGATGGCCTATCTGCCGAGGTTCGGCGACAGCGGCGGGGAGGGCTACGCGGAATTCGTCTGCGTTCCCGCCGCTTTCGTCGTGAAGAAGCCGGAGGGCGTCACCTTCGCCCAGGCGGCCGCTCTTCCGCTCGTCTCGCTCACGGCGCGCGAGGCCGTGGTGATGAAGGCGGGAGTCCGGCCGGGCGAGGCGGCGCTCGTGGCGGGCGGCTCGGGCGGGGTGGGGAGCATGGCGCTTCAGATGCTCGCGCGCGCGGGCGCCTCCCCCATCGTGGTCACGGCGGGGAGCGAGGAGAGCGCCGCGTACGTCGAGAGCCTCCTCGGCGGCGCCCCGGGCGGGGCGCTGCGCTATTCCGGGCTGTCGGCGGCCGAGGTTGCTCGGCGGGCGGTGGAGATGAACGGCGGGCGGCTGTTCCCCGCCACGTTCGACTTCGTGGGCCGCGAGATGAAGAAGGTCTGCTGCGAGGCGGTGGACTACTGGGGGAGGATCACCTCCATCGCCCCGGAGCCGGGCGCGCCCATCGAGGAGTTCTTCTCCTCGCAGGCGGGCCCCCTGTTCACCAAGTCGGCCTCGTTTCACAGCGTGTTCCTGCGCGCCCCCGCCCGCGGGGGCGGCCCCGCCCTCTACGGGGTCTATAAGAAGGCGCTCGAGGAGGTTCGGGACCGGGTGGCGGCGGGGGAGCTCCGCCCGCCCGGGGTGACCGATATGGGGCGCATGAACGCGGAGAACGTCGCCCGCGCGCATCGGCTCCTGGAGGAAGGCCATGCGCGCGGGAAGCTCGTTCTGGAGGTGGGCGAGTGAGGCGCGAGCCGGGCGGCGCAGCGGCGGCGATAGAGCCCCGCATGAGGTATGAGAAGAGGTTCGTCGAGGTTCTGGGGAAGCGGATGGCCTACGTGGAGGCGGGCGAGGGCGCGCCCATCGTCTTTTTTCACGGCAACGTCACCTCCTCCTACATGTGGCGCAACGTGATTCCCCACGTCGAGGGGCTGGGCCGCTGCGTCGCCGTCGACAACGTGGGCCAGGGCGATTCCGACAAGCTGGAAGGCTCCATGTATCGGCTGGCCGATCACCAGCCCTTCACGAACGCGCTGCTTGACGCCCTGGGGGTGGAGGAGAACTTCGTCATCGTGACGCACGACTGGGGGGCGCAGCTGGGCTTCACCTGGGCGGCGCGGAGGCGGGAGAGGCTCAGGGGCGTCGTCGTCTGCCAGGGGGTGGTCGGCGACTTCGCGTGGAGCCACTGGCCGCCGGAGGTTCAGGCGCTGTTCAGGAGATTCCGGGGCGCGGAGGGCGAGGAGCTCGTCCTCGGGCGCAACTGGTTCGTGGAGAAGGTTCTGCCCGCCATGGTCATCCGGGAGGTCTCCCGCGAGATTCACGACGAATACCGCAGGCCCTACCGGAGGCCCGGGGAGGACAGGAGGCCCACCCTGACCTGGCCGCGCGAGATTCCCATCGAGGGCGAGCCGGCCGACGTTCTCGAAGTCATCGAGCGCAACAACGCATGGCTGGAGCAGCACCCCGCGCCCAAGCTCTTCATCAACGCCGAGCCGGGCGCCGTGCTCGTGGGCGCGCATCGGGAGCGGGTGCGCGGCTGGCCGAACGTGACGGAGGCGTCGGTCGCCGGCCTCCACTACTGCCACGAGGACTCTCCCGACGAGATGGGCCGCGCCATCGCGGGGTGGCTCGCCTCTCTCGACTGACGCTCCGCGCCGCCGCGGAAGCCGGGGATGAAGCCGAAAATCGCCAGGCGAAAGTTTCTCGGGCGCGCGGGGCTTGCGGGCCTCGCCGCCCTGGGGCTGGCGGGCGGGTGCGGGCGGCTGGGGCTGGGCGTCAAGGCGCCTCCGCCGCCCTCGCCCGAGAGCCAGGGGCTCCTCTCCCGGGAGGCGGAATCCCTCTACTGGCCGCACGGGGCACCGGGGGCGTGGTTCAACCCCTGGTGGCCGAGCCCGGGCTCCAGAATCAGCCTGCTCAAGTGGAAGTTCCTGTATCGCAACGAGTTCGCGGCGGTGAAGAGGAGCAGGACGCCCGAGGTTCCCGTCGTTCCCAACGACGGGGCGTATCTCTCCCGGCCGGAAGAGCCGCCCTCCATCACCTGGGTCGGGCATTGCGGCTTCGTCATCCGGGAGGAGGAGAGCGTCATCCTCACCGACCCCCACTTCGGCGACCGCGCGCTGCTGTATGAACGCCTTCAGCCCCCGGGCGTTCCGCCGGCTTCCATCCCCGGGGGCGCGGCGGCGACGATCTCCCACAACCATTACGATCACCTGGACGCTTGGACGGTGGAGAATCTTCCGGAGGATACGGCGTGGTTCGTTCCGGCGGGGCTGGGGGAGTTCGTGCGCGCGCTGGGCCGGCGCGCCGTGGAGCTCGACTGGTGGGAGAGCGCGCGGCACGGGGAAGTCCGCCTCACCTGCCTGCCGGCGCAGCACTGGTCGAACCGCGTCGGCATGGGGCGCGACGCCGCCCTGTGGTGCGCCTGGCTCATCGAGGCGGGCGGGCGGCGGTATTTTCACGGCGGCGACAGCGGCTATTTTCACGGGTTCCGCGAGTTCGGGCGCAGGTTCGGCCCCATCGACGCGGCGATGCTCTCCGTCGGCGCCTACGCCCCCCGATGGATGATGCGCTATCCTCACATGAACCCCGCCGAGGGGCTTCGGGCGCTTCGCGATCTGGGCGCGCGCTGGATGATTCCCATGCACTGGGGAACCTTCGACCTGACGGACGAGCCCATCGACGAGCCGCCCCGCGTCCTGCGGGAGGAAATCGGGAGGACGGGCGCGGACGCCGCCCGCGTGAAGATCATGGCGATTGGCGAGCGGTGGCTAGCGTGGGCTTAGCCCGCCGCGCCGCCTCGCGCATTCAGGGGGAGGGGATTCGCATGAGCGACCGAAAAGAGAACGCCGGGGACGAGGAAGCCGCCAGAAGCAATCTGCGCCGCCTGTTCGGCAGGCTCGCCTTCGAGAAGGGAAACGCCTACGGGCGCCGGGACGAGGAGGACGCCATCGCCCGCATGAAGGAGGACGCCCTCGCCTCCCGCCGCCGCGCCAGGTCGAAAAAAGCCGACGGGGAGGAAAAGCCGCCAGAGGCGTATCCGGGACCCTGAGAGGGGGGCTTTTTCAGGGGGAGGTTGGCCGCTCTCGCCAGCTTGAGGCGTCCGCCAGCTCCTGCGCGTGCCGCTTCTGCTCCTCCCGGTCCTCGGCGGCGACCTGGGGCAGGACGATATCGGCGTGATGCGGGTTGTCTGCTATCGGCGAGGCGACCGCTTCCCGTCCGTTCTCGCGGGCGCGGGAGGCGGTGAGAAAAGCCCATCCATAGAAGGGGGCGCCGCGCTTCTCGCCCACGGCGGAGGCGATGCCCGCCGCCTCCTCCGGCGGGGCCATGGTCAGCCTGTCAACGGATATTTTCGTCTCGCCTTGTTTTTCCAGGAACGCGCGAAACGGAACCCTTGAGCGTCGCGCGCGTTCAGCGTTGCGTCTCGAAAACACGCCGCGGCCGAGCTCCTCGGCGTCTCCGACTTCCCGGAGTGCTTCCATTCGGGATCGGCTAAGCCTGCCGCTCGAGCTCCGCCATGGCCTCGCGCACGAACCCGTCGGGAAGGGCCTCGGCGGTGGAATACCGCGCGCGGCGATGCCTGCCCTTCATGTTGACCAGGCACAGCGCGCCGCCGTCCGAGTCGCACAGCAGAAGCACGGAACTTCCCCTGCCGTCGGGCGCGTCGATGGCGATTTCGCCGTCCGGCGTGGGATAGACCTCGAAGCGGCGCGGGGATATGGCGTACATCGCTCTCAGCAGCCGCCTCGCGTTGTCGAAGGCGGCCTCCTGCGGCGCGGGGAAGCCCTCCTCTGCGGCTTCGTCCAGCGCCTCTTCCAGATCGCGCAGGGCGGCGGCGAGCGGCGCGGGCGCGTTCTCCATGCGGGGGTTCGCGTATTGCGTCCGGCTCATGGCGCGGCGCCCTCCTGACGCGAAAGATGCGGAAGCGGCTTTTCCATCGCATCCTGATTATGCGGCCTTCGTCGCGGAAGCGCAAAGGCGGCGGCTGCCGTTCCAACCGGATGATAATGAAAAGAGCCCTCTGCGCTTCTCACGCTTGACGTTGCTGGTCGTCTTTTCTTAGTCTGGGAAAAAGCGCAGTTTCATTTTCCCATGATGGGGCATCAAGATGGCATATCAGCAGGGCGGAACCATCAAGGAAGCGGTGGATCAGATCGCGGATCAAGCCTATGTCCTTCCTGCGATTCAGCGCGAATTCGTCTGGCGGCCCGAACAGATTTGCTCATTGTTCGACAGCGTGATGCAGGGGTATCCGTTTGGCGAGTTCCTGTTTTGGCAGGTCAAATCGGAGAATTCTCACCGATACCGCGTCTATGGATTCGTGTGCGACTATCACGAGCGGGATAACCCGCACTGCCCCGATCTTGGCATCCTTCGCGATCGGCCTTTGACGGCGATTCTCGACGGTCAACAGCGTCTAACGGCATTCAACATCGGCCTTCGCGGTTCAATGGCTATGAAGTTGCCATACAAATGGTGGAAGAGGTCAGACGCATTCCCGCGCCGCGTTCTCGCGCTGAACCTTTTGGCGGCGCAAAATGTGGATGACGAAGGAAATCATTATGACTTCGCATTTGTGGACGAAGATCGAATCGGGGGCGGTGATAAGGAGCTATGGTTCCGAGTTTCGGATATTTTGAAATTCGGTGATAAGAGTCCAGGGCCAGAAATGAACGATTGGCTGCACGAAAACATTGATGACGGGGAAAAACATAAACTCGCCTATCGCCCGTTGGATCGGTTGCACCGGGCAATACACGCTGATCAAACAGTGGTCTTTTTTGAAGAGAAAAGTCAGAAGCTTGAACGCGTACTCCAGATATTCATCCGCCGCAACAGCGGGGGGACAGTCCTTTCATACTCTGACCTTCTGCTGAGTATTGCCGTATCCCAGTGGCAGGAACGGGACGCGCGCAAGGAAGTGCATCAATTGGTGGACGAGATGAACCGGATTGGCTCCGGCTTTGATTTTTCCAAGGATTTCGTTCTGAAAGCCGGCTTGATGCTGTCTGATATCGCGAGCGTCGGCTTCAAGGTCGAGAATTTCACGCATGACAACATGAAAGTCCTTGAAAGGAACTGGCCCAAAATTCGGCGCGCGCTCATTTTGACTGTCGAACTCGCGGCCAGTTTCGGCTACAACGGCCAAACTATCCGAGCGGAAAGTTCGCTGTTGCCGATCGCCTACTATCTCTATCGAATCCAATCGCCCTCAGGTTTCCTGACTCACGGGAATTACAACGGCGATCGCGACGCCATCCGAAATTGGTTGACGCGCTCTCTCCTGAAGTCAGGTATCTGGGGCAGTGGTCTCGACACATTGCTCACGCGCCTTCGGGAGACCATGCAGAGTGAAAACCTTGACAAATTTCCAGAGAAAGAAGTTCGCCCCGTTATGGAACGGAGCGGCAAGAGCCTCAATTTTGAATTAGAGGAAATAGAGGAACTCGCAAATACGAAATATAGCGACCGCCATCTTTTCTCACTCATGGCGTTGTTGTTTCCCTCAATGGATTTGCGCAATCATTTTCATATTGATCATGTGTTTCCTTTCAGTGCTTTTAGCCCAAACCGTCTTCGCAAGGCCGGTATAAATGATGAAAAGATGGAGGAGTTTCGCGACCACGCAGATCGGTTGGGCAACCTGCAACTTCTGGACGGCAACGAGAACAACGAAAAACGAGCCAAATTGCCAGCGGACTGGCTGGAGGAAAAATTTTCAACGGAAGATGAGCGTCGGCGTTACTGCGATAAACATGACCTTGGCGATGTGCCCGAGAAGATTCCTGATTTCGAGAAATTTTATCAATCTCGCCGCAAACGGCTACGTGAACGAATTGCTCGGTTGATAAATGCGACTTGAGCAGTGTTGGCTCGAGCTGCATTCCATTTCCCCCACCTCGAAGATTTTCGCTCCCCCCTTGCCCCTTCCCCGCTTCGCCGCTAGACTGCTCCCCGAACTGAACGCGGACTCCACGACGGGCCGGAGGGAGGCATGAGAGAGGGAGCGCGAGAGCCGGCCGCCGAAGCGGGCGGCGCCTTCGCGGGATACGAGGTCGAGCCCCGCTTCTACGACAACATGTTCGACGAGCGGGGCGCGCCGCGCGAGAGGTTCGGCGCGCTCCACGCCGCTCTCTCCGAACTCGGCGCGGAGGACCTGGAGCAGCTCCAGGAGGGCGTCCATCGGCGCTTTCTGCACGAGGGCATCACCTTCACCGTCCTGGACGCGGAGGAGGCCACCGAGCGCATCATCCCCATCGACTGCGTGCCGAGGCTCCTGACGGCGGACGAATGGGCGCATCTCGAGCGCGGCCTCAAGCAGCGCCTCGCCGCGCTCAACCTCTTCCTGCGGGACATCTACCACGAGGGCCGCTGCCTGAAGGACAAGGTCGTCCCTCTCGACCTGGTGCTGGGCTGTCCGCAATACCGCGTCGAGATGCGCGGGCTGGAGGTTCCGCGCGGGGTCTACGTCGCCGTGTGCGGAACCGACGTCGTCCGCACCCGCGAGGGCTTCGCGGTGCTGGAGGACAACCTGCGCGTCCCCTCGGGCGTCTCCTACATGCTCGCCTGCCGCGGCGCCATCAAGAGCGCGCTGCCCAGGCTCTACCGGGCGCACCGGGTGCGCGAGGTGGCGGACTACGCCGAGCTCCTCTACTCCACCCTCGCCTCGCTCGGCCGCGCCGAGC
This sequence comes from bacterium, assembly GCA_965199855.1. GTDB lineage: Bacteria > UBA8248 > UBA8248 > UBA8248 > UBA8248 > Bin107. Next base: position 116,019 of record OZ241326.1, on the reverse strand, counting down.
GCCCGAACGTGGCGATACTCACCCCCGGGGTGTACAATGCCGCCTACTACGAGCACGCCTTCCTCGCCGGCGAGATGGGCGTCGATATCGTCGAGGGGAGCGACCTCGTGATGCGAGACGCCGCCCTCTACGCGCGCACGACGGCGGGGCTTCGGCGCATCGACGTGCTCTACCGCCGCGTGGACGACGACTTTCTCGACCCGGTGACCTTCCGCGCCGATTCGCTCCTGGGGGCGGCGGGGACGTTCCACGCCTACCGGGCGGGCAACCTCGTCCTCGCCAACGCGCCGGGCACCGGCGTGGCGGACGACAAGGGCCTCTACGCCTACGTTCCGCGCATCATCCGCTATTTTCTGGACGAGGAGCCGATTCTGGCGAACGTGGAGACCCACCTCTGCCGCGAGCCCGAAGGGCTGGCCTACACGCTGGAGCATCTGGAGGAGCTGGTGGTGAAGGAGGTGGGCGGGGCGGGCGGCTACGGGATGCTGGTCGGGCCCCACGCCTCGGCCGCCGAGCGCGAGGAATACGCCGCGCGGCTGCGCGCGGAGCCCGCGAACTTCATCTCCCAGCCCGCGCTCGACCTCTCCCGCGCCCCCTGCTTCGTGGACGGGCGCATCGAGCCGCGCCACGTGGATCTGCGCCCCTTCGTCCTCCAGGGGCGCGACGGGCAGCGCGTGGTTCCGGGCGGGCTGTGCCGGGTGGCGCTCAGGCGGGGCAGCCTCGTGGTGAATTCCAGCCAGGGGGGCGGCTGCAAGGATCTCTGGGTGCTGGAGGACTAGCCCTTGGCCATGCTGGCGCGGGTCGCCGCGGACTTCTACTGGCTGGGCCGCTGCGTCGAGCGGATCGAGCAGACGGCGCGGCTGCTCGAATACCAGCTCGCGCGGCTGGCGGATCGCCCCGCCGAGGAGCTGGCCGTCGGGTGGCGGGCGATCTACCGCGCGCTCGGACAGGCGCCGCCCGAAGGCGAGGAGGCCGAGGCGTTCCTCATTCCCGACGCCTACACCCTCGCCGGCGGCCTGATGGAGGAGGGGGCGAACCCCGACGCCGTCCTCCCCTGCTGGCGGCAGGCGCGCGAGAACGCCCGGCGGGTGCGGGCGCAGCTGCCGCTTCCGGCGTGGACGCGCCTCAACCAGGGCTATCTGTGGATGCGCGAAGCCGGCTTCGCCGCCGCGTGGGCGGAGGAGCCGGCCGCCCTCGCGCGCGGGGTGATCGACCGCATGAGGCTGTTCGCGGGGGTGGTGGACGCGGCGATGCCCCGCGACGACGCCTGGCGCTTTCTCGAACTCGGCCGGTTCATCGAGCGGGCGCAGCACCAGGCCGCCCGCCTGGGCGCGTGGGTGGAATTCGCCCGCGAGGAGGGAGGCGGCGCGGCGCTCTCCTGGGCGGACCTCCTTCACGCCTGCGGCGCCTACGAGCTCTACTGCCGCAGCCGCTCCATGCGGGTTCGCCGCGACGACGCGCTCGACTTCCTCACGCGGAACCCGGAGCTGCCCCGCTCGCTCCGCTTCTCGCTCCAGCGGGTCGAGGAGCTGCTCGCGGGCGTCGATCCGCTGGGCGCCCGCTACCCGCTCGCCCCCCCGCACCGCATGGCGCTTCGCCTCACGGCGGCGGTCGAGATGGAGGGGGCCGCCGCGGAGGCGGAGGAGTTCTTCCGCGCGACGTGGAGCGACGCGCGCGCCCTGCACGACCTGGTGATGGCGGCCTACGTCAGCCGCCCCCTGAGCGGGGAGGCGCCGGCGTGAGCGCGCGCTACCGAATCGAGCACGGAATGCGCTTCGACTACGCCGCCCCGGTGCGCGCCTCGGTGATGACGCTCTACGTGTGCCCCGTCCGCGACCGCGCCCAGGCCGTCCTGGCGTTCTCGGTTCAGACCGACCCGGAGGCCCCCCTGTTCGAGTTCTCCGATCCGTTCGGCAACGTCGGGCATTTTCTGGATTGTCCCGCCCCGCACGAGCGCTTCGAGGTGACGGCGCGCTCGACGGTGGAGGCGGCGGCGCCCGCGCCCGCGCCGGATCGGCTGGAGCCGGGCGCGGAGGAGGCGCTGCGCCGCGCGGCGGAGACGCCGGAGCTGTGGCCGATGACGCGGCCGAGCCGCTTCGTCCGCCCGAGCCCGGCGCTCGAGAAGTTCATGGCGGCCAGGGGCGTCCGGCCGGGGGGCGATCCGCTCGCGAGCGCGCGGGAGCTCTGCGCCAAACTGCACGAGGCGTTCGACTACGTTCCGGGACACACCGACGCCGATTCGCCCATCGAGCGCATCCTGGAGACCGGCCGGGGCGTCTGCCAGGACTACGCCCACGTCATGGCCTCGATTCTGCGCGAGTGGGGGATTCCGTGCCGCTACGCTTCGGGCTACCTGGGGCCGGAAGAGGAGGGCGCGGCGCGCGGCGAGAGCCACGCCTGGGTGGAGTGCTGGTTTCCCGGCCTGGGGTGGCTCGGCTTCGACCCGACCAACAACACGGAGGGAGACGAGCGGCACGTGCGGGTGGCGGTGGGGCGCGACTACGCCGACGTCCCTCCGAGCCGGGGGGTGTTCCTGGGGGAGGCCGCCTCGGCCCTGGAGACCGAGGTCGCCATCGAGCGGCTTCCGCGGGAGAGCGCCTGACGCGCTCCCCCCGCGTGGACGTCCCGCGCCGCGCTCTCAGAATGCGCCTTCGCCGCGTGCGGCCGATGAGCGGGACGCCCCGGCGGAATCAGGGAAAGCCCGCGCGAACCGAAAAGGGGAGGCGAGAGATGCGGCGCTCATGGGAGAGACTGCGCGTTCTGGGCGCCGCGCTGGGAGCGTGCGCCGTCCTCGCCGCTTCCGGCGCGGCCGCGGAGGACGCCCGCTCCGGGTGGTACGTGGGCGCGAGCGTCGGGGCGAGCCGGGTCTCGGGCATGGAGCAGGCGGGCCGCAACGACGACCCCACCTGCTACCCGGACCTCGGCTGCTCCGCCGGCGCGGACAAGGGCTTTCGCTGGCTCTACGATCTCGACCCGGAGAGCGCCGCCGCGTTCGAGGTCGCGGTCGGCCGCGTGTTCGGACGCTGGCGTCTGGAATTGTCGCTGAGCGAGCGCAGGAACAAGGTCAAGCAGAAATTCTCCAGCATCTCCTACCTGGACGGCGCCCCCCTCGCCGTCAACCCGGCGAGCGGCTACGCGAGCGCCACGCGGGTCGACGCGGATCGGCTCGAGACGCGCACCCTGGCGCTCGGGGTCTATCACGACTTCGCGCTGTCCGGGAGCCGCTTCACGCCCTACCTGGGCGCCGGTCTGGGCGTCTCCTTCGTCAAGCTCTCCGGGGTGCGCTTCGAGGCCCGGTATTCGTGCGCGAACTCCGCGCCGGACTGCGCCTCTCCCGAGCGCTACGACGCGCGGCAGGACGTCGACCTCAAGGACTCCGTCCTCTCCACGCATCTCCACGCGGGCCTGGACTACCGCGTGAGCGAGCGCTTTCTGCTGGGGCTCAAGCTCTCCTACGGCATGGTGGATGACATGGAGGACGCGGGCGGCTACGCCGAACACCCGGCTCCCGGCATCAAGAGCGTCACCGAAATCAGCGGCATGGACCACTATTCCCTGACCCTCGGCGTCAAATACCTCTTCGGCGAATGACGCCGCGGCGGGCGGAGACGGGCGCGCGGAGGGGCCGGCGTTGACAACCCCTCCCCGCGCTTCCAGAATGCGTCTTTGCGCGGGCGGCCCGTCGCGCGGGGCGCCCCGGCGGAATGATGGAGAGCGAGGTGAAGCCGTGAGCGGGGACTTCATGCGCGCCCGCGTCCTCAGGGGGCCGCTGGGCGACGTTCTCGAAAAGGTGGAGGCGGGAGAGCGCCTTTCCTTCGAGGAGGGCGTCCGCCTCTACGAGGCGGAGGACGTGAACGCCGTCGGCTGGATGGCGAACCTCGCGCGCGAGCGGCTGCACGGCGACCGCACCTACTACAACGTGAACAGCCACATCAACTACTCCAACGTCTGCGTGCTGTGGAAGGCGTGCAAGTTCTGCGCCTTCGGCAAGAAGGAGGGCCAGAAGGACGCCTACGCCCATTCGCTCGATGAGATCTTCAGGATGGCGGAGACCCTGGGCCGCGGCCGCACCGAGTTCCACATGGTGGGCGGCCTCCACCCGGACCTGCCCTTCGACTACTATCTCGAAATGATCCGGGGCATCAAGGAGATGCACCCCCGGCTGCACCTCAAGGTCTTCACGGCGACGGAGATTCGCTGGCTCGCCGACCGCGTCGCCGGGACGAGCGTCGAGGAGACGCTCGAACGCCTCGTGCGCGCCGGCCTGGGCTCGCTCACGGGCGGGGGGGCGGAAATCTTCGCCGAGCCCACGCGCTCGAAAATCTGCAGGGGCAAGCACTCGGCGGAGGACTGGCTCCACATCCACCGCGTCGCCCACGGCAAGGGCATCCGAAGCACCTGCACCATGCTCTACGGGCACGTGGAGTCGAACGAGGATCGCGTGGATCACATGCTCAGGCTGCGCGCGCTTCAGGACGAGACGGGCGGGTTCACCACCTTCATCCCCCTGGCGTTCCATCCCGAGAACACGCAGATGGAGGACGTTCCCCCGGCGGGCGGAATTCTCGACCTCAGGAACTACGCCGCGGCCCGCCTCCTGCTCGACAACGTTCCCCACGTCAAGGCCTACTGGATCATGGTGGGCCAGCCCATCGCGCAAATCTCCCAGCGCTACGGCGTGGACGACCTGGACGGCACCGTCGTACAGGAGAAGATCTACCACATGGCGGGCGCGAAGACGCCGCGCGAGCTCACGGTGAGCGACATTCGCGGCCTCATCCGCGAGGCGGGGCGCGAACCCGTCGAGCGCGACACGCTCTACCGCGAAGTCGTCCGCCAGGGAGAGCAATGGGCCGTTCACGCCTGAGCGAGGCCGTGCGGCTCGGCACCGTCCCCTTCCTGAACGCGCGGCCGCTCACCATCGCGCTGGAGAGCGAGCCGCGGGTCGAGCTGATCGTCGAACCCCCCTCGAAGCTGGCGCGGATGCTCGCTCGCGGCGAGCTGGAGGGCGCCCTCGTCTCCTCGTTCGCCCTGTTCGAGACGCCGGGGGCGCGCTTCGTCCCCGGCGTGGGCATCGCGAGCCGGGGGGCCGTGGAGAGCATCCGCCTCTACTGCCGGAAGCCGGCGGACGCCCTGCGCCGCGTGGGGCTGGACAGCTGGTCGCTCGCGGCGGCGAACATGGCGCGCGTCTATCTCAGGCGCAGGTGGGGGGCGAGTCCCGAGTTCGTTCCCATCGATCCGCTCGCCCCGCCCCGGGAGGACGAGGCGCTCGACGCCTTCCTCCTCATCGGGGACAACGCCCTGCGGGAGCCGCCGGGGGCGCACTACGTCCTCGACCTGGGCGAGGAGTGGAGCGACTTCACGGGGCTTCCCTTCGTCTATGCGCTCTGGGTGTTCCGGCCGGGGGCGGGGGACGCCGAAAGCGCGGCGCTTCTGCGGGGCGCGAAGGAGGCGGGCGCGGCGCGCATGGAGGAGATACTCACCGGGCCCCTTCCGCCGGGCGTGGATGAGGACGCGGCGCGGCGCTACCTCACCGAGCGCGTCCGCTACGACGTAGGAGAGGAGGAGCTGGAAGGTCTCGGCCGCTACTACGCCTTTCTGGTCGAGGACGGCCTGGCGCCCGCGGGCTGGGAGGCGCGGCGCGTGGGCGAGCCTGCGCGCCGGGTGGAAGTCCGGGAGGCGGAGGGGCGGAAGGAGGAGGCCGCGGGCGGGGCGGACGACGACCTCTGCTTCTCGGGCGTCGCCGGGCTCGCGCGGGCGATCCGGACGAAGGAGGTCTCCCCGGTCGAGGTGGCGGAGGCGCATCTGCGCCGGATAGAGGCGGTGAACCCCGCCGTCTTCGCCTGCCAGACGGTCGCCGCCGAGCGCGCGATGGAGGAGGCGCGCGCCGCCGAGGCGGAAGTCATGAAGGGGGGCTGGCGCGGCGCGCTGCACGGCGTCCCCTTCGCCGCCAAGGACATCGTGGACACGGCGGGCGTCCTCACCACGAACGGCTCCTCGTTTCATCGGGAGAACGTCCCGCGCGAGGACGCGGAGGTCGTCCGGCGGCTCGGGCGGGCGGGCGCCGTCCTGCTGGGCAAGACGAACACGCACGAGTTCGCGGCCGCCTCGACGACCATCAACCCCCACTACGGTGCGACGCGAAACCCCTGGCGGCTCGATCGCATCGCGGGCGGCTCGAGCGGCGGCTCGGCCGCCGCCTGCGCGGCGGGCCTGGCGCCCATGGCGATCGGCACGGACACGGGCGGCTCCATCCGCAACCCCGCCGTCCTGTGCGGGGTCGTGGGGCTCAAGCCCACCCACGGCCGGGTGAGCCTGCGGGGGGTGTGTCCCAACGTCCCGAGCTTCGACCACGCGGGCCCCATCGCGCGCTCCGTCGAGGACGCCGCGCTCATGCTTCAGGCGATGGCGGGCTTTGACCCGGCCGACTCCAAGTCGCGGGACGCTCCCGTCCCCGACTTCGCCGCGGGGCTTTCGGACGGCGTGCGCGGAAGCCGCCTGCTCGTCTGCCCGGACTACCACGGGCGCGCGGTGGCGGACGCCGAGGTCATGGCGGCCTTCGCGCGCGCGGTGGAGGCGCTGCGCGCCCTGGGCGCCGAAGTGGAGGAGGTCTCCTTCGCGCGTCACGAGCGGCTCATGGCGCTGTTTCCCTCCATCGCGGGCCCTGAGTTCGCCGAGTTCCACAGGCCGTTTTTCGAGCGCGACCCCGGGGGCTACGGGGAGGACGTGCGCGAGCGGCTGGAGTGGTCGTTCCGAATCCCCATGGCCGACTACGCGCGCGCCATGCGCGAGCGCGTCCTGCTCCGGCGCGAGGCGGCGCGCTTCTTCGAGGGGGCGGACGCGCTCCTCCAGCCCGCCATGCCCTGCGCCGCCCCGCCCGTCGAGACCCTCGTCGCGCAAGTCAACGGAAGAGGGGTTCCCTACGCCCATATCCACCGGCCGTTTCTCTCGCCGCACAACGCCACGGGCTTTCCCGCCCTCGTCCTGCCGATGGGCAGGGACGCCTGCGGAATGCCCATGGGCCTGCAGATCGCGGGCGCGCCCTGGCGGGAGGCGGACGTCCTGCGCGTGGCGCGCGCCTACGAGGAGGCGACGCCGGAGCTCAGGGGGGCGCGGCCCGCCCTCGCGCCGTGAGCCTTCGGCGCTTCGCCGAGAAAAGGAGCAGGCTTTGCCGAAAGCGCGGGTGAGCGGCGTGAACCTTCACTACGAGGAGCGCGGCGAGGGGCCTCCGCTCCTTCTCGTCCATGGGTTTCAGGGTTCGCATTTCGCCTTCGCGCCCATCATCGAGCGTCTGGCGGCGCGCTTCAGGACGCTGGCGATCGATTTGCGCGGCCACGGCGATTCGGACAAACCCGCGGGGCCTTACGCCATACGGACGTTCGCGGACGACGCGCTGGGCTTTCTCGACGCCATGGGAATCGAGCGCGCCGACTACCTCGGCCAGAGCATGGGCGGGAGAACGGGGACGATGCTCGCCATCCGGCATCCGGAGCGCCTGAATCGCCTCATGCTCTCCGCTTCTTCCGCCGGGCCGCCCTCGGGCGCGTATCGGGAGATGTTCGAGGCGCAGCTGCGCGTGGCCGAGACGAAAGGAATGGAGGCGCTCTTCGAGTTCAAACTGCGCCGGGGCGAGATTCCCGAAAGCCTGCGCGAGGGGCCGCGCGCGCGGGAGCATCGGGAGCGATTTCTGAAGAATACGCCCCGGACGTTCGCGGATACGGCGAGCGCGCTGTTCGGAATGCCCGACCTGCGGGCGGAATTGTCCGCCGTCACCGCGCCCACCTGGGTGTGCTACGGCGAGAACGACGCGGGGCCGCTCGACTTCGCTGAGGCGTATATGAGCGGCGTCCCCGACTGCCGCCTCTCCGTCATTCCCGACGCGGGACACGGCGTCTTCCAGGATCAGCCCGGAGCCTTCCTCGCCGAGATGGAAAAGTTTCTGGAGTCGAACCCTCTCCCGTGAATCCTCCGCCGGGGACGCGTCCTGTGACCTCCGGTCCTCCCGCGGCCGGCCTCCCCGCGCCCTCCCGCCTCAGGACGTTGCGGCTCGGGACGGGTTGCGTTCTTTTCGCCTTTCTCGCCGCCCATCTGCTGAACCACGCCCTGGGGCTGGTCTCGCTCGACGCGATGGACGCGGGCAGAAGCTGGTTTCTGTGGTTCTGGCGAAGCGGCGTCGGCACGCTGCTGTTCTACGGCTCGCTCTTTCTGCACGCCGCGCTCACGCTCTGCGCGCTGTTCAGCCGGCGCAGCCTGCGGATGCCTCCGTGGGAGGCGGCGCAGATCGTTCTCGGCCTCTCGATTCCCCTGTTCATGATCTCCCACGTCGTGGGCACGCGCCTGGCCTACGAGTGGTTCGGGACGGCGGACTCCTACACGCGCCTGATGTTCCTCTACTGGGAGCGGTCGCCGGAGGTGGGCTTCAAGCAGGCGGCTTTCCTGATCGTCGCCTGGACGCACGGCTGCGTCGGCCTGCACTACTGGCTGCGGCTCAAGCCCTGGTATGGAAGGTGGTTTCCGACCGCCCTCTGCGCCGCCGTGCTTCTCGCCGCCCTCTCGCTGGCGGGCTTCAGCCAGGGCGGACGCGAGGCGGCGAGGCTCTCCCGGGAGCGCGACCGGCTCCGCGAGACGCGAATCCGCGACAGGGGGCCGAACCGCGCGGAGAGGGCGGCGCTCCACGCGGCGCGCGACGCGCTCTGGTGGGGCTATCTGGGCCTTCTCGCCCTGACGTTGCTCGCGCGCGAGGCGCGCTGCGCCCGAGAGCGAAGGCGCAGGACGTTTCGCGTCTCCTACGCGGGCGGGCGCGAGGCCGCCGCCCCGGTGGGTTCCACCCTTCTGGAGGCGAGCCGCGCCGCCGGCGTCCCCCACGCATCCGTATGCGGGGGACGCGGGCGATGCTCCACCTGCCGGGCGCGGGTGCTGGGCGGGGCCGACGCCCTGCCGCCCCCCGCGCCGGAGGAGCGCCGCGTGCTGGAGCGCATCAAGGCGCCGCCCGGCGTTCGCCTCGCGTGCCAGCTGCGGCCGAAGACGGACGTCTCGGTGATGCTCCTGCTGCCCGCGCGGGCGGACGCGGCGCAGGGCCTGGGCGAGAGGGGCTACGCCTCGGGCGAGGAGCGCGGCATCGCCGTCCTGTTCGCCGATCTGCGAGGCTTTACGCGCATTTCCGAGAAGAAGCTCCCCTACGACGTGGTGTTTTTCCTGAATTGCTACTTTGAGGTCATGGGCGAGGCCATTGCCCGGGAGGGGGGCGTTATCAATCAGTTCGTGGGCGACGGCGTCATGGCGCTCTTCGGGGTGGAGGAAGGCCCCGGGGAGGGGTGCAGGCGCGCCCTCGCCGCGGCCCGCGCCATCGTGGACGCGCTGGACGGGATGAGCGAAACCCTCGCCGGGGAGCTGGAGCAGCCCCTCCGCGTCGGCATCGGCGTGCACGCGGGCCCCACCGTGGTGGGGCAGATGGGCCGGGGCGTGGCGAAGTACCTGACGGCGGTGGGCGACACGGTGAACGCGGCCAGCCGCCTTCAGGAGCTGACCAAGGAATACGGCTGCCGCCTCGTCATCTCCGCCGAGGTCGCCGAGCGCGCCGGGGTGGACGCCTCCGCCTTTCCCACGCGCGAGATCGCGCTGCGCAACCGCGCCGCGCCGCTGACCATCCGCGCCATCGAAGACCCCCGCGACCTCGCGCCGGGCCAGGGGCGCTCCCGCCCCGCGTCTTGACCCTTCGGGCGCGCTCGCGCATGATGGCGCGCGGCCGGGCTCTCGTTGAGGAAAATCCATGACCACGGCGACTGCGGCGTTCCACGAGGCGCTCGAGAAGGCGGCGGGCGGCGGGCGGCTCTCCTTCGAGGAGGGGCTGGCGCTGCTCGAGGGCGAGGACCTGGCGGCGCTCGGCGCGGCGGCGGACGACGCGCGCGCCCGCCTGCACCCGGAGGGCTTCGCCACCTACTGCGTGGACAGGAACGTCAACTACACGAACGTGTGCGACGTGTATTGCTCGTTCTGCGCGTTCTACCGCCCGCCGGGGGGGCACCCCGAAGCCTACGTCCGGACGCGGGAGGAGATAAGGCGGAAGATAGAGGAGCTCTACGCCGCCGGCGGCAGGCAGGTGCTCCTACAGGGGGGGCATCACCCCGACCTGCGGATCGAATGGTATGAGACGCTCTTCTCCTGGATGAAGGAGGAGTTCCCCGACCTCCACCTGCACGCCCTGAGTCCGCCGGAGATTCACCACATCGCCCGGCTCGAGGACATGCCCTACGACGTCGTCCTCGCGCGGCTGCGCTGCGCGGGGCTGGACTCCCTGCCCGGCGGCGGCGGCGAGATTCTCGTGGACCGCGTGCGCCGGAAAATCTCCCGGCTGAAGGTGGACGCGCAGGGCTGGCTCGACGTCACGCGCGCCGCCCACGGGCTGGGGCTTCGCTCCACCGCCACGATGATGTTCGGCCACGCGGAGACGGACGCGGAGCGCATCGAGCATCTGGATCGCCTGCGCGCCCTCCAGGACGAGACGGGCGGCTTCACGGCCTACGTCTGCTGGACGTTCCAGAACGACGGCTCGGCGGCGCTGCGGGCGCCCACGGTGGGCAGCGCCGAGTATCTGCGAACCCTGGCGATCAGCCGCCTGTATCTCGACAACGTGGAGAACTTCCAGTCCTCCTGGGTGACGCAGGGGATGAAGGTGGGCGAGCTCTCCCTGCGCTTCGGCTGCAACGACATGGGCTCCACCATGCTGGAGGAGAACGTGGTGAGCGCCGCCGGCACCACCTACGCCCTGAACGAGGCCGACCTTCACCGCATGGCGCGAAACGCGGGCTTCGCCCCCCGGCGCCGCAACTTCTTCTACGAGCTGATCGACTAGCCTCCCTTGGCGACGGAACCGCCCCCCGCTCCGCAGGGCATGGAGCTGTGGCTCGCTGACCTGGCGTGTCCCGTGGCGTCGCCTCCCGTCCGGCGCGGGGCGCTCCTCGTCTCGGGGGGGAGGATTCTCGCGGCGGGCGAGGAGGGCTTCGTCCGCCCGGACGCCCCCCTCGCCCGCGAGCGCGACTTCGGCCGCGCGATTCTGCTCCCCGGCCTCGTCAACGCCCACGCCCACCTCGAGCTCTCGGGCCTCGCCCGCCCCCCCGCGCCGATGGGGGAGTGGATCGTCTCGCTCGTGCGGGAGACGCGGGGCTGGCCCGCCCATCTGTTTCTGGCGTCCGCGCGAATCGGCGCGGCGGCGAGCCTGGCCGCGGGGGTAACCTGCGTGGGCGACGTCTCGACCTCGGGCGAGAGCGCGACGGCGCTGGCCGACGCCGGAATGCGCGGGGTGGTGTTCCACGAGGCGCTGGGGCTGGACCCGGCGCGCGCGGAGGAGATTCTGGCGGGGAGGCTCGCGGCGCTGGACGCCTTTCCCGAATACCGCGGGCCGCTTCCCGGCGCCCTCCGCCGCGGCCTGAGCCCCCACGCGCCCTACACCGCCTCGATCGCCCTCTACCGCGCGGCGACGGACGCGGCGCGGGCGCGGGGCTGGCCCGCGGCGACGCACCTGGCGGAGAGTCCGCACGAGGCCGAGTTCCTGCGGACGGGCGGCGGCGCGCTCGCCGAGGCGCATCGCGCGCTGAACGGCTCCCTGGAGGGGTTTCGACCCTCGGGCCTGCGCCCCGCCGCGCACCTGGAGGCGGGGGGCGCGCTCGCCGGCCTCTCCCTCGCCTTCCACGCGAACCAGACGAACGCGGAGGACTGGGAGGCTCTCGCGCGAAGCGGGACGCGCGTCTGCCTCTGCCCGCGCTCGGCGCGCTTCTTCGGCCACCCCTTCGCCGACGCGAACGGAATGCGCGAGGCGGGGCTGGAGCTCTGCCTGGGGACGGACAGCCGGGCGAGCAGCCCCACGCTCTCGATTCTGGACGAGGCGCGCGCCCTCCGGGAGGCGGGGGCGGACTTCACGGACGCAGAGTTGCTCGACCTGTGCGCCCGCGCGGGCGCCCGCGCCCTGGGCTTCGATGACCTGGGCGTTTTGGCGCCCGGGGCGCCCGCCGACTTCTGCGTCCTGCGCCCCCCGCCGGGGGCGGGCGCGCCGGATTTGGGCGACGTCTTCGACGCGCGCGCCCGCGTCGTCTGCACCGTCACGGCGGGCGAGGCGCGCTACGAGGCGCCGGAGGACTGAGGCGGCCTCCGCGCCTCCCCGCGCGGAGCGCCGGGCCGCCGGGGCGGTTTTCATTTCGCCGCCGCGGGCCTAGAATGCGTCCGCGCTCCCGGCTCGGGGGCGCGCGCCGAAGGCGCTCTTCGGCATTCACCCTTTCACTTTTTCCAGCGCGAGGCGGGAAGCCTCTGGGGGAGAAAGAATCCATGGCGAGAAAGCTCACGAACTTCGACAACTCCGACTGGAAGACCCGCAAGCCCCGCTACGACGTGGCCGAGGCGGGCATCGGCCGCGTCCTCGCCGTCCGCATGGCGCCGGGGGACGACCTGTTCGGCACGACGCTCAAAATCTGCCGGGAAAAGGGGGTGAAGGCGGGCGTCATCCTGAGCGTGGCGGCGAGCCTGCAGAAGGCGGTGCTGAGGAACGTCTGGCGGTTTCCCGATCCGTTTCCCATCAACGACGAGTGCCGCATCTTCACGCCCATCAACGGCCCGCTCGAACTGCTCCAGATGAGCGGGAACATCACCCAGACCGAAAAGGGCGAGCCCTATCTCCACGCCCACGTCACCATCTCGATGGGGAGGCCCGAGGCGACCTGCTTCGGCGGCCACCTCGTGGAGGGCTGCACCATCTTCAGCACCTGCGAGATGGTGCTGGCCGAGCTCTCGGACCTGGCCTTCATGCGCGTGATGGACAGGCACACCCGCGTGGGCGAGGTCTATGGCGTCGAGACGGGCGGCAAATCGGCCGCCCAGGTGAAGAAGGAGGTAGCGAGGCGCAAGGCGCGGCCCAGACCCAGGGGCGTGCGCTAGGCCCGGAGCGGGGCTTCGCGTTCCCGCGCCTTCACAGCCAGCGGCGCGTCCTCTCGCGGTAGGCGCGGTACGCCTCGCCGAATTTCCCTTCGAGGTATTCCTCCTCGCGCGCGACGACGACCGCGTGAATCGTGGCGAACAGGGGCGCGCCCAGGGCGAATATCCAGAAGTTGTTGAGAAAGACGCCGAGCCCCAGATAGAAGAGGATGAGGCCCAGGTAGATGGGGTTGCGCGAGAGGCGGTAGGGCCCCTCCGTGACGAGGACGCGCGCGGGCCTGTCCGTCTCGTGGCGCGTCCCGGCTTTTCCGAGGCGTCCGATGGCGGCCGCGCGGAGCGCCGCCCCCGCCGCCACCAGCCCGGCGCCCAGCGTGAAGCGCGCCCCCTCGGGGAAGGCGTCGGTGGGAAACAGGGCGTCGAAGCCCGCGCCCATGATGAAATACATGAGGAAGTGCCAGACCGGCCTGACGGGGACGTCGGGGCGATCCTCGGGCGCCTCTCCCTGCGGCGGGGGGCGCGCGTCCCGCGAGGGGCGGAGGCGGGCCGGATCCTCCGAGGCGAGGATCTTCCTGATCCAGCCCGTCACGCCGAAGCCCCTACGCGCCGCCCCGCTCGCGCGACGCCTTGTAGCGATGGTTCATGCTCTGGGCGATTCCGGCGATGACGGCGGCCGTCAGGTCGAAGGCGGCGTCGAGCGTCTCCTCGCCGATGCCCGCTCGCCCGGCGTCCGCCAGGCGGCGCTCCACTCACGGCTGGCAGTTTCGCGCGATGGCGACGGCGAGGCCCATGAGCCGCTTCTCGCGGTCGGTGAGGAGGTCCGCCTCGTGGGCGTCGCGGTAGAATTGACGAAAATCGGCGCGCTCCGTCATCGTTCTCCCTTTCGGTCGGCGGGCGGGCGGCGGGACGCGCCGATTATACGGGGGGCGCGGGGGCTTCTCAATCGCGCGCCGGAGGCGCCCGGCGGGAAGGCGCGCGTCGGAGGATGAGCGAATGGATCTGGGGCTGAGGGGCAAGGCCGCCATCGGCGGCGGTCGCCTTTCTCGCCAGCGAGCGGGCGAGCTACATATCGGGCGCGGCGCTCCAGGTGGACGGCGGGGAGTGGGGCTCGATCTGAGCGAGGGAGCGCGAAGCGCGCGGGGAAAAGAAAAACCCGGGGCGACAGCGCATTTGACGCAGGTTGAAAGACATTTCGCTTTGGTAATGATATACTTAACGCACGTCGTCCCTTCGGATAGCGAACTCCCTGTCCGTGATCTCCCATCCGCCGCGCTGATTCTGTTGCGTGCATCTTTGAACGCGGTTTGCGTCTGCCAGCTTCGCCAGCAGACCATGAACGATGGCGTCATTCATAATGTCCTCCGATCCGCGTTCCCGATAGATGCCCGCCCGCTTGCTGATTTCCGCCGCTCCCAGGCATTCGCTCTCGTGCTTCGCTTCAAGCAGGACGTCCAGCACGGCTTCTTCCAGGTGGAACTCTCCCATGCGAGCGAATTGCTTGGGCCGGATACCGTTCATCGTTGCGCCTCCCTCAGTCGTCTCTCTTCCGCCATTTGGGCGTAGTCTGCTTCGATCTCGATCCCGATGCAGGAGCGCCCCGTTCGCATGGCGGCGATTGCCGTTGCGCCGCTTCCGAGGAACGGATCAAGCACGACCTGCCCCGGCTTGGAGAACAGATTGATCAGGTGTTCGCAAAGAAGGATAGGCTTGGGCGTGAGGTGTCCGTTCCTGTCGTGTGGTTTCTCAACCGTCATCACCGTAGCCGGAGCGGTTCCGTCGAGGCTGGCGGATGCGTCCATCAGCCCTGTCTCGTGGGCAAGCCAGTTGTTCACGAACGTCCCCTCGCGTGGTTTCTGGGCGAGAACGACGGCCTCAAACTGCGGGCGCAGCTGCGGCGTTTTTCTCCCCGCCAATTCCCGCTTCATCGTCCGCTTGCGGGCGGTCGGGATTTTCATCTTGTCCACGAAGTGATCCATCGAAAACGCCTTGAACTGCGCCCGCCGCGTGAAGTGCCACGCCAGCAGGTCGCGTATCTCGAACCCCGCATCTTCCAATCCTGACGCCATGCGGTGCGCCAGCCTGGGCTGTGAGAAAACGGCGGCGAAGGCTCCGGGCTTCATGGCGTCCAGCATCAGACCGCCGCATTCGCCCATGAACGCTTGAAGCCGCCGCCCTTGCTCCGGGTCGAACTTCATCCCGACGGGCAAGCCGCCTATCGCGCCCGTCCCCCTTGTCGCGTCCGCCTTGCCCTTGCGCCACTTCTCATCGAGTCCGTCGAGGAAATAGGGCGGGTCGGTGACAACCAGGTGAACTGTTGCCGGCTCAATCTCCCGCATTTTTTCAAGGCAGTCGCCGTGGACGATATTGACGAACGTATCACGCGGCGCGGCGGGCTTCGCCGCGTAACTCGGCGCCTGCTCGAACGACAGCCCGCTCACGACTTGAACTCCGCGTAGGTGAGGCGGTGGCCGTGGACGCCCGCGAGAAAGCGGTTGACGCGCTCATGGTCGGCGATCTCCCGCGTGTTCGCCCGCGCCATGAGCTCATCAAGGTATCGTTGCAGGTGCTTGTCGCTGATCTTGTGGTAGATGCCCACGATGCCGCGCTTGAACAACGACCATGCGTTTTCGATGGTGTTCGTATGGAGCGAGGCGCGCCCGTATTCGTCTTTGGAGTGATTCACGCTGTCATGCGCGTAGGCTTCCGCCACGACCCGATAGCCCCTGAACTCGTCCGTGATGATGTGGGATCCGGGGATCACGTTCTTGCTCACCACCACGCGGATCGTATCGCCTCTGAGGTTGTCCACCTTGAAGGCGCGGAGATTGCCGCCCCGCTCCTTCATGCCGATAACCGCGCTTTCGTCTTGCCGCTTCGCCCCTGACTCCCGAGCGTCCGCTTGTTGTTGTGCTTGTTCTTTTCCTTGCCGCCGATATAGGTATCGTCTATCTCCACCACGCCGAACAGACCGCCGCCGTTGTCCATTTCGGCCATCACCTCGCGGATGCGGTGATTGAGAAACCACGCCGTCTTCTGCGTGACGCCGATATCGCGGGCCAGCTGATGAGAACTGATGCTCTTCTTGTGGCTCGTGATGAGCCAGATCGCCTTGAACCATTTTTTGAGGCTGATGCGGCTCTCCTCGAATATCGTCCCGATGCGGACGCTGAATTGTCTCTTGCAATCGCCGCACCACCAGAGGTTGCGCGTCCTGATAGGGTTGATATGCTCGAAGCATCCGCACTTCGGGCAAATAACCCTGTCCGGCCAGCGCAAGGCCGCCAGATGCTCTATGCACTTTTCCTCGGAGTCGAAAGTCTCTACCATTTCCAGCAGGTTGTTGAATTGCATCATAGCCTCTCCTGTTTGATTATACACGTAATATAGGCTATGATTCAACGTGTGTCAAGTATATCATTACTTTTTTGCCCCCGTCACGCCAGCCAGGCGGCGAGCTGGAAGCCCGCCCAGGCGGCGAGGAGGCCGCCCGCCGCCGAGAGCGCGACGTAGAGGGCGGCGGGGAGCCAGGCGCCCTCCTGGAGGAGGCGCAGGGTCTCCATGCTGAAGGCGGAGAAGGTGGTGAATCCCCCCAGCAGGCCGGCCGTGAGGAACAGGCGCGCCCCCTCGCCCGGGGAATCCCGGACGAGGAGCAGGCCGAACGTCCCGCCGATGAGGAAGGAGCCCAGCAGGTTGACCGCCAGCGTGCCGAGGGGCCAGCTCCCGCCCGCCCACCTCTGGACGCCGAGGGCGCATCCGTAGCGCAGCGCGCTGCCGAGGGCGCCGCCGCCCGCCACCCAAAGCCAGTTCAAGAGAGAAAGCCCTTCCCGGTCGAGAGAAATCCGCGCGGCGGCTCGCGCTGAAAATGACACCATCCCCCGCGCGGCGCAAGGGTTTCCGCCCTCCCGCTTTTCCGGCGCGCCCCGGTTTTCTACAATGCCCGCATGGACGAGGCCGGCGAAAGCGCCCCCCCGGGGGACTGGAAGACGCGGATGGCGGAGGAGCTGCGCGAGCTCTCGGCGGCGAACCTGCGCCGGCGGCTGCGCGTCCTGGAGGGGGGGCAGGGGCCGACCGCGCGCTTCGGCGGCGAGACCCTCATCAACCTTTCGGGCAACAACTATCTGGGTCTGGCGAATCATCCCGCCGTCATCGGGGCGGCCGCGGAGGCCCTGCGCGCCTCGGGCGCGAGCGCGTCCGCCTCTCCCCTGATCTCCGGCCACATGGAAGACCACGAGGCGCTGGCGCGCGCCTTGGCCGCCTTCAAGGAGAAGGAGGGGGCGGTCGTCTTCGGGTCGGGATTCCTGGCGAACCTGGGCATCATCACCGCACTGGCCGGGGCGGGCGACGCCGTCTTCAGCGACGAGCTCAACCACGCGAGCATCGTGGACGGGTGCCGGCTCTCCCGGGCGCGCGTCCACGTCTATCCCCACGGGGACGCGAACCGCCTGGAGGACGCCCTGAGGAAGGCCGCCTCCGCCCGGCGCAGGCTCATCGTGACGGACGGGGTGTTCAGCATGGACGGCGACCTGGCGCCGCTTCCCGACATCTGCGCCCTCGCGCGCGCCCGCGGCGCCATGCTGCTGGTGGACGACGCCCACGGCACGGGGGTGCTCGGCGAGCGGGGCGGGGGGTGCGGTGCCTGGTTCGGGGTGCAGGAGGAAATCGACGTCTCCATGGGCACGCTGGGCAAGGCGCTCGCCTCCTGCGGCGCGTTCGCCTGCGCGGATTCCCTCGCGGCGGACTATCTCGTCAACCGGGCGCGCCCCTACATCTACTCGACCAGCCCGCCGCCCGCCGCCGCCGCCGCCGCCCGCGCCGCCCTTCGCCTCGCCTCGGGCGAGGAGGGAGCGCGCCGCCGGGAGAATTTGAGGGGTCTGTGCGCGCGCTTTCGCGCCGGGCTGCGCCGCATCGGCGTCGCCGCGGACGCGCCGCCGCCCGGGGCGGAAGTCCCGATTTTCCCGATCGTCGTCGGGGAGGCGGAAAAGGCGCTCGCCCTGGCGGACTACATGATGGCCGCGGGCGTCTATCTGCTGGCGGTTCGCCCGCCCACGGTGCCTCCGGGAACGAGCAGGCTCCGGGCCACCCTCATGGCGACCCACGCCGAGGCGCAAATCGACAGGGCGCTCGACGCCCTGGAGTCGGGATTCAGAAAACTGGGGATCGCGCCCGGCGCGTGAGAAGCGCGCGGGGGGGGCTGTCCACCGTGATCACTCTTCCGCAAGGGCGGTTCCCGAATCGCCCGCCGGCGGCGGCCGAATGGATTGCTTTCGCAGGGACAACCTCCTGTGGTTGTCCCTCGCCGCGTTCGCGTCCCGACGACGCGCGGCCATCCCGTAGGGGGCGTTCGGGAGCGCCCCGCCGCCTCCGATGCGAATCGTTCTTGAAAACGGGCGGTTCACGAACCGCCCCTACGAAACCATTTTCGTCCCCCGCCGTCATTCCGGCGAAGGCCGGAATCCAGGGGATTGTAATCGTTCCCCATCGTCAATGACGGACAACCACAGGGGGTTGTCCCTGCGAAATGATGAAGCCCGCGCCCCGCGCCGAAGGACGGGCGGGGCGCATATATGCGCCCCCTACGAAACCGTCGCCGTCCCCGCCCGTCCGCCGCCGGAAAACCGGTTGCCTCGACCGTAGGGGACGCATTCATGCGTCCCGTTTCGATCGGTGGCCACGCGCGGGCGGTTCCCGAACCGCCCCTACGAAACCGTCATCGCCCTCACCCGTAGGGACGGCCCTTCCCCGGGGTCGCCCGACAATTCGGGAGCCTCCCGCGCCGGAGAATTCGCCGGGCGGAGGCGTTTCCCCGGGCGTTTGGGGAAGAATCGATCGCGCCGAAACGCCGCGCGTGAATGTCTGCGAATTTCTGCAAAATCAGACAAATTCACGGCTTTATCCTGCAAATAGAGAGCTGTTTTCCACCTTTTAGAGACCCCTTTGACCATCCCGCCCGGCCCCCGATTCTTCCGTCTTCCCCCCTTCCGGAGGCGCAATTCCCCCACGCCGGAAATATAACCCTGTCGGCCGCTTCCGCGGAAGCGCAGATGCGGGCAAATGCGGGCAGACGCGCGCGATTGTTCCACGTGGAACAATTCGGACGCGGAATTTTCGGGGGGAATGCTCGTTTTCCGGGGGCGGCGGCGCGCTCAGTCGATATCCACCACCACGTGGCCCGCCGCCTCGTCCCGCTCCACGGCCTCGTGCGCGCCCGCGAGATCATCGAGCGGGAAGCGTTTGGCGACATGGGGGCGGAGCGCGCCCTCCTCAAGGGCGCGGGAGACGTCCCGCGCCGCCTGCGCCAGGGCGTCGGGCGGGCAGCAGTGAATCATCACCAGGCGGATGGTGACGTTGCCGAGCATGAGCTCGTAGTGGGGAAAGCGGGGCGCGCGGTCTCCCATGGAGGAATAGGAGGCGATCACCCCGCCGGTTTTCAGGATTTTGTAGTTCGTCTCCCAGTTCACGCCCAGATTCACGTCCACGACGCGATCCACGCCCTCGCCGCCGGTGATCTCCAGAATTCTCCCCGCCGCGTCCTCCTCGCGGTAGTTGACGAGGTGATCGGCCTCCTCCGCCAGCCTCGCCTTGGCGTTGGAGCTCACCGTGGCGATGACGCGCGCCCCCGCCCGCTTCGCCAGCTGTATCGCGCAGCGGCCCACGCGGCCCGCGCCGCCGGTCACCAGCACCGTCTTGTCCGCTATGGCGCCGTCGGCGAAGAGGCAGCGGTGCGCCGTCATGGCGGGAATCCCCAGGCACGCCCCCTGCGCGAACGAAGCCCCCTCCGGCAGGGGCGCCAGGAGCCGCGCGGGCAGGCAGACGTATTGCGCCGCCGCGCCGAAGGCGCGCCTGTAGCGCGCGTTGAAGACCCATGCCCGCGCCCCGACTTCATGCCCCGCCGCGCCGGGCCCCAGCTTCTCCACGACGCCCGCGCCGTCGTTGTTGGGGATGATTCTCGGATAGTCCGGGAAGTGCCGGTAGTAGCCCCAGTCCTCCGCGCCCTGGCCGGCGCGGCGCTTGCAGTCCGTCGGGTTCACGCCCGAGGCGCGGAGCCTCACCCGGATTTCGCCCGCGCCGGGCTCGGGCGCCTCCATCTCCCCGACCTCGATGACCTCGCGCGCCCCGCCCTTTTGCTCATACCATCCCGCGCGCATCGCGTCCGCTCCCCTTTGAGGGCGCTATCCGTGGGTGACCGAGACGCCCAGATAGACGACGACGAGCGCGAGGATCAGGTTGAACAGGAGCCAGGCGCCGCGCCTGGCCTTCATGCCCTCGAAGCCGCGCGGCATGGTGAGCGCGACGCCCACGAAGATGATGACGAGGGCGAGGACGATCTTGACGATCAGCGCCCCCGGAACGGCGAGGCCGCTCCGAACGAGGCGGGCGACGTGGTGAAGCCCCGTCAGGAGCAGCAGCAGAAAGGAGCCGTGCAGAATCGGCGTGAACCTCCGCTGGACGCTCTTGAGAAACGGCCCGCGCTCGGCTTCGGGCAGCCCCTTCGCCGTCGGCAGGACGACGAAGCGGAGAAAGGCGACGCCTCCGACCGCCAGGATGGCGCTCAGGACGTGAAGGGTGGTGACGATGACGTTTCCCGCGCTGTATCCCATGAGGCCCGCTCCCGTGAATGAAAGGAATTCTCTAGTCCGGCTCCCCGCGCGTCATCGCGCCGGGCGGCTCGCCCGATATGAGCCTGGGTTCGCTCACGCGCTGCACGTCCTCGACGGAGAGGCCGGCGGCCACTTCTCTCAGACGCGGGCCGTCGGGAGCGAACTCGATGACGGCGATGTCGGTGAAGAGTTTGGAGACCACCCCCCGCGCGGTGAGGGGATAGGAGCATTCGTTCAGCAGCTTCAGGCCGCCGTCCTTCATGGTGTGGGTCATCACGGCATAGACCTCGCCCGCGCCGGCGGCGAGGTCCATCGCCCCGCCGATGCCGCCCTTGCCCAGCCCCGGCACCGTCCAGTTCGCCAGGTCGCCCCGCGCGGAGACCTGGAGGGCGCCCATGACGGCGATATCCACGTGGCCTCCGCGGATCATGGCGAAGGCGTCGGCGTGTCCGAACACCGAGGCGCCCGGAAGCGCGGTGATGGGCTCTCTCGACGCGTTGATGTAGTCCTTGTCCTCTTGGCCGGGCGCGGGCCGGGGACCTGCGCCGATGACGCCGTTCTCCGCCATGAACATCACCCCGCGGTCGGCCGCCACGTAGTTCGCCGCCAGCGTGGGGATGCCTATCCCCAGGTTCACCACGGCGCCTTCGGGCAGCTCCGCCGCCACGCGCCGCGCCATGTCGGCCGGCCGCAGGGCGCGGGCTTCAAGTCTCTGATCGGAGGCCAAGGTCTTCTCCTCGCGCGACCCTCTGCACGTAGATCGACGGCGTGTGCACGTGTTCGGGGGCGATCTCGCCGGGCGCCACGATTTCCTCCACCTCGGCGATGGTGAGCGGAGCGGCCGCCGCCATGACGGGGTTGAAGTTCGCGGCGGTGCCCCGGTAGGTGAGGTTGCCCATGCCGTCGGCGCGGTGGGCCTTGATGACGGCGACGTCTCCGGGCAGGGGGTATTCCAGCAGGGTCTCGCGCCCGTCGATGACGCGGGTCTCCTTTCCCTCCGCCGCCTGCGTGCCCACGCCCGTCGGCGTGTAGAAGGCGGGAATCCCGGCGCCCGCCGCGCGGATTCTCTCGGCCATGGTCCCCTGGGGTATCTGCTCAAGCTCGATTTTCCCCGCCAGGAACAGCTCCCGGAACACGAACGCGCTCTTGTGGAAGGCGTAGCTGCAGATGATTTTCCGCACCTTGCCCTGGCGCAGCAGAACGGCGAGTCCCCGCTCGCCGAAGCCCGCGTGGTTGGTGACGACGGTCAGATCGCGCGCCGGGTGCGAGGCCATGGCGACGAGGAGGTTCTCGGGAATGCCCGCGCCGCCGAACCCGCCCAGCAGGATGGTCGCGCCGTCGGGAATGTCGGCGACGGCGGCTCGGGAGGATGGATACACCTTATCGAAAGCCAAGGCCTCTTCTCAGTTTCCGGAAAAATCGCGGCGCTCGCGGCTCCCTTTATGCGCCATCGGCGCGAAAAAATCCAGGCGGAGCCGAGGCTTGCCTCCGCGCCCCGCCTGCCATAGAGTGCGGCTTTTCCTTTCGAGGAGCGAGCGGTGTCGAAGCGGCCCGGGCGCGCGCGCCAGACCGAAGCGGGGGGAGTGGCGGGCTGGTATCTGCATTTCGCGGTTTTTCTCTCCGGCGGCTCGATTCTCGCGCTGGAGATCGCCGCGGGGCGCGTGCTCGCTCCCCATTTCGGCAACACGCTCTACACGTGGACCTCGATGATCGGCGTCATCCTCGCCGCGCTGAGCCTGGGCTATTCCATCGGGGGGAGGCTCGCGGATCGGAGACCCTCGCCCAGGCTGTTCTTCGCGCTCATGCTGGCCGGCGCGAGCCTGGTGGCTCTAGTCCCGGCGCTGCGGGGGCTTCTGCTTCCCTCGATGGAGGAGGGCTTCAGCCTCCGGGCGGGCCCGGTGTTCGCCGGGCTCGCGCTTTTCGCCGCGCCGGGCTGCGTCCTCGCCACGCTGACGCCCTTCGCCGTGAAGCTCGCCGCGCGGGGAGACGGGAGCATCGGGGCGGTGACGGGCGGCCTCTTCACCTGGTCCACCGTCGGGAGCATCGTGGGAACCTTCGCGACGGGCTTCGTCTTCATCCCCTTCTTCGGGCTGAACGGCATCTTCCTGACGACGGCGGGCGCGCTCATGCTCACGGCGCTCGCGGGGCTCTGGCTTTCCGGCGAGCTCGCGGGCCTCTTCTCGAAGCGAAGCGCGCGGGCGAGCCTGCTTATGGCGGCGTTCGCCTCGCTCTCGGCGCTGGCGGGCGCGGCGTGGCTGCGCGCCCTCCCCGGCGTCGGAAAGGAGGCGATCTGGGCGGGGGAGAACATGTACCACATGATTCGCGTGTTCGAGCGCGCCGGGGAGGACGGCCGGCGGGTGCGCGAGCTGTTTCTGGATCATCAGCCCGAGGGGGCGATGGTACTGGGCGACGCCCGCGGGTATTTCTATGAATACACCCGGTTTCTGGAGCTGGCGCCGCTGTTCGTCCCCCGCATGAGGAGGGCGATTTTCATCGGCGGCGGCGCGTTCACGATGCCCAAGGCGCTGCGCCTGATGAGGCCGGAGACGGAGATAGCCGTCGTGGAGCTCGACGAGGAGGTCGTCCGGGCGGGGCGCAGGTTCTTCCGCCTCGGCGAGTTTCCGGATATCGAGACGGTGGCGGGAGACGGCAGGCGCGTCCTGAGGCGCTCGGGGCGGACGTACGACCTCATCGTGGGCGACGCCTACCGCGGTCTGCGGAACATCCCGCCGCACCTGGTCACCCGGGAGTTTTTCGAGGAGGCGCGCGCGCGCCTGGCGCCCGGCGGCGCGTTCATGCTGAACCTCATCGGCTACCGCTCGGGCCCCGGAAGCGCGATATACGCCTCCGTCTATCGCACCATGAAGACGGCGTTTCCCGACCTGCTCCTCTACAGCACCGACCCCGACGCGCCCGCCCAGCCGCAGAACATCCTCCTCTTCGGCTTCCGGGATCGGGAGGCGGGCCGCTTCCGCCGTCTGGAGGAGCGGATGCGCCGCGACCCGAAGTTCCGGTTCGCCGCGCGCGCCCGCGTGGCGCCCCCCCCGCCGCGCCTCTACGGCCCGGTTTTGACGGACGACTACAATCCGGTGGAATATCTCATCGAGAAGGGACTTTGACCCTTCCCGGCCCGGCGGGCGGGAGCGTGAAGGAGAAGCGATGGCGAAGCACAGCGTCGGGCTGATTCCGGCGGACGGAATCGGCCCCGAAGTCCTCGGCCAGGCGGCGCGCGTCCTGCGGGCGCTGGCGAAGTCCCAGCGCGGCCTGGAGTTCTCCTTCTCGAAATACCCCTGGGGGAGCGACTTCTACCACGCGACGGGCCGCATGTGCCCGGAGAACTTCCTCGAGCGCGTCCGCCGCCACGACGCCATTCTGCTGGGCGCCGTGGGCCGGCCGGACATCCCCGACCACGTCACCCTCAGCCAGCTCCTGCTCCCGATCCGCAGGGGGTTCGACCTGTACGTCAACATGCGCCCCATCGTTCTCTACGAGGGGCTGGAGTCGCCGCTTCGGGGCTACGGGGCGGGGGACATCGACATGCTCTTCTTCCGCGAGAACACCGAGGGGGAATACAGCCCCGTCGGCGGCAGGCACTACGAGGGGCATCCCCAGGAGCTCGCCGCGCAGATCGCGCTCTTCACGCGCGGGGGCTGCGAGCGGATCATCGAGGCGGCGTTCGAGGCGTCGCTCGGGCGCAGGAAGCGCGTGACCAACGTCACGAAGTCGAACGCGCAGGGCCACACGCTGGTGATGTGGGACGAGATTTTCGAGGAGGTGGCCGCGCGGCCGCGCTACCGGGGCGTGAAGACGGCGAAATACCTCGTGGACGCCGCCGCCCTCGAGTTCGTGCGGCGGCCCGAGCGCTTCGACGTGGTGGTGTCCACCAACCTCTTCGGGGACATCCTCACGGATCTGGGCGCGGCCATCGTCGGCGGGCTGGGCGTCGCCGCCAGCGCGAACACGAACCCGAAGGGGGAGGCGCCCGGCCTGTTCGAGCCCGTGCACGGCTCGGCGCCCGACATCATGGGCAAGGGAATCGCCAACCCGGTGGCCGCGCTGTTCTCCGCCGCCCTGATGCTCGACTACCTGGGCGAGGAGAAGGCCGCCAAAAGGCTCGACGGGGCGATTCGGGAGCATCTGGCGGAAGGGAACCGGACGGTCGACCTGGGCGGAACCGGCACGACGAGATCCGCGGCCTCCGACGTCATCAGGAGACTCTAGCGGGAGGCTCCGGCCCGAGGGGGAGGGCTTCGATGTCCATCGTCACCAGGCGGGGAGACGACGGCGGCACCGATTTGTGGTTCGCGGACAGGGTACCCAAGCACCACCCCCAGGTCGAGGCCTGCGGCGCGCTGGACGAGGCGAAGGCGGCGCTCGGCCTCGCCCGCGCGGCGGCGCCCGCGTGGCTCGCGCCCGAGATTCTCAAAATCCAGAAGGATCTCTACCTCGCCAGCAGCGACCTGGCGACGCTCCGGGGCAAGGCGGGCAGGCTCAGGGAGCGCGTGGACGCCTCCCACGCGGCGTGGGCCGACGCGCAGGTGGCGCGCTACGAGGAGCGGATTCGCGTAACCGACTGGGTGATCTCGGGCGATTCCGCCTGCGGCGCCGCCCTGGACCTGGCGCTCACCATCCTCCGCCGGGGCGAGAGGCGCGCGGTGCGCCTGCGGGACGAGGGCTACATCGACAACCCCGACCTGCTCATCTACCTGAACCGCCTCTCCGACCTTCTCTTCCTGATGGCGCGCGCGGCGGATCGGGAGGTGGAGGTGCCGGCGTAGAGGGGTGGCGGGGCGAAATGCCCGTTGGTTTTCTGCGTGTCTTGCGATAGCGCGCAACCGATGGTGATTTTTGATGAGAGAACTCCATAACGTTTGCCGTGATATCTGCAAAGAGGTTGGACTGGATCAGGGATTAAGCGCTGGCGCCTTGTGTTTTGCCGCGACGCTCTATGATATCTCCCGGTTCCCGGGGGAGATTCGGCGCGCTGAGGCTTGGCGATTTGCCGCGACGCTCTATGATTCCTACGGAAAATCTCAACCTTTGGATGAGAAAGAAGCTGTCGAGATATTAGGGAAGCGCGCAGATGATCCAGCTAACATCAGGAAAGTTTCCCAATGGCTTCTGAAGGTCGCGAAAGCCTGCCAATCAATGTGTTCAGATCCCAGGCTGAAAGCAGTTATCGGGAATGAGCAGGTGCTTGCGTTGGGCGTCGCTATAAGGGTCAGAGAAGATATGAGCGATAAGGAGCGACAAGACTTGTTGGCCTGCTGGGAGAAAGTTTCTTTCAGAATATACGGTATGAGAATATACGGTAAGGAGATAAAGCCGCGAACTGCGGTGGATGCCTATATCAGACTTGCGCGGGATGTAATAAACAAAAAAACATTTCCCGTTAAGGACATTCAGTCGAGGATTAGAGAGATTGGAAGGGACTATCCTGTTGAAGCCGTCGTGAAAAATCTGCGAGATGTGGATTGTTATACGAATTGGGACGAGGGATTAAAGTATATCATGCGTCGGTATGAAGAACACCTGACAAAAGAGGCGGAAGAGGCGGGCGAAAGGATTGCCGATGATCACCGGGAGAAAATATGGCGGGAGGAGATGTCCATCGAACACATCACTCCGCAAAGCGAGCCATCCGCCTACAATGTCCACCGCCTCGGCAACCTCATGCTCTTGCCTCCGGGCTTGAATTCCAGTTTGAAAGACAAGCCTCCGGAGAAGAAGTTCAGCGCGTATCGTGATACCGGGCTTCGCACGGCTTGGGAGGTGGCTTCGACGAAGCAGAAGTGGGGGCTAAAAGCCATTGAACGGCGGGAAAACAAAATTTTGAGATGGGCCGAGCGGGAATGGGGAGATTGAGCGGCGAAATTCGAGCGTCGCGTTTCTCCATATCCTTTCAGCGATTCGCCGACTCGTTGCAGGCTGCAGACGGAAGTCCCGGCGTAGCCGCCGCCGCGCGCCGATCCTTCAGGGAACGCCGCGGGCGAGGCGCTCACTTCAGGTAGTAGTCATACACCGCCTCCAGGCCCACCTTGGCGCTCGCCGCGAAGGGAACGGCCAGGAGAATCCCCGCGAAGCCCATGAGCTCCCCCCCGATCATGATGGAGACGATCACCACCACCGGGTGAAGCCCGATGCGGTCGCCCAGGACGCGCGGCACGAGGAACGCGCCCGCCACGGGCGAGATGACGCCGAACACGGCGAGCGTCGCCACGGGGTGGATCCAGTCCTGGTGGGCGATCGCCGAGAGCAGGAGGACGATCGGCAGCGCCACGATCCACTCCACGTAGGGGAACATGCTGGAGAGGCCCGTGAAGATGCCCAGCACCAGCCAGAGCGGGGCGTCCACGAGGAAGAAGCCCAGCACGTAGAGGGCGGAGAGGATGAGGGCGATGAGCAGCTGGCCCTTGATGAACGCGCCCAGCAGCTCGTCGAGCCTGAAAATCCTCTTTTCCACCTCCTCGCGGTAGTCGCGGTGAACGTAGGAGAAGAACGCCTCGGATATCTGGCCGCGATCCCGCAGGATGTAGAAGGTCATGACGGGAATGAGGACGAGATAGACCAGCCCCAGGGCGATGGAGAAGAGGCCGCTCGTCGTCCTCAGCAGGAACGAGCCGCCCGTTCTCAGGGCGGAGAGCGGGATTTGCGCCAGGACGGAGAGGTTCTCCGCGAGGTATTTCTTGAGCTCGGAGGCGGCGGCTATCTGGAATCCGTCGAGCGTGGAGATGAGCCACGTTTCGACGACGCGCAGATAGCCGGGGAGTTTTCTGGCGAACGCGGCGAGCTGCTCCTGCACGACGGGGGCGATGCTCGCCCACAGAACGAACAGCAGCACGCCCAGCCCCAGCAGAAGAAGCAGGACGGCGAGGGGGCGCGGGATTTTCCAGGTCTCCAGCGTCTCGACGAGGGGCTCGAGCGCGTAGGCGAGGATGAAGGAGACCGCCAGGGGAACCAGGGCGGCGCGCGCGCTCGACAGGAGCCAGAGGGCGCCGACGAGGATGAGGATGAGCCAGATGCGCTTCCAGGTGAGGATTTGAGGCGGATTGTCCATGTTCTTTCGCCTCGCGTCAGATTCGGGCCGTGGGGGTGGATTTTCCGGCTTCGCCGCCCTCCGGCTTCTGGGAGATCATCCGCGCGCCCACGAAGAAGAGATAATGGGCGCCCGAGGCGACCGTCAGCGCGCAGGCGAGCAGGAACACGGAGAGCATCGCCGCGTTCCCGTCCGCCTCCAGCGCAGCCGCCAGCAGGGCGGCGCCCGCCGCGATCATCTGGACGGTCGTGGCGGCCTTGCCCAGCAGGGAAGGCGAGGGCGTCTGAAAGCCCACCGTCATGAACAGCGCCAGGCAGCCGATGCAGAGCAGGAGATCCCGGCTCACCACGGCGATGGCCAGCCAGGGGGGGATGTGCCCCGAAATCCCCATCATCATATACGCGGCGAACATGAGCAGCTTGTCCGCGATGGGGTCGAGAATGGCGCCCAGCTCCGTCATCTCGCCGCGCCTGCGCGCGATGTGGCCGTCCACGCCGTCCGCCACGCACGCGGCGATGAACGCGGCCAAGGCAGCGCCCGGCCTCCTGTAGGCGAGACAGATCAGGAAAACGGGGATGAGGAGCACGCGCGCCAGGGTGATCTTGGTCGCCAGCGTCAGTCTGTTCGAGGCTGATGCGCTCATCGTCGATGCGGCCCCTGCGTTTGTCGCCATGCGTGGTTCGGCATCATACCACAGAAAGCCTCGCGGCGTTTCCCCGCGTCCGCTCCGTTCATCGCGCGCGCCCTTCCGGGCCGCCCGCGCCTCCGGGGCGGCCTCGCTCCCGCGGCGGCCGGCTTTCGGCGTCCGCGCTTTTACCCCGGGGGTTCGCCTCCCGCGCGCCGCGGCGCTTCGGGCGCTTTGCGGCCCTGGCCCAGCCCGCCTTCGAGGCCGGGCGCTTCGCCGCGGGCGGGCGGAGCTTCGTCATCTCCTTCAGCCTTTCGACCTCCTCGCCCGTGAGCGTCCGGACACGGGCGCCGGGAAGGCCGCGCGCCGTGATTCCTCCGTAGGCGCGCCGGATCAGCCTGAGGACGGGATGCCCCACGGCCTCGCACATGTTCTTGACCTGATGCCGTCTTCCCTCCCGCAGTTCGATTCGGAGCCATGCGTTCTTCTCCGTCCTGCCCCGGAGAATCCGCGCCCGCGCCGCCTGCGGCCTCTCGCCGCGCCCGCGCGCCCAGGAGCCGTCCGCCATGCGCGCGAGGGCTTCCCCGGAGGGCGTCCCCTTCACCTTCGCATCATAGACGCGGGGGATCGCGTATCGCGGATGGGCGAGGCGGTGCGCCATCTCGCCGTCGTTGGTGAGCAGCAGCACTCCCTCCACGTCGAAGTCGAGCCTGCCGACGGGGAAGACGCGCCTGAGTCCCCGGGGCAGCAAATCCGCCACCGCCGGCCTGTCCCTGCCCTCCTCGTCCCGCATGGTGGTGAGCACGCCCCTGGGCTTGTTGAGCGCGAGATAGACGGGCGGCTCCTTTCTCGTGATGAGCTTCCCGTCCACCTTGACGGCGTCGGCGAGCGGGTCGGCCCTGGCGCCGAGGGCGGCGACGCGCTCCCCGTTCACCCGGACGCGGCCCTCCAGAATCAGGCGCTCCGCCTCCCGGCGCGAGGCGAGGCCCGCCCGGGCGATGATCTTCTGAAGGCGGATGGCGGACATGGGCGGCTTCGCTCCCCGGCTTCGCTTCCGAAGGCAGTCGTCCGCGAGATTATAGCCATTCGGGGACGAACGGGGTAATCTTCCGGGCCAGGACGATGAAGGCCCGCCCGGCCGCCAGGGAGGCTCGCGCTGCCCTCTTCCAGGACCATCATCGGCATGACGCCGGCGCACGTGAGCTTGCCGCTGCCCCGGCCGCTCCGGGTGGGCGCCTTCGAGGCGCGCGCCGTCGATACCTGCTGCGTCACCCTGCGGACGAAGGAGGGGCTCAAGGGCCGCGGCTGGTGCTTCGCCTTCGGGCCGGAGCGCGCGCGGGCGATGCTGGCCATGGCGCGGGATTTGTTCGCCAACCTGCTGGGCAGGGACCCGACGGAGACCGACGCGAACTGGGAGGCGATGCGCAAGGCGGCGAGCTTCGTGGGGCGA
Source organism: bacterium (assembly GCA_965199855.1). Lineage (GTDB taxonomy): Bacteria > UBA8248 > UBA8248 > UBA8248 > UBA8248 > Bin107. The sequence continues at coordinate 86,392 of OZ241326.1, read as the reverse complement.
GACGGCGTGAGCGCGCTGGCCATGTCCGCCCTGGACACCGCGTGCTGGGACCTGGCCGCCCGCGCGGCGGGCGAGCCGCTCTGGAGGTTCCTCGGCGGCGAGAGGCGGGAGATTCCCTGCTACGCGAGCGAGGGTCTCTGGCTCAACCTGACGACGGCGGAGCTCGAGGAGGAGGCCGCCTCGCTCAAGGCGCGCGGCTTCAGGGCGATGAAGCTCCGCGTGGGCGGGCGCGTGGAGGAGGACGTCGAGCGGATTCGCGCCGTGCGCGCGGCGATAGGCCCCGAGGTCGCGCTCATGGTGGACGCCAACCAGGCGTGGGACGTGGAGACCGCCAAGCGGGCGTGCCGGGCGTTCGAGCCTTTCGGCCTTCGCTGGGTGGAGGAGCCGGTCGATCACGAGGATATTCAGGGCTGCGCGGAGGTCGCCGCCGCCAGCGCCATCCCCATCTGCACCGGGGAGACGAACTACAACCCCCGGGGGATGCGCCAGCTGCTCGAGGCGGGGGCGGCCGACGTCCTAATGCCGGACCTCGAGCGCTGCTCCGGCGTCACCGGGTGGCGCCGCGCGGCCGCGCTGGCGAAGGAGTTCGGAAAGCCGGTGACCCCGCATCTGTTCCACGAGGTCTCGGCGCATCTTCTGAGCGCGGAGCCGCACGGCGTCTGGTGCGAGTACATGCCCTGGTGGGAGGCCGTCATCGAGGAGCCGATGGAGCTCAGGGACGGGAATCTGATTCTTTCCGACAGACCCGGGCTCGGGGTGGAATGGAAGGAGGAGGCGCTCCGGGAATTCGCCCCGCCCGAGGGAGGCGCCCTCTAGTGCGGCGAACGCTCCTGCAGGGAGGCGACGTTCTCACCCTCGATCCCGCGCTCGGGGATATCCCGAACGGCGACGTGCTCATCGAGGACGACGTGATCAGGGAGGTCGGCCGCGGCGTCCGCGCTCCCGACGCCGAGCGGGTGGACGCGCGGGACTTCATCGTCATGCCGGGGCTGGTGAACGCCCACCAGCACACCTGGCAGACGGGGGTTCGCGGAATCGCGGGGGACTGGTCGCTGGCGGAGTACCTCCGGAACGTGCACGAGGGGTTCGGCCCCCGGTTCCGGCCGGAGGACGTGTATCTGGCGAACCTGGTCGGCGCACTAAACCAGCTCGCCTGCGGCGCCACGACGCTCTTCGACTGGTGCCACAACAACCCCACGCCCGACCATACCGACGCGGGGATCGACGGGCTGGCGGAGGCGGGCATCCGCGCGGTGTTCGGGCATGGAACGCCCAAGCCCAGGATTGCGGAGGGCGAGCCGCCGCTCAGCCGGCGGCCGCACCCTCCCGGGGAGATCGCGCGTCTGCGGAAGGGGCGCCTCGCCTCGGAGGAGAGCCTCATCACCCTGGCGATGGCGGCGCGCGGGCCCGACCTTTCGGCGCTTGACGTGTGCGTCCAAGACGCCCGCCTCGCGCGGGAGCACGGCCTGCTGTGGAGCGCGCACGTGGGCGGCGGCTTCCAGCGGGAGACGCCGGACGGAATCCGCCGGCTCGCGCGCGAGGGGCTTCTGGGGCCCGACTTCAACGCCGTGCACGCGAACCAGCTGAGCGGGGAGGAGTTGGGGATCCTCGTCGACTCGGGCTGCTCGATCACATCCTGCCCCGAAGTGGAGATGCAGATGGGCCACGGCGAGCCCGTCATCGCGCGCGTTCTGGTGCTGGGCGGCAGGCCGACGCTGGGGATTGACGTGGAGTCGAACATCAGCGGCGACGTGTTCACCATGATGCGGATGGGGCTTCAGTTCGCCCGCGCCCGGGAGAACCAGAAGACCCTGGACGGGCGAACCTCCCCGGCGCGGGTCGCCGTCTCCGCGCGGCGCGCCCTGGAGTGGGCGACCATAGACGGCGCGCGCGCCCTGGGGCTGGGGGAGAGGACGGGGTCGCTCACGCCGGGCAAGCAGGCGGACGTCATCCTGCTCCGCAAGACCGATCTGAACCTCTTTCCCGCGCACGACGCGCTGGAGACGGTCGTCTTTCAGGCGTCCTTCGCCAACGTAGACGCGGTTTTCGTGGCGGGGGAAGTCGTGAAGAAGGGGGGCGCGCTGCGCTATCCCCGTCTGCGGGAGAAAATGGAGGCGCTCGCGGAATCGGGGCGAAGGCTCCTGAACCGACGCGAAGCGTCCCCGGATGATGGACGCCCGAAACCCGCCAATCATGGAGGCTGACGATGAAACTGGCGCTTTATTCCGACATTCACGCCCAACTCGCTCCGCTGGACGCCGTTTTGGCGGAAATCGACAAGCATGAGGCGCACTGGGAGATTGCGCCCGGGGATCACGTCATGGGCGGGCCGGAGCCGGGCGAGGTGGTCGAGCGCCTCCGCTCCCGGAAAAACTGCCTGCCCATCCTGGGAAATTTCGATCGCTGGGTCATCGATCACGTCGATGAGCGGGAGAACCCCTTTCCCGGCAGAAACGAGAGCGCCCGCCTCACGCGCGAGCGTCTGACGCATGAGCAGCTCGACTGGCTGAGGGGCCTGCCCCGGGAGCTGACGATCACGCCCGAGCCCGGCCACGATCTGCGCGTCTTCCACGGCGCGCCGGGCGACGACGAGGGGGTGCTTCCGCTTCGTCTGAGCGACGAGGAGATTCTCGAGCGCCTGGCGGGTGAGAAGTCCGAGATCGTGGCCTTCGGGCAGGTGCACGGCCCCTACGTCCGGGAGGTGGGCGGCCAGACCCTCGTGTGCGCCGCGTCCGCCGCCGTGAACTGGGACGGGGACAATCGCCCCGCCTACGTCCTGCTCGAATATCAGGGCGGCGGGAAATGGGACGGAGAGATTCACCGGGTCGAGTATGACTTCGAGGAGCAGGCGCGGAAAAACGAGGGTGGCTGGCATCCGCACGGAGATCGGCAGGCGCACACGATTCGCACGGGCGAGTTCTGGAACCCCGCCCACATGCCCCATTAGGCGCGCGGCGCGACTTCGACCTTTGTCCAGGGGGAAAACATGGAACCCTCAACACTCGTTGATCGCGCTGGTCGTGGTAATCGCTCTGGTGGTCGGGACGATTGTTGTTCCTTGTATCGCCCAAGCAAAGGGATACGGGGGAGGAGAGATATCTGGATGGCTTCTCTGCGGCCTTTTCCTTTGGCCCGCTGCGCTGATTCATGTTCTCATTACGGAAGGAAGGGAAACGCGGCGGGAAAAGCCATCCGTTGTTGCGGCTGAGCCGGTGGCCCCGGCGTCGAACGCGAGGAATATCGCCCATGTCAGCGAACGGGCCCGAAAGGAACAAGGCGGCGCAGGGGAAGGGGGAAGCCGAGAGTAGCCTTGGAAGCATCTGGCCATCTGGCGCCGAAGGACGACTGGCGGTATGAGCTTCCGGTGCTAGGCGCCGGCGGGGCGCGGCAGGTCGCTTGAAACGATTTTCTTGACTCCCCGGCGCGGGGCTTGCTAGAATCCGGGCGTTCGCCCGTAGGGCCGTCTCATGGCCTCTTGGTTGACCGGTTTGGAGCCTTCCCGGAACGTGGCCGGGGAGGCGATGGCCATCAAAGGGAGGATACGACATGAACCAGTCCCGAAATACGGAGCATTCCGCGCAGGGCGCGGCGGAGGAGACGCCCCGCAACGGCGGCAACGGAGCGCCCGCCGCCGACAACCTCATCACCCTGGAGCCTCCCCGCTACAAGCCCATCATCGCCCAGCACATCGACAGCGCGCCCGAGCTGCAGAGCCTCTCCGAGGAGATGCGCTTCAACATGAAGGTGGTGAGCAGCGTGCTGCCCTTCCGCACGAACCGCTACGTGCTGGAGAACCTCGTCGATTGGGACAAGGTGCCCGAAGACCCCATCTACCAGCTCTCCTTTCCCCAGACGGGGATGCTGGCGGAGGAGGACTTCGACCTCGTGGCGGACCTCCTGAAGCGCGACGCGCCCAAGCGCGAGCTCGACACCGCCATCCACGAGATCAGGGCGGGGCTGAACCCCCACCCCGCCGGACAGCAGACCCTGAACGTCCCCACCCTGGACGACGAGCACCTGGAGGGAATGCAGCACAAATACCACGAGACGGTGCTCTTCTTCCCCGGCCAGGGGCAGACCTGCCACGCCTACTGCACGTTCTGCTTCCGCTGGGCGCAGTTCGTGGGGGACAAGGAGCTCCGCTTCATCTCGACGGACGGGGACATTCTCCGCGAATATCTCGCCAAGCACCCGGAGGTGACGGACGTCCTCTTCACCGGCGGCGACCCGATGATCATGAAGACCAAGGCGCTGGAGAGCTACCTCCTGCCCATCGCCGAGGACCCGCGCCTCGAGCACATCCGCGACGTCCGCATCGGCACGAAGGCGCTCACCTTCTGGCCCTACCGCTTCACCACCGACCCCGACGCGGACGACGCGCTTCGCCTCTTCGAGAAGGTGATAAAGGCGGGCAAGCACATCGCCATCATGTCGCACTTCAACCACGGGCGGGAGCTCGACACCCCCATCGTGCGCGAGGCGATTCGGAGAATCCGGGACACCGGCGCCGTCATCAGGACGCAGGCGCCCCTCCTCAGACACATCAACGACGACGCGGACGTGTGGGCGCGCATGTGGAAAGAGCAGGTGCGCCTGGGCCTCATCCCCTACTACATGTTCGTGGAGAGGGACACGGGCGCGAAGCGCTACTTCGAGCTGCCCCTGACGCGCGCCCACGCGATCTACCGCAAGGCCATCGCCCAGGTTTCGGGACTCGGGCGAACCGCGCGGGGCCCCGTGATGAGCTCCGCCCCCGGCAAGGTGCAGGTGCTGGGCGTCGAGGAGATTCGCGGCGAGCGCGTCATCGCGCTTCACTTCCTCCAGGCGAGAAACCCCGAGTGGATGGGGCGTCTGTTCTTCGCCGAGTGCGACGAGTCCGCCACCTGGCTCACCGGCCTCAAGCCGGCGTTCGGGGAGGATTCCTTCTTCTTCGAGGAGGATTTCGAGGCGATGAAGAAGCGTCTGGCGAGCTGACGGGCCGGGCGGCCGCGGGCTTTCGGCGGAGCGGGCGCGCCGCGGCGCCTCGTCCCCGCAGGGCGCGGGCGGAGAAGGCGAAAGGCTGAAAATGGGATACGTGGAGCAGACGCTCGCCGAAGGGGAGCAGGTCGTATGCTCCGGGAAATTTCACTGGCTCTATACCCTGAACGCCGCCCTCCGGCTCGCCGTCGGGGCGGCGGCCGGCTTCGCGGGCCTTCAGGGAGGGTTTCCGCCTTCGAGCGTCCTCGGCTTCCTGCTTCTGGCGGTCGCCGCGGCGGGCTTTCTCGGCTTCCTCGCGCTGATGGTCCGCAAGTGGACGACCGAAATCGCGATCACGAACCGGCGTCTGGTCTATAAGCGCGGCTGGGTAGCCAGGAATACCGAAGAGATCAGGCTCAGCCGCATCGAGGAGGTGAACGTGAGCCAGAGCGTCGCCGGCCGAATCTTCGGCTACGGGGAGGTGCTCTGCAAGGGGATGGGCGTGGGAGACGTCAATCTCCCGTCCATCGCCCGCCCTCTGGATTTCAGGCGCGCCCTGCACGGCGCGACGGTCGAGCGGCCCGCCTCCCCGTCCTGATCGGCCCGGGGCGGGAGGAAGCTATCGCCGGGCCATGCGCAGCACTTCGTCGAATTCCTTTTTGCTCACGGGCTGGACGCTCAGGCGCTGTCCCTTCTGGATGACGCGCATCCCGGCCAGCCGGGGGTTGGCCTTCAGTTCGTCGAGGGAAACCGGCCGGGGGAGCTTCTCCACCCCCTGCACGTCCACCATGCGCCATCGGGGGGCGTCGGCGGGAGACTTCGGGTCGTAGTATTTCGACTTCTCGTCGTATTGGGTGTGATCGGGATACGCCTCGCGCGCCACCCGCGCGACGCCCGCCACGTGGGGCGGCTTCGCGTTCGAGTGGTAGAAGAGAACGGCGTCGCCCGCCTTCATCTCCATCATGAAGTTTCTGGCCTGGTAGTTTCTCACCCCGTCCCAGCAGGCGGTGCGGCCGCGCTCCGCCATGAGGTCGTCGAACGAATAGGCGTCCGGCTCGCTCTTCATCAGCCAGTATCTTCGCGCCATCGCAAGGCTTCTCCTCGGGCCGGCGAACGGGGGACGCGAGAGGCCGCCGCGCGCCTCGCGCCGGGCGGCTTGCTCATCGCGCGCGCCTCGCCTCGCCCGCGATTCGCAGGTCGGCGAGCTTGAGCGCGTGGAAGAGGAAGTCGTTCAGGGGCGTCTTCACGCCCGCCTCCGCCCCCATGCGGGAGACCGCGCCGCACAGCGCGTCGATTTCGAGGCGCCTGCCCGCCTCCAGGTCGTGGCACAGGCTGCCCTTGCTGGCCGGGTTCTGCTCGTCCAGAAAGCGGAAGCGATCCTCATCCGCGCCGTCGGGAAGGTTCACGCCCCTGGCGCGGCCCACGAGGAAGACCTCGCGCATCGCCTCGCGCATCATGCTTCTCGCGCCCTCGTAGGCCATGAGCTCCCCGATGGGAGAGCGCGTGAGCGCCGTCATGCCCCCCACCGCGCAGATGAAGATGAACTTCGTCCAGAGCTCCGCCCGGATGTCCCCGGAGAGCTCCGCGTTGATTCCCGCCTCCCGGAATTCGGCGAGAATTCTCGCGCCGCGCCCGCTCGTCCCGCCCGCAGGCTCGCCGAAGACCAGCCGCCTCGGCCCGCCGATTTGCCGGACGCGCCCCGGCGCCGCGATGGAGGTGAAGATGTAAGCCGCCCCGCCCATCACCCGCTCCGCGCCGTAGGCGGCCGCCAGCCTCTCCTCGCTGTCCACGCCGTTTTGCAGGCTGATGATGACGCTGCCCGCGCCGACCATGGGCGCGAGGGCGGGAATGGCGGTCTCATCGGCGGTCGTCTTCACGCAGTAGAGGATGACGCCGCACGGGCCCGCCTCCGCCGGGGAGTCCGTGAACAGCGCGCCTTCGCGCGCGATGAAGTCTCCGGGCGCCGCGCTCTCCACGCGAAGGCCCTCTTTTCGCATGGCGGCAAGATGCGCTCCGCGCGCGATGAAGGCGACCTCCTTGCCGCCTCGCGCGAGCATGGCGCCGAAGTAGCCGCCCACGCCGCCCGTCCCCATGACGCCGAAGCGCACGCCCGGCTCCTTCTCGGAGAATGCGCGGCTCCGCCGGCTACGGAGAGGCGAGGCTCCGGGCGCTTCGTCAGGGAGCGATCTCCGCCGGCTTCCCGCCGTCCCCGGAGGCGGCGGCCGCTTCCGCGGGGATGTCGCCCGCCTCCGCCGGCTCGTCCGCGCGGCTTTCCGGCGGCGGCGCCTGCCCCTCCTCCAGCGCGAGGATGGCTCCCGCGGCTTCCAGCGGCCCCCGGCCCAGCTCTTCGGTCGCCTCGAACTCCTCGGGGTTCGGCATGTCCGAGAGGCTCTTGAAGCCGAAATGCTCCAGGAACAGGGGCGTGGTGCCATAGACGATGGGCCGGCCCACCACGTCCCGGCGGCCGAGGATGCGGATGAGTCCGCGCTCGAGCAGGGTGTTCAGCACGCCGCCGCAGTCCACCCGCCTGATCTCCTCAACCTCCGCCTTGGTGATGGGTTGCTTGTAGGCCAGGATGGCCAAGGCTTCGAGTGCCGCTTGGGAGAGCCTGGCCTTTTTCTCCGTCTTCAGGAACCGCTTCACCCAGGGGGAGAACTCCGCGCGCGTACACAGACGGAAGCCCCCGGCCACCTCGACGATCTGCAGGGTTCTCTCCCGATATTCCTCCGCCAGCTCGCCCAGCAGCTTGCGGACGACCTTGGCGTTGACGTTGGCCACGCCCCGGAAGATGGCCGAGATGTCCCGGGGCCTGAGCGGTTCGCTGGCGAGGAACAGGATGGATTCGATCGCCTTTTTGGCCTCGTCCAGGTCCATGACGAGAGGCGCGTCCGCGCCGCTTTCTCCCGCTTCGGCCTCCTCCTCGGCCGCGCCTTCGGCCAGCTCCGGGAGCCTCTCCTCGATCTCGAAGGGAGTCTCCTCCCGAAGCTCCTCCATGGCCTCCATCTGATGCTCGGCCAGCGCCCTGGCCGACGCGTCGGGCGCCGCCGCCGCGTCCTCCGCGAGTTCAAAGGGTGCGTCGGATTCGATTCGCTCCGCTTCCCTGCCTTCCCGCCGGGGGTCATTCATCGCGCACCGCCTTCATAATGCGAATTTCACCGAAACTGGACGCCTGCCGCGCCACCACGAGATTTCCCTTGACGAGTTCGAGGAGCGCCAGGAAGACGGCCACCACTTCAAGGGCGCGCCTCGTCCGGAACAGCGCGTGGAAAAGGACGCCCTCCTCGCCCGCGCCTTCGAGGTCGTCCAGCAGCCTGGCTCTCATGTCGGCGACCTCGAGCTCGTCGATATCCACGAGGTGAATCCCTTCCTCCCCGATGGATTCGAGCAGGCGCCGCATCGCCCTGATGAGGTCGAACGCCGTCGCCTGGAGCCTGGGCGCCTCTTCTTCCCCATCCTCCTCCGTCGGGGCGTCCCCGCCGCTTCGTGCGTAGATCCAGGACTGCTCCTCCTCGGCGCAGCGAAGCGCCTGGCTGATTTTCTTGAACTTCTGATATTCGATGAGCTGGCGCTGGAGCTCCTCTCTCAGCGCTTCGGGGTCTTCCTCTTCCGCGTCGTCTTCGGTTTGGGGCAGAAGGGTTCTGCTTTTGAGATAGACCAGCCAGGAGGCCATGACGAGGTATTCGGACGCCAGGTCGACGTTCAGCTTCTTGAGGAGCTCCACGTATTTCAGATACTGGTCGGTGATGAACGCCACCGGGATGTCGTGAATGTCCAGCCTGTGCTCGCGCACCAGATGGAGCAGGAGCTCGAGCGGCCCCTCGAACACGTCGATTTTGACCTCGAAGCGCCCGGAAGCGTCGTCGCCGTCCGAGGCGGAGGCCGCCCCAGCCGCGGCTTCCGGGATTTCCCAACTATCGGAATCGCCCGCGGAGGCGTCCCCTTCCGGGGGAGGATCGGCGAGCCTCGTCGCGTCCGCGGACGCGCGTCCGTTTTCTGCGCCGGAGGGGTTTTCCTGCGGATTCATGCGCACCCCGAATGGGCGGAGTCGGGCGGGCGTTCATCGGCCCTCGGGTGATTCTACGGAGCCCGCATGGGCGGGGAGGCTCTCCGTCTCCGTCAAGCCGCCCGTCACACTAGGGAATCCGCGCGGCCTTGTCAACGGAATTTTCAGAAAAATCAAGCGCTTGCGCGCGCGCCTCGGGGGACGCCCGCGCGCCGGCCTTGAGAGGCTCGCGCGCCTGGGGGATAATCGGGGCGCCGGGATGGCCCCCTTGAGGAGAACGCGATGGCGGGCAAAATCATCTCCCTCACCGAAGCGGCGGCGCTCGTGCGAAACGGGGATTTGCTCGCTCTGGGCGGAAACGCGCTCACGCGGATTCCCGCCGCCTTCGCGCGGGAGCTCGCCCGCCAGGGGCGAAAGAAGCTTCGGCTCGTGAAGACGGCCGGCGCCTACGACGTCGATTTGCTCTGCGCGGCGGGCGCCGTGGCGCAAACGCAGACGGGCTACGTGGGCTTCGAGAACCTCTTCGGCCTCGCGCCTTCCTACAGGCGCGGCGTGGAGGAGGGCCGCGTGGAGGCGGTCGAGCACGCCTGCTCGACGGTCATCGCGGGCCTCAGGGCTTCCGCCTACGGCCTGCCGAGCCAGCCCACGGCGGGGCTGGAGGGAAGCGACGCGGCGGCGCGCGCGGGCTTTCGGCGGGCGAGGGACCCCTACACGGGCGCGCCGGTCTATATGATCCCCCGAATCAGGCCGCGCTTCGCCGCGCTCCACGTGACGCACGCCGACGCGGAGGGAAACGCGCGGATAGAGGGCGGCGCGTTCGAGGACGCGCTCATGTCCAGGGCAGCCGAGGCGGTGATTCTCACGGCCGAGCGCATCGAGGAGACCGCGTTTTTCGTCGAGAAGCCGGATCGAACGGCGATTCCCGCCTTCATGGTGCGGGCGGTCGTCCACGCCCCGGGAGGGGCGCGCCCCGGCGGATGCCATCCGTTCTACGACATCGACGAGAACGCGCTGGGCGCGTATGTGGACGCGGCGGCGCGGGCGGAATCCCCGCGGGCGCATCTGGATTTCTGGGAGGCGCGCGACCGCGGGCGGGCCGCGGCGGCGTCCGGGGGCACCGCGTGATCGCCGCCCCGGAGCGAGGCGCGTCCCGGGAGGCGCGCGCCCTCGCCGACAGGATGGCGGTTTTCCTCTCCAGGTTCATCCGCGACGGGGAGGTCGTGTTTCACGGCGTGGCCTCGGCCCTGCCGATGGCGGCCATCGCCATGGCGCGGAAAGCCCATGCGCCGAGCCTCACCTATCTCAACGTCCCCGGCGGCGTGAATCCGCGGCCCTCGTTCCTTCCGCGCTCCACGACGGCGCGGCAGCTCATGGAGGGGTCGCTTTCCTACTTCAGCCTCATGGAGATTTTCGACCTCTCCGCCCGGGGCGGGCTCGACCTGGCGTTCCTGGGCGGGGCGCAAATCGACGCGCGAGGGGACGTGAACCTCTCTTTCATCGGGGAGCCGGACGCCCCCAGGGTGCGCCTTCCGGGCGGGGCGGGCAGCGCGCACGTTCTGCCCACGGCCCGGCGGACGGTGCTCTGGAGAACGGCGCACGACGCGAGGAGCTTTCCCGAGCGATGCGACTTCGCGACCGCCTCCGGCGGCGTGGCGGGGGTGGTGACGCCCCTGTGCGTCTTTCGCAAGGAGGAAGGCCGCCTTCGGGTGGCGTCGATCCACCAGGGCGTGGCGCCGGACGCCCTGCGCGCGGCCACGGGGTTCGACCTGGGCGATCTGGAGCGCGTCCCCGCCACGCCGGAGCCCACCTCCGCCGAGCGCGCCGCGCTCGAAGCCGCCGACCCCGAAGGCGTTCGCCTGCGCGAATTCCTCTGAGCGGAAGCCCCCTTCATGCCGCGGAAAAAGTTCGACGCCGTGGGAGTCGGCCTCCATTCCATGGACCAGTGCAGCGTGGTGAAGGAGCATCCCGCCTTCTGCGCCAGGAGCGCGATTCCGGAGACGGCGCGCCGGGGCGACGAGGAGGCGGGCGCGTTTTCTCTCGGCAGTCTGAAGACCGAGGGCGTGAACATGGAGGGGCGTTCTCACGCGGGAGGCGCGCGCGAGCCGGTTCGCCCTCGTCGTCGCGCACCGCGAAGGAGACCGGGAGGAAAGCGGGGGCGGATGATTCTCTGGCGGCGCGGGGGCTCTCTGGCGCCCGGGGACGTTCGGGAGGACATCCTTCGCGCGGGCCGCTCCCTGCGTCCGGGCGGCCATCACGTCGAGGCGGCAATCCGGGCGGGGCTTCCGCGCCCGGGCGAGGTGGAAGCCTTTCTGAGGGGGCATTCGTCGTGAGAGGGCGGGCGAGGCGCGCGTTCGGGGGCGCTTGCGCGGCCCTCGAGTTGCTCGGCCTTTCTCTGGCGCTGGGCGGCTGCGATCTCCTGCCCGCGTTCGGCCCGCCGAAGGAATCCGTCTCCGGCGTCATACGCATGGGCGCGAACCTGCCGGTTCAGGCGTGGCGCACGCGGACGCTCTTCATCATCCTGGAGCGGGAGGGAGGAGGACCCCCGCTGGCCGTGCAGCGGCTGGTGGAGACGCGGTTTCCCTACCGATACGTCGTCACGAAAGACGACGTGATGATTCAGGGGCGGCAATTCTCCGGCCTCGTGCGCGTGCGCGCCCGCCTGGACGCGGACGGCGTTCCCGGCCCCCTCGTCAGGGGCGACTTCGAGGGCAGCGCCTCCCGTCCGGTTTTGGTGGGCGCGAGAAACGTGGACGTGGTGATCGACGGGGTCGGAACCGTCCCCCCGCCCCGCGCGGCGAAGAAGCCTTCTCCGAAGCCCGCCCCGCCCCGCCGGGCGAAGCCGCCGGCCGGGGGCGGACGGACGATTCGCGGCGTGGTTCGCCTGGCGCCCGCGCTGGAGGAGAGGGCCGGGGGCAAGGCGGCGCTTTTCATCATCGCGCGGGGGGAGCGGCCGGGACCGCCTCTGGCCGTCCTGCGGATTCCGAAGCCCCGCTTTCCCCTGGAGTTCGCCATGGGCGAGCGGGACGTGATGCTTCAGGGCGCGGCGTTCTCGGGCGAGGTGCGGCTCTCCGCCAGACTCGACGGCGACGGAAAGGTCGGGACGCAGGCGGGCGACCTTCTCGGCCGCGCGCGCGGGCCGGTCGCCGTGGGCGCGAGCGGCGTCGAGATTGTTCTGGCGCGGGAGGCGGATGCGAGGGCCGCCGGAGCGCCCCGCCGGGCGCCGGCGGCGGATGGAGCCGTTTCGGGCGTAATCGAGGTCGCCCCCGCCCTGCGGGCGCGCGCCGAGGGCAAGCCCGCGCTGTTTCTCATCGCGCGCAAGGCCGGGGGAGGTCCCCCGCTGGCGGTCGCGCGCGTGGCGCGGCCCCGCTTTCCGCTCAGATTCGAGATTTCGGGGCGAGACGTCATGATTCCGGGCGTTCCGTTCGAGGGGATGGTTTCGCTCTCGGCGCGCCTGGACGCGGACGGCGCGGCGGGCCCCGCGGCCGCAGGCGATCTCGAAGGCCGCCTCCCGCGTCCCGTACGGGTGGGGGAGAGAGGCGTGCGCATCGTGATCGACAGGGCGTTCTGACGCCGCGCGCGGCCTCGCCCTCTGGCGCGTCGGAGCCTGAGCGTGCATAATCGCTCCTCGAAATTTCCGAGCCTCCGCTTCAAAGCGAGTTTTCCTCACTCACGAACTGACAAGGAGAAGTCCCGGTGATCATCGACCCCCATGCCCACATCGCCCCCGAGAGCTTCATCGAAGACGTCCGCCGAGGCCGCTTCGGCGACGCCGTCACCATCGAGGCGGGCGAGCCGTGGGAGCAACTCGTCACGAAGAGCGCCGTCCTGGGCGAGGAGCGCGTTCACAAGAACCCCCTGCCGAAGGAAGCCTACGACGTCGAGATGCGCCTGAGCGACATGGCGAACAAGCAGAACGTGGACATGCAGATACTCTCCGTCGTTCCCCCGATGACCCACTACGCGCTCGACGCGGGGCTGAACCGGGAGCTCTCCGCGTCGCTGAACGACGCGCTCACAGCACTCGCGAAGGAGCATCCGGATCGCTTCCTCTGCATGGCGCAGATTCCGCTGCAGGACCCCGAGGCCGCGGCGGCCGAACTCGACCGCGCGGTGAGGAACGGACACCTCGGCTGCCAGATCGGCTCGAACGTCGCGGGCCGAAACCTCGACGATCCGGCGCTCGACGTCGTCTGGGCGAAGGCGTGCGAGCACGACGCGCCGATTTTCATTCATCCGGTGGACGTCATGGGCGTGAACGACAGGCTCAGGGACTATTACCTGAGAAACTTCATCGGCAACCCGCTCGACACCACGATATCCATCGCCTGCCTGATCTTCGGCGGCGTGTTCGACCGCTTCCCGAACGTCAAGTTTCTGGTCTCGCACGTGGGCGGCTTCACGCCCTGGATACGCGGGCGCTGGCAGCACGGCTACGGAGAGCGCAAGGAGCCGAAGGTTCACGGCGCGAAGGACCCCGAGCGGTATTTCGGCAAAATCTACTACGACGCCATCATCCACAACGCCGATTCCTTCGAGTTCGCCGTGAACACGCTGGGGGCGGATCGGATTCTCTACGGCACGGACTATCCCTTCGACATGGGCTATCTGGGCGCGGCGCGCGAGATTCCCGGCCTTTCGCGTTTCTCCGAGGCGGAGCAGGAAAAAATGCTCTGCGGCAACGTGAAGAAGCTCTACAAACTGGACGCATGAGCGAGCGGCCGCCGAGGCGGCGCGGGAGAGCCGTTGCGCGCGGGCGCCTCTCCGAACGTCGGGGATGAGAAACGTGGCGGCCATCGACCCCCATACCCACATCTATCCCGAGGGGTTCATCCGCGACCTTCGCGCGGGCCGCTTCGGCCGGACGGCGGCGATAGAGACCGACGCCGAGGGCGAGTGGATCATCACCCGGGGAAGGGTTCTGGGACGCGAGACGGAGCTCAGGAACAGGCTCACGCCCCTTTACTATGAACTGGAGCCGCGCTTCGCCGACATGGAGCGCATGGGCGTCTCGCGTCAGGTGCTCTCGGTGGGCCCCGCCATGACGCTCTACGCGCTGGAGGCGGAGGCGAACCGGGAGCTGGCCGCCTCGCTCAACGACGGCCTCTCGGCGCTGGCGCGCGCGCATCCCGACAGGCTCTCCTGCATGGCCACGGTTCCCCTTCAGGCGCCGGAGGCCGCGGCGGAGGAGCTCGCCCGCGCGAGGGCGAACGGTCACCTGGGCGTGATGATCGCCTCGAACGTGGCGGGGAGGAACCTGGACGATCCGGCGCTCGACGTCTTCTGGGCGCGGGCGGAGGCGCTCGATCTGCCCGTGTTCGTGCATCCCACGAACGTTCTGGGCGCGGACGATCGTCTGAAGGACTATTATCTGAGAAACTTCATCGGCAACCCGCTCGACACCACCATCGCGGCGGCGTGCCTGATCTTCGGCGGCGTCCTGGACAGGTTCCCGAAGCTGCGGTTCTGGCTCGCCCACCTGGGCGGCTTCACGCCCTGGATTCGGGGCCGCTGGCGACACGGCTACGCCGAGCGCGGGGAGCCGAAGGCGCGCGGCGCCGGGAATCCCGAGGCGTATCTTGGCCGCTTCTGCTACGACGCCGTCATTCACGACGCGGACGCCTTCGCCTTCGCCGTGAACGCGCTGGGGGCGGAGCGGATTCTCTACGGCACGGACTATCCGGCGGACATGGGCTGTCATCGGCCCGCGCGGGAGATTCCGGGCCTGAGCCGGCTGCCCGAGGCGGAGCGGGAGATGATTCTCTCGGGCAACGCCAGGCGCGTCTATCGGCTGGCGGCGTAGGGGCTGGACAAGCGGCGCGCGCGGTGTAGAATCAAGGGGCTTTCTTCGGCTGAATCGGCTCAACCGAGAAGGGGACGCTCTGATGGAGGAAACCCGGTTTCGCGCGGGCGACAGGGTGCGCGTCAAGGAAATCTATCCGGACGGCCATCACCGCACGACCTACTACGTGAAGGGCAAGACGGGCGTCGTCAACCGCTACTTCGGCAGATACGCGAACCCCGAGAACCTGGCGTACGGCGGCGACGGGCTGCCGCTCCGGGAGCTGTACTGGGTGGAGTTCGACATCAACGACCTTTGGGATCACGAGGCGGGACGAAAGCAGGACAAACTCTGCATCGAGATTTACGAGCATTGGCTGGAGCCGGCCTAGGCCGAACGCCCCCGGCGACGCCCCCGAACGAGGAGCAGGCCATGGCGCACTCTCACGATCACGGCAACGGGCATCGACATCACCACCACGGCGAGCACGAGCGCACCTACAGCCGGGACCCGGCGGCGCACAACGCGCGAATGCAGTCGGACGACGCCTACCGGGAGGGGGCCGTGGCCCAGGTGGAGCACGACCTGGACTACTATCAGGTGCGCGTGACCGCCCTGCTGAACCTCCTGCGGGAGAAGGGCATCCTCACAACCGACGAGATGCGGCGCGCCGTCGAGGAAATCTACGGCCAGAGCCCGGCCATCGGCTCGCGCGTCGTCGCGCGCGCCTGGGCGGACGAGGGCTTCAAGGAGAGGCTCCTGGCGGACGCGGACGCCGCCTGCGCCGAGATGGGCATCGACACCTCGGGCATCAACCGCGTGGTGGCGCTGGAAAATACCGACTCGCTCCGCTACATGGTGGTGTGCACGCTGTGCTCGTGCTATCCGAGGCAGCTGCTGGGGCAGCCCCCCACCTGGTACAAGAGCTTCCCCTATCGCTCGAAGGCCGTGACCGACCCAAGGGGCACCCTCAAGGACCTGGGCCTCGAGCCGCCCGATGACGTGGAGCTCGTCGTCATCGACTCCAACGCGGACTGCCGCTACCTCATCGTCCCCCGGCGTCCGAAGGGAACCGAGGGGTGGAGCGAGGCGCAGCTCTTCCAGCTCGTCACGCGCGACTCGATGATCGGCGTGGGCGATCCCCTGACGCCGGAGGAGCTCGAAGAAGCCGCGCGGGCGGCGGAGCAGAGCGCCTGATCGGGAGCTTCGGCCTCACGCACCCCCGCGGCGGAGGGGCGCAGAAGCACGGCCCCCCCGGCTTGCCTCAGACGCGCCTTTCGTGACGCGAAAGGTCAATAGTCCCGCTTTTTCTTTCCGGACGGATAGCGGCGAAGCCTTCCGAAGCGCGCGGCGAAACGCGAATCCACCGGGTGGAGTCGAAGGATTCTCTGCAAACGCTCTCGCGCGCGGAGGCGGACGGGCGGTTTTACCTGAATTTCGTCAAACTGGAGAGGGCGTAGGCTTGGGAGATGATGCGCGGACGCTTTCCGCTAGCGCGCGCGCCCGTCCGAATACGCGGCGCGCTCCTCGTCCCGGTAGGAGTCCAGCAGGTTCTGGCCGCCTTCCTTGGCGAGGCGCATCGCCAGAATGGGCGGGGGCTCGTCCGGCCGCCACTTGGTCGCCTCCGGCGCCTCGGGCCACTCGTAGGGCAGGTGCCGGTAGGCGTTGGGCGCCCGCGCCTCCTCCAGTAGCGCGGCCATGTCCTCGCAAATCCTGCGCTGGCCGGCGTAGTCGCCCACCATGCCCAGCTGCCGCCCGAAGGGATATTGGACGAACGCGGCGCGGGGAACGCAGACGCGCTCGGTGGTCTCCGGCACGTTGGAGATGATGACGGTGGAGACTCCCGCCTTTTCGATTTCGCGCTGGAGCAGTCCGCCGGACCGGTTGCACAGGGGTCAGACGGGATAGAGAAAGGCCGCCTCCACCCCTTCGGCCTTCATCTTCTCGATCATCAGGGGCGCCGTCCGCTTCACGAGGGGGTTGAAGTTCGGGATGTAGCCCATGATGGAGTAGAGCGTGTCGGCGAGGGCGCCGATTCTTCCCTCCCGCTCGAAGCCCAGGAAGACGTCCACCGGCCAGGCCACGTTCCTGTCCTCGGCCATGAAGGAGGTGTCCACGTGCAGGTGGGAGTAGAAAACGTCATCCTGGCCCGCCGTTCTGGGAATCTCCCGGTGGGTCGGGTCCCCCCAGGTTCCCTCGCGCCGCTCCCTTTCGTAGTCGAAGGAGCGGTCGCCCTTCAGGAAGACGCCGGCCGTCGAGACGAGGGTGACCCTGCAGTCCGCCAGCGGCCGGCGCATCGGCGCCCAGGGGGTTTTGGCGGGATCCGCGGGGCGCTGGGCGAGGACGCGCTCGCGCGAGTCGGGGTGAAAGTGGAAGCCGTCGACTTTCCGGATCGGCATGGGGCGTCCTCGGCGTCCGGGGCTTCGCCGCTCAGGCGGCGGACGCCTCCTTGTTATCTTTTTTCGTCCGGGCGAGCAACAGCGCGAAGAGGCCGCACAGGAAAAACATGAGCGCGAAGAGCGCGAGGCCCGGCAGGTAGGAGCCTCGCCAGTCGAACAGCGCGCCCGTGGCCCACGGGCCCGCCGAGCCCCAGAGGGCGAAGCCCATCATCGCCACCCCGTTCACGCGCCCGAAGCCGGGCCCCTCGAAGCGATCCGCCAGGATGGCCGAGCCGGTGGGCCGCATGAGGCCCAGCGCCGCGCCGTTGGCGATCGTTCCCAGATAGAAGCGGATTTCGGGGTCGCCCCGCTCGTAGGCCGCCAGAAGGAGGGCGGAGAGAACGCCGAGCGCCGCGCCGATGAGAAACGTCGGCGTCCGCCCGAGCCTGTCGGAGACGGGACTGATGAGGTTCGCTCCCACCTGGCAGAGCCCCCAGACGGCGAAGAGGACGCTCGCGGCCTCGAGCGAGAAGCCCTGGTCCGTGGCGTGGGGCACCAGATGGACGAGCATTCCCGCGAAGGCGTAGGCCATGGGCAGGAACGCGCCCAGGAAGAGGAAAAACGGCAGGCCGCGCAGGGAGGCGCGCGCCGCGCCGGACGGCGGGGGCGCCGGCTTCGCCTCCCGGTCGTCCGAAGGCGCCCGGACGAAGGGAGCGTCGGCGATGGTGCTCTTCTCCTCGGGGCGGTCCCTGTGGAAGAGGACGCAGATCGGGAGAACGAACAGGAGGATCGCGCACGCCAGCGCGAGATAGCTCATCCGCCAGCCGAGCGCCGAGAGGAGCCAGGGGGTCGCGATGTTCAGGACGAAGGCGCCGCCCTGGGCGGTGTTGACGATTCCGAGCGCGAGCCCCCGCTTCTTCACGAACCAGTTGGAGAGCGTGGGCACCTGGGCGACCCAGGTGCCGGCGGCGAAGCCCGCGCACAGGCCGACGTACATCAGATAGAACTGCCAGAGTGCCTCGATGCGGCTTCCGATGAGCAGGGAGAGGCCGAACACCGCGACGCCCGCCGACATCGAGGCGCGGATGCTCCAGCGGTCGCAGAGAACCCCCGCCAGCGGCGAGACGACGGCCTGCGCCAGCATCCCGATGGAGAAGGCCGCCGCCGTCGCCCCCCGGCTCCAGCCCAGCTCGCCCGAGATTTCCTTGAAGAAGGGGCCGATGGTGGCGCGAAAGGCGATGAGCGCGATCATGGCGAGATAGACCACGGCCAGCACCGCCCAGCCGTACCAGAAGCGCGCCTCCTTCCGCGCGGGCGCCCGCGCGTCAGCCGCGCTCATCCGCCGGCGTCCGCGGGGAGAAAGCCCGCGCCGGGCGCCGCGCGCCTCTCCCCCGGGTGGCCCCGCGAAGCGCCGCGGCGATCAAGACGATGGATGATCTTCGAGGGGACGCCCTACCCAGAACGAATAGCCGGCGTAGAATTTCTCCACGCGCTCGATGGCGTGCCGGGAGAGCCGCACGCCCTCGACCCGCACCTCCGAGACGCCGGGGTGCTGCATGAGCTTCTGCCGCACCCCCAGGGCGTAGGTGACGCTCTTGAGCGCGCAGCCCCGGCAGGCGCCCTCGAAGCGCAGCGACACCTCCCCGCTCACGCTCACGCCCTCGAGGGCTATGCCGCCGCCGTGAATCTTGAGAAGCGGGCGAATCTGCGTCTCGATGATGTCCTCCACGCCGCGGACGAGAGCGTCATGGCTTGATGAATTTTCCATGATTTTATCGGGATGTCCCCGAGAATGTCCGGTTGATCGTATCTATGGTCATTTTGGATGGACTCACGGAATCATCCGGCTTTGCGAGCAGGCCGGATGAGCCGAAAGAAGCGATTGCGTCGACGAGGTGCGCCAAAATCAGGTCCCTTTGCTCATTCGTCGAGGCGGACTCCACGAAAGCGGCCATGCTGTTCGCCAGTCTTTGCCGATGCAGGTTGTGCGCCCTCATGTGCATGTTGGCGCGGAGGATTTTCAGACAAAACGCGGCGACGCCCCCGATGGCGGCGAGGATGGTGATTCTGAGAGCCGTGAAATATATGATTCCGGCTCCCATCTTTTCATCCGGCCGTGAATTATTTGCGAAGTGAAACGCAACCCAAATGAAAGTAGCGATTGAAATTACGCTGAAGACGCCCCATAGAATGGTTCGACCCTGGAATTCCTCTTGCGCTTCGTTGAATTGTTTTTGGGCGGCTTCTACGGAAATTCCGGCGGCCGTAAGGCGCGCTTTTTCTCTTATTTCTTGAGCGGTCTTGGCGGCCCGTTCGAGAACTTTTTCCGATTCTTCTTTGAGGTTTTCCAGGTTTTTTTCAGATTCCTGGCGAAGCTCCTCAAGCGCGCGCTGATACTGGTTTTTTATTCCCTCATCGTCGAGGAGTCCATTTTGTTCAACAGCCGCGGTGATGAAATGCGGCCAATACAGTTTGAACTCTTCTAACTGGTCATTTATATTGTTGATGTAATCTTTCCTTTGGCCAACATAAGTTGGATCGTCTAGGCTTGATACTGTCTTGATGTGTTCTCTGACAGTAGAAAAAATATTCCCAACCTGTTGAATGACCTGCTCAGCAACTAGTTCGCTATTCTCGATTGCTAATTCCGCTTTCTTAATCGCGTCTTCTATTTTTGGCTTCAATTCTGGCTCAAGGGAAGCAGTTCCCAAGGAGGCCCTGTAAAAATGGCCTTTGTCTACGGAGTTAAGGTCTTGTATTATCTCTTTGAGGCTTTGAATTGATTGAGGAGAGGCCATATTTGCTATCCATTCCATGCGGGAAATAGAACAGGAATTAACCGCTCGTATTATTGAAACTATTTTTGAGAATTACATGCTATCTTACTCATGCAATCTTGTAGAAACAAAAAGGATTTTTACGCTTGCCGCCTGATAAAATGAAAGTCAGTTTCCCAGCCATGAAACATCCGCTTTGCTGGCCGCCATTTCAGCCATGAATGTCTCCTGCCTCTTCTTTCCTTTTTTCCGATTGCAGTTTCCGCACAACAGCTGAAAGTTCTCTTTATGGTCGGTTCCGCCCAGCGATTTCGGAGTTATGTGGTCCATCTCGAAATCTTCCAGTCGCCCAAACCATGTTTTGCATCCGTTGCATTTTTGATCCTGGAGCGCAAACAACGCTCCCTTATGCGCCTTCTTTTCCAGGGCCGTTAGCTCGGGGCCGACGTCCGTTCGCATGGGGATATCGGCTCTGGGTATAATCTCCCAAAACAGACCTTTCGACTTCTTGATGCGTTCGACCACCAGCTCGACGGCCTTGGGAGATATATCAATGCCAACCCACCCCCGCTTTAGTTGATCCGAAGCCACAAGAGTCGTGGCGCAACCACAAAACGGGTCGAATATAATATCCCCTTCGTTGGATGATGCCTCGATGATGCGTTCGAGAAGCGCGAGCGGTTTTTGGGTGGGGTAGCCCAGCCGCTCCTTTGATGACGGCATGATAGGCTGTATGTTCCACCAATCTTCCGGGTGTTTCCCTTTTTCGTTCGGCCTGTATCCCTCATACACTTTATCGCCTCGAAACGCCCGCGCTTCATACTCCAATCGCTCCATGCTGTCTGTGGAATATGGAATCCTCACGCGGTCAACATTAAAAGTGATTTCATCGCTTAGGGCATACCGAAATATCGTGTCGTGTTTTCTGGCGAAATCCCGTTTTGGAACGCCTCCTCCTCGATAGCACCACACGATCTCGTTTCTGAAATTTCCCGTCCCGAAAATCGCGTCCATCAGTATTTTCAGATAATGCCCGGCCGTGGGATCGCAATGGAGATAGATGGATCCAGTAGGCTTGAGGATTCGCTTCATCTCCACCAAGCGGGTCGCCATCATCACCAAATAGGAAAACATCCCCTTCGAGTGGGTATGCCTCGCCGTCTCTATAATGGCAAAAATTCCCTTGCTGTCCGTTTTCAGTTTGTTGTGTTCGATCAAGTCAACGTCTGAAAGCGTCCAGGTATCCTTGAAAGCGGCCCCGGCCGCCTCGCTGCCAATAGGAGCCGCGTATGTTCTGTTGGAATTGAAGGGCGGATCCAGATAAATCAAATCAACCGAATCGGAGTTCATACCCCGCATGACGTGAAGATTATCGCCCGTAAATATGGTTTTGCTTTGCCAATTACTCATATACCAGTCATCTCCACAGGATATTTAGCCGTTTTCCTACGCTAAGATGCTATGCAATTTCCTTATCTTCTAGCCCCAGAGCTCGCGCTTCTTGGCCTCCGCGTCCACGCCGAAGAGGCGCGCCTGGTTGAGGCCCAGAATCTTCCGCTTGTCCTCCTCGGTGATTTGCGGGTAGCCGTAGTCCTCCTGCATGGATTCGGGGATTTCCATCTCCCATATCCATTCGAGAACCGGGCGCGCGTTTCCCAGAAGCGCCATCTCGGAGCCCCAGAGGACGCGCTCCGCGCCCACGTCGCGCAGGAGCCTGCCCATCCACTCGGTGAAGGTTCGCGGCGCGATCATCGGGGTGTGGCCCACGCCCGAGAGCACGAGGAAGACGTTCTCGTAGCGGCTCGCCATCCAGACGGCCTCCTCGAAGTAGGGCACCGCCAGGTGGTGGACGCCGAAGAGCAGATCGGGGAAGTCCATCGCCGCCCCCTCGATGTCCAGGGGCGAGAGGTCGCGCAGCTTCGCCCGGGTGATGGGATTTCCCTTGTGGAACTGAAAGACCCGGACGCCGAGCTCGCGCCCCTTCTCGTAGAGGGGGTAGGCGATTTCGGGGTCGTCGCACGCCCAGGACTTCCCGTCCACGTGGGCGTTGTAGATTTTCATGGAGCGCGCGCCCCACTCCTTCACCTGGCGCTCCATCTCCTCGCAGGCGGCGGCCACGCTCGGATACATCGGGTCCACCGCCCCGCAGAACAGGCAGCGATCCGGATGCGCCCGCGCGAAGTCGTATTGCGCCTTCACCGGGGCGAAGCCGTCCCTGTAGAGGTCGAACAGGGGCACCGCCTGCGCCATCGCCATGTCGGTTCCCGAATCCTCGAAGACGAGGCGGCCCATCTCCTCCACGCTCCAGCGGCGCTTGAAGCCCTCTATCGGGTCCCAGCCCGCGTAGAGGTCCGTGGGGGCGGCGCGCCTTCTGCCCACCACCTTGCTCACGTGGTAGTGGCGGTCGTATTCGCTTTCGGGCGAGAGGAGGTTCTCGTCCGAGTAGTCATACATGTGCACCACGTTGTCGAACACGAATACGTCGTCGCCTATCACGGCGAGGCTCCTTGCGGCGAAAAGGACGCTCCCGCCAGACTAGCACAGCCCGCCCGCGCGCGTCAGACGCTTCGGGGCGAGGAGAGGGAATCTCCCGCGCGCGGGCGGCTCCCGTTGGACTTAGGGCCCGATGCCGCGTAGAAAGCCCGTGATTCTTTTCCGTGACGCGCCGGGCGCGCGCCTCCCGCCTTTCGGGTCGTCCCGCCCGGGGGCTGGAGCATCGAATGGACTGGGTGGCGTTTTCCGTCGTCGCGGCGCTCGCGCAGGCTTCGCGCAACGCGGCGATGAAGTCCATCGGCCACCAGCTCGACGAATACATCAACGTGCTGGGCCGGTTCGCGTTCCTGCTTCCCTTCGCGGCGATCGCGGTGTGGGCGAAGGGGATGCCGGAGATTCAGCCCGGCTTCTGGTGGATATGCGTCCTGTTCGGCTTCTCGCAGACCCTCGCCACCCTCATGCTCTCGAAGGCCTTGCTCTACGGCTCGATAGGGGTGGTGACCTCGCTCTGGAAGCTCTCGCTCGTCTGGCTGGTGGCGCTTTCGTTCCTCACGCTGGGCGAGGCGCCCTCGGCGTGGGGGCTGGCGGGCATCGGCCTCACCCTGGCGGGGGTGTATGGGCTGAACGTCTCGCGCGCGAGAATCGGCTGGTTCGAGCCGGTTCGCGCCCTGTTCCGCGACAGGGGGCTGCGCTACACCCTGCTCTCCTCGCTCATGTACGCGCCCTCGGTCATCACCTTCAAGCAGGCGGCCGTGCTCTCGGACGGGCCCTTCGCGACCCTCGCGGCGTACGGGGCGGCCTCGCTCGTCGTCCTGCCCGTGACCCTGCGGAAGTCCGCCGCCCGCTTCAGGAGCGCGCCTAGGCACTGGAAGGCCTTCGCGGCGCTCGGGCTGTTCGCCTTCATCACGAGTCTGGCGCAGGCGGAGGCCTACCGCCTCACGCTCACCTCCTACGTGGAGTCGGTGAAGCAGGTCGAGATTCTCCTGGCCATCGCCATCGGCTGGTTCTTCTTCGGGGAGCGCGACCGAATGCGCGAAACCCTCCTCGGGGGTCTGGTGATTCTCGCGGGCATCGTCCTGCTGATTCTGGCGGGGTGACTAGCGGTCGCCGGACGGGGCGAAGCGCTTCTCGCACGCCTTCTCGTTCACGCGCAGAAACTCGACGAGGAATTCGTCCATGTGCCGGGATATTGAGGACAGAATGTAATTCGCTTCGCTACCGCCGTGCGTGCCGGCGCCGCCCATATTCCAGGTAGTCGCAACTCCCGTGTCCCCCGAGAGAGGGTCATAAACATCTTTCTTGAACTCCAGCCTGATACTAAAGCCTCGCCCAACCACGTTTACATTGATGTAAAGAGAATGATAGGGAGCGGAACGAATGGAGCGGTAGAGGCGCGCCGAGCGCAGGCGGCTCTCCGCGGCGGCCCGGATGGCCTCCTCCGTGAGGCCGATCTTTGAAGCGTCGGCAGGCAATCTTTCCACGAGAAGATACATCGGCCGGCAATCGGCGAAGAGCTCGAAGCGGGCGATCCGATTCTTGGTCTCCTCAACGGTCGCGCCACGCGCCCCGGAAGCGGGGAGCGAAAGCGCCAGGGCGGAGAGCAGGAGGGCGGCGCGCGTCAGTCGGCTCCCCATCTCAGAGGATGACTTCGTTCTCGACCAGGGTTTTCGCCCTGGCCTGATCGTCCGCGGTCAAGGCGACCGTGGCGTGTCCCTCGTGATGATCCAGAATGTGCATGCTGCGGATGTTCACCCCCGCGCGCTTGAACTTCTCGGCGACCCTGGCGAGGGCGCCCGGCTCGTCGCGCAGCCTGAGCACCATCGCCTCGTCGGTGACCGCCCGGAAGCCCGCGTTCTTGAGCACCTGCAGGGCGCGGTCGGACTCGGGCGTGGTGAGGATGACGACCCCCTTCTCGCCGGCGATCTCGGTGTTCAGCCCCTCGATGTTGATGTCCGCCTCGGCCAGCGCGTGGCTGATGTCCGCGATGACGCCCACCTCGTCCTTCACCGTGATGACGATTCGATTCATCGAAAATCCCCCCTAGGCGCACTGCGCCTCCATGCACTCCTCCACGAACTCGTCTATCATCCCGCGCGTGACGTGCGGCATGGTGATGACGTGGGCGATGTCCCGGAGCGGGGCGATCTGCCAGCTTCGCATCACCTTCCTTCCTGCCGGTCTGGGAAAGACGACCGTGACCGAATTCCTGTGCCTCCACGCGGAGACCCCGCGCTCCCGGAAGCGCTCGACCGCGTATTCGGCGACCGCCAGCATCTCCGCCACGACCCTCCGGAAGCCCCCCGTCCCGCGGCGCTCGAAGGCGTACCACAGGATGAGCGGCGTGAGCGCGTTGCGCGAGCCCGCCAGCGTGGTGTCCAGCACGCCCACGTATTCTATCGAGCGGGCGACGCGCGCCACGTAGTCGCGCTTCGTGAGGACGACCCCGCAGGGCAGCGGGGAGCCGATGAGCTTGTGGCCGCTTATGGCCGCGCTGTCCACCCCGGCGTCGAACCCGTAGGGCTGGGGATCGTCCACGAAGGGCAGAATCATGCCGCTCAGGGCGGCGTCCGCGTGGATGTAGGAGTTCGTCACCGCCAGGTCGTCGAGGATGGCGCGCACCCGCGCGAGATCGTCCACGGCGCCCTTCATCGTGCTGCCGATGTTCGCCATGATGATGACGGGGACGTCGCGGTGGATGCGGATCGTCTCGTGGAGGTCGTCGTAGTCGATCTCCCCGTCCTCGCGGCTTTTGACCATGATGTTGCGCATGTTCAGCGCGCTCAGGATCTTCAGCACGCTGTAGTGCGTGTCCTGCGAGAAATAGACCATGCCGTTCGGGAACAGCGCGCGCCCCATGTAGAGGCCGTACATGTTGCCCTCGGTGCCGCCGGAGGTGACGTAGCCCCAGGTCTGCTCCTCCGGCAGGCGCATCAGATCGGCGAAGCGGGCGACGACCTCGCGCTCTATCTCGTGGGTGTTGCTGAGGAGGTTGCTGTCGTGGAAGGGGTCGCCGACGTTGTTGATGGAATAGCGCAGAAAGGGCGCCAGCGCCTCGTAGTCGAAATCCTGGTTGCAGGGATAGCCTATCTGCCGCCGCGCGAACCCCTCGAAATCCTCCAGCAGGGCGTCGAGGCGCGCCTGCGCCTCCTTCGGCAGCTCGTTCATGGCGTGGCCTCCTCGCGTCTGCGCGAGAGGAGCGCGCCCGGCGCCTCCCGGGCGGGCGCCCCTCCCTGGGGAGAAGAAAAGCACCGCGCGAGAGTGTATCGCCCGCCCCCGCTCCCGCGCAACTTCGGAAAAACGCCGCGGCCCCCGTGAGGCGTCCGGACGCGGGGCGCGCTTCGCCTCGGACGGAGGAGGCGGATGATTCCCGTCCACGGCCGAGGCGGCGCGGATTTTTGCCCGACGCGCGCGGGCGCCCGCGAATTGTTGACACCGGGGGACGCCCGCCGTAAGATGCGCCCGTTGAGAACCCGAACAAACGGGATGAGCGCCTCGGGAGGCCGGGAATGCCGGAAGAGTATCTGCCCATCTTGGTTCTGCTCGCGCTGGCGACCGGCTTCGCCGCCGTGAACCTGGGCGTCACCTTCCTGACGGGCAGGCGCAGGCCCACGGTGGAGAAGGACGCCGCCTACGAGTGCGGCATCGTGCCGCGGTCGAACGCGCGCGGGCGCTTCAGCGTGAAATTCTTTCTGGTGGCGATTCTGTTCATCGTCTTCGACGTGGAGACCATCTTTCTCTACCCCTGGGCGGTGAGCCTCAGAAGTCTGGGCGTCTATGGGTTCGTGGCGATTCTGCCCTTCATGGGCCTGCTTGTGGCGAGCCTGATCTACGAATGGCGCAGGGGAGCGCTCGAATGGGACTAGAGCGGCAGCTTGAGGGCCAGCTCGTTCTGGGCCGCGCGGCGGACGTGATCAAATGGGCGCGCAGGAACAGCCTGTGGCCGGCGCTCTTCGGCCTGGCGTGCTGCGCCATCGAGATGATGTCCACCTCGGCGGCGAAATACGACATCTCGCGCTTCGGCGCCGAGGTGTTCCGCGCCTCGCCCCGCCAGGCGGACCTGATGATCGTGGCGGGCAGGGTGTCGCGGAAGATGGCGCCCGTGTTGCGGCAGATCTACGATCAGATGCCCGAGCCGAAATGGGTGATCTCCATGGGGGCGTGCGCCTCCACGGGCGGCATCTTCAACAACTACGCCCTCGTGCAGGGGGTGGACGAGGTCGTGCCCGTCGATATCTACGTGCCGGGCTGTCCGCCGCGCCCCGAGACGCTCATCGACGGCATCATGAAGCTGCAGGCGAAAATCGCGGACGAGGGGCTCTACCGGGAGGACTCCAGAGCCGCCTCGCTTTAGCGGCGCGCGCGAACGCTCCCCACGCCATGCGAGTTTGCGAATCCGTCGGGAAGCGCGGGGGTGGGGCCCCGCTCGCGGAACCGAAGCGAAGCCTTGATGGGTGAGGATGAGGCCGTTGGGTGAAGAGGGGCAGGGGCGCGCCGAGGCGCCGGAGCCGATAGAGGAGCGCGACCCCGATCTCGTCCTGCTGCGGGTGAGAATCGGCAGGGGGCTTCTGGGCGCGAGCGAGCATCGCGGGCAAATCTCCGCCCGGGTCGCGCCCGGGTCGCTGCTTGATGCGGCGCGGTTTCTGCGCGACGAGAGGGGGTTCAGCCTCCTGAGCTTCGTCTGCGGGGTGGACTGCCTGGAGCTGCCCGTTCCCTACCGCTTCAAGGTGGCGTATTCGCTCCTGAACCCGGAAAAATCGAGGCGTCTGCGCCTCGAGACGCCCTGCGAGGACGACTTGGCGCCTGCCGCGCCCAGCCTCTGCGGAATATGGCCGGGCGCCAGGCTCCACGAGAGCGAGGCGTACGACCTGCTGGGCATCGTCTTCGAGGGACACCCCGGGCTCGAGCGCATCCTCACCCCCGAGGGGTTCGAGGGGCATCCCCACCGCAAGGACTTCGACATCTCCGCGGAGCCCGTGGCGTTCACCTTCCGGGACGCGCCCGCGGGCAAGCCCAGAGCGGCGGAATAGGGAGCGCCGATGGCCGCGCAGGTTCAGGAGAGGAGCCCGCTCGACAGCGACATGCTCGGGCCCATATGCGCCGAGACGATGACGCTCAACATGGGCCCCCAGCACCCGAGCACGCACGGGGTGCTGCGCGTGGTGCTCGAGCTGGACGGCGAGACGGTGCTCTCCTGCGAGCCCGTCATCGGCTACCTGCACACCGGCATCGAGAAGAGCATGGAGGAGAAGACCTACAACAAGGCGCTCCCCATGACCGACCGCATGGACTACCTCGCGCCGATGTCGAACAACCTGGGGTTCGTCCTGGCGGTGGAGAAGCTCCTGGCGCTGGAGGTTCCCCGCCGCTGCCGGTATCTGCGCGTCCTGCTCGCCGAGATGACGCGCCTGAACAGCCACCTCGTCTGGCTGGGCACCCACGCGCTGGACCTGGGGGCGATGACGGTCTTTCTCTACTGCTTCCGCGAGCGCGAGCAGCTCCTGAGGATTTTCGAGAAGGTCTCGGGCGTGCGCATGATGACGAGCTACTTCCGGGTGGGCGGCGTGGCGCGCGAGCCCTACCCGGCGTTCCACGAGGACTGCCGGAGGTTTCTCGAGCCCTTCTCCGAGCGCGTGGACGAGTATGAAGAGCTGCTCACGGACAACCCCATCTACCGAAGGCGCGCGCGGGGCGTCTGCCCCATGACGGCCGCGCAGGCCCTCGCCCTGGGCGTCACGGGGCCGCTGCTCCGCGCCTGCGGCGTCGCCTACGACATTCGCAAGAACGAGCCCTACTCGGGCTACGAGGAGTTCGACTTCGAGGTTCCGGTGGGCGAGCGCGGGGACATTCTGGACAGGTATCTGGTGCGGATCGCCGAGATGCGCCAGTCGCGGCGCATCGCCATGCAGGCGCTCGAGGGGATGCCGGAGGGCCCCCTCATGGCGGACAACCCCAAGGTGGTGCCGCCGCCCAAGGAGCAGCTCGCCCACGACATGGAGGCGCTGATTCACCACTTCAAGATATTCACCGAGGGCTACAGCGTGCCGGAGGGCGAGGCGTACGTGGCCATCGAATCCCCCCGGGGCGAGCTCGGCTACTACATCATCAGCGACGGCGGCCCGAGCCCCTACAAGGTGAAGGTGCGCGCGCCGAGCTTCTCGAACCTGCACGCGCTCTCCGAGATCACCCGGGGGGGGCTGATGGGCGACGTGGTGGCCGCCATCGGCAGCATCGACATCGTGCTGGGCGAGATAGATCGCTAAGATGAGGCGGAGGGCGGCGCGGCCTTGGCGTTGATACGGTTTCCCCATTCCGAGGAGGAGGAGCGCTTCGAGTTCTCGCCCGGGGCGCGCGCGGAGCTCGAGCGCGTCATCGCCAAATATCCGGTGAGGCGCTCGGCGCTCATCCCCGCCCTGCAGCTGGCGCAGAAGGAGGCGGGCTTCATCACCAGCGCGGTGATGCGGCATGTCGCCGAGATTTTCGAGGTCTCCCCCATGGAGGTCTGGGGGGTGGTGAGCTTCTACACCATGCTCAAGACCCGGCCGATCGGGGAGCATCACGTGCAGGTGTGCAACAACCTCTCGTGCGCGCTCATGGGGGCGGGCGGCCTGTTGCGCTTCATCGAGAAGCGCCTCGGCTGCGCGGTCGGCGAGACGCGGGCGGACGGGAAGTTCTCGCTCGAGGCGGTGGAGTGCCTCGGCGCCTGCGGCGGCGCGCCGTGCCTGCAGATCAACGAGGACTACTTCGAGGGCGCGACGCCGGAGATGATGGAGGGCGTCTTCGCCGCCCTGGAGAGGGGCGAGGCGGTCTCGCCCGTCGGGGCGGACGAGGCGGCGCCCGCCATGGCCGGGGAGCCGGCCGGCGGCGCGGAAGGCTGAGGGGTCGGGACGCATGGCGCTGGTTCTGGAGAAGATCGTAACGGGCCGCTTCGACAGCCCGGACGCGCCGCATATCGCGGGCTACGAGGCGTCGGGCGGCTACGAGGCGATCCGGCGGCTCCTGGACGGAGTGGAGCCCGCCGACGTCATCGAGCTCGTCAAGGCGTCGGGCCTGCGCGGGCGCGGGGGGGCGGGCTTTCCGTGCGGGCTCAAGTGGAGCTTCGTGCCGCAGGTGGAGGGGCCGAAGTATCTGGCCGTCAACGCGGACGAGGGCGAGCCCGGCACCTTCAAGGATCGCGAGCTCATGCTGCGCGACCCGCACCAGCTCATCGAGGGCATCCTCATCGCCTGCTACGCCGTGGGGATCGAGCAGGCCTACATCTACATCCGCGGCGAGTTCGCCGCCCCCTGGCGCGCGGTGGAGAAGGCGCTGGCCGAGGCCCGCGAGAGGGGCTACGTCGGGCGGAACGTTCTGGGCAGCGGCTTCTCGTGCGACGTCCACGCCCACCGGGGCGCCGGCGCCTACATCTGCGGCGAGGAGACGGGGCTTCTCGAGTCGCTCGAGGGCAAGCGCGGGCACCCGCGCCTCAAGCCCCCGTTTCCGGCGGTCGTCGGCCTCTACGCGCGGCCCACGGTCATCAACAACGTGGAGACCCTCTCGAACCTGCCCCACATCGTGAACCGGGGGGCGGAGTGGTTCGCGGGCATCGGAATCGACGAGAAGAACGCGGGCACGCGCATGTATTGCGTCTCGGGCCACGCGGCGAAGCCGGGGCTGTATGAACTGCCGCTCGGCCTCACGTGCGAGGAGATGATTCACGAGCACTGCGGCGGCATGAGGGGCGGCGCGGCGCTCAAGGCGGTGATTCCGGGCGGGGCGAGCGCGCCCGTGCTCGACGCCAAGGAGGTGTACGAGGACAAGGTGCGGATGGACTTCGACTCCCTCGCCCGGGCGGGCAGCATGGGCGGAAGCGGCGGCGTCATCGTCATGGACGAGACGGCCTGCATGGTGCAGGCGGCGGGCAGGCTGGCCGCCTTCTTCGAGCACGAGTCCTGCGGGCAGTGCTCGGTGTGCCGGGAGGGAACCGGCTGGGTGTCCGAGATTCTCGGCCGGCTGGAGCGGGGCGCGGGCGCGCCCGACGATCTGGAGACCCTCGCCTCGATCGACCCCAACATGCGCGGCAACACCATCTGCGTGCTCTCGGATGCGTGCGCCATGATGTTCGGGGCGTTTTTGACGAAGTTTCGCGGGGAGTTCGAGGAGCACATCTCTCTGGGCCGCTGTCCGCTGGGCAGCCCGTATCCCGCCATGGCGTGACGGGGGAGAGGCGGCGCATGTCGAACGAGCGGGTAACCTTCACCTTCAACGATCGGAGCGTCGCGATAGAGGCGGGCCTGCCCGTCCTCGAGGCCGCGCTCAGGGCGGGCGAGCACGTCCCGCACTTCTGCTACCACAAGAACCTCTCCATCGTGGGCCAGTGCCGCGCCTGCCTCGTGGAGGTGCTGGACGCCGGCAACGGCAGGCCGATCCCGAAGCTTCAGCCCTCCTGCGCCACGCCGGCGGCCGAGGGGATGGTCGTCAGCTCCCGCACCCCCCGCGTCGTCGAAGCCCAGGAGGGGGTGTTCGAGTTTCTGCTCAAAAACCACCCGCTCGACTGTCCGGTGTGCGATCAGGGCGGCGAGTGCCCCCTCCAGGATCAGACGATGGCCTACGGGAAGGCGATCAGCAGAACGCATGAGTTCCGGCGCGTGTATCCGGACAAGGAGATCAGCCCCTTCATCAAGCCCGAGATGAACCGCTGCGTGCACTGCACCCGCTGCATCCGCTTCACCGAGGAGATCGACGGCGGCGCGGAGTTCGGCTGGGCGCAGCGGGGGGACCGCACCGAGGTGGGCGTCTTCGAGGATTTGCCCCTGACGAGCGTCGTCTCCGGCAACGTCATCGACATCTGCCCCGTCGGCGCGCTCACGGACAACAAATACCGCTTCACCGCCCGCGTGTGGGAGATGCGGGAGACCAAGACCCCCTGCGCGCTGTGCAGCGTGGGCTGCCGCCAGAGCGTCTGGACGAAGGACGGCGAGATCAAGCGCGTGACGGCGGCCGAGAACGGACGGGTCAACGACGCCTGGATTTGCGACGTGGCGCGCTTCGGCTGGAGCGCGGCGCGCGGCGAGGGGCGCGTGACGCAGCCGATGATCCGGAGGGAGGGGCGCCTCGTCCCGATCAGCTGGGCGGAGGCGATCGGCGAGGCGGCGCGGCGCTTCGGCGCCGTCATCGAGGCGCACGGCGCGGGCGCGCTCGCCGGCCTGGGCGGCGCCTCCTCCACGAACGAGACCGCCTATCAGTTCGGCGTCTTCATGCGCTCCGTCCTGGGAACCGGCCACGTTGACTGCCGCGTTCATCCGCGCGACCTGGCGCAGACGGACGCCCAGCGCGCGGCCTTCGGCGGCGTGGGCGGGGTGGGAAGCATCGAGGAGCTGGGCCGCTCGGGCGCCGTCGTCATCGTGGGCGCCGACCCCTTCGCGCAGCACCCCATCCTCGCGCTCCAGATCAGAAAGGCGCACCGGGCGGGCGCCGTCATCGTCAGCGTGAACCAGAGGCGCATCGACCTGCGCGTCCAGGGCCGGACGCATCAATTCATCCCGGCGCTGGGAGGCGTCTCCCGCGCGCTGCGCGCGCTGGCGAAGTGCCTGCTGGAGGGCGGGGCGAGGCCCGGGGGCGCGAACGCGGACGAATACGCCGCGCTTCTGGCCGAGGCGGACCTGGGCCGCCTTTGCGGGGAGGCGGACGTAGCCCCCGAAGCTGTGCGGGCGGCGGCCGCGGCGATTCTGGCGGCCGAAGGCGGCGTGAGCGTGCTTTCGGGCCCCGGGGAGACGGGGAAGACCGCCGTCTCCGAGGCGATCAACCTCGGGCTTCTGCTCCGCGCGAGCGCGCTCTTCGCCCCGGGCGCTCCGAACCTCCAGGGCGCGCTGGACATGGGCCTGCACCCGCAGACCCTGCCCGGAGGCGACCTGACGGACGCGCGAGCGCGCGCCGCCTGCGCGGAGGCGTGGGGAAGGCCCCCGGGCGCGGAGGCCGGAAAGGACGCGAACGGCATCCTGGACGGCCTCGCCCGCGGCGAACTGAAGGGGCTGTATCTTCTGGGCTGCGACCCCGCGGCGGAGCGTCCTGACGGCGCGCGCGCGCGAGAGGCGCTGGAGAAGGCCGACTTCGTCGTTCTGCACGCCTCGCATCTCAACGCGAGCGCGGAATACGCCGACCTCGTGATCCCCGCGCCCACCCTCTACGAGGAGGCGGGGAGCGTCACGAACCTCGAGCGCCGCGCGCAGTCCCTTCCGCGCGCGCTCAAGCCGACGATCGACAGGATGACGCCCGACGCCTGGCGGGCGTTCGTCGATATGGCCAGGGCGATGGAGCGGCCCATGCGGGCGGCCTCCCTGGAGAAGATTCAGGTTGAGGCGCGCGCGCTCATCGGCGACTACGCGGACGCCTTCGGCCGCCTCCCCGAGGAGGGACTGCTTCTGGCGCGCCCGCGCGAGGGCGCCTGCCAAGTCGCGCCGATTCCCGAAAAAGAGGCGCCCGCGCCGGGCCTGCGGATGCTCCTGACGCCCGTCCTGTGGCTCTCGGGGGCGCAGGTCGCCTCGGCGCGCCATCTGGCCGACATGCCCGACGCCGCGCTCGCCGTTTCGCCGGCGGACGCGGAGGCTCTGGGCGCGGCGGAGGGGGAGGAGGTGGAGTTCGAGATAGGCGGCCGGACGGCAAGGCTCCCTCTGCGCCCCGACCGGGGCGTTCCCGCGGGCGTCGCCTTCGCGTCGGAGGGCTATTTGCGCGTCCATGGCGGCTCCCTGCTCAACGCGGGCGGGGCGCCGGGCCGCCAGGGGGTGGAGATTCGCCCGCGAAAAGCCCGGGCGGTGGAGGCGTAGATGGCCTCTTTGCTCATCATTGTCGGAAAGACGCTCGTGGGCTTCGGCGGGCTTTTGGTGCTCGCCGCCTACATGACCTGGATGGAGCGGCGCGTATTCGCGCTCGTGCAGGTGCGCGTGGGGCCCAACCGGGTGGGCCCGGCGGGGCTTCTGCAGCCCATCGCCGACGGGGTGAAGCTCATGTTCAAGGAGACCGTCATTCCCGATCAGGCCGACAAGGCGATTTACGTCCTCGCGCCGGCCATCACGCTCATTCCCGCCCTGGCCGCCTTCGCCGTGGTGCCCTTCGGCGATTCGGTGACGGTGCTCGGCCGGAAGGTGGACCTCGTGCTGGCCGACGTCAACGTCGGCATCCTCTACGTCTTCGCCATGGCGGGCATCGGGGTGTATGGCATCGTGCTCGGCTCCTGGGCGTCGAACAGCAAGTATCCGCTCATCGGGGGACTGCGCTCGGCGGCGCAGCTCATCAGCTACGAGCTCTCGCTCGGCATGTCGCTTCTGGGCGTGGTCATGCTCTCGGGCACCCTGAGCCTCAAGGGGATCGTCGAGGGCCAGGCGGAGATGCCCTACATCGTCCTCCAGCCCCTGGGCTTTCTGATCTTCGTCGTCTGCATGCTGGCGGAGACGAACCGCGCCCCCTTCGACCTGCCCGAGGCCGAAAGCGAGCTCACCGGCGGCTTTCACACCGAATACAGCAGCATGCACTTCGCCATCTATTTCCTCGCCGAGTACTGCAGCATGATTACGCTCTCGGCCGTGGGCGCGACCTTCTTCCTGGGCGGCTGGCGCGGGCCGCTGCTGCCGCCCGTCGTATGGTTTCTGATCAAGGTGCTGGCGTTCATGTTCTTCTTCATGTGGCTGCGCGCCTCCACCCCGCGCCTGCGCTACGATCAGCTGATGGGCTTCGGATGGAAGGCGCTCCTGCCGCTCTCCATCCTGAACGTGATTCTCACGGCCGGCGCCGTCGTCTGGATGGGCTAGCGGGCCGCTCGAAGGGGGGAGACGTCATGTTGGGCGAGATTTGCAGGGGGCTGTGGCTGACGCTCAGGCATTCCCTCAAGAGGCGCGAGACGGTGCAGTATCCCGACGTGAAGGAGGAGATGCCCGTGGGCTACCGCGGCCTCCACAAGCTGTTGCGCTGGGAGGACGGCCTGGAGCGGTGCGTGGGCTGCAAGCTCTGCTCGGCGGCGTGTCCGGTGGACTGCATCTACGTGGAATCGGAGGAGAACGACCCCTCCGCGCCCACCTCGAAGGGGGAGCGCTACGCCAGCGTCTATGAGATCAACGAGCTGCGCTGCATCTTCTGCGGATACTGCGAGGAGGCGTGTCCCGTCGGCGCCGTCGTGCTCGGGAGCGAATACGAGTTCTGCCAGGACGATCGCGGCAAGTTCCTCTACGCCAAGGGCGACCTGCTGGTGGAGCGGACGGAGGATCACCCCGAGCTTCACGCCCGCTACGACGAGAAGAAGCTGCTCACCTATGTCTAGGGTTCGGGGACGGGCGGGGGCGCGCCCGCCGGAGGACGGGCGATAGTGGCGAGCTCCGCGTTCTTCTACTTTCTGGCGGCGGTGACGGCGGCGGGAGCGGCGGCGGTGGTCGCGCTTCCCAGCCCGCTCTACGGCGTGCTCGCGCTGATTTTGACGTTTCTGGGCCTCGCCGGCCTCTATCTCTCGCTTCACGCGCAGTTCGTAGCCGTCGTGCAGGTGATCATCTACGCCGGCGCGATCATGATGCTCTTCCTGTTCGTGGTGATGCTGATCAACCTGGACAGGGAGGAGAAGCGGGAGCTGCGCCTGCCCGCGCAGAAGCTGCTGGGCGCCGCGGCGGGCGTCGTCCTGTTCGGCGCGCTGCTCAAGGCGTTTCTGTTCGCCTCCCTCCGGACGGGAGCGCGGGGCGGCTTCCCGCCCGGGCGCGTGAGCGAGCTGGGCAACACGCAGATTATCGGGAATCTTCTTTTGACGGACTATCTCCTGCCGTTTCAGGCCATGGGCGTGCTGCTGTTCGTGGGCATCGTGGGTGCCGTGGTGCTGGCGCGGCGGCGAAGCCGCTAGGGGAGCGCGCGGGCGTGGCGCCGCTGGAGCACTACCTGGTTCTGAGCGCGATTCTGTTCTGCCTCGGGGTCGTGGGCGTGGTGGTGCGCCGAAACGCCATCGTCGTCATCCTGTGCGTCGAGCTGATGATGAACGGGGCGAACCTGGCGTTCGTGGCCTACGGGCGGTTTCTGGATTCGATGACGGGGCAGATGGTCGTGTTCTTCGTGATGGCGGTGGCGGCGGCCGAGGCAGCCGTCGGCCTGGCCATCGTGGTGCTGATCTACCGCAACCGCGAGTCCACCGACCTCGACGAAGTCAACCTGCTGAAGCTGTAAGAAGCTGGGAAATCATGGACAGCCTGACTCTCATCCTCCTGTTTCCCCTCGCGGGCCTTCTCGTCAACCTCCTCTTCGGCTGGAGGCGCGGGGAGAGGTTCGCCGGCCGGACGGCGACGCTGGCGATGGCGCTCTCGTTCGCGGCCTCGCTGGCGGGCTTCGCGCGCCTGCTGGCGGCGCCCGCCCCGGAGCGCGTCCTCCGCGTCTTCTGGTTCGAGTGGATATCGGTGGGCGGCTTCGAGGCCGGGGCGGGCTTCGCCCTCGATCCGCTCTCCTCGGTGATGACGCTCGTCATCACCGGCGTCGGGACGCTCATTCACCTCTATTCGATGGGCTACATGCGCGGCGATCGGGGCGCGGTCCGCTACTTCATCTACCTGAACCTCTTCTCGCTCTCCATGCTCACGCTCGTTCTGGGCGACAATCTGCTGGTGATGTTCGCGGGCTGGGAGGCGGTGGGCCTGTGCAGCTATCTGCTCATCGGCTTCTGGTATGAGCGCGGCGCGGCGGCGGAGGCGGGCAAGAAGGCGTTCGTCGTGAACCGGGTGGGGGATTTCTGCTTTCTCATCGCGCTCTTCTATCTCTACGCCGTCTTCGGCTCCCTGGACTTCCAGGCGATTCTCCCGAAGGCGTCCGCGCTTCTGGCGCCCGAGAGCGCGGCCGCGACCGCCATCTGCCTCCTGCTGTTCGCGGGCGCCGCGGGCAAGAGCGCGCAGATTCCCCTCTACGTCTGGCTTCCGGACGCCATGGAGGGCCCCACCCCGGTGAGCGCCCTCATCCACGCCGCCACCATGGTGACGGCGGGCGTCTATATGGTGGCGAGAACCCACGCGCTCTTCGAGCTCTCCTCGGCGGCGATGCTCGTCGTCGCCGTCGTGGGCGCGCTCACGCTCCTGATGGCGGCCTCCATCGCCATGGTGCAGAACGACATCAAGAAGGTCCTCGCCTACAGCACGGTGAGCCAGCTGGGCTACATGTTTCTCGCCTGCGGGGTCGGGGCGTTCTCCGCGGCGGTTTTCCACCTGATGACCCATGCGTTCTTCAAGGCGCTCCTCTTCCTGGGCGCCGGAAGCGTGATTCACGCCCTGGACGGCGAGCAGGACGTTCGCCGGATGGGCGGGCTGCGCGCGGCGCTTCCCAGGACGAGCAGCGCGTTCATGGTCGGCGCGCTGGCCATCGCGGGCATATTTCCCTTCGCCGGCTTCTTCAGCAAGGACGCCATTCTCTACGCCGCGATGGCGGGCGAGCGCGGCGGCTTTCTCCTCTGGCTCGCCGGCGCGCTCGGCGCGCTGATGACGGCGTTCTACATGTTCAGGCTCCTGTTCAAGGTATTCTTCGGGCCCTGCTCCCTGAGCCTGGAGCGGCAGGCGAAAATCCACGAGTCGCCCCGCGACATGATTTTTCCGCTCCAGGCGCTGGCGGCGCTCTCCCTCGTCGGCGGCTGGGTGGGGATTCCCCTCGTCGCGGGGGCGAACGTTCTGGGCGGCTTCCTCGCTCCCTCCCTCGGCGGGGGCGGGGAGGCGCACCACGCGATGGCGTTCGAGATTCTGATGATGCTGTTCTCGCTCGCCCTCGCGTTCATCGGCGTCTGCGCGGCCTACAGGCTCTATTTCTCGGGCGGCGGGGCCGCCGGCGCCTACGCCCGGCTCTGGCCGGGGCTCTTCCGGCTTCTGGAAGGCAAATACTTCGTGGACGAAGCCTACGACGCCTGCCTCGTCCAGCCGGTGAAGCGCGCGTCGCGCTGGTGCTGGAGAGCCTTCGAGGACGGCCTGGTGGACGCGGCCGTGAACGGGGCGGGCTTTTTCGCGCAGTCGGCGGGCGGGGTTCTCAGGCGCCTTCAGACGGGCTACGTGAAGAGCTACGCCGTTTCGATGCTGGTCGGCGCGCTGGCGATACTGCTGTATCTCTCGGCGCGCTGACGGCTTTTTCGACCTTTCGGGGAGCGTGAGGGGCGAGTGCCCGGAATCATCACCGCGACGCTGTTTCTGCCCCTGGCCGGGGGGCTGCTGCTCGTCCTCGCGCCCGGGGGCGGGCGCAGGGGGGGCGGCGCGCGCGTCTTCGCGCTGGCGGTCTCCCTGGGCGCGCTCGCCCTCGCGCTTGCGCTGTACGCCCGCTTCGCGCCCGGCGTCGCGGGGATGCAGTTCGTCGAGGAGGCCGCGTGGATTCCCGCGCTCGGAATCTCCTACAAGGTGGGGGTGGACGGCATCAGCCTGCCGCTCGTGATGCTGACGGCCATCCTCACCCCCGTAGCCGTTCTCTTCTCCTTCGACGACGTGCGGCGCAGGACGCGGCTCTACTACGCCTCCCTGCTGTTCCTGGAGACGGGGATGCTCGGCGTGTTCTTCGCGCTCGACTTCTTCCTGTTCTACGTCTTCTGGGAGGGGATGCTCATTCCGATGTATCTCATCATCGGAATCTGGGGCGGGAGCCGCCGGATCTACGCGGCCATGAAGTTCTTCCTCTACACCATGGCCGGAAGCGTGCTGATGCTCGTGGCGATACTCTGGCTGCACTTCGCGGGCGGCGTGGGCGGCTTCGACATCCTCGCGCATTTCGAGAACCCGGTGGACGCCTCCCTCCAGCCCTGGCTGTTCGCCGCCTTCGCCGCGTCCTTCGCCGTCAAGGTGCCGCTTTTCCCGCTCCACACCTGGCTGCCCGACGCCCACGTGGAGGCGCCCACGGCGGGCAGCGTCATCCTCGCCGGCGTCCTCCTCAAGATGGGCGCCTACGGCTTCATGCGGCTGGCGATGCCGCTGTTCCCGGCGGCGGCGCAGGAGTTCGCGGGCGTCCTCATGTCCCTGGCGGTCGTCGGCGTCATCTACGGCGCGCTCATGGCCATGGTGCAGACCGACGTGAAGAAGCTCGTCGCCTACTCCTCGGTGAGCCACCTGGGCTTCGTGATTCTGGGGCTTTTCTCCTTCAATCTTGCGGGCGCGTCGGGGAGCGTTCTTCAGATGGTGAACCACGGCGTCAGCAGCGGGGCGCTCTTCCTCATCGTGGGCTTCCTCTACGCGAGGCGGCGGACGCGGCGCATCGAGGACTTCGGCGGCCTCATCCGGGTGGCGCCCGCGCTTTCCGCCGTCTTCATCATCACGGCGCTGAGCAGCATCGGCCTGCCCGGCCTCAACGGGTTCGTGGGCGAGTTCACGATTCTGCTGGGCGTCTTCCAGCGGAGCCCCTGGTTCGCCGCCCTGGCGGCGTCCGGGGTGGTGCTCTCGGCGGTCTATATGCTCTGGATGCTCCAGCGCGTCCTCTTCGGCGAGGTGAGAATCCGGGCGAACCTGGGGCTTCCCGACCTGAGCCGGCGCGAGTGGATCGTCGTGCTTCCGATGGTGGCGCTCATGTTCTGGATCGGCCTCTACCCCAAGCCCCTGTTCGACCGCATCGAGCCCTCGGCCAAGGCCTGGCTCGCGCAGGTGAGCCGGCGGGCGCCGCGCGCGGCGGACGCGCCCGCGCCGAAGGGGAGGCTCCCCCGGCTCGCCCGCGCCCCGGAAGCCGGGGGGAGATAGCCTTGGACGTCGCCTATCCCGTCATCCACTGGGACTGCCTGCTGCCGGTGCTTCTGACGGCGGGCGGTGCGGTGCTGGCGCTCATGTGGGACGCCTTCTTCCCCCGGGGCGGGCGCGCCGTCATCGTCGCCATCACGCTGGCCGCGCTCGCCGCCGCCCTCGCCGCGGCGCTCGCCGCGCCGGCGATTCCGGGGCGCGCCGCCTCCTTCGGCGGGATGTACCTCTTCGACGGGTTCACGCGGTTCGTGTTCGTCGTCATCCTGGCGGCGAGCGTCCTCGCCGCGCTCATCGCCGCCGCCCAGCGGGAGCTCGACGACGCGCCGGCGGGCGAGTATTTCGGCCTCATCCTCTTCGCCACCTCCGGCATGATGCTCATGGCGGCGACGCGCAGCCTGCTGATGATATTCGTGGGGCTCGAGGTGTTCTCGCTCTCGCTCTACGTCATGGCGGGCTATCTGCGCGCGCGCCCGGAGGGCAACGAGGCGGCGCTCAAGTATTTCCTCCTGGGCGCGTTCGCCTCGGGCTTCCTGCTCTACGGCATGGCGCTCGTCTATGGCGCCACGGGCTCCATCGATCTGGCGGAGATCGCCGGGCGGCTTCGCTCGAACCCCGCCTCGGGAGGCGCCGCCTTCTCGCTGGGCATGGGCTTCATGGTGGCGGGCCTGGGCTTCAAGGTGGCCGCCGCTCCCTTCTACATGTGGACGCCGGACGTGTACGAGGGCGCGCCCACGGCGGCGGCGGCGTTCATGTCCGTGGGCCCCAAGGCGGCGGCCTTCGCCGCGTTCTTCCGTGTCTTTCTCTCCACGGAGGCCGCCGGCGAGCACATCGAGGCGGTTTTGTGGGTCATGGCCGCCCTCACGATGACCCTGGCGAACCTCGTCGCCCTCCGGCAGTCGCGCGTGAAGCGGATGCTCGCCTACTCCAGCGTCGCCCACGCGGGCTACCTCATGGTCGCGCTCGTGGCCTCGCGCTCGAGCCCCGCGCCGGCGGCGAGCGGATTCCTCTACTACATGCTCGTCTACGCCTTCATGAACATGGGCGCCTTCTGCGTCCTCGTCGCCCTCTCGAACGAGAAGGAGGGCGGCGAGGCGCGGCTCGACGATCTGGCGGGGCTGGCCTCCCTGCGGCCGGGGCTGGCGGCGGCGATGGCCGTGTTCATGGTCTCGCTCTCGGGCCTGCCGCCCACCGGGGGGTTCGTCGCGAAGTTCCAGGTGTTCGGCGCGGCCGTGAAGGGGGGATACCTCTGGCTCGCCGTGATAGCCGCGCTCAACAGCGTGGTTGCCGCGTTCTACTATCTGCGGGTCGTCGTGGCGATGTATATGCGCGAACCCGAAGGGAGGGCGGCGGGGCGCCGCCCGCATCCGGGCTGGTCGTATGGCGCCGCGGCGCTGCTCGCCGCCGCCGCGGGCGCGCTCCAGCTGGGGATTTTCCCCTCCCCGGCGCTGGATTTCGCCCACCGCTCCGCCGTCTTTCTTAACTGACCCCCCAGGGGTTGGTTTTTCGGTCGGCGCCGTGATATAAGGCATGGCGATTCGTCCGGCGTCAGGCTTTGGTTGCGGGGTTTTCGGGGGAGCGGCCCTCTCCGGCGCGGCGCGCCGGGCGGTTTCGCGCCGCTTTCCCGGCGGCGGCTTTTGGGGGAGCCCGAATGGACATCGTGGGCGCTTTCTTCAGGGACTACGAGGCCATCAACCCGTATGTTCCCATCTTCCTGTTCACGCTCATGGCGTTCGCCTTCGCCGCGAGCGTCCTCATCCTCGCGCTCCTCGTCCGTCCGCACGCGCCGGACGCGGAGAAGAACTCCCCCTACGAGTGCGGGATGCCCCCGCTCATGGAGGCGCACGAGCGCTTCTCCATCCGCTTCTACCTGCTGGGCATCCTGTTCCTGCTCTTCGACGTCGAGGCCCTGTTCCTGTTTCCCTGGGCGGTGCGCTACGACGCCCTCGGGCTGTTCGGGTTCATCGAGATGATGCTGTTCATCGCCATCCTCCTGGTCGGGTATTTCTACGCCTGGAGAAAAGGAGCGCTGGAGTGGGCCTAGTCGAGGGAAGGTTCAGCGACAACTTCATCACCTCGAAAGTGGACAGCCTGGTCGCCTGGGCGCGGAAGAGCGCGCTCTGGCCGATGACCTTCGGCCTCGCCTGCTGCGCCATCGAGATGATGGCGTCGGGCGCCGCGCGCTACGACTTCGACCGCTTCGGCGTCATCTTCCGCGCCACGCCGCGCCAGTCGGACGTGATCATCGTGGCGGGGACGGTAACCCACAAGATGGGGGACGCGATCCGCAAGGTCTATGACCAGATGCCCGAGCCGCGCTGGGTGATCGCCATGGGAAACTGCGCCACCTGCGGCGGGCCCTACGCGAACTACGCGGTGATGCAGGGGGTGGATGAAATCATCCCGGTGGACGTCTACGTGCCGGGCTGCCCGCCCAGGCCCGAATCGCTGATGTGGGGCGTCATGCAGCTCCAGAAGAAGATCGAGCGGGAAAAATACGTCCGCAGATAGGCTCCTGCGGCAGGCAAGGGAAGAAGATGCCGGACGAAGCAGCGGAAAGCAGCGAGGGGGGGAGCGGCGCGCCGGACTCCGGGGCCGCGGAGGCGGCGAAGCCCCCGCCCGGCGAGGACCTGAAGGAGCTGCTCGAGGCGGCGCTTCCGGGCGCCGTGCTGGAGCGGAGCGCCTATCGGGACGAGGAGGACGAGGCGACCTTCGCGCTGGAGGCGGATGTCCTGGTTCGCGCGGCGGAGCGTCTGCGCGATCACCCGGACGCGCGCTTCGCCCTGCTCACGGACATGACGGCGGCGCACTACCCGGAGGCGGAGCGTCCCTTCGAGGCGCTCTACCACCTCTACAGCTTCGAGCACAACCGCAGGCTTCGCCTCAGGGTGAGGCTCCGGGAGGGCCAGGCCGTCCCGACGGTCTCCGGCGTGTGGAGCAGCGCGGACTGGATGGAGCGCGAGGTCTACGACCTGTTCGGGATCGGGTTCGAGGGGCATCCCGACCTGAGGCGCATCCTCCTGCCCGACGACTGGGGCGGCCACCCGATGCGGAAGGACTACCCCCTGGAGGGCAGGGGGGAGCGAATCTACGAGAAGCCCGCGCGCAAGGAAATCGGCGAGTAGCGCGGCGGGGCGCTTGAGGGAGCGGGGAAATATGGTCGGCGCGGCGGATACGTCCCGCATCGAGCGGCAGAGCACCCTGCGCGGGACGGAGGAGCTCGTCATCAACATGGGCCCCCAGCACCCGAGCACGCACGGGGTGCTGCGGGTCATCCTGAAGCTCGACGGCGAGACGGTGAACGACCTCGACTGCGACATCGGCTACCTGCACCGGGGCACGGAGAAGATCGGCGAGAACATCACCTACACGATGTTCATCCCCTACACGGATCGCCTCGACTACATCGCCGCTCCCTCGAACAACCTGGCGTGGGTGACGGCCGTCGAGAAGTTCTTCGACTGGGAGATTCCCCTGCGGGCGCAATACGTCCGATCGATGGTGGGGGAGCTCTCCCGCGTCGCCAGCCACCTGCTCTGGCTCGCCACGCACGCCCTGGACATCGGGGCGATGACGGTGTTCCTGTGGTGCTTCCGGGAGCGCGAGGCGGTGCTCGACCTGTTCGAGACCGCCTTCGGCGGCCGCCTCACGGTCAACGCCTTCCGCCTCGGGGGGCTGCACGAGGACGTGCCGGAGAAGTTCCTGCGCCTCGCCCAGGAGTTCGCCGACGTCTTCCCGAGCCGCATCGACGACTACGAGACCCTGCTCACGAACAACCGCATCTGGCTCCAGAGGACGCGCGGGGTGGGCGTCATCTCCGGCGAGGACGCGATGGATCTGGGCCTCACCGGCCCCATCATCCGGGGCAGCGGCGTGCGGTGGGACCTGAGGCGCGCCAAGCCCTACGCGGCGTATCCCTATCTCGACTTCGTGGTGCCCGTCGGGGAGAACGGCGACATCTACGACCGCTACCTCGTGCGCGTGGAGGAGATGCGCCAGAGCACCCGCATCATCCAGCAGTGCCTCGCGCAGCTTCCCGGCGGGCCCGTGAGCTGCAAGACGCCCCGCACCATCAAGCCGCCCGCGGGCGAGATCTACCACAGCATCGAGAACCCCAAGGGCGAATTCGGCTTCTACGTCGTGAGCGACGGCACGGAGACGCCCTACCGCGTCCGCATCCGGCCGCCCTCGTTCATCAACCTGGGCGGGCTGAAGAAGCTGTGCGTCGGGCAGCTGGTGGCGGACGTGGTGGCCATCATCGGGAGCATCGACATCGTGCTCGGCGAGTGCGATCGCTAGGGAGCGGGGCGCCTGGACATGGGACTCGAAATCGCGGTCGCCGCGATCAAGATATTCATCGTGCTGAACGTGGTGCAGCTCGTCGTGGCGTATCTGACCTACGTCGAGCGCAAGGTCATCGCGCACATCCAGCTGCGGATGGGCCCCATGCGCGTGGGCTGGCACGGCCTGCTCCAGCCGATAGCCGACGGGCTGAAGCTGTTCCTGAAGGAGGACATCATCCCCGACAAGGCGGATCGGGTCGTGTTCGTCCTCGCCCCCGTCATCGTGCTGGTGCCCGCCTTCGTCGTCTATTCGGTGTTGCCCTTCAGCGCGACGTTCTACATCACGCAGGTGAACATCGGGCTGTTCTTCATCCTGGCGATCAGCTCCCTCGGCGTGTTCGGCATCGTGATGGCGGGCTGGGCCTCGAACAGCAAATACTCGCTTCTGGGCGCGCTGCGGAGCGCGGCGCAGATGCTGAGCTACGAGATTTTCCTCGGCTTCTCCGTCATCGGGCCGCTCATGCTCGCCGGCTCCCTGAACATGCAGGAGATCGTGCGGGCGCAGAGCGACGTCTGGTTCGTGTTCTACCAGCCCATCGCGTTCATCGTCTTCTTCATCGCCGCCCTCGCCGAGACGAACCGGGTGCCCTTCGACCTGCCCGAGGCGGAGACCGAGCTGGTGGCGGGCTTTCACACCGAATACAGCGGGATGAAGTTCGCCCTCTTCTTCCTGGCGGAATACGCGAACATCATGGTCGTCTCCACGGTGGGCGTCACGCTGTTCTTCGGCGGCTGGGAGGGGCCGGACTTCATCCCCCTGCCCGGCTTCGTCTGGTATCTGCTCAAGCTGGCCGCGATGATCTTCGTGTTCATCTGGCTGCGCGCGACGCTGCCGCGCTACCGCTACGATCAGCTCATGCGGGTGGGCTGGAAGTTCATGTTCCCGCTCGTGATGATCAACATTTTCCTGACGGGATTCCTCAAGTATCTGTTCCTGTAGCCCGCGTGGGAGAGGCGCAAGGTGGAGCTGTATTTCTTTTATCTGTTCGCCGGCGGGACGATTCTCACCTCCCTGCTGATGATCACGCGCGCGAACGTCATTCACGCGGCGCTGTTGCTGGTGATGACCTTCTTCTTCCTCGCGGGCGTGTTCGTGC
The DNA here is from genome assembly GCA_965199855.1 of bacterium. Classification (GTDB taxonomy): domain Bacteria; phylum UBA8248; class UBA8248; order UBA8248; family UBA8248; genus Bin107. Next base: position 41,896 of record OZ241326.1, on the reverse strand, counting down.
TGGCGGGGGCGGAGTTTCTGGCGGCGGTGCAGGTGCTCCTCTACGCGGGCGGCATCATGGTGCTGTATCTGTTCTCGATCATGCTGATGAACGTGGAGGTCGCCGTGCGGATGCGGCAGTGGCACCGCCAGGGCGCTCTTGCGCTCGCCGCGGCCGCCCTCCTGGGGCTGGAGATATGGGCGGTGCTGGGGGAGGCGCGCTTCGGGGCGCCGAAGGCGTGGGACTGGCCGCTGGGCGCCACGCCCGGCAACGTCGAGGCGCTCGGCGCCGTCCTGTACACGAAGTTCCTGTTCCCCTTCGAGGTCGCTTCCGTCCTCCTGCTGGCCGCGATGATCGGCGCCATCGTCCTGGCGAAGCGCGAGATAGAGCGATAGCGCGGAGAGAGAAGCGATGATACCGATGACCCATTTTCTCGCCCTGGGAGCCGTCCTGTTCCTCATCGGCGCGGCGGGCGTGCTGATGCGCCGAAACGCCATCATCATCCTGCTGTCCATCGAGCTGATGCTCAACGCGGTGAACGTGACCTTCGTGGGCTTCTCGCGCCACCTGGGGGACATGACGGGCCAGGTGTTCGCCATCTTCGTCATCACCGTGGCGGCGTGCGAGGCGGCGGTCGGCCTGGCGATTCTCATCGCGCTGAACCGCGACCGCGCGATGGTGAACGTGGACGAAGTCAACCTCTTGAAGTGGTAGGGCGATCATGATCGAACTGGCGTGGCTCATTCCCGTTTTTCCGGCGATCGGGGCGCTGATCAACGGCTTCTTCGGCAGGCTTCTGGGCGAGAAGTCGGGCCCCCTGGCCTCCCTCATGGCGGGCCTCTCGCTCCTGGTCGTCCTGGGCGTCGCCTTCGAGATGATCCTCGGCGCGGGCGGCAGCCGCACCCTGCCGCTGTGGACGTGGGTGGAGGCCGGAAGCCTGAAGGCGCCGATGAGCTTCCTCATCGACCCCCTGAGCGTCATCATGCTGCTGGTGGTGGCGGGCGTGGGCTTTCTCGTGCACGTCTATTCGGTGGGCTACATGCGCGGCGACCCCGGCTACCCGCGCTTCTTCGCCTATCTCAACCTCTTCATGCTCTCGATGTTCCTCCTGGTGCTGGGGGACAACTTCCTCGTCATGTTCGTGGGCTGGGAGGGCGTGGGGCTGTGCAGCTACCTCCTCATCGGCTTCTGGTTCGAGAAGCGCTCCGCCTCCGACGCCGGCAAGAAGGCGTTCATCGTCAACCGCGTCGGCGACGCCGGCTTCCTGCTCGGCGTGTTCCTCATCTGGACGCTGACGGGGAGCCTCACCTACGCGGAGGTCTTCGAGGCGGCGCCCGGGCTGGGCGCGGCGGGGGCGACGGCCATCGGCCTCCTGCTGTTCGTGGGGGCGGCGGGCAAGAGCGCGCAGATTCCGCTCTACGTCTGGCTTCCGGACGCGATGGAGGGCCCCACCCCGGTGAGCGCCCTCATCCACGCCGCCACCATGGTGACGGCGGGCGTCTATATGGTCGCCCGCGCGAGCCCCATCTACGTCATGGGGCCCGGCGCGCTCGAGGTCATCGCCGTCGTGGGCGCGCTGACGGGCTTTTTCGCCGCCACCATCGGCCTGGCGCAGAACGACATCAAGCGCGTGCTCGCCTACAGCACGGTGAGCCAGCTGGGCTTCATGTTCATGGCGCTGGGGGTGGGCGCCTTCGCCGCCGGCGTCTTCCATCTGATGACCCACGCCTTCTTCAAGGGCCTGCTCTTTCTGGGCAGCGGCAGCGTCATCCACGCGCTTCACCACGCGCCCGAGGCCCAGCGGCAGGACATGCGCTTCATGGGCGGCCTGAAGGCGAAGATGCCGGTGACCTACTGGACGTTCCTCGTCGGCGCCCTCGCCATCGCGGGCGTCCCGCCGCTGGCGGGCTTCTGGAGCAAGGACGAGATTCTGGCGAACGCCTTCTTCACGGGCCACTACGCGGTCTGGATTCTGGGCAGCGCCGCCGCGTTCATGACGGCCTTCTACATGTTCCGCCTCGTCTTCATGACGTTTCACGGCGAGACGCGGGCGGACCCGCGCGCCCGCAAGCACATTCACGAGTCGCCCGCCAGCATGACCGTCCCGCTCGTCGTCCTGGCGGCGCTCAGCGTGGTCGGCGGCGCGGTTCCCGGCTTTCCGCCCGAGGCCGGCTGGATACACCGCTTCCTCGCCCCCTCGCTGGCGAAGCTGCCCGCCGGCGGCCACGCCATGGAGGGCGGCGCGCGCCTGATGCCCGCGGCGGCCGGGGGCGGCGGGCACGGGGGGCCTGCGGCGATCATGCTCATCGTCCTGGCGATTCTCATCGCCGCGGGCGGCATCGCCCTCGCCTGGCGGATGTACGTGAAGGACGCGGAGGCGCCGGACCGCCTCGCCGGGCGGATGCCGGGCCTCTACCGCCTCCTGCTGGGCAAATACCACGTGGACGAGATCTACCAGGCCTGCGTCGTCGAGCCGATCTACAGGCTCATGCGCGCCCTGTGGTCGTTCGACGCCAGGGTGGTGGACGGGGCGGTGAACGGCAGCTCGCTCGTCACCGTCGTGACGAGCCGCTTTTCCGGCTTCTTCGACCTGCGCACCGTGGACGGGGCGGTGAACGGCGCGGCGAGCTTCGTCCGCTTCTTCTCCCAGGTGTTCAAATACATTCAGTCGGGCATGGTGCAGAACTATCTCTTCGTCATGCTTCTGGGCGTCTTCGTGATGCTGAGCGCATACCTTTTCCGCTAACGCGCTGGGGCTTCTGGAGGAATTATGAGCAACGTGCCGCTTCTTACGCTGATCACCTTCCTGCCCGCCGCGGGCGCGGTGATCATCATGCTCTTCATGAAGAAGGAGCAGACGCGGGCCATCAAGGGCTTCGCCACGGCCGTGGCGGTCGCGGACTTCCTGATCTCGCTTCCCCTGTGGACGCGCTTCGACTCCTCGGAGGCCGGCTTCCAGTTCGTGGAGAAGGCGAGCTGGATTCCCACCATCGGCGTGAGCTACTTCGTCGGCGTCGACGGCATCAGCGTCCTGCTCGTCCTGCTCACGACGCTCACCATGATCGTGGGGGTCGTCTGCTCGTTCACCGCCATCGAGGAGCGCGAGAAGGAGTATTACGTCTGCCTCCTCCTGCTGGCGACCGGGATGCTGGGCACCTTCATCGCCCTCGACATCTTCCTCTTCTACGTCTTCTTCGAGATCACCCTGGTGCCGATGTATTTCCTCATCGGCGTGTGGGGCGGCCCGCGGAAGCTCTACGCGGCCATCAAGTTCTTCCTCTACACCCTGTTCGGCAGCGTGCTGATGCTGCTGGGAATCCTCGCGCTCTACTTCGCCAACCTCAAGATGGGCACCGGCGCCCTCACGTTCGACCTGGTGGAGCTCTACGGCGTGGGGCCGAAGATGCCGGCCTCGCTCCAGGTGTGGATCTTCCTGGCGTTCTTCATCGGGTTCGCCGTCAAGGTTCCCATGTTCCCCTTCCACACCTGGCTGCCGGACGCCCACGTGGAGGCGCCCACGGCGGGCAGCGTCATTCTGGCCGGCATCCTCCTGAAGATGGGAACCTACGGCTTCGTCCGCTTCGCCCTGCCGCTCCTGCCCCAGGCGAGCCAGATTTTCGTGCCCTTCATGATGCTCCTCTCCATCATCGGCATCATCTACGGCGCCCTGGTCGCCATGGCGCAGACGGACATCAAGAAGCTCGTCGCCTACTCCTCGGTGAGCCACCTGGGCTTCGTCATGCTCGGCGTGTTCGCCCTGAATGAGCAGGGCGTCCTCGGCGGCCAGCTTCAGATGATCAACCACGGAATCAGCACGGGCGCCCTGTTCCTCCTGGTGGGCGTCGTCTATGAGCGGCGCCACACGCGCCTCATCTCGGACTACGGCGGCCTCTCGAAGGTCGTGCCCGTCTATACGGTGCTGTTCGCCATTACGATGCTGAGCAGCATCGGGCTTCCGGGCCTCAACGGGTTCGTGGGCGAGTTCCTCATCCTCGTGGGCGCGTTCAAGAAGAGCTACGTCTATGCCGCCTTCGCCGTGGTGGGCATCGTTCTGGGGGCGGCCTACATGCTCTGGCTCTTCCAGCGGGTGTTCTTCGGGAGCCTGGACAACCCCGAGAACGAAAGGCTCACGGACTGCACGAAGCGCGAGGTTCTCTACCTCCTGCCGCTGATCGTCCTCATGTTCTGGATCGGCCTGTATCCCAAGCCGTTCCTGGGGCGCATGGAGGCGAGCGTGAAGAAGGTGGTGAAGATGGCGAACGCGGCCGAGGCGCCGCGGACGGCCGCCGCGGACAAGACGGCGAAACTGGAGAAATGACGGGCGAACGCTCGCCTGACCTGATGGAGTCCTTCTCATGCAAGTGGTGATTCCCGACGTCTCCCTCTCTCTGGCCGCGCCCGAGATAGGGCTGGCCGCTCTCATCTGCCTCGCGCTGATCCTCGATCTGTTCACGCCGCTGGAGAACAAGTCGCGCGTGGGCGTCTTCGCCCTCGTCGGGGTCGCCGCTCTCGCGCTGGTCGTCCTCGGGCAGTGGGGCGAGGGGTCGCGGACGACCTTCAACGGCTTCTACGTGGCGGACAACCTCAGCGCGTTCGTGAAGGCGTGCGTGCTTCTCTGCGCGGCCATCTCGATTCTGCTGCTCCTGCAATACGCCAAGGTGGAGAAGATCAGCTACGGCGAGCTGTACGCCATGCTGCTCTTCTCGGTGTTCGGGATGCTGGTGCTGGCCTCGGGCAACGATTTGCTCACGATCTATCTGGGCGTCGAGACCATGAGCATCAGCATCTACGTGCTGGTGGCGTTCATGCGCCGCGACCCCCTGAGCCGGGAGGCGGGCCTCAAGTATTTCCTGATGGGCGCCTTCGCCTCCGGCGTTCTCCTCTACGGCATCGCCCTGACCTACGGGCTCGCCGGAACGACCTCGATTCGCGGCATCGCGGCGGCGCTCTCGGGCGAGGGCGGCGCGGCGATCGCCTCGAGCCCGATGATGGTTTTCGGGCTGATCCTCCTGACGGCGGGCTTCGCGTTCAAGATGGCGCTGGCGCCGTTTCACATGTGGCTGCCCGACGCCTACACCGGCGCGCCGACGCCGATTACGGGCTTCATGTCCGTGGCCGTGAAGTTCGCGGTCGTGGCCGCCCTGATGCGGATATTCTTCCTCGCGCTCCCGGCCATGGCCGAGAGGTGGAGCGCCCTGCTGTGGGCGCTCACGGCCTTCACGATGGTCTGGGGCAACGTGGCGGCCATCGCCCAGACGAGCCTCAAGCGGATGCTCGCGTATTCGAGCATCGGACACGCGGGCTACGTTCTGATGGGCGTGGTGGCCTCGCTGCGCGTCGTGGACGGCAGGGCGGAGTTCAGCGCCCTGGGGGTGAGCGCGGTGATGTTCTATCTGCTCGCCTACCTGTTCACCAACCTGGGCGCCTTCGGGATGCTCGCGCTGGCGTGCAGGGAGGGCTGGCGGGGAGACAGGATCGAGGACTGGAAGGGCGTCGGGCAGGCGCACCCCTGGGCGGGGCTGGCCTTCGTGGTGTTCCTGCTCTCGCTGGGCGGCATTCCGCCGACGGCCGGCTTCGTCGGCAAGCTCTACCTGTTCGCCGCCGCGGTGCAGAACGAGTATTACTGGCTCGCCGCCGTCGGGCTTCTGACGAGCGCGGTGTCGATGTATTACTACGGGCGCGTCATCATGGTGATGTTCATGGAGAACCGGGGGGAGGCGCAGGCGGCGGCGGGCTTCTCGAAGGCGCCCTCGCTGCTCTTCGCGCTGGCGCTTCTGGTGGCGGCGACGCTGCTTCTGGGTCTGTTCCCCGGCAGCTTCCTCGACGCGGCGAAGGGAACCGTGGCCGGCTTCATCTAGGGAAGTCTGGCCGGGCGATTTTCCGCCTCCCGCTCAAACGGAAACGCGCCTTTCGGGGCTCCTCGCTTTCGCCCGCCCTCCTATTGACATTTTGTCACGCGAAAGCCCCGGATTCCCGAAAAACAGGCAAAACGTTGCGCCTCCCCTCGGAAGCCGGAGGCGCCTTCCCCGTCTCCACCGCGGCTTTTTCTCTCCTCGCATCCCCTTGATTCCGCGAGACTTTATGGGTTTTTCTTTTTCCGGGCGGAAGATGCGGGGCTTTTTGGCACGGTTCGTGCTTTATCCAGGGGCGTGAGCCTTGGCGCCCTCAACGGGCCCCTGAAAGAGGAGCCCTTTCTCCCCGGTGATCAGCAGAAGGACTCCCGGACGCTGATTCACTGACGTCTCGCCAAAAAATTCGCCCGGAGGCGCGGGCGGATTCCCGCCATCACGGGGCGCGTCCCTTCGGGGATGCGCCCCTGGTCTTTACGCGTCGATGAGCCGGTCGAGCAGCGCGGGCGCCGCCCGCAGGCTGGGGAGGGTGAAGTCGCTGGGGACGGCGAAGGACGAGGCCAGGTGGACGGACAGCATTCCCGCCGCCCTGGCGGCCATCATGTCGTATCGGCCGTCGCCGATGACGACGCACCGATCGGGCGCGACGCCGATGGCGCGGGCGCCGGCGAGCAGGGGCCGGGGGTCCGGCTTCCAGCAGCCCATGTCCCGGGTGATCAGCGTCTCGATGGAGACGTCGATTTTTTTCGCCATGCGCCGGACGTGCCGCGCGGCGTTGTTCGTCACGACGGCGAAGGGGATTTTCCTGGCCCGCAGGTGGGCGAGCAGCTCGCGCGCCCCCTCGCCCGCTTCCGCGCGGTCGGCGGCGCGCCGCTCGTATTTCTCGAGTATGTCCGCTATGGGGCGGGCGCGCTCGGGCGGGAGGGCGGCGAGATGATCCAGAATCGAGATATCCCCGTCCGGCAGCCCCATCTCCTCCTTCATCGCGGGCCAGTCGAAGGCGGGCTTCGTGAGCGTGCCGTCGAAGTCCAGCAGCGCGCCGCACGCCGTCCGGTTCATTCGCCCCCTCGAATCGCTCTTGAGACTTCATCGGTCTGAAAGCGCCTGAGGGGGCGGGATTTCCCGCCGCTCTCCATCGTCACCCCCAGCCCGGGCGGGCATAGCCTGCCGATGCGGACGCACGTCGCGCCCGTCTCCCCGATGGCTTCCCGGAGAGGCTCCTCCGCCTCGGGCGGCGCCGCCAGCAGAAGCGCCCCCGAGGTGATGACGCCCAGGGGGTCGAGCCCCAGCGCCTCGCAGATGAGGCCGCCCTCGCGCGAGATGGGGATGGCACTCTCCTCCAGCGCCGCCCCGAGGCCGGCGGCCTCCGCCAGTTCGCGCGCGCCCGTGGCGAGTCCCCCCTCGGTCGGGTCGTGCATGGCGCGCGCGAGGCCCGTCGCGGCCGCGGCGAGCGCCTGGGGGACGACGCTGATGCCCGGAGAATCGAGATATCCCTTCGCCCTCTCCAGGACTTCGGGGTCGATGACGCCTTTCAGAAAGTCGTATTTCGCGTTCGCCAGAATCGCCGTCCCCTCGACGGGGACGGCGCGGGTCAGCAGGATCGCGTCGCCCGCGCGGGCGTCCGCGCCCCGCACCAGCCTCTCCCGGGCAACCTCTCCCAGCATGTGGCCCGAAAGAACCGGAAACTCCAGCCCCGCCGTGATCTCCGCGTGTCCGCCGCACAGGGTGACGCCCAGCTCCGCGCAGGCCGCCTCCGCGTCCCGCCAGATGCGGCCTATCATCGCCTCGTCGGTTCGCCCTTCGGGCAGAAGCAGCGTCATCAGGAACCACATCGGGACGGCGCCCATGCAGGCGACGTCGTTCGCGTTCACGTGAACGGCGTAGCGTCCGATGCCGTCCTCCACGAAGGTGATGGGGTCCGACTTCGCGACGAGGCAGCGATCCCCCACGTCGATGACGGCCGCGTCCTCCCCGACCCGCGGCCCCACGAGGAGGCGCGGGTGTCCGCGCGCGCTTTCGAGCAGGCTCCCCAGGAGATCCGGGGGAAGCTTGCCCACGGGGAGCGGAGAGGAATTCGCCATTCGCGCACCATAAGCGGGAGCGGACGCGGCATCAAGCGGGCGGGGCCGCTTCCGCCTTGACGCCCGGGGGCGGTCGCCCTAGAATTGCCGCCTTCCCGGCGAAGGCCGCGAACGCTCGCCTTTCGGGGAAGGCCGGGCGATGGGGAGCGCGCCCGGTCGGTCGGGCGTCCGCTCCGCGTCCCGCCACGGTAGCTCAGTCGGTAGAGCAGAGGACTGAAAATCCTCGTGTCGGCGGTTCGATTCCGTCCCGTGGCACCGGAAGATTCCTTTCGCGTTCGTTGCGATCCGCAATGGGCCCGCGCCTGAACGCGCGTCGGCGAGGGCGGCGGCGCGCCTGGCGGGAGCTTGCGGAACGAGGGGGAGAGAATGGCCGGACCCGGAATCTGCGATCTCACGATTGAGGATTTGTCGAAGGGAATCGCCGGCGGAGACTTGTCGCCGGTGGAGGTGACGGACGCGCACTTGGCGCGGATCGACGCCCTCAACCCGGTCTTGAACGCGTTCACGACCGTGGCGCGCGGCCGCGCGCGCGCCGAGGCGAAAGCGGCCGAGGACGAAATCGCGGCCGGCGGGCTTCGGGGGCCGCTGCACGGCGTGCCCATCGGCGTGAAGGACATCATCGACACGGCGGGCGTCCGCACCACGCAGGGCTCCGGTTTTTTCAGCCGCAACGTGCCGGCGGAGGACGCGGAATGCGTCCGGCGGCTCCGTGAAGCCGGCGCCGTCATGATAGGCAAGTGCAGCACGGCGGAGTTCGCCGCGGAATCGGCGACCAAGAACCCGCACTACGGGGCGTGCCGCAACCCCTGGGACGCCTCCCGCGTGCCCGCGGGCTCCAGCGGCGGCTCGGGCGCGGCGGTCGCCGCGCGGATGACGCCCGGCGCGCTCGGAACCGACACCGGGGGATCGGTGCGGGGGCCGGCGGCGATTTGCGGCGTCGTGGGCATGAAGCCGACCTACGGGCGGATCAGCCTGCGCGGGGTCTATCCCAACGCGGTCAGCCTGGATCACGTCGGGCCGCTGACGCGAACCGTGCGCGACTGCGCCCTGCTGCTGCAGGCGATCGCCGGCTGGGATCCGGACGATCCGTTTTCCCGCGACTTGAGAACGCCCGATTTTTCCGCCGATCTGGAGAAGGGCGTCGCCGGAATGCGCCTCATGGTCTGCCCCGACCTGATCGACGTCGATATCGACAGGCCGATCGCGGAGGCGTTCGAGGCCGCGCTCGGCGCGCTGGGCGGGCTGGGCGCGAAAATCGAGGAGGCGCGCTGCGCGTTCGCCGGGGAGATCAACCCGCACCGCCGGGCGATAGCGGACGCGGAGTTCTATCGCGTTCACGGCGAGCGCTTCCGCAGCCACCCGGAAGGCTACGGCGTTCGCCTGCGGGAGCGAATCGCGAACGCCGAAAAAACCACGCCGGCGATGTATATGGACGCGCTCCATCGCCGCAGGGCGCTGACGCGCTTGATGACCGACCTGATGAAGCCTTATGACGCGATGCTCTCGCCCGGCTATCCCTGCCTCGCCGCGCCCGTCGAAACGACGATGGCGACCGTCAACGGGAAGGAGGTGGACTTCATTGGTCTGGGCCGGAATCTGACGGGGATTCAGAATTTTTTCGGCTTCCCCGGCCTGATGGTGCCCACGGGCTTTGATTCCGAACGCGGGCTGCCGATGGCGATGCAGATTACGAACCTGCCCGGCGACGAGGCCCGCGGGCTCCGCATCGGCCGCGCCTACGAGCAGGCGACTCCCGAATGGCGAAAGAGAAGCCCCGACCTGCAGGACGGCGCGAGGGCCGCTTCCGCCGCCGAAGGGAAGTCTTGACGCGATCCCCCCAATCCTGCTTTAATGGAGCCTCACGCGCAGGATTCGGTCAGGCGGGACGGGCGATCGTCCCGGGATGACTCGCGGCGAACGGCCCCCGAAGCGGATATGCTTCCGGGAGGCCGCGCGTCGCTTCACCCTCGGAGGGGAGGCGAACATGAGACTTTCGATAAAGGCGATTCTCGCGGGTTCGGCGATGGCCGCGGCCCTGGCGCTCGCGCCCCGCGCGGCCGTGGCGAAAGACGCCAACCTCATCTTCTACTCGTCGCTCACCACCGCCGCGCAGGCGACGCTGGTGAAGGCCATCGAAAAGAAGTTTCCGGACGTCAAGGTCGAATCCATCACCGCCGGCGGCGTCAGCCTGTATCAGCGCTTCGTCGCCGAGCGAACGGCGGGCAAGGGCAAAATTGATCTGCTGCACTTCAGCTACACGCCGGGCTGGTATCACCTTGCCAGGGAGGGCTGGGTGAAGAGCGTGACGCAGTTCCCCGAGGCCAGGGCCTTCCCGGCCTGGGGCCGGGACGAAAAGGCGCAGTGGGTCGGACTGCGCGCGCCGACCCTCCAGGTCATCTACAACACCGACAACGTGAAGCCCGGCGAGGAGCCGAAGAGCTTCGCGGAGCTGACGCGGCCGAAGTGGAAGAACCGCCTCGTGCTGGTCGATCCGTTCCAGTCCGCGGGCCTGTGGGACTTCTTCTACGGCGCGAAGGGGTTCGGGGAGGAATACATCAAGGGCCTGCTCTACAACGGCGCGCTGGTGCAGTCGCGCATGGGGGCGTCGACCGAGCGCGTCGCCACGGGCGAGCGCGACGTGACCATGGTGTTCGAATACATCGCGATTCGGCGCATCAACAAGGGCGCCAAGATCAGGATCGCCCCGATGAAGGAGGGCACGCCGGTCGTGCCGGCCTCGTTCGGCATGGTGAAGGGCGGCCCGAACCCGAAGAACGCGGAGCGGGTGTATCGCTGGATACTCTCGAAGGAGGGCCAGACGGTCATCACCCAGGACGTGAAAATCAACTCCGCGCGCGCGGACGTCCCGCACGTGAAGGGCATCCCCTATCCCTTCACGCCGCTGTACGCGGACTGGGAGAAGGTGTCCAGGGAGCAGAACAAGTATCGCGCCTTCATGACGAAGCACATCCGCGAGGCGAAGAAAAAGAAATGATCGCCCCTCGGCGCTGACTTGAGATGCGTCCCCGCTCGTTCGCCACGCTCAAGGCCCCGAGCCCCGTTCGCGCGCTCGAATGGGGATGCCTTCTCATTGTCGGCTTTCTGGTGCTGTATCCCCTGTTCTGGTTGCTTCTGGGCAGCTTGCGGCCCAGCCCGGCGAGTTCGGACTTCACCCTGGACGCCTTCGTCGCCCTCTACGAGGCCGACTACATGGGCGAGGTGGTGTGGAACACCGCCGTCATGTCGGTCGGGGTCACGGCGCTGTCCGTCCTGATCGGCGTTCCGCTCGCCTGGATCGTCGGGCGCACGGACACCCCGTTCAGAAACTGCATCAGCATGATAGCGATTCTGCCCTTCATCATGCCGCCCGTGGTGGTGGCGGTGGCCTGGGCCTATCTCGGCACGCCGCGCGTCGGCTTCGTCAACCTGTTCTGGAAGTGGCTGGTCAACACCCGGGAGCCGCTGTTCGACATCTTCACCATGGGCGGGCTGATCTTCGTCATGGCCCTGTCGCTGGCGCCGTACGTGTTCATCTTCACGGTCACGGCGTTCCGGAACATGGACCCGACGCTGGAGAACGCCGCGCACGTGAGCGGCGCGAACCAGTGGCGGACGACGCTCAGGATTACGCTGCCCATGGCGGCGCCGGCCATCCTGTCCGGCGCGCTGCTGGCGTTCATCCAGTCGATAGAGATTTTCGCCATCCCGGCGACGATCGGCGTCTCCGGCGGCATATACGTGTTCTCGACCCAGCTCTGGCGGATGATGATCGGCATTCCGCCGAACTTCTCGCACGCGGCCGCTCTCTCCGTCCCCGTTCTGCTCGTCTGCGGGCTGGCGCTCTGGGGGCAGACCAAGGCGCTGGGGCGAAGCGCCAAATACGCGACGGTCGCCGGCAAGGGCTTCCGGCCGCGGCTCGTGCGGCTCGGCCCGTGGAAATACGCCGCGCTGGGGTTCGCCGCCGCCTACCTTCTGGTTTCGGCCATTCTGCCGGTGCTGACGCTGATTTACGGCACCTTCATTTCCAACCGCGGACGCCCGCCGACCTTGGAGTTCCTCACGCTGGACCACATTGTCGAGATCATCGCCGGCGACGGGGGCGCGGTCATTCTGCGGTCCATCGAGAACAGCCTGCTGCTGAGCTTCCTCGGCGCGACGATCGGCATCGCGCTCTCCGCGGTGGTCGCCTACTTCGTGGCCCGCAGCGTCTGGAGGGGCCGGGGGGCGCTCGATTTTCTGGCGCTCATTCCGGTGGCCATTCCGGGCGCGGTCATCGCCATCGCCATGCTTTGGGCCTACATCCGCGAGCCGTTCAACCTGTATCATACGCTGTGGATCATCCTGATCGCCTACATCACGCGCTTCCTGCCGTTCGGCGTGAAGGCGGTCTCCAACTCCATCACGCAGATCCACGAGGAGCTGGAGCGGGCCGCGGCCGTCAGCGGCGCGAACTGGGGCGTCGTCTTCTGGAGAATCCTGGTGCCTCTGGCCATGCCGGGCATCGTCGCCGGCTGGATCATTCTCTTCGTGTCGATGATGCGCGAACTCTCGGCCTCCATCATGCTGTTCAGCTCCAACAAGGAGGTCATCGGGACGATCCTGATCCAGCTCTACGACGAGGGGCTCTTCTCCCACGTGTGCATCCTTTCGCTCATCATCGTCATTTTGTCGCTGGGCTCGGTGGCGCTGGTGCGCTGGCTCACCAAGCAGACGGACGCGGAGGGCCTGACCTGATGCAGAGCGTGCGCGTTGAGGGGCTGGTCAAGAAATTCGGCGACGTGACCGCCGTTGACGGCGTTTCGTTCGAGGTGCCCAAGGGCAGGCTGCTGACCCTGCTGGGGCCCAGCGGCTGCGGCAAGACGACCACCCTGAACATGATCGCCGGCTTCGAGACCCCCGACGGCGGCGCCGTCCGCGTCGGCGACAGGCTGCTATCGAGCGCCTCGAGGAGCGTGCTGGTGCCGGCGCACAAGCGGAACCTCGGCATGGTCTTTCAGTCCTACGGGCTGTGGCCGCATTTGCAGGTGCGCGAGAACGTCGCCTTCGGCCTGCGGATGCGGAAGACGCCGAAGGACAGGATAGAGCGGGCGGTGGAGCGCGCCCTGGGCCTGGTGCGGCTCGACGGCATGGCGGAGCGCTATCCCTCGCAGCTTTCGGGCGGCCAGCAGCAGCGCGTCGCCTTCGCCCGCGCGCTGATATACGAGCCCGACGTCCTGCTTCTCGACGAGCCTCTCTCCAACCTCGACGCGGCGCTGCGCGAGGAGATGCGCCTCGAGCTGAAGGAGCTGCAGGCCGAAACCGGCATCACCACCATATTCGTCACCCACGATCAGGTCGAAGCCATGGTCATGAGCGACATTATCGTGGTGATGAACAACGGGCGCATCGAACAGATGGGCTCGCCGACCGAGGTCTATCAAAGCCCCGCCAATCAATTCGTCGCCGGCTTCGTCGGCGTGTCGAATTTTCTCGAGGGCGAGGTGGTTGGCGCCGGCGCGGGCGGGGCGCCGGCCGCGGTGCGGGTCGGCGACATGACGCTGTTCTGCAGGGCCGTCGGCGCCCCCGAAGGCTCGAAGGCGCTGCTTTCCATCCGGCCCGAGGACTGCGTCGCGAGCCTGAGCGCGCCTCCCGAGGGGACGCTGAACGTCATCAGGTGCAGCGTTGACAAGGCGGTGTACATGGGCGGCGTGCTGGAGCTCTGGCTGAACGCCGGAGGCCGGACGATCCGCGTGCACGGCCACCGGCTGCCGATCCTCGAGTCGGGCGCGGCGGTTTACGTTTCCGTCGAGCCCCAATGGATCAACGCGGTCGCGGATGATCCCGCGTGATCGAGGGCGTCCGCCGCTATCCTTCGTCCGCGGCTTCGCGCAGTTCGACGCTTTTTCCGTTCAGCTCCACGGCGCTCTCGAGCGGAACCGCCGTCCGCACCATCTGCTCGGCGTAGCAGCCCCGCTTCGCCAGCCGGATGACGCGGAGGATTTTCTCCTCCGGCTCGTCCGATTCCACCCGGAAGCGCGTCCGAACCCGCCGGCACCCCGAATGCGCGTCCCCCCTCAGCACCGAGCCCTTCAGGAAGTAGTCGAACTCGACGCGGCAGGAGGCCTTCTCGAAGGTCGTTTTCGTCATGTGGGCGTACCGCCCAAGCTGGGTGAGCAGTCAGAAGCCCACGCCCATGGCGATGTAGGTGAGGGGCTGGGGATGCTTGTCCTCTCCGCCGATGCGGGGCGGCTCGTCGCTGAAAACCTCGAAATGGCGGAAGCGCCCGATTTTCAGCTGCCCCTCGCCGGTCGTTTCCGTCTCGGCGAGCATGGTGATCTCGTAGCCCTCCTTCGGGAGATCGGGCTTGTCGATCGGCCGCTCGCCGGGGACTCCGCTCTCGTGCCAGGGATAGTTCGGGCTCTCCACCATGCTCCTTGCCTCCCCTCGTTCGGGCGGCCGCCGGAGAACGCCGCGGCCCGCCGCTCATGCGCGCCCTACTCCCACCTCAGCACGGCCAGGTAGCCGCCCTGCGGGACGGCGGCGCGCGGCGCCCTTCCTTCGGCCTTCTTGTGCATCTGGATGGTTTTCAGGTGGGCGTACGCCTCCCAGAGCAGGTGGCGAAATGTGTATTCCAGGCTGAAGTGGAAGAGGTCCGGGTCGTCCGGATCCGTCCACGCGCCGTCGGGATGCGCCTTGAGGGTCACCCTCTCCCGCCATTCGCGGACGTCCTCGCCCGTGCCGGGCCGCTTCATGCCCTTCGGCGCGCGCTCGGAAACCCTGCGCCCGTCCCGAAGGGATTCGGGCGTTTCCGCCCCTAGAACCTCCCAGGCGAGGGCGAACGAATCCCCCATGGCGTCCAGAAGCTGCCCGATGCGCGGATAATGCTCGCGCTTCATCATCCGGCCGTCGAAGCGCTCCAGCAGCGCCCTCTCGCGCGGAAGCGCGCCGCCGAAGAGAACGCCGCCCCAGCGAACCAGCAGCCAGCGGTAGGGCAGGGAGGCCACGTGGCTCGCCTGATCCTGAATCGACCACAGCCCCCAGCTCTTCTCCTCCCTGACCCGGAGCAGGCTCTCCTCGGGGAGGCCCTCCGTCTCCAGCGCGAACAGGTCGGCGATTCGCGGAAAGTCGGGAAACAGGGAGCGCGCCGAACCTTCTCGCTCATCCATCCTTCGCTCCCCTCCGCCGCTCCGAATGCGCCAGGCCCGCGGCAAGGCGCCGCCGCCTCCCGCTTCGCGGATGTTATCACAGGCGGCGGTATATGGAACGCGGCGCCCGCCGTTCCCGGCGCCGTCCGAGGCCGGGGAGGGAGCGGGCGGCGGAATCCGCCGCTCTCCCGTCGGCTCCGGCCGGCGGCGACTCCCCCGTCGGGATGGCTTCCGCGGCGCCGGCTTCGTGGACAAAGGCTTTTCGGGCGCGTAGATTGCGGGGATCGCCGGTTCTCTCTCTTCTTGCGGGCGTCCCTTTCTCCGGAGCGCGGCATGGCGGAAGCCAAGGACATGGGCGGGGCCGCGGTCGGCGCGTCCCTCCCTTTTCTGGACGATCCCGAAAAGGCGGCGGGCGCCGCCGCCTATCTCGACGACCTCCGGCTCCCGGGGATGCTGGTCGGCAGGGCGCTTCGCAGCCGCTTCGCCCACGCCGAGCTCCTCTCCGTGGACGCGCGGGAGGCGCGCCGCGTCCCCGGCGTCGCCGCCGTCCTCACGGGCGCGGACGTGCCGGGGCGTCCCCGCATCCTCGCCCACGAGCGCGCCGTGCCCCTCGTCGCCTTCGACAGGGTGCGCTACGCGGGCGAGGCGGTCGCCCTCATCGCGGCGGAGACGCCGGAGGCGGCCGAGGCGGCCGCGCGGCTGACGCGGGTCGAATACCGCCCCCTGCCCGTCCTCTGCGATCCGCGCGAGGCGATGAGGCGCGGGGCGGCGCGGCTCTTCCCCGGCGGCAACGTTCTCAACCGCGCCAGGATACGAAAGGGAGACGTCCGCGAGGGCTTCTGGAAGGCGGACGCGATCGTCGAGAACGAATACGCCACGCCCTGCGTCGATCATCTCTATCTCGAGGTGGAGGCCGCCTGCGCGAGCCCGGAGCCGGGCGGCGGGATGCAGATATGGGGCTCGACCCAGCAGCCCTTTCTCGTTCGTCAGAACGCGGCCCGGATTCTGGGGCTTCGGGGCGAGGCGACGGTTCGCTTCGTCCAGACGGTCACCGGCGGCGCCTTCGGCGGCAAGAGCGAGGCGAGCCTCGACGTGTGCCTGCGCGCCGCCGCCCTCGCCCGCGCCGCGGGCCGGCCCGTGAAGCTCGTCTATTCGCGCGAGGAGAGCATGATCGCCTCCTCGAAGCGCCACGCCGCCTTCATCCGCTCGAAGATCGGCGCGAGGAGGGACGGACGCCTCACGGCGGTCGAGGTGGAGGTATGGCTGGACAAGGGGGCCTACGCGGCGAACGGGGGAGACAATCCGCCCGCCTTCAAGCGCGCGACCTACCACGCGGCGGGCCCCTACCAGACCCCCCACGCGAAGGTGGACGTTCACTGCGTGCACACGAACCACCCCTACGGGGGGCAGATGCGCGGGCCGGGGTGTCCCCAGGTTCACTTCGCCTGCGAGCAGCAGATGGACGAGCTCGCCCGGACGCTCGGCGTCGACCCCATCGAAATCCGGCGCGTCAACGGGCTTCGCGTCGGCTCGCGCACGGCCTGGAACCAGCGCCTGCCCGAGAGCGTGGGCTTTCTCGACGCGCTGGGGAAGGTGGAGCGGGCCTCCTCCTGGGGCCTGCGCGCCGGCGGGGGGGCGCGGGCGAGGGACGGCCGCCTGCGCGGGCGCGGGGTCGCGGGCTGCCTCTACGGGACGGGCAACGCCTACTCGCCCGCCGAGGCGCGCGTCTTCCTCACGGCGGAGGGGAAGCTCCAGGTGGCCGCCGGCGTCGTGGACTTCGGCCAGGGCAGCAAGACGGCGCTGTGCCAGATCGCCGCCGAGGCGCTGGACGTTCCCTATTCGGAATTCCTGATGGGGGGCGTGGACACCGCGATCGACCCGTTCGGCGGCACCAGCTCGAGCTCGCGCATCACCATGCAGGGGGGCAGGGCGGTGTTCAGCGCCTGCCTGAAGGCGCGGGAGGAGCTGCTGCGCCTGGGCGGAGTCCTGCTGGAGGCCGAGCCCGCGGACCTTGAGCTGCGCGGCGGCGAGGTCCGCGCGCGCTCGCGGGGCGGGGGGCGGGCCGCGCTTTCCGAAATCGCGGAGGCGTTCGTCGCCGACGAGCGCAAGCAGCTGGGCGCGGCGGACAGCATTCCGCCGCCCGCCGGAATCGACGGGGAGACGGGCCTGGGCGAGCCGTATGAGGTCTATGGGTTCGGCGCCCAGGTGGCCGAGGTGCTGGTGGACGCGGAGACGGGAGAGGTGGAGGTGGTCGGCGTGTGGGCCGCCCACGACGTGGGCAGGGCGATAAGCCCCATGGGCGTCGAGCAGCAGATAGAGGGCGGCGTCTATATGGGCGTCGGCTTCTGTCTGATGGAGGAGGTCGTTCAGCGCGAGGGCCTCATGCAGAACCCGGACATGCACGGCTACCTCGCGCCGACGGCGGCGGACTCGCCGGATCGGGTGGCCTCCGTCATCGTGGAGGTGCCCTACTCCAACGGCCCCTACGGCGCGAAGGGGGCGGGCGAGCAGGTGAACGTGCCGACGGCGGCCGCCATCGCCAACGCGATTCACGACGCCACGGGCGCGCGGTTCCGCGACCTGCCCCTGACGCCGGAGAAGATAGCGATGGGGCTCCTGAAGGCGAAATCCCGGGCGTGAGCGGGGCGCGAATCCGGCGGCGCGCGCGGATCGCTTTCGCAGGGACAACCCCCTGTGGATGTCCTTCGCCGGATTCCCGTCCCGCCGACGCGCCATCCCGCAGGGGTCGTTCGGGAACGCCCCGCCTCCTCCGTTGCGAATCTTTCTTGAAAACGGGCGATCACAGAGCCCCGCCCTTATGGAACCCTCGCCCATGGGCGACCACCCCAAACGGGCGGTTCACGAACCGCCCCTACGGAACGATCGCCGTCCGCGCCGAAAAGCCGCGCGTGAATGTCTGCGAATTTCTGCAAAATCAGACAAATTCAAGGCCAATATAGACAAATACGCAGCTATTTCCCGTCCTTTTTCGACCCTTTTGAGACCCCTTTGACCATCCTTTGAGCATCCCGCCCGCCCCCCGGTTCGCCCGCCTTCCCTCCCCCGCGGGCGCACTCCCGCCGCATCAGGAATATAACCCGGCCCGGCGCCGTCTCCGCCTCGCAAATGCGGGCAGTTGCGGGCAAATGCCCTCGGATTGTTCCACGTGGAACAATTCGAGGGCGGCCGGGGGGCTTATTTCCTGTTCAGAATCGCGTTCTTGCGGTGCTGGAGGTAGATGCTGCGGATGAGCGTATAGTGATCGAGGGCGAAGGGGTCTTTCCTGAGCTCCTCCATGGGTTCGATCAGACGCTCTCTGGCGTCGACGAACTCCCCGCCCCGGAGTCCCAGGAGGATTCTCCGCGCGTCCCCGTTCGCCGCGCCGACGTAATGCAGAGGGTCCATGAAGACGTCCGCCGCCCGGCCCAGGCCGTCCCGAAGCGTGGAGGGTCCCAGAAGGGGAAGGACGAGATAGATTCCCGGCCCCGCGCCCCACGCCCCCAGGGTCTGGCCGAAATCCTCGCCGTGGTGGGCCAGGCCCATCTCCCGCGCCGGGTCGAACAGCCCGCCCAAGCCCAGGGTGGTGTTGACGACGAACCGGCCCAGGGTGATCTCGGCGCGCCTGCCCTCTCCCTGGAGGATGTCGTTCGCCAGGACGAGGGGGGCGCTCAGGTTGCGGGTGAAGTTGCGGAGCGAATCCCGGACCGGCTTCGGGAATACGGCGCGATAGACGCGCGCGAGCGGCAGCAGGAGAGCGGCGTCCACGGCCTCGTTGAGAGCGAAGAACGCGCGGTTCAGGGGCTCGAGCGGGTCGATGGATTCGGTCGCCGGCTCCTCATCGTCGAGGTCGTGGCTCGACCCCCGCGCGGCGGCGGGCGCGCACAGGAGTGCCAGGCTCAAAAGAAGGGCGAGCGGCGCGCGCAGCCTGCTCTCCCGCCGTCTGACGCCTTTTCCGCGCGGCATGGAATCGCCTCCGCTTTCGCCTCGGGCGGCGGTTCGGGACGGCCGGATCGGGCGCGGCTCAGGCGGCCGGAGCGGCCTCAGTTCAGCGCGCCCCCGCAGGAGGAGCCCGCCCCCGCCGTGCAGCCGAAGCAGTGGTCGGCCAGCAGGATTTCGCGGCCCAGCAGGTCGGCCGGCGCGACGTCCCAGAGCTTCAGGGGCGTCCCGTTGCCCAGCGACATGCCCAGCATCTGGTTGAAGTCGCAGTCGTAGAGAACGCCGTCCCACCCCACGCTGATGAGGCTTCGGCACATCAGGCCGGGGAGCGTCTCCGGGTTGTAGGCTTCGCGCAGGCGCGCCATGTAGCTCTCCAGCCTGCCGCGCGCCTTCAGAAAGCCGGCGAAGCGGGTGATGGGCATGTTGGTGATGGCGTAGAGGCGGTGAAAGCGGATGCCGTAGCGGCGGAGGAGCTCCCGCCGGTAGTCCGCCTCGAGCCCCGCCTGGGGGGGGGGGAGGTTGTCGTCCACGGGGTTGTAGACGAGGTTCAGCTCCAGCGCGCCCGGGGGGCCGAACCCCGCCCCGTTCAGCAGCTGAAGCGCGCGGATGGACTTGTCGAAGGCGCCGTCGCCGCGCTGGGCGTCCACGTTCTCCTCCAGGTAGCAGGGAAGCGAGCAGACGAGCTCTACCCCGTTCGCGCGGTAGAAGTCGATCAAATCCTCCTGTCCGGGCTCGAACACCACCGAGAGGTTGCAGCGCACCATCACGTGCCGTCCCGCCCGGCGGGCGCTTGCGACGAGGCGCCTGAACTGCGGGTTGAGCTCGGGGGCGCCTCCCGTGATGTCGACCGTGGGGATTCGAGCGGCCTCGAGCCACTCGATGACGCGGCTCGCCGTCTCCTCCGTCATGATCTCCTTGCGGTGCGGCCCCGCTCCCACGTGGCAGTGCGCGCAGGTCTGGTTGCAGTATTTGCCCACGTTGATCTGCAGCGTGGCGAGTTCGGCGCGGGTCAGACGCGGGACGTCCTGGCGGATGCGCTCCCTGAAGCGTCCGGCCCCGTTGGAAAGGGGCAGGGATACGGATGCGGGCATGGCTCCTCCCGAGGCGGGGGCGTCGTTCGACCGACCCTTGCGGCCTAGGCGGTGCGAACCAGTTTTCTGCGAAGCGATTTGATGCGCCTTCTGACGCGCCTGAGCTGAACGCCGTCTTTCGCCTCGATGTGCTGATCCCGCAGGTTCTTGAGAGATTTGATCCGCCGCTTGACGGCGCTTCTGTCGATTCGGGAGGCGCGCTTCGCCTCGGTCAGCGGAATGCCGTTGATCTCCTTGAGCGCGCGCGTCAGCTGGGCCTTGTCCATCCCGTGAACGCCCGAGATTTTTCCGCCGTAGGCCAGGGCGGCCTCCTTGAGCCTGGGCGCGTTCATCTTGTCGATCTCTTTCGCCGTCAGAACGGGCCCCGCATCCTCCGGCGCCTCCTGCTCCGCCCCGCCTTCCGCTTTTTCCTCTTCCGCCATCTTCCTCTCCAGTGCTCTCGTTCCAGCGCAGGGATGAAAAACAACCGCTCCCCGCCATCGCTCGAATCGGGCGAGGGCGGCTTCGCCGAATCTTCTGGCCAAAGCGACCGACGGCCAAACCTAGCAAAACGGAATGCGATAGGCAACAGGGCTTCGGGAGCGAGGCGCGTCTTCGAGAAGCGCCCGGTCGGGGAGGGGCCCCGCCCCGGGGGGCGCGCCCGCTTTCGCGGGCTGCGGCGCTCGCTCTTCCGGCCGCGCCGCCCGGAGTTTCGCGGCTTGCCCGGCTTTCGTCTTGGTGATAGAAAGGAGGGGGAATCTTGTCCGGTGAAGCGGACGTTCATTGAGGAGAGGCGGGAGGCGTGGCCCAGAAGCTGCTCGAAGTCAAGGATCTGGTGAAGCACTTTCCGGTGCGGGGGGGCGTGTTCTCCCGGATTCGCAACTACGTGCGCGCCGTGGACGGCGTGAGCTTCGATCTGGAGCCGAGCGAGACGCTCGGGCTGGTCGGCGAGAGCGGCTGCGGGAAATCCACCACGGGCCGCGCCCTGCTGCGCCTTATCGAGCCGACCTCGGGCGAGGTGAGCTTCGAGGGGACGGACGTCTGCGCGCTCGACAGGGAGTCGATGCGCAAGCTGAGGCGGGAGATGCAGATCATCTTTCAGGACCCCTACGCTTCGCTGAACCCGCGCATGACGGTGGGCAGCATCGTCGGCGAGCCTTTGACCATCCACGGCATCGCCAAGGGAAAGGAGAAGGAGGAGAAGGTCGCCTCGCTTCTCCACCGGGTGGGCCTGCGGCCGGAGCATATCCGGCGCTATCCCCATGAATTCTCGGGCGGCCAGCGGCAGCGCATCGGCATCGCCCGCGCCCTCGCGCTCAACCCGAAGCTCATCATCGCCGACGAGCCGGTGAGCGCGCTCGACGTGTCGATCCAGGCGCAGGTGATCAATCTTCTCGAGGATCTGCAAAAGGAGTTCGGCATCGCGTTCGTGCTCATCGCGCACGACCTCGCCGTCGTTCAGCACGTGAGCGACCGCATCGCCGTCATGTATCTGGGCAAGATCGTGGAGATGTCCTCGGCCGACCGGGTGGTGATGGAGCCGAAGCACCCCTACACCGAAGCCCTGCTTTCCGCCGTGCCGATTCCGGACCCGACGCTCAGGAAAAAGCGCATGATTCTCACCGGCGACGTGCCCAGCCCCGTGAACCCGCCCTCGGGCTGCCGGTTCCATACGAGATGCCCCTACAAGGAAGAGAGGTGCGTGGCCGAGGAGCCGCCGATGCGCGAGATATCGCCTGGCCATTTCGCGGCTTGCCACTTCTCGGAGAAGCTCTACGGCGCCGCGCCCAAGACGAACGGCGCGCCCGCGGCCTAGGCCGCTTCCTCGCTCCTCCGGCGAGGAGCGGGCGCTTCAATCCACCATCTCATCCGCCATGTCCGCGATGGCGCGGCCGATCGTCAGGGAGGCCGTCGCCCCCGGCGAGGGGGCGTTGCACACGTGAATCGCCCCCTCGGTTCTGAGGATGGCGAAATCATCCAGAAGGCGGCCGTTCCTGTCCACCGCCTGGGCGCGAACGCCCGCGCCCGCGGGGATGAGGTCCGATTCCTGAATTTCGGGCATGAGCTTTCGCAGGGCGCGCGTGAAGGCGGATTTGCTGAAGGAGCGAACCATCTCGCCCAGTCCCGTTTTCCAGTATTTCCGCGCCAGCCGCAGGAAGCCCGGGTAGGCGAGCGTTTCGAGCAGGTCGCGGGGGCTGACGTCGGCTTTTGAGTAGCCCTCTCTCATGCAGGCCAGAACGGCGTTCGGCCCCGCCTCGACCGCCCCGTTCACGCGGCGCGTGAAGTGAACGCCCAGGAAGGGAAGCGCCGGGTCGGGCGCCGGGTAGATCAGCCCCTTGACGAGGGCGCGCCGATCAGGCGCGAGTTCGTAATACTCGCCGCGAAAGGGCACGATTTTCACCGGCGGCGCCCCGCCGGCGAGTCTGGCGATTCTGTCGGCGTGAAGCCCCGCGCAGTTGATGATGAGCCTGCCCTCGAAGTCTCCCGCCGTTGTTTCGACCCGTCTTTCTCTCCCCGAGCGCGCGATGGCGGTTACCTTCGCCGAGGTCCGGATGCTCTGGCCCGCGTCCGTTACGAGGCGGGCGAAGGCGCGGGCGACGGCGCCGTAGTCGATGATGCCGGTGGAGGGCACCCAGAGCGCCCGGACGCCCCGGACGCGCGGCTCGATTTCCCGCATCGCCTCGGGCCCCAGGACGGAGATGTTCCCGACCCCGTTGGCCGCTCCCCGGCGGCGGAGCTCCTCGAGCCGGGGGATTTCCGCCTCGTTCGAGGCGACGACCAGCTTTCCGCAGATTTCGTGGGGGATTCCGCGCTCCCGCGCGAAGCGCACCATGGCGGCCGCGCCCTCGACGCAGGTTTTCGCCTTGAGCGAGCCGGGGCGGTAGTAGAGGCCCGCGTGAATCACCCCGCTGTTGCGGAGCGATTGGTGGCGGCCGACCCCGGCTTCCTTCTCGAGGACGAGGACGCGCCTGCGGGGGTGGCGGCGGCTGAGCTCCATGGCGGTGGAGAGTCCCAGGATGCCGCCCCCGATGACGATCGCGTCCCACGCTGTCCGGCTCATCCCGCGTCCTCGCGAAAGGGAGGGAAGGAAAGGCGGAAGCCGCCGCATGGCGCGCCTTTCGTGGTCGGCGGAGGCGCCGAAAATCAGGCGTCCCGCCCGATGAAGATACCCCAAAGAAGTGAAAATGGCTTGTTGACATCCCCTTTTTCGCTCATTATGCTTCAAGCGGACGACAACCATGCGAACATGGAATCGGCGGGAAGCCGACGGCTGGGGTTTTTCGTCGTAAGAATTGGTCATCCACGATGAGTGCCGATGGATGCCGTTTGCGCGAAGGGAGCGTTCGCCGGAGCCGGCGGGCGGGCCCGTTCTCTCTTACCGCACTCTGAGGAGGCAGGTCCGATGAAGAAGACGATGAAGTTCGTATTCGCTTTCGTGACGGCGATTGCGCTGGCGGGAGCGGCGGCTCCGGCGAGCGCCGCGAAGTTCCTGGTGGTCGGCGGCGGCTCCACCACGGGCGTCTATTATCAGGTGGCGCTCAACGTCTGCAAACTGGTGAACAAGAACCTCAAGAGCAAGGGCTACAACTGCATCGGCCGGCCCGCGCTGGGTTCGGTGTTCAACATCAACGCCATCAAGCGCGGCCTCCTGAACTTCGGCGTCGCCCAGTCCGACAGAAACTGGCAGGCCTACAACGGCGCGGCCAACTGGAAGGGCAAGGCCTACAAGGGACTGCGGAGCGTGTTCAGCGTTCACGCGGAGACCATCATGCTCGTGGCGCGCGCCGATTCGGGCATCATGAAGGTCTCCGACATCAAGGGCCGCCGGATCAACATCGGCAACCCCGGCTCCGGCCAGCGCGGAAACGCCAAGGACATCCTGCGCATCTACGGCATCGATCAGGGCAAGGACATCAAGGCGGAGGGCCTCCAGCAGAACGAGGCGAACCGCGCGCTGGTGGACAAGAAGATCGACGCGTTCTTCTACACCGTCGGCAACCCCTGGGGCGGGGGCCTCGAGATCTCGAACAGCACGGCTATCCGCATGATTCCCGTGAACTCCATGGGCATCCAGAAGCTGGTGGCCGGCAAGCCCTACTACGTGATGACGACCATCCCGGGCGGCGTCTATAAGGGCGTCGGCAAGGACGTGCCCACCTACGCGGTGAAGGCCACCTTCGTGACCGGCGACAAGCAGCCCAACGACGTGGTCTATAACGTCGTGAAGACCGTCTTCGACAATCTCGATCAGTTCCGCGCCACGCACGCGGCGTTCAAGTTCCTGAAGAAGGAAGACATGCTCAAGGGCCTTTCGGCTCCCTTCCACCCGGGCGCCATGCGCTACTACAAGGAAAAAGGCATGGCGATGATGAAGAAGTAATCCGGCGAATCCGCGCATACAAGGCCGGGGGACGAAGCGTCCTCCGGCCTTCGCGCGGCGCGCTTTTCCGTCTCGCCCGGCGGCGGGACGGGGAAATGTCCGGGGGACGAATGAATGAGCGGGCCGGCTGATTCCGCAGACGCCTTGAGCGCCGAGGCGGACGAGGAGGCGAAGCGGAAGGCGGAGGAAATCGCCGCCGAGGCGGAATCAGGCGGCAGAAACCCCCAGGACCTGACGGCTTGGCTCGTTTCCGCGCTGGCACTCGCCTGGTCGTGCTTTCAGCTCTACATCGCCTATGTCCCGATGAACTCCATCATCGCGAGAAGCATTCATCTCACCTTCGCCATCACGATGGTCTATCTGGCCTTTCCCGGCGCGAAAAAGCCGGGGGAGGGCTGGGCGCAGCGCGTCTCGATCCAGATTTTCCCGGGCTTCATGCGTCCCGGCCGCTCCACGCGGGAGGTCATTCCCTGGTATGACTACGCGCTCGCCCTCCTCGCGGGAATGGGCGCGCTCTACATGGCCTGGGACTACGCGAACATCATCCAGCGCTCGGGGCTTCCCATCCAGCGCGACGTGATCGTGGGAGCGATCCTCGTCGTCCTCCTTCTGGAGGCCGCGCGGCGCGCGCTGGGGCCCGCCCTGCCGATTCTGGCGATCCTGTTCCTGCTCTACTGCTTCGCGGGACCCTACATGCCCTCCTTCATCGCGCATCCGGGCGTTCCGCTCGAATTCGTGGTGGACCACATGTATCTGAGCGACAGCGGCATCTGGGGCGTGCCCATCGGCGTGTCCACGAGCTTCGTGTTCCTCTTCGTGCTGTTCGGCTCCCTGCTCGACAAGGCGGGGGCGGCGAACTACTTCGTGCAGGTGGCCTTCGCGGCGCTCGGGCGCTTCCGGGGCGGGCCGGCCAAGGCGGCCGTGGTCGCCTCGGGAATGACGGGGCTGGTCTCCGGCTCCTCCATAGCCAACGTGGCGACGACGGGAACCTTCACGATTCCGCTGATGAAGAAGGTGGGCCTGCCCGCCTACAAGGCGGGCGCCGTGGAGGTGGGCGCGAGCACGAACGGGCAGCTCATGCCGCCGGTCATGGGGGCGGCCGCCTTCATCATGGCGGAGTTTCTGGGCCTCGCGTATCTGGACGTGGTGCGCGCCGCCATCCTGCCGGCCCTGCTCTCCTATATCGCCCTCTTCTACGTGGTCCATCTGGAGGCGCTCAAGCTCAACCTCCGGCCGCTCGAGGCGGACGAGTTGCCCTCTTTCTGGCATACGCTCATAGGCGGCCTGCACTACGTCGTCCCCATCGCGGCGCTGGTCTGGACGCTCGTCGTCCTGCGCATGTCGGCCGTGGCGTCGGCCTTCAACGCGATCCTGCTGACGATGGCGATCATCGTCATCCAGCGGCCGATGGAGAACACCATCGCCGTCCTGCGCGAGATGAAGGCCGAGAAGGGCGCCGCCCGCCTACGGGAGCTGTTCGGCGAGGCGCACTTCCGCGAGCTGGAGGAGCGTCTCTGGCGCGGGGTGCTGGAGGGCTTCGGCCGGAGCTTCGGCGACGTGTGGCAGGGCCTCATGGCGGGGGCGAAGAACATGATGGGCATCGGCGTGGCGACCGCGGCCGCGGGCATCATCGTCGGCACCGTCACCCTCACGGGCCTGAGCGGCCGCTTCATCGAGCTCATCGAAATCGTCTCCCTGGGCAACGTGGTGCTCATGCTCCTGCTCACCGCGCTCTGCTCCCTCGTTCTGGGGATGGGCCTGCCCACGACGGCGAACTACATCGTCATGGCGACGCTCACCGCGCCCGTCATCGTGAGCCTGGGCGGAAAGGCGGGCCTCGTGGTGCCGCTGCTCGCGGCGCATCTGTTCGTCTTCTACTTCGGCATCCTGGCCGACGACACGCCGCCGGTGGGCCTCGCCGCCTTCGCGGCGTCGGCCATCGCCAAGTCCGACCCCATCCAGACGGGCGTGCAGGGCTTCGTCTATGACCTGCGGACGGCCGTTCTGCCCTTCGTGTTCATCTACAACCTGGAGCTGCTGATGATGCAGGGCGTCGGCCCCAAGGGCGAGATCATCTGGATCGCCGACGCGCTCAAAATCGTCTGGGTCTGCGGGGTCTCCCTGGTGGCGATGTTCGCCTTCGCCTCCGCGCTTCAGGGCTATTTCGCCGACAACTGCAACTGGGGCGAGCGCGCGCTGCTGCTGGTGGTGTGCGTCTCGGCGTTCCGGCCCTCGCTCGTCACGGGCCTCACGGGCGGCGCGCGGCCCATGATTCAGCTCGCGGCGGTGGCCGTCTTCGCCGCCCTCTACCTGTATCAGCGAAGCAGGCGCGGCGCGGGAGGCGCCGCCCGGCCCGCCCCCGCCTGACCTTCCGCCGTGGCGGGGATGCGCCGCCTCCTCGCTCCGGCTTCTCCAATGTTCCGCGGCGAGATTCGGCTGTGATAGGCTGATCGCCCTTTTCCGGGGCGTGGCGCAGCCTGGTAGCGCGCCTGCTTTGGGAGCAGGAAGCCGGAGGTTCAAATCCTCTCGCCCCGACCAGAGGAAAGGCGCGCGGCGGCTCTCCCCCTTTCGCGGCCGCTGCAGGCCGCGCTGCGGAACGCTGAAATTCATCTCCTCCCGCACTGCGCAAATCCCCCCGATTCTGATACCTTGGCGCGGACGTGCCCGGACGCCTTTCGTCCCCGCATCGCTTGCCTTTTCTCATTTCCACAGGAGCGCGGCGCGTGCCGGAGAATCCCCTGCCTCTTTCCCGCTTCAAGCTGCTCGATCTCACCCGGGCGCGCGCGGGCCCCACGGCGGTGCGGCAGTTCGCGGACTGGGGGGCGGACGTCATCAAGATAGAAGCCCCGCCTTCGAGCGGCTATTCGGACAACATGGCGGCTCCCCGGCGCGGGTATGAGGCGCAGAACCTCCACCGCAACAAGAGAAGCCTCTCGCTGAACCTGAAAGAGGAGCAAGGGCGGGAGATATTCTTCCGCATGGTGAGAGGCGCCGACCTCGTCGTGGAGAACTACCGCCCCGACGTGAAGCGCAGGCTCGGGGTGGACTACGAGGCCTGCCGCGCGGTGAACCCGCGCGTCGTCTATGGCAGCGTCTCCGGCTTCGGACAGGAGGGCCCCTACCGCAGACGACCGGGCCTCGACCAGATCGCCCAGGGGCTGAGCGGCCTCATGTCCGTCACCGGAAAGCCGGGGGAGGGCCCCATGCGGGTGGGCATTCCGCTCGCCGACCTCTCCGCCGGCTTCATGCTGGCGCAGGGGCTCCTCATCGCCCTCCTCGAGCGGGAAGTCTCGGGCGAGGGGCAGTGGGTGCACACCTCGCTGCTCGAAGCCCAGATTCAGATGATGGACTTCCAGGCCGCCAGATACCTGCTCTCCGGCGAGGTGCCCGCCCAGGAGGGGAACAACCATCCCACCTTTCTGCCGGCGGGCGTTTTCGAGACGAAGGACGGGCGAATCAACATCCAGTCCGGCCCCCAGCACCTCTGGGAGCGGCTCGCGCGCGCCCTCGACCTCGCCGGGCTCATCGAGCATCCCGACTACGCGACCGTGAAGAAGCGCTACGAGAACCGCGAGGCGCTCCACGAGGCCATCGCGCGCCGGACGCGGACGAGGCCCGGCGCGGAGTGGATAGAGATTCTCAACGAGGCGGGCATTCCCTGCGGCCCCATCTACGCGGTGGACGAGACCTTCGCCGACCCCCAGGTGCGGGGGCTGAACATGGCCCCCGAGGTGCGCCATCCCGAAATGGGGCCGATTCGCGTCGTGGGCCAAGCGGTGAAGCTCGCGCGCACGCCGCAGCGGATGCGCGCGGCGGCTCCCGAACTGGGCGCGCACACGGAGGAGATTCTGGGGGAAATGGGCTACGATGCGGAGGCGATAGGCAAGCTGCGGGAAGAGGGCGTGGTCTGAAAATTCTCTGTCTCCCCTCGGGGGACGCAACGGGTGGAGCGCGGAATGCGGCTGACGACGGACAGGATGGCGTTCGAGAAGGGCGCGGGGATAGGCTGGATGATCTTCAACAACCCGGAGCGCAGAAACGCGCTCTCCCTCGAGATGTGGGGGGGAATGGCCGAAATACTCCGGGACTTCGAGGAGGACGGCGCCGTTCGCGTCGTGGTGATGAAGGGCGCGGGCGAGAAGGCGTTCGTCTCGGGCGCGGACATCTCCCAGTTCGAGAAGAGCCGCAGCAGCGCCGCGCAGGCCGCCGAATACGCGCGGGTCTCGGAGGAGGCCGGGCGCGTCATGGAGGACATGAAAAAGCCCTTGATAGCGATGATTCGCGGCTACTGCCTGGGCGGAGGGCTGGGCGTCGCGCTCCGGGCGGACATCCGCGCGGCGTCCGACGATTCGCAGTTCGGCGTCCCGGCCGGGCGCCTCGGCATCGCCTACGGCTTCGAGGGCCTCAAGCGGCTCGTCGATCTGGTGGGGCCGGCGAAGGCGAAGGAGATCATGTTCACGGCCCGGCGCATCACGGCGGCGAACGCCCTGGACATCGGCCTGGTGAACGCCGTCTCGCCGGCGGAGGAGCTGGAGGAGTTCGTCGTGGACATGGCCGCCTCCATTGCCGAAAACGCGCCGCTTTCCGTCAGGGCGTCCAAGATCACCATCGACGAGACGCTGAAGGACGGCGCGGATCGAGACCTCGCGCTGATCGAGCGGCTCTCGCGCGAGTGCTTCGACAGCGACGACTACCGGGAGGGCCGAACCGCCTTCATGGAAAAGCGAAAGCCCGTCTTCACGGGAAGATGAAGCGGCCGGCCGTCATTCGGGAATCCGATGCGCGGCGAGCGGCATGACGCTCCCCCACCCTTGGCGCGCAGACCCTGAACGTGATTGAGAAGATTCGGGGAGTAGGGGGCTAAGTAGTTGAGTTGCTTTTCATATATCTTTTAAGATAACACCCTTTCCCTGTGGATCTTTTCAAGTGTGCAGTGTTTCTTGGAGCTTTCCACTATGACAGATGATCCTTCAATGAGGGTTGAGCATCTGAAAATGGTGCAGGGAATTGTTGCCCGCATGGCGGGGAACAGTGTGCAAATGAAGACTTGGGCTATATCATTGGTTACTGCGACTTTGGCTTTCTCTGGTCTCTCGGATGATCCACACTGGTTGCTCGGCATTGGAGGTTGTGTGTCAGTCGTCGCCTTCTGGACGATGGATGCTAAATACCTTCACCTCGAAAGATGCTACATAAAGCTTTACGAAGCAGTCGTGATCGGAGAGTCAAAGAAGCCTTTTGATCTTAACTATCGCCCTCACGTTGTCACAGTGAATTCTGTCTGGCAAGTTGCATGGTCTTGGTCTGTTTTGATATTTTATGGCGGTCTTTTGTCTGTGATGTTCGCTCTATTGGTGATCCTCATATCGGGTGATCCTCATATCGTAGGAGTGGGTAATGGCACGGAGAGTTTTCTACAGTTTTCATTACAAGCCGGATAGCTGGCGAGCGAGCGAAGTTCGCAACATTGGTGTGATTGAGGGCAATCGACCAGCGACGGACAATGACTGGGAGGACATCAAAAGCGGTGGCGACAAAGCCATCGAAAAGTGGATTGACGATCAGATGCATGGGCGTTCCTGCGCGGTTGTCCTTGTTGGTACAAATACAGCAGACCGGAAGTGGATTAACTACGAGATTGATAATTCGTGGAACAAAAGGATGGGCGTTGTGGGTATCCATATACATGGGTTGAAAAATTCCGATGGGAAAATATCGGCCAAGGGTAAAAACCCTTTTGATTTCATCAATCACGTCAACTCCGGCAAGAAATTTTCCTCCATTGTGAAATGTTACGATCCATCGGGTAGCAACAGTCAGGAGCGATACGATTGGATTAAAAAACATCTCGCTAATGTTGTTGAAGAAGCGATCTCAATACGGGAAAAGAATTGAGCAGGAGGGCCTAAATAATGAAAAGAGCATTTATCAGTTTTGATATGGATGAATTCGGCAGTGATTGAAAAGTTTGGAAGTCATTTTCCTGGTCCATATCGTATTTCTTCATA
Organism: bacterium; assembly: GCA_965199855.1. GTDB lineage: Bacteria > UBA8248 > UBA8248 > UBA8248 > UBA8248 > Bin107. Next base: position 11,468 of record OZ241326.1, on the reverse strand, counting down.
TTTGTTCTTGGCCGACGCCTGGGCTCTTTTCGCCATGTCCTCATCCGACATCCATCCCTCCTTCTTGTTCGCGCGAATCAACCCGCTCAAGGTTAATTGATTGCTTTTCCGCCCATTGCATGGACGGCACAACAATATCCGGTTCGATATATCGTTTGCGCCGTTGTCGGCTCTGGGCTGGATATGGTCAAGCTCCATAAATTCAGGCTCCAGAATGCGCCCGCAGCCGGCGCATATCACTTCCCGCGCGTCTTTTTGATATTGCTGTCCTTCCTTGAGTATTTCGGTCATTTGGGCGCGGGAGAATTTTTGCCATGCTTCCATGGGCAGGTTGCGTTTCGTTACGGTTTGAAAATGAGGGACGGCTTCCTCTCCCTCGTCGGTGCGGACGGGAGGCTCCTTTGAATACGCGATCTGCCCGGCCGTAAAAAGGCGTCCTCCCGTGTCGCCGTCGGGAGCCGCCAGTCCCTCGTCCTGCAGCCGCCGGATGACCGTCTCATGGGCCTTGTCCCAGATATCAATGCCGATCCATTGACGATTGAGGCGCTCGGCGGCGACCAGCGTCGTGGCGCAACCGCAGAAGGGATCGAGGACGATATCACATTCGTTGGAAGATGCTCTGATGATGCGCTCGTAGAGTGCGAGGGGTTTCTGGGTCGGGTAGCCCGTGCGTTCTCCCGAAGTCCGCCCGACCATATCTAGGTTCCAATAATCCTTCATGCCGACTAGAGTGTACCAGCCTGTGGCGTCCTGATATTCCTTCACGCCCTTAAATCTGTATGGTTTTAATTCTCGGTTGTAAGACTTCTCTGATTGAGGATTGAATACGTAATCTTGGGGGTGTTGGGAAAAGTAAAGAATAACATCGTGCTTGCTGCTGAACTTCCGCTTTGGGCTGGCTCCGCCGGACTTGTAGCACCATACAATCTGATTCCTGAAGTTTCTGTATCCGAAAATCGCGTCCATGATGGCCTTCAGGTAATGGCTGGCCGTAGGATCGCAATGCAGATAGATGCTTCCGTCTTCCCGGAGTATCCGCCTCATCTCCAGCAACCGGACGGCCATGAAGCACATATACGCCCCCATTCCGTCCGAATGGGCGTATCTCGCGCTCTCTATCGCCTCCATGAGTTTCGGAAAATCGTCCGTGATCTGATCCACCCATTCCTGGTGGACGTCCTTCTCCCACGACCACCTGTCCTGAAAAGACGCGCCGGACGCCAGGCTGTCGGGCGTGGCGTGAAAGTCCCGATTCTTGTTGAAGGGTGGATCGGTGGCGATGAGATGAATGGAGTTGCTGTTGATTCCACGCAGGACATCGAGGTTGTCGGCGTGAAACAGGGAGCGGTTCTCGACATTCAGGGGATTCGCCTTCATCAATATCTCCTTCACCGCTGGTCGAAGCGGGAAATCAAGCCCACCTTTCGGTTTTGAGATGCTTTTCCTTGGTGACGTTTTCAGGGAGCGCGATGCGGCCCGATCGGACAATGAAGCCTTGTCTTCTGAGGCTGCGAAAAATCTCCTTTCGCAGCCTCAGTTTGGACCTGGCTCGCATGGATGCCTGAATGCTCCCCGCGGGAATAGCCTCATCCGCTCGCATGAAATTCAACATACCGACTCGCGCTTTGCCCGGCAACGCCGGAAGCCTCCCCCCGCGCGGAGAGCCGCGCCTATGCGGCGTCCTCCCTCTTCTCCAGTTCGCGCGGGTAGGGCTCGAGGAAGGTCCGCGCGGCGAGCCAGGGGGTGGAGAGGCGCGCCGCCCAGCGCCTGAGCGTCTCCATCGGCGCGGCGAGCGGGATTTCGCCCGCCCGGTATGCCTCCACCATGCCGAGGAAGCGCGCCTTCTCGCCCGCGTCGATTGTTTCCGAGAAACGCCCCGGCGCGCGGGCGAGAACGTTCGCGTTCGCCGCGCGAGAGGGCGCGCGGGAGAGAAGCCTCAGGAGCGCGCGCTCATACGAGGCCGCGACCTCGCCGAAGCCGCGCCCCTCGTGGTTCGCCGCCAGCCGCCCCATTCCGCGCGCGGCCTCCTCCCGGCGCGCCATGAACAGCAGCTCGTTCTCCGCGTGGTAGCGGACGAGGCGGGCGATTCGTCCCGACTTCCTGACCCGGCGGAAGGAGGCGAGGGCGAAAGCCCTGGTGAGAAAGCGCGCGCGGAGGGCGGCGTCCTGAAGGCCCGCCTCGTCCACGGCGGCGGCCGCGCCGAATTTTTCGATGATTTTTTCGGCGAACAGGCCCGCGCCCGTCCCGATTGGACTCCCGGAAGCCGGGGAGGGGAAGATTTTCGCGTCCGTGACGCCGCACGAGGGCGAGCGGCTTTTCAGGATGAAGCCGTCCGCCTCCCCCGGCGCCGCCAGAAACCGCGCGGAGAAGGCTTCCATCTCGCGCGTGAGGTGCCGCCCCGTCCGGGGCTGGCGGAGGACTTTTCGCCCGCCTTCCAGGTGAATCCGCACCGGGTCCCGGGGCGCGCCCAGGCCGATCTCCATCTCGGGGCAGACCGGCCGGAACTCGACGTGCGGCGCCAGCCGCTCCAGAAAGGGAAAGGGAATCTTTCCGCCGTCCCAGCGGCAGGCGTCGAACCCGAGGCAGCGGCTCGCGGCGATGAGGGGCCTGGGGTGCTCCCGCTCCGGGGCGGGTTCGCCTTCGCCGCTCATGCGTATTCGTAGAAGCCCCTGCCCGTCTTTCGGCCGAGCCGGCCGGCCGCCGTCATGCGCCGCAGGATGGGCGGGGGGAGGAACCTGGCCTCGCCCAGCTCCTCGGCCATCGCGTCGGCGACGAACGTCTGCACGTCCGCGCCCACCAGGTCGATGAGCGCGAGCGGCCCCATCGGGTGGCCGAGCCCCATGCTGACGGCCCTGTCCATGCTCTCCCTGTCGGCGAGGCCGTCGTCGAACGCCTGGGCGGCGTGGTTCAGGTAGGGCACGAGGAGGCGGTTCACCAGAAAGCCGGGCCTGTCCCTGACGAGAATCGGGGTTTTGCCGACGCGCCGGCAGAAGGCGGCGCCGAAGCCCGCGATATCGGGCGCCGTCTGGACGGCCTCGATCACCTCCACCAGGCGCATGGCGTAGGGAGGGTTGAAGAAGTGGAGGCCGAGCGTCCTTTCGGGGCGCTTCGTTCTGGCGGCCATGGCGGTCACGGAAAGGCAGGAGGTGTTCGAGGCGATGACGGCGTCTTCCTTCGCGATTTCGCCGAGCCTCCCGAACAGTTCGAGCTTGGCGTCCAGGTTCTCCACGATCGCCTCGATGAGGAGGTCGCAGTCGGCGAGCGCGTCCGGGTCGGTCGCGCCGCTCAGGCGGGCGAGCGTCTCCTCCTTCCGGGCCTCGTCCATCTTGCCGCGCTTCACCGCGCCCTCGAGATTGCGGCGAATCCGGCCCAGACCCGCCTCCAGGGCGTCCGCGCTCGCCTCGACGGCGGCGACCGCCAGCCCCGCCGAGGCGCAGACCTGCGCTATCCCCGAGCCCATCGCGCCCACCCCGATCACGCCGACCTTCCTCACCGCGTCCGCCAGGGAGCGTCCCGGGGATTCGTCGAGCGCGCCTTCCGCCTCCTCCTCCGGCTCCGCGACGCCGAACACGCCGGCGGATTTGTACCCGTAGAACCCCCGGCCCGCCTTCGCGCCCAGGCGCCCCGCGTCGATCATGCGGTCCACCAGGGGCGGGGGGACGTAGCGGGGGTCCCCGAGCTGCTCATGCATCGAGAGCGAGACGGTTCGGTGAATGTCCAGCCCCTCGATGTCGAGCAGGCGCATGGGGCCCATCCTGTAGCCCAGACCGAGGCGGACGCCCGCGTCCAGGTCCGCCGGGCTGGCGTAGCCCGACTCGACGAGGCGGATGCAGTCGTTCTGAAACGCCACGAGGAAGCGGTTGAGCACGAAGCCGGGCGCGTCCCTGACGACGACGGGCGTCTGCCCGACCTCCTCGAGAAAGGCGGTGGCCGCACGCAGGGTCTCCTCGCTGGTCAGAAGGCCGGGGGCGACCTCTACGAGCCTGTTGAGGGCGGCGGGCAGGCAGAAGTGCGTCCCGATGGTCCTGTCCGGCCTGCCCGAAGCCGCGCCCATGCGGGAGATGGAGAGCGTACTCGTGTTCGAGGCGATGACGGCGTCCTCGTCCAGAACGGCGTCCAGGCTCCGCAGCAGCTTCTTCTTCTCCTCCAGGTCCTCGGTGATGGCCTCGATCACGAAGCCGCACCCGCTCAGCTCCGAAAGCGCGCCCGCCGCGTGAATCCGCCCGAGAATCGCGTCTCTTTCGGCTTCCGTGGTCTTTCCCTTCTGGACGCCCGCGTCGAGAAAGGCGCGCGCCCGCTCCATGCCGGCTTCCAGCGCCCGCGCGTCGGACTCGTACACGAGGGTTTCCCTGCCGCCCCGGGCGCAGACGATGGCGATGTTCGACCCCATCGTTCCCAGGCCGACGACGCCCGCCTTTCGGGATTCCATGGAATTCTCCTGTCGGCTCTTCATGGACGGGGCGGATGCCCGCGCCCCGGTTTTCGGGCTTTTTCCGCCCGGCGGCTTTCCGCCTCCCCTTGTAGGCCCGCCGCCGGATTCCTGTCAAACCGGCCTTGCGGTTCTTCCAGAGGGTCTCCGCCTCGCCCGGGGGCGCTCGGGAGCGCCGTTCTCCAGAAGCGACGCCATCTCCCGAAGGCCGATCGCCTCGATGTCCTCCGTGATGGGGTAGCGCTCCTCGCCCGAATGGACGAGGAAGGCGCGCTCCGGCCTTACGTCCTCCCGGGCGTGATGAAAGCCCTTGCCGGGCCTTGCGGAGAGTCCGCGCTTGATCTCGATGGCCCAGGGCCCCCGCGCTCCCGGAATCTCGAGCAACAGGTCGATCTCCGCGCCCGCCGAGGTGCGGTAGAAGCTCGCCATGGTCCTCGGCGGGGCGACGGCGAGAAGGTTCTCGATGACGAAGCCCTCCCAGCTCGCGCCGACGACCGGATGGCCGGCGAGCGCGTCGTGGCTCTCGATTCCGAGCAGGGCGTGAACGAGGCCGCTGTCGCGCACGTAGACCTTGGGGGATTTGACCAGGCGCTTTTTGACGTTCGCGTGGAACGGACGCAGGCGGCGGACGAGGAGCAGATCGACCAGCAGGTCGATGTAGCCGCTCACCGTCGGGGCGCTGATGGAAAGCCCCGCCGCCGGCTTCGAGGCGTTGAGGGGCGCGCCCTGGCCGTGCGCCAGCATGGTCCAGAGCCGCTCCAGCGTCTCCGCCGGGATCCGCCGGCCGAACTGCGCCACGTCGCGCTCCAGATAGGAGCGAATGAAGTTTCGCCGAAAGACGAGGCTGTCGAAGTCGTTCGCGGCCAGAAAGCTGTCCGGGAATCCCCCGCGCACCCACAGCGCCGTCATCGCCTGCGCGCCGGACGCGGCCTCCCGGACGTCGATCGGGTTCAGATCGACGTACTCGATTCGCCCGGCGAGGCTCTCCCCCGACTGGCGGAGCAGGTCCAGCGACGCCGAACCCAGGATGAGGAAGCGGCCCGTTCGCCTGCCTCCCCGCCGGCCCCGATCGATCAGGCCGCGCAGCTCCCTGAACAGCTCCGGTACGCGGTGAATCTCATCGAGGATCACGAGGCGGTTCTCGTACTCGGTGAGGTACAGCGCGGGGTCGGCGAGTTTGCCGAGATCCGCGCGGGACTCGAGGTCGAGATAGATCGCGTCCGAACCCTCGGCGATGTCAAGCGCCAGGGTGGTCTTGCCGACCTGTCGCGGCCCGAGGAGGACGACGGCCGCCTGACGGTCGAGCGCCTTCATGACTGTCTGGTATGAGCGTCGATGTATCATCCTTGTAAATTAAAATATTTTCTTTCAATTTGCAAGGATTTATTGAAATTATCCTTGTAAATTAAAAATTTAACTTTTAATTTACAAGGATAATGGGTTCGGCTGGCCGCTTCGGCGCCGCGCCGAGAGGAAGTATTCAGGCCTCGCAGGGGGATTTCGCCCCCCCCGGAACGCCGCGGCTCCGGCGTCCGTCCCGGCATGGTCGAAAGCCGGCGTCGCCCGGGTGCCGGAGCGATGGGCGGGAAAGCGAAGAGGTTTTTCTTTCACTCGCGCGCCGGGCGAAAAAGGACGCCGCCCCTAGTCGAACACCGTCTCGTCGTAGTGCGCGGCGTCCACCACCGCCTCGATGATCGTGGGCCCTTGGGCGGCGAAGGCTTTTTTGAGCGCTTTTTCCAGTTCCTCGGGCGTTCGCGCCCCCACCGCGGGAACGCCGAAGTAATGGGCGGGCGGCTCGCGGTATTCCTCGGTCTGGAGTTCGGTTCCGTAGCGGTCGTACGAGCGCCTGTCCTGCTTCACCTGGATGAGCGAGAGCCACCGGTCGTCCAGCACGACGATGGGGATGGCGAGTCCCATGCGCTTCGCCACGGCCGCCTCGCCGCACGTCATCTGAAAGCAGCCGTCGCCGACGAGGGCGAGGACGGGCCTCTCGGGACGCGCGAGCTTCGCGGCGATGGCGCCCGGAAGCCCGAAGCCCATCGACGACCACCCGTTCGTGATCAGGAAGGTGCGCGGCTCGTGAACGCTCCACTGGCTGGCGATCTGATGGGTGTGCGCGCCCACGTCGAAGGAGAGAATCCCCTCCCGGGGGGTCGCTTCGCGCGCCGCGTCGATGGCCTCGTGCGCCGCGAAATGGGGGGTTTCGGGGCGCAGGGCCCTCTGGAACTTCTCCTTGTGCCTGAGGGCGGCGTCCGGGGGCCACTCATGGCCGCCGGGGGCGAAGTCCCTCATGCGCCGCAGGGACGCATCCAGGTCGCCGACCACCTCGTGGGCGACGCGGACGGAGGCGTCCGCGTCCACCGGCTCGATGTCCACGCTGGCGAGGGGGACGTCCTTGATCCACTGCTCGTATTCCACCTCGACCACGTCGTAGCCGACGCCCAGGATCAGGTCGGCGCCCTGGAGGAACGCCCGCTGCAGCTGGCGCCTGCCGCGCTCGATGCAGCCGAGCGAAAGCGGGTGATCCTCGTCGATCATGCCCTTGGCCATGGTGGTCGTGGCGAAGGGGAGCCGGTGCCTGTCGATGAACTCGCGCAGAAGCCCGGGCCTCTCCATCCGCATGGCCGCCGCGCCGAGAACGGCGACGGGCCGCCTGGCGCTTCGCAGGAGGGCTTCGAGCTTCCCGAACGCCTCCTCGGGCGCGGCGGGGGGACGCTCGCCGCGGGGGATCGGGGGGGGCGTCTCCGCAGCGGCGGCGAGGGATACGTCCTCCGGCAGATCCAGATGAACGGGGCCGCGCGGCTCGCTCAGGCTCAGTCGCAACGCCTGCTCCAGGGCGGGGGCGACGCCGCCCTCTCTCACGGGAAGGCTCGCCTTGGCTATGGGCCGGTAGAGCGCATGGTGGTCGATGGACATCTGGATGCGCCGCCCCAGCTGACGCGCGGGGATGTTGCAGGTGAGGGCGATGAGGGGCGAGCGATCCAGCCAGGCGGAGCCCACGCCGGTCGAAAGGTTGGTCGCGCCGGGGCCCAGCGTGGCGATGCAGAAGCCCGGCGCGCCGGTGAGGCGGCCCATCGCGTCGGCGGCGAAGCTCGCGGAGCCCTCATGCGCGGTCAGGACGAACTCGACTCCGCCCTTCCGCATGGCCTCGAGCATGGGCAGCACGTTTCCGCTCGGGATGCCGAAGCAGTGCGTGACGCCCGCGTCCTTCATGGTCCTGACGATGAGGTCCGCGTTGTTCATGGAAAGGTCTCCGGCGCCCGGAATGCGGCGGCGCTCTTCGCGTCAGGAGGACGAGGAGCGGTGGACGTTGATGACGTCCTTCAAAAGGGCCGCCGCCGCGCCTTTCGGGTCGCTCTTGCCGCCGCTTACGGTGATGCGGTCCATCGTGTCCGTCGCGTAGGTGATTCCCTTCTCCGCGCCGTCCACGCCGGCGAGGGGATGATCCGGCGGGAGCGCCTCGGGCGCGACCCTCGCCGCGACGCTTCCGTCCGCCTCCCGCCTCGCGGAGGCCACGAGCCGCAGGATTTTCCCCTCCTCCGCCGCGCCTCGCACCCGGGCCGCCGGGATGCCGGCGATTCCCGCGCGGGATACGTCCTCCGGCCGCAGGTCGGCGTCCATGCAGACGCTGGCGATGAGCGCGAGCTTGTTCGCGGAGTCGACGCCCTCCACGTCGAGCGCGGGGTCGGTCTCCGCGATGCCGAGCGCCTGCGCTTCCGCGAGCGCCTCCTCGTAGGTTCGCTCCCCCGTCCGCATCCGGGAGAGGATGAAGTTCGTGGTTCCGTTCAGAACGCCCTCTATCGAGAGAATCTCCGCCCCCGCGAGGCACGTCCGGGCCACGTCGAGGGTCGGCAGGGCGGCGGCGGCCGCGGCCGAGACCTTGAGGGCCGCGCCGCTTTCCCGGGCGAGGCGGGCCAGCTCCCGGTAGGCGCGGATGAAGGGGCCCTTGTTGGCGCTCGCGACGTGCATCCCCCTCGCGAGCGCCTCTCGGACGTGGCTCGCGGCGGGCTCCCCGGTCTGAACGTCCGTGGGCGTCGTCTCGACCAGGAGATCGGCCCGCGCGGCGCGGACGAGGTCGATGCCCCGCCAGGCGGGCTCGAGCGCCGGATGCCCCGCGAAGCCGCCCCCGCGCTCGAAGGCGTCCGCCGCCTCGGCCGCGTCGAGCCCTTCCGGGCGATGGAGGCTCCCCGCCAGTTCGCCGATGCCGACGATGGACAGCTCCATGCCGCAGGCGGAGCGGAGGCGCGCGGATTTCTCCACGGCGAGTCTGGCGAACGCGCGCCCGACGCGGCCGAAGCCGCATACGATCACCCTCATCTTCCGGGACAAGCGGAATTCCTCATGGTCGCGGGCTTTTGGGCTTTCCCGACCCTTCATGCCACGCCCCGGGCGGACGGTCAACCCGGCGGCTTTCCGCGCCGACAAGCCGCCTCTCGTTGCCGAACGCGGCGAACTATGAGAAACCTGCCGGCCGCATCCTGACGAGGCGTTCCGGGACGCCGGCGATGGGGAGGAGAGCGTATGCCCGATCTGGAGCTGACGGCGGCGTTCGGCGACTACGATCGAACCAGCCCCCTCAAAACGGGCGACGTTCGCCCGAAGGGGGTGAATCTCCGGGTCGTTACGCTTCCGCCCTCCGAGATATTTTTTCGCATGTGCCGCTACCGGGAGTTCGACCTCTCGGAGATGTCGATGGGGGCGCACATGTTCCTGATCGGAGCGGGGGAGAGTCCGTTCGTGGGAATGCCCGCCTTCCCCAGCCGGGTTTTCCGGCACTCGATGGTCTATGCCAACGCGGATTCCGGCGTCGAGGAGGCGGCGGACTTCAACGGCCGGCGAGTCGCCATTCGGGAGTGGGGGATGACGGCGGTGGTGTGGATCGTGGGCATTCTCGAGGAAGAATACGGGCTGGACCCGAGCGCGGTGGAATGGGTGGCGGCCCTGGAGCCGCGCGTGCCGGTTCCGATGCCGCCGGGGACGCGCGTCCGCTACATGAAGCGCGGGCGGACGATTTCCGACATGCTCGAATCCGGCGAGGTGGACGGCGCGCTGGTTCATCAGGCGCCCGCGTGCTTCCTGAACGGATCGCCGCGCGTTAAGCGGCTGTTTCCCGACTACAGGGCCGTCGAGACGGCGTATTACCGCAGAACGGGGATTCATCCCATGATGCACTGCGTCGTGCTGCGGCGCGCGATTCACGAGCGCAATCCCTGGGCGCTTCGGTCCGTCTATGAGGCCATGCGCGAGGCGAGGGAGAAGACGCTGGCCGCGCTGGGCGACAACGGCGCGCTCTCGGCGATGATTCCCTTCCTGCCGGCGGTCATGGACGAGACGCGCGCGCTGTTCGGCGAGAACTTCTGGCCCTACGGCGTGGAGGCGAACCGCCGGGCGCTGGAGAAGCTCGCCGCCTACGCCCACCGGCAGGGGCTTACGCCCCGTCCTCTCGAGGTGGAGGAGTTGTTCGGGGAAAGCGCGCTGGACGCGTGATCGCCCGCGGGAATCGCCGCCTCGCCGGTGAGAGGGAAATCCCCATGCCGCAGCCCTCGAAAATCCTGGTCGCCGCTCCGTTTCACCAGCTGGAATCATCCCTCGCCTCGCGCGTCCGCCGTCTCGGCGGGGGAGACCCGCTCGCGCGCCGGCGCGTCGTCGTCATCTCGAACCGCCTGCGCGACCGCGTCCAGAGGCTGCTCGCCCGCGCGGGCGGCTTCGCCGGGGTGTCGGTTCTGGTCGCGCTGGACCTGGCGCGCGAGATGGCGGGCCCCGCCCTCGCCCTGGAGGGGCTTGAGAAGATTCCTCCGGCGTTCGCCGAAGCTCTGGCGCAAAAGGCGCTCGAGGACGCGCGGCCGGAGCTGAAGCATTTTCACGAGGGCGGGCGGGGGTGCGGGCGCAGCCTCTGCGCCGCGCTGACGGACCTGGCCGAGGCGAATCTCTCGCCCGGGGACTTGAGGAAGCTCGCCCGGCGGATGTCCGCGCCCGACAAGGCCCAGGGCGAGGACCTGGCGCGTCTGGCGGAGGATTTCGGGCGCGCGCTGCGGGAGATGAAGCGCTGCGACGGCTCGTCGCTCCTTGAAATGGCGTGCGAGAGGGCGGAAGCCGCCCCCCCGCGCGTTCCCACGATTTTTTACGGCTTCGCCGAGATGAACGCCCTCCAGCGCAGACTCGTCAAGGCGGCGTGCCGCGAGGCGGAGACGCACGCCCTCGTCCCCGCCCGGGCGGACGCGCCCGCGTGCGCGCACGCCCAGCCGCTCATCCGCTGGTTCGAGGAGCTGGGCTTCGCGCGCGGGGAGGCGGGAGCGGCGGAGGCGAGGCCGCTCGCGCCCCTCGCGGACGCGCTGTTCGCGGACTCGGGCGGCGCGGCCGCGCGCGTTCCGGGGGACGCCCTGCGAATCGTGACCGCGCCGGGGCCCGGACGCGAGGCGCGGGAGGCGTGCCGCGAGATGCTGAAGGCGCGGGAAGCCGCGCCGGAGACGGGGGAAATATGCGTTCTGACGACCTCGGGGAGCGGCTATCAGTCCCTGCTCCGGGAAACCCTCGAGGCTCTCGAAATTCCCTGCCGCGTCGAGGAGAGGACGCCCCTGTCCGCCGCGCCCGCGGGCCGCTTGTTTCTCCTGATGCTTCAAATCATCGCCGAGGACTACCCGCGCGCCGGGGTGATGCGCTTTCTGGACGAGGGCGGCTTCGTCCGCGCGGACGCTTTCGCGGCGCTCGCGGAAAGATACGGATGGAGCGCGCTCGCGGGCGATCCCGCCCTCGCCTCGAAATGGGAGTTTTTCTCGAGGAGCCTGCCCTACGCGCCGGGCGCCGAGGCGTGGCTCTCCGCGCTCGATGCGGCTCTGGAGGCGATGCGCGAGGATGACGAGGAGCGCCCCGCCGCCCATTCCCTCGCCCTGGCGATGTCGGATTTCTTCGCGCTCGTGGAGAAAATTCCGAAGCGGGCCCCGCCCTCTTCCTTCGTCCGGCTCACCACGGAGGCTTTCTCCGCGCTGACGAGCGGCCCGGAGGGTCGGGAAGCGTTGGAGGAGGCCCTCGCCAGGCTCCC